>CAVOXT010000006.1:0-560314 GCA_963700495.1 uncultured Actinomycetes bacterium | reverse complement strand
ACCGTCTCGCGCGCCTGGAAGTAGACGTCCGGGTTCTGAGCCGTGCCTCGAATCAACGGCCGCTCCGGCGAGAGTCCCCGGCCGCGATGAGCCCGCACGAGCTCCTCCGGGACCAGCGCTCGCAGGTCGTCGTCGGAGAGCAGCTCGATCGTGTTCAACTCGTGCGAGGTCCGGAACCCGTCGAAGAAGTGCACGAACGGCACCCGCGTCTGGAGCGTTGCGGCCTGCGCCACCAGGGCCAGGTCGTGTGCCTCCTGAACCGATGCCGAGGCGAGCAGCGCGAAGCCCGTCTGGCGGACCGCCATCACGTCCGAGTGGTCGCCGAAGATCGACAGCCCCTGCGCTGCGAGCGACCGGGCGGCCACGTGCAGCACCGCCGGAGTCAGCTCACCTGCGATCTTGTACATGTTCGGGATCATCAGCAGCAGGCCCTGCGAGGCGGTGAACGTCGTCGCCAGCGCACCGCTCTGCAACGCGCCGTGCAGGGCGCCGGCGGCCCCGCCCTCGCTCTGCATCTCCACCACCGCGGGCACGGTGCCCCAGACGTTGGGGAGCCCCTGGCTCGCCCACTCGTCGGACAGCTCGGCCATCGGCGACGACGGCGTGATCGGGTAGATGCAGCAGACCTCGTTCAGCCGGTAGGCGACCGAGGCCGCGGCTTCGTTACCGTCGACCGTCGCGCGCATCTCAGTCGCGCTCCGCGACCATCTCGATCGCGTGCACCGGGCACTGCTCGAAGCACGCTCCGCAGCCGGTGCAGCGGTCGTAGTCGAACTCGTAGCGGTGCCCCTCGCCCAGCTTGATCACGGCGTCCTCGGGGCAGGCACCCAGACAGCCGTCGCACTCGAAGCAGTTGCCGCACGACAGACACCTGCCCGCCTCGTAGACCGCTTCCTCGGCGGTGAGTCCGCCGACCACCTCGCCGAAGTCCGCGACCCGCTCCTCGGGCGCGAGCTCGGGCTGCTGCCGGCGGGCGGCGTCGCCGAAGTACCAGAGGTGCAGCTTGTCGAACGACGCCAGTTCGTGCTTCGCGGGGCTCACGGCCGCGGCGCTTCGCAGCCAGGCGTCGATGTGACGGGCGGCCTTCTTGCCGTGGCCCACACCGATAGTCACGGTGCGCTCGCTCGGCACCATGTCCCCGCCTGCGAACACGTCGGGGCATCCTGTCTGGAACGACGTCGACACCTTCACGGTCCCGTCGCGCTCGAACTCCACCCCGGGCACCTCGCGCAGGAACGCGGTGTCGGTCTCCTGGCCGAGCGCCAGGATCACGGTGTCGGCGGCGAGCGTCTCGAACTGCCCGGTCGGCTGCGGGTAGCCGGACTCGTCGAGCTCCATCACCTCGATCTGCAGGTCGGGGCCGTCGAAGGCCGTGATCGTCCGCAGCCAGTTGATCCGCACGCCTTCCCGCTCGGCGTCCTCGGCCTCCTCCTCATGGGCCGGCATCTGCTCGCGGGTTCGGCCGGTAGACGATCAGTGTTTCGTCCGCACCGAGCCGGCGGGCGACCCGGGCGGCGTCCATCGCGGTGTTGCCGCCGCCGTAGACCGCCACGCGGCGGCCGATCGCCGGCCGTTCGCCGGAG
Source organism: uncultured Actinomycetes bacterium (assembly GCA_963700495.1). GTDB lineage: Bacteria > Actinomycetota > Thermoleophilia > Gaiellales > Gaiellaceae > JACCTU01. Next base: position 558,731 of record CAVOXT010000006.1, on the reverse strand, counting down.
GCGACGCTGCGCAGGAACGACAATGCATCCACGATCGGTCCGGCATCCCGGGCCGGGATCTCGACCCGCTTGGACAGGTGGGCGCCGACCGCGACGAAGACGGCGTCGAAGCCGCCCTCCTGCCGCTCGGCGACGAGGTCCTCGACCCGGTGGTTGCAGGTCATCCGCACGCCCAGTGACGCGATCCGGTTGACCTCGCCGTCGAGCACGTCGCGTGGCAGGCGGTAGGACGGGATGCCGTAACGCATCATTCCGCCCGGCTCCCCGCCCGCGTCTCGGATCTCCACCTCGTGGCCAATCCGGGCGAGGTGGTAGGCGGCCGATAGCCCGCTCGGGCCGGCGCCGATCACCAGCACCCGCTTGCCGCTGCGCACCGGTGGCGGGTCGAAGAGCCACTCCTGTTCCAACGCGAGGTCCCCCAGGAACCGCTCGACCGAGTGGATCGAGACGGCGCTGTCCAGGTTTGCTCGGTTGCAGACGCTCTCGCACGGGTGGTAGCAGACCCGCCCGTGGATCGCGGGCAATGGATTGTCCGCGACGAGCTCACGCCACGCCTGCTCGTGCCGGCCCGCCTCGGTGTGCGACAGCCAGGCCTGGATGTTCTCGCCGGCAGGGCAGCCGGCGTTGCACGGCGGGAGCAAGTCGACGTAGACAGGTCGGCGCTCTCGGACCGGGCCCGTGTGCGAGCGCCCGTGCAGCAGGTCCGGCAGCGGGGTGACGTCCTCCCGGATCAGGTCGCTCATGCTGGTCGCCGCGATCGGGCAGCCATGGCCACCAGGCTAACTCGCCTGCGCATCGGCGGCCGCGACGTGCTCTTCATCGGCGTGACAAGGCTACCCCAGGCCTGAGAACTCGGAGCTGAGAGTCGGCGAAAGGCGCCGACGGTCGGCCCGACGTGGTCGAGCACGTACCGCCGGAGCTTGCGGTTCATTCGCCGACGTCGTTCGCGGCGATGTCTGCGACTTCTGCGCTGCTGAGAGCCAAGAGGTCGGCCGTCTTCATCCGCAGGGATTCGTTGTGCGAGCCCGCCTCGAACACCACGGAGTCGCGCCGCGCGAGCGGCCGGTCGAACAGCAGTCGGTCACCGGCGGGGAGCCCGAACGGCGGAACGGCGCCGAGTTCGTACATCGGGTACGCCATGGCGAGCTCGGCTTCGCTCGCGAGTTGCGCGTGCTTGTCGCCGAGCACCTGCCGCACCTTGCGCAGGTCGAGATGCGTCGACGCCGAGATGACCGCCCGCACGTAGCCCACTTCAGTGGTGAGCACGATCGTCTTCGCCACTGCCTCGGGCGGCACGCCGATCGCGTCTGCCTCGTCGCGGGCCGTCTCGGTGCGTCGATGGTCGATCACGTCGTAATCGAACCCTGCCCGCTCGAGCTCCTGCCTCAGGTCATTCGTGACAGTCACGGCTTCTTCACCTCTCTTCCTTTCGGTGCGACCGATGGTCGCACCGAGGCTTGCGACAGCCATCCGGTCTCCCACTGATCGGCGATCCGCGTCTCGACGGATGCCGCTCACGACGCCTTCCTCGAGCGGCAGCAGTAGGAGCAGCTTCGACCTCGCTCCGGTGGCACGGCCTGAAAGCGCATGATGGTGAATGGCCCTGTGGCTGGCGGTTTCGTTCTCGCTTGTGTTCGCGCTCACGAACGGGTTCCACGACGCGGCGAACGCCATCGCGACTCTCGTTGCGACGCGAGGCGCGCGGCCGGGGCAGGCGGCTGTGCTCTCGGCGGTCTTCAACATGCTCGGTGCCCTGCTCGTGGGAACCGCCGTCGCAGACACGATCGCCGGGATCGTGACGGTCTCGGGCGCGGACGCCGTAGCGGTGATCGGTTCGGGCGTCCTCGCCGCCACGCTCTGGAACCTCCTCACGTGGTGGCGTGGGTTGCCCTCGAGCTCGGGCCACGCCCTCGTCGGTGGGCTCGTCGGATCGGCAGTCGCCGCGGCGGGGCTCGACGCCGTGCAGTGGGGAGGGCTGGAGGGGTGGAAGCCGGTGGGCGTCTTCGGCGTCCTGATTGCGCTCGCCCTGTCACCGGTGATCGGGCTTGTGTTCGGAGTCGCCCTCGTGCGGCTCAATCAGCTGTTGTTGCGCCGGGCGACGCGGCGCATCCGGGGGCCGGTCAGGCTAGGCGAGTGGGGCATGTCGGCTGCACTCTCCTTCAGCCACGGTGCCAACGACGCGCAGAAGGCGATGGGTGTGATCGCGGCGCTCTTGCTCGCGGACGGCCGACTGCAGACGTTCACCGTGCCACTGTGGGCGAAGCTCGGATGCGGCGCGGCGCTGACGGTCGGCACGCTGCTGGGTGGCTGGCGGATCGTGCACACCGTCGGCCGCCGGATCTTCCGGCTGCGCGCGATCGACGCGCTCGCGAGCCAGACCGGCGCGACCGCCGTGATCCTCGCCTCTTCGTACGTAGGCGCCCCGGTGTCGACGACCCAAGTCGTCGCCTCCTCGGTGGTCGGAGTCGGCGCGGGGCGGCGGCGCTGGCGGCACGTCCGCTGGGCGGTCGTCCGCTCGATGACTCTTGCCTGGGTGCTGACGCTGCCCGCCGCCGCTGCCCTCGGGGTGGTTATCGTCGGCGCCTGGGAGGCGCTCGGATGAGACGACGTTACCGCTGGTTCTTGCCGGAGACGCCCGATGTGCTCGGGATGCTCGGCGAGCAGATCGCGATCACGCTCGAGGGAATGCAGGCGTTCGTTGCCTGGGCGGACGGCGATGCGACGGCGGTCGAACGGCTGCGCGAATGTGAGCACCGCGCCGATGACTGCAAGCGCGATCTGCGCGCCGCTCTGACCGCAGCCTTCATGACGCCGCTGGAGCCGGAGGATCTCTTCGAGCTTTCACGCGGTGTCGACCGGGTTCTGACCAACGCGAAGAACGCCGTGCGTGAGGCAGAAGTGATGCAGACGGCGCCCGACGCCGCGATCGCCGAGATGGCGGCCGAGCTCGCCGAAGGAGTGCGCGATCTCGCGGATGGGTTCGCCGCTCTCGGCCGGGACGGCGGCGCGCTCGCCACGGAGGCCGCCACCAGGGCTGCAAAGAGTCAGAGCCGGCTCGAGCACGTCTATCGGCGGGCGATGTCCGCCCTGATCGCAGTCGACGACCTGCGCGAAGTGGGGGCAAAACGCGAGTTGTACCGCCGCCTCGCCCGCACCGGCGACGACCTGCGCGAGGTCGCTGAACGCGTCTGGTACTCAGTGCTCAAGCAGAGCTGACGAGGCGAGGGCCGGCCCCTATCGGGCCGGCCCTCGTGAGATCCGAGACGACGGGGTCGTCTACGGCCCGACAATCCGCCCGTCGACGACCGGATCGACCGGCGAGTTCGCCGTGATGTAGTCGATCGTGACCTGGAGCAGGTCGTCGCCCGGCTGCGCGACGTTCGTGCCCGCGGCGAAGACGGTGTAGCCGTCGCCGCCGCCGTACATGAAGTCGACCGGGACACTGACTCCGATCGGCCCGGCCGACACGGTCCGGCTCGTCACGAACGAGGAGGTGCGCCGCTTCAGCGTCGCCGCTCCCTCGTGGGCGCTCGGCACCGGCGGCACCCGCTTCGGGCGCTTTCCGGGCGGCGGCGAGCCCCGGACGATCGAGGAGAAGCTCGACGACGTCGCGACGCTGAACGCCCTCACGGGCGCGAACCGAACGGTCAGCCTTCACGTGCCGTGGGACGAGCCGGACGACGTTCCGGCCCGCGCCAGTACGCCGAGTCGCTGGGCCTCGGCTTCGACGCGATGAACTCGAACACGTTCCAGGACAACCCGTCGACGACGGGCGACGGGGCGGTCCCTACAAGTTCGGCTCGATGGCTGCCGCCGACGAAGCGGTTCGCGAGGCCGCCGTCGAGCACAACCTCCACGTCGTCGAGCTCGGCAAGCAGCTCGGCTCTTCCGCGCTCAGCGTCTGGCTCGGGGACGGTACGAACCATCCAGGCCAGGCGAGCTTCCCGCTCAGTTCGACCGCGTCGCCGACTGCCTGCGCCGGATCCACGATGCGCTCCCCGAGGGCTGGATGCTCTTCACCGAGCACAAGCCGTACGAGCCCTCGCTCTACTCGACCGTGGTCTCCGACTGGGGCTCGTCGTTGCTTCTGGCGCAGGCGGCGGGACCCAGACGCGATGCCTCGTCGACCTCGGACACCATCTTCCGAACACGAACATCGAGCAGGTCGTCTCGCGCCTCGCGATGACCGGACGGCTCGGCGGGTTCCACTTCAACGACTCGAAGTACGGCGACGACGATCTCACCGTCGGCTCGATCCGCCCGTTCGAGCTCTTCCTCGTGATGCTCGAGCTCCTGGAGCACGGAGGCGGCGTGATGCCGGCGCTGGCGTACATGATCGATCAGAGCAACAACCTCAAGGATCCGATCGAGGATCTCGCGCAGGCCACGGACGCCATTCAGCACACGCTTGCGCTGGCGTCGTGCGTCGATCGCTCGTCGCTTGCCGCGGCGCAGGAGGGGGACGACCCGGCGCTCGCCGCGGAGATCCTCCATGCCGCGTACCGCGCCGACGTCAGGCCGCTCGTGGCGGAGGCACGCCGGCGGAACGGCGCCGCCCTCTACCCCTTGACCGCGTACCGGCGCAGCGGCTACCGCGACGCCGCCGTCAAGGCGCGCGGCACAGGGCACGTCGCGACCGGGCTGTAGGCATGCGTGTGGCGGCGGTCGACATGGGCGCGACCTCGGTTCGTGTCGCCGTCGTCGACCTCGATGCAGCGACGCCGGAGGTCGAAGTCGTCCACCGGTGGCGCCACGGCCCGGAGATGCGTCCCGACGGCTCGATGCGATGGCGATGGGGCGAGCTCCTCGAGAACGTTCGCCTCGGGCTCGAGCGCGCGCTTCGGAGTGGACGCCTGGCGTCCATCGGCGTCGACGGCTGGGCTGTCGACTACGGCCTGCTCGACGAACACGGGCGGCTGCTCTCCGATCCGCATAGCTACCGGAGCCCGCGCACCGAGCGCTGGCGCGACGTTGCGCGGGCGCTCGGCGAGGCCGAGCTCTACCGGCGCACGGGTGTGCAGCTCATGCCGATCAACACCATCTTCCAGCTCGCCGCGCACGACCGTGCCGAACTCGAGCGTGCGGCGCAGCTGCTGATGCTGCCGGAGCTCGTTGCGTATGAGCTCACCGGCGCGGCAGTCGGCGAGCACTCGAACGCCGGGACGACCGGGCTGCTCGACGTCGCGATGGATGACTGGGCGAGCGATCTGGCCGAGGCCGTCGGCGTCTCACCCGCCGTCCTCCCGGCCGTCGAGCCCGCGGGTCGGTTGCTCGGCGAGTACCGAGGCGTGCCGGTCCATCTCGTCGCCGCACATGACACGGCGTGCGCGGTCGCTGCGAGTCCACTGGGACCGGGCGGCCGCGGATTCGTCTCCGCCGGTACCTGGTTCCTCGTCGGCGTCGAGCGACCGGAAGCCGACACGTCCGAGACCGCCCGCGCGGCCAACTTCTCGAACGAGCCGGGCGCGACCGGCGGCTATCGCTTCCTGAAGAACGTGCCGGGCTTCTGGCTGCTCGAGCGCTGCGCAGCCGAGTGGAGCGACACGACTGCGCGCGAGCTGCTCGAGCTCGTCGAGCCCGGCGATCCCTCCGCTCGCATCTTCGACGTCCTTGAAGACCGCTTCCTCACCCCGGCCAGCATGGACCACGAGGTACGGGCAGCCGCAGGGCTCTCGGCGGACGCGCCTCGAGCCGCGGTGGTGTCGTCGATCGTGCATTCGGTCGCTCTGGGCGTCGCGTCGGTCGTCGACGAGCTGCGGGCAATCCAGCCGGTCGGAGAGCTTGCGGTTGTCGGCGGCGGCGCAGCGTCACCTACGGTGATGCGGGCGCTCCGAGGACGCGAGCGGCACTCGAGTCGTCGCCGGAGCGGTCGAAGCGGCAGTGCTCGGGAACGCACTCCTTCAAGGTCTGTCTCTCGGCCGGTTCTCGTCTCTCGGCAACGCCCGTGCGTGGGTCGCCGCCGAGTCCGCGATCGCCGGCTGATCGGCGCTCAGGAAGCCTACGCTTCGCCGCTCGCCGGCTGGTAGACGAGGATCGCCACACCGTCTCCGACGATCTTCGAGTCCACGAGACGGAGAGACTTCTTGTCGCTCGTCTCGCCGAAGAGGCGCTTTCCGCTTCCCAGCACGACCGGGAACACCATCAGTCGAAGCTCGTCGACGAGGTCGTGCTCGACGAGCGTCTGCACGAGCTGAGGGCTGCCGTGGACCACGATGTCGCCGTCCTGCTCCTGCTTCAGCCTGGCGACCTCCTCTGCGACGTCGCCGTTCAGCACCGTCGAGTTGTTCCACTCGGGGTCCTGCAGGGTCGAGGAGACGACGTACTTCGGCATGCTGTTGAACTTGTCTGCGAACTCGCCGTCCCTGGACGGCCAGGCCGCTGCAAAGCCCTCGTAGGTCACCCGCCCGAGCAGCAGGGCCTCGGCCGAGAGCGTTTCGTCGAGCTTGAACTTGTCGCCCTCATCTCCGCGGCTGATCTCGAAGCTCCAGCCTCCGTGCTTGAAGCTCTCGCCTCCGCCAGGGGCCTCGATGACGCCGTCCAGCGACATGAACTCCGTGACGACAATCCTGCCCACGCGATCCTCCTTCTCGTCCAGAGGAAACGAAGGGCCCCGATTTGGGGCCCTTCGCTCGGAGCTTCGAGCCGGGGGCTAGCGCATCGAGCGCTTCGTCCCGGGCCCGATCTTGTCGAAGCCGCCGTACGAGACGATCGAGTTGCGGCCTTCGCGGTCCTTCTGCTTCACCTTCGGCTGGACCGCCCAGCCGTTGTAGCTCGGCTCGACGCGGACGTCCGCACGGTCGGCGCCGCGCAGCACGCTCTCGTAGGCCGACTTCGCCCAGCGCCACGCGCTCGGGTAGTCGTGCCTCGCGATTGCCTTCTTCGCCTCGCCGATCGCGTCGTCCGCGTCGGCGAGGTCATGACGCGCGTTACCTGCCTTGCGGCTGTCGAGGATCCGTCCGGCGATGACGTTCGCGTTGATGATGTAGCCGGCGGCCTGGTGCCGCGCCGCGTTGTCGCGGTCGAACTGGCTGAAGTCCCAGTTCACGTCGATGTAGCTCATCATCGAGTTGTGCTCGTCACCGGCCCACGCCAGGAAGTACGGTCCGGTCGGCTCGTAGTCGATCCCGGTCGCCGGGTCGTACCCGTCGTGCGGGTGGCTCATCCCGAAGTGGTGGCCGTACTCGTGGATCTGGGTCGTCGTCAGGCCGTAGCCCAGGTCCACGACACTCTGGGAGATGAAGCTGAAGACGAAGCTCTGCGTTCCGTCGACCCAGTTGTCGTCGGCGTACCCGAGGAAGTCCGCGGCGAGCTCGTCGGTCGTCGCAGTAGTTGAACCCCGGTGCCTCGTACAACCGGCTGAACCGCTTGTCGTCGTCATCTCCGCCGCGGTCGCCGTCGTCCTCGTCGTCGGAGTCGTCCTTCGTGCCGACGTCGACGTCGAGCGCCCGCTCGAGGTTGAGCGCGTTGAAGACGAAGAGGTTGGCGAAGCCCGGATAGGCGGGCCGGTTCGGGTAGCACGGAACGTCGGCGAGCCAGAGCTCGTAGCACCGTTGCGCCTTCCCCCTGAACGGCAGGTCCTGCGCATCGGCCGAGAACGGAATCGGGAAGAGCTCGCTCTCCTCGCTCTTCAGGTAGTCGAGCTTCTGGTACTTCGCGCTCGCGTTGACGCCCGGCCAGCCCTCGTACGTGTTGAGGTCGAGGTTGATGCGGCTGGGCAGCAGCTCGGGCGTGAGGTAGGGCGGATAGAGCGGCGACGACGTGAACAGCAGATTGATCGCCGCGTACCGCGCGACCAGGCTCAGGTCGCTCGAAAGTGCAGACGGTGACCGGTAGCCGTTCGCCGCGTACTCCCACGCCACCGGGATGCGGTAGTCGGGCTGGTCGTCGCCGTCGAGGTCGGCGTTCGTGATGTCGTAGTTTCCGCCCCAGGCCTCGGGGCCGGCCGAGAGGTCGAAGAACCAGACCCGGTTGACGCCGCGCGAGCCGAGACCCGTCTCCTCGTCGTCGGGCGTCGTGCCGCCCCAGGCGATGATCTTGCGGCTGTCGCGGTTGAGGCCGAAGTCGTAGCCCGTGTCGGGGTCCGGCTCACCGATCTTCGTGTAGACGTGGTCGATGAAGTCCGACCGTCCCCACCAGTTGATGAAGAAGATCGTGTCGTTGCGCGTGTTGACGCCGAAAGGCGCGTGGTCGATCAGCCACTTCTCGACGGTCGGTGCGTCGATGAAGTTGTTCTGGCCGACGTCGCGCGTGCCGTCCTGCTCGTTGTAGAGATCCTGGAACGCCGTGCGCGCGGCGGGCTTGGCGAGGCCCTTGAGCGCGGAGAAGAACGACGCGTCCCACGCGCCGCTCGTGAACTTCACGGAGTAGTCGTACGTGTAGTCGAGCCCGAGCTCTTCGAGGTTGCCGTAGAACAACCGTGAGCGGACGATCGGCCTGGAGCTCTTCGGCAACCCGGCGAGGAACTGGTTTGTGTTGACCTGGTTCCGGTTGAAGCCGACGAACACGACCGTGACCGGAACGCGCTCTTTCAGGTCGGCACTGCGTGCACTTGGCTGCAGGTTCGAGTACCCACCCCCCAGCGCTCCGGCCGGAACGGCTGCTGCCAGCGCAACGGCACCGAGAGCGACAACGACTCTGACGCGCATCTCTCCCCTCTCTCTTTCCCCAGTGGGTCAGCGATAGCGAGGCCCGACGCTAAACCGCCTGCGGGTAGGGGTCAACTACCTGCCGATGCCTCGTCGTAGACGACCACGGTTCCGGCGAGGTAGTCCGGGAGCCCGCGGCGGCGCTCGCTGAAGAGCACAGGAATGAAGCCGGCGAAGAGGGGCACGATCGCAAGCACGAGCCCGACCAGGCGCACGAGGGATCGACCGATCGACGGCGGGCCGCCCGCGGGGCCGCGAACGCGCACGCGCAGCAGCCGCATCCCCGGCGTCTGCCCCGCCGAGCTCCAGAAGAGGACGAAGTACGCGCCGGCGATCAGAAACCAGCCTGAGGCGAGCAGCGCGCCGACGAGCCACTGCGGGCGCAGGCCTCCGACCAGCGAGGCCACCAGCGAGACGATCCCGACCGCCGACGTGAACAGGACGGTCGTGACCACCGCGTCGGTCGCGAGGGCGATCGCGCGTGTCGCGATCCCGCCGTAGATCGGGCGTTCCTCTCTCGGAGGGCGGCGCACGGCGTGCTCGGCCCGGTCGTCGAGCCGCACGGCCGAGGCACGAACTCCGGCGACCACCTCCTCGGCGAGCCCCGTGGTCTGCCGGGAGATCGCATCGCGGAGCTCGGGGCTCGAGGCGACGTGGCGCAGAGCGCGTTGTGTCTCGTCGCTCGCGAGCACTCTGTCGGTCAGCTCGAGCGTCCGCGGACTCCGGAGCGCCGCGTTCACGAGGCGCTCCACCTCGCCGCTGGCCGCGAGCTCGGCGGCGATGCGTTCGAGCACGCGGTTGCGGACGAGCGAGCGCGCGAACTCCTCGGGCAGCGAGCCGGCGAGCGCACGATCGATGACGCGGGCGATCTCGGGTGCCGACAGAACCTCGTCGACCGCCTCCTCGAGTGGCCCTCGCCAGGCGCGCGCGGCCGCCCGTGCCGGGAAGAAGGCAGCGCGCCCGGCGGCGTCAGCCAGCCCGGAGCGAGGTTCGTCGTCGCTTGACGCCATCAGGGGCAAGTATCGCTCGCCGTGCTCTTGTCCAGCGGCGTGCGGGTCAATCGTGTTCTTGCCTGTGCGACCATTGCGACCGTGATCTCACGCAGTGAGGCCGCCAATGTTGCGGCGTTGACGGACGACGACACGGAGCAACGACCGGTCTTCGAGTCGCGCTGGCCGCCTGTTGTCGCCTTGCTGGTGTTCATGGTGCTCAACGTCGGTCTGCGGCTGTGGTTGCCCCATGAGGAGATCGTCGGCGTCCACTGGCTGTTGCCGACGATCGAGCTGCTGCTGCTCATCGCGTTGCTCGTTGTCGACCCGACACGTCTGGCGAGGCGCCCACCGTGGGTGCTCCGCCTGCCGCTCGTTCTCGTGCTCGTGCTCGTGATCGCCGCGTTGTGGGCGACGGGGCTCCTCATCTACAACCTGATCACAGGCGCACAGGTGACGGAGTCGCCCGGGATGCTTCTTGCAGCGGCTGCACTCGTCTGGATCGGCAACAACCTCTCGTTCGCGCTGCTGTACTGGTTGTTCGACAGCGGAGGGCCGGTCGCACGGGTATACGGAGAGCGCCCCTATCGCGACTTCGCGTTCACGCAGCACATGAGCCCGGAGCTCGGGCAGCCGGGTTGGCGGCCGCTCTTCGTCGACTACCTACACCTCGGCTTCACGAATGCGACGGCGTTCAGCCCAACCGACGTGATGCCGCTCACCCACCGGGCCAAGTCCACGATGCTCGTGCAGTCGACCGTTGCGCTCGTGCTCTTCGGTCTCGTCGTAGCGCGGGCGGTCAACGCCTTCACGTAACGGAGGGAGGGAAGCACGAGCGAATGGCTCCATGAGCTGCCGGTGGGATGGCTGGCTCTTGTCGTGTTCACAGCGACGTATGTCGTTGCGGCGGCGGTCTATCTGGGGGTGATGGCCCTCGCCGTGGGCCGGCGTGGCGAGGCATTCAAGGGAGTCTCGTCCGGGATGCTGCCGCCGATGGGCCTGCTCTTCGGCCTCATCGTCGGATTTCTCGCCGCCCAGGTCTGGAGCGACGCCGATCGGGCCCAGCTTGCGGTGAACCGTGAGGCGAGTGCACTGCGTTCGGTGGTCCTCCTGGCCGAGAGCTTCCCCGCAGAGCCCGAGACTCAGATGCGCGCGCTCGTGCGGCGTCACATTGACGAAGCCGCGACCCAGGAGTGGCCTGCCATGGCCAAAGGGAGCGCCACGCTGACTGTGGTGCCGACTGCACTCGGCGAGGCGTTGCAACTCGCCCTCCATCTCGTCCCCAAGGGCGAGGGTCAGAAGACTGCCCAGCGCGAGATCGTCGCGTCGCTGCAAGACGCTCTCGACGCGCGGCGTCAACGCATCATCGTCAGCGAGTCGCGGGTCAACTGGGTCAAGTGGACGGGCGTGATCCTCGTCGCCCTGCTCACGCTGCTCACCATCGCGTTCGTCCACAGCGGCGATCGGCTCACCGCCGGTATCGCGATGTGGCTGTTCGCATCCGCGGTCGCGATCTCCCTCGTGTTGATCGCAGCTCAGGACAGGCCGTTCAGCGGACAGCTTGGGCATTCGACCCGACGTGCTGCTGCAGGTCAGACCATAGACCCGTTAGCTCTCGCCGGCTCTCACTTCACCGTTCGAAACCTGAGATGGGTGATGTTGGGGGACTCGACCACCCTCATGGGCTCGAGCTCGATCGGGTCCGAGCCGAGATCGTCGAAGAGACGAACGCCGTCGCGCAGGAGCATCGGGGCTACGTGGATCTGCAGTTCGTCGAGTAGTCCCGCTCTCAGGTACTGCTGAACGACGGTCGCGCCACCCGCGACCGCGACGTCCTTGTCGCCGGCCGCTGCGCGAGCCTGCTCGAGCGCCGATTCGATGCCGTCGGTGACGAAAGTGAACGTCGTTCCGCCTTGCTTGACGACGGTCTCGCGCGGATGGTGGGTCAGGATGAACACCGGCACACGGAACGGCGGCTCGTCTCCCCACCAGCCGTCAGCGAGAGGGTCGTCCTCCCAGGCGCCCTCTCCGCTGCTAAACATCCGCCTGCCCATCACGACCGCACCGGTCGAGCGGAGCGACTCCTCGATCACCTCGTTGTCCCCGCCGGTCTCTCCGCCGGGCAGGCCGTGGCGCTCGCGCCAGCACGCGAGCCGGATGGCCCACTCGTGCAGGCGCTCGCCGCCCTCGCCGAGCGGCTGCTCGATGGTCTGGTTCGGCCCGGCGATGAAGCCGTCGAGCGACATCGTGATGTCCAACGTGAGTCGTGGCATCGTCACACGTCCCTTCCTGATCGGTGTCCACGGATAAGACCATGGTGCGTCCGTGAACTCATCGCCCGCCGCGGATCTACGATGGGCACCTGGCTCCTCTCGACTCGATGACCAGGCAGGAGAAGAAGGCGGAGGCGTTCCGAGCGCTGCACTCCGGTGAGGCGTTCGTGCTTCCGAACCCGTGGGATGCCGGTTCCGCCCGGGTGCTGGCGGCACTCGGGTTCAAGGCGCTCGCCACCACCAGCTCCGGCTTCGCGTTCACGCTCGGGCGTCTGGACGGCAGCGTCACCTTGGACGAGGTCGCCGCGCATGCTGCTGTGCTCGACGAGGCGACGGACCTTCCGCTGTCGGTCGATCTCGAGAACGGCTATGGACCCGACCCGGCGAGCGCCGCGCTCGCGATCAGCCGCGTCGCCGAGGCCGGGGCGGTCGGCGGCTCGATCGAGGACTTCGACCCCGGCGGACACATCTACGAGCTCCAGCACGCCGTCGAGAGAGTCGCAGCCGCGGTGGAGGCGGCACGCGACCTGCCCTTCCCGTTCACGCTGACCGCGCGAGCCGAGAACCACATCCGCGGCAACCCCGATCTCGAGGCGACGATCGCGCGCCTGCAAGCCTTCGAGCGGGCCGGCGCCGACGTCCTCTATGCGCCGGGGCTGCGAAGCGCCGGGGAGATCAGCGCCGTCTGCCGGGCCGTGTCGAAACCGGTGAACGTCCTCGCTCTGCCGGGTCTGTCGCTCGCGGAGATCGTCGATGCCGGCGCGCGCCGCGTCAGCGTCGGCGGCGGCCTTGCCTGGGTTGCGGTGCGCGCGATGGCCGACGCGGCGACGGCGATTCGCGACTCGGGCGACCTCTCGTCACTGGCGGCGAGGGTGCCGCTCGGCGAGTGGCTCGCCCGTTGACGCCTCAGCCGGCGGCACCCGCCTGCGCGTAGGGCTCGACGGGCATAGGCGCTTCGGCGTCGGGATCCTCCGTCCGGTGCAGCGTCGTGCGCAGGGGCACCTCTTTGAGGAACCACGAGAGGATGAACGGGATGACGGCGATCGCCAGGCCCCAGAGGAAGACGCCGTGCAGGGCGTGCGCGAAGGCTTCGAGGAACTCGGTGTGCACGGCCGGCGGGAGCTGTCGGATCGTGGCGGGGCTGACCTGGACGCCGCTCCCCACGCTGGCGACGACGTTGGCGGGAAGGAGGGCGAGCTGGTCGGAGAGGCGCGTCGCAAAGATTGCGCCGAAGATGGCAACGCCGAAGGAGCCACCGACCGAGCGGAAGAACGTGGCGGTCGAAGTCGCGACACCGATGTTCTCCGGTTGGGCATCGTTCTGGACGACGAGGACGAGCACCTGCATCACGAGCCCGATGCCGACACCGACGACGAGCATGTAGACGGACGCGACCCAGGGCGGGGTGTCGACGGCGAGTCGGGAGAGGAGGAACATGCCGACGACGAGGGTCGCCGTGCCCGCGATCGGGAAGATCTTGTAGCGGCCGATGCGGCTGATCGCGCGGCCGGAGGCGACCGCAGCGACGAGCAGGCCGACCATCAGCGGCAGCATTCGCAGCCCGGAGCTGGTCGCGGTGGCGCCGTAGACGATCTGCAGATACAGCGGGATGAAGATGATCGCGCCGAACATCGCCATCCCGATCGTCGCGCCCATCGCGCTCGAGACGTTGAAGACGCTGGAGCGGAAGAGGCTGAGCGGCAGGATCGGTTCCGGGGCCCTGCGTTCCTGCCAGAGGAAGACGGCGAGCAACGCCACGCCTGCGATGCCGAGCCCGACGATGATCGACGAGCCCCACGAGTACTCGATGCCGCCCCAGCTGGTGAGCAGGATCAGTGCACCGACGCCGCCGCTGAGGAGGGTGGCGCCGAGGTAGTCGATCCGGTGCCGTGTCTGCGGCGTGTGCAGGTGGAGCCGGAAGACCACGATCAGGATCGCGAGCGCGCCGACCGGCATGTTGACGTAGAAGACCCAGCGCCAGGACAGCTGGTCGACGAAGAAGCCGCCGAGCAGCGGCCCGGCGACCGACGCGACGGCGAAGACGGCGCCGATCAGCCCCATGTAGCGGCCGCGCTGCCGTGGCGGGACGATGTCGGCGATGATCGCCTGCGCGCTGACCATCAGCCCGCCGGCGCCGGCGCCCTGGAGTGCGCGGAATGCGATCAACTGGCCCATCGACTGGCTCAGGCCCGCGAGCAGCGAGCCGGCGAGGAAGATCAGGATCGCGACGAGGAAGACGGGCTTGCGCCCGTACATGTCGCCGAGCTTGCCGTAGATCGGGGTCGAGACCGTGGCGGCGAGCAGGTACGCGGTGACGACCCACGAGAGGTGGTTGAGGCCGCCCAGGTCGCCGACGATCGTCGGCAGCGCGGTCGAGACGATCGTCTGGTCGAGCGCTGCGAGGAACATGCCGAGCATCAGCGCGGCGAAGACCGTCGTGAGCGCGCGTCCGACGAGCGGCGCGTCGGTTTCCGGTATTGCCGCCTCGGAAATGTCTCCTCGAGCGCTCATCGTCCGACGGTAGCACAAACCGGAGGGAGCCTCCGGTTTCCTGCTAGCCTTGAGGCATGAGCACGATCGCCGGCGAGCAGTCAGGACAACGCAGCGACGCGCGGCGAAACCACGAGCTGCTCGTCGCGGCGGCCCGCGAGGTGTTCGCAGAGCAGGGAGTGGAGGCTTCGCTCGAGGAGATCGCGCGCCGGGCCGGTGTGGGAATCGGCACGCTCTACCGGCACTTCGCCACGCGTGAGGCACTCGTCGAGGCGATCTTCGAGCGCCGCATCGGCGAGCTCGTCGCGATCGCCGAGACGGCTTCGGCCGAACCTGACGGCTGGAGCGCGCTCGTTCACCTGCTCGAAGGCACGCTGGAGCTCCAGGCCGGCGACCGCGTGCTCAAAGACGTCCTTATGCGCTACCCGCCGGGAGAAGGCAAGCTCGCAAGCGGACGCGAGACGATGCGCCAGCTGTTCGAGCAGGTACTCGAGCGAGCCCGCGAGGAGGGCGAGCTCCGCGACGACTTCACCTTTGCCGATCTCGCCCTGCTGTTCTGGTCGTTCAGGCCGGTGATCGATGCCACAGCTGAGATCGCGCCGAACGCCTGGCGGCGCCCATTGCACCTGCTCCTCGACGGGCTCCGCGCAGAAGCGGCGACCACGCAGGCAGAGCCGCCGCTCTCCGACGCGCAACTGCACGTGGCGATGCAGTCGCTGCGCGAGCAACGCGTCGGCCGCCGCGGTCGCGCAGCGTAAGAACTCGCCCGCCGGCGACACAAACACTGACGTGCAGACCGAGTCTGCCGTCAGATCCCCGCGTCTCTCGAACGAGGGCGCGGCTAGTCTCGCGCGTGTGGAACCCGTCGGGCGTCTGCCCGAGACCGCGCAGCTCGCACTCCCGGCGCTTCTCGACGCGCTCCGGCATGCGCTGCGCCGAGAGTCCGCCGTCTAGAAGGCGCCGAACCGCCGTCCTATACTCGGGACGTGGGCGAGGTTGCCACCCTCGTACCTGGCGGTCCCGCGCACGTCGTCGGTCGCGACGCCGAGTCGATTGGGATCGAGGCGTTCGCGCGGGCGGTTTCCGAGGGCCCGCGAGCGCTCCTGATCAAGGGCGAGGCGGGCATCGGGAAGACCACGCTCTGGCGCAGTGCCGTCGAACGCTGCCGGCAGGCGGAGTACCACGTGCTGCTCACCAGGCCCGCCGAGGAGGAGATGCCGTTCGCGCTCGGGGGCCTCGTCGACCTCTTCGAGCAGACTGACCCGGAACCGTCGCTGTTCGACCCGGAGGTCGATCCGATCGTCCGGGGCCGCGCGGTCCTCGAAGCGCTACGGCGACTTGCCGAGAGCCGGCCGGTCGTCGTGGCGATCGACGACGCGCAATGGCTGGACTCGACTTCCGCACGCACACTCCGCTATTCCCTGCGCAGGCTCGAACACGAGCGCATCGGTCTGCTCGCGGCAACGCGGCTCGGCTCGGGTGAGGACGAGCCGCTGGACGTTGCCGGCACGCTCTCCCCCGACCGGTGCCAGGTGCTCGAGCTCGGCCCGCTCACCCTGGGCGAGCTCCGCCACGTCCTTGCGGGCTCGGTCAGCTCGATCTCGCGTCCGACGTTGCGGCGGATCCACGAGGTCTCGGGTGGAAACCCGCTCTACGCGATGGAGCTTGCCCGCGCCGTCGTGAGCGGCGGGGTATCCCAGGACGGAGCGCACGGGCTCCCGCTTCCGGACTCGCTGCAGGCGGCGATTGCCGGGCGGCTCGAGACCGTTCCGGCCGAGCTCGCGCCGCTGCTCGAGACCGCCTCCGCGCTCGGGCGGACGTCGGTGAGCACGCTGAGGAGCGCACTGCCCGAGGCGGACGTCGACCGGCTGCTCGCCGACGCGCACGAGCAGGGCCTGCTCGTCGTGGGGGAGAACCTCGAGGTGCGGTTCACGCACCCTCTCGTCGGCTCCGTCGTGTACCACCGGATGACCCCGCTCGCACGCCGCGCGCTGCACGCACGGCTGGCGAGCGAGGGGTCCGACCCCGACGTGCGGGCGCGCCACCTCGCTCTCTCGACGGACGAGCCCGACGCGCAGATCGCGGCGCTGCTCGAAGAGGCTGCGGAACGGGCGGGCGAGCGCAGGGCTTTTGACCTCGCCGCGGAGCTCGCCGGGCACAGCTTCAGGCTGACGCCGAGCGACGACCCGGATTCGGCCCTCCGCCGAGGCTTGGCGGAGATCGCGCACGCCTCGGCCGCCGGAGAGGTCGGCCGGGCGCTGGCACTGGCAGACCGGCTGGTGGCGGTGCTCCCTCCGGGGCCCGGTCGCGCGGAGGTGCTCGTCCAGCGCGCACAGCTGGAGAACGACGACCTCGAGACGGGCGACGCGTTCCTGGTGCAGGCGGTCGCCGACGCCGGCGACGACGAGCTGCTGCGCGGCCGCGTGCTGGACGTGCTCGGCTGGCTGCGCGGCCACTTCCGCGGCTATCTGGCCGAGGGAATCGAGTTTGCCCGCCAGGCGCTGGAGATCGCCGAGAGGACGGGGGATGGGGAGCTCGAGATGTCCGTCACGGCCGGGCTCGCGACCATGTCGTCACTCGCAGGCTCGCCCCGGCCGGACCTGCTCGAGCGGGCGATCGAGCTGGAAGAGCAGATCGGCAAGCCGCTCCTCTGGGCAGGCCCGCGCGGTCTGGCCGCCACCCAGTACCGCCAGAGCGGCGATCTCGAGACGGCGAGTGCCCTGTGGGAGTCGTGGCACGCAGGCGCGGCCGACTCGGGCAACGAGCGCATCCGTCCGTACACCCTGTACCAACTTGCCTCGCTCGAGTGCTACCGCGGCAACTTGACGAGAGCGGACGAGCTTGTCCACGAGGCGCTCGAGGCGGCGCGCGACAACGAAGACACGCACGTCGAGGGCTGGATCCTCTATCCGCTTGCGTTCCTCGCGGCCTGGCAAGGCCGAGCCGAGGAAGCTCGGTCGACCCTCGACCAGATTCTGGAGTGGGCGACGGGCCGGGGGGAGCGGCCCACGATCGCGCGGGCGCATTGCCTGCTCGGGCTGCTCGCGCTCTCGGAGGGTGATAACGCGACCGCGGCACGCGAGTTGTCGGGCGCAGCGGAGCTGCTCGAGGAGATGGGCATTGCGCAGCCCGCCGCGATCCCGGCTCTCCCCGACGGCGTGGAGGCGCTGGCCGGCGCGGGCGACATCGCAGCCGCAGAGGTGCTGCTCGAGCGCCTCGAGCGCCAGGCGCTCGCCCTGGACAACCCGTTCGCTCGGGCGCTCGCCGACCGCGCCCGCGGTGTGCTTCTCGCCGCGAGCCGCGAACCGGATCCGGCAGCTCCGCTGCTCCGCGACGCCGCAGCCGCCTTCGATCGGATGGGCTTCCGCCTCGATGCCGCCCGTGCCGTGCTCGGGCACGGCCGAGCCCTTCTCCGCGGTGGCCACCGGACGCTCGCCGCCGACGCCCTCGCAGATGCGCGCAACCGCTTCGAGGAGGTCGGTGCAACGCTCTGGAAGGCCCGGGCGGCCGAGGACCTCGAGCGCGCGGCCCCGGGCCGTGCGGAAGGCGAGCTGACCGCGGCGGAACGCCGGGTTGCCGCGCTCGTCGCGCGCGGCAAGAGGAACCGCGAGATCGGAAGCGACCTGTTCATGAGCGTCTCGACCGTCGAGGCGCACCTCACGCGGATCTATCGCAAGCTCGGCATCAGGTCGCGGAGCGAGCTCGCGGCCCTCGTCGCAGACGGGACGGTTCCCCTCTCCGAGTAGTCGGAGCACATGGGGATCGCCCGGGTTGGCTTTAGGGCTTTCCCGCTAGTCGGCCCGTCGTGGGCTGCCTAGTCTCGGAGCCCAGTGACCGACTTGGCCCTGAGCACGGGTGTCGCCTGGAGAGAGCGCCTGCGGGTCGCACCCGCCGTCGGATCCGCGCCGGCGCCGATGCGGATTCCGATCGCCCGTGGGGTGGGCGAAGGCCCAACCGATCTCGCCGCCTTCGACGCCGCGCTCCTGGACGCCGGCGTGGCCGACCGCAACCTGATCGTCCTCAGCTCGGTGCTCCCACCCAGCAGCACCGTCGAGCGGGTCGAACGCATCCCCGACGCGCCAGGCTCCTGGGGAGACCGGCTCTATTGCGTGCTCTCCGAGGCGCGAACGTCTGAGCCGGGTGCGGAGGTCTGGGCCGGGATCGGCTGGATGCAGGACGAGACGGGGAGAGGTCTCCTCGTCGAGCACCACGCGCAAAGCGAGCAGGGCGTGACGGACCTGATCGCGGCGAGCCTACGCGGCCTCGGCCGGAACCGGAACCTCACGTTCCCGCGCACGGGAGCAGAGATCGCCGGGGCGCGCTGCACCGGCGAACCGGTTTGCGCGCTCGTCGTCGCCGCGTTCGAAGCCGAGGCCTGGGGCGGGCCCCCAGCGCGGTGACGAACCTCGCGCTGCTCGGAATCGCCGCCGCAGTCCTCTCGCTGATCGACCCCGTTCCCTACATCCGGGACATCCTGCGCGGGACGACGCGGCCGCACCGTGGGACGTGGCTCGTCTGGAGCGCGCTCGGCGCCACCGCGTTCGTGTCTCAACTCGCGGACGGCGCGACCTGGAGCCTGGCGATGGTCGGGGTCCAGACGGTCTCGATCACGCTCGTCCTTGTCCTCTCGATCCGCCGCGGCACCGGCGGCGTCGGCATGTACGACCTCACGCTGATGAGCGCCGCCGGGCTCGGCATCGTCGGCTGGATGCTCTCCGACGATCCCGCAGTCGCCACCGCGTTCGTCGTCATGGCCGACCTGATCGCCGTCGTCCTGATGCTGCCGAAGACGTGGCGCGATCCCTGGTCGGAGACACCCTCTTCGTACGCACTGGCGGGTGCGTCCGGAGTGCTCAGCGCCGCCGCCGTCGGCGCTTTGGACGCGAGCCTCGTCCTGTACCCGGCGTACTTTGCCGTCGCGAACGGCGCGACGGCCGCATTCATCGTGGGCCGCCGCCGAACCCTGCTGCCGACGGCCGAGCTTTCTCCCGCGTAGCGCCCGCGCTCAGTCCGCCGGCGGAGCGTGCAATCATCGCCTGTGGCCTCTGTTCTCGTGGTGGACGTCGGCGGCTCGCACGTGAAGGTGCTCGCGACAGGCGAGCCGGAGAAGCGTCGAGCCGACTCCGGCCCCACGATGACGGCCCAGCAGATGGTCCTCGCGTCGCTCGAGCTCGCCGTCGACTGGACGTGGGACTGCGTGTCGCTCGGTGTGCCGACGCCGATCCGCGACGGCCGTGTCGCGGCGGACCCGGTCAACCTCGGCGACGGCTGGGTGGGCTTCGACTACGCGGCCGCCTTCGGCAAGCCGACGAAGGTCGTCAACGACGCGGCGATGCAGGCACTCGGCCACTACGACGGCACGAAGATGCTCTTCCTGGGGCTGGGCACCGGTCTCGGCTCGGCGCTCGCGGTCGAGGGCCTCGTGCAGCCGATGGAGCTCGCTCACCTGCCGTTCCGCAAGGGGACCTTCGAGGGATACGTCGGCGAGGCGGCGCTCGAGCGGCACGGCAAGAGGCGCTGGCGGGAGGACGTTGCCGAAGTCGTGGCGACGCTCTCGGCCGCGTTTGTGCCGGAAACCATCGTGCTGGGGGGAGGCAACGCGGCGAAGCTGAAAGAGCTGCCGCCGAACGTGCACCTGGGCGACAACGAGAAGGCGTTCGTCGGCGGGTTCAGGCTCTGGGATCCGGACGCGCCTGCCCGGATCACCGGCTGAGCGGCGTCAAGCTTCCCTCGGCGGCCAGGTCGGCCATTCCTTCCGCGACCGTCCGGGCGTCGTAGCCGAGCTCTCGGCGAGCCTTGGCGTCGGTGGCCCAATAGGTGACGCCGTCGGTTGCCCGGATCGTCTCGCGCAGGTCGGCCGGCAGTCCGAGCGCCGGGCCGACAAGCGGAGCGAGGGGCGCCATGGCTCGCGCCGCCCAGGTCGGCATCGTGAGGCGCGGCGGCTTCCGGCCGGCCGCCGTTGCGGCCGCGTCGATCAGCGTGCGCATCGTCGTGATCTCGCCGCCGATGACGTACGACTCGCCCAGCCTGCCGTTCTCGGCGATGAGCAACAGCCCTGCGACGATGTCGTCGACGTAGCCCGCGTTGAGACCAAGGGTGGGAAACGATAGGTAGCGGAGCTTGCCTGCCATCGCCGCCCGGATCTGCTCGCCGAGCTGCGACGTGTCACCCGGGCCGTAGACACCACCCGGCATCGCGATCACGACCGGCGCGCCGCCCGCGGCACGTTCCCTGGCGAGCTCGTTCGCCCGGTACTTGGTCTCGTCGTACACCGAGAGAAAGCCGGACGAGAGATCGCGCACGTGCGACTCGTCGACGATCGTGCCGTGGGTGTCGCCGAACACGTTGACGGTCGAGACGTGGACGATCCGCGGGACACCGGCGCGGGCCGCGGCGTCGATCACACGCTCGGCGCCGCCGACGTTCGTGTCACGCATCGCCGCGGCCTCGGCGGCGGCGATTCCCACCTTGTACACGGCAGCGGCGTGGACGACGAGATCACACCGAGCCATCGAGTCCGCCTGAATCTCGCCCAGATCGCCGACCACGAGCTCGCAGCCCAGGGCCGAGAGCGCTTCGGCCCGAGAGGGCGAACGGACGAGCGTGACGACCTCGTCGCCACGTTGACGCAGGTGCCCGGCGAGGCGGCCGCCCAGGAAACCCGTTGCGCCTGTGACGAAGACCCGCAAGCTAGCGCAGTGCGCTGTCCTCCGCCGGCGGTGTCCGCGAGGCCCGCCGGCGCACGCCTGCGCGGGCTTGATCGAACGTCAGCTTCTGTCCGTCGAAGCGGCCGCGGATCTCGACCGGCAGCGCGCCCGGCACGTCCGCGGCGCCGAGCTCGAACGTTGCCTCGCGGTCTTGCCGCTTGCCGTGTCCGGCGAGCACCGGCCGTCCGTCGGGCGTCGTGACGACGATTCGGAACGTCGTCTCGTCCTGCGGCTCGACCGAGACGCGATACCGCGCCGACCAGTCCACGCTCTCGATTCCGGGCGGTTCCGCGACGATGCCCACCTCGCCTCCGCGTTTGATCATGCCGACTCCCGCGCGGAGCGACGCGTCGTCGAAGACGAAGACGAGCTGGCGTCCCCGGCAGCTCAACGACACCGCTCCGCGCTTGGCCAGCTTGCGCGTCGGGAGCGCCTTGATCGCCTTCGCAACGTCACCGGCGGCGGCCACGCGGACACGGATCGGCGTCGGCTTCTCGATCGCCTGAACGGGCATGGGCTCGACGTCGGCGAGCCCTTTCGGCGCCGTCAGCTTCAGTCGCTGCGTCAGGACGTCCAGCGCGCGTTGCGCGTCCTTGCCCACGGGGCCGGGATTACGTGCGAGCTTCTCCAACGTCTCGACGTGCTTCTTGCCGCCCACGTTGGCCAGAGCTTTCGTCACGGCGCGGAGCGTCACGTTCTCGCCGGCTGTCGAGACCGCGCTCGAGTGCGCGCAGCGACGCAGGCGTCTGCACCTCCCCGAGCCCCGACGCCGCGATCGCACGGAGCCGCGGCTGCTCGTCCTCGTCGAGAAGGATCTTCTGGAAGTCCGCGACCTTGCCCGGATAGTTCTTGCGGGACAGGAGCGCAAGCGCCAGCGGCCGGGCCACGCGGCCCCGCCCCTCGAACACGGCCTCGCGCAGCTCGTCGACCGAGTACGCGCTCGCATCGATCATGTCTCCGCCCGAATGCTGTGAGCTCATTGTCCTCTCCATTTCAGCAGCCCGCCTTGGTCGAGCAGTGATCGCTCATGTTCGTCCCCTGGGAGCTCGTGAGCAACGTCGAGTTCCGCGTGCTCGTCGCGCAGCGTGACTGCGCCATCAGGTTGTTCAGCGCTGCGGCCGTCGTGGGGCAGGCGGCACCGTGGTTGTGGGAGAGACCGAGGTAGTGCCCGAGCTCGTGGGCGAACGTGCGGGCGGTCTGCTCCGAGCCCCAGAGCCCGACGGTCGAGCCCGTCATCCCCTTCGAGTTCTTGTCGCACGGACCGTCGATCGCCGACTTCCCGAGGACCGACCCGCCGTTCGACGGGATGTTCATGTTGTGCGGGATGAAGAGGTCGATCCCGTCGTTCGGCACCGTCCAGTCTCCCGTCAGGTCCTCGAGATCGCCCTCGGTCGTGGGGCTGTCGAGGCCGTTCGCATCCGCCGTGGAGACGACGAAGTGGAGGATGCGTCCGACGCCGACCCCGACCTGGCGGTAGACGTTTCGCACCTTGAAGATGCTGTAGTCGATCTCGTTGTGATCAGAGGTGGTGAACTGGTCGCTCCCGACCTTGATCACGTTGAGGTTGAAGTGCCTTCCGCGGAGACTGTTGATCTGGTCCCTGATCGACACCTCGACGCGCACGCCGGTTGGATCCGTCGGCAGCCGCCGTTGACGGAAGCCGTAGAAGTCGCCGAGCACGGAGAACGGGCCGTTGATGCCGATACAGGTTGCGAAGGCACGAAGTGACGCGGCCACCGTCGCTCCTCAGTGGAGCGCGACGAGGACGGGAACCAGGCCGCGGCCCTCGGGCAGCGGCGCGAGCGCCTTGCCGAGGATCGAGCCGAGGTATCGCCCTGCGTCGCTCGCCTTCATCGCGTGACCCGTCGTCGACGAGGTCGTCAGCAGGTCGCCGACCTCGATCGGCGCTGCGCCCGCGTCGGCCTTGCAGTGAACCTTTCCGTTCAGCGCCACCGGGACGCCGACGTCGGCCGAGCCATGGTCGAGGACGATCGCGGGCTTCGTCGAGCCCGCGCCGGAGACAACGCCGGCAACGCGCTTGTCGTACTCCAGCTCGCACGGGCGGAGGCTGCCGTTCTCGCCGATCACCAGCACCGTCCCCGGCTCGACGGTCGCGGGGTCTTCCGCCTCGAAGAACTCGGCGCAGTCCGCGCCGAGCAGCCGGATGTCGCCGTCGGCCGTGATGATCACCTTCTCTCCCGGTGAGGTCCCGCCGGTGTGGAAGATGATCGCGTTCGGCGACTGCAGGCGGAGGTTGAAGTTCGTCTGCGAGACGCCGACGGTCTCGTACTCGAACGCGTAGTTGATCCCGGCGACGTCGGTTCCGACGGTGACGCCGTTGATCCGGGCGCCGCCGCCGGCAACGACGAACTTCTCCTGAGGGCTGACGGTGCCGATCCCGACTCTGCCCGTCGGTCCGTGGATCACGAGCTGCCCCCAGAGGTCCTGTCCGCCGGAGGTCCGGTAGCCGATCTCCAACCGGTTGCGATCGGCCGCGCCCTGCGGCTGGTTGGAGTTGCCCCACGGGTTGTGGATGTGAAAGCCGCCGTTGCCCTGGACGTCCCGCTTCTGAAGGAGGAACAGCCAATCCGACCACGGTCGCGAAACGACGACCTGACCGTCGACGTTGACGTCCTCATTGAAGTCGGCCATGCGTGCGCCTCCTCTCCCGGCGTTAGGTGTGCGTAAAAAGACAGCGCGGCATTGCGTCTCCGCGCCCCTCGGGCCTGGCCCGGCTCGGGCCGTCCCGTTTGCCGCAGCACCGCTGATCTCCAAAATCGGTGCAGCTCAGCCTCCTTTGGCCGAGCACCTCTTCTATTCCGTTGCCGGCTGCTTGTCAACCGAGTCGGCGTGGGCGATGAGTTCTCGCCCGTGCGGTCGTCTAAGTCATAGGTGCG
Source organism: uncultured Actinomycetes bacterium (assembly GCA_963700495.1). Taxonomy (GTDB): domain Bacteria; phylum Actinomycetota; class Thermoleophilia; order Gaiellales; family Gaiellaceae; genus JACCTU01. Next base: position 534,730 of record CAVOXT010000006.1, on the reverse strand, counting down.
GTCCCAACAGAAAGGACGACGCGATGCAGAAGATCAGTTCATGCCTGTGGTTCGACACCGAAGGCGAAGAGGCGGCGACGTTCTACACCTCGGTGTTCCCGAACTCGAGGATCGTCGACGTTGCCCACTACGGCTCAGCCGGCCCCCGGCCCGAAGGGACGGTGATGGCCGTGAGCTTCGAGCTGAACGGGCAGCCGTTCGTCGCCCTGAACGGCGGGCCCGAGTTCACGTTCGACGAAGCCGTCTCGTTCCAGGTGCACTGCGACAGTCAGGAAGAGGTCGACTCGTTCTGGGGCACCCTCTCCGAGGGCGGAGAAGAAGGTCCCTGCGGCTGGTTGAAGGACCGCTACGACCTCTCGTGGCAGATCGTTCCGACTGTCCTGTTCGAGTTGCTCGGCGATCCGGACCGCGGAGAAGTCGCAGCGGGTCATGGCGGCGATGCTGGAGATGAAGAAGATCGAGATCGCCGATCTCGAGCGGGCTGCGAGCGGCGGCGCCCAGTGACGGGCGCCGCCGGCCGCTGCTCGACCGCCTACCCGGCCGGTGCCTGGGCGGACGCGTCGCTCTGCCAGAGGCCGAACTCGTTTCCCTGCGGGTCCTTGCAGGTCACGAACCAGCCCATGCCGGGCACCGGCATCGGCTCGTCGGCCTCGCCGCCGAGCTCCTTGACGCGCGCGGCGCCGGTGTTGATGTCCTCGACGTCGAAGTAGGCGCGGGCACCTCGCCTGCCGGGCTCCATGGTCGTGATCGCCCCGCCGGTCTGTTCGCTGATCTGGGTCATGTGGTAGTCGGCCGTCCCGGGAAACGTCTCGAACTGCCACCCGAAGAGCGAGCCCCAGAACTCGCGTCCCTTCGCGGTGTCGTCCGCCGGGATCTCGTAGTGCACGATCTGTCCGGGCATCTGCCTTCCTCTCGCATCGATGTTCGGCGGAACCGTCGGCTCCGTCGCGGTCACTCAGTAAGACCCGTCTCTCGCGAGGATCTCATCGGTGACCTGCTAGTGGTATCGATGTGGCCCGGAGTGAAACGCCTCGCGTTTGCAGCGACGTCGGCGCCAGGGCCGACCGGAAACCGCAACACATCGCTGCTCCGGCGGCTCTCCATCCGTCTTTTCAACCTGGCGTTCGAGATCACGCGCAAATTGCCACGACTTGACCACGGGGCCGATCAACCCTTTGCCGATGTCGATCCACATGGCGACGCCTAGGTCGAAGTGCCGGTCGTCAGGCCTCGGAAGGATAGGAGACCCGATGCTTCGCGACCAGTCGGCACGGGTGCGAGATACTCCGCGCTCCACCGAACGAAGGGCCAGGTCTTGACACTCAAGCATCCGAAAGCGCAGCGGAGGTCCTCGGGCAACCTTTCCGTGCCGCCGCTCTTCACGCTCGAGACGACGAGCATCCCGCGTCATGACCTGCCGCCGGGCGAGCTACCGCCAGACGTCGCGTACCAGATCGTCCACGACGAGCTGATGCTGGACGGAAACGCCCGGCTGAACGTCGCGACGTTCGTCACCACCTGGATGGAGCCGCAGGCCGAGCGGCTCATGTCCGAGTGCTTCGACAAGAACATGATCGACAAGGACGAGTACCCCCAGACCGCGGAGCTCGAGATGCGCTGCGTCAACATCCTGAGCCGTCTGTGGCACGCGCCGGATGCAGACGCCGCGACGGGGTGCTCGACGACGGGATCGAGCGAGGCGGCGATGCTCGGCGGGCTCGCGCTCAAGCGCCGCTGGCAGCAACGGCGAAAGGCCGAGGGCAAGCCGGCCGACAGGCCGAACCTCGTCATGGGCATCAACGTCCAGATCTGCTGGGAGAAGTTCGCGAACTACTGGGACGTCGAGATGCGTCTCGTTCCGATGGAAGGGGAGCGCTACCACCTGTCTGCGGAAGAGGCGGTCGCTCTCTGCGACGAGAACACGATCGGCGTGGTCGCCATCCTGGGCTCGACGTTCGACGGCTCGTACGAGCCCGTGAAGGAGATCTGTGACGCGCTCGACGCCTTCCAGGGCGAGACGGGGATCGACGTTCCGGTTCACGTCGACGGGGCGTCGGGGGCCTTCGTCGCACCCTTCGTCGACCCGGAGGTCGAGTGGGACTTCAGCCTTCCGCGCGTTGCCTCGATCAACGCCTCGGGCCACAAGTACGGGCTCGTGTATCCCGGCGTCGGCTGGATCGTCTGGCGAGACGCCGAGTCGCTCCCGGAAGATCTGATCTTCTGGGTCAACTACCTGGGCGACAACATGCCGACGTTCGCGCTCAACTTCTCGAGGCCGGGTGCTCAGATCGTGGCTCAGTACTACAACTTCCTCCGGCTCGGCTTCGAGGGCTACAAGCGGGTCCACGGCTACGCGCGCGACGTGGCGACCCGCCTGTCCGAGCAGATCGGCGAGCTCGGCCCGTTCGAGCTCATCACGAGGGGGGACGAACTGCCGGTCTTCGCGTTCTCGCTGCGGGACGACGTCGAGAACTTCACGGTCTTCGACGTCTCGAACGCACTGCGCGAGCGCGGCTGGCAGGTGCCCGCGTACACGTTCCCGAAGAACCGCGAGGACCTCGCGGCGCTCCGGGTCGTCGTCAGACGCGGCTTCACCCACGACCTGGCGGATCTGCTCGTGGACGACATCAACCGACAGCTGCCGCGTCTGCAGAAGCAGCCGGCGCCGGTCCACGACCGTACGACCGCTTCGAGCTTCCACCACTAGCGAAGGAGTCGAACAGTGTGTCGCTGGCTCGCATATTCCGGCTCCCCCGTCCTGATCGAGGAGCTGCTCTACAAGCCGAAGCATTCGCTCATCGACCAGAGCCTCCACTCCCGGCTCGGGGCGGAGACGACGAACGGCGACGGCTTTGGGATCGGCTGGTACGGGACCGACGAGACGCCCGGTGTCTTTCACAGCGTCGAGCCGGCCTGGAACGACCGGAACCTGCGCGACCTCGGAGCGCACATCGCGGCACCGCTCGTGTTCGCGCACATCCGCGCCTCCTCCGGGTCGCCGATCCAGCAGACGAACTGCCACCCGTTCCGCCACCGCAACTGGCTCTGGATGCACAACGGGCTCATTCGCGAGTTCCACCAGGTCAAGCGCGATCTCGTTCTCGCGGTCGATCCGGAGCTCTACCCTTCGATCGAGGGCTCGACGGACTCGGAGGTCTTCTTCTTCCTGGCGCTCACGCTGGGGCTCGAGGACGATCCGCCGGGCGCCGTCGAACGTGCGGTCGGTTTCATCGAGGAGACCGGACGGCGGCACGGCATCGAGCACCCGATCCAGATGACGGTGGCTACGACGGACGGTGCGCAGGTGTGGGGGTTCCGGTACTCGAGCGAAGGGGACTCGCGCTCGCTCTTCTACTCGACCGACGTGAGCACGCTGCGTCAGCAGCACCCCGACCTCCCTGTGCTGCAGCAACTGTCGGACGAGTCGAGGCTGATCGTCTCCGAGCCGCTCGGGGACCTCGCCGGTGCCTGGAACGAGGTTCCCGAGTCGAGCTACGCCGTCATCCGCGAGGGGGACGACGAGTTGCGGCCGTTCACGCCCCGACCTCCGTCCTGATCGGGGGCGTGCGACGTGCTCCTCCTGCCCGAGTCCGCGAGGCAGCTCAGCCCGGCCGATCCGTGAAGCTCACGGGGTTGTCATCGGCGTGGTCGAGGACGTAGGGTCGGGCCGACACCAACCGCCGTTGGCGCTCTCGGTGCCGAGCCGTTCGGCGTAGAGAGGCGAAATGCCTGAGCAGTTCGATGGAATCGTCAGCATCGCCGCGAGCCCGGGCGGAGCGCCGGTCATCACGCTCAACGGCGGAAACGGCGACATCACGGTCGGCACCAAGGGTCGCGACGGCGATCTCATCCTCCGAGACGGCGACGGAAACGCCAGGGTCGTCATCAATGGGCAAGACGGCACGCTGGTGCTGAAGGATGCAAACGGCAACGACGCGGTGACGCTGGATTCACGGTTCGGACTCCTCGATCTCGGGGCGCCGGGAAACGAGGGTGACCTGCGGATTCGCGACAACGCCGGAACATTCGTCTTCACCTTCGACTCGAGCTTCGCGGTCCTCGATCTGGGCGGCAAGGGAAACGAAGGCGACCTGCGGCTCATGAACGACGCGGGCGAGTTCACGATCCATCTCGACGGCGGCGCCGGCGACATCAAGCTGCTCGGTGCGGATCTCGCGGAAGAGTTCGCGTCCAGCACCGACGTCGAGCCGGGCTCGGTCGTCGTCGCCGTCGGGCCGGACGAGATCGCTGTGGCGCAAGAAGCCTGCGACCGGCGAGTGGTCGGCGTGGCGTCCGGCGCCGGCAATCTTCGCTCCGCCTTGCGGCTCGCCGCGAGGCCGGGGGAGGGGCGAGTCCCGGTTGCGCTCACGGGCCGCGTGTACTGCAAGGCGGATGCCGGCCACGGGCCGATCACGCTCGGCAACCTCCTAACTACATCGACCACCGAAGGTCATGCAATGCGTGTCGACGACCCTGCGGCGGCGGCCGGGGCCATCATGGGGAAGGCCCTGGCGACGCTCGACGACGGCCGCGGGCTGATTCCCGTTCTTCTGACGCTTCAGTAGGCCTCTGAGCATCGCGGCGGTCAGCGTTCGCCAGATCGCGCAGAAGTCGTCGGCTGGCCGCTGGTTCTTCAGTCGTGCAGATGAAAGACAGGCGGAGCCGCCTCGCTCTCGGGACTCCGGAGGGAGGCGGCTCCGCCTGGGCTTATTTGGTCTCCGCTTCGAGCTCGGCGACCTCGAGCTCGAGCGCGAGTGCCCGCACGATATTGCTCGTCGCCGAGGCGACACGTGCGGTGCCGACGATCGGCGCGACCGCCGCGAGAACTCCCCGAACCTGCTCGGGGTCGATCTCGAGGTCACCCGCAGCCTCCAGGTTGAAGGCATACGAGACCGGTGGTGCGTCGACCGCGACGAGCGCGGCGATGCGGACGAGCATCAACGTCTCCGCGTCGAGGCTCGACGCCTCGATCGACGCGGCGGTCATGTCCGCCAGCAAGTCGAGGACGGGGGTGTCGGTTGTCTGTGCCATGGATCTCCTTTCAAGAGACGGGCGAAGACCGAGAGTTGCGAACCAACGGCTCGCGTCCATCGGTGACTCTCCCGATCCGAGTTCGGTAAACCCGCAGGGGCAAGGCTGCTCCAGGTGGGCCGGCCCAGCTCCGCGCCGGGTCTATCTTTGACCTGTGGAGCTGCTCGAGCGCGATGGGGCATTGGCTGCGCTCGCCGAGGCGCGCGACGCGGCAGCGCGGGGCGAAGGTCGCGTCGTCTTCGTCACCGGGGAGCCGGGGATCGGCAAGACCTCGCTCGTGACCCGGTTTCGTGCGGGATCTGGACGCGGGGGCACGGGTGCTGCTCGGCACCTGCGACGACCTCTCGATTCCGCGGCCGTTGGGCCCGATTCGAGACCTCGTCGGAAGCGTCTCGGCGGCGCTCGAGGAGGCGCTCTCCGCCGGCGCGGCGCCGCACGACATCCAGAGCGCTGCTGATCGCCGAGCTCGAGCTCCCGCCGCAGCCGACGGTGCTCGTGCTCGAGGACGTGCACTGGGCGGACGATGCCACGCTCGACTCGATCACCGTGCTCGGGCGGCGGATCGGCTCGCTTCCGGCGCTGCTCGTTCTGACCTTCCGGAGCGGCGAGGCGCCGCCGGGTCATCCGCTGCACGCGTCCGTCGGCGCGATCCGTGCCGACGACTCGGTGGTTCTCGAGCTCGCAGCCGCTGTCGGCGAGCGCGGTCGCCTCGCTCGCCGGCGACGACGCGGACGAGGTGTACGCCGCGACCGGAGGCAACCCGTTCTACGTCACCGAGCTGCTCGCGTCCCGGCCTGCCGCCGACCTGCCGCCGTCGGTCGCGAACGCGGTCCTCGGACGCGCGTCTCGGCTCGACGACGCCGCACGGCGCCTCGTCGAGCTGGTCTCGGTCGTGCCGAACCGCGTGGGCACGTCGCTGCTGGACGCGGTGATGCCGGGCTGGCCGGCCGCGGCCGAGGAGCCGGAGCGTCGGCAGCTGCTCGAGGTCGATCTCCGGTACGTTCGCTTCCGGCACGAGCTGGCACGGAACGCGATCAGGTCGAGCGTTCCGATCGCCGCGCGACGTCGCCTCCACGCGCGAGATCCTCGAGGCTCTGCTCGCCGCGAGTGCCGACCCGGCCGACATCGTCCACCACGCGGAAGCTGCAGGCGCCGAGGACGTCGTCGCCGAGTACGCGCTCGTCGCCGCGCGGCGAGCGGCGGCGCTCGACTCGAACCGGGAGGCGTACTCCCATTACCGGCGCGCCTCGGCGTTCGTCGACCGACTTCCTCGCGCCAGAGCAGGCGGCAGTGCTCGAGGAGCTGGCGACGCCGCGTACCTCGTCGGCCGGCTCGACGACGCCTTTCCGGCGATCGGGCGCGCGATCGCAATCTACGGCGAGCTCGGTGACCGAGGAGGCCGTGGGCCGTTGCACGCGGGTCCTGTCGCGCTTCCACTGGTACGCCGGCGACGGTGCCGCGGCGCGGGAGAAGGCGCTCGAGGCGATCGACGATCCTCGAGCCGCTCGGCGAGTCGGCCGAGCTGGCGCGCGCCTACAGCGGGCTCTCGCAACTCGCGATGCTCGCGGAGGACACCGAGCAGACGTTCGCATGGGGGGAACGGGCGCTCGAGCTCGCGATCCGGCTCGGCGACGAGAGCACCCGTGCACACGCGCTCGTCAACATCGGCAGGCGCGAGGATCCAGCTCGATCACCGCGAAACCGCCACGCTCCTCGACGCGCACGTCGTCGCCGACGCCGCCGGGGACCGGCACGAGGCGATGCGTGCGCTCGTCGTCCTGGGCTACTCGCTCATGTGCTGGGTGCAGCCGGAGCCGGCGACGCGGTACTTCCGGCGGGCGCTCGCCTACGCGCAGGAGCACGAGGTGCACACGCTCGCCTCGTATGCCGTCACGACGGGCGCCTGGCTGCGTCTCCGGGCCGGCGAGTGGGACGAGGCGGAGCGCATCGCGCGGGGCGAGACTCGAGCGGGGCATCCCCATGCCCCGGCTCGTCGCTAGGACGGTTCTCACCGAGCTGGCCGTGCGCCGCGGCGATCCGGATGCCGCGAGCGGTTGGCCGACCTCGCAGCTCAGGCCGATCGCACGGGCGAGCTGCAGAGGATCGGACCGGCTGCTCGAGCTGGCCACGGAGTGGGCGTTGACCAGCGGCGCGCCGATGCCGACCGAACGTTTCGAGAACCTCCTCGACGAGAGACGCCGACGCGGCGGTCTCGCCGGTTGTGGTGCGATGCAGGCTGGCCGGGTGGGCAGCCGTCGCCGGGGTCGACACCGAGCTCGACAAGCCGATCTCGGCACCGCACGCCGCCATGCGGTTGGGCGACTGGCATGGCAGCGGCCGACGCCTTCGGCGACGTGGGGTGGACGTACGACCGGGCGCTGATGCTGTCGCTGCTCGACGACGAGGAGTCGCTGGTCGAGGCGATCGAGATCGCCCGGGGGCTCGGGGCCGAGCCCTTGACGAAGCGTGTGGCCGGGCGCATGCGCGAGCTCGGACTCCGCGTTCCCCCCGGGCCGCGGGAGTCGACCCGTGCGAATCCGGCTGGACTGACCGCGCGACAGCTCGAGGTGCTGGCGCTCATGGCCCGGGGTCTCACGAACGCGGAGATCGCCGACCGGCTCGTCGTGTCACCGCGGACAGCCGAGCACCACGTCGCCGCCGTGCTGACGAAGCTCGGCGCCGTGACGCGGCGGGACGCTGCCCGCCGCGCCTCGGAGCTCGGGCTGGTCGCGCGCAGCTGAACGAGTCCCCGAACCAGGTCTATCGTTGACCTGTGGAGCTGCTCGAGCGCGACGGCGCACTGGCCACGCTCGCCGAGGCGCGCGAGGCGGCGGCGCGGGGCGAGGGTCGGGTCGTCTTCGTCACCGGCGAGCCGGGGATCGGGCAAGACCTCGCTCGTCACCCGGTTCGTCGAGGGTCTCGGAGCCGGGGCGAGGGTGCTGGTCGGCACCTGCGACGACCTCTCGATTCCGCGGCCGCTGGGTCCGATTCGCGACCTCGTCGGGAGCGTCTCGGCGGCGCTCGAGGAGGCGCTCTCGGCCGGCGCGGCGCCGCACGACATCCAGGCGCTGCTGATCGCGGAGCTCGAGCTCCCGCCGCGGCCGACCGTGCTCGTGCTCGAGGACGTGCACTGGGCGGACGATGCGACGCTTCGACGCGATCACCGTGCTCGGGCGGCGGATCGGCGTCCCTGCCGGCGCTGCTCGTCCTGACCTTCCGGGGCGGCGAGGCGCCGCCGGGTCATCCGCTTCACGCGACCCTCGGCGCGATCCGCGCCGAGGACTCCGTCGTGCTCGAGCTCGCACCCCTGTCGGAGAGCGCGGTCGCCTCGCTCGCCGGCGACGACGGCGGACGAGGTCTACGCGGCGACCGGCGGGAATCCGTTCTACGTCACCGAGCTGCTGACCTCGCGGCCCGCCGCCGACGCTGCCGCCCTCGGTCGCGAACGCGGTCCTCGGCCGCGCGTCTCGGCTCGACGACCGACGCGCGTCACCTCGTCGAGCTCGTCTCGGTCGTGCCGAACCGCGTCGGCACGTCTCGGTGCTGGACGCGGTGATGCCGGACTGGGCCGTCGGCGGCCGAGGAGCCGGAGCGCCGGCAGCTGCTCGAGGTCGATCTCCGCGTACGTCCGCTTCCGGCACGAGCTGGCACGGAACGCGATCAGGTCGAGCGTCCCGATCGCCGCGCGACGTCGCCTCCACGGCGAGATCCTCGAGGCCCTGCTCGCCGCGGACGCCGATCCCGGCCGACATCGTCCACCACGCGGAAGCCGCGGGCGCGCGAGGACGTCGTCGCCGACTACGCGCTCGTCGCCGCGCGGCGGGCGGCGGCGCTGGAGTCGAACCGGGAGGCGTACTCCCACTACCGGCGCGCCTCGGACTTCGTCGAGCGGCTACCGCCGCCCGAGCAGGCGGCGGTGCTCGAGGAGCTGGCGACGGCCGCGTACGTCGTCGGCCGGCTCGACGACGCCTTCCCGCGATCGAGCGTGCGATCGGCATCTACGGGGAGCTCGGCGACGAGGCGGCCGTCGGCCGTTGCACGCGGGTCCTGTCGCGGTTCCACTGGTTCGCCGGCGACGGCGCGCCGCGCGGGCGAAGGCGCTCGAGGCGATCGCGATCCTCGAGCCGCTCGGCGAGTCGGTCGAGCTCGCGCGCGCCTACAGCGGGCTCTCGCAGCTCGCGATGCTCGCGGAGGACGCCGAGCAGGCGCTCGCGTGGGGCGATCGGGCGCTCGAGCTCGCGACCCGGCTCGGCGACGAGAGCACGCGCGCACACGCGCTCGTCAACATCGGCAGCGCGCAGAGTGCAGCTGGATCACGCGCGACACCGCCACGCTCCTCGAGGCGCACGCCATCGCCGACGCCGCCGGGGACCGGCACGAGGCGACGCGCGCGCTCGTCAACCTCGGCTACACGCTCATGATGCTGGGTGCAGCCCGAGCCGGCGTCTCCGGTACGCGCAGCAGGCGCTCGCCTACGCCCAGGAGCACGAGGTGCACACGTTCGTCTCGTATGTCACCACGATGCTCGCCTGGCTCCGCCTCCGCGCCGGTGACGTGGGACGAGGCCGAGCGGGTCACGCGCGGCGAGATCGAGCAGGGCATCACGGTCGTCCAGCTGCTCGCCAAGACCGTTCTGACCGAGCTCGCCGTTCGCCGGGGCGATCCGGACGCGTCCGAGCGGCTGGCCGACCTCGCGGCTCAGGCCGATCGCACCGGCGAGCTGCAGCGGATCGCGCCGGTCCTCGAGCTGGCGACCGAGTGGGCGCTGACGAGCGGCGCGCCGATGCCGACCGAGCGGTTCGACGAAGCTCGTCGACGAGATCCGACCGCGCGGCACTCTCAGTGGTCGGTTTGCGATCCGGGTCGCGGCGTGGGCGGCCGTCGCCGGGATCGACGTCGAGCTCGACGAGCCGACGCTCGGCCCCGTACGCCGCGATGCTGCGGCGCGACTGGCTGGAAGCGGCCGACGCCTTCGGCGAGGTCGGGTGGACGTACGACCGCGCGCTGATGCTCTCGCTGCTCGACGACGAGGAGGCGCTGGTCGAGGCGATCGAGATCGCCCGCGGGCTCGGCGCCGAGCCGCTGACGAGGCGTGTCGCCGGGCGCATGCGCGAGCTCGGGATCCGCGTTCCCCAGGGGCCGCGGGAGGCGACGCGCGCCAACCCGGCCGGACTGACCGCCCGCCAGCTCGAGGTGCTGGCGCTCCTGGTCGGCGGGCTCACGAACGCGGAGATCGCCGACCGGCTGGTCGTGTCGCCGCGGACGGCCGAGCACCACGTCGCCGCGGTGCTGACGAAGCTCGGGGCGACGACACGCCGCGAGGCCGCACAGCGCGCAGCCGAGCTCCGGCTCGCGAGCCTGAAGAGCGAGGCCCGCGCGGACGGTACGTTCCCGCGCGGGCCTCGATGAAGGGGCGACGGTCCTCTACGCCGCAGGGCTTTGGGCGCTTGAGCCGTGCACGCCGCCGTCACACACGTGTCATTGGCCGGCGCCGAGGTCGACGACGGGGATGATCACGTCGCTCACGTCCGCCGCGACGTCGACGCTGTCCTTGCCGTCGAGCGTCTGGATTCGGAGTGTGTCGAGCGCCGTGTCGCTGCCGACGATCCGCGTCTGCGCCTTCAGGCCGGCGACCGAGACCTGTGCGCCCGACCGGGTGACCTGGATCGCGTCTCGCTTGTTCGTGCCGTTGACGACCACCGCGTCGGCCTGAGCGTCGCCGCCGCCGCCGATCGCGCTGAGGTCGATGTCGACATTGTCGACGTCTGTGCCCTTCAGGTCGTTGACCACGACGTTGTCCGAGCCGCCGAGGGCGCGGACGAGGATGTTCTCGACGCCGTCGAGGTCCATGACGATGATGCCCACGTTGCGGGTGAAGCGCACGCGCCCGCCATCGGCTGAGACGTCCATGCCCTCGGAGGCCCCGGAGCCGTTGAAGTCCAGGGCGTCGATGCCGCTCTGCCCCTCGACGGTGTCGCTGCCGTCGCCGGGGTCCCACTGGAAGCGGTCGTCGCCGCGGCCGAGCAGCGCCCGGTCCGCGCCCTGGTTGCCGTCGACGAAGTCGTCGCCGTCGCCGCCGATGATGAGGTCTGCTCCGGTTCCGCCGCGGAGGAAGTCGCCGTCGTCACCGCCGTCGATCGTCAGTGCCGTCAGCGGGGCGAGGTTGCCGGCGGCCGTGATCGTGTCGGTCCCGGCGAGACCGAGCACGACAACGCTCTCCACGGCGGTCGTGTCGAGCCTCGCCGACAGGGATGCGAACGTGCTGACCTCGGTGCCGTTGGCGGTGATCTCGATCGTGTCGGCGACGTCCGTGCCGTTGTAGCGCGTGACGTCGTCGCCCGCCCCACCGTCGACGTTGATCGACGCCGGGCCGAAGACCTCGCGGCCACCCGTGATCGTGTCGTCGCCCCCGAGGGTCGACACGTTCACGTCGTCGTTCGCCGCTTCCTCGCCTTCCACGAGCACCTGCGCGGACAGGCCGGAGATGATCACGAAGCCGCCAGGCGAGGAGAGCTGCACCTTGTCGGCAGCTTCCGTGCCGAGAGCCGTGACCGTGTCGGCCTGGCCGTCGCCGACTCCGCCGATCGCGTCGAGGTCGATGTCGACCCGCTTGAGATCGGTTCCCTCGAGGTCGTTGACGACGACCGATGTCCGCAGCCGCCGAGGGCGTGGAAGTTGACGTCGTCGATGCCGTCGAGGTCCATCACGATGGCCGCGATGTTTCGGGTGAACCGGACGCGTGGCCGTTGGCCGACACGTCGATCTGCTCGACCGACGTTGGCGCCGTTGAAGTCGAGTCGTGTCACTGCCGCCCTGTCCCTCGACGATGTCGCTCCCGTCACCGGGATCCCACTGGAACGTGTCGTCGCCACCGCCCAGAACCGCCTCGTCGTTACCGCGGTTGCCGTCGACGAAGTCGTCCCCGGCACCGCCGAGGAGGATGCTCAGGACCGTTTCCGCCCCGCAGCGTGTCGTTGCCTGCGCCGCCTTGAATTGTCAGGGCCGCCGCTGGGATCGCGCCCGACGACGCTGACTTCGTCATCGCCGGCGCCCGCCTTGACGTCGATCGCAGTGACGGCGCTCAGACCGACGCTGAAGTCGGTAGTGCCGTCCGCACCGACGTCGACCTGGACCGTGCGTCGGCGCGCCGGAGTCGAACTGCAGGACGAGCTTGTCGCTCGCCGCGTCTCCGGCGATCGTCAGCGTCTCCGCATTCAGCTTGACCGTGTAGGCGGCCAGCGCCTGGTCGGCTCCGTAGCCGAGCGAGGCGGCGAAGAAGACGGCGGCGAGACCGCTCACCGCGAGCGCTCGCCGTCCGACCCGGACTGGGTCATCGTTGCTGTGTCCATCGGAGATCTGCTCCTCTCGGATTGGTGTGTTCGCGGGTAGTTCTTTTGCTCAGCGCGTGATCGCCACGGCTTCGGTGTAGGTGGCCGGGATGGCGATCGCGTCGGTGCCGAGCCGGTCGAACCGGCGCGCGAGCGCGACGAGATCCTGCTCGAGTGCGTCACGTGCACTTCCCTCGACCGCGGCGAAGGCCTTGAGCGTCGGGCCGTACCACGTCCGGAAGAACGCGACGAAGTCCTCGGCCGACGTGAACCTGAACGTGAAGGTTCGCTCCGCGACCTCGAGCGAGCAGATGCTGTCGCCCATCAGTTCGCGCAGATGCGCTTCGGTGCCCCAGAGCATCGGCGACCGAACCCCGGCCGGCGGCGGCACGTGCCCGCCGACCGTGCGGAAGAGCTCGCCGATGAATCCCTCCGGTGTCCAGCTGGCCAGAGCGATGGTGCCGCCGGGCCGGCAGACCCGGAGCAGCTCGGCGGCCGCCTGCGCGTGGTCGGGGGCGAACATGCAGCCGAAGACCGACGTGACCGCGTCGAACGAGTTGTCGGGGAAGGGCAGCGCCTCGGCGTCTCCCTCCAGCAGCTCCACCGAGAGCCCCTCGGCGGCCGCCCGCTCGCGGCCTCGCTCGAGCAGGCTCGGCACGTAGTCGATGCCGACAGCCGTGCAGCCGTGTCGCGCCGCAGCGATGGCGGCGTTGCCGCTCCCGGTGGCGACGTCGAGCACACGCCACCCCGCGCGGAGGTCGGCGCTGTCGCAGAGATGCTCTGCCACGAGCACGATCCGCGCCGCCACGACGGCGAAGTCGCCGCTCGCCCAGGCCTGCTGTTGGCGCTGCTTGATCGCGTCGAGGTCGGGCTTGTTTGCGTCCAGCGTGCTTGTCATCAGGTGTCTCCCTCGTGTCGGGCGCACGACTTCGTGCGCGGAACTCGACGGTACGGCTGTGCCGCCTCCCGGTCATCGGGGACGGCTACCCATCTTCAGTCGCGCGCGTACCTATCTGGAGAGGTTCAGTTGGCTCGAGCGACGAACGTGAAACGGGAGAGCCGTCGCTCCTCAGCCAGGGCGTGGACGACCGACAAGAAGCTCTGCATTCCCACGAATGTCTCCTCGCCTTCGTCTTCGAGGAGCTCGGCGCGGTGGTATGCCCGCGACTCGAGCCAGCGGCGCGCCACCCGGACGACGCTACGGGTCGTGTCCTCGCAGCTGACGAGGTCGAACCCCGCTTCGCGGATCAGGCGCTTGTCGTCGTCGAGCAGCGAGAAGACGAAGAAGCCGATCGAGGCGCGGAGCGCGATCTCCTCGCTCGAGAGGTGCCCTGTGACGACTATCGGGTCGGTGAACATGACGTGCCCGCCCGGCTTGAGCAGTCGATGCCAATCGCAGAGCACCGACAGGCGGTCGGGCAGGTGGTTGATGGAGTCGACGCAGACGACGGCGTCGAACGACTCGTCCTCGAAGGGCAGCGGTCGCGACGCGTCGGCCGGCTGGAAGCGGGCGAGTGTGTTGAGGCCCTGTCGCCGTGCGAGCTCGTTCGCCGTCTCGATCGCGTGGCGGTTGATGTCGACGCCGACGACCTCGGCTCCCGTCGTGCGGGCGAGAAAGAGATCGGGTCCGCCGGAGCCACACGCAACGTCGAGCGCCCTCGCGCCGGGCCTGAGTTGCAGCCGGTCGAGCGCGACGCGCCACTCGTCGGTCGTCAGCCAACTGTTCTGGCCCTCGTCCTGCGCAAACGTCTCGGCTCGCACGCGCCGTCGCGCGCCGAGCTGGAACTTGCTGTACGTGGCGTCATAGAACTGGACGTGTTCAGTCATCACTTCCGGCGGGTTGCTGCGGTGCTCAACCGCACGGCCGCCCGTGCGGCGAGATCGACGGTACGGCCAGCGCCGCCTCGCCGTCATCGGGGGCGGCTACCCATCTTGAGGCACGCGCGTACCTATCTGAGAGTCGACTCAAGGCACTAGGCTGAGACAAGAGCGTCGCGCGTCCCGGTCACCGTCCTGCGAGGGACGCCTCGTCACCTTGATCGCCCGTCGTCACTCAGCGGTGACAAGGCCGCACGCGCCGCGTCGTCGAACGGTGTGAGGGTGAAAGGAAGCAGGCGCTGGATGCGGTCGTCGCGTGCGATCGTCGGGTTGCGGAGACCCTCGATGAGCGGGCGCGCGACGCCCGCCCGGACTGGGGTGACGAGGTGGAGCCAGTACGAGGACAGTCGCGGGCTCAGGATCGGCACCTCGACGATCAGCGGCCGTCGGCCGCGGATGCCGGCAATACGCTCGATCATCTGCCTGTAGGTGAGGACCTCGGGGCCGCCGACGTCGAAGCTCTCGCCGATCGTCTCCGGGTCGGCGCGCGACGCCTGCGAGATAGCGGACGACGTCCGCGAGCGCGATCGGCTGCGTCGGAGTCGAGATCCACCTCGGGGCGACCATCGCCGGGAGCCGGTCGACGAGCGCGACGATCGTCTCGAAGCCGGCACTGCCGCGGCCGACGACGACCGCCGCGCGCAACGTGGTGACGGGAACCGATCCGGCGGAGAGCGCGGCGGCGGTCTCGATCCTGCTTCTGAGATGCGGCGAGAGGTCGGGTCGGTCGTCGCCGAGTCCGCCCAGGTAGACGATCTGGGCGACGCCCGCCCGCTCGGCTTCACGCGCGACGGTGGAGGCCGCCCGACGGTCGAGCTCGGCGAAGTTCGACGAGCCGAGCGAATGGACGAGGTAGTAGACGACGTCGACACCCTCGAGCGCGCCGCGAATCGACGGCGCGTCCGTCGCGTCGGCGGCGACGGCCCGCACACCGTTGTGCTCGGGCCCGATGCCGCGTCGTGAAACGGCGACGACCTCGCCTCGCTCGGCCAGCACCGGGACGAGGGCGCGGCCGATGACTCCGGTCGCGCCGAGAACGGCGACTCTCACCGCGTCTCTTCGATCAAACGGCTGAAGTAGCGGCGGCTGATTGCGACGTGCACACGGCGCTGGATCTGCTCGTAGATCGTGCCGCTCCATCGCGGGAAGCCGGGCCGCACACCCAGGCGCGCAAAGAAACCGGTCACCGCGACGCGCAACTCGGGCCGCTCACTGCCGATCTGCGAGAGGGTGAGCGCACCGTCGGCGCGCCGCGAGAGCAGGCCGCCGCGGATCGGATACCGGCAGCTGACCTGCTCCTTCTCGATGGTGATCTGCGCAGGTCCCAGCCTTAGGAGCGTGGGGCCGAAGCCGAGCAGGCGCAATTCGACCCCTTCCGCGCTCTCGCGACAACGCAGGAGCCCGCGACTGGCACGAGTCACCTCGAGCCAGTAGCGGCGGCCGAGCAATCGCCCACCCTCCTCGGAAGTCCCGACGACTGCGTGCTCTGCGAGCATTCGCTGCTCGGTCTCGATCGAGCCGTCGGCGCGCCGCCGCTCGCTCGAGTGCCAGCCGTCAAGCTCGCGCGGCATCGGTGGATCGGCGCGTCATCCGGGGCCGGTTGCCTGAATGCGCGCCGTCACGCGATCTGCTTCCGCGACCGGGTCGCCGGTCAGAAGAAGCGCGTCGATGCTCGCGCCGTCGACGTCGGCGACGCCGGCACCGCCGAGGGCGAGCCGGTGGTGCTGCGCGAGTGCCCGGAGCTGAGGCTCGGCGTCGCGGACTCGCTCAGCGGTACTCGCGCTGAGCACGACGAGGCTGGGCGCGAGCGACCCGGCGGCCTCGTCGAGCGTCTCGAGCGGCGTGTCGCTGCCGAGGTAGCCGATCCGCCAGCCGCGGGAGCGGAGCGCGAGCCCGAACGCGATCAGGCCGAGATCGTGCCGCTCGCCGGGCAGGCAGGCGAGCACGGCGAGCGGTCCGAGGCCACGGCCCCAGTCGCGGGCCAGCCCGAGCAGACGGCCCCGCAGCACGCTCGAGGCGAAGTGCTCCTGCGCGATCGAAGCCTCGCCGCGCTGCCAGCGGTCGCCGAGGTCGTGGAGGTAGGGAAGAACGACCTCGGAGAGGAGTGCGTCGACGGTCGCGACGCCGAGCAGCCGGTCGAGAACCGCCTGCGCCCGCGGCTCGTCGAAGCTGTCGAGTGCCTCGGCGAGGTCGTCGCGCGCCCGCTCCCGCGCGAGCTCCGGCAGGGCCTGGACCTCGCCGAGCAGAGCCCGCGACGCGAGCGCCGCCGCCTCGGCGGCGGCGAGCCCGCCGGCGAGATGCTGCCGCATCAGGCGCACCCGTTCGAGGTCCTCGGTCGAGTAGAGCCGTAGGCCTCCGGCCGAGCGGACAGGGCGAAGCAGGCCGTAGCGGCGTTCCCACGCCCGCAAGAGCTCGGGGCTCACGCCCGAGCGCTTGCTCAGCTCGCCGATCCGCAACACGGTTTCGCTCGCCACGACAGCAACTATACAACAGCGAAACAACACCTTGACAAGGCTCGCTCGTTCGACTAGCCTGGCGCGACATGAACAACATCTATACAGGAGGTGAACGAAAGTGAAGAAGCTCGATGTTCTCGCCGCCGCACTCGTACTCGTCGGGGCGCTCAACTGGGGCCTCGTCGCGGTCGCCGAGTTCGATCTCGTCGCCGCCGTATTCGGGCTCGACTTCGGCGAGACGAACGCCGCCAGCCGGATCGTCTACGGGCTTGTCGGGCTCGCCGGCGTCTACGGGACCGTCGCCCTGCTCGCACGACGGCGCCGCCCCGCGGACGTGCGTCGGGCGACCCCCGCGTCCGCATCCAACTGACCTGACCCCTCCGAACACAGCAAAGGAGCACCAGATGGAACAGCACGACATCGTCGACACCGCCCGCGAGGCAGGTTCGTTCACCACGCTGCTCGCAGCTGTCGAGGCTGCCGGCCTGGAGCCGACGCTTCGCAGTGACGGCCCGTTCACCGTCTTCGCCCCGACGGACGAGGCGTTCGCGCAGCTTCCCAAGGGGACGCTCGAGTCGCTTCTTGCCGACCCGGCGAAGCTGACGGACGTCCTCACGTACCACGTCGTCCCTGGAGCCGTGACGGCTGCCGAGGCCGCCCAGCTCACGTCTGCGCCGACCGTGCAGGGCAGCGGGCTTCCGCTTTCGGTCGACGGCGGCATCCACGCCGGCGACGCGAAGGTCGTCAGCGCCGACATCGAGGCCAGCAACGGCCTGATCCACGTCATCGACCGCGTGCTGCTTCCTGCGGCCGCCTAGTCGGAAAGGAACTCGGAAATGAATCGCATCCGCATCATCATCGCGTCACTCGCAATCATCGCCGTGGGAGGCACTGCTGTCGGTGCGTCCGCGTCGGCAAACGCCCGCGAAGAGAGCAACATCGTTCAGACGGCGGTCGCGGCAGGGCAGTTCAAGACGCTCGCCTCACTGCTGAAGCAAGCCGGCCTTGCCGGCACGCTCCAGGGCAAAGGCCCGTACACGGTCTTCGCTCCGACCGACGCGGCGTTCGCCAAGGTGCCGAAGGCGACCCTCGCGTCGCTCGCCGCCGACAAGGCGAAGCTCCGCTCGGTCCTGCTCTACCACGTCGTCAAAGGCAAGGTCACCTCGGCCAAGGTCGTGAAGCTCAAGACGGCGAAGACGCTGAACGGACAGTCGGTCGCGATCAGCGTCCGCAACGGCAAGGTCACCGTCGGGGGTGCACGTGTCACCACCGCCGACGTCGAAGCCTCCAACGGTGTCATCCATGTCATCAACAAGGTGCTGATCCCGCGTTAGCAGGAGCACTAAAGTTCGCGCGGGGAAGGCCGATACTCTTGGGGAACGTGGACGGCGGGTGCCGCAGCCTCCGGTCACGTGCTCACCAGGAAGGGCGGTCTTCGGACCGCCCTTCCTGTTTCAGGCGCGAGCTCGACGCATGTTGCGAACACCGACCGGCTCGTCGTACAGTCGTCACGTATCCAACGAAAGGAACACGTGCCGACCTGGCTTTGGATTGTCATCATCGTCGTTCTTGTTCTCGCCGTCCTCGGCTACATGCGTCGGAGACGTGCGTGATGTAGGACGGATGGGTTCCAGTCGGTTAAGGCTGCGAACGCTTGGATTTGGAGTGACTTGGGTGCTGGGACGTATCGGGCGGGCCTGAAAGGCTGGGAGGCTCGTCGGGGGGTCTGATTCGGGCGTGTGGGGCGCAGGCAACGGTTTTGCGGCCGCCTGCGTCCCACTTCCGTCCCGCGTCTCGCCGAGCCGCTTGGTGCGAGCAGACGCCGTCACGTACGAGGGTCCCCGCACCCCCGGCCGCAGGGGGGGTGGAGGCTATCCAACAAAGCGAGGACCCTCGTACGTTCGAGGTTACGCCTCCCGCATCGCGATTAGTAGGTGGTGGGTCGGCTCGGGGGACGATCCTGGAGGCATTCTTGTCTTGCCAGCCTTCGTGGTTTGCATCCCGGAGAGACAAAGGCCGTGCGAAATCCGGCTCAGGCCGGCGGAGTGGCGGTTGCAGTCCCACCGGCCGTTGGTCGCCGGATCCCTGCGTCGTCGAGCGCGGCAGCGACGAGCGGGTCGTAGCGTCCCGCGACGAGGTCGCCGAGTGGATCACGCGTATAGCTGAGCAGCGTCAGGTACGAGAGACCGAACGCGGCCCGCATCGCGAGCACCCGTCGCCGCTCGGGGTCATGCGTGTCGACGAGCGCGGCGTTTGCGGCTTCCAGCTGCCGGATCTGCCGGACGCGTGGGGGCACCATGATCACGAGCACGAGAATCGTCGGTAGTGCGAACACGATGAGCCCGAGCGTCAGCGCGAGGCGGTGAACCTCGTCCTCACCCTGTTGTCCGAGCGCCGCCACGTTCCCGCCGCTTCCTTGCCCGGCGTCCTCGAGCGCGCCGGCGAGACTTCCACCCACGAGCGGGATCCCCTCAACCGCACCAGCCGCGGAGCCGAAACCGCTCTGAACCGAGAGGCCGGCATCCTTCACGCCGGAGCCCAGCACCGCCAAGCTGTCGACCGCGTCGTGCACCTTGAAGCCCGCCCACGCGAAGAGCAGCACGAGTCCGAGGAGAGCGAGATCACGCAGAATCGTCGACCTACGCCTCGCGGGAACGTCGGGATAGAGCTTCATGCGGCCCGCCAACCGACTCCGACGATACTCCGGCCTGTGGTCGGCAGACGCTCGCGCAGCTCAGGTTCTGGTGGGTCCTGCGGTCCCATCCGCCCGTAGCGCCGGAGAGGACGAACTTTCGAGCTCCGCCCACCGGGCGACGTGCGGGCGCATGTCGAGTTGTTCGGCTGCGTCGAGCGCCTTGGCCGTGGCTTTGCCGGTCTTCCGCCCGAAGACGCCGCGAACGACCCATCGCCTCATCAGGCCGCCGAGCCGCAGCCGACGATCCGAGAGCTCAGGCACCCGCTTCGGCGCCAGGTAGAGTTCGACTGCGAGCTTCTTCACGAGCGCCGGATCGGCCGCCTCCCCGGTCGTCTCTTGGATGCGGTGGGCAATGAGTGAGCCGAGCACCTGCACCTCACGCGCGCCGGTGATCACGGTGAGGCCGCTGGAGAGCGCGGTGGAACCCACGAGCACCCAGGGCAGCTTGGTGAACCGCGCCCCTCTCGCGACCCTCCGCAAGACCGGCACGGCGAATACGATCGCCCGCTGCAGATTGTCGGCGGCGGCCTCCGTTCCCTCCTCCGAGGCGAGCAGGGCTCGACCCTCGGCCGCCGAGGTGACCCGGACGGGCGTGGCCAGCATGCGGTCGATCGATCGCTCATAGCGAGACGAACTTGCATCGACGAGCGACCTCGTGGCGTTCGTGGCAGCGCCCCTCACCCGCTGGTCGGAGGACTCGATGAGGTCGCGCAGCACGTTCCGGCGGGACGGCTCGGCGGGTTCGAGTGTGTTCCTCATTTCAGCGGAGGGCACATCTTCGCAGGCACGCTCACCTCGTCGCCGACGTGCTACACGTGCCTCCCACTACGACCGTTGATCAGGCCCAAAACCCAGGAGGCAAGGACATAGAGGAAGCGGCGCGCGACTGGGCCGCGAAAGAGTCGTGACGAGCCGCCTGGGTCAGCCCGACTCCGTATCGGCGAGCGCTCGGAACGGGTCGATCGAAGCGGGTGCGGCCTCGTGCGAGGGATGCCAGGTCAGGACGAACGGGACGATCTCGCCGGCTGTAACGAGAAAGTCCGCCCGCGCGGCGAACCCCTCGTCGCGCACCTCGACGGGAGTGCGTAGCCAGACGCTGTCCGCGCCCGCGATCGCGGCTTGCGCTCCGTCGGCGTGGCGCACCCACGGACCAACCCGACCGTGGTCGACGCGAACTCTGAGGTCCATGTGCATGCGCACTCGGCCGCGGACCCCTTCGACCAAGCGCACGAAGTCACGCACGTTGCCCCGGGGAGGCATGAAGTCAACGAGGCGGATCGAGCCCTCGGCGGTATCGAAGTCCGTCTCGAGAACGAGCGACTCGCCGCGGTACCGGCGACGAGTCGCTCGTACATATCCGCACGGAGCAATCTGCCAGTGGCCGTTCTCCTTGGTCACCTCGGTCAGGCCGTTGGGACGGGGTCGGGGAGCGGACGCAGCTCGGGCTCAGGCGCTCCCGTTTCCGTGACGACCGCCTCGCGGGCCGGCAGGAAGCGGGCTACGAGCACGGCTGTGGCGCCGGCGACCGCGGCGGCGACGAGGAGGCCGGTGCCCATCGCGTGGGTGAACGCGTCGCCGGTCGTGGCGAGCAGTCCGGAGGCGGCCTCCGGCGGGAGCTGAGCGGCGATCGCGCCGGCGGCGCCGACGGATTCCTCGGCTCCCGCTTGGGCCTGAGCGGGCAAGCCGCCGAGCGAGCCCTCGACGTCGTTCGCGTAGAGGGAGCTGACGAGCGAGCCGACCACGGCGACGCCGAGGGCTCCGGAGACCATGCGTGCGACGGTGTTTGTCGCGGAAGCGACGCCCGACTTGGCCGCCGGTACCGCGCCGACCACCGCGTCGGTTGCGGGGGCCATGACCCAGCCCATCGAGAACGTCAACCCGAAGAACCAGGCGACCAGCGTGGGCGTTCCGGTATTGGACTCCCAGAGCGTCGTCAGCGCGAGGAGGATCGCGAGGCCGGTGAGGCCTGCGGCGACCACCTTGGACGTGCCGAGACGCTCGACTGCCTTGCTCGACGACCCGGCGCCCATGACGAGCCCCAGGGCCATCGGGCTCATGACTGCGCCTGCCTCGATCGCGCTGTACCCGTGGGCGAACTGCAGATACTGCGTCAGCGCGAAGATCCCGCCGAGCAGTGCGAAGAAGGCCGCGCTGACCGCCGCCGTGCTGACGCTGAAGCGGGCGTTGCGGAAGAAGGCGAAGTCGAGCATCGGCTCGGCGATGCGCCGCTCCCACCAGAAGAACACGGCCAGGAGAACGACGCTCGCGCCGAGCGATCCGAGCGCCGAACCGCTCAGCCAGCCGTGCTCGGGCGCCTCGATGATCGCGTACACGAGGACGCTGAAGCCGGCCGTCGAGAGCGCTGCTCCGAGGAGGTCGAACGAGCCGGGCCGGGGATCGCGGCTCTCGGGGACGTAGCGGATGCCGAGCAGCAGCGCGGCGGCCGCGAACGGCACGTTGATCAGGAAGACGGACGACCATCCGAACCACTCGAGCAGCAGCCCACCGGCGAGCGGCCCGAGGCCGATCCCGGCCGCCGCCAGCGCGGCCCAGATGCCGATCGCCCTGCCGCGCTCCTGTCCGGTGAAGACGTTGGCGATGATCGAGAGGGTGGCGGGCATGATCAGCGCCGCGCCCACGCCCATCGCCGCTCGCACGGCGATCACCTGGTCGGCTGAGTCGGCGACGAGGGCGCCGAGGCTGGCGAGCCCGAAGATCGACACGCCGGCCTGGAGCGCAAGCTTGCGCCCGAAGCGGTCGCCGAGCGTGCCGAAGACGAGCAGCAGGCCTGCGAAGACGAGCAGATAGGAGTCGACCATCCACTGGAGCTTCGAAGAGGAGGCGTCGAACTCGTTCTGCAGCGTCGGCAGGGCGACGTTGAGAATCGTGGTGTCGAGCCCGATGATCACCAGGCTCAGCGACAGCACGCCGAGCGTTTTCCACCGGCGGGCGTAGTGGACGGGATCGATGGTCATCGTGGTGCACTCCTTCTTGGGTTCGAAATCGGAGTCGTCACCATCGCTGTCCCGGCTCGGCATCGCACCGGCGATTTCGCCGGGTTGAAGGGCGCGCCGCTCGCCTGGGTGGCTCGCCGAGTGCACGAGAAGGGCGGCGATACGATCACCCCAGATGCTCTACGGGAGAGACCCGGAGCGAGCTCGTATCGGAGAACTCCTCGCCGGCGCTCGTTCGTCGCAAAGCGCCGTCTTGGTCATCTCCGGTGAGCCGGGGGTCGGCAAGTCGGCACTCCTGGAGGATGCGCGCGATCAAGCCGGCGGGATGCACATCCTGAGCGGCGGTGGGATCGAATCAGAGACGCACCTTCCGTTCGCCGCCTTGCACCAGATCGTCCTCCCCGTCCTCGATCACCTGGAGGACATTCCGGAACCTCAGGCCGCAGCTCTCCGCGGAGCGCTCGGGCTGGCCGCGGGAGGTGGCGACCGCTTCCTTGTCTCACTCGCAGTGCTGAGCCTGCTCGCCGAGGCCGCCGAACGCAGGCCGCTCCTTTGCCTCGTCGACGATGCGCACTGGCTCGACGAGGCGTCCGCGGACGCACTTGTCTTCGTCGCCAGGCGCCTCGACGCAGAGGGCATCGCCATGCTCTTCGCCGCCCGCGAGGGCGAGATCCGGCGCTTCGAGGCACCCGGCCTCCCAGAGCTCCACCTGGGCGGGCTCGACGCGGCGGCGGCCGAGGCGCTGGTCGACCGCCACGCGGGCATCGCACTCTCGTCAGAGGTCCGCGACCGCCTCGTCACGGAGACAGGCGGCAACCCGCTCGCCCTGCTCGAGCTCTCCCCGGCCCTGAGCGAGGCGCAGCTCTCCGGCGCCGAGGCGCTGCTCGCGCCCATACCGGTCAGCGCCCGCGTCGAGCGCGCCTTCCTTGCCCGCGTGAACCGGCTGCCGGAGGAGTCGCAGACGCTTCTGCTCGTCGCCGCCGCGGACGGCAGCGGCGAGCTCGCGACCGTGTTGCGCGCGGCCGCACAACTCGGAGCGGGAGCCGAGGCGCTCGACGGTGCCGAGCAGGCCGGGCTGGCGAACGTGCGAGGAACCCGGCTCGAGCTTCGCCACCCGCTCGTTCGCTCCGCCGTCTATCAAGCGGCGCCGCTATCGAAGCGACAGGCCGCCCATCGCGCGCTCGCGAACGTGCTCGAGGGCGAAGTCGACGCCGATCGGCGCGCCTGGCACCGCGCAGCGGCAAGCGTGGAGCCCGACCCGTCGGTCGTCGAGGAGCTCGAGCAGGCGGCCCAGCGCGCGCGGCGGCGGAGCGGCTTCGCGGCCGCCTCGTTTGCCTTCGAGCGGGCCGCCGCGCTGACGCCGGACGAGGAGAACCGGGCGCGCCGCTTGACGGCAGCGGCGGAGAACGCCTGGCTCGCGGGGCGCGCCGAGCGGGCCCTGATGCTGCTCGAAGGGGCGCGCCCGCTGGTGTCGGAGCCGATCCAGCGGGCCGACATCGACCGCTTCCTCGGTCTGATCGAGATGACCCGCGGCGTGCCGGCCGATGCCTGCCGGTTCTTGCTTCGGGCAGCAACGGAGGTCGCGCCGATCGACGGCGAGCGCGCCCTTCAGCTGCTGAACATCGCCGGCGTTGCCGCTGCTTACGCCGGCGACCGTGAGGCGGGTGTCGCGATCGCCGAAGTGGCTCGCGGCCTGGTCGTCGAGGAAGCCCCGTTCGCGCGCATGCTCACGCAGCTTCTCGTCGGGCTCGGAGCCCACTGCGAGGGTGACTTCGCCAACGCCGCGCCGAGGCTCCGCGAGGCGCTCGAGCTGGCGGAGGAGCTCGACGGCGATGCGGCCGGCGAGCCCGTGGCGCTGCTGTTCGCGGGGCGGGCCGCCCTCTACCTCGGCGACGATCAAGCGTCGTACCGGTCCCACCATGAGGCGGCTGCCCAGGCGCGGGAGAGCGGCGCGCTCAGCGTCGTGACGCAGATTCTTCCGCGCCTCGCCATCGCGGAGTTTTGGGCGGGCCGCTGGCCCTCCGCCGCGGCCAACGCGAGAGAGGGCCTCCAACTCGCGCGGGAGATCGGCCAGCACGATCTGGTTGCGCAGCAGCTCGCGGTGCTCGCCCTGATGGCGGCTGCGCGAGGATCTGAGGACGAGTGCAGGTCGATTGCGGCCGAGAGCCGGGAGCTCGCCTCTGCCCGCGGCCTCGGGATCGTCGCCGAGATCGCGCACTGGGCGCTGGCACTGCTGGAGCTCGGACTCGGCCGGGCTGAGGAGGCGCTCAGGCGCGGTCGAGAGATCTCCACCACGCTGGTCGTCTTCTGGGGTGCGCTGGATCGGATCGAAGCTGCGACGCGCGCAGGCGACCGGGAAACCGCGCGCGCCTGGCTAGATGTCTTCGAGCCGTGGGCGGAGAGCAACGGGGTTGCCTGGGGACGTGCGGTGGTCCTGCATTGCCGTGCACTCCTCTCGGAGGACGAGAGCGAAGCCGGACGCCTCTTCCTGGCGGCGCTCGACGCACACGCCGAGGCCGCCCGTCCCTTCGAGCGTGCCCGCAGCGAGCTCGCCTATGGAGAGTTCCTGCGCCGCGCCCGTCGCCGAGTCGAGGCTCGTGAGCACCTGCGAGCGGCTCTCGAAGGTTTCGAGGAGCTCGGAGCCACGCTCTGGGCCGAGAGAGCGCGGGTCGAACTGCGGGCAAGTGGCCAGACGGCGCGTAAGCGTGACTCGAGCACGAGGGCCGAGCTCACCGAGCAGGAGCTCCAGATTGCCCGTTTCGTCGCGGAGGGGCTCACGAACCGGGAAGTGGCCGCCCAGCTCTTCCTCAGTCCCCGCACGATCGACTTCCACCTTCGCAACGTCTACAGGAAGCTCGGGATCAGCTCCCGCACAGCGCTCGCCCGGCTCGATCTCGACTCTCAGAACGTGGGCGCGCGGCACGTCGCAAGCGTGGCGGCTCCGCCGGCGCGGACCTAGTCGCTCGTTCGTACCTTCGGCAGTGCCGCTCTGACGGTTGGGTCGTACGACGAACGTCCTCTTGTCCAGCCGACCAGCCTGCGTGCAACCTCGACTCAACCCGACGCAGGAGGTTTGCCATGAAGCATCGCACCCGATTCGCAGCATCGCTCGGCGCAGCACTTTCGCTCGCCGTCGCAGCGCCCGTAGTTGCCGTCGCCAAGAACGGGGCCGACGATCCGGTCGGCCATGTCCGCCACGGAGGTGGCGCGGATGACCCGGCCGGCCATGTCCGCCATGCCCGCCACGCCCGCGGTGCCGACGACAAGGTGGGCCACGTCCGCCGTGCGCGCGGCGCAGACGACACGCCCGGTCACGCCCGCCACGGACGGGGCGCAGACGACGCACCGAACCACGGCTGATACAACGGCTGGGCGGTGGCGGCCTACGCCACCGCCCAGCCGTGCAGCACTAGTCGCCACCGCCCAGGTCTCCGAACACAGCGACGAGAGGTGAAGAAGGCTTTACTTGTCGCGAGCGTTACTGGGACTGAGCGGCAGTCCCGCGCGGGCCCATGCGTTCAGCCCGCCGCTCAAGTTGAGAACGTCGTGGCCGGCGCGGGTGAGCTTCCGGGCGGCGAGCGCGCTGCGGTGGCCGCTTCTGCAGACGGTCACGATTGTCTTGCCGCGCGGGAGCTGTTGCTGACGGTTCGACAGTTGGCTGAGCGGGACGTGGATCGCGTCGTGGATGTGGCCTGTCTGCCACTCCTCGTGTTGGCGCACGTCGACCACGACAGCGTCTTTGGCGGCGAGCAGGTCGGCCGCACTGCGGGCATCGATCCCCTGTGTTCGTGTGAACAAGCGCATGTGCTCAGGCCCTTGTTGCGCGCTCGACGACTGATGCGAGTCGACTCCGTACCTCGGCGGCGATCGGGACCAGGGCTTCGTTGGCGACGATCGAAAGCATTCGCTCGGCATCGATCGCGGAGATTCGTGTCTCGCCGCCGCGCCGGTAGACGACGACGTTGCACGGCAGGAGGGTCCCGAGGTCGGGATCGGCCTCGAGCGCCCGGTGTGCGAGCGGCGGGTTGCAGGCGCCGAGAATGAGGTAGGGCTCGCCCTCGACGTCGAGCTTCTCCTTCAGGGTGGCTTGGACGTCGATCTCGCAGAGGATTCCGAACCCTTCCGCTTTGAGTTCGTCGCGGACGCGTTGGGCGGCTTCGGTGAACCCGAGCTCGGTCGTCGCGCTCAGTGTGTAGCTGGTTGCAGGCATTCGCATTCTCCTCCACGTAGCGGCGGCGTGCTCTGGCCGCGTTCAGTCGGTGCGACGACGACGGTCACCGTCTGACGCCCGAGACGACCTCGTTCAGCGCGCGCAGCTGCTGCTGCACCGAGCCGCAGACCTGGTCGCAGAGGGCGAGAACACCCTCGTCGACGATCCGGTAGAAGACATAGGTCCCTTCCTTGCGGCGGCCGAGGACGCCGGCCTCGGACATGACGGCGAGGTGCTTGGAGACGTTCTGCTGCGACGCGTCGAGTGCCTCGCTCAGCTCGTTCACGCTCGCCTCGCCTTCGCGCAGCCGATCGAGCAGCTTGATGCGCATCGGCTCGCCGAGCACGCGGAAGCGGCGCGCGATCAACTCGACGAGATCGTCCGGAAGCGGGTGGGGCAGTGGCATGATGCGCTCTCTTCGGGAATACAATAAACAGTTGTATAGTTGTATAGCAGTAGAAACAGATGAACCGCAACCCCAGGAGGCTGAGATGGCCCGGAACATGAACGATCTCGATCGCAGGCTGCGCACCTTCGTCGTCGCGCCCGCCGCGGTCATCGCCGCCGCGCTTGTCGGCGCGGGCTCCGTCGGCGGGTTCGTGTTGTTCGCGCTCGCCGCCGTGATGGTCGCCACCAGCGCCGTCGGGTTCTGCCCGCTCTACGCGCTGCTGCACATCAACACGAGCGGCCGCAGGCCGCTCCCCCACTGAGGAGGACGAGAACGATGGATGTGACAACCGAGACCTTTCAGCGCGACGTCATCGAGCGCTCCCGCGAGCTACCGGTCGTGGTCGACTTCTGGGCTGCCTGGTGCGGCCCCTGCCGGATGCTTGGCCCCGTACTCGAGCGCGAGGCCGAGTTGCGGATGGGCGAGCTTGCGTTCGTCAAGGTCGACGTGGACGCGAACCCGGAGCTCGCGCTTCGCCACCAGATCCAGGGGATTCCGGCGGTCAAGGCCTTCCGCGGCGGCGAGATCGTGCGCGAGTTCGTCGGCGCGTTGCCGCCGGCGGCGGTTGCGCAGTTCCTCGACGAGCTGACCGGGCCCACCGCGGCCGAGCGGATGCTCGACGAGCTCGCCGCGTCCAGGGAGCTGCCCGAGGTGGTTGTGGCGCTCCAGGAGGATGACCACGAACGCGCCCTCGAGTTGCTGCTCGAGGCGATCAGCGCCGCGGACGGGGAGCGGCGGGAGCGGCTCCTCGGACTCACAATCGGCCTGTTCGGCGAGCTGGGTCACGAGCATCCGCTGACCATGCGCTACCGGCGGCAGCTGGCCGGGAGCCTCTACTGATGTCCACGAGCGGCAGCACGAAAGCAGGTGTGCGGTCGAAGGAGTTCCACTTCCCACTCTCGGTCGAATGGCTCGGCGAGCGCCGTGTCGCGGCCCGCGTGGAGGGTAAGCCGGCGATCGAGATCACGGCGCCGCCTGTCTTCCGCGGCACTGACGCCGCAACCTGGAGCCCGGAGGACTTCTTCGTCGCCGCGGCCGCCTCGTGTCTGGCTGTGACCTTCACCGGCCTCGCCGCCCGCGCGGGCCTTCCCTACGCGAGCATGAATGTGAATGCCGACGGCGTCGCCGGCAAACGCGGCGACGGACGCTTCGGCTTCACTCGGCTCGAGCTCCGACTCGAGCTCGAGACCGAGCCCCGCGTCGAAGCACAGGCCCGAGCGCTCGCCGAGGAAGCGGAAAGGACATGCCTCGTCTCGGCTTCGCTCGACCTCCCCGTCGAGACTGTGATCGAGATCAGGCCACCATCGGAATCATGATCGAGCCGGAGTGGCCGGCGCGATCGTGAGGTTCGTCGCCATCACCGCCTACTCGTAGCTGCCCGCCGCGGTAATCGTGAAGCCGACGTTGTCCTTCTTGTTGCTCCCCTGGTTGGTCACGGCGACCCCGAATTTGTACTCGTAGCCGGCGTTCTCGTTCGAGCTCCCTGAGTTGCCGGTGTTGCTCGCGTTGCTCTTGAGCTTCGTGCCGGTCGCCGAAGCAGCGACGGCGAACCCGCAGCCCGTGTTCTTGTAGGCCTTGTTCGAGTCGAGCATCGTTCCGGTGCCGGTCACCCGGAAGCCGTCCCAGCCGTTCCCGCTCGCCGAGTTGCCCTTGACCGTGTTGTTCGGGCCGTTGACGACGACGCCGTCCTTCGTGTTCGGCCCGATGGTCGCTCCCGAGAGCGAGTTGCTGCCGCCGGCGATCACGACCCCCGTCGAGTTGCCGGAGATCGTGCCGCTCCTGACGTCGTTCGAGTTGCCGTCGATCTGGACGCCCACCGGGCTGCCGGAGACCGAGTTGAACGAGACGCCGTTGCTCGAGCTCTTGATGTGAACGCCGAGCTGGCTCGCGTTGTAGGCGCGGACGCTCTTGAGGTCGTTGCCGTTGCTCTCGACCAGCCAGCCGATCGTGCCGCCGTAGGTCGTCGGGCCGATGATCGTCAGCTTGCCCGTGCTCTTGACGTCCCAGACCGGCTTCGATTGATCGGCCGCGGTCTGCTTCGCGGCGCCACACTCGGTGATGGTCAGAACCTTCGCGCCGCCGAGGACGATGTTCTCCGTCGTTGGCGTGAACACGCCGATCACCTCGCCGGTGTTTGCCGCGGCGTTGTACGCCGCCTGGACCGTCGAGTACACGGGGGCCGGGCCGTGCGTCTTCCCCGATGTGTCGACGACCCGGGTCATCAGCGCGGCCTTGTCCGGATCCTCCTTGCAGTCGGCAACGCTGCTGGTGGTGTTCCCGAAGTTGTTGCCGGTGCTGTCGGCGCTGCTGACCGTGATGCTGTGGCCCTGGCCGGCCTCGTTGGGGCCGTTGCAGGTCGCTGTGCCCGCGACGGGGGCGGTTTGCACCCAGCCGGACTGCGACACCTCGCAAAGCTTGTACGTGCCGGGCGACTCCGCGAAGGCGAACAGGCCGTTCGCGCCGGTGACTGCAGTGTCGAGCAGCAGGTTCTGCGCGTCGTAGATCCGGATCGTCCAGCCCGGCAGGACGACGTCGCCCGCGTCACCCGCGATGTGGTTGTTGTTCAGGTCGTTCCACTTCGTGCCTGAGATCGTGAGTGTGGATCCGCAGACGGTGACGGAGGCGGTGGCGGTCTGTCCGGTCTCGGTGAGCTTGGCTGTGTTCGGGTAGGTGAGGCAGGTGCCGGCGGTGGGCACGTTGACGGTGCGCGTGTAGGAGAACGTGCGCGGGCCCGGATAGGTGACGCTCCCGAGGGTGTTGGTCGTGTTGTTGAACGTGTCTGTGACCGTGACGGTCTTCTCGAGTTCGGTGGTCGGGGTGTTGAAGGTGAAGCCCGCGGTCCCCGTTGTGGCGCCGTGTGGCGTCGAGAACGTCGCGTTGTTCCAGGTGGCGGTGGCCGTGTTGAGGCCTGCGGCCGGGCTGGGCGCCGTGGTGTAGGTGCAGCTGTAGTCGAGCGTGACCGAGCTGTGCGCGGGGATGGTGATGCCGGTTCCGTCGGTGACGGTGCAGGTGCCGCCGTTGTCGACGCTGTCGGTCACGTTGGCGCTGATCTGCTCCCAGTCGTTCGGGTTGGTGACGGTGATCTTCCCCGTCACGACCCAGCCGGCGTCGCTGTAGCCGTCGCCGGTGGCGTTGACGGTGTAGTTGAAGCTGGCGGTGCCCCGCCGGACTGCGTGACCGTCGACGGTGCGGCGACCGACTTCGTGATCTTCCACTTGTAGGTGCGAGTGAAGGACGGTGGGGTCGCTGTGGTCTGGACAGCGAGGTTCTGGCCCGCGCAGACCTCGACGGTGACCGTGTCGGAGGCGAGCAGTGTGGTCTGGTTCCTGACGGTCGCGGTGTTGTCGTAGTCGGTGCAGGTGCCGGCGACTCCGGGGAAGCTCTTCGGGTAGGTGAACTGGGTCGAGTGATCGGTCGTTCCGAGCAGGTTGCCGTTGTCGAAGACGTCCACGCTGTCGTCCACGAGCTGCGTCGGTGCGGTGAAGGCGTAGCCGGCGCTGCCCGAGGCTGAGCCGGTCGGAGTGGAGTAGGCGGCGCTGTCCCAGCTCGCGGTCGCGGTGTTCTGACCCGCCGCGCCGTCCGACGAACGTGCAGGAGTAGCCGACCGAGACCGATCCGTTCGCGGGCACGGTCACGCTCGCTTGCTCGAGCGAGCAGCTCCCGCCCGGAGCGGTGTCGGCCAGATCGGCGTTGATGTCCCAGTCGTTGGAGTTGCTGGACACTGATCGCGCCGCTGAGCGCCCAGCCGGAGTCAACCGCGGCGCCCTTGCTCACGTCGACGGTGTAGTTGAAGGTCGCGGTGTCGCCGGCCGGGATCCGCCGGCTGGTCTGGTCGACCGACTTCGCCACCTGCCAGCCGAACGTCCTCGTGAACGACGGGATCGCGGTCTTCGTGACCGTCAGGTCGTCCGCTGACGCAGACCTCGACGGTGACCGTGTCGGAGGCGAGCAGTGTCGTCTGGTTCCTGACTGTCGCGGTGTTGTCGTAGTCGGTGCAGGTGCCGGCGACTCCGGGGAAGCTCTTCGGATAGGTGAACTGGGTCGAGTGATCGGTCGTTCCGAGCAGGTTGCCGTTGTCGAAGACGTCCACGCTGTCGTCCACGAGCTGCGTCGGTGCGGTGAAGGCGTAGCCGGCGCTGCCCGAGGCTGAGCCGGTCGGAGTGGAGTAGGCGGCGCTGTCCCAGCTCGCCGTCGCCGTGTTCTGGCCGGACGCGCCGCTTGCGAATGTGCACGTGTAGCCGACCGAGACCGATCCGTTCGCGGGCACGGTGACGCTCGCCTGCTCCAGCGAGCAGCTCCCGCCCGGAGCTGTGTCGGCCAGATCGGCGTTGATGTCCCAGTCGTTGGAGTTGTGGACGCTGATCGCGCCGCTGAGCGCCCAGCCGGAGTCGACCGCGGCGCCCTTGCTCACATCGACGGTGTAGTTGAAGGTCGCGGTGCCGCCGGCCGGGATCCGCCGGCTGGTCTGGTCGACCGACTTCTCCACCTCCCAGCCGAACGTGCGCGTGAACGACGGCGTCGCGGTCTTCGTGACCGTCAGATCGCCGCTGACGCAGACCTCGACGGTGACCGTGTCTGAGGCGAGCAGTGTGGCGTTGCTCTTGACAGTGGCGGTGTTGTCGTACGAGGTGCAGGTGCCGGCGATCCCGGGGAAGCTCTTGGCGTACGTGAACTGGGTCGAGTGGTCGGTCGCTCCGAGGAGGTTGCCGTTGTCGAACACGTCCACGCTGTCGTTGACCCGGTTGGTCGGCGTCTCGAACACATAGCCGGCGGTGCCCGACGCTGAGCCGCTCGGCGTGGAGTGGGCGGCGCTGTCCCAGCTCGCTGTAGCCGTGTTCTGGCCGGCTGCTCCGTCCGGGAACGTGCACGAATAGCCGACCGAAACGGATCCGTTCGCGGGAACCCTCACGCTCGTTTGCTCGAGCGAGCAGCTCCCGCCCGGGGCGGTGTCGGCCAGGTCCGCGTTCATGTCAAAGCCGTTGGAGTTGCTGACCGTGATCGCGCCGGCGATCGCCCAGTCGGAGTCAACCGCGGGGCCCTTGGTCACGTCGACCGTGTAGTTGAAGGTCGCGTTGTCGCCGGCGGGAATCCGCCGGCTGGTCTGGTCGACCGACTTCTCCACCTCCCAGCCGAACGTCCGCGTGAACGACGGGATCGCGGTCTTCGTGACCGTCAGGTCGCTGCCGCCCGAACAGACCTGGACGGTCACCGTGGCTGAGCTGGCGATCGTGGTCGCGTCGTTCCTCACCCTCGCGCGGTTGTCGTGCTCCGTGCAGGTGCCGACAGGGTCATCCTCGAACGTCAAGGGGTAGGTGAACGTCTGCGTGCTTGGATCGGTGTAGGAGACCGAAGCCAGCCGGCCTGCGAGCGTGTCGAGGACGTCGACGTCGCCGTTCAGGATCGCGGTCGGATCACCCCAGAGGACGGCGGCCTCTGCCGTGATCGAACCGGCCGAGAGCGAGGCGGAGTTCGCGAGCGTTTGCGCCGGCCAGCTGATCGTTGCTGTGTTTGTCTGGCTCGGACTCGCGGGTGCCGCCGAGTACGTGCACACGTAGTCGAACGCGATGGCGCCACTGGCGGGGACCGTGGAGCTGCCGCCCGAGACGGCGCAGGTCGCGTTCGGGTCGTCGATCGCGTCAGTCACGGTGACGCCGGTGACAACCGCGGTGTTCGGATTCGTGACGGTGATCTGCCCGCTCACCTGCCAGTCCGAGTCAGTCCCCTCGTCGTGTGTCACGGTGATCGTGTAGTTAAAGGTGGCCGAGCCCCCGGCCGGGATCGTCTGGCCGGGCTGATCGACGGACTTGACGATCTCCCACTCGAACGTCCGGGCGTAGCTCGGGTTGGCGTCCTTTGTGGCGCTCAGCTCCGAGGCTGCCGCCGCAGCGAGGCTCGCGAGCCAGCTGAAGGACACCGTCCCGGTCTCGTGCGCGGTCGGCGTGACCGAGGAAAGCTTGTCGGGCGCGCGGTTGGCCGAGAGCGCCGGCCCGGCGCCGACGGTGAAGACCAGCAGGCAGACGGCTAGAGCCAGCGCAAGGCGGCCTGGCGAAAGGGCGGCTTTCCTAGACATCGGCGGCGTTTCCCCTCGGTGCGGCGCATCCGTGGACGCGCATTTGTGGCTGAACAGGCGGCCTCGAGTCCGCTATCGGGCCGACCACGGATAGCCGCAACCCCCCGCGCGAGGGAACTCTCGCGAATCGTTGGGAGGAGGGCGTTGCCGCCCCGAACCACGTCCGTTGGCTTCGCCGCCAAGGCGAGCAGGAGGCCGGTGGTCATCAGGCTCGGACAAGCTGCGGCGTGAGCGAGTTTCTCGACGAGCTCGCGCGGGCGATGGCGAGGCCCATGCCGCGTTCGCGTGCGCTCCGGATGCTGGGCGGCGCGCTCGCGGCGATCCGGGAACGTGCGCGAATCCCAACTTGCAGACGGCCGAATCGCCTCCAGCGTGGCCGCCGGCGCGGACGCGGTGCTCGAACTCGCCGGCTGACCCGGTCTGCCGGGACGCGCCGCCGAGGGGCGGTGCTCTTGCAGCCTCACGGGAATGTCGGCCGCGGCACTTGAAATCAGTGGACACCCCGATGTGAATCAGTGGAAATCCCGACGTGGGCGAGCCTCGCTTCGAGGAAGCTCGTGCTGCGTAGGCAGCCGGCAGGCAGTCGGTCCTGCGCGCGGGAGTGGAGGCGATGGCGATGCTCCCAGGCTTGTCGTTTCGGTTGACCGCGAGGCTTGCGGTTGTGCTTGCCGGGGCGTCGGCAGTCGCCTCGATGCTGCTCGTGGTCGGCGGCGCTCGCTCCGCGGGCCAGCCAGGGCTGATTGCTTTCGCACGTGCGGACGGCATCTACGCCATGCACGGGGACGGAAGCGGAATGCGTTCCT
The DNA here is from genome assembly GCA_963700495.1 of uncultured Actinomycetes bacterium. Classification (GTDB taxonomy): domain Bacteria; phylum Actinomycetota; class Thermoleophilia; order Gaiellales; family Gaiellaceae; genus JACCTU01. The sequence continues at coordinate 500,857 of CAVOXT010000006.1, read as the reverse complement.
TGCGGCGTGGCGGCGTGGCAGCGGGTGCCTTCGATCTCGCGTGGTCCCCGGACGGGCGCAAGCTCGGCGTTCGCCCGCAGCAACGCGATCTGGGCGATGAACGCCGACGGCAGCCACCTCGTGCGCCTCGTCGCAGCCGGGGCCGCGCGTGGCGAAGCGCCCGGTTCGCTCGCTTCGCCCACCTGGGCTCCGGAAGGACGGCGGGTCGCCTTTACCGCAGGCCACCGCTCTGACCGCGACATCTGGCTCGTGAACGCAGACGGCAGCAACTTGCGGCGGCTCGCGCGGACGCACGGTTACGGACGCAACTACAACGAGGTCGAGGTGGACTGGAACCCCCGCGGTGCTCGCCTCGCCTTCTCGGGCGCCGGCTGGGTGACGCAGATCGCCGTGATCAACACCAACGGCAGCAACCTGCGCAGCTGGTGGGGCGGTTACTGCGGCGGAGCGTGGTGCGCGATGCCGGACTGGTCTCCGGACGGCCACCGGATCGCCTTCACGAACGGGAAGGACATCTCCGTCATCAGCGTGGACAACGACGAGTCGTTGGTGCGCCTGACCCGGAACAAAGCGGTCGACTCAGAACCCGTCTGGTCGCCGGACGGGAAGCGGATGGCGTTCGTACGCGCGGACGTGCTCGTGAAGCGCGACTGGTTCCATCCTTTGCCACCGTTGCCGGACTCGTCGAGCGAGATCTACGTGATGAACGCCGACGGGACCGCAGTGACGAGGCTGACGCACAACCGAATCGCAGAAGCGAGTCCGGCCTGGCAGCCTCTGGGAAGGGAGGAGCGATGAGACGACTTTTGGCTGCCGGTTCGCTCGTGGTTGCGATCGTTGCGGCAGGGATCGTCGGCTACGCCCTCGCAGGTGGATTCACGACCGAGTCCGCACCAGGGGAGGACGTCTCGGACAGGGTGATGAATGTGTGGGCCACCGGCGACGCAGCATCGGTTCGGGCGACCTATGACCCTGCTGTGCTCGTGACGCTGGATGCGGATGTGGTGGCATCGAGTGCGAAGGAGGTTGCCGAGGTCGCAGGGAACGCGATCGCCAACGGCAACACCTACAAGCAGATCGGTCCGGTCGCCTACTACAAGTCCAAAGAGAACGGCGACATCTACGTGGCGAGCTTGGTGGAAGTGACAGGCGCAGGCCATCCCGTGGGCGACCCGCTTGTCGGGTTCTACCGAGTCAGAAACGGCAAGGTCATCCGGCACATCTTCATCGACGCCGAGCACAGGTGACATGGGCACGATCTGGTTCGTCAGCGCGATGAGTCCGCCGCGTCCACTGGGCTGTCGCCCGCCGCACCGACCGTGGCGGCTGTCGCTGCAGGGCGCGTGGATGCGCTGAAGAGTTCAGTCGTCGGCGGCGTGCGCGAGCGCCGAGGGCGTCCGGCAGCCGACGATCGCCGGGGCCTCGTGGACGAGCTCGTCGTTCTCGAGGGCCTCCACCATGAACAGGGCGAAGTCCACGCGGCGCGTCTTGTTGCTCTCGAGAATGGGGTCGCCAACGTGCCGGCTCCACACCGGCAGGCCCTGGCTCTCGCCCTCCTCGAGGTCGCTGCCGCGGACGACCGTCCACCGCGTGTCGCTGGCGAACACCCGCCGGCACGCCTCCACCTGGTCGTCGAGGTCGGCGAAGCGAGCGAGACGCGCGAGCGGGCCGAAGACCTTCACGAGCGTCTTGAGCTTCCACGAATACACGTCCTGGCCGTCGCGCGTGATGTGCCACCCGCACGAGAACACGAGGCGTGCGCCCGGAGGCGCGTAGTCGAGCACCGCCTGGGCCGTTCCCGTCGAGTACCCGTGGACGCCGCGCGGGGCCAGCACGACGAGCACCCCGTCGCACCCCGCGACCGCACTCTCGATGACCTCGCGGTCGTCCGTCGCTCCCGGAATGACAGTGATGCGCCCCTTGAACGCGTCGAGCTTCCCGACGCTTTCGCTCCCGACACACGCCGACCACTTCGTAGCCCCGATCGAGCGCGTGCTGCACCATGTATTGCCCGAGCTTCCCAGACGCCCCGACGATGCAGACCTTCATCGTGTTCTTCATGCCCAGCACGAGGTCGAAGAAACCGCGCGGGTCGCGGTGCGACCGCTCACGCGGCGGAGGCCGGCACGCGCGCTCGCGTACGCGCGCGAGCCTCGCGCCACCAGATGATCTCGTACGCATGGAGTGCGACCCACACGGCAGCGACGAGCGTGAGCGCGACGAGCGCCGGCACGACAAGCGCGATCGGGAACAGCAACGCGCAGGCGACCGCGGCGACCAAGCGACCGCCGCCGAGCGTACGCGATACACGCAGGCGGAGCGCCGCGTACGCGAACAGATAGAGCGCTAGCTTGAACATCCAGCCGTCGGCCGTCACTCTGTTCGGGAACGCACCGATCCCGGTGCGCTGTTACCAAGACTCATGCGGCTCGGGCTGACGCTGATCTACGTCGAGGATTTCGCGACAATGTTCGCCTTCTACCGCGACGTACTCGGCTTGCAGACGACGGACGAAGACCCAGGGCCGGGTCACGCGATCGGGGTTGACTGGGCGCAGTTTGCCGATGACGATGGCGGCCGAATCGAGCTCTTCGATCACTCGCGCTTCGGCACCCGGCTCGAGTTCCCGTTCCCGCGCGCGAACTCCACCGTCATCACTTTCCAGGTCGACGACCTCGAAGCCGAGACAGAGCGGCTTCGCACAAGCGGCGTCACCTTCTTCAGCCAGGGTTGGTTCGACTGGGGCGGCGCGGCGCACTTCTTCGATCCCGAGGGTAACCACCTCCAGATCTTCCAGACGGGCCAACGAACCGAGTCGCGCTCGGACTAGCCGCAGATCAGGTCGTCGAGGTAGACGTCCATCGCGTGAATCGCGTCCGGGCTGACGCCGTTCCAGTCGACGACGAAGAAGCGGCGGCCGTCTTGGGAGCCCGCGGCGAACGTGACATAGCCGGGCGTGCCGCCGGTGTGCCCGTAGAACCAGCGACCGCACGGCGACGGGAGCCTGTACAGCCCCATTCCTTCGCCGTGCGAGCGGGGGACGATCTTCTCCATCTGGGCGACGAGCCGGGGCGGGACGAGCTTCCCGCGCAGCAGCGCAACGAAGAACACCGCCAGGTCGTGTGCGTTGGACACGATCGCACCGTCGGCCCATGGTCCGCCGAGCCCGTGCAGCGAGACGTCGGTCGGTGGCGACGCGGAGACGTCGTAGCCGTGCATCTGGTCGTCGCGAAGGGTTCGCCCCCCGCTCTCGTAGGCCGTTGCCGTGAGGCCGAGCGGCCCGAAGATTCGTTCCTGAAGCAGCCTCGCGAGCGAGCGCCTCGTGACCCGTTGGAGGATCTCCGCGAGCACGAGGTAGTTCGTGTTCGAGTAGGACGCTCGGCTTCCGGGTGGGAACTCGAGTGGGACCCTCGCAACCGACGAGACGAGCCGCCGCGGGGAGATCACGACTCGTGGGTTGCGACCGACGGCGCTCATCCACGGGTCGAACTCCATGTAGTTCGGAATCCCGCTCGTGTGGTTGAGCAGGTTCCGAAGACGTATCCGCCGCCCTTCGCGAAGGCGTCCGGGGAGGAGCGTGCCGACGCGGTCGTCGAGCCTCAGCCTGTGCTCGGCCACGAGCTGCATGACGACCGTGGCCACGAAGCTCTTCGTGATGCTTCCGACCCAGAACCGGTCGTCCGGGCGAGCCTCCCTGCGTCCGATCTCGGCCTCTCCCGCGGCGACGACGGTCTGTTCGCCGTCCTGCTCGACGAGCGTGATCACGGCGGGGATGTCGCTCGTGGCGATGAGCCGGTCGGCGGCGCGCTGGAGCTCGGTCTCGGTCGGCGAAGCCCCTCCGGTGAGGGCGCCTGCGACGGCGAGCGCCGCTCCGGTGAGCAGGGCGCCTGCGGCGACAAGAGCAGCGATGAGCCGCATGTGCCATCTACGCGGCGAGCCGGCTGAGCGTTACAGCGTTATCTCCGGCCCGCTCGCGGTGTATGAAAGGCGTCGATGGCCTCCGACCTCTCGCTCGAGCTCGCACTGCCACTGGCGCCGCGTGAACCGGAGACCGAGTTCCTCGCGCGGGCGATCGGGGGCGATCACGAGGCGTACGCGGAGCTCGTTCGGCCGTACGAGCGTGTCGCGTACCGCGTCGCGGCGGCGATCACCGGACGGAACGCGGACGCGGAGGAGGCGATGCAGAACGGCTTCGTGAAGGCCTACTGCTCGCTGCACCGCTTCCGGGTCGGTGCCGCCTTCAGGCCGTGGCTGCTCAGGATCGTCGTCAACGAGGCGCACAACGTGCTCCGAGCAGAGCGACGTCACCACAAGGCTCGGCGCGCGCGCTGCCGAGCAGCACCGGGCGGAGATCGCAGGCCCTGACGAGACGGTCATCGCCCGCGAGGAGGTCGAGACGGTGCTGGGCGCGCTCGCTCGACTTCCCCACGCCGATCGACTGGCGCTCGCGCTCCGCTACTTCGCCGAGCTGCCCGACGGCGAGGCCGCCGGGCTCGTCGGTACGTCGACGCAGGCGTATCGCGTCCGCCTCGTGCGCGCGCGGAAACGGCTTCAGGCGCTGCTGGAGGAAGCCGATGGCTGAGCACGAGCTGGAGCTGCGTCTACGGGCGGTCGCCCGTGAGCTCGACGCCCAAGCGCCGGCTTTCGACCTCGGCCTCCTCCGAGCTGCGCCTCGCCGGCGGATTCGAGGCAGGGTCGTCGCGCTGGTGTGCGTCGCGTTGGCCGGCGTGGCCGCGACGCCGGCCGCGGTCTCCGCGTTACAGCGCCTGTTCGACGTCGACGAAGTGCAGGAGCTCGGACCGCTTGCGCCGGGCGTGGCGCCCCCGTTCGCGGGACGAAGCGTCCCGGTGGACGCCGTTCAGTCCTCTGTGCCGTTCCGCGTGCGGATGATCTCGTCGCTCGGAGCTCCCGACGACGCCCGCGTGCGACCCGACATCACAGGGGGGATGGTCACGTTCGCCTACGGGGGCGGACGGATCCTGCTCACGCAGTGGCGGTCGACCGACGTGCACGCGCGCATCGCGCTCGTTCCCGTCAGCGGCGCCGCGGAGGACGTCACGGTCGGAGACCTGCCGGCTCTGTGGATCGAGGGCAGCGCGCGGGGAACCTTCACCCTCATCGGGGCCGACGGAGCGGTTCATCGCGAGAGTTTCGATGTCGGCGCCGGCGTGCTGCTCTGGAAGGACGACGCGATGACGTTTCTCCTCCAAGGAGCCGGTTCGAAGGCCGACGCGACGCGGCTGGCTGCCGCGGTCGACCGCTAGAAGCTCGGGTACCTAGATCCGTCCGGCGATAGGCTGCGTCGGTGACGGTCGTGACACGGAGAACCACCTTCCGTTGAGCACCGTCGACACGGTCCGCGGGCCGATCGAGTTCGAGATGCTCGGGCCGACGCTGATGCATGAGCACGTGTTCGTGGTCGACCCGCAGGCGGCGCAGAACTACGGCCATCTCTGGGGCGCGGCCTACTGGGACGAGGAGGTGCGCGTAGCCGACGCAATCGCGAAGCTGCGACGCCTCCGCGAGGGAGGCATCAAGACGATCGTCGACCCGACCGCGTACGGGCTGGGGCGCTGCATTCCGAGGATCCAGCGGATCAACGCCCAGGTCGACCTCAACATCGTCGTCGCCACCGGCGTCTATGCATTCCTGGAGTTGCCGAGCTTCCTCGGCTACCGGAGCGACGACTGGATCGCCGAGTTGTTCGTCCGCGAGATCAGCGACGGGATCGACGACACCGGCGTCAAGGCTGCGTTCATCAAGTGCGCCGTCGAGCGCCACGGCATCATCGGCGACGTCCCGCGCATCCTCGCTGCCACCGCGGCGGCAGCCGTCGAGACACGACGCTCCCGTCATGGTGCACACGAACGCCGGCGCCCAGACCGGATTAATCGCACTCGAGGCGCTGACGAACGCGGGAGTCGATCCCCGGCGGATCGTGATCGCACACGCCGGCGACAGCAACGACCTCGCCTACCTGCGCGCGATCGCCGACACCGGAGCAAGCCTGGGATGTGATCGTTTCAGCATCGAGCACTTCAACCCAGACGCCAAGCGCATCGAGACGCTCGTCGCCCTCGTCGCCGAGGGGTACGCCGATCGCGTGCACCTCGGCCACGACGCGGCGTGCTTCTACGACTTCATGGTCGGGAACCCCTTCTTCGTCGACGAGAGGCCTGACTACCTCCACATCTCGAACAACATCCTGCCGGCCTTGCGCGACGCGGGTGTCGCGTCCACGCAGATCGACGAGATGCTGATCGAGAATCCGCGCCGGTACTTCTCGCCGGGCGGCTGAGCCCACGCCGCGCTCATGGTGTCCCTTCCACGGCGGGCATTGGCCCGGCCGTGCGGAGCGTTGCTTCTACCAGCACTCGTAGTGCGCCGTTGCAAGACGTAGGCACGCGATCCAACGCACCGAGAACTGCATCAGTGGCCCGCCCATACGTGGCGGAGGTAGGCGAGAACTGCACCGCACCGCGTCGCTGCCATGTCTCGTCTTCCGCACCGTCGCGGAGGTCGTCGCGAATCTGGTAGGCGATGCCGAGTTCCGTTCCGAGCGTTGCAAGCGTGGCCAGTTCTTCGTCACCGGCTCCGGCAGCGAGCGCGCCCAGAGTTGCCGCCACGGAGAAGAGCGATCCCGTCTTCTTCTCAACGACGTCGAGATAGTGCTCCTCCGACAGCACATGACTGAGCGGATCGAGCTCTTCGAGCTGCCCAACGCAGCACAGCTGAGCGCCTTTGCTCAGTGCCTCGACGGAGCGAGCGAAGACCTCGGCCGGTACCGCAATTCGCAGCTCGCTCATCACGTCGAAGGCCGCGACGATGAGCAAGTCGCCGACGACGAGCGCGCGATCGCGGCCTATCGAGACATGAAGTGCCGGCACACCACGCCGCTCCACCGCCTCGTCGATGATGTCGTCGTGCACGAGCGACGCGAGATGCAGGAGCTCGATCGAGACCGCGGCAGGTATGAGCGCAGAAGAGGAAGCTCCGAGCGGAGACCCCGAGGCGACCACGAGTGTTGCGCGGAGGAGCTTCGCCTCACTGACCATGGCCCCGACCTGCGCGCCCCCACTTTGGGATGCAACGTCTCGAAGTCGCTCACGACATTCGGCAAGCTGAGATCGGTAGCGGACGAGCGGCAAGGCGCCGACCATAGCGCCGTGCGGACGCTGCCACTCAGCCACGTTCGTGCCCGATAGTCTGAGAAGTCAAGCAGCGGAAGGTTCGCTTGTTCTCACGACCCGGACGGCAAGCCCACCCGGCATGAGGCGATGCCGCATGGCAGCGTCGCTCGCGCTGGAGCGCGGGACGCGATTTCTGCTTGCGAACCAGGGCCGTGACGGCCTCTGGCGAGATTTCCTCACCCCCGCTGGAGAGGCCTCGGAGTGGCCGACCGGCTTCATTGCAACTGCCCTCCACCTCGCCGGAGCCGAGGCAAGCGCGCGTCGAGCGAGCGGCCGACACGCTCGTCGCCAGCCAGAACGTCGACGGCGGATGGGGCTACAACGAGAGCGTTCCCAGCGACGCTGACTCGACGGCATGCGTGCTGCTGTTTCTCGCACTCGAGGGTCACGAGGGGAGCACGTGCCGGCGCGCGGCTTCTTGTCTGGTCAGGCACCAGCGGAGCGAGAACGGCGGCATCGCGACCTATAGCGAGTCCGGCCCGATCCGCCGGTTCATGGGTGTCGGCCGGTGGATGCGGTTTGACGGCTGGTGCCGTCCGCACACCGAGGTGACGGCGATGGCAGGTCGCGCGCTTGCGGCCCTCGCGCCGAACAACAGCAGCCCGGAGGCTGATGCCGCCTGGCGGTATGCCCGGTCGCGGCAATGCGCTGACGGCAGTTGGAGCTCTTACTGGTGGACCTCACCTCACTACACCACTCTGCAAGCGGTAGAGCTCGCGCTGTCGCTGGGCGACCACGACCCCGTCAATCGTGCAGCCGAGTGGGCGATTCGAAGCCAGGCCGACGACGGCGCGTGGAGCGCGCCCGGAGCCGCGACCTCCGCCTTCGCAACTGCACTGTCTCTGTCGGTGCTCCTCAATGCGAAAGCGAGCCGAGAACCAGTTGAGCGTGCAATCCTGAGACTTGCCGCTATTCAGGACGAAGATGGTGGCTGGCCCAGTCATCCGATCATGCGGATTCCGCTGCCCAGAGATGTGGATCCCGACAGGCGACGGCGCTGGCGCTTTGGCGGGCTGGGCAGCGGTCTCGTCGTTCGAGACCAGCACCGCACCTTCACCTCGGCCGCGTGCGTAGCCGCGTTGGCGCGCGCGCGAGAAGCGACGGGCTAGGTTCGCCCGGAGCCCAGTCTGGCTCGAACCCCGACACAATTGACACCATGCCTTGCGAGTATTAGCGTCGGGCGAAATCGAGCGGAAGGGGGACTCCGAGGTGTTGGAGGATTTCAAGCGGGCGCTTGCTCGCGTGCAAAGCGACTACGGGTTCTACATCGACTGCCAGACGAATCCCGCAGTGGCGCTCGCGGGCTACGACTTGAGTCCCGACGAGCGGTCGACGCTGATCGACCCCGAGAAGCTCGGCGACATGCTCATCCGAGGAGTCGGGGTGCTCAATCTGCGCCCGAGCATCACGGTCAAGATCTCCGGAACGCACGACTGGGTCAATCGTGCCGGCCCGAAGAAGACGAAGATGGAGAAGGTCGATCGTGACGCGAAGATCGCGACCGAAGTCGAGGCGATCAAGCGGGCGAGCACGGACGACGAGCGCACCGGGGCGGCCGTCCGGTTGATGGAACTGGTCGGTTGAGCGACTCCGACACGGCCGTTCAGTCAGTCTGGCCGTTCGACATAGGGATCGTCGGCACCGGAATCGTCGGAACGCACCAACTCACCCGAGAGGCGGAGGAGGTGATCCGACGCTGCACGCGCACGTTCGTCATCGATTCGGGCTACGGCATCCCGGAGTATCTGGAGACGCTGTGTCCTGAAGTGACGGAGCTCGGGCCCCTCTACGAGCCCGGCAGGGACCGCCTGCCGACCTACCGCAGGATGGCCGCCGAGGTCGTATCGGCCGCGGTGGCGAACTCTCCGGTCTGCCTTGCGACGTACGGCCATCCATGGGTCTACTGCTATCCGACGACGCTGATCACACGCGCTGCGCCGCTCCTGGGCCTGCACGTCGAGGTCTTTCCGGGCGTCTCGTCATTCGACACGCTGCTCGTGGATCTCGGGACGGACATCGCCCTCAGCGGCATCCAGATGTACGAGGCCACCGACCTCCTGTTGCGCAGGCGCCCGATTCAGAGCGATGTCACGTGCGTCATCTGGCAGCCGACCGTCGTCGGCGATCCGACGTATCACGCCGAGCCGTACACGGTCGAGCAGTTCACGCCCCTCCAGGAATACCTGTTGGGCTTCTACCCCGCCGATCACGAGGTCGCGATCGTGACGACCAAGACGTACCCGCTGACGCGCTCGGTCATCCAGCACCTGCAGTTGGGCGACCTGGCGGTGGAGCTCGAGCGAGCTCCGAAGGTGGGGACGCTCTACATCCCGCCGCTCAGCGAGCGGCCGGTCGAGGACGACGAGTTGCTGGAGGTGATGCTGACGGCGGGGTCGCAAGCCGTGGTCGAGTCATGACATCCGAATGGGCGCGATCCCGGCGTACCGTTGGATGAAGTGCAGGAACGAGGCGGTGCCCTGGTGATCGTCGCCGGCGAGCTGCAGCCCGGCCAGCAGCTTCTCGGCCGCGTCGGCGGCCGCGCAGGCGATGTCCGTCGAGTCGAGCAGGCGCTCGAGGGCGGCGAGGACATCGCGCTCTCCGGGACGCCCGGCGCCCGTCGTGGCGGCGAGCAGGATGCCGTTGAGCGAGCCGCTGCGCGCGTCCTGGCAGAGGTCGACCAGATCGTCGATCAGCCACATCGCTTCGCCGAGCTGTGTTCCCGCGGTCAGCTCGTTCGGCGCGGGCGTATGGTCGCCGCCGGCCAGGGTCTCGATGATCTGGAAGGGGAGCACCGACGTGAGGCGGGACCACTCGATCAGCTGCTCGCGCGCGGTCTGGTCCGACGACCGGATGACAGACCGGCGCTCGGCCTCGAGCGCAGCGCCCAGCTGCATGCCGACCCGACGACGCTGTTGCAGCCACGCCTCGTACGGATACACAACGTGCAGCGTCTCGAAGAACGCCTCGATGATGTCCACCGTGAACGCCACCGTCGGGTCTTCCACGAACACCGGCGGCAATGTGGAGCGAAGCCAACCGCGCGCCCGCGGCTCTTCGGCGGCCTTGGCCAGATCGGAGCCCTGTACGAGCTCGAGCAATGCGCCACCGGTCTCGGCGTCTTCGTCGCACAGGCCGTCGATGAGCCCGATGCCGAGGTTGAACATGGCGCACATGAGCTCGACCGAGCCCACGAGCTCGAAGTCGCGGTTGCCCGGCGCGAGCACGCGTGCGGTCACGGCGCCGAACGCGAGCGCTGCCTCGATTCGCGCCGCAGCGCGCTCGCTCTCGAACTCGACCGCGAGCGCCCCGCCGTCCTGCCGACTGATCGGATAGCACTGGTGAACTGCGCGAGTCAGGAGTCGCGCCCCACGCTGCGCCGCCTCGGCCTCCGCCGCCGCCAGATCTTCGGCCGTGAGCAGCAGCCCACGGTCGCCCAGCTCGGTTTCGAGGTGACGGGCGACCGCGTCGCTGACCGCCTGTTCGATGCGCGCTGGGATCTCCATGGTGCGTCGGCGCTGCTCCTCACTGCTGGTTACGGTCATGCCGGACGATCTTGGCATGTTCAAGCGCCATCGAAACGGTGTTGGTGGATTGCCATCGAAAAGTGTCCGTCGGCTGTGGGCGGACGCGGGCGCGAACACTGCGTGATGTGCGAGCGGTTACGACGGAGGTCACTCGGTCCCCGACCGCTATCGTCGCGTTGCGATGGCCGGGAGAGCCCTGACAATGTCGACCACGCCGGGGCGCGGGTCGCGGCTCGCTCTGATACCGGCCTCGGTACGAGCGATCTGGCAACGGCGCGGCGATCCGCTCTTCCAGAAGGTGGCGTTGCTCGCCGTGCTGTTCATGGCCGCCGTCGTCGCGTTTGCGCACGTAGCGGAGGACTACCTGACGGGCGATCCGATTGTGCGCTGGGATGTTCATTTCGCCACGTGGTTGCATGTGCACTCATCGCCGCCGCTCGTATCGGTGTTCGAGGTCGTCACGTACGCTGGCAATGCCGTGTTCCTCGCGGTGCTGACGGCGACCGCTTGCGTCGTCTTGCTTCGTCGGCGTGCGGTGAACGAGGCGGCGCTCCTGGCTCTAGTGGCGGTCGGTATCGAGATCGTCAACGGTGGCGTGAAGCTCCTGTTCCACCGGCCGCGCCCAGAGGTTTCGTTCGTCCACCTAGACACCTATTCCTTTCCTAGTGGCCACGCCGCGAGCTCGGTAGCTGTCTATGGCGCACTTGCCTTTCTGCTCGCGCGGCGGGCAAGCTGGGGAGCACGCGCCGGGTGGGTGTGCGCCGCCGTGGTTGTCGTAGGGACGGTCGGCTTTAGTCGCCTTTACCTGGGCGTCCACTATCTCTCCGACGTCTTGGCCGGCTTGAGCTTCGGCGCCGCATGGCTGTTCGCCTGGCTCGTTGTGTACGAGCTCTACGGAAGGCGAAACTTCCTTCGGGTACTGCCGGGCTGGTTGCGACTGCTTATATCCCGCATCGGCAGTTGGGCACCCGACCGCTTGTAGGTGCTCGACCGGGCCGGTCCCGAGGGCTCTTATGCCGGCGTCGCGACAGACGCGGCGTTGCGGGCGGGTGGTTGCGCGAGTCCGAGTTGGAAGAGGGTGCCGAGGCGGTCGGGGACGCCCCAGTGCTCGACGATCCGGCCGTTTTCGAGGCGGAGGGCGTCGAAGACGTCGGTGCGCATGCCGCGGCCGGTGGGGGGATGGCCCATGAAGGAGCCGTCGTTGGTGCCGGTGCCGGTCATGCGCAGCCAGACGGTGTCGCCGGCGACTGCGAGGTCGTCGATCGCGAGGTGGAAGTCGGAGAAGGCGCGCCGCAGCGAGGCGATCACGGCCTTGACTCCTTCGGCGCCGGGCGCGTGGTCGGGGCCGAAGTTCTGGTGCTCGAGCAGATCTGGTGAGATGAGCTCGTCGGCGACATCGAGGTCGCCCCGGTTGAAGCCTTCCTCGATCAGGCGGCGGACGAGCGCTTCCGGGCTTTGCGGCATGGTGTGCCTCCTTTTCGGATACAGTCTCACTGTATTGGATACGGTGGTACTCTGGCAGAGGTGGCCGGAACTGTCAAGCCTCGCCGCTACCGTTCACAACGCCGCCTCGAGCAGGCCGAGCAGACGCGGCACCGGGTGCTCGACGCTGCTGCGAAGCTGTTCGAAGAGCGCGGCTACGACGGCGCGACCATCGCCGCGATCGCAGAAGCGGCGGGCGTCTCCGCTGAGACCGTCTATGCGCGCTTCCGCAACAAGCGGACGTTGCTCGGCGAGCTCGTCCGCCGTGCTGTCCGCGGCGATGATCCCAAGCCCGTCCCCGAGCAGGCGGGCCCTCGCGCGGTCGTCGCCGCGACCGACCAGCGCGAGCAGCTGCGCCTGTTCGCAGCCGACATCGTGCTTCGCCTCGAGCGCGCGGCGCCGCTCGTCGCGATCGTGGCCGGCGCCTCCCGATCCGACCCCGAGCTCGCTGAGCTCCTGACCACGCTTCACGCCGAGCGACTGAAGAACCTTCGCGTCCTCGTCGACGCCCTCGCCGCTCACGGACCGCTCCGTCTCAGCAGGCACGCAGCCGCGGAAACCGTGTGGGCGCTTACGAGCCCGGAGCTTCACCAGCTGCTGAGCCGCGTTGGCGGCTGGACACGCCGGCGCTACTGCGCCTGGCTCGCCGACAGCCTCGCCGAGCTACTCATCCAGGCCTGAGTCGACGGCCTGGCGTTTCCACCCCAGACCCGAAATCGCCGGACAGAACTTGCGCGCGGCTGAACAAGGATCCATGCTCTATCGCGCCCCGCGTCGCACCGCGGCGTTGACAGTGGCACCGGCCCGTTGCCGCTCGCCTCGGGTTCCGCTCGCACCGTCGAGCTTAGGGGCGGGACTCGGACTCGGGCGCCTACGCGCGCGGGCGGGCGGCCTGTTCGCGAGGAATGTAAATCGCGGGTGCTTTACTCAGGTTGCTGCGTCAACGCGCGGGCCGGGCGAGAGGATTGGAGAATCCCGCCTAAACCCCCACACGGCGGCGTAGATGCCGAGGGACAGCTCCCAAAGGAACTCCGGGATTGTCGCGAGGGCCTGCACCGTGCCGCCTGCGTCCCAGAGGTCGAACAGCACGCCTATCCCCGAAAGGATGATGAGAGGGCCTCCGATGAGTCCCAGCATGGCCATGCCGCGGGGGACGAGGCGGGATCGGTACATCAGGTAGCCCAGTATCAGTCCGTTCCCCCACCCGACGATGAAGCCGGGGCCGAGCAAGAACGTCCAATCCTTGATCGCAGCGAGCGACACGGCCAGCGAGGCCGCGTCGGGATCGTCCTGCCGCAAGCTGACGATCCCGAGGACTGCGAGGATGCCGGCCGCAATGAAGACGCACTCAACGATTCGAGCAGTGACGTAGCCGAGGGCAAGGACCTCGTTCTGCCGTCTCAGTATCGGGAACACCACGACGGCGGTTCCGATGTTCGCAATGATGAGAAGCAGCTCCAAGAGGACTCCCAGGTAGATCTGGTTGTCCTCCCCGCCGCCTGCGATGTAGCCGGCTGGGTCGTCAAGAACGGGTTGGAAGAGAGCCAGCGCCGGTATCGACGTGAGGAACGTGATGATGAACAACACTCCGAAGATCCGAGCGTTCCTCTGGTCGGTTTCCATCGGTGGCTCTCTCCTTTCCGGTCGAGTCTGCCGAGCGTAAAGGGTCGACGAAGTCGGTAAGCGGCCTAGCCGAACGTGAACACGTAGGCCTCAACGCCGGGCGCGAGGAACGTGATCTCGAACGTGCGGTCAGTGATCGATCCTTGCTGCCGAACCAACTGGTAGAGCCGTGGTTGAACCAGCGTTCCGTGGCCCTCTTCGTCGACGTCCAGCCCGTGGTCGGCTCCGGGCCGGGCTCCATCGAGCAGCACGCGGAACGGCACGGTCGCCTCTGGCGTCTGTGATCGCATCACGAGGTGGACGTCGCGAGCGTGGAAGCGAAACGCGATCTGCCCGTCGGCTCGGTTGAGAACGCTCGCCCGCCTCTCGACCGTCCAGTCCCCCGACAGAGCCCAGCGGTTGAGCTCCAACGGGTCTTGCGCGACGTAAGGGCGCGATTCGAAGTTCTGGCCCTGGTCGGAGCCGAGGTAGGTCTCCGGCGACTCCACGTTGTTCCAATCGGCCTGCGCCTCCAACCCGTCGGGAGTGACGGCGACCAGGCGTTCACCGATGCCGTCGGCTCCGGCCTCGCGGAGCAACTGCTGGACGACCCGCTCGCACTCCTCATATCCACCCTCGCCGAACTGGTGGTGTCGGATTCGTCCTTCCGCGTCGGCGATGTACACGGCCGGCCAGTAGTGGTTGTCGAAGGCGCGCCAGACCGCATAGTCGCTGTCGATCGCGATCGGATACTCGACGGTCATGTCCTTCGCCGCCTCGCGGATGTTGTCGACGTCGCGCTCGAACGGGAACTCCGGCGTGTGGACGCCGACCACGACGAGGCCGTGATCCTCGTACTTCTCGGCCCAGGCGCGGACGTAGCCGAGCGTGCGGAGCCAGTTGATGCACGTGTACGTCCAGAAGTCGACGAGGACGACCTTCCCGCGCAGCCCCTCGGCCGTGAGCGGCGGCGAATTGAGCCAACCGGTCGCCCCCTCCAAGCCGGGCAGGTGACCCTCGACGGGTAACGCCGCCGCTCCGGCACTGCGTAGCTTGTCGAACAGGCTCACGCGCTAGGCGGGGAGAGGAGCCCGGTCAGGCGCCCTCTCCGCGGAGTAGCTCCGCATGAGGAAGGCGCTGACCCCTGCGATCCACAGGAGCATGACGATCGTCGGGACGATCAGTGCGTAGCCACGGTCCGCCGCCCAGAAGCCGTCGGCGGCCCAGGTCGTCGTGCCGAGCAGGACGATCACCAGGTAGACGGCGCCCACGGCTGCGGCGGCGCTGCTCGCCGCCGTTCCCCAGCCGGCTTTGTCCGCATCGCGCAGCACGCTCGTGAGCGCCGCTGCGAACCACATCAGGCACAGGATCGCGAAGCCGAAGACGACCGTCGCAATCAGGACGCGTGTGCTGTCGCCGTCGTAGAACGAGACGAGCTTGTCGGCCGGCGCACCCACCTTCGGCAGGCCGCCGTAGATGATGTACGCGACGATGAAGAGCACCGCGGCGATGACGCCGTTGCCGCGCCAGTTGCTTTCCCAATCAGCCATGGAATGTCCGCCTCTCGATTGATCCCGTGGAACCGATCACTCGGCCAGCACGAGGAGTGGCTTGCCTTTCTCAACGACGTATGTGGCGAGCTCCGTCGCATTGCCGCCGCCGACGTTCCGCACCCGCGTGGGCCGTCTCTGCCGGGACGAAGAAGGCCGCCTCGCCCGCGCTGACCGTCGTCGGGGGTTGACCGTCGACCTCGTACTCGAGCGAGCCCTCGAGGACGTAGATGATCTCTTCCCGCGGATGCATGTGCCTGATGGACGGCGCCTCCGGGCCGATCTCGACGCGGTGTTGGACGACCTCGCGCCCGGGAGCGCTGAGATCGTGCTGCTTGAGGTCGGTGCGGCTGAGTCCCGGCACTTGCTGTACGGCCATGAGTCCCGCCTCCTTTGCGTGTTGGTTAGCGGAGCGACCTGAAGGCCGCCCGCAGCTCCTGCGAGAAGAGCTCGGGCTCCTCCCAGGCCGCGAAGTGCCCGCCCTTGTCGACCTCGTTGAAGTAGACGAGGGTCGGGTAGACCGCCTCCGCCCAGCTGCGCGGAGCCGGGACGATCTCGCCGGGGAACGTCGTGAAGCCGACCGGAATCGAGACCGCAGGAGGAGCCTGGCCGGCCGCGGCCGCGGCGGCCTGCGCCTGTGTGCTCTCCCAGTACGACCGTGCCGCCGACGCGCCGGTGCCCGTCAGCCAGTACAGCGTGATGTTGTCGACGATCCTGTCCCGGGTGAGATTGCCCGCGGGCGCGCCGTCGACGAAGGCGTGCGAGATCTTGTAGTAGCTGTCCGTGTCGTGGTCGAGCATCCACGCTGCGAGGGCCGACAGGTGAATCCAGCAGGGCGTAGCCGATCGTCTGCGGCCGCGTGGCCTGCTCCAGGAAGTAGCCGATGCCGGTCGTCCTGAAGGTTGCGGCCCCGTCGAGCGCCGCGCGCTCCTTCTCGGATTCGGCCGGCAGCTGGTCGGCGATCGCGAGCGCCGGCACGAGCAGGTTCATGTGGACGCCGACCAGCCCCTCGGGTGCCTGGCGGCCCATCGCATCGGTGACGGCGGCGCCCACGTCGCCGCCCTGGGCGACGTAGCGGGTGTAGCCGAGGCGGTGCATCAGCTCCGCCCAGGCGCGGGCGACGCGGCCGGGGCCCCACCCGATCTCGGCGGGCTCGGCGGAGAATCCGTAGCCGGGCAGCGACGGCAGCACGAGGTCGAACGCATCCTCGGCGTCTCCGCCGTGCGCGGTCGGGTCGGTGAGCGGGCCGACTGCGTCGAGCAGCTCGATGACCGAGCCGGGCCAGCCGTGCGTCATGATCAGCGGCAACGCGTTCTCGTGACGCGACCTCACGTGGATGAAGTGGATCTCGACCCCGTCGATCTCGGTCGTGAACTGCGGGAGCGCGTTGAGTCTCGCCTCGGCTATGCGCCAGTCGTAGTCGGTCGCTCCAGTAGCGCGCGAGCTCCTGCAGCGTCGCCAGCTGGACGCCCTGCGACCGATCTTCGACGAGCTCCTTGCGTGGGCCAGCGCGTCGACTCGATGCGCCGGCGCAGGTCGTCCAGCTCAGCTTGCGGGATGTCGGCTTGGAAGGGACGGATCTCGGTGATGGTTTCGACCGTGGTACATGACCGGCTCCTTTCACCGCAGCGTCTTGAACGCGGCCCGGAGCTCGCTCGTGAAGATCTCCGGCTCTTGCCAGGCCGCGAAGTGGTTGCCTTCGTCGACTTCGTTGAAGTAGATGAGGTTGGGGTAGGCCTGCTCGGTCCAGCTCCGCGGCGCCCGATAGAGCTCGTTCGGGAAGACGCTAATGGCGGCCGGGACGGTGACGCCCTTGACGTCGAAGAAGCCGAGCGTGTTCTCCCAGTAGAGCCGGGCTGACGAGACGCCGGTGTTCGTCACCCACGTCATCGTGATGTTGTCGAGGACTTCGTCGCGCGTGAGGTTGCCGACGGGCTCTCTGCGGAAAGCGGCGGCGATGTCTTCGTAGCTGAGCGCGTCGTGGTCGAGCATCCACGCAGCCAGGGCGGCGGGCGAATCCGCGAGCCCGTACAACGTCTGCGGGCGATTCCCCATCTCGAGTGCGTAGCCGACGCCCTTCGTGAAGAGGAAGCTGAGCCGGTCGTACGCGCGTTGCTCGTCGGCTGACAGACCGGACGGCGCCGGGTCGCCGGTCCCGAACACGTTTGACGTGAGGGCCTTCGAGACGTCGGGCGGAACGGTGCCGGGCATGTTCGAGTGGATGCCGAGCAGCGCCGGAGGAGCCTCCGCGCCCATCACATCGGTGATCTGGGCGCCCCAGTCGCCGCCCTGCGCGACGTAGCGCGTGTAGCCGAGGCGCTCCATCAGCGCGATCCATGCGCGCGCGATGTGCACCGGATCCCAGCCGGTCGTGGCCGGCTTCGCAGAGAACCCGTAACCGGGGATCGACGGCACGACGACGTCGAACGCGTCCTCGGCGTCACCGCCGTGTGCCGTCGGGTCGCTGAGCGGGCCGATCACGTTCAGCATCTCGATGACCGAGCCGGGCCAGCCGTGCGTGATGATCACCGGCAGCGCGTTCTCGTGGGGCGAGCGGACGTGGATGAAGTGAATGTCGAGGCCGTCGATCTCGGTCATGAACTGCGGGAACTCGTTCAGCCTCGCCTCGACTCTCCGGAAGTCGTAGTCGGTGCCCCAGTAGCGCACGAGCTCCTGCATCGTCGCGAGCTGCACGCCCTGCGACCCGTCTGCGACAGTCTCCTTTTCGGGCCACCGCGTGGCCTCTATGCGACGGCGAAGATCGTCCAGCACCTCTTCCGGAACGTCGACCTGAAAGGGGCGGATCTCGGTCGCGCTCTCGATAGTTGCCATGTCGACCTCCCTCATGTTTTCTGGGTCGACCCCTTATGTCGTTGAGACCGTCCACATTACGACTGACGCGGCGAACTATCAACGAGGACATTTTCAAAGCCCCGAGCAGGGCAAATCGCGGTTCACCAGATGGACGCAAATGCATCTGGGCGCGTGACCCGTTCAAGTACGCGGCCCGCGAACGGCATGTGCCGCGAGCGCCACACGTGTCGCTTCTCGAACGGCCAGGTGTAGATCGGGCTGCCGTCGCGAACGAGCCCGAGCACGCGCGGTTCGGCCAGCTCATCGGCGGACCACTCGTAGGGGCGCGGCAGCCGCGGCACGATCACCGCGTAGTCGAGCATCCGGCCTAGACGCTGCTCGTCCGCGATATAGCGCCAGGCAGACGGACTCGTGCCTGCGGAGCCCGCAGAAGCCGTCGTCGCTCGCATGCCGGGGAGCGTGCTCGCTCGTTCCGCTCGCGTCAATCGGCGTCCGGGTCTTGCCTTCATGCAGCAGGTCATGATATAAGAAACCGTCAGTTCAGTTTTGAAAAGGAGAAATCATGCAGACGACACAACTCGAGACGGCTCAGCTTGGGAGCACGGGCCTCGAGATCACGCGCGTGGGGTTCGGCGCCTGGGCGATCGGGGGCGGCGGCTGGGAGTTCGGCTGGGGCCCCCAACAAGACGTGGAGTCGATCGAGGCGATCGAGCGCGCGCTCGAGCTCGGGGTCAACTGGATCGACACCGCGGCCGCGTACGGCTTCGGCCACTCCGAGGACGTCGTCGGGCGAGCGCTCGAAGGGCTGGACGAGCGGCCGTACGTGTTCACGAAGGCGTCGCTGCTCGAGGGGCCGCAGCGCCGGGTCGTCCACAGTCTGAAGCGCGATTCGATCCTGCGCGAGGCGCACGCGAGCCTCGAGCGGCTGGGCGTCGAGGCGATCGACCTGTACCAGATCCACTGGCCGATTCCCGAGGATCAGATCGAGGAGGGTTGGGCCGCCTTCGCGGAGCTGAAGGAGCAAGGTCTCGTGCGTCACATCGGCGTGTCGAACTTCGACGCCGCCCAGCTCCGCCGGATCCAGTCGATTGCGCCGGTCGAGACACTGCAGCCGCAGTACTCGCTCGTCGCGCGTGAGGCCGAGGACGAGATTCTTCCCTTCGCGAAGCGTGAGGGGATCGGCGTGATCGTCTACTCGCCGATGGGCTCCGGGCTGCTGAGCGGGGGGATGACGCGGGAACGGATCGAGAGCCTGCCCGAGGACGACTGGCGCAAGCACGACGCGCGCTTCCGGGAGCCGGAGCTGTCCCGGCATCTCGCACTCGTCGAGCGGCTCGAAGCCGTCGCCGAGCGGCACGGCGCCACGGCGGGGGCGGTCGCGGTCGCCTGGACGCTCCGCAACCCGGCGGTGAACGGCGCGATCGTCGGCTTCCGCCGGCCCGACCAGGTCGATGCGATCATCGCGGCCGCGATGATCGCGCTCGACGACGAGGACATCGCATGGATCGAAGGGAGGGGATAGCGATGGAACGGCTCCCGACCGTGACACCTCACGGGCAACGACTCGAAAGAGCATCAGCGATGACCGACCACTTCGACGGCGACGACTACAACCTGCGCGTGCTGATCGAGCGGATGGAGCGGATGGGCAGTTCCGAGCGCGAGATCGAGGTGGCCGTCCGGGAAGCTTCCGGCT
This sequence comes from uncultured Actinomycetes bacterium, assembly GCA_963700495.1. Taxonomy (GTDB): domain Bacteria; phylum Actinomycetota; class Thermoleophilia; order Gaiellales; family Gaiellaceae; genus JACCTU01. The sequence goes on along the minus strand of CAVOXT010000006.1, from coordinate 480,999 downwards.
GCCTCTCGCACCCGGCCGGCCCGCGCTGGACGGCACGGCGGCGCCCGCCGTTCCGGGTGATCGGACGGCGACTGCAGGGCAGGGGTCGGCTCTGGAAGAGAGAGGAGGGCCAACGATGACGACCGTCGGCTTCGTCGGTCTCGGCCACATGGGCGGCAACATGGCAGCCCGCCTCCACTCGGCTGGCTATGAGGTCTACGGCAACGAGCGCGAGCGCGAACACGCCCGCGCCCTCGAGGAGAGCGGCCTACGCTGGCGCGACACGCCACGCGAGGTGGCAGAGGCCGCCGAGATCGTCCTCACCTCGCTTCCCGACGACGAGGCCCTGGAGTCGGCCGCCTCCGGCCCTAACGGAATCCTCGCCGGGCTCGTCGCCGACAAGGTCTGGGTGGACGTCAGTACCGTCAGCCCGCGCGTGAGCCGGGAGCTGGCCGAGCGGGCAAGCGAGCGCGGTGCTGCACTGCTGGATGCGCCGGTGTCCGGGAGCGTCCCGCAGGTGCAGTCGGGAACGCTGACGATCATGGTCGGCGGCGACGACGATGCCTACCGCCGCGTCGAGCCGGTCCTGCGCGAGCTCGGCACGCCCACGCACGTCGGCGAGAACGGACAGGGACTCGCCCTCAAGCTCGCGATCAACATCAGCCTCGCCGTGCAGATGCTCGCCTACTCCGAAGGCCTGCTACTGGCGACCCGCTTCGGAGTCGACCCGACGGTCGCGACCCGGGTGATGACCGAGAGCCCGATCGGCTCGCCGATGCTGAAGGCGCGCGCCCCGCTCGTTCTCGACCTCCCCGAAGAGGCGTGGTTCGACGTCAGCCTCATGCACAAGGACATCACGCTGGCGCTGGCGCTGGCGCGAGAGCTCGACCTCCTGCTCCCGTCAGCCGACGCCGCGGACGGGGCGCTCTCGCAGGCCGAGCGGCTCGGCTATGGGCGGCGCGACATCGCAGCGCTCTACAGGGCGCTCGGAAACGTTCCGGCGCAATGAGCGAGTCCGTCGGCAGTCAGCAGAAGCGGCGAGGCCGGCCCCGCAGCGAGAAGGCGCGCACGGCGATCCTCGACGCCGCCACGGAGCTGTTGCTCGAGCAGGGTCTCGAGACGGTGAGCATGGACGAGGTCGCCGAACGCGCCGGTGTGAGCAAGGCCACGATCTACCGCTGGTGGCCGAGCAAGGAGACGCTCGCCCTCGATGCGCTCTATCACGAGTGGGACACCGCCCGTCCCGAGCCGCCCGACACCGGCTCGCTCCGAGCCGACCTGCTCGCACTCCTTCGACCCTGGATCCGGCGCGTCCGCGCGCGCCCCTACGGGCGCGTGGTCGCGGAGCTGGTCGCCGAAGCCCAGACCGATCCCGAGTTCGCGTCGATCTACCACGCGCAGTTCGTCACGCCGCGTCGCGAGCCGGCCCGCGCGCTCCTCAGACGCGCGATCGATCGCGGCGAGCTCCCCGGATATCGACGTCGATCTCGCGCTCGACCTCGTCTACGGCCCGCTCTACCACCGACTCCTGCACGGCCACGCCTCCCTCAACGACCGCTTCGTCCGCGACGTCGTCGACGCTGTGCTAGCCGGCCTCGGCGTCGCCTCGACATCGTGAGCAACCTTGGCGGCGCTCACGGCCCGGCCACTTCTGGGCTTGCAGGATCTCCTTGGTGAGGTGTAAGCAGGACTCATGCGGCCACGGTCGGCAACCCGTTACGAGCCCCAGGAGACGATTGTCGGTCGCGACGCAGAGCTCGACGCGCTGGAGCGGTTTCTCGACGCGCTGCCGACGAGTCGCGCCGGCTTGGTGCTCGAAGGCGAGGCGGGGATCGGCAAGACCGTTCTCTGGCTCGAGGCCGTCCGTATGGCGGAGGCTCGTGGCTACCGCGTGCTCAACGCGAGACCCGCGGAGAGCGAAGCGCAGCTGCCCGACGCGTCGCTAGCCGACCTGGTCGGCCGCGTCTTCGACGAGACCCGCGCTCTCCTCCCTGCTCCACAGCAACGAGGGCTCGCGGTCGCGCTGCTCCAGGCCGACCCGGATGAGGCCGCCGACGAGCGCACGATCGGTACTGCGCTCGTGAGCGTCTTCGTCGCGCTCGCGGAGGAAGAGCCCGTGCTCGTTGCCGTGGACGACGCGCAATGGCTCGACCCGGCGTCCGAGCGGGCGCTGGCGTTCGCCCTGCGGCGCTCGCCGACAGGACTCGGGGTCTTGCTGACGCGACGTGCCGGAAGCGGCGAACGGCTGCCGCTCGGGCTCGATGCAGCGTTCCCGGAGGAGCGGCTCGAGCGGCTCGTCCCGGGTCCGCTGAAGCTGTCGGCGCTGCACCACCTGATCGCGCGGCGCCTGGGGACGGCTCCGGGGCGGCCGAGGTTGACCCAGATTTCGGCCGCATCGGGTGGGAATCCGTTTTTCGCGCTGGAGCTGACAAGAGCCCTGGCGAGCGACAGCGGCGATCGACCGCTCATCGATCCACTGCCGGTGTCGCAAACCCTTCAGGAGCTGGTCGCCGTGCGCCTGGGCGGTCTTTCCGCCGACGCCCAGGAGGCCGTCCTGGTCGCCGCGGCGCTGTCGCGGCCGACCGCTGCCACTGTCGAGCGAGCTCTTCCCCCAGGCGCCGGAGTCGCTGCCGCGCTGGCAGAGGCGGAGGAGGCGGACGTACTCGTCTCGACGCGCGGACGGATCCGCTTCGCGCATCCGCTGCTCGCCTCGGTGCTGTATGCGTCGGTCCCGGAAGAGCGACGCCGTCAGCTACACCAGCGACTGGCAAACGTCGTCTCAGATCCGGAGGAGCGCGCTCGCCACCGAGCGCGAAGCGCGCTCGACCCCGACGAGCCGACCGCCGCCGAGCTCGAGCTGGCCGCGAGGCGAGCGGCGCGCCGGGGCGCCCAGAACGCCGCAGCGGAGCTGTTCGAGACCGCCCGCCGACTGACGCCGAGAGACCGTCCGGACCAGCTTGCACGCCGGCTGCTCGGTGAGTCGGCCGCACTCAACGCGCTCGGTGAGTTCGCCGACGCCGGTGAGGTCGCAGAGCGGGCACTGGCCTCCGCGCGCACAACGGCTGTACGCGTCGAGGCCCTCAGTCATCTCGCAGCCCTGGCCTGGCACGGCGGCGACGCCGGAACAGCAGAACGCCATGTCGAGCAAGCGCTGGTTGAGGCCGCTGGCGACCCGGGACTCCTCGGCCCGCTCTACGCGAAAGGCGTGAGGTTCGCCTTCTCTGCGGACTTCCCCGCGGGCATTCGAGTATGCAGGGGCAGCGATCGACCTGTTGAGCGAGACGCGAGAGCGTGCCCTCTTCGCACACGTACTCTTCGACCGCGTCGTCGCCGGCGCGTTCTGCGGCCTCGGCGCTCAGCCCGAGCTCCTCGATCGAGCGCTGGAGTTGGAGGCGACCGCGCTGCCGGGCGTTCCCGATGGTCCGCAGCCGATGGCGCTCATCTGGTTCCACTGCGTCGACGACTTCGACGCTGCGAGAGCTCGGTACACGATGGACGAGCAGTGGCATCGCGAGCGCGGACTCGAGTTGGCGCTGGCCGACAGGCGATCGCATGTGGCCCTGGCGGAGCTCCGAGCGGGAGAGTGGGACGAAGCGGAGCGACTCGTCGAGGAAGCCTGCGCGGCATTCGAGCAGCTCGAGCCGGTCGGACCGCGCGCGATGATCTTCGAGAAGCGCGCGCTCGTCGACGCGCATCGAGGCCGGAGCGAGCGCGCCCGCGCGACGCTTGTGCCGATGATCGAGCAGTACGAACGGGCGGGCCAGGCCTGGTGGGCGGCTCTGTCGCTCTCGACACTCGCGTTCGCCGAGTTCGCCGCAGGCGACCACGCAGCGGCAGACGTCGCGCTCGTGCAGATGCGAGCGCACGCGCAATCGGTGGGCGCAAAGGACATCCTCTTCGACCGCAGCGAGCCGTTCCACGTCGAAGTGCTCCTGACACTCGGCGAGCTCGAGCGCGCGAGAGAGGCGCTCACGCGTCTCGAGCAGCGCAACCGGACGCTGCCGCGCCCGTGGACGAGAGCCGCGCTGCCGCGGACGCGCGCACTGCTGCTGGCTGCGGAGGGAGACGTCGCAGCAGCCCTCGCGGCAATCAACGAGCTGGATCTCCCCACCGCGCGCCGGCTCCCCTTCGAGCTCGGGTGGACGCTACTCGTCAAGGGCAGGCTGCTGCGCCGGGCGAAGCAGAAGCGCGCGGCCGCGGAGACTCTCGGCGAGGCGCTCGACATCTTCGAAGGCTTCGGCGCGTCTCCATGGGGGGACTGGACGAGGAGCGAGCTCACGCGCGTCGGTCTGCGCCATCGCTCGCCTGACGAGCTGACCGACAGCGAGCGCGCCGTCGCCGAGCTGGCGGCCAGCGGTCTGACGAACCGCCAAGTGGCAGACGCGGTGTTCATGAGCCCGAAGACGGTGGAGGCGAACCTGTCGCGCGTCTACCGCAAGCTCGGCATCCGTTCGCGGGCCGAGTTGGGTGCGTGGATCGCTACAGAGAGGGACGCCGAGCCACCCACGTAGGGAAACGCCCGATTTCTCGTCGCCCGCCGCGTCCTAGCGTCGAGCGCATGGCAGATCGATCGAACGCAGCGCCGCGGCAGACGTTCCTCGTCGAGCACTACCGGCCGGACCTCGACCCGGACGAGCTGGAGCGCTTCGCGGTGCGAGCTCGCCGAGCCGTCCGCGCGCTGGAGCGTGAAGGCAAGCCGCTGAGGTTCGTGCGTTCGCTGATCGTGCCCGGCGACGACTCATGCCTCTGCGTCGTCGAAGCGGCCTCGGAGCACCTCGTGCGTGAGGCGTACACACGCGCCGGGATCCCGTTCGAGCGGATCTCGCCGAGCAGAGTCCTTTCGGACTCGGAAATGGAGTGACCATGGCTGGAAAGAAGATCGTGCTGGCTGCGACCAGCGTCATCGCTGCGATCGCCGTCGCAACTGCGGCCGGGGGGACGCTCACCCCGGCGGGAAAGAAGCCCATCAAGGGCAGTTCGGCCGCGGGTCAGCGGCTCGAAGGGACGTGGATGAGCAACGTCACCCTGCAGAACCCTCCACCCGGAATCGACGCGAGCTTCCTCGCGCTCAACACGTTCGGGAGAGGCGGCGACGTGGTGGTGTCGAGCTCCCAGAGAAATCCGACGCAGCGTTCCGTCAGCCAGGGGGAATGGAAGAGGACCGGTAACCGCCGCTTCGACTGCACCTTCACCTGGTTCCGGTTCGACGCCGCGGGACAGTTCATCGGCACGCAACGAGTCCGCCGCACGATGACCCTCGCGCCGAGCTTGACGACGTTCACCTCGATCGACGTCGTCGAGGTCATCGCCCCGAACGGGGCGGTCGTCGCAACGCTCAACGCCACCGAGACGGCCACCCGGCTCGGCGTCTGATTCTACGAAGCGTCACGTCGAAGGGCCCGCAAGGCGCGGGCCCTTCGACGACGTTGCGCAGCCGGTGAGCTCTACCGCAAGCGCATGACGAGATCGTGCTGACCCTGGGTCGCCTGCGACCGCTGCGCCCGCATCTGAACCGGCGGGTTTGGAACGCCTGGGAACAGCGCGTCGCCGATCGTCGGGATGAACCGTGGCGGGACACGGACCTCCGTCGCCTGCTCGAAGTCGTAGGCGAGGCCGATCAGCTTCGGTTCCGACCACCGACGGCCGATGAAGGTGATCCCCATCGGCAGTCCCGCGTCGAAAGCGGCGGGGACCGTGATGTCCGCGTAGCCCGACACCGCAGCCGCCGTCGACGAGCCCACGAAGTACTCGAAGTGCCCGTTGAGGTCGCCGAAGTTCGGATCGTCGTTCGTCGGCCACGCCGGACCGTTCGTCAGGGCGATGATCGCGTCGAGGCGGTTCGCGGTCATGAGCTGGTCGATCGCGGCCTGAACGGGCGGCGTCGTCGCCTGCCGGAGGGCAGCGCAACCGGCGTCACGGCCATTCGTCCCCTCGGCAGCCTCGAAGACCGCATCGTTCCACGGTCCCTCGAGGTTCGGATGGGCCGCATCGAAGGCGATCAGGTCGGCGAGCGTCCGGGAGTACGGCTGGTGTGTGACCGGGTTCTTACCGCGGACGTAGGTCTGGAGGTACGTCGCGATGTCGCTCTTGAACTCGCACAGGAGCGCTGGGAACTCGTTGGCAGTCGCCGACAGGTCGATGTCGGTCCCGTCGATCACCGTCGCGCCTTGGGACTTGAGCGCGGCGATCGTCTTGGCAAGGATCGGCTCGACGACCGAGCCCACCAACGCCGGGTCGTAGGTGCCGGCACGCCAGACGCCGATCCGCTTGCCGCGGAGGGCGTGACGGTCGAGGAACCGTGTGTAGTCGGTGAAGGCGTGCCCGGCCTGATCGGCGGTCGCGGCGTCCTTCGGATCGACCCCTGTCGCTGCGCCGAGGAGTACCGCAGCGTCGGTCACGTTGCGGGCCATCGGGCCGGCCGTGTCCTGATCGGCGCTGATCGGGACGACGCCTGCGCGGCTCCACAACCCGAGTGTCGGTTTGATCCCGACGTCGCCGTTGGCGCCGGACGGGCAGACGATCGAGCCGTCCGTCTCCGTGCCGACGGCTGCGACCGCGAGATCAGCAGCCGCGGCGACGCCGGAGCCGGAGCTCGAACCGCACGGGTTGCGATCGAGGACGTAAGGCATGTTCGTCTGGCCACCGATGCCGCTCCAGCCGCTCGACGACGGGCCGGACCGGAAGTTGGCCCATTCGGACAGGTTGGCCTTGCCGATGATGATCGCGCCGGCGGCCTTCAGCTTCCGCGCGATGAACGCGTCGCCGGGCGTGCTTCCGGCGAGGGGGTCGTCGACGACGCGCTGTCTGCACTCTTGGCGCCGAGACGGCGCGCGCTCCAGGTAGCGCTGCTCCGAGAGGAGGCGTCAGGTGATCCTGTCGATCACCGCACGCTCGCGGTTGCAGTGCGCGACGTCCTGCAGCTTCTGAGCGAACGTGGGCCGATCCTGATCGCTATCGACGACGTTCAGTGGCTTGACCCGTCCTCGTCGCGTGCGCTCGCGTTCGCCCTGCGGCGGCTCGACGCAAGCCGGGTAAGCCTTCTACTCGCACGGCGACTGGCCGAGGACGCGCAGCAGTCGGAGGTCGAGCAAGCCGTAGGCCAGGGGCGCGTCCGGCACTTGGTCGTGGGGCCGCTCAGCGTCGGCGCACTCCATCGGTTCCTGCGCGACCGCGTGGACGGGCCTTTTGCGCGGCAAACGTTGCTCCGCATCCACGAGCGGTCGGGCGGGAATCCATTCTTCGCGCTCGAGCTGGCCCGCGTCCTCGACACGAACGTCGACCCACTTGAGCCATTCCCGGTTCCGGAGACCCTCGAAGAGCTTGTGCGGACGAGGATCGACGAGCTTCCCACGGCCACTCGTCAGGCGCTCGCGCTCGCCTCCGCCCTCGGGACGCCTTCGGAGTCGATCCTCGAGCGTGCGGGCGTTGCGGCAGATGCGCTCGGGCCCGCGTTCGCCGCCAATGTAATCGAGCGCGACAACGGGACGATTCGCTTCACGCACCCGTTGCTGTCCTCGGTCCTGTACCAGGACCTAGGAGAGGAGCGGCGCGGCGTTCACGAGCTTGTTGCGGGCATCGTTGACGATCCGCTCCTCCACGCCCGTCACGTCGCGCTGTCGACGGAGTCGCCGGACACGGGCGTCGCTGCCGTGCTCGGCGACGCTGCGCGTCTCGCGGCCGATCGCGGCGCATCTGCTTTCGCGGCCGAACTCGCCGAGCAGGCGCTCCGCCTGACCCCTCCGGACAACCGCGACGAGCGCCACCGACGGGGGCTCGCGGCCGCTCGTGCGCATCTCGTTGCGGGGGAGTGGACGCGCGCCCGGACGATCGGAAACGAGCTGCTGGCCGAGACGGAGAGCGGGCCCGTGCGCGCCGAGACCCTCCTTCTCCTCGCCGAGTTCGAGCACGACGACCTCGCCGTTCCGGTTCTTGCGGAAGCCCTACGCGAAGCATCGTCGCATCCGGCGCTTCAGGCGCGCGTCCGCCTTCGCCTCGCCTGGGCGGAACGCTTCAGGAGGGGATTCCCGGCGGCGCTCGAGGGCATGCGTGTTGCACTCGAGCTTGCCGACCGCCTCGACGATGACGTCCTCCGGTTTGAGGCGCTCGAGCACCTCTATTGGCTCGGCAGCATGGTGGGCGACGCCGAGACGCCGGCATACGGAGCGCGCGCACGCGATCTCGCGACCGCAGCCGATGACGCGCGCCTGCTGCGGCAGGCGAACTCCCTCGTGTCCGGGATGCTCTTCACCTCCGGCAACATCGACGCGGCACGCGACGTGCTCGAACGCGAGTGTCGAGAGTGGCAGGAGCGCGACGAGCTCTTCAGCGCACAGGTGCTCGGGCAGCTGTCGTGGGTCGAGCTGTGGGGCGGGCGCTGGGCACTCGCGGCGGACTACGCTGCCCGCGCCCGCGACGTCAATGTCCAGTACGGGGTCGAGAGGAATCAGGACTACGTCCCGATCACGTGGATCGCCGCTCATCGAGGGCTACTCGAGCTTGCTCAGCAGGAGTCGGAGCGTGCCCTGAAGCTCTGTGAGGAGCAGATCGGATTCCATCCGCCCCTACTCGAGGCCGTCCCGGGACTCGTCGCGCTCTGGCGTGGAGACGCGGCGACGGCTGCCGAACGCCTCGGCGAGGCCGACCGGCAGGCGGCGGCACTCGGGTGGGGTGCGCCGCACGCGCGGCCTTGGACCGCCGACTACGCGGAGGCGCTGCTCGAGCTCGGCCGGATCGACGATGCGGTGCGAGTCATCGACCTCTGGGAAGCGGATGCGACGCGGCTCGCACGGGAGCGGGTGCTCGCCCAGGTGACGCGCTGCCGCGGGCTCGTGGCCGCCGCGCGGGGCGATGTCGAACAGGCTCTGTCGCTCTTGGAGCAGGCGGTCGCACGGCACGAGGAGGTCGGCGACTCATTCGGGCGGGCGCGCGCGCTTCTTGCTCTCGGCATCGTCCTGAGGCGCGCACGGCAGAAGCGTGCCGCCCGCGAGGCGATCGCCGCCGCTCTCCGCGGCTTCGAGGAGCTAGGCGCGAGCACTTGGGTCGCGAAAGCGCGCGACGAGGTCGCAAGCATCGGCGGGCGCACGCGCGAGGAAGGGTTGACGGCGGCAGAGCGGCGCGTCGCGGTCCTAGTGGCGGCGGGCCGGACGAACCGGGAGGTGGCCGCCGAGCTGTTCCTCGGCGAGCGGACCGTCGCCGGCCACCTGACGCGCGTCTACGCCAAGCTCGGCGTGCGCTCGCGCACCGAGCTCGCGCGCCGGTTGCGCTGACTATCCGGTCGGCGCGGGCAAAGTCAGGACGTTCTTACCTTTCCTCGCTGCTCGCCCGGCCCTAACGTCGAACGCGTGCCCGACTATCTGGTGGAGACCTACCTCTCGCGTGGCTTGGCGGGAGAGCGCGCCTCCCGTGAGCGGCGGGCACGGTCGGCAGCGGAGCAGCTGACGGAGGGGGGCACGCCCGTCAGCTTCGACCGCTCGATCTACGTTCCCGAGGACGAGATCTGCTTCTTCGTCTTCGACGCTCCCTCGGATCGGGACGCCGCGCTCGCCGCCCAGCGGGCGGAGCTCGACCCGATCCGCGTCGTCGAGGCGGTCTCGTCGAGAAAGGAAGAGCTATGAAGCGAAAGTTCTCTCTGGTGGCAGTGATGCTTCTGCTGGCGCTTGCTGCGTTTGTCGCGGTCACGAAGGCGTCGCCCCCCTCCGGAGTGACGCCAACTATCCTCGCGCGCGGGACGTTCGACGCGTTCAAGGTGAAGTCGGCCAGGCACTCGCCGGTGGACTTCAAGGCCAAAGCGAAGTCGCCGATCGACGTCGTCGTGCGTAGGCACGACTACGCCGTGGGGTCGACGACGGGATGGCATAGCCACCCCGGCCCTGTCTTCATCACCGTCACGCAGGGCCAGCTGACGTACTACGAGATCGACGACCGGAGATGCGCACCGCACGTGGTGTCGGCCGGTCAGGGGTTCGTCGACAACGGGCGCGGTCACATCGTGCGGAACGAGTCCGGGCTGCCGGCGCAAGATGTGAGCGTGATCATCGCACCGGTCGGAGGCGCGTTCCGCGGCGAGCTCGACGCTCCCGGCCCCCACTGCGGTTTCTGACGGAGGTGAGGCTCGTGCTTCGACGTTTGGTGACCCGTTCGCATGTCTCGCTGTTCGTTCTCATCGTTGCCGTGATGCTCATCGCTGTGCCGACGAGTGCTGCAACGAGGCCAGTTGTGACGCACAAAACTCCCGCGGAATCGCCGGAACCTTTCGTCATCGCGGCGGGTCAAGGGTGCGCGTTCGATGTCCTCGCAGCCCCGGCGTGGGGACACATGGTTACCCTCGAATGGCCTAATCGCGTCGAGGGGACAGGGAACGCCGACATCACGCTCACAAACCTTCAGACGGGAAAGCAATACATCCAGAGGTCGCGCTACGTGTACACGGACACCTTCGACCCGGCCACCAACACTTTCGAGAACGTCACCTATGGGAGTAAGTACACGACGTTCTGGCCGGGCGACCAGGGGCCGAACGGGATCGTCACAGGGAGCGGTGAAATGTGGTCGTTCGTCGGCAGGATCTCGATAACAGCCGACGCCGACACAGGCGTGTTCACCGAGTTCTCCCTCAAGGGGAATAAGCTCGACCTGTGCGCGATCCTCGCGCCCTAAGGGACGGGATGCGTCGCAAGGCGTCGCGCGTGTCGTTTCTGATGTGTCCGGATGTGTCCGCGGTGCGTTGCTGGTTCTGACAACAAGTCGGGTGCCTTGATCGGTGGTCATCGGAGGAACGCGTTGAGGACCGACCTCGCCACGAGCCCCGCCCTGCTGGAAGCCGGGAGTGGGGCTACACCGCAGCCTGTCGGAGCGCGCCAAGCATCGTGTCGAAGTCGTACGAGTCTTCGTGTCGCAGGCCATTGATGTAGAAGGACGGCGTCCCGTTGACACCGCTGCGGACGCCGCTCATGAAGTCCTCGTGGACGCGCGCGGCGTACGCGTGCTCCACGAGGTCGCGCTTCAGCCGCCCGGCGTCGAGCCCGAGGCGGTCCCCATACGCGAGTAGATCGTTCTCATCAAGCCGCTGCTGGTTCTCGTAGAGGAGGTCATGCATCGGCCAGAACCGGTCTTGCACAGCGGCGGCCTCCGCAGCTTCGGCGGCTTGCTCGGCGTGCGGGTGCGCAGTCGTGATCGGGAAGTTGCGAAAGACGAAGCGGAGCTCGTCTCGCCATCGTTTCCTGTACCTGCTTCACGATCGGGTACGCGGCGCCGCAGTACGGACATTCGTAGTCGCCGTACTCGACGAGCGTGACGGGCGCGTCCGGTGTTCCCTGGATGTGGTCGCGATCCTCGCGCGACCGGCAGCGTGAGCACGGCTTCCCAGCTTGTCCTCACGAAGAGAGCTCTTCCAGCGCTCGCAGGATTCCGTCGGCGCCGGGATTGACGCCGACCGGCGACACGTAGCTCCAGCGGATGATGCCGTCGCGGTCGATCACGAACAGCGCCCGCTCGCTGGTGCCGTCCGCGTTCCGGTACACGCCGTAGAGGCGCGAGACCTCGCCCTTCGGCTCGAAGTCGGCGAGCAGCGGGAAGTGGAGGTGCCGATCCTTCGCGAACGCGAGGTGGCACCAGATGCCGTCGACCGAGATCCCGACGAGTTGTGCATCGAACCGATCGAACTCGGGCAGCAGCTCCTGGTACAGCGCGAGCTGATCCGAGCAGACCGGGCTCCAGTCCTCGGGATAGAACACGAGGACGACGGGGCGACTACGCAGCTCGGACAGCTTCAGCTTCTGATCCGGCGTCGACGGAAGCTCGAAGTCGGGAGCTTCGGTTCCGGGCGGCAGTGGCGCCGCACCATGCTGGACATCCGTTGAGGCGATGGGAGCGAGCATGCCGGTACTCGTCGGCGGCTGCAACCCCGCGAGCGTCAGCCTCAGCCTTCGCCACGGTCTCGCGCGATCGGCTGCGCTCCGGACATCGGGCAAGCAGCTCGCGCCTCGCGATCGATCTACGCTGCATGGGCCAACTGACTTTGCCACTCAGCCCGAGATCCACGCGTCTCTCCACGCGAGCACGAGTCCGACGACGGCAAGACCGATGGCCGCCTGCCGCTGATCCTGAAGCTGACGCCGTGGATGTGGAAGTCGTGCGGCAGGAAGCTGTGGACCTCCCAGATCTCGGTGCTGCCCGCGATCACGACGTCATCGATCCTGCCCATGTCCATCTGCCGGCCGTTGATCGCGTCTGTGCGGTCGAGCTCGGAGGCATGTACCGCGAATCGTGCGACGGCGGCTCATCCTACGCTGCGCCACCATCGGACTCGCGGAAGAGACGCGGCGTGCATCGAGACTCACGTCCGCAGCTGCGTCTGGCGTCGAGGTCGACGCCTGGTGCGTCGATCGATGACCGGCGTGCAGCGGACGACGCTGGTCGCGGCGATCCTCGGCTCCGGCATAGCCACGATCGACGGGACAGTCGTCAACGTCGCGCTGCCGGCGATCGAACGTGGTCTGGGGGGCGGCCTGCAGCCTCGCAGCAGTGGAGCCGCGGGCCGCTCTGATATGCGACGGGCGGCGAGGCCGTGATACCTGCCTTCGGTTAGTGTGGGCGCTCAGCGGGGTCGAGCGCGTCTCGCTCTCCCCGAGCGACGCGACAAGGGAGATCTCCGATGTCGAATGCCGAATGGGAGCCTGGAACCCCATCGACCATCCAGCGCACGGTCCTACCGATCCCGGATCGCCCGTTCACGGGGGCGGTCATGTTCGACGCCAAGGACCCGAATTCGAAGTTCCCGCCGATCGAGCCCTTGCGGCCGCCGAAGGGCGCGGACCGCGGCACGCCGGTCAGCAACGACTACGGCTCTGCCGAATCAGAGTTCAACGGCCGCATCGACTGGATCCAGATCGACCTCGGAGAGGACGCACAAGACGCCGACCACCTGATCACGGCGGAAGAGCGCTACCGGGTCGCACTGGCCCTCCAGTAACCCTCGCGACACAAGCGAAAGGAACGATCCATGGCGACAACAACCAGCACCCCCGGGCTATCCGACGAGCAGCTCGCGGAACTGCTCGCTCTGATCAAGGGCGCCGACACCGTCGAGCTCAAGCTGACGGTGCCGGTGTCGGCCAGGAGCCGTGCAGCGGCGGCGCTCGGGGTCGACCCCCTCAACGGTCAGATTCGGCAGGTCTTCTTCTTCGACACACCGGATCTGATCCTGAACAAGAGGGGCCTCGTCGTTCGCGCTCGCCGCGTCCAGCTGAAGGGCGACGACTCGGTCGTCAAGCTGCGCCCGGTGGTCCCGGACGAGCTTCCGGCGGAGCTCCGCGGCTCGCCGAACTTCGGTGTCGAGGTCGATGCGATGCCCGGGGGCTTCGTCTGCTCCGGGTCGATGAAGCGCACGCTCCCTAACCCGGATGTCAGGGACGCCGTGTTCGGCGTCAAACCGGTGCGCAAGCTGTTCTCGAAGGAACAGCGGGCGTTGTACGCGGCCCACGCACCCGAGGGGCTCGAGATCGACGACCTTTCGATCCTCGGCCCCATCTTCGTGCTCAAGTTGAAGTTCGCGCCCGAGGGATACGACCGCAAACTCGTGGGCGAGCTGTGGTTCTACCCCGACAACTCGATGATCCTCGAACTATCGACAAAATGCGCGCCGACCGAGGCGTTCCAGGTCGCCGCCGAAACAAGAGCATTCCTCACACAACGAGGCATCGACCTCACCGGCGAACAGGAAACCAAGACACAGAAGGCGCTGGAGTACTTCTCCAAGCAGCTCCAGGCAGAGAGCGAGTAGCGGGTATGCGGAGCGCCGACGTGCGGCGCTCTTGTAGAGCCCTCTGACGGACTCGAACCGTCGACCCCCTCTCAATGAAGGAGGGCCGGGGATCAAGTGGCGGTTTCGTATCGCCCAGTCAGGGTGGGTCGTGTCGGGCTGGACCAGCGTTGCTCATCTCTCTATCGCCTCCTCGGGGGAGGATCAGGCTGGAGGGGAGCTCGCTCCGGTAGCGCATCTCCTTAAGGACCGTCAGGCGGTCAAGGGGCTCCCGAGCTTGTAGACGAAGCGGCGTCGGGCCTCGTGGTAGCTGGGGTCGGCGCCGAAGAAGCACTCTCGCGATTGTGCGAGCTCGTCGGCACGGTAGGCGGCGAGCGGTCTGCGTTGCTCGTCGCGCGCGCGCGAGCGGCGCTTCTCCGCCAGCTCGGTGACCCTGGCCGGACTCGACACCAGCTGCTCGGCGTAGCGGCGAACGCCGACGTGGAACTGCTCAACGGTGCCGCCGAAGGCGTCGTCGATCAGCCCGATGTCCACCGCTCGGCGCGCCCCGAGAGGCTCGAACGGCGCAGACGTGAGCGCGGTCGTCATCTCCTCGCCCACACGCCTCGGCAGCAGGTAGGTCCAATACTCGGAGCCGTAGAGGCCACCCATGTGCCTGTAGTAGGGGTTGAGGACGACATCTTCACGCGCGACGACGTGGTCAGCTGCGAGCGCGAACGGCACACCCCCCGCGGCCGCGTCGCCTGTGAGCGCGGAGACCACGAGCTGCGAGTCCGTCTCGATCACGTCGTGAACGACGTCGTCGATCGCCCGGAGATTCGACCAGGACTCCGCCGCCGGGTCCTCGGCTGCTTCGATCACGTTCAGGTGGATTCCGTTCGAGAAGAAGTCGACGCCGCCCATGAGCACGATCACGCTCGTCCCCCGCGAGCGCGCGAAGCGGTACGCGTCGAGCAGCCTTCGGCATTGGTCCGTGCTCATCGCGCCGTTGTAAAAGTCGAAGTGCAGGTAGCCGACGCCGCGGTGCTCCTTGTAGGCGATCTCGCGGAACGTCTGTGGGGCGAACGGCGGCGCGTGCAACGGCGTGGGCAGCTCCGCGACGTCGAGGCGGTATCCCGCGATCGCGAGCGCGCGCATCGCGGGAAGCTTGAAGTGGCCGGGCCGCTTCAGGTGGCTTATCCAGACGGCTCCGTCGACCGTCGCGCGGCAGATCGCGCCGTGGCGCTGCGCGACGATCTCGCCAGGCGCGCCGCGCAGCGTGTCCTCGCGGTGGACGCCGAAGAGATGGAACTCGATCTCCCCGATCCGGTCGAGCACACCCGGATGCCCCTCCGCCGCACGGATGCGGCGGATCACGGTCGCCGTCGAGTCGGAGCTCCAGTCGATCGCGCGGTCGGGTTGCCGGATCAACGGACGCGGGCGGCCGGTCACGCTCGGATCGCCGTAGTCGACCGGCTCGGCCATCCGTCCGCCGGCGGCGACCATCGTCACCGCGTCGACGACGGCCCCGATCGCGGCGTGCCGGGCCTCATGGCGGTACAGGCTGCTCTTCCCCGCCTGGCGCATCCGGAACGTCCGCGACGCCCAGATGCCGCCACCGTCGACCTCGCCGGTCGCCTCCAGGACCGTCACCCCCCACTCCGCCATCTCGAGCTCGATCGCCCAATCGAGCGAGGACGGCCCCCGATCACCCCTGGGCCCCGGGTGCACGATCAGGCAGCGATGGTGGCTCCAGACGGACTCTGGGATGATCGACTTGAGCATCGGGCAGACGATCAGCTCGGGCGTGTGGCGCGCCACGGCCGCCTCGATAGCTGCACTGCAGTCCACGACCTCGACCGAGACATCGTGGCCGAGGTCGGTGAGGGCGACGAAGACCCGCTGGCTGAGGCTGTTGTGGGCAGAGACGACGAACAGGATCCGCAGCGGACGCTCGGCCCGCAGAGCGGGCGCGGCCAGCGGGGTGGCGCTGGCAGACGTGGCGAGGCTGGTCATTCGAAGTCTCCAGTGGTCGCGGTCGTCAATCTCAAGACGACGACGCGCCGCCGCGTCTTCCATCGGACGCGGTGACAATCGCTTCCAGGGTCGGGCGTGCCTCAGGGACGGCCACACCTCGCCCGCGACGGGCGCCAACACGCGATCCAAACTCCTCGACCAGCTCAACACCGCATCCGTGCACGCTGGTGGAAGCGAAGTGGCTTTGCCGCGGCCCTCATCGCCGAGGACGAGGCGTTCCTGCGCGAGACACTTGGTGAGCGTCCTGCGGCAACCGTAGTCTGAGTGGCGTGACGGAGATGCTCTCCGGACTCGACGCCGCCGAGCGAGAGCGTGTCGCTGCGCTGCGCGGGGAGGGGCGCTTCTTCTGGCTCGACGTCTCGCTCAGCGAGACGAACCGTGATGATCTCGTCGATGCGCTGGGGATTCCCGAGCGCGCCCTGCGGGCTCTGGCCTCTTCCGGCGACGCCTCCGCCTCACGGACGTTCCACGCCGACCGAGAGTCCGTGGTCTTCGCGCTCCGCTGCTATATCGAGCCTGAGGCGCCTGCCGAAGAGGCCGCGTACCGACTACGACCCGTTGAGGTCCATGTCCTGGTCACCGGCGACTACCTGTTGACGCTTCACGAGGAGCGAATCTCGCTGCCTGCAGTCCTCGCTCCTGAACTGCCGGAGGAACGGAGCAAACCATACGTCGTCTACGCGGTGCTCGAGGCGATGCTCGCGACTACCTCTGACGCGCTGGTGGAGATCGAGCGAAGGCTGGACGCCATCGGCACCGCGTGGGCCGAGGAGGGCGGCGGGCGCGTACCGTCGAGGACGACGCTGCGGGAGACCGGCCCGAGGCTCGCGACAATGCGGCGCCGGGTCAGTGCCGAGCAGGCCGTCTTCGCGCGAATCGGCGTGGAGATCGGAGCGCTCCGCGGCTTCGACACGCACGGCGAGCCTTACTTCGACCGTCTGTACGAGCAGGTCAATCGCTTGCTGGCCTCGATCGACGCCGCCCTGAACGCGATGGCGATGCTGCTGGATCTGCAGCTGAACGAGCGTGCGTATGTGGTGAGCGTCGTGGCGACGATCTTCGTGCCGCTCACATTCATCACCGGATTCTTCGGCATGAACTTCGGGTGGATGGTCGATCAAATCGACACCACGATCGCCTTCTGGCTGCTCGGGTTCATCGGCCCCGTCGCGGTGGCCCTACTCTGCTGGCGCTTCTTGGTGCGCCGGTTTCTCATCGGTGACTAGCGGAGGCGAGCCGTTCTCGAGTACCCGCTGGCGTCTCCAGCGCCTGCCCGTCTGGCGATTGAGCGTCGGGTGGCGGCACGGCCCAAGCGGATGCCTGACGCACGGCGTACACGCCTAACGCTGTGACGGTCACCAGCATGACGACGTTGTGCGTGTACTTGGCAGGCTCTGCGACTTCACCGACTAGGGGCTGGTAGAGGAACGCGAGCGTGCCGCGGCTGACCAGTGCTCCCGTGCCGGCCGCGGCGGTGTGCGCGAGCCCCCAGCGGCCGGCCCTGGCGACGCGTGCGAGCCACACGGCCGAGACCATGGCGGCCGCGACAAGCAGGACGACGCCGAGCCATGTGTCCGGCGGAAGCGCGAGCGCGGTCGCCACAACGAACCCGCCGACGCCCGCCGCACGAATGCCGGCCATGGACGGCGTCCCCGAACGAGGCTCGGTACGGCGGCTGGTGAGGAACGCAGCCGCGACGAGCCCGGCGGCGATCACGGCTGCGGCGGCGATCTCGACCGGCGTCCCGCTGTGCACGGCTCCGGGCTCGAGGTCGGCGACGATGACTGCCGCAGCCGCGAGCCACAGGAGCGTCACGCCGACGAGCGCCCTGCGGCCGAGCCAGGGACGCCACGCGAGGCCGGGCCGGATCGCCTGGGCAACAGCGATGGGTGCGGCGAAGCTGTAGACGACGTGCCCGATCACCCAGCTGAGCGCGTTGAACGCGCTGATGCCGAGTGGGTCGACGTACGTTCGCCGGACGGACTCGTCCCAACCGCGCACCAGGTCGCTTTCCTCGGCGAACACCGACTGGTCGACCACGCCGGCCTCGAGCACGGCGAGCGCGGCCGCGAACAGGAGGATCGCCGGCCAGCCGCGCCCGGTACGGATCGCGACCTCGCGCGCGAGCAGTGCCGGGCACCCGTACAGCGCGGCGAAGAACACGAGGGCGAACGCCACCGCACCCGGACGACCGGTGGAATCGCCGTACGCTGCGAGCAGCTCTGCGCCGATGGGCGCAAGCAGCATCAGCGTCGCGACCGGGGCGAGCGCCGGTCGCCGCCGTACACGCTGCGCGCGGGCTCGAGCGCGGCGGGAAGGAGCGACCCGTGGAGCCGCGCGGTGCGAGCGCACCACGAGGGAGCACCCGGTCGCCACGGCGGTGAGAGTCGACGCGAGCTGAACGACGCGGCCGACCGCCACGACCCATCCGTCGCTGCCTGCGGTCTGACCGGCGCCGGCCGCGAGCGCCTGGATCAGCACGAGCGAAGCGAGGCCGACGGCGGCCGCGGTCGTCCAGCGATGCTGGCCCGACAGCGCGAGCACCACGGCCAGACCGAGGAGCAGCGCGCCGAGCGGCACGGCGGGACCGGCGGCCGCCGCCGCCCACACGACCGCTGATGCCGCGGCGCCGACGCCCAGCGCAGCCGCGAAGAACGCGCGCGAGCTCATCGCGCCGGGAGCGCCCGATCGAGATGGGCATCGACGACGCCGACCGCCTCGTCGAACGTGCAGAGCGGGTTCTCGAGCAGGAGCGGCTGACACAGGCCGAGGAGGGCGAGCGCCGCCAGGGCCTCGCGGCGCGGATCCTGCGCTCCGCCCTGCGCAAAGAGGTCTTGGAGCGCGGAGTGAAGCTCGGCATTGTCGACACGCGTGCGCGCCGCGAGTTCGGGAGAGTGGAGCGCCCGCGTCTCGAAGGCGATCGCCACGCGGATGATGCGCCGAGACGCCGCGTCCGTCGGCAGCACCGCCAGGAGGATCGCACGCAGCGCTTCGCGAGGACTTCGTGCGTCGGCGACTGCTGCTTCGACGCGCGCGTCGAGCGCGGCGCTCACGTGCTCGTACGCATGGAGCATCATGGCGTCCTTCGTCGGGAAGTAGTGCTGCACCGCTCCGATCGAGACACCTGCCGCCGCTGCTACCGCCCGAACGGTAACCGCCTCGAGGCCTTGGCCGGCGGCAATGTCTGCCACCACGCCGGACAAGCTCGCGCGGCGAACATCGCGACCGACCACCCCAGGTGCCATACACATGTATGGTAGGCGTGCGATGCTCAGACGTCCAGGCTGAAGCCCCATGCGCTCCGACCGGCAACTGGTCGCAACCGGTAGCAACGGTTTTGGCTTGTTAGAGCCGTTTTCGGGGCTCGTGCATGTGCCACCGGTTGCCACTGGTTGCGACCGCTAGGTTCCATGAACGCTCCATCCCCGCCACCGGAAATCTCCGATGAGAAGGCGGATTCGGGGACAGCGCTCTCACCGGCCAGAGGGATGACCCGTTCCATATGTAGAGAGGGGGTCGAATTGCTCGTCCCGCTCAGGTCGAAGGCCCGCTCAGGCGAGAGGACTTCAGCGTGAGCTCTATGAAGCGCAGGCGCTCCCACGTCGACTCGCGACGCTCAGAGCTGCCGCACGCGTCGCGTTCTAGGCTGTGCCGATGAGTACGGCACGCGTACTCCGCCACGAGTCCGAGCTCGGCAGCTGGGAGCGCGTCCTCCGCGCCCCGCACCTGCGCCTTCGCGCCTTCGTCGGAGAGTACGAGGGATACGTCGAGAGCGGCACGTCGGCGCCGCTCCGACAGCAGGTGCCGACGACGAGGCTCGCGCTCATCGTGAACTTCGGCTCGTCATGGCAGATCGCCTCAGCGCCCACCGGGCCACGTGTCGAGTACGACAGCTTCGTCGCCGGGCTCGGAGAGCGATCGTCGTACGTGGCCGCCGCCGGCCCTGCGAGCTGCGTCCAGGTGAATCTCACGCCGCTCGGCGCGCACATGCTTCTCGGCCAGCCGATGCACGAGCTGACGAACCGCGTCGTCCCGCTGGAGGACGCCGTTCCTCGCGCCCTCGGACGGCTGAGCGAACAGCTTGCGGAGCCTGCGACCTGGGAGGAGCGGTTCGCGATTCTCGACTCGATGCTCCTTGCCGGCATGGCCGACGCCCACCGACCCGCTCCGGACGTTGCGTGGGCTTGGACGATGCTCGAACGCACGAACGGCAAGGCGCCGATCGGCTGGATCTGCGACCGGCTGGGACGGAGTCGTCGGCATCTCGCGACACGCTTCCACGAGCAGGTCGGGCTGCCGCCAAAGACCGTCGCGCGGATCCTGCGGTTCGAGCGAGCGGTGTCGCTCCTCGGCAACGACGCGATGAGCCTGGGCGAGGTCGCGCTCGAGAGCGGGTACTACGATCAGGCACACCTCAACCGCGACTTCCGCGAGTTCGCCGGAACGTCGCCGGGAGCGTTTGCACGACACATCGTCCCGGACGGCGGCGTCGTCGTCTAGCGGGTCACATTCGTCCAAGACCCCGCGCGCGTCCACTCGTACGCTGGGAAAGCCAACGAGAGGAGGACGGAGTGAACTGCATCGCCTTCATGAACTACGCCGACGCGAGGGCCGCGCTGGACTGGCTCGAGCGCGCCTTCGGTTTCGAGCGCTTGTCGGTGCACGACGGCCCCGACGGTACGGTCGCGCACGCCGAGCTGCGGTTCGGCGACGGGATGATCATGCTCGGCAGCGTTGGAAGCAACGATCTCGGGATGAAGACCCCGCGCGAGCTCGGAGCCGTCAACCAGGGCGTGTACGTCATCGTCGACGACGGCATCGACGCGCACTTCGAGCAGGCCCGTGCAGCGGGCGCCGAGGTCGTCCGCGAGCTCCACGACACCGACTACGGCTCTCGCGACTACGCCGCGCGCGATCCCGAGGGCAACCTCTGGAGCTTCGGGACCTACCGGCCAATGTAGTGCGCAACCCGCTCAGACCCCTGAGTCGCTAGAGCCAACCCTTCTCCTCGGCGATGCCAATGGCCTCGGAACGGTTGCGCGCTCCAAGTTTGCGGATCGCCGCGCTGAGGTAGTTCCGCACCGTTCCCTCGGACAGGTAAAGCTGAGCGGCGATCTCGGCTGCTGTCGTGTGTCTGATCGCAGCGGCGAGGACGTCATGCTCCCGCTCCGTCAAGGGGCTGACGCCGTCGGCTATGGCGGCGGCGGCGAGACCGGGGTCGATCACGCGTCGCCCGGCGTTGACCTCGCGCACCGCGTCGGCAAGTTGGTCTGCGGGTGCGTCCTTGAGCAGGAAGCCATCGGCGCCGTTCTCGATCGCGCGACGGAGGTAGCCGGGACGGCCGAAGGTAGTCAGGATCAGCGTTCGCGTCCTAGGCAACTCGCGTGCGAGCTCCGCGCAAGCTGAGATCCCGTCCTGGCCCGGCATCTCGATGTCGAGCAGGGCCACGTCGACGAGATGTGCGCGGGCTGCAGCGAGAACGGCGTCGCCGCGGTCCACCTCGGCCACAACCTCGATGTCGTCCTCGAGCGCAAGCAGGCTGGCGAGCGCGCCACGGACCATCGCCTGGTCCTCCGCGATGAGAACGCGGATCATGTCGCTCGCAGGGGCAGAGTGAGGAGGAGACGGAAGCCGCCCTCCGGCCGAGCGCCGGCCTCGAGTGTGCCTTCGACACGACGCGCCCGTTCGGCAAGCCCCGCGAGGCCGTCTCCGTGCGAGCCCGCTGAGGGCCGCGAGCCGTCGTCATCGACCTGTAGCCAGACCGTCCCGTCGTCCGTCGCGAGCTCGATCGTGCACGCGCGGGCGCCGCTGTGCCGAACGACGTTCGTGGCCGCCTCGCGAACTGCCCAGGCGAGCGTGCTCTCGACTTCGGCCGGCAGCTCAGATGCGGGAGAGCTGACCTGACACTCGATCCCGGCCGCCAAGAGTGCTTCGCGTGCGCCCTCGAGCGCGTCGGCGAACGCGAGCTGCCGATATCCGTGGACTGCTTCACGGACCTCGGTCAAGGCCTGCCGTGTCACACGCTGGACGTCGTCCATCTCTGTCTGTGCTCGACGCGGGTCGCTCGCGACGAGCTTCGCCGCGAGCTCACTCTTGAGTGCGATCAGGGAGAGCGTATGCCCGAGCAGGTCATGCAGGTCGCGGGCAATCCGCGCGCGCTCCTCGGAGACCGCGATCCGTGCGAGTTCCTCACGTGTCGCGCGAAGCTCCCGATTCGCCCGCGTCGTGCTGCCGAGGGCGACCATGATCGACCCTACGGCGAGGATCGTGAGCGTGTACGCCGCCACGGTGGAGCCGTCCGAGCCGGTGGCCGCAAGCCCTGCCCCAACGGCCGCGGCGGTGGCGCCGATCACAGTTACTGCTCCGGCAGGTGGCAACACCCACCCGGCCACGGCCGCGACGTACACGAAGAGGAGTGCAAACGAACGTGGAGCTCCCAGCGCGAGCGTGAGCACGGCTATCGCTGCGAGGAGTGCGAGCCCGACACGAGTCGCGCGCTCGCCTCTCGCGGCCAGTACTCGAAGAGGTGGGAGCAACGCAAGGTAGAGCGCCACGAAGCCAATAAGCGCGACCACGATCGCAGCGTCTTGCGTGCGCGAGTTCGCGGCATTGACGAGATCCGAGAGCGGACCGATGAGAAAGAGCAAGCCGAGCAGCTGGGGGGCGCGGAGCGTCCGCCAGCTGCTTGCCGTCGCGCCGTCGACCCCGATCACGTCCTTATCGTGACGGATAGCCGCAACTGCACGGCCACCACGGCGGACACCGTGTGGCCTCACCGCTTCGATGCACGGGCAGTGTCCCTGCGAAGCCGACGATCACGCCGACCGCAGTCACAATGTGCAGCGTGATGAGAGCGATTGCGCTCGCACCGTCGGCGAAGTAGCTCGGTCCGATCGTCGACACCGCCAACCCGGTCGACCCGATGAATGTCCACCACGGTCTGGGATGGCGGATGCGCCGTTCGAGCAGCAAGACGACCAACCATCCGGCCGCTGCGCCGACGAGCGCGACCGCGAACACGTCTGCGGGTCCGACGGTTCCATCTCCTGTTGTTACGACGAGGTCGATCCCGTAGAACCGGATGAACGCCCAGGTGACGAGCGCCACGATCGGCGCAAGGAGGACGGTGGCAATACGGCGACGAGTGGGATGAGACATCTTCTTCTCCTTCTCGGGTTGCGGTCAGTAGCTCGTGCGGCGGTCGCTGGTCAACCGTCGTCTGGGTGCGTGCTTCATCTTCGGAACCGCTACGCCGCGCCGGTAGAGCCGCGCGTCACCAATGAGGCATGACAGGCGTCATGTCCTGATGTAGGAGGCTGGGGCGTCAAGCGACATTCCAGCAACACTCGCCCAGCCGAGGGCAGTTGGGGTCATGCATCGAGTCGGAGCACGACCTCGTCCGTTTCCTCGTTGCGCCCATGAGCGAACTCGCGCCCCTCGCCCACGATAAGGAAACCGCACTTCGTCAACACACGAATCGAGGCGGCGTTGTCACTCGCGGCGCGTGCGTAAAGAGGACGGGTTGCCTCCAGCTGCAAGAACTCTTGTAGGGCACGCGTGGCAATGCCGCGGCCCCAATCTTCACGGCCTATCCAGTAGGTGACCTCGCGGTGACCCTCCAAGTCGAAGCTCGCAATGTGGCCCACGACTCGATCGTCGATCTCGACGACCCTGTTCGTCGTAGAGCCGTCGCTCTTCAGCCGCGCCCACCGTTGCTCGAACTTCGTTCGATCATCGGCCTCCGGCGAAGTGAATGCGGCCATCCGGATCGCGTCGGGATCGCTCGAGTGCTCGAAGAGCACGCCGAGATCACGATCTTCGATCTCGCGAAGGACAAGCTGTCCCGAGCCCTCCTGCACGCCCGCTAACGCCGATCGGCGCTCAGCGCCTTCGAGACCTGGGCGCCGTCCTTCGCGAGCTCGTCGGCAACGCCGTTCCGCTCCCTGGGAATCCGAGCGAACGTGACCCGCTCCGGATACCGGGCCACCTGCGCTTCGACCTCTTCCTTGAGCTGGATCAGGTGCTCGGCCCGCGCACGCGATGCCCCGGCGGGACCGCCGTTCGGCATGGCAGCGCCGTCGCACCAGATCTCGCCGACGAGCTGAGCGCCGCGGGCTCGCAGGCCGGCAACGACGGCGTCGGTGTCCTCGACGGCGAATGCGACGTGGCGGATACCCGGCGTGTTCGCCGGCGCGTGCGGGTTGATCATTGCGTTGTTAACTTAGCATGCTAAGTTAGCGCGGTGCAACAAGATCTGAGCCGTAACCTGCACGCGCTCACGGCGCGCCTCGACCGAGCAGCGGACGCGATCTTGCGCGCCGAGGCGGGTCTGTCCTATTCACGCTTCCTGGCTCTGTTCATGGTCCGATCATTGGGCGCCGATACGCAGCGCGCTCTCGCCGAGCGGCTGGGGGTGAGCGAGCCCTCGGTGAGCCGGATGACTCGTGTGTTGGCAGAGGAGGGGCTGTTGCAGGTGGTCGCAGACCCGGGAGGCGGAAATCGTCGCCAGCTCACCCTTACCCCGGCCGGCGAGCGTCTCGTGCATCGCTGGGGCGGCCATCTGGAGGAGCGATTCGCGGCGCTCGTTGAAGACGCCGGGGTTCCGTACCGAACGTACGCCGACTACACCCGACGCCTGCTTGAGCAGCTCGATGCGCTCGAAGCGCCGTCGGGCAACCGGGGACGAGTTCGCCGATGACAGGCGCGATGGAGCCCACCCGGTCGACGGTTCGGTCCTTGGACGGCACGGCGATTGCCTACGACAGCTTCGGCGCAGGGAAGGGCGTGGTCGTGATCGGCGGAGCCCTTCGAACCGCCCGGGACTACCTTCCATTTGCGCGTGCGCTCGCGCGCTCCTTTGCCGTCCATGTGATCGAGCGCCGCGGCCGGGGCGCGAGCGGCCCCCAAGGCCCGGACTACAGCATCGACAAAGAGGTCGAGGACCTCGTCGCTGTCCAGACGGCGACCGGCGCCGACGCGGTCTTCGGCCACAGCTACGGTGGGCTGATTGCGCTCGAGGCCGCCCGGCGCTCCGCGGTGTTCTCCCAGGTAGCGGCCTACGAGCCAGGTGTGTCTGTCCGTGGCTCGATCGGTGTCGACTGGATGCCGCGCTATCGCGAGCTTCTCGCCGCAGGCGACGCCCGGGGCGCCTTCGCGTCGATGGTCCGCCAAGGCGGCTCCGCACCGACCCCCCTCGGCAGGCTGCCGTTGTGGTGTGTGCGACTAATCCTGCGCCTGGCGATCAGCCGGCGCCGCTGGCAAGAGATGTCGCCGTTGCTCGAAGCGAACTTCGCCGAGCACGAGCAGGTCGCGCGGCTCGACGACGACACGGTCGACCGCTACTCCTCGATCCGCGCACGAGTGTTGCTCCTCGGCGGACAGAAAAGTCCACGGTTCGTCACAACGGAACTCTTCGACGCCCTTCAGCGCACGATCCCGGATTCGGATGCCGAGATCATCGACGGGCTCGACCATCTGGCACCGGACGAGAAGGCACCGGAGCTTGTCGCAGACCACGTGCGGCGCTACCTGTCAGGGCTCGAATCGGAGCCAGCCACAAGAGCCGAGGCGCCACGGGCTTCGCTCTCGGATTCCCGCTCATCACGGAGGCACGCATGAGCACGAACGCTGACCCGACAGCGCTGGTCGGGAACCTTCTCGCGCAGCTGATCGACGGCTGCATCTTCGGCTGCCGAGAAGCAGCAACCTTGCTGGCGTCGATCCCATGACCCAAGGGCTCCGAACCTTCTTGACCTTTCAAGACGGTGCCGCCACCGCGGCACTCGATCTCTACCGGGACGTTTTCGACGACTTCGAACTCATCGAGATCGACCACTACGGTCAGGGCGACAGCGGACCCCAAGGCACGGTCAAGGCCGCGAGGTTCCGTCTCGCCGACAGCGAGTTCAGCTGTGCCGACAGCCCGATCGGTCATGAGTGGGGGTTTACTCCAGCCGTGTCACTCTGGATCGACTGCGACGACAACAGCGAACTCGAGCGACTCTTCGATCGGCTCTCCGATGACGGCGAGGTGCGTCACCTCGATCGGCCGGAACCGGGGTTCGCCATAGATGACTGATCCCCCACAGCGGGAGGAGGCGTGACAGTGGGCGAGCGCATGATCGAAGCAAACGGCGTCGAGCTGTGTGCGGAGTCTTTCGGCCGACCCGCCGATCCGCCTATCCTCCTGATCATGGGCATCGGCGCATCGATGCTCTGGTGGGAGGAGGGCTTCTGCCGGCTGCTGGTCGAGGGAGGGCGTTTCGTGATCCGCTATGACCACCGGGACACGGGCCGCTCGGTCACCTATGAGCCTGGGCGCCCGGAATACACGGGCGCTGACCTGATCGCCGACGCTGTCGGCGTCCTCGACGGATACGGGATCGCGGCTGCGCACGTGGTCGGCGTCTCGGCCGGCGGTGCCTTCGCGCAGCTGCTTGCACTCGGCTATCCCGATCGCGTGCTCTCGCTCGTCCTGATTAGCACGTCGCCCGCGACGCCGGGCGAGCGTGGGCTCCCGTCGGCCACGGAGCGCTACCAGCGGTTCGTGACGACCGCGACCGTGGACTGGTCGGACGAGAGGTCGGTGATCGAGTATCTGGTGGGCTACGCGCGCGTGCTCGCGGGAGGCGCGCGCCTCTTCGACGAGGCTGCGATCCAAGAGCTTGTCCGCCGCGACGTCGAGCGCGCGCACAACATCGCGGCCTCCGAGAACCACGGCCTGGCCGCGGAGGGCGAGGTCTCGCGCCAGTCACTGTCCTCGATCGCCATCCCTGCATTGGTGATCCACGGCAGGGCGGATCCGATGTTCCCGCTCGAGCACGGAGAGGCGCTGGCCCGGGAGATCCCGGGTGCACGGCTGCTCACGCTCGAGGGAACCGGACACGGAGTCGAGCGAGCCGACTGGGAGACCATCGCCCGCGCCATCCTCGCGCACACCGTCCCCGGTGATCGTGGCAGGTGACGTGGCGGAGCTCGAGCGGACTGACGGGTCGACTCCGACCAACGATTCCAGATCGGAGCGAATCACGCGAGCCGAGGTGCCACGGGCTTCGCTCTCGGATTCCCGCTCATCACGGAGGCACGCATGAGCACGAACGCTGACCCGACAGCGCTGGTCGGGAACCTTCTCGCGCAGCTGATCGACGGCTGCATCTTCGGCTGCCGAGAAGCAGCAACCTTACTGGCGTCGATCCCATGACCCAAGGGCTCCGAACCTTCTTGACCTTTCAAGACGGTGCCGCCACCGCGGCACTCGATCTCTACCGGGACGTTTTCGACGACTTCGAACTCATCGAGATCGACCACTACGGTCAGGGCGACAGCGGACCCCAAGGCACGGTCAAGGCCGCGAGGTTCCGTCTCGCCGACAGCGAGTTCAGCTGTGCCGACAGCCCGATCGGTCATGAGTGGGGGTTTACTCCAGCCGTGTCACTCTGGATCGACTGCGACGACAACAGCGAACTCGAGCGACTCTTCGATCGGCTCTCCGATGGCGGCGAGGTGTTCATGCCCCTCAACGACTACGGGTTCAGTACCCGCTTTGGCTGGGTGGGTGATCGCTACGGGGTGACCTGGCAGCTCAACCTGCCATGACGACGAACACTCCGCACCCGGCGCCGGAGTTCCCCGGACCTGCTCACGGAACTTCCCCATGCTCGTCGGTGGTGTGAGAGGCGCATGAGAAAGGTCTCCGTCCCTTCGCCTACTGCGATATCGCCGTCGACGCCCGACCGGTATGAGCACCACCATCCTGAGGAAGAGCTCTGGAATGTCGTAGCGGGCGCAGCTGTCCCGGTCTTCGAGGGCTATGAGCGCCGTGCCGCACCGGGAGCTCCGGCAGACTCTGCGCATCCAAGCCTGCCACCGACGAGGAGGGGATCATGAGAGTAACCGGAATAACCGCGAACCTCCCGGTTGCCGACATAGCGACTGCGAGCGAGTTCTACCGGGCGTACCTGGGGCTGAGCGTGGAGGCGTTGAACCTCGGCTGGGTGGCCAGGTACGCCTCAGCGGACGGGCGCGCCTCGGTACAGCTCGTAACCGGCGATGCCAGCGCGCCGCAGGATTCCGTCATCTCGGTCCACGTCGGCGCCGACGTGGACGAGGCATACGCCGAGGCTCGCCGGCGTGGGTACGAGATCGTACATCCGCTGACCGATGAACCTTGGGGCCCGCGGAGATTCTTCGTCCGGGCTCCCGATGGCAACGTCATCAACATCGTCAGTCATTCAGACGAGTGAGCTTTGTCCGCCGGCTCCGTGGTCTTCTCTTGTTGCGCCGCTTCCCGTAGGAGCGACGACCAGTCCGCGAGTCGCTGCTTCTGGCCGGTGGCGTCGAGCGAGCAGGCGATGAGCGGCAGCCTCGTCGGCTCACGTGCCCGGACTTCGCTCGTATGCGTTGGTTCGGTAACGGCGCATGGTCGTGTCCTAGCAGCTGGCGCAGCAGCCTTCGCCGCGCCAGCTCTCGCGTCCCTCCTTGATCGCAACCGCTGCGACGACGAGGGCCGCAGCCGGGTCGAGCCACCAAAGGCCGAGAAGTGTGTTGCCGAGGAGGCCGACGAGGACGGCGGCGGCGAGGTAGGCGCAGAGGAGGTTCTGCGTGCCTTCGCCGCGAGTGGCGACCGAGCCGAGCTTGTCGGCGAGGCGGCGCTTGGCGATCCCGAGGTAGGGCATCCCGATCAGGCTCGTGGTGACGAGGGCGATCCCGACCCGGCTCGTCTGTGGCTGCTCGCCGGTGACGAGCTTGTGCACGGCCTCGAAGGCGACGTACGGGGCAAGCACGAAGAACAGGATCGCGACGAGCTTCTGCGCACGTTCCTCGGCCGCGTGTGAGAGCAGCCTCGAGCCGGTGAAGCGCCAGACGATGACGAGGCTAGCGAAGCCCTCGATCGCCGAGTCGAGCCCGAAAGAGAGCAAGGCGATCGAGCCGGCGAGGATGCCGGCTGTGATGGCGACAGCCCCCTCGGCGCCCATCCAGGCGAGCGAGAGCCAGGACAGCAAGCGTGCCTTGCGAGCGGCCGCGTGCCACCCCGGGCTGCGCACCTGCATGCCGGGCTGGATGACGGTCAGGTCGCGAACGGCCGTGCTCATCGAAGAACCTCGTGTTCGTCTGCGAGTACCGAGGAGAGCAGTGCTCGGCCGGCCTCCGTCAGCGCGTAGAGCACCATCTTCCCGTCACGCCGGGACCTGACGAGGCTTGCGGCGCGTAGTGCGCGAAGGTGGTGAGAGACGAGATTCTGGGAACGTCGGCAAATCCAGGCGTCAGCCGGGTCGGATCCGCGAGCGCCCGAGCTCGCTCGGCCGCAGCCCATGCCGCGGCCGGCTGCGGGCGGTCCGGGGCGGCCGATCTCGTCCATGCCCTCTTGGAACATCCGCGTCTCGTGGCGACGTGCGCGATCGGGCGGTCCGACTCGAAGTCGAGGCGAACGGCGCGCTCGCCCAACCGATCGAGGTACTTCCTCGGTCTGGCCATCGCTGGAGCATCTCCTTCCCCCAGGACAGAGCCTGGCGTCGGAGCCTCCAAGAAACCCAGGGTTCTCCAGAGAGCCTGCTCGAAGCGCAGTGGTGTCGACCGGAAAATGACAGGGGGTCCCGTGGCAGCGACGTGGCAGCCGTGTCGCGCACCGTTCGTGATGCAAGAGAAATCCTCAATCCAGGAGGTAGCAAAATGGAATCGGCATCCGACCGGTTCACGAAACTCGCAGGGACGCAGCTCACGAAGTGGCGCTGGGCGGTCGGCCTGCGGGGTCTGGCGTCGGTCACTTTCGGCGTCCTGATCCTCGCGTGGCCCGAGATCAGCGTCTACGCGCTCACGATCGTGTTCGGCATCTACACGCTCGCGACCGGCATCACCGCGTTCGCAGCGGCGTTCAGCTCGCGGACGAAGGAAGAGCGCGTTTCGCTCGTTCTGTCGGGGCTGCTCGGGACTGTCGTGGGCATCACCGTCCTCGCGTGGCCGAGCATTTCCGCGCTCGCCCTGCTGTACGTCATCGGCGTCTACGCGGT
This sequence comes from uncultured Actinomycetes bacterium, assembly GCA_963700495.1. Classification (GTDB taxonomy): domain Bacteria; phylum Actinomycetota; class Thermoleophilia; order Gaiellales; family Gaiellaceae; genus JACCTU01. Next base: position 451,239 of record CAVOXT010000006.1, on the reverse strand, counting down.
GCTATTGGGAACCCTCGCCATCGTCGCGTCGATGCGGCTCCCGCTCGACGGCCGCGACACGGCGCTGACGATCCTGAGCGGGCTCGTGTCGATCGTCTTCGGCATCGTGATCTTCGCGAAGCCGGGCGCAGGTGCACTTGCCGTGCTCGGGCTGATCGCAGCGTTTGCCCTCGTCGTCGGAGTGACTGAGCTCGTGGTCGCGATCGGCGGCAAGAAGACCCTCGAGCGGAAGGCGAAGCAGGAGTTCGGGTCCAAGACGACGCCGCAGCCGTCGCATTGACACAACGCCGCGGATTGCGCGGCACACGGGCGTCGAGCCGGCGATAAGCTAGCCGGCTCGACGTCTCCCGACAAGGAGATGATGAGAGTGAGCTCGACGAGTTCGACAAGATCGTCTGACGGCGCTCGCGCCGACGCTGTCATGCGGCAGAACCTGGCGTTCCGGAAGAGCGCAGAGGCACCGTCGCCGTTCACGCCCATCGCCGACTACGGCTTCCTCTCCAACTGCCACACCGGCGCGCTCGTGGCTCCGGACGGCACGGTCGACTGGCTCTGCGTGCCGCGCTTCGACTCGCCGAGCGTATTCGGTGCGTTGCTCGACCGCGGGGCGGGCGGCTTCCGCTTTGGACCTTTTGGGATCAACGTTCCCCGTTCCCGGATCTACGAGCCGGGGACGAACTTGCTCGTCACCTCGTGGAAGACAGCGACCGGCTGGGTGGTCGTGCGTGACGCACTCACGATGGGACCACGCCGTGGGGAAGATACGGTCACACCTCACACGCGTCCGCCCGCCGATGAGGATGCCGACCATGCGCTCGTGCGCACGGTCACGTGCATCGACGGCATGGTGGAGATCGACCTCGTGTGCGAGCCCGCATTCGATTACGGCCGCGTTCCGGCCGAGTGGACGCTGAGCGCAGATCGCCACCACGCCAGGGCGAGCGGGGCCGGACAGGCAATCGAGCTCCAAACCGACATGCTGCTCGGGATCGAGGGCGGCCGCGCTCGCGCCCGGCACGTCCTGCGCGCGGGCGAGACGGCCTACTGCGCGCTCGGCTGGAGCGAGCAAGCGCATCTACCGACGACGGTCGAGGAGGCATTCGGGCAGCTCGAGGCGACGACGAAGTTCTGGCGCAACTGGCTTGCGCAAGCGGCGATCCCCGACCACGAGCTCGGGCCGCTGATCGAGCGGTCGGCTCTGACGATCAAGGGCCTCACCTACATGCCGACAGGGGCGACGGTCGCGGCGCTGACGACCTCGCTCCCCGAGACACCCGGCGGGGAGCGGAATTGGGACTACCGCTACACCTGGATCCGGGACTCGACGTTCCTGCTGCGGGCGTTGCACTATCTGCTGCTCGACTGGGAGGCCGACGAATTCATGCAATTCATGGCCGACCTCGACCGCGACGACGACGGCGGGCTGCAGATCATGTATGGGATCGACGGTCGCCGCGATCTGACCGAGATGGTCCGCGAAGATCTCGCCGGCTACGGCGGCGCACAGCCTGTCCGGGTCGGCAACGGCGCGTTCGACCAGCGGCAGAACGACGTCTACGGCGCGGCACTCGACTCGGTCCTGCTGCATAGCCGGCGCAGCCGGCGTATTCCGCGGCGCCTGTGGCCGCTCGTGCAGGCGCAGGCCGAGTGCGCCACAGCAGTGTGGCGTCAGCCGGATCAGGGCATCTGGGAGGCGCGCGGCAAGCCGCGGCAGTATGTGTCGTCAAAGCTCATGTGCTGGGTCGCCCTCGACCGCGCAGCGCGGCTTGCGAACATCGCGGGAGAAGCGGCGCTCGCGGCCACTTGGGCAGAGACCGCAGCGGAGATCAAGTCGGACATCCTCGAGCATGGGGTCAGCGAGCGCGGCGTCCTCCGCCAGCACTACGACACCGACGCGCTCGACGCCTCGACACTCCTCGCCGCCATCTTCGGGTTCCTGCCGCCCGACGATCCGAGGCTCCGCGCGACGGTGTTGGCAATCGCGGACGAGCTGAGCGAGCACGGATTCGTACTGCGCTACCGCACCGAAGAAACGGACGATGGACTGTCCGGCAAAGAGGGCACCTTTCTCATCTGCTCTTTCTGGCTTGTGTCGGCGTTGGCGCTGATCGGCGAGACAAAGCGGGGAAGAGCTTTGATGGAGCGCCTCGTGAGGGCCGCATCTCCGCTCGGCCTCTACGCGGAGGAGTTCGACGCCGAGACCAGCCGGCACCTCGGCAACTTCCCCCAGGCGTTCTCGCACCTTGCACTCGTCGAGGCCGCCGCGCGCATCATCGTCGCGGAAACCGTCACCGAACTGGCCACCGAGCCGGGGCGCGAGGGCGCCTGAGCCGGAGCGGTGCTCGTCCGCGATGGCGAGCATCCTTCGCGTCGCGATGGCCGATTCCGACGATCCGGCAGGGTGCAGGCATGCGCCGGCTCGTCGTCGCAGGCGTGACGCCCACGGTTGTGCTGGGCCTCGTACCGGTTGGTCTCACAATCCTCCCCGCGGGCCGTCATCACGGAACTGACAAGGTGCTGGTGATCCTGCTCGTGACCAGCGTTGTGGCGTTGTCGTGGGCGCTTGTTCACACGGTCTGACGCCCGATGGCAGCGCCCTGGCAGCGCTGCCGGGGAACCTCCGCTGGCAATGGCCGGCGTACGAAACACCACGCCGTCGCGCCGGCGGCGGAGCTGGCGCCGGCTTTTCCGGCCTGCCGTGCTGCTCGTGTCGGGCGGCCTCGCGTTGTACGTGCTGTTGCCGAGCGTGCTGTCCGTGTTCGGCTCGTTGCCCTCACTCTGGCACCTCGACTGGCCGTTCGCCGTCCTGACGCTCGTGTCCGGGCTCCTGAGCTGTTTCTGCTTGTGGGAGCTCGACCGGGTCGCGCTCGGCACGGACGACCGCCTGGCCGTGATCGCGGCACAGCTGGTGGGTAACGCGGCAGGTCGCATCCTGCCCGGCGGGGGTGCGACCGCGACCGCAGTCTCCGCACGACTCCTCGGGTCAGCCGGTGTGGACACGGCCAACGCTGCCGCCGGTTTCAGTGCGACGGCGGCGATACGCCTTGCGACTACGCTCGCGCTCCCAGTCGTGGCGCTGCCGGCGATTCTCGGCGCGGCGCGCGTCGACCACAGCCTCGCGACGGCGGCATATCTCGGTGCGGTCGCCTTCGGGTTGGTGCTCGTCGTCGGTGCGCTCGTCAGGTCGACGGATCGGCCGCTCGAGCTGACGGGCCGCGCCGTGCAGTGGCTGCTGAACAAGACGGTGCGCCGGGGGCGGAGCCCGATGACGGATCTGCCGCAGCGGCTGCTCGAAGTCCGCGACTTCGTGCGGAGGACGCTCGGCACGCGGTGGAAGACGGCCCTGCTGACGGCCGTCGGCACTATCGGGTTTGACTACCTGGCTCTCCTCTGCGCGTTGCGCGCTGTCGGAGCAACCCCGCAGCCGTCGCTTGTCCTCCTGGCGTACACTGCTGCCGCCGCTCTCGCGCTGATTCCGCTCACTCCGGGCGGGCTCGGCTTCGTCGAGGCGGGGCTGGTCGGGACCCTGAAGCTGGCGGGCGTGGCGGCCTCCGATGCGCTGGCGGCGACGCTGCTCTATCGCATCGTCTCGTTCTGGCTGCCGCTCCCGGCAGCTGGTGTGGCGTATGCGCTCTTCCGCCGGCGCGAGGTGCGGAGGACGCAGCAGACGGGTGGTGGCAGCCGCTTGGCGGCGGCCGCGCCGATGCTTACAGCCGAAACCCGAGACCCGGAAGTCAATGAGCATGTTCAGTCGTGAAGCGCCGGCGCGGAGCGGTCCCGGCGCGCCAAGCCCGCGCACCGCGTCGCTGACCGCCTGCACCATCACCAGCGCGACGACAGCGATGACGACGACGATCCCCAACACGAGCACCATCGAGCACACCATTCAGCGCCCAAAGCGTCGCGTGGACGCGTGCCACGTCGCGAGCTGACGCAACGCAGCGCGTTAGAATCGGCCGCGGGTCGTGTCGAGGAGGGAGGGCGGGTGGCACCACCCACGAACGTCGTTGTCGGGCTGCAGGAGCAGCATGGTGCGCTTCGACGTGTGACGCGGCTGATCGCGCGACACGCAGACCTCGAAGCCATCTTCGACACGGTCGTGTCGGAGGTCGCGCGCGTCCTCGATTCGAGCGCATGGCTATTGCGTGACGACTCGGATGAACGGACGACCGTGCTCGCGTCCGTGGGCGACTCGGCGTTTCCGAAAGGCAGCCGCTGGCCGCGCGAGGGCTTCAGTCTGCTCGGATCGTCGCTGACATCACCCGTCGTGGTCGACGGCGCGACGTGGGGTGTCCTCTGCGCCCGACCGCAGGAACATTCGCGGGCGGACGCAGAGGCCTGTGTCGAGAGCTTCGCCGAGCTCGTCTCGGTGGCCGTTGCGGACGCGTCGGCGCGGGGGGCGCTGCGACGGCTGGCCGGAGAGCAGGGTGCCTTGAGGCACGTCGCCACGCTCGTCGCCGAGGGCTCGTCGCCGAGCGATCTGTTCGCCGCCGTCGCGCGCGCCATCGCCCAGGCGATCGACGTCGACGCGATCACGGTCGAGCGGATCGACGCGGACCGGTCGACCACCGTCATCGCCTCGCTCGACGCGCCGATGTTCCCGATTGGCAGCCGCTGGCCGCTCGACGAGCCCGGACTGCACGCGTCGGTCATTGCCTCGGGGCGGCCGGTGCGCGTCGACGACGTCTCCGTCCTCGGCGGGCGAGCGGGAACCGCCGTGCGGGACTCGGCGATCGGGTCGCTGGTCGCTGCGCCGATCGTCGTCGACGGGGCGGTGTGGGGACTGATGTGGGTCGGGGGCAAGCGCGCCGAGCCGCTTGCAGCTGCTGCGGAGACGCGTCTGCGCGACTTCGCCGAACTGGCTGCAGTCGCCGTCGCCAATGCGCACTCACGACACCAGCTGCGGCGACTGGCCGATTCGGAGGCGTCGCTTCGGCGTGTCGCGACGCTCGCGGCGGAAGGGGCGACCCCGGAAGAGCTGCTCGCTGCGGTCGCCGACGAGGTGGCTCGCATGCTGGGCGGCGCGCCCGTTGCCGTCGTCCGCTACGAGCCGGGCGACTCGTTCCAGGTCGTGGCCGCACACGACGACCCGGTGTTCGAGGTCGGCAGCAGTTGGCCGGTGGAGGAATCGAGCCTCGCGGCCGCCGTGCGGGAGACCAGGGCGCCTCTCCGAATCCAGGACTTCTCGGAGGAGCGCGGGATCGTCGCGGAGGCCGTGCGCGCGGCCGGTCTCGCGTCGGCGATCGGCGCGCCCATCGTCGTGGACGGCGACGTCTGGGGGATGGTCATGGTCGGGCTACGGCAGCGGCGCGAGGCATTGCCGCTCTTCAGGGGCTGGTACACGAGCCGAATGCTCTCGTCCTCGGTGTCGGGTGAGGAGATCGAGTCCCGGTTGGCGTCGTTCACCAACTTGGTCGGCACCGCGATCTCGCGCGCGCAGGCGCAGGCGGAGCTCATCGCGTCCCGCGCCCGAATCGTCGAGGCGGGAGACGAAGCGAGGCGGCAAATCGAGCGTGACCTGCACGACGGCACGCAGCAGCGGCTGGTCGCTCTGACGCTCCATCTGCAGCGGCTCCGCGCCGACGTGCCGGTGGCGGAGCGCGCCACGCAGGAAGGGCTCGAGCAGGTGGAGCGCGAGCTCAAGTCGGTGATCGAAGAGGTGCAGGAGCTCTCCCGCGGCGTTCACCCGGCGCAGCTGGCGGTCGGCGGGCTCCGTCCGTCGCTGCGCGCGCTCGCGCGCCGGTCGCCGATCCCCGTCGACGTGAGCGTCGACGTCCCTGAGCGGCCGCCGGCATCCGTCGAGACCGCCCTGTACTACGTTGTCTCCGAGGCGCTCGCGAACGCGATCAAACACTCCCAGGCGACCTCGGTCTCCGTGACGGTCGTCGGCGATTCGCGCTCGGTTCGGGCGATCGTGGCAGACGACGGCGTGGGCGGAGCTGAGACCGGCGCGGGCTCCGGGCTGACGGGCCTGACCGACCGGGTGGACGCGCTGGCCGGGCTCTTCAGCGTCGTCAGCCCGCGCGGTGGCGGGACGACTATCTCCGTCGACCTCCCCGTCGCGGCGCAGTGATGGGCGCGCACGCCGCCGGTCGCGTCGGCGTCCTCGTTCCCGTGGTCTACGACGAGTACTTCGCGCGAATCCTCCACGGTGTTGCGGACGCGGCATACGAGCACCGCCTCCGACTCATGCTGTGTCCGACGCGTCACGAGCACGCCCGCGAGGTCGCGCTGCTCGACGAGCTCCGTGAAGCGACGGATGGTGCCATCCTCGTCCTCCCGGAGCACTCGAGCGAGGAGCTCGTCGCCGCCTTCTCCGACGGCTACCCGTTGGTGGTCGTCGATCCGCTCGCGCCGCTCGATGCCCGGATCCCGTCGGTTTCTGCGGCGCACGCGTTAGGTGCCGAGCAGGCGATGCAGCACCTGCTCGAGCTGGGTCACCGCCGCATCGCGGCGATCACCGGTCCGCCTGGGTGGGTGGCGAGCGAGGAGCGACGGCGAGCCTACCGCGGCGCGCTGGCGGCCGCCGGGGTCCCGTTCGACGCGGCTCTCGAGCTGGAGGCGGACTTCGACTTCGAGCCGGGAACGCAGGCGGCTGCCGTGCTGCTCGACCTCGACCCGCCGCCGACCGCGATCTTCGCGTTCAGCGACATGATCGCGGTAGGAGCGATGCGAGCGGCGCGAGCGCGCGGCATCGCGATTCCGGACGAGCTTTCCATTGTCGGTTTCGACGACAGCGCCTACGCGACAGTCGTCCATCCTGCGCTCACGACCGTGCGCCAGCCGCTGAACGAGATGGGCGTGACGGCCGTCGACCTCCTCGTGCGGCTGATGCGGAAGGAGGCCGTCGACACGCTGCACCTGGAGCCGTTCGCGCGGCTAATCGTGCGCGAGACGACGGCGAGGCTTCGCCTCGGCGGATAATGGCCGCGGTGGAAGCGCAAGCAGACGGAGACGCGGCACGCGGTCGCGTCGTCATCGCCGACGACGACGTCCTGTTGCGCGAAGGTCTCGCGAGTCTGCTCGAACGGTCCGGGTTCGATGTCGTCGGCCAGGCGGGCGGCGGGAGTGAGCTGCTCGAGCTCGTCCGCGAGCGCAAGCCAGACCTGGCCATCGTCGACATCAGGATGCCGCCGACGCATACGACCGAGGGCCTCGACGCCGCCCGCGCGATCCGCGATGAGACCCCAGAGACGGCGATCCTGGTGCTGTCGGCGCACGTCGACGTCGAGCACGCGATGGACCTACTCGCGAGCGGCGAGCGCAGCGGCTACCTCCTGAAGACCCGCGTCACGGACGTGGACGAGTTCCTCGACACGCTCGACCGCATCCTGAAGGGCGGCTCCGCCGTCGACCCCGCGCTCGTGCAGGAGCTCATCGCCGCGCGCCGCGTCCGCGATCCACTCGCCGATCTCAGCCCGCGCGAACGCGAGGTGCTCGAGCTGATGGCTGAAGGCCGGTCCAACGCCGGTATCGCCCATCGTCTCTGGGTCACCGAGGGCACGGTCGAGAAGCACGTGCACAGCATCCTGGGCAAGCTGCGGCTACCCGAGACCGCGGAAGATCATCGGCGGGTCCTCGCGGTGATCGCGTTCCTCGAGTCCCGCTAGGAGGCGCTCTCCACGAGCCGGCCGATCGCGCTCGCGGATAGCTCGGACTTCGGCACGAATCCCGCGACGGGTGCCTCTTCAATCAAGTCGGCGAAGTCGCCCTCGGCATGTGTCGAGATCAGGATCACGTTCAGCGTCCCCCCGCCCATCTCGGCGAGTCGGCGCGCGACCTCGAAGCCGCTCTCCGACCCGAGCAAGATGTCCACCAGCGCGACGTCGGGCTGCAGCTCCCGCGCCCGCTCGAGCGCCTCGTGCAGGTTCGAGGCGAAGCCGGCGACCACGAGCCCCTCACGCCGGAGAAGGGCGGCAGCCTCCTCGAGGAAGTGGGCGTTGTCGTCGACGATCAGGCAGCGGAGTGGCATCTATCACCCAGGGTGGCACACGTGGCCGCATCTGCGCATTGCAGCTAGCAGGAATAGCGGCGCGTAGCCGATAACGCGTTTAGGCGGCAAGGCTCGCGAACGCGGGAGCCGGCGGGACGGGCTCCACGATTCCCTCGGCGGCGCCGCACGCCCACTCGTAGAGCTCCTCCGCGTGACGGAGGTTCTCGCGCAGCTGGTCCAGCACGCGTCTGAGCTCGTCGCGGCGGTTCTCGAGCGTCAGCGAGGGCGCCCCGGCCGCCGTGGCGGAAACCCCGGCGATGGAGGGATCGTGGGCGAGAATCGCCTCCTGTGTCCGACGGAGCTCCGGCCCCGGCTCCAGTCCGAGCTGCTCTACGTGCATGCGCCGCGCCGACTGGTACGCCTCCAGCGCGTCGGCCGCGCGCCCGCTCCGGTAGAGCGCGAGCATCAGCTGCCGCCAGAGTCGCTCCCGAAACGGGCGCTCATGGACCGCCTGCTGGAGCTCGGAGACGATCTCGCGATGCTCCCCGAGCTCGAGCGCCGCGTCGAAGCGCTCCTCGAGCGCATCGATGCGGAGCTCCTCGAGCCGATCCGCCTCGGCGCGGACGAAGTCCGTGTCAGCCAGACCCTCCAGCGCCGATCCGCCCCAGAGCGAGAGCGCGCGGGCCGCGACGTCGGCCGCCGTACGCGCATCGCCGTCGCGCAGCGCCGCGCGCGCCTCGACGAGCAAGTCCTCGAAGACGAGCGCGTCGGTGCTCGCATCCGCGAGGGCATAGCCGTTGGGCGTCCCGACGATGGCGTCCTGGCCGAGCGTCGCACGCAGGCGCGCGACGTGATGCTGAACAGCGTTTCGGGGCGAAGCGGGCATGTCGGAGCCCCACAAGTCGTCGATGAGAGCGTCGACCGAGGCGGGGCGCCCGCGTCGCAGTGCGAGCAGCGCAAGGAGCGCGTCGCGCTTCGACCCACCTGTTCCGGCCGGACGTCCGTCGACGGTGACCTGAAAGGTGCCGAGTAGTCGGATCTCGAGCCGGTTCTGCTCTGCGAACATGGCGCAACGATCGCCCATGCGGCCGCCGGCGTCATCGGGGCGAGCAGCAAAGGCGGCTTCAGGCTCCCTGCAATCCGTGCCGCCCGGACAGCCGGTAGTCGCGTCCGCGGATGAACTCGGAAATCAGGCGGCAGCGCTCGTCAGCCACCCGGCGACCGAAAATCACGAAGGCCTGGCAGGCGGCCGGGCGATTGAGCCGAATCGTCTCGAACGCCATCGCATCGGTGTCGTTGCAGACAGCTGCTGCGGACCTTCATCGGGCCGTGTTGGGGGCTAGCTTCAGACGTGATTCGGCCACGGGCAGGGGCTTTCGATTGGTAGCTAGCCACGGAGACATGTGCGTTTTCGGCTGCGATCGTTGGCGTCTCGAAAACGACCGCAAGGAGCCGAAGATGACAGTCACGCAATTCAGCCACCGCCCACTTAGAGAGTTGGCCTACCGCGCGAACGACGGTCTCGAGGTCACGCTCTTCTGGCAACCAGACACCGACGAGCTGAAGGTCTGCGTCTGCGACCACAAGGACGGCGCCTACTTCGAGATCCGGCCCAAGCCGCACCAGGCACTCGGCGTCTTCTACCACCCGTACGCGCACGTGGCGCATTGCGACGTCCACTACGCGGACGAGCGGCTGGCCGCGTAAGAGGGCGAGGCGGGTCTGGAGGATCGGCCGTCGGTGCCGTTGTCGGTGCCGTCGCGGACGCCGGCCGAGCGGGAGGAGCTGATCGTGCAGTTGCGAGCTGCGCTTCACGAGCCCGGAGAGCGCGGAGACGCTGGGGATGCCACTGTCGACCGTGGGGCACGCCTGCTCATGCCAGGTCGGGTCCACGATAGACATCGGTATCACCGTAGACGAGCCCCCGTGACTGGACCCCGTGAACCGATCCGTCTCGTGTGAGAGTCGGTCATTGGTGGGTGCAGGCAGCAGGTATACCGCTGGTTCCTGGTAGCCCGCGGGCGTTGTCTCCTTGAGCCTCACTCGATGAGCAGCACGGAGCCACGCTCGACCGATGAGATCCGCGCCTCGGCTCGGCCGGAGCGGGATGATCGCCGCCTGCACGCTGGTCGACGTCGGCGCCTCCCCGACGGCCGCGATCGCGTCCGTCCGGGCGGCGCGGGGGCCGCGCGCGCTCGAGACGTCTGGGTAGGAGGAGCTCGTCAGCAGGTTCGCCGCCAGCTGAGCGCGCCGTGCCCGCCAACGTCGCGGGCCTATCTTCGGGAGCGTCCTCGGCGACCCAGCTGCCGGCGCGCGGGAATGACCCACGTCGTCCGCTCCCCTTCTCTCCACGGGGAGGCGTTCGGTGCTCAGAAAGCGTTCGCGGCCGACTTCCACTCCCGGAGGCGCTTCGCGATGAGCTGGGCCCGCTCCTCCTCGCTGCCGCCGTCCAGCACCTGCAGGTCTGAGGGGTCGGCTCGAAGGTAAACGCCGGCAGTTCGGGCATTCAGCCCGGGGTCGCGATCCGACCTTGTCGTCCAGTACCCGGTGGCGCGGTCCACCGTCTCCAGGCTGATCTCGCCGGTGCCCTCGAGCTGCGGGGCGTTCGGGTGCCTAGGGCGCTCGCCCTTCCAGAAGTAGAAGACGCTGGCCGGATCCCTGCGCTCCTTCGCGGCCTCGCTCCAGTAGCGGGCCGACAGGGTGCCGTCCTCCTGCCAGGCCCGGCCGTTCACGCTCAGACCGCCGTCGCGGTCCCGCGCGATGAGCAGGAGGCCGATCGCCGACGGTTCGTCGTCGCTGCGCATGGTCAGCGAGAGCTGCCACCACAGCCCTTCGACCGGGCCGCGGCGACCCTCGATCTCGATCGCCTTGCGGAGCTTCTGGTTGATCGCGCGAACCTCCGCCGGGCTCGTGGCCGGGTCGTAGCGGACGGAGGTCAGCCCGAGCAGGTCGCTTGGCAGCTTCGAACCGTGCGCGTGGAGGATGAACGTGCGCCGGATGCCGAGCGCGCCGCCGAACAGTCCTGCCTCGAACACCACGTTGTCGCGCGGCGACGCCTGACCGGACTGGGACCCATCGGTCGTCGTCCAGTCGTCCCGGGCGAACACGAACGCGGCGAAATCGACCTCCTGGGAGAGCTCGACGAGCCGGTCGAGTGTGGACCGCCCCGGGTTGAACGTCGTCGTCCACGGCTCGACCTCGGCGACCTCTGAGAGCCCGCGCGCGATCGCCCGGAGAAGCTCGGCCTGCTCGCCCGACGACCCGAGGAAAATGCGCGGCTTGTTCATGCGCGATTCATGATGATGGACCTGGCGCACACGCTACGCCGCGGGCCGCGCGCGTGCACCCTGGATCGCTCTGAGCCGGTTCACCGAGGACTCCAAGACGCGGTTCGGATCGGTCATCCAGGAGCGCTCCACGACCAGTTCTGCGCAGACGTGCGGGCGCCACAGGCGGCGCGGGCGGCACCTGCGGCCAGTCACGCAGCAGGCGCACACCGCCTCGTCCGCGAACGGCACTGTGGCATGAGCTGCCGTCGTCGTTCTTGGAGGCCGCGGCACTGCCCGGAGCCGCCTGACGACACACCGCGCGAGGAGACCGCCTGACCTTTCGTACATTGCAGGCAGGCGCCGCCAACTACCTCGGCTGCTGTGCGGCCAGTCGTAGCGCGTCCAGCGTCTCGCCGATCAAAGCGGCGAGTTCGCGGATGTTAAGTCTCGTCGGACTCGTCGATCAGCGCGCCACGGACATGCGATCATGTGACCGATGCGAGTGGCGGCATCGCACCATAACCTCGACTCCTCGACGGGCGTTCTTCGGCTCTTCGGTTCCTCGACTGGAAAGGACGGCGCATGAGCACCGACGTGACCACACCAGACACGATCGTCCTGATCCACGGCTTCTGGGTGACGCCGCGAAGCTGGGAGGACTGGAAGGCTCGCTACGAGAGCCGCGGCTACCGCGTGCTGACTCCTGCATACCCTGGCTTCGAGGTGGAGGTCGAGGCCCTGAACGCCGACCCGACGCCCATCGAGGACCTCACGGTGCCGGCGGTCATGGAGCATCTGGAGTCTGTCGTCTCGCAGATCGAGCCGGCGCCGATCCTGATGGGTCATTCGGCCGGTGGCGTCTTCACGCAGCTGCTGATGGATCGAGGCTACGGCGCCGCCGGCGTCGCGATCAACTCGGCGCCGACCGAAGGCGTCAAGCGCGTGCCGCTGTCGCAGATCAGGTCGAGCTTCCCCGTCCTCAAGAACCCCGCCAACCGGCACAAGGCCGTCGGGCTCACCTTCGAGCAATGGCGCTACACGTTCACGAACACGTTCAGCGAGGAGGAAGCGCGAAGGCTCTACGAGCGCTACCACATCCCCGCATCGGGCCGCGTGTTCTGGGGCAGTGCGCTCGCGAACATCCATCCGGGGCCCGACGACACGCACGTGGACTACAAGAACCCCAACCGGGCGCCGCTGCTCTTCATCTCTGGCAGCGAGGATCACCTCATGCCCCCGTCGATCCAGCGCTCGAACGCGAAGCACTACAAAGCGGAGGGCACGATCACCGAGGTCGTGGAGTACGAGGGCCGCGCGCACCTCATGCCCTCGCAGACTGGCTGGGAGGAGATCGCCGACTACGCGCTGTCGTGGGCGACCGACCAGGCGGCCGTGTGGGCGGCAAGACGGCCGCTGCCCGCGAGCGCGTGACCGAGGTCCGAATCACACACATTGGCGGGCCAACCGCGCTGATCGCAGTCGACGGCGGACGCCTGCTGACTGACCCGACGCTCGACGACCCCGGCCGAGTACGCCTTCGGCTGGGGCACGTCCTCGCGGAAGCTGACCGGGCCTACGATCGCTGCGGCCGAACTGCCGGCGATCGACGCCGTCTTGCTGAGCACGATGACCACGACGACAACCGCGGCCGCGGCGCCGCCTTCGTTCGCCGCCAGCGCTACACCATCGAGGCCGCGCTCCAGCGCATGCCGAAGACGACCGATGAGCTGCTCTCGTTCATGCACGGCTAGAGCTCCGCTCGCGTCGAGCAGATGGAAGTTGAGACGCTTGCGGCTGAGATCCAAACCGGCGTACAACATTGAACTCGGGCCTCCTCTCGATAGCTCCAGACGACAAGCCGGAGCCTGTCACTGGAGGAGGCCCTTCTTCATGGCATTCCTTACCATCTCCGACCGGCAACTGGTCGCAACCGGTCGCAACGGTTTTGGCTTATTAGAGCCGTTTTCGGGGCTCGCGCATTGCCACCGGTTGCCACTGATTGCGACCGCTAGGCTCCATAAACGCTCCATCCCCGTCGCCGGAATCTCTGATGAGAACGCGGATCCAGCGACCGCGTTCTCACCGGCCTGGGGGTGACCCGTCCCATGTAGGAGGGGGTCGAATTGCTCGTCCCGCTCAGGTCGAAAGCCCGCTCAGGCGAGAGGACGCGCATCTCGCCGAACTGTCGCTCAGCACGCGCAACTCGCACGAGGTGCGGTTCGCAAGAACCGCACCTCGTCGTTCGAGCCGACCATGCTCCGCCCACCGCTAAGTCAAATCATTCCGAGCACCCGATATCGGGTAAGCATGCCCGCCTCGATGTGATCGTTGACGTGACAGTGGAAGAGCCAGATGCCGGCGTCGTCGGGAACCATGTCGGCGACGACCATCGCATCCGGTAGCAGGCTGACCGTGTCCATTCGCATGCCGTTGACGCTGATCGTGTTGCCATGCCAGTGCGGCCTCGGGCCTCCTTCCCGATTGGGATTCGTCACCGGAGAGTGTCTCCGGCGAGGAGGCCCTTCTTCATGACATTCCATCAAGGCTCCATGTCGGCACGGGCCTAGAACGCCAGCACCCTGGTGGAGCCATCACCGACTTCGCCGCCTGCCGATTCGCACCTCGAGCCTCGCGTCCTCACGAAGCTCGCCGCTGCCCCTTAGGCGAGCGCCTGGTGCATCCCGCCTGCAGCAATCAGTTTGCGGCAGAACTGCTTGTCGTCCCTGTTCCGGCTCGACTGGCGTCGGCGGCGCTCGCGCGAGGGTCGTCCGTCGGTCAAGATCGTGTCCGATGCATGAGCGGGCATCGTCCAGCAGCGGCCGTGTCAGGATCGGTACCGCGGCCCTCACGCTAGGGGCGCTCGGCATCGTCTTCGGCGACATCGGCACGAGCCCGCTCTACGCGCTCCAGAGCGTCTTCTTCGTCGACGGGGGCATCGTGCGTCCCACCGAGGCCAACGTCTACGGCGTCGTGTCGCTCGTCTTCTGGGCGATCACGCTGATCGTCTCGGTCAAGTACGTGACGTTCGTCATGCGCGCCGACAACGACGGCGAGGGCGGCATCATGGCGCTGGTGGCGCTCGTCCAGCGGACGCTCGGCCCTACACCTGCCACCGCGAAGCTCGTCGCATTGGGCGTCCTGGGCGCCGCGCTGTTCTACGGCGACAGCGCCATCACGCCCGCGCTCTCGGTCCTCTCGGCCAACGAGGGCCTGAAGGTCGTCGATCCGGGGCTGGGCGGGGTCGTGCTGCCGCTTACCGTGGGGGTCCTCACCGCGCTGTTCGCGGCGGAGCGCTGGGGGACAGCGCGGATCGGCCGCTTGTTCGGGCCGGTGATGCTGCTGTGGTTCGGCGTTCTCTTGCTCGCCGGCCTGCGCATGGTCGTGCAGCGGCCGGAGATCCTCAAGGGGCTGTCGCCGGCCTACGCCTTGTCGTTCCTCGTCCATGAGCGCTGGGTGGCGCTCGTCGCGATGGGCGCCGTCGTGCTGGCCGTCACGGGTGCGGAGGCCCTGTACGCGGACATGGGCCATTTCGGGCGCGCCCCGATCCGCCTCGCCTGGTTCGCGCTCGTGTTCCCGGCGCTCACGCTCAACTATCTCGGACAGGGCGCGCTGATCCTCGGTCATCCTCGGGCGACGACCAACCCGTTCTACCTCCTGCTCCCCTCGTGGGCGCGCGCGCCGATGGTCGTGCTCGCGGGGGCCGCCACGGTGATCGCCTCGCAGGCCGTCATCTCAGGGGCGTTCTCGCTGACGAGCCAGGCGATCCGCCTGGGCTTCCTCCCGCCGACGACCATCCGGCACACCTCGAGCGTGGAGGCGGGCCAGATCTACATCCCGCTCGTGAACTGGGTGCTCTTCGCGGTCGTCGTGACGCTCACGCTCACGTTCGGCTCCGGCCCGCGCCTCGCGGGCGCCTACGGAGTGGCCGTCACGGGTACCTTCATGATCACCACGATCCTGTTCCTTGTGTTTGCGCGGGCGCGGTGGCGCTGGGCGCTGTGGAAGATCGCCCTCGGCGTGATCGTCATCCTCGGGCTCGAGACGACCTTCTTCATCGCCAACCTGCCGAAGGTGCGCTACGGCGGGTGGGTGACGCTGCTGATCGCCGCGATCATGTTCACGCTGATGAGGACCTGGCAGCGCGGTAGCCGCATCGTCGCCGCGAAGCGCGCGCGCGACGAGGGGTCGCTGCAGGATTTCCTCGAGGAGCTCCATAGCCAGGGATCGCACGTGGCCCGCGTACCGGGCACGGGCATCTACCCGAACGGCTCGAGCAACACGGTGCCGTTGGCACTGCGCGCCACCGTCGATCGGCTGGGTGTGCTGGAAGAGTGCGTGGTGATCGTCTCCGCCCAGTCCGTGAACAGCCCGCACGTTGCGCCCGCCGAGCAGATCCGTGTCGACTACCTGGGCTCCCGCGCCGACGGCATCGCGCTCGTGACCGCCCGCTTCGGCTTCCAGGACGCGCAGGACGTCCCCGCGGCCCTGCAGCGTGCGATCAGCGCGGGCTTGGAGTCCGACGTGGACCTCGATCACGCCTCGTACTTCCTTTCGCGCACCAGGATCGCCGTCACAACGGCACCTGGGATGGCGCAGTGGCGCAAGCGGCTCTTCGTCGTCATGGCACACACCGCGGTCGACCCGGCCGACGAGATGTCCCTGCCGGGCGAGCGCACCGTCGTCATCGCGTCGCAGGTCACCCTTTGAGGCCGCGACCCGAGCCGATGCGGATCAAGGGCGTGCTCCGCCGCCCGGCCCAAGAGCAGCGTGCGACGCGTTCGGTGTCGAGTTCCCGAAGCTTGCCCGGCCGAAGTCCTCGTGCCCGACCGGCTCGTCACAGAGGCGCGCTGGGTGTGCCGTTCGGATGCTCCGCCCGCGCCGTATGCGGGCCAAGGCCACGGTGAGACCATTGGTCAGATGGCCGCGAGGACGTCCGTGATGTCTGATCGGCGCCGTTTCGCGGGGATCGACCGGCGAACCGTCAAACCGGCAGTGCTGGTCCTCGCGCTCGCGGTGCTGATGAGCGTCGTCCTCCCGCTGATCGACAGTACGACGCCGTACCACGACGAGGTGCACAAGGGCGACATCGTCGAGATCGCCGACGGGATAACGCTCGTCCCGACCTCGGGCTGGAACCTGGCCTCCGGAGCACTCGTCGGCCACACGCGCTCGCCCGTCGGCAGCACGGCGACGACCGAGCTCGTCGACGGCAGCGTGGACTTCTACGTGCACGCGGCCCCGTTCGCCGGGACGCCGTCGGTGTTGCTCACGCGGGTCAACGAGATCAACGCGGACCTCCACCACGCGCGCGGGCGCGCCGCCGCGACGACTCACCGCTACGCCGTCACGACCCGCCGGGGCGTCGTCGGGGTGGCGGAGGACTTCGTGGGCGTCCACCGGCAGGGAACCATCGTCGCGTTCGTGTTCAGATCGCCGGGGCAGTCGACGTCTCAAGGGCAGCCGATCCCCGAAGGCGTGGAGATCGTCGTTTCCGGCCCGACGGGCCCGATAGCGCGCCGGCGCGACGAGATCGTCGCGATGATCCGCAGCATCCGGACGGCGTCGTGAGCACGCTCGCCGAGGACCGCCGCCGCGCGATCGAGCAGTCCGGGTGGGACGAGGATTTCCGCCTCGTCCAGCCGCACAACCTGGCCTTCTGGGTCTACTGCGTGCTCGTCGTCGCCGGCGCCTACGTGTTGTCGGGCCAGATCTCGATCGCGGCGGCCGCCTACAGCGGTGCGCTCATCAGCGGGATCATCGCCTTCGGCCTGCTCGCGGTCGCCTACCTCTGGTTCATCCACTACGAGGATCGCTACACGACCGTGCCGCGCAAGCTCGCAGCCGCCGGCTTCGTCTGGGGCGCCGTCGCAGCGATCGGCGCCTTCGCCCTCCTCGGCAACGACGCCGTGATGAGCCTGTACGCGAAGACGTTCGGAGCGAGCTTCGCCTTCGACTGGGGCGCCGCGCTCACCGCGCCGATCGACGAGGAGCTCGCGAAAGGCGCAGGCGTCCTCCTGCTCCTCACGCTCGCGCCGAACTTGATCCGCAGCCCGTTCGACGGACTGATCCTCGGCGCCTTCGTCGGGCTCGGCTTCCAGATCAGCGAGGACATCAGCTACGCGTGGATCGGCGCGGCCGACGCGTTCGGCGACGTCGGTGCGACACGGTCGACGATCGTGGTGCGGACGCTCTCATCGATCCCGTCGCACTGGATGTACACCGGCATCTTCGGCGCCGGCCTGATCTGGTTCATCGGCCGCCCCGACGTGCCGGCGCGCAAGGGGCTCGGCGCCGGCCTGATGCTGACCGCGATGCTCATGCACGGCCTGTGGGACGCGAGCGCTGCGATCGCAGGCAACAGCGTCTTCGCCTGGATCGTGCCGACGACTGTCGCGGGCGTGCTCATCACCGTGTTCGTCTGGATCTACGGGAACACCGAGCCGATCGAGCGTGGGTGGATGCGCGAGCTCATGGCCCCCGAGGTCGAGCGCGGCGTCGTCACGCCGGCCGAGCTGGACGCGCTCGCGGGGACGCGCACGATGCGTCGGCGCTACGTCCGCGCGCAGCACAGCCCCCGCACCGCCGAGCACGTGCTCGACGCCGAGACCGAGCTCGCACACCAGATCGCACGCGACGGTGGCGCCGAGACCGCCGCGGTTCAGCGGGCTCGCGCTGCGGTGGGGCGGGCGCGCGGCACCTGAAGCGCGCGCGGAGCTCGTCGGGCGTTCGCGGGCCGTCTCTCGAACTGGGCTAGCCGACGGCCTGCCGGGGTTCCGCGGAACCCGCCAGCTCGAGCTCCGAGAAGAGCCACATGCGAGACGATACGCCTCGGGGGACCGTCAGGCGGCCAGGGGGTCGGTGGCGCCTTTGGGAGCGAAGGGCTGTTCTCGCGTGAGCATGTGCCAGATCGCCTCGGAGAGGCGGCGGGCGAGGTCGATCTGGGCGACCTTGGCGCCGCGCTGCTTGCCGATGCGAGTCTTCGTTTGCTGATAGCGGTCGCGGTAGACGGGGTGCGGTGCAGGCGTGGGTGGCGGCCTCGATAAGCGCCCACCGCAGGTAGCGGGGTCCCTGCTTGGCGAGTGGGCCGCGCAGGTCGCGCTCGCCGGATTGGTAGACGCGGGGGCAGAGACCGGTGTAGCCGGCGAGCTTGCGCGGGGTGGGGAAGCGGCCAACGTCGCCGAGTTCGGCCGCGATGGTGTAGCCGAGCACCCAGCTGATCCCGGGGACTGTCAGGAGCAGCGGCACGTAGCGATGGTCGGCGCCCAGCCGGCGCAGCTCACGTTCGCACTCGCCGATCTCGCGGTCGAGCTCGTCGATCAGCCGCAAGCTGGCCTCGATCGTTCCCTGCCACGGCTCGGGCAGGCCGAGCCGGGCGAGCAGCTGGCGGCCGCGGACACCGAACAGATCGGAGACCGGACAGGGCTTGCCGTGGGTGAGCAGGACCGCATGCACGCGCTGCTTCAGGCTCGAGCGGTGACGGACGAGGTGCAGCCGCCAGCGGGCGCGTTCGCGCTCGGCGCGGACCAACGGGTCGGGCAGCCAGATTGCCGGCACCAGATCGCGCCGGGTGAGCTCGGCAAGCACCCAAGCGTCGATCCGGTCGGTCTTGCAGGCCAACGGCGCCAGTCCTTCACCTTCTGCGCGTCGGCGATCTCGACCTGCCAGCCGTGAAGCTCGAGCCGGTCGTGCACGAACCGCGCCCCGTTCATCGACTCGATCGCCGCGCGGATCGGCTCGCGATGTCGATCGAGTCGTCGCGTTAGGCCGAGCAGACCGTCGGGATCAGGTGGCGCTGCACCGACCTCGACGGTCGCGCCGTCAGCGTCGAGCAGATGGAAGTCGAGACGCTTGCGGCTGAGATCCAAACCGGCGTACAACATTGAACTCGGGCCTCCTCTTGATAGCTCCAGACGACAAGCCGGAGCCTGTCACTGGAGGAGGCCCTTCTTCATGGCATTCCTTACCATCTCCGACCGGCAACTGGTCGCAACCGGTCGCAACGGTTTTGGCTTATTAGAGCCGTTTTCGGGGCTCGCGCATTTGCCACCGGTTGCCACTGATTGCGACCGCTAGGCTCCATAAACGCTCCATCCCCGTCGCCGGAATCTCGGATGAGAACGCGGATCCAGCGACCGCGTTCTCACCGGCCTGAGGGTGACCCGTTCGATGTAGAGAGGGGGTCGTGCTCGTCCCGCTTAGGTCGAAGGCTCGCTCAGGCGAGAGGACGCTCGCGCAGGCGAGCGTTCGTGGATGTTCCCTGAAGGATTACCAATCGGACCAGTGTTCAGCTCCCGGCCACGCGCTGGACGGCTGGCCGCTGCCGGCCGAGATTTCTTACAAGAGCGACAGCTCACGACGCGCTAATTTGGGGGCACCCCAAAGCAGAGGAGAGCCCGGTGGGCAAGGTGGTCATGTACAGCTCGGTGTCGGTGGACGGCTTCGTCGCGGACGAGAATGACCAGCCCGGACCGCTGTTCGACTGGTTGTCCAGCGGTGACGTCCCGTTGGACGAGAGCGGCGAGGTGAAGGTGTCGCAGACGTCCTACGACTACACCCGGCCCTACTGGGACCAGATCGGGGCGACAATCGTCGGCCGCCGCGTCTTCGACATGACGGACGGCTGGGACGGGAAGCCTCCGGGCGGGATCGACCACGTGGTCGTCGTGACGCACCGGCCGGAGCCCGAGGGCTGGGACCCCGAGGCGCCGTTTCACTTCGTCGACGGCGTCGAGGCAGCCGTGGCCAAGGCGCAGGAGCTTGCGGGTGACCGCATGGTCGAGGTCGCCGCTGGCGACGTCGGTGGCCAGGTGCTTGCCGCGGGCCTGATCGACGAGGTGCGAATGGACGTCGTACCCGTCGTGTTCGGGTCCGGCAAGCGCTACTTCGGGTCGGTCCACACGCAGCACCTGTTGGAGGATCCTGACGTGGTGATTCAGAGCAACCGGGTGCTTCACCTGCGCTATCGGGTGCGCCGTTGACCGATCTGAGCGGGCACCTCGTAGGGCGGCGCGACCCTTGCCGCCCGGGCGAGGCCGAAGCTTCCTCGCCTTCGTGTGCCCCCACGGGCGTTGCGAGTCGGACTTCGGGGCCCCGCCGCGCCGCATGTACCGTGCACCATTGCGGCCGCTCGGCTCCTCCAGTACGCCGTTTGACCGGCGCTCTCGAATACCCGCTGCATGCGCCACTAGACGATTATCCGCTGCCGCTGAGCGTTCGCGACCTCCTCTTTCGCGCAGAAGAGGTCGACTCGAAGGAACGCGGCGATGCTCGATAGCCGCGGGGCCATGCAGCGAGCGAAACCGGCCAGGTTGCCTCCACAGGCGACAAATCTGACCCTCCCGTGCGCGAAAGCTCCATAAACGGCTCCATACCCACCGCACGCTGGGTCAAGAGCAAGTCGTTCTGAACGAGAAAGCGCCCGCGTGCGGCGCTTTTGCAGAGCCCTCTGACGGACTCGAACCGTCGACCCCCTCTCTATGAAGAAGGGCCGTGCGTCAAGTTGTTGCGTTGGTGCATCGCCCAGTCAGGGCGGTGTTGGTGGCGGTTGTGGGTGGTGAGCGGTGCTCATCTCTCTATCGCCTCCTAGTAAGAGGACAAGGCTGATGGGAGTTCGCTCCGGTGGCGCATCTCCTTAAGGACCGTCAGGCGGCCAGGGGGTCGGTGGCGCCTTTGGGAGCGAATGCTTCGCCGCGGCTGAGCATGTGCCAGATCGCCTCGGCCAGTCGGCGGGCGAGGTCGATCTGGGCGACCTTGGCGCCGCGCTGTTTGCCGATCCGTGCTTTGGTCTGTTGGTAGCGGTCGCGGTAGGTGGGGTGGGTGCAGGCGTGGGTGGCGGCTTCGACGAGCGCCCAGCGCAGGTAGCGCGGCCCTTGTTTTGAGAGCGGGCCGCGCAGGTCGCGCTCGCCGGATTGGTAGACGCGCGGGCACAAGCCGGTGTAGCCGGCGAGCTTGCGCGGTGTGGGGAAGCGGCCGATGTCGCCGAGCTCGGCGGCGATCGTGTAGGCGAGCACCCAGCTGATTCCTGGCACCGTGCAGAGCAGCGGCACGTAGCGGTGGTCGGCGCCGAGCCGGCGCAGCTCGCGCTCGCAGTCGCTGATCTCCCGCTCGAGCTCGTCGATCAGGCGGAGACTCGCTTCGATCGTTCCTTGCCATGGCTCCGGCAGCCCGAGCTTCGCGAGCAGCTGGCGACCGCGCACACCGAAGAGGTCGGAGACCGGACACGGCTTGCCGTGCGTGAGCAGGACCGCGTGCACGCGCTGCTTCAGGCTCGAGCGGTGCCGGACGAGGTGCAACCGCCAGCGGGCGCGTTCGCGCTCGGCACGCACCTGCGGGTCGGGCAACCAGATCGCCGGCACCAGGTCACGGCGGGCGAGCTCGGCCAGCACCCAGGCGTCGATCCGGTCTGTCTTGCAGGCAAGCGGTGCGAGGCCTTTGACCTTCTGCGCGTCCGCGATCTCGACCTGCCAGCCGTGAAGCTCGAGCCGGTCGTGCACGAACCGGGCGCCGTTCATCGACTCGATCGCGGCACGGATCGGCTCGCCGTGACGCGCGAGCCGCTGCGTCAGACGACCAAGGCCGTCGACGTCGGGCGGCGCCGCGCCGACCTCGACCGTTGCACCATCAGCGTCGAGCAGGTGGAAGTCGAGACGCTTGCGACTGAGATCCAAACCGGCGTACAACATCGAAGCGGGCCTCCTCTGCGATAGCTCCCAGTGACAAACCGGAGCCTGTCACCGGGGAGGCCCTTCTTCATGGCATTCCTTACCATGCGCTCGTCGCGGCAACCGGTCGCAACCCACGGCAACGGTTTCGGCTTGTCTTCGGCGCTTCCGCGCTCAGGCGACTTGCCACCGGTTGCCACCGGTTGCAACCACGGGGCTCCATAAAGGCTCCATCGCTTGTAGTCAGTAGAGGCAACAGACCCGCAGCCGCAAGCGCTGCAGACCCTCGCTTGACCCCTTCATCGTAGAGAGGAGTCAATGCTGTCGTGAGCGTCGCGCGGACTTGCCGTGGTGCCGGTGAGGCAGTGCGGAGCGGGTCACGTGCGGTGAGGACAGCGTTGGCGGCCACCGTCAGATCATTCTGGACGCGGATATCACGTGAGTTGGGATCAGGCCGATTTGATGGACTGCTGCGCGGGAAGCAAATCGCGCCGAGACAGACGTTTGCCGGCTATCAAACCGGCCCCGGCGAAGGTAGCGTGGCGGATGCGATGAGCGAGCCGCTGCGACTGACGATCGTCTACGAAGACGCAGACGACGGCGACGGCTGGGTGGTTGCACGCATCTCCCAGGTCCGGGGTGCAATCAGCCAGGGGACAACCCGACGAGGAGGCGCGCGAAAACGTGATCGACGCGCTCCGAGAGCTGCTCGCGGCCCGGTTCGGTTCGCCGCCCGAGCTGCCAGACCGCACCGGCAGCGACTCGCTCGAGCTGACGATCGCGGCTTGACGTCGATGACGGGAGGATCGCGGCCAGTCGCTGAGAAACGATGAGTTCTTTGCCGAGTCGAAAGGACGCGCGATGGCCCAGGTGAGCTACGTCAACGCAACCTGCATCTATGCGAACAACCCTGTCCCGGCCGTCAACGAACTCAACCTCGAGATCGCTGACGGTGAGTTCATGGTGCTCGTCGGCCCTTCGGGCTCTGGCAAGTCGACGGCCCTGCGCATGCTCGCCGGGCTCGAGCCGGTCAGCGGCGGAACGGTGGAAATCGGCGGCGAGGACGTCTCAGACAAGGCTCCGAAGGACCGGGACATCGCCATGGTTTTCCAGAACTACGCGCTGTACCCCCACATGTCAGTTGCAGAAAACATGGGCTTTGCCCTGAAGCTGAGGGGCGTGGAGAAGAAGGAGCGGCAGGCGAGGGTGCGCGAGGCCGCAGCGATGCTCGACCTCGAGGAGTACCTCGGCCGCAGACCCGGCGCGCTCTCGGGCGGCCAGAGGCAGCGCGTAGCAATGGGCAGGGCCGTCGTGCGAGAGCCGAGTGTCTTCCTCATGGATGAGCCGCTGTCGAACCTTGACGCCAAGCTGCGTGTCGAGACGCGTGCGAACATCGCCGCCCTGCAAGCGCGACTCGGCACAACCACGATCTACGTCACGCACGACCAGGTCGAGGCGCTGACGATGGGAGATCGTGTCGCGGTGCTCCGGGACGGCCTCTTGCAACAGGTGGACACGCCGCGCAACCTCTACGACTCTCCGGTGAACGAGTTCGTGGCCGGTTTCATCGGCTCGCCGGCGATGAACCTCCGCGAGGCGCGTCTCGTTCCAGGCGGCGCCCTCCTCGGCGACGTCGCGATACCGCTGCACGAAGAAACGCTTGATGCGGCACACCGAGCCGGTCTCGAGACCGTGACACTCGGTCTCCGGCCTGAAGCTTTCACGAGCAGCCTCGATGGTCCCCTCCGGCTGCAAGTGACCCTCGTAGAGGAGCTCGGCGCCGACACGTACGTCTACGGACAGCTCCCTGGAGACGACCCGAACAGCAAGCTGTTCGTCGTGCGTCACAGCGGCCGCATTCCGCCAGCCGTCGGAGATGTTCTTGGCCTCGACGTGGCCCAGGGCACCGAGCTCATCTTTGATCCGGCCACCGGTTCTCGGGTGAAGTAGGGAGTCACCGCACGAGCGGCTCGCCGACCCCGAGTTCGTCGTCCGCGGTCAGACGCATCTTCGGCCACGGGAAGTTGCAGCCCGTGATGCAGAGGTCTCGGACTGTTTCGCTGACACGTCGACGTTCGCCGACACCCAAGGAGACAATTCGATGTCCCGCAAGATCCTCACGCGCCTCACGGCAGCGCACCTGCTGGCTCAGACCACTGTGCCTGCGGTTGCATCGTTCCCGGGCGCGCCGAGTCCGAGCGCATCGTTCGACTGGCGCCAGCGAGCGATCGATTACGACTCGTTCGTCTACAACTGGTCGCAGCCGGGCCGGTTTCCAACGATCGCGTGGGATCACACGCACTACAACATGCGTGATGACACCTACAAGATGCCGTCCTACTACGGCGATAGCCGGCTCGACGCGGACGGCACGCAGGAAGCGCTTGGACAGATCGCATCCGTTGTTGGGGCGACCCTCGTAGGCATCGACAAGTCGAACCAGGACGGCATCAACTACGTCGACATGCTGCGCACGTTCTACTGGCCCAGCCTCGGGATCGCACATGACCAACCCACCGTTCAAACCTCCCTGGCAGGCCAGGCCGACCTCCATGGTGGTCACAGCTATTGGTATACGACCGCAGCGAACGTCCTCTACTACATGCTCGGCGCTCAGTACCCGAATGCGACGAACATGACAGAAATGCTGCGGAGCATCGCCGACAGGTTCTGCGATCAGGTTCTCGCTCTCGGC
The DNA here is from genome assembly GCA_963700495.1 of uncultured Actinomycetes bacterium. Lineage (GTDB taxonomy): Bacteria > Actinomycetota > Thermoleophilia > Gaiellales > Gaiellaceae > JACCTU01. The sequence continues at coordinate 426,681 of CAVOXT010000006.1, read as the reverse complement.
GGCGCGAGTGCGAACTTCGACGGGCAGGGATTCAACTTCTCGACGAGGACGAAGAACGCCGGCAACAGAAACGAGGGTGGCGACGGGGCAGCCGGCACGGCTGCGATCGAGCTTTGGGCCTACGCCAAGTTCGGTGACGCGAAGTACCTCCAGGCGGCGAAGTGGTCGATGGACTACCTCGAGCGCTCAAACTCGAGTCTCTTCTACGAGATTCTGCCCCAGATGGCGCCATACCTCGCGGCGAGGATGAATGCGCAATTCGGCACCGACTACGATGTGCGCAAGTACTTCGACTGGATCCTCGGTGGATCGGCCGTACGCCCCGGGTGGGGCACGATACTTCAGCGCTGGGGGAGCTACGACACCTACGGCCTCATCGGCAGTCAAACCGACGGCGGTGGCTACGCCTTTGCGATGAACACTTTTTCCGCCCCGCTCTTTGCGGCTACTGCGAAGTACGACCCGAGGTTCGCGGACACTGTTGGCCGGTGGATGTCGAACATCCACAATGCCGCCCGCTTCTACTACCCGGACCAGATGCCGGCCGGGAATCAGCGGTACGGAGCCAGCTACATCAACGACCCGGCGCACGTCATTCCGTATGAGGGGCTCCGCGCGACGGAGAACGGCCACACGCCGAACGCGACGGGCGACCCCTCCGCCTACGGGCAGCAGTGGGGGCTGAACCCCGAAGTCACCACCGACCTCGGTCTCTATGGTGGGAGCTGGGTTGGGTTCCTCGGGGGCTCGGTCAGTTCCACGAACGTCCCCAACGTCCTGCGGACAGACCTGAACGCACTCGACTTTTACGCGACATCGTCGTATCCGACCTACCTCTACTACAACCCGACGTCCGGCCCCGTCGGAGTAGAGGTGACGCTGACCGGCGCATCGGATCTCTATGACGAAGTCACGGACCGGGTGCTATTGCAGAACGTCTCCGGAACGGAGACGGTGACGATCCCGCCTGGATCGACGATCCTGGTGATCCGCGCCCGCTAACGACACTGTGTCGCGCGTGTCGGCCAACGACTCGAGCTCGCCGACCCGTAGCTGACCGCACCCTGCAGAACTCACTGCGCTTCGATCTCTTACACTGTTAGTCCCACAGTCCCCACCGACGCGAACGAAATCGTCGGCGAGCGTGGGGAGCGTGTCGTCTACCTGAGCGGCGTGGAAGGCATGCATTTCCGCCTCAGACAGGCGCAGATGCCCGGTCGCTACGACCGGTACCGGATCGATATCCACCATGTGGCGTTTCGGGCGCCGTCACGCGAAAGCGTTAACGAGCGCTTGCGCTGGGCTGGGCTCTTACCGGGGTCTCAACCCGCGCGGAGCGGTAGAAATAGAGTTCGCGGATTCCGACGGGCGCGTCCCATCCCTGGGCGAAGAGCCATGTCCCGCGGTGCTGGAGCAGCCCGCCCCAGGGCAGGGATCCGAGCGAGATCTGCGTGAACGGGCTGTCGTGGTGGTAGAGAGCCTGTGCCGCGAACTTTCCGGCTGCGCCCGCGCTGCAGAAGATGTCAAGGACGATGCGCCCGTTGTCGAAGGCGGCGGCGCATGCCACCTCGTGCAGGAGACCCTTCAACGGTTTGAGGTCGAGGTATTGCTGCTCTTCGAACTCCCAGTGGATGAGGTCCACTGACCGACCTATGTGCAGGGTTCCATTGCATCCCTCGGACAGGTACATGAGGAATTCACCGCCGACCCGAACAGCATTGCCGTTCGCGTCACGCGGGATGACAGCGCCTTTGCACCACAGTCTGGAGACCTCGTGTGCGACGATCGGTCCGATTTTCGTCCGGCTGACCAGGTCGTCGGAAACCGCCACGTTGATGTCGCACCCGATGTCCTCAAGGGCGTAATTGGGTGAGGGATAGCGACTGGCGTCATCTGGGTCGATGGGAAAGACGGCGTTGTAGAAGAGGAAGTACCGTCCATTTGCGCGATAGATCTTCGGGTCCTCGCAGCCGTACAGTTCGTTGTCCCTGGTGGGGTAGATGAGCGGATTTCGGGGACTGTCGGTCCAGCCCGTGGCGGGATCGTGTACGGCCATACCGATCCGGCTTGCGGTGGACTCCATACGGGTGATGCCCGGTAGAACACCATGAGTCGACCGTCGTGCCGGATCAGCGACGCGTTGAAGATGGCTGAGGCGGTCCACCGGATGCCGGTCGGGTCGGGCCATTGGCTGCTGGGTGTGAAGGTGAGCGACGAATCACGATGGAACGGGCCGATTGCCCAGTCGGAGGTTTGTTCATAGTGGGCCGAGAAGTGATCCTGGGGACTGTGCTGCTTGGTGAGTGCGGCCCCGTTGTTGTAGTTGGCGGCCAGCCCATGATGGGTCAGAGGTAGCATGATCTCCTCATTGGTGAGGTGGCCGATGACGTCGAGCTCGTCCACCACAGCGATGCCGGCAGCCATATATTCCCCGAACGATTCTTGATCAGCGGTCTCATCAGTGGTGCGGCCACGGGATGACTACGACAGCGCATCAGGACGCCGGACAAATGCTGCTACTTCAACCGATCGAAGGAAGTCAATGACCTTTTCTACAGCCCAGTCGCGTCCTACGCACCTGCCAAACGTCCCATACAGGCTCACGCGCCTCGGAATCATCATGTCGGGCGACCCGAGTGTCCCGTACGAAGTGGAAGGCGTGCTGAATCCGGCAACGGCGTGGGGAACCGACGGTGAGCTCTATCTCTACCCGCGGATGGTCGCCGAGGGGAACGTCTCACGCGTGGGGAAGGCGCGCGTGGTCGTGGTCGATGGGGTACCAACCCGGGTGGAGCGGCAGGGCGTAGTTCTGGAACCTGTTCGCCCCTGGGAGCACGGCCTTCGGCACGGGGGCGTCGAAGACCCCCGCATCACCTGGATGCCTTCCCTCAACGTCCACGTCATGACCTACGTCGCATTCGGACCGTTCGGACCCCGACCCGCGGTCGCGATCTCGCACGATCTGGAGAGTTGGGCAAGGCTGGGACCGTTCCAGTTCGAGTACGACGACGCCCTTGAGATCGACCTGAATCTCTATCCGAACAAGGACGTCGTGTTCTTCCCGGAAGCTGTCCCGGATCCAGACGGTCGACCGAGTTACGCGGTGATCCATCGTCCGATGTGGGAGTTCGGGTTCACACACACAGACGAGGTTGCGCCCCTTCCGGCTGGCACGACCGATTCTCGTGCAAGCATCTGGATCTCGTACATTCCGGAGGAGGATGTGCGGGCGGACATCTCGGCGCTCACTCGCCCGAGAGGACACCGCTTCGTGGCCGGCTCCCAGTTCGAGTGGGAGAGCCTCAAAGTGGGGGGAGGACCACCGCCGATCAGAGTGGACGAGGGCTGGCTCCTGATCCACCACGGCGTTGCGGGCAAGATCGGCGACGACCCGTTCGTGCCGCAAACCGACGTGTTCTACTCGGCAGGAGCGCTGATCCTCAGCGCAGCCGATCCGTCGCAGGTCATCGCGCGCACGCCAGAGCCGCTCCTCGTGCCCGAGACACCGGATGAGCTTGTTGGCACAGTGGGAAACGTGGTCTTCCCGACGGCAATCGAGTCGATCGAGGGTAAGCACTATGTCTTCTACGGCATGGCTGACGCGAAGATCGGTGTCGCTCGGCTTGAGCGAACATAGTCCTGCGCGGAGTCACAGAAGCGACGAGCCAACGACTCGCGACGTCCCGTGCGCTGCAGTGCGCCCGACCTAAGGGTCGTACCACTCAGGCGGGCGAGCCGTGCGCCGAGGACGCGTACGCATCGGGTATCTGAAAACGAGCGGTCGCGTGGTGGCATCCGGAACAGATGCCGTGCGTGGCAACGCGGAGGCAGGGAGGCGTCTGATGTGGCGCCTTGCCCTAGGCGACCACGCCGCCGTTCACCGCGCCGCCCGTGACGAGAAGGTCCACATTCGGGGCCATCGGATAGGAGCCGATCAGCTCTTTGCCGCGCTTACCGAAGATCGCTTAGCGTGCAGGGCAGTCCGTCCTGGGTGAGAGATGCAAGTATGTTCAGCTACGGCGTGCGCCATACCGTTACTCACTTGGCGAGCATTGACGGGCTCCCGCTTCGAGGGGGAGCCCTCACGCTTAGGCTCCGAGGGGCAGTCGCACGAGACTCGGAGGCCGGAGCATGACCGGGCCATTCGAGCAGGCCGGGTGAGGTTTTTATGCAGCCTGTAGCTGGGCACAGCCCGCCTTCGACCGCTCTTCACCCTTCGCCCGTCAGCCCCTCGGCGTGCGTGGCGGTAGTGGGCGCCGGGGGTTTCGGTCAGTTTTGCCTGGAGGCGTACCGGCAGACCGGTGACATTTCAGTCGCGGCAGTGGCGGATCCGAATCTGGCCGGGAGCGCGCCTCGGACACACCCGGAGCTATCCATCACGGCGGATTGGCGGAATCTCCTCGACGTTCCGACGATCGAGGTGATTCACCTCGCCACGCCACCCCTCCTCCGGGCGGAAATCGCCGTTCCGGCTCTCAAAGCCGGGAAGAGCGTGTTTTGCGAGAAACCGCTGGCCCTCTCTCTCCGCGAAGCAGACGAGATACTCGACGCGGCGCGCCTCGCCGGCCGCAGCGTGGGCGTGGACTACGTTCTCCGCCATCATCCCGCGTTCGAGTTCGTTGCTCGGCTATCTGCTTCTGCGCTCTTTGGACCGTTGCGGACGTTCTCGCTCCAGAACTTCGCACAGGTCCTGCCCGGCGATCACTGGATGTGGGATATAGAGAAGAGCGGAGGCATCCTGGTAGAGCACGGCGTCCATTTCTTCGATGCATATGGGCAGATTGCCGGCGCTCCGGAGGAAGTCTGGGGCAGCGCGCCACGGAAAGAAGCGGTTCAGGTGACTGTCCGATATGTGAGCGGTGCGATCGGCCGCTACTATCATGAGTTCGCGTGGCCGCAGAAGTTGGAGCGCACGCACGGAATCATGTTTTTCGAGCATGGCTACGTCGAGATCGACGGCTGGATTCCTGACCGGGTGCACGGTAGAGTGGACGCACCAGCAGCGGCGCTCGAGGCTGTCGTCCGGCCCCTGTGCCCCTTACTTGAGGTGCGCGAGGATTCTGGTGCCATCTCTTTCGACGTTCGGTTTCCAGATCGCCAAGCCGCCTACCGGTCCGCCATCGTCGACGGGATGCGCGACCTCATTGCGAAGCACCGTGGGCCGAGCCATCGCATGGTCGTCTCCGCGCACGACGCCCGCGACAGTTTATCTCTGGCACTGGGGGCTCGGCGCGCTGTCGAAACAGGAGGGCGCGAGCGATTATCCCGCTGACAGTGGTTTCAGGATCAGAGACAAGACATGAGGAGCAGCAAGCGACTGAGGCAGCGGATTTCATTGATGAGAGGCGAAGCCAACAAAGGGAGGAGGAGCTTAAGTGAAGAAGCGATGGATTGTGTTGCTGGGGGCGACTCTCGTGGTTTCATCCATGGTTAGTGCCTCCGGGTCAGCCGCGCCGAAGGTTACGCGCTGTACCGCCAAGGGCACCGTCACGTACATGTACTGGGGTGACAGCGGCGACAACGCTGCCCATAAGAAGAGCATCGCGGTCGCCGAGAAGCAATGCAAGGGCCTGCACGTGAACCCGATCTGGGATTCGGGGAACTACGATACCGATCTGGCCACGAAGATTGGCTCCGGTAACGCTCCGGATCTCTTCCAGCTCGACGCCTCGAAGCGCATTCCGCAGTATGTGAGCCAAGGCGCCCTCGCACCCCTGGACACGTTCGTGAAGCAGCAGAAGATCCACCTGACCAAGACCTACTGGCCGCAGTGCGTGAACGAACTGACGTACAAGGGGCATGTGTACGGCCTGCCGCGCACTTGCAGCAACCAGAGCCTGCTCTTCTACAACAAGGAGATGTTCCGAGCCAAAGGGGTGGCATTCCCGACGAACAACTGGACGTACAGGCAAATGGCAAACGCAGCCCAAAAGCTGTCCGGAAGCTACTCCTTGCCGCATGACCAGACGTCTCAGTTGCGGTTCGGCATGGCCTTCAACACCGACGACTTTCGCACCCAGCAGTTCATGTGGGGCTGGGGTGGTGACTGGCTAAACAGCAAGCTCACCCGGTGCACGATGACGAGCCCGGCGGCTCGGGCGGGTTTGCAGTTCCTGCACGACATCGCGTACAAGCAGCACGGTATGCCTACCGCGGCGCAGGCCAGCGGCCTTCCGGACTACTTCGGCGGGTTCCAGAAGGAACGCTATGCCATGGCATTCATGGGTCCGTGGGCGCTCAACTATGCCTTCGGCAAGAAGCCGGGCGGCCAACCGCTGATCAACTTCGATTGGGGCGCGGTTCTGACGCCGCGTGGGCCGAAGTCTCGCCAGGCGGTGATGGCCTCGACCGGACTGGTGATCTCCAAGCGCTCCAGTCACAAGAGTGCGGCATTCTGGCTGGCTCGCTTCGATAGCGAGGGCAACGGCGCGGTGCTGACCGGCGCCTACGGGGTCGACATGCCGGGGGCGAAGGCGCTCTGGCGCCACCCGGCCGTTGTACGCGAGTACGGGAAGCCGCTCCTGGCCACGATCAGGAAGAGCAACCTGACCGGCCGTTACCCGAAGCTGGTGCCACAGTACGACAAGTTCTGGAACGTCATCAGCACCGACCTGCAGCCCTTCTGGCAAGACAAGGCGACGGTTCAGGCGGTGACATCAAAAGCCTGCGCCGACGTCACCAGCCAGGGGCTACTGGGGGGCTAGGCGCAGCAGATCCTTCCGTCGGGCGGGCCCTGCCCGCCACCGGCTGATGCCGGTGGCGGGGCCGGGGCCCGCCCCTCGGCAGTTCGAGCGGCGCGTGAACACAGCCGATTGGAGGAGATAGCGCATGTCGGCAGTAGAGACGACGCCGCGGAAAAGCGGCTGGGCGCGCCGGTGGTCGCGCTGGTGGACGCGGTCTCGCGAGGCGCGCTGGGGAATGGGTCTGACCTCTATTTGGCTGGTCGGGTTTCTCGTATTTGCGGCGGTCCCGCTTGCGATGTCGGTCTACATCAGCTTCACCAACTGGGCGCCGATCTCCGGACCGTTCTGGGAGGCCCACAGAATCGGGCTCAAGAACTATCAGACCTTTCTCACCGACCGCGTGTACTGGCACTCAGTGTTCAACACGATCTATTACGCGGTTGGCAGCGTCGCTGTGGTCAATTTGGCTGCGCTGCCCATGGCCCTGCTGCTCAATCAGAAGCTGAGGGGTTTGAATATCTTCCGGACGGTCTTCTACATGCCGGCAATCCTGCCGGCGGTCGCGGTCGTTCTCGTCTTTAGGCTGATCCTTTTCCCGGGAACCGGATTGGTCAGCTGGATACTCACCAAGGTCGGCGCTCAGTGCGACACCACCCAGGTCACGTGCGAGCCGGTCGACTGGCTCAATAATCCGAGGCTGACCATGCCGGCCGTCATCCTGGTTTCGGCCTGGGGTGTCGGGCAGACACTCCTGATCTACCTGGCCGGCCTTCAGGGCATCGACAGGGGACTCTATGAAGCCGGCGCGGTCGATGGTACTTCGGGCTGGTCCCAATTCCGGTACATCACACTGCCCCTCCTGACCCCTGCCATCTTCTTCAACGTCGTCACCGGACTCATCGGGGCATTTCAGGAGTTCACCAAGCTGGTGATTTTCGCCGGTGGCGCGACCGCCACTGGGGGTCCTGGGCAATCGCTTCTGACGACCTTCTGGTACGTCTACGTCGAAGGCTTCGACTATTCCCATATGGGACTGGCAACCGCTATGGCCTTCGGTCTCTTCGTCCTCATCCTCCTCTTCACGGGGCTGAACTTTCTCGGCCAAAAACGGTGGGTGTTCTATCAGGAGGAGCGTCGCTGATGACCGAGCTCGAGTACACCGCACGAGTCCCGGTGACAGCGCTTCCTGACGGCGTGCCGACACCGCCCCGCCGTCGCGGGGTGCTGCCGGCGCGTGGCTTCGGCTCCAAGCTGGCGGCCTACGTCGTCGTCGTGCTCATCTCGATCGTCTCATTGTTCCCGCTGTACTGGATGCTCGAGAACTCGCTCCGCACCGCCGTGGATGCAGGGGCCACCGTCACCCTGGTGCCCAAGGCCCCGTGGCAGTGGTCCAACTACTCGACCATGTGGCACTACCTGCCGTACCCCATGAGCACCTTCCTGATCAATAGCTTCATCGTCGCGGGCCTGGTCACGCTCGGGACGGTGATCTCCAGCGCGCTGATCGCGTATGGCTTCGCCCGCTTCCGCTTCTTCGGACGCGAAGTCCTTTTCGCCGTGATCATCAGCACCATGATGATCCCGTACGCGGTCATGATGATCCCTCAGTACGCTCTATTCATCAACTTCTTCCACTGGGGCAGTGGCGGCTCGCTCTTCGGCTACCACAACCTCTTCCAGTTCCTGCCTCAGATCGTGCCTGCATTCTTCGGCTCGCCGATCTTCATCTTTCTACTGCGTCAGTTCATCAGAGGGATTCCATACTCTCTGGACGAGGCGGCCATGGTCGATGGCGCCGGGCCGCTACGGATCTTCTGGACGATCATCCTGCCTGAGCTCCGGCCCGCGCTCGCCGCCGTGATGGTTCTGACCTTCATCGGCAAGTGGAACGACTTTCTCGGGCCGTTGATCTACCTCCAGGATCCGCATAACTGGACCGTGGAGTTGGCGCTCAACGGTTTCGTGGGCCGTTACGGCACCTCATATCTCAATCTGCAGATGGCGGCTTCCGTGATCGCCATTGCGCCCATCGTGCTCATCTACTTCATCGCCTCGCGACAGATCATCCAGGGCGTCACTCTGAGCGGCGTCAAGGGCTGAGCACGGCGCGTGCACCTGAGCGGTTGAAAATGGAGCAGGCACGAGTGCTACCCCGCATTGGCAAGGCTCGAGCCACCGTGCTACTCATTGCAGCGGTTCTCGTTGGCTCGATCGGGGCGAGTTTCGTTGCACAGAGAGCCGGCACGCAGAGCCATGCTGCGCGACCGCATCAACGCGGTCAGATTGTGCGGACATCACGAGAGCCGGCCGGCTCCTGGACGGCGGCGGCCTCCCTTCCGGTTCCCGAGGTGTCGCAAGCCGCCCTCCTCCTCGCCAATGGCGATGTGTTGATGACGGGTGGGGAGGTCGTGAAGGATGGCCGTCCAACTCGCGTGGTGCAGCGATATCACAGTGCTGCTGGAACGTGGTCGACCGTGGCCGCGATGCGGCAAGAGCGCATCGGCCACACGGTGACCCTGCTCAAAGGCCGCGTCCTTGCCGTGGGCGGGCTGGGGAAGAAGCTGCAGCCGCTCAACTCAGTCGAGATCTATGACCCGGTTCGCGACCGATGGGCTTTAACGGTGCCACTACCCGACGTTCGGTTTTCGCACTCCGCCACGCTCCTTCCCGACGGCCGCGTACTGGTGGTGGGCGGGATCGTCCATGGCGCGATCTCCCGCAGTGCCCTCATCTTCGACCCGCGCAAGCCGGCATGGAGAGCGGGCCCGCCGACGCTCCGTCCGCATGCGCAGCAGAACGCGCTGGCTCTTCCTGACGGGCGAGTTCTGATTGCCGGCGGGTATGGCGGCAGGGCAGAGGTTTTCGACCCGAGAGCCGGCAGGTGGACGGAGGTGGGAGGTCCTCACGTCCTCGCCCATCCGGTTCTTACCTTCCTGGGTAATGGGGATGTCCTGCTCGCCACGGGCGTCAATAACGCGGGACAGACCTTCAGCTCTACCAGCCTTTTCGATCCGAAGACGGACCGCTGGAGCTCGGCCGCAGCGATGTCCACCGGGCGGGACTCCCCCATCGGTGCGGAACTGCACGATGGCCGCGTCCTGGTTGCCGGCGGAGCGGCCAAGCGGCAGGTGCTGCGATCGGCCGAGATCTACGATGGGCGGAGCAACCGATGGGCTCCCGCCGCCCCGATGCGCTATGCACGATCGGCGGCGTCGGCCCTATTGCTGCGGAACGGAAGCGTGCTGGTCTGTGGCGGCTCCAGGTACGGCACCGTCCTGAGGAGCTGCGAGCTCTACCACCCCTAGGATGCGCCTCGGGTTCCGGGCAGTTGGATCATCCTGTTATCAGGTCTTCTCGCACCTGGCTCAGTCGTTCGGCGCCAACCTACTCGCCATGCTGTTGTCGCTACCGATCGTCCTGGTGTCGATCGTCGTCGCCTTTTTTGTTCACTCGCTGAGTGTGGTACCGCTGGGCATCGCCCTCCTGATCGGTGCGTTGCCCAATCCGGCATGCATGGGACTCCAGACGCTCGCGCGAGAGCTCGCCCGCGGTGACACCGCGGATTTCGGCGAACAACGGCAGGGACTCCGCATGTACTGGAGGGTGAGCCTCAGGGCGTGGTCGATCGCCGCTGCAATCGCCATCACCTGCGTGCTGAACATGGCGTTTTACGCAACACAGGCGGCGAACCCTGCTACGAGCTGGCACGCGGTCGCCGCGCCGCTGTTCGTCGTCTGGACTCTCATCCTGTTCCTCTGGCTCGGAGTCCATCTGTATGTAGCTCCGCTGCTTCTCGCCCAGGCGGAGGCACGCGTGCTCCTCGCCTACCGAAACGCCGCCGTGATCATGCTGTCGAGGCCGGTTGCCAGCTTGACCGTTTCCGTCATCTGGCTGGGTGTGTTGGTATTCACATCGGCCACGGGGCTGGCGACCATCATCGGGCTGGCTCTGGCCGCGTCCATCCAGCAGAACACACTCAGGCGGTTGCTTCCCGACCTTCTACCAACGCAGGACTAGGCACGCAATCTCACCGAGGTCGAGGCCATCCCAACGACGACCACCCGAGACGCTGGGTCGCGTCGTTGAGTTCGTCAAGCGCGACAGTGTCCGCGTTGCCGCCCTCGGCGTCCGGCACCTTCAGGCCCGTCGATTGCGAGTCGGATCGGAGTCGTTCCAGCGCTCGGCTTCGTGTGCGCGTCGTCGTCGTAGCCGGCGCGGAAGTCGTCCGGGTCGAGCGCGCTCCGAGCGTCAACTACCTGTCAACGCCGGACCGGGGAGCGGGGCAGTTTCGTAGACTTGATGAGGAATCATGAGGAGCACCATCATTCGCGCGGCAGCGCCCATTGCTGCTGTTGCGGTCCTTCTTGTTGGTGCCGCAGCAGCCGCCTCATCACGACATGCGTCTACCGCGAATCAGAAGATCAAAGCGCGGGTGGGCGCGTACATGCTGGCGTTTACCCCCAAGTCCGGGACGATCGCGGTGTCTCATGGTGGGAGCGCAGTTCTCCAGATCAGGGAGTTGGGCGGGAACGCCAAAGTAAATCTCCTCAAGTCGACCAAGAGGATTACCCATTCCGGCACGAACTGGACGCTCTCCGGCAACGCGCCGTGGGCGTCATTTCAGCTCACGCTCACGGCTTCAAGTCCAACAAGTGATGGGCAACCAGCCGGTAACGCTCTCATCGGCCTGACGCTGAAGGTCACGCCGAGAAAGGACGCGCCGACAGACCCCGGTCCGGATGTCACACTCGTCCACGCGCCTGCCGCCGCGTTGAAGGAGTACGCGGCGGCACCCCCGGTCGCCGGAAACAATCTCTTCCTCTCCAACACCCAATTAGGCAGCACGATCCTGTACTTCTCGAACTACACCGCACTCGGTTCGTACTTCGACCGCACACGATCGGGGGTGACCCAGCCAAACTTCCCCTATTTGCGTGCCGGCACCAAGGGGTCGTTGGTCGGCGTGTCCCGGCGTTCCTTCGGCTACGTTCCGCCGCCCAGCAGTCTCGGCTCGCTACCCCACAAGAAGACGACCGTAGTCGTTTCCAGCTATCTCTACCTCGAGCCCGCGATCCCGTCCGCTGAATCAGACATCGCCACGGCGTATCTGCGGGCGCTGGATACCGTCAGCTCGGCAGTCGCTCAGCCGTCCGTTCCCGTCGCCGACTGGCAGAGCCTCGCGGCAAGATCTGCGGCCGACATCGCCGATCCATCGAATTGGGTGACCGTCAACGGGCATCAGTACCTGCGCTCATACGTCTCGGACACTCGCTCCGCCCCCGAGCTGCTGACCCAGGCGGGCGTGCTGGCAGGAATCAGGGCTTACGAAGCCCGATACCGCACGTCAGAACCCTTCGACGCCACGCTCGATGCCAATCTATCCACGTACTACGACCCGGTATACGGCACCGTCATGAACAGCCTTCCCCACGATCCGTCGGCACGGGGAGAGAGCTGGTATTTCGTCAATAACCTGATCTCACTGTTGCAACTCGCGCAGACTGGCGACGGCACAGCCAAAACGTTGCTGCTGCAATCCGTGGACGCAGTAATCAAGCTGGCGCATGTCAACGGATACGAGTTTCCACAGAACTTTGCCTACAGCGACCTCAACGGATCAGGCTCGCAAGTTGAACATGATGTTGCGGGAGGGTATGCCTGGTTGATGCTGGGACTGTATGAGCTCACGGGCAAGGCGCAGTATCTGGATGAGTCCAAAGCATCCATTGCTCATGTGGCCGGCACGGGCTTCGACCTGTCGTACGAGACACACATGTCGGCGTTCACAGCCGCAGCCGCGCAGAGGCTCTACACGATGACGGGGGACACCACCTATCGCGGGTACGCCGTACTCGCGCTGGCCAACCTCTTTCACGCGGTTCGCCTCTGGGACTGTACCTACGGAATGTGTAAGAAGGGATCGGGCTATCACACATACATGGGCCTGAACCCACTGCCCTGGTCGGACTATGTCGCCATGCTGGAGCAGTACGAGGCGTGGCTCGGCCTTCAGAGCTATATGCGATACGCCCAGAACGAGCCGGCCTATGTAACGAACCTGGTCAAGGCATTCATCCGGGACTCACCGCGTACCCTGCAGTACTCGCTGCCGCCATTGCTGCCGTCCGGCGCAGCGTCATCCGCTGCCGGGGAGTACTCGTTTGTGCCGCGCAACAACCTGAGCTGGCACATCCCTCTTGAGGATCTGCGGGAGGGAGAGGTGGCCAGCGGAGCAATCGGCCAGGAGCTCTATGGAGCGGGCGGCCCCTTCATGTTTGCGGCCTATGCGCAGTAATCAGGTGTGGTAGATCTCGCAGCTATCCGAGGACCGAGCCAAACCACGTATTGAGTCGTACTGGGTTCAGCAGTGCGTTCGCTGAGAAATCCCCCTCCGAGAGAAGGGAGTGCAGCGAACGCTAGAGTCAGTGGCCGTGCGATCAAGCTCCTCCACGCACTGAATGCTGCCGAGTTCGATCCGTGGACGCTGGTGGACGCCGACACAACCGGTCGAAGTCACGCCGATGCGGAACGAGCTCATCGGGCTGTGGAAGGTCGAGCGGTACGGGAGCGACAGTTTCGTCGACGTCGACTACGTCTGCGTCTATGGTCTCCGGCCGCGTGAGTGGTACGGCCACGGTGTGCGCCTGTTGGGCCGGACGGTCGTCGAGTGCACGCGCGACCGGCTCGCGGCCCGGATCAGCGGAGACGTCGCTGCGTGTAGGTGCCGAGAATCCAGTTCAAGTAGCTAGCACCCGCAGGCGCCATTGATCCGTTGATCCGGCGGTCACGCAGACCGCAGAGGACAGGGGCGCGATGTGGTATCACGCGTGTGCGTAACAGAGTAGCGGGTGATGGTGAGCAGATCGGGCTTAGGCGGCGAGCCGGTACTCGTGGATCAGCCCGCCGAGCAGGTCACGCCGGCGGAGTCGGTCGAAATCGATGAACGTCTGCGATCGCTTGGTCGTCGTTCGCCGGCGGCTCGTTCAGGGGCGGCCGCTGCCCGAGTGCCCGGTATGGCCGGTGCTCGTTGTAATGCGCGACGTAGGTCGCGAGGACGTGGTCGAGGTGGCGTCGGCCGAGGATCAGGATCCGGTCGAGGCACTCGCGGCGCACTGTGCCGACCCAGCGCTCGGCGTGCGCCCGTGCCTTCGGCGCGCGCACCGGCGCCTTGATCACACGGACTGCCTTCGGAGCGGAAGACCTCGTCGAAGTCGCGGGTGAACTTGCTGTCGCGGTCGCGGACGAGAAACCGCGGACGGACGCTCTCGTCGTCGAGCTGCATCAGCAGGTTGCGTGCCTGCTGGGTCACCCACCGCCCGTCCGGATTCGTCGTGATCCCGGCCAGGTGGACGCGCCGGGTCGCAAGCTCGATAAAGAACAAGACGTAGAAGCGTTTCAGGAACAGCGTGTCGACGGTGAGGAAGTCGCACTCGAGGATGCTCGCCGCCTGCGCCGCAGGAACTCCGCCCAGCTCGCTCGAGCCGCCTCGGCGCGGCTCGATCCCGCCTCTTTCAGGATCGTCCAGACCGTGCTCGCGGCGAGCTTGATCCCGAGCCCGACCAGCTCACCCTGGATCCGCCGGTACCCCCAACCCGGGTTCTCGCGTGCGAGCCGCACGACAAGCTCACGGATTTCCGCCGCGGTCGGCGGCCGGCCAGGACGCCGGTGCGGATACGTCCAGCGGCGCGCCACCAGCTCCCGATGCCAGCGCAAGAGCGTCGCCGGCGTCACAAACGCAGACCTGCGCCACGCCCACCGCGGTAACACCCGACTGAACGCCGCCAACAACGCCCGATAGTGGCGCCGTCAGTCGAGAGTTCCCACCCGAGTGGCGTCATGAAGAGGTGACGGAGGTGTCCCGACGACCCCTCTCTAGCAAAGGAGGGAGCCAGCGTCACGCCACCGTGGACAACGCCGACTGCTTGTTTGCAGGAACCTTTCGGCCGAGCGGTCGCGATCGAGAGCCTCGAGCACGTCTCAGACTGTGCCGCGAGACGTCGCGCGTGGCCGCCAGTGCCCGCTAGTCCCAAAATGTACCCGTCTCGTACCCGCGAGAGTGCTAAATCTCGCCATCACAGGCAACACTAAGTGCTCCTTTGCAGGGCTTTTGGGCAAGCCCTCTGACGGACTCGAACCGTCGACCCCCTCCTTACCATGGATGTCTTTGCGGTTTCCGCGCAGATCTGATTCGCCACTGATTGCCATCGGTTGCAACCGCGGGGCTCCATAGAGGCTCCATTCGCTGTAATCTTTCTAGGCAACAGGACTTGTAAAGGCGCGACCCGCGCCGCAGTTACCTGCCGCTCCACCGTGGCATCACGTTGGCAGTTCTCCTCGGCAGCATCAGCCGTAGAATGAGCGGCGGGAAGCTTCCGATGATGAGACGTTCGCGGGCGCCGCGCGCGCGATCGCGATGGGAGGAGACCGATGAAACTGAGCGTCCTCGGCGCGGCTGGCGCCACCGGCATTCCGCTGGTCGAGCAGGCGCTCGCCGCGGGACATCGCGTCACGGCACTCGTTCGGTCCGCGCAGAAACTGACCATCACCAATCCCAACCTCCATGTTGTCGAAGGCGACGCAACCGACCGCGCAGCGGTCTCCGAGGCGATGAACGGGGGCGACGCTGTGATCAGCGTCCTCGGCGCGAGAGGGCCGGTGATGGCCGAGGCGACGCGCGCCATTGTGGACGCGGCCAAACAGAAGGGTCCCGAGCGCGTCGTCATGTTGTCCTCCTTCGCCGTCGCGCGTGACCGGCTCACTCCCGTCACCAAGGTCGTAACCGGCATAGCAATGGGTAGTCAGATCAAGGACAAGACTGCCGGTGAGGAAGTCCTGCGCGCCAGCAGCCTCGACTGGACGATTGTCTACCCCACCAAGCTGACCAACGGGCCCAAGACCGAGGCTAGGGTCATCCCCGAAAGCGAGAAGGTCCGGATGTCGCAGAAAATCTCACGCGCGGGCGTGGCCTCGTTCCTCCTGCAAGCAGCCACGGAAGACCTCTACAGCCGCCGCGGCGTCGTCATCACCGGATGACACGGCCGTTAGGCAGATCGGGATCACGTCTTTAGAGCCCTCTGACGGGCTCGAACCGTCGACCCCAGGTCGGGCTGAACGGGAAAGCGCTGATTTCCGGCGCCTTTGCAGAGCCCTCTGACGGACTCGAACCGTCGACCCCCTCCTTACCATGGAAGTCCAGAGGCGGTAACGGCGTACACGCGCGGTCATGCGCGTCCACGTTTGTCCTGCAAATCCGTGATTCAGGCGTGTCGGCAGTGCCCGCGCGTGACCGCGCGTGCTCAGGCTTACGTACCCGTCTCGTACCCGCGGGTCGTTGTCTGTTCTCGAAACACGCAACGAACGTAATGCGCCCTCGACTCATGTTTGCCCAGCCGACTCGGACACTCGATGCGGAGCGATGGGACTCGAACCCGCTACCTCCGCCTAGCGACCCTCGGGGCAGGCGTGCTGTAGGTAGCGCTGGCACTCCTCCTCGGTCAACGAGCGGGTGATGCGGGTCCGCGCGATCCGAAGGAGAAGCTCGGGGTCGAGCGCCCAGACGTGCACGAACGGGACCGGCTGTCTCCAGCGCACCGTGGCGACCAGCCGGCCGTCCGGGCTGAGCGCGACACGAAAGCCGCTGTCACTCAGTTTTATTGTCTCGACGCCCGCGGGCCAGTCCCAGAGCCGGAGCGCGTAGCCCCGTTCGTCGACCGTCGTGTTGGCGAGTCGCGACCCGTCGCGGTTGAACTCCATGTCGGACGACGCAGCGTTCGTCTCCAGCGTGCGTAGCCGCTTGCCGCTCGAGGCGTCCCAGACCGCTGGGCCGAGACCGGACTCGATGAGCACCTGTGCGCCGTTGGGGCTCCAGACAGCGGAGGCGCCGGGGCCTCCGCTGGGCGGCAGCGCGAGCAGTTGCCGGCCCGTGCGCGCGTCCCAGATGCGGGTTCCATCTGCCGCCATCGAGAGGAGCCGGGCCCCGTCCGGGCTCCACGCGACCGGATACGTCCCGAAGCCGCCCGGCGCATGCCCCCGGAGCACCCGGAGCTGACGACCGGTGGCCGCATCGAAGACGCGGACGGTGGCGTCCTGGCCTGTCGTTGCGATTCTCGAGCCGTCCGGGCTGAAGACCGCGCGGTTGACGCGGCAGAGGCGACGTCGAATGCAGTGGCGCCCGCGGATGACGACCAGCTGCCGGCCCGTCTCGGCGTCGAAGATCCGTGCGCTGCCGTCCGCGCTCGCCGTCGCGATGCGCGAGCCGTCTGGGCTGACGTCGATCCCGATCACAGCGCGGACCGGAGCGTTCGTTTGCGCGTCTTGATCGAGGACGAGAAGCTGCTTTCCGGTTGCGGTGCTCCAGACGCGCACCGTCCCTTCGCGCCCGGAGGCAGCGACGAGCCGTCGGCCGTCCGGCGTGAATGCGATGTCCGCGTGCTCGTCCGTCTCGGGCCCGGGCAAGGTGAGTACCTCGCCGCGTCCGGCGGGGGAGACGTCCCAGGCCCGCGCCCCGCCGGTTGGCTGCCCCGAAGTGGCGAGCCGGGTTCCGGTGCGGTCGAACGAGACGCTCCCGACCGGTCTCGTGTGACCGCGGAGCGTCACGGACTCGCGCAGCTTTCGACGGGTCATGTCCCAGGTCCTCGCCAGCCCGTCCACGCCGCCGGTGGCGACGCGGCGCCCGTCGCGGCTGAACTCGACGTCGAGGACAGCGCCTCCGTGGGCGCGAACGGCATCCAGCTGCTTCCCGGACGGCAATCCGTACAGCTGGAGCTGGCCGTTGTCCGCATGGACAGCGGCGAGCAGAGTGCCGTCCGGGCTGACATCGATGTCCACGACCCGGGCGGTACCGCTCGGGTCCGTGACTACGGCGACCTGGTCACCGGACGAGACGTCGAACACCCTCGCCACGACGGGAGAAGGAGGGCTTCCCCGCTGCCACGGTGCGACCGCGATGCGGTCGCGGTCGATGAACGCCAGCCCCTCGCCCCAGGCGAGGCGCGCATCGGTGCGGTCGTGGACGCCTGGGAAGGCACGGAGCTGTCGGCCGGTGCGGACGTCCCAGACGCGGACGGCGCGATCGGCGCCGAGCGTCGCGAGGCGCGTGTCGTCCGCGCTGAAGCGGGTTGCGAAGACGCCGCCACGATGCGCGCGCAGCGTGTGGAGAAGTTCGCCGGTAGCGGCATCCCAGAGCCTCGCGGTGCCGTCGGCGCTTCCTGTCACGACGAGTTCCCCGTCCAGGCTGTATGCCGTCGCGAGGACTTCGCCCGTGTGTCCGGTGAGCGTTACGAGCTCGTGGCCGGTGAGCGCGTCGCGGATGCTCGGCGGCGCGCCCATAAGGTCGGAGGCGACGAAGCGGGACGCGTCGGGCGAGAGAGAAAGAGCGTGTCCGATGCCGGTCTTGCGACCCACGCCTGGGACGGCGCTCAGCACGCGCGAGGTGTCGACCGCGTCGTGCAGGGCCTGTTCAGCCTCCACGAGCATTGTTCCGTTGTGTCGCCGGGTCGTCTCCGCGGCCTCGATCGCGAGCAGGATGCTGCGCTCGGGGTCGACGGCGAGGTTCGCCTGCGCGGAGGCGGCAAGCTGGCGCGCGGTCGCCAGGCGCGCGTCGTCTCGCGCCTGGCCGCGCAACACGAGCGCGAACACGGCGAGAACCGAGGCCGCGGCGGCGAGCACCGCGAACCCGGCCAGCATCGCCCGCCGCCTACGTGCCCGCCGCCGCGCCGCCGCGTCCGCCGCGGTCCGCGCCTCGGCCAGAAACTCGCGCTCACCCGCGGTCAGGGCAAGGTCGGTCGCACCCGCCCACGCCTCGAACTGCACAAGCCGGTTCTCGTGCGGCAGGTATGCCGGATCACGCCCCCCGTCCTGCCACTCTCCGACTGCCTGCACGAGCCGCCGGTGGAGGAGGAGGTCCTCGCGACGCTCTCCGATCCACCCGCGGAGCCGGTCCCACTGGGCCAGGATCGCCTCGTGCGCGACCTCGACGGTCGGCGTCCGTGTCAGCGGCTCGCGATCGAAAGTGAGGAGGCGGTGCTCGCCGTAACGTGCGATGACCTCGTCGAGCGCGTCCGGTTCGAGCTCGAGCTGGCGGAGCTCGCTGCGACGCACCCTGCGCCTCGTGTCGTGCGAAGCAGGGTCGGCGCTGACGAGGCGCAGGAAGACCTGGCGGCATGCGCCCTGAGCCGAAGGGCGGAGATGCGCGTAGAGATCCTCGGCACGCCGGCCGAGCGCGCCGACGACCCCACCGGTCGCGAGGTAGCCCTCGAGCGTCAGCACGTCGCCGGTGCGGTTCGCGAACAGCTCGGTGAGCGCGTACTGCAGGAGCGGCAGGGCGCCTGGCTGATCACGAACGTCGGCGACGACCTGGGAGACGAGCCCCGGCTCGAAGCGAACGCCGACGCGACCTGCCGGCCGCTCGATCGCCTCGGCAAGCTCGTCCTCCGACGGCGCCGCGACCGCGACCATGCCGGCCCGTAGGAGTTCACCGAACTCCGGGTCGCGAAGGGGGTGGTCGAGGAAGTCGGCGCGCAGCGTGACGAGAACCCGCGCAGGCGCGTGGGCGTCACCTGCGAGTGCGGTGAGGCCCGTGAGAAAACGACGGCGCGTCTCCTCGTCCGCCGTCTGCGTGAACAGCTCCTCGAACTGGTCGACCACAAGGAGCAATTGGCTTCCGGGCGGGAGAATCCGCTTCACGACGCGACAGATTCCGAGCTCGTCCCGCGCGAGCTGTTCGACGAGGTCGTCCGGCCGCTCGACTGCGACCCGGAGGAGCGCGGCGGCGAGCTCCTCATAGGGGTACGTGCCCGGGAACATGTCGGTGACGAGCCAGGATGCCGCTCCCGGCAGCGCGCCGCCGCGGAGCGCCGGGACGAGCCCCGCCTTGACGACCGAGGACTTTCCGATCCCGGACGGGCCCACCACGGCGACCAGGCGTCGGTCGCCAACCGCTTGCACGAGCTCGTCGACAAGCGCGGTCCGGCCGTAAAAATGGGCGGCGTCCGTCTCGTCGAACGCCCGCAAACCCTTGTACGGGTTCTCCGCGGGCGTGTACGTCTCGGCCGCCTGAGCCGCCTGCCCCACGGCGGCGACGAACGCGGCGACGAAGCCGTCGACCGACGCGTAGCGCTCGTCGGGATCCGCCGCGGTCGCGCGAGCGACGACCTCGTCGAGCGCGGCGGGCAGCTCCGGCCGGACCACGTGAAGCGACGGGAGCGCCCCGTCCATCGGCGGCCGCTGACCAGTGAGCAGCTCGAACGTCAGCAGTCCGAGGCCGTAGAGGTCCGACCGCGGCGTGAGGGGCCTTCCGGTGACCAACTCGGGCGGGACGTACGCCGGCGACGCCGTGATCAGGGGGCTCGGGTGCTCCGAGTCGAGTGGACGGGCGGCGATCCCGAAGTCGGAGAGGTACGCGTTTCCGTCCTCGTCGAGCAGGACGTTGGCCGGCTTGACGTCGCGGTGGACGACGCCCTGCCGGTGCGCGTACGCGAGCGCGCGGGCGATCTGCGACAGCAGCCGGGCGGCCGGCTCGAGGTTCCACGGGCCGCGCTCGAGCGTCCGTTGCAGCGACCCCCCGCGCAGCCAGCGCATCACCAGGTAGGCGCCCTCCGGGTCTCGCCAGTAGTCGTAGAGCGGAACGAGGTGCGGATGCTCGAGTTGGGCGACGAGTTGCGCCTCCGACTCGAACTCGCGCACGAACGCAGGCTGGTTGACCAGCTCGGGGCGGATCACCTTGATCGCGACCTCGCGGCCGACCGACGGCTGGTACGCGCGATAGACGACGCCGGCGTCGCCGCTGCCGACCTGCTCGCGGAGCTCGTAGCCCCGCACCGAGCGGCCGAACGCGCCGACCGGGGTCGGAGGCGGCATGCGGTCGATCCTGAGCGGCGGGAAGTCCGCGGGGAGCCCGTCGAGCAGGAGCTGGAAGACATGTTGCGGGCTGCCAATGCCCTTGAACCGGAACTCGCCCAGCGCCCTCGCCTGCCAGCCGCCCTGCGACGCCGACAGCGCCGCGTGCGCGTCGGCCGAGAGCAGCACCTGCCCTCCGTGCGCAGCGGCGAGCATCCGGCCGGCGCGGTTCATCACCGGACCGAAGTAGTCGCCTCCACGCGCCTCGACCTCGCCGACATCGACCGCCATGCGCACGCGTAGCGGCTCCAGCCTGCTCCAGTCGGCCGCGACGAGCAGGCGCTGGATCTCGTCGGCGGCAGCGACCGCCGCGCCGACGTCGGCGAACGCCAGGTCGATGCCGTCACCGACGCGCTTCACGACGCGTCCGCCCGCAGCCTCGACTGTGTCGAGCACGATCCGGTCGTGTTGGGCGACCGCGCCGCGCATGGCCTCCGTCTGCACCTCCCAGAGGACGGTCGAGTCCTCGACATCGGTGAGCAGGAACGCGACGATCTGCACCTGCGGCTCCGGCTCGAGCAGAGAGCGACGGGTCCTGGTTGAGGATCGCTCGCTCGAGCTCCTGCAGCTGTGCCGAGGGCTCGAGGCCGAGCTCCTCCGCCAGGTACGTGCGCGTCTTCTGGTAGACGCGAAGGGCTTCTGCCTGACGACCCGAGCGGTACAGCGCGAGCATGTGCTGCCCGCGGAAGCGCTCGTAGACGGGAAACTCCTCGCACAGCACCTCCAGCTCCGCGATCAGCTGGGCGTGTCGTCCGACCACGAGCTCCGCCTCGATCCGCAGCTCGACGGCGCGGAGGCGCAGCTCCTCGAGGCGCCGCGCCTCGAGCTCGAGCGCGAACGCGCCGGGCAGGTCTGCATACGGGTGGCCGCGCCAGAGCGCGAGCGCCGCACCGAGTTGCTGAGCGGCCTCGGCGGGAGCGGTCTCCACGAGCCCGCTTGCCTGCTCGACCGCCCGCTCGAACTCGACCGCGTCGACGTTCTCCGGCTCGGCGACGAGTCGATAGCCGCCGTCGTCGCGGACGATGACGTCGCCGATCGCGGCCCTGAGGTTCGAGACGTACGTCTGCAGCGTCGAACGCGCCCCGGTGGTCGGCTCGTCGCCCCAGACGCCGTCGATCAGGGTCTCGACCGAGACCGGCCTTCCGACTTCCGCGACCAGCAGTGCGAGGACGGTGCGCTGCTTCGGTCCGCCAAGGCGAACGTCGACGCCGTCGCTCAGGATTTCTAGGGGCCCGAGGACGCGAACGTTCACGTCCGACGTGACGATACGACGCGTGGCGCGACACGCCTATCCCGCTCGGCGAACGCAGTCCGGTGTCGCTCATGCACCCGGGAGGACGAGAAGGGCGGTAGCACCCTGGACGCGCACGGCGACGTTCGTCTCCCGCCGTCGCGCGTCCAGGGTGGTTCGCATGACCCTGCTTCTCCTCACGAACCTTTGGCGAGGTTCAGGCGCCCGGAGAGCGCGGAGGTACGGGACGCGACGACGATGCTGGCGTCGCCGCTGCCACGCGCGCCGGCGAAGACGCCCGTGCTGGAGGCGCCGTCGACCTTCCACGTGCCCGTACCGATCGGGCCTGAAGCGGTCTGACAGATGTGGACGAGCTCTCGCAGGACGAGAACGCCGCCGTCCACCACGATCCGACGGATGCCGGCGTTCGTCCAGCTTCCCTCGCCGCACGGGTGGACGGTCCGATCCTGTGTCGCCGAAACCGTCACCGTCGCGTCTCCGAAGCCGTCGACCGTGCCCGTGCCGATGTTGATCAGCTGGAAGATGCCGAGGTCGGCGATGCGGTTCGTCACCGAGACGGTGGTTTCGGCGAAGGTCGCCTCGAGTCGGTTGGCGTGGTTCGGCGGGCCTGCGGTGGCCTGCAACGCGAGTGCGCTCGCAAGCGTGACGAGCGCTGCCGCCAGGAGCGACAGCCTTCGTGCGTACTTCATTGCTCCTCCTTCGGGTCGGTCACTCCCTCGACCGTACGACTGGCCGCTCCAGAAACGCTCCAAAGCGACCAAGCCGCCCCAGGCGAACCCGCGCCTCTAGTCGGCGTCGGGGATTACGTGTGCCTCGCCTTCTCTATGTCCGCTTGCACATCGGCCGATACGAAATGCAGCAGCCACGATGACCTCGTGACCCCTCCCTAGCGAAGGAGGTGGTCGCCTTGGTCGCCTAGGGCCGCGCGTGCCCGCGAGTGCCCGCTCGTCCGAAAGTGTACCCGTCTCGTACCCGCGAGACACCTGCGCGGCGTCTGGGCAGACAACAGAAAGGCCCATTTGCAGGGCTTTCTTGAAGCCCTCTGACGGACTCGAACCGTCGACCCCCTCCTTACCATGAAACGTCGCACGCAACCGGTCGCAGCCCACGGCAACGGTTCTGGCTCATTTCTGCGGTTCTTGCAACCGCGTGACTTGCCGCTGATTGCCGCCGGTTGCAACCACGGGGCTCCATAAAGGCTCCATCGTCCGTTGTCGGTGCTGGCTACGTCGCGGCGGATGAGCGGCCTGGGCTTACGCTGGCGGCTCCCACCGGGAGCCCCGCATCATGGCGTTCGCGCTACGCGGTCCGTGCTGCTGGCGCCGACGGTAGGCGGCAGCGAGCACGGCGCGGATGGCACCGACTTGGCAGCGACTTCCGACATCGTGAAACCCGACTGTTAGGTACCTGAGGAATGAAGGGAGATATGCGATGGACGAACGGCTGAAGAAGGTCGAGGAGCAGGCGAAGGCGGCCCACGGCAAGGCGAAGGCCGCGACGGAGGAGCGCTTGGAGCAGCTGAAGGCCAAGGAGAGGTCCGCGCGCAGCTCTGTCAAGAAGTCGCTCAAGACAGGCTGAACGTGGCTCGAGCCGGGTGGTCCCGGCCGAACGATCCTGGCCGGGGCCGTCCCGCTAGGTGCGTTTCCGCCGTGCGCGCTCGCGCGTCACGCGGGTCGAAACCGAGGAGGTGGTTGTTGATGAAGGCGATAGCGATCGACGAGTGGGGGGCCGATCCGACCGTGCACGATCTGCCGGTGCCCGCGCAGCACGAGGGTGAGGTGCTGGTGGACGTGCGTTCTGCCTCGCTCAACGGACTGGACGTTCGCATCTAGAGCGGGGCCTACAAGGGACAGATGGAGTTCCGACTGCCCGTCATCCTGGGGCGGGACTTCGCAGGCACCGTGGCGCGGGTCACGAGTGGAGGGAACGGGTTCAGCGTCGGCGATCCCGTCTTCGGTGTCCACTTCCCGACGTTCCTGCACGATGGGACGTTCGCCGAGGAGGTGGCCGTGCCGGGGTCTGCAGTCGCCCGGCAGCCCGAGGACGTCGACGTCGTGTCGGCCGGCGCTCTCGGCCTTGCCGGCGTCGCGGCGAAGCTGGCGGTCGACGCCGTCGCGCCGCGTCCCGGCGAGACCGTCCTGGTTTCCGGTGCGACCGGCGGTGTCGGTGCGATCGCGATCCAGCTCGCGAAGGCAAAGGGGGCGCAGGTGATCGCCACGGCGAGGGCGGCGGAGTCCGGTTTCGTGACGGATCTTGGGGCGGACCATGCGGTCGACTTCACCGGCGATCTTGGGGCCGAGGTGCACGAGCTCGCGCCCGACGGCGTCGACGGCGTGATCCACCTCGCGGGCGACCCGATGACCCTGCTCGAGGTGTGCAAGCCGGGCGCGCGATTCGCGTCCACGCTCGGCGTGGGCGCGGAGCAGCTGGCGGGACAACCGGTGCAGGCGACCGCCGTTTGGGCCCCGACCGGTCTCACGAGCGAAGCCCTCGCCGGCCTCGCCGCGATGGTCGCGACTGGCCAACTGCGAGTGCCCGTCACAAGGACGTACCCGCTGGAGGAGGTCACCCTCGCCATCAAGGACTTCAACGCAGGAGCGCTCGGCAAGCTCGCGATCGCGGTCAGCTAGCCGAGTGCGCTCCAGCCGAGAATCGAAAGAACAACATCCAAGAAGAGAAAACGAAAGGAAGAGAGATGTCCGATCTCAATGGAAAAGTCGCGCTGGTCAGCGGCGCGGCCCGGGGCATGGGCGCGGCGTTCGCGCAGGCGCTGGTCGGTTCCGGCGCGAAGGTCGTGCTGGGTGACGTGCTGGACGAGGAGGGGCGGGTAATGGCCGGTCAGATCGGCGCGTCGGCGACCTACGCCCATCTCGACGTCACGAGCCCGGCCGACTGGGACGCAGCCGTTGCGACTGCGACCGACAAGTACGGCACGCTCAACGTGCTCGTGAACAACGCAGGCATCTCGATTCCCGGTCCGATTGACGCGTACAACCACGCGGACTGGGACAAGATGCTCGCCATCAACCTCACCGGCGTCTTCAACGGCATCCAGGCCGTCGTGCCCGCGCTGAAGAAGGCAGGAGGCGGCTCGATCGTGGACATCTCGTCCATCGCCGGTCTCGTGGGCGTGCCGGCGGCTCCAGGCTATGTCGCGACGAAGTTCGGCGTGCGCGGCCTGACAAAGTCGGCGGCGCTCGACCTCGGCAGGTACGGCATTCGTGTCAACTCGGTGCACCCGGGCTTCATCACGACCCCGATGACTGCGCCGGTGCCGGCAGACACGAGCGTGGTCGCGCTCGGGCGGACGGGAACTCCGGATGAGGTTGCGAAGCTCGTCGTCTTCCTCGCGAGTGACGAGTCGTCGTTCGCGACCGGCGCCGAGTTCGTCATCGACGGCGGCGAGACCGCTGGCAACGCCACCGGCGGCTCGCTCAGCGCGCGATCGCGCAGCTCCGCGCCATGTCGACGGCCGCCTGAGCGGAGAACGGTGATTGCTGCGCCGGCGCAGGCGCCGCAAGAGCCCCGATCCGGCGGGCTCTCGCGGCCGCCTCGCCGTGCCTGTTCGACCGTCGGCGTCCCGTCGCTGCTGGGCGCTAGATTGCATGCGCGTGCATGTATCTGCTATGGTTGAGCGGTCAAGGAAACGTATGAAGCGATGCAGTTCGGAATCTTCTCCGTCAGCGACATCACGCGGAACCCGGTCACCGGCTACACGCCGAGCGAGGCCGAGCGGATCGCAGGCGATCGTCCAGATCGCCCGCCGCGCGGACGAGGTCGGGCTCGACGTGTTCGCGATCGGCGAGCACCACAACCCGCCCTTCTTCTCGTCCTCGCCGACGACGTTGCTTGCGCACATCGCCGCGCTGACCGAGCGGATCATCCTCACCACCGCCGTGACGCTGATCACGACCAACGACCCGGTCAAGATCGCCGAGGACTACGCGATGCTGCAGCATCTCGCCGGCGGCCGGGTGGACCTGATGCTCGGGCGCGGCAACACCGCCCCGGTCTATCCCTGGTTCGGGCAGGACATCCGGCAGGGTCTCCCGCTCGCGCTCGAGCACTACAACCTGCTGCACCGGCTGTGGCGCGAGGACGTCGTCGACTGGGAGGGAAGCTTCCGGACGCCGCTGCAGGGCTTCACGTCGATCCCGCGCCCGCTGGACGACGTGCCGCCGTTCGTCTGGCACGGCGCGATCCGCACGCCGGAGATCGCCGAGCAGGCCGCCTACTACGGCAACGGCTACTTCGCGAACAACATCCTCGCGCCGAACTTCCACTTCGTGCCGCTCGTGAACCTGTACCGGGAGCGGTTCGCGCACTACGGGCACGGAACGCCGGAGCAGGCGATCGTCGGGCTCGGCGGCCACGCGTTCATCGCCAAGCGCTCGCAGGACGCGATCCGAGCCTACCGCCCGTACTTCGAAGGCTCGCCGATCTACGGCCAGTCCTACCAGCTCGAGGACTACATGCACGGCACGCCGATGAGCGTCGGCAGCCCCCAGGAGGTGATCGAGAAGACCCTGACCTTCCAGGAGGGCTTCGGCGACTACCAGCGGCAGCTGTGGAACGTCGACGCCGCCGGGCTTCCGCTCGAGATGGTGCTCGAACAGGTCGAGCTGCTCGGCACCGAGGTCGTGCCCGTGCTCCGCCGCGAGATGGAGGCGCGCCGCGCCCCCGGGGTGCCCGACGCGCCGACCCACGCCAGCCTCGTCAGGGCGAAGTACGGCGACGCCGACGCCGCGCCAGGCCGCGCCCAACGCCGAACCGCGGCGACAACCTCACCGGCGCCCGCCCCCTACCAGGACACGGAGTCTCGCCGCATGATCGCGACCCGGAGCACGACGAAGCTGGCGAACGAGGCCTGGGAGGCGCTCTTCCGCGCGCAGTCGACGATCGCCCAGGAGCTGACGCGGCAGGGACGCCTGGGAGGACCTGCCGCCACGCGAGTACGGCGTGCTCTACGCGCTGTCGTCCGCCCCGGACGGCCTGCGGATCACCGAGCTCGGCGAGGACGTGCTGCTCACCCAGCCGGGGATGTCCCGCCTCGTCGCGCGACTCGAGGCGCGCGGGCTCGTGCAGCGTGTCGACGACCCCGACGATGCGCGCGCCTGCCGCATCCGGCTGACCCCGGCGGGCGTCGCCACGCAGCGACGCATCGGGCGCGACACACGCGCGGACACGTGAGCGCGAGGCGATGACCCGCAACGCTCGATCGCCCGGAGGCGTCCGAGCAGCTCCTCGATCTCGTGCCGGACGGCTGATCTGATGCGGCAGCTCGTCATCGTCAGCGCGGGCACGAGCCAGCCGTCCACGACGCGCATGCTCGCCGACCGGATCGCCGCAGGAAGCCTCGAGCGACTGCGCGAGATGGAGATCGCCGCGACGGTGCGGGCGGTCGAGGTCGCGCCGCTCGCGGTCGACGTCGCCCGCGCGTCCGTGACCGGCATCCCCTCGACGGAGCTCCAGGCCGCGATCGAGCAGCTCGCCGCCGCGGACGCCGTCATCGCCGCCGCTCCGGTGTACAAGGCCGGGATCAGCGGGCTGTTCAAGTCGTTCGTCGACGTGCTCGACAACGACCTGCTGATCGCCAAGCCGGTCGTGCTCGCCGCGACGGCGGGCAGCAGCCGGCACGCACTCGTCGTCGACGAACAGATGCGCTCCCTGTTCGCCTACATGCGCGCGCTCACGCTGCCGACCTCCGTGTTCGCCGCTCCCGAGGACTGGGGCGCCGCCGAGCTCGGCGAGCGCGTCCGACGCGCCGCGACCGAGCTCGCCGTCGTCGTCCAGGGGCGGATCGAGCAGGGAATCGCCGATCGCGCCTGGTCCGGCTATCGGCACGAGTTCGCGGGCAACGCGACCCGCGCCGAGCAGACGGCCGCCGACGTCGACTTCGACTCCCCGCTGATGCGACTCGCCGCCGGCGGTCGTACGACTGAGCAACCACCGAGGACTCGGCCGTCGCCGCCGCCGGCGATCTCTCATGCGACCCGTCGTAGGCTTGGCGGGTGACGCCGCAAGACGAGACGGCGCTCTGGCAGGCGAGCAGGCAGGACGAGGTGGATAGCGCCCACGTCTACCGAGCGCTGGCCGCGCGCTCCGGTGGCGACGGACTGTATGCACGCCTGGCGGAGGCTGAGGAGCGACATGCCTCCCTCTGTGCCGAGCGGCTGAGAGCACTCGGCGCGCCCGTCGATGACATCGGTCCGACTCGCAGAGCCCGGATGTTGGGCTTTCTCGGACGCCGCTTCGGACCGCGCTTCCTGGGTCACGTGCTGACGGCTGGGGAGAGCGCCGCGGCGGCGCGATACGGGAAGCTCGGCGAGGAAGGCGCCGCGATCGCGGCCGAGGAGCGTGCTCACGCCCGCACACTCGCGCCGTCCGCCGCCGTCGCCGAAACGTCCTCGCGCCACGAGGAGCGCCATCGGCTGGGGGCGGCGAACACGCTCCGCGCCTCGGTGCTTGGCGCGAACGATGGTCTGCTCTCGAACTTCAGTCTCATCATGGGCGTTGCGGGCGCCCAGCTCTCGCGCACGACGGTCCTTATCACCGGTCTCTCGGGGCTGCTGGCGGGCGCGGGATCGATGGCGCTCGGCGAGTGGATCTCCGTTCAAAGCTCTCGCGAGTACGAAGAACACGAGCTCGAGATCGAGCGGCGTGAGCTCGAGCTCTATCCGGACGCGGAGCGAGCGGAGCTGACGGCGCTGTACGTGGCAAAGGGTCACGGGCCTCCTCTGCGATAGCTCCCAGTGACAAACCGGAGCCTGTCACCGGGGAGGCCCTTCTTCATGGCATTCCTTACCATGCGCTCGTCGCGGCAACCGGTCGCAACCCACGGCAACGGTTTCGGCTTGTCTTCGGCGCTTCCGCGCTCAGGCGACTTGCCACCGGTTGCCACCGGTTGCAACCACGGGGCTCCATAAAGGCTCCATCCTTAGTTGTCAAACAAGGCGACAGCGGCCTGGGCTGAGAAGCAGCAGTCACGCCCACACCGAGTGACAGGACGTTCGCACAGGCGAGGTCTCCGAGCAGGAAGTGCGAGATGGCAAGATCTCCAGAGGAACGAAGTCCAACAGCAGTAGAAGCGAGCGCCAGTGCTAGCGGTACGCCTGCACCGAGACGGCTTGAAGGTTGAGGAGATCGAGACGCCGTCGCCGCATCCGGGCGAGGTGCTGGTGCGCGTCCACGCGGCGGCGATTACGCGTGGCGAGTTGGAGTGGCCGGTCGATCGACTGCCGGCGATTCCGTCTTACGAGCTTTCGGGCGTTGTCGTCGGCAGCGGTGACGAGGTATATGCGCTCACGCCTTTCGATCGCGACGGCGTGGCTGCCGAGTACGCCGTCGTCCCAGCGGAGGTGCTTGCACCGAAGGCCTCGCGGCTGAGCCACGTCGAGGCGGCGGCTCTGCCGATGGGCGGGCTGACCGCCTGGCAAGCATTGTTTGTGCACGGCCAGCTCGCCCGAGGCGAGCGGGTGCTGGTCACGGGCGCCTCGGGCGGGGTTGGGCACATCGCCGTCCAGCTTGCGCGACACGCAGGCGCAACGGTCGTGGAGAGCGGGCCGGTCGAGCTGGTCTTCGACACTCGTGGCGCCGAGGTCCCCGCTGGCGAGCGCGTGGTCACGATCGCAGAGGAGACACCGGGCGCGATCTACTTCATCGTCGAACCCGACCACGAGCAACTGCTGGAGTTGAGAGCGCTCGTGGACGCAGGCGAGCTTCGCGCGGAGGTCGACTCGGTCTTTCCGCTCAGGGAGGCACGGGCGGCGTTCGAGCGAGTCGCGGGCCGCGGGAAGCGTGGCAAGGTCGTGCTCGAGGTTGGCACTGACTCGACGGCGGGCACGAATGAACGCCCTCTCTGAGAGACGACTCGCCGCTGACGTCCCCCGTACCGGTTGACTACCGTTCAGCCGTCAGTCCGCAACACTGGCCCAGTCAAGTCATCTCTCGCTGCTCGCATCGCCCTTTCACGAGGTTCCAAAGGCTGTCCGCGCCGGATCACCGACGCCACTAACGTGTGTCGAACAGGATGCGAGTGGCCGGGATCACGGCACGCGGCGGGCCCGTCGAGATCCTCGAGGTGGACGAGCTGGCGACGCCTGGAGAAGGCGAGGTCCTCATCGACGTCGTCGCCGCCGGCATCGGCAACTGGGACGAGCTAGTCAGGATCGGCAGCTGGCAGATCGGCGGCCCGGCTCCGATGGCGCTCGGGACGGAGGCGTCCGGGACGGTCGCAGCGGCCGGCTCCGGCGTGGCCGAGCTGCGCGAGGGCGACGAGGTGATGACACATCCGCTGCCGCTCCGGCGTCACGGGACGTGGGCGCGGAGGGTGCTCGCGCCCGCGGCGAGCGTCGCGGCCCGGCCGCCCGAGGCGTCCTGGGAAGCCTGCGGAGCGTTTCCCATTCCGGCGCTCACTGCGGCTCAGGCACTCGACGAGGCTCTCGGGATCGAGAGCGGCGGCTGGGTCGTCGTCAACGGAGCCGGTGGAGTCACAGGTGGCCTGCTCGTCCAGCTCGCCGCGGCTCGGGGCGCCCGCGTGATCGCGACCGCGAGCGCGAAGAAAGTCGAGCGCATCCGCGGCTACGGTGCGTCGGAGGTGCTCGACTATCACGGCGACTGGCCTGCGCTCGTCCGCGAGATCACCGACGGCGGCGCGCCCAAGGCCGTCAACGCTGCCCCCGGGCAGGAGGCGAGCACGTTGAAGGCGGTTGCTGACGGCGGCCGCCTCGCCACGATCACGGGCGACCCGCCGCGGGAGGAACGGGGCGTCGCCGTATCCGACGTCTACGTCCGGCCCGATGGTCGGCAGCTTTCGGCCCTCGCGGAGCTCCTGGCCCGCGGCACCCTTACCGTGCCGATCGCGTCCGTCCGTCCGCTCGAACAGGCGGCACAGGCGCTGCGAGAGGTAGTCGCGGGAGCGGACGGCGCGATCGTCCTGTCACTCCGAACCTAGCCTGCGCCGCGCCCGAGTTGCGCGGGTCCCGGTGCGCGCACGTCCAGAGGGCTGGAGTTAATTTCCCCAGGCGTCATTCCGGAACACTGGCCAGGCAATAGCCGCTACGCAGAACGGACCCGCGCGGTCAGAACCCTTATCGCGACCGTGGCGTCCGTACAGTTCCTGGCATCGAGGAGCCGCCGGAGCTAGAGCACAACGGACACTGGAGGATGGCCGTCTGGTCCCTACGCGTGGGCTACCTCGGCTTGGCCGTCGCCATCGCCGGGCTTATTGCGCTCGCGTCCGGATCTACGCCGTGGGTCCTGGCCAGCGGGGTGATCATCTGGCTCGCCACCGTCCCCGTGACGTTGACCGGCTTCCTCTGGACCCGACACGAGCTACCCGAGCCCCGACCCAGGCTCTGGTCGATGCGGCTCATGCTCATCCACGACTCCGTCAACGTTCGCCCATCCAAGGGCCACTCCAAGGATGCTGCTGTGCCGAGGGATGTCGCCGAGAGCGGACACTCAGACGAGGAGACCGACCGATTGCAGCTCAAGGGGTGACGGATTCGCGACCAGACTAAGCCCGCAAAGCGCGAGGGCCGCCTGTCTTCCCACCGTTTCATCCTACGAATTGCCCGTTTCCGGGCGCGGACTGCCAATGATCGAGCGGCGTCGGGGAGTGTTGGTTAGTCTGCCATTACGAGCATACAGACAGACCTGTCTGTATAGTCGTAAGGACACTCGAACAGGAGGCTTTTCGAGGTGAAGATCGCGGTCTTGGGAACGGGGATGGTGGGTCGGGCGCTCGCGGGCCGGCTCGCGCAGCTCGGCCACGACGTTGTGATCGGCACGCGTGACGTCGATCAGACCATGGCGCGGAGTGAGTCCGACGCGATGGGCAATCCACCGTATGCGGCGTGGCAGAAGGACAACCCGGCGGTGCGCCTGGTGGCGTTCGCGGAGGCGGGCGCGCATGGTGAGCTCCTCGTGAACGCGACCGCCGGGGGAGGCTCGCTGCAGGCGCTCGAGGCGGCCGGGGCGGCCACCTTGACGGGCAGGGTGATCGTCGATGTCGCCAATCCGCTCGACTTCTCGCAGGGGATGCCGCCGATCCTCTCGGTCGCGAACACCGATAGCCTCGGCGAGCAGATCCAGCGGGCCTTCCCGGAGGCGCGCGTGGTGAAGACCTTGAACACGATGAACGCGCACGTGATGGTCGATCCCGGCCGGGTGCCTGGCCGACACGACGTCTTTCTCGCCGGTGATGAGGCTGCCGCAAAGGAGACGGTGAAGGGGCTGCTGCAGCGGTTCGGCTGGCCGGAGGAGGCGATCGTCGACCTGGGCGGGATCCGGGCGGCGCGCGGCACCGAGATGTACCTGCCGCTCTGGTTCTCGCTCTGGAACGCGGTCGGCAGCGGCGACTTCAACATCCAGGTCGTGCGGGCATAAGACGTGGCGGTCGCGGCGGCACGGCCTGGCGGCGCGTCGGCGGCGCGGGAGCGGATCCTACAGACGGCGTTCCGGCTCTTCTATGCGCACGGCGTGCGCGGCGTCGGGGTGGACACGGTGATCGCCGAGGCCGGGGTTGCCAAGGCGACGCTGTACAAGCACTTCCCGCGCAAGGACGACCTCGTGCTCGCCTACCTCGACGAGGTCGATCGGATCTGGCGCAGCCAGCTCGAAGCGGCCGCCGACGCGGCCGGGCCCGACCCGCGCGCCCGCCTGATCGGCATATTCGACGCTCTCGCCGCAGCTTGTCGCATCGAGGGCTACCACGGCTGCGCCTTCATCAACACCGCCGCCGAGGCCGAACCCGGCACGGACGTGCACGCCCGCACGCTCGCCCACAAGCAAGCCGTGCGCGCCTGGGTGCGCGAACTCGCCGTCGCGGCTCGAGCCCGCGACCCCGAACGTCTCGCGACCGCCCTCACGCTGCTGCTCGACGGCGGACTCGCCTCCGGCGTCCTCGACGGTGACCCCGCAGTCGCCGACGCGGCACGCGACGCCGCCCGCGACCTTGTCGAGGCACACTGCCTCTGAGTCACGTCCGAGCCAGAAGCGGGTAGCTTGTGCCCGGTGCCGAGTCCACCTGCATCGGTCGACCCCGGCCAGGCAGCGAGCCAGTCTGCGGCCGGCGAAGTGGGCCCCCTGCGGGTTACCGGCCGAGGAGCATCTTGAACGCCAGTCGGCGGCCGAGCTTGCGCTGGAAGGCGAGTTGGAACCAGAGCCGGGTGAGCGAGTCGACGACGTCGAAGGTGTCGATGCCGCCGAGCCAGACCGGCTTGAGCCCGATGTCGGCGATGAGGCTGTCGGCGACTTCCTTCGCGCGGCCTTCCTCGGCCGCGTAGAAGAGGTCGGCTGGGACGCCGTCGAACAGGGGGTCGGCGTAGTTCTCCCAGCCGAGTGTGTTGAACGCGCGCACGGGGTGGGCGCCGTCGGCGAGTTCGTCGAGCGCGTGCAGTTTGCCTGCGCCCTGGATGTCGTTGGTCGCGTCGATTACGACCTTGCCGGCGAGCGCCGCGCCGAGCGAGGCGAGCACGTCCTTCGCTGCCGCTCCTGGTACGGCGAGTAGGACGACTTCGGCCCCGGCGACCGCGTCGGCGACCGCCGCTGTGCCGGGCGCGCCCGGGGAGCGGACGCCGTAGACGACCTCGTGCCCGGCCGCGGCCCACTTGCCGCCCAGCGTTCCGCCGATGTTGCCCGCTCCGATCACGGCGATCTTCATGTGCGCCTCCGTTCCTCAGACCCCGAGGGCCTCGATGACGAGTTTGGCGGCTGCGCCGCCCGAGTACTGCTGCTGCCCGGTGACGAGGAGCCCGTCGCGGACGGCGAACGGCTTGAATCTGCCGTTGACGACGAAGTTCGTTCCCTCGAGCTTGCGGGCTTCCTGTTCGATCCGGAACGGCTGGATCCGCTGCCCGACGTACGAGTCGGCGTAGTCCTCCTCGCTGTCGGCGAACCCGGTCCAGGTCTTGCCCGAGACGAGCAGCGAACCGTCCGAGAGCTTGGCTTTGAGCAGGACGCTGGTCGCGTGGCAGACGATCGCGGTCACCTTGCCGCTCTCGTAGAAGGCGCGCACGAGCTCGTGCACGCGCGGCTCGTCGACGAAGGTGACCATCGGCGCCTGGCCGCCGACGAGGAAGACCGCGTCGTAGGCGGACGGGTCGAGGTCGGCGAGCGGCTTGCTCTGCTCGACCAGGGCCGCGTGGGTGGGGGAGGCGATGAAGCCGAGGCTAAGGATGTCGTCTGCCGAGTAGCCGGACTCGTCGCGCGGGTCGGACCACTGGTCGGCGACGAGTGCGCCGCCGTCGGGGCTGTAGATCTCGACCGCGTAGCCGTGCTCGCTCAGTTCCCAGTAGGGGTGGACGAGCTCCGACCACCAGAATCCGACCGGCCAGCCGGTGACCGGCGAGACGGCGGGGTTCGAGGCGAGGATCGCGACCCGCTTCGGCTTGGCGGGATCGAGGATGTCGATGCTGGCGCTCACAGGGTCTCCTTCGGGAGGTGGGCTTGACGTCCCATAATACGTTACATGGCTGTATTGTATTCCCATCTACGATCGCGAGATGACGAGCCACGCAGCACCGGGACGTCCGCGCGACCCCTCGATCGAGGGCCGCGTGCTCGGGATCGCTCTGCGCCACCTCGCCGAGCACGGTTACGAGGGCCTTTCGCTCGCCGCGGTCGCGGCAGAGGCCGGCACCACTCGGCCCGCGGTCTACCGCCGCTGGCCCGGCAAGGCAGAGCTGGCAACGGCCGCGATCGCCTCCCTCTCGGAGGCAGACACCCGAAAGATCACCGACGACCCGTACGCAGACCTCGTCGCCGAGCTCACGGCGTTCCGGCGCGGCGTCACCCGCCCGGACGGCCTCTCGCTCGTCGGCACGATGCTGCAGCGCGGCACCGACCCCGAGCTCCAGCGGCTCTATCGCGAACGGATCGTCACGCCCCGACGAGTACGGCTGCGCGCGATCCTCGAACGAGCCCTCACGCGAGGGCTCCTCACAGGCGGCGACCTCGAACTCGCCGTCGCCTCGCTGACCGGATCGTTCTACGCGCTCGCCCTCGCCGGAACCATCCCGCCCAACTGGCCGGCACGCGCGACAGCACACGCCTGGCGCTCCCTCGGCGGCACAGCCCCTGAGGGATTCGGCGTCGAGCGCTACGGAAGCGGCCCGGGGATTCGGCCCGGTCCCTGATCCCGCGAAGCATCTTCTCGCCGCGGAGAACGAGCGCTCGTCCGGGCTCGATCGCGGCCACTTCGAGCCCCACCTGCGGCGCAAGCCGGACCTCGTCGCCGAGCCGGATCTGCTGCCACTCGGGGACGACTTCGAACTCGATGATGTCGACCGGAGT
The DNA here is from genome assembly GCA_963700495.1 of uncultured Actinomycetes bacterium. Classification (GTDB taxonomy): domain Bacteria; phylum Actinomycetota; class Thermoleophilia; order Gaiellales; family Gaiellaceae; genus JACCTU01. Next base: position 391,554 of record CAVOXT010000006.1, on the reverse strand, counting down.
CGAGTAGAGCCGCCCGGTCTTGCGCCCAGGCACCGTGAGGATGTGCCGGTAGGACGCGCCCAGCCCTAGCCGGGTCAGCGCCCGGAAGAGCGAGTTGATCAGCCGCGTCCCGGGTCTCAGCCGATAGGTCTTCGCCATCCCCGGCAGGCTCGCCGATGCGTCGCGCCGCCGCAAGCGTGTCGGCCAGCCGCAGCCGCGCGGAACCAAGGGGCGTGGCTCGGCCGCCCCCTCGCCGCCCTCTAGCCCCCGTCCGACGGGACGACATCACGATCAGACGACACTTCGTCAGAAAGGGGTGTTGGTGATGTCGCAGCAGGGACAGCTGATCGAGCTGAAGAGCACCGGCCGGGACGGAGAGCCACTGTGGGCATACCGCTACCGGCGTGGCGGCCGAACCTCGAAGCGGGTGCAGCATGGTGGGTTTGCTTCGGAGCGAGACGCGGCGGACGCGTTGGAGCGCGAGCTTGCACGGTTGCGGCGGGAGCGGCGCGTGTCGAAGTCCCTGACGCTTGCGGAACTGGTCGAGGTGTACCTCGCGCAGCACGACGTCGAGCAGGTGACGATCGAGAAGCTGCGCTGGCTGCTGGGAAAGGCGGTTGCCGCCTTCGGCGAGCGGCCAGTCGGGGAGGTCCGCTCGGAGGAGATCGCCGCCTGGCGGATCACCCTCTCACCCGGTCACCGCTTCGACGCGACGCAGGCGCTGCGCCAGGTGCTCGCGCGCGCGGTCGTGTGGGGGATGATCGACGTCAACCCCGCGAGGCTCGGCGTGGACAACCCGTCGCCGAAGCGCAGGGAGCAACGCCCGTTCGAGTCCTGGGCCGAACTCGACGCGCGTGGCCGCGCATCTCTCGCCCCGCTACCGGCCGATGGTGATCTTCGCGGCCGCCACCAGGCTTCGGCCGGCCGAATGGCTCGCGCTCGAATGGCGTGACCTCGACCTGGAGGCGCGGGTCGTATACGTCCACCGCTCGTTCACGAAGGGCCGCTTGAAGTGCCCGAAGACCGAGGCGAGCCGGCGAGCGGTGCCGCTGCAGACGATCGCGCTCGATGCGATCGAACGGCAGCCATCGAGTCGGCAAGCGCGCTTGTGTTCCCCGCCGAGCGGGGCGGCTACCTCGACCTGCACAACTTCCGCAACCGTGAGTGGAAGCCGGCGCAGCTCGCGGTCGGGATCGAGCCGCTGCGCAGGGTCTACGATCTTCGACACACCTTCGCGACCTTCGCGCTCCGTGCCGGCATCTCCACCTTCGACCTCTCCCGCTACATGGGCGCCAGCCTGACCATGATCGACCGCCACTACGGCCACCTCGCGCGCGACGGACGCGAGCACGCGATCCGCCTGCTCGACGAGCTGAGCGCCGGGCAACGTCCACGGTGGACGCTGGTGGACGCTGCGTGGACGCCGAAGTCAGGGGCCGTGCGTCAGCCAGGACAACGGAAACGGCGGCTAAGCAGGCAGAAACTCGAAGCCCTCTGACGGACTCGAACCGTCGACCCCCTCCTTACCATGGAGGTGCTCTACCAGCTGAGCTAAGAGGGCAAGCTACGCAGGGTACCAAGGCCCAGTTGGGGTTTCCGTTATCGGGGAGCCGCGGCGAGCTGGCGTCGCAACCAGTCGAGCTCGAACTTGTCATCCGAGGCTGGATCGATCCCCGCCTCGTCGAGGATCGACTGCGCTCGGCGGAGCAGCTCATCCGCGCGGTCGTACTCGGCTCGGCCGTACGCGACGGCGGCCTCGTTGAGTCGTGTCATCGCAGCCCCGTACGGATCATCGGCGGATCCGAGCTGCGCGCACTCGGCGAAGTACCGCGCCGCGGCGTCGGTGTTGCCGCGGTGCATCTCGATGTGGCCGATGTTGTGCAGCTCGACCACGACCATTCCCTTGTCGCCGATGCGCCGATTCAGCTCGAGGCTCTGCTCGAACAACCCCGCTGCTTCTTCGAAGTCGCCGGCGAGCCGAGTGCTCTGGGCCTGCATGTGCAGCGGGGCCTGACCCATCGCGGGGGTCAGTCCGCGCGCGAACTCGCGCGCCTGGGCTGCGAGGGAGCGTGCGCGGTCGTAGTCGCCGTCGTCGAACACCACCCGGCTCAGCCCGAGGTGGGCGAGCGCCAACGCCTCGGGATCGTTCGACGCGTGGGCCGCGGCCAGCGCTGCTTCGTTCCTCTGCCGCGATTCCTCCTGCGCCCCCTGCCAGAACGCAAGCAGTCCGTCACCGTAGAGCGCGAGTGCTCTCGGTCGAGACGGTTGCCCGTCGCGGTCCAGCACGGTGGCGAGAAACGCCCGCCCGCCGGGGATGTCACGCGACATCAGCCACAGTCGCCAGACGTTCGCCGCGATCTCGGTGGCCGCTTCCCCGTCGCCGTCATCGATCAAAACGCGTGCCGCTTCGACAAACGACTCTTGTTCAGGGACGACGAGCTCGACCCATTCCTCCGTGCGATCGAGAACCGGGTTGCCCGACGACGAGGGAAACGTCCACTGCACTTCGCGCGAGAGCGCAAGCAAACGGTCTGCTTCTGCACGAGTCATCGCGGTGCGCGTTCGACGTACGTCTCGGGGAACTTGCCCACGACTGTCCAGCCGCCGTCGACGTACAGCACCTGCCCGGTGACGTACGCCGAGTCGTCGGACGCGAGGAAGACGGCCGGACCGACCATGTCCTCGGGCTCGGCGACGCGGCCGAGTGGAATCAGCGGCGACCAGTGCTCGACATATGAGGGGTCGTCGGCGAGGTTCCGCTCGACGTTCGTGGCACCTGGAGCGAACGCGTTGACGCGGATGCGGTCGGGGGCGAGCTCTGCGGCGAGCTGGATCGTGAGCGCGTTGATCCCGCCCTTGCTCGCCGCGTACGCCGCGAGGTTGCGCAGCGCTCGCGCGGCGACGACGGTCGAGACGTTGACGATCGAGCCTCCGCCGCCGGCGCGCATCAGCCGCGCGGCCTCTATCGAGCAGAAGAACGTGCCCTTCAGATTCGTGTCGACGACGCGGTCCCAGGTCTCCTCGCTCGGGTCGGCGAGGTCGATCCAGCCGGTGACGCCCGCGCAGTTGACGAGCACGTCGAGACGGTCGAGGCGCGAGAACATCTCCCGGATCGAGCCGGTGTCGGAGACGTCGTACGTCAACGCCAGCCCGCGCAACTCGTCCGGCAGCTCCGCCACCGTGCCGTCCGGAGCGTCGAGGTCGTTGACGTGGACGAGCGCTCCCTCCGCAGCGAGACCGAGCGCAAGAGCCCTCCCGATGCCGCGCCCCGCGCCGGTGACGAGCGCGACCTTCCCGGCCAGGCGCCCGCTCAACGCGTCACCGCGCCGCGCGACGCGGACGAGACGCTGCGCGCGTACTTCGCGAGGACGCCGCGCAGGACACGTGGCGCGGGCACGGTGCGGGTCGCGTCGCGCTCGGCGAACTCTGCGTCGGAAAGCTCGACGTCGAGCCGCCGGTTGTCCACGTCGATCGTGACGAGATCTCCGTCGCGCAGAAGCCCGATCGGGCCCCGGTGCGCAGCCTCGGGCGAGACGTGGCCGACCATCGAGCCCGCGCGTCGCGCCGCTGAAGCGGCCGTCGGTGACGAGCGCGACTGAGTCGCCGAGCCCTCGGCCGACGATCGCGGAGGTGATCGACAGCATCTCGGGCATGCCCGGCGCGCCGGCAGGCCCCTCGCCCCGCACGACGACGACATCGCCCGGCTGGACGTGACCGTCGTAGACCGCGGCCTTGCAGGCGGACTCGGACTCGAAGACCCGAGCCGGCCCGCGGTGGACGAGGCGCTCGTGCCCGGCGAGCTTGAGGACCGCGCCGTCGGGCGCGAGGTTGCCGTGCAGGACGTGCATCGCGCCGCGCGGCTTGAAGGGCTCCGAACAGCGCAACGACGGCGCCGTCGGGCTCGGCAGCGGAGGAGGCGATCTCCCCGAGCGTGCGTCCGTCCACCGTCGGTGCCGCCGTGTGCAGGTGCTCCCGCAGGCGCTTCATCACCGTGGGCGTGCCGCCCACGCGGTGCAGGTCGCCGGCGACGTAGCGGCCGCCGGGTGTCAGGCTCGTGACGACGGGGGTGGACGCCGAGAGCCGGTCGAAGTCGTCGAGCGTCAGCTCGACGCCGGCCTCGTCGGCGATCGCGAGCAGGTGGATGACGGCGTTCGTCGAGCCGCCGGTCCCGGTCACGCCGACGATCGCGTTCTCGAGCCCTTCGCGCGTGACGAACGACGACGGACGGGCGCCGCGCGCGATCACGTCGAGCGCGAACCGTCCGGCCGCCACGGCCGCCGCCGGCTTCGCGGGATCGGCAGCCGGTACTCCGCCGAGGCCGGCGGGGCCTAGGCCGAGAAAGTCGACCGCAACCGCCATCGTGTTCGCGGTGAAGTGCCCGGTGCAGGCGCCGATGCCGGGGCAGGCGTCCCGCTCGAGCGCTGCGAGCTCGTCGTCGGAGAGCTGTCCGGCCTCGTGTGCGCCGACGGCTTCCCAGACGTCCTGGATCGTGACCGGCGCACCCTTGTGCGAGCCCGTTCCCATCGCGCCCGAGTAGAGGACGAGAGCCGGAACGTCGAGCCGGACGAGCGCCATCACGGCCGCCGGCACCGTCTTGTCGCAGCCCACCAGGCAGACCAGGCCGTCGAACGGCTGGCTTCGGCCGACGAGCTCGATCGAGTCGGCGATCACCTCGCGGCTGACGAGCGACGCGCGCATCCCCGGCATGCCCTGCGTCAGGTTGTCGGAGATCGCGATCGTGTTGAACTCGACCGGTGTGCCCCCGGCCTCCCTGACTCCAGTCGCGACGTGGCGTGCGAGCTCGCGCTGGCCGAGGTTGCACGGCATCGTCCCCGTCCACGTCGTCGCGATCCCGACGAGCGGCTTGGCCCAGTCGCGCTCGGAGAGCCCCATCGCGCGCAGATGCGCCCGGGCGCCCGCGCGGCGCGGATCGGAGACGAGATCCGCGTTCGCCAGTTGCGGCGCCACGTCGTCGATACTAGTCCCGGACTGCGCCGCAGGCTCGCGGTCCAGTCGAGGAATGCGAAGGAGCGGCGGCATAGTCGGAGTGTTTGTGAGATTCCAGTACGACGATGAGATCGACCGCGCGAAGATCACGAGCATCGCCGAGAACGCGCGCGAGCGGTTCGAGGGGATGCCGGGGCTTCGAAACAAGTTCTTCACGGTCGACGGAGAGAAGCGCGAGGCGGTCAACTTCTACGTCTGGGACTCGGGCGACGCAGCTCGGGCGTTCTTCTCGGAGGAACTGCTCGAGGCGGTGACCGGTCTCTACGGCGTGCGACCGTCGATCGAGTACGTCGAGATCCCCGTGCTCGTCGACAACTCACGCTGAGTCGCGCGGGAGAGACTGGCTCAGCCCACGATGATGTTGTGCACCGGGGAGACTTGCGGCTGGCCGGGATCGGCGCCGAGCTCCGCCATGATCGGCAGCAATGTCGCCCCGAAGGCCTCGAATGACTCCTGCGAGTCCCAGACGTCGAACACCTGGATCTTGCCGTCGGTCTCGAGGGCGACGTGGTAGAGCCTGCCGGCTGGGGCTCCGGCACCGGCCGCTTCGAGCCGGGCGATCGCGTCGTCGTAGGTCGACGGGGTGAACGAGCTGGGCGTGAAGTAGAAGCCGAGAGCCATGTGGTTGCGCCTTTCCGCGTTTCGCGATGGGACTGAAGGGCGGACCTGATTACCCGACCTAGGGGCCCGAACCCTAACCGAGTCACGGCCGGACCCTCGGCCCCGTGGCGGAGAGCTCTCTTCATCATCTCGCGGACGCGGTGCCGGTTCAGGCGGAGCGCTACGGGTCGAGGAGGAAGTCCAGCAAGATCGGGTTGACGAGCTCGGGGGTGCGGATGTCGGGGCGGTGTCCACCGCCTCGGATCAGCTCGAGCCGCGCGTTCGGCATCGCGGCGACGATGCTCTCGGCGAGCGCGACGGGCACTGGAGCGTCGGCTTCGCCGTGGACGACGAGCGTCGGGCAGACGACCCGCTCGAGCAGACGAGCCGGCCGGCGCCAATCGAGCTCGAGCTCTTGGCGACCGCGACTTCCGGTGTGGCCTCGAGGCCGATCGCGATCATCTCGGCGATCACATCGGCCGAGTCCGGCTCGGTGAAGACGCTGTGCATGAACGGCACGATGAAGCCGGGCCAGTCGGTTCGTAGGGACTCGAGCCAACGGGGGTTGGGCGGCGCGGGCTCGGCCTCGAGCTGCATATAGGGCGCGATCGCGGCAAGGCGGTCGAATCGCTCCGGATAGTCGGCGATGAGAAGCACTGCGGCGTTCATTCCCCGGGACGCGGTGACGAGCGCGGCGTGCTCGATGCCGCTTGATTCAAGAACTGCGAGTGCATCGGCTGCATGGAGTGGGAAGTCGTAGCCGCGCTCCGGCCGGTCACTCGCGCCCGCTCCTCGCGGGTCGTAGGTGACGATGGTCGCGCGCGACTCGAAGGCCGCGACCTGATGTCCGACAACGCGCGCATCGACGATGTTCCACGTCGGCACGAACAGGATGGCCCGCTCGCCGCCGCCGTACCGCTGCCACGCGATTCGCGTCCCATCGGCGCTCGTGGCCATGTCACGCGCCGAGGGGCGGGGCGCGGGGATCACGCGCAGACGATACAACCGTTGAGTCGGACGGGCGGAATGGGGGCGGGAGGATTCGAACCTCCGTAGGCTGAGCCGACGGGTTTACAGCCCGTTCCCTTTGGCCACTCGGGCACACCCCCGGGAGGACGGCCATTCTAGCCCGGCTCAAGAGCGTGTCTGCGGCTGCCGACAACGGCTGTATGGACCTCGACGCCATCCTCCGGCGTGCCGTCGAACTGGGCGCGACCGACATCCACTTGAAAGAAGGTCAGCCGCCGATGGTGCGGCTGGACGGCTCGCTCAGCCCGATGGAGGGCTTCCCGCCGCTGACGCTCCCCGAGCTCACAGCAGGGGTGGAGATCGTCGGCATGAGCGCCCCCTCGCGGCTTCAGGCCTTCCACGACACAGGCGACCTCGACGTCGCCTACCAGTCGGGCGAACTGCCTCGGATTCGAGTGAACGCGTACCGCCAGCGCGGCTCGATCTCCTTCGCGCTCCGCGTCATCCCGCGGCGCGTTCCGACGTTCGCCGACCTCCACCTTCCGCCCGGGATCGAGCGGCTCACGCACGAGCACCGAGGGCTGATTCTCGTCACCGGCGCCACGGGCTCCGGCAAGACGACGACCCTCGCCGCCATGATCGGCGAGATCAACCGGACGCAGGCAGCAGCACATCGTCACGATCGAGGACCCGATCGAGGTGCTGCACCCGGACGTGAACTGCATCGTCAACCAGCGCGAGATCGGGCTCGACACCGAGTCGTTCGGCCAGGCACTTCGGCGAGCGCTCCGGCAGGACCCGGACGTGATCCTGATCGGCGAGCTTCGCGACGCCGAGACGGCGCAGACCGCGCTCCAGGCGGCCGAATCCGGCCACCTCGTGCTCTCCACGCTCCACACCGTTGATGCCTCGGAGACGGTGGGGCGCATGATCGAGTTCTTCCCCGACGGGAAGCAGCAGCAGATTCGCTCGGTTCTCGCGGGAGTCCTCCGCGGCGTGGTCAGCCAGCGGCTCCTTCCGCGCATCGAGGGCGGCCGAGTGGCTGCGGTCGAGGTGATGATCAACAACGTCCGCATCGCCGAACTGATCCGTGACAACAAGGTCGAGGGGATCGAGGAAGCGATCGACGAGGGCTCGTTCTTCGACATGCAGACCTTTCGCACGGCGCTGATCGAGCTCGTGCTGGCGGGCACCATCGAGGGCGAGGTCGCTGCGAACGCCTCGACGAACCGCCACGACTTCCTCGTCGCACTCGAACGGGCCAAGAAGCAGCAGACGGCCGACGTGCGCAAGACCGAGGACGCCGAACGCGCCGCGATCGAGGAGCTCGGGATCCCCGAGCTTCGCGTCGTCCAGCTCGACGGATGAAACGGCTACTCCTTATTTCTACGCTCGTCATCGTCGTGACGGGAGGCACCGCCCGCGCCGATGTCTTCGCGGTGGAGTCCGCCGCGGCTCCGGTGGCTCCGGTCGTTCTGCCGAGCGCCGAGACGCCCAACACACCCGGATCCGTGATGCTGCCGGCAGCCTGGACGGAATACACCGCTTCGCAGGCGACCATCTCGTACCCGGAGCTCGATGCGCTCTGGCGCCGCGCCGGTGCCGCCTACGGGATCCCGTGGCAGGTCCTCGCGGCGATCAACAAGATCGAGTCGAACTTCGGCCGGAACATGGGGCCGAGCTCGGCGGGTGCGGTGGGCTGGATGCAGTTCATGCCCGACACCTGGCTCCGCTGGGGCACCGACGGCGACGGCGACAACGTCGCCGACCCGTGGGATCCCGAGGACGGCGTCTACTCCGCGGCGCGCTATCTCGCGGCGGCAGGCGGCACCTACGACCTCCGGCGCGGGATCTTCGCCTACAACCATGCGGACTGGTACGTCGACAACGTTCTCGAGCTCGCGAACGTCTTCGGCCAGGGCGGGGGCGAGACGGCACTCGCCTACGACAACTTCCAGCAGGAGTTGCACGGCGCACAGCTCGCGATCGTCCAGGTCAACGAGTCGCTGAGGAAGGCGCTGAAGGAAGACCAGCGGCTCGGCCGGATCGAGGCGAAGCTCCTCGCCGCCGTCGACCGGCAGAAGCTGTTTTCCGACCGGCTTGCGGCGCAGAAGCGGGCCACCCTGGCCGGTGTGGAGCACGCGGCCGCGAGCCTGCAGGTCGACGACCTTCGTGCCGCGCTCGCCGACGCCGAGACGGCGCTCGCCGCGGCGCGCGAGCGCTCGACGGCGGCCTCGTTCTCGCCCGCCGCTGGCACGCTCCTGGCCTCGCCGTCCTATTCGGGCGACTACGTGTTTCCCGTCGGCGGCGGCCCCAGTGTCGTCCATGTCGGCGCGACCCATCACGACTACCCGGCCGCGGACATCGGCGCGCCCGAAGGCTCGCCGGTCTACGCGCTCGCCGACGGCGTCGTCGCCAGGGTCTGGGACTACGACGAGCTCTGCGGGATCGGCTTCACGATGACCACGAACGACGGGCTCACCTGGGTGTACTGTCACCTCTCCTATCGCGAGTCGTCGGTCGTCGAGGGTGCGAGCCTCGCCGCCGGCTCGCCGGTCGGTCTCGTCGGGTCGACGGGGCACGCGACCGGTCCGCACCTACACCTCGGGCTCAAGCCTGCGACGGCCTACCCGCAGCAGCAGGCGTGGTTCCAGTCCTTCGCCGGAACCGCGTTCCGCTGGGACGGCGAGGCACCCCCGCTGGCCGCGCCGGCGGCCCCTCGTTCGAGGGACGTCTTCGCGGTTGAAGACGAAGCCGGCGTCGTTCTCTTCAACCGCTAGGGCGCTCAACTCCGAGCGCGTTTCTGCCGATCTGAGGGGTATGGCCGGACTGGCGTCACTGCTGCCGCGCTTCGTCGCGCTGCCCCTACTCGCCCTCCTCGGGACGGCGACCCTGACGTACGCGGCGAACACACAACTGACCACACCGGACACGCCGGCCCAGCCGGCGGCGGCCTCGGTTCCCTCGGTGCTCGTCGTGCCCGACGTTCGCCGCCAGGCGTTCGTCTTCGCGAAGGGCACGCTCGAGGATGCAGGATTTGGCTGGGCGGTGGCCGGTCCGATCAAGGGCTTTGCGGCCAACACCGTCGTGTCGCAGTACCCCGAGCCGGGCGTACGAGTCGTGGACAACGGCTCACCGGCCGTCCGCGTGACCCTCGCGACAAACTCGGGTTACAGCCAGAAGGGATCGCCCGAGAACGCGGCGCCCTACGGCGGTACGAGGCTGAGGGTCGCCGGGGCCGAGCACAAGGCGCCGGCTGCGAAGCCCAAGACCGAGCAGCCCGCCGCGCCGAAGCCCGCGAAGGCGAAGCCCGCGAAGACGACGGCCAAGCCGAGCGCGAAGCGAACGCCCGCGTTCGCCGTTCCCGGGGCACCTGCCGAGCCGCTCGACGAGATGGCGCTGCCCGACCGTGCGCGCCTCCTCAACCGCTACGTCTCGGCGCATCCGGACCCGACGCCGGCAGCCCTCAACCACTTCCTCTATCAGCACGCATGGATCGTCACGGGCGCGGAGTTCGGCTGGTCGCGCGGATCCGAGGCGCTGCAGCTCCTGATCGCCGTCGACCGCCGCGCGAGCAAGATCTGGGGGATCGGCTCCAAGAGTGAGTCCGTCGCCCGCTCCGCACTGTCCCGCGTCGCCGCCAAGAGCCGTTGAGCCGGCGCGCCGTGAGCGTGCGCGGGCAGCACGGGTACTCCCTGGTCGAGATGCTGACCGTGCTGGTGATCATGACCGTGGTCATGACCGGGCTGACGTCCCTGTTCGTGCGAGGGCTCGACCTCGGAGCTCGACATGAACCGACGCTTCCAAGCGCAGCAGACGGCCCGCCTGGCTCTGGACAAGATTCGCCGCGAGGCCCACTGCGCGACCTCCGCGGCGACGACACCCGCCACCGGTGAGCAGCCCGTCGTGACGCTCACGCTCCCGGCCGGCTGCCCGACGGGCACGGGCTCGGTGAGCTGGTGCACCGTTCAGGCCGTCGGTTCCACGACCCGCTGGGGTCTCTACCGCAAGGCGGGGGCGACCTGCAACGCGACGGGCTCGGTCAAGTGGGCCGACTACCTGACGGTTGCGAACATCTTCCAGTACTCGCCGTCGGGCCTCACGAGCCTCGCGCGGCTCCGCGTCCGGCTGCCGGTCGACGCGAAGGTGGGGGACGCGACGCCCGCATACGCCCTGTGCGACCAGATCGTGCTCAGGAACAGCACCAGAACCGGGAGCGGAGGGTCGCTGACAGCGTGTCCGACCGCACCCTGAACCGAATGAGGGATGGGGCGCACGGGCGTCCCCGCCGATCCTTGGGAAGTCTCTTTATGCGTCTCCTGCGGCCTTCAAACGAGCGAGGAATGGTCCTGCCCATGGCACTCGGGATCCTTGCCGTGCTCTCCCTCAGCACCGTCACGGTGATCGAGTTCTCTACGCACAACTCGGGCAACGCGTCGCGGAGCTCGGCCGACCAGACGGCCTACGCGCTCGCCGAGGCCGGGATCGCCAACGCCTTCTCGGTGCTCAACCAGGCGGTCGATCCCAAGACCTCGACGCTGCTCGACTCGAACACGTCACTGGCCGGGATCCAGCCCTTCACCGTCACGATCGAAGGCGGCACGGTCGAGTACTCGGGCACCTACAACTCGCCGACCTACACCTGGACGATCTCGGCCAAGGGGATCGTGCGCAACCCCACCGGCGTGTCGGCCTCGGCCGTGACGCGGAAACTGACGCGGGCTGCGACGGTTGTCGGCCTCAACTCCGGTGCCACCGTCGGCGCGTGGAGCCGGATGTACCACGACAGCACGACCACCTGCATGACGATCGAGGACGTGACGATCCCGACACCGATCGCGAGCCGCGGCGACATCTGCCTCAAGGGGAGCGGCAAGATCACCGGCGACCAGACCACCGTCGAGGTCGGCGACGACGTCTTCATGACCCGCACGACGAGCACGGCCGTCCGCCCTGCAGGTACCGGAGCAGGCACGACCTGGACGACTCCCACGAACGTCGGCTCCAGCAACAACGCGCGCGCCACCTACAGCGTTCCCGCGAACCTCCAGAGCACGAACCTCGATGCGACGGGCTTCGGCTTCGCGATTCCTGCGACTGCGAACATCATCGGCGTCGAGGTGACGATCGAACGCAACGCGAGCCTCGCGAGCGCACTCAAGGACGACGACGTGTACCTGCTGAAGGCCGGGGCCCAGGCGGGTACCGACCACGCCTCGGCCACCTACTGGCCCACTACCGACACCGACAGGAACTACGGCACCACGAGCGACCTCTGGGGTACGACGTGGACGCCGGCGCAGATCAACGCCTCGAACTTCGGCGTCCGCCTCAAAGTCGACAGCGACAACGGCTCGGCCAGGACGGCCTCAGTCGACTACATCGAGGTCACCGTCACGTACCAGCCGATCCTTACGGCGTCGATCGGGACGGTCGCCACCCCCATCCTCCAGGCGCACATCTTCGACAGGTGCCAGTACGACGCGCAGACCGCCAACAAGCCCTGCACGAACACCGACAAGGTGTACGCCGTGACGAACGACGCGGTCCCGACCGGCCTCTCGAAGCCCGGAATCGACATGGCCTTCTGGTACCAGAACGCGCAGCCGGGCCCGATGCACAACTGCACGGTCGGCAGCTTCCCGGGGGGCTTCGACAACAACTCGACCTACAACAACAGCCTGACCGGGTCGGCCGAGGTGACCCCAACGGGCTCGAGCTACACCTGCCAGGTTCTCGACGCGGGCAGCAACCTCGTCGGTGAGCTCTCGTGGAACCACGTCACGCATGTGCTGAAGATCACCGGCACGATCTTCGTCGACGGTGACTTCCGTTTCGACGACGACGGCCAGATCGTCCACTATCAGGGCCGCGGGATCATCTACGCAGCGGGGGACATCGAGTTCGATGAGCTCGTCTGCGCAGGCGGTACGGGGACGACGAGCTGCGTGACCGGCGGGATGGCGAACTGGGATCCGTCCCAGAACATGATGACCGTGCTGGCCGGCGGGTGGTCCGAGTTCGATCAGGGCGGCACGCAGGCGCAGTCAACTCCCTCGGGCCTCCAGGGGATCATCTACGCCGTCGGCGACTGCATGGTGCACGAGAACTTCCACCTGAGCGGCCCGATCATCTGCAACGTGGTTGATCTGCCGTCGGCCCCGAACGGCTGGCCGACGTACTACACGTGGCCCCCGCTCGGCTCGCTCGTCGCCGGCCAGGCCTACTCGTCAGCGGACAACGCCGCCGACTACATGATCGTGCCCGGCGCACAGACCGGCTAGCGCTCTCAACTCCCGGCCGCTCGCGCCGATAGAAAGAGGGTGGAGTTCGCCCTCGCCGCAGCCGTCTTCGCTCCCGCGCTCGCGATCGGCAGCTTTTTGAACGTCGTCGCCGCGCGCGTTCCGCTCCGGCGCTCGATCGTGAGCCCGGCCTCTGCCTGCATGAGCTGTGAGGCGCCGATCGCGTGGTACGACAACGTTCCGGTCGTCTCCTGGCTCGTCCTCCGCGGGAACTGCCGGAGCTGCGGTGTGGGGATCCCATGGGTCTATCCGGCCGTCGAGATCTCGACCGGGCTCCTCGTGGCGGGTTGCGTGCTCGCCTTCGGGCTCACGCTCGAGGCGCTCGTCGCCGCGTTCTTCTGTGCCGTTCTCGTGGTCGTCTCGGCCACCGACCTGGCGCATCGGATCATCCCGAACCGCGTCGTTCTGCCGGCCGCCGGGATCGTGCTCGTGGCCCAGACGGCGCTTCACCCGAGCCCGGAGTGGGCGCTCGCGGCGCTCGGCGCCTCGGGCTTCCTCTTCGCCGCCGCTGTGGTGTACCCGGCCGGAATGGGCATGGGGGACGTCAAGCTGGCTCTTCTGATGGGCGCGATGCTGGGCCGCACCGTGCCGGTGGCCCTCATGCTCGGGATGATCATCGCGCTCGTCCCCAGCGTCGTCCTGCTCGCCCGTCACGGCTCTGCGGCCCGCAAGATGGGGATCCCCTTCGGGCCGTTCCTGGCCCTGGGCTCGGTGATCGCCCTGTTCTGGGGCGACCGCCTGCTCGATGGGTATCTAGCTCTGCTCTGATCCTGCCGATAACTCGTTCGAGGGATTGATCCCATGAACGAGTTTGAACAGCAGCCGCCCTCGCTCCGGACGATCGGGGAGCAGGGGCTAGGGAGCGGCGGGGCTCAGCCGCTCGGCGGTGGGCTGCCCGTGAACGCGGTCGCGGAGCTCGTCGTCGACCTGCTCTCGGCGGCGGGGCTCCTGACGCCGGACAAGCTCGCGCTGGTGCGCGGCCGCGCCCAGCTGGGCGGCTCGATTGCGCAGGCGATCATCGACGAGGGCGTCGCGACGAGCGAGGGCATCGCCCGCGGGTTCGCGACGCGGTTCCAGCTTCCGCTCGTCGATCTCGCCGTCCACACGGTGGACGACGACGCCGCGAAGCTCGTGCCCCTCCACGTCCTCGAGCGGGTCATCGCGATCCCATACGTCCTCCACGAGGGAAGTCTCCGCGTCGCGGTTGCCGATCCGTCGAACGTGCACGGGATCGACGAGCTCCGGCTCGCGACCCGCTACCCGATCGAGATCGGCGTCGCCGGGCGCGAGGACATCGAGTCGCGAGATCCGCCGGCTCGTCCGGTCCTCCGAGGCGTTCGGTGCGCGCGCCGCGATCGAGGAGGATCTCGCGGTCGTCGAGGAGGAGGAGGCCGACGACCTCGAGGTCGACGACGGCATCTCCGACGCGCCGCTCGTCCGCCTCGTCAACTCCGTCATCTTCCAGGCAGCGGAGGACGGCGCCTCGGACATCCACTTCGAGCCCCAGGAGGACTCGCTCGTCGTTCGCTTCCGGATCGACGGCGTGCTCCAGGAGGTGCAGAGGATCCCGAAGCGCATGATGGCCGGCGTCACGACCCGCCTGAAGGTGCTCGCGAAGCTCGACATCGCCGAGCGGCGGAAGCCGCAGGACGGACGAATCTCGCTGAACGCCGCGGCCGCCGGGCGAACACTCGACGTCCGTGTCGCGACGCTCCCGACGGTCGAGGGCGAGTCGATCGTGATGCGGCTCCTCGACAAGTCGAAGAGAGCGCCGACGCTCGCAGAGCTCGGGCTCTCGGAGTCCATGACGAAGGATCTCTCGGCACTCTTGGTCCGGCCGACGGGCGCGCTCCTCGTGACCGGGCCGACGGGCTCAGGTAAGTCGACGACGCTCTACGCGGGGCTGAACGAGATCAACCGCCCGGAGATCAACATCATCACGGTCGAGGATCCGGTCGAGTACCGCCTCGCCGGCGTCAACCAGGTGCAGATCAACGTTCGAGCCGGCCTGACCTTCGCGGCCGCGCTGCGCTCGATCCTGCGTTCCGATCCCGACGTGGTGATGGTCGGCGAGATCCGCGACGGCGAGACGGCGAAGATGGCGATCGAGGCCGCCCTCACCGGTCACTTCGTGCTGTCGACGCTGCACACGAACGACGCGCCGAGCGCCCTGACGCGCCTGAACGAGATGGGCGTCGAGCCGTTCCTCGTCGGCGCGGCCGTCACGGGCGTCCTCGCCCAGCGCCTCGCGCGCAAGCTCTGCACCCACTGCTGCGAGATGTACACGCCCTCGGTCGACGAGCTCCTGAAGGCGCGCGTCTCGCCCGAGGTCGCCGCCGCGTCCGACGGGATGGCGTTCTACCGCAAGCGAGGCTGCCCCCGCTGCAACCAGACCGGCTACAAGGGCCGGATCGGCGTCTACCAGCTGCTGACCATGACGGAGCAGCTCGAGTCGCTGGCCGTCATGAAGGCCTCGCGCGAGGAGCTGGAACGCGCGGCGCTCGCGGAGGGTATGAGGACCCTCTGGGACGACGGGCTCGCAAAGGTCGCCGCGGGTCTGACTTCGATCGAAGAGCTCGCCCGCGTTTCGATCTGAAAAGTCGCCGGCTCCGCCGGCTCGGCTTCCAGATCTCCGCGTGTCCAAGGAGCGCAGTGAGCGCGGACGGGCGAAGCCCGCCCGCGCGGCGGAGCGCTCAGCGGCCAGGCCCCGGCGAAACCTGTCCGGTGCCAGGCACCGGACAGGTCCTTCGCGCCGAGACCGCAACAATTGATTCTGGGCCGCTCCGGCCGGCGGGCGTAGGGCTACGGTCGCGGGAGTGCCCAGACCACCCCGAGTGCAGTTTCCCGGCGCGCTGTACCACATTGCCTCACAGGCCAACCGAACCGAGTCGCTCTTCTCGACTCCGAGGACCGGCGGATGTTCTTCATCTTTCTGTCGCGGGTCGTCGACTACCACGACTGGCACGTGCACGCCTGGTGTGCGATGACGAACCACTACCACCTGCTGATCACGACCCCAAAGGGCGATCTTGCCGCAGGGATGCATCGCTTGAACTCGCGATTCGCGCACTGGTTCAACGACGTCCATCGCGAGGTCGGCCACCTCTTCCGCAGGCGCTACAAGCCTGTCCTCGTGGAGACCGACGAGCATCTCCGCTGGTGCTACCGCTACATCGCGATGAACCCGGTCAAGGCGGGGATCTGCGAGCGGCCCGAGGAATGGCGATGGAGCTCGTTCGCCTGGCTCTTCGGCCGGCCCGCGATGGCACTTCCGTCGGCCGAACGTCACTTGTACTGCCACTTCGGCGAGGGCGAGCGGGGGCGCGAACGGCTCCGGCGCTACGTCGAGCGCGGCGTCTGACGAGCGTCGACGGACACGTCCGGTGCCTGGCACCGGTCGGGTCCGGAAACGGCACGACCGATGTTTGACGGCCTGAGCTAGTCGGCCGTGATGTCGCAGCCGAGGTACATGAGCGCCTCGACGGCTTCCGTCACGAACGCGGTGGCCTCATGTGGGCTCGCGAACGTGTACGGGCCGGTCACGGTCGCACCTCGGCCGGCCGGGTAGACCTCGGCCTCCACGACGCACGAAGCTCCGTAGTCGATCGCCCTGAGGACGGCCACGGAGCGACCGTCGCGGCGGGCGTGCCTCACGAAAAGCTCGCGGGGCGCCGTCGCAGGGGCCTCGGAGAAGAGATCGCTCATCGCAGCGCGTCGAGCGCGGCCTGCGCGACGGTCTCGCTGTCGCGGAAGCCGTCCAGCGTGTTGGCGAGCACGCCGCCGCGCGTGAAGAAGAGGACCGTCGGCGCCCGGAGAACGACGCCGAGCTTGAGCGTGAGCGCCTCGGCTTCGCGAGGGCTGCCGATCACGTTGAGCGCGAGGAAGCCGGCGCGGACCGACGCCGCTCCGACCGCGGCCTCGTCGCGGGCCATGCCGTCGATCTCGCCGCCCGTGCCCCAGAGCGCGACGACGACGACGTCATGGCTGCGGAGTGCTGCCACGATCCTCATCGGGAGCCCGTTCGCGGCGATGATGCGTGCGCGCTTCTTGACGGCCTTCGGCTTCGCGGCCGGCTTGGGAGCTACCTTGGCAGCCGCCTTGGCAGCCGGCTTAACGGCCGGCTTCGAAGTCGCCTTCGCGGCGGGTGTCGCAGGCGTGGCGGGCGCCTCGGGATCGGCCGAGTTCTTCTTCGCGTCGGCGTTCGCCTTCGCGGCGACCTTCCTGGCCGCTGCCGTAGCCTTCAGCAGGCCGTCCACCTGGCTCGAGATCGCCGCGGGTGCGGCCTCGGCTTCCGCTCCGCTCGGCGCGAGCAGCATCATCCAGCCGCCGATCGCGAGCGCAGCGATCACGCCCAGCAGAGCGAACACCTTGATCGGACCAGAGACGTTCACACTCACCCTCTCGCTATCGGCATTCCGGGCCGGCCGCTAAAGAGAGAGGGCGCGGTCTCCCGCGCCCTCTCGACGAACAGATCATGCCTGGACTACGGGCCGGTGCAGGCCGCGGTGACGATGTCCGCGCCGGGGCCGCGCTTGTACCAGCTCCGGGTGCCGACGGTGCTGCGAATGCAGTACGACGTCGTGTTCGGAGCACCGACGAGGACGACGTTCTTGACGCCCTGGTCGTAGGCTTTCATGGCCGTCAGGGTCATCCCCGAGTAGCCCTTGGAGTTGTCCGCATTGTAGGCCTCGACAGCCGGGATCGACGCGCGGACGTTGGCCCGCGCAGCCGAGTTGTTCGCCCGGTCGCGGAAGCTCAGGTACGACGGCACTGCGATCGCGAGCAGGATGCCGAGGATAATGATGACGACGAGAAGCTCGATGAGCGTGAAACCACTCTCATCTCGAGCTGCGCGCGTCCGAAGTGCCTGAATCATTCGTTTGCTCCTTAAGGGGGGAACAGGAGTGGCATTGCTGGTATCGGCCGGAACACCGCCCGGGCACTAGCCTCGAACGGGTGAAGCGATCCCTCACCGTGAGGGAGGCAGAGAGATGAGAGGGGCGCGGTCTCCCGCGCCCCTCTTTCGAGCCTCTTTCAGTTGCTCTACGGGCCTGTGCAGGCCGCGGTCACGATGTCTGCGCCGGGGCCGCGCTTGTACCAGCTCTTCGTGCCGACCGAGCTGGACAGGCAGTAGGAGGTCTGGTTGGGAGAACCGATGAGGACGACGTTCTTGACGCCCTGGTCGTACGTCTTCATGGCCGTCAGGGTCAGCCCGGAGTAGCCCTTCGAGTTGTCGGCGTTGTAAGCCTCGACAGCCGGGATGGCGGCGCGCACGTTCGCCCTTGCGGCCGAGTTGTTCGCCCGGTCGCGGAAGCTCAGGTACGACGGCACCGCGATCGCGAGCAGGATGCCGAGGATGATGATGACAACGAGGAGCTCGATGAGCGTGAAACCACGCTCGTCACGGGCCATGCGCTGCCTAAGTGACTTCATGTTGATGTGTCCTCCCTGCGGGGGGTTTGTTGGAGTGGCACACCACTGATCGGCGCGCGCAGGCAAGAGGGGTAGCCTCGAACGGGGGATGAGAAGTCCCCCCGAGCGGGCGACTTCGCGTCATTCAAGAACTCGTTCCGGGCTGCCGATAGCTCGGTCGAGGGACTGAAATGCGGACGTACTCTATTGACGACCTGCTGGAGCAGATGGTCGCGCTAAGCGCGTCGGATCTGCACCTGTCCGTCGGCTCGCCGCCGGCGATACGTGTCCACGGGGAAATTCTGCGCCTCGCCGGCCTCGAGCCTCTGACGCCCGAGGACACCCAGCAATTGATGTACCAGATCCTCTCGAGCGAGCAGCAGAAGAACTTCGAGATCAAGCGTCAGCTCGACTTCGCGCATCAGATCCCCGGCGTTGCGCGCTTCCGCGTCAACGTCTACTTCCAGCGCGAATGCGTCGCAGCCGCGTTTCGCCTGATTCCCGAGGAGATCAAGACGCTCGAGGAGCTACGGCTGCCTCCCTCACTCCACTCGCTCGCCGAGAAGCCCCGAGGTCTCGTGCTCGTCACCGGCCCGACCGGCTCCGGCAAGTCGACGACGCTCGCAGCGATGATCGACGAGGTCAACCGCAACCGCACCGACCACATCCTCACAATCGAGGACCCGGTCGAGTTCGTGCACCGCCACAAGCGCTGCATCGTCAACCAGCGCGAGATCGGAGTCGACGCGCCGAGCTTCGCCGAAGGTCTTCGCGCAGCTCTCCGTCAGGACCCCGACGTGATCCTCGTCGGCGAGATGCGCGACCTCGAGACGATCGGGACCGCGCTCACCGCCGCGGAAACGGGTCACCTCGTGCTCGGCACGCTCCACACGCAGAGCGCCGCCGGGACGGTCGACCGCATCATCGACGTCTTTCCGCCCGCACAGCAGGCGCAGGTCCGGATGCAGCTCGCCGGCTCGCTCCAGGGGATCGTCACACAGGCGCTGCTGCCGGTGGCCGCTGGGAACGGCCGCATCGCCGCGCTCGAGATCCTGCTTCCCGACGACGCTACGCGCAACCTGATCCGCCAGGGGAAGGTCGAGCAGATCTACACGATCATGCAGACCGGCACCCAGAAGGGCATGCAGACGATGGAGCAGTCGCTCGCCGAGCTGACGCTGCGGCATGTGATCACGCTCGATGTCGCGCTCTCTGCCTCGAGCCGC
This sequence comes from uncultured Actinomycetes bacterium, assembly GCA_963700495.1. Classification (GTDB taxonomy): domain Bacteria; phylum Actinomycetota; class Thermoleophilia; order Gaiellales; family Gaiellaceae; genus JACCTU01. The sequence goes on along the minus strand of CAVOXT010000006.1, from coordinate 372,059 downwards.
GCTGACCAGCTGCTCGGACTGCTCGAGCGCGGCGGGTTCGATACGACCGCTGCGTACGCGGAGCCCGAGTCCGAACTCCCGGAGCCGCTCGGCATGGGCCTGCGGATTGCCGGAAGCTAGCCATGGTCAACTGGAAGAAGGAGATCAAGTTCTCCGGCGGCGGGAAGAAGAAGAAGGACGAGTCCGCCGCGGTTGAGCCCGAAGCGCCCACGCCGACCGAGAGCCCGACCGAGCCGAAGACGTCGTTCTGGAAGAAGGAGGTCTCGTTCGGGCGCAAGCCGAAGCAGGAGGCCGAGCAGACTCCTGAGCCCGAGGCCCCGGTCGAGGACCAGGCTCCTTCCGCCGTCGAGCTGCTCCGGGCGTACATGCCCGAGGCCACAGCGCCCGTTCCGGTCGCGCCCGAGCCGGTGGTCGAGCCCGAGCCGGTGGTCGCGCCCGAGCCGGTGGTCGAGGTCGAGCCGGTGGTCGAGCCTACGCCCGCGCCGCCGCTGCCCGTCGAGCCCGTTGCCGAGGCACCGGTCGTTGTCGAGCTCGTGCAGCCGGAGCCGGTCGCGGACTCAACCCCGCCGATTCCACATGTGGTCGCCGTGGAGCCCGATGCGCAGGTGATCGACATTCTCGATTTCTCCACGCCGTCTGCGCCTGAGCCGGCCCCGGCCGCGATCCCGGTGATTCCGCCGGCGGTCGCACCGGAGCCCGACGCACAGGTGATCGACATTCTCGATTTCTCCACGCCGTCTGCGCCTGAGCCGGCCCCGGCCGCGATCCCAGTGATTCCGCCGGCGGTCGCACCGGAGCCCGACGCACAGGTGATCGACCTGCTCGATCTCGCCGCACCGCCTGCAGCGGCACCTGCTGCGCCCGTCGAGGCCGAGCTTCCGGCGGCCGTCCCGGTCGAGCCTGAGCCCGTTTCGACGCCGATCTCGGCGGCTCCCGCTCTCGCCGCTGTCGTCGTGTACCCGCCCGTGTCCGAAGCGCAGCTTCCGCCGCTACCCGAGGAGCCCAAGAAGAAGAAGAAGGAGAAGAAGCGGAAGGTGAAGGCGGCCGCGAGCGTGCCGTTCTACAAGCGCTCACTCGGACGGAAGGGTGCCAAGAGCACCGATGAGGCCACCGTCGACGCCGATCAGCCCAAGGAAGCGAAGAAGCCGAAGCCGAAGCGCGAGCGGCCGTCGATGTCCTTCTCGATCCCGCGCCCGTCCCCGCGCGGAGCGCGCCGCGGTAAGGGGCCGAAGCGGATCGTCGGACTGAAGATCGGCGCCTCGCAGCTCGCGGCGGCGACCGTCTCGAACAACGGCCACGCGGAGGTCCTCCAGCTGGCGCGAGAACCGCTTGCGGCGGGAATCGTCGCCAACGGTGAGCTCCTCGACCCCGACACGCTGGCGGAGGCGCTGAAGGAATTCTTCGCGAAGAACAAGCTGCCGAAGCGCGGCGTCCGGCTCGGCATCGCCACAAACCGCATCGGCGTCCGCACGCTCGAGATCCCCGGCATCGAGGATCCGAAGCAGCTCGCGAACGCGATCAGGTTCCGCGCACAGGAAGCGCTGCCGATCCCGATCGACGAGGCGGTGCTCGATTTTCAGGTCGTGAGCGAGTCGAGGACAGAGGAAGGCGAGCTGACACGCAAGATCCTGCTCGTCCTCGCCTACCGCGACCTGATCGATCGCTACGTCGCCGCATGCCGAAAGGCGGGACTGCAGCTCGTGGGCATCGACCTCGAAGCCTTCGCCCTGCTGCGTGCGCTCGCCGCGCCGCGCGAGGACGCCACGCCCGCCGAGGCCGCCCTGGTGGCGGTCACGGTCGGCCACGACCGTACGACCTTTGCGGTTTCGGACGGCCGCGTCTGCGAGTTCACGCGCGTCCTCGACTGGGGCGGCCAGACGCTGAACGTCGCGCTTGCCCGCGCGCTCGACCTGACGCCGTCAGAGGTCGAGGGGATGAAGCACGAGCTCTCGCTGAGCGGTCCGGAACGTCCCGCAGGATTCACAGAGGGACAAACGCTCAAGGCCCAGGAGGCGCTCCAGCGGCAGGTGCAGGCGTTCGCACGCGAGCTCGTCTCCTCGCTTCAGTTCTACCAGAACCAGCCGGGCTCTCTCAGGATCGGGGAGATCGTGCTCACCGGCGGCACCGCGCATCTCACCGGCTTCGCAGAGGAGCTTCAGCGCGTGATCGGCGTGCGCGTTCGCGTCGGCGATCCGCTCGTCCGCGTCAAGATCGCAAGCAAGCTGCGCGAGCCCGAGCAGCTGGGCTCGCTCGCCGTCGCCATCGGTCTCGGGATCGAGGACTAGGCCGTGCGCGCCGTCAACCTGCTCCCGAGGGACGACCAACAGCAGTCGCGCAAGAAGCAGAACGTGCCTGCGCTGATCTCGACCGCGCTCGTCGTGCTCGTGACCGGCGTCCTCGGTGTCATGTACTTCTCAGCCAAGAGCGAGTCGTCGGCTGCCGGCATCGAGCTCCAGGACGCACAGGCCGACCTCGCGCTGCTGCCGACCGCCGCAGACCTCGCGGCGAAGGGGGCGGCTCAGCGCCAGCTCGCGACCGAGCGTGACCAACGGCTGAGCGCGCTGTCGAGCGCGCTCACGCACCGGATCGCCTGGGACCGCGTGCTGCGGCAGATCTCGCTCGTGCTGCCCGACGACGTGTGGTTGACGAACTTCAGCGCTACGTCGCCGGTTCCGGCGGGGAGCGCAGCTCCTCCTGTGACCCCGCCCGGAGCAGCGCCGACGCTGCTGAGCATCGCGGGCTCGACGTACTCACACGAGGCGGTCGCACGGCTGCTGACGCGCCTGTCGGTGATTCCCGACCTCAAGAACGTGTGGCTCCAGCAAAGTTCGCGGTCCAACGTTCTCGGCCGGACGATCGTCGGGTTCACCATCCTCGCCGACATTCGCGCCGGAGGCGCGACCTCGTGACGGTCGCGAAGCAGAAGCGCAAGCTCTCGCCGGCGGTGACCGCCGGGATCGGCGGCGCCGTGGTGCTCGCGATTGCGCTGGCAGGCTGGATGCTGCTCATCTCGCCGCAGCGTTCGCGCGCGGCCGCCATCGCCACCCAGGTCGCCGACGTCCAGGCTCAGATCGTCCAGGCGCGCGTCGCTTCCAAGGCGGCGGAGAACACCGAGCCGGTCCGCACCGCCGACCTCTTCCGGCTCTCGAAGGCAATGCCTTCCAATCCCGACATCGCGGGCGTTCTGCTCGAGTTGAGCAAGACGGCCGCCGAGGCCGGCATCGTGTTCGAGCAGATCACGCCGTCGGGCGCTGTCGCAGTCGGGTCCTTCCGCGCACTGCCGATCGAGGTCGTCTTCACCGGCGACTTCTACACACTCTCGGATTTCCTCTACCGGCTGCGGAACCTCGTTTCCGTCCAGGACGGCCGGCTGCACGCGACGGGGATGCTCTTCTCGGTCGACAAGATCAACTTCACCGAGGCGGATACGAAGTTCCCGCACATCAAGGCGCTCCTGAGCGTGAGCGCGTTGCTCTACGGAACCGCCGGCGAGCCGGCTCCGGGAGCCGCGGCCACGCCGACCGACTCGACGAACACGGACACGTCGCAGAACGACACCGGCACGGCCCCGGCGACGACCGAACCGCCTCCGCTCCCCGACAGCGGCACTGCCGCGGGAGCGCCCTGATGGCGAAGAAGGTCGACCTGAAGGCAAAGGCCAAGCGCCAGAAGATCATTGCCGCCGTCGGGGGCGTCCTCCTGCTCGGAGTGATGGCAATCCAGGTGCCGCGGACGTTGAACATGATGAAAGGGTCGCCGCCACCCCCGCCGGCCGCGGCCGCGCCGGTGCCCGGGGCCGTCGATCCGAGCGTGCTGCCGACGCCCGGCTCCGTCAGCGGCTCAGACGGCGACACGCAGGCATCGGGCGCGGGGGACGGAACGCTCATCGACTCCGAGCCGCCCCCAGCCGCAACGACCGGCCAGCTGGTCTCGTTCGGCCGCTTCAAGAGCAAGGATCCCTTCGCACAGCAGGTCGTCCCGGTCGACAACTCCGCCAACAACGACGACCAGCCCGCGTCGCCGGCCGGGACCAAGGCGGGCGGGACGAAACCGCCGTCCTCGGGCTCGAGTGGACCGACGGCTGCTGCGGGGACGGCCGTGATTTCCGTCAACGGCGCCCAGGAGACCGTTGCCGTGAAGGCGGACTTCCCAAAGGACGAACCCGTCTTCATGCTGGCCTCCATCTCCGGGGGCAAGGCGAAGATCAGGATCGCAGGAGGCGCGTTCGCCTCCGGCAGCCCGACGCTGACCCTCGAAAAGGGGAAACCCGTGACGCTCGTGAACACGGCCGACGGCCTCAGATACGAGCTCGAACTGATCTCCGTGGGCTAAGGCCCCAGCGCCGGATTGCCGATAGGGAAGCGTGTTCTCGCTTGCGGCGAAAAAGCAGGACGGCTTCGGCCTGATCGAGCTCCTGGTCTCGATGACGATCATGAACGTGGGCATCCTGGCTCTCGTGGCGTCGTTCCAAGCCGGAGCGCTCTCGCTCCAGCGCGCCGGGAAGATCTCGACGGCGGCCGCCGTCGCGAACATCCAGATGGAGCGCTACCACGCGCTCCGCTACGCGGACATCAGGCTCGACAGCACCGCGCTGACGACCGCGCAGGGCAACGCGACCTACACCGGTGACGTGGCGTACTCGGGGAGTCAGCAGAACTCGGCATGCGGCGCCCCGTCCCCGCCGGAGGAGTGCCAGCCGATTCGCTCGGTCAAAGGGCCGGACGGGCGCCTCTACCGGATCGACACCTACATCGTGTTGACGACGCCGCAGAACGGTCGAGCGGTCAAGAAGGTGACGATCGTGGTGCGCGATGCGACCGCGCTGTCCGCGAGGCCATGGGCGCGGGTCGGGTCGACCTTCGACGAGTCGACGGGTCTCTAGATGGCGACGTACGCATACGCCGCGATCAACGCGCAGGGCCTCGAGGCCACGGGCCAGGTCAGCGCGCCCGACGCGAAAGCAGCGCGTGAGCAGCTGCGGATTCGCGGCCTGCTCGCGAGCATGCTCGAAGAGCTCCCTGCTTCGGGCCAGGACTCCGCCCGCACCTTCTTCAAGGCGGTCAAGCCGAAGTCGCTCCAGATCTTCTCGCGCCAGTTCGCGACGATGATCGAGGCGGGACTGAACGTCGTCAGCGCCCTCGTCATCCTCGAGGAGCAGACCGACGACAAGTACCTGGCGCAGGTGGTCGCCGAGCTGCGCGCCGACGTCGAGGGCGGTCTGCTGCTCTCGCAGGCACTTGGGAGGCACCCGAAGGTCTTCTCGCGCCTCTACGTCTCGATGGTCGAGGCGGGTGAGGCCGCGGGAATCCTGGACCAGGTGCTCGACCGCGTCGCCTTCCAGATCGAGAAGGACACACAGATCAAGCGACGCGTCAAGGGCGCGATGATCTACCCGACGATGGTGCTGATCTTCGCGACCCTCGTCCTGGTCGGGATGCTGATGTTCCTCGTCCCGGTCTTCGTGAAGATCTTCGCCGACCTCGGCGGCGACCTGCCGACGCTGACGAAGTGGGTCGTGGCTGTATCCGACGTTCTCCGCACACGCTGGTACGTGATCATCCCCTCGATGATCGGGATCGTCGTCGGGTTCCGGCGCTGGAAGAAGTCCGAAGGCGGCCGCAAGCTTTGGGACCGCTTCAAGCTGAAGATCCCGATGAAGATCGGCGACGTCGTCCTGAAGGTGACGATGGCGCGCTTCTCCCGGACGCTCTCCACGCTCGTTGCAGCCGGCGTCGACATCATCAAGTCGCTCGAGATCACCGGGCAGACTGCCGGGAACTGGGTCATCGAGGACGCACTGACCGAGGTGCGCGTGCGCGTGCACGAGGGCGTTCCAATCGCGCAGGAGATGATCGAGAACCCGGTCTTCCCTCCGATGGTCGCGCAGATGGTGAAGATCGGCGAGGAGACCGGAGAGCTCGAGAAGATGCTCGGCAAGATCGCGGACTTCTACGAGGACGAGGTCGACGCGTCGATTCAGTCGTTGACCTCGATCATCGAGCCGCTGATGATGATCGCCGTCGGCCTGATGGTCGGCGTGATCATCATCTCGATGTACCTGCCGATGTTCAAGATGCTCACGCTGATCAAGTAGGCGGTCGCTTCAGCGCCAGTCGAACTGCTCGCGGTGGATGTGCTTGGCGGGCACCCCGGCCAGCCGCAGCTGGGTCTGGAACGTCCGCAGCATCCCCCGAGGCCCGCACATGAAGACCGACAGGCCGCTTCGTGCGCCGTCGGCGGCGGCGAGGACGCGCTCGGGCGTGAGTCGACCCTCGACGCTCGTGTCGATCAGATGTGCGCGCAGCGATTCGTGGCGATCGGCGATCTCGCGGATCTCCTCGGCAAACGGCGACTCGCCGTCGGCGGTGTAGAAGAAGTCCACGCGATGCGGCAGCCGATGACCGTCGAGTGCGCGCAGCCAGCTGAGGAACGGCGCGACGCCGACGCCGCCGGCGATCCACACCTGCCGATCTGTCCCGCGCCAGTGGCTGAAGCGCCCGTGGGGGCCGCCGATGACCGCGGGCATGCCCGGCTCGATGAGCTCGTGCAGGCGCGACGTGTAGTCGCCGAGCGCCTTGACGGTGACGCGGACGACGTCTTCGTGCGGAGCGCTGGAGATCGTGAACGGATGCCGATGCCAGCCGTCCTTGGCTTCGAGGTAGACCATCGCGAACTGGCCGGGCACGAAGTCGACGGGCCGGCCGATCGGCCGCATCGCGATCTCGACGAGACCCTCGTCGATCTCGCGAACCGCCTCCACCTCGTAGTCGTGTAGCGACAGGAAGAAGCGCGCGAGCAGCTCGCGGTAGACGTAGAACCCGAGCCCGACGGCGCCGATCGCCACATAGCTCCAGCGCAGGACAGCCGCGTCGTCGAACGGCGTTCCGTCGAGCACGCCGTGCGCGAAGCCCGCGGCGACGAACAGCCCCGTGGTGCGGTGCAGCGCCCGCCAGCGCTCATAGCCGCCGAAGATGCGGCGAACGTCACGCACGACCGGTGCGTCGCGCGAGGCAACCACGAGGCCTCGCAGCGGCGCCGGCACCACCGACTGCCAACGCGGCAGGATCGCCCACAGCGCGAGCGCGACCAGGCCGATCGCTCCGATGGCGCCGAGCGGCCCACCGAGCGCAGTGCCGTCAGGGTTGGACGACAGCAACACGTGCGGCGCGAGCAGGACCAGACCGGTGATCGCAACCCGGCGATGCCAGATCGCAGCCCGGTCGATCCCGTCGAACCACTCCTCGACCCACGGCAGCGTGCTGATGAGCACGAGGCCGATCGACAGCAGCAGAATCGACTCGGCGCCCAGCAGCTGCCCGACGTAGCGCCCGGCCGGCTCCCCGGCGGGCCGTGCAACAACCCACAGGACGCCCAGGGCGACGACGAGGACGCCGATCGTCGTCGGCCCGACCTCTCGGGCGACGAATCTCCCGTGCACGAGCGCCAACCTATCGGGGCGCGATCGTTCCGCTGATGCACACGCGGATCAAAGATCTCCGTCGGGAACGCGCCCGCTGCGGAAGTCGCGCACCTGCTCAGGTGTGAACGGCGGCTCGAAGAGCTCCGCATGCGCGTGGAAGCACCGGAACAGGTGCGCGATGTAGTGCATCCGTTCGTCGAGCTCCGACCAATCGGTCGCGCCGCAGTCGTCCGCCGCCGGGGGGACGGGCTCGTAGCGCGCGAGCAGCGCGGCGAAGTCGGCGTTTTCGATCTCGCGCAGGTCGTCGGGGAACGGGTCATCGAGGTTCGTCCCGAGGGCGAGCACGCGGCCGGGGAGCGAGAGGACGAGCAGGGACTCGGTGACGACCTCGCGGGCAAGTCCGCTCGCCGTGCGCTGTACGCCCGAGGCCAGGAGGCCGAGGACGGCGCCCGCAGGCCGGCGAACCAGCCGGCGACCGGCGGCCCACGGGAACAGCACCTCCACCAGACGCGCGCCGAGGTTCTGATTGGTCGCATACGCGGCGTCGACGGACTCCCTGATCTCCGGTTGCAGACGCGTCTGCTCGTGCAACCCGACTTCGAGGTTGGCGAGCACGGTGAGCTCGACGCGCTCCTTCGGCAGGTCTTCGAAACGCTGACGGTCGTAGCGCGCGAACGCCCGGCGGAGGTAGCGCTGACCCTCCGGAGGCTCGCCCGGCCGCAGCCCGTCGATGAACCGGCGGATCTGCGGCGATTCAAGAGGCGCATCCGCCGGGACCTCTTGCAGGTAGCGCGCGAACTCGAAGCCGATCTCCTCGAAGACCTTGCGGTTGCCGCGCGCCACTGCGTCGCTCGCCAACTCGAAGGCGTCGAAGGGCGTGTGCAGCTCCCCGGTCAGCCGCCCAAGTCTCGAGTTGGGCTCGAAGAGACCGCGGCGGAGGAGCCACCGCCCGAGCGAGCGCGCGGGATGCAGCAGCTCGCGACCCTGCCCGAGGCGCGAGCCGAGTTGCGCGACCAGATCCTCGCCGCGGATCGTCCCGCCGGCCTGTCGCGACGCCCATGTCGCGTACGTGCACCAGTTTGCGCCCTGGCCGGTTCGGGCGGCGATCGCGTCGGCGAGACGCGAGTAGCAGTACGTGATCTCGAGATTGCGGATGACCGGGTTTGCGATGGAGACGATGCGCCGCACCTCCTCGACGTCCGGGGGTGCCGGGAGAGCAGGAGCGGAGCCCGAGCCGGTCATCAGCCGCGCAGCTGCGCAGCTGTGCCGATCGCGATGTGCGGCGTGCTCGCGGGTTGCAGCCAGCGGAGCACGCGGCGGAGATCCGCGCGCCGGAGGCTGATGCACCCGTTCGTGGCACGTCCTGTCTGGGCGTGCAGGAAGATCCCCGACCCACGGCCGGGCACGACGGGATTCATGTTGAACTCGATGACGGCGAGGTAGGGGTAGGCGCGCGTGTTCTGCCAAATCCCGTCGCCGTTTCGTACCTTGAAGGGCGGGCTGCGGCCGCAGGCGACGTGCTGGAGCGTGTTGTACGTGGGCGAGGACGGATCCTCGTTCCACCAGTCGCCGCAGCGGACGCGCCGGTAGCGGAACCTGACGCCGGGGTTCGCCTCGTTGCCGTACATGGTCGGGTGGATCCGGAACGTGCCGACCGGCGTCGTGCGGTCGCCCTCTCTCCGGTCCGCCGAGAGCCCGTTCGACCCGACCCGCGCGGGGTACGGCCCGCCCGCCGGTGCCCAGCAGCTGCCGGAGCGTCGCCAGATTCGGAGCGAGGCGTACGTCGCGCGCGTCGTCGCGGCCTCGACCGTGATCAGCTGCGACGCGGGCGGCTGCGTGCGGAGGTCGTTCGCGAGGTTCGACGGGCAGGCGGCCGTAGCGGCCGCGAGGAACGCTGCGAGCAGCATCGGCGGCCAGAGTAGTCTGGGCGCGTGCGCGCCGCCGCGCTTGTCGCCGCGGCCGGCCTCGCAGCCGGGCCAGCGGCCGCGGCCGCTCCGCCGCCGGCGTTCAGCGCGTCGGTGGCGCCCGTGCGCTGGGCGGACCTGCGCCACTCCTATCGCAGCGGGCTGCCCCGTCGGCGCCCGATCAGCTCCGCGACGGTTCGGCTCACGTACTGGGGCTTCGACGGGCGGGCGCACCTCGGGTCGCTCGTCGTGAACCGGCGGGTGACGGGCGACGTCGTGGCGGTGTTCGGGCGTCTGTACGCCGCGCGGTTTCCGATCCGGCGGATGCAGCCGGTGTCCGAATACCGCGGCAGCGACGACACGTCGATGGCCGCCGACAACACGTCCGCCTTCAACTGCCGCCGCGCGGTCGGATCGACGACCGGCGCCTGGTCCATGCACGCCTACGGCCTCGCGGTCGACGTGAACCCGATCGAGAATCCCTACGTCCTCGGCGGCCGCGTCCGGCCGACGGCGGGACGCCGCTATGCCGACCGCGGACGCGTCCGCCCCGGGATGGCGGTCGCCGGCGGCGAGCTCGTGAACGCATTCGCTTCCCAGGGCTGGGCGTGGGGCGGCCGCTGGACGGGGTCCCCCGACTACCAGCACTTCTCGACGACCGGGCGGTGAACGCCACAATGGCCCTGTGGCCGCCGCCATCCGGCTCGACAACCTGACGAAGCTCTACGGCAAACAGCGCGGCGTGCTCGAGCTCTCGCTCGAGGTGAGGGCGGGGGAGGTGTTCGGGTTTCTCGGGCCGAACGGGGCCGGGAAGAGCACCACGATCCGGGTCCTGCTCGACCTGATTCGGCCGACGAGCGGACGCGCCGAGGCCCTTGGTCTCGACAGCCGGCGCGATTCGGTAGCACTCCATCGCCGCATCGGCTACGTCCCGGGGGAGCTCTCGCTGTACGACCGGATGACCGGCGGCGAGCTGCTCGAGTACTTCGGGAACCTGCGCGGCGGCGTGGAGCGGGCCTATGCCGCCTCGCTTGCCGAGCGCTTCGAGGTCGAGCTCCACCGGCCGATCCGGTCGCTCTCGCGAGGGAACAAGCAGAAGATCGGGCTCGTCCAGGCCTTCGCGCATCGACCCGAGCTGCTCGTCCTCGACGAACCGACCTCGGGCCTTGACCCGCTGATGCAGCAGGCGTTCAACACACTCCTCCGCGAGACCGCCGACGAGGGCCGCACCGTCTTTCTCTCCTCCCACGTGCTCTCCGAGGTGCAGGAGGTCGCCGACCGGGTCGGGATCATCCGCGAGGGGCGCCTCGTCGACGTCGAGGAGGTGGACGCGCTCCGGCAGCGTTCGCTCCGGCGGTTCGTGATCCGCTTCAAGGGACCCGCCCCTCAGGGAGCGCTCGCGGCCGTGCCGGGCGTTCAGGAGCTCGACGTCGAGGGCAACCTCGCCCGCCTCCAGATCGAAGGCTCGCCGGACGCGCTCGTGAAGGAGCTTGCGCGGCACGAGCTCGAGGACCTGACGAGCCACGAACCCGACCTGGAAGAGGTCTTTCTCTCCTATTACTCAGGGGACGGCGGTGCTCCGTAGCGTCTCCCTGAAGACGATCAGGGACGGCTGGCGCGCTTTCGCCTGGTGGTCGCTCGGCGTCGTGGCACTCGTGCTCGTCAACATTGCGTTCTACCCGTCGATCAAGGGCGACAAGCAGTACGACCAGCTGCTCAAGGACTACCCGGAGGTCGTCCAGGCGTTCTTCGGCACCGACCTGACCTCGCCCGCCGGGTACCTCTACTCGCAGCTGTTCTCCTTATTGGTCCCGCTCGTGCTGATGATCTACGTGGTCGGAGGCGGGGCGCGGGCCATCGCAGGGGAGGAGGAAGCCGGGACGCTCGACCTGCTGCTCTCGATTCCGATCTCGCGCACGCGGCTCGTGCTCGAGAAGGCGGTCGCGATCGCGGTGCAGCTCGCACTCCTCTCACTCGTCCTGTTCGCGTCGATCGCGCTCCCCGGACCGCTGTTCTCCCTCGACATCGGGCTCGGCAACCTCGCCGCCGCGGTCGTCGGCTCGTATCTGCTGGCCCTGCTGTACGGCTTCCTGGCCCTCCTCGTCGGGTCGGCGACCGGGAGCCGCTCCGTCGCGATCGGGGTCGCAGCCGCGCTCGCGGTCGCGGCGTACCTGCTGAACGCGCTCGGCCAGACCGTCGACATGCTCGAGCCGTGGCGGATCCTCTCGCCCTTCGAGCAAGTCGGGGATCCGCTCCGCGAAGGGCTCGGCAGCGGAGCCCTCGTGCTGGCGGCGCTCGCGCTCCTCGCGGCTGCAGCCGCGCCGTGGCTGTTCAACCGCCGCGACGTCGCCGTCTAGGTGACTAGCCGCGCACGATCTCAGATGTTCCTGCCCGCAGCGTTCGGCGGCCGGCGCGGGTGCTCAGCACGACCGTCCCGTGTGTGACCCGCACCCGCGTGGTCGGACCGGCGACAGACACCGACCACGTCGCCGCCCGACCGCTCGAGACCGAGCCCGTCGTCACCACCTGATGCGGGGCCGAGTTCTCGCCCGCCTTCGCGACTATCTGTCCTTTCGCGAGCCGGATCCGCCAGCCGCCGCGCGCGACGCAGCTCCCGCGCTCGACTTCCGCCCGGCTGCCGCCTGACACGGCGAGGCTGCTTGCGCTCGCGGGCGCTGCGACAGCCGGTTCGTTCCTCAGCGACGCCGAGGCTCCGGGCGCAAGGCTCAGCGTCTCCCCTGGCCGAACCGAATCGCCCGCGGAGAGGACTCGACCCTTTGCCGTCGCCCTCCCGCGCACGGCGAGCGTCTCCCAGTCGCAGAAGTCCGGCACCTCGAACGGCAGGCCCCGCTCGGGCAGCGTCTTCGTGTCACGAATCGTCGCGAGGCAGAAGAACGGGTCGCCGTCGGCCCGATAGCGGCCGGGCGTGAGCTGGAGCCGGACGGTGCCCGCCGCCACCGTGTCCGAGACCACGCGACGCGACTGCTGCGGCGCGGGGCTCAGTCGGACGAGTGCAATTGAGTACTCGTACCTCGCGTCGGCGGTCAGCTGCGGGTAGCAGGAGAACGACCAGCGCACGTCGACGAGAGCCGCGTTGCGGCCGGCGATACGCTCGAGCACGACGCCCAAGATGTAAGGCTGGTGGCCGGGGTCGGCCTGCGAGGTGTCGCTCGCGATCGCCGCGAGCGCGGCGGCGAGCGCGAGACCCAGGACGGCGCGGCGCTGCATGCTCAGATCGTGCGCGCGGAGGGAGGCCGGATCAACCCCCCGGCTACACTGTTTTTCTCTCGGCGGCGTAGCTCAGTGGTTAGAGCGACGGACTCATAACCCGTAGGTCGGTGGTTCGAATCCACCCGCCGCTATCGCCGGGAAGGTACGATGCCCGGCGCGGCGGCCATCCGGCCGCTACCTTTCTGTGTTCAGACTGACGTAAGGATCTTCACCGTGGCCACTGGAGTACGAGTCGGGATCACCCTCGCCTGCACCGAGTGCAAGCGGCGGAACTACCAGACGACGAAGTCGAAGCGGAACGATCCCGACCGCATCGAGTTCAAGAAGTTCTGCCGCTGGTGCGGCCACCACACGCCGCATCGGGAGACGCGCTGATGGCCTCCCGCTCCCAACGGCGGGCGACGCGCCGCCAGCAGGCGGCGACCCCCGGGGCGCCCGCGTCGGGCGATCAGTCCTTCTCGCAGCGCGCCCGCTCGCGCCAGGCCCAGGTGCGTCCGGCGCAGCAGCAGACACGTGGCCAGACCGGCCGGCGCGACACACCGCGCGGCTCGTTCATCCGCGAGTCGATCGCCGAGCTTCGGAAGGTCGAGTGGCCCGACCAGCGCCAGGTCACGACAGGGTCGATCGTCGTGGTCATCGCGTGCGCGATCACGGGCTTCTACCTCTGGATCAACGACCTCGTCTGGCAACGGGTGATCGAGGCGATCCTCTAGTCATGTTCCGCTGGTACGTCATCAACACCTACTCCGGCCACGAGAACAAGGTGAAGGCGAATCTCGAGCACCGGATCGACTCGATGGCCCAGCGCCCGCGCTTTCGCCGCGTCGTCGTGCCGACCGAGCAGGTGATCGAGACCAAGGACGGCCAGAAGGTGCAGACGGAGAAGCGCGTCCTGCCGGGCTACGTGCTCGTGAACATGGACCTGAACGACGACGCCTGGACCGTCGTGAAGAACACGCCGGGCGTAACAGGCTTCGTCGGCGCAGGCAGCAAGCCGATCCCGCTCTCGCAGCCGGAGGTCGACCGCATCCTCCACACCGGCACCCCTGCCGCAGAGCGTGCGCGCACGCTCGTCGAGTTCGCGCTCGGGGAGCAGGTGAAGGTCACGTCGGGCCCGCTCAGCGACTTCGACGGCGAGATCGTGGACGTCAACCCCGACCAGCAGAAGCTGAAGGTGCTCGTCGACATCTTCGAGCGGCAGGTCCCGGTCGAGCTCGGGTTCGACCAGGTGAAGAAGATCGACTGAGGTAGCGCGTGGCGAAGAAGGTCCTCACCGTCATCAAGCTGCAGATCCCCGGCGGGCAGGCCAACCCGGCGCCGCCGGTCGGCCCCGCGCTCGGTCAGCACGGCGTGAACATCATGGAGTTCTGCAAGGCGTTCAACGCCCAGACCGCCGACCAGAACGGCCGCATCACTCCCGTCGAGATCACCGTCTTCGAGGACCGCTCGTTCACCTTCATCACGAAGACGCCGCCGGCCGCCGTCCTGATCAAGGAGGCGCTGCGGATCGAGAAGGGCTCGGGCGAGCCGAACCGCGAGAAGGTCGGTCGGCTGACGAAGACCCAGCTCCGCTCGATCGCCGAGACGAAGATGCAGGATCTGAACGCACGCGACGTCGAGCACGCGATGCTCGTGATCGCGGGGACGGCCCGCTCGATGGGCGTGGAGGTGGACACCTAAGTGGCGCAGCACGGCAAGCGATACCGCAACGACCGGGCGATCATCGACCGCGAGCGGCTCTACTCGCCGGTCGAGGCGGTCCGGATGCTGAAGAGCTTCGACGGGATCAAGTTCGACGAGACGGTCGAGGCCCACTTCCGGCTCGGCCTGAACGTCCGGCACGCCGACCAGCAGCTGCGCGGCACCCTGATGCTGCCGCACGGGACGGGGCGCGAGATGCGTGTTGCCGTCTTCGCCGACGGTGACAAGGCGCGCGAGGCGCAGGAGGCAGGCGCCGATGTCGTCGGCACCGCTGACCTCGCGGCGAAGGTCGAGGCGGGTGAGATCGACTTCGACGTCGCCGTCGCCACGCCCGACCAGATGGGAGTCGTCGGGAAGCTCGGCCGGATCCTCGGCCCCCGCGGATTGATGCCGAACCCGAAGACCGGCACCGTCACGATGGACGTCGGAAAGGCGGTTCGCGACGCGAAGGCCGGCAAGCTCGAATACCGGACGGACCGCGGCGCGAACGTCCACGTTGCGATCGGCAAGAAGAGCTTCGGCGAGCGGGAGCTCATCGAGAACTACGCGAGCCTGATCGACGAGATCGTGCGCGCCAAGCCCTCGGCCGCCAAGGGGCGCTACATCCACGGGGTTACCCTCGCGACGACGATGGGCCCTGGAATCAAGGTCGATCCCGCGCGAACGCGAGGGATCATGGAGGAACTCGACGAGGCGAATGCCTCGGCGGAGGACGCTACAGTTACGTCGTAATCGACTAGACCGCCGAAGACAGCTGGCAGCCGCAAGGCAGAAGTCCAGCCGAGGTGGGGCTTGTCCGAGAGCGGAAGCTCTCGCCCTGGCCCGCCTCCGGCGGGCCTGGTCATTCCGGAGGGAATGACAGTGCAGAAAGAAGAGAAGCAGCGACTCGTCGCAGAGCTGACAGAGCGTCTGCAGACGACCCCGACGCTGATCGTGGCCGACTACCGCGGGCTGACGATGCCGCAGATCGACAACCTCCGCACCGAGCTGCTGAAGCACGGGGCGAAGTTCACGGTCGTCAAGAACACGCTGACGCGCCGCGCGGCAGAGGCGGCCGGAGCCGACTCACTGCTGGCCCTGCTCGAGGGGCCGACCGCGATCGCGTTCCTCGAAGCCGAAGGCGACCCGGTCGCCGTCGCGAAGGCGATCGCAGCAGCTGCGCGTGAGACCCGGGTGCTGGAAGTGCGCGGCGGCGTGCTCGAAGGCCGGCCGATCACGGCCGAGGAGATCGAGAGCCTCAGCAAGCTGCCGCCGCTGGACCAGCTGCGCAGTCAGGTGCTGGGCGCGATCACCGGCCCCCTGTACGCGGTCGTCGGGCTCTTCAACGCACCGCTTCGGAACCTCGTCGGGCTGATCGAGGCCCGCATCGAGCAGCTGGAAGCGCAGGGCGAGGGCGGAGTTAGTGGCTCAGAGCCACAAACCGTCCCTTCGGGCGAGGCCGAGGCGGCAGTCGCCGCTCCAGAGGCGGAGTTGCAGGGCGAGCCGGAAGCAAGTGGCTCAGAGCCACAAAGTCCCGCGGAGCCCGAGACAACCGCGGCGGCCGACGAGACCGAGTCCGTCGCCGCCGAGAGCGAGCAGTCCACTGAGACGCAGGAAACGGAGGAGTAGGAAATGGCTGCAGTCGAAACCGTGTTCGAAACGCTCGGGAAGATGACCGTCCTCGAGCTTGTCGAGCTCAAGAACAAGATCGAAGAGGAGTGGGGGATTACCGCGGCTGCGCCGGTCGCGGTCGCCGTTGCCGGAGGTGGCGGAGGCGACGGCGCTGTCGTGGAGGAGCAGAGCGCCTTCGACGTTGTCCTCATCGCACCCGGCCAGCAGAAGATCGGCGTGATCAAGGTCGTCCGGGCGATCACCGGGCTCGGTCTCAAGGAGGCCAAGGACCTCGTCGACAGTGCCCCCAAGGCGGTCAAGGAAGGCGTGGCCCGAGAGGAGGCCGACTCGATCAAGGCACAGCTCGAGGAGGCCGGGGCGACCGTCGAAGTGAAGTAGGTTCTCGTGGGTTGACAGCCGGTTTCGTGAGGGCGCCTACGGGCGCCCCCACGGCGTTCCAGGTCACTCGGTTGAGGGTCGTTGCGAGCGGGGCGGGGCGCCGAAACAGTCTGAGACAACTTGCAATGCCTAAAGGAGTTCATATGCGGCTGAAGGTCTTGATCACACTCTGCTTCGCGGCACTGCTCGTCGCGCTGCCCGCGCAGGCGGCGGACGACCCGCCGACGCGGCCGAAGGCCGGGGAGCGCAAAGCGGAGCGGCAGGCCGAGCGCCAGGCCAACAAGGCGGAGCTCGAGCGCATCCACGCAGAGGCGAAGGCGGCGCGCGAGCGCGTCCACGCCGACGCGAAGGCCGAGCGGGAGCACCTCGCCGCCGACGCCAAGTCCGCGTGCCGGACTGCCCGGGCGGACGCCAAGGGCAGCAAGGACGCCCGCTCCGCAGCGAGGGCGGCGTGCAAGCAGGCGAAGGACCGGGTGAAGTCCGGCCTCGGGGAGCTGAGGCAGCGCGTGAAGGCTGAGCTGGAGCAGATCGCCGCCGACGCGAAGTCGGCCCGCGAGGCGCTCAAGACCGGCCCCTAGGGCGACGACTCTTCACGAGCGAACGGCCGGCGGCGCCCCATGAGGGCGCCGCTGGCGTTTTTGAGGCCGTCGCGCTACCATCCGGGAGCCCGACGGGGAGTCCGTCCGGCAACCCTTGCGCAGGGAGGGGGTACTTCGGTACCCTGAGCGGTTCCGCGCCGTTTCCGCTCGTCCGTACGCCTATCCACAAGCCGTAACTCCAAGGGAGGCTGTTCGCACCTTGACCACCAGGGTCACTGCGCCTCGCGCGCGCAAGAACTTTTCTCGCCTCAAGCACGTTCTCGACCTCCCCAACCTGATCGACATCCAGAAGGCCAGCTTCGACTGGTTCCTGGACGAGGGTCTGCGGGAAACGATCGACGACATCTCGCCGATCGAGGACTACACGGGAACGCTCGCCGTCGAATTCGGCGAGTACCGCTTCGGCGAGCCTCCGGTCTCCATCAAGGAGTGCCGTGAGAAGGACCTGACCTACCAGGCACCGCTCTCGATGACCGTTCGCTTCGTCAACAAGGAGACGGGCGAGATCCGCGAGCAGACGGTCTTCATGGGGGACTTCCCGATGATGACCGAGTGGGGCACGTTCATCATCAACGGGACGGAGCGCGTCATCGTGACGCAGCTCGTCCGGAGCCCGGGCGCCTACCTGATGGAGCCCAAGGACCCGACCAAGCAGGTCTTCACCGCGAACCTGATGCCGTCACGCGGATCCTGGCTCGAGCTCGAGATCGACAAGAAGGGCATCGTCTTCGCCCGGATCGACCGCAAGCGCAAGCTTCCGATCACGACGCTGCTGCGGGCGCTGCCGGCCGAGGACCCCTCGACCGGCGTCGTGATCGACACCTCGACGAACGAGGCGCTGCTCAAGCTCTTCGACAACTCCCACTTCATCGTCAACACGCTCGAGAAGGACCCGGCCCAGACGGAGGATCAGGCCCTGATCGAGGTCTTCAAGAAGCAGCGGCCCGGCGAGCCTCCGACGCTCGACAACGCGCGCAACCTGCTGCGCGCGCTCTTCTTCGACCCCAAGCGCTACGACCTGACGAAGGTCGGACGCTACAAGCTGAACCAGCGGCTCAGGGTCGACGTCCCGGACGACGTCCGCGTCCTGACGAAGCAGGACATCGTCTCGCTCGTCGGCAAGCTCGTCGAGCTGCCCAAGCTGCTCGGTGTCGACGAGGACTCGAAGGACTACGCGGCCGACGCGATCAGCCTTCCGCGGGCGCCGATCGCGAACGAGCTCGACGAGTACGAGCACTTCGGCAATCGGCGCCTCCGCACCGTCGGCGAGCTGATCCAGGAGGCGTTCCGGGTCGGTCTCTACCGGATGGAGCGCGTCGTCCGAGAGCGGATGACGACGGAAGACGTCGACACGATCACCCCGCAGACGATCATCAACATCCGCCCGGTCGTTGCGGCGCTGAAGGAGTTCTTCGGCTCCTCGCAGCTCTCGCAGTTCCTGGACCAGACGAACTCGCTCTCGAGCCTCACGCACCGCCGGCGCCTCTCGGCGCTCGGCGCCGGTGGCCTGACGCGCGAGCGCGCGCCGATCGAGGTGCGCGACGTCCACCCGACGCACTACGGGCGCATGTGCCCGATCGAGACGCCGGAGGGCCCGAACATCGGCCTGATCTCGTCGCTCGCCTCGATGGCGACCGTGAGCGAGTTCGGCTTCATCCAGACGCCGTACCGCAAGGTCGTCAACAGCAAGGTGACCGACGAGATCATCTACCTCGACGCGATCGAGGAGGCTCAGTACACGATCGCTCAGGCCTCCGAGACGGTCGACGAGCGCGGCAAGTTCGAGCACGAGCAGGTGCTCTGCCGTTCGGCGGGCGGCGAGGCGGTCATCGCGGCTCCGAAGGACGTCGACTTCATGGACGTCGCTCCGGCGCAGATCGTCTCGGTGGCGACCGCGCTGATCCCGTTCCTCGAGCACAACGACGCGAACCGCGCTCTGATGGGCGCGAACATGCAGCGGCAGGCGGTGCCGTTGATGATCACGCAGGCGCCGCTCGTGGGCACCGGTCTCGAGTACAGGGCCGCGGTGGACACAGGAGACGTCATCGTCTCGGACGGCGCCGGCCAGGTCGTCGACGTCGACGCGGAGAAGATCGTCGTGGAGACGAAGGACGGCAAGGACGAGTACCCGCTGACGAAGTTCATGCGGTCGAACCAGGGCACGCTGATCCACCAGAAGCCGATCGTCGGTCTGGGCGATCGCGTGAGGAAGGATCAGGTGCTCGCAGACGGGTCGTCGACCCGCGACGGCGAGCTCGCGCTCGGCGCGAACCTGCTCGTCGCGTTCATGCCCTGGGAGGGCTACAACTTCGAGGACGCGATCGTCCTCTCGGAGCGGCTCGTCAAGGAGGACGTCCTCTCGTCGATCCACATCCACGAGTACGAGATCGACGCCCGCTCGACGAAGCTCGGCGACGAGGAGATCACGCGAGACATCCCCAACCGCTCGGAGGAGTCGCTCCGCAACCTCGACGACCGCGGCATCGTGCGCATCGGCGCCGAGGTCGGCTCGGG
Source organism: uncultured Actinomycetes bacterium (assembly GCA_963700495.1). GTDB lineage: Bacteria > Actinomycetota > Thermoleophilia > Gaiellales > Gaiellaceae > JACCTU01. The sequence goes on along the minus strand of CAVOXT010000006.1, from coordinate 352,701 downwards.
CGACCTGCTCGTCGGCAAGGTGACCCCGAAGGGCGAGACCGAGCTGACGGCCGAGGAGAAGCTGATCCGCGCGATCTTCAAGGAGAAGGCGCGCGAGGTGCGCGACACCTCCCTCAAGGTCCCGCACGGCGAGGGCGGCGTCGTGATCGACGTCAAGACGTTCTCGCGCGACGCCGGCGACGACCTGTCGCCCGGTGTGAACGAGCTCGTCCGCGTCTACGTCGCGAAGAAGCGCAAGATCGCCGAGGGCGACAAGCTCGCCGGACGCCACGGGAACAAGGGCGTGATCGCGAAGATCGTCCCCGAAGAGGACATGCCGTTCATCGAGGACGGCACGCCGGTCGACGTCGTCCTGAACCCGCTCGGCGTGCCGAGCCGCATGAACATCGGCCAGATCCTCGAGACCCATCTCGGCTGGGCCGCCGCGCACGGCGTCTTCGGCGAGGAAGGGGAGCAGAACGGGCCGACGCCCGTCGCCTCGCCCGTCTTCGACGGCGCGACGCCGGTCGACGTCGACGAGGCGCTGATCGAGTGGGTGCGGCAGAACCCCGACCACCCCGTCAAGTTCAAGGTCGACATGAAGCGGGCGGAGGGCCGACGCGCCTCCGGCAAGGTGCGGCTCTTCGACGGCCGGACCGGCGAGGCGTTCAAGCAGAAGGTCACCGTCGGCTACATGTACATCCTGAAGCTCCTCCACCTCGTGGACGACAAGATCCACGCGCGGAGCACCGGCCCGTACTCGCTCGTCACCCAGCAGCCGCTGGGCGGCAAGGCGCAGTTCGGCGGCCAGCGCTTCGGCGAGATGGAGGTTTGGGCGCTCGAGGCGTACGGCGCCGCGTACACGCTCCAGGAGATGCTCACGATCAAGTCCGACGACACGGTCGGCCGCGTGAAGGCTTACGAGGCGATCGTGAAGGGCGAGAACATCGCGGAGCCGTCCATCCCCGAGAGCTTCAAGGTGCTGCTCAAGGAGATGCAGTCGCTCGCGCTCGACGTCCACGTCATCTCCGAGGACGGCGGCGAGGTCGAGGTGCGCGAGGAGGACGACGAGCTGCTCCGGGCCGCCGAGGAGCTCGGCATCGACCTCTCGCCGGGCTCGCTGCGCGCCGCCGCGCGGCCGCCGACGGCGGAGGAAGCAGAGGAGGGCCAGGAGCGCGTCGACAACGACGGCGAGCTGGCCTTGCCGGCCGACGAGCAGCTGAGTGACCTCGACGAGGTCGAGGTCACGACGGAGGAAGCGCCCGAGGAGGAAGCCGAGGCGCAGATCGGGCCTCTGGCGGAAGTTGACATGGCGGATCTGGAACTCGAGGAATGAGCTTCGCCCATTCCTCTAACGAAGAAAGGACTGAGTTGACGCTGCAGTGGGTCCTTAGCGTTTTCGCCGGAGGCGAAAACGCATGATCGACATCAACGACTTCGACGCAATTCGGATCGGCCTCGCGTCGTCGAAGCAGATCCGCGACTGGTCCTCGGGTGAGGTGACGAAGCCCGAGACGATCAACTACCGCACGCTCAAGCCCGAGCGTGACGGTCTCTTCTGCGAGCGCATCTTCGGTCCCACGAAGGACTGGGAGTGCTACTGCGGCAAGTACAAGCGCGTCCGCTACAAGGGGATCATCTGTGAGCGCTGCGGCGTCGAGGTGACGCGGCAGAAGGTGCGCCGCGAGCGCATGGGCCACATCGACCTCGCCGCGCCCGTCTCGCACATCTGGTTCTTCAAGGGCGTACCGAGCCGCATCGGCTACCTGCTCGACATCGCGCCGCGCGAGCTCGAGAAGGTCCTCTACTTCGCCGCGTCGATCGTGACTTCGGTCGACAACGAGGCGCGCGCGAAGGATCTGAACACGCTCGAGGATCAGGTCAAGGCCGAGTCGGAGCGGATCTACGTCGACCGTGACGAGGCGCTCGCCGCGCTCGAGGATCGCCTGTCGCGCCGCCGTGACTACTTCACGAAGGGCAAGGAGTCCCGCAACTTCGACGAGGACGACGACTTCTGGGTCCGCGGCCTCTCGAACTGGGCCGAGGAGGCGGCGCTGCCGCCGCTCGACCAGGCCCGCGATCTCGTCGGAGGGATGTTCAAGGACCTCGCCAAGACCCTCACGACCGAGGACTCGAAGAAGATCCGCGAGCTCGTCCGCGACGGCGCGATCCGGCCCGACCGGAAGCTGAACGCGCGCGAGCTCGAGCAGGTCGCGCTGGCCGCCGAGCAGATCCGCGAGTCGATCGCCCCGCTGACGAAGCAGCTGGACAAGGCGGCGGGCGCGAAGAAGGGCGCGATCACGAAGCACATCAACCGCGTGATCGACGCGCTCCTCGACGGCACCGAGCTGCACGAGGAGGACGTCGACCTCGTCAAGAGCGTCGACATGAAGAACCTCGAGAAGGCGCGCGACCTCGGCAAGGGTCTGCTCGGCGAGACGCTGGAGAAGGACGCCGACGTCGAGACGCCGGAGGACCTCCGCGAGCTCGTCAACGACCTCTGCCTGAAGACGGACGGGAAGATCCAGAAGGAGGATCTCGACGCGCTCGTCCAGTGGGCGCTGAAGGTGCGCGAGATGTACCTCGACATCGAGTCCCGCCGCTCGGACGCCCGCGAGGCGGCCGAGGACGCGCGCGCGCGTCTCGAGCAGACGTGGCTCCTGTTCAAGGACCTCGAGCCGAAGCTGATCGTCAACGACGAGCAGCTCTTCCGCGAGCTGAAGGACCGCTTCGGATCCCCGTACGGGTTCGGCGTCTACTTCCGAGGCGGTATGGGCGCTGAGTCGATCCGCGAGCTGCTCAAGGAGCTCGACCTGAACGCAGAGGCCGCGTCGCTCCGCGAGACGATCCGGACCTCGAAGGGCCAGAAGCAGCAGCGCGGGATCAAGCGGCTGAAGGTCGTCAACGCGTTCATCACGAGCGAGAACCGGCCCGAGTGGATGGTCCTCGAGGCGGTTCCGGTGATTCCGCCGGAGCTCCGCCCGATGGTCCAGCTCGACGGCGGCCGCTTCGCGACGAGCGACCTGAACGACCTCTACCGGCGCGTGATCAACCGGAACAACCGGCTGAAGCGGCTGCTCGACCTCGGTGCGCCAGAGATCATCGTCAACAACGAGAAGCGGATGCTCCAGGAGGCCGTCGACGCGCTGTTCGACAACGGCCGTCGTGGGAGAGCGGTCACCGGGCCGGGCAATCGCCCGCTGAAGTCGCTCAGCGACATGCTCAAGGGCAAGCAGGGCCGCTTCCGGCAGAACCTGCTCGGCAAGCGCGTCGACTACTCCGGCCGCTCGGTGATCGTGTCAGGCCCGTACCTGAAGCTCCACCAGTGCGGGCTGCCGAAGCTGATGGCGCTCGAGCTCTTCAAGCCGTTCATCATGAGCCGGCTCGTCGAGCGGAAGACCGTCCAGAACATCAAGGCGGCGAAGAAGTACGTCGACTCGATGACGCCCGAGGTCTGGGACGTTCTCGAGGAGGTCATCCAGGAGCATCCGGTGCTGCTGAACCGCGCCCCGACGCTCCACCGCCTCGGCATTCAGGCGTTCGAGCCGGTGCTCGTCGAGGGCAAGGCGATCCAGGTCCACCCACTCGTCTGCCACGCGTTCAACGCGGACTTCGACGGCGACCAGATGGCCGTCCACGTACCGCTCAGCGCGGAGGCGCAGGCGGAGGCCCGGATCCTGATGCTCTCGGCGAACAACATCCTCTCGCCGGCGCACGGGCGCCCGCTCGCGACGCCGTCGAAGGACATGGTGCTGGGGCTGTACTACCTGACGTACAACGACAAGAACCTGAACAACGCCGACGTGGAGAAGCTCAACCCGCGTCCGAAGCGGTTCCAGTCGGAGGAGGAGATCGAGCTCGCCCTCGAGGCCGAGCAGGTCGACATCCAGCAGCCGATCCAGTACCGGTTCCTGAACGGCGAGACGATCGTGACCACCCCCGGTCGCGTCATCTTCAACGCCGAGGTCGAGCGCTGCCTGGTCGACTCGGTGCAGACCCGCGACGATCAGGGCAACGAGGAGTGGCTGCACGAATTCATGAACGCGACGCTCTCCAAGCGGGAGATGGACACGTTCCTGAGCCAGCTCTCCGAGAGCTACGGCGCCCACGCGATCGCGTCGGTGCTGGACAAGGTCAAGTCGCTCGGCTTCCACTACGCGACGAAGGCCGGTGTGACGATCTCGAAGAACGACGTCGTCATCCCGCCCGAGAAGGAGGAGCTCCTCGACCAGTACGAAGGCGAGGTTCAGCAGATCGAGGATCAGTACTTCCGCGGGCTCATCACCGACGAGGAGCGCAAGGAGGCCGTCCGTCAGCAAGTGGACGGAGGCCACCGACGAGGTCGCCGACGCGATGGAGCGGAACCTGAACGAGCTGAACCCGATCTTCATGATGGCCAACTCCGGCGCGCGGGGATCGATGAAGCAGATCCGCCAGCTGGCCGGCATGCGCGGCCTGATGGCGAATCCGAAGGGCGACATCATCGAGCGCCCGATCAAGGCCAACTTCATGGAGGGCCTGTCGGTGCTCGAGTACTTCATCTCGACGCACGGCGCCCGCAAGGGTCTCGCCGACACGGCGCTCCGCACGGCCGACTCGGGCTACCTCACGCGTCGCCTGGTCGACGTCGCGCAGGACGTGATCATCCGCGACCTCGACTGCAAGACCGACGAGGGGATCGAGCTGCCGCTGACGACCGTCGACGGGCCCAACCGGAGCCTGTACGGACGCCTGCTCCCGGACGACCTCCACAAGCCGCTCGCGTCGGGCAGGCCGGGCAAGACCGTCCTCGCAGAGCGCGGCGACATTCTCACCAAGAACCTCGTCGAGGAGCTCATCGAGGAGCTCGGCGCCGATGCGACCGTGATCGGCGCGCAGCGTGCTGAAGTGCCGCTCGGAGCACGGCGTGTGTCGCTCCTGTTACGGCATCTTCCTCGCGACCGGCGAGCTGGCCGAGGTCGGCGACGCGGTCGGGATCATCGCCGCGCAGTCGATCGGCGAGCCCGGCACCCAGCTGACGATGCGTACGTTCCACACGGGAGGCGTTGCGGGCGCGGACATCACGCACGGCCTTCCGCGTGTCGTGGAGATCTTCGAGGCGCGGAACCCGAAGGGCGCCGCGGTGCTCGCGGAGATCACCGGGCGCGTGACGGTGGAGGACACCGAGCGCGGGCCGAAGATCACGATCACGCCCGACGACGCCGAGGCGGACGAGAAGGAGTACCAGCTTCCGCGCCGCACCCGGCTGCTCGTCAAGAAGGCCGACGTGGTTGCACCGGGCGATCCGCTCAACGAGGGCTCGATCGCACCGGCCGAATTGCTCGAGTTGCACGCTCACTCGGGCAAGCCCTCGACGCTGACCGAGGTCTACCTCGTCGGCGAGGTGCAGAAGGTGTACCGCTCGCAGGGCGTCGACATCCACGACAAGCACATCGAGCTGATCGTCCGGCAGATGCTGAAGAAGGTGCGCGTCGAGAACTCCGGCGACACCGATCTGCTGCCCGGCCAGCTCGTCGACAAGGTCGTGCTCGAGCGCGAGAACGCGCGCGTGAAGAAGGAGAAGGGCAAGAAGGAGCAGGCCACCTTCGAGCCGCTGATCCTCGGGATCACGAAGGCGTCGCTCGCGACCGAGTCGTTCCTGTCGGCCGCCTCCTTCCAGGAGACGACCAAGGTGCTGACCGACGCGTCGATCGAGGGCAAGATCGACCGGCTGCTCGGCCTGAAGGAGAACGTGATCATCGGGAAGCTGATCCCGGCGGCGACCGGGCTGAAGCGCTACCGGGCGATCGAGATCGGCCCCTCCGACAAGGTGCCGCCCTCGGCCTACACCCGGCCCGCCACCGAAGAGCAGCTGCTGGCCGCGCTGCAGGAGATCGGCGGCGACGGCGACGGGCTCGACCTCGAGTCGCTCGGGCTCGACTTCGGCGGCACGCCGGGGTCGGACACGACCTCCTCGCACGAAGCGGGCGAGGCCGAAGAGACGCCCGAAGTCGACGCCCCGACCGACGAGTCGTAAGGAAGCAGTGAAGGCGGCGGGCCACGGTCCGCCGCCTTTGCTACACCCTTGGGCGTGAAGAGGGCGCTCGTCAGCGCGTTGATCGCGCTCGCCTTCCCGAGCGCTGCGCTCGCGGGGCCGTGCGGCCTACCGGACGGACAGCCGGTCTGGGTCGACTTCGGTGCGCAGGAGGTCAAGTCGGTGATGGCCCGCCCGGGAACGGTGCTGGCCATCTCGACCGGCAACTTCCCGACCGAGGTCCGTGCCGCGGGCGCGCGGACCGTGTTCTGGGACATGAACCTGCGGAGCCGCGTCGGGATACCGACAGCGCCCGTCGATCCGGCGCTGATCCCCGAGCGCGCGAACCGGCTCTACGTGTTCGCCGCCTCGCAGACGCAGTGCGCGACGCCGTGGATCGCGCTCAACGAGCTCTTCGGGGCCAATCTCGAGACGCCCTGGACGCCGGGAAACGCCCAGTACCGCGCGAACGTGCTCACCCTCGTCCGCGAGCTCGCCGCGCGCGGCGCGCGTCCGTTCCTGTTGATCTCGAGCCCGCCCTACACGGGCAGCGACGATGCGGCCGCGTGGTGGCGCGCCGTCGCGCAGGTTGCCGACCTCGTTCCGGAGGTCTACTTCAACGGACGCTCGCTCGCCGCGCAAGGGCCGCTGCTCGCGAACCGGCGGGTACGCGCGGGGCTCCGACGCGGCGTTGCACGACTCGTCGAGATCGGCATCCCCGTGACGAGGATCGGGCTCATGCTGGGGTTTCAGAGCGCGCCCGGCACCGGCGGCCGCGAAGGGCTGAGCTCCCGTCAGGAGTGGTTTCGCGTGATCAAGTGGCAGGCGCTCGCGGCGCGGGAGATCGCGGCGGAGATGAACGTCGCGACCGTCTGGTCGTGGGGGTGGGGCACCTACAGCGAGGCGGGTCGCGACCCGGACAAGGTCGATGCTGCCTGTGCCTATCTCTGGGCGCGAGATTCGAAGCTCTGCAACGCGCCGGCTCTGCTCGGGCCGGGCTTCAACGCGGAGCGCGGCGAGGGTCAGCTCCGGCTACCCGGCGGCGCAATGTGCCGGGTCGGGGCCAACACGATCGGGATGGTGGCGATCGCCAGGCTGAACCGCCTCGTCGAGGACCGCGACGTCGCCTACAGCGCGCTCCTCGCGAGGATCACCGAGGCGGGAGCCGCGAAGGTGACCTCCGGCGAGGTGCGGTCGGCCGAGTCTGCGGTCATCGCGCTCCGCTTCGGCGGCAACCGGTCGGCGTACATCGCGGCGCTCGCACGCGAGCGCGCGAGCGTGGAGCTGGCCCGGGGGATCCTCGCCGACCAGCTTCGCCGGTCGAAACTCGCGGCGCGGATGCGAGTCGGGCGGCCGAGCTCGACCAGCGTCGCGACCTTCTACTTCTCGTACCCCGACCTCCAGGTTCGGACGGTCGAGGCGGCGCCGGCACCCTGGTGGCTCGGAAACCGACGCACCGGGCTCGCGATCCAGTACTACGCGCCCGACCGGCTGTTCGCGGTGCCGACCGGGCAGCGGGCGACCCTCCGGACGCTCGCCGGCTCGTTCGCGGTCCGGCCGCTCAACCTCTCGCAGCAGCTCGCGGCGATCCCGTTGGAGCAGGCGCGGCAGACGATCTCGGCCGTCCTCGCCCACCACGCGAGGCTCGACGCGACCGTGCGCTGGAGCGCAGCGCGGCAGGCGTCGCTCCTGAGCCAGGCGATCTGCCGGCGCGACGACTTCCCGCAACCGGCCGCGACCGACCTGACGGCCTACCTGCCCTTCCTCACCCTCCCCGCCTAGCGCTACTTCCAGGGAAAGTCCGCTCGATAGCGGAGCTCCGTGGCGACCCCGTCGTCGAGCGCGAAGACCCGTACACGCTGTCCGGCTCCCGGCTCCGGGAGCAGCGAGGCTGGGAGGTCGAACTCGAAGCCGGTCTTGCCGAGATCCGGCTGCCCGAGGATCGCGTGCGGCTTGAGGTTGTCGGCTCGGCCGACGTAGACCGCACGGTCGCCGACGAAGACGACGAGCGCGTCGACCCGCTTGTTCGCACTGTGCTGCGCCGCGAATCCGGTGAAGGTCCACCCGGTGGTCTCGCGCGTCGCATGAACGTTGCCTCGGAGCGACGCCGGCCGAACCGGAATCCGGCGCGTGCCGGACTGGATGGCAGCGCCCCCGTCCCGCAGGTTGAGACTGACGTCACTTCCCCTGAGGCGCGCGAGGCGCGGGCCGGATCCGCTCGTCTCGATCGCGAAGATTTCGACGGCGTTACGGCCGTCTCGAAGAGCCCGACCGGGGACAAGGGCCGAGAAGCGTGTCTGACCGTGCTGGTCGAAGGTCCACGTGACCGCCGCGATCGTGCCGTTCAGGGCAACCGCGAGCGAGGTGCGGGCTCGGGCGGGGAGGAGCCTGCCCTCGAGGAACGAGGGGAGGAAGCCCGACGAGTGGTCGACTGAGTCGAGCAGCGTCCGGTCGTCCACCTCGACCCTCGTGGCCCCTCCCGAGACGACCGGCAACGACGAGACGACACGTCCGATCAGCTCGCGGTGCGGCCCGACGCGGTAGACGCGCTCGAACGAGCCGGTCCCGAAGGCTGCGACCTGGTGGGCGAGCGCGCGGGTGCGCATCGCACGGAGCGTCGCAAGCGGGGCCGAGACGCGGCTGCCGTCCTGCTTCAAGACGGTCACAGTCGTGTCCCGCACGGGCCCGCGGCCGACGAGCGGCTTCCCTTCGGTCTTCGTCCGGAGCGAGAGCCCGAGGACACGCGCGATCGTCGGGACTGCGTCGAGGTTCTTTGCCGGCGCGTCGCTGATCCTGCCGGTGCGCTGGCCCGGCAGCTTGACGAAGAGCGGGACGAAGCCGATCTCGTCGAGGTTCGTCGGCGTCGGCAGGCGGCGCTCGTCCCCAAGGCGGAAGCCGACACCGTGGTCGGCGGTCACGATCACGAGTGCCTTGTCGTAGATGCCCGTCTCGCGCAGGCGCTTGACCAGCAGGCCGAGGGCACGGTCGGTGTACCCGACCTGCAGCAGGTAGCGCTGGTTCGCCTGCATCGCGGGCCACGCCTCGAGCCAGCGCCCGTTGTCGATGCCGCGGAGCAAACGGGCGTCGACGGCGTACCGCTGCCCGGAGGGGAGGTAGACGTACGGGACGTGCGGGAGCAGCGAGTGGACGACGTAGAGCGTCGGCCGCGGATCGCCGTCGATCATCTCGGCGAACGGGCAGATGTTCCGCCCGCACGGCTCGATCTCGCCCGAGGCGTTGCGCTGGACCTCCTCGGCGGTGTCCTCCTGCTTCCCGAAATTGCCCCAGGTGTCGCTGATCTCAGGCAGGCGGTCGACGTACGGCTCGGGCAGCACCATGTGCAGGTAGACCGTGCCGGCGTCCGACGCGAACGACTGGAACGTGTTCGGCACCGCCTGGGCCTGAACCGCGGCGTGGGTGTCGCGGCAGAGCGTTCGCGGGCAGAGATGGGTGAGCGTCTCGATCGCGCGGATCCGGTAGCTGCCGCCGACGAGCGTGAAGACGCTGTTCGGGTACTCGGACGCGATCGGCAGCTTGCCCGGCACGGGCTTGAGCCCGGTCAGGACCGTCGGGACTGCGACTTCGCTGAGCCAGTACTCGGTCGTGGCGTTCCGGTACCAGGTCGCGTCGCGGGCGAGGGCGGCGAAGTTGGGAAAGCGGACGGCGTCGATCCGCTGTCGCCGGTCCATCAGTGAGACCGTGCTGAACTCGTCGAGGACGATCAGCACCACGGGCGTGCGTGACTCCACGGTCGCAGCCCGCACCTCGGGCTGGTCCGCGAAGACGAGCTTGGACACGGGTGTGTTGAACAGGAAGAGGGCCAGGAACAGCAGCGGCACGGGCGCGAGCACGGTCAGGAACGAGCGGGCCGTCGCCGCTCGGTCGTAGGCGACGGCGGCCGCGACGCCGATGCCGACGGCGACTGCGAGCTCTGAGTGACCGCCGAACGCGCCGGCCTTCGTGAGCGCGTAGAGAGCGAAGAGCCCGACGAGGCCGGCGACGAAGACGAGGTGGAGGACGTGCGCGGCCCGCCGGTCGACCGAGCGCACGGCGAGCTCGATCAGGATCAGGATCGCTGGTAGGCCTAGCGTGACCGCGACCGCGAAGAGGACGATCTGGGTACCGCTCGACCCTCGCACCGCGAAGAACGCCGGGTTCTTTCCGAGGATGTCGAGGAGCGGTTGCGCCACCGCGAGCGCCGACAGCACCGCCAGGTGGATGCCGTTCCGGATCATCTCGGCGGCCGGTCCCTCACCTGGGCTGAGCGTGATACAGCACCCGACTCCCCGAGCCGAGCTCGGTCGACTCGACCACGTCGAAGCGCTCTGCGAGGCAGCGCTCGAACCAGTCTCGGCGGTAGTCCGGGTGGTCGTTCGGCCGCTTGCGCGCGAGGAGCCGCTTCACCATCGGGTCGTCCGGCGTCGGGAACTCGACCACGACCGAGCCGCCCAGGTCGCGCAGCCAGTCGACGAACGACGAGATCGGTACGTTGCCCGCGATCGAGACGTGGTGGATGAGCGCGAGCGCGATCGCGAGGTCGGGGCGGCCGCGCTCGGGGAGCGAATGCCGCTCGAGCCCGCGCCAGCCGAGCCCCGGCGAGGGGTCGACGACGTTGACGACCAGGGGGAGGATGTCCGCCGTTCGGTCAGCCGCGAGCTCCTCGTAGAGGCGGTCGACGACAACGGCGTCCGCATCCATCGCGACGACGTACTGCGCGCTCTCCGCCGCGTCACGCGAGTGCCGGCCGTCGTTCGCGCCCACGTCCCAGACGAGCCGGGGAGACTCGGCGGCGACCCCCGCCGCGACGAACCGGCGCTTCCGGGCGGCGTCCTCCTCGGAGTAGCTCGTCGTCGCGCCGTACTCCGACCACGCCGAGCCGGACTGCGGCGGACGCAGCCGGCGAACGAACCGCTCGAGCCGGCTCACGTTCGCGACGATCAGCTCCTTGCGGAAGCCGGCAGACCGAAGCTCGGTCTTCAGGTCGCGCGTGCTCGAGGCGTAGCGGCGTTCGAGCCGGGCATGGAGGAAGACGTCGGTCAGTGCTCCTCTGCGGAAGACGTCGCGCATCGAGAGGAGGTTGCGGCACTCGGCGGGCGTGATCCCTTCGATCGAGCCGCGCAGCCGCGCCTGGAACGGCACGTCCTTCCAGGCCTGGAGCAGGAGCGGATAGAGGAAGAGCATGCAGAACTGCCGGTACCCGGCCCAGGGCTCCCCCTCGCGCAGCGGCTCGAACGAGCCGACGTCGACGAACACGGGCCGGGCGCCGCGGAACTGCACGTTGTAGGGCGAAGCGTCCTTCAGCATCAGCCCAACCTCGATGGAGCGTCGCACCAGCTCGAGCTGGAGGAGCGCAGCGTCGCGGAGCATCCCGAACGTCCACTCGTAGGGATACGAGACGAAGGGAACGACTTCGTGCTCGAGGATCCCCCCGACCGGGCCGTCGAGCGCGCCCGGATCGAAGGGCACGTCCTCGGACTCGTGCGTGTCCACGAGCTTCCCCTCCTCGAGGAGCTCGGCGAAGAGCGGCGACGCCGAGAACGCGCGCCAGTCGGTCAGGCCGCTTTCGGAGAGGAGCCTGAAGACGCGTCCGTCGGCCCACACGACGCGGCTGTCGGGATCGCGGAACGATCCCGGTTCAGGACGGGCGATCGCCGGCGCGCGTTCGTCCATCCGACCGCGCGCGCCGGTCAGCTCGATGTCGTCTCTTCTTCGGGCCGCCGGAAGACAGCCTTCAGCCGACGCCAGTAGAGCCTCGCCGTGACAGCCACGGCGGCAACGCCCCCGGCGATCCCCTGAAGAAGGAGGCTCCCGGTTCCCGCATCGATGTATGCCAGCGTCGGATCGATCATCCTGCTTCCCTCCCTCGGTCCGTCATGAGGATACCGGCGTGTGACCGTTCAGTGAAATCGGGGTGATCAAGAGGTCACGATCCGGCGCCGATAGAGAGGTGATGCGCCTTTTCTGCGTGCTCCCGGCTTTTGCGGTCATCGTCCTCGCGCTCGCCTCCCCGGCGGCGGCGAGCGAGCAGTTCGCGGACATGAACCTGCGCAATACGACGCTCAAGGTGGACAAGAAAGGGCGGGCGCTCGTCGACTACACGACCGAACAGGGTCTGCGCCGCCACGTCCTCGTGTGGGGCGCGATCAACGCCAATGCCCCGAGCGAGTCGGTGAACCAGGTCAAGTTCAAGAAGGACTTCACCGGCGGGATCGCGAGTGTCAAGAAGGCGATCTGGCGGCACTTCCCGAACGCGTGTCGCCGGTACGACGGGCCTACGCTCGCGTATCGGGTCGCAGCGTGCAAGGCCCCGGACGGCTCCTACTGGGCGCTCCAGACCTGGCAGCGCAGGCTGCCGCTGCTCGGCTTCGAGCCGTGGCTCCCGATCCAGGACGACTACGAGCTCCACGTCTCGCACTGGAGCGGCCCGCTGCCGGTCCTCGAGGTCTACGTCAACTGGACGTACGGACTCCAATTCCAGGGCGTGTTCGGAAAGCTCTCCTACCTCGGACAGCCGGTCTTCGGCTTCTCCAGCTCACGTGAGGGGAACCCGCGCGACCGGTACAGCCGGAACGTCTACATCGACACCTTCAACTCCGTCTACGGATCTGGGTGGCGGCGCGAGTCGGGCATCCTCACGCACCAGCGCACCGGCACGTTCTGCCACAGCTTCGTCCCGCAGAGCTCGTTCCCCGGCTATCCGAACCAGGATCGGCGGCCCGCGGCGCCCGGTGAGCGCTACCGGGTCAGCGTCATGGGCCCGGGCGTCACGCCCGTGCTCTCCTGGGAAGGTGCAGGGCTGCCGCCCTTCAACGGCACGAACGTCGCGCACGTCGCCGCCGAGGCGCAGGTGAATGCGGCCTTCGACCGCGTGATGGCGGCCGACCGCATCTGCAGCCGCGAGAGGTAGCGCTAGCCGGCGTTCGCGGCGCCGACGATCTGGCCCTTGCCGGCTTCCTTCGCCCGATAGAGCGCGTCGTCTGCACGCTGGAAGAACGAGACCGCGTCGTCGTCGGGGCGGAGCTCCGCGACACCGGCGGAGAAGACGATGCGGCCGACCTGGGCGATCTGGTGACCGGAAACGGTGTGCTGGATGCGCCGGTACAGCTGGTCCGCGTCAGACGCGGATGCCTCCGGCAGCACGACCCCGAACTCGTCCCCTCCGACGCGGCAGGCGATGTCGGCCGAGCGCACCATGTCCCGCACGCGCGACGCGGCGTCCGCAAGGACACCGTCGCCGGCGAGGTGGCCGATCTGGTCGTTGATCGCCTTGAAGTCGTCGATGTCGAAGATGATCAGCGCGAGGTCGCGGGTGTAGCGGTGCGCGCGTGCGACCTCGCGGGCCAGCGTCTCGTGGAAGTACCGGCGGTTGTGGAGGCCCGTCAGCGCGTCGAGGTCGGCCAGCTGCTTCGCCTCGCGGAAGCGCTGGGCGTTCTCGATCGCCGGTCCGGCGCGTCCCGCCAGCTGCTCGAGCTCGTCGACGGCCGAGTCGCCGAGGTCGAGCTCACCCCGGGAGAAGACGGCGAGGTAGCCCTTGATCGTGCCGCCGCCGTCGATCGGGACGGCCAGGCCTGACCGGATCAGGTCGCCGTCCTGCTCCAGCTCCTCGGCGCTGTAGCGGTACGAGAGCCCGATCGCGCGTGCGCGCCGTCCGTTGGGCGGGCCTGCGATCGCCTGGTTCTCCGCCTCCTCCTGGGAGAGTCCGAGCGTCGCCACCATCGGCGGCCCCTCCGAGGTCGTGAGCCAGACGAGGCCCGCGTCGGCGCCGGCCGCCTGCGTCGCTGCCTCGAGTGTCCGGCTCAAGACATCTTCCAGGTCGATCGTGCCGCCGAGGTCGCCGAGGACACGGCTTCGCCGCAGCTCCTCCTCGGCGTGCACGCGGGCACTCGTGAGCTCCCGGGCGAGCTCGTCGATCCGGGAGTTGAGCGTCTCGACGAGCTCGGAGACGCGCCTGTCCGCCTTCTTCGACGAACGGCGCAGGACCACGGTCACGGCGACAACCGCGACGAGGACCAGAGCCAAAGCAAGGGCGAGCAGAAGAATCATCAAGGATGGGACGCCAGCCTGCCCGGGGGGCAGGGCGGACTCACCGTAGTTGCGTCCGGGGCAGCTTTCAATGCTTTGAAATGAGGAAACGCGCCGAAGCGAGCACGCACATGGTCCGGCCCGAACGGAAGAGCAGATCGGCTTCGGACGCGGCTTTGCGCCGTTTGACGCGTGTTACGAGCGTTCGGTACCATGGCCGTCGCGGTTGGCGGGGCTCGACCCCTGCCAGCCTTCTGTGTGTCAGGACACCCGCGACCAGGACTATCGAAACCGCATGCCTACCGTTAACCAGCTGATTCGCAAGCCGCGCACGACGCCCAAGGCGAAGACCAAGACGCCGGCGCTCCGCGGCGCCCCTCAGAAGCGGGGGGTCTGCACGCGCGTCTACACGACCACGCCGAAGAAGCCGAACTCGGCCCTTCGGAAGGTCGCGCGCGTCCGTCTGACGAACCAGATGGAGGTCGGCGCGTACATCCCGGGCGAGGGACACAACCTGCAGGAGCATTCGGTCGTCCTGATCCGCGGCGGCCGTGTGAAGGACCTCCCGGGTTTCCGCTACAAGGTGATCCGGGCCGCGCTGGACACGTCGGGCGTGCCGGACCGCAAGCAGGCGCGCTCGAAGTACGGCGCGAAGAAGGGCTCGTAGGCCATGCCGAGGCGAGCCGAAGTCCAGGTCCGTCCGATCGAGGCGGACGCCGTCTACGAGAGCCCTCTGGTCACGCAGATGATCAACAAGGTGATGCTCGACGGCAAGAAGTCGATCGCAGAGCAGCTCGTCTACGACGCCTTGACGGAGGTCGGCGAGAAGACCGGCCGGCCGCCGGTCGAGGTGCTCGAGCAGGCCGTCAAGACCGTCACGCCTGTGCTCGAGGTTCGCTCTCGCCGAGTCGGCGGCGCGAACTACCAGGTTCCCGTCGAGGTGCCGCAGCGCCGCGCGCGCACGCTTGCCGTTCGGTGGATCGTGCAGTTCGCGCGCGACCGGCGCGAGAAGGGTATGCAGGCGAAGCTCGTCGGCGAGATTCTCGACGCCCTCAACCAGCAGGGTGGCGCGTACAAGAAGAAGGACGACATCTACCGGATGGCGCAGGCGAACAAGGCCTTCGCGCACTACCGCTGGTAGGGAAGGAAGACGGGTCTCCTTGGCAGTAGCGCAACAGGCGATCGCGCTCGACCGCGTTCGGAACATCGGGATCATGGCCCACATCGATGCGGGCAAGACCACGACGACCGAGCGGATCCTCTACTACACGGGCCGCACCCACAAGATGGGCGAGGTTCACGAGGGCGCCGCGACGATGGACTGGATGGCGCAGGAGCAGGAGCGCGGGATCACGATCACGTCCGCGGCGACGACCGCGCTCTGGCGTGACCATCGCATCAACATTATCGATACGCCCGGGCACGTGGACTTCACGGTCGAGGTGGAGCGGAGCCTGCGCGTCCTCGACGGCGCGGTCGCTGTCTTCGACTCGGTCGCAGGCGTCGAGCCGCAGTCCGAGACGGTCTGGCGGCAGGCCGACCACTACAAGGTCCCGCGGATCGCGTTCATCAACAAGATGGACCGCACCGGCGCGGACTTCTTCGGCGCCGTGCAGTCGATGATCGACCGGCTCGGCGCAACGCCGGTTCCCGTCCAGCTGCCGATCGGCCAGGAGGAGCACCACCGCGGTGTCGTCGACCTCGTCGAGATGCGGGCGATCACGCACTTCGACGACCTCGGCACGAAGATGGAGATCGGCGAGATCCCGGCCGAGCTCGTCGAGCAGGCCCACGAGTACCACCATCAGCTGATCGACGCGGTCGCCGACCACGACGACGAGCTGATGGAGACGTACCTCTCCGACGAGGACTCGGTCACCCCGGAGATGCTGAAG
This sequence comes from uncultured Actinomycetes bacterium, assembly GCA_963700495.1. GTDB lineage: Bacteria > Actinomycetota > Thermoleophilia > Gaiellales > Gaiellaceae > JACCTU01. The sequence goes on along the minus strand of CAVOXT010000006.1, from coordinate 336,792 downwards.
CGCGCGCTTCGGGCCGCGACGCTCGACAACTCGGTCACACCCGTGCTGCTCGGCTCGGCCTTCAAGAACAAGGGGATCCAGCCGTTGCTCGACGCCGTGCTCGACTACCTGCCGAGCCCGCTCGACGTCCCGCCGATCCACGGCGTCGACCCGCGCACGGATCACGAGCTCTCGCGCCGCGCCGCGATGGACGAGCCGTTCGCCGCGCTCGCGTTCAAGGTCATGTCCGACCCGTACGTCGGCAAGCTGACGTACATCCGCGTGTACTCCGGCCGCGCCAAGACCGGCGACCGGCTTCTCAACACCACGACGGGCAAGACGGAGCGGGTCTCGCGGATCCTCCAGATGCACGCGAACCACCGCGAAGAGCGCGAGGACATCTGCGCCGGCGAGATCGCGGCACTCGTGGGCGTGAAGAACACGACCACCGGTGACACGCTCGCCGTCGAGACGGCGCCGATCCGTCTCGAGTCCATGGAGTTCCCCGATCCGGTCATCTCCGTCGCGATCGAGCCCAAGACCAAGAGCGACCAGGACAAGCTGGGGCAAGGTCTCCAGCGGCTGGCAGAGGAGGACCCGACCTTCCGCGTGCGCACCGACGACGAGACCGGGCAGACGCTCATCGCAGGGATGGGCGAGCTGCACCTCGAGATCATCGTCGACCGCCTGATGCGCGAGTTCAACGTCGACGCGAACGTCGGCCGGCCTCAGGTCGCCTACCGCGAGACGGTCTCGAAAGCGGTCCAGAAGGTGGAGGGCAGGTTCGTCCGCCAGACGGGCGGCCGCGGCCAGTACGGCCACGCGGTGATCAACCTCGAGCCCACGCAGGGCGAGGGCTACGAGTTCGTCGACAAGATCGTCGGCGGCAAGGTCCCGAAGGAGTACATCCCGTCGATCGACCTCGGCATCCAGGAAGCGATGGAGTCGGGCGTCCTCGCGGGCTACCCCGTCGTCGACATCCGCGTGGAGCTGATCGACGGGTCGTACCACGACGTCGACTCGAGCGAGATGGCGTTCAAGATCGCCGGCTCGATGGCCGTCAAGGAGGCGATGAAGCGCGCGAAGCCGAAGCTGCTCGAACCGGTCATGGCCGTGGAGATCGTGACCCCCGAGGAGTACCTCGGCGACGTGATGGGCAACCTGAACTCCCGCCGCGGCCGGGTGGAGCACCTCGAGCCGCGCGGCAACGCCCAGGCGATCCGGGCGAAGGTGCCGCTCGCGGAGATGTTCGGGTATGCCACCGACCTGCGCTCGATGACGCAGGGACGGGCAACGTTCACGATGCAGTTCGACCGATACGAGGACGTCCCGCAAGGGATCGCCACGGAGCTCGTCTCGGCGGAGTCGTAGGAAAGGAGAACCGGAGGAGCAATGGGAAAGCAGAAGTTCGAGCGCACGAAGCCGCACGTCAACGTCGGCACGATCGGTCACATCGACCATGGCAAGACCACGCTCACGGCGGCGATCACGAAGGTCCTCGCCGAGCAGGGCGGCGGCACCGCCGTGGCCTTCGACGAGATCGACAAGGCGCCGGAGGAGAAGCAGCGCGGCATCACGATCAACACCGCGCACGTCGAGTACGAGACGGCGAACCGTCACTACGCGCATGTCGACTGCCCGGGGCACGCCGACTACATCAAGAACATGATCACGGGCGCCGCGCAGATGGACGGCGCGATCCTCGTGGTCTCGGCCGCCGACGGCCCGATGCCGCAGACGCGCGAGCACATCCTGCTCGCCCGCCAGGTCGAGGTGCCGGCGATCGTGGTCGCGCTGAACAAGGCCGACATGGTCGACGACCCGGAGCTGCTCGAGCTCGTCGAGATGGAGGTGCGCGAGCTCCTCACGAAGTACGAGTTCCCGGGCGACGAGATCCCGGTGATCCAGGTCTCCGCGCTGAAGGCGCTCGAGGGCGACGAGGACGCGAAGAAGCAGGTCCTCGAGCTGATGGAGGCGGTCGACACCTACATCCCGGAGCCGGTCCGCGACGTCGACAAGCCGTTCCTGATGCCGATCGAGGACGTCTTCACGATCACCGGCCGCGGCACCGTCGTCACCGGCCGCATCGAGCAGGGCAAGATCGAGAGCGGCAACGAGGTCGAGATCGTGGGCATCCACCCGCAGGTCGCGAAGACCGTGGTCACGGGGCTCGAGATGTTCCAGAAGACGCTCGACTACGCGCAGGCGGGCGACAACGCCGGCGCGCTGCTCCGCGGCACGAAGCGCGAGGAGGTGGAGCGCGGCCAGGTGCTTGCGAAGCCGGGCTCGATCACACCGCACACGCACTTCAACGCGGAGGTCTACGTCCTCTCCAAGGAGGAGGGTGGCCGCCACACGCCGTTCTTCAACGGCTACCGGCCGCAGTTCTACTTTCGGACGACGGACGTGACCGGGTCGATCAAGCTCCCGGAGGGCCAGGAGATGGTCATGCCGGGGGACAACACGAACATGGAGATCGAGCTGATCCAGCCGATCGCAATGGATCAGGGTCTCCGCTTCGCGATCCGGGAGGGCGGCCGCACCGTGGGTGCGGGCGTCGTCACCGAGATCAAGCAGTAGGGACGGAGAGAGAGGAGTCGCGCCGGTGGCGCAGTCGAAAATCCGAATCCGCCTGAAGGGCTACGACCATCAGGCACTGGACCGCTCGGCGGCATCGATCGTCGAGACGGCGACGCGCACCGGCGCGACCATCACCGGTCCCGTGCCGCTGCCGACGGAGAAGAACGTGTACGTCGTGATCCGGAGTCCGTTCAAGGACAAGGACTCGCGCGAGCACTTCGAGGTCCGAACGCACAAGCGGCTGATCGACATCCACTCGCCTACACCGAAGACGGTCGACTCGCTGATGCGGCTCGACCTCCCGGCGGGCGTCGACATCGAGATCAAGCTGTGAGAAATCGCGGAGCGATTTCTCTAGCTGGTCATTCCGAGCCCTCGGAGACCGATCGGGCATGAGAGGGATCGTTGGGAGAAAGCTCGGAATGACGCAGATCTTCGACGAGGAGACCGGCGGCGTCACGTCCGTGACGGTGATCGAGGCGGGGCCGTGCCCCGTCGTCAGCGTGCGGACCGAGGCCGAGGACGGCTACGACGCCGTCCAACTCGCGTACGAGCCCGTCGCGGAGCGCAAGCTCAGCAAGGGCGAGATCGGCCACCTGCGGAAGAACGGCGTCGAGCCGCACCGTCACGTGCTCGAGTTCCGCGGCCCCACCGAGCTCGTTCCGGGCGAGACCGTCACGGTCGAGACGTTCCAGCCCGGCGACAAGGTGAAGGTGTCCGGGATCGGGATCGGCAAGGGCTTCGCCGGAACGATCAAGCGGCACAACTTCAGCCGCGGCCCGGTCTCGCACGGCTCGCACAACGTTCGCAAGCCGGGCTCGATCGGCGCGTCCGCGACTCCCTCGCGGGTGTTCAAGGGCATGAAGATGGCCGGCCGGCTGGGCGGCAAGCGCGCCACGCAGCTCGGCCTGACGGTGTTCTCGACCGACGCCGAACGGAACCTGCTGCTCGTCAAGGGCGCGGTGCCCGGCCCGAAGAACGGCATCGTCGAGATCAGGGAGCAGAAGTGACGTGGCAGCTCCCAAGGCACCGCTTCTCGACAGCACGGGCAAGACGTCGAAGGACGTCACGCTCGAGGCGGAGGTCTTCGGCGTCGAGGTGAAGCCGCACCTCGTGCACGAGGCCGTGCGCGCAGAGTTCGCGGCGCACAGGGCCGGCACGAAGGCGGTCAAGAGCCGCGGTCTCGTCGCCGGCGGCCGATCGAAGCCGTTTCGCCAGAAAGGAACCGGCCGCGCTCGTGCCGGCACGATCCGCGCCGTCCAGTGGACGGGCGGCGGCGCCGCGTTCGCGCCGCGGACCAACTTCGAGGTGAAGGTCAACCGCAAAGAGCGGCGCGCCGCGTTCCGGTCGGCGCTCTCCGACCACGCGCAGGCGGGCACGCTCGCGTTGCTGACGAGCGAAGGATGGGACAGCCCTTCCAGCCGCCAGGCGGCGGAGCTGATCTCCGGCAAGGAGCTTCCGTTGCTGGTCGTTGCCGACCAGAGCGAGGCGTCGCTGATCAAGAGCTTCCGCAACCTCGACAAGGTGCTCGTGACGCTTCCCGGCGAGCTCGAGGTCTCGGAGCTCGTGTGGGCGCGCTCGCTGCTCGTCAGCGAGGCCGCGCTGCCGCTCGTTCAACGGAGGGCGGCGTCGTCATGAGCCTCCATCCGAACGAGGTGCTGCTCGCTCCGGTGGTCTCCGAGAAGAGCTACTCGCTGATCGGCGACAACAAGTACTCGTTCCGGATCCATCCGGACGCTCACAAGACGCAGGTCCGCCAGGCCGTCGAGGAGCTCTTCGACGTCAAGGTCGAGCGCGTCAACATCGTCAAGGTCCAGGCCAAGCCGAAGCGGCGCGGAGTGTCGAAGGGCATCCGCCCGGGCTGGAAGAAGGCGATCGTCCAGGTTGCCGAGGGCGAGAAGATCGAGATCTTCGAGGGGGCTCAGGTTTAGTCATGCCGGTCAGAAAGTTCAAGCCCACATCTCCGGGCAGACGTTTCATGACCGTGTCGACCTTCGACGACGTCACGAAGAAGGAGCCCGAGAAGTCCCTGCTCGAGCCGGTCACGAGGAAGGGCGGCCGCAACAACATGGGCCGCATCACCACGCGCCACCAGGGCGGAGGTCACAAGCGCCGGTATCGCGTGATCGACTTCAAGCGGAAGAAGGACGGTGTGCCGGCGAAGGTCGCGGCGATCGAGTACGACCCGAACCGCTCGGCTCGGATCGCTCTGCTGCACTACGTGGACGGTGCGAAGGCGTACATCATCGCGCCCGCAAGGCTTCGCGTCGGCTCGATGGTCGAGTCCGGGCCGAAGGCCGACATCAAGCCCGGAAACGCGTTGCCGCTGGAGAACATCCCGACCGGCACGCTCGTGCACAACGTCGAGCTGAAGCCCGGCCAGGGCGGCAAGATGGCGCGCTCGGCGGGCTCGGGCGTGCAGCTCGTCGCCAAGGACGACCCCTACGCGGTGCTGCGGCTTCCGTCGGGAGAGATGCGCAGGGTGCCGCTAACCTGTCGGGCCACCATCGGCCAGGTCGGCAACCTCGACCACGAGAACGAGTCCGGGGGCAAGGCGGGCCGGAGCCGGTGGAAGGGCAAGCGCCCGACGGTGCGCGGCTCCGCGATGAACCCGGTCGACCACCCGCACGGCGGCGGCGAGGGGAAGTCGAAGGGGGGTCGCCACCCGGTGACGCCCTGGGGCGTGCCGACGCTCGGCAAGCCCACGCGCCGGAAGCACAAGGAGTCGGACAAGCTGATCGTGCGCTCGAGGAAGCGCGGGAGGAAATAAGTGAGCAGGAGCTCGAAGAAGGGACCGTACGTCGAGGAGCGCCTGATGGCGCGCATCGAAGCGATGAACACCTCCGGGTCGAAGCAGATGATCCGGACCTGGTCGCGCACGTCGACGGTGTTCCCCGAGATGATCGGTCATACGATCGCGGTCCACGACGGCCGCAAGCACGTGCCGGTGTTCATCTCCGACCAGATGGTCGGCCACAAGCTCGGCGAGTTCGCCCCGACGCGGACGTTCCGCGGCCACTCGGGCGATCGCCAGGCGAAGGTGAAGAGGTAGGACGCCGATGTCTGCGACGGAGATACTCGAGGTCAAGGCACAGGCGAAGTGGGTGCGCACGTCCGCGCGCAAGGCGCGGCTCGTGCTGGAACACATCCGCGGCCGCAGCGTGCCCGAGGCGCGCACCGTGCTCGCGTTCAGCGAGCGCGCCGTTGCGCGCGACATCGAGCTGGTCCTCCGCTCCGCCGTCGCCAACGCCGAGGCGAATCACGGACTCGCCGGAGACCAGCTGGTGATCACGGCCGCCTATGCCGACGAGGGCCCGACGCTGAAGCGCTGGCGCGCCCGCGCCCGCGGCCGCATCGGCCGGATCAAGAAGCGCACGTGCCACATCACCGTGATGGTGGCGATGCCCGACTCCAACGGTGCGGTGGCCGCGAAGCCGAAGCCCGAGGCGCCGAAGACCGACGCGCCGAAGCCGAAGCGCACGACGGGACTCAGGCGGTCGAGAGCCGACAAGACGACAACGCCGAAAGGCGCGGCGCAGGCAAAGCCGCAGCCGACGCGGCGAACCCAGAAGAAGGGGAGTTAGTGGGCCAGAAAGTTCATCCCGGCGCAATGCGCATCGGCGTCATCCACGACTGGAAGTCGAACTGGTACACGAGCAAGAAGGAGTTCCCCCAGTACCTGGTCGAGGACATCAAGATCCGGAACCACATCCAGAACAAGCTCGGGCACGCCGGGATCTCCGACATCCTGATCCGCAAGGACAAGCAGCGGATCACCGTGGACATCTACACGGCGCGCCCCGGGATCGTGATCGGCAAGTCCGGGGTCGAGGTCGACGCGCTCCGTAAGGAGCTGCACGCGATCACGCAGAAGAACGTCCACATCAACATCAACGAGATCAAGCGCCCCGAGCTCGACGCGAAGCTCGTCGCGCAGTCGATCGCCGAGCAGCTGCAGAACCGCGTCAGCTTCCGCCGCGCGATGAAGCGCGCGCTGGCGTCGGCCGTGCGCTCCGGTGCCGAGGGGATCCGCATCCAGTGCGGCGGCCGCCTCGGCGGCGGCGAGATGTCGCGCTCCGAGAGCTACTCCGAGGGCCGTGTCCCGCTGCACACGATTCGTGCAGACATCGACTACGGCTTCGTCGAGGCGAAGACGACCTTCGGCCGGATCGGCGTGAAGGTCTGGATCAACAAGGGCGAGATCATGCCCGAGGGCTTCGAAGGCCGTCTCGGCGCCAAGGAGCAGCGTCTCGGCGAGCAGGACACGCGCCGGCGCCGCGGCGGCGTCACAGAAGGCCTCGGCGCCTCCCGCGAGGGCGGTCGCGACCGCCAGCGGGACCGCGAGGGGCTCGGCCCGGTCCGTCAGCGCCGCCGTCCCGGCGGTGGAGGCGGTGCAGGCGGCGGACGTCCCGGCGGTGGAGCCGGCCGCGGTCGCGGCTCGCGCCCGCGCGGTCAGGGCCAGCAGCAGCAGCCGCAGCCGCAGGCGAATGTCGAGTCACCGCCCGTCGAAGAGCAAGCCGTGCCGACCGAAGCCGTCGTGCAGCCGGAGATTCAGCCGGAGGTCGCCGCGGCGCCCGCAGAGCCGACGGCCGAGGCGACGCCCGAAGCGCCGCCGGCGGCCGAGAAGCCGAAGCGCCCACGGGCGCCGAGGAAGAAGGCGAGTGAGTCGTAGTGCTGCTCCCGAAGAAGACGAAGTACCGCAAGCAGCAGCGCGGCCGCAGGCGTGGGACCGCGAAGGGCCAGACGAGCGTGCAGTTCGGCGACTACGGCCTGAAGGCGCTCGAGAACGGGTGGCTGACGAACCGCCAGATCGAGGCTGCCCGAATCGCGATGACGCGGAAGATCAAGCGCGGCGGGAAGGTCTGGATCAACCTCTTCCCCGACAAGCCGGTCACGCAGAAGCCGGCCGAGACGCGGATGGGCTCGGGCAAGGGCTCGCCCGAGCACTGGGTTGCGGTCGTGAAGCCCGGACGCGTGATGTTCGAGCTCGCCGGCGTTCCGGAGCCGCTCGCCAAGGAGGCGCTCCGCCTGGCCGGTCAGAAGCTGTCGGTGAAGACCAAGGTCGTGAAGCGGGAGGCTGATCTCTTTGAGGCCTAGAGAGCTGCGTGACATGAGCGACGACGAGCTGGAGGAGAAGCTGCACGAGCGGCGCCAGGAGCTCTTCAACCTGCGGTTCCAGGCTGCGACGGGCGCACTCGAGAACCCGTCGCGGGTTCGGCTGGCGAAGCGAGAGATCGCGCGGATTCTGACCGTGCGCAACGAGCGCGGGGCAATGGAGAGGACGAAGTGAGCGAGACCGAGAACGAAAAGCAGGTCGACGAGACCGTCGAGAGCGCCGAGCCCGAGGCGCCGACTGCCCCTGCCGCAGAGGCGGAGTCGGTCGAGGAGCCGGCGGCTCCCGCCGCCGAAGCCGAGGCAGTCGAAGAGCCGGAAGCGACCGAGGCGCCGCAGGCAGCAGAGCCTGTCGCCGCCGAGGCGGAGGCTCCGGCTGCGCCTGCAAAGGCTCAGCGCTCGCGGAAGCACATTCCGCGAAGCGAGCGCCGGCAGCGCCCCAAGGCGAAGCGCGAAACCTCGGGCGAGCGCAAGCCGATCATCCGCCTGCCGAAGCCGGAGCACGACCGTGGCCGAAGCCAGGAACGCCGCGGCGTCGTCGTCTCGAACGCGATGGACAAGACGATCGTCGTCAAGGTCGACATGATCAAGCAGCATCCGCGCTACAAGAAGGTGATCCGCCGCTCGAAGAAGTTCCACGCGCACGACGAGCAGAACCAGGCGAACGTGGGCGACGTGGTGCGCATCGTCGAGACGCGGCCGCTCTCGAAGACCAAGACCTGGCGGCTGGTAGAGGTCGTGGAGGCCGCGAAGTGATTCAACAAGAATCGCGTCTTCGCGTCGCCGACAACACCGGTGCGCGCGAGTTGCTCTGCATCCGCGTCAAGGGCGGCTCTCACCGCCGCTACGCGCGGGTGGGCGACATCATCACCGCCACGGTCAAGTCGGCGACCCCGCAGGGCGCGATCAAGAAGGGCGAGGTCGTGCAGGCGGTCGTCGTGCGGACGAAGAAGCCCTACGCCCGCGACGACGGGACGCTGATCGGCTTCGACGAGAACGCCGCAGTGATCATCGACGCGCAGCGGAACCCGCGCGGCACGCGGATCTTCGGCCCGGTCGCGCGCGAGCTCCGCGAGAAGAACTTCATGAAGATCGTCTCGCTCGCTCCGGAGGTGCTTTAAATGAGCGTGAAGCTCAAAGTCAAGAAGGGCGACCTCGTCCAGATGCTGACCGGCAAGGACCGCGGCAAGCAAGGTCGCGTTCTCGAGGTGCGCAAGGAAGACCGGCGCGTGATCGTCGAGAACCTGAACATGGTCAAGCGGCATCAGCGCCCGAAGCCGATGAAGGACCCGAGCCGCATGGGCGCGCCGCAGATCGTCCCGGGCGGGATCATCGAGAAGGCGTCCGCGGTCTCGGTCTCGAACGTGATGGTCGTCTGTCCGGTGTGCGGGCGGCCGACGCGCGTCGGCATGACCGACAAGGAGATCAAGGGCGAGCGCGTGCACACCCGCGTCTGCCGGCGCGCCGACTGCGGCGAGGAGATCGATCGGCTGAGAGCGGCCCCCTCCCACACAGTCCGCACAGCCTGGGGTGCGCACGGCCGCGCCTGGCTGCGTCCTCAGTCGCGCCCGTACGTTCCACGTACGAACGCTCCCTGCGTCCTTACCAGTCACGACCGTGCGCAGCCAGTCAGCACTGCCTGCGCGGGAGGTGACCGCTGATGGCCACCAGAGAAGCGCGCACCGAAGAGCGGACGATGGAGCGGCTACGTCCCGCGCCTCAAGGAGCTGTACGTCAAAGAGCTCCGGGGCCAGCTGAAAGAAGAGCTGGGCGTCGCGCTGATGCAGGTCCCGAGCATCGAGAAGATCACGTTGAACATGGGCGTCGGCGAGGCGAAGACCGACGCCAAGCAGCTCGACCAGGCGGCCGAGGAGTTGACGATCATCGCGGGGCAGCGCGCGCAGATCCGCCGCGCCCGCAAGTCGATCGCAGGGTTCAAGATCCGCGAGGGGATGCCGATCGGCGCGAAGGTGACGCTGCGCGGGGACCGCATGTGGGAGTTCCTCGATCGCCTCGTCTCCATCGCGCTCCCCCGGATCCGCGACTTCCGCGGGCTCAATCCGCGCTCGTTCGACGGTCGCGGGAACTACTCGCTCGGCGTCCGCGAGCAGCTGATCTTCCCCGAGATCAACTACGACGACGTTTCCCAGACGCGCGGCCTCGACGTCGCGATCACGACAACCGCCCAGACGGACGAGCAGGCGTTCGCGCTTCTGCGCGCGCTCGGTTTCCCGTTCGCGGGCGATGAGAGGGAGCAGTAAATGGCGAAGAAGTCACTGGTGATCAAGCAGGCCCGACCGCAGAAGTTCAAGACGCGCCACTACACGCGCTGCAATCGCTGCGGCCGCCCGAGGGCGGTCTTCCGGAAGTTCGGGCTCTGCCGGATCTGCCTGCGAGACCTCGCACATCAAGGCTCGATCCCTGGCATGACGAAGAGCAGCTGGTAGGAGGAGCACGGTGGTAACCGATCCGATCGCAGACATGCTCACGCGCATCCGAAACGCCAACAAGGCCCTCCACGAGGAGACACGCATGCCGACCTCCAAGGTGAAGGTGGAGATCGCGCGCCTGCTCAAGGAGGAGGGCTACATCAGGGATTACCGCATCGACAAGGGCGAGAGCTTCGACGAGCTCGTGGTCGTGCTGAAGTACGGCCGCAGCCGTGAGCGGATCCTGACCGACCTCAAGCGGATCTCGAAGCCGGGCCGCCGCGTGTACGCTCGCAAGGACCGTCTCCCCCGCGTCCTCGGCGGCATGGGGACCGCCATCATGTCCACCCCCACGGGGCTCGTCACGAGCCGGACCGCCGAGCGCGAAGGCATCGGCGGCGAAGTCATCTGCTTCATCTGGTAACGCCGCGGAAAGACGTTATGAGTCGAATCGGAAAGCAACCAATCGAACTACCCACCTCGGTCAACGTGGCGATCTCCGCCGGTCGCGTCCAGGTGAACGGCCCGCTCGGGGAGCTCTCGCAGCAGGTGCCCGCCCGCATGAAGATCGAGCAGCGCGAGGGCGAGATCGTGGTCGAGCGCCCGACTGAGCGCGGCGAGGACCGCGCGCTCCACGGGCTGACGCGAACGCTCGTCGCGAACATGGTCGAGGGCGTCACGAAGGGCTTCGAGAAGCGGCTGGAGATCCAGGGTGTCGGCTACCGAGCCACGCTCAAAGGCGACACGCTCGAGCTGAGCGTCGGCTATTCCCATCCGGTCTCGATCGAGCCGCGTCAGGGAGTCTCGTTCGAGGTTCCCGTACCGACGCAGATCGTCGTGAAGGGAATCGACAAGCAGGCGGTCGGCCAGCTCGCGGCGGAGATCCGCAAGGTGCGGCCGCCCGAGCCCTACAAGGGCAAGGGGATCCGCTACGAGGGCGAGTACGTCCGCCGGAAGGTCGGCAAGCGCGCATGACCGTTGCCGTCCGTGAGGCAAGGCTTCGTCGTCATCGGCGTGTGCGGGGGAAGGTCTCCGGCACCGCCGAGCGGCCCCGCCTGGTCGTGTTTCGCTCCAACCGCGGGATCGAGGCACAGCTGATCGACGACGTCGCTCGCAAGACGCTCGTCTCGGCGAGCTGGCTGCAGGTGAAGTCGTCCGGCGGCAGCAAGACCGACCAGGCTGCGGCGGTCGGCAAACAGCTTGCGGCGAACGCGAAGCAGGCCGGGGTGGAGACCGTGGTCTTCGACCGTGGCGGTTACCTCTACCACGGCCGCGTCAAGGCGCTGGCGGATGCAGCGCGTGAGGGAGGACTCCGGTTTTGAGCGACGTGCAGTTCCAGGAGACCCGCGAGCTCAAGGAGCGGGTGGTCGAGATCAACCGCGTGGCGAAGGTCGTCAAGGGCGGCCGCCGCTTCTCGTTCACCGCGCTCGTGGTGATCGGCGACGAGCACGACCGTGTCGGCGTCGGGTACGGCAAAGCCCGCGAGGTCCCACTGGCGATCACGAAGGCGGTCGACGACGCGAAGAAGAACATGTTCACCGTGCCGAAGCACGGCACGACGATCACGCACGAGACGATCGGACGCTTCGGTGCCGCGCGTGTGCTTCTGCGGCCTGCAAGCGAGGGAACCGGTGTCATCGCCGGCGGGGGCGTGCGCGCGGTACTCGAGCTGGCCGGGATCCGCGACATCCTCGCGAAGAGCCTCGGCACGACCAACCCGATCAACATGGCGAAGGCAACCGTCGCGGCGCTCAAGTCGCTGCGCCGTCCCGAGGACGTGGCGCGTGCGCGCGGCAAGCGGATCTCGGAGGTTCTCCCCTACAAGGCACCGGCACCGGAGAGCACGAATGACGAAGTTGAAGATCACGCAGACGCGTAGCCAGATCGGCCAGAGCCAGAAGCACCGCGGCACCCTGCGCGCGCTCGGGCTGGGCAAGATCGGGCGCTCGGTCGAGAAGGCGGAGAGCCCGCAGCTCGACGGTATGCTCAGGAAGGTCCGCCACCTCGTGCAGGTGGAGGAGGTCTAGGTCTTGGCGGATCGCAAGCTCTCACTCAGCACTCTCGCGCCCGCACAGAAGCGGCAGAGCCGTAAGCGGATCGGCCGCGGCCTGGGTTCGGGCAAGGGGCGCTACTCGGGCCGAGGACTGAAGGGCCAGAAGTCACGCGCCGGGTCGCACAAGATGCGCGCCGGCTTCGAAGGCGGCCAGATGCCGACCTACATGCGACTGCCCAAGCAGCGCGGCTCGACCTCCAAGGACGCGATGCCGATCGGCCCCTTCCGCACGTTCACCCAGGGTGTCAACGTGCGAGACCTCGAGGCGCGCTTCGACGCGGGTGCCGAGGTGACGCCCGAGGCGCTCAAGGAGAAGGGCCTGATCCGCAACCTGCGGATCGACGTGAAGATCCTCGGCCACGGCGACCTGACGAAGAGGCTCGACGTCACGGCCCATCGGTTCTCGGCAACGGCCCGGGAGAAGATCGAGGCCGCCGGCGGCGCCGCCACCTCGCTGCGCGAGGAGGAGAAGCCCACGCGCTCTAGGAAGCGGCGCAAGATCGCCGCCAAGAAGCGCGCCGCGGGGCTCGCGGTTCCGGCCACCGATGAGGACGCCGACGAGACTCCCGTAGCCGAGCCGGCCGAAGCCCCCACCGAGGAGTAGGCAGTGTTCTCCTGGCTGACGAACGCTTGGCGCGTCCCGGAGCTCCGCAGGCGCCTGCTGTTCACGGCGGGCATCCTCGCGGCCTACCGCTTCGGCTCGTGGCTGCCCGCGCCGGGCGTCAGCTCCGACCAGATCACGAACTACTTCAACCGGGGCGGCGGCAGCGGGACGATCCTCGGGCTGCTCTCGCTGTTCTCGGGCGGCGCGCTCTCGCGGTTCAGCGTCTTCGCGCTCGGGATCATGCCGTACATCACGGCGTCGATCATCCTGCAGCTGATGACCGTGGTGATCCCGCGGCTCGAGCAGTTGCAGAAGGAAGGCGAGTCGGGCTACGCGAAGATCAACCAGTACACGCGCTACCTGACCGTCTCGCTGGCCTTCATGCAGGCGGTCGGCTACACCTATCTCTTCAAGCGCCAGGGCGCCCTGGTGGCCTCCACTGCGCGCGTGATCCTGATCGTGCTGACCCTGACCGCCGGCGCGACGCTGCTGATGTGGTTCGGCGAGCAGATCACGAAGCGCGGCATCGGCAACGGCATCTCGCTGCTGATCTTCGCCTCGATCCTGACCGCGCTCCCGACGGGAATCACGGCCTGGCTGAACGGCGGGCCGGTCGAGAAGATCATGTTCCCGCTGATCGCAATCGGCGTCATCGTCGCCGTCGTCTTCGTGCAGGAGGGTCAGCGCAAGATCCCAATCCAATACGCCAAACGGATGGTGGGCCGCAAGATGACGACGGGCGGGTCGACCTACATGCCGCTCCGCGTGAACATGGCCGGCGTGATCCCGGTCATCTTCGCGGCCGCCGTGATGGCGTTCCCGCCGACGATCGGCACGTTCTTCCCGCAGACGCAGGAGCTCGTCAATTCGTACTTCACGCCGAACAACCTGCCGTACCTGCTGCTCCAGGCGTTCCTGATCGTGATCTTCACCTACTTCTACACGGTGGTCCAGTTCAACCCGGTCGACCAGGCCGACAACCTCCGCAAGCACGGCGGCTACATCCCCGGCATCCGCCCCGGGCCGCCGACGGCGCAGTACCTCGACCGCGTGCTCACGCGCCTGACGCTTGCGGGCGCGCTCTACCTCGCGGTGATCGCGACGCTCCCATCCCTCTTCATCGTCTACGGCGGGTTCTCGCAGGCGACAGCCGGCGCGCTGGGCGGCACCTCGGTGCTGATCGCCGTCGGTGTCGCGCTCGACACCATGCGGCAGATGGAGTCGCAGATGATGATGCGCTCGTACGAGGGCTTCCTTAGGTAGTGCCGCTCTGAACATCCTCCTCCTGGGCATCCAGGGGTCGGGCAAGGGGACGCAGGCGAAGCGGATCGCCGCCGAGTTCGACGTCCCGCACGTCGCGACCGGTGACATCCTGCGCGGCGCGGTCGCGAAAGGGACGGCGCTCGGCCGGCAGGTGAAGGACGTGCTTGCGCGCGGCGACCTGGTCTCCGACCAAACGATGATCGATCTGATTCGCGAACAACTGGCCGAGGCGGACGGAGGTTTTGTGCTCGACGGCTTCCCGCGGACCATGGCGCAGGCGGAGGCACTCGACGAGATGCTGCGCGAGATCGGCCGTCCACTGGATCTCGTCCTCGAGCTTCAGATTCCGGACGAGGTGGCCCGCGAGCGGATGTCGAAGCGCGCCGTGGAAGAGGGCAGGACGGACGACACGCCCGAGGCGATCGACAACCGCCTGATCCTCTACCACCGTGAGACCGAGCCGATCGTGGAGCACTACCGGGTTCGGGGGCAGCCTCGTCGGGATCCCGGGCACAGGTACCGTGGACCAGGTGTTCGCCGAGATCCAGAAGGCGCTGGACCAGGCGGCGGTACGCCGGTGATCGTCCGGAAGTCAGAGCGCGAGATCGAGCTGATCGCCGCCGCCGGCCGAGTCGCGGCGGAGACGATCGCACACGTCGGCCGGCACATCGAACCCGGCATCACGACGGACGAGCTCGATCGGATCGCCGAGGAGTACATCCACTCGCAGGGCGGCATCCCGACCTCGAAGGGCTACCGCGGCTTCCCGAAGGCGATCTGCATCTCGCCGAACGACATGATCGTCCACGGGATCCCGGGCGACTACCAGGTCTCGGACGGCGACCTGCTGACGATCGACGTCGGGGTCACGCTCGACGGCTACGTTGCGGACACCGCCTACACGTTTCCCGTCGGCGAGGTCACCGCCGAGGCCGAGCGGCTGCTCGAAGTCGCCCAGGCGGCGCTCGCCGCAGGGATCGAGCACGCACAGGTGGACAACCGGATCGGCGACATCTCCTCCGCGATCCAGCGCGTGGTCGAGGAAGCCGGCTTCGCGGTCGTCCGGGCGCTCGTGGGCCACGGAGTCGGTCGCGCCTACCACGAGGATCCGCAGATCCCGAACTACGGCACCCCCGGCCGCGGCGCGAGGCTCTCGACGGGGATGACGCTCGCGATCGAGCCGATGATCACGGCCGGCGGCGTCGACGTCGTCCTCGACGACGACCAGTGGTCGGTCTACACGGCCGACGGGTCGATGTCGGCCCATTTCGAGCACACAGTGGCCGTCACCGAGTCCGGTCCCCGCATCCTGACCCCGGTTGCAGCGGGTTTGCTACAGTAATCGCCGGCCGAAAGGCCATCTTTTCGTGTTCTTTTCCGGGCTCACGCGAGCCCGGTTCGTGAGAGGAAATGCCGCAGAAGGAAGAGAAGATCGAGGCTGAGGGCGAGGTCGTCGAGGCACTCCCGAGCACGATGTTCAGGGTGCAACTCGAGTCCGGCCATGACGTCCTGGCCAAGATCTCGGGGAAGATGCGGAAGCACTACATCCGGATCCTCCCTGGCGACAAGGTGAAGGTCGAGCTCAGCCCGTACGACCTGACCCGCGGCCGAATCACCTACAGACACCGATGAAAGTCCGTCCTTCAGTCAAGCCGAGGTGCGAGCGGTGCCGCGTGATCAAGCGGCACGGCCGGACCATGGTCATCTGCACGAATCCGCGCCACAAGCAGAGGCAGGGGTAGTGGCACGCATCGCCGGCGTCAACCTCCCGAATCAGAAGCGCGTCGAGGTCGGCCTGACCTACATCTTCGGCGTCGGCCGCTCGACGGCGCAGAAGATCGCCTCCGAGCTCGGCATCTCGCAGGACACCAAGATCCGCGACCTCACCGACGACGAGATCACGAAGCTCCGCAACTACATCGACCAGAACGTGACCGTCGAGGGCGACCTGCGCCGTGACCGGCAGCAGTCGATCAAGCGTCTCGGCGAGATCGGGGCGTACCGGGGGATCCGCCACCGCCGCGGCCTTCCCGTGAACGGGCAGCGCACGAAGACGAACGCGCGCACACGCAAGGGTCCGAAGAAGACCGTCGGACGCGGCAAGAAGGCGAAGGCGACTTAGCGTGGCACCTCCTCGGAAGACGGCGGCCCGTGGTCGCGGGCGCCGCCGCGTCAAGAAGAACATCGCCATCGGCCAGGCGCACATCAAGACGTCGTTCAACAACACGATCGTCGCGCTGACCGACAAGGAGGGGAACGTGATCGCGTGGGAGTCCGCCGGCTCGGCCGGGTTCAAGGGCTCGCGCAAGTCGACCCCGTTCGCCGCGCAGGTCACCGCCGACAACTGCGCGCGCAAGGGCATGGAGCACGGCCTGCAGAAGGTCGAGGTCTTCGTCAAGGGCCCAGGCTCCGGGCGCGAGACGGCGATCCGCTCGCTGCAGGCGGCCGGCCTCGAGATCCTCGGCGTGAAGGACGTCACCCCGCAGGCGCACAACGGCGTCCGTCAGAAGAAGAGGCGGCGCGTCTTAAGTGGCCTCCTCCCGCACAGCTGGTGACCACTAGTGGCTCGCGATCTCGGTCCGAAGTGCCGCATCTGCCGCCGCGAGGGCATGAAGCTCTTCCTCAAGGGAGAGCGCTGCCTGACCGAGAAGTGCGCGATCGAGCGCCGCTCGTACCCGCCGGGAGAGCACGGCCGCGGCCGCATCAAGCAGAGCGAGTACCTGCTCCAGCTGCGCGAGAAGCAGAAGGCGCGCCGCTACTACGGCCTGCTCGAGAAGCAGTTCCGCAACTACTACGAAAAGGCCTCGAAGCAGCAGGGGATCACGGGTGAAGTGCTGCTGCGGATGCTCGAGCTGCGGTTGGACAACATCGTCTACCGCCTGGGCTTCGCGGCCTCGCGCTCGCAGGCACGCCAGCTCGTCCGCCACGGCCACTTCCAGGTGAACGGGCGGCGCGTGAACATCCCGAGCTTCCAGGTGCGCCCGGACCAGATCGTCTCGATGCGCCCCGGCAGCTCTGCTGAGCAGGTGATCCGCGATGCAACCGATCTGACCGCATCCGTCGCGCCCTGGCTTCAGGCAGACCACGACAACTTGACCGGCAAGGTCCTCCGCGCGCCCGAGCGGAACGAGATCGACACGCCGGTGCAGGAACAGCTCATCGTCGAGCTCTACTCCAAGTAGCAACGAAGGAAGGGAAACGCATTGGCCGTCCGCACCAGCCTGATGGAATTTCAGATTCCGAAGATCGTCCACGAGGAGATCAACGAGAACCGTGGCGTCTTCGAGATCGAGCCGCTCGACCGCGGCTTCGGTTACACGTTCGGCAACTCGCTGCGCCGCGTGCTGCTCTCGTCACTCGAGGGCGCCGCGGTCACCTCGGTCAAGCTCGAGGGCGTGCAGCACGAGTTCTCGACGCTGCCGGGTGTCCGCGAGGACGTCACCGACATCATCCTCAACCTCAAGAACCTCGTCTGCATCCTCCACGGCGACTCGCCCGAGATCGAAGTCCGGCTCTCGAAGAAGGGGCCGGGCGCGGTGAAGGCCAGCGACCTGGAGGCGCCCGCCGAGCTCGAGATCCTGAACCCCGACCTCGAGATCGCCAACCTCTCCGACCGGGGCCGTCTCGAGCTCACGCTGACGATCGGCCGCGGCCGCGGCTACGTCCCGTCCGAGAACAACCGCGGGCCGGAGCACACGATCGGCGTGATCCCGATCGACTCGATCTTCTCGCCGGTTCGCCGGGTCTCGTACGACGTCGAGGCCGCCCGCGTCGGTCAGCGGACCGACTACGACAAGCTCCGCCTCGACGTCACGACCGACGGGTCGCTGAGCCCGAAGGACGCGATCGGCCAGGCCGCCGAGATCCTGATCCGCCAGCTGGCGATCTTCACCGACCTCGAGCGGATCGAGGGCTTCGGCGAGGCCGCACCGACCGACGGCGCCGGCGCCGAGCCGACGCTCGCGCACGGGATGGAGAACTTCCCGATCGAGGAGCTCGAGCTGGGAGTCCGCTCGTACAACTGCCTCAAGCGCGTCGGGATCGAGACGATCGGCGACCTCGTGTCGAAGACCGAGGGCGAGCTGGCCGCAATCCCGAACTTCGGCCGGAAGTCGATCGAGGAGGTCAAGGAGACCCTCGCGACGCACGGGCTGAACCTGCGCGGGGAGGACGGCAACTCGTAGTGCGCCACCAGCGCGCAGGCAAGAAGCTCGGCCGCGACTCGGCGCATCGTCGCGCGCTCTACGCGAACCTCGCCGGGGCGCTGATCGAGCACGGCCGGATCAAGACGACCGAGGCGAAGGCGAAGGCGGTCAAGCCGATCGCCGAGCAGATGATCACGCTGGGGCGGCGCGGTGACCTCCACGCGCGCCGCCAGGCGCTCTCCGTTCCTGCGCTCACAAGACGTCGTGCACCTGCTGTTCTCCGACGTCGGACCGCGCTTCGCCGACCGGCCCGGCGGCTACACGCGGATCGTCAAGCTCGGCCCGCGCGCCGGCGACGCCGCGCAGATGGTCTACCTCGAGCTCGTCGACTTCGTGCCCGAGGCCACGGCTGTGCCCGTCGGTCGCGTGCCGGCGGCAGCGACCGCGGAGTAACAAGCGCGCGTGGCGCTGGCCGTCGCGCTGCTGCTGGCCGTCTTCGTCCTCGACGAGCCGTGGAACGTGCTCGTCGTCGTCGGCGCGCTCTTCCTCGAGGTCGGTGAGGTCTTCGGCTGGATGTGGTACACGCGCCGCGGTCGTGCGCAGGTCGGCGCGGAGACGCTGATCGGAGCCGACGCGGTCGTCGTGGCGGCGTGCCGGCCGCGCGGCCAGGTGCGCGTCCAGGGCGAGATCTGGGAGGCGCGCTGCGACGCGGGGGCGGACGCCGGTGAACGCGTGCGCGTGTCGCGCCGCGACGGCCTGACACTCGTCGTCGAGCCTTCCTAGGCCGGAGAGCGTCAGTCCCAGGCGACCGGGAGCGCGACCAGGCTGCGGAAGAGCGGAGCCGGTCGCCAGGTGAGCTCGTCGGGCTCGATCCGGAGTCGCAGGCCGGGCAACCGAAGCAAGAGCGTCGTCAGCGCGACCTCTGCCTCGAGCCTTGCGAGCGGTGCACCGAGGCAGTAGTGGCTCCCGCGGCCGAACGCGACGTGCTTGTTGTCCTCCCGCTCGAAGTCGAGTGTGTCGGCGTCGGCGAAGCGCGCGTGATCCCGGTTGGCGGCGCCGAGGATCGCGATCACGAGCTCGCCGCGGCCGATCGTGTGTCCGCCGAGCTCGACGTCGGCCGACGCCCAGCGGGTCAGCGCGCGCTCCACGGGGCCCTCGTAGCGCAGCAGCTCCTCGACTGCCTGCGTGAGGAGCGTCGGATCGGAGCGCAGGCGCTCGAGCTGGTCGGGGTGCTGCAGCAAGGTCAGGACGGCGTTGCCGATCAGGCTGACCGTCGTCTCGTGCCCGGCGACGATCAGCAGCACGACCGTGCTGAAGAGCTCCTGCTCGCTGAGAGTGTCGCCGGCCTCTTCGGCCTGGAGGAGCGCGCTGACGAGGTCCTCGCGGGGCTCGACCCGCCGTTGCTCGAACAGGTCACGAAGGTACGAGACGAAGTCGTCCATCTGCCCGACGAAGGTCTCGAGCTCGGCCGGGCTCAGAGCCGGCGTGACGATCGCGTCCGACCAGGCGCGGAACCGGTCGCGGTCCTCGGCCGGGATCCCGAGCAGCTCCGCGATCACGGTGATCGGAAGCGGAAACGCAAAGTCCTCGACGAGCTCCATCTCGCCGTCCGTCCTCGACAGCATCCAGCAGCTCGTTCGCGATCGCCTGGATCCGCGGCCGCAGCCGCTCGACCATTCGCGGCGTGAACGCCTTCGTCACCAGGCGCCGGAGACGCCGGTGATCGCCGCCGTCCTTGTTCAGCATGTGATTCTCGATGAAGGACAGGTCGCCCGGGATGCTCGCGCGCATCTCCGCGATCTCTTCCTCGGTCAACGCGAGCGCGGCGTCGCGGACGAAGTGCTCGTCGTCGAGCAGCACGGCGACGACGTCCTCGTAGCGCGTCACGAACCAGATCGGCGTCTCGCCGTCGATGCCGGGCTGACAGAGGACGGGATCGTCCTCGCGCATGCTCGCGAAGATGTCGTGCGTCCGCGCCCGGAACTCGTCGCCGTAGAGGTCGTACTTGCGGGTCGTTGACATGGGGACAATCCTGACACCCTCTTCGGGAATGATCCACCTGTTGCCCGCCCGGAAGCTCAAGCTGACGCTCGAATACGACGGGATCGACTTCCACGGCTGGGCGGGTCAGCCGGGCCTGCGCACGGTCGAGGGCGAGGTTCGCGAGGCGCTGACGAAGGTCTTCCCCGCCTGGTCCGACCTCGGCGTCGCGGGCCGAACCGACACGGGCGTTCATGCGAGAGGGCAGGTGGTCTCGGTCGGGGTCGAGGGCGGGCCGCCGACGGAGCGCTGCCCAGGCGCGCTCGACGCCGAGCTCCCCGACGACGTCGCGGTCGTTGCGGCAGAGGAGGTCTCCGCGGACTTCCACGCACGTCACTCGGCGCGGGCGCGCGGTTATCGCTACCGGATCTGGCGCCGCGGCACACCCTCGCCGTTCGAGCTCGGGCGCAGCTGGTGGCTGCCGCGCCCGTTCGACGAGGAGAAGCTCGCGGACGCCGCAGGCCTCGTCGTCGGCGAGCACGACTTCCGCGCGTTCACGCCGAGCGGGACGCGGCACCGCGTCTTCACTCGTACCGTCCTCACCGCGTCATGGCACCGGCGCGGCGACGCGCTCGAGCTCGAGATCAGCGCCGACAGCTTCCTGCGGCACATGGTGCGGACGCTCGTCGGCACGATGATCGAGCAGACGACGGAAGAGCTTGCGGCGCTGCTCGAGAGCGGCAGCCGGACCGATGCGGGCTCGACGGCCCCGCCGTGGGGCCTCTACCTGGAGCGCGTGGACTACTAGCGCCGCGTACTACGAGACACTGACGGGCCAGTTGACCCGTTGCGTGCCGCCCTCGCCCTCGACCTCGGCCTGGAACACGGCCTGCTTGCCCTTCAGCGACCGCGGCCAGCTGTAGCTCTGCGTCAGACGGCCCTCGAACGGAAACCAGCCGAGCGTGTTCACGAGCACGCCGTCGACGAAGACCCGCATCTTCGCCGTCGCGGCCGCAGGCTGACCGCCCTTCTTCGCGGTGACGGTCCACCTCCAGGCGGTCCCGGCCGCGGGAGCGTGGCTCTGCGCGGTCAGTCCCGCCTCGAACGCGGGCTCGCCGCTCGGGGTCGCGTTCGGATCGGCCGTGTTGGGGACGGTGACGGTCTGGACGTCGGTCGGGGTGCCCTCGGTCGCGCCCGGCTGTGCCTGGGTCGCCTCACCACCGCCGCCGCCTCCGCCGCAGCCGGCGACGACGAGGAGCGCGATCAGGAGCAGCGCGCGCTTCACGGGCTGCATTGTGCCCACACGAGCCGCCGATACGATCAGGAACCGTGCGCTACGGCACGGTTCTGTTCGATCTCGACGGCACTCTGGTCGATTCCGGCGCGATCATCCTGGCCTCGTTCCGGCACGCGACCCGCACGGTCCTCCGCCGCGAGATCCCCGACCACGAGCTGATGGCCGCCGTCGGCGGCCCGGGCTTGCGCGAGCAGATGATGGCCCTCGACCCTGCCCGGGTCGAGGAGCTGATCGAGGTCTACAGCGTTCACAACGCCGGCCTCCACGACGAGCTCGAGCCCTGCCCCGGCGTCCTGGACGCGCTCGCAACCTTGCAGGAGGAGGGTCGGCGGCTCGGGGTCGTCACCGCCAAGCGGCGCGCGACGCTCGCGCTCGCCTTCGAGGTGCTGCCGGAGCTCCGGAGGTTCTTCGACGTCTGCGTCGGCGCGGAGGACACGGTGCGCCACAAGCCCCATCCCGAGCCGCTCCTGACGGCTCTCGAGCGGCTCGGCGGGGAGGTGGACGGCGCGGTGTACGTCGGTGACTCGCCGTTCGACGTCCAGGCGGCGAAGGCCGCCGGCATCGGCTCGATCGCGGTCACCTGGGGGCGAATTCACTCACGCGAACGGCTCGAGCGCGAGCAGCCGGACGCGGTCGTCGACACGGTGGAGGAGCTGCTTGGCTCCGTCTGACGCGAAGCGCCGCGTCGAGGAGCTGCGGAAGCTCGTCGACTACCACCTCTACCGCTACCACGTCCTCGACGATCCAGAGATCTCGGACGCCGAGTTCGATCGTCTCTGGGACGAGCTGCTGGAGCTCGAGCGCAAGTACCCCGAGCTCGAGAACCCCGAGTCGCCGACCCAACGCGTCGGCGCTCCGCCCTCCGACGCGTTCGAGAAGGCCGATCACCTGACTCCGATGGGGTCACTCGAGAAGGTGACGACCGACGAGGCGCTCGAGAAGTGGCACCAGGACGTGACGAAGCGGCTCGGCACGACCGAGATCGTCTACGTGACGGAGCCGAAGATCGACGGCCTGTCGATCAACCTCATCTACGAGGACGGCAGGCTCAGCCGCGGGACGACGCGCGGTGACGGCCGGCGCGGCGAAGACGTGACGATCAACCTCAAGACGATCAAGGCGATCTCGACCCGGATGCGGTTGCCGAAGGGCGAGAAGCCGCTGCCGCTGCTCGAGGTCCGCGGCGAGGTCTACATGCCGCTCTCCGGCTTCCGCGAGCTGAACGAGCGGCTCGCCGCCGAAGGAAAGAGGACGACGCCGAACCCCCGCAACGCCGCGGCCGGGTCGCTGCGGCAGAAGAACTCACAGATCACAGCGGAGCGCCCTCTGAACATCTGGGTCCACGGCCTCGGTCACCGCGCCGGGCTGCCGACCCAGGGCCAGTGGGACTCGCTCGAGTGGCTGCGCGAGCGCGGGTTCCGCACGAACCCGCTCGCCGAACGGCACGACTCGGTCGAGTCGGTCGCGCGCGCGTGCCGCGAGTGGGAGCAGAAGCGGATCGAGCTCGACTACGAGATCGACGGGCTCGTCGTCAAGGTCGACTCGTTCGCGCAGCAGGAGCGGCTCGGCGCGCTGCACGACCGGCCGCGATGGGCGCGCGCGTTCAAGTGGGCGCCGATGACCGCCACGACGAGGCTGAACAGGATCCTGATCCGCGTCGGTCGCACCGGGGCCCTGAACCCGTGGGGGATGCTCGAGCCGGTCGAGGTCGGCGGCGTGACGGTCTCTCGGGCGACGCTCCACAACGAGGAGGACATCAACCGCAAGGACATCCGCGAGGGCGACACGGTGATCGTCCAGCGGGCGGGCGACGTGATCCCGCAGGTCGTCGGCCCGGTCCTGCCGCACGCGAAAGGGACGAAGCGGTTCCGGATGCCGAAGAAGTGCCCGCTCTGCGGGGCCGAGATCGTCAAGCCGGAGGGCGAGGCGATGCATCGCTGCCCGAATCGCGCCTGCCCGTCACGTGGGCTCGAGTCGCTGATCAACTGGGTGCAGGCGGCCGCCGACATCGAGGGCGTCGGCGAGCAGTCGGTGCGCCGGCTCTGGGACCTGGGGCTGGTGCGCTCGCTCCCCGAGCTGTACCGGCTGACGAAGGAGCAGCTGATGGAGCTCGACGGCTACGGCGAGATCTCCGCGTCCAAGTCGATCGAGTCGATCGAGGCCTCGAAGCGGATGCCCGTTCAGCCGCGTGCTCTTCGGGCTCAACATCCCCGACGTCGGCTGGGTGACCGCGCAGAACCTCGCGCGCCACTTCGAGAACGTCGACCGGCTGCTCGGCGCCTCGCAGGAGGACGTCACCGAGGTCGACGGCATCGGCCCCGACCGGGCCGAGTCGATCGCAGAGTGGTTCGCCGACGAGCAGAACCGCGCACTCGTCGCGGAACTTCGCGCGCTCGGCCTGCGCTTCGAGCTCGGCGACGAGGACCGGCCCAAGGAGGGTCCGCTGACCGGGCAGACGTACGTGATCACGGGGACGCTCGAGGCGTTCTCTCGCGAGCAGGCCGCCGCCGAGCTCGAGGCGCTCGGCGCCAAGGTGACGAACTCGGTCTCGAAGAAGACGACCGGGCTCGTGGTCGGCGAGGAGCCGGGGAACTCGAAGCTGACGAAGGCGCAGCGCGAGGGCGTTCCGCTTCTCGACGAGCCTGCGCTCCTGGAACTCCTAGGACGACGCTAGGACGAGCACGAAGCGATCCTGCGCGAGGCGGGCCCAAGTCGTCGAGACCGGTTGGCCGTTGTGCAGGATCGCGAAGGCGTACCGACCCGTCACGTAGCCGGCGAGCGTCGACGCGGCGTTCGTCGTCCCGGTCTTCGCCTGCACGCGCCCGCGCACCGACGTCAGCCGCTCCCTCATGGTCCCACTGACGCCGGCGACGGGCAGCACCGAGACAAACGCGGGTCGCACTGCCTCGTCGGTCCACGCCTGCTGGAGCAGTGTCACGAGCGAGGTCGCCGTCAGCCGGTTCAGCAGCGAGAGCCCCGAGCCGTCGACGACGCGCACGCCGCCGAGCGGCACTCCGAGCGCGCGCAGCACCGCGGTGACCGTTGCAGCACCGCGGGCGCTCGTCCCGCGACCGCCCTCCTGCGCGCCGAGCTGCTTGAGCAGCATCTCCGCGGTGAAGTTGTCACTCTCGAGCCCCATGTAGTGGACGATCTCCCCGAGCGTCGGCGAATGGACGTAGGCGAGCGGGAAGTCGGCGGCGCTCGTCCTCCCGACTCGCGCGGGGGCGGCGACGGCGATCCCTGCAGCTCGGAGCTCACGGCGAAAGAGCTGTGCCGCAACGAGGGCCGGGTTGAGCGCGATGCCTCGGGCATAGCGCCCGCGGTCGACGATCAGCGCGGAGAGCGGCGGCGACTCCGTGATCAGGTAGGAGGGCTTCCAGCCGGTGACGACCCGCTGCGAGTCGAAGTACGACTCGTCGCCGACCACGCCGCCGGTCACGCGCTGGATACCGAACGCCCGCACGCCGCGGGCGAGCGTGCGCAGGTCGGCGCTCGAGAGCGTCGGGTCGCCGAACCCCTTCAGCACGAGCGCGCCACGCCACGTCGTCCCCTCGAGCTCCCCGTCTCCGAGGACGTCCGTCTCGACCTTGAACTCGGCTCCGAGCTCGTGGAGCGCCGCATAGGCGACGGCGAGCTTCTCCGTCGAGGCCGGCTGAAACCCGCGCTGCTCGTTCAGCGAGAACACCTTCTTCCCCGTCCGGAGGTCGATCGCAACCACGCCGGTCTGGCTGCTCTGCACGTGGGGCACGGCGAGCGCCTTCGCGAGCCGAGCCTGGAGCGGCGCCGCGGCCTGGGCGGAGCCGGGCAAGGCGAGCGCAGCGGCCAGGCCGAGCGCGGCGAGCGGCCGTAGGCCTGTCCACCGTCGAAGATGGGCCGCGCGGCCCTGTTTGTGCTTCCTGCGGGAATCCATAATCGTTGGCGACCCCTCCGGGTGACCGATGGCTGACGACAATCCCATATTCGACGAGATCGAGGCCTTGCTCGACGACGGCGCAGACCCTGAGCTGGACAAGCTCGAGGATACGTTGACCTCGGGCTACGCGGCCGCCCTCGCGCTCGAGGCGGAGCGCTGGCGGATCGAGCGGAAGATCTCGGAGGTCGCCTCGCTGCTCCGCGGCGAAGACGAGTGGAGCCGAGCGCAGGAGATCGGCCTGCTCGCCGAGCGCCTGAAGAGCGCCGGCACGGATCTCTCTCGCCTCCGCGGGATGCTCACCTCGCTCCGCGACCGCGCAGACGCGGTCCGGACCGCGGCCTGAGCGACCCGCCTAGACGATCCCCGACTTGACCGCGTAGACGGCCGCCTGGATGCGGTTCTCGATCTGCAGCTTCATCAGGATGTTCGAGATGTGGTTCTTGACCGTCTTCGGCGAGATGTGGAGGTCGGCCGCAATCTGCGCGTTGTCCTTGCCGTTCGCGATCAGCTTCAGCACCTGGATCTCCCGGTCCGAGAGCTCGGAGCGGATCGTCTCGGCGATCGCGGGCACGCTGCTCGTCGAGCGAACGCGCTGGAGCACCTTCGACGCGATGGTCGGCGAGATCAGCGACTCGCCGACGGATGCGGCGCGGATCCCGGCCATCAGGTCCTGGATCGACGAGTCCTTGAGCAGATAGCCGCACGCGCCGGCGAGGATCGCGTCGAGGACGTCGCTGTCCTGGTCGGAGATCGTGAGGACGAGCACGCGCGTGAGCGGCGCGATGCTCGTGATCTGGCGGGTGGCCTCGACACCGGTCATCCCCGGCATGTTCAGGTCCATGACGACGACGTCCGGCGCGAGCTCCCGCACGGCGCGGATCGCCTCGTCACCGGCGCCTGCCTCGCCGACGATCAGGATCCCCTGCTCCTCGAGCAGGTTGCGCAGCCCGATGCGGAAGAGATCGTGATCGTCGACGATCAAGACACGGAGTGCGTCGTGCCGGGCCTCGCTCGTCTCCAGCGTTTGTGTCACCTCCCCCTGCAACGCGAGTCTACTAGTGCAGGGTGATCGTGACCGTCCGCCGACCCCAGGCCCGAGCCTCCGCGAGCGAGGGGAACCAGAGGTCGATGGTCGCTCCGCGGATCCCGCGTCCGGTGTCTGCGGCGACGCCCTCGCCGTAGCCCGGGATCGTCAGCCGCGTCCCGAGCGGGATCACGGACGGGTCGACGGCGACGATGCCCCACCCCGTCGCGAGACCGCTCGACGTTTGCCCGCCCATCGAGTAGCCGGTCGACGTCACCGTCAGCGTCTGCTCGCCTCCCTCGGAAGCGCGCGTCGGAGTTGGGGTGACGTTCGGGGCCGCGACCGCGACGATCTCCGACCGCTGTTCGGCTGCGCGCGCCGTTCGCTCGACACGGGCGAGCCGCTTTGCGGTGAAGCCGCGTTCCCGCGCGAGGGCAGCCAGGTAGGCCTTCCGCTCGGCGGCCGCGGCTTCGAGCCGGGCGGTGGTCGCCGCCGCGGCGTCCTCGGCTTGGCGGAGGGCCGCCGCGCGTGCGGCGACCTGTCGCCTGGCGGCTGTCAGCTCGGCCTTCGCCCGCCGCAGCTCGAGCACGATGTCGCGGTCGCCCGCTGCGAGGTTCCGGAGGCCTTCGAGCCTGCTGATCGCTTCGTCGAGCGACTCAACCCCGAGCAGGATCGAGAGCGGGTCCTGCGCGCCGGCCTGGTAGAGCTGGCGGAGCCGCCCACCGAGGCGCTGCTCGGCGATGTAGACCGATCGCCAGACCACGTCGAGCTCGATCCGAAGCCGGGTCAGCTGTCCCTCGGAGGCCTCACGCCGCGCCTCCAGGGAGGCGAGGTTCGAGCGGGCCCGAGCGAGTTGCGACTCGAGCGAGTACAGTGTTTGTGTAGCGGCTTGTTCCTGCGCGGCGAGAGACGTGTCGTGTGTGCGGAGGTCGCCGACACCGGTTGCCGGAGCTGCGGCGCCGCCGGCCGCCGGGAGCGTGAGGACAGCGAGCAGCCCCAGCAAGACCGCGAATCGGCGCGCCGCGAACATGGTCGGGCGCCTTCGCACCGCGGGACCGTACCAGACGACAGGAGCTTGTAACAGTTGAGATTTCCTTGCTAGCAGCGGCTTTTTGGCCTGATTCCGCGGTTGCGACCGTCCGGCCAGGTTGGTAGCCTCCACCCCTTGTGACTAGGCTGCCCAGGCCTTGGCGCAGCAACGTGGGCTTGCACTACCCGAACACTGTGGGCTTGCAGAACCCCAAAACCCTGATTGACCTTCGTTTCGGCCGCCGGATTCTCCGGGCGTTCCTGCTGGGCGTCGTCGCGACTCTCGCGGTGGCCGGGGGCGCGGCCGCCGAGCCGTCGCCTGAGCAGCAGCGGGCCGAGGCCCGGGCACAGGACGTGCTGGCGGAGATCCAGGCGATCGACTCCAGCTTGAGCCACGCGATCGAGGCCTACAACCTCGCCAACGTGAAGCTCGACCGGATCCAGAAGGACCTCGTGCGAAACCGGCGGCACCTTGGGCTCGCGAAGCAGAACCTCGGCTCCGCGCACCGGCGGCTCGCGGACCGGGTCGTCTCGCTCTACACCTCGGGGGAGGACAACTCGACCGTCGCCGTCCTACTGGGCTCTTCCAGCCTCGACGACCTGCTCGACCGCGTCGAGACGGCGAACCGGGTCTCTGAGCAGGACGCGACCACGCTCAAGCAGGTGATCCGCTACCGGGGGCAGGTGAAGCGGGAGCGCGTGCAGCTCAACCGGGCGCAGGTGGCCCAGGCGCAGGTCGTCGCGACGAAGGCAGCCCAGCGCGCCTCGATCCAGAGCCAGCTGAACGAGCGCGAGAGCAAGCTCGCGGGCATCCGCTCCGAGATCCG
The DNA here is from genome assembly GCA_963700495.1 of uncultured Actinomycetes bacterium. GTDB lineage: Bacteria > Actinomycetota > Thermoleophilia > Gaiellales > Gaiellaceae > JACCTU01. Next base: position 308,557 of record CAVOXT010000006.1, on the reverse strand, counting down.
CCGGATCCAGGCGGCGGAGCGCCGTCGGTCGCTCGCGATCGCCAGGCAGATCAGCGGGCAGACGTTCAACACGGACGCGAGCGGATTCGGCGTCGCAGGCTCGACGCCCGACGGCGCGATCGTCGCGCCCCCGTCTCGCTACGGCGGCGTCGTCGGAATCGCGATGCGCTACCTCGGCACGCCGTATCGCTGGGGCGGGGCTTCGCCGGGTGGTTTCGATTGCTCCGGGTTCACGATGTACGTCTACGCCCAGATGGGTGTCTCGCTGCCGCACTACACCGGCTCGCAGTGGGGCATGGGAACCCCCGTCTCTCGCGACCAGCTGGAGGCGGGCGACCTCGTCTTCTTCAACGGTCTTGGCCACGTCGGGATCTACGTCGGGGGCGGGAACTTCATCCACTCGCCTCACACCGGCGATGTCGTGAAGATCTCGAGCATGACCGGCTGGTACGACTCGACGTACATGGGCGCCCGGCGCCTCTAGCCTCTAAGCCCTCAACCTGTGTAGAGCGCGTCGATCTCGCCGTTGAAGTGCTTGCAGCAGACGCGGCGCTTGAGCTTCAGCGTGGGCGTCAGCTCGTCGTCTGCCATGGTGAAGTCACGGGAGAGGATCGTGAACTTCTTGATCTGTTCGTGCCGCGAGTGATCTGAGTTCACCCGCGCGACGATCCCTTCGACCAGTTCGCGTACGTGCTCGTTCTCGGCGAGCGACGCCGGCGAGAGCTCGCCCTTGATCCCGTGGGCGTGCCCCCACTTGACGATCTCAGGCTCGTCGAGCGTGATCAGCGCGACGCAGTACGGCCTCTGGTCGCCGACGACGAGCGCCTGCGAGACGTACTTCGAGGCCTTGAGCTCGTTCTCGAGGTTCTGCGGCGCGACGTTCTTGCCGCCCGCTGTGACGATGATGTCCTTCTTGCGGTCGGTGATCGTGAGGAACCCGTCGTCGTCGATCTCGCCGATGTCGCCGGACCGGAGCCAGCCGTCGCCGGACAGGATCTCGCGCGTCGCGCTCTCGTCCTTGTAGTAGCCGGCGAAGACCGTCGGGGACTTGATCAGCACCTCGCCGTCCTCTGCGATTTTCAGCTCGGTGCTCGGCAGCGCCGGGCCGACCGTGCCGAAGCGGAACTTGGTGGGACGGTTGACCGTCGCAGCGGTCGTGCACTCGGTCAGCCCGTAGCCCTCGAGGATCAGCAGGTCGAGCGAGTGGAAGAACTCGGCGATCTCCTTGGAGAGCGGGGCACCGCCGGAGATACCGAGCCGCAACCGGCCGCCGAGCTGCGCCTTCACCTTCGAGTAGACGAGGCGCTCGGCGACGCGGTGCTGGGCCGTGAGGCCAGGGCCGAGCGGTTTCCCGGCCGCACGCCGTGCCGAGGCCTTCTGGCCGACGGCGAGCGCCCAGTCGACGATCTTCCGCTTCGCGCCGGTCTCCTCGTCGAACTTCGCGAGCACCGCCGTGTGCACCTTCTCGTATACGCGCGGCACGCTCGGGAAGATCGTCGGCCGCACCGCCTTGAGCGCTTCGCCCGCGCGCAGCGGGTCGGCCAGGAACGCAAGCGTGAACCCGACGTACGGCCCAGACAGGTGCATCAGCCGCCCGAAGTTGTGCGCGAGCGGCAGGTACAGCAGCATCGTGTCGTCGGCCATCGTGAAGTCGTCGATCTCGTCGACGACCGCCGTCATCGCGTAGTAGTTGCGGTGCAGGATCATGCAGGCCTTCGGAGGGCCGGTCGTGCCCGACGTGTAGATGTAGGTGAAGACGTCGTCGGGGCTCACCTCCGCGACGGCGCCGGCGAGCTCGCCGGGGTGCGCGACCGCGAAGTCCCGGCCGCGCGCGCGGAGGTCGTCCAGGTCGGCAAACGTGAGCACGTGCGCGAGCCGAGGGTTCCTGTGCCGGTAGTCGGCGATCTTCGCGAGCTGCTGGTCGTCCTCGACCAGCACGCCGATCGACTCTGAGTGGTCGAGGATGTACTCGCAGTCCTTCTCGGCGCTGTTGGCGTAGATCGCCGCCCCGATCGCGCCGACGCGGGCGAGCGCGAAGTCGAAGAGCGCCCACTCGAGGCTCGTCTGGCCGAGGATCCCGAACGCGTCGCCCTTCCGGACGCCGATGGCGAGCAGCCCGTTGGCGAGCTCCTCGACCGCGGTCGCGGCCTCCGTCCACGAGACGGGCTCCCAGCCGCCGTTTCGCTCGACCAGGTAGGCCGGCCTCGAGCGGCCCTTTGCGATCGCGTCCTGCCAGAGCCTCGGAATCGTCCGCGGCTGGGCGCCCTGGGCCCCAGGCAGTGTCTCGGGAGCGACCTGCGTTGCCATCCGACGTAACTGTAGTGGGAGGAAACCCCTTCCAAGGCCAGAATTCCCCCGGTCCGCGACTAGAATTTCGAAGCTGCCCCTATGCGCACGATCTGGAACGGATCAATCTCGTTCGGCCTCGTCAGCATCCCGGTGGGACTGGCGCTGGCCACCAAGCCCGCGGCGCGCCAGAGCGACGTCAGCTTCCGCATGCTGCACCGGGAGTGCGGCACGCCGATCAAGCAGAAGCGCTGGTGCCCGGTGCACGACCGTGAGGTCGGCCCCGACGAGATCGTCAAGGGCTGGGAGGTCGCGAAGGGGGAGTTCGTGATCGTCGAGGATGCCGACCTCGAGGCGATCGAGCAGACCGACGACTCGCGCGCGATCGAGATCAACCGCTTCGTCCCGATCGGGTCGGTCGACCCGGTCTACTTCGACCGGACGTACTTCCTGGCGCCCGCGAGCAACGCGGCGCAGCGCCGGCCGTACGTGCTGTTGCTCGAGGCGATGAAGGAGACGGAGATGGCCGGGATCGGCCGCTTCGTGCTGCGCGGCCAGGAGCACTTCTGCCTGATCCGTCCCCGGGGGAAGGCGCTCGCGCTGGAGACGCTCTTCGTCGCTGAGGACGTGCGATCGCAGGCCGAGATCGAGGAGGCGGTCGAGGACACGAAGGTGAAGGAGGCCGAACTCGAGCTCGCGCGTCAGGTGATCGAGAGCCTCGAGAGCGACTTCGAGCCGGACGAGCTCGTGAGCGAGTACCGGCGTGACCTGCGCACGATGCTCGAGGCGAAGCTCGCGGGCGAGGAGATCTCGCGGCCGGAACCCGTCGCGGAGGACGCCCCGGTCGTCGACCTGATGGAGGCGCTTCGCAAGAGCGTCGCCGAGGTCTCGAAGAAGAAGCCGGCCGCCAAGGCGCCGGCAAAGAAGACGGCGGCCCGCCCGAAGGCCAAGACCGCCGCCCGAAAGACCGCGTAGCTCGCTTAGTGTCGCTGGGGGAGCGCCCCTAGCGCCTCCAGCTGTGCCTGGAAGAGCGTCTTGTCGATCTTCCCCTGGTAGATCGGCACGCCCTCCTGCAGGCAGACGCGGATCACCTCCTGCCGGTCTATCCCGAGTTCCTTGGACAACTCCTCGGGCGTGAGGTGATTGGCCATTCCGCTCCTTTCGCCTGTGAGTCCGGGTACAAAAAACCCCGCCTACGCGTCCGCGCGGCGGGGCTCAAAAGCTCCTTTTGGGCGGGGCAGGCATCAGCCGGCCTGCTTCCGTGAACTGCTCATCACGGAAAGGATAGACGGACGTGCTGACGGTTGCCAAGCTGCTGGGCGCTTTCGATGAGCGCATCTGGGACTTCCGGGGGCTGCGGATCCGCGGCCTGCTCGGTGGGCCGCCCGCCGGGGAGCCGATCGTCCTCGTCCACGGCCTCGGCGGCGCGGGCGTGAACTGGGCGCTCCTGGCGCCAGAGCTCGCCCGGACGAGACGGGTGTTCGTCATCGACCTCCCGGGGCACGGCGGCTCCTCACCGCTGCCCGCGGCGCCTGGGCTCGGCCCGTACGCGGACGCGGTCGCTGCGGTCGTCGAGCGCGAGGGCCTGGCCCCGGCCGACGTCGTCGGCCACTCGTTCGGCGGGCTCGTGGGGCTTCGGCTCGCGGTCCGGCGGCCGGAACTGGTGCGGAGCCTCGTGCTCGCCGCAGCCGCGGGGATCACGTCCAGCACGCGCTGGGCAGAGCGCGTGCTCGCGCTCTTGGGGTGGCTGCAGCCGGGACGAAAGGTGTCGCCGCACTGGCGGGCGGTTGCGCGAAGCGATCCGCTGAAGCGTCTCGTCTTCGGCCACTGGTTCGTCGCCGACCCGTCGGCGCTCCCGACTCACGCGGTCGAAGCCCTGCTTCGCGACGTGAATCTCCATCTGGACACCGCGAGCGCGTGGCGTGCGCTCACCCGCGACGACCCTCGCGCCGACCTGCACCTCGTGCAGTGCCCGTCGCTGGTGCTCTGGGGCGCTCGAGACAATCAGCTCCCGCTCGCCGATGCGTTCGACTACGCAAGGCGGCTTGGTGCGCCGCTGCGCGTGATCGCGGACTGCGGCCATCTGCTGATCGTCGAGCGCCCCGATGCGTGCCTCGACGCGATCGAGACGTTCCTCGCAGCCCGTTGAAAGTCGAAGGGCCGCACGCGGCGGCCCTTCCCATCGGGGTGCCGAGATTTGAACTCGGGACCTCTCCGACCCGAACGGAGCGCGCTACCAGGCTGCGCCACACCCCGGAGACCGGAAGGGTACCCGCCCCCAGCCGAAACCGTGCGGCCCGCCTCGAATCAGAGTCGGCGGTGGATGATCGCGGTGCACTCGTTCTCGACATAGTCGAGTCCCGCGTCGTCGCAGATCGCACGTGCTTCCGGCGAGTGGAGGTGGAGCTGGAGCCAGAAGGCCTTGGCGCCCACGGCAACCGCTTCTCGCGCGTGCGCAGGGGCGGCGTCCTCCCGTCGGAAGACGTCCACGAGGTCGATGGCCTCGCCGACCTCCTCGAGCGACGGGACGCACCGCACGCCGAGGATCTCCGTGTTGCCGTTCGGGCGGACCGGAATCACCCGGTAGCCCTGCTCGAGGAGATAGCGCATGACGCCGTGGCTCGGGCGGCCGGGGTCGGGCGAGGCGCCGACGAGGGCGATCGTCCGGCTGTCTCGCAGGATCTCCTCGGGCGTCCGCACGGCTCAAATCCTGCCAGGGCCACGGCTATCCTCGCCGCCGTGCCACTTGCCGCAGTTCTCTTCGACGTCGACTTCACCATCGCCAAGCCGGGGCCCGACCTCGGGCCGGAGGGGTACCGGCGCATGGCCTCGCGCTACGGCTTCGACCTCGACCCGGCGCGCTACGACGAGGCGCGCCATGCAGCCCTCGACACGCTGGAGCAGCACCCCGAGCTGGAGCACGACGAGGAGATCTGGGTCCTGTTCACCGAGCGGATCATCCGTGGGATGGGCGGCGACTCCGAGTTCGCCTACGAGTGCGCGGCGGAAATGACGCGCGCCTGGGAGCACGCGCACAACTTCGACCTCTACGAGGATGTGCTGCCGACGTTCGCCGACCTGCGCGGCCACGGCCTCAAGGTCGGCCTCGTCTCGAACACCGCGCGCGACCTCGACGCCTTCGTCAGGCACCACTCGCTCGTCGTGGACGCGGCCATCTCGTCGCGCGCGCACGGCAAGGTGAAGCCGCACGGGTCGATCTTTCGCGCGGTGCTCGGACAACTCGATGTCGATGCCGCCGACGCCGCGATGATCGGCGACTCGCCGCAGGACGACATCGAGGGCGCGAAAGCGATGGGAATCCGCCCGTTCCTGCTGGACCGCGAAGGGCGCTACCCCGACGCCGACGACCGACTCACCGACCTCCGCCAGCTTCCGGCGGCGCTCGGTCTCAGCAGCGCTCCGAGCCCTCGCACGACCTGAGCACGCGCACGTGGGGGACGCCGCGTGTCCGCGTCAGGCGCAGACGGACGGACGCGTCGTTGTTGTCGTAGCTGCGCTCGCGGAGCAGGCGATCCGGGTTGGCGCGGTGCACGAGGAAATACAGGCCCGCCGGAACGCCCGTCAGGTCGACGTTCTGCCCGTGGAAGTTCGGCGGGTACTTGTCCGTGTACCCGACCGACGAGCCTTGCTCGACCGTGCGGGCTCCCGGCGCGCCAGGGGCGCAGTTGCCGAGGAAGAACGGCCGCGCCGGTCTGCGCACGGCGGGCGATTCCGTAGTGGTCGGCGAGGCAGAAGCCGCTCTTCCGGTCGCGTTCGACGACGGCGAAGTCACTGACGCGGCGGAGCTCGTAGCTCTCGAAGCGAAGCAGGTGCCAATGCGAGTGCGTCGAGGACCACGTGTAGCGGAGCTTGCCCGCATCACCGTTGGCCTCGAGCTTGCCGCCGCCGACGCGCACGAGCTGGCGTGCGCGCATGCCCGTCCCGTCACGCGTGCCTCGAATCCACAACGGCCCGACCCCTGCATTGTCGACCGAGGACTCGAAGCCGAGCTTGTACCGGCCGCTGATCTTCGCGACGGACACGCGCCGCGGCGCGCGCTGGTCGAGGTCGGGCAGGCGTTCGGGAAGGAGCGGCACGCGCCGGACGTCGACGTCCGTGCCGGCCCCGAACGACCGCGAGACGGTGCCGTCCGGCGCGTATGCGATAATGTTGCCACTATGGACAACGACCAATTCGGACCGGTCCGGAGACCACGAGGGGGAGATCGAGTTGCCGTCCACCGTCAGCAGCCTGACGTCCGAGCCGTCGGGCGCCGCCGTCGCGACGCCTGTCTCGTACGAGAACGCGATCCGCCTCCCGTCTGACGACCAGTCCGGGTCGCCGCCGGGGAGGAGGGCAGAAACGGCGCCGCCGGACGAGGAGACAACCGAGACCACGCCGTCGCGGACGAAGGCGAGCTCGCGGCCGTTCGGCGCCCACGCCGGGTGCGCGTCCGACGGGCCGGACGTGACAGCCTTCGCGGCGTGCCCGTTGCGGCGGGCGACGACGATGCGGCCGTCCTGCACGACCGCGATCAGGCGCCCGTCGGGAGACCAGGCCGGGTCGCCGCCGCGCAGCAGCCCACGGACGCCGGTGCCGTCGGCGTTCGCGGCATAGACCGTGCCGGCGCGCGCGAAGGCGAGCTCGCGTCCGCTCGGCGCCCATGCGACTGCACTCGCGCCGCGCGTACGAGGAACACGGCTCGCCGCTCCCGTGTCCGCACGGACCCGCCAGACGCCGTCCTCGCGCACGACGAGGAGCATCGTCGCGGTCGGCCGCGGCGAGCGCAGCGTCGTCGCGGTGGCGACGGCACCGACCGCCACCGCGAGCGGCAGGAGGATCGCTGCAATCAGAAACCGAGCTCGTCGCGCCACGGAGCGGTATGTTGACCGAGCTCGGGGGCGGCCTGCGCGGGCGGCGGCAGAGCCGAACTCGGCGGCGGCCTCGTCCAGGGTGGCAACGGGCCCCACGCACACGTCCTCCTGGTCGAAGAGGGCGAGCCACTCGGCGAGCGGGCGCTCCGCGAAGCGCGCGGCGAGTTCGGCGGCGATCGACTCCTGGTCGGCGGCGAACTGCCGCTCGGCGAGGTGAGGCCGGCCGACGAGCTCGCAGAGTCGCGCGAAGAACTTCGCCTCGAGCGCGCCGACCGTGAGCCACCGCCCGTCCGCAGTCGCGTAGATGCGGTAGCAGGCGAGACCGCCGGTGAGCATGCGCGGCACGGGCTCGCCGCCGAGGCGGTGCGCGACGAACCGGTGCGAGCCGTGCGTCATCGAGACGACGATTCGGGCGCCCCGCCCGGTCCTCTCACGCTCGAGCAGCGCAGCGAGCACCTCGGTGACGGCGGCGAGCGCTCCGGCTCCCAGGTCGGCGATCTGGATGGGCGGGAGGCCGGGCGCCGTGTCCGCCAACGCGCCCGCCCAGCCGAGATAGTTGAGGTCGTGGCCCGCCCGCGCGACGTGGGGGCCGCGCGCGCCGAACCCGGTCAGCGAGCAGTACACGACCCGCTCGGGCACGTCGTCGGGCCCGACGCCGAGCCGGGCGGCGACGCCGGGCCGGAATCCCTCGAGCACGACGTCGGCGCGTGCGCAGAGCGCCGAGCCGAGCTCGGGCTCGGTCTTCAGGTCGCAGACGACCGACTCCTTGCCCGCGTTCAGCGCCGCGTCCCACTCCGGCGCGAGCTCACGGAGCGGGTCGCCGTCGGGCGCCTCGAGGCGAACGACCCGTGCGCCCAGACGCAGCAGCTCGCGGCTCGCGAACGGCCCGGGCAGATGGCGCGTCAGGTCGACGACGAGAAGCCCGGCGAGCGGTTGCACCGCCGGCGAACCTACACTACGCTCGAGCGGCTTTGACTGAACGGTCAGTCACCATCGACAAGAGACGAGTCCTCCTCGACGCCGCGGTGCGCGTGTTCGCGCGGCGTGGCTACCACGCCTCGCGCGTCGGCGACATCGCCGAGGAGGCAGGCGTCGCGCACGGCCTGCTCTACCACTACTTCAGCTCGAAGGAAGAGGTCCTCGAGACCATCTTCCGCGAGACCTGGACCGACCTCCTCGACGCCGTGCGCGACGTCGAGAGCTCGGGCGCGCCCGCTCGAGAGCAGCTCCGGCAGGTCGCGGCGATCCTGCTCCGCTCCTGGCGGCGCGATCCCGACCTCGTCCGCGTGCTCGTCCTCGAGGTGACGCGGAGCGCCGAGCTCGGCCGCCGCGTCGGCGACGTCGTCGACGCGTTCGGTGCGATCGAACGGATCGTGCGCTTCGGCCAGGAGGCCGGAGAGTTCCGGCCGGACCTCGACGCGCGTCTCGCGAGCGTCATCTTCTACGGCGCGATCGAGGAGATCCTGACGAGCTGGGTGCTCGAGCTGCTGCCGGACGGGGACGAGGAGATCGCGCGCGCGGAGCAGACAGTCGTCGAGGTCGTCGCCGGCGGGCTCGAGGGCTAGCGACAGACCGGCACGGACGCGCGCTGGAGCCCGAAGGCCCAGAGCGCGTCGTTCTTGAAGTAGAAGGCGCTCACGACGCTGCCGCGGCGTTGCAGGAGCGCGTAGTAGTGGCCGCAGTCGACCCGCGGCATCGTGCCGTACACACCGTTGACGCTCACGGTCGGATCGGCAATCCGGACGCCGCGGTCGGTGCGCCAGCCCGTGGGAGCCCAGAGCGTGAAGAGCGCCACCGCGCGCCCGGCGCGGAGCTCCGCGCCCGTGCCGACCCGGTCGAACTTCCGGTACGTGAAGTAGAGCGTGCGCTGCCGGCACCCGCGGCAGACGCCGGTCTGCGGGCCCCATGCCGTTCGCAGCTGCGCCTCCGTCGCACCGAGCCGCATGCCGCCGAGGCTCCGGCCGGGCACAAACACGCCGGGCTGCGGGAGCGCGAGCGCGAACGCAAGGGCGGCGGCGAGCACGGCGCGCACTGTAGAACACGGAGCGTGAGCGACTACGAACGCCTCAGCGGGCTTCCGCTCGGCATCGAGCGCGCCGAGCTCGAGCGCCGCGAGCTCGCCGTCTCGAGCGGCTTCAAACGCGTCACGACGACCGTTCACCTCGTCGGCGACGGCGAGGAGGGCGTCGGTGAGGACGTCACGTACGAGGCGGCAGTCCACGACGACTTCCCGCTGCCGAAGCTCACCGGCGACTGGACGTTCGACGACCTCTCGCAGCACTTCGACAAGCTCGCGCTCCCGGGCTATCGCCGCTGGGCGCTCGAGAGCGCAGCACTCGACCTCGCGCTCCGCCAGGCCGGGCTGACGCTCGCCGCGGCGGTCGGTCGCGAGTACAGACCCGTCCGCTTCGTTGTCTCGACGCGTGAGGACATCCAGCGCTTCCTCGCCGTCCGGCCGGAGCTCGAGTTCAAGGTCGACCCGACGAGCGAGTGGTCGCGGGCCCTGATCGACGAGCTCGCGGCGACCGGCAAGATCCGCTGCGCCGACCTGAAGGGCTACTACCGCGGTACGGTCGTCGACCAGCCGGCTGACCCACGGCTCTACCGCGACGTCGTCGAGGGTTTCGCAGACGCGGTGATCGAGGACGCAGCGTTCTCCGACGAGACGCGTCCGATTCTCCAGGCCGCGGCGGACCGGCTCAGCTTCGACGCGCCGATCCACTCGGTCGAGGACGTCGAGGCGCTCGAGGTCAGCCCGCGCTGGCTGAACATCAAGCCTTCGAGGTTCGGCACCGTGCAGCGCCTGCTCGACGCGATCGCTCATGCGGAGGGGCACGGGATTCGCCTCTACGGCGGGGGACAGTTCGAGCTCGGGCCCGGTCGCGAGCACATCCAGGCGCTCGCGAGCACGTACTACGCCGATACCGCCAACGACGTGGCGCCGAGCGTCTACAACCACCCGGAGCTCGGCGACGACCTGCCGACGAGCCCGCTGCCCGTCCCCGATTCCCCGAAAGGCCTCGCCTTCGCGTGAACGTGTTCAACCTGTACGACGACGAGCTCGACCCGCCGCGCGAGCATCCCGGCTACACGTGGCGCGCGGTCCGCGTGGGCGAGGCGCTCGGTGCCGAGAAGATCGGCGCGAGCCTCTACGAGCTCCCACCCGGCCAGAAGTCGTTCCCGTATCACTACGAGTCGGGGCGCTGAGGAGTGGCTGATCTGCGTCGCCGGCCGCCCAACGCTCCGGACGCCGGACGGCGAGCGCGAGCTCCGGCCGGGCGACACGGTGTGCTTTCGGGACGGTCCGGCGGGCGCACACTCGGTCGAGAACAAGACCGACGAGCCCGTTCGGGTGCTGATCCTGTCGACGAAGGGCTTCCCGGCGATCGCCGTCTACCCGGACAGCGACAAGATCGGCGTCTGGCTCTCCGGCGGCGATTCGGCGCTCTTCCCGCGCTCTGCGGCCGTCGACTACTGGGAGGGCGAGAGCTGAGGCCCTAGGCGCGGCGCGGCCCCCGTCCTATCCTCGGGAACATGGCCGTCTGTCGCCGTTGCGGCTGGGAGCTGCCGGAAGCCGCCGGTTTCTGTCCCGGCTGCGGCGCCGAAGTCGCCGTCGGCCGGGGCGATGAGCGCAAGGTCGTGACCGTGCTCTTCGCCGACCTCGTCGACTCGACGGCGAGCGGCGACGAACGCGACCCCGAGGACGTTCGTGCGGCCGTCCGGCCTCAGGTGGCGCGGATGCGCAAGGAGCTCGAGCGATTCGGCGGCACCTTCGAGAAGTACGTCGGCGACGCGGTCATGGCGGTGTTCGGTGCTCCGATCGCCCACGAGGACGACCCCGAGCGCGCGGTCCGCGCCGCGCTCGCTATTCGCGACTCCGTTCGCGGTGTCCGCGTCGGCGTGCAGACCGGCGAGGCGGTCGTGTCCCTGGCCGCCGGGTCGGGAACCGGCGAGGGGATCGCGATCGGGGACGTCATCAACACGGCCTTCCGAATCGAGGCTTCGGCCGATCCGGACACCGTCCTCGTGGGCGAGCCGACCTACCTCGCGACGAGATCCGAGATCGAATACGGCGGGCGCCGCCTGCTCCAGGCGAAGGGCAAGGCCGATCCCGTCGCTGTGTACGAGGCGGAGCGTGCTGTGGCGCAGCATGGTGCGGCGGAGCGGCCGCCGCTCGCACCGCTCGTCGGCCGACAGGAAGAGCTCAGCATGATCCTCAGCACGGTCGCGCGTGCGCGGCGGCACCGGACCGTCCAGCTCGTGACGCTCGTCGGCGTACCCGGAATCGGGAAGAGCCGACTCGTCTGGGAGCTCGAGCAAGCGCAGGCCGACGAGCCGGAGGGCGTCACGTGGCGTCGCGGCCGATGCCTTCCGTACGGCGACGGGGTCACGTACTGGGCGCTCGGAGAGATGGTCAAGGCGCAGGCGGGCATCCTCGAAAGCGACCGTGCCGACATCGCGGAGTCGAAGCTGACGAAGGCCGTGGCCGACCTCCTCGGAGACAGACGGCAGGCGGATTGGGTGGAGGCGAATCTGCGACCGCTGCTCGCGCTCGAAGCTCCTCGCGGCGAGCGACGCGAGGAGGCGTTCACGGCATGGCGGCGGTTCTTCGAGGCGATGGCCGATTACGGGCCGCTCGTGCTCGTCTTCGAGGATCTGCACTGGGCCGACGAGGGTCTCCTCGACTTCCTCGACCACCTCGCCGATTGGACGACGAGCGCTCCCGTCGTCCTCCTCTGTACGGCTCGTCCCGAGCTGCTCGAGCGCCGCAAGGGCTGGGGAAGCCGTCCGAACGCGGCGACGATCGCGCTCCCACCGCTGAGCGAGGCGGAGACCGGGACGCTCGTGGCGCACCTCCTGCGGCAGTCGGCGATCCCCGACGAGCTCAGCCGGGCACTCGTCTCGCGTGCGGAGGGCAACCCGCTCTACGCCGAGGAGTTCATCCGCATGCTGTTCGACCGCGGCCAGCTAATCCGCGACGGCGCGAACTGGCGGCTCCGCAGCGGCGACCTGTCGCTGCCGGAGTCTGTGCACGGGATAATCGCCGCTCGCCTCGACGCACTCGAGACGCACGAGAAGGCGGCGCTTCGCGACGCTGCGGTCGTCGGTCGCGGCTTCTGGCCGGACGCCGTCGCATCGGTTTCGGGGCTCGACCGAGCCGACGTGGAGGATGCGCTACGCGCGCTCGAGCGGAAGGAGCTCGTCCGGCGGCTTCGGACGAGCGCCGTCGCCTCTGAGGTGCAGTACTCGTTCCACCACTCGTTCGTCCGCGACGTCGCGTACAACTCAATCCCGCGCGCCGAGCGGGCCCAGAAGCACTGTCTCGCCGCCGAATGGATCGAGGGACTCGGGCGTCCGGAGGACCATGCGGAAACGATCGCCCACCACTACCTGCATGCGCTCGAGTACGCGCGCAGTGCGCGACAGCCGACCGACGACTTCTCCGAGCGCGCGCGCACCGCGCTCAGTGCGGCAGGGGAGCGGGCGCTTGCGCTCAACGCGCCCGAGAGCGCCGCACGATTCTTCGGCGCCGCGCTCGAGCTCGTACCGGACGAGCATCCCGAACGGCCCGATCTCCTCTTCCTGCACGGGAAGGCGCTCTATCGCACCGGACGTCCGGACGAGCACGTGCTCGAGCAGGCGCAGGCGACCCTGCTGGAAGCCGGCGATGTCGAGCGCGCCGCGGAGTGCCAGACGATCCTCAGCGATGTCCGTTGGCGGCAGGGAGACCGAGACACGGCGTTCGAACAGCTCGAGCAGGCGATCGCCGGACTCGACAAGCCGTCCTACGCGAAGGCCTACGCGCTCGCAGAGCTCGCGCGGATGCGGGAGGCCGCCGACGAACCCGATGCCGCGATCTCCCTCGGCGGGCAGGCGCTCGCGATCGCAGATGAGCTCGGGTTGAACGAGCTTCGAGTCTCGGTGCTGACGACGATCGGGATCTCACGAATGCTGAGCGGCGACGCCGGCGGTCTCGACGACCTCCGCCACAGCGTCGAGGCGGCCGACGAGATCGGCTCCCCCGCGTCCGTCCGCGGCTACTACAACCTCGGCGCGATGCTGGGGATCAACGGCCAGCTGCTCGCGTCCTTCGACGCCCTCGCGAAGGGGCGTCGGCTCGCCGAGCACTTCGGCGACGCCGCCTGGATCGCGTGGTACCAAGCGGAGCAACTCTACGAGCAGTATTGGCGCGGCGCCTGGGACGACGCGCTCGCGCTTGCCGACAGGATCAGCGACGCCCCAGGCGGGGCCGCTCCTGCGAGCGTCGAGTTCGATGCGTCGCTCGTCCGCGCCTGGATCGAGCTCGCGCGCGGCAACGACGACGAGGCGCTCGCGAGCATCCGACGCGCCCACGCGTTCGCGCAAGAGGCGCCGGATCCGCAGAACCTCTATCCCGCTCTCGCTTTGCGAGCGCGGGCCACAGTCGCCCTCGGCGGGCGTGAGGAGGCCGCCGGCTACGTCGACGAGTTGATCGAGCGATTCTCCAAGCGACCGTCGCTTCCGATGTACTGGGTCGTCGACCTCGCAATCGCGTCGAGTCAGCTCGGGCGGGGTGAACGGGCACTCGAGCCGATTCGCAGCTCGGCTCCCTCGACCCGGTGGCTCGACGCGGCAGAGGCGATCGTCCGGGGCGACCTCTGGGTCGCGGCGGGTCTCTTCGCGGAGATCGGCGCCCAGCCGGAGGAGGCCTACTGCCGGCTCGCGGCCGCGACGCTCGAGCTCGCCGACGGTCGGCGGCCGACGAGCGACGGTGTAGGGAGCGCGCTGGCTTTCTACCGGCGCGTCGGCGCTTCCGCCTACGTGCGCGAGGCGGAGGCGCTGCTCACGGCTCGAGGCTCTGCGTAAGGTTGGAGAGCTACGACATCTTCGCCCCGTTCTACGACGGCGTGCAGGGTGACCGCGCCGAGCACGCCGCCTACCTGCGGGGGCTGATCGAGGAGCACCACCCGGAGGCGAAGACCGTCCTCGAGCTCGCGTGCGGCACAGGGTCGATTCTGAAGCAGTTGGAGCCGACCTACGAAGTTGCCGGCGTCGATCTGTCGGAGGAGATGCTTGCGGTGGCTGCGCAGAAGGTCCCGCGGGCGTTGCTCGTCCGCGAGGACATGACACGACTCGGCTTGGGTGAGACCTTCGATGTCGTCCTCTGCGTCTACGACTCGATCAATCACCTGTTGAAGTTCGAGGAGTGGGAAGCCGTTTTCGATCGCGCACGGGAGCATCTCGCCGAGGGCGGCATCTTCGTCTTCGACATCAATACGGAGCGACAGCTCGCCACGTTCATCGAGCAGCATCCGTGGACGCTCTGGTTCGCGGACGGCAACCTGCTCGTTATGGACGTGACCGACGGCGGCGAGGGCCTCTGCGTCTGGAAGATCCGCATCTTCGAGCACATCGGTGACTCTGCCTACCGCCTCCACTCGGAGGACATCCGCGAGATCTCGTTCCCGGCCGATCGGATCAAGGCCGGCCTGCAGGAGCGATATCGAAGAGTCAGCGTGTACGACGCAGCGCGCTCGCGCCCAACCTCTCGTTCAGGGCGTCTGCACTTCGTCTGCCGGAACTAGCGATCAAGCTGACGCCGGGCTAGTCGGCGTCTCCAGCTTCTTTGTTCTTCTTTCTCTTTGGCTTGGCTCCCGCGCGCTTCTGCTTCTCGTCGGTCGTCATCTCCTGCGTGACATCGCGTGCCTCGAGCTCTTCGAGCGCGGCTCGCGCATTTCCGTTGTCGCGTTCGATCAGGCTCACCTGCACGAACCAGTTGAACCTGTCCCACCAGATGCTGTCCACATCGCAGGAATGCTCTTCCGCGACCTTTCTGATCTCCTCATCAAGCGGCTGCGGCTGCCGAGCGAACTTCCGCAGACGGGGGGCGTCCCACCCGTGTCGATCTTCGCGTTCCACCGCACTGGCGCCTCCTAGGGGACCCCGAGTGCCCCGATCTTCGGTGATCGTGCCTATCGATGCAAGTAGCGCTAGCTGCCGGCTGGGACAGGCGGGCCTGGCTCGCGGGCCAGCAGCGCGGGGCCCCACGACGCGATCGGCGAGATCGCGCCGTCGCGGCCGTTCAGCCTGCGATAGCCGAGCGCATGCTCGGCCTGCATCAGCTTGTGGATCTGCGTCGTGCCCTCGTAGATGATCGGCGCCCGCGCGTTGCGGAAGTAACGCTCGATCCCGTACTCGGCGCTGTACCCGTATGAGCCGTGCACCTGGATCGCGAGGTGCGCAGCGCGGAACGCCGACTCGGTCGCGTGCCACTTCGCGAGCGACGTCTCGCGGGTGTTGCGAACGCCCTCGTTCTTCAGCCACGCGGCCTGCATGACGAGCAGCTTCGACGTCTCGTAGCCGAGCACCATCTCGGCGATCATGTCCTGCACGAACTGGTACTTGCCGATCGGCTGACCGAACGTCTCGCGCTCGCGCGCGTATTCGACCGACCGCTCGAGGCACGCGCGGATCACGCCGCACGCTCCTGCGGCGACGGTGAAGCGGCCCTGGTCGAGCGAGTACATCGCGATCTCGAAGCCCTGGCCTTCCTCGCCGATCAGGTTCTCGGCCGGCACCTCGACGTTCTCGAAGAAGAGCTCCCCGGTCGAGCCCGCCCACACGCCGAGCTTGTGCTCCGTCTCGCGCGACGTGAGGCCGGGCATCCCTTTCTCGAGCACGAAGGCGGAGATGCCCTTGTGCTTGGCGTCAGGGTCGGTCTTCGCGAACACGAGTGCGTGGTCCGCGACGGTCGCATACGAGATCCAGTTCTTCTGGCCGTTGAGCACGTAGACGCCGTCCTCCTTGCGCGCCGTCGTGCGCATCGCGGCGACGTCCGAGCCGGCGCCCGGCTCGGTCAGCCCGAAGCACGCGAGCTTCTCGCCCTTCGCCTGCGGGGTCAGCCAGCGCCGCTTCTGCTCCTCGGTGGCGTAGCGGAGCAGCGAGAGCGAGTTGAGCCCGACGTGGACGGAGATGAGCGTGCGGAACGCCGCCTCGCCGCGCTCGATCTCCTCGCACGAGAGCGCCTCGGCGACGAAGTCGAGGCCCGCGCCGCCGTACTCCTCCGGGATCACGATGCCGAGCAGCCCGAGCTCGGCCATCCCCTCGATCAGCTCGAGGTCGAGCTTGTGCGCGATGTCGTTCTCTACCGCGACCGGCAGCACGCGCTCGTCCACGAAGTTGCGGACGGTCTCCTGGATCAGACGCTGCTCGTCGGTCAGGGAGAAGTCCATCGCGGCGCCGAGTCTAGTCAGCGCAGCTCGGCGGAGAACCGCCGCCAGTGCCCGAACATCCAGGCGTGGCCGCCGAGCACTGGAAGCTCGCGATACTCGGCGCCGAGGAGCGCGGCCATCCGCCTCGTATGTCCGACCGTGACGAGCGTGTCGGTTGTGCAGCCGACCACGTCGGTCGGGATGCCGCTGCGACGGACGGCGTCCATCTCGCGACTGAGGTCGAGCCCGCGAACGGCCTTCGCCACGCGCCAGGCGAGGCGCGGCGACCGAAGCGCCTGACGAACGGAGCTCGCTGTCGGGCGAAGCGGCAGGCGACCCGAGGCGAGCTGCCCGACGAAGCTCACCAGGCTGAGCGCGACGGGCTTGACCAGCGGGAGGCCGGCCGGGGCGATCAGGACGAGGCGTTCGACGCGGCTCGGCTCTGCCGCCGCGATCGCGATCGCAAGCGCCGCGCCCATCGAGTGGCCCGCGAGGACGACCGGGCCGGGGCGATTCCGCACCTCCGCGAGCAGCCACTCGCGATAGCGCTCGAACGTGCCGCCCGAGACTCGAAACGGAGGCGGTTCGAGCGCCGTCCAGCCCTTGGGCATGCCTTCGGCATACGCGAATGCGCTGGTGCCCCATCCGGGCAGGAAGATCCGCTCGCGCTCCACCACGAGCGAAGGAGAGTAGCGCCGTTTTCAGGCGGCGATTGGCCGGCGAGACGGCGTTGTGGTCGTCGCCGTGCGCCGGTACGCGTTGCGGAGCTCGTCGAGCGCGCGTGACCAGGTCAGCTCGAGCGCGGTCGCGCGCGCCCGCTCTCCGAGCTCTCGACGGAGATCCGGCGAGGCCGCCAGCGTTGCGAGAGCGTGCGCGAACGACGCCGGATCGTCCGGCGGCACGAGCAGCGCGGCACCCGAGCGGCCCATCACCTCGCGGGCCGGACCTGCATCGACAGCCACCACCGGCAGCGCCGAGGCGGCCGCCTCGAGCAGGACCTGACCGTAGGTGTCGGTCGTGCTCGGGAAGCAGAACACGTCGGCACTCGCATAGAGACGGGCGAGCGCCGAGCCGTGCACCTCACCCGCGAACGTCACGCCGGGCGGAGCGGTCCCGCTCGAGCTCCAGCCTGGCCGGACCGTCGCCTACGACGACGAGGCGCGCTCCGGGTACGTCTGCTCGGAGCCGATCGTAGGCGGCGATCAGCACGTCGACCCGTTTCTCTGGAGAGATGCGACCAACCGAGAGGGCGAGGAAGTCGCCTCCGTCGAGCAGCTCACGGCGAAGGTCCTCGGAGCGCAGCAACGGCGAGAACCGCTCGGCGTCGACACCTCGACCCCAGACCCAGACGCGATCAAAGCCACGCTCGACCAGGGAGTCCGCGATCGCCCGCGTGGGAGCGAGCACGACCTCGCAGCGGCGGTAGAACCAGTCGACGTACGCATCCATGACCTCCGCGACGATGAGGTCGTTCGTCAGGTGAAAGGCGTACGGGCCGAGCTCCGTGTGATACGAGCCGATCGCCGGGACGCCGAGCAGCTTCGCGGCGATCAGCCCCGCGGCGCCCACGGGCCCGGGTGTGGCCACCTGGATCACGTCGGGACGTTCGCGCTCGACCCGATCGAGCACGTCGGTGAGGGCGGGGAACCGCAGCCCCAACCGCTCGTAGGTCGGCAGTGGCACCGACCAGTCGGGTGCGAGCGTGATCACGCCGGGGTGGTCGCCTCCTTCGCCGGCCGTCACTACGGTCAGGCCGGCGGCTCCGCCTTCGGCCTCGGCCGCGAGCCTGCGCATCGTCCCCGCGACGCCGTTCGTCTCGGTGAAGGTGTCGGTGAACACGAGCGCCTTCGGCTCCGCAGTCTCGTCCGGCACGCCGAAGAACGGCGCTTCGAGCTCGCGAAGCGCGCGCCGAGATGAGGCATGGTGCTGTGCGGTGGCGAGGTAGGGCGCCTGAAGCGCGCACGAGAACAGAAACGGTGCGACACGCGTGCCGAGCTGCGGCAGAGAGTCGACGTCGAGCGGGCGTCTCGCGCGGCCCCCGAGCAGCCGGACTGCGGCTGACGTCGCCGCACCGATCGCGGCGTGCCTCGAGCCGGCGTCGGCGGCGTCTGCATCCAGAAGCTCCTCGACGAGCTCGCGCCATGGGTCGGGGATCGTTCCGCCACGCGCCCGGTACGCGTTCGCGAACAGGCTCAGGACCGCGTGCGCGAGCTTGACCGTCGACCCATGTGCGCCGCCGATTGCCGCCCCATCTGCGCAGAGCCCCTCGAAGAAGTCGTCGACCGTCTCCGCGTCGGTCTCGGTCCACGTCGTCGCGATGTCGATCGCGCCGTGGTCGTCGGAGCCGGCGCTGAGCAGATGCGGCCCCTGTGGCGCGGCGCGAGGTCATGCCGCTCGGCGAGCTTCTCGAGGTACGCAGGCGTAACTGCAGCCGCGAGCCGGCAAGCGAGAGTATTCTGATCCTCGGGCCGCGCCCCGTTGCGTCCCTCCCAGATACCGAAGAGCAGCATCATGCGC
Source organism: uncultured Actinomycetes bacterium (assembly GCA_963700495.1). GTDB lineage: Bacteria > Actinomycetota > Thermoleophilia > Gaiellales > Gaiellaceae > JACCTU01. The sequence continues at coordinate 289,689 of CAVOXT010000006.1, read as the reverse complement.
TCGACGTGTTGCACCGTGATCGGTGGGCCCATCCTGTAGAGCGGATGGGCGAGCCCGTGATGCAGCCCGCGCTCCACGAGGAAGTCGACGAGCTCGTAGACGGACGATCGGTACGACTGAAGTTCCGCGTGGTCGCGCTCTGTCAGGTTCCAGACGAGGACATGGAGCGGAAGGTGATCCTCCGGGAAGCGGGTCGTCACCTCGACAGAGAGAAACGCACCAGGCTTGTCCGCGATGCGGAGCGCGCCGTCGACGGTGTTGTGGTCGCTGATCGTCACGAACGTCATGCCGCGCCGCCGCGCGACCGCGTACACGCGCTCCGGCTCGGTATACGACTCGCCGAGCCGTGCGCGACGGAGCGCGAAGTTGCCGCTGTCGGTCGAGTGGATCGAGTGAACGTGCAGGTCGCAGCGAGCGACGTCCATGCACTCACCTGTAGCCGAGCGAGCGGACGTTCGAACCGGATTTCAGGCCGTGTTCACAGTCTTGGCACCGCTCCGACCCAAAGTCGTTGCGTTTCCGCTCGGTCAGAAGTTCGTGTCGATCGTGCGGAAGAACCAGAGAGCGCTCGTCCACCAGACGACCAGCAGCACGGCGAAGAGCAGGCCGCCGGCGATCGGTATCACCGGCACCGGGAAGCGCCTCAGCCTCACGATCGTGACCTTCGCGGTGTACGCCCCGAAGAACGCGCTCCCGAACAGCGAGTGGACGTGTGTACGCGTTGTTCCTGTCTGGAAGCCGAGCTGGAGGATGCAGTGATAGGCGACCGGGAGGGTGAAGACGAACGCGAGCCGTCCCGACCACCGGTGTGCTGGGTTGACCCACCCGGGCTTGCGCCAGGGGAGCTTGCCGTAGATCCAGGTCGCGGTGACGAGCTGGAAGACGCCGCAGGCCAGCGCCGCGCTCGCGAGCCAGATCTTCATGTGGATCGTGTCGCTGAAGACGAGGTCGAAGTACTTCCCTTTGGGCCCGCCCGCGTCGCGGGCGACGATCCCGACGGTGAGCGAGACGAACGCGAACAGGAAGATCGGCAGAGCGAGCCAGCGGGCGCCGCGGCGTTCGACCGGCGGGGCTGGTGCGGCGGCGGTCACCCGAGAAGTGAACCGCGATCCAGGGTCGGGCGCAATACCCTGCGTCCGATGCCGCTCGGTCTTCTCGCCGCCTCGATGATCGCCGTATCGGCGCTCACACCGCAGCAGAAGGCGGCGCTCGTGGTCGTGTCGGGGCTGCCGGCGCCGGACGGCGTGGGCGGAGTGCTCGTGCAGCGCTGGAACACGCGCGCGGCGCGGCCGCCGGGCGCGCTCGTCTTCGCCGACCAGGAGGGGGGTGACGTGCGAGCGTTCCTGGACGCTCCGCCCACGAAAGCGGCGAGTGCGTACACGTCCGTCTCGAAGGCGCTCGAGGCCGGGCGTGCGACACGTACGGCGCTGCGGCGGCACGGCGTCCACATCGACCTCGCGCCGGTCCTCGACCTGCGCGGGCCGCTCGGCTCACGCCACTTCAGCCGTCCTGAGTACGGCGTCGCGTTCGCGCGCGGTCTCGGCGACGCGGCGTGCGTGAAGCACTTCCCCGGGCTCGGCTCGATCGCCGTCTCCACGGACGAGCGCCCGCATGTGGACGGACGGACCCGCGCTCAGGACCTGGCTCCGTTCCGCGCTGCGATCCGCGGCGGCGTGCGGTGCGTTATGACGAGCAACGCCTTCTACGACGGCGCTTCCTACCGCGCCTCGATCTCACCGGACACCTACCGGCGGCTGCGCAGACTCGGGTTCGACGGTGTCGCGATCACGGACTCGCTCTCGATCGTCCGCCAGGCACCCGTCGAGCGCTGGGCACCTCAGGCCGCGCGAGCCGGCGCAGACCTGCTCCTCTTCAACAGCCCCGCACACGCTCGGCGCGCGATCGCGGCGCTCGTCCCGCTCGCACGCAGAGGGGAGCTCGACGCGAGCGTCGCGAGGGTTCTGCGCTTCCGCCGCGCCTACGGCGTCAGCCGGTAGAAGCGCCAGAACTCGTTCTCGATCGGAAGCTCGTCGACGCGCGAGAAGCCCGCCTCCTCCGCGTAGCGCCGGAAGGTGGCGGGCCGCATCGCCGTGCCCGTTCCGGCGGAGGGCTGCTCCGCCATCCCGACGGGTAGGCAGTGGAGCACGCTCCAGCCGTACATCAGCCGCTCGACGTCGTCGCCGGGCGCGACGAAGTGCTCCGCGACGCGCTCGTCCGCGACGAGGACGGTTCCGCCGCCGCCGAGCATCCCGCGCAGGGCGGCGAGCACCTCGACGGGCCTCGACAGATCATGGACCGCCTCGAAGATCGTCACGAGGTCGTAGCCCTCGCCCGCGAGCTCGGCTGCGTTGCGGGCCTGGAAGCGGACGCGGTCGTGCAGACCCTCGGCGTCGAGGTTCGCCTGCGCCAGCCGGATCGAGTCGTCGTCGAGGTCGAACCCTTCGACACGCGCCTTCGGATAAGCGCGCGCGATCGCGATCGTCGACCAGCCCACCCCGCACGCGACGTCCGCGACCCGCGCCGGTGGGTCGGCGCGGAGACGCGCGTCGACATCCGGCATCGCGGGGAGCCACTCCTGCCCGAGCAGGTTGACGAACTGGACGCGGTTCATCTCGCCTTGTCCCTCGACGAAGTCGGAGCCGTACTCCGCGTAGAGGACGCCCTCGCCGGTTCGGAACGCGTCGAGCACCTTGGGGAGCGGCGTCGTGATTCCGACCATCATCCGGACGAACGGCGCGAGGTAGCTGAGGCTGTCCGGCTCGAGCAACACCTCGCGGTGCCCCTCGGGCAACTCGTACCGGCGCTCGTCCGGTCCTCGCGCGGAGTCGTCCACGTCGAGAAGGCCCGAGACGGCCTGCTGCTCGAGCCACTCGCGCACGTAGCGCGCGTGCGTCCCGGTCGACGCGGCGAGCTCGGGAGCAGTCGAAGGACCCGCGTCCGCAAGCGCCCGGTAGAGGCCGAGGCGGTCGCCGATGTAGACGGTGTGGAGGTCGTCGAAGCCGAGCACGGCCTCGAACAGCCGCTCGACCAAGCGGTCTCTGCGCTCGACGGTGTCGATGCGGGCGACTCTAAACCGGAGCGGTCGCGGCCGCGAACGCGTTCAGCTCGATGTCCGTCAGGTCGTACCCCCGCTCGATCAGGGTGCGCTTCGCCTCGACGGTCCACTCCGAGCCCCGCCTGATCCGCGCCTCCAGGCCGACGCCCTCCGCACCCGCGTTCACCATGATTCGCGGGAGCGCGCGCTCCCGCTTGAACGGGAACTCCGCAGCTGCGAATCGCGCTGCGACCTCGCGCGCAAGCTGTTCGGAACCCCCGTGCAGGCGCACGAGCTCGGGGACGTCGCGCGACAGCCGCTCGAACTCGTGGATCGAGGCGTCGGTCTCGTCGGCGTACCGCTCCTCGAGCGCCGTCCCGCGCAGCACGGTAAGGCGCATCAGCCGCGTGATCATGTCGATGTAGTGCGCGGGCTCGCCACGCCGGTCGCGCGCCTCGGCCTCTTCGAGCTCGGCGATGAGCGCGCGGACCGGCGGCACACGGCTGAACGCGCGCATGCGGCGCTTCAGCTTGCCGAGCGCCGCGACGTCGAACTTCGGATAGGTCGCCAGGTAGCGGAAGGCGATGATCGTCCCGACCTCCGGGTCGTGCATACGCATAGCCGAGCGGGAAGTTGCGCGTCCACGCGCCGTCGGTGGCGATCCGGTCGCCGACGCGGAGCGGGAGAACGAGCGTCGAGATCGCGGCCGAGGCGAGGATCGCCTGAGCCATCACGTCGGGAGGCGTCTCGCGCGACGAGTAGGCGAGCTCGAAATGCGTTCTCGGCAGCCTGCTCCGTCTCCGTCACGTCGGATGCGAAGACGATCAGCTCGCGCTCCGAGTGCGAGAGCTCCTCCGAGAGCGCGACCAGGTCGCCGACCTTTCGGTCGATCGTTGCCGGAAGCGTGTACTCGTACAGGCCGATCAGCGGCAGCCGCCAGAGCCGGTTCGGCCGGAAGACCTCGTCGGGCCGGAGGTCGAGCAGGAACTCCTCGAGCTCGTCGAGCCGGTCGAGCGCCGCCATCGTCCCCGCAAGTGCGCCCGCGGAGGTCCCGAAGATCCAGCCGACGCGGTCCCAGAGCGGGCTCTCGCGGATCCGCTGCAGGAAACCCAGCTCCATCATGACCCCGTTGATTGCGCCGCCTGAGAGGACGAGCGCCACGTCCCTCTCGTTGCCCACCCCTACAGGATGCACTACGATTGACTGACTAGTCAATCGAACCGGGACGGAGCATCATGGCGGCGATCGAGCACGCGGTTGGGACGGGCGTTTCCTTCGCTCTCACGGACGAGCAGAAAGCCCTACGGGAGCTCGCCCATGAGTTCGCGGCGAACGAGATCAGGCCGAAGGCGGCCGAGTACGACGTGCACTCGACCCATCCGGCCGACGTGGTCGCGAAGGCCCACGAAGTCGGCCTGATGAACCTCCACGTCCCCGAGGAGCTCGGGGGCCTCGGGCTCTCGGCCTTCGACGGGATGCTCACCGGCGAAGAGCTGAACTGGGGCTGCTCCGGGATCGGAACGGCGATCGGCGCCAACGGTCTCGGCGCCGGCCCGGTCATACTCGCCGGCACCGACGAGCAGCAGGCGCACTGGCTGCCGCCGCTGCTGGAGGAGCCGATCCTCTGCTCGTTCGGCCTGAGCGAGCCCGATGCCGGCTCCGACGTCGCGCGGATGAAGACGACCGCCGTGCGCCGCGGCGACGAGTACGTCCTCAACGGCTCGAAGACGTTCATCACGAACGCCGGCTACGCCGCGTGGACGGTCGTGTTCGCCAAGACCGACCCGACGCAGGGGCACCGCGGCATCTCCGCGTTCATCGTCCCGATGGACGCGCCCGGCGTGACGATCGAGAAGCACCTCGACAAGATGGGCCAGCGCTCGACGGACACGTCTGCGTTTGCACTCCAGGACGTCGTCGTTCCCGCCGCGAACCGGCTCGGCGAAGAGGGTGAGGGCTTCAAGATCGCGATGCGGACCCTCGACTTCACCCGCCCGGGCACGGCGGCCGGCGCGGTCGGCGTCGCGCAGGCGGCGTACGAGTACGCGGTCGACTACGCGAAGGAGCGCGTCACGTTCGACGTGCCGATCGCGATGCACCAGGGCGTCAACTTCATGATCGCCGACATGGCGACGCAGATCGAGGCCGCGCGCCTGCTCGTCTGGCAGTCCGCCTGGCTGCACGACATGGGCCGCCGCGCGACGCTGCAGTCCTCGTTCGCGAAGCTCTTCGCGGCCGACACCGTGATGAAGGTGACGACCGACGCCGTCCAGGTGTTCGGCGGCTACGGCTACATCAAGGAGTACCCGGTCGAGAAGCTCATGCGCGACGCGAAGCTGTTCCAGATCTACGAGGGCACCTCGCAGATCCAGCGGCTCGTGATCGCCAAGGAGATCTTCTTGCCGCGTGGCGATTGAGATCAACCTCTCCGGGCGGGTCGCTCTCGTCACGGGCGGGTCGCGCGGGCTCGGGAGAGCCGACGCGCTGACGCTCGCCCGCGCGGGCGCGGACGTGGTCATCGCCGACATCCAGGTCGAGTCGGACGAGGGGGACGTCTCGGAGTGGGGCCCACTCGCCCAGGTCGCGAAGGCGCAGGGGATCGTCTACACCGAGGCGACCGCGCGCGAGATCGCGGAGCTCGGCAGGCGTTCGGCCGCGATCAAGTGCGACGTCACCGACCGTGCGCAGGTCGACGCGACGGTGGCGAGAGTCGTCGACGAGTTCGGCTCGCTCGACATCCTCGTCAACAACGCGGGCACGCTCGACCACGCCGCGCAGATCCACAACCAGTCACCCGAGCTCTGGGAGCGAGATCTTCGGGTCAACCTGACCGGTGCGTTCAACTGCTCGCAGGCAGCGTGGCCGCACATGAAAGAGCGGGGCTGGGGGCGGATCGTGAACATGGCCTCCGTGGCGGGGACGCTCGGCGGGTTCGGGCAGGCGAGCTACTCGACCACGAAGGCCGGCCTGCTCGGGCTGACGAAGACGCTCGCCATGGAAGGCGGGCGGCACGGCATCACCTGCAACGCGATCGTCGCGGGCGTGATCGGCACCGAGGCTTTCAACTTCGCGAACGCCGAGATGAACGAGCGGATCGTGAACCGGACCGTGTTCAAGCGACCCGGCGACCCTCAGGACGTCGCGAACGCGATCGCCTTCCTCTGCTCCGACCTGGCGGCCTACATCACCGGCGTGGGGTTGAACGTGAGCGGCGGGATCGAGCTGTTCGCGTTCTGAGACGGGGCCGAACGGCGCCGTAACCCTCGCTACTCTAGGTCCCTTGTCGGCTGGCGCTCAGAGCGGCGTGCTACGGGCGCGTAGAAGACGTGCGGGCTCTCGGCTGCTCTGGCAGGGGGCCGCCGCGGCAATCGCGGTCGTGCTCGCGCTGGCAGCGGTGCTCGGCGCAGTCTTCGCCGGGTCGCCCGCCCGGATCCCCGCCGGAGTCACGATCGCCGGGGTCAGCGTCGGCGGGATGACCCCGTCCGCCGCGCAGGAGGTGCTCGAGCGGCGGGCTCGGACGCTCGAGGACGTTCCCGTCGTCTTCTTCAGCGGCGCGAAGCGCTGGCGGATCACGCCCCACCGGCTCGGTGTCGAGGCCGACTGGGGCGCCGCCGTCGACGCCGCCCGCCACCAGGGGGACGGGCTCGGCCCGTTCCGCGGCCTCCAGCGCGTACGGGTCCGCGTGTTCGGAGCCGACATCGCGCCGCCGGCCCAGGTGTACGCGCCGGCGCTCGACTATCAGCTCGACCAGATGGCGCTCGAGCTCGACCAGCCCGTCCGCGAGGCGGCGATCGTTCTCGACGGCCGGAAGCCGTTGCTCGTCGAGGCGCAGCCGGGCAGGAAGCTCGACCGAGACCGCGCGGCCGCGACGATGGTCGGCGCGCTCGCGGCCCTCTCGCGCGCACCGGAGCAGCTCCCCGTCCGGGTCGAGCAGCCGAACGTCGTCGGCACGGACCTCCGGCCTGCGCTCGCGCAGACGCGACGCGCGCTCTCTGCCCCGATCAGGCTCGAGCTGGGGAAGACGTCGTGGCGCCTGCGCCCGGTCAAGATCGCGCCGCTCCTCTCGCTTCCCCGCGACGGCTCGCGCAAAATCGAGATCGGCGGGCCCGGCGCCGAGAGCTGGTTCCGCCGGTTCGACAAGACGGTCGGAGAGCCCGCGCGGGATGCTCGCTTCGTCCCGACCGGCGACGGCGGAGTCGCGATCGTCCCGCACGGGGACGGAATCCAGCTCGACGTCGAGGCGACGCGGAGCGCGATGCTCGCGGCGGCGCTCGCGCCGCCCGCACGCCGCGTCGGCGAGGTGGTCGTCGAACGGAAGCACCCCGAGCTGACGACCGCAAAGGCGCGCTCGTACGGGATCACCCGCGTCCTGTCGTCGTACTCGACCTTCTACGCGGGCACGGCCGATCGGATCAACAACCTCCAGCTCGCGGTCAAGCTGATCAACGGTACGCTCGTCGCCCCCGGCGGCACGTTCTCGCTCAACGAGGCGGTCGGGCCGCGAACGGTCGAGCGCGGCTTTCGCACCGCACCCGTGATCATCGGGAACGAGTACGAGGAGGACGTCGGCGGCGGGGTCTCGCAGGTCGCGACCACCGTCTTCAACGCGGCGTGGGAGGCCGGCGTGAAGGTGCTCGAGCGCAACCCGCACTCGCTCTACATCAGCCGCTACCCGCTCGGGCGCGACGCGACCGTCAACTACCCGGACCTCGACCTCAAGTTCCGCAACGACACGGGTCGAGTGGATGGTCGTCTTCGGAGCTTCTGGAAGCGACGGGATCGCGATCACGCTGGCGGGGTCGCCGACCGGCCGCCGCGTCTCCAGCTCGAGCCGGCCCGCTCGAGGTGAGCGGCAGCGTGCCGATCAAGCGGGTGCCCGACCCGACGATGCTCAAGGGCAAGAAGGTCGTCGAGGAGGCGGGGGCCCCTCCCACGTCGGTCGTCGTGAAGCGGACGGTCTACAACCGCGACGGGAGCGTGCTCTACGACGAGACCTGGCGGACGAACTACCGCGGCGAGAAGCGCGTGATCCGCGTCGGCACGAAGAAGAAGGCCGAGGAGAAGCCCCCGACCACGTCGACGCCGACCACCACGACGCCGACGACGACCGTGCCGGTCGAGCCTCCTCCGCCGGCGCCGCCCGCGCCCTAACCCTCGGCAGTCGCGATCGCGGCGGCGAGCCAGTCGGGCACGCGCGTGGGCCTGTGCGTCGCGGCGTCCACGCAGGCGTGCGCGGTCTCACCCTCGGCGATCGTCGTTTCGCCTCGGACGACCTCGTAGACGAAGCGGAACCGCGCGCCGCGGACGTCGCGGCAGCTCGTCCGCACGATCAGCCGCTCGTCGAAGCGGGCCGGCTCCCTGTAGCGGACGTTCGCCTCGGTGACGAACGACTCGATGCCTTGGCCGCGGAGGACCGGGTAGCCGCCCGCGTGCCGCTCGAGGTACTCGACGCGCGCGAGCTCGAACCAGATGAGGTAGACGCTGTTGTGGACGATGCCCTGGGCATCCGTCTCGGCGAAGCGAACACGGATCTCGGTGGAAGAGGGATAGTCGGCCACGCGAGAAACCTACTCTTGACATGCATCGCAAACCTGCTATATAGCAAACATGCGATCCGAGGAAGAACGGATCCAGAAGCTCGAGTTGCTCGTCGAGCAGCTCATCCGGCGCGTCGACCTCCTCGAGGGGGAGCCGGTCGCGACACAGCCCACTCCGGCTGAGGCGCAACCCCCGCCGGCTGCCGTGCAGCCCGCTCCGGCAGTCCGCTTCACCGCGCCTGCCGCGCAGAAGGCGACGCCCGCTGCGCGGCCCAAGCAGCCGCCGAAGCCAGGCCCCTCGCTCGACCTCGAGGAACTCCTCGGCGGAAGAGTCCTCGCCTGGGCCGGCGCGCTGGCGGTCGTGATCGCGATCGTGCTCTTCCTCGCCACCGCGATCAGTCGCGGCTGGATCGACGAGGCCATGCGTGTCGTGCTGGCGTACCTCGGCTCGACGCTCCTGCTCTGCGCGGGGCTCTATCTCTACGAGCGGAAGGGGCGAACGCAGGCAGCGCTCGCGACGGTCGCCGCGGCGCTCTTCGGGCTCTTCGCCTCGACCGTCGCCGCCACCTCGTTGTACGACATCGTCGAGCCGGCTGTCGGCCTCGCCGTCGCGATGCTGATCGGCGCCGGCGCCGCCACGATCGCGGTCCGGTGGGGATCGCGCGAGACGGCTGCGATCGGAATCGTCGGCGCGGTCCTGTCGCCCGTGCTCGTCGACGCGGGGACGACCGGCATCGCGCTCGCGTTCATGGCGGTCGCGCTGGTGTCGTCGACGGCCGTGCTCCTGTGGCAGCGCTGGGACTGGCTCGCTGTGGCGGCGTTTCTGACGAGCGCGCCACAGCTCGTTGCCTGGCTCGACGACACCCAGGACGAGTCGCTCGGGACGGCGCTCCTCGTGCTCGGCTGCTTCTGGGTGCTCTACGCCGTGGCAGCAATCGGCTTCGAGGTCCGGGTGCCGAGCGAGAAGCTGCGGTTCTCCTCCGCCGGCCTGCTCGTGGCAGACGCGATCCTGGCCGCCGACATCGGTTGGGAGATACTCGACGAGGCGAGCCGCTCGGACGGCGCGACAACGTGGGTCCTTGGTCTTGCGGTCGTGCACCTCGCGCTCGGTGCCGTGGCGCTGCGCGGGCGAGTTGCGAAGGAGATCGCGCTCCTCCTCCTCGCGATCGGGGTCGGACTGTCCGCGATCGGAGCCGCCCTCGCGCTGGACGGCCCCGCACTCGTCGCCGCCTGGTCGGTCGAGGCCGTGCTCCTCGCCTGGCTCGCCCGCAGGATGAACACCACGCGCGGCTACATCGGCGCCGCGGGATTTCTTGCTCTCGCGTCCGCGCACACCCTCGCGTTCGACGCGCGGCCGGATCGGCTCGTCGACCCTCCGACGGCGGGCGCGATCGTCGCGGTCGTGCTCGTGATCGCGGCAGCGGCGATCCTCTCGCGGCTCTATGCGGGGCCGTGGGCAGAGTTCGGCGACGCGATGGACGTGCTCGCCCTCGGTGGGCTCGCGTACCTCGCTCCCGTCGCCTTCGAGGGAGTGCCCGTGGTCGCCGCGTGGGCGACCCTTGCTGTCGTGCTCGCGTTCCTGTCGGAGCGTGGTCTGGTCGGTCTCGGCGGTGTCGCCCCCCTGCCGTTCGTCGCGCTCGCCGCCGGGCACACGCTCGCGATCGAGGCGCCGCCGTATGCGCTCCGCGACGGTGTCGACGACCTCGGAAGCGCCGTGCTCGCGATCGGGCTGACGACTGCGGCGGCGCTCGTTGCAGCCCGGATGGCGAAGGAACCGCTCGACCGCGTGCTCGCGATTGTCGGCGCCGCAGGCGCGGTCTACCTGCCGTCGATCGTGATCGTCGATGTCACGTCGACCGGCGAGGTCGAGCCCGGCCAGACGCCGCAGGTGCTGCTCTCAGCGTTCTGGAGCGCGGTCGGCCTCGGCGCGGTCGTCTACGGCCTTGTCCGCGACGACAAGCGCTTCCGGCTCGGCGGCCTCGCCCTGCTCGTCCTGGCGGCCGGGAAGGTGATCCTCTACGACCTCGGCGAGCTTGACGACATCTACCGAGTGCTCTCGTTCGTCGCGCTCGGGCTGCTCCTGCTCGCCGGGGCGTTCGCCTACCAGCGCATCCGGCACGAGGTCGGAGGGCGCCCGGGCTAGGCCGCCGCGCGGCGGAGCGGCTTCTCGTCGAGCACGCGGTGGCACTCGGCGCAGACCTTCCGCTCGACCTCGAACGGAATTCCGGCCCGCTGCCGGATCGCGTGCAGCGTGACGCTGCTGTGCGTGTGGATCTGGGGCTGCGTGACCTTCATCTCTTTCATCTCTTCCGAAAAGGTAGGGGAGAGTCCTGCTAGTTGGACGCTCAATTGGGTTAACGGTTCGTGAAGGTCTGGAGGTGCGCGCTTCTTTTCACGGACTCCTTACAGTTGCGTTTCAGCGGTACGGATTCGGAACGATCAGCTCGACGTTCCGGTCCGCGCGCGTGCCGCGGCGATCGACCCGCCCGTCGCGCCCGTTCTCCGCGGTCGGGTCGTTGTAGGCGAGCTCACGCGCGACCGAGGCGAGCCACTCCACCTCGCGGGCGCTCAGCAGCGCGCCTCGCCGTGCAGGCCTCGGCCCCGGACGTGCCGGAGCGCGCTGGTCGAAGACCGTGCCGAAGATCGAGAGCGTGCCGTCGCCGTTGTCGACGAGGTCGATCAGCCGCGACTGCTGCGGCCAGTCGACGTGTGCGGCGGTCACGATCTCCCAGAACCCGCCGCCCGACGCCCGCGCGTGCGGAGCGATCCGGTTCCGGTGCTGGTGCCCCACGACGAGCGCGACGACCGACGGAGTGACGAAGGAGCAGGCACTCGACCGGCTCCGGAGAGGAGTCGCACGGCCCGCTGCCCAGGTGCACGCCGGCAGCCTGCTGCGTCATGGTCGCGATCGGGTGGTGCCCGAAGACGAGGACGACCTCGCGTCGAGCCTCGGCCGCCTGAAGCTCCGCGTCGAGCCACCGAAACTGGGTCTCGTCGAGGTTCCCCCCGTCACCGCTGTCGGCGACGGTGTCGAGCACGACGAAGCGCACGCCCGCCTTGGGCCAGAACGCGTAGTAGCCGATCCCGCTCGGCGCTCCGTCCATCGTGTAGCCGTGGCCGACCGGCCGTCCGCGCGTCGTGAAGTGCAGTTGCAGGTACTCGGCTCGGGAGAGGAGCTTCCGGCGCGCATCGCGCAGCACGGGCTTCCAGCGCCCTTGGGTGATCTGCGGCCCGAAGACCGTCTCGACGAGGTCGCGCGAGAGGATGTCCACGACACGTGAGCGCTCCTCCGAGGTCAACCCGTCCGCGACCAGGCCGCGGATCTCGTCGAGCCCGCGCTGCGAGAGCTTCACGGGCTTGACGCAGCCGAGGGCGGCCTGCGCGAACAGCGCGTTGCTCGGGACGTTGCCCTGGACGAGTCCGTCGTGGTTTCCGAAGACGGAGTACCAGGGCAGTCCGAGCCCGGTCGCGCGGAACCGCCGGTTCATCAGCTCGTAGAGGCCCGGGTAGTCGCGAACGACGTTGGAGCGCTGGATCGTGCGGCGGTTGGCCGCCGCCGTCGCCGCGTAGCCGGGACCGTCCGTGCCTGGCCCGCTCCTGTCGGGGTCATAGTAGAAGCCCCCGCCCTTCACACCCTGGTAGAGCCGGTTGCGCGCCGGAACCCGGCACGTGCCGGGATCGGTACCCGAGTTCGGGTTGACGACGCCGCCGTCGAGGAGGTCGATGTACCAGCGTGTCTCGTTCAGCTGCGTGTTGTCGACGTTGTCGCCCGTCGTGATCACGAGGTCCGGCCGGCGGTTGTCGACGGGGCTCCGGAGCCTCCGAACCTGCTGCACCGTCTCCTCCATCACGAAGGCGACGAGGCCCTCCTGCGGACGGTACGCGGCGTCGAGCGAGCCGCCGTAGCGGTCGACGAGCTCGACCCGTGCGGGTGACTCCTCGTCGACGAGCTGGAAGTCGGTCAGCTGGACGAACGAGATCAGGACTCGACGGCGCGACGCTCGTCCCGCCTGGGCTGCACTCAGCTCGGTACGGACGAGATGCGGCTCTCCGGGGCCGGCATCGAGACGGCCGTCGGCGCCTCGGTCGACGATCGTGCCGCCGAGCGTGGTGGTAGGCGGAGGGGCGGCGGCAGCCGCGAGCGCCGCAAACGCCGCTGTCGCGCACGCTGCGATCAGTATGCGGGGGCGCACGTCTGGCAGGGTACGGGAGGAGAAACCGCCTGCGAAGGAGTTGCGATGGCACCGAAAGAACAGAAGGACCTGCTCGCCCGGCTGGCCGATGCGGGTGAAGAGGCGCTGAACCGGCTCGCGTCGTCGCCCCACGCCGACCGGATCACGGGCGTGGTGACGAACATGCGCGACCAAGTGGACGCCCTCACGAGCAAGGTCCGCGGGATGGACTCGCTCGAGAAGCGCCTGACCACGCTCGAGAAGAAGGTCGAGAAGCTGTCGAAGGCGTCCGCGTCGTCCACGCGCAAGGCGTCGAGCCCACGGAAGACGACTACGCCGAAGAGCTAGGATCCGGCCGCGGCACCCGCACGCGCAGGGCGCGCGGGACGATCTCGAAGCGCGCAGGCGTGGTGCCCGGCTGCTCGCCGTCCAGCTCGATCGGGAGAGGCTGCTCGGCGTCGATCTCGACGGTCGCGCCGCGCAGCTGCTCGATCTTCGGATGCGTGAGGTGTGTGCCCTTGTAGATCTTGGCGACGTTGCGGACGAAGTCCGTCTTCGTCAGGTCGCCGAAGATGAGCACGTCGAAGAGGCCGTCGTCCGGGCTGGCCTCTGGGGCAAGCCACATCCCCCCGCCGTGGTACTGCCCGTTCGCGACGATCGTGTTGTTGATCTTCGCGCGGCGTTCCTCGTCTCCCACGCGGACGTGCATCTCGACGTTCTTCCACCCGAAGAAGACCTCGACGAGCGCGATGAAGAAGCTCGCCTTGCCTCCGAACGCCTTCGACGTCGAGTTCGCACGGCGGGCAACTGCCGCGCTCATGCCGGCGCTGCCGATGTTGCCGAAGTGCTCGATCGCCTCGTCGCCCGCCCAGCTGCGGAACGTGACCTTGCCGACGTCGATCTCTCGTGCGACCCCGTTGACGGCGACCGCGGCGGCGTCGGCGGGCTTCGTCGGAATGCCGTACGTGCGGGGGAAATCCATCCCGGTTCCGCGCATCATCAGAGCAAGCTCGACGTCGCGCCCGACGACGCCGTTCACCACCTCATGGAGTGCACCGTCACCGCCGACGACGACCAGCAGCTCGGCGCCGTCGTCGACCGCCTGCCGGGCAAGCTCGTTGAGGTGGCCGGGCCGTTCCGAGAGGAGCGCGTCGCCGGTCAGGCCCTGCGCCGCAGCGATGTGCGCGAGCTCGGGCCAGCGCTTTCCCGTCGAGCCGTTGGCCGATGCGGGGTTGACGAGGAAGACGGTCTTGGTCAGTGCGCGGGGCCGATCGCCGTGCGGAGCGCAAGCTGCGTCATCTGGTCGACTGCGTTCCGCATCTCCTCGTCGGTGATGCGGACGAACTCGCCCTCGACGACGACGTCGCTGACGGTGAGGAGGCAGCCGGTCTTGACCTTGCGGAGCGCGCCGAGTGTGAACAGAACCGCAGCCTCCATCTCCACTGCGAGCACGCCGCGCTCCGACCAGCGCTGGTACTGGCCGCCGTCCGGGTTGTAGAAGAGGTCGCTCGAGACGATCGGCCCGACGCGCACCGGCTTGCCGAGCTCCTTGGCCGAGTGGACGGCGGCGTGGACGAGCTCCCAATCGGCGGTCGGGACGTGAGGCTCGTTGACGAGGTGCATCGCGGTCTGGTCGGCGGGGACGGCCGAGACGGCGACGATCAGGTCGCCGAGCTTCAGGTCCGGCTGGAGGCCGCCGCACGTACCGACCCGGAGCAGGCGAGTGACGCCGAGCTGGATCAGCTCCTCGATCACGATCGCCGCAGACGGGCAGCCCATGCCGGTCGCCTGGACCGAGACAGGGCGCCCCTCGAACTCGCCGGTGTAGCCGTACATCGCCCGCTCCTCGTTCCTGAGCACCGGGTTGTCGAGGTACGTCTCGGCGATGTACTTCGCCCGGAGGGGGTCGCCGGGCAGCAGGCACGCGTCGGCGTAGTCCCCCGGGTTCGCCCGAACGTGGATCGGCATGGTGCGAGAACCTATCGTCTCGGTCGTGGCCGAGGTCGTGCAACCGCAGCTCGATCAGATCCTCGCGTTCTGCGCGCAAGAGCCGATCGAGCGAGTGTTCCTCGAGGACGTCGCGCGGCAGGGGCTCGGGCGCTTCATCGGCTTGGTCGAGAACGGACGGCTGACCGGGCTCTGCCACCTCGGCGCCAACGTCGTCCCGGCAGGCGAGGACTGCGGACGCTTCGCCCGCAGGATCGAGCGTTCCCGTGCCCGGATGATCATCGGCGAGGAGCACGCGGTCGGCGAGCTGTGGTCCGAGGCGAGCAGGCGACTGCCGCGTCCGCGGGAAGACCGGCCCGGCCAGCCGGTGTTCACGCTCGACGAGCCGCCGGAGCCTGGTGAGACCGGGCTGCGCGCGGCGAGGGCGGCCGACCTCGAGACGCTCCTCCCCGCTTGCGCGCTCGCGCATCAGGAGGAGCTCGGCATCGATCCGCTCGCGCGAGATCCCGAGAGCTTCCGCTGGCGCACGCGTTCGCAGATCCAGGACGGCCGCTCGTGGGTCTGGCTCGAGGAAGGCGTGATCCTGTTCAAGGCCGAGGCGTCGGCATGGACGCCGTCGGCGGTGCAGCTCCAGCAGGTATGGGTCGATCCGAAGGTGCGCCGTCGCGGCTATGCGGCGCGGGCGCTGCGCGACCTCAGCCGCCTGCTGCTCGAGCGAACGCCTGCCGTCTGTCTGTTCGTCCGCCCCGAGAACGAGCCGGCGATCGCCCTCTACCGGAGCATCGGGATGCGCCACGTCCTGGACTTCCGCAGCCTCGTCTTCTAGTGCCTCTCGGTGGCTTGACCGGGGTTCTGGAGACGATCCGGGCCTGGGACGGGGCAGTGTCGACGTTCGGCGAGAGCGTTCGCTGGGAGCCGCTGACGTTCGTGTTCCTGCTCGCGTCGTCGTGGTGGGTGAAGTGGCCCCTGATCGTGGCGATCGGGGCCGTGGGAGATGTCCTAGCCCGCCGGACGTTTCCGCGCGCCGTGTGCGCCGCGGCGGTTGCAGTCGCCGCAGCGACGCTGCTCGTGACCCTGCTGAAGGAGCTGTTCGACCGCGCACGGCCGCCGATTGCCGACCCGAGCCTCGACGTGGTCGGCGTCCTGCCCGCGTCGGCGTCCTTCCCCTCCGGCCATGCGGCGTCCGCGTTCGCGGCGGCCGTCGCCGTCGGCATGGTCTATCCGCGGGTCAGGCGGCCGCTGCTCGCGCTCGCGGCGCTGGTCGCACTGTCGCGCGTCTATCTGGGCGTCCACTACGCAAGCGACGTGATCGTCGGAGGCGCCCTCGGAGCGCTCCTGGGTTTTGCGGCGGGGTGGACGGTCGGAGCGATCGCACCGGCGCCCAGGGCGCCGCCGAGTCACCCGACGGTGACGCCGTCGCCCGCGAAGTAGCGGCGAGATCCATCGCCCCCGAGGAGCACGACGCGCCGCTCAGCCGTGGCGAGCGCGTCGTCGAGTTCCTCGAGGGACGCTGTGATGCGGGTCTCGACGCGCGCTCCCGCTGAGCGGAGCAGCTGCGCCGAGTCTTGGACAAGAGTGGGCCGGCGCGACAATCCGCTCGCGTTCCCGTTCGCCACGAGGAGGAGGTGGGGCGAAAGCGAGCGGAGTCGCTGCCGGCGGGGAGCCGCGACGGGGCGGAGGAGAGAGGTGGGAAGCGCATGCGTCGCGGTCATGGAGGGATCATGCGCCGAGCGCAGTTCGCGTCCCAGACGGCCCACTGGTGTCTCGTGGTGCGGTTGACCGAACCATCCCCGTACGATCCCTCGCCGTGAAGGCGGCCATCCTCGCGCGGCACGGCGAGAGCGAGTTGTCGCTCCTCGGGGCGATGAACGGCGATCCCCGCGTCCCGTGCCCGCTCACCGCCGGCGGCGAGGAACAGGCCCGGCTCCTCGGCCAGGCCCTTCTCGACGACCAGATCGACCTGTGCGTCGTGACCGAGTTCGAGCGCACCCGACGAACGGCCGACCTCGCGCTGGCCGGCCGCGATGTCCCGCGGCTCGTCGTGCCCGAGCTCAACGACATCCGGGTCGGCCAGTTCGAGGGCGGGCCGCTGGAGACGTACCGCGCCTGGGCGCGCGAGCGCTCTCCGATCGAGGCCCCGCCGGGCGGCGAGAGCCGCGCGCAGGTGGCCGAACGCTACGCGCGCGGGTTCCGGATCGTGCTGGGCCGTCCGGAGGAGGAGATCCTCGTCGTCACGCACGGCCTCTCGATCAGGTACCTCCTGCTGGCCGCAGGAGGCTCCGAGCCGCGTCCGGTGGTCGAGAACGTCGACTACGCCACCCCGTACCGCTTTTCGCGCAGCGACCTCGAGCACGCCCTCGAGCGGCTAAAGCTCTGGCTACGCGACCCCATTTGGAAATAAGCCCTGCCTCGTTCGAGGCATAGACAGGCGCAGCGGCCGGCCGATGATGAGAGCGGTGCGTATAGGCCTGCTTGCGGTAGGGCTGGCGTTGTTTGCTGCGGTCGTGCTCCTCACGAGTGAGGGGCGGGCGCGCAGCGCGACGATCGAGCACACGTGCTCAGCCACGGACCGGCAGTTCATCGCGAAGGCCGAGCTGAACATGATCGCGCTCGGCACCTGGGGCGACGACTACCGCGAGGGAGTGGCGAGCGAGGCCGAGGTCGTGGCCGAGGCGCGCCTGGCCGCCGAACGGGTCGGAAGGCTCAACCCGAGCGACCCCTCGCTCCAGAGGACGAAGATCCTCGTTGCCGGGATGCTCGCGGAGTACGGCCGAGCGATGGCGGCCAAGGGGAAAGAGAAGAAGAGCGCCCCGCACATGTACCGGGCCTACGGCCTGGCGAACTTCGCGCACGACGTACTCACGGACGCCGCACCGGAGCTTCGCCGCCGCGGCTGCGACGTCTCCTCGCTTCTCTAGGGAAGCGCCGCCCCCGCAGAGCGGGGACGGCGCCTGGTTCGTGCCTTTCTGTGGTACTACGCGGCGTTAGGAGCCGGGACGGCGTCGGGAGACGCCTCGAGCTCGAGCTTCGGCAGCCACCGGAGCCAGCTCGGGAGGTACCAGTTCCGCTCGCCGAGGAGCTTCATCGTCGCCGGCAGCAGCACCGCGCGGACGAGCGTGGCGTCGATGAGCACTGCGGCGGCGAGGCCGATGCCCATCTCCTTCATGTCGATCAGCGGCAGGAGCGCGAACACCGAGAAGGTGGCGACCATGACGACGGCTGCGCTGGTGACCACGCCGGCGGTCGTCTTGATCCCGTGCCTGACGGCATCCTCGTTCGAGAGGCCACGGTCGTAGGCCTCGCGGACGCGGCTCAGGATGAAGACGTGGTAGTCCATCGAGAGCCCGAAGAGGATCACGAACAGGAACATCGGCAGCCACGGCGTGATCCCGCCGTTCGACTCGAAGTCGAGCAGGTTCTCGCCCCAACCCCACTGGAAGACCACGACCAGCAGGCCGTACGCGGCACCCACGGAGAGCAGGTTGAGGACGATCGCCTTCAGTGCGACGACGATCGAGCGGAACGAGATCAGCATCAGCACGAACGCGAAGAGCAGGACGAAGCCGAAGACGAGCGGCACGGACTTCTTCATGCCGTTGCTCCAGTCCTCGTCCGCCGCGGTCATGCCCGTGACGGCGTACTCGACGCCGTCGACCCGTCCGACGGTCGCCGGTAGCACCTCGTCACGCAGGGTGCCGAGGGCGGCCAGCGAGGCGTCGTCGGTGCCCTTGCCGGCGAGCGGGATGTCGACCATGGCGACGGTCTTGTCGTCGCTGATCTCCACGTCGATCGGGGTGCTCATCTGACCGGTTGCAAGCGCCTCGGTCTGGAGCTCGGCGATCGCCCTCCGGACCGGCTCGGCGGTGACGTCGTCGGCCTTGATCGCGACCACCGCCGGCTCGTTGCCGCCGGGGAAGGCCTGGTCGAACTTCTTCAGCGGCTCGATCTCGGCGATCGAGATGTCGTCGATGCCCGTCGTTGCGGTGTTGAGAGTGAACGCGGGCACGGTCAGGGCCAGGAGCACCGCGGCGGCCGAGACGGCCGAGACCACGGGCCGGCGAAGGACGCGGTCGAGGATCGCTCCCCAGACGCGCGACTCGCCGTCTTTCCGGCGCAGCCGGCCCACGAACGGGATCCGGCCCTTCTCGACGCGGTCGCCGAGCTTCGAGAGCACTGCCGGGAGCACCGTCAGCGAGCCGATCATCGCGACCGCGACGACCATCATCGTCCCGATCGAGAACGACATGAACGACTTGTCGCCGGAGAGGAACATGCCGGCCATCGCGATCAACACGGTGATGCCGGAGATGAGGACGGCGCGGCCTGAGGTGGCTGCGGCGGCCTCGAGCGCGGCACGCTCGCTGCGGCCGGCGGCCCGCTCTTCGCGCTCGCGCCGGAGGTAGAAGAGCGAGTAGTCGACGCCGACGGCGAGACCAATCAGGAGGATGACCTCGCTGATCGATTCGTCGACCGGGATGAACTGGCTCGGCAGTGCGATCAGGGCGTTCGTCGCGAAGACGGCGGTGATCGCGAGCAGCAGCGGCACGATCGCCGCGACGGCCGAGCCGAACACGAACAACAGAATCAAGAGCGCGAGCGGGATCGCGATCATTCCGGCCTTCGCGAGCATGCTGTTGAACGCTGCGTCCGTGGCCTTGGTCGTGCTGACGCTGCCGAGCTCGTTGACCTCGAAGTCGCCGTGGCGCGTCTGGACCTTGCCGACGGCGGCCTCGATCTGGTCGATGTAGAGCGCGGCCTCGTCGTAGGTGCCCTTCGGGGTGAAGGTGACCATCACGGAGTGTCCGTCCTTCGAGACGAGATCCTCGTTACCGGCCTCGCGCGGGTCGTCGATCTTCGAGACCTGCGGGAACGCGTCGAGGGTCTTCGTCACGTCGGCGATCACAGCCTCGAACTCGTCGTCCGTCGCCGTGAGCGTCTTGGACTGGATCAGGATGACCTCGCCCTGCTTCTCGGCGTCCTTGGGGAAGCCGGCGTCGATGATCTTGTCGGCAGTGCGGGCCTCGCCGACGTTCGTGTCGTTGTCGTCGAGGTACTTGACGCCGACGGCGTTGCCGATCACGAACGCGGCGACGACGAACGCGAGCCAGCCGAAGACTGCGGTCTTCCAGTGGCTCGCGCTCCAGCGACCCATGCGGGCGGCAAAGTTGTTCGAGCGCTTCAGAGGGGACAACGTGGGGCTCCTTTTTTTCGTGTGTGCTTGGTGTTTGGGCTTGCACCTGCAGCCTGGCCGCCCGCGGTTTTCGCGGGTATGCGGCTCTCAGGTGTCTGTGCGTAGTGCTGGCCGCACCACCGGTGTGCGGACGAACGCCTGCACGACGATCCAGGCGGCAACGACGACCAGCCCGCCGAGCACCGCGTCGAACAGGAAGTGGTTCCCCGTCGCGACGATGTCGAAGAGCATGAAGGGCGGGTAGAGGACGCCCAGGGCGCGCACAGCCGGACGGCGTGCGGTCGACGCGACGACGATGCCGATCAGCAGCGCGTAGCCGAAATGGAGGCTCGGCACCGCGGCAAAGGGGTTGTAGAGGCTGCCCAGGAGGTCTGAGCTCAGGTTCACGTGCGTGTGCGACGAGACCGTGTCCGCGAAGCCGATCCCCGCGAGGCGGGGCGGCGCGGCCGGGTAGAGCACGTAGCCGACGAGGGAGAACGCGGTCGACAGGATGAGCACGTTGCGGGTCGTCGCGAAGCGCTCCGGGTGGCTGCGGTGGAGCCAGACGAGGGCGGCGCCGGTCGCGCCGAGGTGCATCGTCACGTAGAAGAGCCCGAGCAGCGCCGGGAGGCTCGGAACCGCTGCGGCCCAATCCTGAACGGACTGCTCGAAGAAGAGGCCGAGCCAGCGCTCGAGGTCGACGATCCGCGCGGTGTTCTCGCGGGCTACGGAGAGCGTTGAGTCGCCGAAGCCGCGGGCGAGCTCATAGACGGCGTAGAGCGCGACGACCCCGGCGAGCTCGGCGAGGCCGGCATGGGGGCGGGCGAGGTTTCGGCGGAGGGCGTATGACATGACAGCACCCTCGCTCCGGGCGGCGGCCGGCGGAATGCGGCGCGCAGGTGTCCGGGGGTGCGGCCAGCCGAACCCCGCCCTTGCGGGTGGCCTCTACGCGTTCAGGAAGGTGATCACCGCGAGCACCCGCCGGTGGTCTTCGGCACTCGCAGGGAGGCCCAGCTTCGTGAAGATGCTCGTCACGTGCTTCTCGACGGCGCGGGGGGTCACCACCATCTTCTCCGCGATCGCCTGGTTGGAACGGCCCTCGGCCATCAGCTCGAGGACCTCGCGCTCGCGAGGAGTCAGCGCCTCCAGCGGGTCATCGCCGCGGCGCCGGCCCACGAGGCGCGAGACGACAGTCGGGTCCAGGGCCGAGCCGCCCTCGGCGACCCGACGGACGGCGTCCGCGAACTCGCTCACGTCGGCCACGCGGTCCTTGAGGAGATACCCGACGCCCTCCGCGCTCCCCTGCAGGAGCTCGAGGGCGTACCCGGCCTCGACGTACTGCGAGAGCACCAGCACGCCGACATCTGGGTGACGCTCCCGGATCTCCTTGGCCGCGCGGAGCCCTTCGTCCGTATGGGTCGGCGGCATGCGGATGTCGACGATCGCCACGTCGGGCTTGTAGCTACGGATCTTGAGCAGGAGGTCGTCCGCGGTGCTCGACTGGCCCACGACCTCGAACCCGGCGTCCTCGAGTAGCTTCGCGATCCCCTCTCGGAGGAGAACGGAGTCATCTGCGATCACAACGCGCACGGCGAGTCCTTTCGAGGAGCCGTTCTCCACCTGCGGGCGGAACTCGGCCGGCAGGTCGTCGTGGAGGACCTGGAAGATTCTCTCGCGTTCGCCGAAGCCGGGCAGGCGATGCTCTCCGAGGTCGGCGAACTCGACGTCCGGGTCGTCCACTCGCGACCGGGCCGACGACGAGACGAGGATCTGGCCTCCGCTCGCGACCGCGCAGACCCGGGCGGCCCGGTGAACCTCGAGCCCGACGTAGTTCTCGCCCCCGAGCTCTGCCTCGCCGGCATGGATCCCCATCCGCACCCGAGGCATGGCGCTCTTCGGCCACTCGTGCGCGTACAGGGCACGCTGGGCGGCGACCGCAGCCGCGACTGCTGCCGGAGTCTCGGCGAACGCGGCGAAGAACTCGTCCCCGCGGCAGTCGATCTCGTAGCCGCCGGCGTTCGAAACGGACTCTCGGATCAGCCGCCGGTGCTCGTCGAGCGCGTCCCGGAAGGCATCGCCGAGCGACCTGGCGAGCGCAGTGGACGCCTCGATGTCGGTGAAGAGGAAGCTGACGACTCCCTCGGGCAGCGGCATCCGGTGAGTCTAGGACTCAGACGCCGACCGGCTCGCGCTTTCGAGTCGTGTAGGCGACGCCGTCGAACGCGGCGTAGGCAAAGGGATGGTGGAAAGCGTCGAGCGCGCGGGCGCGGGGCACCTCGATCTCGAACGTCTCGCCCACCGCTTCGTCGAACACCTCGACGGTCACGCGATCGGTCGCGGGGTACCAGAGCAGCGACACGTGGACGCCGTCTGAGACGCGGTAGTCGAGCTCTCGGGTCTGGATCGCTGCGTTCATGGGGTCTCCTGGCTCAAGTGGTTGACAGCTCGAGCTTCGCGATCCCGGCGTTCACCGGCGATGCGGCGGGCAGGCGTCCCGGGGTACGGCCTGCCGAACCTGCCCGCGGCGTTGTTACACCGTCGGCGAGGGCAGTACGATCGAGGCCGTGAGCCCGAGGCTGAAGCGCGGCGAGCCGGAGCAGGTCGAGCGCCTCCAGGCACTGACCGAGGTCTTCCGCCCGGCGGCACCCATCGACCGGCAGGCGCTCTTCTCGGGCCGGACGCGGCAGCTCGGAGATCTCTTCGCCGTCGCCGAGCAGCCCGGCCAGCACGCGCTCGTCTACGGCGAGCGGGGAGTCGGCAAGACCTCCCTCGTCAGCGTCGCTGCCGAGGTGCTCGGCGCGGCGGACGTCGTCACCGCGCGCACGACCTGCGACCGGAGCGACGACTTCGAGAGTGTCTGGAGGAAGGCGCTCGGCGAGGTCCACTTCACCACGACCCGCCCCGGGATCGGCTTTGGGGGCGAGGCGCAGGGAGGCCCGCGTGGCCGCGTCGGCGCTCCTGGCCGCGGACGCGACGCCCCACGACGTGAGGCGCGGGCTCCAGGCGCTCTCGGGAAGCCGCCGTGTCGCGATCTTCATCGACGAGTTCGACCGGCTCACGTCTGAGGGCGATCGCCTGCTCTTCGCAGACACCGTCAAGACGCTGTCGGACGAGCTGCCGCAGGCGACGATCGTCCTCGTGGGCGTCGCCGACGACGTCGAGCAGCTGATCGCCGAGCATCAGTCGATCGAGCGGGCGCTCGTGCAGATCCACATGCCCCGGATGTCGCGCGACGAGCTCGCCGCGATCGTCACCGGCGGGATCGAGCGGGCCCGGCTCTCGATCGCCCGCGAAGCGGTCGACACGATCGCGCACGTGGCGCAGGGCCTGCCCCACTACGCGCACCTTCTCGGGCAGCTGTCGGCGCGCATCGCCCTCGAAGACCTGCGCACCAGCGTGCGCCTCAGAGACGTCAACGAGGCGGTCGCCGAGGCGATCGAGAAGACCCAGCAGACCGTGCGGGAGACGTACCGCCGCGCGACTGAAGAGGACGGCGACGAGCTCTACCCGAAGGTCGTCCTCGCCTGCGCGCTCGCGGAGTCGGACGAGTTCGGGTTCTTCGCCGTCTCCGACGTGACCGTGCCGGAAGAGAACGTCGACGCCGCCAAGTACCTCGACGCCCTCGCAAACCCGACGCACGGCAACCTCCTGCAGCGGCGAGGGCAGGCGACCCCGCGCTACCGCTTCGTCAACCCGCTGCTCCAGCCGTACGTGCTCATGCGCGCGCTCTCCGAGGGTGCCGTCGCGCCCGATCTGCTGCAGGCACGCTAGGCCTGAGCCGGGATGTTGGCTGTGACCCGCGTGCCGCGTCCTGTCGGGCTGTGCACGGTCAACGTTCCGTCGAGGGCCGCGACACGGTCCTCGAGCCCCCGCAACCCGGTTCCCCGGCTCGGATCGGCGCCGCCCGCGCCGTCATCCTCCACCTCGACGATGATCGCGTCCCGGTCGCGCCTGACATGGACGGCCGCCCGCGTCGCTCCGGCGTGATCGAGCACGTTTGTGATCGCTTCGAGGACGACGAAGTAGCCGGCGGTCTCGGCGGCCGGTGACACCCGTTCGTCGAGCTCGTACTCATAGTCGACCGGCAACGGCGTCCGCTCGATCAGGGCGACGATCGCGCCGTCGAGCCCGCGGTGCGTGAGGATCGCGGGATGGATCCCGCGGGCTAGCTCCCGCAACTCGGCCAGAGCCGCATTGAGGTTCTCGATCGATCCGTCGACGATCCGGAGTGCGCCCGGATCGCCCACGAGGCGAGCCCGGAGCATCTGAAGCTCGAGGGAAAGCGCGACAAGGTGTTGCTGTGCCCCTTCGTGGAGGTCGCGCTCGAGCCGTCGCCGCGCCTCGACGCCGGCTTCGACGATTCGGGCCCGCGATGCCCGGATCTCCTCCACCTGTGCACGCAGGGCCGCCTTCAGGCGCTCGTTGTCGAGCGCCAGGACGGCGCCCGCTGCCGCCGCACGGACGAGCTCCGGACGCGCGTCCAGATCGGCGTCGTGCACGATCGCGGCTACTCGCGTTCCCTCGTGCTCGACCGCGGTCCAGGTCCGGCCGGAGTCGAGCTCGGGCAGCTCGACCGGGCGCCCGTGCTCGTCGACGAAGGCCTGCCGGTCCGGTAACCAATAGGCGATCGAGAGCGATTCGTCGCCGATACTCTCGGCGAGCGCCTCCCGGACGGCGCCGCCTCCTGGGGAGACCACGACCAGCAGACGCCGTGCGACCGCGCGGAGCGGTCGCGCGAGGCCGTCGAGCACTGCGACCGACACGATCGCGGACGCGATTGCGAGCGCGGCGAGAGCGGCGCCGGTCACCGGCCCGAGCGTCCACGGGCCGAGGTAGCGATCGCTCGACCCGGCCAGCCCTTCGGCGGCGAGAAGCGCGAGCGCAAGTGTCAGCCCTATCGGGGCCAGAGCGACTGCTGCGGCTGCGATCCAGGCGGCCAGACGAAGCGGGAGAAACGCGACGATCCGGCGCGCCGCCGTGGTCCCCGCCGCCGGCACCTGCGGAATCCGCGCGCGCAGCGCAACGTTCGCGAGTCTTCGTTCGCGCGTCGCCACGCCCATCGGAAGTGCGGAGCCCCAGAGCAGGGCGGGCAGCGTGACGACACCGAGGAGGGTGAGCGGGACGGCGAGCAGCAGGTATGCCGCCGTCCGGGCGGCCTCGATGAGCCGGTCGCGTGTTCCGAGCGGGCGGTCGGCTGCAAGCGAGAGCGCGCTCATCCCGCTTCCACGGTCACGTCGCCGCTGTTGCTGAGCGCCTGGATCCCGGATCGTGCGTTGGGGTCGTCCTCGACGTCGCGGAAGGTCACGTCCCCGCTCAGCGTCTCCGCATCGACGTTGTAGCGGCCGG
This sequence comes from uncultured Actinomycetes bacterium, assembly GCA_963700495.1. Classification (GTDB taxonomy): domain Bacteria; phylum Actinomycetota; class Thermoleophilia; order Gaiellales; family Gaiellaceae; genus JACCTU01. Next base: position 264,483 of record CAVOXT010000006.1, on the reverse strand, counting down.
GGGGAACGCGCGCCACGATGTTGCCCGAGACCGTGCGCAATGTCAGACGCTCGGGCGGACACGTGGCGACGACTTCGATGTCGCCGCTGTTCGCGGTCGCATCGAGCTGTGAGCCGCAGAAGGCGTCCACGGTGAGGCTTCCGCCGAGGGTCGACAACACGGCCGAGCCGCGGTAGGCGGTCAGGCGCACGTCACCATGGTCCGCCACGATCGTGAGCGGCACCTTTTCAGGCACCGTGAGCCGATAGTCGGCGGCGCAGGAGCCGATCACGAGCGCAGGGCAGCTCGACTCGATTCTGAAGACCCCGTCGGCGACGAACCGCTGCTCCGTGGGCGAGTGGCCGAACACGGACGAGTCGACTCGGCTGACGAGCACTTCGGGGGTCGTTCCGCCGAGGATCTCGACGTTCCCCTGGGCCACCTCGATCTCGATGCCGAGGAGCGTGCCCGGCAACTGAGCCGTGAACGAAGTCGAGCTGGTCGTCTCGGACGTAGCCCACAATGCGGCGAGGACCACGGCGGCCGTGACGAGGAGCGTCGCGGAGACGACCACGAGCGCCGTCCACGGACGGGGCCTTCCGAGCAGGCGCCGTCGCGGGGCGTCCGTGGCGTATTCGGTCATCCTCGGATCACGTCGTAGCCACGATCAGGACCCTCGCCTGCACGGGATCTCCGCACGCACCCGAGTCCCATGACCCGTCTCGCTGGTAACGACGAGTCGGCCGTCGAGCGCCTCTACCCGGTCGGCGAGGCCCCGTAGCCCAGAGCCGCGAGAGACGTCCGCGCCGCCGACGCCGTCGTCCTCGACCTCGACGATCGCCAACCCGTTGTGCTGCATCACGCTGACGTGCGCGGAGCTGGCCTCGGCGTACCTGGCCACGTTCGTCAGTGACTCGGCGACGACGTAGTACGCGGCCGCTTCGACGGGCGGCGGCAACCGCTCCGTCGGCACGCCGTCGAGCTCGACCGGCACCGGGGCGCGCGTCGCGAGCGCCTCGAGCGCTGCGCCGAGGCCGCGGTCGCTGAGGATCGCCGGGTGGAGGCCCCGGGCAAGCTCGCGAAGCTCCTCGAGGCCGACGGTGAGCTCCTCGCTCGCCCGCGCCAGCAGCTCCCCGGCGGCCGTCGGGTCGTCGGGCAGCCTCGTCTGCGCCAGGCGAAGCCCGAGCGCGACCGAGACGAGACGCTGCTGCGCGCCGTCGTGCAGGTTGCGCTCGAGCCGTCGGCGCTCGGCGTCGCCGGCCTGCACGATGCGTGCGCGTGACGCGTTGAGCTCCTCTCGCGCCTCCGCGTTCGCAAGCGCGACGGCCACAAGGCTCGTGAACTTCTCGAGCCGCTCCTCGACGTCGGCGGGGAACCGCTCAGGGCCGTTGATCGAGATCGACGTGGAGCCCCAGAGCCTCCCGGAGACCACAATCGGCGCGGCGACTCCCGAGGTCACTCCCGCTTCGATCATGTGCTCCTGAACGTCGCGCGGCTCGTTCTCGAGATCGATCCGCGCCGTTCGGCCTGTCTTTCTGACGCGCGCGATCGCGCCGCCCTGAAACGGCAGTTGCACGCCGAGCTCGACCTCAAACTTGCCCTCCCGCTCCCATCCGCCGACGATCTCAGCCGCGTCGGCGTCCTCGACGTAGCGGACGGTTGCCGCCGCGCGTGCTCGGAACAGATGTCCGATCTCCTCGGAGACGGCGTTGAAGAGCCGCTCGGGGTGCGCCTCGGTCGCGACTGCGACCGCGACGCGGCTCAGGGCGGCCTGCTCCTCGGCGAGGGTCGCCAGCTCTTCGCCGGCCTGGGCGTTCGCGAGGGCGACCGCGACGAGCCGCGTGAACTTGCCGAGGCGCTCCTCAGCGTCGTGCAGGAACCGATCCGGCGGGCCGACCGATACGGACGTGGCGCCCCAGAGCCGCCCCGAGACGACGATCGGCGCGGCGACCTGCGACGAGACGTCCGTCGACCTCATGTTCTGCTGGACGGCGGGCGGCTCGTTCTCGATGTCCACCCGCGCGGTCTTCCGAGTACGGAAGACCCGCTCGATCGCGCCGCCTTGAAACGGCAGCAGCGTGTCGACTTCCACGGCGAACCGGTCGTCGATTCCCCAGCCGCCGACGATGACGGACGCATCCTCTCCGTCGACGTAGCGCACCGCCGCCGCCGAGCGTGCGCCGAGCAGGCGCCCCACCTCCTCGGAGACGGCGTTGAACAGGCGCTCCGGCTCGGCCTCGGTCGCGACGGCAACCGCGACACGGCTCAGGGCCGCCTGCTCGTCCGCGAGTGTCGCAAGCTCCTCACGCGCCTGCGCGTTCGCGAGCGCAACGGCAACGAGCCCCGCAAACTGCCCGATTCGGACCTCGGCCTCCGGCGCGAACTCCTTGACTCCTGTGACGGAGACGACAACGGCGCCCCACGGCTCGCCGGACACGACGATCGGTGCAGCGACGACGGACGTGACGCCGAGCGGGCGCAGGCGCTCGCGGAGCGACTCCGGAACGTCGGGGTCCTCCGTGCCCATTCGCGCGGGCGCGCCGGTTCGCGCGACCGTCGCCAGCGCACCCCCGTCCAGCGGGACGACCGTCCCGGCGCCCGGGATCGGCACGCCGGGCTCGCTCCACTTGCCGACGATGATGCCTTCGGCGAGTGTGGGCCCGAAGCGCACGAGGTTCGCCGCGTCGGCACCGAGGAGCCGCGCGACCTCCTCGGTCACGACGTCGAAGACCTGCTCCGGCGAGGACGCGGTCGCGACGGCGACTGCGACGCGGTTGAGCGCGGCCTGCTCCTCCGCGAGGCCGGCGAGTTGCTCGCGCGCCTCGGCGTTCGCGAGCGCGATTCCGACGATCTCGCCGAACTCGGCGATGCGCCGTTCGGCGCCCTCGGGGAACGGCTTCTCGACGGTCCTTCCTGCGGTGATCGCACCCCAGAGGCGCCCTGAGACGAAGATCGGCGCGGACACGCCGCTTCGCCAGCCGACACGGCGGAGCCTGGCGGCGAGGTCGCCCGGCAGCCCCTCGTAGCTCTCGATCCGTGCGGGCCTGCCTGTGCGAGCCACCTCGACGAGCGGCGTCTCGCTGTCCATCGGCACGGGCGTCCCTGCTGCGATGAGCTCGACCCCCGGCGCGGCCCAGCCGCCGACGGCGGTCGCGGTCCCGTCCTCGGCAAATCGGACCGTGTTGGCGCTCTGGGCACCGAGCAGGCGCGCGGCCTCCTCGGTCACACCCCGGAACAAGCGCCCGCGCTCGCGGCCGCCGACCTCGGCGGCGAGCGTCGCGACCCGGCGGAGCGCCCCCTGGGCGTCGGCCAGCTCGCGGAGGGCATCCTCGTTCTTCTTCTGCCCGGTGACGTCGCGGACGATCCCGAGGACCTCGTCGTCGCCGCTTCTGACGATCCGGGTCTCGTGATCGCGCACACCGTTCGGCTCTGTCGTCTGGTACTCGACGCTCACGATCTCGTTCGTTTCGAGCGCGCGGCGGATGCCCTCGAGCACGACGTCGCTGATCTCCGGCATTACCTCGTCGATCCGCCGGCCGATCAGGCTCGAGGGCGCGACGCCCGGATAGATCAGCTCTTCGGGGTAGCCGCCGCGTCCCTTGGCGTGCGCATCGAGGAACACGCCGCTCTTCGAGAGGCGGTAGACGTTGTCCGGGATCGCGTCCAGCACAGCGCGGGCCCGCCGCTCGCTCTCCTCGAGCGAGCGGAGCGACAGGCCTCGCTCCAGCGCGATGTGCGCGGCATGGACGACCTCGTCGAGCTCCGGCTGGTCCCGGAGCGATGCGTCGTGAACGAGGATCGCGTCACCGATCACGGTGACCACCCGGTCGGCGTCGTCGTCCGGCATTCGCAGCGGCCGCCCGTCGACGCCGACGTAGCCCGGATGGGTTGCGCCCATGTACCCGAGCTCCAGCGTCGGGTCACGGAGCGCGCGGCGGAGCACCGCCTGCACCTCCTCGGGTGTTCGCTTCTCCGACAGCTCGGCGACGAGGCGCCGCGTGGTCGCTCCGAAACGGGACCGCAGCAGCCCGTAGAGGAACGCGAGCGGCACGGCGAGGAGTGCGCCGAGGACGAGCCAGTTGACCGTCTTCGCCGCTGCTTCGGAGAAGAACCCGACGATCGTCTGAACGACCGCCAGCCCGATCAGGATCGCCGCGGTCGCGAACACCGGCGACAGCGCCCGCCGAAGCGCGGGTGATGCACGGCGCCAGCGGAGGACGAGGCGCACGAGGACGAGTGCGGCGAGAGCCGTCGCCAGGAGGCCGTAGGCAACAGCGATCGCCGTCGCGAGGGTCTGGGCAGGCGCGACCGCGAGGACGTTGTCCGGGCAGGGCCCGTCGCAGGCGGAGTCGGTCAGGTCTCCCTCGTCGAAAAGGTAGGCGAGGGTCGGGCCTAGGAGGACGACCGCGTAGAACGCCGCGGCGATCATGCGGTCCGGCCGCTCCGGGAGACGTCCCGTCGGGAACGCGAGGAGCAGATGCGCGAGAAGTGCGGTGAAGAGCGTGCCGAGAACGAGCCCGGCCGTGAAGACGTAGTCGTTGTCGACCGTCGTGAGCGCGCCGAGGAACCAGCTGAAGCCGACGATGATCAGCAGCGTCCCGGTTCGGTTGTGGGGCCGCTGGAAGCGCGCCACGATGCCGCTCGCCACGAATGCGAGCAGGATCGGGGAGGCGAGGACGATCAGCGCCAGCTTGCCGCTCGTGTGGTCGCTCAGCTCGATGAGGACGACCGAGCCCGCCGCGCAGGCGAGCGCGAGCGTCCAGATCACGAGCGCGGCGCGAGCCGTCACTCCAGAAGCGCTGCCAGTCTTTCGCCGGAGAGCTCGCCCTTCGTGATGAAACCGAGTGCCCCGCAGCGCAGCACCAGGCCGCCGAACTCGGACGCGTCGCGACTCGAGATGAGCACGACGCTGGCGCGGTGGCCGTTCTGGCCCAGCCGTGCCGCGACCTCGAACCCGTCCATGTCCGGCAGCTGGACGTCGAGGAGGACGACCTCCGGTTGCAGCCGCTTGACCGCCTCGAGCGCGGACGCGCCGTCCTCGGCCTCGCCGATCACATCGAACCCCTCGCTCTGCAGCAGCTCACGCGCCGTGGCACGGAAGCTCGCGTGGTCGTCGACGATCAGGACCGTGGGCATGACGAAATCGTCGCACGGACGGAGCCGCGCCGCCATACGGCTATCCGTACTCTCTAGAACGTGGATTCGCTGGCGTTTCGGGCCCGCGTCGAGGAGCGGATCCGCGCCGGGGAGCTGATCCCCGGGGCGGAGAGGTGACGGCGCTCGTCTCCGGCGGGGCGGACTCGTCCTGTCTCCTCGACGTGCTCCGCGAGCTCGGCTACCGCGTCTCGGCCCTGCACGTCAACCACGGCCTCCGCGGCCGGGAGTCCGACGAGGACGCCCGCTTTTGCCGTGAGGTGCTCGGCGCCGAGGTCGTGGACGGTCGCGGCGGCGAGACCGAGGAGGAGCTGCGCGCGATCCGCTACTCGTTCGCGACCGACAGGCTCCGGGCGACCGGGCACACGGAATCCGACCAGGTCGAGACGGTGCTCTACCGGCTTGTCTCTCGCGGCGCCGCTTCGGGGATCGAGGAGAAGCGTGCCGACGGTGTCGTCCGGCCGCTGCTCTCGGTCACGCGGGACGAGACGCAGGCGTACTGCCGCGCGCAGGGGCTCGACTTCCGCACGGACTCGTCGAACCCGCACACGAAGCGGGGCCTGATCCGCGATCAGATCCTGCCGCTGCTGCGCGAGCTCCACCCCGCAGCCGAGCAGAACCTGCTTGCGCTCCTCACCGACGCGGGTGAGCCGCTGCGCGAGCTCCTCGCCGGAACGGGCGTCAACCGCCGGCTCGATCTCGGCGGCGGCGTCACCGCCGTCCGCGAATACGACTCCGTCTGGCTCGAGCGCTCGCCGGTCGCACTCGACCGCGAAGTGCGCTGGGGCGCTTGGCGCATCAGCGCGAACGAGAAAGGCCTTAAGGTAAGGGCCTGGCGTGCGGGCGACCGGCTCGCGGGCCAGGGGAAGAAGATCCAGGACGTGTTTGTCGACGCCAAGATTCCCCGCTCGGACCGAGAGGCCTGGCCGCTCGTCGTTCGGGGCGACGAGGTCGTCGCCGTGCCGGGGATCGTGGAAGGCGCCGGCGTGAAGGCAGAGCTTGTCGCAGGCTGAGCTGACCGCGGCGATCAGGGAGACGCTCATCGACGAGGGCCGGCTCCGCGACCGCATCGCCGAGCTCGGCGAGGAGATCTCCCACGACTACGCCGGCCACGACCTGCTGCTCGTCGGCGTGCTCAAGGGAGCGGTCTTCTTCATGAGCGACCTGATGCGCCATCTCACCGTGCCCTGCGAGATCGACTTCATGGCGATCTCGAGCTACGCGGGCGCGACCGAGTCGTCGGGCGTCGTCCGGATCCTCAAGGACCTCGACATGAACATCGAGGGCCGGGACGTCCTCGTCGTCGAGGACATCATCGACTCCGGCCTGACCCTGTCCTATCTGATGCGGAATCTCGAGTCGCGGGAGCCGGCTTCGCTGGCCATCTGCGCCCTGCTGACCAAGCCCGATCGCAGGGAGATCGACGTCCCCGTCCGCTACGTCGGGTTCGAGATTCCAAACCGATTCGTCGTCGGCTACGGACTGGACTTCGATGAGAAGTACCGGAACCTCCCTTACGTCGCGGTTTTGGACGAGGACCTGGTCGGAAACCTCCCCTAAAATGGCCTGGTCGGGCAAAGAGGGGCTGCTACCCTCAGTCCGAGGCCGCCTCTCGTGAATCGCTTCTTCCGCAGCGCATTCTTCCCGCTTCTCGTCATCGTCGCCCTGGCGTGGCTGGCGAGCGAGACCCTGCGCGGAGACAGCGCCAAGCAGCGCAAGGTCACCTACTCGCAGATGCGCCAGCAGGTGATCAACGAGCCGGACCAGTTCAAGCAGATCGTCTTCGACCCGAAGAAGCAGTCGATCACGGCCACCTACGTCGACGGCACGAAGGCACGGGTCAACTACCCGACCGACCAGTCGCAGGAGGACTTCGAGCGCGTCCTCGACCGGAAGGACGTCGTCTACGACTCGAAGGGAACCGGCTCGTCGGCGATCTGGGTGCTGCTCTCGACACTCCTTCCGTTCGTGCTCCTGTTCGGCTTCTGGATCTTCCTGATGAACCAGGTTCAGGGCGGCGGGTCCAAGGTGATGTCCTTCGGCAAGTCGCGGGCAAAGCGGATGACCCCCGACTCGCCCAAGATCGGCTTCAAGGACGTCGCGGGCGCCGATGAGGCGGTCGAGGAGCTGCACGAGATCAAGGAGTTCCTCGAGAATCCGAAGAAGTTCCAGGCGCTCGGCGCGCGCATCCCCAAGGGCGTCCTGCTCTACGGGCCTCCGGGCACCGGCAAGACGCTGCTCGCGCGCGCGGTCGCCGGTGAGGCAGGCGTTCCGTTCTTCTCGATCTCCGGCTCCGACTTCGTCGAGATGTTCGTCGGCGTGGGTGCCTCGCGCGTCCGCGACCTGTTCGAGCAGGCGAAGCAGGCCTCGCCGTGCATCGTCTTCATGGACGAGATCGACGCCGTCGGCCGGCACCGGGGAGCCGGACTCGGCGGCGGCCACGACGAGCGCGAGCAGACCCTGAACCAGCTCCTCGTCGAGATGGACGGGTTCGAGCTGAAGGACAACATCATCCTGATCGCGGCGACGAACCGGCCCGACATCCTCGACCCGGCGCTCCTGCGCCCGGGCCGCTTCGACCGGCAGATCGTGGTCGACCGGCCCGACCGCAGCGGCCGAAAGAAGATCCTCGAAGTGCACTCGAAGGGCAAGCCGCTCGAGCCGTCCATCGACCTCGAGACGCTCGCTGCCGGCACGCCCGGCTTCACCGGCGCCGATCTCGCGAACCTGATCAACGAGGCTGCGCTGCTCGCCGCGCGCCGCGGGAAGAAGATGATCGAGCAGGAGGAGCTCGAGGAAGGTGTCATGCGCGTGATCGCCGGCCCCGAGAAGAAGACGCGCCTCTTCTCCGAGGAGGAACGGCGGATCACCGCCTACCACGAGCTCGGCCACGCGATCGTCGGCCACTACCTCGACCAGGACACCGAGGTTCACAAGATCTCGATCATCGGTCGCGGCCAGGCGCTCGGGTACACGATCTCCCTCCCGCGCGAGGACCGCTACCTGACGACGAAGAAGTCGCTGATGGGCAGCCTCGCGATGACGCTGGGAGGGCGGGCGGCGGAGGAGATCGTCTTCGACGAGGTCACGACCGGCGCGGCGAACGACCTCGAGAAGGTCACGAGCACGGCAAAGCAGATGGTGATGCGCTTCGGGATGAGCGAGAAGCTTGGCCCCCGCGTCCTCGGCCGGAACCACGACCTGCCGTTCCTCGGGCGTGAGATGTCCGCCGAGCCCGACTACTCCGAAGAGGTCGCGCGCGAGATCGACGACGAGATCCGCCGGATCATCGAAGAGGCGCACGACGAGGCCCAGAAGGTGCTCCGCGCGCACATGGAGGAGCTCCACCGGATCTCGAACATCCTCATCGAGCGCGAGACGATCGACAAAGAGCAGTTCCTGCGGCTCCTCGCGGGAGACCCGGTGGAGGACGTCTTCCCGGAGGAGGCCGAGGCGCCTACAACGCCGGCCGACCAGCCTGCCGGCGAACCGCGCCGCACCCCGAAGCCGCGGCCGTTCCCGATCCCGGGCGCGACCATGCAGCCCCCGGCCGAGCCCGAAGGCGCTTGAGCGTGGGGGAACCCGTGGTTTCACCACGAGCCCCCTCCTTCTTCGCTCGCCGACTCCGCTCGCGCTAGGCCTCCCGGCCGGCACAGCCGGCCTCCGGCCGCAGACGGGCCCGTTTCCATGTCGGACAGACCGTGGCTAGCCGGTGGCGACGTAGCTGTCGCCGCGCCGTGTGAAGGCGTGGCTTCGCGCTGCTGCGGCCGTTCGCTCGCCCGCGACGACTTCGCCCGCCTTCGCGTCGCGGACTCGTCTGGCCGCGAGGACCGGGGCGACGCCCTCGATCCGGTCGGCGAGCGTGATGTCGGCAGTCGCGAGGCCTGCCCGCGGCTGGACCGAGGCGCCGAACTCGGCCGATAGGAGGTCGCAGGCACGCAACGCGGTCGAGACCGCCTCGTCGGCGTCCGTGAACACCGCGAGGAGTGCGTCGGCGAGACCCCGTTCGACGCGTTCGGCGCTGCGGCTGAGCTCGGTGGTCGCGAGCCCGAGGGCGCGTCCCGCCACCGCTTCGACCTCGCCCTGTATGCCGAGATCGAGGAAGAGGGCGGTCGCGGTCACCGAGCGCTCGGTTGTGGCAGCAAGCTTGTCGTCCTGCCGCAGGATCGCCTGCTCCAGCTGCTGGAGGCGCGCGCTCGGCTCGATCCCGAGCTGGTCGGTCAGCGTTGCGCGCGCTGCTCGATACGCCTCCAGCGCCTCGGCCTGTCGCCCAGCCCGGTAGAGCGCCAGCATCAGCTGCGCCCGGAACGGCTCTCGCAACGGATGCTCCGCGACGAGTGACTCGAGCTCGCCGACGAGCTCGGCCGACCGGCCCTCCACGAGGTCTGCGTCGAGCCGCTGCTCGAGCGCCGCGAGCCTCTGCTCTTCGAGCCGCGCAGCCTCGAGCGGAAGGTCGACGTCACAGAGCGCGGCGCCGCGCCACAGCGCGAGCGCCTCCCGCAGCAGCTCGGCGGCCCGCTCCGGCTCCGCCCGTCGCGCCTCGCCGACGAGTTCCTCGAACCGATGAGCGTCGAGCTCGCCGCTGACGCGGTAGCCCGGCTCACGGGTCTCGATCGCGCCGTCGCCCAGGGCCTTGCGCAGCTTCGAGACGTACACCTGGAGCGCCGTCGCCGCGGTCGCCGGCGGCGAGTCGCCCCAGAGCTCGTCGATCAGCCGCTCCGTCGCGACGACGCGACCGGTGTTCAGCGCGAGCACCGCCAGCAGCGCACGCTGCTTCCCGCGGCCGATCGGAATCGCTTCGCCGCCGTTTCGCACCTCGAGCGGACCGAGCACCGCGTAGTCCATTGCGCAGTTTTAGCGGTCGTTTAGCCCGGAAGGCAATGCGCCTTTAGCGCCTCCGCCGATGCTCCGCCCGTCAGTAAGACCCGGAGGAGGAACAATGCGCACCACTCGGAGGAAGAACTGGAAGTCCATCACGGCCCTCGCGTTGGCGTTCGCGACCGCCGCGATGTTCACGACGACAGCGGCGGCGTCCGTTCGTGACGCCGGCAGCTCTCAGCAGGCGTCGGAGATCCCGTACCTGAGCTGGGGTGCGACCGCGGACGACCTGGGGGCCCTCAAGGGCGCGGCCGGCGTGGCACAGCCCGACGGCTATCAGCCTCAGCTTCAGGGCGACCAGCCGCTGGTCATCCGCGACACCCCTGACGGCTACCAGCCGCAGTCGAAGACGGTCGAGGTCGCCACGGTGTCCGCGAGCGGGAGCGGCTTCGATCGGAGTGATCTCTGGCTCGGGTTCGGACTCGGACTGATCCTGGCCACGGCAGGAGCGATCGCACTCACCATGGTTCGTGACCACACGAGGGCGGCAGCGCACTCGTAACTGACCTCCGAGGGAGAGGCGTCCCCGGCGGCCGGGGACGCCTCTCGGGTCACTTCAGAAGCGCCCCCCATGCGGCGGGGGCGCTTCGCGTTTTTGGCGGACTCCGGTCTTAGCGTTCTTTTAGCCCGGAAGCCGCTGCGCCTTTAGGTCCTCCGCCGATGCTCGTCCCTTCAGGAAACCCGGAGGAGGAACAATGCGCACTCGGAGAAAGAACTGGAAGTCCATCACGGCACTCGCGTTGGCGTTGGCGACGGCGGCAATCTTCACGGCGACCGCGTCAGCCCACGGGTCAGCCTACGTCGTCGACGGCGATTCGGCCCCCAACGCCGCGTCGGAGATCCCGTACCTGAGCTGGGGCGCGACGGCGGACAAGCTTGGGCCGTTCAACAGCACCTCGCTGGCGTTCCAGAGCACTCGCAACGGCGGGCCCGTCTTCATGAACGGCAAGCCCGACGGGTATCAGCCTCAGCTTCAGGGCGATCAGCCGCTGGTCATCCGCGACACGCCTGACGGCTACCAGCCGCAGTCGAAGACGGTCGAGGTCGCCACGGTGTCCGCGAGCGGGAGCGGCTTCGATCGGACCGATGCCGTCCTCGGCTTCGGCCTCGGTCTGATCCTCGCAACGGCTGGCGCGATCGCACTCGCCATGGTTCGTGACCACACGAGGGCGGCGGCGCACTCGTAACGGTCTCTGACGGAGAGGTGCCCCAGCGGCCGTGGGCACCTCTCGGGTCAGCGGTTCACGCGGCCCGCGTGCCCGCCTCCCAGCTCGCCCAGAGCGCGGCGTAGCGCTCGCCCTGGGCGACGAGCTCGTCGTGCGTCGCGAGCTCGACGAGCCGCCCGCCCTCGATCACCGCGACACGATCGGCGCGCTCGGCCGTCGAGAGGCGGTGCGCGATCGTGACCACCGTCCGCCCGTGCGACACCGCTGCGAGTGCGCGCTCCACGAGCGCCTCGGTGGCCGGGTCGAGAGACGACGTCGCCTCGTCGAGCACGATCACCGCGGGGTCGGCAAGCGCCATGCGCGCGAGCCCGACGAGCTGACGTTCGCCGGCGGAGAGGCGCACGCCGCGGGTGCGCACGTCCGTGTCCAGGCCGCGCGGGAGCGCCTCGAAGCGTGCGAGCGCGCCGATCCGGCGGAGCGCCTCGGCCACGTCCTCGTCGGGTGCGTCCGGCTTGGCCAGCCGGACGTTGTCCGCGATCGTCCCGGAGAAGAGGTGCCCTTCCTGCGGCATGAAGACGATCCGCCGCCGCAGCGAGTCGAGTGTCGACTCGCGAAGGTCGAGTCCGGCGAAACGCACGACACCGCTCGTCGGGTCGTACTGGCGCGTCAGAAGCTTTGCGAGCGTGGACTTGCCGGCGCCTGTCGGCCCGACGAGGGCCAGCTGCTCGCCCGGCCGAACGGTCAGCGACACGTCGTGCAGCACCTCGGGCCCGTCGCCGTAGCCGAACGAGACCCGCTCCGCGCGGAGCGGGCCGGCCTCGGCCAGCTCCTCCGCACCGCCGCGGACCGTCGTCGGCGTCTCGAGCAGCGTGACGATCTTCGTCAGCGCCGCCCGCCCGGACATGAACTGCGAAAGCCAGTCGCCGAGCCGTCCGATGGGGTCGAAGAGCGAGAGCAGGTACAGGGCGACCGCGACGACCGTTCCGATCGTCGTGTCGCCCTGCCAGTAGAGCCAGCCGCCGACGAGGATCACCGCTGACGTGGAGAGGGCCTGTGCAAACGAGATCGCGGAGAAGAACGAGATGTTCACGAACGAGATGCGACGCCAGGCGCGCACCTGCTCGCGGGAGCGGTGCCGGTAGCGCTTGAACTGCTCCTCCTCGCGCCGATACGCCTTGACGACCTGGACTCCGGTCAGCCCCTCCTGCAGCGAGCTCATGGTGTCGGCGACACGCTCGCGCAGGGTGAGGTAGGACGGATGCGAGCGGCGCTGATACGAGAGCGCCGAGATGACGAGCAGCGGGAGCGAGACGAGCGTGACGGCGGCGAGGATCGGCGAGAGCAGGACGATCGCGATCCCCGTCAGGACGAGCAGGAGGAGGCTGCCGACGACCTCGATCAAGACCTGCCGCGTGAACGTCGTCAGCGCCTGCACGTCCGCGGTCAGCCGCGAGACGAGCACACCCGCGCGCTCGCTCTCGAAGAACGGCATCGACAGCCGCTGGAGGTGCTCGAAGGCGGCGACGCGCAGCGAGCCGAGGAAGCGCTCGCCGGCCCGCGCCGAGCAGACGACGACGAGTCGCTCGAGCACGGGCCGCAGCAACACGAGCACGAGATACGCGAGCGCGGCGCGCGTGATCGCCGACCTGTCGCCGCCCTCGATCCCCTCGTCGATCGCGTAGCGCAGGAGCCACGGGCCGGCGACCGTGATCAGCGTCGAGCCGACGATCCCGAGCCCCGCCAGCGCGATCAGGCCCCGGTGCGGCCGCAGGTACTGCCACGTTCGCCTGAGTACGGGGCTGCTCACGCGGCCTCGAGTGCGAGCAGGGTGCGGTAGCGCGTCGAGCGGCGAAGCAGCTCGCCGTGCGAGCCCTCTTCGACGACCCGGCCCGCCTCGAGCACGACGACCCGGTCTGCGAGCGCGATCGTCGCCGCACGGTGCGCGATGACGAGGGTCGTGCGTCCCTTCATGACCGTCGCGAGCGCGGCCCGGATCTCGTGCTCCTTCGTCGCGTCGACCGCCGAGGTCGCGTCGTCGAGGATCAACACGGCCGGGTCGGCGAGGATCGCGCGCGCGATCGCGATGCGCTGACGCTGTCCGCCCGACAGCGAGAAGCCGCGCTCGCCGAGGATCGTGTCGTAGCCCTCGGGAAGCTCCCCGACGAACGCGTGCGCGCCGGCGAGCCGCGCGGCCTCCTCGACCTCGTCGCGGGACGCGTCCGGTCGAGCGAAGCTGATGTTGGCGCCGACGGTGTCGGTGAAGAGGAAGGTGTCCTCGAACACGACGCCGACCGCCCGGCGGAGGTCGTCCACACGCAGCTCTCGCACGTCGAGGCCGCCCACGAGCACGCGGCCGAACTGCGGGTCGTAGAACCGGGCGAGCAGCGCGGCCGCCGTCGTCTTCCCGGAGCCGGTGCCGCCGACCAGCGCCAGCGATGCCCCGGCGGGGATCTCGAGCGAGAAACCGTCGAGCACCGACCGGCCCCGCTCGTAGCCGAAGCCGACGTCCTCGAAGCGCACGTCGAGCGCGCCCGTGCGCGGCAGCCGCTTGGGGTCCCGGACCTCGACGACGCCCGGCTCCGACTCCAGCACCTCGGCGATGCGGTCCGCGGCGGCGATCGCCTGCTGCAGCGTCTGAACGCGCTGCCCGAGCGTGCGGAGCGGCCAGACGAGGATCGAGAGGTAGAGCATGAACGCCGTGAGCTGGCCCAGCGTCATCTCGCCGTCGAGCACGCGGTTCGAGCCGAACCAGAGCGTGGCGAGGATGCCGAGCAGCGGCAGCGCCTCGAGCGCGGGCAGGAAGACCGCGTCGACCGCCGCGACGTCGAGCGCGCGACCGACGACCCGGTCGCTGGCGGTGCGGAAGCGCGCGTTCAGCGCGTCGCCCGCGCCGAGCCCCTTTGCGACCCGGATCCCCGAGATGGTCTCCTCGGCCAGCGCCGTCGTTGCGCCGAGCTCCTCCTGCAGGCGCCGCGTCGTGCCCCCGTAGCGTTTGGAATAGCGCCAGAAACCGATCGAGACGAGCGGGAGCGGCAGCAGCACGATCAGCGCGAGCGGGACGTCGATCGCGAGCAGGATCACCGCGACGGCGGCGACGGTGAGCATGTACGCGACCGTGTGGCCGACGGCGTCGAAGAGCCGAGCGATCAGCTCGGCGTCGTTCGAGGCGCGGCTCATCAGCTCGCCTGCGCCGACACGGTCGTGGAAACGTGCGTCGAGCTCGAGCGCGCGCGTGAACAGCGACTCGCGCACGGCGGCGTCCGCGTGCGCACGGTTTCGAATCGCGAAGAAGTGACGGGTCCCGCCCGCGGTCGCCTCGATCAGGCCGAGCACGACGAGCACCCCGCACCAGAGGAGCAGCGCGCGGCGGTCCTCGGGGACGATCGCCTGGTCGATCGCCCGCCCGACCACGAGCGGCGTCGCGACCACGGCGGCCTGCCAGACGAGCCCTCCGGCGACCGCGCCCTGCACTCCTCGACGCTCGCGGACGATCAATCGCCAGAGGTAACGCCTACCCGCTTCGCTCGGCTCGCGCTCCTCCAGGTCCACCGTCACACTCTTGCGAAGATGCCCGCGCGTCCGCCGATCGAAGCGCGCTTCCCCCGCCCGTCGGTGATGGGCGTCGTCAACGTCACGCCCGACTCGTTCTCGGACGGCGGCGTGCACGAGCGAGCCGAGGACGCGATCTCGGCTGCGCGCCGGATGGTCGAGGAGGGCGCCGCGATCGTCGACGTCGGAGGCGAGTCGACCCGGCCCGGCTCGGACGCGGTGTCGCTCGACGACGAGCTCCGGCGCGTCGTGCCCGTGCTCGAGGCCGTCGCCGGCGAGCTGCCGGTCTCGATCGACACCGTGAAGGCCGGGGTCGCGCGGCGCGCGCTCGAGCTCGGCGCGGAGCTCGTCAACGACGTGACTGCGCTGCGCGGCGACCCCGACCTTGCGGAGGTCGTCGCCGAGAGCGGCGCGTACCTCTGCCTGATGCACATGCAGGGCGAGCCGCGCACGATGCAGCTCGACCCTCGGTACGGCGACGTGGCCTCCGAGGTAGCGTCGTTCCTCGAGGAGCGGCTGCGGTTCGCGGTCTCGGCCGGGGTGGCGGAGGAGCGGATCTGCCTGGATCCGGGAATCGGCTTCGGCAAGACGGTCGAGCACAACTTCGAGCTGGTGCGCCGCCTCGACGTGCTCACCGCGCTCGGACGCCCTGTCGTGATCGGCTTCTCGCGCAAGCGCTCGCTCGGCCGGCTGCTCGGCGACGCCGGCGCGACGACGGGCCCGCTCTCGGCCAGCCTCGCGGCGGCCGTGACCGCCTACGAGCGGGGGGCGACGATCCTGCGGGTGCACGACGTGCGCGAGCACGTCGAGGCCCTCACGGTCGCGCGTGCGGTCGTCGCGTGATCGAGCTCGAGCTGCACGATCTCGAGCTGCGCGGCTTCCACGGCGTCCTGCCGGCGGAGCGAGAGAGAGGCCAGCGGTTCCTCTTCGACGTCTGGCTCGAGGTGCCGGACGGTGCGCTCTCCGACCGGATCGAGGACGCGGTCGACTATCGCGAGGTAACACGAGTCGTGCGCGAGGTCTCCGACGCGCGGGCGTACGACCTGCTCGAGGCGCTCGCGGATGCCGTCGCCGGCGAGCTGCTCACCCGCTTCCCGGTCGAGCGGGTCCGGGTGCGAGTGCGCAAGCCCGACGTCGAGCTCGAGCTGCCGGTCGGGTACGCGGCGGCTACGGTCGAACGGTCGAGACGCTGACGGTGTATCGAGCCTGGCCCGGCCCGCTTCGGGGCAGGTACACGTCGAGGTACGCGTAGAAGCCGACCTTGGTGCGGTTGCGGGCCGACACCGTCTCGGTTGCACGGCCGGACCGGCCGCTCGTCCCGAACAGGCTCTTCGCGCGCGCGCTGCCGCGCAGGAAGACCGACGTGGCGGTCGGCTTCCAGAGGTCGACGTCGACGTCGGTGTCGGGCGTGACGCGGACACGGACGGTGCGCCCGGCCGGGACGAAGACTCGGTACACGTCCTCGGGGTCCTCGGTGAGGTCGAGCCGGGCGCGCAGGTTCGCGCTCGGGCGGCCGGGACCGGTGACACCCGGGGTCGGCGTCCGGAAGAGGCCGTTGGGGCGCACCTCGCGGATGTCCTCGTTCGGTTCCTGCGGATCGCGGAACGGCGCGGGCTCGGTGAGCGCCGCGGGGATGTCGAGCAGCCCGTAGCCGGTGTCACGGTCGAATCCGGGCGCCTCGAGGTCGGCTGCGGCAACGCGGATGAGGTCGAAGACCTGAGTGTTGTCGAGCTGCGGCCGCACGGTCCAGACCCATGCGGTCGCGCCCGAGACGATCGGCGCGGAGAAGCTCGTCCCGTCGAACGTGTCGTAGCCGGACTGCCCGAACTGGAGCGGAACCGCGGCCATGATGCCGACGCCCGGGGCAGAGAGGTCGACCTGACTCCCCGGAGTCGAGAACCCGGCGACGCGGTTCTCTTGGTCGGTCGCCGCGATCGTGAGCACGTGGTTCAGGTTCGCCGGCGCGGCGATGGGCGTGCGCTGCTGGCGCTCGTTGCCCGCCGCGGCGACGAGGATCGAGCCGGTGCGAAACGCCTCGGCGACGGAATCGCGTAGAAGCTGGCTGGACGGCACGCCGAAGCTCATGTTGATCACGCTCGGGCCGGCCTGGATCGCTAGCCCGAGGCCGAGCACGACGTCCGAGGTGCGCAGCCCCCGGACGTCGACCGAGCGCAGGACGGCCTGCGGGTAGACGCCGAGCAGCCCAACACCGTTCTCGGGGGCGCCGACGACCGACGAGACAGCGGTTCCGTGGAAGTCGTCACCCGAGTCCCCCAGGCTCTGGGTGCCGAGGATGGTCATGTTGGGACGGCCTACGAACTCGGGATGCGAGAGGTCGACGCCTGTGTCGAGGACGGTGACCGGCTTGCCCGGGCCCGGCGGGACCGCCGCGTCGGCTCCGACCAGGGAACGCCAGTACTCCTCGCCCTGGAACGGCTCGAACTCGGTTCGGAAAAGCTCGAGCGGGCAATCCGGCTCGACCGCCTTGACGACGCCGCGGGCGAGCAGCCGCGGCAGGATGCGCTGCGCGGTCGGCGTCGGCACGCGCCAGATCCCCAGCGTGCCGGAGATGAGCGTCCCGTCCTCCGGCGCGGCCGAGCCGCGCGTGAGCTGGAGGAGCGTCGTGTCGTAGGCCCCGATCGAGAGCAACCCCGGAGTCGGCGCCGGAGGAACGGCCGCGCGCGCCCCGAGCGCGGACGGCGCCACGGCGAGCGCCAGCATGCCGACCGCGAGGACTCTGGTGACCAAGCGGCTCACGGTAGCGGCGCACCGTTAACGTCGCATGGGTGACGCGTGCCTACATCGGCCTCGGGGCGAACCTCGACGACCGTGAGCGGACGATGACGGCCGCGATCGACGCGCTCGATCGGCTCCATGCAGTCGAAGTGGTCGCCGTCTCGGGCTTTCGCGAAACCCAGCCGGTCGGCTACCTGGACCAGCCGCCTTTCCTGAACGGCGCCGCTGCGCTCGAGACGACCCTGCCTCCCCGCGACCTCCTCGAGGCAATGCTCGACGTCGAGCGCTCGCTCGGCCGGACCGGGACGGCCCGCCGATGGGGCCGCGGACGATCGACCTCGATCTCCTCCTCTACGGGGAGGAGCAGATCGACGAGCCGGGCCTCGAAGTGCCTCATCCCCGGCTCCACGAGCGGGCCTTCGCGCTCGAGCCGCTCGCCGAGCTCGAGCCGGGATTGGTCGTGCCCGGCCGGGGCCTGCTGGAGACCTTGCTCCGAAAACTAGAATCAGCTTGATGTCCCATCTCGACGAGCTCGACGAGTTCGAGGCCGAGGCTGAGCTCCTGCTCAAGAAGGAGTACTCCGCCGTCTTCAGTCTCTTCCGCTACTGCGTCCTGACCCAGGACGCGACCTACCTCTGCAACCGGCTCGATCTGCAGTACGTGCCGCAGGCGAGCTACCCGTTCTTCCACCTGAAGATGGACGACGTCTGGGTCTGGGACAAGAACCGCCCGACGCGGATGATCCCGCGCGCGGAGGTCTACACCTCGGGCGACGTCTCGGTCGAGGAGCTTCGCGGCGACGATGACCCGTCGCTCTCCGCAGACGCGCTCGCGGAGCGAATGCGCGAAGCTCTCTCCTCGGACGACAACGAGTAAGTGCTCCTCGCCGTCGACGTCGGCAACACGCAGACTGTCTACGGGCTCTTCGAGGGCGAGACGCTCACCGAGCACTACCGCGTCTCGACCGAGCGCCGCCGGACGGCCGACGAGCTCTTCGTCCTGATCAGCGGACTGCTCGAGCTCGACTCGGTCGACGGCGTCTGTCTCGCGTCGACGGTGCCCGCGCTCGTTCGCGAGTACGAGGAGTTCGCCGGGCGCGCGGGTGTGCCGGTGCTCGCCGTCGGGCCGGGCGTGAGCACCGGGATCGCGATCCGCTACGACGACCCGCGGGAGATCGGCCCTGATCGGATCGCGAACGCCGTCGCCGGGAAGGAGCGCTACGGCTCGCCGTGCATCGTGGTCGACTTCGGCACGTCGACGAACTTCGACGTCGTCTCGCCGGAGGGCGAGTACGTGGGCGGCGTGCTCGCGCCCGGGATCGAGATCTCGATGGACGCGCTGTTTGCGCGCGCCGCCAGGCTGTTCCGCGTGGACTTCAGCGCGCCGCCGACGGTGATCGGCAAGACGACGCAGACGGCGCTCCAGTCAGGATTCGTCTACGGCTTCGCAGGCCAGGTGGACGAGATCGTCTCCAGGATCCGGGCCGAGCTCGGCGCCGAGGCGCCCGCGATCGCGACGGGCGGCCTCGCAGAGCTCGTCGCGCCGCACTCGCGGACGCTCGAGCGGGTCGACCCGTTCCTCACGCTCGAAGGCCTCAGGCTCGTCTACGAGCGCAACGGCTAGTCCCTAACCGCCGCCGTAGATCGAGATCGGGAGATCGAGCGTGACCTCGTCGCCGGTCGGGTGCTCCTGCTCGAGCCGGCTCAGCACGAACCTGGCACCGGGCGCAGTCGCGAACAGGCGCCGCTCCACCTCGGCGAGGTCGTCGATCTGCGTCAGCTCCGCCTTGAACCGGCGTGGGAAACGGCCGCGCCCGAGATACCAGCCGTAGAACTTCTTCAAGAAGCGCGGAGCTTTACGCTCGCCGAGCTCCCGCACGGTCTCGCGCATGAAGAGCACGAGCTCGGCGACCACTTCCTCGCGGGTCGGGTCGGCGTAGTCCTCTTCGAGGATCTCGCGCAGCACCCAGGGATTCCCCTGGGCGGCGCGGCCGATCATCACCGCCGAGGCGCCCGTCGTCGCGAGGACGGTCTGCGCGCGGGCGCGTGACGTGACGTCTCCGGAGGCGACGATCGGCACGTCGACGAGGTCCACGAGCTCTGCTGTCAGCGAGTGGTCGGCGCTGCCCGTGTACATCTGCTTGGCGGAGCGCGGATGGAGCGTGAGCGACGCCGCGCCCGCCTCGACCAGCCTCGGCCCGACCTCGAGACAGGAGCGCGACCCGTCCTCGAGCCCGCGGCGCATCTTCACGCTGACCGGGAGGTCGACCGCCGTCGCGACGGCTTCGACGATCCTGCAGGCGCCTTCGGGGTCGTCGAGCAGCGTCGCGCCGGCGCCCGTCTTCGTCACCTTGCGGACGGGGCAGCCGAAGTTGATGTCGATGATGTCGGCGCCCGCGTCCGCGACCATCCGGGCCGCCTCCGCCATCACGGTCGGCTGGGAGCCGAAGATCTGCACGGCGAGCGGATGCTCGTCCGCCGCGATCCGCAGGTAGCCGAGGGTCCTCTCGTTCCCGTGGTGCAGCCCGGCGCAGCTCACCATCTCCGAGCAGACGAGGCCGGCCCCGTAGCGGCGACCCTGGCGGCGGAACGCCTGGACGCTCACGCCGGCCATCGGGGCCAGCACGAGGCGGGTCGGGATCTCGACGTCCCGGATCCGCCATGAGCCGTGAAGATCTACCTGCATAGAGCGGGAAATCGTACCGCTTCTGGTATTGACGCCGCGATCAGGGCGCGGCTAAACTTCCCGGTTCGGCGGCGCCGGTGAGCGCCGCACTTTGTGTAGGAGGGGCCCCTTGAAGGAAGTCATCCTCACCAAAGAGGGTTACGAAAAGCTGAAGAAAGAGATCGACTATCTCCGCAACGACAAGCGGCGGGAGGTGGCCGATCGCATCCGGGTCGCCCGCGAGTTCGGCGACATCGCCGAGAACGCCGAGTACGACGATGCGAAGAACGAGCAGGCGATGCTCGAGCACCGCATTGCCCAGCTCGAGGAGCGCCTGATGGCCGCCCGCGTGATCGAGAAGAAGGAGATCTCGAAGGACGTCGTCTCGATCGGGTCGCACGTGAAGCTGCGCGACGTCGAGGCGAAGAAGACGCTCGAGTACCACATCGTCGGCTCCGCCGAGGCGAACCCGGCCGCGAGCAAGCTCTCGAACGAGTCGCCGGTCGGCAAGGCGATCATCGGCAAGAAGAAGGGCGAGACCGTCGAGGTCGCAACCCCGCGCGGCGCGCTCAAGTTCAAGATCATGGAAATTAGTGCGGCATAAGTCGGCGCCTGCGGCGCCTCGACTTCTGCCGCATCTTCTCTGACCTCATAACGCTCGAGCGAGGCCGGGCAAAGCCCGCCCTCGCGGCGTTCTCGGCATGTCCGGGTCCACCCTGTCCGGTGCCAGGCACCGGACAGGGCTTGTTCGGCGGCCGCCGGCTGCAGGTGCAGCGGGTTCGTTCTCCCGGGTGTCTGTTTTGGACCTGGTAGGTGCCTGGCACCGGACAGGTCCGAACCGGCACGTCCGGGCTTGGCCACCGGACCCGGCTCGCTCGGGCTTTAGACTCGCCGCGCGATGGCGTTGCCGAAGCGCTTTCCCGACCGCGTCGACGTTGCGTCCGTTCGCGCGGAGGCCGAGCTGCTCGAGCCGGGTGAGGAGCGCGGAGAGACGCGCCGGCTCGCAGGGCGGGTGATGGCCCAGCGGGACATGGGGAAGCTCGTCTTCCTCGACCTGGTCGACCGCTCCGGCCGGATCCAGCTGCTCGCCCGCGAGGAGAAGACGGGGCCGCTCGACCTCGACCTCGGCGACGTGATCGGTGTGGCCGGCATTCCCGCCCGGACGAAGCGCGGCGAGCTCTCGCTGGCCGTCGAGTCGATCGAGTTGCTCGCGAAGAACCGCCGTCCGCTGCCCGATACGTTCCACGGGCTCCAGGACGTCGAGACGCGCTACCGGCAGCGCTACCTCGACCTGCTCGTCAACGAGGAATCGCGCGCCGACGCGCTGCTGCGCACACGCCTCGTGAGCGCGATCCGCCGCTACCTCGACGCACACGGCTTCGTCGAGGTCGAGACGCCGATCCTCCAGCCGCGCTACGGCGGCGCCTTCGCCGAACCCTTCGTGACGCACTACAACGCGCTCGACGCCGACTACTACCTGCGGATCGCGACCGAGCTCTACCTCAAGCGCCTGATCGTCGGCGGGCTCGAGAAGGTCTACGAGATCGGCAAGGACTTTCGCAACGAGGGCACGTCGTACAAGCACCAGCCCGAGTTCACGATGCTCGAGTGGTACGAGGCGTACGCCGACTACCGCGACACGATGGCGCGGATGGAAGAGCTGATCGCTGCGGCCGCGCGGGAGGTCAACGGCACGACGAACACGACGTTCCGCGGCCACGAGGTCGACCTCGCGACGTGGCGCCGGGTCAAGCTCGTCGATGCCCTCGACGAGCACGGTCTGTGGACCCGAGACGAAGTCGAGCTCCGGCAGCGCTTGAGCGAGCGCGACGTCGACACTCGAAACGACAAGACGTGGGCGCAGCTCGTCGACCACGCGCTCGAGCGCTTCGTCGAGCCGTCGCTGATCGAGCCGACGATCGTGCACGACTACCCGATCGAGCTCTCGCCGTTCGCGCGCGCGACCGACGACGATCCGGCGATCGTCGAGCGCTTCGAGTACTTCGTCGGCGGGATGGAGCTCGGCAACGCGTTCACCGAGTTGAACGAATCGGAGGAGCAGGCGCAGCGCTTCGCGATGCAGGCCTCCGAGCGAGAAGCGGGAGCGGGAGAGACCGAGCTCGGAGACGAGGACTACGTCGAGGCGCTTTCGTACGGCATGCCGCCGACCGGGGGGCTCGGGCTCGGCATCGATCGGCTCGCGATGGTGCTCGCCGGCCGCGACACGATCCGGGACGTGATCCTCTTCCCGGCGCTCCGCGAGCGTTAGGCGAACGTCAAGTACGTCTCCGCGATGCCCGGCTCGAGCTCGAGCTGCGGCCGCCAGCCGAGCGCGAGTTCGATCGCCCCGGCCGCCAGCGCGCTCCGCTTCAGCTCGCCCGGACGCAGCGGCTCGAAGCGCGGGTCGAGCCAGGTGCCGGCGGCGCTCTGGAGAAGCGCGAGCAGGTCCAGGACGCTTGTCTCGACGCCCGTGCCGACGTTCCACGTGCCGCTGCGACCGGCCTGCACCGCGAGCAGAAACGCCCGCGCGACGTCGGCGACGTGCACGTAGTCGCGCGTCTGCCGCCCGTCACCGAACACCGTCGGCACCTCGTTGTTCGCGAGCTTGCCGCTGAAGATCGCGACCACACCGGCTTCTCCGTGTGGCTGCTGACGCGGGCCGTAGACGTTCGCGAGCCGCAGGACGACGTTCGGCAGCTCGAAGAGCCGCGCCCACGTCGCGACGTAGCTCTCGCCCGCGAGCTTCGAGGCGCCGTATGGGGAGAGCGGCTCCGTCGGCGTCGACTCGTCCGCCGGGAGTGGGACACCGTCACCGTAGAGCGCTCCTCCCGTCGAAGCGAACACGACGCACGCCCCGTTGCGACGTGCGCCCTCGCAGACGTTCAGCGTCCCCCCGACGTTCACCTCGAGGTCGTGCTGAGGCTCGCGCACGGAGAACGTGACGCTCGCCTGCGCAGCGAGGTGGCAGACGACCGTCGGCGAGAACTCGTCGAAGGCGCGGTCGAGGCTCGTCCGGTCCCGGATGTCCACCACGGCGAGCTCGGCGTCCGGCGGGACGTTGTCCCGGTTGCCCGACGACAGGTCGTCCACGACCAGCACCTCGTAGGAGTTCTCGAGCAGAAGATCGGCGACATGCGAGCCGATGAAGCCGGCTCCGCCCGTTACGACGGCTCGAGGGCCGGAGCTGGGCGCCACGGCGCGCAACGCTAGCAGGGCTCGCACATAGGATCCCACGGCTGTGAACCGTCGCTCAGTGCTCGTCGTGCTCGCTGTGGTCGCGATCGGCGTGGGCGCCGCCGCCGTGTACGTCCTGCTTGCTCCGAAGCGCTACGAGGCGCGTGCCGAGCTGCTCGTGACCCCGGTGCGATCCGACTCGGCACTCGGCGGCATCGGCCTGCTCGAGGACACCTCCGAGACGCCCGCAGCAGCGACGGCCCCGCGGTTGATCGAGAGCGGTGCGGTCGCGAGCGCCGTGGGGACCCGGTTACGTCTCGACGCCGACGAAGCACGTCACGCGATCCGCGCCTCTCGCGTCGACGAGTCGAACGTCGTCGCCCTCGTCGCCACTGCGGGGTCACCCACGCGCGCGGCGCAGATCGCAGACGCGTTCGCCGACGAAACGGTCAAGCAGCGTTCGGAGGCCTTCCAGGCGGAGCTGCGGACGCAGATCGACCGCGCGCGCGAGACGTTGCTCGGGATCCCGGCCGGGACTCCGCGCGCGACGCAGCTGCGGGAGGACCTCGCGACGTGGCGCTCGCTCCAGGGGACGCGCGATCCGACGCTGCGCGTGCTCAGCAACGCCGTCGCCTCCAACGAGGCGGTCTGGCCGCGACCCTGGGCGACGCTCGGGCTCGCGCTCGTCGCATCACTGCTCGCAGGTCTCGCACTGGCGGCGCTGTTCCGTCGCCGGACGCCGCCGCCGGCCCCCGCTGCGGTGCCGGACGTCACGCCCGAGCTCCGCGAGCTGGAACGGCGCTCGGCCGCGCACGCAGAGCACTCCCAGCGCCGGATCTCGACGCTCGAGGCCCGGCTCGCCGAGCTCGAGGCGGCGCGGGAGCCCGAGCCGGAGCCGGAACCCGAACCAGAGCCCGAGCCGGAGCCGGAGCCCGAACCAGAGCCCGAGCCGGAGCCGGAGCCCGAGCCGGAGCCAGAGCCCGAGCCGGAGCCGGAGCCGGAGCCGGAGCCGGAACCCGAACCGGAGCCGGAGCCGGAGCCGGAGCCCGAGCCGGAGCCGGAGCCCGAGCCGGAGCCGGAGCCGGAGCCGGAGCCGGAACCGGCTCGCCCGCCCTTCCCGGGCGGCCACGTCCTCGGTCGGCTCGAGGTGCTCGCCGCAGAGCGTCGGCGGGACGACCCGGTTGCGGCGGACGAGCTCGACGCGTACATCGTCGTCCTGCGGCCGCACGCGGCGTCCGACGGATCGCTGCCGCACTCGTTCGACGCACTGATCGAGGACGTCTTCGGCGAGGCGCCGCCCTGAGCCGCGGGTTCAAGCCGCTCGTCCTCTGCTATCACCGCGTCTCGTCAGGCGCACCGCACCGGCTGGCCGTTTCGCCGCAGCTGCTCGAAGCGCAGCTCCGCGGCGTGCTCCGTCGCGGCTACCGGCCCGGAACTGCGGCCGAGGTCGTCTCTGGCCGCGACCGCATCGTCCACCCGACCTTCGACGACGCGTACCGCAGCGCCCTCGCGGGAGTTCAGGTCGTCGAGCGGCTCGGGTTTCCCGGCAACGGTCTTCGCGTGCACCGGCTTTGCCGACCGGGGTGACCCGCTGCCGATTCCGGAGCTCGCAGACGACGTGAACGACGCCCCGGACGAGTTCGCGACGTTGCGTTGGGACGACCTGCGCGAGCTCGCCGAGCGCGGAGTCGAGATCGGCTCTCACACCATCAGCCATCCGCACCTCCCGCGACTCGGCGACGCAGAGCTGACACGGGAGCTCGGCGAGTCGCGCGCGCGGATCGAGGACGAGTTGGGCAGTCCCTGCCGCTACCTCGCATACCCCTACGGCGAACAGGACGCCCGCGTTCGCGCCGCAGCGAGGCGGGCCGGCTACGACGCCGCGTTCGCGGTCCCCGGCCGGCGTTCGCCGGTCGATCCGTGGGCGCTGCCGCGCGTGGATCTCTACTGGCGCGACCGTGGGCTTCGCGCGCGCATCAAGCTCTCCCCGCTCTTCTGGTACTCGGCGGGTGGGCCGTGGAGGCAGTAGGTCCGGGCCGCGAGGCCCCAACAGCGGAGAAGCGGCGCCGCGACAACGGGAGGGGAGAGGAGTTACGAGGGTGAACCCCGTTGCCGCGGACGCCGTCGAGAGGAGTGTTTCTCTCCTTCACGTCCGCGAAACCTCCCGCTCGGACAAGCCGGATCTGGCTCAGGTGGCCGCGTCGGGCCCTTAACAAGACGGCCGTAACCCGGACTCGGTCGATGCCGGAGACTCGGGTACCATCCTTCTACCTTGTTCGAGCGCTTCACCGAACGAGCCCGCCAGGTCGTCGTCCTGGCTCAGGACGAGGCCCGCGCGCTCAAGCACAACTACATCGGCACCGAGCACATCCTGCTCGGCCTCCTCCGCGAGGAGGAGGGTCTCGCCGCACGTGTGCTCGAGTCGCTCGACATCACCGTCGAGGAGGTTCGGGCTCAGGTGGCGCGGATCGTCGGGCAGGGCGACGAGGTCACGACCGGACAGATCCCGTT
The DNA here is from genome assembly GCA_963700495.1 of uncultured Actinomycetes bacterium. Classification (GTDB taxonomy): domain Bacteria; phylum Actinomycetota; class Thermoleophilia; order Gaiellales; family Gaiellaceae; genus JACCTU01. The sequence continues at coordinate 238,672 of CAVOXT010000006.1, read as the reverse complement.
CACGCCTCGCGCGAAGAAGGTGCTCGAGCTCGCCTTGCGCGAGGCGCTCAGCCTCGGACACAACTACATCGGCACCGAGCACATTCTGCTCGGGCTCGTGCGCGAGAACGAAGGCGTGGCCGCGCGCATCCTGCTCGACTTCGACGCGGACGCGGAGAAGATCCGGAACGAGATCATCCGCATGCTCTCCGGCCCCGGCCGGCGGCAAGGTGGAGGCGGCGCACCCGGCGAGAAGTCGAAGAGCTCGAAGCTGCTCGACCAGTTCGGCCGCAACCTGACGAAGCTCGCGGCCGAGGGGAAGCTCGACCCGGTCGTCGGCCGCCAGACCGAGATCGAGCGCGTGATGCAGATCCTCTCGCGTCGCACGAAGAACAATCCGGTCCTGATCGGCGAGCCGGGCGTCGGGAAGACCGCTGTCGTCGAAGGCCTGGCCGCGCGCATCTCAGGCGGCCAGGTGCCCGAGCTGCTCAAGGGCAAGCAGATCTACACACTCGACCTCGCTGCGCTGGTCGCGGGTTCGAAGTACCGCGGCGAGTTCGAGGAGCGCCTCAAGAAGGTGATGAAGGAGATCACCCAGCGCGGCGACATCATCCTCTTCATCGACGAGCTGCATAACCTCGTCGGTGCCGGCGCCGCCGAGGGCGCCATCGACGCCGCGTCGATCCTGAAGCCTGCGCTTGCCCGCGGCGAGCTGCAGACGATCGGCGCGACGACGCTCGACGAGTACCGCAAGTACCTCGAGCGCGACGCCGCGCTCGAACGGCGCTTCCAGCAGATCCGCGTCGAAGAGCCGTCCACCGAGGACACCGTCCAGATCTTGCGCGGTCTGCGGGACCGCTACGAGGCGCACCACCGCGTCAAGATCACCGACGAGGCGCTCGAGGCGGCTGCGGTGCTCGCCGACCGCTACATCCAGGACCGCCACCTACCCGACAAGGCGATCGACCTCATCGACGAGGCCGCGTCGCGGATGCGCATCAAGACGATGTCGGCCCCTCCGAGGTATCGCGAGCTCGAGGAAGAGATCGAGAAGGTCCGCAAGGACAAGGAAGACTCGATCGAGAACCAGGAGTTCGAGAAGGCCGCCTCGCTGCGCGACAAGGAGCGCAAGCTCTCGCAGAAGAAGCGCGAGCTCGAGGATCAGTGGCGCAACTCGGCGGAAGCCGAAGAACAGCCCGAGATCGGTGAGGAGGAGATCGCGGACATCGTCTCGATGTGGACGGGGATCCCGGTCTTCAAGCTGACCGAAGCGGAGTCGCAGAAGCTGATCCGGATGGAGGACGAGCTCCACAAGCGCGTGGTCGGCCAGGAGGAGGCGATCGTCGCCGTCTCGAAGTCGATCCGGCGCGCGCGTGCCGGCATCAAGGACCCGAAGCGGCCGACCGGCTCGTTCATCTTCCTCGGCCCGTCGGGGGTGGGGAAGACGGAGCTGGCGCGCACCCTGGCCGAGTTCCTGTTCGGCGACGAGGACGCGATGATCCAGGTCGACATGTCGGAGTACATGGAGAAGCACTCCGTGTCCCGGCTCGTCGGCTCACCGCCCGGTTACATCGGCTACGACGAAGGCGGTCAGCTGACGGAAGCGGTGCGCCGCAAGCCGTACTCGGTCGTGCTGCTCGACGAGATCGAGAAGGCGCACCCGGACGTCTTCAACATCCTCCTGCAGATCCTCGAAGACGGGAAGCTGACCGATTCGCAGGGCAGGAAGGTCGACTTCCGGAACACGATCGTGATCATGACCTCGAACATCGGCGCCGCGACGATCTCGAAGAACCAGACGCTCGGCTTCTCGATCGGCGACGAGTCGGGTCTCAGCTACGACGACATGAAGACGCGGATCATGGGCGAGCTGAAGAAGGTCTTCCGCCCCGAGCTGCTGAACCGGATCGACGAGGTGATCGTCTTCCACAAGCTGGCGAGGGACGAGATCATGGTGATCGTCGAGCTGATGTTGCGCCGCCTGCGCGAGCAGATGGCACTGCACGAGGTGACGATCGAGCTGACCGACGAAGCGAAGGAGCTGCTGGTCGACAAGGGCTACGACCCGACGATGGGCGCTCGTCCGCTGCGGCGGGCGATCCAGCGGCACATCGAGGACCCGCTCGCGGACTTCGTCCTGGGGCGCTCGCTCGAGCCGGGCTCGACGATCCTCGTCACACGCCGGCCGGAGACCGAGGACGTCGAGATCACGCTCATCCCGGGCACGGTCACGGTCGAGGCGGTCACGGTGCCCCCCGAGGCTCCCCCGGAGCCCGAGCATACCGAGCAGTAGTCAGAGCACCCAGACGTCGTCGCGCAGGATCGGCACTGCCTTGCCGTCCTTCGTGACCCCGTCGACGGCAACCGCGGGGCCGCCGATCATGAAGTCGGTGTGCACGGAGGAGTGGTTGACGCCGCGCGCGCGGTGCTCTTCCGGCGTCTGGGTCGCGGCGCCCTCGACCGTGCGCGTGATCGCCTTGCCGTAGGCGATGTGACAAGTCGCGTTCTCGTCGAACAGCGTGTTGTAGAAGACAAGCCCAGTCTGACCTACGCGGGACAATCCGTCGACGAGCGCAACCTCGCCGAGCTCCGCGGCTCCCTCGTCGCGCTCGATCTGCGAGCGGACGACGTCGGCTCCTTCTTCGGCCTGCACGTCGACGATCCGCCCGCCCTCGAATCGCAGCTCGAGCTCCTCGACGAGCGTCCCGAGCAGGGACAGCGGGCGGGTGGAGCGGACGACGCCCTCGGTTCCGCGGTAGTCGGGCGCGACGTAGACCTCCTCCGTCGGCATGTTCGGAACGTGCTCCCGGCCCCAGGACGTGTGGAAGCGCGCCGCCTCGAAGCTCGCGTCGGGAAGCAGCCGGATCGTCAGGTCGGTGCCCTCTCCGTCAAAGTGCAGCGCGTCGAAGCGATGCTCGTTGAGCACTGCCGCGCGTGCGGTCAGCCTGTCGAGGTGCTCGCGCCAGGCAGCGACCGGGTCGGGCTCGTCGAGCCGGATCGCGAATGCGACGGCCTCCCACAAACGTTCGACGTCCGGCTCTCCGAACATCGTCTCCGCCCAGCCGTCGTTCGGGTAGCCCACACCGGTCCAGTTGATCAGCTCCTCGTCGAGGACGATCCGCGCGCCGATCTCCATCAGCTCGCGGGGCACGGCACGGCCGACCCGCTCGCCGTCGACGTCCGCGAGCAGGTTCGGCTCGGCCTCGCCGGTGATCCAGATCGCGGCGCTCTTCGCCTCTCCGAGCGCCTCCATCTTCGCGATGCGCCAGGGCGGGCTCCAGTCCAGGATGTCGTCGGGCGCGCCCTCGACGAACGCCTTCCGGATGTGAGTGTCGTCGTACTGGACCTCGACGAAGCGCGCGCCGGCGGCGTAGGCGGCACGCGTGATCGCCCGCATCAACGGGGCGTGTTCGAGGAGACCCGTTACTGCGACGATCTGCCCGGGGGCGACGTTCGCGCCCACGCGCACGGCCAGCTCGGCGTAACGCTCGAGTCGCTCCTCCACGGGAGGAGCCTATCCAGGCCGAGAAAGAGTGACGGCGGCCCAGTTATCTAGGCCGCCGTCAGGCGCTGGAGCGTGGGCTGCGGCCCCCCAACTCTCGCGCCGACTCACTATGTGCGAACCACATCGGCCGCGCGTACCCCATGTGGGGGAATCGGTGAACCGGTCCACTGAATCAGCGAAAGGGGGAGGAATCAACCGAATCCACTGGTGGACACTGCGGAAGCAACGAAGACAGGGCGCCGATGCGGCGGGCGCCCGTCGAACACGGCGAAGGCGGGCGATGCGGCGGCTCGCCTTTTTCGTTCTCCTACGCTTGCCTTCGCCTCCCCTACGTCTGAGGGCAGCGGATCGCCCCACCGCACCCGAACGGGAAGGTCCGCAGCGGACGCGGCTTGACGAGCGAGAACGCGCGCGAAGCGCCGGTAGTCGTGCCTTCGACGCGGGCGCGCAGCGAGCCGGTCCCCGCCAGCGGGACGAGCGAGCGGAAGATGCCGTACGCATCTGGGGCAATCGCGACGACCGGGAGCCAGCGCGCACCGCTGCGCCGCTCGATCACGATCCGGCGCGCGGACCCGGCGGGGCTGCGGCCCCAGATCGTCACGCCTTGGGTGGACGCAAAGGCGACGAACGGGAACCGGAACGCGGTTAGAGACGGCTTCGGCCGGTCGGACGAGAGTGCCCCCGAACCCCGGAACCAGAGGCCGGACTGGTACGGCGTCTGCGTGAGCGGGTCGTCTCGGAGACGCCACCACGTGACGAGGCTGTAGCCGGCGCTCCACATTCGGTAGAGCGCCTCGGCGACCCAGCGGGCGTGAAGATTGAGCGGGACGCCGATTGGATCCGGGGGACTCGTGTCCCACGCGAACTCGGTCACCCAGAACTGGAGCGGGCGAGAGGAGACGACGTTTCCGGACCGTCGCGCCGCCAGGACGAGGCGCCGCAGCTCGGGCAGATCTCCGATCGAGACGTCGTCGGGTGCGGCGGCGTGTCGCTCGGGGCCGCCGTTCGTGTAGGGATTGTGGCCCCAGGCATCGAGCGGAACCCGCGTCTTGCACGTGCGCGTCAGGCGGCGAGAGACGCAGAGCAGCGTGCGTGCAAACCGAAGCGGCGCGACCACCTGGATGTCGGCGGCGTGATGGCCGAACGGCGCGAGTCCGCCGGCAACGACGGTGAACGCCGGATCGACGCCGTGGACGGCATCCGCGAAAGCCGACAGCATCCGCCTGTAGTGCAGGGCGGCGACCGGACGCTCGCCGACGTACTGCGGATTCAGGTGCGAACGGGCGTTCGGCTCGTTCCAGACCTGCCAGATGTGCACGCCGGCAGGCGAGGCATACCGCCGTGCGGCCGCCGCAGCGAATCGTCCGAGATCGGCAGGTCGCGGCCAGTTCGTGCCGGTTCCGCCGGCGGCGATGTCCCTCGCCCACACGGGAGCAAAGGTGACGCAGACGATCGGGTCGAGTCCCGCTGCGCGCGCTTGGCGCACCTGCCCGTCGAACGATGCCCAGTCGTAGCCGGGATTGTTTGGGTCGGCCGCATCGCCCGCGATGGGGTTCGGCGCAACCAGGCTCCAGCGAAGCACGAGCCGAACCGACGTCGCGCCCGCGCCGGCCGCACGCGTGAACGCGAGCCCCGCGTCGGGGCCCCCAAACGCCTCGGGGTCCATCACGGCGGTGCGGAGCGGCTGTGCCGGAACGACGACGGGCAGCGCCAGGACGCCTACCGCGGCGAGCGCGAAGCACAGGGCAAGCCGGGGGGCCACGCGCGCGAGTGTAGGCACCCGGTCTGTCGGCATCCGCCGTCCGGGGTGGACGGCAAGCTACGGCGGGAGGTGGGTTCGTACACGGCGCAGGTCCCGCCGATCCGCGCGCGGTCGGCGATCGTCCACGACTGGTTCCAGGGCTTCCACGGCGCCGAGCGAACCGTGGACGCGATGCGCGTGGGGGTGTTCGCACCCGAGTCGCAGCCGGACGTGTTCACGTTCCACGCCGCCAGAGAGCTTCTGCCGAACGCTCTCGCAGAGAGCATCGTCCAGGAGTCGCGGCTCGCTCGGGCTCCGCTCATCCGTCAGCACGGGCACGACCCCGGCCGCTGGCGTTACCTGCTCCCGCTGATGCCGCGGTACTTCGACCGGCTGGACCTCCACCGGTACGACGTCGTCATCTCGTCGTCGCACGCGTGCGCCGTGAACGTCCGTCCGCGGCCCGACGCGATCCACGTCTGCTACTGCTACACGCCGATTCGCTACGCCTGGATGCCCCGCGTCGACTCGGCTCGCGCGTCGGGCGCGCAGGGTCTGGCGCTTAGGGGGTTCACCCGCCGGCTGCGTGCCGTCGACCTTCGGGCCTCCCGTCGGCCGGAGGCGTATGTCGCGATCTCGGAAACCGTTCGCGAGCGGATCGCGGCGTTCTACGGTCGTGATGCCGCCGTCGTGCATCCGCCCGTCGACGTCGACCAGTTCGATCACGCGGCGCCGAAGGAGGAGGGCCGTTTCCTCTGGGTCAACCGCCTCGTCGCGTACAAGCATCCGCTCGAGGTCGCGGAGGCGTTCCGCGGGCTGCCGTACCGGTTGACCATGGTCGGGATCGGACCGCTCGAGAGCACGCTCCGCCGCCGCCTCCCGGAGAACGTCGAGCTCGTCGGCTGGCTGCCTCGCGACGAGCTGATCCGGCGGTACGAAACCGCCGCCGGTTTCGTCCACGTCGGCGAGGAGGACTTCGGGATCGCGATGGTCGAGGCGCTCGCTGCAGGGGCTCCGGTCGTCGGGCTTCGCCGCGGCGGCGCCCGCGACATCGTGCGTGACGGCATCGACGGCGTGCTCGTGGACTCGTGCGAACCGGAGGCGATCAAGGCTGCCGTGCGCACAGCCGCGGATCGTGACTGGGACGGCGTCGAGCTCGCCGCGCGTGCGCGTCTGTTCTCCCGCGAGCGCTTCGTGGAAGGGATGCGCAGAGAGTTGGAGCGGCTTGGTGCGAGCTAACGCTCGGGTTCTCGGTCCGACACAAACGAGCACGCCGTGGCCACGCACCGCCAAGACGGTCCCGCCCGTGCACGTCGACTCGCGACCGTTCCTGCTTCGGAGAGCGGCAGACGTCGTCGGTGCTGCGTCGGCAGCCGTCGTGTCGACGCTGTTCGCGGTCTTCGCGCTCGAGCTCTGGCGCGCGAACCTCCGTGTGCCGCTCTACTACGCAAACGAAGGGCTCCTGATGCTGACGGTCGTCAAGGACCTGCTCGGCGACGGGTGGTGGCTGTCGAACTCAGCGCTCGGCGCACCGTACGGCCAGCAGCTCTACGACTTCCCGCTCGCGGCGGGGAACCTGCTTCATGTGCTCTCCATCGACGCGCTCGGCCAGGCGATCAGGGACCCGGCGGCGACGATGAACGTCTACTACCTGCTCAGCTTCCCGCTCACCTCGCTGAGCGCGTACTTCGTGCTGCGCCGCCTCGAGGTCAGCGTCCTGGTCGCATGCGTCTGCGCGATCGTGTTCTCGACGCTTCCGTACCACTTCGGTCGGAACGAGGACCACCTGTTCCTCTCGATGTACTTCACGGTCCCGATTGCCTGCTACCTGGTGGTTCTCGCATTCGCGGGACGGCGTCTCTTTCCGTCGCCCTCGAGCTGGCGCCGTCCGCGCTCGCTGCTTCCGCTCGCCGGAGTTGCTGCGGTGTGCGTCGCGATCGGCTCGGCGTCGACGTACTACGCCGTATTTGCGGCGCTGCTCCTGCTCGCGGGCGGGCTCGTCTCGGCGGTCGCGCACCCACGGCTGGGGAGCCTGCCGCATGCGTCCATCGCGTTCCTCCTCGTCGTGGCCACCGTCGCCGCGTGCCTGTCGCCGGTCTTCGTCTACCGGCTCGAGCACGGTAAGAACGACGCCGTTGCCGTTCGTAGCCCGGAGGAGACCGAGCGGCTGTCGCTGAAGCTGTCGGAGCTCGTGCTGCCCGTGCGCGGGCACCGTCTCGGACCCCTGGCAGACCTGCGCGAGCGCTACGAGACGGAGACCCTTTTGCCCTCCGAGTCGAATCAGGCCCTCGGCATTGCCGGGACTATCGGGCTGTTCTCGCTGCTCGTCGTCGGGATCGCCGCCGCGGTCGGGCGGCGCTGGCAGGAGGGCCCGACGCGCATCCTCCCGTCGGTTGCGGCCGCGACGCTCGTCACGCTGCTGATCGCGACCACGGGCGGTCTTTCGACGATCGTCAGCTATGCGGGACTCACGCAGCTCCGGGGCTGGAACCGGATGTCGATCTTCGTCGGCTTCTTCGCCCTGCTCTCGTTGGCGATCCTGCTCGACGCGGCACGTCGCCGGTGGGGTTCGTCGGCCCGCTCCCGCGGGCTGCTGGCCGCAGCCGTGCTCTCGATCCCGGTGCTCGCGCTGCTCGACCAGACGAATTCGTCACTCGTTCCGCCGCACGGTGTCTTCCAGTCAGCGTGGGCGAGCGACAGCGCTTTCGTCCGCTCCGTCGAACGCGAGCTGCCAGAGAAGGCATCGGTCTTCCAGCTTCCCTACGTCTCGTTTCCCGAGGAGGCGCGGCCGCCCGGAACAACCGGAGCCTACGACGAGCTCGTCGGCTACGTCCACTCGGATCGCCTTCGCTGGAGCTTCGGCGCGATGCGCGGGCGTGACGCCGATTGGGCGAGCGCGCTCGCGCAGAAGCCGGCCGACGCGGTCGCGATGGCGGCTGTCGCTGCAGGGTTCAGCGGGATCCAGGTGGACACGCTCGGCTACGACGACGCCGGTGGAAGCGTGCTTGCGGCGCTGGGCATGATCGCCGCGCCGACGTACAGCCTCAACCACCGGCTCGCGTTCGTCGACCTCCGCGGGTACGGCGCGGAGCTTCGCCAGACGCTCACGCCCGGCCAGCTCTACGCGCTACGGGGCCTCACGCTGCGTCCGGTCCGGTCGCAGTGGGCGAGCTCGTTCTGGCCGGCCGAGTCGGACGGTGGACACGAGTGGCGCTGGACCCGAACGCCCGACGCGTCGATCGGGCTCTACAACCCGACCCGGCTCGTGCGGACGATTGACGTCGAGCTGACGCTGAGCTCAGGCGTCTCCAACCCGTCGCAGGCGACGTTGACCTGGCCGGACGGGCTCGAGACGCCTGTCGCCCTCTCCTCCGGCGGCGCGAAAGTGCATCGAAGGCTCGACGTCTCACCGGGGCAGAGCACGATCAAGCTCTCGACGAATGCTGAGGAGGCGGCTCGATCTGTAGGCGACGACCGCACGCACCTCTATCTGCGTGTGACGGATGCTCGGCTCCGCGACGTGACGTTCGCCGCCGCGTTTCCGAAGACGTCACCGGCGGTTGCGCTCTTCGACGTTGCGCCGAGGTCGACCGGTTGACGATCAGCTCGAGGCCCGTTGCTCGGCGAGAGGCGCGATGACCGCCTGGAAGAAGTGCTGGTCGGCGAGCCGCCACCGATCGCCCTCGTTCACCATCGGGAAGGCCTGCGGGCGGGTCGCGGTGACGAACCTCGTCGAGCCGACCGGCTGGCGCGTGCGAAGCATCGTGAAGACCGTCGCCCTGTCGCCCGCGATCTGCACGTCGACGAACTCCGGCCGGGTCACTCGGATCCCGCCGGCGAAGTACTCGAGCTCGCGATCGAGGTCGCCGCGCGACGACAGCCGCTCCGCGACGTCGGCCGCAAATCCCCGCAGGAACCCGTTTCGCTCCGCGAACTGGCTGCTTCGCCACCACCGGAGCAGGGCCGCCTGCGGCGTGCCGGCCGTCTGCTGCTCGATGTCCTGCTCGGTGAGCAGCTGCTCGGCTGCGCCGGGGTACACCTGGGGGGCGAGCTCGCCTTCACCGCCGCAGCCCGCGATTGCGAGCACCCCGGCTGCGAGGAGCGGTAGAGCGCGGCGCACGATCGGCGGAACGTACTCCGGCGGCCGGACGGAACCGCACGCATGAGCGGCCGTCTGAACGGGCGGTCGGGAGCCGAGCTCGGCGCGCTCTGCGGCGTCGGCGCGCTCGCCGCTCTGCTCGCCGGCGACGTCATCGACAGGGACCGGCCCGCGGCCCTCGCGCTCGCGATCCTCCTGGTGCTCGCCGCGGTGGCGGTCAGTGCCGTGTCGAGCTTCGGACGGCTCGATCGCCGCTGGCACCTGTTCGCGATCTCGCCGCTCGTGCCGGCCGCGGTGACGTGGCTCGCGCTCTTCGTCTTCCGGCCGCTCGAGCTCTTCTTCACGACCGACCACGCCGCGGTGGGGCTCGCACGCCTGGGCTTCGACGTCGGGCAGCTCACACGCACGGTCGCGATCGCTGCCGTGGGAGTCGCGGCGTGGAGTGTCGGCTACCTGCTCGCCCTCGGGCACCTGCCTGTGATCGGGAGGATCCGGGACGAACGTGCCACGCGCAGTTGAGCGTTCCGGCGGCCGCGGCGCTGCTGGCCTTCGGGACGCTGCTCTGGATCGTCCTGTTCCAGCGGCAAGGCGGGCTCGACACCCTCATGCACTCGGCTGTCGCGATTCGCACCGACCAGCGCTCGAGCTTCTGGGCGTTCGTCGGCGTCTGGATCGTGCAGTCCGTCGGCCTCTACGCGCTGCTCGTGAGCCTGGAAGGGGGCACGCGCGGCTCGCGCCTGATCGTTGCGGCCGCCGGCACCTCCGCGGCGCTCGCCGCCGTCGCCACGCAGCTCCGGATGTTCGCCGCGTTCGCGTTCGTCAGCGGCATCGTGCTCGTGATCGCGCTCCGCCGCCTGCGGCCCGTGCACGTCCTCACGGGGCTCGTCGTCGGCTCGCTCGGGATGCTCGCGCTCGGGTTCGGACAGCAGGTCCGCGCCTACACTCACGTCGTCGACACGCCGGAGGCGTTCCACCTCGCCGCGGAGACGCCGATGTGGGCGAGCTACGTCTCCGACCTCAGCACCTTCGACCACTTCGTCGCGATGCAGCAGCTCACGCCGTCGTCGATCGGCTACCTCGACGGCCGCACGCTCGCCGAGATCCCACAGGCGCTCGTGCCGCGAAGCATGTGGCCGGACAAGCCGCTCGGAGTCGACTTCGAGGTGGGCGCCTACCTCTACCCGGGTGCCAACGCGGGCATTCCGATCTCGGCACAGGGGGAGCTGTACTGGAACGGCGGCGTCCCGCTCGTCGCCGTCGGCTGCCTCGTGCTCGGTCTCCTCTGCGCCGGTCTCGTGCGGCTCTGCCTCCCGCGCGGACGGCTTGCGCTGCTCGCATACGCGCTCGTCGTCCCGTTCACGCACGCGCTGCTGACTCGCGGTTTCGCGACGATGTTCCAGAACCTCGTGTTCGCGCTCACCGGTCTCGCGATCGTGATCGTCGTGCTCGATCGCGCAACGCGTGCTCAGCTGACGGCGCGCGCAGTCCCGGCCGTCAAGGGACGCGTTCAGCTCGCCGGCGCGCGCCGCGGCTAGCTGCAGCAACCAGCGCGCCTGCGAGCACCAGCTCGACGAGCGCGACCTCGACCCGAAGCTCGGAGACGACCGCCGCGACCGACGCAAGCAGCGCGACCGGCACCACTCCCAGCCCGATGAGCCGGAGCGCAGGCACCGACGGCATCGCGGCGACCGCACGGGGGACGAGCAGGACCATCGTCAGGAGCTGCCCGGCGACGAACGCGCCCGCGAGCCAGATCGCTGGGGACTCCGGGTCGGCGAGCAGCACCGCGGCGCTCGCTGCGAGCACGGTGCCGGTGCCGACGAGGAACGGGACCAGGAACGCAGCCTCGAGCCGGCGGGCGGTCAGGACCATCGACAGCGCAACGAGCAGCGTCGTGACGGGCGCGGCGGCGAGCACGAGTGCCGCCGTCGCCTCGCTGTCGGAGTCGGTGTGATTGAGGAAGAGCTTGACGAACAAGCTCGGGTCGATCAGGAGCAGGGCGCTTGCGGCGAGGCCGACGGCGCAGGCGATCCTGACGAGGAGACCGATCGCAGCGTCGTCGTGCGCGTACTGCCGCGAGCCTGACGCCGAGCCTGCGAGACGCGGGAACAGCGCGGTGGCGAGCACGGCGGCGAGCTGGTTCACCCCGGTCAGCAGGCGGACGCTCACGCCCAGGCGCGCCGCCTGCGCGGGCGACGCCGAACGTGCTGAGCAGCACCGTGCCGGACGCGAGGCCCACCTGCCACGTCACGCTCGGCAGCCCGACCGACAGCGCGCTGCGCCAGGGCGAGCGCCTCGCCCGAAGGCCGAGCCGCAGATCCTGGAGAGGGCGGAACCCGAACGCGAGCGAGGCAGCCACGATCGCCGCGCACTCGGCGAGCCCGGCGCCGTAGAGAGGGAAGGTCTCGCCGACGACCAGGAAGGCGCCGCTCGCGAGGGTCAGAACGAGGGCGCGCAGGACGAGGTACGTCGACCATGGCCCGCTCGAGCCCCGTCCGAAGCTCTCCCAGTGCGTGAACAGCGCGAACAGGACGAGCGCAAGCGTGAACGGCGCGAGTGCCGCCAGTGAGTCGTAGCCCCCGGCCGCCCCGAACGCCAGCGCGACGACGACCCCGGCGCCGCCGAGCTGCAGCCTGAGTCGGATGACGGAGCTGCGTGCCTCCGCGTCCAGCTCCTGCGCCGCCGCCAGGCGCGCGCCGTGGAACGCGGCTCCGCCCTCGATCACGAGCTGGAGCACCGCGTAGAGCGCCTGCGCCGCGAGAACCGTGCCGAAGTCTCCGGTGGACATCGTGCGGCTGCCGAGCGAGAGCCAGACGAGCTGCCCGACCTGCCCCACGACGAGTGCCGCACCGAAGATCGCCGCGAAGCGCCGGGTCGCCCGCCAGGGAACGGCGGGGTCGGTCACAGGAGGCCGACCGGGCCGGGCTGTAAGTTCGTCGCTCCGTGTGCAACGTCAGCTCCCTCGCATTCGGCGTCCGGAGCCTGGAACGCGAGCACGTCTCGGGCAAGAGGGTGCTCGAGGTCGGGTCGCTCGACGTGAACGGCAGCCTCCGCTCGGTGCTCGAGCACTACGAGCCCCACGAGTACGTCGGCGTCGACCTGGTCGGTGGGCCGGGGGTGGACCTCGTCTGCGGCGCGGAGGAGCTGGTCGACCGCTTCGGGCCGGACAGCTTCGACATCGTGGTCGCCACCGAGGTTCTCGAGCACGTGCGCGACTGGCGGCGGGTCGTGTCGAACCTGAAGCGCGTCTGCCGGCCGGAGGGGCGGCTCGTGATCACGACCAGATCGCCCGGCTTTCCGTTCCACGGCTTTCCGGACGACTACTGGCGCTTTACGCCGGACGACTTCGAGGTGATCTTCGGCGATTGCGACATCGAAGCGATCGAGTCCGACGGCACGGCTCCCGGCGTGTTCCTGAGCGCGACCAAGCCCGTCGATTTCGACGAGCAGGACCTCTCCGGCGTGAGCGTGTTCAGCGTGGTCACGAACTCGCCGGTGCGCGAGCTCCGCGGCGCCGACTTCCGGACGGTCTCGTATGGCGTGAGGGTCGCGCGCTGGAGGACATTTGCGGCGGCACGCACGCTCGGGAGGCACGTGTTCCGCTGGCACCCGGCCTGAGCGCGCTCAGCGGACGGCGAGCAGCGCGACGCTGCTGCCGGACCACGAGCGGTTCGTCTTGCGGCAGAGCGCGTCGTCGGCGGCGACGACGCGCCGAACAGCCCGATGCGAGAGGCCGAGCCCCAGCTTGTCGAACGCGATCAGGGGGTAGCGCGTGAGCGCGCCGTGGTGGATCAACCGCGGGCTGCCGAACGTGTGGAAGAACGGCGCCACCCGCTCGCGCGTGAGCGGCTTGCACCGCACAGGCTCTCGCTTCCCGAAGATACGCGTGCCGAGTCCGTAGCCCGGGGCCCGCCACGGCTCGACCGCTGCGAACTTCCCGCCGTCTCTCAGGACGCGGGCGCACTCGCCGATGGCGAGCTCGGTCGACGTGTGGTGCAGCGAACCGGGAACGAAGACGACGTCGAAGGTCGCCTCCGCGAACGGGAGCTGTTCGGCGACGCCGGCGACGCACGTGAGACGTGACACGACCCCGCAGCGTTCGGCGAGCACGCGGGCGAAGCGAAGCTCGCCGAGCATCGGCGACACCAGCGCGACCTCCGCGGCCCCGGCAAGCGCGTATTTGACGGCGTCGAGCCCGATGCCTCCGAGTTGCAGCACGCGCAGCCCTGTCACCGGCGCGACGTGGCGGTAGGCGTCCTCGAGCGCCGCCGACTCGAAGCGCAGGTGCAGCCAGCGTTCGGGTGGATCGGGGAACGAGGCCAGCTCTTCGGCGGGGAGAGTTGCGAGCGCAGCAACCCGCAGGGCCTGTGTGACCGGGTCGTCGACGTGCGCGCCCGTCTCGTCCTCGCCGTCGAAGGAGGCGGCGAGCCGGTCGGCCCAGTCGATCGCGCTCCCGTTGTAGAAGCGCATCTCGTCATACGCCTCTGCGTACGGCGCCCGCCTCACGTCCACGGCGGGTGCGTGCGCTCCGAGCCGCTCGGCCGGGATGAGTATCGGTACGCCGTCGACGATGGGGTAGGCGGCGGTGCCGTCCGCCCGGACGAGAACAGACGGCGTCGTCCCAATCGGCGCGACCGAGCCTCTTGGACGCGGCCGCAGGCCGGCGACGGCGCCGAGTAGGCGCTCGGCGTCCTGCAGTGGGAGCTCGGAGAGCGATCCGCCGGTCTCCGGGCAGACGAGCAGCTCCCTCACGCGCTGCGCGCCGCCTTCCTCGCGTAGCGCCGGCGCGCGCCGGCGAGCGCCCCGACCGTCAGCGGCGCGGCTGCGGCTGCGGCTGCCCGAGCGTCGCACGCCTTCCACCCGCGCACCCGCGCGCGAGCCGGGAGCAACGAACGGTGGCGCCCGACGAGGAGCGCGGTGGCGCCGAGCTCGAACGCGAGTGCCCGCGCCGCGGTCGGCGTGTGCGCGAGTGACCACTTGCGCAGGAAGTAGGCGCGACTGAAGCCGACAACCTCGGCCTTGCGGAGGGAGTCGTACCCGAGCGTGGAGGAGCCGACATGCACGCCGACCGCTCCCGGAGCGAGCGCGCACGTCGCTCCGGCTGCCCGAAGCCGGAGCGCGAGATCGACGTCCTCGTAGTACGCGAAGAACGCCTCGTCGAAGCCGCCGACCTCCAGGAACGCCGATCGGAGGTACGCGGCGGCCGCCCCGCACGGACCGACGGGGGGCGCCGTCCCGAGGTCGACCTCGTCGAGCGGGAGGCCGCGGAGGTAGTCGTGCGGTGTGAGCGCCCGGTCGAGCTCGAAGCCCGCGCACTCAACGGTCCGTGTCGGCCCCGTCAAGACGGATGCCGCCATCTCAGCGCCGTTACGAAGCGCGTCGACGATGAGGTCCACGAAACCCGCTTTGGGAACGACGTCGTCGTTCAGGACGATGAGAACGTCGCCCTCGGCGAAGCGCACGGCACGGTTGACCGCCGCACCGAAACCGATGTTTCCCGGCATCGGGGCAACCTTCGCCCCGAGCGCGGAGAGCTCGTCGGCGGCGCGGGCCGGAAGGCCGTTGTCGGCGATCACGACCTCGAGCTCCTCGTCGGATTCGGAGAGCTCGGCGACGACGCGAGGCAGGCCGGCGCCCGCAAGCGTAGGGATGATCAAAGAGGTCGTGAGCACGCCCACGGCCGGTTAGAACGCACCCCGTCCCCGGCCGACCGACGACACCGTCAGCCCGAGAATTCTCAGGTCGGCCCAGATGGACAGGTTCTCGATGTACTCGCGCTCGACGGCCAGCCGCTCGTCGAACCTGAGCCGGCCGCGGCCGAAGACCTGCATCGGCCCGGTCACGCCCGGCTTGACGGCGAGCCGGAAGCGGTGCTCGGGGAGGTAGCGCTCCACGAGCTCGACCTGCTCCGGCCGCGGGCCGACGAGGCTCATGTCGCCGCGCACGACGTTCACGAGCTGCGGGAGCTCGTCGAGGCTCGTGCGCCTGAGCAGGCGGCCGAGCCGCGTAACACGAGGGTCGCCGGCGAGCTTGAAGACCGGCTCTCGCAGCTGCTCGATCGGCACGAGCTGCGGAAGCAGCTCCTCGGCGTTCGCGACCATCGTGCGGAACTTGAGGATCCGGAACGGACGGCCGTCCCTGCCCGCGCGCCACTGGCGGAAGACGACGGGCCCCGGCGAGTCGAGCTTGACGGCGAGCGACACGAGCGCGAGCAACGGCGCGAGCACGACGAGGGCCGGCAGTGCGACGCAGAGGTCAACGCAGCGCTTGAGCAGCAACGTCGAGCGCGAGACGTCCCACGTGTTGTACTCCATGACCGGAAGGTCGGCGACGTGCTTGAGCTGCACGGCGGTCCCGAACGCCCCGCGCGGCGGCGGCACGACGGTGAGCTTCACCTGCGTCGACCTGCACGCTCCGACAAGCGTCGCGACGAGCTGCTCGTCCAGGTCGGCGAACGCGGCGATCACGCGGTCGACGTCCACCGGGATCGTTCCGCTGCGGCGGATCCGCTCGACCTCGTGCGGTTGTGGCGGGACGAGGACACAGTGGATGTCGGGAAACAGGTCGAGCTTGCGGCGCGTCGCGATTGCGAGCGGGCCCTCGCCGAGGATGAGCGTTCGCTCGGGCGGAACGGCGCGCCGCCAGGTCCAGCGCGCGAGGCTCCGCAGCGCGAGCGCGGCAACCGTCGCGACCGGCCACGCCGCCACGGCCGCCGTCAGCGTCGCCGCCTCGTGCGCGCCGAGCGGAGCCACGGCCACCGCCGTCGCGACCGACGCGGTCAGCGTCCATGCGAAGAGGCTCGGCAGCTCGTCCATCGTCAGGTGCCTGAGCGCTCGGTGGTCGCGGTCGTAGAGGCCGTAGAGCTTGGCGAGCACGATCCAGCCCGGCACTGCGAGCGGCGCCCAGATGAGCCCGACGCCTGTTGCATGCGCCACGGTTGCAGCCCCGAGCAGTGCGGTCAGAACATCGGCCACAGCGAGCAACCTCCGGCGCAGCGCGTCGCGATGGCGGATGGGCTGCGCCCTGGGCTCGCCCTCGTACGGGAACGGCGCCGGAAGCGCGATCGGGTGAAGCTCGGACACCGACTCCGGACGGTTCACGTCTGCTCCTTCGATCGAGCGCACCGCATCGCGCCGGGGCCGTCGGTCGCGGAGAGAAGCGGCGAGCGCGGATTCAGTTCCGCGGCGCGGCACAGGCTCCTTCGTGCCTCGACAAGCGCGCCTTGCTTCGTCTCGAGCCTCGCGGCGACGAGCCACAGCTTCCAATCCGACCCATCTCTGCGAAGCGCGCGTTCGAGCGAACGCCGCGCTGTGTCGAGCCTGCCGGCCTCCTCGCTCACGAGCGCGAGCTGCAGGTGCGGCGCCGCCGCCCACGGCTGGAGGTTCCTCGCGAGCCGGGCGGCGTCGACGGCCGCGTCGTAGCGGCCCGATCTCGCCACGGACTGGCTCGACTCGAGCTGGAGCTGCGCGAGGAGCTGCAGCGTCTGCGCGCACAGAACGACGAGGCAGGCCGCGGCAGCGGCAAACCGGAGGGCACCTGCACCCGCTGGAGCGCCGGCGCCCGCCCGCACGGACGTCGCAAGCCCGGCGAGTGCGGCGGCGACGACGGTGACGGCCGGCAGATCCCAGACCCAGTCCACGCCGGCGCCGAAGGCATACGCGACGAGCGCTGCGGCAATTGCCGCAGGGGCCGTCCCCCGCGACCGGCCCGCAATGACGATCGGCCACGCGAGCGCCAGGACGACGAGCACGACCCCGGCGATCCCGAGCTCGGCGAGGCTCTCGAGGTACAGCGAGTGGGCGGTGGCGATCGGGGCGGCGATCGACCCGTGCGCGAGCCACCACGACTCGTACGAGCCGGCGCCGCCACCCGTCACCGGGTTCGCCCGGAACTCCTGCACCGCCGCAGTCCAGAGCTGCCAACGGCCCGAGCTCCCTCCGTCCAGGAGGTGGGTCGTGACGGCGGTCGCCGTCGTGCCCTGCGGCGGCGGGTCCGTGAAGTGGCCGACCCGACCGCCGACGTCGGCCAGAGCCAGGACGGCGACGGTCGCGGCGCCCGCTGCGGCGAGTGCGATCCAGCCGACGGCCGGGCGCGGCTCCGGCAGGCGGCGCGCCACACGAACCGCCACGGGATACACAAGGCCGGCGGTCACGCAGAGCGCTGCGAGCGTCGCGGCAGGCTCCCAGACGTTCCGGACGAACGGCCCGTCGGCAACCTCGGGCCACGCCAGCATCGCGGCGATTCCCGTCGCTGCCGCGCACGCAGCGGCGGTGACAGCTCCGAGCGCCGCCCAGCGTCGGTCCGTGATTGCGACGAATGCCGCCGTCCCGACCGCGGTCGCTGCGAACCCCGTTCGCGAGGACGTGAGAAAGACCGCGGCGCCGATCGCCGGGAACGCGGCGAACGCTGCAGCCCGCCCCGCGAACCGCTCGCCGGAGATCGCCGCCCGCAGCAACAGAGGAACCGCGAGCGCGAGCAGCACCGCGAGTCCGTTCCAGTAGCCGACGGGATACGCGAGTCGGTTGCTCGCGCTCGGCAGGTACGTCGGGATCTCGTCGGCCCCGAATGCGCCGGGGACGAAGCGGCTCGTGAGCGCAACCGCGGCGACGCCGCAGATGCCGAGAGCGATCCCGTCGGTGACGCGCGGAACGTCGGCCGCCGTGCAGGCCAGCGCGACGAGTGCGATCACACCCGCGTACAACAGGATCAGGTCGAGCTCGCGCACTGCGGCGTCGGCGCTCGGCGCCCAGGCGGAGGACGCGACCGTCAGCGCCGCCAATCCGGCGACGAGTGTCAAGAGCGAGGCGAGGCGCCGGTCAACCCGGCGGCGTGGAAGGACTCCGATCGAGAGCGCGAAGAACAGCGTCCACCACACGATCACCCCGAGCGTGTGGCGCTCGACGAGCCCGTACATCCCTCCGTCGAGCGAGATCGCAAGCACTGCGATCGCGACCGATGCCCTCACTACCATCTGCGGCGCCCGTGCGACTGATCCGTCAGGTTCCGGCGTTCGCCGCGCTCGCGGTGGCGCTCATGACACCGGCACAGCCCGCGATCGCCGCATCGATCGACCCGGGTGACGTCGCGGCAGTCGACGTCTACCGCGAAGAGATTCCGACCGCGTTCGGCCCAGTCGTCCGTTCGTCGGGCGGCGAGCGCCTGGCGCCGCTGCCTCCGGCTGCGGAGCGTGCCCTTCGGGCTGCCGGTCCGGCTGCGGCACCGCTCGAGCGCGTCGCGCGATCGTCGCTCTACGGCGCACCGGATCGAGCGTTCCCCCGGAGCGACACCCTCGCCGCGGCAGACGTGGACGTGAAGTGGACGCCGCAGGCAGGTGCAGCGGCGGCTTGGGAGGCCCTGCGTCGCTCCCAGATCGGGTTGCTGAGTCTTCTCCTCGCGCTCGTGACCGGCGGGTTGACCGTCGTCCGCTGGCGCCGGTCGACGGCCGGCCGGCGAGTTGTGACTGGGCATCGTGAAGCGTCAATAGTGCGCGCCCGCCCGGACGACGCTCGCTGAGGGGTTCGACCGGCCGGAACCCGGAAACAGCGACGGCGGCCCGGGTATCCCCGAGCCGCCGTCTTTTGCGAGAGCGTGGGCTGCGGCCCCCCACCACTCGCGAACTCACTATGTGTAAATCGAAGCGGTCCCGCCTACCCCATGTGGGGGAGTTAGTGAACCGGTCCAGTGAATCAGCGAAAGGGGGAGGAATCAACCGGATCGCGTGGTGGACACTGCGAATGCAACGAAGACAGGGCGCCGATGCGGCGGGCGCCCGTCTTATACGGCGAAGGCGGGCGATGCGGCGGCCCGCCTTTCTCGTTCTCAAGGCCGGATAGGTAGAACGCGGGAGATGCCCGCGTCCTCGCTCGGCCGGCGGCCGGTCCTGATCGTGCTCGCGGGCGCCCTCGCGATCTCGTTCTCGGGGATCCTCTACGTCCTCTCCGACGTGTCGCCCTCGACGGGCGCGTTCTTCCGCTGTCTTTGGGCATTGCCGCCGCTCTGGCTGCTCGCCCGATACGAGGATCGCCGCTACGGCCCACGGCTCTGGCGAGCCCGTGTGCCTGCGCTGATCGCGGGGGTGTTCTTCGCGGCCGACCTCGTGCTCTGGCACCACGCGATCGAGGAGGTGGGCGCGGGACTCGCGACGGTGCTCGGCAACACGCAGGTCGTGCTGGTCGCGCTGATCGCTTGGTTGGCACTCGGAGAGCGCCCGCCGAGGGCTGTCCTCGCGGCAATCCCGGTGGTCGGCCTCGGAGTCGTGCTGATCTCCGGCGCACTCGAGGACGACGCCTACGGGGCGAACCCGGCACTCGGTGCGCTCTTCGGCCTGCTGACCGGGTTGGCCTACTCCGGCTTCTTGCTCACGCTTCGCGAGGGAAACCGCGACCTGCGCCGTCCCGGCGGCCCGCTCTTCGACGCGACCTTCGCCGCGGCGATCGGCTGCGGGGCATACGGTGCGCTCACGGGAGACCTCGACCTGACGCCCTCGCTCGAGGCGACGGGCTGGCTGATCCTCTTGGCGCTGAGCTCGCAGGTGTTCGGCTGGCTTCTCATCTCGATCTCGCTGCCGCGTCTGCCGGCGGCCCTGACGTCCGTGATGCTGACCTTCCAGCCGCTCTGCTCGGTCGTGTTCGCCGCGCTGCTGCTGGACGAGTCACCCTCGCGCGGGCAGCTGCTCGGCGCCGGTTGCATCCTCGCCGGGCTCGTGATCGCGTCGGTCACCCGTCGTCCCGTCGCGTCGCCGGAGCCGGAGCTCGCAGGCTAGGACTGCCCGGGACAACTCGGCCTAACTCGATGAGGCGATCCGGGATCACACGAACCGGGTCGATCCATGCGGAAGGCCCCCTGCGGAAGGAATGAACGTGCGGCGAACCACCAACCTCTGTCGAAGGCGTAGATGAGCACTGCGCTCGCGGATGTCCGCTGGCTGCCGCTCGGGGCGATCCTGACCGGCTCCGGACTGCTCACCGAGGAGCAGCTCACCGATGCGCTCGCGGCGCAGCGTCACCGCGGCGGCCGCCTCGGCTCCGTGATCGCGGAGCTGGGACTCCTCACGACGCGCCAGGTTGCCGGCGCGATCGCGGAACAGTGCCGGATGGAGCTCGTCGACCTCGATTCGATCGACATCGACCCCAAGGCGGTGGCGCTCGTCCCGGAGGCGCTCGCGCGCCGCTACGAGACGCTTCCGCTCGGCTTCCTCCAGGACGGAGCGCTCAGGCTCGCCCTCGCCGATCCCACCAACCTTCACGGAATCGACGACATCCAGCTCGCGCTGGGAATCCCGTTCCGCCCCGTAGTCGCCGAGCTGACGCAGCTCGAGCGCGCGCTGAACCGCGCCTACAGGCCGCGGATCGAGCTGTCCGTCGTCGAGCCGGAGGCGGATCCCGACGCCCGCGTGGACGACATCCGCGACATGGCGTCGAGCATCCCGACGATCTCACTCGTCAACAGGCTGCTCACGACTGCGATCGAAGAGGGAGCATCGGACCTCCACTTCGAGCCCAAGCGCGACCGTCTCCTCGTGCGCATGCGCGTAGACGGCGTGATGCGCGACGTCACCGACGTGCCGAAGCACATGCAGCCGGCCGTCGCGAGCAGGCTGAAGGTGATGGGATCGCTGGACATCGCCGAGCGCCGGATGCCTCAGGACGGTCGTGTCTCCGTCCACTTCGGCGGCGACCCGGTCGACCTGCGAATCGCCCTCCTGCCGCTTCGCCACGGCGAGCAGGTCGTGCTGCGAATCCTGAGCAGAAAAGGCAACAGGCCGCGTCTGACGAACCTCGGGCTCGGCGCCGACGCCGAGTCCCTCCTGGTCGCTGCGCTCGAGCAGCCCTTCGGCGCGATCATCGTCTGCGGCCCGACGGGGAGCGGCAAGACGACGACTCTCTACGGGGCGCTCGACCGGATCGGCGACTCGCGCGTGGTCATGACGATCGAGGACCCGATCGAGTACGAGCTCCCGACGGCGAACCAGAGCGAGGTCGACGAGAAGGGCGGTCTGACGTTCGCGCGCGGCCTGCGCACGATCCTGCGCAGCGATCCCGACGTGCTGCTCGTCGGCGAGATCCGCGACGCGGAGACGGCCTCGATCGCGACGCAGGCGGCGATGACGGGCCACCTCGTGCTCACCTCGCTGCACGCGCACACGGCCGCCGGCGCGATCGCGCGCCTGCGGGACATGGACGTGCCTCCGGGCATGCTCGCGAGCGCGCTGAACCTGATCGTCGCGCAGCGACTTGCGCGAAGGCTCTGCGAAGACTGCCGCTCCAGCTACCAGGCCGGGGCAGGCGACGAGGTCGCCGTAGGGACGACGCTCTGGCGCTCGGTCGGCTGCAACAGCTGCGGAGGCACGGGGTACCGCGGACGGGTTGCGCTGTTCGAGCTGCTGACGATCGGCGGCGAGGTGCGAACGCTCGTCGAGGCCTCGGCCGAGAAGATCTTCGCCGCAGCTGTACGGCAGGGGATGCGCACACTCCGAGAGGACGGCCTCCGGCTCTGCCGCGAGGGCGTGTCGAGCCTCGAGGAGATCCGGCGCGTCACCGGCGACCGGCTTTCCTGACCGCGCTTCTCGGGTCGACGGGAGTCGGCACACAATCGTCACAGTTGCCGTCCACCGCCGGCGATACGGTGGCGAGGTGGCGAAGGCGGCCGTCCAGTACGCGTGCTCCGAGTGCGGCTATGCGGCCGGTCGCTGGTTCGGCAAGTGCCCCGGCTGCGGCGCGTTCGGCACGCTTGCCGAGGAGAAGACGGCGGCTTCCCGCGCCGCCGGAGGGACTGCCAAGCCGCTCCTGCGGCTCGTGGACGTCACCGCCGAGGAGGCCGACCGGATCCCGACGGGCGTTCCCGAGCTCGACCGGGTCCTCGGCGGCGGGCTCGTACCGGCGTCGCTCGTGCTCGTCGGCGGCGAGCCGGGCGTCGGCAAGTCGACGCTGCTCCTGACGGCGCTGGCGGCGATCTCGAAGGACCGGCGGGCGCTGCTCGTCACCGGTGAGGAATCGACGGCGCAGGTGAAGCTGCGGGCCCAGCGGCTCGGCGGTGCCGACCGCGTCGAGATCCTGGCCGAGACCGAGCTCGAGACCGTCTGCGCCACGCTCGAGCGGGAGCGGCCGGATGCCTGCGTGATCGACTCCGTCCAGACCCTCTACTCCTCCGAGCTCGGCTCCGCTCCCGGTTCGGTCGCGCAGGTGCGTGAGGCGGCTGCGCGCCTCCTGCGCGTCGCGAAGGAGTCGGGCGTCGCCACGATCCTCGTGGGGCACGTGACGAAGGACGGCGCCGTCGCGGGTCCACGGGTGCTCGAGCACCTCGTCGACTGCGTGCTCCAGTTCGAGGGCGACCGCTACCACGCCCACCGCGTGTTGCGCGCGACGAAGAACCGGTTCGGCTCGACGAACGAGCTGGGCGTCTTCGAGATGACGGGTGCCGGGCTCGTCGGCGTGCCCGACCCCTCGGAGTTGTTCGGGCGCACGGTCGCGGGGGAGCCCGGCTCCGCGGTCGCGTGCGCGCTCGAGGGGACGAGACCGATCCTGCTCGAGGTGCAGGCGCTCGTGGCCCCGACCGACCTCGCCATGCCGCGACGTGTCGCCACAGGCGTCGACCCGAAGCGGCTCGCGATGATCGTCGCGGTGCTCTCGCGCCATGCCGGCATCGGCCTGGGCCAGGCCGACGTGTTCGTCAACGTCGCCGGCGGGGTGCGCGTCGACGAGCCCGGCGCAGACCTGCCGGTCGCTCTCGCGATCGCGTCCGCCGCGCGCCGCCACCCGGTGCACGAGGGGCTCGCCGCGTTCGGAGAGATCGGGCTGACGGGGCGGTTGCGCCCCGCCGCACAGGCCGAGCGCCGGCTCGAGGAGTGCGCCAAGCTCGGCCTGAAGACTGCGCTCGTGCCGACCGGCACGAGCGCCCGCGGCAAGCTAGCCTTGCTCCTGTCGGAGACGCTGAGGGAAGCGACGAGAGCAGGGCTGGATGAGCGGAGAGAGCAAACCGACTGAGCGCGAGGGCTGGGCGCCGGAAGTGGGCATCTCCCGCAGGCGCGCCGAGCTCGACCTCCGCCTCGACCAGGTCCTGCTGGCCGCGATCGCCCAGGTCGCGCCGGGCTCCGAGCTCCGCCAGGGAATCGACGACATCATCCGCTCGAAGGAGGGCGCGTTGATCGTGGTCGGCGACCCGGAGGAGCTCTCATTCCTGTACTCGGGCGGGATGAAGCTCGGCCTGCCGTTCAAGCCGCAACTCCTCTACGAGCTGGCGAAGATGGACGGCGCGATCATCGTCAGCTCAGATCTGAGCCGGCTCGCGTACGCGAACGTGCAGCTGATGCCCGATCCGACGATCGCCTCGAACGAGACCGGCACCCGGCACCGAACCGCCGAGCGGGTCGCAAAGCAGACCGACGCCCTCGTGATCTCGATCTCGCAGCAGCGCGAGACCGTGACGGTCTTCCTCGGCCAGCGGCGGTACCAGCTCGAGCTCGTCGCCAGCGTCCTCGCGAAGACGAACCAGGCGCTCGCGACGCTCGAGACGTACCGCGCCCGCCTCGACCACGTCCTGACGAGGCTGACGGCGCTCGAGTTCCAGAACGCGGTCGTGCTCGACGACGTCCTGGTCGTGCTCCAGCGGGCTGAGCTGACGACCCGGATGGCCGAGGAGATCGAGCGTGCCTGTGTCGAGCTCGGCAGCGAGGGCCGGATGATCCGGATGCAGCTCGAGGAGCTCGTCGGCGAGGTGCCCCGCGAGAAGGCGGCGGTCGTCTACGACTACCACGCGCAGGGCGGCGTCGATGCGACCAGGGAGGGCCTCCAGGCGCTCTCCGAGCTCGCCTACAAGGAGCTGCTCGAGTTCGAGCTCCTCGCATTCCTCGGCTACCCCGCGACCACGAATCCGCTCGACTACACGGTCGCTCCCCGCGGCTACCGCGTTCTCTCGCACATTCCGCGCCTGCCCGACAGCGTGATCCGCCACGTGGTGGACGATCTCGGCAACCTGGAAGCGATCGTCCGGGCCTCCCAGCGCGACCTCGAGTCCGTCGACGGGGTCGGCGCGGTCCGGGCCCGCGACATCCGAGAGGGCCTCCGGAGGCTCCAGGAGCACAACCTGGTGGACCGGTACTTGCAGCTCTGACGCCGGAAGTTCGCAACGAGCAGGGAATTTGCTGAAAATCCCTGGAAATGCTACGATTCTGTAACTGTCGCCGGCGCAGCCGAACGCGCCGGCTTCTTGGCGGATAGGGACTCCAGAAAGGGGCGACGGCTTGTTCAAGGTCGGCGCGAAGGTTGTCTACCCCCATCACGGGGCGGGAACGGTGGTCAAGAAGGAGTCGCGCGAGGTGTTGGGGCAGAAGCGCGAGTACCTGACGATCCGGATTCTCCACAACGACATGACGGTTCAGGTTCCCGCCGACAACGCCGAAGCCGTGGGCCTACGGCCGGTCATCGACGAGAAGATGGTCGAGGTTGTCGTGAAGGCGCTCAAGGGCGGCGGCACGCAGATGCCGAAGAACTGGAACCGCCGTTTCAAGCACAACCGGGACAAGATGAAGACCGGCGACGTGCTGGAGCTCGCAGAGGTCGTGCGGAACCTCTCGCTCCGGGACCACGAGAAGGGTCTGTCGACGGGTGAGAAGCAGATGTTCGTGAAGGCGAAGAAGATCCTCGCCTCCGAGCTGATGTACGCGAAGGGCATGGACGCCGAGGAGGCCGCGGAGTGGCTCGAGGGCGTGCTGTCCAACGTCGGCGGCAACGGCAAGAAGCGCACGACGCGCGCCAAGGCCACCGCGGCCGCGCGCTAGAGGCACACGATGAGCGTCTGGGCCGTCCTCGCCGCGGCAGGTAGCGGCGAGCGGCTCGGGCTGGACCGGCCCAAGGCGTTCGCGAACCTGCGCGACCGGCCGCTGCTCGCCGAGCCGCTCGAGCGGCTCGAGGCCTGCCCGTGGATCGACGCGATCGTGGTCGCCGTGCCGCCGGGGTGGGAGGAGCCCGCGATCCTGCTGGCGGAGGAGCTCGGGGCCGGCAAGGTCGTCTCCTGCGTCACAGGCGGAGCGACACGTGCCGAATCGGTCCGGGCGGCCGTCGCCGAGATCCCCGAGGACGCCGCGGTGATCCTCGTCCACGACGCCGCCCGACCGCTGCTCTCCGACGACGTGGTCGAGCGCGTCCTCGAGCCGCTGACGAAGGGATTCCACGGCGCGGTGCCCGTCCTGCCGGTCGCGGACACGATCAAGCGCCTTCGCGGAGACGAGGTGGTCGAGACGGTCGATCGGGCCGACCTCGCCGCGGCGCAGACGCCGCAGGCATTTCTCGCGGACTGGCTTCGCACGGCGCTTAGCGGCGACCTTGCGGCGGCGACCGACTGCGCCTCGCTCGTCGAGGCGGCCGGCGGCCGGGTCGCCGTCGTGCCCGGCGACAGGCTGTTGATCAAGGTGACCGAGCCGGCCGACCTCGAGCTGGTCGACCGGCTCTTCTAGCGACCGCGCGTTCGGGTCAACTGCGATCTGACGTCTCGGCGGTCCTCACGTACGTGGTCGCCCACTCCAGCGCGTAGTCGGCGATCTCTTCCCAGCCGTCCTCGCCGCACGTCCAGTGCGATCGGCCGGGGAACTCCGAGATGCGCGACGGTGTCCGGCACCGTGAGCGACGCGATGATGGACGGGTCCGCACACAACGCCTCGACCTCGACATCGTGGACGTTGGCAGAAACCCTAGTGCTTGCGAGGGGCAGAATGGCCCGGTGCTGGTCGACTACCACATGCACCTGCGGCGGCCGAGTCGCGACGTGGAGGAGATCGATCACAGCGTCGAGGCGGTGGAGCGATACGTCGAGCGGGCCCGGGAGCGCGGCGTGGACGAGATCGGTTTCTCCGAGCACGTCTACTACTTCCGCGAGACGCGCTTCGCGTGGTGGCTGCCCTACCAGCTCGAGCGCTGCACACACGGGCTCGACCGCTACTGCGACGCGGTTCTCGAGGCGAAGCGGCGAGGCCTGCCGGTGAAGCTCGGGATCGAGGTCGACTGGGTGCCGGAGCACGCGGAGGGGCTCGCAGCGGCGCTCGAGCCGTACCCGTGGGACTTCGTCCTCGGCTCGGTGCACTGGATCGGCGACCTCGCGGTCGACCAGCAGCCGGGTCTCTGGGCCGAGCACTCCGTCGAGGAGGTCTGGGCGATCTACGCGCGGGAGCTCGAGGCCGCAGCCCGGAGCGGCCACTTCGACATCCTCGCCCACCCGGATCTCGTCAAGATCTTCGGCGACCGTGTCGACTGGGACTGGCAGCCGGTGATCGACGTGCTCGACGGCCTGGCGCTCGAGGTCTCGACCGCCGGGCTGCACAAGCCCGTGGGGGAGCTGTACCCCGACGCTTCGCTGCTCCGCGGCGCGAAGCGGATCACGCTCGCCTCCGACGCACACGTGCCGGAAGACGTCGGGCGCGACTTCGACCAGGCGGTTGCGCACGCCCGGGCCGCCGGGTTCGAGACCGTCACGGTCTTCGACCGCCGCGAGTCGCGGCAGGAGCCGCTCGGCTGACCGAGTACCGCGTCGGTCTCGGCGTCGACGCGCACGCGCTGGAGGAGGGCGTCCCGCTCGTGCTCGGCGGCGTGCCGATCCCGTTCGACCGCGGGCTCGCCGGCCACTCGGACGGCGACGTGATCGCGCATGCGCTGATCGACGCGCTGCTCGGCGCGGCCGGTCTGGCCGACATCGGCGCGATGTTCCCGGCGGGCGACCCGCAGTGGGAGGGCGCGTCGTCGCTCGAACTGCTCGAGCGCGCGTACGAGGCGGTCCGCGAGCGTGGGTTCGAGCTCGTCAACGCCGACTGCATCCTGATCGGGGAGGAGCCCCGGCTTGCTCCGCACCGCCTCTATATGCGCGCGCAGCTCGCGGGCGCGCTCGACGTCGACGACGATCTGGTCAACGTCCGCGCGACGACGACCGACGGCCTCGGCTTCACGGGGCGCGGCGAAGGGCTGGCCGCTCAGGCGGTCGCCCTCTTGAGGCGCCGGCTACCCGGGGAGTGAGACGAGCCCGCCGCTCGTCGCGACGAGCCCGTCGCGCTCGAGGGACGAGACCGCGTCGGAGTCGAGCTCGACCAGAGAGCGTGGACGCTCCGCGACGAGACGCAGCGTCGTCGCGCGTCGTTGGCGGAACGAGCCTTCGAAGCGCGACTGCTTGCGCAGCGGCGGGTAGGTGCGGCTGCGGGACGGGCACCGCGCCGCGAGGGGACACGCACCGCAGCGCGGCACGCGCGCGAGGCAGATCGTGCGGCCGAGATCCATCAACGCCTGCCCGCACGAGGGACCGAAGCGGTGGCCGGTTCGCTCCTCGATGCGAAGGACGTTCGTATCGCGGGGCAGTACGGGGTCGCCGAACGCGAACGCGCGCACCGCCGCCGCCGTGTACGGCCCGACGCCCGGCAGCTCGGTGAGGTCGTCGGGCCAGCCGTCGTGGGCGACTACCCGTGCGGCGCGGTGAAGGTTGAGCCCACGCCGGTTGTAGCCGAGCCCCTGCCACTCGCGGATCACGTCGGCGGGCGAGGCGGCCGCGAGCGCCTGCGGCGTCGGCCAGAGCTCGAGCCAATGCTCGTAACGCGGCACGACGCGGCTCACCTGCGTCTGCTGCAGCATCACCTCCGAGACGAGGATCGCGTAGGGGTCGCGAGTCGCCCGCCACGGAAGATCCGACCCGTTCTCGCCGAACCACGCCAGGAGCAGCTCGTCCACGCCGCTGAGCCTAAAGGCTCCCTCAGACCGTGTCGGTAACCGGGTCGAGCGGGCCGGGGCTCGATGTCTCCGCGCGCATGGCCGGTCGGGTTGCGAGCGCCGAGCCGACGAGCACGAGCGCGAATCCTGCGGCCATGCCGAGCGTGAAGTGCTCGTTGAGGATCGCGATGCCGAGGATTGCGGCGACAGCGGGATTCACGTACGTGATCACCGTCGCGCGCACGGGGCCGACCTCGGCGATCAGCGCGAAGAAGCAGACGAACGCGATCGCCGTGCAGACCACCGCGAGGCCGAGGACCGAGGCGATTGCCTCTCCAGACGGCATCTCGCTCGGGAGGCTGAACGCCGCGATCGGGATGTACACGAGCGCGGTCACCGCCAGCGACGCCGCGATCACTCCGAGCGCCGGGAGTCCCGTGAGATAGCGCTGGAGGATCGCCGGCCCGACCGCGTAGCAGACCGCGACGAGGCCGACCTCGGCGAGCGGCAGCACGCCGGCGCCCTCGAGGTTCAGTCCGACGATCGCGCCGACGCCGGCCAGGCCGATCAGCAGCCCGAGCAGGCTCGGCCAGCCGAGGCGTTCGCGATCACCCGTCGTCCGCGCGATCACGGCGGCCACGAGCGGCGTGGCCGCGATCAGCAGCGCCGTCAGCGAGCTCGAGATGCGCTGCTCGGCCGTGCCGAGCAGCACCCATGGGATCGCGATCTCGATCCCGGCGAACACGAGCACAGGTACCCAGTAGCCCTTCAGCGGGCGCAGCTCCTGACGGGCCGCCGCGAGCGGGAGCAGGATGAGCGCGGCGATCGCCGTGCGCGCGAGCACGAGCACCGCCGGGCTGATGTCGCGGACCGCGACGAGGATCAGGAGATACGGCAGCCCCCAGATGACGCACATCGCCGCGAACAGGATCAGGCCGCGTCTCGTCACCGTCCAACGCTACGGGCGCGGATGCACGCGCGCCAGCAGGATTGCAGTCTGGCGCCACGCTGGCACCGGCCGCGGCAGCGGGTTAGGGTCGTCGCGTGGCGCGCCGTCAGCGCCTGCGGGCCCTGCCTGGGCGACTCGTCTCGCCGAAGTTCATCCTCGCCGCGGGGATCGGCATTGCGTTCGCATTGCTCGCGATGGGCCAGCTGAACGAGCTCCATCGCGGCATGCACGTCTCCGGCGATCCGGCCTATGTGACCGCGGATCTCGACCACGTCGTCAACTGGGGTCCCGATGCCGATCAGGCCGAGGATGTCCTCACGGTCTGGCGCAAGTACCGTGCGGCGACGGCGGAGTACGGCGGCGGTCACACAACCGCAACGCCGTTCGAGGTGACGACCTGGTTCGTCCTGATCGACACGTTCGTCCTCGTGCCGCTCTATTGCGGTGGGCTCATCGTGCTCCTGATCTTCGCGCGGCGAAAGATCAAACGCTGGAAGACGCCGGAAGCTCCGCGGCCCGAGGCGCTCGACAGGCACGCAACAGCGGCGGGCCTCAAAGCGAACGATCTCCTGGACCTGCACCGCTGGGCGGCAAGCCTGGCGATCGCCTACATCGCGATCGCCGCGGCCGCAGACGTGCTCGAGAACGTCGGGTACTGGACCTTGGCGCGCTTCGGTTCCGCGAACGCGCCGCCGTACGGCGGCTCGGACGCGTTCCGGTGGCGTGTCGACTTCCTCTGGTGGTCGGCGGTCGTGAAGTGGCTCTTCGCCGTCCTCGCCGTAGTGCTCGCGGCGGGCGTCCTCTGGCAGTTCCTCGTCGAGTGGATGTCGGCGCGCAGGCGGTCCGAGGAGGAGGGCGCGTCACGATCGCGGCTGCGTGCACGCATCGAGCTCACGATCGTTCAGGTCGTGCTCGTGACGCTGTTCGGCGTGGCGCTGCTCGGGCACGAGCAGCTCGCCGACGTGATCCGGCGCTGGACCCTCCGGCAGTTCCTGGTCACCGCGGCGATGGTCACGGCGTTCGCGATCCTGACCTGGCTCGTCACACGGCGGCTGCTCGTCCGGGGGCAGTGGGAGCCGGGGTGGATTCACACCCCTGCGGGTCGCCGGAGGGCGAGGCTCGTGCTGTTCTGGGCCGTCATCGGCGGCGCGGGGCTGCAGCTCGCACTGAACTGGGCAACGTCGGGAGAGTCGACCCGGCCGGGTTGGGGCTTGGTCGTTCCCGCCGTGGCTCTGCTCGTGATCGCCTTGCTCGGACTGCTCGTTCGCAGCCAGCCAGAGCCGAACCTCGCTCCGCCGCTCGAGCCTGCGACGTCTGAAGATCCACCGGTTCCGCGCCTGCTCGCGGCCGCGACGCTGGTGTTCTTCGGGTTCGGGATCTTCCACGCGCTCTTCGGCTTCGCGGTCTTCGAGCGGGCGTGGACCTGGTGGGCGCTGCTGCCCATCGTGGCGGCGCTGGGCGGCGCCGCGATCTCGCGTGTGGTCGCTCGACGGCGGTCGCCGCTGTGGGGAGCGACGGTAGGCGTCTTCGGCGCGACGATCCTGCTCGCAATCCCGGAGGAACGTGAGACGGACGCCTCGATCATCCTGGCGGTCGCGCTGATGCTGCCGTTTTTCGCCTGGCGGCTGTACTCGGATCTGAGCGTCGTCCGGGCGCCGGACGAGAAGGTGTCGCGCCGCGTCGTCATCTCGGTGGCGGTCGCGATCGCCGTCGCAGCCATCGGGATCGTCGTGTGGCCGATCGACGTCGGCCAGGCCGTCGGCGTGGTGGCGATCCTCGCCGCGTTCATGCTCGCGATCGGAGGCCTCGCGGGCGCACTGGTGTGGGCGGCGCGCGCCGTCCCGGTACCGCGCGCGCTCGTCGCGCTGCACTTCTCACGGTTCCCGCTCGTCGCGCTGATCGTCTTCTGGTTCGTCGCGGCGGCGCTGGCCGACGACGGGCGCTACCACGACGTCCGTATCGAGCCGGTTGCGGCGGCCGCGGGTGCGCCGACGCTCACCCAGGCGTTCGACTGCTGGCTTGCGAAGAACAGTCTCGTCTCGACGCCCTGCCCCGGCACGAGCGCGGCGACGGGCGAAGCGGCCGTCGGCCGCGACGGTGCCGTACCGCTCTTCCTGGTTGCTTCAACAGGCGGCGGCATCAGGGCGGCGTTCTGGACGGCGCTCGTCCTGGACTGCGCGTTCGAGGTGGACGCTGCGACCGTCACTCCAGACACGCCTTGCCTGGGCGACCGTCCGGCGACGTTCGATCGAAGCAACAGCCTCTTCGCGCTGAGCGGGATCTCCGGCGGCAGCGTCGGGTTGGCCACCTACGGCGCGCACCTCGTCGAGAAGGCAGGCAACGGGCCGCAGGCGTCGGGGCCGTCCGAGCCCTGGCTGGAGCGGCGGCTGAGCGTCGACGGCCTCTCGCCCACGGGGCTCTGGTGGCTCTTCGTCGAGCTGCCTCGCCAGTTCCTCCAGTTCCAGGTCGAGCGCGACCGCTCGCAGCTCCTCGAGGAGAGCTGGGAACGCGAGTGGCCCGGGAGCGAGCTCACCACGGGGATGTTCGAGCTCTGGCGCGAGCACCAGCAGGTGCCGCTCTTGCTGCTGAACGGAACGAACGTCGCGGACGGATGCCGCTTCAACGGGTCCGTGCTCGACGCGAACATCGAGGGTAGGATCCGCTCGACGTGCCGATCGCTCTCGCCCTTCGACGAGGGGCAGGTGAGCGCGGCCGAGAAGCTCGGGTCGCAGGCGGGGGTCAATGCGGGCTCGCTGCTGCCGGCCACGCGCGATCTCGCCGACTACGTCTGCGGCTCGCGCGACGTGCCTCTCTCGAGCGCAGCCTTCCTCTCGGCGCGCTTCCCGTTCGTCAACCCCGCCGGGCGCGTCGAGAGCGCCTGTCCGGAGAAGACGCCTGGTGAGCTCGCGTACGTCGTCGACGGCGGCTACCTCGACACCTCTGGTGCGTCGCCGCTGATCGAGCTCTCGCAGTCGCTCGTGCCGATGATCGAGGGCTGGAATCGACAGCAGGAAGGGGCGCGCTGCGTCGTTCCGTTCTTCGTCCAGATCGACAACGGGTTCGAGGACGCGGGCAGCGACCCGGCGCCTCGTCGTCCGTCCGAGCTGACGCTCCCGCTCCAGACGGTCTTCGCCACGCGGATCGCCCG
Source organism: uncultured Actinomycetes bacterium (assembly GCA_963700495.1). GTDB lineage: Bacteria > Actinomycetota > Thermoleophilia > Gaiellales > Gaiellaceae > JACCTU01. The sequence continues at coordinate 206,574 of CAVOXT010000006.1, read as the reverse complement.
CGCTGCGGAGGCACGCGCCGACAGCGCGCTGATCTTCAACTCGCCGTTCCTCGGCGCGCGGATCGAAGGCCGCCTGCTCAGCGACCGCTACGCCCACTTCGTCAACCAGGCGCACCCCGGGCCGCGGGCGCCTCTCGGGTGGACGCAGTCGAAGGCGTCGGAGAAGGAGCTGCGGGACCAGTTCCGCCAGCGGAAGAATCTCGCCGCGCTGCGAGAGGTTCGCGGCTGGGTCGACGCGGCGGCGACCGGGGAGCTTGCCTGCTCCGAATAGCGCTCGCGGGTCTTCCCATTAGCATCGGCTCGTGACTGGCCGTGGCTGCGTCTAGGACAAGGTTCGCGCCCAGCCCGACCGGCTCGCTCCACGTCGGCAACGCGCTGAGCGCCGTCGCGAACCGGCGGGAGGGCGTGTGGATGCTGCTGCGGATCGACGACACCGACGCGGCGCGGAACATTCCGGGCGGGGAGGAGGCGATCCTCCGGGATCTCGAGTGGCTCGGGATCGGCTGGGACGAGGGGCCGGTGCGGCAGAGCGAGCGGGCCGATCGCTACCGCGAGGCGGCGGAACAGGTCGGCGAGCGCTTCGACGGGATCACGCTCGTGCGCGAGGACGGGCGCCCGACATATCACCTGGCAAGCGTCGTCGACGACGCCGACTTCGGGATCACGCACGTGATCCGCGGCAACGACCATCGGCCGAACGAAGCGCTGCACCGCCGTCTCGCACTCGCACTCGGCGTTACACCGCCCGAGTACGTCCACCACGGGCTCATCCTCGGCGAGGACGGCAAGAAGCTCTCGAAGCGAGCGGAAGGAGCGACGGTCGCATCGCTGCGGGAGGCGGGGATCCCGGCCGAGGCCGTGCGCGCGTACCTCGAGGAGCTGGGGATGCCCGCGCACGACGTCCACTACGACCTGCCGCGAATCCGACGGCTTGCGATCGACGCGATCGCGGCGATGTCCGACGAGGAGCTCGCCGCGCGTGTCGGCGCACCGGCGCACGTCGCGCCGGTCCTGCGCGGCGCCCGCGATCTGAACGAAGCCCGTGACTACGCTGATCTGATCTTGACCGCGCCGGAACCGACGAACGCATCGCCCGAGACTCTCGCCCGGTTCCGCGAGCTGCTGGTCGCGGGCGCCTCCGAGCCGAAGACGATCGTGCGGGAGCTGAAGGCAGTCGGCGGCGACCTGCGGGCGCTTCGGCTCGCGCTCACAGGGCGTGAGCGCGGCCCCGAGCTCTGGGCGGTCATCGCCTCGCTTCCGCGCGACGAGGCGCTTCGGAGGGTCGATGCGGCTCTCTAACACGCTCACCCGCACGCAGGACGAGCTCCCGAAGCCCCCAGGGCCGATCCGGATCTACTCGTGCGGGCCGACCGTCTACCAGCGCATCCATGTCGGCAATGCGGTTCCGTTCGTGCTGGCGATGTGGCTGCGCCGCTGGCTCGTTCAAAGCGGCTACGACGTGAAGCTGGTGATCAACATCACCGACGTGAACGACAAGATCTACGACGCGGCGCCGGGTGCCAGCGCCGAGCTCGCGCGCAACGCGACCGCGTGGTACCTCGAGGACACCGATGCTCTCGGGCTCGGGCGCCCGGACGTCGAGCCGACCGCGACCGACACCGTGCCCGACCAGATCCGGATGATCGACGAGCTGATCGTGCGCGGGAACGCATACGAGGTCGACGGCGACGTCTACTTCCGTGTGCCGAGCTGGCCGGAGTACGGCCGGCTCTCCGGCCAGCGGCCGGACAAGGTCGAGGAGCAGGAGCCGAACCCACGCAAGGAAGATCCGCGCGACTTTGCGCTCTGGAAGGCCAACAAGCCGGGCGAGGACACGTTCTGGGACTCACCCTGGGGCCGCGGCCGACCGGGGTGGCACATCGAGTGCTCGGCGATGAGCGAGAAGTACCTCGGGCCGACGTTCGAGGTGCACGGCGGCGGGCTCGACCTCGTCTTCCCGCACCACGAGAACGAGCTCGCGCAGTCTCGGGCGCTGGGGAACGAGTTCGCGCAGATCTGGATGCACAACGGGCTGCTGCGTCTCGGCGACGCCGAGATGCACAAGTCGCTCGGGAACGTCGTCACGCTGCAGAACGCGCTGGCGACGTGGGGGCGCGAGACGCTCCTGCTCTTCTACCTCGCAGGTCACTGGCGGAAGCCGCTCGACTTCACCGACCAGACGCTCGCGCAGGCCGCTGCGCGTGCTGAGAACCTCCGCGACGTCTTCCGTTCTGCGTCCGAGCCGGCGCCCGAGGGAGAGTGGGAGCGATTCGCCGCCGCCCTCAACGACGACTTCAACACGCCCGAGGCGCTGGCGATCATGCACGAGTGGCGCGATCACGCCCTGCTTCGGCGGGCGCTCGAGGTCTTCGGCCTCGAGTCGCTCGCGAAGCTGCCGGAGGCGCCCGCCGAGATCGTCGAGCTCGCCCGTGAGCGGGCGGCGGCGCGGGCGGAACGCCGCTTCGAGGACGCCGACCGCGTGCGCAAGAGGATCGAGTCCGAGGGCTGGGACGTCCGCGACTCGGACGAGGGGTTCCAGCTCGTCCCGCGGCCGTGACGCGCGAGCAGGTCTACGGCAGGAGGGCTGTGCGAGAGGCGCTGCGGGGCAGGCGCGCCGTGCTGGAGCTCTGGGCGACCGAACGGGCCGTTGCAGCCGAGCCCTGGCTGCAGGACAACGGGAGGCGCGTCCACGTCAAGCAGGAGCGGGAGCTGACCGAGGCAGCTCAGACCCGAGACCACCAGGGCGTGCTCGCGTGGGTGGAGCCGTACAAGTACGCGGACGCCTACGAGCTCGCCTCGGTGGAGCGCCCGCTCCTCGTCGGGCTCGACCAGGTCTCCGACCCGCGCAACCTCGGGGCCGTCATCCGCACCGCGGAGGGGGCGGGGGCGACCGGCGTGATCGTCCCTGCGCACGGGTCGGCCAGGGTGACGCCCGCGGTGGCGCGTTCGTCGGCGGGTGCCGTCGAGCACCTTCCGGTTGCGGTCGTGACGAACCTCGCCCGCTTCCTCGGCGAAGTCAAGAGCGGCGACCTCTGGGTCGTCGGCGCGGCCGGCGACGCGCCGCGCTCGATGTGGGAGGCCGATCTCTCGGGCGGGCTCGCGCTCGTGTTCGGCGCGGAGGGGAAGGGGCTGCGCCCGCTCGTGCGGCGCACCTGCGACGACCTCGTCTCGATCCCACTCGAGGGAACCGTCGAGTCGCTCAACGTCAGCGTCGCGGCCGCGGTTCTGCTGTACGAGGCGAAGCGCCAGCGTGCCTGACCCGACGCTCTACCTCTTCGACGGCTGGAACCTGCTCCACGCGGGGGCGTACAAGGATCCGCTCGAGCTGATCAACCGTCTCGCGAGCTTCGTCGGGACGAGCGGAGCGCGCGGGATCCTCGTGTTCGACGGCGTCGGGCCGGACGATCGGATCGGCAAGCTCGAGATCCGCTTCGCCGACCACGCGGACGCGCTGCTCGAGCGGCTGGCGGCAGAGCATCGGCGCTCCGAGTCCGTCTGCATCGTCTCCTCGGACAGCGTCATTCGCGGCGTGTCCGGCCAGGAGGTGCGAACGGTCTCCTCTCAGCGCTTCCTGGCCGACGCGACCGCGACCTCGCACTCCGAGGAGCGCCCTCACCCGCTCGCCGACCGACTGGACCCGAAGACGCGCGAGCAGCTCGAGCGGCTCCGCCGCGGCGAATAGACGCGAACATCTGTTCGTATCAAAATGGGTCCAATGCAAGGAACTTGTAACTTGGTCCGGTCGTTGCTATGTTCCACCTCAAGTTCAGGGTGAGACTTCACCCGTCGAGCGCCATGGCAGCCCGCCCAGCCCCCACAACGCAGACCCCCACGAGGGCCCAACGGGAGCTCGAAGATCTCCAGCTCGTGATGCGGGCCCGGAACGGCGACTCGAGCGCGCTCGACGGGCTGATGCGGCGCTACGCGGGGTTCGTGCGGTTGAAGGCGAGCTCGTACTTCCTCGCCGGTGGCGACGCGGAGGACTTGATCCAGGAGGGCCTGATCGGCCTCTACAAGGCGGTCCGGGATTTCCGGGCCGACAAGGAGACCTCGTTTCGCTCGTTCGCCGAGCTCTGCGTCACGCGCCAGATCATCACCGCGATCAAGACCGCGACCCGCTTCAAGCACGCGCCCCTGAACGGCTACGTCTCGTTCAGCCAGACCCCCGCCGGCCAGGACTCGGAGAGCGACTGCACGCTCGGCGACGCGCTCCCAGGCCCCGCCGTCGACGAGCCTCCGATCGTCGTGATCTCGAGCGAGGAGCTCCAGAGCCTCGTCTTCACGCTCGGCACGGGCCTCTCGCAGCTCGAGTCCGAGGCGCTCCGCCTATACCTCGAAGGCAGCTCCTACGAGGACATGGCCGAGGAGCTCGGCTGCGACACGAAGACGATCGACAACGCGCTCCAGCGGGTCAAGCGCAAGGTGCTCCAGCACCAGCGCGGCCGCCAGGTTCTGCAGTAGCCGCGGCTACCATGCGCTCTGCGCCGGAGTAGCTCAGTTGGTAGAGCAACGGTTTTGTAAACCGTGGGTCGTGGGTTCGAGTCCCGCCTCCGGCTCTCAGCCGACGGCAGTCTTGCGCCGGCGCTTCCTGGGCGCCGCCGCCGGCAGCTCCACGGGGAACGTCGAGCCCTCGCCCTCGCTCGACTCGACCCAGAGGCGCCCGTCGAAGCGGCGAACGAGCTCGCTCGAGATGTAGAGGCCGAGGCCGGTGCCGCTGATTCCCCGCGTCATGTTGGGGTCGAGGCGGTAGAACTTCTCGAAGATCCGTCGCTGCTCGTTCGCGGGAATTGCCGAGGCCGCTGTCGGTGATCGAGAGGAGCACCGAGCCGCCGCTCGACGCCACACCGAGGCGTACCTCGCCGCCTTCGGGTGAGTACTTGACGGCGTTGTCGACGAGGTTGCCGATCACCTGGCGCACTGGTTTGGGTCCGCTCGGACCGGCGGGACGTCGTCGTCGACGTCCAGCACGAGGCTTACGTTCTCGGGCAGGTGCGTCTCTGCAGCCTCGAAGACTCCCTCGGCCAGCTCGCGCATATCGCACTCCTCGATCGAGACCTGGAGCCGCCCCGAGTCGATGTGGCTGGCGAGGAGCAGCTCGTCGATGATCGACTCCAGACGGTCGGACTCGTCAGGTACGACCGAAGCCCAAGGTCGCGAACGAGCTTATCCAACCCGCCTCGGCGGCCCGGTCGGGCGTCTGCCCCGTGTACTCCCACCAGCGGCGGTTGTAGTAGGTCGCGCGACCATCGCGGTCGGCGGTCCAGACGATCTGCGGCATCGTGCCCGCGAGCCGGCGGAGCAGGTCGACCCCGGGATCTTCGCTCGCAGCCGCGACGTGACCTCCTAGTGGTACAGCCACGCCCGCATCAAAGCCAGGAGCTGATCGATGTCGACCGGCTTGGTCATGTAGTCGGAGGCGCCCGCCTCGATGGACTTCTCGCGGTCGTCCTCCATCGCTCGTGCGGTCAGCGCGATGATCGGCAGCACCTTGAATTGCTCGAGGTCGCGTACGGCGCGCGTCGTCTGATAGCCGTCGAGCTCCGGCATCATGATGTCCATCAGGACGAGGTCGACGTCCGGGTGCTCCTCGAGCTTCGCGAGCCCGTCGCGGCCGCTCTCGCCGGAGACGACCTCCATGCCGTTGGCCTCCAGAACGCTCGCGAGCGCGAAGACGTTCCGGACGTCGTCGTCGACGATCAGGATCTTGCGGCCGCGGAAGGCGGCGTCCTCGACGATCGGCACGACCATGCCGCCGTGACCGAGCTCTTGGCCGACTTCCCCGGGAGGAGTGAACGTCGCGCCCAGGTAGAGCGTGAAGGTCGAGCCCACGCCCGGCGTCGACTCGACGCGGATCTCGCCGCCCAGGAGGACGGCGAGCTCGCGGCTGATCGAGAGCCCGAGCCCGGTGCCGCCGTAGCGCCGGCTCGTCGCTCCGTCGGCCTGCTGGAACGCTTCGAAGATCAGGCGCAGCTTGTCGTTGGGGATCCCGATACCCGTGTCCTTGACCGCGAAGGCGATCACTCGCTCGGCGTGGTCGAGCCGCTCGTTCATGTACCGGTCGCCGGCCGGAGCCTCCTCGATCGTGAGCGCGACCTTTCCCTCGCCGGTGAACTTGAAGGCGTTGGACAGGAGGTTCCGCAGGATCTGCTCCAGTCGCCTCTCGTCGGTCGAGATCGTCGGCGGCGCGTTGGCGTCGCTGACTGCGACCTCGAGCTCGAGACGCTTCTGGTTGGAGATCGGCGTGAACGCACGCTCGATCCGCTCGCGAAGCTCGCCGAGCCCGACGTCCGTGACCGAGAGCTCCATCCGTCCGGCCTCGACCTTCGAGAGATCGAGAACGTCGCTGACCAGTTCGAGCAGTTCGCAGCTTGCGGTGTGAATCGTGTCCGCGAACTCGATCTGCTTGTCGTTCAGATTGTGGTCCGGGTTGTCGGAGAGGAGCTTCGCGAGGATCAGCAGCGAGTTGAGCGGCGTGCGCAGCTCGTGCGACATGTTGGCGAGGAACTCGCTCTTGTACGTCGACGACAGCGCGAGCTGCTCCGCCTGCGCCTCGAGGCGGCGCGCCTTCTGCTGGAGCTCTCCGTTTCGCCGTTGCAGCTCCTGCGCGACCGATCTGGACTGCTCGAGCAGCTCGTGCAGTTCGGCGGTTTCGCCGCTCGCGGGCGGAGCGATACGTGCCGTTCGACGTCCTCTGGGCTCTACGGCAGCCAAGTCGGGTGCCTCCAAAAGCGAGATCTGCGGGGTCCGCAGGTCGCCGATCCGTGTTCCCGTTCTGGGCCGCTCTTATGCGCCGGGGCCGAAGCTAGCTGCTCAGCGCACGATTCAGGTCGTCCCAGAGCTCTTCGACGGGCTCGAGGCCGACGCTCAGCCGGACAAGGTTCGCGGGGACGCGCTCGCCTTCCCAGCGGGCTCGCGTCTCGATCGTGGACTTCACGCCTCCGAGACTGGTTGCGTTGAGGATCACGGTGGTTGACGTCTCGACGCGCCGGGCAGCGTCTCCTCCGCCGGCCACGTCGAACGACATCAGGCCGCCGAAGCCCGGATAACGGACCCGCTCGACGCTCTCGTGGCGCTCGAGCCGCTCCGCGATCACGGTCGCGTTCTCCGTGTGCCTGAGCATCCGAACTTCGAGGGTCTCCAGCCCGCGGTGCAGGAGCCAGGCGCTCTCCGCCGAGGCCGTGATGCCGGTCCTGCCGCGCAGATCTCGCAGTCTCCGGGCGTTGTCGGTGTCCTTGCAGACGACTGCGCCGAGCAGCACATCGTGGTGGCCGGTCAGGAACTTCGTCGCCGAGTGGAGGACGTAGTCGGCGCCGCGATCGAGCGCGCGCAGGTAGACGGGCGTCGCGGCCGTAGCATCGACGAGGACCGTCCCTGGGTGCCGCGCGGCCGCGTCGAGGTCGGGCATCGTCAGGAACGGGTTGGACGGCGCTTCGAGCCAGACGAGGTCGGCTCCGTCGGGCGGAGGCCCGGTCTGGTCGAACTCGACGAACCGCAGGCCCCAGCGCTCGAGCTCCCGGAAGAGCACCGAGGTGCCGTAGTACCCGCCCTCGGCGAGGGCGATCGTCGAGCCCGGCGCGAGGAGGCCGAGCACGACCGCGGTCCCGGCACCCGTCCCTGACGCGAACAGCAGCGCCTCGCCGCCCTCGAGCTCACCGAGTGCCCGCTCGGCCGCTGCCTGCGTGGGGTTGCCGTAGCGCGAGTAGTAGAACTCGCCGGGCTCGCCGTCCTCGTACGGCCAGATCGTCGAGCGGTCGAGCGGCGGCCGGGCCATGTCGCGACTCTACGCGCCCTGACTTTGTGGCTCAGAGCCACAAGCCTCTTTTTGTCACAAAGCTGTGACACTTCCCGTCGCAGCGCAACCGCACGCTGACAGGCGTGCTCCCGTTCGCGCCTCGCTACGACGACCGCATCCACCAGGCGATTCGTGCGCTTGACGACCCGGGCCGCCCGATCGCGGAAACCAGCCGGCGGGTTGGCGAGGCGGCGTGGCGGTTGGGTCTCCCGCGGCCCAGCTACGTGCATCTGCGGCGCCTCGTGCTGGACGAGCGCGAACGAGTCGTGACCGAGCGGATGCGCCACGATGCGATGCGGGCGCTCGTAGAGGACGTGGCGACAAGAGCGATCCTGGGTCGCTTCGTGAACGCGTATGAGGTGGCCGACAGGGCTGCGGAGATCCGCGAGCGCCATGGGTAGCCGGAGTTTGTGGCTCTGAGCCACAAACTCTGGAGTACGCTCCGCGCCATGGCTGCGACGGACGAGCGCCCGCCTCCGAGCGGGGACTCCACGCACGGGAAGCTCGAGCAGCTGCGCGAGCTGCGCGACCAGGCACTCCACTCCGGGAACGCGCAGGCGGTCGAGAAGCACCGCGCCGCCGGCAAGCTGCTCGCGCGCGAGCGCGCAGTCCGGCTGCTCGACCCGGACTCGTTCGTCGAGCTCGACCGCTACGTCCGCCACCGCGAGTCGAACTTCGGGATGCTCGAGCGGCGCCCCTACGGCGACGCCGTCGTCACCGGGTACGGGACGATCTTCGGGCGGAAGGTCTTCGTCTTCTCGCAGGACTTCACGGTCTTCGGCGGCAGCCTCTCCGAGGTCTTCGCCGAGAAGATCTGCAAGGTGATGGACCTCGCGGCGAAGTTCGGCTGCCCGGTGATCGGGATCAACGACTCCGGCGGCGCGCGCATCCAGGAAGGTGTCGTCTCGCTCGCGGGCTACGCGGAGATCTTCTGGCGAAACGTCCAGTGCTCGGGCGTGATCCCGCAGATCAGCCTCGTCATGGGCCCGTCCGCGGGCGGCGCCGTCTACTCGCCCGCGATCACCGACTTCGTGCTGATGGTCGAGGGGACCTCGTACATGTTCATCACCGGCCCCGACGTCGTGAAGACCGTGACCGGCGAGGAGGTGAGCTTCGAGGAGCTCGGCGGCGCCGCGACACACGCCGGCCGCTCAGGGGTCGCGCACTTCATCTCGCCCGACGAGGAGTCGGCGCTCGACGACGCGCGGTACCTGCTCAGCTTCCTGCCGCAGAACAACCTCGACCCTCCGGCGTACGCGGAGCCCACGGACCCCGTCGACCGCGAGGATCCCGAGCTCGACACGATCGTCCCCGACGACCCGGCGAGGCCGTACGACATCAAGCAGGTGGTCACGCGCGTCGTCGACGGCGGACAGTTCCTCGAGGTGCACGAGCGCTGGGCCGAGAACATCGTCGTCGGCTTCGCGCGCCTCGGCGGACATTCCGTCGGCGTCGTCGGGAACCAGCCGCGCGCGCTCGCCGGCGTCCTCGACATCGACTCGTCGACCAAGGCGGCGCGGTTCGTGCGCTTCTGCGACGCCTTCAACATCCCGGTGGTCACCTTCGTCGACGTGCCGGGCTTCCTGCCGGGGACGGCGCAGGAGTGGGGCGGGATCATCCGCCACGGCGCGAAGCTGCTCTACGCCTACGCGGAGGCCACCGTGCCGAAGCTCGCGGTGATCACGCGGAAGGCCTACGGCGGCGCCTACGACGTCATGAGCTCGAAACACATCCGCGCCGACTTCAACTTCGCGTGGCCCACGGCCGAGGTCGCGGTGATGGGGCCGGAGGGTGCTGTCAACATCGTCTTTCGGCGGGAGCTGGCAGACGCCGCAGATCCCGAGGCCCGCAGGCGGGAGCTGATCGCGGACTACAAGGAGCGCTTCGCGAACCCCTACGCGGCTGCCGAGCGGGGCTACGTCGACGACGTGATCGAGCCGCGCCGGACGCGGCCGGTGCTGATCGACGCACTCGAGACGGCGCTGACGAAACGCGAGGAGCGCCCGCGCCGCAAGCACGGAAACATCCCGCTCTGAACCCGCGGTCTCAGGCTACGGCGTCCGAGCGGACGGGGATCGTTGTCCCCGCCGTAGACGTGCACGCGGTTCAGCCCTTCGCGCTTCGAGGCATAGAGAGCCTCGTCGGCGGCCCGGTAGAGGCCGCTTCGCTGTCGGGTTCGGGTCGGGAAGACGGCGAGACCCGCCGAGATGCGCGTTTGGTGGCCCGGGACGACCTCGAGCGCCGTCACTCGCCGGAGGACGGCCTCGGCGATCGGGAGAGCGTCTTCCGCCTCGCGCCGGGGTAGCAGCAGGGCGAACTCGTCGCCGCCGACGCGGAACGCCTCTCCGCCGTGGCGGAGGCAGGACCCGACCATCGCGAGTAGCCGGTCTCCGACCGCGTGACCGTAACGGTCGTTGACGAGCTTCAGCTCGTCCACGTCGAGCAGGCAGAGCGCAAGCGGCCGATGTTCTGCCTCGGCCTCGTCGAGCTCCTGCTGCAGCCGCTCGTGGAAGTGCCCCTGGTTCCCGAGGCCCGTGAGTGCGTCGGTCAGCGCGAGCCTCGTCGCGACGAGCGCCTGGTGCATCGAGCGCTGGTAGAGCGCGACCGCGAGCAGCGGCCCAAAGAGTGCGAGCGCGAGCGGCGGAGAGCGCTCCCAGAGCACCGCGAGCATGAGCGAGCCCGAGGTCATGATCGCGAACGGGACGATCGTCCAGTACGCGCTCGTGCGGAGGATGGAGAAGAACGGCTCGCCCGCCCAACGAGCGATCGCCGCGGAGATCAGCACGACGTTGACCACGTAGTACGCGCAGGCGGCCGCGACCACCTGCAGCACGAGATGGCCGACAGAACCCGATCCGACCGCTGCCGCGGCGGCGCCGGCGGCTCCCGCGCTGAGCGCGTACGCACCGCCGTTGTAGAGCAGGCGCACACGGGGCCGGTGCTGCGCGAGGTCGAGGGTCACGCGGACGCCGACCGCAATGACGGCCGCCTCCGCAGGCCCGAAGAGGACCGCGGCGCCGACAAAGAAGACGGCCGCTAGGGAGACGTATCCGCCCGGCAGGCTCTCGACCGGTACGGGGTAGGCCTCGGCGAGCAGCGCGGCCGCGAAGAGAGCGAGCACGCCGGCGGCTCCGGCCAGGGAAGGGGGTGCCGTGACGACGGAGAGCACGGCCGCGGCCAGCACGGCAGCTCCGGCGGCGACGACCGGCAAGAGGGTCGGGAGCAACCGGGAGAACGCCCGGCGCTCGTCTGGCCTGACCCCACCCCCCCGGCCTCTCGCGCCGACGGGTTGGACGCGCATCGCTATCCGCCTACCAGAAGAAGCTGAGCCAGCGGAAGTCGAATGAGGAGAAGCCTGCGGCCGCGCTCATTGCCGTCAGCATCGTGACGGTCAGCGCGGACTTCACCTTGAACTGCATCATGCTGCCCCTTGTCGGTTGATTCGAATCCACTCATCATGGGTGTAGACGCAACCCTCGGAATCACTCAATGGGGTGGTCCCGAGCTTGAAAGGGTGATCCGCCCTAGGAGGCGAGCGCCGGAACCGGGCGCATGATTCCGAGCTCGTCTGCGAATGCGGCAACGACCTCCGGGTCGAACTGCGTACCCGCGCAGCGCTCGAGCTCGTCGAGAGCGTCCTCTGCCGTCAGCCGCCGGCGGTAGACGCGGTCGGACGTCATCGCGTCGTACGCGTCGGCGACGAAGATGATCCGGGCCCCGAGCGGGATCTCCTCTGCGGGCAGCCCGTCGGGATAGCCGGCACCGTCCCAGCGCTCGTGGTGATGCAGGACCCAGTCGGCGACGGGATCGACGCCGAGGCTCTCGAGCATCCGGAACCCGATCTGCGGATGCCGCTCGAGCACCATCCGCTCCGCCTCTGTGAGCGGGGCCGGCTTGCGGAGGATCTCCTCCGGGATCGCGAGCTTGCCGAGGTCGTGCAGCGAGCCGGCGAGCCTGATCAGCTCGATCAGCTCGGGGTCCGCCCCCAGGCGCGTCGCAATGAGCGCGGCCAGCTCGCCGACCCGCTGCGAGTGCGACCCCGTGTAGACGTCGCGCGCGTCGACCGCTTTCGCGAGGCTTGCCGCAGCCCGGTAGCGGGCCGCCCGGTCGGGGCCGGCGGCGAGTCGCCGCAACTCTGCCAGCTCGACCACGTCCGGGCGATATGCCCGCACCTGGTTCTTGCCGTGCTCCTTCGCCCAGTAGAGCGCGGAGTCGGCAAGTCTGATCAGCTCGTCTCGGCCGACGCCCTGGACCGGATAGGTCGCAAGCCCGGCGCTGACGGTGATCGGGCCGATGTGCTCGAGGTCGAGCGCCGCCACGCGGTCGACGATCGAGCTCGCGGCCGTAAGAGCCTGTTTCCCGTTCAACCCCGGAATCAGGACGGCGAACTCGTCGCCGCCGAGCCGGAACGCCTCGCCGCCCTGGCGCAGGCGCTTGCCCACCTGGCCGAGCACGCCGTCGCCGGCCGGGTGGCCGAAGCGGTCGTTGATCCGCTTGAAGTCGTCGATGTCCACCAGGCACAGCGAGAGCGGCTCGTCGTTCTCCTCTGCCAGCGCGAGCTCGCGCTGCAGGCGCTCGTGGAAGTGCCGGTGGTTGCCCAGGTTCGTAAGCGGATCGGTCAGGGCCAGCCGCATCGCCCGCAGCGCGCGGTAGGTCGAGCGCTGGTAGAGCGCGATCGCGAGGAGCGGCCCGATCAGGACGAACGAGAGGAAGGGCGAGCGCTCCCAGAGCACGACGAGCATCAGCGACGCCGAGCCCATCAGGGCGAAGGGGACGATCGTGCCCCGGACGTTCGTGTGGAGCAGCCCGATGTAGGACTTCTTCGAGCTGATCGCGACGGCAGCCGTGATCAGGACCATGTTCACCGAATAGTTGACCGCTGCCGCGACGGCGACCGTAACCACGAGTCCGGCCGCGCTCTCGGGGTCGAACGGCGCGATCGCGATCGCGCAAGCAAACGCCGCGAGCGAGAAGACCGCGACGTTGAACGTGACGCGAATCGCCGGGCGATGCTGGAGGAGCTGCATGATCGCGGTTGACGCCGCGACGATGAGCACCCCAGCCTCCCAGCCGAACAGCACGACGGCCGAGATCACGAACGAGTACGACAGCGTGACCCCGCCTGCGTCCACGCCGTCGAGGCTGACGGGGTACCGCTCCGCCAGCACGCACGCCGCGAACATCGCGACGATCGAAAAGATTGTGGCCGCGCTGGCGCCTCCCGTGATCAGGGAGTACGTAGCAGCGCCGACGACCCCGACTCCGGCTACGGAGACGGGGACGACGAGCGCAGCGAGTTGCCTGGAAGGCAACGCCAGCGCGCGCACAGCCGGCTGGTTACCAGCCGAAGGTGCGGAGCCAGTCCCACTCGCCGCCGACGGCTGAAAAAACGAGAGCCGCGGCGACCGCAAAACGAACTTTCCACTGAAGCATTCAAGACCTCCCCAGGTCCAGATGGGTCGAACAGACGTCTTGATTCTCTCTACAGGTGTCTGGGCGGCCATCACCCGATGGAGTGATTTGAGGCGGGGGAGCCGTTTTCCCCCTATTTGGGCTAGTTCGGGAGGATGAGGCCCGCTTCGGCGAGCGGCCGACGGCCCCAGGCGAGCTTCTCCTGGTACCAGCCGGACAGCTGCTCGAGCGCGACTCCGTACCGGGACGAGTGGACGAACCACCCGTTCCCCACGTAGATCCCCATGTGGCCGATCTCGGCCGGCTTAGAGCGCGGGCCCCTGGAGCCGAAGAAGATCACGTCGGCGGGCTGGATCGCGACCGGGGGGATCCGCTGCGACTTCGGCACCTCGCCGCTCATCGTGTACGTCGTCCGGCCGCGGAGCGTGGAGGAAAGCGTCCCCGCGCCGGCATAAGCCTGCTTGTAGACGCGCCAGACGAACCCGGAGCAGTCGTAGCCCCCGGGGACGGTCTTCCCGAAGGCGACCTGGCCGCGGTCGTGCGTCCCGCCCCAGATGTAGGGGTAGCCGACGAGCTTGAAGGCGGTGCCGATGATCTGCTGCTGCCAGTCCTGGAGCGGCGGGAGGACAAAGGAGGCGGCCGCTTCCTTGACTCGGTCGACCTCCCAGCCCTTGAAGCGCACGATCTGTGCCACCGAGTAGGCGGCCTCGGCTCGCGGCGCTGGTTCGGTCGGGAGCCGCTCGAGCGCGTCGTCCTTGGCCGGATGATTCGTGCGGAGCCCGAGCAGCCGCGCTGCGACCTCGGTGCCGAAGCGCGAGGTCGGCGTCAATCCCGCCGTCCTCGCTCCGTCGGCGAAGGCTTTGGCCTCGGCGGTCAGGCCGAGAGCGGCAACCAGGCGGGCGTCGAGCTCCTGCAGCATGAGGGGCGTCTCGGGGACGGCGATCACGGCGGGCTCGGTCTGGGTCGCTTCGGCAAGCAGCTCGGCGAGCTCGCCCCGGGTGACAGTGTCGTCGGCGCGGAAGGCGGCGGGATCTTGCCCCAGCAGGCGGATCTCGGCTGCGGCCCACGACGCGGGCTTGGCGGCGAGCGCGACCCCTGCCGGGACGAGCACGAGGAGCGCGACGAGGAGGAGGAGACGGCGGGCCATCCTGGTCCCTTCCATCGGCGCAGAGCGCCGTCGCTTTAGTCTTGGACCTGTGCGTTTCGAGATCCAACCGCCGCCCGACGACGGCGTGGCCGAGGCGATCCGCCGGGCCGTTCGAGCAAGTAACAGTCTGTTACTTGACCACCCGGCCTACCGCAGCCGCTGGCGCCGGGCCGGGCTCGACTACGCGACGGCGCGGCCCCGGAGAAGGCGCGGCGCCGCGCGGGCGTAGTCCAGTCCCGAGACCCACGTCAGCACGAGCGCGACGAGGAGCGCCCACCAGGCGACGTCGTCGCTCCACACGTCGGCTGCCGCAAGCCCGCCGACCCCCGCGGCGACCGCCTGCGACCACGTCTTGAGCTTGCCGAGGTCGCGCGCCTCGACGACGACGCCGCGCTCGATCGCCGCCTGCCTCAATCCGGAGACGAGGAACTCGCGGGCGACGATCGCCGCCACCATCCAACCGGGGAAGACGCCCTCGCCGACGAGGACGATCAGCACCGAGAGGACGAGGATCTTGTCCGCGATCGGGTCGAGGAGCGAGCCGAGCGGCGAGGTCCGGCCGCGCCGGCGGGCGATCCGCCCGTCGAACCAGTCGGTCGCCATCGCAACCGCGAACAGCGCTGTCCCCCAGAGCGCGTGGTTCGGGAAGTCCCACACGAACAGGAGCACCACGAAGGGGACTGAGGCCGCCCGGGCGACGGTCAGGTAATCGGGCAGGCTCATCCGCGGGGAGAATACGCCCCACAATGGCCGCCTTCGCCAACGTCCTCGTCGCCAACCGCGGAGAGATCGCCGTCCGCATCTTCCGGACGCTTCGGGAGCTCGGGATCGGATCGGTCGCGGTCTACTCCGACGCCGACCGCAGCGCGCGACACGTCGCGGCGGCCGACCGCGCGATTCCGCTCGGCGGCGAAACCGCCGCCGAGAGCTACCTGATGGTCGAGAAGCTGCTCGCGGCGGCAACTGCGAGCGGCGCCGAGGCGGTGCATCCGGGCTACGGCTTCCTCGCCGAGAACGCGAGCTTCGCGCGGGCGGTCGAGCAGGCCGGACTCGTCTGGATCGGGCCGCCGCCCGAGGCGATCGAGCTGATGGGAAACAAGACGGCGGCGCGGACGAGAATGCACGCGGCGGGTGTCCCGATCATTCCTGGGACGACCGATCCCGTCGCGTCGGCCGAAGAGGTCGTCGGGCTCGGTGAGGAGATCGGCTATCCGCTGATCGTGAAGGCGGCGGCCGGCGGCGGCGGCAAGGGGATGAAGATCGTGCGGGGGGCGGACGAGGCGGAACGGGCGTACGAGTCCGCGAGCAGGGAGGGGCTGTCCTACTTCGCCGACCCGACCGTGTACGTCGAGCGCTACCTGGAGGACCCGCGCCACGTCGAGGTGCAGGTGCTCGCGGACACACACGGGAACGTGATCCACCTCGGGGAGCGCGACTGCACGATCCAGCGTCGCTACCAGAAGCTGGTCGAGGAGACGCCTTCGCCCGCGGCGGACGCCGAGTTGCGGGAGCGGATGGGTGCGATCGCGGTCGACGTGGCGCGTGCGGCGGGCTACCGCTCGGCGGGGACGATCGAGGGACTGCTCGCACCCGACGGCTCCTACTACTTCATGGAGATGAACACACGCATCCAGGTCGAGCACCCCGTCACCGAGGTCGTGACCGGGCTCGACCTCGTCCGCGAGCAGGTGCTGATCGCAGCGGGCGAGCCGCTCTCGCTCCGTCAGGAGGACGTCGTCCTGCGCGGGCACGCGATCGAGTGCCGGATCAACGCCGAGGATCTGGCCAAAGGCTTCCTCCCTGCGCCCGGCCGGATCACCCGCTACCGCGAGCCGTCGGGCCCGGGCGTGCGTGTCGACTCGGGCGTCGTCGAAGGAAGCGAGATCTCGCCGCTCTACGACCCGATGATCGCGAAGGTGATCGTGCACGACGCAGACCGCGAGCACGCCCGGCGGCGCATGCTCCGGGCGCTCGCGGAGTTCGAGATCGGCGGCGTCAAGACGCTCCTCGGCTTCCATCAAGCCCTGCTCGAGCATCCGTGCTTCGTCGCCGGCGAGACCTGCCTCGGCGTCGTCGACTCGGAGGAGCTCGCGCGCAGGGCCGAGGAGATCGACGCGGCGAGTCACGGCGTCGGCGGCTCGCTCGGGGCGCGGCTCGAGGCCCGCTCGACGGCAGTCGAGGTCGACGGACGGCGCTACGAGGTGACTGCGCTCGTCCCCGAGCCGCCTTGGGCCGAGCTCGCCCGGCGCCGCGCGGAACGGGCGCAGGACGGGCACGTCGGCGGCGGCGCCGCCGTCGTGAGCCCGATGCAGGGGACGGTACTCTCGGTCGCCGTCGAGGAGGGGGAGGCGGTCGACGCCGGATCTGTGCTCTGCATCGTCGAGGCGATGAAGATGGAGAACGAGATCACGGCGCATCGCGACGGCGTCGTCACCCAGCTGTCCGTCGGGGCCGGGCAACCCATCCAGAACGGCCAGGTGATCTGCGTCCTCGCACAGCGTGAGTAGCCGGCGGCCGTTCTGCAGCGACGTCTCGAGGGACAACGGCGAGTCGCTCGCGGCGACGGCGAGCCGGATCGACCACTGGCTCCTCGTCGAGTACCGCGGGCTCTGGGGCTCGAACGCGTTGCCGGCGTCCGGCCTGTCGGATCAGGTCAAGGCTCGCCTGCGCGAGCAGGTTGCAGCCCGGCCGAAGACGCGCCTGCTCTTCATCCGCCGCCCCGACCGGCGTGGGTATCCGGAGCTCCGCGCGTATGCGGCGACGTCCCGCGAGGGCGAGGTGACGCTTCGCTGCTCCGGGTTCGAGGCCTACGAGGACCTGCGCGAGCTCGACCTTGCGACGGCCGGCGAGGCGCTCGACCACCCGCTCTTCCTCGTCTGCACGCACGGCAAGCACGATGCGTGCTGTGCGCGCTACGGTCGGCCGCTCTTCGAGGCGCTGGCCGAGCAGCTGGACGACGAGTCGGTCTGGCAGACGACCCACATCGGAGGCGACCGGTTCGCCGGAAACCTCGTCTGCCTGCCGCACGGGATCTACTACGGCCGCGTCGGCAGGGAAGACGCGGTCGACGTGCTGGACGCCCACCTCGAACGCAGGATCGAGCTCGAGCTGTACCGCGGTCGGTCGTGCCACTCCTTCGCCGCACAGGCGGCGGAGCGGGACGTGCGCGAGGAGACGGGGCTGCTCGGCCTGGACGCGCTGCGGCTGGTCGCCGAAGAGGGCGAGCGGATCGCCTTCGCCGAGCTTTCGGGCACGGTGCACGAGCGCACCGTGCGCGTGGAGCTCGGTCCCGAGGATTATCTGACGTGCAACTCGGAGGTCATGCGCAGGCCGCGCCGGTTCGTCGTCAGCCGCTGATCCGCAGCAGGCCCTCGCGCACGAGCCGGCCGACGAGCAGGAGCCGGGCGTCCTCGTCGAGCTCGCCCGGCAGGTCGGAAGCGCGGAACGGTTCGTCCGCCGCGAGCACGTAGGCGAGCTCATCGCGCAGGCGCGCGGGGAACTCGAGGGTCCGGCCCTCGTACAGGACGACGACCTGGTCTTCGCGCTCCTCGAGGTCCGCGATCACGGTCGGGCGCCGCTCGAGCTCTGTCTGGTCGTCGAGGTCGCGGAGCGCACGAAGCTGCTCGACCTGCCCGTCGAGGATCGGGCGGCGCGTGCGCACGAGCCGCGAGCGCATCCGGCGGCGGACGTCGTCCTCCCCGAGCCGGGCGCCCAGCCGCTCGACGAGCTCGTCCGCGGAACCGTCGGGCGAACGCCGGAAGTCGGGATCGTTCGCACACTCCTCGAGCGCGGCGCTGAACGCGTCGATCCAGCTGTAGACGTTGGCGCCGATCGTCAGGTGAAGCGAGTCGGACTCCGACGTCTTCGCCTCGTGGAGCCAGCCGCGCGGTAGGTACAGGGTGTCGCCCGGTCCGAGCGTGACGTCGAGCACCGGCGCGCCCGGCTCGCCCATGCTCACGTCGTAGCGCTGACCCTTCAACGGCAGCTCCCAGACCGGGTCGTACACGAGCCAGCGCTTCTCCCCGGCGATCTGAAGGCAGAAGACGTCATGGGTGTCGTGGTGGACCGGGAGTCCCTGCGCAGAGCGCGGGGTGTAGTACGCGTTCGCCTGCGCGGGATGTCCGAGTGACGACTCGAGCGATCGGCAGAACGTTGCGAGCGCGGGCCACCAGTGGTGCATGCCCTGCACGACGAGGGTCGCGCCGCCGTCGAACGCCTCGGCGACCCGTGCGACGTCCGCCATGCCGGTGAACGCCTGCGGTCGCCAGGGAACGTCGACGAGGTAGTCCCTGGCACGCAGTTTCTCGTCCGCGCGGACGAGGCGAAAGGCAGGGGAACGCAGGCCGCCGGACTCGAGCAGGCCCTCGACGTCCTCCGTCGTCAGGAGATCGTCGAACCGCCCGGGCTCGTCGCGCGTGACGACGAGCGGCCTGCGTTCCCAGTACTCCGCGAGGAAGCGGTCTTCCTCGACAGGCTCGATGCAGCGCGCGAGGGCGCTACGACGGGTCTGTGTCGTCTGAGTCAGCGTCGGTGTCGTCGCTGTCGGCGTCGGTGTCGTCGCTGTCGGCGTCGGTCGAGTCGCTGTCGCTGCTGTCGGCGTCGTCGTCTGCGATCTCGGCACGGAACGTGTCGCTGCGGATCTCTTCGTCTGCAAGTGTCGTGGGCGAGTCCATCGAACCTCCCTGGAATGGGTTGCGGCGAACCCGGAGGTTACAAGGTGCGCTGGTACGAGCGGAACGCCCAGGTCGCGAACGCCGTGGTCGCGACGGTGAACCCGACGAGGAGGGCGAGCGACAGACCCACCAGGCTCCAGTCGGGGTTGCCGAGCACGGGCTCCCGCGCGGCGTCGACGGCCCACTGCACCGGGTTGACGCGCGCCGCCGCCTGCATCCAGCCGGGGATGAGCGAGAAGTCGATCAGCATCGCCGAGAAGAACATCAGCGGCAGCCCGATGAAGTTCGCGATCGCGATCATCGTCGCTTCGCGCCGCGTCAAGAGCGCCACACCCTGCGAGATGCCGGAGAAGCCGGCGGAGATCAGCATGCCGGCGACGAGGATCGCGACCCAGCCGACCGGGCCGCCGTTCCCGGCGCCGAGGGCGAGGGCGACGAGCAGGATGATCAGGCCCTGGATCGCAGCCGTCAGCGCCGAGCGCACGACCTGGGAGAGCACGAGCGCGGTCCGGCTCGCCGGCGTGGCGAGGAAGCGCTCGATCACGCCGCGGTCCAGGTCGGTGATCATCCCCATCCCGCTCCAGGTTCCCTGGAAGAACGCCGTCATGACCACGACCGCGGGGGCGAGGAAGTCGAGGTACGAGTCGGTCTCGAAACCGGGGAGGTCGACGACTCGCCGGAAGAGCTGGCTGTAGAGAAGCAGCCAGATCATCGGCTGGATCAGCATCATCGCGATCCAGATCGGCTCGCGGACGAGGTTGCGCGTCTGACGCTCGACCATGAACCACGTGTGTGCGGCGGCTTCCGTCACGAGCCCTCTCGATCGTCCGAGGTGAAGTCGCGTCCGGTGAAGTGGAGGTAGACGTCGTCGAGCGACGGCCGCGCGACGGTGATCGACGCGACCGGGACGCCGCTCGACTCCAGCGCAGAGAGGATGCGCGGCACCGCCTGCGCGCCGTGCTCGACGCGCGCATGGAGAACCCGCCCTTCGAGCGTCGCCTCGTGCACCGTCTCGAGCGCCTGCACGACGCGGTGCGCGTCAGGCCCGCGGCCGTCCTCGAGCTCGACGCTGACCGAGTCCCCGTGGAGCTCGCGCTTCAGGTCCTCGGCGGTGCCCTCGACGACGACCCTGCCGCGGCTGACGATCGCCAGCCGGTCGGCGAGTGCGTCGGCCTCCTCGAGGTAGTGCGTCGTGAGCAGGATCGTCAGCTGCTCGTCGCCGGCCAGCCGGCCCAGCTCCTCCCACATCGCGGCCCGCGCCTCCGGATCGAGGCCGGTCGTCGGCTCGTCGAGGAACAGCACCTGTGGGCGATGGACGAGTCCGAGTGCCACGTCGAGCCGGCGCTTCATCCCGCCGGAGTACCCGCGCACCTGCCGGTCGGCGGCCTCCATCAGCCCGAACAGGTCGAGCAGCTCTTCGACCCGCCGCTCGAGCGCGCTCCCACTGATGCCCTGGACGTGTCCCTGCAGGGTCAGGTTCTCGCGGCCGGTCGCCTCCCGGTCGACGCCGGAGTTCTGCGGGACGTAGCCGATCGAACGACGGACGCGTCCCGGCTCGCGGCGCACGTCGTGCCCGGCGACCTCGGCGCGGCCGTCGTCCGCCCGGGCGAGCGTCGAGAGGATCCGCACGGTCGTCGACTTGCCGGCGCCGTTCGGCCCGAGCAGGCCGAACACCTCGCCCTCCTGCACGCGGAACGAGACGCCGTCGAGCGCCTGCACGCCGCCGTACCGTTTCCGCAGCTCGTCGACGACGATCGCGTCCACGTTTCGAGAGTACCGAGCCGGCAGACTTGACACGCAACCAGCGGGTTGCGTATTGTAGTGCAACCAAACGGTTGCGTATCAGAGGAGGCAGCGATGAATACCGATCGAATCGAGAGGACGATGACCCTCGACGTGCCGAGGGCCGACGTCTGGGCCGCGCTCACCGAGCCCGACCAGATCAGCAGGTGGTTCGGCAACGGCACGGAGCTCGACCTGCGGCCGGGCGGCGAGGGCGTCTTCCGCTGGGACAAGACCGAGGTGCGCTTCACGGTCGAGGAAGTCGACCCGCCCCGGAGGTTCTCCTACCGCTGGGAGCCGAGCCAGGTGCAGAGCGGCGGTGCGACCACGCTCGTCGAGTTCACGCTCGAGGAGACGCCTGACGGGACGCGGCTGTTGCTCGTCGAGTCGGGCTTCGCGGCGCTCCCCGAGGCGGCGCGGCACGACAACGAGCGGGGCTGGGACGGAGAGCTCGCCGAGCTGCGGGAGCATCTTGGGGCGCGAGTCGGCGCGTAGGAGCAACGAGGCGGCGGGGGCGGTCTTCACCGCCCTCGCCGACCCCACGCGCCGCCAGATCGTCGAGCTCCTCTCGGAGCACGGCGCGCAGACGCCGACGGAGCTCGCCGGCCGGCTTCCGATCACCCGACAGGGCGTCGCGAAGCACCTCGACCTGCTCGCGGAGGCCGGTCTCGTCGAGTGGTCCCGCAGCGGCCGCGAGTCGCGCTACCGGCTGACGCCCGAGCCGTTCGAGGCCGCCGCGCTCTGGATGGCGTCGGTCGGCGCGGAGTGGGATCGGCGGCTGGAAGCGCTTCGGGGGCTGCTCGAGCGTCGTTAGAGTCCGCCGCCGGTGGACCTGTACGAGTACCAGGGCAAGCAGCTCTTCAAGCACTTCGGCATCGCCGTCTCCGAGGGGCGGCTCGCGACGACGCCCGACGAGGCGCATGCCGCCGCCGCCGAGCTCGGAGGCCGGGTCGTCGTCAAGGCGCAGGTCCTGACCGGGGGTCGTGGCAAGGCCGGCGGGATCAAGCTCGCCGACGGCCCTGACGACGCGCGCGCGAAGGCGAAGCAGATCCTCGGGATGGACATTCGCGGCCACGTCGTCCGGAAGGTCTGGATCGAGCAGGCCTCCGACATCGCGAAGGAGTACTACCTCTCGCTCACGTTCGACCGGGGTGCGAAGAAGCCGCTGTTCATGTTCACGACGCGTGGCGGGATCGACATCGAGGAGGTCGCGGAAAAGCACCCTGACGCGCTCGTCCGTCTGCACGTCGACCCGTTCGAGGGCTTCCAGCCGTGGCAGGCACGGCGGCTCGTCTACGGCGGCGGCGTCGAGGACCCGGGCGAGCAGAAGCAGATCCTCTCGATCGTGGGGAAGCTCTACGAGGCCTTCGTCGCGACGGACGCGATGCTGACCGAGATCAATCCGCTGATCGTCACGCCTGACGGCACGGTGAAGGCGCTCGACTCGAAGTTCACGGTCGACGACGCCGCGCTCTTCAGGCATCCCGACGTCGCGGAGATGCGCGATCTCGAGTCGGTACCCGCCGAAGAGCGCGCCGCGCGCGAGAAAGGCGTCACCTACGTGAAGCTCGACGGCGAGGTCGGGATCCTCGGCAACGGGGCGGGCCTCGTCATGTCGACGCTCGACGTGATCGCGCTCGCCGGTGGACGGCCCGCGAACTTCTGCGACCTGGGCGGCGGAGGTGATGCAGAGGGCGTGGTCGATGCGCTCGAGGTGATCACCGCAGACCCGCAGGTGAAGTCGATCCTCTTCAACGTGTTCGGCGGGATCACGCGCTGCGACGAGGTCGCCCGCGGGATCCTGTCGGCGCTCGACCGGATGACGATCGAGCAGCAGATCGTGGTGCGCCTCGACGGCACGAACGCGGAGGAGGGGCGGCGCATCCTCGACGAGGCAGCGCCCGCGAACCTTCACGTGGAGCCCACCATGCTCGAAGCCGCCCGACGCGCCGTGGAGCTGGCCGCATGACCGACGTGTGGTCCGCGCGCGCGCAGGCGTTCCGAGACAGTCCGACCCACCGTGAAGGACCCGACCTCGACCTCGTCGTCGAGTGGTGCGAGCCGGGGGAGGGCGTGCAGGCGCTCGACGTCGCGACCGGCGGCGGCCACGTGGCGCGGCGCTTGCGCGACGCGGGTTGCGAGGTCGTCACTGTCGACCCTGCTCCAGGCATGCAGCCCACGGTCGTGTCCCGCGCGGAGGAGATCCCGTTCGCCGACGGCTCGTTCGACGTCGTCGCCTGCCGCATCGCGGCGCACCACTTCGCGGACGTCCGGACCGCGATCGCCGAGATGGCGCGCGTGACGAAGGACCGCGTCGTCGTCGAGGACAACCTGTTCTCGGGCGAGCACGTCGAACGGGCGGAGAAGCTGCGCGACCCGTCCCACGTGCGCTGCTATTCCGAAGACGAGTGGCGGGCGCTCTTCGAGGGCGGCGGGCTCGAGGTGGAATGCACCGAGCGGTTCGAGCGCTGGGTCGAGGTCGACGGCTGGCTCGCGCGTGTCGAGACGCCGGAGGAGGACGCGCAGCGCGTCCGCGAGCTGCTCGCTGACGAGATCGAAGAGGGTCGCGTGAAGATGCGATCGATCGTGCTGAAGGGGAGGAAGCGCTGATGGCGATCGTCGTCGACACCGAAACCCGCCTCGTCGTGCAGGGTCTGACCGGAAGCGAGGGCCGCTTCCACGGCCTGCGAAACCGCGCGTACGGCACGAACGTCGTCGCCGGCGTGACGCCCGGAAAGGGCGGGCAGGACGTCGAAGGGATCCCGGTCTACGACACGGTCTCCGAGGCCGTCGAGCACGCGGGCGCGAACACGTCCCTGATCTTCGTTCCGGCCCGATTCGCGACCGACGCCGTCTACGAGGCGGTCGACGCCGGGATCGGCACCGTGATCGTGATCACCGAGCACATCCCGGCCCACGAGATGCTTCGCGTCTACACCTACGTGCGCCCGAGAGGGATCACGCTGATCGGCCCGAACTGCCCGGGCGTGCTCTCGCCGGGCAAGGCGAACGTCGGGATCATCCCGGCGGAGGTCTTCGCCGACGGCTCGATCGGGCTCGTCTCGCGGTCGGGCACGCTGACGTACCAGATCGGCTACGAGCTGGCACAGCTCGGGCTGGGCAACTCGTCGATCGTCGGGATCGGCGGCGACCCGGTGCCGGGCTCCTCGTTCATGGACATCCTCGAGAAGTTCGAGGCCGATCCGGAGACCGAGCTCGTCGTCATGGTCGGCGAGATCGGCGGCAACGAGGAGGAGAAGGCCGCCGAGTTCATCCGCGACCGGATGTCGAAGCCCGTCCTCGCGTACATCGCGGGCTTCACCGCGCCGCCCGGCAAGACGATGGGGCACGCGGGCGCGATCATCTCCGGTTCCTCGGGCACCGCGCAGGCGAAGAAGGACGCGCTCGAGGCATGCGGCGTGCGCGTCGGGACGACGCCGACGGAGGTCGCCCAGCTCGTCGCGGACGCCGTCGGCGCCCGGACCTAGCGCCTAACCCCCGCCGCCGGGGCGAAGGCCTTCGCAGGCATCGCTGTCGCGGAGCGCCTGCTCGAGCTCCCCGGCGGGGCCGAGCTGGCGGATCTCCGTGATCGCCTGCTCGACCGCCGCAGCCGCTGCCGCGAGCTGGGTCGAGAGCGTGGCCAGGCGGGCGAACGCGCCACTCACGCTGTCGGCCGGCTCTTCCAGCGCCTTGCGAGCCTGGTTCGTTCTGGCCCGGAGCACGTTCTCGAGGTCGTCGAGCTGCTGCTCGATCTGATCGCCTGCCTCTGTCTTCGGCGGGCCGAGCTGGCCCAGGTCGGCGAGCAGGTCGTCGGTCGCCGCGACCGCCTGCCGAACGGCCTCGTCGAGCGTCGCCTCGTTCAGCGTGCTCGGATCGGCGAGGTCGGAGGCGGCCTTCTCGATCTCGTCGCGCCAGTCGCCGACGCTCGTGCAGAAGTCGTTCGCCCAGGCCTCCGACGACGACTCGTCGCCTCCGCAGCCCGCGACGAGCGCGGCCGCCGCGCAGAGGACGGCGAACGTACGGACCACGCCGTAAGTGAACCTGACGGACCGGTCGGCTCACTACACTCCGGCGCATGCCGCCGATCTCCTTCGCCCGCGGCATTCCGGCGCCGGAGTGCCTGCCCGTCGACGAGCTGGCCGACTGCGCCCGCGCCGCGCTCGAGCGCGACGGCCGGACGATCCTCTCGTACGGCGCCGGCGGCGGCTACGCGCCGCTTCGGGAGTGGCTCGGGGAGCGCCACGGTGTCGAGCCGTCGCGCATCCTGCTCACGAACGGCTCGCTGCAGGGCTTCGTCTTCCTCGCCTCGCACTTTGCGAAGGAGCGGCGCTTCATCGTCGAGGCGCCGACCTACGACCGGCCGCTGAAGCTCCTGCTCGAGCTCGGAGCGGACGTCGTCGCGATCCCCCAGGACGACGAGGGCCTCGACGTGGAGGCGCTCGAAGCCGAGCTCGATTCGGACGGCCGGCCTGCGCTCCTCTACACGATTCCGACCTTCCAGAATCCGAGCGGCCGGACGCTCTCGACCGAACGCCGGCGCCGTCTCGCCGAGCTGGCGCGTGAGCGCGATCTGCTCGTGTTCGAGGACGACCCGTACGGACTCGTCCGCTACGAGGGCGAAGCGCCGCCGACGCTGTTCGACCTCGCCGGCCGCGAGGGCCTGATCTACAGCTCGTCGTTCTCGAAGACCGTGGCTCCCGGCGTCCGGGTCGGCTACTTCGTGCTCCCGCCCGAGCTCGCCCGGGAGCTCGAGGCAACCGCGACCTCCGTCTACATCACGCCGGTCCTGCTCGCGGAGGCGACCGTGTTCGAGTTCGTGAGGCGCGGCGCGTTCGAGCCGAACCTCGAGCGCGTGCGCGGGCTGCTGCGTGCCCGCCGCGACGCCATGCTGGAGTCACTGGAGCGCGAGCTCGCCGGCCGGGCGACGTGGAGCAGGCCCGAGGGCGGCTACTTCCTCTGGCTCGACCTCGGGGTCGACGCCGCGGAGCTGCTCGGGCGCGCCGAGGCGAGCGGCGTGACGTTCGTGAAGGGAGCGGACTTCTTCCTCCCCGGCGAGGGCGGGGAGCGCTCGGCGAGGCTGGCGTTCAGCTTCGTCTCGCCCGCGGAGATCGCAGAGGGCGTTGCGCGGCTCGCCGCGCTGGTGCCCGCCGCCGCGACGGTCTAGGCGATTGCGGCGGCGCGCGCCTCGACCGGGCGCGCGACGAGGACGGGGTGCCGGGGCGGGACGAGCGCGCCGCGCTGTGCGGCCCGGAACGTCGGGCAGACCGTGTCACCTGCAAGCGCGCAGAGACCCGCGCGTCGAAAGTAGCAATCGTTGCAGGTTGGTTCAACGGCCTTGGTCATAGCTCCCCTTGTTCATCTCGGGCCCCTGGAAACAGGCGTCGATACTACGAAACGCGCTCTTCGTTGTAAGGCCGGGCGTTCACGAAACGGACGCATTTTGCGGCCGATTCGAACCTCGAGAAATCTCCCTAATCCTTCCCTTGCTGGGGCAATGTTGCCAGCGCTCGCAACGCCTGTTGAAAACTGGTCACAGGGATGATCCGGATCCCACCGGCGTAGCGACGCGCCTCGGTGGCGTTATCCCCAGCCGGGACGAGGAAGACCTTGATCCCGGCTCGCTTGACGCCGATCGTCTTCTGCTTGACGCCGCCGATGTCCCCGACGTGGCCGTCGAGCTCGATCGTCCCGGTGACCGCGACGCGGTTGCCGTTGTCGACGTCTTCTCCGAGCTCCTCCATGACGTCGAGCGCGAACGCGAGGCCTGCCGACGGTCCGCCCACGCCGCCGCTGTCGATCTCGACGTCGATCGGGAGCTTGATCGCGGCGGCCTGCGACACGATCACGCCGATGACCGGCCTGCCCTCCGGCCCCCGCTCGGGCCGGACGGTCACCAGCAGGCTCTTGTTGTCGCGTCGCACGGCCAGCCGAATGTCTCGAGCGGTGCCCGCGGCCCGGATCGCCGCGCGGAGGCCGGCGGGACCCGTGACCCTGGTGTCGTTCACCCTTGTGATCACGTCTTCGGGGTTGAGCTTCCCGCCGGCCGGCGCTTCGGGATCGACGAACTCGACCCGCACGCCGATCGGCTTCGCGATCACCTTGTAGCCGAGAGCCTTCAGCGCGACGGCGGCGGCCACCTCCTGCGACGTCTTCATCTCGGCGAGCTCCTCTCGCCGGCGCTCGCCCTCGCTGACCCCCGGAGGCCGGATCGCCTCGGCGGGCACGACCGTCGCGCCTTCCCGCACACCGGGCCACGCCCGCTCGAGCACAGTTGCCTTTCGCACGAGCACGTCCACGAAGTAGATGCCGCCGGTCCTGGGGTCGTGTCCGCCCTCGACCTTGACGAGGGGCGCCACCGGGTGTGCCCTGTTCGGCAGAAAGATGTAGCTCTCGGTCGGAAAGATCCACGCGACGAAGGCCACCGCGGCGATGAGAAGTCCGGCGACGACGAGCCGGACCGGCGTGAGCAGCCGCAGCACGTTGCTGATCCTAGATGGTGACGCCTTGGCTACAGGAGCCCGCGGAGCAGTCCGCCGTCGACCGGGATGACCGTTCCGCTGACGTAGGACGCCCGGTCCGAGGCGAGGAAGCAGACAACGTCTCCGACCTCGCGAGGCGAGCCGAGGCGCCGGAGTGGGATCGTGCGAAGGTCGTCTGCGGTCGGTCCGTCCGGGTAGACCTCGCGGATCCGGGCTGTGTCGATCCGCCCGGGCGCGATCGAGTTGACGGTGATTCCCTGCGGCCCGACCTCGCGCGCGAGCGTCTTCGCCCATCCGATGACGCCCGGCCGCACGATGTTCGAGAGCGCGAGGTTGTCCACGGGCTCACGGACCGTGCTCGAGGTGATGTTGATCACACGGCCGCGCTTGTGCTTGCCCAGATACGGGAGGCAGAGCCCGGTGAGCCGGATCACGGAGAGCAGGAGCAACTCCACTGCCTCCTCGACGAGCTGGTCGGTCAGGCCGATCGCGCCGGTGCGGGGAGGGCCGCCCGAGTTGTTCACGAGCACGTCGATGCCGCCGAACGCCTCGACGGTCTTCTCGACCAGACGCTGCAAGTCTGCGGGGTTCGAGACGTCGCCGCGGACGGCGAGGGCGCCCAGACGCTCCGCCTCTCGGTCGAGCGGGTCGCGCCGGCGCGCGAACATCGCGACGTTCGCGCCTTCGGCCGCGAGTGCTTCCGCGACGCCGAGCCCGATCCCGGCAGATGCGCCGCAAACGATCGCAGCGCGGCCTCGGAGCCCGGTCTCCACTAGGTCGTGAGCACGCCGACCACGTCCCGAACGGCAGCGGCGGACTCGTCGAGCCAGCCGCGCTCCTGCTCGGTCAGGTCGAGCTCGACGATCTCCTCGATCCCCCCGGCGCCGAGCTTCACGGGCACGCCCATGTAGAGGCCCTCGATCCCGTACTCGCCTTCGAGGTACGCCGTGCACGGAAGCACGCGCTTCTCGTCGAGGCAGATCGCATCGACCATCTGAGCGGCCGCCGCGCCCGGTGCGTACCACGCAGAGGTGCCGAGCAGGTTGACGAGCTCGCCGCCGCCCTTGCGCGTTCGCTCGACCATCGCCTCGATCCGCTCTTCGGAGACGAGCTTCGTGAGCGGCACGCCGCCGACCGTCGTCGCGCTGACGACGGGGACCATCTGGTCGCCGTGGCCGCCGAGCACGGTCGCGGTCACGTCCTTGACCGAGGCGCCGGTCTCCCACGCGATGAAGGTGGAGAAGCGCGCCGTGTCGAGGATGCCGGCCATGCCGAACGACCCGCTCCTTCGGCCGGCCCGAGACGCTCTTGGCCACGTGGCACATCGCGTCGAGCGGGTTCGAGACGACGATCACCACGGCATCGGGCGACGCCGCGACGACCTGCTCCGTGACGGAGCGGACGATCTTCTCGTTCGTCGTGACGAGGTCGTCACGGCTCATTCCGGGCGACCGAGGGAGTCCGGCCGTGATCACGACCACCCCCGAGCCGGCCGTCTCGTCGTAGCCGTTCGAGCCGACGACGTTCGGCTCGAAGCCGAGCACCGCGCCCATCTGGTCGATGTCGAGCGCCTTGCCCTGAGGCAGGTTCTCTTTGATGTCGACGAGGACGATGTTTGCGTAGTCGCGCTGCGCCAGCACCTGCGCGCAGGTCGCGCCGACGTTCCCTGCACCGACGACGGTGACCTTCTGCCGCATCAGACTCGGACCTCCAGTTTCTGCGCCATACCGAGGGGTGACTGTATCGATACAGTCCGCGCCGATGAGCACCACGACGGACTTCCGGCCGGGCCTCGAGGGGGTCGTGGCGATCCAGACGGAGATCGCCGAGCCGGATCGCGAAGGTGGTGCGCTCCGCTATCGCGGGATCGACATCGAGGAGCTCGTCGGGACGGTCCCGTACGAGAAGGTCTGGGGGCTACTCGTCGACGAGAGCCTCGAGCCCGGCATGCCCGATCCCGAGCCCTACGAGCCGAAAAGCCTGAGCGGCAACGCTCCGTCGGACCTCCAGGCCGAGACGGCGCACCTCTCGAGTGAGTGGGGGCTGAAGAAGCTCGTCGACATCGACGACCGTGAAGCCCGCAACGACCTCGCCCGCCTCTCGGCGCAGATGATGTCGATCGTCGCGAAGTCGGCGGCGGTCGCCGACGGTCGCGAGCCGGCCCCGGACGACGTCGTTGCCCGGGGAACGACGGCGGCGGAGAAGTTCCTGCTTCGGTGGCGGGGGGAGGCCGATCCCGACGACGTCAAGGCGATCGACACCTACTGGATCTGCACGGCCGAGCACGGCCTCAACGCCTCGACCTTCACGGCGCGGATCACCGCATCGACCGGTGCCGACTGCGGTGCGGCGATGTCGGCGGCAGTCGGTGCGCTGAGCGGCCCGCTTCACGGAGGTGCTCCGGCGCGCGTGCTGCCGATGCTCGACGAGGTCGCCGCGACGGGCGACCCGGCGGCGTATGTGAAGGAGCTCCTCGACCACCGCGGGCGGATCATGGGGTTCGGCCACCGCGTCTACCGGGCCGAGGATCCGCGCTCGCGCATCCTGAAGCGGACGGCGATGGAGCTCGGGTCGCCGCGCTTCGAGGTCGCTGAGGCGCTCGAGGAGGCCGCGCTCGCCGAGCTGCACCGGCGCAAGCCCGACTACGTGATCGCGACGAACGTCGAGTTCTACTCGGCCGTCGTGCTCGACATCGCTGACATCCCACCCGACCTGACGCCGGCGATGTTTGCGTGCGCGCGGGTCGCAGGCTGGGCTGCGCACATCCTCGAGGAGAAGCGCACGGGACGGCTGATCCGCCCGTCGGCGGAGTACGTCGGGCCCGGCGCCCGTTCGCTCTCCTCTCTGTGACGCTGGGGGAAGCCGCGGCCGAAGCGGACGCGCTCGCGGCGGCGGGCGACGAGAAGGGGCTCGCCAAGCTTCGGCTCGAGTGGGCCGACGAGCTCGAGAGCTCCGCGCGGGATCGCGACTTCCGGGTGCGCGCGCAGGCGTATCGCGCAATCGCACAGTTCCGGTTCAGGCAGAAGACCGAGCTCCTGCGGCGTGGGCTGGAGGACGACAGCCCCGCTTGCCGCGGCTCCGCGCTCCTCGCGCTGGAGTCGCTTTCGCGCGACCACCCGGGTGTCGTCAACCAGGTGCGGCCGAAGCTTCATTCGCTCGCCAACGGCGACGGGAACGAGGCGGTGCGGCGGCTGGCGATCGTCTGCCTGAAGAACGCGTCTCCGCAGCCGGACACGATCCGGCTGCTCATGGGGATGGCCGAGGACGACGAGCAGGACCGCGAGCTGCGGGACACCGCCCGCAAGGTGGCGGAGGTGCTGCGCAAGAAGTCGGGCGCGCCGCGCTAGGGGTGGTGCGTGCAGGTGCGGCCGACGATCTCGCGCCCGCACGAGGGACAGACGCGTTTGCGCCTCTTCCACTCGAGCGTGTTCTTGTGCACACCCGCGAGCACCATCAGCATGCCGGCCCCCGTGGAGGCGGTCAGAACGAGGAGTTGAATCGTTGTTCCGTTCATCCCGCTTCTCACATGGTTGCCGTTCATCGATCGGTCAAACGCCTCCGAGCATGTGGATGCGCCTGGAAGTACATCTCGCGGCGTCGGGCGTCGGATATGTGGGTGTAGAGCTCGGTGGTCGAGAGGTCGGCGTGGCCGAGCATCTCCTGGACGCTGCGGAGGTCGGCGCCGCCCTCCAGTAGGTGGGTTGCAAACGAGTGTCGGAGCAGGTGCGGGTGGATCCGCTCGGGCTCGAGCCCTGCCTTTCCGGCAAGTTTCCGCAGAATCAAGAAGACCCCCGCCCGGGTGAGCGGGCCGCCTTTCGCGTTCAGGAAGAGCTCGGGCCGGTGGCGGCGGTCGAGGTACGGCCGTCCGCGGGACAGGTAGCGGCGAAGTGCCTCCGTTGCGCGCCGTCCGACGGGGACGATCCGCTCCTTGGAGCCCTTGCCGAGTGCGCGGACGAGCCGCTCGTCGAGGTCGATGCTGCCGCGTTCGAGCGAGACGAGCTCGCCGACGCGGAGCCCCGCACCGTAGAGCAGCTCGACGATCGCAGCGTCCCGCAGGGCGCGGGGCGTCGTTCCGTTTGCCGCTTCGATCAGGCGCTCGGCCTCGGAAGGCGAGAGCGTCCTGGGCAGGCGCCGAATCCGGCGCGGCGGTACGAGCTCGGCGGCCGGGTTGTCGGCCCGCACTCCGAGCAGCATCAGATGGCGGTACAGCGTTCGAAGCGCCGCCAGCCGACGCGCGATCGTCGCAGGCGCGAGTCCGTCGGCCCGGAGCTGCGCGACGTACGCCTCGAGCTGCTCGGTCGTCGCCCCCGAAGGAGCAGCGCCGAGCCAGCGTGCGAAGTGAACGAGGTCGCGCCGGTACGCCTCGACCGTCCGCGGCGCGCGCTGTGCGGCAAGCAGGGCCAGGAACCCGTCGAGCTCAGGATCTGGGATGGGCTCTGTCGTAGACACGGCGGAGGCGCTTTCCGTCCACGTGGCTGTAGACCTGCGTCGTCGAGAGGGACGAATGGCCGAGGAGTTCTTGAATGGTGCGAAGGTCGGCGCCGCCTTCGAGCAGGTGCGTGGCGAAGGCGTGGCGGAGCTTGTGCGGGTTCGGGCAGATGCGGCGAAGCGTGCTCGTGTCGAGGCGCCGGCCGTTCGCCGAGACGAAGAGCGCCGCCTCGGCGCCGCGGACGAGCTGCGGACGCGCGTCGCGGAGATAGCGCGCGATCCGGTACGCGGCCTCCTCGCCCAGCGGCACGACGCGATCCTTGCCGCCCTTGCCGTGCACGTGGACGAGTTCCTGCTCGAAGTCGACGTCTGCGAGGTCGAGCGAGACCGCCTCGCGAGAGCGGAGCCCGGCAGAGTAGACGAGCTCGAGCAGGGCGCGGTTCCGAAGGGGAAGCGGCCCCTCGCCGGTCGCGGCATCGAGCATCGCCTCGATCTCACTCGCGCGAGGCATCGTCGGGAGACGGCGCGCCCGCCGTGGGGCAAACGAGCCTTCGGGAACGTGCGTCGCCCCGAGCGCGTGTCGCAGGAAGGAGCGGATCGCGGCGAGCTTCCGCGCGATCGTGGCGGGCGCGAGGCGTCGCCGGTCGCGTCCGAGCTCCGACGCGTACTCCGCGAGCGCACGCGAGTCGACCTGCTCGAGCTTCGTACCCCGGGCGCGGAGCCACGCCACGAACGGCTCGAGGTCGAATCGGTACGAGCGGCGGGTCCCGTCAGATAGGGACGGCGAAGCAAGGAAGCGCTCGAGAGCGTCCATGCATGCTGGTTCGCTGCCCCGCTAGGATCGCCTGCCCATGGAGCGCTTCGCAGAGCTCGAAGACCGTCTCGCGCGTGTCGCCGTCGAGTACGCGGTCAACGTGCAGCCCGACCAGGTCGTGCTCGTCAACGCCGAGTACGGCCAGCACGACCTCGCACGCGCGATCGCGCGACATGCGTACGAGCGGAGTGCGCGGTTCGTGGACGTGCAGTACTTCGATCCGTTCATCAAGCGGGCACGCGTCCAGCTCGCGAAGGAGGAAACCCTCGACTACGTCCCATCGTGGTACGCGCAGCGCGTCCTCGCGGTCGACGAGCTCGAGGGCGCACGAATCTCGCTCTCCGGCTCGGCGCACCCGGGCCTCCTCGACGATCTCGACCCGGGGCGGCTGAGCCGTGACCTCCTGCCCCGCGTCAAGGAGAGCTTCGACGTGATCAACCGCGGCCGGGTGAACTGGCTCGTGCTGCCCGGCCCGACGGAGGGCTGGGCGCGGCAGGTCCACCCGGAAGACGACGATCCGCTGGCGCGCCTCTGGGAGGAGATCGCGCACGTCTGCCGCCTCGACGAAGCCGATCCCGTCGAGGCCTGGCGCGAGCGCTTCTCGACGACGGCGGCGGTCGGCGAGCGGCTGACGGAGCTGCGGCTGGATGCGGTCCACTTCGAGGGCCCCGGCACGGACCTGACGGTCGGGCTGCTGCCGACATCGAAGTTCGAGAACGCGCGCGACCGCACGAAAGGCGGTGTCGACTTCGTCGCCAACCTGCCGTCGGAGGAGCTGACGACGACCCCGGACCCGCAGCGGGCCGAAGGCGTCGTCCGCTCGACGCGGCCGCTCGTGCTGAGCGACGGGACGCTGATCGACGGGATCGAAGTCCGCTTCGAGCAGGGGCAGGCAGTCTCGGTGGAAGCCGACACGGGTGGGCGGGCGCTCCAGGGCAGGACCTCGGTGGACGAAGGGGCGCGCCGGCTCGGGGAGGTCGCGCTCGTCGACCGGGAGGGCCGGATCGGCCCGCTCGGCACGGTCTTCTACGACACGCTGATCGACGAGAACGCCGCGAGCCACCTTGCGTTCGGGGGTGCGTACGAGAGCCTCGTCGGCGCTGAGGACGTGGAGCGGATCAACCACAGCGAGCTCCACCTCGACTTCATGATCGGGAGCGACGACGTCTCGGTGACGGGCATCACCCGTGACGGTGGACGCGTTCCCGTGCTCGTCGGCGGGTCCTGGCAGATCTAGACGCGACCCGTCTATCTCGCTGAACCCACCTCCGCTCTCCACTCCTTAACCGATCTGCCACCTCGGGGCGACCCCCGGGGATCGGGTCGTTCGAGAGGATTGCGACAGCGGTCGGATCAGACAACAAGGGGGACTTCGTGCGGAGGACTGTTGCTGTAACTGTGATGGTGGCCGTCGTGGTCGCCCTGGGCGTGGGCACGACATCGGCTGCGGGGAGCGGCCAGAGTGTCGCGCGGGTGACGAACTCGCAAGACAGCGGCGCAGGTTCCTTTCGGGCCGCGATCGAGAAGGCGAACGGCGACCCGTCGATCGCGCGGATCGAGTTCCGTAAGGGCCTGGGGCCGATCATGCTCAAGGAGCCGGTCGCTTACGACGGCGGCCAGTCTCTCGACATCCTCGGCAGCGGCGCCGTGATCGACGGCGGCGGGCTCGACGCGGCAGCCGAAGAGGCATTCCTGGCCGAGACGCGGGGAAATCTCTCAGTCACCGGCCTCACCGTCCGGAATGCGCCCCAGCAGGGGCTGACGTATCAGGTGCCCGCTGATGCCACCGGCACCAAGAAGGTGGTCCTCGTCGGCGTGCAGATTCTCGGAAACGACGGCCATGGGGTCCTGATCAACGATCAGGTCGACCCGGTCGACACGAGCAACCCGAACGGATCGGAGGCCTCACTCGACGTGTGGGTGATCGGTTCGCGCTTTGCCGACAACGGTTTCGGAGCGCTCGACCGAGACGGGCTTCGGGTCAACGAGGGCGGAAACGGAGACCTGAACGCAGTCATCAGCCTCGACCGAGTGGACCACAACGGTGCTGACGGCATCGAGCTCGACGAGCGAGGCATCGGCGATGCCGTGTTCAACGTGTCGGCGACCCAGATCACCCGGAACGGGAGCTTCGATGTGACGGAGGCCGACCTCGACGACGGCATGGACGTGGACGAGTCGAACGAAGGCGCCCTGATCGGGAAGGTCGTGGCGAGCTCGGCCAACGACAACTTCGAGGAGGGGTGGGATTTCAACGAGAACGCGGCCGGCGACTTCAAGGTCGATCTGATCCTTGTCGAAGCGAGCGGGAACCGCGAGGAAGGCGTCGACTTCGAGGAGGATGACGACGTCGAGGGCGGCGGCGACCTGATCACCACCGTGGTCGGCATCAAGGCCGACGAGAACGGCCCGGGCGGCGATGCCGGGCTCAAGATCCGGGAGCGTGGCGACGGCAGCATCAACGCCACCGTGCGCGGCGCGCAGACGAACGACAACCTGAACGGCGGCATCAACGTGCGCGAGCAGGGCAACGGAGACCTGCAGACCAGCATCGAGCGGGCGACCGCGAGCGGGAACGGTCTCGCCGGGATCAACGTCCGGGAGGACGACGTCGGGAGCCTCGCCGCGACCATCGATCGAACGACCACCGACGCCAACACCGGGCACGGGATCGACTTCGACGAGAACAGCACCGGCAACCTGACTGCGACGGTGAGCCGCGGCAGCTCGTCGAACAACGGCGGGGCCGGCGTGCGCGCCGACCAGCAGCTGCCGGGGCTAGGGGTCCTGAACCTGACCACGATGACGCTCGCCGGCAACACGGGCGGCGCCGTCACAGGCAACAACGTGGTGGTCACGCAGACGCCGTAAGACTGATGTCGGCGAACCGAGAGGCGGGCGTCCACCGAGGTCCGGGTCGCCCGCCTCGGCCGGTCCTGGCAGATCTAGACCCGAACCGTTAAGCTCCCGCGCTGTCCGGGGTCAACCGCGCCGTCGTGAACGGCGAGGCTCCGGAGAGGGGGTGGTGCCGGCGGGCGATCGCTTGCGGCGAGGTCTCGTTCGTTTCTTTCTCAAGGGGGAGATGCTCTTGACGAAGCCACAC
This sequence comes from uncultured Actinomycetes bacterium, assembly GCA_963700495.1. Taxonomy (GTDB): domain Bacteria; phylum Actinomycetota; class Thermoleophilia; order Gaiellales; family Gaiellaceae; genus JACCTU01. The sequence continues at coordinate 170,944 of CAVOXT010000006.1, read as the reverse complement.
TTCGCCGGCTCGATCCTCGCGCTGGCCGTGCTGCTGCTCGTGCTCGCGTCGCCGGCATCGGCACGCACCGAAGCTGAGGGCTGGAACAGGTACATCGTCGTCCTCGACGACGCGTTCGTGGCGAGAGCCGGCCCGGTCGCCGACGAGTATGCACGGCGGTTCGGCCTTCGCCCGTCGTACGTCTACGAGAACGTGCTCAGGGGGTTCACGGTGTCGCTGCCGCAGTCGGTCGCGGCTCGCCTCGCTTCGGACCGGCGGATCGCGTTCATCGAGCCGGACGCGGAGATCACAGCCGACACCACGCAGACCGGTGCGACCTGGGGGATCGACCGCAGCGACCAGCACAACCTCCCGCTCACCGGTTCGTTCACGTACCTCAACACCGGTGCGGGCGTGAAGGCGTACATCATCGACACAGGTATCAGGCGAACCCATACGCAGTTCGGAGGCCGGGCGATCGTCGGGTTTGACGCCGTCACGAGCGGCGGCACCGCCAACGACTGCAACGGCCACGGTACGCACGTTGCCGGAACCGTCGGTGGCAGCACCTACGGCGTCGCGAAGGGCGTCACCCTCGTGGCCGTTCGCGTGCTCAACTGCAGCGGCAGTGGCACGACGTCCGGCGTGATCGCGGGTATCGACTGGGTGACCGGCAACCATGCCGCCGGCGAGCCGGCCGTCGCGAACATGAGCCTCGGCGGCGGCGCGTCCAGCGCGCTCGACGCTGCGGTGCAGAGGTCGATCAACGACGGTGTCAGCTACGCGATCGCGGCCGGCAACGGGAATGCCTTCGGCCAGGCCGTCAACGCCTGCAATCAGTCGCCCGCACGGGTGGCGGCGGCGATGACGGTCAGCGCAACGGACAGTTCCGACCGGAAGGCGACCTGGGCGAACTACGGCAACTGCGTCGACTGGTTCGCACCGGGTGTCGGCATCACGTCGGCCTGGAACACGAGCAACACCGCGACGAACACGATCAGCGGCACGTCCATGGCGACGCCTCACACGACAGGCGTTGCCGCGCTCTATCTGCAGAGCAACCCGGGTGCGTCGCCGGCAACCGTGCGCACCGCACTCTTCAACAACACGACGAAGAACATCGTGCTCAACTCGAACACGACCAACCGGCACCTGCTCTTCACGAACTACTAGACGGAGGAAAGGCGGGCGGCTCGCCGCCCGGGCCGCCCGCCTTGCAACTGTGTTACTAGCACTCGAGCGGCCTCACGGGTAGCCGTAGCCGGCGCCGCCCCCGGTGCTCGTCTCGCTCTCGTCCTCCGTCGTCGCCCCCGCGCCGCCGGCGCTTCCGACGACGAGATCGCCTTCCATCCCCTGCGCGCGGTGCCCGTCGATCGGGCAGTAGATCTCGTAGTCGCCCGCGGCGAGCGCGACCGTCACGTCGCCCGAGTCGCCGGGGCTGAGGGTGTCGGTCTCGTCCCCGACGTCGCCGCCTTCGATCTCGAGCGCGTGTTGAGCCTGGCCGTTGTTCGTTGCGTGGAATGTGTAGGTGCCGGCCGCGTCGAGGTGGATCGTCTTCGGCTCGATCGCGAAGTCGACGAGCGAGACGTCGACCGTCTCACCCGCGGCAGCCGTACCTTGCTCCCCCGAGTCGTCACCGCCGCAGCCTGCCAGGGCAATCACGGCAGTCACTGGAATGATGAGAAGTGTGTGCTTCACACCCCGGACTACGAGGCTGAGCGCGAGGCGGATTAGCCCTAACCGACGGCCGCGACGATCTCGTCGGAGAGGCTCGGGAACTTCCGCAGGAACTCGGCACGCTCCGCCTTGAACCGCTCTGCGAGCGCCCTGTAGTCCTCCGCGCGACCGGTCGCCTCATAGAGGCGCCGCGGCTGCAGAACGCCGACGTCTGCCTCGTCGATGCCCGGGACGCGGGCGGCGACGAGGTAGTGGAAGTCGGGATCCTCCTCCCACTCGATCGTCCCTTCGGCGATTCCCTTCACGATCGCGGACGAGTGCCTGATCTTCACCTTCGCCGAGCGCTCGTCGTCCTCCGGCCCGCCGACCCTTCCGGTGTTCATCAGGTACACCTCGAGCGGGTGCAGCTCGAGCAGCTCGAGGAAACGGTTGCCCTGGAGGTCGTGCGGCATCGGGAAGAACGGGTTCGTGCCCGGGACCCGCAGGAACTTCCCGGCCTCGTCCGCACCGCCCGCGCTCGTGCCCTGCGTCTCGCCGAGCATGAAGAAGGCCGCTGCCTGCGGCCCTTCGAGCTTCGCGACGGCGGGGATGATGTTCTCGTTGCGGTTCAGGATCAGCAGGAAGTGCGCATCGTCGATCGCGCGCTCAGCCGCCGCCTCGATCACGCGGAACGCGAACGTCGCCCGGCCGTTCTGGGTGTACGACGTGTCATAGAAGTCGACGTCGTCTCCTTGTTGCGACACGTTCTCGAGGTATGAGTCGGGCTGCGTGACCGCGCCGTAGATCGCCGGCTCGTCGTCGGGGTTGAGCCCGAACGTCTTCGCGAAGCAGCCGTTCTCGGTCACGTACACGTGGCCGTTCGGCATCCACGCGACGAAGTCGTCCTGGACGGGGAGCGACCCGTTCTGACGCGTGAAGGTCGTGGTCGTCTTCCCGGTGCCCGAGAGGCCGACGATCATGCCGACGCGCTCGCCCCGGTCGGTCGGGATGATCTTGCAGCCGGCGTGCAGCGGTAGGCCGCCTCGGTCGTAGACGAGCTTGTTCCACATGCGAAGCCCGCCCTTCTTCGACTCGCCGAAGTAGTCCGAGTTGAAGACGCGCGTGACGCCCTGCTCGAGGTCGACTGCGATCAGGCGGTCGTCGGGGAAGCCTTCCGCCTCGAGGTTCGGCGTGTAGATCACCGTCAGCTCGGGGTCGAAGTCAGCGTCGTCCCGGCCGAAGAAGAGCTGCTGCTGCATCGCGGCGATGTTCGCGTTCGCGGCCTCGACGTACAGGCGTGCCGGCGTGCGGAAGTCCGGGTCGATGCCGATGTAGCCGTCGATCACGACCATCTCGCGCTCACGCACGTACGCGTCCTGGAACTCGGCCCACTTGAGCCCCTCCTCGCGCGTGATCGACTGGTTCTGCCCGTCCGGCTCGTCCGTGACGAGGAAGGTCGAGCGCTTCGACCGGTTCACGACCTCGGTCGAGACGTTGAGGTTCCCGAAGCGGGTCCAGCGCGCGTTCGGCATGCGGGCGGAGAGCTCCTTCGCCTCCTCGGGGCTCGGGTTGTCGATCACCGAGGCAGCCGGGGGCAGCCGGAACGCCATCTTCGCCACGCGTCTCTCCTTCTGTCGCTCGCCGGGGCGGACTGATCTTATCCCGGCGCACCTCGCGGCTAACGATACGAGGCCCTCGAAAGCCTCGATCCGATACCTTCCGACGCAGTGGACGCGAAGCACGACGTGCTCGTCGTCGGCGCGGGCTGCGCAGGCATGCGGGCGGCCATTGCCGCTCATGACGCGGGCGCCGACGTCGCGATGATCTCGAAGCTCCACCCGACGCGGAGCCACTCCGGCGCCGCCGAGGGCGGGATCAACGCGGCGCTCGGGAACGCGGGCGAGGACAACCCCGAGATCCACGCTTTCGACACGGTCAAGGGCTCGGACTACCTCGGCGACCAGGACTCGATCGAGGTCTTCACGCGCGAGGCGCCGGGGGACATCTACGAGCTCGAGCACTGGGGCGCGGTCTTCTCGCGCGATGACGAGGGGAGGCTCGCGCAGCGGCCGTTCGGCGCGGCCGGGTCGCCGCGGACGGTCTTCGCGGCCGACATCACCGGCCACGTGCTGATCCAGGTGCTCTACGAGCAGGTCGTGAAGCGCGACATCAAGGTCTACGAGGAGTACTTCGCCTGGCAGCTCGTGGTCAACGACGACCGCTGCCAGGGCGTCATCTGCTGGGACCTCCTGAACGGGGGCCTGAAGGTGCTCGGCGGCAAGACGGTCGTCCTTGCCACCGGCGGCGCCGGTCGCCTCTACCGCGCCACGACGAACGCGTACGCCTGCACCGGCGACGGGATGGCGATGGCGCTGCGCGCAGGGATCCCGCTGAAGGACATGGAGTTCATGCAGTTCCACCCGACGACGATGTACCCGAGCGGAATCCTGATCACCGAGGGCTGCCGCGGCGAGGGTGGCATCCTGCGCAACTCCGAGGGTGAGCGCTTCATGGAGCGCTACGCGCCGACCGCGAAGGATCTCGCGTCGCGCGACGTCGTCTCGAGGTCCGAGCAGACCGAGATCGACGAGGGCCGCGGAGTGAACGGCTCGGTCCTGCTCGACCTGACACAACTCGGCGCCGAGCGGATCCTCGAGCGGCTGCCCGGCTCCCGCGAGCTCGCGATGGTCTACGCCGGCGTCGACCCGATCTACGAGCCGATCCCCGTCCGGCCGGGCGCGCATTACCACATGGGAGGCGTTGAGACGGACACGGACGGCCTGACGGAGCTCACCGGCCTCTACGCGGCCGGCGAGGCCGCCTGTGTCTCCGTGCACGGCGCGAACCGACTCGGCGGCAACTCGCTGATGGAGACGATCACGTTCGGCCGGCGCTCCGGCACCGCCGCCGCGGAGTGGGCGCTCTCCAACACGACGGTCGAGGTGCCCGAAGCGGCCGAGCGCGATGCCGAACGCGAGCTCAACCGGCTGCTCGATAAACGCGACGGCGAGCGCCCGTGGAAGATCCGCGACGAGCTGGGAGTGTCGATGCTCGAGAACTTCGGCGTCTTCCGCGAGGAAGGAAAGATGGCGCGCCAGATCGAGATCATCGACGGCCTGCGCGAGCGGTACCCGAACGTCTACGTCGAGGACAAGGGGACGGTCTTCAACAGCGACCTGACGCAGGCGATCGAGCTCGGCTACATGCTCGACCTCGCAGCGACGATGCTGCAGGCGGGACTCGCCCGCAAGGAGTCGCGCGGCGCGCACTCGCGGCCGCACGACTTCCCCACACGCGACGACGAGAACTTCCTCAAGCACTCCATCTCCCGCTGGGTGGACGGCGGCCCCGAGCTCTCCTACAAGGAGGTGCGCATGACGCGCTGGCAACCCGAGGAGCGGAAGTACTGATGCAGGTCGCTCTCAAGATCTGGCGCTACGACTCGGACACCGGCGAGCGCGCGCTGCGCGAGTACGAGATCGACGCGCCCGAAGAAGCGACGCTCCTCGATTGCCTCGACATCGTCAAGGACCGCCACGACGGCACGCTCGCGTATCGCAAGAGCTGCCGGATGATGATCTGCGGCTCGTGCGGGATGCGAATGGACGGTGCCGCCGTGCTCGCGTGCAAGACGCGCATGTACGACATCGCGGGCGCCGGCCACGTGCCGGTGATCTCCGCGATGGGCAACCTGCCGATCGTCCGCGACCTCGTCGTCGACATGGACCCGTTCTGGGAGAAGTTCAAGGCGATGAAGCCGTGGCTCCAGCCGGGCTATCAGGAGCCGCCCGAGGGCAAGGAGCACATCGTCCCGCAGGAGCGCATGAACGTCGTTCACAAGGAGTCGCTCTGCATCAACTGCGGCTGCTGCGTGTCCGAGTGCAACGCGATGGAGTCCGACCCGGCGTTCCGCGGCCCGCAGGCGCTCGCGAAGGGGATGCGCTTCGTCGGCGACCCGCGCGACGCGGCGAAGGTCGAGCGGCTCGAGGACTACAGCGACGAGCACGGCATCTGGGAGTGCACACGATGCTATTTCTGCAACGAGCGCTGTCCGAAGGGCGTCGACCCGCGCGACGCGATCGCGAAGCTCGGCGCGGAGGCGGTGAAGGAGGGCATCGACCGCGACATGGGCGCGAAGCATGCGAAGTGGTTCGTCAGGTCGGCTGAGACGACCGGCTGGCTGCGCGAGACCGAGCTCGTCCCGAAGACGCAGGGGGTCGTGACGGCGATCTCGCAGATGAAGTTCGCGATGAACCTCGCACGGCACGGCAAGGTGCCGATCCCTGTTCCGCCGCACGTCGCAGAGAAGGTGGACGAGTCGCGGGCGCTGCGAAAGCTCGTGAACGAGCAGGGGCGGCTGGGCTACGAGGGGATCGTCCAGGGCGAGCACGCGCTGTCCCGCATCGAATTCGTGTCCGGCGACGAGGCCCGCGAATGAAGAAGGTCGCCTACTACAAGGGCTGCCTCGCCTCGCTCTCCGCGAAGGAGCTCGACACCTCGACACAGGCGCTCGCGCCGAAGGTCGGTCTCGAGCTGATCGATCTCGAGTCGGTCACCTGCTGCGGTGCGGGCGACATCCACGAGGCCGAGCCCGACTACTACCTCCACCTGAACGCGCGCATCCTCGCCTACGCCGAGGCGACCGGCGCGGACACGCTGCTGACGATCTGCAACGTCTGCACGCTCAACCTGCGCCAGGCGGACTTCATGCTCAAGGGCGACGACGCGCTGCGTGCCCGTGTGAACAGCAACCTCGAGGCGGTGGGCGCGCCGCCGTACAGCGGTGCCGTCGAGGTGAAGCACTTCCTCTGGCACGTCGCCGACGGCGAAGGGTACGAGCTGCTGAAGGCCTCTGCGCACAAGGGCCTGAAGGGGATCAAGATCGCGCCGTTCTACGGCTGCCAGATCCTGCGCCCCTCGCGGCTCCTGGGCTTCGAGGACCCCGACAAGCCGTGGTCGCTCGAACGGATCATCGAAGCGTGTGGAGGCGAGGTCGTCGACTACCCGGCCAAGACCAGGTGCTGCGGGTTCCCGATCATCCAAGCCCGCGAGGAGACGGCGCTCGGAGAGCTCGTACAGCCGATCGAGCAGGCGATCGAGGGCGGCGCCGACGCGATGGTGACGCCCTGCCCCTTGTGCCATCTCTCGCTCGACGCGTGGCAGCAGAAGCTGAACGCAGCAAGGAAGAAGGACGGGATCGACCCGCTCCCGCCGATGCCGATCTTCCACCTGTCGCAGCTGATCGGCGTCGCCGCGGGCCTGGAGGACTCTGAGCTGAAGTTCAAGCGGCACATCGTCTCGATGGAGCCGGTGCTCGAGAAGCTCCGCGTCTGAACCATCTCTACGCTTCGCCGCGTGTGGTTCGTGGCCGGCGTCGCCGCTCTCGGCGGACTCGCGTGGGGTTGGTTCGAGGCAGGCTGGGTCAGGCTTCGCTCCGTCGAGATCCCGCTCTGGGGCCTGCCGCCCGAGCTCGACGGTCTTCGGATCGCCCACCTGTCCGACTTCCACCTCGGCGTGCCGTCCGGCGGCACCCGCGCCGTACAGCGAGCGGTCGAATGGGTCGAGGAGCGAAACCCCGACCTCGTCGTCGTCACCGGCGACCTCCTGACACACCCACGAGGCGAGCAGCGGCTGCGAGCGCTGCTCGAGCGGCTCGGTCCGCGCTGCTTCGTCGTCCTCGGCAACCACGACTTCGGCGATGCCCGCGACCCCCTGGCCTCCCCGAGCAGGATCGAGCACCTCGCACCCGCGCACCTGCTCCGGGAGGACTCCGCCGAGCTGGAGCTCCGTGGGCGCCGCGTGCAGATCTTCGGCGTGGATCCGGCCGCGTACCGCGCGGGAAGGGCCGACCCCAACGGCAGGGCAGACGAAGCCGCTGACCTGCGGATCCTGCTCTGCCACTTTCCGCTGGTCTTCGACCGCCTCCGGCCGGGCGCGTATCAGCTGATCCTGTCGGGCCATCTTCACGACGGTCAGATCGCGATCCCGTACGGTCTCGGGAAGGTGCGGCTGGCGCACTTCAACTGGCGCTACACCAAGGGCCTGTACCGACGGAACGGTGCCGTCATGCACGTCTCGCCCGGGCTCGGTACGACCTTCGTGCCCTTCCGGTTCTTCGCCCGCCCCGAGGCCACCGAGCTCGTCCTGCGCTCGGCGGGCTAGGAGCGGTCCGTCGCACGCTGGCCGTTTGGCCGGTGAAAACATCCGACCGGACAGCCATGGTTCGCATGAAGCCTGCGGCTATGAGAATCCAGTTGAGACATCGTCTGAAGAGAGGCGATCGCGCGAACGCGTTCAGCGCCGAGCGCGACGTTGCGGTCGAGGCCGCGCTGCGGCTGACACGGCTCGGCCGGTGCTATGCCTGTGGCGGTCTCGTCGAAGCCGTGCTCGCCGAGCTCGGCTCACCGCGCTGCCACGACTGCCGATCCTCCGCCCTCCACTAGCTCGACTCCTAGAATCACGGCAGTGGAAGGCCATGCCTCGATCTCGACCGACGTGCTCAGCCGCTACGCCGCGGACGCAGCGCTCGGTGTCGAGGGCGTCCGCGGCCTCGTCGATCGCGCACTTCCGTATCGGCGTGGGGTCAAGCTCGAGACGGAGGACGGCCGAGTCAGGGTCGAGCTGCGGCTCGCCGTCGAGTGGGGCGCTTCGATTCCGCTGGTGGGGCGCGAGGTGCAGCAGCGCGTGCGCGAGTACCTCAAGCGGATGGCGGACGTCGACGCGGACGAGGTCGACGTCGTCGTGGACGAAATCGGCCCCCCGTAGTGGCCCACGTCGACGGTCTCACCCGGGGCACCTTGCGCAGCGCACCGACGGTCTGCCACGAGTGCGTCTGGTGGCAGTCGCGCGGTACGCGGGTAACGAACAAGGAGCGCTGGATCGATCGAACCGAGGATGACTGGGGCGCGTGGGGGACGGTCTACTACGACGAGCACGGCCGCACGCTCGGCTCCATGCAGTACGGCCCGGCCGAGCTGTTCCCGCGCGCCGCGGAGCTGCCGGCGGGGCCGCCGTCCCCGGACGCGGTCATCGTCACGTGCGCGTACCTCGTCGACTTGTCGAGTCCGTGGGTGATGCAGTCGCTCTTCCTCGCGGCGATCGGCGACTCCCGCGACAAGGGCGCGAAGGCGCTCGAGGCCTTCGCGTACCGCTATCCCGAGGGGGAATCCGCCTACGAGCGCTTCCAGGTGCACAAGACGATCTTCCCGCGCGACTTCCTCTCCGACTTCGGCTTCCTGACCATCCGAATGCTCGGACGCGTCGAGCTCGCGCGGCTCGAGCTGGGAGGGCTGCAGCCCGTGGTCGAGGGACGCCGCGCGAAGGTGCTGCGCACGGTCAAGGAGGCGTTCTTTCCGGAGCCCGTTCCGGCTCCGAGACGTCCTTAGGCCGGCGTCAGGAGGAGCAGCTGGAGATGGGGACGTTGATCCCCATGAAGGTGAACCCGTCGCTGCCGCCGAGCTGCTTGCCCCAGTAGCAGCCGTTCCCTCCGTGCAATGTGTGCACGAACACCAGCCCGATCTCGACGAGCACGGGCGGTTCGTACGACGGCCTGAGCCGGACGTCTTCGATCGTTGCTGTGAGGCTGCTCACAAAAGGCACGATACGCGTCGCCTGACTTGGCGACAACCCATCGCAAGGCTAGGTCGCGCGCCACACGGCGCAGCGCGAAGAGCCCTCGATCGACCGGGATTGGGCGACGGAAGGCTCGCGCTCGCGCTGTTTTGCCCTACGCCGAATTGCAGACAATCGCCAGGCCCTGGAACGTGAACCCGTCCGAAGAACCAAGCTTCTTGTCGCAGTGCAGCGTCAGCTCCTGGAGAGCACCGAGTTCCACGAGCGCCGGTGCCTCGTAGGCTACGGTGCTCTTCCTCGGCGTTTCCAGCATCAGTGGTCTCCCTTCGCTTACGGGCGTCAACGTACGCCAACCTAGCGTCGCCTCGACCTCGGGACAACTGGCCGGTGGGACAGATTGGGCGCCGGGAAAAGAGCGCCGCTCGTATCAGTCGTCACGAAGCTTGGGCGGCTGGTTGCTGGTCTAGAGTTGGTGCTCCTCGATGGCCGCCGAACCACGCCAGGCCGCAGGGAGGCGCGCGATCGGTGCGTACGGCCTTCGCCTCGAGAACGTCGAGCGCGCGCGCGCGTTGCTGCTGCCCGCCGAGCCTCTGTGGCCGAGCCTCCTGATCCGCCGGAGGCGCGGCCTGAGCGAGTCGGAGCACGAGTGGATGAACGAGCGGGCGGCGACGCTCAAGCTCCAGAACGGCGGCGAGATCCTCATCGACCGCGGCAAGGGCAGCGCGACGTTCGTGCTTCCGCATCCGGTCCGCACCGCGGAGCTCGTCCATCCCCTGCTGGCCCCGGTCGCAGCCGTGATGGGTTACTGGCTCGACCGCGAGTCCTTCCACGCCGGTGGTGTGGTCGTCGACGGTCGTGCGTGGGGGATCCTGGGTGAACGCGAGTCCGGGAAGAGCACGGTGGTCGCCCAGCTGGCCATCGTTGGGGCCGGGATCGCCTGCGACGACATGCTCGTGCTCGACGACGGCAACGTGCTGTCCGCGCCGCGGTCGGTCGATCTCCGTCGTGAATCCGCCGAGCGCCTCGGCGTGGGCGAGTACCTCGGCGTCGTCGGTGCGCGCGAACGCTGGCGACTCCGCGTCCCGCCCATCGCGCCGGTCGTACGGCTCGCCGGTTGGATCTTCCTCGCCTGGGGCGAGCGGGTCGAGGCGGTCCCGATGACGGGCACACAGCGGCTCGTGCGTCTCGGCGAAGGTCGCGGCGTGCGCCTGCCCCCCCGTGATCCCGCCCGGCTCCTGGAGCTCGCGGCGCTCCCGGCGTGGGAGCTCAGGCGCCCGCGACGGTGGGAGTCACTGGCGAGCTCCGTCGACTGCCTGCTCCAGACCGTGGCCTGAACCGGCGCTCCGCTCGAGCCACGTCGCCTGCGCGAGCGTGTACGAGCGCGGATCGGGCGACTCCGAGAGCCACTCGCGCCGCAGCTCTTCGACGTCGACGACGTCTTCGTCCACGCCGCTTCCGTCCCACTCGGCCGCGAACGCCCTGCTGTGGTCGCTCCAGAACGCCGCGTCGAATGACGCCTTCGTCGAACGGGACAGCAACGCAGGCGCCAGCAGGTCGCCGACGAGGAGCCGCATGCCCGCGTCGCGGTCACGGAAGCGCGCTCGCCTCGGGAGGGCGCCGAGTGACTGCACGAGCAGCGGGTCGAGCAACGGATGCGAGATGCGGACGTCGTCGTCCCCTGCCAGCAGTCGCAGGCTCGACAGTCCGACGTCGAGGTAGCGGAACGTCCCGACCCACGCGACGTGCGCCTTCCAGCGGACCGGCTCGGACGCCGACTGCGCAGCCCACCGGTCGACGAATGCGCGGCGGGCACTCGGCTGCAGCCAGCCGTACTCGAGCGGGGGCCGCCTCTGAAGCACTCGGCGCCGCACCGCGCGCGGAGCGATCATGAAACCCGTGCGAAGCACGTCACGCGGCGTCGGGCGTGCTCGGCCGTGTGTGACGTCGTAGACACGAGCCCACGCCGACGGCGACAGCAGCTCGTCACCGCCGATCCCCGTCAGGAGCGAACCGCCTGCCGCCAGGCGCAGAAGGGGAACATGGAAGTACGCGTTGAACGGCCACAGCAGGCCGTGGCGGCGAAGCGATGCCGTCGCGATCGGCCCCAGACAGTCGAGCTCGGCTCGAAAGTCGAGCCGAGCCCAGTCGTCCAGGCGGAGGTCCGACACGACCTGCTCCTGCCACTCGGCCTCGTCGCTGTCAGGCGCGTCTGGAAAGCGGTTCGTCGTCGGGATCGGGAGCGGAAGCCCTTCGCGACGGGCGACGTGCGCCGCGACGGCGAGCACCGCCGAGGAGTCGCGTCCGCCCGAGAAGCTGACGAGGCACGGAGGCCGGAGGAGAGCCGGGCAGGACCGCACGCTCGAGCGCCTCGGCGGGGCTGCCCGCGTCGACCTCCGTCGCCGGCGTCGCGTCGGTCAGGCCGAGGACGAGGCCGGACGCGATCTCGAGTGGGGTGAGTGCGGTTGCGTCGCCGGTCACCGCGGAGGGAGCCTCATCAGCTCGGCGAACCGGCTGACGTCACCGTCCGGCTCGCCGTCGAGCCAGGCATGAGCGGCAAAGTCCACGGTCGGCCCCTTGACGGCGATGATCACATCGCGCGGGCTTCCCTGCGCAGCGTGCCAGCGCTGAAGCACGAGTGCGCGCTCGAGGCAGGTGCTCGTCTCTCGCCGAAGGATCGCGCGAACGCCCCGCCCGGCGTCGGGCGGGAGATCCGGCGGCGGCGGCGCGGGCTCGTAGCCCAGGCCGGCCGCCTGCAGGCTCGAGCGCACGCGGCGAAGCGCCCGGTGTGTCCACCAGGCGGCGCGGAGCGTCGGGACGTCGAGCCTCCGCGGATTCATTCTTCGAGCAGGTTCCGCGCGGCGAGGGTTGAGACAAATGCGTCGACGTCCCGCTCTGCGCGTTCGCGTTCGATGTCGAAGTGCTCGACGAGGCGATCCACGAGCTCGTCGCGCGTCGTGCCTGTCGCGAGCATCCCCCAGAGCAGCGCCGCGGCGGGGTTCCCGCTCAAGTACGTGGACGTGTCGACGTCGACCGCCACGATCTCGCCGTCGATCTCGCGCCAGGCGAGCTCGTCTGCGCGAAGCCGGAGCTGGGCCATCAGTACAGCCCCAGAGTCCCGCGTCGGCGCTCGCGGCGCACGGCCAGCCTGAACGCGCCGATCCCGAGGCCGAGTGAGATCGCCGAGACCGGGATCAGGAGCAAGATGGTCGGGGCGAGATCGCTGAGCGTGGAGTCGCCGAGCAGTGCGTCTCGCATCCCGTCGATCGCGACCGCGATCGGATTCACGTCCGCGACTGTCTGGAGCGCGGAGGGCAGAAGGTCGATCGGGAAGTAGACCCCGGACAGGAGGCCGAGCCCGACGACCGCCAGTCCGACGACGCCGCCGCCGCGGCGGAAGGTCAGGAGCATCGCGGCGGTGAACACGCCGAGGCCCCAGACGAACGGGATGAAGGCGATCAGGAGGAGCAGCGCCGGAACGATGCCCGCCGCGGAGAAGTGCAACCCGAACGCCAGGGTGATTCCGGCGAGGAACGCGGCCGTTCGGAGCGGCACGTAGACGAGGTCGAAGGCCACCGACCCGAGCTGCACCGTCGCCGGCGCGGTCGGCGTGACCAGCACGGACTCCAGCGTGCCCATCAACTGCTCGCCGCGCATCGCCGCCGAGACGCGGTCGAGCCCGAACTGGATGAAGACGCCGACGGCGATTCCGACCGCCGCGAACTCGAGGTACGTCACCTGGGAGCCGCCGTACGTCGGGAGGCGGCTCGAATCCACGAGCATGCCGATGAAGTAGAAGACGATGATCTGTCCAATCAGGTTCACGATGTCCGAGACGAAGCCCATGCGGTAGCTCCACGCGACGAGGAAGTCGCGCCGCACGAAGGCCGGAAGCTTGCGGAGCTCGACGCCGAGCGACTCGATCCTTCCGTGCGGGAACTCGAGCGCGCTCATCGCGATCTCCCCGCGAGGGACAGGAAGGCCTGCTCGATCTCGGAACGCTCCTCAGTGCACGTGAGCACGCCGATGCCGGCTGCGGCCAACGCTGCAAGTGCGTCGCCGAGCACCGCGTCGTCGCGGAGGGCGAGCACGTAGTGAACGGAGTCGGCCTCGCCGGTTGTCTCGATCGTCCCGTGCGGACCGACAGCACCGTGCGCGGTCGCCTCGACGCGTCCGTCCCCCGCAAGCCGAAGCAGGTACCGGCGCGGCACGGCGTGCGCCATCAACTCGGGGACGGTTCCCGCGAAGACGAGGTTGCCCTGCGCGATCAGCGTGACGCGATCGGCGAGGCCGCGGATCTCGTCGAGCCTTTGAGTCGCCCAGACCACCGCGGCGCCGCGGGAGGCGCACTCGGCGATGAGCTCCCGCACGCGGTGCGCGCCGTCCGGGTCGAGATCGTGCGTCGCCTCGTCGACGAGGAGGATCGGCGGGTCCGCGAGCAGCGCGCGCGCGACCGACAGCCGTTTCTGCATCCCGTGCGAGTAGAAACCGACGCGCGTCTTCGCGGCGTCGGAGAGGCCGACCTGCTCGAGCACCTCGAGCGAACGGCGAACGGCGTTGCGCCTGCGCATCCCGTGGAGGCGCGCGAAGAAGGCCAGGTTCTCGAGCCCGCTGATCCGGAGGTAGAAGCTGCGGTCGCCGGACGGCACGAGCCCGATCAGCCGCCGGAACTCGCGGGACGAGTCCGCCGGGGAGCCGAGGACACGCACGGTTCCGCCGGTCGGTACGAGCAGTCCTGCGAGGATCCGGGTCAGCGTCGTCTTGCCGGCTCCGTTCGGCCCGAGCAGCGCGTGGATCGACCCCGCCGGGACGGCGAAGGAGACCCCGTCGAGCGCCAGCTTCCGCTCGAAGCGCTGCACGATCGAGGACGCGTCGATCGCGGGCTCGGCGGGCACGCCGAGGGCAGCCGCAGGCTCGCGCGCGACGTCGTGAGAGGGCGCGAAAACCGCCGACATGCAGCCATGATGGGTTTTGGCGACGTTCCCGAACACTCACCATGTGGCTAGGGTTGGTAGGGGTTGTCCACCGTGACACAAGCGGGTGATGTGAGCTGTCTGCAGCCCTGCCACGATTGAGCCGTGTCGTCCGCTAACGGCTCCCCGGTTGGGCTCTGGCGCGAAGTCGACGCGCTGATCGACCGCGCGCCGACCGACGACGACCTGCGCAGCCACCGGCTCGAGGTGCTTGCCGCACGGCGCTTCCGGGAGGTCGGCCGTCCGGTGCCGGAGGACTTCGCCGCTCAGGAGCGGTTCGCCGCAATCGTGTCGTTGTCGGCGTCCCTCGTCCTCAAGCGGGTCCGCGAGGCCTACGACGGTCCGGCGATCGTGCTCAAGGGCCCCGAGGTCGCCGCGCTCTATCCCGACGACGCACTTCGGTCGTACGGCGACATCGACGTGCTCGTCCCGGACGCCGTCACGACACACCGGGCTCTCCTCTCCGCAGGTTTCGAGCTCGTCGGCGATCCGGCGCTCTACGTCGGCATCCACCACCTCAGGCCGCTACTCGCGAGCGGTGCTCCTCTCGCGGTCGAGATCCACTCGCGGCCGAAGTGGGTCGAGCCGCTCCGGCCACCTTCGACGTCCGAGCTCTTCGGCGCCGCCACCGAGAGCACGATCGGCGTCCACCGGATGCTCGCGCTGCCGCCCGAGCACCACGCACTTCTCCTCGCGGTCCACTCCTGGGCGCACGAGCCTCTGCGCCGTCTCCGCGACATGATCGACATCGCCGTCGTCGCGAGCGCCGCCGATCGGGGCGAGATCCACCGGCTCGCGAAGCGATGGCGGGTCGAGCGGCTCTGGACCACCACGATCGCGGTCGTCGACGCCGTCTTCGGCGACCGGCCGACCCCCTGGGCGATGCGGCTGTGGGCCCAGAACCTCGATCTGGCCCGCGAGCGGACGGTCCTGGAGAACCATCTCCAGCGGTTGCTGAGCGACTTCTGGGCGCTCCCGACCGGCACTGCGGCCGGTCGCCTACCTGGGCGGCTGATGGACGAGATCAGGCCTGAGGGCGAGGAAGGCTGGGGGGCAAAGCTGACGCGCTCCGCGCTCGCCGTGCGGCATGCCGCCCGGCCGCGGTCGCGCCACGACCTGGAGATCGACGAGCGCCGCTCCAGAGCCGACGATCCGGCCAACGGCGCCAAAAGCGCGTCCCCGCGGTAACCGCGCACCCGCCGTTTGGCTAGGGGTCGCGCGGGGTCCTCGCCGGGGGTCGAGGTCGAAAGTCTGGTCTACAGATCGACCCCATGCGGCTCCTAGACTCGGATCAATCGCTCCGGGGAGGAAGATCGCCCGGTGGGCGACAGGCAACAGCGAGGGTCAGAGGAGAACGCTGGATGAGTGCAGGGCTCGATCACATCGTCGCTCCGGCGGCGCTGACGGAGCGCACGGGGCTCAAGCGCGGGCGAACGTGGATGCTCATCACGGGCGACCTCGTCGCGCTGGCCACCGCGTACGCGATCGCCTACCTCGTGTCCGCCAAGATCGGCTCGCTCCCGCCGGTCTCGGCGCCCGGCTGGTTCCTCGTCGCTGTCGCGGCGACCGCACCGCTCGTGTGGGTCGCGGTCTTCACCGCCTATCACCTCTACGAGAACGACCACCTGCAGGATCTCGGTCTCGAGCTTCGACGAGCTGGCGGACCTCTTTCACGCGATGCTCGCGGGCTCGCTCGGCTATCTGATCCTGTCGCAGGGAGTCAACTTCTTCTTCGACTGGTGGATCTACACCGCGGTCGAGGCGGCGCTCTTCCTTTCCGGGGCACTCGTGCTCGTCCCGATCGTGCGCGGGTCGATTCGCAGCTGGATCATCCCGCGCGTGATGAAGCCGCGGCGGACGCTCGTCGTGGGCAGCGGCCCCGAGGCGCGTCTCGTCCAGCGCAAGATCGAAGCGCATCCCGAGTACGGGCTCGAGCTCGTCGGCTTCCTCGACGGCGACGACCCCGAGACGCCGACGCCGATTCTCGGCCGACCCGACCAGGTTGCGGAGATCGTCGACCAGTACGACATCGACCGCGTCCTGCTCGCGTCGTCCGTCGGCAGCCACGAGGAGACGCTCGACCTGGTCCGGGCCGTGCGGCGGCCCGACGTCCAGGTCTCGATCGTGCCGCGCTTCTTCGAGATCTTCACCTCGCACTCCACGCTCGACGACATCGAGGGCATGCCGGTCGTGACGCTGCCGCCGATGCGCCTGGGGCGCAGCGCGCGCGTGCTGAAGCGCTCGACGGACGTGCTCGTCTCCGGTCTGGTGCTGCTCCTGCTGTGCGCCCGTGCTCGCGCGCGATCGCGACTGCATGATCCGCATCGACAGCAAGGGCTCGCCGCTCTACTGGCAGCCGCGCCGCGGCCGTCTCGGCTCGACGTTCAAGATCGTCAAGTTCCGGACGATGTCCGTCGGCGCGGAGCAGCGGCGCAGCGAGGTCCTGCACATGAACGAGGTCGACGGCCCGCTGTTCAAGATCAAGGGTGTCGACCCGCGCGTGACGCGCGTCGGCGGCTTCCTGCGACGCACGAGCCTCGACGAGCTCCCGCAGCTCTGGAACGTGCTCAAGGGCGAGATGAGCCTCGTCGGCCCGCGCCCGTTCGTCGTCTACGAGGCGGACAAGATCACCGGCTGGGCCACGCGCCGCCTCGACATGACGCCCGGGGCTCACGGGCCTCTGGCAGGTGCTCGGGCGGAACGACATCCCGTTCGAGGAGATGACGAAGCTCGACTACCTGTACGTCACGAACTGGTCCGTCTGGTGGGACTTCAAGATCCTCTGCCAGACGATCCCGGTCGTGCTCGGCCGCCGCGGCGCGTACTAGGCCGCGCCGACCGCAACGCGCTCTCGCTCGAGCACCTCGTCGAACACACGACCGAGGCTGGCTGCGAGGGTGCGGTACTCGAAGCGGGCAACGACTTCGGGCGCCGGCGAGGGCGGATCGTCGCCGCGGCGGTGCCGCTCGATTTGCACCTGCAGCGCGTCGGCCATCGCCGCGACGTCGTCGGGCCGGCACAGGATCGAGTTTCCTGCCTCGGCCAGCATGTCCCTCGCATCACCGTCGGGCACCGCGGCGAGGATCGGCGTGCCCGAAGCCAGGTATTCGTACGTCTTGCCGGGGACGATCGTCGCGCGCGTTCCTCGCGGCAGGTTCTGCATGGGCAGAAAGAGCAGGTCGGCGGTGCGCATCAGCTCCACCGAAGCCCTGTGCGTGACGTAGCCGTGCAGCCTGACGACCGGTGACCGTCGAGTGGCTTCCTCATCAGCGAGCGTGAGTAGACCCGCGAGATGGAACTCGAAGGTCGCTGCGATGGACGGATCGCGCTCGAGCAGGAGCTCGATCGCCTGGAGCACGTAGACGTGGGAGCGGGTGAGGATGTCGACGCCTGGGACGCTCCCGCCGAGGACTCGCCGCACCGGCAGCAGGCGCCGCTGCTCGAGGCCGAGCTCCGTATGGAGATAGCCCGTGTGCACGAGCCGGAAGACGCCGTCCTCTCGCGGCGGCAAGGGCTCCTGGAAGTCGCCTGCGTCGAAGCCGTTCGGGATCGCGACGACGGGACGATCCGAGAGCTCAGGGAAGCTCGCGAGCAGGCGCCGAGCCGCTTCCGACGTGCTCATCACGATCGCCGCGGCCGTGCCGAGGGCGCTGCGCATGCGCCGCAGCTCCCTGCGGCGATGAACGGCGCTCGGATAGATCATCATCTCGTCGAGTGCCCACGGATCGCCGAGGTCGGCGATCCACGGCCTGCCGAGCTCGCGCGAGAGCGCGACGCCCACTTCGGCGGACTCGTACGGCTGCATCCAGACGTACACGAGGTCTGCGTCGGCGCCTGCCTCGAGGCCGAGCTCGACGCTGCCTGCGATCCACCAGCGAGCCCAAGGAGAGCGGATTCCCAGCCACCGCTCGGCGCGCCCGCGCCACCGGGAGCTCGTCTCAGGATGGTCCGAGGGAGGCAGGCGTCGCAGCTCGATGCCGGCCGGCACCTCGCTGAGCAGCGTCTCGTCCTCGGGAGCCCAGCGGTCGGCCGTCGCACCCGCGCCGGTGACGACGATCGGCTCGTATCCGACCTCCGTCAGGTAGCGGGCCATCTTCAGCGGGCGTTGTGCGCCCGAGCCTCCGATCGGAGGGAGGTAGTACGAGTGAAAGAGCACCCGCCTCGGCACTGCTCGCGATGATAGAGCGGCGCCGCGTGTTTGCCCGCGACGCAAACGCGTCGGCTGGACTATGGGCCTTCGTAGGCGCCGGCGTCGGGTGCGGTGCCTGTGTAGCGGGTGGTGCCGGCTTTGTCGAGTGCGGGGTAGTTTGCGGGGTTGCCTTTGTTGATCAGGGGGCTGCTGCTGGTCAGGCGGTAGTCGCCGGCCGGTTGGGCGGTTGCGCCTTGGTTGCCGGTGAAGGGTTTGTAGCTGAGGAAGCCGGCCGTGATCGAGCTCATCGAGAAGGACTGCGCGCCGCTGCCGCCGCAGTTCGAGACCCCGGTCGGGCTGATGTTGTAGGCGTAGCTGGCGCCGGTCTGGCCGCAGGGCGGGTTGGTCGCGAAGTAGTTCCCGACCACCGTGAAGCCCCTCGAGGTGACCGGGTTGTCCGTCGTGTTGATCTGGACGCCGGTCGAGCCGAAGGTGTTGTAGCGCAGCACGAACCCATCCGGAGAGGGCGAGGGGCTGCCCCCGCCACGGAACGCGAACGCGTTCGCGGCGTTCCCCGATGAGCCCAAGGGGGCCTCGAAGATGTTGTTCTCGACCAGCCAGTTGGTCGCCAACTCCGTCCCGGTGATGAAGACGTCCATCACCGCGCAGGACCAGAAATGGTTCCGGGTCATCGTCATGTTGTCGACCGGCTGAGCGCGCAGACACTCGTCATGGATCGCGCCGTTGGTGTTGTTCAACCCGTCATAGATGTCGTTGTTGTCCAAGACGAAGTTCGAGCCCTCCAAGACCATCATCGCGTTCGAGTTCAAACTGTTGTGCACCTTCGAGTTCCGCATCGTGAAGTTCGTCGCCCCAGCCTGAACCTGGAACGGCTGCGTCCGCTGCACCCCACCAGCATCCATGTCCAACCCATCAACACTCACCTGGTTCGAGCAATCCGCATGAAACTCCGTCGTCCTGATCGGACCCACCAACGAGAACCAATTCGTCGTACTCGAACTCGACGCCCCCCGCGAACACGACTGCCACTCACCCAAATTGAAGCTCCCAGCCGTGACCGACTCACCAGCCACCGTCCGGAACGTGCACGCACTCGAACGGCCATTCGAACCCCGAATCGTCAAGTTGCCATAACTGCCACCCTTGACCAGAACCGTGTCCCCACCCTCACAGGTCGTATTCGCCTGCGCCCACGAACACGCAACCGAATCGCTATACCCAACCGGGCCGGCACTGTCGGCGCACGTACCACCGTTCGCATCCACCCAGATGTTCGCCGTGCCCCCAGTCGGAGGCGGCGGAGGCGGCGGCGGAGGAGCACAAGCTGCCGTCGAGGTCACCACCGTCGACTTCGCCGACCGGTTCCCCGCCGCATCGAAAGCATCAACCGAAAGCGTGTAGCTCGTCCCGCACACGAGGCCCGTGACGGTGTAGGTCGTCCACGTCCCGGAGCCGACGCTCGTCGCTCCGTTGTAGACGCCGTAGCCTGCGACGCCGACATTGTCGAGTGAGGCGCCCCAGGAGAGCGAGATCGAACTCGCCGTCGAGCTCGTCGGGACGAAGTTCGCCGGCGTGGTCGGCGCCTGCGTATCACCCGCACACGCGCTGGTCGAGGTTGTGATCGCGGCCTTGGCCGAGCGGTTGCCGGCTGCGTCGGCGGCGTCAACGGAGAGCGTGTAGCTCGTTCCGCAGGTCAGCCCGGTGACGGTGTAGTTGGTCGCGGTGCCAGAGCCTGCAGTCGCGGCGCCGTTGTAGGTCCTGTAGCCCGTGACGCCGACATTGTCGGTCGAAGCGGTCCAGGAGAGCGAGATCGAGGTCGCAGTCGAGCCGGTGCGAGCGAGGTTGGTCGGTGTAGTCGGGGCCTGCGTATCGCCGGCGCATACGGCTGTCGTGACCGGCCCCGTCGCCATCGCGCGGTTCGAGACGTTGCCCGCTGCGTCGTAGGCCTCGAGCGCGACGGTGTACGTCGTCCCGCACTGAAGGCCGGTGTAGGTGTACGAAAGTGAGGTCGTGGTACCGGCGACCGCGCCGTTCAGGAACGCGCGATAGCCGGCGATGCCGACGTTGTCGGTCGCCGCACCCCAGGTCATCAGGATCGTCGTCTGCGTCGAGCTGACCTGCTGATTCGTCGGCAGCGAAGGCGGAGTCGTGTCCGCAGGGCAGGCTGACGTCGAGGTGACGACAGACGACTTCGCGGAGCGGTTGCCGGCTGCGTCGGCGGCGTCGACGGAGAGGGTGTAGCTCGTTCCGCAGGTCAGGCCGGTGACGGTGTAGGTGGTCGCGGTGCCGGAGCCTGCGGTCACGGCGCCGTTGTAGACCCCGTAGCCGGCGACGCCGACGTTGTCGGTCGAGGCGCTCCAGGAGAGCGAGATCGAGGTCGTCGTCGAGCCGGTGCGAGCGAGGTTGGAAGGCGTGCTCGGGGCCTGGGTGTCGGCGCAGGCGTTGGTCGAGGTTGTGATTGCGGCCTTCGCGGAGCGGTTGCCGGCTGCGTCGGCGGCGTCGACGGAGAGCGTGTAGCTCGTCCCGCACACGAGGCCGGTGACGGTGTAGGTGGTCGCGGTGCCAGAGCCTGCAGTCACGGCGCCGTTGTAGATCCCGTAGCCGGTGACGCCGACGTTGTCGGTCGAGGCGCTCCAGGAGAGCGAGATCGAGGTCGTCGTCGAGCCGGTCCGGGCGAGGTTGGAGGGCGTGCTCGGGGCCTGGGTGTCACCGGGGCATGCAGCCGTCGTGGCCGAGCGCTGCGCGCGGCTCGAGGTGTTTCCTGCGGCGTCGTAGGCCTCGACGGCGACGGTGTACGTCGTCGCGCACTGGAGCCCGGTGTAGGTGTACGAGGGCGAGGTCGGCGTTCCCGCAGCGGCGCCGTTCAGGAACGTGCGATAGCCCGCGACGCCGACGTTGTCCGTCGACGCGCTCCAGCCCAATGTGAGCGCGGTCTGAGTCTCCCCGCTCACCACCAGCCCGGTCGGGACCGAGGGTGCCTGTGTGTCCGGGCACGCGCCGGTCGAAGCGGTGAGCGAGGCCTTCGCCGACCGGTTGCCGGCAGCGTCGGCCGCGTCGACGGAGAGCGTGTAGCTCGTCCCGCAGGTAAGCCCGGTGACCGTATAGGTCGTCCAGGTTCCGGACCCGACGCCCGTGGCTCCGTTGTAGACCCCGTAGCCCGTGACACCGACGTTGTCGAGCGAAGCGCCCCAGGAGAGCGAGATCGACGTCGTGGTCGAGCCGGTCGAGACGAAGTTCGCCGGCGTGGTCGGCGCCTGCGTGTCGCCGGGGCAGGCGGCTGTCGTGGCCGGGCCCTGCGCCATCGCGCGATTCGAGGTGTTCCCGGCAGCGTCGTAGGCCTCGAGCGCGACGGTGTAGGTCGTCGCGCACTGGAGGCCGGTATAGGTATACGAGAGCGAGGTCGTCGTACCGGCGGCGACGCCGTCCAGGAAGGCGCGATAGCCGGTGACGCCGACGTTGTCCGTCGCCGGGCCCCAGGTCATCAGGATCGTCGTCTGCGTCGAGCTGGTCTGCTGATTCGTCGGCGGCGAGGGCGAAGTCGTGTCCGCGGCACAGGCGTTCGTCGAGGTCGTGATCGAGCCGCGGGCCGACGTGTTGCCGACGACGTCGTAGGCCTCGACGCCCAGGGTGTAGGTCGTTCCGCAGGTCAGGCCGGTGAAGGTGTAGCTCGTGCTCGATCCGCTGGACACGAGCGTGCTGCCTCGATAGCGCCGATAGCCGGTGACGCCGACGTTGTCAAAGGCCGCGTCCCAGCGAAGCGTCACCGAGGTCGTTGTCGTGGTTGACGGCGCGATCCCGGTGGGAACGTTCGGCGCGGTTACGTCGGGGCCGATGGTGAACAGCGGATCATGGACCGCGAGGCCGGAGGACGTCCGCACGCGCCAGCGGCCGGGGGACGGTGTGCCGACGGGAACAGCCGCGCGGATCTCGTTCGCGGAGATGACGGTGTACGTGGTCGGGTAGTCGTAGAACGAGACGAGGTCCGCGCCGGTGAAGTTCGCGCCGGTGATCGTCACGGTGGAGGCGACCGGTCCACTCATCGGGCTCACCGAGCTGATCGTGGGCGCCGACGTGACGCTGAAGAGTGACGCGTAGACGGCCAGACCGGCCGGCGTGCGCACGCGCCAGCGGCCGGGCGAGGGTGTGCCGGCGGGGACAGTCGCGCGGATCTCGCTCGCGGAGACGACGGTGTAGGTGGTCGGGTAGTCGTAGAACGAGACGAGGTCGACGCCGGTGAAGTCGGTGCCGGTGATCGTCACGGTCCCCCCCACCGGCCCGCTCATCGGGCTCACCGAACTGATCGTCGGAGCGTTTGCGGCAGCAAGCGCCGTTGACGCGCCCGAATCGGTCCGGCCAAAAGCGTGCCCAGGCGCTGCGAGCGCTCCAACGGCGACGCAAACCAACCAGACGCGGCGTGCGCGGGGTGCGGCTCCCCACATAGGGGTGCTCATCGGGACCGCATGGAAAATGCGAAATCCCCAGACCGAGTGAATCGTCTTCAGTTGGGAAAACATGTTTTGCTGCCGAGACTCGGAACACGTTCCGATCCGAGCCATCCACTCCTGGCGGATGTGATGACTCGAAGCGCTGGGCGCGCTTCTCGACGGGGTCAGCTGTGGAGGCTACAGCACCTATAAGACAGCGCAAGTTTTTTTCCTTCCGACCGGACAAAAATGTGCGCAAAGTGCAGGTTCATACGACGGATGTAAGCGCTCCTGCGCGCGCTGTTACGCTCGACTGATGGCAACAGTCGACGTCGTCGTCGTTTCCTACAACAGCCGCGATCATCTGCGCGCCTGCGTTCAGCCGCTCGTAGCCCTTGCCGACGTCAACGTGATCGTCGTGGACAACGCGTCGCCGGACGACAGCCTCGAGACGATTCGCGATCTCCCCGCGCAGGCGATCGCCCTCGACCACAACGGAGGCTTTGCGCACGGCTGCAACGCCGGCTGGCGCGCGGGAGAAGCGCCGTACGTGCTCTTCCTGAACCCCGACGCGCGAATCGACCGCGCATCTCTCGACGAGCTCGTCCGCCTGCTCGAGGGCTCGCCGGAGGTCGGAGCCGTCGCGCCGTGTGTCGTTCACGACGACGGCTCGCTCGACTTCTCACTGCGGCGCTACCCGCGTCTGCGTTCGACGTACGCACAGGCGCTCTTCCTCCACCGCGTGTTCCCACGGGCGCGCTGGACCGACGAGCTCGTGCGGGAGCCCGAGGCGTACGAGCGGCCGGGCTCGCCCGACTGGGTGTCGGGGGCCGCGATCATGGTCCGCCGCTCGGTGCTCGAGGAGATCGGCGGGTTCGACGAGGGGTTCTTCATGTACTGCGAGGACATCGACCTCTGCAAGCGCGTGTGGGCCGCGCACGAGCTGCGGTACGTGCCCGCCGCCAGAGTCACCCACGTCGGCGGCGCATCGGCTCCGCGCGCGAGCCTCCTGCCGGTGCTCGCCGCCAGCCGTATCCGCTACGCGGAGAAGCACCGGAGCCGGGCCTATGCGCTGCTCGAGCGCCTCGGCGTGGCGCTCGGTGCGCTGACGCACATCGTCGCGGCCAGGGGCGGTCGGGCGGCCCGGGCCGGGCACGCGCGCTCGCTGCGGCTCGCGCTCTCGAAGCCGGGCAGGTCGAGCTAGCTGATCGGCTAGGGCGGGCCCGGGCGGCTCTGGACGATCGGCCGTCGTAGCCAGATCGCCTCCCGACTAGCCTGGAATTAGCCGTGTGCGGGATCTGCGGAGTCGTTCAGCTGCGAGGTGAGCCTCGTCCAGTCATTGCGCCTGAGGCGCTTGACTGGATGACGGACTCGATGACTCACCGTGGTCCAAATGACCGCGGAACGTACCTGAGCGACGGGATCGCCCTCGGTGTCCGGAGGCTGAGCGTCGTCGACGTCGCGGCCGGCCATCAGCCGTTCTCGAACGAGGACGCCAGGATCTGGGCGATCCAGAACGGTGAGCTCTACAACCACAACGAGATTCGCTCGCGCCTCAGCGCAGCCGGCCACCGGTTCACCTCCCGCTGCGACACCGAGATCCTCCCGCACCTGTACGAGGACGCTGGCAGCGAGCTGCCGAAGCAACTGCGAGGCATGTTCGGCCTCGCCGTGTGGGACGAGCGCACGAGGACGACGCTGATCGCACGCGACCGCCTCGGAATCAAGCCGCTCTACTACGCGGAGGCGGACGACGTGCTCGTCTTCGGCTCCGAGCTGAAGAGCGTGCTCGCGAGCGGCCTCGTCCCGACCGACCTGGACTACGAGGCGATCGACTCGTTCCTCACCCTCGGCTTCGTCCCGGGCCCGCTGACGCCGCTCAAGGCCGTGAAGAAGCTCATGCCCGGCCACGTCCTGATCGTCGACCCTCGCGGCGTGCGCGTCGAGCAGTACTGGGCGTACCCGAAACCCAATCCGGCCGAGATGCCCCTCGAGGAAGCGAGCGGGCAGCTCCTGCAAGGGCTCGAGGAATCCGTTCGGCTGCGACTGATGGCCGACGTGCCGCTCGGGGCAATGCTGAGCGGCGGTCTCGACTCGAGCGTGATCGTCGCGCTGATGGCGCGGCAGATGTCCGACCCCGTCAAGACGTTCTCGATCGGGTTCGCCGAAGCCGGGGAGGGCAACGAGCTGGCCGACGCGAAGCTCGTCGCCGAGTACTTCGGTACCGATCACCACGCGATCGAGCTCTCGTTCGCCGAGGACACCGTCGATCTGGCGGAGCTCGTCTGGCACATGGACGAGCCTCTGGCCGACCTCTCGTCGCTCGGCTTCCTCGCACTCTCCGAGCTGGCCGCGACCAAGGTGACGGTCGCGCTCTCGGGCCAGGGTGCCGACGAGCTGCTGGGCGGCTACCGGAAGCACAGGGCGGCGGCGATCGCCGGAGCCTGGCGCAGGCTGCCCGGCTTCGCGCAGACGGCCGGCAACGCGCTCCTCACCCGTGGTCCTGCCCGGCTCGGCCGTGCGTCGCGGACGCTGGCGGCGGACGACGCGGCCGCGCGCCTGCTCTCGATGAGCGGCAACCTCTCGCCCGGGCTCCGACAGCGGCTTGCAGTCGGGCCGCTCGCCGAGCTCGACGGACTCTCCGGGCTGCGGGCTCTCCGCTCACGCCTCAACGGCGTGACCGACGACCCGCTCCCTGCGACGCTCTACCTCGACGGTCAGCTCGGGCTCGTCGACGACATGCTCCACTACTTCGATCGCGCGTCGATGGCGCACTCGCTCGAGGTTCGGGTGCCGTTCCTCGACCACCACGTCGTCGAGTACTGCGCGACGATCCCTGCACGCCACAAGATTCGCCGCCTGAACACGAAGCACGTGCTCAAGCACATGTCGCGAGGACTGATCCCCGACCGGATCATCGACAAACCGAAGGTCGGGTTCTTCAACGCTGCAGTCGACGGCTGGTTCGCCGCGCAGACCCGTGGCGCCATCTCCGACCATCTGCTCGGACCGAACCCGCGCTATGCGGAGCTGCTCGACAAGACCGAGGTCGAGCGGATGATCAAGCAGCACGCCGACGGCTCAGACACGGGCAACGCGTACGCGCTGCTCTCGATCCTGATGCTCGAGCTCTGGCTGTCCTCGTATCTCCCGCGCGCGACGTCGACGCCGACGCGCGAGAGCGTCGTCGTTCGATGATGCGCTCGCAAGCCGCCAACAGAATTGAGGGGTGAACTGTTTCATGCGCCAAGAACTGCTCGACTACATCGCCTGTCCTGAATGCAACGGAGACCTCGAGGGGAAGTTCGAGACCTGGGACGGCGACGAGGCAATGGACGGAAGCCTGCGCTGTACCGCCTGCAGCTCCGAGTACCCGCTCGTGCGCGGAATCCCGAGGATGAACACGGCGATGACCGGGCTCGAGAACGTCGCCCGCACATTCGGCTACGAGTGGCGGAGCTTCCACGAGGGTGAGTTCGAGGACGACACGGTCTTCGGTCGGACGCGCGAGGAGGACTGGGGTTACTTCCTCGAAGGGCTCGGAGTCGAAGAGTCGGAGCTCGCCGGCAAGGCGGTGCTCGACGCGGGTTGCGGCTCGGGCAGCCTGACTCGCCAGATCGGCGAGCACGGAGCAGGAATCGTGATCGGCGTCGACATGAACGACGCGGTCGAGCACGTCTACCGCGCGACGCGCGACGCCGAGAACGTGCACATCGTCCAGGGCAACATCATGAGCCTGCCGTTCAAGCAGCACGTCTTCGACCTCGTCTGGTCGAACGGCGTGATCCACCACACGCCGGACGCGGCCGCTTGCCACCGTGCGTTGAGCCGCGTCGTGAAGCCGGGCGGCACGCTCTACGTCTGGGTGTACGCAAAGCGCTTCAGCCCATTCAAGCTCGCGAAGGACGTGGCGGACGTGATCAGGATCTCGAAGCTGCCTGAGCCGGCGCTGCTCGCGCTCTGCCGGGTGCTGGCGTATCCGTCGCTTGCACTCCTGACGCTCTATCGCGGCGTCGTCCACCTGCCGTTCGTCCGCAGCACCCCGTGGCTCGAGTGGACGTCGCGCCGCCGCACTGTCAAGGAGCTTCGGCTCACGTGGTTCGACACGCTGTCGCCGCAGTACGACACAACGCACTCCGAGCCCGAGGTCGTCGGGTGGTTCCAGAGCGCCGGCTTCGAGAGCATCGCGGCGATCGAGGAGCCCAAGGTCGGCGTCCGAGGCATCCTGCGGTCGGCCACCTGACCTGATGCTCACGTACGCAGTCATCACGCCCGCGCGGGACGAGGAGGAGAACCTCCAGCGTCTCGCCGCGTCCCTCGCCTCGCAAACGGTGCTGCCGCAGGCGTGGATCGTCGTCGACAACGGCTCCAGCGACGGGACAGCAGATTGCGTTCGTGAGCTCGGCGAGCTTCATCCCTGGATCCACCTCTGTACCGTCGAGCACTTGGAAGGGCTCGTACGCGGAGGCCCGATCGTGCGGGCTTTCCATCGCGGCCTCGAGGAGCTCGAGGGGCAACCGGACGTCGTCGTCAAGCTCGACGCCGACGTCTCGATGGACAGCGACTACTTCGAGCGTCTGCTCGCGGAGTTTGAGGCAGACCCGAAAATCGGAATCGCGAGCGGTGGTGGCCACGAGCAGGACAGCGAGGGCGTCTGGCGTCTCCGTCCCGTCGGTCCGGAGCAGGCCTGGGGGGCGAGCCGCGCGTACCGCTGGGAGTGCCTCCAGGATGTCCTGCCCCTCGAAGAACAGATGGGATGGGACGGCATCGATCAGGTGAAGGCTGCAGCCCACGGCTGGTGGACCGGCACGATCACGTCGATCCCGTTCAAGCACCACCGCTTCGAGGGCGAACGCGACGGCGCGCCGAGCGCGGGGTGGGCGGCTCAGGGACGTGCGTCGTACTACATGGGCTACCGGTTCTCGTACCTGCTCCTGCGCGCGCTGCATCACGGCCGCCGTGATCGCGCTGCGATCGCACTCCTCCGCGGCTACGTCGGCGCGGCTCTCACACGAGCTCCTCGCTGCCCTGACGTCGAGTTGCGCTCGCTTGTCCGCAAGCAACAGCGGCTGCGCGAAGTCGCGCCCCGGATGCGGCGGCTGCGTCACAGCGGCGGTCCGGCTCGCTCCGTAGCGGGCGAGCGGCGCTAGCCAACAGCAGAGTCAAGAGACATCTGTGGCGCCACGTAGGGCGCCGTTGCTGCAGTAAACGGCCACGAGAGTACGTTTCAAACTCGTACACGTTGAAGCAATCGGCGCCGTCGATGAAGGGTGCTAACGTCCCGCCCTTCGTACGACAGTCGATCCGGGAGCAACGCGGCCCGTCGCCTTCGCCCAGAACTTAGGCGAGGTTCGCGAGGTTCCCACAACCTAGGGGGTTTCTGCATGGGTTTCCTAGCGACCCATTGGCGCAGCGTCGCCTTCACTGCGGCTGCGCTTGCACTACTGATCGTCGGGCCGGCGTCGATTGGAGCCGCGCCCACGGGACTCGTCGCGGCGTATTCGTTCGATGCCGGGAGCGGGGCGACGTTGGCTGACGTTTCCGGTAACGGTCGCACCGGGACGATCTCCGGTGCCGCCTGGACGAGTTCGGGCCGGAACGGTGACGCACTGTCGTTTGACGGTGTGAATGATCTGGTCACGGTCGCTGATGCGGCTGGGTTGGACTTGTCGTCGGGGATGACGCTCGAGGCCTGGGTCCGTCCGACTGTTGCTGGTTCGTGGCGGACCGTCGTGACCAAGGAGCAGAGCGGAAACCTGGTGTATGGGTTGTTCTCGAACTCGGACTCGGCGCAGCCGAGCGGGATCGTTTCGGTTGGTCCGGTGCAGGACATCGTTCGTGGTCCGAGCGGGTTGGTGCTCTCGAGTTGGACGCATCTGGCGACCACGTATGACGGTTCGGTATTGCGCCTGTATCTGAATGGGGTGCAGGTTGGGACCAGGAACGTGTCTGGGGCGATGCCGAATTCGTCGCAGCCGTTGCAGATTGGTGGGAACAATGTGTGGGCGGAGTGGTTCCAGGGTCAGTTGGACGATCTTCGGATCTACAGCCGTGCGTTGAGCGCGGCCGAGCTCGTGAGCGACATGAACACGCCCGTCGGCAACGCGTCTCCGCCGCCTTCTCCGGACACGCAAGCGCCTTCGGCCCCGACCGGGCTGGTCATGAGCGGGCAGTCCCAGACGGGCCTGACGCTCGGCTGGAATGCATCGACGGACAACGTCGGCGTGACGGGCTACAGCGTCTACCGGGACGGGTCGACCGTCGGCTCTACTGCTGCCTCGACCAGGACGTACACCTTTAGCGGCCTCAGCTGCGGGACGACCTACGTGCTCGGCGTCGATGCCGTCGACGCTGCAGGAAACCGGTCCGCACGTACGACGGTGAACGCTGCCACGAGCGCTTGCCCGGCAGTGAGCCGGCCTGTCGCGGCGTACTCCTTCAACGCGGGGAGTGGGTCGACGCTGGCGGATGTGTCAGGGAACGGCCGCAACGGAACGATTTCGGGTGCCGTCTGGACGAGTGCGGGCCGGAACGGTGGCGCGCTGTCGTTCGACGGCATGAACGATCTCGTCACGGTCGCCGATTCTTCTTCCCTCGATCTGACGTCGGGGATGACGCTCGAGGCCTGGGTGCGTCCGACCTCGAGCGGTCTGTGGCGCACGGTCGTGACCAAGGAGCAGAGCGGCAACCTCGTCTACGGCCTGTTCTCGAGCTCCGACACTGGGCAATCGAGCGGGCTCGTGTCGGTCGGCCCAGTTCAGGACGTCGTTCGTGGGCCGAACGCGTTGACGTCGTCGACCTGGACTCACCTGGCGTCCACCTACGACGGTGCGGTGCTGCGGCTGTATGTGAACGGGTCGCAGGTTGCGACCAGAAACGTGTCGGGTGCGATGCCGAACTCGTCGCAGCCGCTCCAGATTGGTGGGCACAACGTCTGGTCGGAGTGGTTCCAGGGCCAGCTCGACGACCTCCGGGTCTACAACCGCGCGCTCAGCGCGAGCGAGCTCGTGACCGACATGAACACCCCCGCCGAGCAGGCTCCGCCCGCACCTCCTGCGGTGGACACGCAGGCGCCCTCGCTGCCGGCCGGGTTGGCGGTGAGCGGCCAGACGCAGACCGGTCTGACGCTCGGATGGAACGCTTCCACGGACAACGTCGGCGTGACCGGCTACAGCACCTACCAGAACGGGACGACCGTCGGCTCGACCGCCTCCTCGACCCGGACCTACACGTTCAGCGGCCTCAGCTGCGGCACGGCGTATCAGCTCGGCGTCGACGCTGTCGATGCCGCAGGAAACCGGTCCGCGCGCGGGACCGTCAACGGCACCACGAGCGCCTGCTCGTCTCCGCCTCCGAGCGGCAGCGCGGCGAATTTGTGGGTGGATGTGAGTGGTGGGAGTTGTCTGGATAGTGGGAGCCCGGTTGGGTATAGCGATTCGGTTGCGTGTTCGTGGGCGCAGGCGAATGCGGCGTGTGAGGGTGGGGATGTGGTGTTGGTGAAGGGTGGGAGTTATGGGAATGTCACTGTGCGGGGTTCGAATGGTCGTTCGAGTGCGTGCACGTTCCGGACGGTGGCGGGGGAGTCGGTCACGGCTGGAAGCTTGAATTTGGGTGAGTGGCAGTCGTGTTCGCGGGGGGCGTCGAGTTCGAGTACGACGAATTGGTTCTCGTTGTTTGGTCCGATCAAGACGACGGAGTTTCATGCGGATTGCTCGAACCAGGTGAGTGTTGATGGGTTGGACATGGATGCTGGTGGGGTGCAGCGGACGCAGCCGTTCCAGGTTCAGGCTGGGGCGACGAACTTCACGATGCGGAACTCGAAGGTGCACAACAGTTTGAACTCGAACGCGATGATGGTCTTGGAGGGCTCGAACTTCGTCTTGGACAACAACGACATCTATGACGGGTTGAACAACACCAACGGCGCGATCCACGATGAGTGTTTGCGGGCTCAGCCGGTCGACAACATGACGATGACCCGGAACCATTTCTGGTCCTGCGCGGTGATGGATGTGTTCATCACGGGGACGGAGTTGGCGACCAACTGGCTGGTCGAGAACAACATCTTCGAGGCCCCCTTGGGCTCGGGTGGGAACGCGGCGAACGCGTTCGCGTTCCGCTCCGGGGGCAGTCCTTCGCCCTCTCCGGATGGGTTCGTGCTGCGCTACAACACCTTCGGCTCGACCGGGGTGCAGATCAACACCACGGATAACCCGGTCACCTCGAGGGGGTTCACGGTGGTCGGGAACTACTTCGCGACCAATCCGCCCTGCGGCCAGACCGGCGCGGTCTATGCCTACAACATCAGCCCGACTGGGGTCTCGAACTGCGGCGGCACGGGCGCGCAGTCCTTCTCGATGAGCTCGATCACGGCCGGCTTCCTCAGCTACCGCCCCTACAACGGCAACCAGGGCGGCACAGCACAACCCGCCGGCGACTACCGCCTGACCAGCAGCAGCCCCCTGATCAACAAAGGCAACCCCGCAAACTACCCCACCCTCGACAAAGCCGGCACCACCCGCTACACCGGCAGCGCCCCCGACGCCGGCGCCTACGAAAGCCGATGAGACGGGCTGTGGAGAGCTGACAGACAGCGTGGCGTGCCCGGGGAGGGGGCTCCGGGCACGCCGGCTGCCCGTAACCGATGGAGCGGTTCGGGAGTTGTGCTTTTCAGACAACGGACAATCGTTGCGTCAAGAGTGGCCGGTCGCCCAGTCTCCCGGTCGCTCGAAATAAGGACCCCAGTGGTACTTGCGGCGCCATGGGATTGAGGAGCCGCTGATCGTGAGGACCGCCTAGCACCACCGGTCGAACACGCACCACCAAGGCCAGAGCTCTCTACCGCACGACCCAGCCTTTCCTCGCAACAGCGAGGCCCGGGCGGCAGGGGGCACCACACGATGTTTTAGGAGGACCAGATGGGTGTTCTAGCCGCCCGAGGGCGTAGCTTTGCCCTGACAACCATTGCCTGCCTCGCCCTGCTCCTGGGGCTTGGTAGCAATGCGTCAGGTGCACCGGCGGGACTCGTAGCCGAGTACTCGTTCGATGCGACTAGTGGGACGACGTTGGCTGATGTGTCCGGCAATGGTCGGCAGGGTGCGATCTCGGGCGCGGTTTGGTCGGCGGCTGGTCACACTGGTGGTGCGCTCTCGTTCGACGGTGTGAATGATCTGGTCACGGTTGCTGATGCGGCTGGGTTGGACTTGTCGTCGGGGATGACGCTCGAGGCTTGGGTGCGTCCGACTGCTGCTGGTTCGTGGCGGACGGTTGTGACGAAGGAGCAGGTCGGGAACATCGTGTATGGGTTGTTCTCGAATTCGGACGCTGTGCAGCCGAGTGGGATTGTCTCGGTTGGTCCGGTGCAGGACATCGCGCGGGGGCCGAGTGGGTTGGTTCTTTCGGGTTGGTCGCATTTGGCGACGACGTATGACGGTTCGGTGTTGCGCTTGTTTGTGAACGGGGCGCAGGTCGCGACCAGGAACGTGTCTGGGGCGATGCCGAATTCGTCGCAGCCGTTGCAGATTGGTGGGAACAACGTTTGGGCGGAGTGGTTCCAGGGTCAGTTGGACGATCTTCGGATCTATAACCGTGCTTTGAGCGCGGCCGAGCTCGTGAGCGACATGAACACGCCGGTCGGTGCTCCGTTGGCCGATACGCAGGCTCCTTCGGTTCCGGGCGGCCTGGCCGTCAGTGGGCAGTCGCAGACGGGCTTGACGCTCGGCTGGAATGCGTCGACGGACAACGTCGCCGTGACCGGTTACAGCGTCTACCGCGACGGGGCGAGCGCCGGCACGACCGTCGCCGCGACCCGCACGTTCTCGTTCAGCGGCTTGTCCTGCGGGGCCACGTACGTCCTCGGTGTCGACGCTGTCGACGCCGCAGGCAACCGGTCCGCGCGTGGGACGGTCAACGGCACGACGAGCGCCTGTCCTCCGCCTCCTCCGCCGCCTCCGGCCGCCGGGTTGCGCGCTTCGTATTCGTTCGACGCACAGAGCGGCACGTCGCTGGCCGACGTGTCGGGGAACGGCAACACGGGCGCAATCTCAGGCGCGACCTGGGCGAGCGCAGGCAAGAACGGTGGCGCACTGTCGTTTGACGGTGTGAACGACTGGGTCACGGTCAACGACTCGGCTTCGCTCGACCTGACGTCGGGGATGACGCTCGAGGCCTGGGTGAAGCCCAGTGCTCTCGGCTCGATCTGGCGAACGGTCATGCTCAAGGAGCAGCCGGGGCATCTTGCCTACGCGCTCTACGCTCACGCCGGAAACCCCGGACCGAGTGGCCATGTCTATGTCGCCGGCAGCGACCAGCAGGCCGCCAGGCCGAGCGCACTTGCGGCCGGCAGCTGGACGCATGTCGCCGCCACGTTCGACGGCTCGTCGGTACGCCTGTACGTCAACGGCGTACTCGCGACGACTCAGGCTGCAGCGGGAAGCATCGTGAACTCGGCACAGCCGCTCCGGATCGGCGGCAACAACGTCTGGGCGGAGTGGTTCCAGGGTCAGATCGACGACCTCCGGGTCTACAACCGCGCGCTCAGCGCGAGTGAACTCGCTACCGACATGAACACGCCGGTCGGCTCGAGCACACCTCCGCCGGTGCCCGTGCCTGTGCCGACGGGACTTTCGGCGACCGGAGCGACGGCCTCGTCGATCTCCGTGTCCTGGAACCCGAGTTCCAGCGTGGCCGTCACCAGCTACGGCGTGTACCGCAACGCAGCAGCTGTCGCGACGACCTCCGGCACGACCTACAACTTCACCGGGCTCGCGTGCGGCACCTCGTATGCCCTCGGCGTCGACGCGGTCGACGTCCTCGGCGCGCGCTCGGCGCAGGCCTCGATCACGGCTGCGACGAGTGCGTGTGCTGATACGGCGGCGCCTTCGGTGCCGTCGGGGTTGGCGGCTTCGGCGCCGACGCAGACGTCGGTGAGTGCTTCCTGGGTTGCGTCGACGGACAACGTCGGTGTGACCGGGTATGGCCGTTACAGCAACGGTGTGCTGGTCAGCAACGGGACCGGGACGAGCTTCAGCTTCACCGGTCTGGCTTGCGGGACGAGCTACACGCTTGCCGTGGACGCGTTCGACGCGTCGGGCAACCGCTCGGCGAAGGCCTCGGTCGTCGCAACGACCAGTGCATGCTCCGATACGGCGGCGCCTTCGGTGCCGTCGGGGCTGTCGGCTTCGGCGCCGACTCAGACGTCGCTGAGTGCTTCCTGGGTCGCGTCGACGGACAACGTTGGTGTGACCGGGTATGGCCGTTACAGCAACGGTGTGCTGGTCAGTAACGGGACCGGGACGAGCTTCAGCTTCACCGGTCTGGCTTGCGGGACGAGCTACACGCTCGCCGTGGACGCGTTCGACGCGTCGGGCAACCGCTCGGCGAAGGCCTCGGTCGTCGCTACGACCAGCGCGTGCACCGACACGACTCCTCCCACGACGCCGGGCAACCTGGTCGCCACCAGCGCGACGCAGAGCTCGATCGCGCTGTCGTGGAACGCGTCGCTCGACAACGTCGGCGTGACCGGCTACTCGGTCTACAGGAACGGGGTGGAAGTTGGCACCACGACCCTGACCTCGTACACCGTCTCAGGTCTCGTCTGCGGCACCTCCTACGTCCTCGCAGTCGATGCCTTTGACGCGGCCGGCAACCGGCCCGCGAAGGCGCAGA
Source organism: uncultured Actinomycetes bacterium (assembly GCA_963700495.1). GTDB lineage: Bacteria > Actinomycetota > Thermoleophilia > Gaiellales > Gaiellaceae > JACCTU01. The sequence continues at coordinate 136,526 of CAVOXT010000006.1, read as the reverse complement.
TCACGACCTCGACGAGCCCGTGCCCTGACACGCAGGCGCCTACGGTGCCGGCTGGGCTGGTCGTGAGCGGACAGACACAGACCGGGCTCGTGCTGGCCTGGAACGCGTCGACCGACAACGTCGGCGTGACCGGCTACGCCACGTACCGCGACGGGAGCAGCGTCGGGACGACCGTCCCGGCGACCCGCACGTACACGTTCAGCGGCCTCAGCTGCGGAACGGTCTACGTGCTCGGCGTCGACGCGGTCGACGCTGCGGGCAACCGCTCGGCACGCGGGACGGCCAACGGCACCACGAGTGCCTGTTCGCCGCCGCCCGTGGGCTCGGCGAACATCTGGGTCGACGTGAACGGCGGCACGTGCGCCGACAACGCCAGCCCGGTCGCCTACAACGACGCAGCCGCGTGCACGTGGGCGCAGGCGAACAGCACCAGTGAAGGTGGCGACACCGTGATGGTCAAGGGTGGCAGCTACGGCAACATCACGCTCCGCGGTTCGAACGGTCGTTCCAGTGCTGTGACGTTCCGGACCGTGCCGGGGGAGACGGTCACGGCCGGAGACCTCGATCTCGGCATCTGGCAGTCCTGTGGTTACGGGGCGGCCAGCACGACCACGACAAACTGGTTCACGCTGGTCGGGCCGATCAGGTCGAGTCAGTTCCACGCCGACTGCAGCAACCAGGTCGTCATCGACGGGTTGGACATGAACGGCGGCGGGGCGGCGGTCACCCAGCCGTTCAACGCCCAGTCCGGCGCGACGAACTTCACCCTCCGCAACTCCAAGATCCACAACGCCAAGAACGCGAGCGCGATGATGGTTCTCGAGGGCTCGAACTTCACGATCGAAAACAACGACATCTACGACCTCATCAATGACACCGGCGGTGCCATCCACGACGAATGCCTGCGCGCTCAGCCGGTGAACAACATGACCATGACCCGGAACCACTTCTGGTCGTGCAACGTCATGGATGTGTTCATCACCGGTAGTGGAACGGCGACGAACTGGCTGGTCGAGAACAACATCTTCGAAGCGCCGACCGGCTCGGCAGGGAACGCCGAGAACGGGTTTGCGTTCCGAGGTGGCGGCGAGCCGTCGCCCAACCCGGACGGCTTCATCTTGCGCTACAACACGTTCGCCGACACCGGTGTTCAGATCAACAGCAGCGACAACCCGGTGACCGGCAACGGCTTCACGGTCTACGGCAACTACTTCGAGACCAACCCGCCCTGCGGGCTCTCGAACTCGACCTACAGCTACAACGTCAGTCCGACCGGGTCGAGCAACTGTGGTGGCACGGGCGCACGGAGCTTCGCCGCGTCGGCCATCAACGCCGGGTTCGTGAACTACCACCCGTACGACGGCAACGGTGGCCCGACGGCGGAGCCTGCCGGCGACTACCACCTCCTGAGCAGCAGCCCGCTCAGGGACGTCGGCAACATGGCCGCCTACCCGGCGGTCGACCGGGACGGCAACAGCCGTTACACCGGCAGCGGCCCTGACGCCGGCGGCAACGAAGGTCAGTAATCAGGCAGACGAGATCGTGTGTGGCGGAGGGCCGAACAACTCTCCTCCGCCACACCCGGCTCATCGACAGCCCCTGGTCGGACGTGGGGTTGCTCTCCGCCGATCCCTTGCTAGCGTCGGAAGAGTGACCGTCCGCCGCACACTGCCTCTCGTCCTCACGGTGCTCGTCCTCTCTGGCGTCGCGATCGGCGGCGCCGCTCAGGCGGGCCAAGCCGTGCAGCTCGCGCCGGCGCCCACCGCGAATCTCTGGGTCGACCGGGACGGCGGCGGCTGCGCCCGCTCGGGCAAGGCTGCCGGCTACCGCGATGCCACCGCCTGCGGCTCGATCGACGCGGCCTGGGATGCATGCCGGCCCGGCGACAGGATCGTGCTCAAGGCAGGGGTCTACGGAGAGCAGACGATCACCGGCGACAAGGCTGCGCCCGGGTGCACGGTCAGAGGAGAGCGCGGCACCGTCATCGGCGATCTGGTCACGGGCGGCGCGTTCTTCAACCTCGGCAACGTCACGATCGACGTCGGCGAGGCCAAGCACGCGGGCTGGAAGGTCAGCGCGAGCAACGTCACGCTCAGCAACGTCGGCCTGCACGGCCCCTTCGTCAGAGTCGACATCTTCAGGGTCAGCAACATCCGCTGGCTGGGCGGCGAGCTCGGTACCGCCGGCAAGACCGGCGGCCGTCGCATCTGCGGCCGGGACGCGCTACCGGTCCAGATCGGCGAGGCCGACCACATCACGTTCGAAGGGATCAGCTTTCACCCGCAAGACGTCGATCCGACACCGAGCAGTTGCAGCGCGAACGGATTCCATCTGGAGATGATCCGTCTCGACGGCGGCACGAGCTTCTTTACCCTGCGCAACTCGACCTTCGACAACGGCGACCACTCGGGCACCGCCTCGGTCTTCATCACCGAACCCGGCGGCGACTTCGAACCGCACGACCTGACGTTCGAGAACAACTTCTTCGGCACGAACGAGTCCGTCGGCGCCTTCGACGTGCACGCGAACGTCTCGCGCTGCGTCAACTTCACGTTTGCCTACAACACGTTCCTCAAGACACCGGGACTCTTCCAGTGCACCTCCGTGGTCAACGTCAAGTGGATCGGCAACCTCGGCGCCAACGGCCCCTCCTCCCCGTGTTTCGGAACCTCCACGAACAACGTCTGGCAGGACCCGAGGCGGGACAACTGCGGCAGCGACAAGTGGGTCTCCGGCGCCCGTGGGGAGACCGACAGGCTCGGGCTCGGCGGCGCCGACGGCTTCCGGATCCAGGCCGGCTCGCCGGCGATCAACGCGGCCGAAGGCAGCGGCTACTGCACCACGACGCTCCGCGCCCGAGACCGCGGCGGGCAGGGACGCCCGAGAGGCACTCGCTGCGACGCGGGCGCGGACGAGTACGACGCGCCCGGAAGAGGGCCGGTCGGCGCCTCACTCGGCGCAACCGGCTGGAGCCGTACGCGCTCCGGCGCGCGGATCCTCGTGCTGACGCTCCGTCTCGACGAGTCCGTTGCCGCAGAGGTTCGTCTCGTCCAGGGCAGTCGAGAGCTCGCCCGGCGCTCGTACGCCAGGCTGAGGGAAGGGACCCGCACGACGACCCTGGCGTTGGGCGAAGGCGTCGGCCCCGGCCGCGCACGCGTCAGGATCCTCTTCGAGGACGCCGCGAGAGACCAGAAGGTGGTTCAGCGGGCGGTGCAGATCCCGCGCTGAGGCTCAGGCCGGAGAGGCGGCCTTCCAGCCGACGCCCTCTCCTTCGTCCGGAATCGTGTCGCCTTCCTCCGGATGCGCGGCTCGATGCTCTTGGAACCACGCGACCGACTTCGGAATTCCCTCGTCCAGCGACGTCTTGGGCCGCCACTCGAGGAGATCGTGCGCCTTGCGAATGTCCGCGACGTAGTGCGTCACTTCGCCGAGGCGAGCGGGCGCCGTGTCGATCATCGGCTCGATGTCGAGCTGATCTGCGATTAGCTCGGCGGCGTGGAAGAGCGTGTTGCCCTCGCCGAACGCGAGATTGACCGTTTCGTTCCGCAGCTGACCTTCACCCAGAGCTTCGACCCCGCGAGCGATCCCGTCAACGCAATCGTCGACGTACGTGAAGTCGAGCACCTTGTCGCGACCGAAGACCGTGACGCGCTCGCCGCGGAGCATGAGGTGCGTGAAGAGCGGGAGCACCCTGACCATCCGATGGAGGTCGTTGTCGTAACGGCCGTAGACGTTGGAGAAGCGGAACACGAGGTACGGCAGGTCGTAGCAGCGTGCATACGCATAGATCAGCGCTTCGCCCGCGATCTTCGACGCCGAGTAGGGACTCTCCGTGAAGGCGAAGTCCGCCGTCGACTCGCCGTAGCCCTCGAAGCGGTGGACGTCGCCGTAGACCTCTCGCGTCGACGAGAAGACGATGGGAAGCCGGAGGCCGCGACAGAACTCGAGGACGTTGAAGGTCATCACGGCGTTCTCGAGCGCCCGATGCGGCTGAGCGACGAGCTGATGAACCTTGGCGTGTGCAGCGAGGTGGACGACGACGTCGACCTCCGGGTACTCGACTCCCCCAATCCCCCCATGGAACGCCGGGTAGTGGCCGGCGAGATCCTGGAGGAGCGTCGGGAAGGAGTCCGTCCAGGTGTTCTGGCGCTTGTCGACGCCGAAGACGGTGTGGCCCTCGCGAATGAGGCGCAGCGCGAGGTTCGTACCGATCTGCCCGCTCGAGCCTGTGATCAAGACACGCATGCGCGAGCGCCTAGGGCGTTGCCGGGACGGGCCGGCTCGTCTTCACCGCGAGCGGGGTCGGTCGTTCCGCCATCACGGCGGACCCCAGCCCGATGAAGATGAAGAGCAAGAACGTGACTTGGATGAACGAGAAGGCGTCGAAGGTCAACATCCCGACAGCGTACGCGGCCACGCCGGCCGCGATCGACGCTAACAGCCAGCCGCGGGCGGAATCATCTCGCTTTGCCTCGGCGCCGAACCTCCGGACGGCTCGCACGAAGAACCAAAGCCACCCGAAGATGCCGATCGCACCGGTCTCGATCAGGGTGCCCAGCCATTGGTTGTCGAGGACGTTCGCGCGAGGGCCGCGCGTGTTCGCGTCGACGACGCGGGTGCCGAAGCCGAGTCCGACGAGCGGCTCCCGCTTCCACTCCTGCAGCGCGGGGCCGATGTCGGCGAGCCGCCCGCTGCCGCTCTCCCCCGGCATCGACTTCTGCTCGGCGAGGAGACCGCCGGCCGGGAAGAAGGAGTGCTTGATCGACCCGATCGTGCCGGGGAGCGCGAAGTGGATCACGATCGGCGCGAGCAGGAGCGCCGGCCAGAGGCGGCGGACCTCCCGTGGGCGCAGCCACAGGAAGACGATCCCCACGACGACGAACATCAGGATCCCGGTGCGCGAAACGGTCGAGGCGCACCCGGCAACGAGCAGGAGCGCGCACAGCATCCAGCGACGTTGCCGATAGCGGGTCGCGAGGTAGATGGCGAGCGGCGTGAGCATGACGAGTGCGGCGCTCAGCGCGATCGGATGCTGCGCGGACGCGAAGACGCGCATGCTTGCCGTTCCGAACTTCTGGAACCCGCCCGGCTCCGGCTCACCGAGCGTCAGTCCCGGCAGGACGCGACCGAGGTGGTTGAAGACGTTCTTGCCGGTCCGCGCCTCGACAATGGCAAAGAACGCGACAACCGCTCCGCCGGCGACGAGCGTCTTCGCGATGTAGTCGACGCTGTCGAGGCGACGGATGACGCTCGCCATCACGTAGACGACGAGCACGAAGCTCAGAAAGAACATCAGCGCCTTCTGGACCTCGGACGAGAACAGCTCCACGCGATCCGGGTTCGCCACGACCGAGGCGACCGCGGCGGCGATGATGACGAGGATCGGGCCCTCGAAGCCGGTTCTCCGGAGCCGCGTCCGCGGATCGACGAGAAGCGCTCCGAACCAGCCGACGAAGAGCAGCATGACGAAGATCCGGTAAGGCTCGAGCTGGAACGGCAGGTTGCCCGGGAGGGTGTAGCGCCGGATCGGAATGAAGAGGATGACGAGGATCAGCGCGGCGACGATCTTCGGCCAGCGGATGAACGTCGGGCGGGCGAGCGCCCCGATTGTCACGAGCACCAGGATTGCGGTCGTCGCCCGGATGGAGACGCCTGTGATCACGCCGGCGGCGAGTAGACCCAACGCCCCGGTGACCAGCACTGCCGGGGCAACCGAGCGTGCCTGACCGGCTGCAGCAGTGTGGGTCATGCGCTACGCGGTGCGTCGGCGGACAGAGCCCTGGAACTCGGCTTCTGCGGACTCACCCAGCTGACGCGCACGCGGCCTCAGATTCTCGAGCAGGAACGCGAGCCCGACGGTCGCCAGCAGCGTCGCGAGGAAGACGACCATCGGCATGGTCTTCGAGCGGGGCTGGAAGATCTCCGGCGGTTTCGGGCGGACGACCTGCTCGACGACCACGCGGTCCGCGGTCGGGACGTTGTTCGTCACCTGCTGCTGCTCGATGTACGTCGTCAGCGCGCTCGCGCTGCGCTGCGCGAGGTCGACCGCGCCTCGCGGTGTCGTCGCGATCGCCACGAGGTCGATGAGCGGAAGCATGACGCGGTTCTCGCCGACGACGACGGGCGTTGCGAGCACCTTGCCGAGGACCGGGCCACCATCGCGAAGCATCTGCCGGCGGACCGGGTCACTGGTCGCAAGCTCGGCGTAGAGGACCGCCAACGTGTTGAAGCGGTTCGGGTCGGCCAGCGGGATTCCCGACCTCGGGACTCCCTCGCTCGTCTCTCCTTCGGCGAACAGGCGTCCTTCCGGGAAGCCGTGCTGAGTCACGGTCAGACGCGTCAGGCTCGACCACAGCTCGGTCTGGCGGTACTGGATCCCGTCCGGCCCGACGCGGACCATCGAGAGCACCGCAAGGGCCACGGCGAGCACGAGGCCCAGCGCCACGAGCAGCTTGAAGCGCCAGAGCACTGATGCGTACAGACGGAAATCCACGTCAGTCGCCTTGCGGGCTCGGTGCGTAACCGGCGTTCAGCGAACGGAGATAGGTGACGGCAGCCTCCGTGCGGTTGTTGACGCCGAGCCGGCTGTAGATGGCCGCAAGATGGAACTTGATCGCGTGGACGCTGACGTTCAGACGTCGCGCCGCCTCGGCGTTCGTGAGCCCCAGAGAGATCATCTCCAGCACCTCGAGCTCACGCGGCGTGAGCGCGACGAGCCCCGCCTCCGCGGTGATTTGCAGCCTCTTCGAGCACGAATTCATGGTACGAGCAGGGAGCTTTGGCGCCCATGGCCGTTGGGCCAGCGTTTCGGCCCGGTCCACCTAGCCGATCGGCTAGACGGCCTCGAGCGGCTCGGCCGGCGGGCCCGGTTTTGGCTTCCGGCGGCCGATCGCGCCCCTGATCTCGACCGTGACCTCAGGGGCGCGCCACAGGCAGCAGGCGACGTAGACGACCACGCCCAGTGCGACGAGGAGCACGAGGCGGGCGGCGATCGGGAGCCCCGACTCGATCAGGGCCGCCCGGGCGATCAGCAGGACGCCGGCCATGACCGCGGTCGCCTGCGCGATCCCCCCGAAGGCTCGGACGAATCGCCAGAACGAGATCTCGAGAGCGCGGGTCGTGAGGTAGGTCCGCAGCGGCTCGATCAGCACCGTGACCACCGCGTAGGAGGCCGCCACGCCGACGATGCCCCACTGCACGCCCAGCGCGAACGCGGAGACGCTGCCGACGAACCAGAGCATCGTGAACCGGAGGAGCGTCCCGGAACGGTTGAGAGCGAGGAGCACCTCGCCGTTCAGAGTCTGGAGCGACTGGATGATCCCGACGACCGCGAGGATCTGGATCACGGGGATCGCTTCGCTCCAGCGAGGCCCGAGCACGACCTCCACGAAGTCCGGCGCGACGATGATCAGGCCGACCAGCGACGGGATCGAGATCAGCCCGACGAGGCGGGTCGCTCGAATCCAGATGTCGGCCAACCGCCCGCGGTCGTCGCTCAGCTGGGAGAACGCCGGGAAGAAGACCTGCTGAAGGGGCGCTGCGATGCGCGAGAACGGCACGAGGATGACGTTGGTCGCAAGCGCGTAGGTGCCCGCCGACGCCGCGCCCAGGAAGCGGCCGATCAGCAGGGTGCCGATGTTGCGGCCGGCCTGGTACAGCAGGTTTTCTCCGAAGACGTTGCCGGCGAAGCCGCCGAGCCGGCGCAGGCTCGCCACCGAGAACGTCGGCGAGGGGTGCCACGGCGACAGGTACCAGAGGAGCGCCGTCGACGTGCCCGCTTCCGCAAGCTGCTGGCCGATGATCGCCCACGCGCCGAAGTCCGTCAGCGCGAGCGTGATTCCGACGGTCGCGCCGACGAGGGTGGCCGCGATCTGGCGAAGCTCGAGCCGGCGAAACTGCATGTCGCGCGCGAGGAGCGCCATCTGAGTCGTTCCGAGCGCGCTCACGAGGAAGCCCACCGAGATGGCTGCGAAGAGCGGGCGGACCTCGGGCTCGCCGTAGAAGTCCGAGAGAGGGCCGGCCAGGGCGATCCCGCCGAGCATCAACACGAGCCCGATACCTGCGCTGGTCCAGAAGACGGTGGAGCGATCGCCCCTGAGCAGCTCGCGCCTCTGGATCAAGGCCGTCCCGAGTGCGTTGTCCGTAAAGACAACGACGAAGCCCGAGAACACGAGAACCATGGCCGCGAGGCCCCAGTCGTGAGGCGCGAGCATCCGGGCCAGGACGAGCGCCACGACCATGCGGGAGATCTGGAGGATGATCTGCGACCCCGCCTTCCAGGCGAGGCCGCTCATGATGCGCGCCCTGAGCGTGTCGGTGGAGTCCTGCTCGCGCGGCGTCATGCGCGGGCGGGGGCCGACGTTGGTGCGACCGCGTCCTCGAGGAAACCTCGGAGGTCCGCGGCGAGCGAGCTGGACGTTGGGACGACGAGAGCCGCTTCCTGCTCGAGCAGCAGCGCTTCGCCGAGGCCTTCCGGCGTCTCGACGAGCGTCACCAGCCCGGCGGCGGCGAAGCGGCGGCCAAGCTGAAGCTGGTGGTCGTCGACGGCTTCGCCGAACGCCTTGAGGCGCGGGAAGACGATCGGGCGCTTCCCGTTCGCGAGCGCCACCATGACGGTGCCGACCCCGGCGTGGGTCACGACCACGCGGGCCCTGCGAATCGTCTCGACCATCTCCTCGAACGGGAGGAAGCCGACGAGCTCGGCGTGCGGTGCATGGATCGGCGACGAATGGCCGTGTTGCACCAAGAGCTCCTCGTCGATCGGAAGCTGGGCGACGGCTTCGAGGAGCCGGTCGAACCGCGCCTCGTTCGTGCCGACGGTGACGAAGATCATGCGCCCGCCGAGAAGACGTTGCCGACGAAACGCGTTCCGCGGAGCGTCCGTGCGAGCTCCGGCCACTGCACGTAGCGCCGCTCGGCGACGGGCGCGATCAGGCGATAGCTGAGTGACGGGCCTTCGATCCGGGAGAGGCTCTCGACATAGACGACCTTCGCGCCGCGAAGTCGAGCGACCCAGGCGAAAGGAACCGCAACGCCGGCACCCGTGGTGACCATCACCTTCGGCCGGACGTCGCGAACGACGCGCCAGGCCACGAGGAGGTTGCGGAACAGATTCTTGATGTTCCGGTTCGTCGGCCCGTGGGCGAAGATGACGCGCTCCTCCTCCAGCAGGGAACGCGCATCGCTCTTGTCGAACGTCACCCAGGCGCGCGTGAACGGCTGCCACGACTCGCGAAGGGCCACGAGCTGGAGCAGGTGGCCGCCGCTCGAGCAGACGAGCAGCAGATCCGCGCGCGGCGGCAGTTTCCCTCCGAGGACGGGCATTGAAGACACGGTAGCCCCGCACCTCGCCTCCGACCACGACCGGAAAGCCAGAACGGGCTAGCCGTACGGCTAGGGTGTCGGCCCGCGCGAAAATCCTGGCCGGACGACCGTGGACCCTCGCAAAGGCGCTTTCTACGATGGTGCAGATGGAGGCTCCTCGCCTGTCGACGGCCGCGGGCGTGCACTCGAGTGCGCCTGATGACGGCATCGCGATCGTCGTCCTGACGTACAACCGCGTGCACCTCCTGCAGAAGTGCGTCGAGAACGTCCTGCTCAAGACCTCGGACAAGACGCGCGAGATCGTGATCTGGGACAACGCTTCCCCGGACGGCACGGCGGCGTATCTCGAGTCGATCGAGGATCCGCGGATCCGGGTCGTCGTGAGCGAGAAGAACATCGGCCAGAACGCCTATGCCCGAGCGTTTCGGCTCACGACGTCTCCGTACTTCGTCGAGCTCGACGACGACGTCGTGAACGCGCCGGAGGGGTGGGACGCCATGCTCCTCGACGGGTTCAAGCGCCTTCCCGAGATCGGGTTCCTGGCAGCCGACCTCGAAGACGATCCGCACGATCTCGCCTCGCGCTACAGGCACCACATCCGCCCGCACGAGTACACGCTGGTGGAGGAGAACGGAGTCAGGCTCCTACGCGGCCCGACCGGCGGAGGCTGTGCGATCACGTCGCGAGAGCTCAACGAGCGCGTCGGCGGCTTCCGCGAGAGCAACAAGCATGTCTTCTGGCTCGAGGATGCCGCCTACATCGAGGACATCCAGCGTCTCGGCTTCGGTGCCGCCGTGCTCGCGGATCTCAGGGTCCATCACACCGGAGGGCCGCACTACACGGAGACGCCGAAGGAGAAGGTCGAATACTGGACGCGGTGGAAGGCTTCGCAGGCGCGAAAGGCGACCGTCAAGCGCATCCTCGTCCGGATCCCGTTCGTCCGGCGTCTCAACGCCCGTCATGGCTGGTTCGTCCCGCCTTCGTGACGGCACGGTTCCACTGCACGTCGGGGCTCATTCGCGCTCGGGCAGCGGCCGAGCGCGCACGTACGCGCTGATCACGCCTGCCCGCGACGAGGCCGCGAACCTCGCAGCGCTTGCAGAGACGGTGGTCGGCCAGACGCTGGTTCCCACCGCCTGGGTGATCGTCGACGACGGCTCCACCGACGGCACCGCGCAGGTGGCGGCCGACCTCGCGCGCGAGCACTCGTGGATCACGCTCGTGCGGTCCGGACGCGAGGACGGAAGCGTCCCAGAGGGCCGCCGCGAGGGTCGTGACCTCCTCGCCCTCCAGGCGGGCATCCGGGCGCTCCCCGCCCGGGTCGAGCTGGTGACGAAGCTCGACGCGGACCTGACTCTGCCTCTGGACTACTTCGAGCAGATCGTTGCGGCGTTCGCGGCCGACGGCCGGCTCGGCCTGGCGAGCGGTACTCGCTGTGAGCTCCAGGATGGGCGTTGGCAGGAGCGTCACCTGACCGGATCGGCTGTGGCCGCTCAGTGCCGCACCTACCGGTGGGCCTGCTGGGAGCAGGTGCAGCCGCTCGAGCCGACGATGGGGTGGGACGGGATCGACGAGGCGCGGGCGGTCGTGGCGGGTTGGCGCACGCTCGTGGTCGCGGACTTGCGCTTTCGCCACCACCGCCCGATGGGCCGGCGCGACGGCTCGCTCTTTCGGGCTCGCGCCGCGGAGGGCGTGGCGGCGTATTACATGGGCTACCGGCCCTCCTATCTATTGCTCCGCGCGCTCTGGCATGCGCGCCGTGAGCTCTCCGCATTCGGAATGCTGTGGGGCTGGTCGACGGCACTGGCCGAGCGCCGGCCCCGGTGCGAGGACGCTGACGCCCGCGCGTACGTCCGCGATCAGCAGTCGTTCAGGTACCTCGCGCGCCGGCTCCGCGAGGTCCGGCAGGGGCCGCAAACGGCCAACGCTTCCGTGGAAGTGCTCGTGGTCTGCTCCTCGGGCGGGCACCTCTCCGACGCGGTCGACATCTCGCGCGCGTGGAGCGGCCGCGCCCGGGCGTGGGTGAGCTTCGAGGCTGCCGACGTCCGCTCGCTGCTGGCCCGGGAGCGTGTCTACATCGCGCATGGGCCCACGAACCGCAACATCCCGAACCTCCTTCGCAACCTCCGGCTGGCATGGCGTGTGATCGGCGAGACGCGGCCCCGCGTGATCGTCACAACGGGTGCCGGCGTGGCCGTGCCGTTCGCCTGGGTGGGGCGCCTCCGCCGCGCAAGGGTCATCTACGTCGAGTGCGCCGGCCGCGTCGACAACCCGTCGTTGAGCGCGCGGCTGATCGCGCCGGTCGCAAGCCGTGTCTACGCTCAGTGGCCCGAGCTCGCTGCGAGCTGGAGCGGTGCCCGTTACGCGGGCAACGTGTTGCTGCGGAAGGTCGACGCCAGCCCCTCTCCGTCTCGCGGCTCCGGAGTGCTCGTGACCGTGGGGATGAACGAGGCGCCGTTCGATCGGCTGCTGCACGCCGTGGCCGGCCTCGACGGCGAACCGGTCGTGGTGCAGACCGGCGCGTCGGCCGTGCGCCCGGACGGCGCAGACTGCTTCGACTACTTGCCGCACGAGGAGCTCGAACAGCTCGTGAGCTCGGCCCGGGTGGTCGTCAGCCACGCCGGAATCGGCTCGGTGGCCCTGGCGCTGGCCCACGGGCACAGGCCCGTCGTCGTGCCGCGGCTCCACTCGTTCGGCGAGGCCGTGGACGACCACCAGGTGTTCTTCGGCCGGAAGTTGGCGGCCGCCGGACTGGCAACTGTGGTGGAGGACATCGAGGAGCTGCCGAAGGTCGTCGCGGGCCGCAATCACAACGCGGCGTGTGAACCGGGACCCGATCTGGCCGCGGAGATCAAGAGCGCGCTCGACGAGTTGCTCGACGGTGAAGCGCGATCCGAAGGAGACGCTGCGACTGCGCCGACGCGTGGTCTCGACGACAGCATCGCGATCGTGGTGCTGACGCACAACCGCGTCCATCTTCTCCAGAGGTGTGTCGAGAACGTGCTCGGCCAGACGTCGGCGGCGACCCGGGAGATCGTGATCTGGAACAACGGCTCAATCGACGGGACTCGCGACTACCTCGACGCCCTCGACGATCCGAGGATCACGGTCGTCCACGGCGAGAAGAACATCGGCCAGAACGCCTATTCGCGCGCGTTCGAGCTGACCTCGTCCGACTATCTGGTCGAGCTCGACGATGACGTCGTGGAGGCTCCGTCGAGCTGGGACGCGACGCTCCTTGCCGCGTTTCGTCGCTTGCCGACGATCGGCTTCCTCGCCGCGGATCTCGAAGACGATCCACACGATCTCGCCACTCACTACCGCTACCGGGTCTATGACTACGAGCGGGCCGAGCGAAACGGGGTCAGGCTGCTCATCGGGCCGACCGGGGGCGCCTGCGCGATGACGTCGCGCGCCCTCTACCAGCGCGTGGGCGGCTTCCGTGGGCACAGGAAGCGTGTCTTCTGGCTCGAGGACGCAGCGTATGTCGCCGACATCGCGCGCCTGGGCTTCGGTGCGGCGGTGCTCGCAGATCTGAAGGTTCACCACACCGGGGGAGCTCACTACGGCGCGACGTCGCCGGAGAAGACCGAGTACTGGAGGCGATCCCGGCAGATGCAGGCGCGAAAGACGGCCGTCAAGCGCGTGCTCGTCCGGGTCCCGTTCGTCCGGAGTCTCAACGCGCGTTTCGGCTGGTTCGTTGCGCCTTCCTAAAACGGTCGACACCCGTCAGAATCACCGATAGCGGGTTGTCGGTACGTCGGGAGCGGTCATGGGGGAGGGCATCACGTCCGAGAAAACGATCGGGGTCGTCATCCGCACGCTCAACGAGAGCGAGCTGATCGGGCGATGTCTCGAGACGCTTCGGGGCCAGCGCGGTTCCTTCGACGTGGACATCCTCGTCGTCGACAGCGGCTCGACGGACTCGACCCTCGAGATCGCGAGGGCGGACGGCGCGCGGATCGTCAACCTGTCGCCTGAGGACTTCGACTATTCGAAGGCGCTGAACGTCGGCATCGACCAGGTGGGCGGAGACATCGTCGTCAGCCTCTCCGCGCACGCGATTCCCGTCGACGACCGGTGGCTCGAGCGGATGACTGCGCCCTTCGACGACCCGCGGGTCGCGGGTGTGGCGAGCCGGCAGGTGCCGTGGCCCGAGGCACCCTGGCAGGAGGTGCAGCGGCTGAGGCAGCAGTTCGGGACTGCGCGGTGCGTGTACTCGCCGGGGACCTCGGACGAGATCCTGTTCAGCAACGCGGCCTCGTCGATTCGCCGAGACGTCTGGCGCGAACAGCCCTTCACGCTTCCGGCGGTCGAGGATCTCGAATGGGCACGACGAGTCGTCGCGGACGGTTGGTCGATCGTCTACGAGCCCGAGGCCGCCGTGTACCACTCGCATCACGAGAACGCCCGCGCCCGTGCCCGCCGGCTGATCGACATCAACCGCGTTCACCACGAGGAGGCCGCCACGCAGACCCGGCGGCGGACGCTTCGCGATGCAGCCGGGCTGCTCTTCCGCGACTCACGGTCGATCCTCAAACTCGACGAGCCGGTTCGACGCAAGGTCGACCATCTCGGCGAGCTCGCGCTTACCGCCTGCTACTACGTCGTCGACTTCTCCCGGTCGGGGACGACGGCCGAGCGCCGTCGCGAGGACTCCTCGTCGAAGCCCCAGGCAGGGCGTCCAGCGTAACCGGGGCTTACGGGGCCGGCACGACCGGGCTGTCCCGGTCGGCGACGATCTCGGCGGCGGTCAGCGCGCGGTTGTAGACGCGCACCTCGTCGATGGTGCCGACAAACCACTCGGCCCAGACGTTGTTGCCGCCGATCTGCAGCGGCTGCGACGAGTTCGGCATCGCACCTGACACGTTCCGCGACGCGACGAGCAATCCGTTCACGTACAGGCGGAGCACCGAACCGTCGTAGGTGGTCGCCAGATGCGTCCAGCTCGAGAGCACCAACGCACTCGGCCCCCGAACGATGTCCTGCGACGGGCCAACCGAGACGATCCCGCTCGGCCGCGCAGTGTCCGAGTTCGAGAACAACCCGTAGACGATGTTCCCGACCTGCTCCTTGGTCACGACCGTTCGCCACCCGGTGTTCGCGGTCGGACGGACCCAAGCCTCGAGCGTCATCCCGGTCGACAGATCGAGACCCGGGGCGTCGGCGACCGTCACCAGGTCGTTGGCACCGTCGAACGACAGCGCGCGACCGAACTTGCCGGCGGCCGTCCGCGCGGCGCCCGAGATCGTCCCGGTGCTGCCGCTGCCTGAGCTGTCGGTCGCTGCCGTCCCGGTGAGCTCTTCAAAGCCGTAGGCGGCTACGAGGCCGGGCGGGAGCGGGGTCGAATTGTCGACCGTCACCTGAATCGTGGTCGTCGCCACAGGCCCCGCGTAGTCGATGAAGTAGAGCTCGGCCGTCACGGTGTGGACGCCGTTCGGCCACGTTGTCGTGTCCCACGGCTTGTCCCAGCCCGCCGGCGTGTTGATCATGACGCCGTCGACCTTGATCTTCAGATAGAGGCTCGGCGAAGCCGGCTGTCCGTCGACACGCGGATCCAACGTCAGCGTCGCGATGCCGCTGACGGTCGCACCGTCCGCGGGCGACGTGATCGCGACCGTGAACACGGGGTTTCTGACGTTCCAGAGACAAGGCGCGCTCACGGTTTCGTGGCCGGCCGCGTCTCGCGCGACGGCGGTCATGACGTGAGGGCCGTTCGCGAACCTGTCGCGGGTGCTCCACTCGAAACGCGCTCGGACCCAGTCGACGTGGTTGACCTGCCAGACGACGACGCCGTCGACCTCGGCGCGCAGGTCCACGAACGCGCGGTCCTCCCAGATGCTCAGGTCCACGTCGAAGTACTCCGAGACCGTTGAGACCCCGTCGCACGGTGCGTCAATTGACACCGTCGGAGGCGTGGTGTCCGCTTCGATCGTCGCGATGGCCTCGTTCGACGGCGCGCTCGCCTGATTGGCTTCGTCCCGGGCGGTGACCTTGTAGTAGTAGGTCGCGGCGCCGGGCTCGTTGACGTCGTCGACGTAGCTCGTCGCAGTGCGGGGGAGAGTGGCGAGGCCGCAGCAGACGCTGGGGAGCGTGAAGTTCGGAGTGGTGGAGCGGTAGACGTAGTACTGGTCGATTGCGCCGCCCACGTCGGTCGACGCGTCCCAGGCGAGGTGGACCTCGTCGCCGTTGACGACCGTTGCGGTGAGATTCCCGGGCGCGGTGGGAGGCTGGTCCACGACGATCGTGGCTGCTGCCTCGCTCGAGGGGGCGCTCGCGTTGCCGGCCGCGTCGACCGCGATGATCCTGTAGTAGGACGTTCCGGCCGGGAGGTTGGCGTCGCCGAACGTTGTCGGGCCTGCGCCGAGGGTGGCGACGAGCGTCGCCGTGCCGGGCGTGAAGCCGGCGGTCGCTGAGCGGTACACGCGGTAGCCCGTCACGCCGACGTTGTCGGTCGACGCGGCCCAGGCGAGCTGCACGTCGGTGCCGCTGACGGTGGCGACGACGTTGCCGGGCGCGCTCGGCGGCTGCGTGTCCGAGGCGGCGATCGGGCTGTTCATGTCTGCCTGGAGCTCGCCGGCGGTCAGCGCGCGCCGGTAGATGCGCACCTCGTCGATCAGGCCTTTGAAGTACTCGCCCCAGATCAGGTTTCCGCCGATCCGCAGCGCGCCGCTCGTGACCCCGATCGAGCCAGAGAGCGCGCGGCTCGAGACCTGTGTCCCGTTGACGTACAGGCGCAGCGTCGTCCCGTCGTAGGTCGCCGCCAGGTGCGACCAGGTCCCTGTGGGGAGACTGGCCGTCCCGCGGGTCTCGGCAGTCGTCGTCGTCCGCACTTCGGCCGAGGGCCGACCCGTGTCGGTGCCCGAGTAGAGGGCGTACGCGAGGCCGCCTGGGCGTTCCTTGAGCAGCGCCGTCCGCCAGCCTGTCCCTTCGGGCTTGACCCATGCCTCGAGCGTCATCGCGGTGGTCAGGTCGAGCGAGTTCGAGTCCGCCACGTTGACGACGTCGTTGACACCGTCGAAGGAGAGCGCCCGCCCGAACCGCCCCGCCGCCGCCGTTACGGGGCCTGACGGCGTGCCGGCGTTGCCGTTGCCGGAGCTGTCGGTTGCGGACCCGCTCGGCTCCTCGAAGCCGTAGGCGAGCACGAGGCCGGTGGTGTCCGCGGGTGTCGCCGCCGCAGTGACCAGCACGATCGCGCAGAGCGCGACGAGGGTCAGACTGAAGAGCGAACGCGGAGCGGCCACGGACACTTGCTCGAAACTAGTGTCGGCTCGTTCCGGTTGTTACTAGCCACTAGGCTAGGTTATTACAACCGATAAGGGTATTCGTTACGAGTAAGTCGCCTGGCAGGTGCCGGTGATCGCGTCGAACATCGCGTACTGGACGCCCTTGATCGTCTGGAGCGTGAAGCTCTTCGGCGAGCCGGCGCAACTGAGCGCGCTCAGCGTTCCGCTCGGCCCCTGCGTCGGGAGCATCGTCTGGAGCCCGTTGGCGCCGGCGCCGACGGTCGTGACGAACGTCAGCGTGCCGCCGCTCCAGCTGAGGTCTCGGATCGTCGACGTGTCGCGACCGTCCGACCCAGTCGAGCAGCTGCTTGTAGGAGATCACGGGCACGCCGTGTGCCTGAGCGGACGCGACGATCGCCTCCGCACCCGGGAGCGGCGCGAGCTCGTCGGTGTGGATGTTCGATGCCGAAAGCGCCGTAGTAGCCCTCGGGGCCGAGCGCATGGTCGAGCAGCGAGTCGATCGCGTCCGCGAAGTCCTGTGTCGACTCGTCGCTGATGTTCGTGTTCGCCTGGTAGACGTCGATCAGCGTCCCGTCGAGGTCGGCGAAGCGCATCGGGAAGCCGCCGCCGTTCATGAAGCCCGGCTTCGTGCCGATCCAGCTGGCCGGGTAGTGGTAGTAGTTCGCGTCCATCCGCATCCCGCGCGCGAACTCGACCTTGGCCTTCGAGGCCCAGTCGGGCCAGAAGACGCAGTGGGTGCGGCTCGTCGACGGTGTCGGGATGCCCGTGTACTTGGCCTGGAAGGCTGCGAGCTGGGTGTCGAAGAACGCGGCGAGCGCGGCTGCGGTGATCGGGGCGGCCGGGCAGGACGAGACGACCGGGTGGAGGGCCGACCTCGAAGCCTTCCGCTACATAGCCGATCGCCTGCGCGTTCGTGAGCGGGTTGTCGGGATAGATGTAGGACGTCGAGCGGACGCACTCCCAGTCGGCGACGACGCAACCGGGCGGGCTCAGCTGCTTGAAGCGGTCGAAGTGGCTCGCCGTCCCGCCGGGCGCCTGGCTCGGGGCAGTGGTCGTCGCCGCTCATCACGACGACGGCCTTCTTGCCGCGGGGCAGGTACCAGAAGTGGGGCAGCGGCAGCTTGTCGCGCTCCATCGGCGGTGATCAGGTTGACCAGCAGGCGCTGCTGCTCGTCCGCCTGGGGGATCGCGATCTTGTTCGTGTCGATCCAGTCCGGCTGGACGTCGCCGGGCTTGGCGCCGAAGAACATGTCGTCGGGGCGGATCCCGGCGACGCCGTCGCGCTCCTGGCCGGCCCAGGCCGGGTTGCCCTGGCGCGTGTAGACGACCGAGCGCGCGAGGTCGTAGGTGAACGCGGCCGCCTGGCCGCCGCTCGAGCCGACCGAGCGCAGGGTGACCGCGGGGTTCGTCGTCGCGGTGCTCGCGTCCGAATAGAGCGTCGCGACCGCGGTGGCGCCGTTGAGCGTGTACAGGTCGGCCGTGCCGTGGAACTGGATCGTGCTGCCCGAGATCCCCGCGCCGGGGCCGGCGCTCGTGTCGACCTGGAGGTACGCGTTCGCGAGCGTCGCGGCGGCGTCGGTCAGCCCGAGCAGGCCGGCCGAGCTGCTTGTCGGGGCGCATCGCGATCAGGTTGCCGCCCCCGTTCACCCAGCCCGTGAGCGTCGACACCTGCGCTCGCGCTCAGCGGCGTGTCGCCGAGCAGGACGACGTCGAACTGGCTCAGGAGCGCCGGCGAGACGAAGGCGACGTCGATCGTCGTGAACGCGTTCAGGCCCTCGTGCGTGCAGGATCTCGCCCAGGTAGGAGCCGAACGGGTTCGCCGGTCGACCCGACCACGAGCACCTGCGGCGGCGAAGCCTCGGTCGTGAACGACCAGCTGACGTCCGCCACGAGCGCGTTGCCCGGCCGTGTCCGTGACGCCGCCCGGCCACCCTTGACGGTCGCGGTGTAGGTCGTCGCCGTACTCGAGCGCGCTCTGCGGCGTCAGTGTCGCGATGTTCGTGGCGGGGTCGTAGCTCACGCTCGCCGGAACGAGCGACGTTCGCGTGGTTCTTCAGCTCGAACGTCGAGCGTCGTGATCGTGGCCGCGTTCATCGGCTTGCTGAACGTCGCCGTCGCGGCGAGCGCCGACGCTGACGTCCGGCCGCACCGTTCGCAGGCGTCTTCGCCGTCACCGTCGGCGGCGTCGGGTCGGGCTGGATGCGGGACGCCTGATCCAGCTGGATCTCGGCCGGCGCTCAGCGCGCGATCGTAGATCCGCACGTTGTCGATCAGGCCGTCGAAGAAGCCGCCGGGTGAGCTGCCGTAGGCGCCGATCCGCCACGAGTTCGAGTTGCCGACGTTGCCGGTGAACGTCGAGCTCGCCGCCTCGACGCCGTCGACGTAGATCCGCGCGATCGTGCCGTCATAGGTCGCCGCGACGTGCTGCCACGTGCCCGACGGCGGGCGTACGCCCGGAGTCGAGGTAGTTGCCGAAGGTGCCGCCGAGCGTCAGCCGGTAGCGGCCGGTGAGGTGGTCGACCCAGATCATCGGCCGCCGTGCTGCGCCGCCCATGAGCCCACGACTGCGACGTCGACCTTGGACGACTGCTTGTAGACCCAGGCCTCGTACGTGAACCCGGTCTTGTAGAACGTGCCGAGGGCAGGCGGGTCGACCTCGCCGCTCGTGCCGTTCGAGCGACACGGCGCCTCCGAAGTGGCCGTTCGCCCAAGCCGGCATCGACGAGCGTTCCCGTCTTGTCGTTGCCGGACGAGTCCGCCGCGCGTCGTGCCGGCCGCCTTCGTCGAAGCCGTAGGCGACGCGGAGGCCCGTCGTCGAGACGCCGGTGTTGCTGACGGTCACCTGCGACCGGCGCGGACGTCGCCGTGTTGCCCGCGCCGTCGCGTGCGACCGCGGTCAGCGTGTGCGCGCCGTTGAGCTCGCCCGCGTGTCCCAGGAGACGGAGTACGGGGCCGTCGTGTCCTCGTGCGCCGAGGTTCTGTCCGTCGACCTTGAACTGGACGCCGACGACGCCCCGGTCGTCGGCCGCGTCGGCGGAGGCCGTCGACCGGTCCGCTCACGGTGCCTCCGGACGGTGTCGTGATCGAGACCGTCGGCGGAGTCGTGTCGGATCCGGGTACCGTTCGCGACCGCCTCGTTCGACGCGCGGCCGACGTTGCCGGCTGCGTCCTCGGCGGTGACCCTGTAGTAGTAGGTGCCGGCCGCCGAGACCGGTGTCGGTATAGCTCGGCCGGTCGGCTGCGCGATCCGGTTCGCCGGCGCTCGGCGTGAAGCCCGCGGTCGTCGAGCGATGGACGTCGTAGCTGCGTGACGCCGACGTTGTCGGTGGCGGCGACCCAGGCCAGCGTCGACCCGACCCGACGAGCCCGTGGCCGTCAGCGGGCCGGGCGCCGTCGGCGGCGTCGTGTCGGCGGCGGATCACGATCGGCACCGGTTGGTTCATGTCGGTCTGGATCTCGCCGGCGGCTGAGGGCCCGGTCGTAGATGCGGACGTCGTCGATCAGGCCGTCGAAGAAGCCGCCGGGCGAGCTGCCGTAGGCGCCGATCCGCCAGATGTTCGGAGTTGCCGACGCTGCCGGAGACGGCGCGTGTGGCGACCTGCGACGCCGTCGATGTAGAAGCGGGCGGTCGTCCCGTCGAAGGTCGCGGCGATGTGCTGCCACTGGCCGGCGATCGGGTTCGGCGCCGGAGTCGAGGTAGTGCCGAGAGCTGCCGCCGAGCGTGAGGTGGTAGTGGGTGGCGATGTGATCGACCCAGAGCATCGGCCCGCTGCCGGTCCAGCTGCCGAGCACGGCGACGTCGTTCTTCGTCGCGCTCTGCTTCTGCACCCAGGCCTCGAGCGTGAAGCCGCTGCTGGTAGAAGGTGCCGAGGCTGCCGAGCGAGACGTGACGCGTTCGTGCCGTTGAACGAGAGCGCGCTGCCCGTAGTGGCCGTGCCGCCCAGGTCGCGCCGGTGATCGTGCCGAGGTGGCCGTTGCCCGAGGCGTCGCCGAGCGATGCCGCCCGGCGCCCTCGTCGAACGAGTACGCAGCGACGAGCCCCGTCGGGCTGTCGCAGCTGCGGACGAGCCGGTCTTGAGCGCCCGCGGCGAGACGTTGCCGGCGTCGTCGTAGGCCTCGACCCCGAACTGGTAGCTCGTCGCGCACGTCAGGCCCGTGAAGGTGAACGAGGTCGTTCCCGTGGTCGGCGACCGCGGCGCCGTTCGAGGTAGACGGCGTAGCCCGAGCACGCCGACGTCGTCGGTCGACGGATTCCAATGGACCGAGACGAAGTCTGCGTCCGCCGAGGTGACGACGAAGTTGCCCGGCGTGCGTCGGCGCTGTCGCGTCGACGATCGCCGACGGGCTGGTTCATGTCGGTCTGGATCTCGGCCGGCGGTGAGAGCGCGGCTCGTAGACGCGGACGTCGTCGATCAGGCCGTCGAAGAAGCCGCCGGGCGAGCTGCCGTAGGCGCCGATCCGCCACGTGTCGGAGTTGCCGACGCTGCCGGACGACGGTACGGGTCGCGACCTGCGGCGCCGTCGATGTAGAAGCGCGCGGTGGTGCCGTCGAAGGTCGCGGCGAGGTGCTGCCACTGGCCTGCGATCGGGTTGGCGCCGGAGTCGAGGTAGGTCGCCGAGGCTGCTGCCGAGCGTGAGGTGGTAGCGGGTCGCGATGTGGTCGACCCAGAGCATCGGGCCGCTGCCGGTCCAGGTGCCGAACACGCCCACGTCGTTCTTGGTCGCGCTCGCTTCTGCACCCAGGCCTCGAGCGTGAAGCCGCTGCTGGTAGAAGGTGCCGAGGGCGCCGAGCGAGACGTGGGCGTTCGTGCCGTTGAAGGAGAGCGCGCCGCCGTAGCGGCCGCTCGCCCAGGTCGCGCCGGTGATCGTGCCGACGTGCCCGTTGCCCGAGGCGTCGCCGAGTCGGCTGCCCGACCCCTCGTCGAACGAGTACGCCGCCACGAGGCCCGGCGCGTCCGCCCACGCGGTAGCCGGTGCGCGCAAAGGCGAGCAGGCTGACAGCCGCCACGAGCACCAAACGCCTCAGGTCAATTTCCCTCTCCCTTGCGGACCCCTGCCAAATCCGGCCCCGACGGGGGCCACGCCACCACGTCCATTATCGATTGGCGCCACTTCGGAGGCACCGTGCGAAAGTCAAGGGTTGCCTAGCCCACCGTTGGGCTGTGTGCTCAGGAATAGGTCGCCTGGCAGGTGCCGGTGATCGTGTCGAACATCGCGTACTGGATGCCCTTGACCGTCTGCAGCGTGTAGGTCCTCGGCGATCCGGCGCACGTGAGCGCGCTCAGAGTCCCGGTCGGGCCCTGGGTCGGCAGCATCGTCTGGAGGCCGTTGCCGCCCGCGCCGACCGTGGTGACAAAGGTGAACGTGCTCCCGCTCCAGTTGAGGCCGCGGATCGTCGAGCTGTTGCGGCCGTCGGCCCAGTCGAGCAGCTGCTTGTACGAGATGACCGGGACGGCTGCGCGCCTGAGCCGAGGCGACGATCGCTTCGTTTCCGGGATGCGGTGCGGGGTTGTCGGTGTGGATGTTCGATCCCGAAGGCGCCGTAGTAGCCCTGCGACCCGACCGCGTTGTCGAGCAGCGCGTCGATCGCGGTCTGGAACGCCGACGTCGTCTCGTCCGTCATGTTCGTGTTCGCCTGGTAGACGTCGATCAGCGTGCCGTCGAGATCGGCGAAGCGCATCGGGAAGCCGCCGCCGGTCATGAACCCGTGCTTCGTGCCGATCCAGCTGCCGGGGTAGTGGTAGTAGTTGCGCGTCCATCCGGATCCCGCGCGCGAGCTCGACCTTTGCGTTCGAGACCCAGTCGGGCCAGAAGACGCAGTGCGTGCGGCTCGTCGAGGGCGCCGGGATGCTCGTGTACTTCGCCTGGAACGGTCGCGAGCTGCGTGTCGTAGACGGCGGCGAGCTCGTCCTCGGTGATCGGGGCCGTCGGGCAGGCCGCGACGAGCGGATGGAGCGCGACCTCGAAGCCCTCGGCGTTGTAGCCGGCCGCCTGCGCGTTCGTGATCGTCGCGCTGGGATAGACGTAGGAGGTCGCGCGGACGCACTCCCAGTTGGCGACGACGCAGCCGGGCGGGCTCAGCTGCCTTGAAGCGGTCGAAGTTGCTCGCCGTCCCGCCGGGCGCCTGCGTCGGCGAGTGGTCGTCGCCGCTCATCACGACGACGGCCTTCTTGCCGCGGGGCAGGTACCAGAAGTGGGGGAGCGGCAGCTTGTCGCGCTCCATCTGCGTGATCATGTTGACGAGCAGGCGCTGCTGCTCGTCTGCCTGCGGGATCGCGATCTTGTTCGTGTCGATCCAGTCGGGCTGCACGTCGCCGGCCTTGGCGCCGAAGAAGAGGTCGTCGGGGCGGATCCCGCTGACGCCGTCGCGCTCCTGGCCGGCCCAGGCGGGGTTGCCCTGGCGGGTGTAGACGACCGAGCGGGCGAGGTCGAAGGTGAACGCGGCCGCCTGGCCGCCGCTCGAGCCGACCGAGCGCAGCGTGACGGCGGGGTTCGTCGTCGCGGTCGTTGCGTTCGAGTAGAGGGTCGCGACCGCAGTCGCGCCGTTCAGCGTGTACCGGTCGGCCGTGCCGTGGAACTGGATCGTGCTCGCCGACGATCCCGGTTCCCGGCGCAGCGGCCGTGTTGACCAGGAGGTAGGCGTTGGCCAGCGTCGCGCCGGCGTCGGTCAGCCCGAGCAGGCCGGCCAGCTGCTTGTCGGGCCGCGATCGCGATCAGGTTGCCGCCTCCGTTGACCCAGCCCGTGAGCGTCGTGACCTGGGCTGCGTTCAGCGGGCGTGTCTCCGAGCAGGACGACGTCGAACTGGGTCAGGAGCGCAGGTGAGAGGAAGGCGACGTCGATCGTCGTGAAGGCGTTCAGGCCCTCGGCGCGCAGGATCTCGCCCAGGTAGGAGCCGAACGGATTGCCGGTCGAGCCGACGACGAGCACCTGCGGCGGCGAGGCCTCCGTCGAGAACGACCACGTCACGTCGGCCGCGAGCGGGTTCCCCGCGAGGTCGGTCACCCCGCCGCTGCCGCCCTTGACGGTGAGGCTGTACGTCGCGCCGTACTGCAGCGCGCTCTGCGGCGAGAGCGTCGCGACGTTGGTCCCCGAGTCGTACGTCACGTTCACCGGAACCAGAGCGCTCGAGCCGTCCCTCAGCTGGAAGCTCGAGCTCGAGATCGACGCCGGGCTCATCGGCTCGTTGAACGTCGCGGTCGCGGCGACGCCGACGTTGATCCCGGCTGCGCCCGCGGTGGGCGTCTTCGCCGTCAGCGTCGGAGCGACGGTGTCGGGCGTGATGCTCCTGAGCATGTCGCCCTGGATCTCGGCCGCGCTCAGCGCCCGGTTGTAGACGCGCACCTCGTCGATCAGGCCGTTGAACCACTCGGACCAGATCCCGTTGCCGCCGATGCGCAAGGGCGAGGTCGAGGTCAGGATCGAGCCGGACGCGGCGAGCTGCGAGACCTGCGCGCCGTTCAGGTAGAGGCGGAGCGTCGTCCCGTCGTAGGTCGAGGCGAGGTGGCTCCAGACGCCGAGCGGCACCGCGCCGGTCCCTGCGACCGACCGCGTCGAGCCGCCGACGAAGACCTCCGTCGAAGGACGGTTGGTGTTCGTGTTCGAGTAGATGCCGTAGACGAGGTTCCCGGGCTGTTCCTTGGCGACCGCCGTCTGCCACGTGTTGCCGGTCGACGGCCGCACCCACGCCTCGACGGTCATGCCCGTCGTCAGGTCGAGCGTGGCGGAGTCGGGCACCGTGACCGATGCGTTCGTCCCGTTGAACGAGAGCGCGCCGTTGAACTTCCCGCCGGTCACCCGGGTCGCGTTCGTGAGCGTTCCGGTGTTCCCCTTGCCCGACTGGTCGGTGATCGCCGTCCCGCTCGTCTCGTCGAACGCCCACGCGCCGACGAGTCCGGGGGTGCCCGTGTTCTGGACGGTGACGGCGACGTTCGGCGCGGTCGTCGTATTGCCCGCGCCGTCACGCGCGACGGCCGAGAGGGTGTGGGCGCCGTTCAGGCTGCTGAAGGTGTCCCACGAGATCGAGTACGGCGACGACGTGTCCTCGGCTCCGAGGTTCGCGCCGTCGAGCTTGAACTGCACGCCCGCGACGGTTCCGTTGTCGGAGGCGTTCGCGTTGACGTTGATCGTGCCGGTGACCGTGGCGCCGCCGGCCGGGGCCGTGATCGAGACGGTCGGCGGCGTCGTGTCGCGCCGCGGCTACGGCGCTTGCCTCGTTGCCGACCGGGCCGATGTTGCCCGCGCCGTCCTCGGCGGCGACCTTGTAGTAGTAGGTGCCCGCCGCCAGGCCGCTGTCCGAGTACGTGGTGCCGGTCGGCTGCGCGATGCGGCTTCGCCACGTTGGCGGTGAAGCCGGCGCTGGTCCCGCGGTACACGTCGTACTTGGTGACGCCGACGTTGTCCGTCGCGGTGCCCCAGCTGAGGTTGATCTGTCCGAGGCCGCCGGTGGCGCTCAGCGTGCCGGGCGCGCTCGGCGGCACCGCGTCGGGTGAGCTGATGGAGCTGTTCATGTCGGTCTGGATCTCGGTTGCGCTGAGGGCGCGGTTGTAGATCCGGACTTCGTCGATCAGGCCGCTGAACCATTCGCCCCAGATCGAGTTGCCGCCGATCTTGACCGGTGAGGTGGAGGTCAGGATCGAGCCGGCGACGGCGAGTGTGGCGACCTGGGTGCCGTTGGCGTAGAGGCGTTGGGTGGTGCCGTCGTAGGTGGCGGCGAGGTGGGTCCAGATTCCGCTGGGGGCGGCGGCGGTGCCGTCCAGGAGATGGGCGGTGGTGCCGATCGTGACCTGTGACTGGGGCCGGTTGGTGTCGGAGTTGCTGTAGAGGCCGTAGACCAGGTCGCCGGGGCGTTCTTTGACGATCAGGGTGCGGAAGCCGCCGCCGGTGGCGGGTTGGACCCAGCCTTCGATCGTCATGCCGGTGCTCAGGTCGAGCGAGTTGGAGTCGGGGATCGAGACGGAGGCGTTGGTGCCGTTGAAGGAGAGCGCGTTGCCGAACTTGCCGGTGGTCGACCAGGTCGCGTTCGAGAGCGTGCCCAGGTTGCCGTTGCCGGACTGATCGACCGCGGTCGTCCCCGCACCCGCATCGAACCCGTACGCCGCGACGAGACCGGTCGGCGGAGCGATCACGACGGTGGCGCTTGCCTCGTTCGATGCCGGCCCGACGTTGCCCGCCGCGTCCTCGGCGGTGACCTTGTAGAAGTAGGTGCCCGCCGCGACGACGTCGGTGTAGGTCGTGCCGGTGGGCTGCGCGATCCGGTTGCCGGCGCTCGGCGTGAAGCCCGCCGCCGTCGCGCGATGGACGTTGTAGCGAACGACGCCGACGTTGTCGGTCGCCGCCGTCCAGCTGAGCGCCGCCGAGCCCGAGCCACCGTTCGCCGTCAAACCTGAGGGCGCGCTCGGGGCGACCGTGTCGGTCACCGCGGCGCTGGCCGTGTTCGAGACCGGGCCGACGTTGCCGGCCGCGTCCTCGGCCGTCACCTTGTAGAAGTAGGTGCCCGGCGCAAGGCCGAGATCGGCGTAGGTCGTGCCGGTCGGCTGCGCGATCCGGTTGGCCGCCGAAGGCGTGAAGCCGGTCGTCGTGCCGCGGTGGACGTTGTAGCGCACGACCCCGACGTTGTCGGTGGCCGCCGTCCAGGACAGGTTGATCGTGCTGCCCTGCAGCGGTCGCGGCGAGCGCCGTGGGTGCAGTGGGCGCGCTCGCGTCCGCGACGGTCGCGCTGAGCTCGTTCGACGCCGGGCTGATGTTGCCGGCTGCGTCCTCGGCGGTGACCTTGTAGAAGTAGGTGCCGGTCGCGAGTCCGCCGTCGCTGTAGGTCGTGCCGGTCGGCTGCGCGATCCGGTTGGCCGCAGAGGGCGTGAAGCCGGTCGTCGTGCCGCGGTGGACGTTGTAGCGTACGACGGCGACGTCGTCCGTCGACGCCGTCCAGCTCAGGTTGACCGTGTTGCCGACGACGGGTCCGACCAGACCGGTCGGCGCACTCGGCGCGGTCGTGTCCGTCGTCACCGTCGCGGTGGCCTCGTTCGAGGCCGGGCCGATGTTGCCGGCTGCGTCCTCGGCGGTGACCTTGTAGAAGTAGACGCCCGGCGCGGCGTTGTCCACGTAGGTCGTCCCCGTCGGCTGAGCGATCCGGTTTCCGGCGCCCGGAGTGAAGCCCGCAACGGTCGAGCGGTGGACGTTGTAGCGAATGACGCCGACGTTGTCGGTCGCCGTTCCCCAGCTCAGGTTCGCCCTTCCGATCGCGCCGGTCGCAGTCAGCGTTCCGGGCGCGCTCGGGGCCGACGAGTCACCGACCGTTGCGCTCGCCTCGTTCGACGCGGGGCCGATGTTGCCCGCCGCGTCTTCCGCGGTCACCCGGTAGAAGTAGGCCCCCGCAGCGACGTTGTCCGTGTAGCTCGTGCCCGCCGGTTGCGCGATCCGGTTCGCGACGCTCGGCGTGAAGCCGGCCGTCGTCGAACGGTAGACGTTGTACCGCACCACGCCGATGTTGTCGGTCGCCGCGCCCCAACTCAGCTGCGCCGAAGTGATGGTCCCCGTCGCGGTGAGCGTTCCCGGCGCACCGGGCGGGGTGGCGTCGGGTGAGCTGATGGAGCTGTTCATGTCGGTCTGGATCTCGGTTGCGCTGAGGGCGCGGTTGTAGATCCGGACTTCGTCGATCAGGCCGCTGAACCATTCGCCCCAGATCGAGTTGCCGCCGATCTTGACCGGTGAGGTGGAGGTCAGGATCGAGCCGGCGACGGCGAGTGTGGCGACCTGGGTGCCGTTGGCGTAGAGGCGTTGGGTGGTGCCGTCGTAGGTGGCGGCGAGGTGGGTCCAGATTCCGCTGGGGGCGGCGGCGGTGCCGTCCAGGAGATGGGCGGTGGTGCCGATCGTGACCTGTGACTGGGGCCGGTTGGTGTCGGAGTTGCTGTAGAGGCCGTAGACCAGGTCGCCGGGGCGTTCTTTGACGATCAGGGTGCGGAAGCCGCCGCCGGTGGCGGGTTGGACCCAGCCTTCGATCGTCATGCCGGTGCTCAGGTCGAGCGAGTTGGAGTCGGGGATCGAGACGGAGGCGTTGGTGCCGTTGAAGGAGAGCGCGTTGCCGAACTTGCCGGTGGTCGACCAGGTCGCGTTCGAGAGCGTGCCCAGGTTGCCGTTGCCGGACTGATCGACCGCGGTCGTCCCCGCACCCGCATCGAACCCGTACGCCGCGACCAGACCCGGCGGCGGTCCGGTCGGCACCGTCGCGTTCGCCTCGTTGGAGGCGGGCCCGATGTTCCCCGCGGCGTCTTCCGCGGTGACCTTGTAGTAGTACGTGCCGCCCGCGAGCCCGGTGTCGGTGTAGCTCGCGCCGGTGGGCTGCGCGATCCGGTTGCCGGCGCTCGGCGTGAAGCCCGCCGCCGTCGCGCGATGGACGTTGTAGCGGGCGATGCCGCCTGCGTCCGTCGCGGCGCCCCACGTGAGCGCGACCTGTCCGGACGAGCCGACCGCCACGAGGGTCGTCGGTGCTGTCGGCGGCGTCGTGTCGGCGGTCGCGGTCCCGCTCGCCTCGTTGCCGGCAGGCCCGACGTTGCCGACAGCGTCCTCGGCAGTGACCTTGTAGAAGTAGGTGCCGGCGGCGAGCCCGGTGTCGGTGTAGCTCGTCCCGGTCGGCTGCGCGATCCGGTTGCCGGCCGCTCGGCGTGAAGCCCGCCGTGGTCGAGCGGTGGACGTTGTAGCGAACGACGCCGACGTTGTCGCTCGCCGCTCCCCAGCTGAGGCTGACCTGGCCGAGGCCGCCCGTCGCGGTCAGCGTGCCCGGCGCGCCGGGAGGAACAGCGTCGGGTGAGTTGATCGCCGTGGTCATGTCGGTCTGGATCTCCCCCGCGCTGAGCGCGCGGTTGTAGACCCGGACCTCGTCGATCAGGCCGCTGAACCATTCGCCCCAGATCGAGTTGCCGCCGATCTTCAGCGCGGAAGTCGAGGTCATGATCGAGCCCGCGACGGCCACCGATGAGACCTGCGTGCCGTTGGCGTAGAGACGTTGTGTGGTGCCGTCGAAGGTCGCGGCGAGGTGCGTCCAGACCCCGCTCGGGATCGCGGCCGTGCCGTCGAGGAGTCGCGGCCGGCGGGCTGATCGTGACCTGGGACTGGGGCCGGTTCGTGTCGCTGCTCGAGTAGAGGCCGTAGACGAGGTCGCCGGGGCGCTCCTTGACGATCAACGTCCGGAAGCCGCCGCCGGTGGCGGGTTGAACCCAGCCCTCGATCGTCATCCCGGTGGTCAGATCGAGCGAGTTCGAGTCGGGCACGTTGACCGAGGCGCTCGAACCGTTGAAGGAGAGCGCGTTGCCGAACTTGCCGGTCGTCGCCCAGGTCGCGTTCGAGAGGGTGCCGGTATTCGCGTTGGCGGAGCGGTCGACGGTGGTCGTGCCGAACCCCTCGTCGAAGCCCCAGGCGGCGACGAGACCGGCCGGCGGTCCCGGGCCGGGCGGCACCGTTGCGTTCGCCTCGTTGGAAGCGGGGCCGACGTTGCCGGCGGTGTCTTCCGCGGTGACCTTGTAGTAGTAGGTGCCGGTCGCGAGCCCGGTGTCGGTGTAGCTCGTGGTGGTCGGCTGCGCGATCCGGTTGCCGGTGTTCGGCGTGAAGCCGGCCGTCGTCGAGCGGTGGACGTTGTACCGGCTGATGCCGACGTTGTCGGTGGCCGCCGTCCACGTGAGCGCGACCTGTGCGGGCGTGCCGGTCGCGGCCAGGCCCGTCGGCGCCGTCGGCGGCGTCGTGTCTGCTCCGGCCGAGATGCGCACGAACGAGCCGGTCGAGGGCACGCCGTTCGAGTCGACGAGGAAGAGCAGGTAGTCGCCGGGGGGCGCAAGGTTCGCGTTCGCAGGCGCGGTGACCGTCACCTTGCCCGCGCCGATGGTGAAGTTGAGGAACTGGAAGCGCTGGTTCTGGTCGAACGCGTGCGTGACGGACGGCGACCGGATCAGCGAGACCTTCGAGATCGACGCGGCGTTCGGTGTCGTGACGTCGAAGCTCGACCCGTAGCTCGCCGCGGAAGGCACCGCCGACATCGTCGGCCGGGGGCCCTTGAAGAGGTACGGCGGCGAGTAGATCTCAGCGTTCGTCTGGTTGACGGCGATCGATCCCGGGAGCTGACCGCCGCCGGCCATGAGCACGCGGCCGTCGGGCAGCAGCAGCGCCGTCGAGTGGTAGAGGCGGCCGTTCTGGAGCGAGGCGACCGTCGTCCACGTCTCGGTGTCGGGGTTCCAGATCTCGGCGGGAAAGACCGAGTTCGCGATGTCCCGCCCGTCGGACTTGCTGCCGCCGCCGCTTGCCAGCACCGTCCCGTCGGGGAGCAGCGTCATGTTGTGGTACGAGCGCCCGTTCGCCATCGGCGCCGTCTCGCGCCAGGCGGGCGTCGGCGCGCTCATGTCGATCACGGCCGTCCGACCGTGCGCGTTGTACGTCAGGGCGCCGTTGAAGTCGGGGTCGGCCCAGGCGCCCGACTTCATGATCTTGTTCGGGCGGTACATGACCGCGCTGTGCCCGTCGAACTGGCTCGTGCCAACGGTCGACCACGTCCAGTTCGCGGGGTTGAGGATCCGCGTGATCTTGTCCGGGCCGGCATCGAAGACCCGCCCGTCGGAAAGGACGAACATGAACGGGTAGAGCGGAGACGTGATCCGCGCCGCGTCGAGGTCCTGCCACGTGTTCGTCGTCGGGTTGTAGACCTCGGGCAGCGAGTTGACCGACGCGTCGGAGAGAGGCGGATCCGCGCCGGGCCGGTCCTGGACGATGTTGTCGCCGCCGAGGGTGAGCACGCGGCCGTCCGGGAGCTCGGTCGCCGTCGGGTACCAGCGTCCGACCGTCATGTCGGGCCCGCGGAAGTACGTCCTCGTGACCGGGTTGAAGATCGTGGTGTCGGCGAGGCCCTCGTTCGCGTTGATGTGGCCGCCCACGAGGAGCGTCCGGCCGTCGGCGAGCTGGATGTGCCCTGCGCAGAAGAGATTGCGCCCGTACGGGACCGGTGTGAAGATCCCGGTCGCGGGATCCCAGAGCCGTTCGGAGTTCGGCCCTGCGTCGAACCCGTCGAGCGTGAAGACCTGCCCGGTCGGCTCGAGCGACATGTGCACCGCGACGAGCGGCCACGAGACGGGGGCGCTCCACTGCCCGATCTCGGCCGGCGTGGCGGTGATCGCCGCGCGCGAGCCGCCGAGGACGACGAGCGCGGCCACGACCATGCACGTCGCGAGCGCAAGGCGCTGCCACGACGGAATCCATCGCCCGAGTCGCTGGGTGTGAGCCGCTGATGTCCGCAAGGTGAGGCTGCCGGCGGGGTTGCGCCGGTACACGGCCCTTTATCCCGCTTTCGCAGTCACTCGGGCAACGACCGGGAGTTCAGACCGGCCCTAGCCAAGCGTTGAGGATCGATGTACGTGGTCAGGAGCGGCGGGCCCGTGCAGGGACGCGCAGCGCGAGCCGCTCGCGCGCACCGTCTTCCTGGCCGACGCGCGCCGCGACCAGCTCGGCCGTGAGCGCCAGTCCGTACGCGGCCATCGGCACGAATGTCGAGTTCGAGCCGGAACGCGCTGAAGACGGGCGCGGCGAGCACGTAGCCGAGGGCCAGAAATGCGCCGGCCGTCATCAACGTGGTCGCGGGGGTGCGCTTCGGCTGTCGCCACGCAAGCACGAGGAGCGAGATGACGCCGCCGACGAGGTAGAGCGTCGTATACCACTCGCCTCGCCGCAGGAAGCCGACGTTGGCGCGGACGAGATCGACGAGGGCGCCGGGATAGTGGCTCGCGATGAACGACCACGAGGTGTTCGAAGAGGGCTCGGACTCGTTCACAAGGAGCGCGAGCAGCTCCCGAACGGGTGTCTTGAAGAGCAGCAGGGCAGGGAGCGCGGCAATGACCCCGGTCACGAAGAGCGTCACGGGCACGCGCGAGCGGTAGCGGAACGCGCACCAGCCTACGGCGAGCACCGGAATCCAGGTGCTGTCGCGAGTGAACGCAAGGACCGCGATCGCTCCGATCCAGAGCGGCAGCCAGCGGAGGCCGCGGTCGAGCGCGAGGATCGCCGCCCCGAGGGCGGTGATCTCGAGCGCCAGCCCCCAGCTGTCGGTGAGCGGGTACGACGAGTGGTTGGTGAGCGGCGGCAGGAAGATCGTCGCGAGCGTCACGGCCGAGGCGATCGCCAGCCGGAAGCGGAGCAGCAAGAGCCCGAAGAGCGCGAGGATCGTCGCGATGTAGCCGGCGAGAGACAGGTAGAGGAGTGAGCGGTCGCCGGCGAGCGGGTAGACGGCCGCGCCGGCGAGCGGCAGGGCCACGCGCCGCTCGTAAAACGGCTCGTTGTACTCGACCCAGGTGGGGTTCCCGGTGTGGTTCGGGTCCCGCGCCCTCAGCTCGGCCGAGAGCGGGCCCTCGAAGGTCCGGTCGAAGGCGGCATCGTGATCCGCCCCTCGGATCTCGAGCAGCCGGGCCTCGTAGTAGAGGGCGTCCGGCGTCCAGACCACGGGATCCTGGAATGCGGGCCAGACCGCGATGCAGGCGAGCGCCGCGAAGGCGGCCGCGAGTGATCCGATGAGCGCGATACGCACGCTTCCCATGGTCGTCGTCACGCCCGGAGAGCCGCAACAACCCAAACGAGGGGTCCAACCAACTGGCCGAAGGAGGGTCGAAACAGACTCCCGCCGGTTCTTACGATCGTTGCATGCGGCGAACTCTCGTCGTCCACGTGGTCGGAGCGCGCCCGAACTACATGAAGGTCGCTCCTGTCTACGCCGAGCTCGCACGAAGCGGGCGCGTCGAGCAACGCCTTGTGCACACGGGCCAGCACTACGACAAAGAGGTCAACGACGTCTTCTTTGCGGAGCTGCCCCTGCCCGAGCCGCACGCGATGCTCCAGGTCGGCTCCGGCTCGCACGCGGAGCAGACCTCGCGCGCCCTCCTCGACCTCGAGCGGCTGTTCGTCGAGTGGCGCCCCGACCTCGTCGTGGTGCCCGGCGACGTGAACTCGACGCTTGCCGCGGCCCTCGCGGCGGCCAAGCTCAACATCCCGGTCTGCCACCTCGAGGCAGGGCTCCGGAGCTTCGACCGGACGATGCCCGAGGAGCACAACCGCCGGCTCACCGACCATCTCTCGACCATGCTCATGACCCATTCCGAGGACGCGAACGTGAACCTCGCGAACGAGGGCGTCTCTGAGGACTCGATCGAGTTCGTCGGCAACACCATGATCGACACGCTGCTCGCGAACATCGAGCGAGCCCGCGAGCTCGCGGCCTGGCGGGAGTTCGGCCTCGAGCAGCGCGACTACGTGCTCGTGACGCTCCACCGGGCCCGGCTCGTCGACGATCCCGAGCTGATCAAGAAGACGGTCGCGGCGCTCGAGCAGGTCGCAGCCGAGATTCCCGTCCTCTTCCCGGTCCATCCGCGAACGCGCGGCGCGGCTCGCGGCGCTGAACGGCTCGGGCCCCAAGCGGGTCCAGCTCGCCCCGCCGCTTCCGTACACGCAGTTCCTGTCGCTCCAGTCCGGCGCCGCGGCGATCGTGACCGATTCCGGCGGCATCCAGGAGGAGTCGACGGCACTCGGAGTGCCGCTGCTTCACGCTCCGCGACAACACCGAGCGGCCGGTCACAGTCACGCACGGGACGAACGAGATTCTCGGCCTCGACCCCTCCGCCATCGCCGTGATTCCGGAACGCCTGCGGAAGCCGCGCAAGAGCGTGGTGCCGCCGCTCTGGGACGGCCGCGCGGGTTCCAGGGCAGCCGCGGCGATCGAGCGAATGCTCGGCGTCGCGCAGTCTCCCGCCCGGGTGCGCACCGCTGCAGCGCTGGGCCGCCGGCTCGCAGTCGCAACGGCCAGCGAGCCGACGCTCTAACTCTCTCCGCGCGGCGCTCTAGGCCTGTGCCGCAGCGCCGGTTTCGCGCTGCTCGCGATGCCAGGCGATCGTCAGGTCGAGGCCCTCGTCGAGCCCGATCTGCGCGCTGAAGCCGAGCAGCCGCTCGGCCTTCGTCGTGTCCGGGACGCGGTGGATCACGTCCTGGTACTTGCCGGGCAGCGACTCGTACGTGATGTAGCGCGCGCGGAGCGGGCTCGTGGCGTAGCCGAGCTTCTCCTGCACGAGCTCGGCGAGGCGCTGGATCGTGACCGTCTCGACTCCGCCGAGGTTGATCACCTCGCCGCGGGACTCGGGGCGCTCGAGAGCGCGGACGATCCCGTCGGCGGTGTCGGTGACGTAGGTGAACGTCCGCGTCTGGAGGCCGTCGCCGTGGATCTCCATCGGCTCGCCGTCGAGCAGCGACTCGACGAACGTCACGACGGGGCCGCCCCACCAGCTGAGGTGGTTGCGGACGCCGTAGGCGTTGAAGAGGCGCAGGATCGTCACGCGGAGGTCCTTCTCGTCCGCGAGCGCGAGCGCGTAGTGCTCGTCGTACATCTTCGAGACGGCGTACGCCCAGCGCTTCGTGGTCGGAGGGCCGATCACGAGCTCGCCGTCCTCGCGGAACGGGGGCGTCGCGTTGCCGTAGACGTCCGACGTCGAGGTGATCACGAGGTCTGCGTCGAGCGAGAGCGCCACTGCGCACGCGGCATCCATCCCCTGGACGTTGACCTCGAGCGTCTTCAGCGTGCCGCCGAAGCGCGGAATCTTCTTCGCCGCCAGGTGCGCGATCGCGTCGCAGCCGTCGAAGGTGCGGCGCAGCTCGCGCTGCCGGGTGCAGTCGAGCACCTCGAACGTGAAGGCGGGATTGTCCAGGAAGCACGCCACGTTCGCGATCGACCCGTAGGAGAGGTCGTCGACGGCGACAACCTCGTAGCCGTCCGCGAGCAGCCGCTCGCACACGTGAGATCCGATGAACCCGGCTCCCCCGGTGACCCCGATCTTCTTCATCGCTTCCTCCTCGTTGAGACGATCATGCCGCCTCCCGCCGCTCGAGCTGAAGCCGCTCGAGGATCCCGGGGACGACGCGCTGCGAGACCCCTGTCACTGCCTGGCCGCTGACGATTTCCGGGTAGACGTGCGCGGTCGACGCCAGAGCGAGCCCGTCCAGCGGGAAGATCTCCGGGAGGTTCTTCGCGCCGCCGAGCAGGTGCACCGGCTCCGTGACGCGCGCGCGCTGGACGACGGACCCGAGGATCTCGTCGTCGCGCAGGTCGGGGAAGATCGTCCGCGCGTAGCCGAGAAAGTCGCGCTGGAGCTCGTCGATCGGCTGCTCGTGCAGCGGCGAGCCGGGGTCGACGTACTTCGAGACGTAGATCAGGTGGCCGCCCGCGTGCTCGGGGTCGACGACGTGCGTGGTCTCGACGACCGTGGTCAGCGGCACGCGCCGGTCGGTGATGTTCAGGTGGTAGTACGGGCTGACGCTGCGGCTCGTGCGGAGCAGCAGGCAGACGACGCCGAGGTAGCGGCAGTGGTCGGCCGGAGCGAGCTCCTGGAGGGCGGGGGAGAGCAGGCGCCGCGCCATCGGCGGCGCCAGCGTGCAGAGGACGAAGTCGAACGGGCGGAAGCGGCCGTCGACCACCAGCCCTTCCGCCCGCGGGCCCGAGCCGACGATCTCCTCGACGGCCGTGCCCGTGTGGATCTCGCCCCCGAGCGCCCGGATCCGGGCCTCGAGCGCGTCGATCAAGGTCTGATAGCCGCCTTCGAGCCAGCCCATCACTTCCGCGCCGGAGCGGTCGCGCGTTCGCGACATACGCCGAGTGCGCGCCCAGATGTAGGTCGCCGGCAGATCGTCGTAGCGGCCGTCGAACTTCGAGTCGAGGAGTGGCTCCCAGAGCTGCTCGACGACGCGGCGGCCGCAGAGGCGCCGGAGCCAGTCGAGCAGAGGCTCGTCGTCGATCTCGTCGTAGCTCTTGATCAGCTGGCAGCGCGCGACGAAGCTGCCGAGGCGAAGCCGGTCGTGCATCTTCAAGACGGGGAACGTGAGGAACTCCTTCGGCGACGTCATCGAGAAGAGCCGGCCGCCGTCGTAGAACCCGACCTTCGTGGGCCGGAAGCGCCACTTGTCGGCCAGCCCGAGCTCCTCGGCGAGCGCCAGGATGCGGTCGTCGCTCGGCAGGTTGACGTGGTAGAAGCGATCGACCGGGTACCCGTCGAAGTCGAACGAGCCGACGAGCCCGCCGAGGTCGTTCGAGCGCTCGTACAGGGCCACGTGCACACCGGCCTGTGCGAGGCGGTACGCGGCGGTCATCCCGAGGATGCCGCCGCCGACAACCGCGACGGCAGGACCGCTCACGCCGGGACCGCAGCCTTCGACGAGCGGAGCCGGACGATCATGCGCCAGTAGGCGACGATCGTGCGGAAGACCGGCATCTTGCTCTTGCCGTTCCTGCGGTTCCAGTCCAGGTCGACCTCGACCTCTTCGACCGACGCGCCGATCGCGGTCAGCTTTGCGAGCAGCTCCGCCTTGCAGGCGAAGCCCGGCTCCTGGACGAGTGCGTCGCCGTACTCCTCGATGCCGGCGCGGAGGAGCGACGCCCGGTAGACCCGGAAGAAGGAGGAGACGGTCGTGGCCTCGAGGCCGAGCAGATGGCGAACGGCGTAGCCGGCCGCCGCGCTCAGGAAACGGCGCCGCCGGCTCACGTTCTGCATCTGCCACGAGGCGAGGACGAGATCGGCGTTCGCCTCTGCGCGCTCGACCATCAGCGGGAGCGCGTCGAGGTCGCTGGTCGTATCGGATTCGAGTGTCACGATCAGAGCGTCGGGCGCACACCGCTCGAGCGCGGCATCGAAGCCCGCGCGGAATGCGGCGCCGGGACCCTGGTTCGGAACGAGCCGGATCACCTCGGCCGGCACGGGTCCGTCGTAGCGCTCGACGACCTCGGCAGTTCCGTCCTCCGAGCCGTCGTCCACGATCAGCACGCGCGTCGTGCGTGCGAGCAACTCGGGTCGCGACTCGAAGTCGAGGAGCAGGCGAGGAAGGTTCTCCTCCTCGTTGTACGCCGGGAGAACGAAGACGAGCTCAGGCCGCGCGGGGGCCGGAAGCGCCTGCGCCTCATCCGCCGAACTCAACCGGACTACGTCCACTGCCAAGCCAACTCCCTCCGTGCCAAATTCCCTCGAGACGATGTGCGTCTGGAAAGGAGCCTAGGAGTGGCCGGATGTGGCTTCTAGACCAGAATCCGATCCTCACCGGGTAGGGAGGCGGCACTAAACCGAGGGGCTAGCCGAACGGGGAGCGGGAGCCCCGAATCGCCCCCAAATTCCGGCCGTCCGGGGAATTCACCCGGAGCGGGCCTCACGCCATGATCGGACGGCCGTGCCAACGACGCTCTCTTTCGGCAGGACACGTTGACGACCGGTGCCGTCGCAGTTCCTGTCCCCGCACGCTCGCGTGTCCCGCGCGCGTTCGCCGGCGCCTGGCTCCTGTCGTTC
This sequence comes from uncultured Actinomycetes bacterium, assembly GCA_963700495.1. Taxonomy (GTDB): domain Bacteria; phylum Actinomycetota; class Thermoleophilia; order Gaiellales; family Gaiellaceae; genus JACCTU01. Next base: position 99,624 of record CAVOXT010000006.1, on the reverse strand, counting down.
GCGACTGCGGCGTCCGGCCTGCTCGCGTACGCGTTCCACATTCTCGCGGCCCGCACCCTCACCCCGGCCGACTACGGGCTGATCGCGGTCCTCTGGGCGGCGAGCTTCCTGATCGTCGTCGTGCTCTACCGGCCGCTGGAGCAAACGACGTCGCGGGCTGTCGCCGACCGCCTTGCGCGCGGGGGCTCCTCCGTGGCCGGGGTCGTCCGGTCGGTTCTCGCGATCTACCTGGTTTCTCTGGTCGTGCTCACCGTCGCGGTGGTCGGCGCCTGGACGGCGATCACGGAGCGCCTGTTCGAGGGGAACGGTGCGCTGACCCTCGCGCTCTTGCTCGGGGTCGCCGGATACGGGCTCGCCTACGTCCTCCGCGGCCTGGTCAGCGGCTGCGCCTGGTTCGAGGGATACGGGCTGATCCTGCTCGGAGACGCAGGCATCCGTCTGCTGGCCGCGCTCCCGCTCCTCGCGGTCGCCTCGGTCGACATCGCCGCGGCCGCGGTTGCGCTCGCCGGGATCGGCGGCGCCGTGGTCGTGCTCGTGGCGGGGGCCGGCCGGCTCCGCCCGCTGCTCGGGAAGAGTGAGCACGGCGACCTGCGCATCGGCGGCGCCTTCGCGTTCGCCGCGCCAGCGACCGTGATCGCGGCCTCGGATCAGGTGCTCGTGAACGGGGGGCCTGTGCTCGTCATGCTCGGCGGCGGCGCCGCCGCGACGGCGGGGCTCGTGTTCGCGGCGACGATGCTCGTCCGGATTCCCGTCTACCTGTTCCAGGGGCTCGCGGCGTCGCTGCTGCCGAACCTGACGAGGATGAACGCCGTCGACGAGGTGGCCCGCTTCCGGCGCGGCGTCCTGCGCACGTCCTTCGTGGTCTTCGGCCTCGGTCTTGCAGCCGTCGTGGGTGTCATTGCCGTGGGTCCGGAACTACTCCGCGGCCTGTACGGGGCCGACTTCACCGCAGGCCGCCTCGAGCTCACGCTGCTCGCGGTCGGCGTCGCGTTCTACCTCGTCGCCGCGACCGTCTCGCAGGCGTTGCTCGCGGTCGGATCCGTGACGTCCGCCGCGGTCGCCTGGGCCGCGAGCGCGGTCGTGTTCCTCGTCGCCTACGCGCTGCTGCCCGGAGACGATCTCCTGCGGATCTCGGAGTCGTTCGCCCTCGCCACCGTGGTCGCGGTTGCCGGCCTCGGCGTGCTCCTCTTCCGCTGCCTCTCGCGCCCATGAGGACGCCGGTGACCGTCGGGTTCGTGCTCGAGGAGGGTGCAGACCTCGGGCTCGTTCGCGCGATGGACCAGCTGCCCAAGGCGAACCTCGCCTGGGTCTGCGACCGGCGAGTGCGACGGGACGACATTGACGCGTGTGCAGGACACGCGGCGCGCACCGACAGCGTGGACGACCTCCTCGAGGACGACGAGGTCGATGCGATCGTCGTCCTCTCCCGGGATCCGGCATCCCGGGCGGAGCTCGCCGGGCGCGCGTTGGAAGCCGACAAGCACGTGCTCGTAGACGGCACGATCGCGCCTTCCACGGAGGCCGCCGACCGGCTCGTCAACTCGGCTCTCAGCCGTCAGCGGGTCGTCTCGGGTCTCCACCGCTCGCTGCTCCACAGTGCGACGCCCGCGCTGAGAGAGGCGATCATGCAGGGGCGGCTCGGGGAGCTCTACTACCTCCGTGCCCTCCATCACGCGGGCCGCGGCTGGAGCGAGGAGCTCTGGTCGGTTGCTGCGGACGAGGTCGCCCGGATCGTGCACGTGCTGGCCGACGAGCCCGTCGAGGTCGTGGCGCGCGGCGACGCGTACGCCGGAGCGGCGCCCGACGTGATCTCGTGCCTGCTCAGGTTCGCGACGGGGATCACGGCCCAGGTCGAGATCTCGGCGCTCGACGCACGCCCGATGAAGCGTGTCGCGGCGGTCGGCTCGCGTGCAACCGCCCTGCTCGACGAGCACGCGCCGCATCCCCTGACGATCTTCAACGCCCTCCGTGAGGCCGAGGGCGGCCGCGACGGCGACGTCTTCAGTCCGTACGTCGACCTTCACGACCCTGCCCTGGAGGCCTGCGAGCTCTTCCTCGGCGGCGTGCGCTCGCCCGCCGCGCCCGTCCCTCCCCGCGACGCGATCGTCGTCGTCGCCGTCGTGGAGGCGCTGCGAAGCTCGCTCGCGGATGCGGGATCGACGTCCCGGCCGGCACCGGGCGCACAGCCCGAGCTGCGCGTCATCGGCAGCTAAGAGACCTCCGAAGGAAAGAGGCGACCGCCTCCCGACCTATCGGAGGCGGTCGCCGCAGGCCCGCTTGCGCGAGTCGTCTCTGATTCTCAGATGGGCCGGAGACTTCTCCATCCCTCGAAAGGGGGAGCGGGTCGGCCCTCAAAAGGGGGAGCGGGTCGGTCCGGCTAGGACACCCGGATCGACCCGCTGCGCTCCCGGCGGTTCGGCGCGGCACAGTCGGGCACGCGAACCACCTCACGGATACGCTGCGGCCAGCGCACCGCGTGGAGAAAAGGTACCTCCACGGATAGAGGCCTTACTACTGAACGAGGGATTAGCGTCACATCCGTCTGTCGAGGTAGGACCACTCCGATCGGCCCGGAAGGCAAAAACCCCTGCAATCGCAGGCACTTGTAGGTCTTCCGGCGACTTATGAAGCTTTGAGTAGGTTCTGGCCGAAAGAACAGACAAGAATGGGTCCTATTTACAAGAGTCGGCTAATCGGCTAGTTATCCAGTTGAGGGGTAATGGAACCAAACGAAAGGCGGCCCTTTCGGATGTGGGAGAAGGAGAACCCGACGGCAGTCGTCCTGGACGACCAGCCGCTTTGGTTGGAAGCGATGGGCAACCTGCTCAATCGCCTAGGTATGGAAGTCGTCGGATCAGCGACGGCGGTTTCGGACGCTCTCGAGTCGATCGAGGAGTCCCAGCCGGACGTCTTCGTTCTCGATGTCGGAGTCGGGGGCACGGGAACGAGTGAAGAGGCGCTGGCGTGCATTCGCAGCGCACGAGCAGTGCATCGCGAGCTCAGGGTTGTCGCTCTGGGCGCCGAGGCAACTGCCCAGGACGTGGAAGCGGCCTTCGAGGCCGGAGCAGTCGTCTTCTGCGTCAAGTCGGCGAAGCCCGACGATCTAGCGTCGGCGATTCGCCAGGCTTTCGACCGATCGATCTACGTCGCCCTGGCGACGAAGGCGTCGGCGTCGGTGGCAGCCTCCAACGGTGACGGGGGTGCGGACCTGACGAGGCGCGAGCTCGAGATCCTCCAGCTCGTCGCCGAAGGGTTCAGCAACTCGCAGCTCGCAAAGATGCTGTGGGTGACGGAGCAGACGGTGAAGTTCCACCTGTCGAACATCTACCGAAAGCTCGACGTCGCCAATAGGACAGAGGCAAGCCGCTGGGCCCAGCTGCATGGGCTCTTGCCCGCCGAGACTCGACGGGCAACGACCTCCACGGCAGCGGCGTAGGAACGTTCGAAGCGAACTCGGCCCGGCGCTTACTCAGGCCGGGCCGGTGACGCCGGCCGGTTTCAGCTCTGCCTTGACCTCGGGATGCAAGCCTTGCCAGGCGGCGAGGTACAGGCCGAGATCGATGCGCGCGCGATCTTCGTCGCTCGTGTAGGGGACGTCGACCTCGAGCGACCCGCCCCGCATCTGAACCGCGACGCACGAGACCCGGCTCAGGAAATCGATCAGCTCCGGAGCGAGTGACGGCCGCGTCAACGTCACTACCATCTAGAGACACCAGCATCGTCCCAGTTCGGCCGGCCCTCAACTGCCTATCGGGGGGTCCGAGGGCTAGATGGTTGATGCCACGATCTCGCGCGTCCGGCTGCGCGGTCTGGCGCGTCTGGGCCGCACTCGCCGCAGTCGGGCCGCCTAGCGGCGCCCCGCCCGCGTCGTGTGCTTCACGCCGTCAGGCCGCCACCGATGCTGCCAGCATCGGCGACGTCCTGCCGCCGCGCCCCAGAGCGGCCAGCCCACGCCTCGGAACGAACGATCTCATGGCATCAACCATCTAGGCGGTGACCGGACGCCGGGCGAGCAGCAGCTCCGCGATCTGGATCGCGTTCAGCGCAGCGCCCTTGCGGAGGTTGTCGCAGACGAGGAAGAGGCTGAGCCCGTTCGGCTCGGTGGAGTCGCGCCGGATGCGGCCGACGAGCACCGTGTCGCGGCCCTCGGCCTGCTTCGGCGTCGGGAACTCGACCAGCTCGACGCTCGGCGCATCTCCGAGGATCCGCGTGGCGTCCGCCGGCGAGAGCGCATCCTCGGTCTCGAGCCACACAGCCTCGGCGTGGCCGACCATGACCGGCACGCGCACGCACTGGGCGTGGATCGGGAGGTCGGGCTTGCTCCATGATCTTGCGGGTCTCCGCGCGGAGCTTCGACTCCTCGTCGAACTCCTCGCCGTCGTAGTCCCAGTCCATCGCCAGGTCGGCGTCGGACGTCGAGGTGCCGCGCAGCTTGTCCATCGCGGACGCGCCGGCGCCGGACGCGGACTGGTAGGTCGCGACCCGTACACGTCGCAGTCCGGCCGCCTGGTGCAGCGGTTCGAGTACGCAGCTGAGCGGGATCGTGCAGCAGTTCGGGTTGGCGACGATCCCGTCGTGCTCCAGCGCGCGGCTCCCGTTCACCTCGGGCACCACGAGCGGTACTCCGTCCTCCAGGCGGAATGCCGCGGACTTGTCCACGGCGACTGCCCCGCCGCGAACCGCGTGGGGTACGAGCTCTCTCGACGCCGACGTTCCGACCGAGAAGAGCGCCACGTCGATGCCCCCGGCGGCGAGCGCGTCGGGCGTCGCCTCCTCGACGACCAGCCCGTCGATCTCGGTCCCCGCCGAGCGTGCGGTGGCGAAGAGCTTCACGTCGTCATAGCCGCGTTCTCGCAGGAGCTGCACCGTCACGCGACCGACCGCGCCGGTCGCTCCAACGACGGCGACGCTACGCAAGCTCGAACGCCTCGTGGAGCGAGCGGACCGCGCGGTCGACGTCGTCGCTCGGGACGTGGCAGGCGATCTTGATCGGCGAGGTGCTGACGATGGGTGCCTCGATCCCGGCCGCCTCGAGCGCGGCGAACGCCTTCGCGGCGACGCCCGGGTGGCTCTTCATTCCCGCCCCGACGAGGCTCACCTTCCCGAGGTCGTCGCGGGCGCGCCAGTCCACGCCGAGCCCGTCGAGCGCAGTCGCCGCGTCGCGCCGGTCTTCCACCGGTGCCGAGAAGACGATCTCGTCGCCCGTCCGCACGATCGTGTCGACGTTGACGCTCGCCTCCGCCAGCGAGGCGAACAGGCCTGCCGGTGTCGTGCCGCGCACGTAGTAGACGGTTTCCTCGCGCTGGTGCACGACGGCAGAGATGAGGGCCTTCTCGAGCATCGTTTCGTCCTCCTCCTGAATCCACGTGCCCGTCTCGTCGCCAAACGTCGAGCGGACGTGCAGACGCACATTGTGGCTGCGCGCGACCTCGACCGAGCGGGTGGCGAGCACGCCCGCGCCCGAGGACGCGATCTCGAGCATCTCCTCGAACGAGACGGCGTCGAGCTTGCGGGCGTCCGGGACGACTCGCGGGTCGGCCGAGTACACCCCTGGCACGTCGGTGTTGATCTCGCAGTGGTCGGCGCCGAGCGCGGCGGCGAGCGCGACGGCGGTCGTGTCCGAGCCGCCACGGCCGAGCGTCGTCACGTCCTGGTCCGTCGAGACCCCCTGGAAGCCGGCGACGAGGACGATCCGGTCCTGGTCGAGCGCCTCGTGGATCCGCCGTGCGCGCACGTCGATGATCTTCGCCTTGCCGTGCGTCGTGTCGGTGACGATGCCCGCCTGCGAGCCGGTCAGCGAGATCGCCTTGTCTCCGAGGTCCTGGATCGCCATCGCGCAGAGCGCGTTCGAGATCCGCTCGCCGACGGAGATGAGCATGTCGAGCTCCCGCGGCTGCGGGCTCGACGACACCTGCTGCGCGAGCTCGAGCAGCTCGTCCGTCGTGCGCCCCATCGCGGACAGTACGCCGACGACACGGTGCCCGGCCTCGCGCAGGCCCACGAGCCGGCGTGCGACCTCGCGGATCTTCGTAGGGTCCGCGACCGAAGTCCCGCCGAACTTGAGCACGACCGTTCCCAGACGCGGCTTCGTCTCGTCGCCTTCGACCGCCGGGACGGCCTCGTACTCGGTCGTCGCCATCGGCGGCAAGGTTAGTCGCTGCGTTGGCCCACTCGGCTCGCGATGCGGGCCTCGACCGCGGCCAGCACGCCGAACGCCGGGACGAGGAGCCCCAGGACGAGCGCTTCGTGGCCGGGGAGCTCCATCTGCGAGTCGGCGAGCCACGCGACCGCGAGCACTGCGAGCAGTGCATTCGCGAGCGCCGAGGCGGCTGCGACGGCCCTCGTGAGGTGCACGTCTCGGTGCGCGATCCAGAGCAGGTATCCGACTGCGACCGCGAAGGCACCCGCGATCTGGGCGTAGATCGCAGGGTCGGGATCCGGCAGACCGACCGATGAGTACAGCCAATCCCACGTCGCCGCGAGCAGCGCGACGCCGAGCATGAGGTCCAGGATCCCGTTTCCCTGCAGAACGAGCCTGGTCACATCTCCAATCGGCCGGTCAGCGCGCGGCCGAGTGTCACCTCGTCGGCGTACTCCAGATCGCCGCCGACCGGGAGCCCGCTCGCCAGGCGGGTGACCCGGACACGGCCCCGGAGCCGGTCCGCAAGGAAGTGCGCCGTCGCCTCGCCCGTCATGTTCGGGTTGGTCGCGAGCACGACCTCCTGCACGCCGTTACGTTCGACCCGCCGGAGCAGCTCGTCGATCCGCAGGTGCTCGGGCTCCACGCCGTCGATCGGCGAGAGCGAGCCGCCGAGCACGTGGTAGAGCCCGCGGTACTCGTGCGTGCGCTCGAGCGAGATCAGGTCGACGGGGTGCTCGACGACGCAGATCACGGAGTGGTCGCGCCGGGCGTCGAGGCAGATCGAGCAGACCTCGTCCTCGGTCAGGTTGCCGCACTCGTTGCAGAAGCGGACGCGCTCCTTCACCTCTTCGATCGCGGCCGCGAGCGCGAGCGCCTCGTCCTTCGAGACGCGGAGCAGATGGAAGGCGAACCGGTGCGCCGTTCGCGAGCCGACCCCGGGCAGGTGCGTCAGCTGAGCGACGAGGTTCTCGACACGCGGAGAGAACATGTCTCCTCAGGCTAGCGAGTGGACGGGAAAGTCACACATTCGGCGCAGACCGGTGACGGACCTGCAACGAATTCGGGGGTACGATCGAGCCTGGGTGGCGGGTGGAACCGCCACTTCCCCACCCCTGAGGGGTGGGGTACGTCAGAGGCCGAGGCCCAGCCCGCCGAGCGCTCCGCCCGCGAGGCCGCCGAGCCGTTGCTCCATCAGCGCCTGCGCCGAGCGGATCGCCTCGTTGACGGCCGCCTGGATCATGTCGGCGAGGAGCTCCGGGTCGTCCGGGTCGATCGCCTTCGGGTCGATCGTGATCTCCGTGATCTCGAGCGCGCCGGTCGCCTTGACGGTGACCATGCCCCCGCCGGCGGTGGCCTCGACGGTCTCGTTCGCGAGCTCCTCCTGCGCGGTGGCCATCTGCTCCTGCATCTGCTGCATCGAGGCGAGCAGCTTGTTCATGTCCATTCCCACTACGTCTCATCCCCCTCTTTCAGTTCGCGGGCGTCGAAGGTCTCTTTGACGAGCTCGAGAAACTCGTCCTCTCCGAGCGGTTCCTCGGCGGTCTCGGTCACGTGCGTGTGCTCACCGAGCTCGAACGCGAGCGCGAGCTTGCGGCCGGTGACCTCGTAGAGCGCTTCCTGCAGCAGCGTCGCATTCTTCGGGTCCTCGGCGAGCTTCAGATGGAACTCGGCGCTCGACGGGAACTCGACCGTGAGCCGGTCGTCGGCCAGGTCGGACGGCCGCGCCTCCCGGAGCACCGAGGCCGTCGGGATCGAGCGCTCCTCGACCGCCGGCAGGATCGAACGCTGCCAGGCCTCCTGGAGCGCCTCGAGCTCGAGCGAGGGAGGAGTTGCTCCGGGCGTCTCGCTCGCCGGCTCCTCGCGCGGTCGGGCCGCGGGCGCCGGAGGCGGGTTCGCGGCTCCTGTGGGATGGCCGCGCGACTCCAGCTGCTCGAGCCGGTACGCGACCGACTCGCGCGAGAGGTCCGCGCCGGGGCGAGTCACCTTCACGAGGGAGAGCTCGAGCGGGAGCCGCGGATCGCCACCCTGCCGCATGTCCTCGACGGCGACGTGCAGCAGGTCGATCAACCGGAGCACGGTTGCCTCGCCGAGCTGGTTCGCCTGCTCGCGCAGGCGGTCGCGCGTCTCCTCGGTCACCGGCAGCGATTCCGGGACCTCGCCCATGTGCTGCACGAGCAGCAGATGCCGCAGGTGCTCGAGCAGGTCCGTCACGAGCCGGCCGAGGTCCTGACCCTGCTCGGAGAGCTCCTCGATGAACGTCAGCGCACCCGCCGTATCGCGGTCGACGACGAGGTCGAGCAGCCGGAAGAGCGCCTCCTCCTCGACAGCGCCGAGCAGCTGCAGGACCGACTGCACCGTCACCGTGTTCTCGGTGGCCGCGGCCAGCTGGTCGAGTGTCGACTCGGCGTCGCGGTAGGCACCCCGCCCCGACCGGGCGATCAGCGCGAGTGCCTGGTCCGACACGTCGATCTTCTCGGCGTCGGCGATGCGGCGCAGCTTCTTGACGAGCTCCGGCAGCCGGGGCCGCGAGAAGACGAACGTCTGGCAGCGCGACCGCACGGTCGGCAAGACCTTCGAGAGGTCCGTTGTGCAGAAGACGAAGACGAGGTGGGGAGGCGGCTCCTCGATCAGCTTCAGGAGCGCGTTCCACGCGGCATCGGTGAGCTGATGCGCCTCGTCGAGGATGTAGACCTTGTAGCGGCCCTCGACCGGCTGGAGGACGACGCGGTCCCGGATCTCGCGGATGTCGTCGATCCCGCGCTGCGAGGCCGCGTCCATCTCGATCACGTCGAGCGAGCTGCCGTTCGCGATCGCGACGCAGGCGTGGCAGACGTTGTCGGGGCTCGGTGTCGGACCCTGCGCGCAGTTGAGCGCCTTGGCGAGGATCCGGGCCATCGAGGTCTTGCCGGTCCCCCGCGGCCCCGCGAACAGATAGGCCTGCCGCACCTGATCGCCCGCGATGGCGTTCCTGAGCGTACGGACGATCGGCTCCTGGCCGACCACCTCGTCGAAGTCCTGCGGACGGTATTTGCGATAGAGGGCGGCCACCGCGCGAGCCATAACCGCGGGACCTGGGAGGGGATCCTTAGCGCTGCTTCCTTCCGGACCTGACGCGGTTCGGAGACTCCCAGTCCCGCGGCACGCCCATCGTAGCCTGGCGCTGACTGGTGCGGTTTGGCACAATAGGCCGGTGCCGATTGCCGACGCCATGACCGTAAAGGTGGTGAGCGTCAGCCCGGAAGAGACGGTGCAGGTCGCGATCGCTCGAATGCTGGAGGAGAACGTCGGCGCCGTCGCGGTCTGCGAGCAGCAGCGGATCGTCGGGATCTTCACCGAACGCGATGTCCTCCGCCTCGCCGGGAATGGGACGCAGTTCGGGGAGATCAAGATCTCCGAGGTGATGACGCGGCAGGTGCTGACCCTGACGCCGGACGTCGACATCGTCGACGCCGCGCGGCTGATGGGCGAGAAGAAGATCCGACACGTCCCGGTGGTGGAGGACGGAAACGTGCTCGGCATCGTCGGCATTCGCGACGTGATGGGCGCACTCGTCGAGCGGGTTTGGGCAGCGCACGACGAGTCAGCCCGTGAGACCGCGCGCGACTTGCTCTCGCGCTAACCTGATCTCGCTCTCGGGCGCATAGCTCAGCGGGAGAGCGCCCGCTTCACACGCGGGAGGTCCCTGGTTCGATCCCAGGTGCGCCCATTTGCGCCCTAGCGGCCACGCAGAAACGGCTTGGTTAACGCGGTCTCGATGTGCGATCCGTGCTCGCCATGCGATCCGGTGCTGGTACCGGTGCTGGTACGGGATCCACGACGTCGTGACCCTGACCACCCGCTGCCTCGACTGCAAGCGTCGAACAAGGATCGTGCTGCCCCGACTGCCAAACCCGACGCAATGAGCAACGAGGCGCGACCACGATGCGCGGCTATGGCTGGCCGCGGCGCACCTCAGATGCGCACGCCTGCCGCCGCTAGTACGTCGCCTCGTCTACGACCTCGACCACGGTGAGCGGCGTCATCACGTTTACGTCGTCCAGCGCCCCCGAGGCGAGCAAGCGCTCCCGGAAAGACTTGGCCTCATCTACCGAAGCGAACTCGACGCGCACGAAGACCTCCCCAGGGTTATCGACGCTGCGAGACATTGTGTGGCCTTTCGCAGCTTGCTTGCGACCTGCCGGATCCGCATCGAAGCGCTCCCGCTTCCACGTGTCGTAGTCCCCGACGTCGTAGTGTCCCAGCATGAAAGCCACGGTTGGACCTCCTGTCGCTTGGTTGCTCGGGCCGCGAAGGCTGATCCTAATTCGTCGCGCCTCGTTCTTGTAGATGGTCGACGGATGACCCCCGCGCAGCACGCGCGCAAAAAACGATCGCGCGTCCTCCTACGCGTCTTCCCAAGTGGCGTCAGGCGGTGGCTTCACGCCGGCGCCCCGTCGTCCAATTCTCCGCCTCAGTCTGCGAGCAATTCCGCGAGCACGGCGTCTGCTTCCTCGCGCGTGATCGCTGCATGCGTGCTCGCGCCGAGTCTCTAGCGACCAAGTAACCGATCCGCGATCACTTTGAGCGGCGGAGTCGAACTTGAGGTTCGAGGTAGAGCTCCGCGTGCTCGCCCATCTTGAAGCTCCTCCCGATCTGCTGGCCTCTCAGCGGAACGTGAGGACCCAACCGTTGCCCCGCTGGCGAATGTGCGCGCGGCGTCGGAGCTGTCGCCTAGCACCGGACAGGAAGGGACGAGGTGCCCGCTTGCCCGAGTGTTAGCGCATGTGACGCGAGACGTGCCGGACGATTACGGACATTCGGGAATGCACGGACGCAGGATCCGCGCGCCCCCTGATGGCGCATCGCGCGAGTCGCGGGACGGTGTACGTGGAGGTACGCCCATGCCGACAGGTGCGCACGCTGCGCCTCATCGGGTTCATCGGCGGCGTCGGTGGGTTGTGTGGCTTCTGGTCGGCGTGGCGGCCGCCGCCGGCATCGGCGTTGGTCGGCATCGATCGAGCGTTTTTTGCGGGCAGGCGCAGTGGTCGTGGCCGCCGGAGCCGTGCGTGGTGCAGGGGATCGACGCGCGCTGCGGCACCTTCCGCGTCCCGGAGAACCGCACGAAGGTGAACGGCCGCACGATCGGGCTCCACGTGGTTGTCCTACCTGCGTTCTCGAAGCCGGCCCGAGAGGACGCGGTCACGTATCTCGCCGGCGGACCGGGACAGGCCGCCACCGAGTCGGCGGCCGACCTGAGCCAGCAGTTGAGCGTGCTGAACGTGTATCGCGACATCCTGCTCGTCGACCAGCGCGGCACCGGGCAATCGAACCCAGGCGGCGGCGACGGGACCCAGTACGGGACGAAGATGGCGATGGACGACCTCGACGCGGTGCGTGCAGCGCTCGGCTACCGGCAGCTCGCCGTGATCGGCAGCTCCTACGGCGCCACCGCAGCGCAGGTCTACCTGAAGCGCCATCCCTCCTCGGTGCGCGCGCTCATCCTCGCGGGTGCGACCGCCATCGACGTGCCCTTCTTCGACCGCTACGCCGTCAACGCCCAGCGTGCGCTCGACCAGCTCGCGAACCTCTGTGCCTCAGACTCCGACTGCCGACAGACCTTCCCGGGCTGGGAGCGCCAGTTCGGCGAGCTCGTGAAGGCGTGGAACGCCGACCCGGAGCACGGCATGACGGGCGACGAGCTCGCCGCCATCGTCCACGTGATGCTGCTCGACCTGACGAAGGCGGTCTCGATCCCGCTCGTCGTCAGCAGCGCCGCCAAGGGCGACTACGGGCCCCTCGAAGACGCGGACTCGGGAGATCTCGAGGCCGAGCTGAACCGCATGTCCGAGTCGATCTGGTGCAACGAGCCCTGGACCGGTCTCGATGCGACGGGACCATGGGGCACCGACTTCGACAGCTACACGACGGCCCGGATCGCGGCTTTCCGGAACGCCTGCTCCTCCGTCTCGAAGCGCGCCGAGCCGCGCTCGCTCTGGACACTCCCCGCGCACAGCCCCGTGCCGGTGCTCGCCCTCGTAGGCGGCGCCGACCCGCAGGACCCGATCACGAACCTCTCCAACCTGAAGCAGCACTTCCCCGACAGCCGCACCATCATCTTCCCGCACGTCGGGCACTCGTTCGGTCTCGGCGGCTGCCTCTACCCGATCCTGACGGACCTCGTCGACCGCGACACCACCAAGGGCCTCGACACAACACGCTGCGACGGCGCGGTCGCGGTGCCCCCGTTCTGGCTGCCCGACTGAACAAACCGTCGAGTACGTCGGGCCGTACCACTGTCGGCTGCACGAGCGTCCTCTGCCTGAGTCATTGGGCCAGACTGAGCGGCGCAGCCCGAACGACGTGGCTTGCGCAATGTCTGGTACCGCCCAACCGCTCGACGGTATAAGGTCGAGTTGTGATCCGACTGATCGTTCGCACCGCGATCGCTCTTGCTGGGAACGCGGTCGGGCTGATCGTTGCCGCCTCGTTGCTCGATGGGATGGACGTCGACGCGACGGGCTTCATCCTCGCCGTGGTCATCTTCACGGTGGTTCTGGCCATCGCGCAGCCGTTCCTCGCCGCTCAGCTGCGCCGGCTCGGCTCATCCGCGCTCGGCGGCATCGCCCTCATCGCCACGTTGGTTTCGCTGATCGTTACCGACCTGCTCTCCGACGGCTTCTCCATCTCCGGCGTCGGGACATGGATCGCCGCCACGTGATCAATATCTGGGTGGTCTCGCTCTTGGCGGTCTTCATTCTCCCCTACCTCGGCCTCAAGAAGTACCTCCAAGAACAGCGCGCCTGAGCCGCTGGCCCCGCCGAGCGAGATCGACGAGCCGCGGCCGAGCGCAAGACGGCGATCGTGCTGAGGTGCCCAGCGCCGTGCTGCGCCATCGACGCTCGAAGCCTGGCGACGCCCTCGGCCCACGCCCTAGTGCCGCGCCCTAAGACGTCGGCGTCGCTACAACATTACGAGGCGATGTTCTGACCGATGGCGATCAACGCGTCAACGACGTCATCGAGTGGTCCACTCACGTCGATTTCGTGGGTGCACGTCGCCCGCAGCATCGGCTCCACCGAAGTGAGGTGGAAAAGGATGAGGTCGCGCTCGCCTGGGCCTTTGCCGTAATCGTTCGTCGTCCTGTTCTCGACCCGGTCAAGGATCACCTCGACGGGTGCGCTGAGCAGGACGACCGCGTCGAACCGTCGTAGAACTTCCCCTGGTTCGACATGCACCCTGACACGTACAGCGTGTGTTCGTGCTCCGGCGTCAGGAGCTGGGCGATCTGGGTCCTCCCGCCAAAGCCACTCGCCCTTGCCACTCCCCGCAGCAGGGATCCACTCGCTCCAATCGGTGGAGTCCGTGTCCACTACCTCGAAACCACGCCGGCCAAGCTCAGCCAACGCCGTCGACTTGCCCGTGCCCGACATCCCGGTCACCAACACCTCCCCATGCTCGGACAGTAAATCGCTACGGCCCGCGAGCTCGACGGTCCGTCGGGAGTCGCGTGCCGCTCGGCGCAACTCGCGCAGGTGGCGGCTTACGTGCCGCGGGTACTGTCTAGTCGGCTACGGCCCCTGGTTCGACGCCAGGTGCGCCCGTTCATCGCTGCGCGCGCACTGATGATCCAAGACTCGATCGATAGGAAACCGCGTGATTGAGGCAGAGAGGCCGCTCCCGGAGAAGGTCAGGTCGCTGATGCCGGAGCTGGTGGCCGATCTCGGCCGGCTCGTGCGAATCCCGTCGATCGCGTTCCCCGACTTTCCGCGCGAGCCGCTGAACGAGGCGCACGACCTGATCGTCGAACTGCTGCGCGACGCCGGCGTCCAGACGATCGACACGCTGAACTTGCCCGACACGGCGCCGGTCATCACCGGCGCGATCCCGGCGCCCGACGGGGCGCCGACCGTGCTCCTCTACAGCCACTACGACGTCGTCCCGGCCGGCGACGAGTCGCTCTGGAGCTCGCCGCCGTTCGAGCCGACCGAGCGCGACGGCGCGATGTACGGCCGCGGCGCGGCCGACTCAAGGCGAACATCATCGCGCACGTCGGCGCGCTCCGTGCCTGGAACGGACGGCCGCCGGTCGGGATCAAGCTCGTGATCGAGGGCCAGGAGGAGGTCGGGGAGGCGCGTCACGACCTACCCGCCGAGCGACCCCGACGCCTTCGCGTCCGACGCGATGCTGATCGCCGACATGGGCAGCGTGCGCCCGGGCGTGCCGACGCTCACCGTCGCGCTGCGCGGCATGGCGCAGGTGCACGTCGAGGTCGACGACGCTCGCCGGCGCCAAGCACAGCGGCCAGTACGGCGGCGCGGCGCCCGACGCGCTGATCGTGCTCCTCCACGCGCTCGCGACGCTCCACGACGAGAACGGCGACGTGGCCGTCGCCGGCCTGCGCCGCGAGGAGTGGACGGGCGCCGCCTACAGCGAGGAGGAGTTCCGCGCCCTGGCCGAGGTCGAGCCCGGGCTGCCGCTCATCGGCACCGGCGACCTCGGGCTCGCGGCTCTGGTCGGGGCCGGCGATCACGGTCACCGGCATCGACGTGCCCTCGGTCGAGAACGCGCTCAACGCCGTCTCGCCGCACGCGCGGGCCTCGCTCAACCTCCGCGTCCATCCCGAGCAGGATCGCCGCCGAGGCGCAGGCCGCGGTCGTCGACATCCTCGCGAGCGTGCGCCCGTTCGGCATCGAGCTCGAGGTCGAGGCCGGGGCGACGGGCAGCGGGTTCGCGACCGGCGACGTCCGGCCCCGCCTACACGGCCACGCAGGCGGCGATGGAGGCCGCGTGGGGCAGCGCGACCGGTGAATCGCCGCGAGCGGCGGCTCGATCCCGCTCGTCGCCGCGCTCCACGAGGCCGTGCCGGAGGCCGAGATCCTGCTGCTCGGCGCGACCGACGGCTACAGCAACATCCACGCCCCCGACGAGCGCGTGATGCTCGACGAGCTCGAGAAGACGGTGATCGCGCTGGCGGAGTTCTTCCGGCTGTTTGCCGAGCGCTAGCTCAGAGTCGCACCGGCGAGTCGGGACCGAGCGGGATCCCGATCAGGTACCAGGCGACGAAGAACAGCGTCCACACGATCGACAGGACGACCACGTAGGGCAGCATCAGCGAGACGACGGTGCCGATGCCCGCGTCCTTGTTGTAGCGCTGCGTGAAGACGACGATCAGCGGGAAGTAGGCCATCAGCGGCGTGATCACGTTGGCCGGCGAGTCGCCGACGCGATAGGCGGCGAGCACTGTCTGCGGCGCGACGTCGAGGCGGATGAAGAGCGGGATGAAGATCGGCGCCAGCAGCGCCCACTTCGCGATCGACGCCGGGATGATCAGATCGACGATGAAGGTGATGATGATCACGCCGATCAGCAGCCAGACGGCGCCGATGTTCATCTCTTCGAGGACGTCGCCGAGCTTGACCGCCAGCACCTGCGCGATGTTGCTGAAGTTGAAGTACGCGATGAACTGGGCGATGAGCAGGAACAGGAAGAGCAGGCTCGCCAGCCCGGCCCACGACTTCGTGATCGTCTCGATCACGTCGGCGCTGCCCTTGATCGTCCCCGCGCCGCGGCCGTAGGCGTAACCCGCGACGTAGAAGACGAGCATGATGATCACGATCAGGCTGTCCATGAACGGCGAGTCGCCGATGATCTTGCCGCTCACCGGGTCCCGCAACGGGGCGTCCGGGATCGCCGTGAGCAGCGTGATGACGGCGAGCACGGCGAGGGTTCCCCACATCGCGAAGCGCAGGCCGCGCGCGTCGGCCTCCGGCGAGATCTCCTGCGACTCCTCCTTGTCCATCGCCCACCCGTCGCCGGCGTCGGCGGGATCCCAGCTGCCGAGCCGGCGCTCGACGAGCCGCGAGGTGATGAACGTCAGAACGAAAGCGACGAAGATCGTCGACCCGATGCCGAAGTACAGGTTCGCCGCGAGATCGATGTCCGTGCCGGGACCGGAGAGACCACTCGCGTCGTTCGTGATCTCGGTCAACACGCCGTCGAGCGGGGTGATCAGGAAGTTCACGCCGAAGCCGGCGGCGACTCCCGCGAAGGCAGCCGCGATTCCAGCCAACGGGTTTCGCCCGACGCTCTTGAACGCGGCGGCGCCTAACGGGATCAGCACCAGGTAGCCCGCGTCAGAGGCGATGCTCGAGATGATCCCGAGCAGCACGATGATGAACGTCAGCGTGCCCCTTCGACGACACGCCGACGAGCTTGCGTATGAGCGAGGAGATGAGCCCGGCCGCCTCCGCCAGCCCGACCCCGATCATCACCACGAGGATGATCGTGACCGCCGAGAAGTTCCTGAAGTTCGAGACGAACGACGTGAAGAGGAAGCGGACACCGTCCGCAGTGAGCAGCCCCTTCACCTTCGCGGTCTCGGTCTTGAGCTCGTACGCCCCGGGAGGCACCGGCTCTGTCGGCCCGACGTCGGTCGGCTCGATCGATCCCCCGTAGTAGGTCTCCTCAGTCGGAACAGGCGGCGGCTTGACGACCTGGTAGGTGGCCTGACGTCGAACCAGTAGAGGACCTGCGAGATCGACGATCACCGCGCCGCAGAGCGCGAGGAACAGGATCGCCGGGTCCGGCATCTTGTTGCCGGCTCGCTCGATCCCGTCGAGCAGGCGTTCCAGAAACGTCTTGTTCGTCTCTCCCGCTGCCACGTCGGTCACCGGCCCCCCTCAAGCGCCGCGCGACACTATCAAGCCTCCTCCCGAGAGCCGTGAGCATCGCTCTCGACGGCGCCAGCCGCAGACGGCGCGAACGCCCGGACGATCTCGGAC
This sequence comes from uncultured Actinomycetes bacterium, assembly GCA_963700495.1. Classification (GTDB taxonomy): domain Bacteria; phylum Actinomycetota; class Thermoleophilia; order Gaiellales; family Gaiellaceae; genus JACCTU01. Next base: position 82,722 of record CAVOXT010000006.1, on the reverse strand, counting down.
ATGTGGTCGACCACGAGCAGGTGGCCCTCGCCCGGGAAGAACGTCGCGTGGCAGTTCGGAATCTCGCGCGGCCAGATACCGCCCCATCGCCGGAGGAACGAGGACGTCGGTCTCTCCCTGCCAGAGAAACACGACGGGCTTGATCTCGTCGAGGCGGAACCCCCACGGCCTGCCGAGCAGCACGACATCCAGTGCCGCACCCCGGCTGCCCTGTCGGAACGCTTCCGCGATGTCCGCCGCCAGAACTTGACGTACCTCCGGCCGGCGCACGATTTCAGCATCGGCGGGTGACATCGCTTGCGCGATCGCATCCAGGACACGTTCGGGGCGGCGGCGCACCTGCCGCTCCATGGACCACATGATGAGCCGCGCGAGCGGAGGGAACCGCGCGCCGAGTTGGAAACCGACGCGGTTCTGCCAGCGCATGCCCTGCGTGGCGCCCGGCGCGTCGTACGGGCCGACGCCGCTGATCACGCCTGCCCTGGTGATGCGGTCCGGGATCTCGTGGGCGCAGGCGAGGGCGTAGGGCCCACCGCCCGAGGCTGCCGAGCACCGAGAACCGGTCCAGCCCGAGCATGTCGGCGGCTTCTCCGACGTCACGCGGCCAATCGAGGATCGTCCGATGGGGTTGGAAGTCCGACAGGCCGTAGCCCGGCCGGTCGAGAGCGATGATGCGAACGCCCGCGTCCGCCGCAGCCTCGTCGGCGAATTGGGGCTCAAGCCGAGAGCCGGGGTGTCCATGGAAGTAGAACCCGGGCTCGCCGTCGGGCTTCCCGTACTCGCCGTATCCAAGGCGCCGTCCGTCGCGGAGCGACAGCGTCTGCCCAGAGGTCACGTTGATCCTGAGAACTTAGACGCGGCCGCGGAGGGCCAGCACGTTCGCGACGAACTGCTCGGTCTCCTCGAAGAGCCCGTTTCGGCGCACCCCGCCCGGGCCCTGGTAGTACGAGGCGACCGCGAGCCGCACGTCGCCCTTGAACTCGCTCAGGAGATGTGCGAGGTACGCGACGCCGACGCGGACGTTCCCGTCCGCCGTTCGGGCCACGCGACGTCCGATCAGGAAGCGTTCGACGAAGTCCCACGTCGCCGGCGTCACCTGCATCACTCCTGCGGCGCCCACGGTCGAGCGCACGTGGCTCTGGAACCCCGACTCCTGCCACGCGAGCGCCCTCGCGAGACGCGCGCTGACGCCGTAGTGCGCCGCCCAGCGGCCGATCGAGTCCTTGACGGCCGACGGGGTCACGACCGTCGTGCTCGCTTCGGGACGACCAGCCGCACACCGACCGGGAGCACGTCCGCAGGGTCCAGCTTGTTGATCGACGCGAGAACCCGGATCGTCGTCCCGTTCCGGTCGGCGATGCTCGTGAGCGTCTCGCCCTCGCGCACGACGTGTCGTTTCACCGGCTTGGCGGCGCGCTTCTTCCGAGCCCCGACCAGCGCCGCCTGCGTCGCATCGCCGACGACACCGTCGGCCGGCAGGCCCGCCTTCCGCTGGAACTTCCGAACCAGCTGCTCGGTGACCGGGCCCGAAGTTGCTGTTCAAGCGCTTGGGCGGCAAGCCGCGCATGGCGAGCAGGAACTGGAGGACCGACACGTCGTATCCGACCATCCCGCGCTTGAGGAGTCGCTTCCCGAACAGCGGCCGGCCGTAGCGGCCGAGCGCCGCCCGCGTGCGCTTGCCGGCGACGCCGTCGGGCTCGAGCCCGGCCTTAGCCTGGAACTTCCGGATCGCCTCCTTCGTCATCGGCCCCGCGATCCCGTCGATCGGTCCGGTGTACTGGCCGTAGCGATACAGAGCGACCTGGAGGCCGGCGACCTGGTAGTTCACCTTCGCCGCGGCGGGGCCGGCCGCGACGGCAGCGGCGGTCACGACGGCGAACAGGATGCACAGACGACGCACGGGTCCAGCGATTACGCGGTCTCGGGCCGTTCTCCTGCCTTCTCGACCTCGCGTTTGCCCGTTATCCTCGCGGGCATGGCGACCCTGGGCGAGCTGATGCACGACACCTACGTGACCGTGGCGCCCGAGGACACGATCGGCGAGGCGGCCCAGAAGATGGTCGAGGCGGGCCGCGGCGCCGCGGCCGTCTCCGACTTCGGCCGCCTGATCGGAATCCTGACGGACCGGGACGTGATGCGGTCGGTCGCGGCCCGGACGCACTCGTCCGAGGAGCGCGTGCGCGGCTGGATGACCCCCGACCCGATCACCGCCGCCCCCGAGACGACCGCCGAAGAGGCCGCGAAGATCATGCTCGACCACGACTTCCGGCACCTGCCGGTCGTCGACGGCGAGCGCGCGATCGGGATCGTCAGCATCCGCGCCGTTCTCCGGGACGCGACAGCGAAATAGCAGCGTGGACGTCGACCGGTTCGAGCCGGCGCTCCACGCGCTCTTCGACGAGTTTCCGGTCTCGCCGCAGCCGAACGGGCGCCGCTTCAGCCGCATCCTCGCCGAGGTGCCGGGTCTCGCCGAAGAGAACAACCTCGCGCTGCTCAACCTCGCGGCGAGCATGGTCGAACCTGGCGAGAGCTACGTCGAGGTGGGGAGCTACCACGGCACGAGCCTGATCGGAGCGATGGTCGGCAACGACGACACCGACTTCGTCGCGATCGACGACTTCTCGATGAGCGACGGCTCCCGCGCACAGCTCGAGTCGAACCTGAAGCACTTCGGCCTCGAGCTGCCGACGATCGTCGAGGGTGACGCGTTCCATGTCGTCCCGTCGGGCGCACTCGCGGGCAGGAGCGTCGGCGTCTACTACTACGACGCCGGTCACTCATACGAGCAGCAGCTCGACGGCCTCCGCATGATCGAGCCCTGGCTCGCCGACCGTGCGCTTCTGATCGTTGACGACACCGACCGGGAGCAGGTCGAGCGCGCGACACGCGACTATCTCGAGCAGCAGCCCAGGGCACGGCTGCTCGTCTGGATTCCCGGCAAGGAGAACGGCTACCCCGCCTGGTGGGAGGGCGTCAAGGTCTTCGCGTGGGAGTCCGATGCGGGCACGTCCCTCGAGCCGGCCCGCGCGCAGGCCGTCGTGCCGCTCGGAGCGAAGGCCTAGCCGAGCACCCAGGCGTTGTCCCGGATGATCGGGACCGCCTTACCGTCAGCGTCGACGCCGTCGACCTCTACCTCGGGGCCGCCGACCATGAAGTCGATGTGGACGTTCGAGTCGTTCACCCCGAGCTCGTCCAGCTCCTCCGCCGTGAGCTCCTCGCCTCCTTCGACCGCCTCGGCGAGCCCCTGTCCGAACGCGACATGCGATCTGGCGTTCTCGTCGAAGAGCGTGTTGAGGAAGGTCAGGCCCGTGCGACCGACCCGGGAGTCGCCGTCGACGAGCGCGACCTCGCCGAGATGCCTGGAGCCCTCGTCGGTCTCGATCTGCGCGCGAACGACCTCCTCTCCGCTCGACGCCTTGACCTCGACGATCTTTCCGTCGGCGAAGCGCAGCTCGAGACCTCGCACGATCGTCCCCTGGAGGACGAGCGGCATCGTGGAGCGAACGCTCCCCGTGGTCCGGCGGCGGTCGGGGGTCGTGAACACCTCCTCGGTCGGGAGATTCGGCACGTGCTTCTGGCCCCAGGTCGTCTCCGCCTCGGCCGCGAGCCACCGTGCACGCGGGCCGAGGCCGATCGTCAGGTCGGTGCCGGGCCCCGTAAAACGCACGGCATCAAGGCGGCGCTCGTTGAGCGCGGCCGCGCGTGCCTTGAGCATGACGATGTGAGTCCGCCAGGCTGCGACCGGGTCGGGCTCGTCGAGGCGGACCGTGGTCGCGACCGCCTCCCAGAGCCGGTCGAGGTCGGGCTCTCCGAGGACGGCTTCGGCCCAGCCCGCGTTCGGGCAGCCGACGATCGCCCAAGAGAGGCGGCCCGACGCGACGAGCTCCAGCTGCCGCTTGCGGAGGTCGAGCATCCGCGCCTTCGCGACGCGCCGCTGGTCGAGGTCGGCGAAGAGGTCGGGCTCCGAGTCGCCGACGAGCGCGAGGATCGCGCCCTGTCTCTCGGCCAGGTCGTCGATCCGGCCCACCAGCCAGGGAGGAGTCCAGTCGAGCGCGTCCTCGGGGCCGTACTGGATCTGGGCGGCCCGGATCCGCTGATCGTTGACGTGGACGTCGACCCACCGCGCACCCGCCCGGTAGGCAGCTGCAGCGACCGCCCGGACGAGCTCGACGTGCTCGGGATCGCAGTTGACGTGGAGGTCCTGGCCGGGCTGGAGGTTCACGCCGATCTCGACGGCGAGCCTGGCGTACCCCTCGAGGCGCTCCGCCGTCGTCATCATTCGCGGAACCATAGTTGCACTCGGGTTATCGCTTGCACTCGCGACGAGCATCCTCGCGATCGGCGACTTCGGTGTCGGCGGGCAGCGCCAGCGCGACGTCGGCGACGCGGTCCGCGCCTACGAGGAACGCAACCCGTCGCAGCTGCTCGTGACGCTGGGCGACAACGACTACACGCGAGGACGCTCGTTCGCGACGTCCTGGCGGGCGAGCTTCGGCTGGCTCCCGGCCGCTGAGGTCGGGGTTGCGGGTGCGCTCGGTAACCACGACGTTCAGGTCGGCCGGGGACGGTACGAGTTCGGGCTGCTGCGGATGCCGGCGCCGTACTACGTGCGACGCGTGAACGAGGTCGAGGTGATCGTGCTCGACTCGACCGCGATCACCGCGGCTCAGACCACCTGGCTCAGGCGGACACTCGCGGTACGGACGGGTCTCCGCCGGGTCGTCGTGCTCCACCATCCGCCGTACACCTGCGGCGGCCATCTCGGCAGCGCAACGGTGCGGCGCACGTGGGTGCCGCTGTTCGAGCGCTACGGCGTTCATCTCGTGCTCAGCGGCCACGATCACAACTATCAGCGCTTCTCCCGCGGGGCCGTCACCTACGTCGTCGACGGAGGCGGGGGAGCCGGGCTTTACCCCCTTCGCCGCTGCCCCGCCTCGTACCCCCGCCGGCTTGCAGCGCGGGTCGGGCACGGCTTCGTGCACGTCACGGTCGAGCCTGACGGCTTCCTCGTCCGGGTCGTCGACCTCGCCGGCGTCACGATCGACCGCTTCCATGTGACGTGATGGGCATCCCGCGGCGTAGAGGGGATGTGAACCGGCCGACGTTCTCAGCCGTCGCAGAGGACTGTCTGGATGAGGTCTACCGCTACTTGCTCATGCTCACCGCCGATCCCACACTCGCCGACGACCTGACCGGGGTCACCTTTGAGAAGGCGCTCCGCGGCTGGCGGCGCTACGACCCGCGCCGCGCGGAGCCGGTCGCATGGCTGATCAGCATCGCGCGCTCCGCCGCCCTCGACCATTTCCGAGCCGAAGCGCGCAGGCGACGGCGTGAGGAGCGTTACGTCGCGGACGAGCCGAGTGCCGCCCACCCTGTGTTGTTCGGGCTTTCGCCCGAGCTCGAGGCCGCGGTCGCAGAGCTGACCGCGGCAGATCGCGAAGTGCTTGCGCTGCGGGTGGTGCTGGAGCTGGACGCCGAGGCTGCCGCCCGCGTGCTCGGCATCTCGCGCACCGCGTGCTCGATGCGCCTGACACGCGCCCTGACGAAGCTCGAAGAAAGGATGGCAGCGGATGCGCTCGCCTGACGCAACGGACGTGGAACGGATCGAGGGACTGCTGCGCGGCGTGCCGCCCGAGAGCGAGCGCGAGGCGCACCTCGAAGGGCTCATCCGCGAGCTGCGCACCGAGCCGCCTCGCGCGCCCCGCGAGCTGCGTGAGCGCGTGCGCGCGCTGGAGCCGCCGAAGCGGCGGACGTTCGGATGGCGGCCGGCGCTCGTTCTCGTGCCGGTGGCGCTCGCACTCGTCGGCGCTGTCATGTTCGGCAGCAGGGACGGCGATCAGTCGGAGCAGGCGGCCGTGGACTCGAGCACCAAGGCCGCCGAGTCCAGGGAGGCGATTCAGAGCGAAGACGCCGCGCCCGGCTCGACCCCGGGACTCGCGTTCGGCGTCACGCCGCCCACCGCGGACCGCGCTCAGGAGTGGGACGTCTCGCTCGAGCTCACCGTGCCCGACAACAGGAGCCTCTCCGACGCGAGCGCCGAGGCGATCCGCACGACGCGGGAGCTCGGCGGCATCGTCGTCTCCTCGAACGTCGCAACCCAGGGCCGGACGGGTTCGGCCAGGCTGACTCTGCGCGTGCCGCAGCGGCGCGTGCAGGAGGCGATCGCGCAGTTCTCCGAGCTCGGCACGATCACCGGCCAGCAGATCTCGATCCAGGACCGCCAGGCCGACCTAGACGGCCTCGCGAGGCGAATCGACACGTTGCGGATCCAGCTCGCAGAGGTGAACGCGAAGCTCGCGCAGCCCGGCCTCACCGACGTCGAGCGCCTGCAGCTCGAGCTCCGCCGCCAGCGGATCCAGGGCTTGCTCAACCAGCGGACGCGCCAGCGCGCCAGCATCGCGAGCGAGGTCGCGCTCGCGGACGTCTCGCTCTCCCTCGAGACGAGGCGGGCCGCAACCACCGGCGGCGGAAGCCGCTTCGACGACGCTATCGACGATGCGCTCGGCATCCTCTCGGTCGCGGCCGCCGTCGCGCTCTTCCTCACGATCGTGCTCCTCCCGCTCGCGCTCGTGGCCGCGCTCGTGCTGTTCGTCCGGCGTGCGCTCCGGCGCCGGGACGAGGAGCGCCTGCTCGACAGCCCTCGCCCGACGCCTGCACGCGAGTAGTCGGTTAGATTCCCCGCGTGCTGCTCGCGGCGCTGGAAACCCAGAACAAGCTCGTGCTCGGGGGCATGGCGGCGATCTTCATCGTCTTCTCGCTGCTCTCCTCGTTCGTCTTCCCCCGCCGGGACCCGAACTTCCCGGGCAAGAACCGGAACGCGTTCCTGCTCGTGACCGCCGTGCTGTTCGTGCTGATGCTCACGGCCGTCGAGATCTTCGCCGTCGAGAGCGAAGAGCCCGAGGAGCACGAGGCGCTCGTGCTCAACGGCTTCTAGCGCTACCCTGCCGACTGCACTCGGGAGAGGTGTCCGAGTGGTCTAAGGAGCGCGACTGGAAATCGCGTACGTGCTGAAAGGTGCGTCGCGGGTTCAAATCCCGCCCTCTCCGCTTGGCACGGGGGAACCCAGGGTTCCCCCGTGTTCCCCCTCCTTCTCGCCCGGAGTCTCAGCCGCGGGAGCTCCCGGTGCGGCAAAGCCGCGCCTCCGCGTCGGCTGATCACCGATCCATCGCGGCTAATCTGTCTAGCTCGCTCGGCGCCTCGGAGGGGTGGCAGAGCGGTCGAATGCGGCGGTCTCGAAAACCGTTATCCGTCGTTAGGCGGATCGAGGGTTCAAATCCCTCCCCCTCCGCTCTACTGCACGGAATCCGGCTCCCAGAGCGGGATTCCGCCCCTCGTCGACGTCAGCGACCGGCCAGCCGTCCGTCCGCCCGAGCACGTTGGAATCCGCCTGAGCAAGGTGGCGACTGGCGCGCAACTGGCGCACGGAGGGAGCGCTTTTACGGGACGGGACAGAAGGCTTGGTCCTCGCTGTTCCACCGCCGCTGGCCGCGCTCGGGGTGTGCGATCTCGCACGCCGCCGCCGCTTGGGCCGTTGAGTGGACGTTGAGCGGTGCGTCGTACGCTCGTGTGGATGGCCATGGGAGCACTTTCGATGCGTCGGCTGTTGCTGCTCGGCTTTGCTGTCGTCCTTCCGCTGCTCGCACTCGGGGAGGGACTGGGGCCGGCTTCGGCGACGGCTGGGACGGTAGACACGTGGAGCGGGACAGTCGACATCTCGTACAACGCGGTACTCGACAGTGCGAGCCAGAGCTACACCGAGACGATCGTTGAAACGATCGGGATTACGTTGGGTGGGCCCGGGCTCGAGGGGGTCGTCCGGAGATCCGACCCCGACTTCGTGATCTACCACCAGGGGTTCGAATACCGGCAGACGTACAAGAGCCACATAGTGAGCAAGAAGCCCACCTGTCCGGACAACTTCGTCAGAGAGAGCGAGGCTTTCGGAACGCTCGCAACACGCGCCCCGGAAGAAGGTAGTGGACCGTTCATCGTCGACATCGACCGCACATTCGCGTCGCCCGCAGGGCTCGAGTTCGGCGGGAACACGGGAAGATTCGAGACGATCGTGCATGAGTTCGGCACGGTCGGCTGCGGGGCTTGGGACAGGACTTACATCGAGCCCTGGGTCATCGTCTTCGGCCTCCATGGCATCGCCGGTGCCTATCACCCGATCGAGTTCGACGCGCCGACCACGAGCGGCACGATCACCCGGCACATTCAGGACGATGTACAAGACGCAACGACCACGCTGACATGGCAACTGACCCGTCTGCCCGACTGCGACCTCGACGGGATCCCCGACGCAGCCGACCCAGTGGACAACTCCGCCGACCAGCACTGCGGCGGCGGGAAAGCGACGATCATCGTCGAGAAGCAAACGCTGCCTAACGGAGCTCAGAACGAGTTTCAGTTCAGCATCAATGGAACCGTCGAACGCCTCCAGGACGACGAGACCGTTTCGCTGGAGGTGCCTGCGGGCTCCTTCACCATTGCCGAGGCACTCACATCCGGATGGACGGTCACATCGATTGTCTGCAACAAGGCGGGAACGACCACGAACACCTCCCTGGGTTCCGCCACCGGCACCGCGGAACCCGACGAAACGATCCGATGTGTCTTCACCAACAGCGCGGCGGGTCCAACTGGATGCCAGGACGCCGACTTCGGCTGGCTCACCGGTTACGCGCAAGCGGCGCCTGTCTTCGACATCAAGCTCCACACGCTCTGGTGCTACGGCGGCGGAACGGTCAACTTCGTCTCGACGACGGCCTTCTCGCACATGCTGCTACCCAGCACCCTGAACCTGCTCTGGAACTTCGCCGGAATCCAGTGGACGGCCGCCTCAGAGGACGGCAACTACCGCGGGTCGGTCCTAACAGCCCATGTAACCGACGACCCGGACGGAGTGAAACGCGTTTCCGTCACCGGCAACTACCAGATCTGCGCGTCATGGGCGGGACTCATCGCCTCTCGAGCCGGAATCTTCACAAAGGCGCTCTTGCGCGCCTTGGCCAATCCAAAGGTGCCACTCTCCGCAAAAGTCAGGCTCCTCAACGCGGCATGGAAGCTCCTTCTCAAGCCCATCGAACGGACGAACATTGCCACCGGTGCCGAGTTCATTCTCGAACAGTTCATCGAAGAGCTCTCCGGGCCTGACGGCGAGACGAAACTCCTCTCATTCATCGACGGGACCAATCTCTGCCTCACCGCATGGGACCCCACGATCACCGTCGCCCTCTACCCCGACGGCCGATACGTTCTCGTCGACTTTCCGACAAACAACCCGTACTTCAGCTTCCTCGAGGTCACGAGGGAATAGCTTCGCGCAACAGGTTTTTCACTTCAACGATCGCCTGCTCTACTTCATGAAGCCACCCGATTCGACCTGACGCGAGTCCACGGTGAGGGACCATTGGCAATGGGGGAAGCCGGCGACACTTAGCCGTTGACGCGCCGCGGGCGAAGCCTCTCGGTGTCGTGTCGCCTTCGCCGGCGCACAAGCGAACGCTCAAGGTCGCATGACAGACGAGCAGATCGCCAACTGAGCGCAGCCAAAGCACATCACGATAGAGGCCGCGCACTACCGCCAAGTCGTCGGCGTCGCCAAGTCGCGGCGTACAGCACGGCCTCGTAGATGCGGGAGATCATGTTGAGGCTCTCATGGTGCGTGTTGCGCGACGTCGGCCTCTCGCTCGTCGAGCGCCGTCCATTCGGCCGCGAAGGCGTGCGCGTCGTCGAACTCGAGCCGACGCCCCTCCTCTAACGCCGCGTCCCACGCTCGTCGCCCAAGCTGGCGGGCGGCGCGTTGGAGGACGAGCTTCACGGCCCGCGCTTCCCAGTCGTACGTGACGCCATCGTTGCGAGCTGAGCCGGACCTGCCAGGTGTGGGTGAGCGGCCGATCTGCTCCGCGAGCGCAAGGGCGGCTCCCAGCAGGCGCCCTGCGTCCCTTAGTCTTCCCTCCGCGGCCGCGACCCCGGCAAGAGTCTCGAGCGCATAGGCGCTGAATTGACGATAGCCGTGCTGCCGACACGACTCGAGTGCGCTGACGGACAGCGCAGTCGCCCGTATGAAGTCTCCGCGCCCGAACGCGAGATACGCCAGGACGACATCCTCCGCGGCGACGTAGAAGAGGTCGCCGCGTCTCTCGCTGACGGCGAACGCCTCGCCGAACAGCTTCTCGGCGGAGTCGAAGTCGTCTTGTGCGATCGCGATCAGCGCGAGGCCGTTGAGACCAGCGGTGACACCTTCGAGATCTCCGATCTGCCGGCGTAGGCTCAATGACTCTTCGAGTGCTTCGCGTGATCCTTGGAGATCTCCCTCGGATCGCAGCGCCACGCCGAGGTTATTGAGCGCGTCGGCGACGATCCAGCCTTCGTCGGACTCGCGTGCGACTTCGACCGCCTCGCGGCAGAGCGTGACGGCCTGGTCGACCGGCCCGATCACGTGGGCGATCCAGCCGAGGCCTGCTGTGCAGAGCGCCACGCCGCCAACTTCCCCCGCAGCGGCGAACAAGCTCCGGCCTTCTATGAAGACAGCCCGAGCATGGTCGAGATCACCCTGGCGCAGTGCCATCCGCCCGCTCGCGAACAGCGCTGCAGGGCGTGCCTCGAGTGTGCGGTCTGGTGATACCGCGAGAGCGTCCTCGAGCTGACGGCGCGCGTCGCCGATCGAGCCTCGTGCTTCCCAGTACCGCCACAACGCAGCGCCGAGGCGGAGGGGAACGTCGCGCTCGCCAACGTCCGCGGCCCAGGCGAAGACGACAGCGATGTTTCCCTGCTCGGCGTCGAGGTGCGCGAGCCACTCGTGTTGCGAGGGCCCACGGAGCTCCGGCTCCGCTTGCTCCGCGAGAGCGACGAAGTACTCGGCATGGCGCCTTCGCATTTCGTCGAGCGCGCCCACTCTCTGAAGCCGGTCGAGCGCGTACTCGCGAATCGTCTCGAGCAACAGGAACCGGCCCGGGACTCCGGCATCTCGCACGAGGAGGTTCTTGTCCGCGAGTGACTCGAGCGTGGACCGTGCGGACCCGCAAATCGCTGTGCACGCTTCGGACGCGATTCCACCGTTGAACACGGCAAGGCCGTTGAAGACGCGAGTCTCCTCGTGGTCGAGGAGCTCGTAGCTCCAGTCGATCGCTGCACGGAGGCTTCTTTGCCGCTCTGGCGCGTCGCGCGGGCCGCCGATCAGGAGCGGGAGACAAGCACTGAGCTGCTCCAGCAAGGCGGATGGACGAAACGCAACGCTCCGGGCGGCAGCGAGTTCGATCGCGAGGGGCATCCCGTCGAGCCGTCCGCAGATCTCAGCGACCGCCCGTGCGTTCTTGGGATCGAGGCTGAAGCTCCGATCGCGCCTCCGTGTGCACTCCACGAACAACTCCACCGCCTCGAATTTCGAGATCGCTTCGACGCGTTGTTCGTCCGAAGGGGGACCGCGAGTGGCGGAACGGCATATTCGTACTCACCGTAGAGGTCCAGGCGGTTCCGGCTTGTCACGAGCACTTTGAGCAGCCCGGCCGCCGCGAGGAGTTCCGAGACGAGCGGTGCCGCGTCGCAGACGTGCTCGAAGTTGTCGAGCAGGAGCAGAGTCCGACGATGAGAGACACTCGCGACGACGGTCTCGAGCAGCGACGTCGCGGGCTGTTCGCCGACGCTGACCGCGCTTGCGATCGCATCCAGCACCAGGTTCGGGCGGCGGACCGTGGCGAGGTCGACGAAGACGACGAGGTCGCCGCGATCGTTCTCGAGTCGCCGAGCCGACTCAACCGCGAGACGCGTCTTCCCGATCCCGCCGGATCCGGTGACGGTCACGAGTCGGATGTCATTCGTGCTCAGCAACTCAGCGAGCTGCGCGAGTTCCGTCTGTCTCCCGATCAGAGGAGTGACCGGCGACGGCAAGCCCACGCGGCGAACGGCTGCCGACGGCTGCACTTCGAGTTTGGCATCGTGGTTGAGGATCGCTCGCTCGAGATCCTGCAGCGCGCGACTCGGTTCGAGTCCGAGCTCATCACGTAGCATCGCTCGAGCGGCCTGGTAGGCCGCGAGCGCATCCGCCTGGCGACCATCCCGGTAAAGCGCGAGCATGAGCTGCGCCCGGAAGCGCTCTCGGAGCGGTTCTGCCGCGACGAGCGTCTCGAGCTCGACGATTAGGCCGGCGTGACGACCGCAGGCCAGTTCGGCGGAGATTCGTTCCTCGAGCGCTGCCAGCCGAAGCTCCTCCATCCGCCCGACCCCGGAACGGGCGAGCGGACCGTACGGAAGGCCGGCCAGAGGTTCGCCGCGCCAGAGCTTAAGCGCCTTTCCCAGAACGTCGGCGGCGAGGAGCGGCCGTCCCTCAATGAGCGTCGCCCGCCCTTCGTTGCAGAGCTGCGTGAACTCGAAGAGGTCTGTCTGGTCGCCGTCGAGGTGGAGAACGTATGCACGCCCGATCGTCTCGAGTCTGGTCCTCCCGTCGGCGTGAAGCGCCTTACGAAGGCGCGACACATAGACCTCGATCGCGTGCGCCGCAGAGGCAGGCGGGCGCTCCGGCCACAGTTCCTCGATGAGTTCGTCCACAGTCAAAGGAACGCCGGGGTTCAGTAGCAGCGCAGCGAGGAGCACGCGCTGCTGCGGGCTACCGAGCGCGAGCGGCTGCCCGCCCTCGAGGACCTCGAGCCCCCCGAGAATCCGGAACTCCACGCCGCCGCACCCCTTCCGCAGTGGTTCGAAGCTAAGCACGTTGGCGGGCTGGCGAACAGGGGCGGTGGAGGGAGCCGTTGAGCCGGCGTTGAGCGCTCTTTGCCACGCTCGGCCGCATCACGACTCCGAAAAACAGCACGGCTTGGCTCAGCGCGCAGCGTTCGCTCGCGAAGGAGTCGGCGGGCGCTCACAGCATTCATTTTCGTCGTGCCTCTCGTCGCGGTACTCGGGCCCTGGTGCGGCACATGCGGCCCTGCACAACCCGATTCCCGCCGACGCCGGCGGGGACCCGACGGAAGCGTTTTCGACAACCACTCACTTTGGGCCTACATGACGTCAGACCTCGGGGGCGGCCGCATCTGCGTGGTCCCGGAGACAGGCGCGCTCGCGTCGTTGAGTTGCGACAGCCCGGCGCAAGGTCGTGTGCTGCACGGGCTCCTGCGGACGTCCGCCATTCGCGGAGCGTCCGACCTGCACGGTCGATCTGGGTCTTGGACGCTGGAAAGGGGGACTTCCTCGCCGGTTCGCGGGCGCGGCGACACGGCCGGAAGTGTGCCGCTGGCGCGCAGTAATCGAAGCTGACCCTCGAGCCCGCTCCGACAGCGTCCCGGCTCGTCGTTCCGGTGCCGTCTCGAACCGTTTCGGGCGGTTACGTCCGACGAGGGTTCAAATCCCTCCCCCTCCCCCTCCGCCTCTCAGGCCGAATCCCGTATGACGCGGGATTCGGCGTTCTTGCGAACGAGACCGAGGTTCTGGACGTCAATCGACTGGACGACCGCAAGCTTCATGCCTCTGAGCCCGGTAGGAACGCGAAGCCGCATCGCCTGCTCGCATCCGCGAAGTGTGCTCGCGGCTTACCGCTACTGCCGCTCGTGCGGAGCGTGCCGCTTCGGCATCCCTGCGCCACTCGGCCTGCGCTCGCGGAGCGCTTCATGGGTCGGGGCGGTGCCCAGACCGATCAGCCGGCCCGCAGGTGTGTAGGCAGCGCAACTAGTCGGAGCATTCGATCCCGGACGGCGAGCTCGCCGTGTCGATGACAGTTCCGCCGTCGCGAACGTTAACGTCGTACTTCAATAGGTCGCCCTGAGTGAACTGGAACGAGATCTGGCTGAAGTAGAATTCGTCGTCACCGGCAGCGATGGAAGCCGCCCCCTCCAAATCGGGCTCGGCGCTGTAGGCGGGAAGCGACACCGTCTTCACGCTTGCCTCCACCTCCACGTGCTCCGCCGATTCCGACCCCTCATTGAGGATCACGACCCCCAGAACGCAAGTCGTTGCACCCGGGGCCGACCGGCGCAGCGACACCGTTTCGATGCGCAGTAGCGCCTGACTCGGCTCGGTGGTGTGGTTGTTGGGGGTGGTGTCGTCGCTGGGGGTGGTGTCGTCGCTGGGGGTGGTGTCGTCGCTGGGGGTGGTGTCGTCGCCCGGGGTGGTGTCGTCGCCGCCGTTGCTGTCGGTGGTTTGATCGGATCCTGATGAGCTGGAGCTCGCACCCGCGCTTTCGCCGGCCGAGCCGCCTCCTTCATCACCACAAGCGGTAAGAGCCAGGACGAGGAGCAAGCTGCAAACCAGGCAAGTCAACCGCTTTCGGTTGATCCAGGAGGGGCTCGGGTTCTGCATGTCTACCGTCCCAACCGCCGGGTGTTCGGATTAGCCCGGCACCATCATCAGCTGCGGGGGCCGCGAGCCGGAAGACCCCGCCGAAGCTCGGGATTCTGCGTGACACCGAGGCGTGTGTCTAGCAGGACGTCGACGGTGAGCGGCTTGGATATGCGCCCGGTGTTCTGCCAGCCGGGGATCTATGAGGACCGTTGGACAGCGTCCACGCGAACGCCTCCGCCGCCAACGGTTCCTTTCAATTCGGTAGCACGGACGGTGGAAGGACCCTCCCTTGGTAGCAGGCTGGTCGGTGAAAACGTCGGTGACGACGTAGTTCGGCGACGCGTAGTGCATTGAGTCCACCCGCCTCGTCAGTGAATCGGGGGTATTGTCCCGCGGCCGGGCGCGGGTCTAGACTCGAGTCGCGGTGCCTGACCGCCGTCGGTCGAGGAGGGAACCGCCACGCCGCCGCGGATTTTCATCAGCTATCGCCGGGAGGACGATCCGGGTCACGCCGGCCGGATCTACGGTGATCTGAGGAACCGCTTCGGCGAGGATGAGGTCTTCTTCGACGTCGATGCGATTGAACTCGCCACGGACTTCGTCGAGGAGATGGAGGCCGGTCTCGCCTCGGCAAAAGTGGTCATCGTCGTCATCGGCCGCGGCTGGCTGACGGCGGTGGACGAAGAGGGTGGGCGGCGGCTTGACGACCCCGAGGACCTCGTCGGGAAGGAGGTGGCGACCGCGCTCGAGCAGAAGATCCCCGTGATCCCGGTTCTGGTCGGCGGTGCAGTGATGCCTAAGCGGGTGCAGTTGCCTGACGCTCTCGGAGATCTCACGCGCTGGCAGGCCCTCACCATCAGTCATCTCGATTGGGGCGCGGGAAGGGATCGACTGCTCGAAAAGCTGGATCGTTTGCTTGCGCCCGAGGACGGCAACGGCGACCGACGAACCGGGGCTCGCGTGGCCGTCGGTCTTGGAGGCGCCGCGCTGCTCGTCCTCGGAACAGCGCTACGCTTCGACCACTTCGCGCACCCGTACTTCGGCTCGGCGGGCACTGTCCCGCACCTGGGCCTCTTTACGAGCCTTCCGCCGCTGGGCGTCGCCGTGGGAGCCGCTGGCGCACTTGCCCTCGCTCACACGCGCTCCGCCGGCCGGATCGGCGCCGCCCTGCTGCTCGGCTTCGCCCTCGGCGGGGCGGCCAAGTACGCCGGTGTCCTCGCGATGTCGGCGGCGACGGACGGACTTTGGCTCGTCGCCGGTGCGATCCTCGCGCTGGGCGGCGCGGTCCTGCTCGCAGCGTTCGCCCTGTGGCGCGCGTCCGAGGAGCCGGGGCACCCCGCGGAGAGAGCCTACGGCGCTCCGCGCATGCTCGTGGTCGTCGGGGCCGCGCTGGCCATCGCCGGAACGCTGACCCCTTTCAACCACGGCGGAGTCTCCCTCCCCCAACAGGTGCTCATCGAGCGCGGGAACGGTTGGGAGGCCTTCGATCCGATCGCCTGCGCGGTGTGCGCAGTGGTCGCCGCTCTGCTCCTCACGCACCGCAGGGCCGGACTTCCCGCGGCCGGAGTCCTCGTCGGCCTCGGGCTGCTCACCATGCTTCTGTGGGTGCGCTACATCGCGGTTCCGACGCTGCAGCCAAACAGCGTTAGCTCGCCCGCCTACGGCGGTTACATCGGCCTGGCCGGAGCGTCCGCGATCTTCTTCGGGGGGCTCATCTCGTGGTCTCGGGCAACGAAGACCGGGTTAGTCGGACGAATCCCCGCCCGGCGCGCCACTTAGCCCGGCGCCAGGGGCGTGACCGTTCGAGGTAACAAGGCCGGCCACACGTGCCGCGGGAGAACTCGACGTTACTGCGGTACCGGACCGATGCGACCTCCGACTCGACAAGGGCGCCGAGAGTAATCCCGGCGACTCCGGCGACGGGTGACCGAAGTCGCGATCGAGCTTGCGCGCCAACGCACTGCTAGGACGCGGTCCCATCAGCGACGGTCGTCGGGTTGTCGGCCCGGCAGAACAGACAACTAGGGGGCGGGGATCCGTCTGGTCTCGGGCATCAGCCAGCGGGGCTCCCCGCTGCGCAGGTTTGACAGTCGGCTCGCCGCCGCTGTAGATTGCCGAATGGTTATGCAACCTCTCGGTTATGAGCAACAGGCCCCCGTGCGGCTCGACGCCACGTTTGCGGCGCTCGCGGATCCGACTCGTCGGGCGATTCTCGCCCGGCTCGCTTCGGGTGAGGCGTCGGTGACGGAGCTGGCCGAGCCGTTCGCGATGAGCCAGCCCGCGATCTCCAAGCACCTCAAGGTGCTGGAACGCGCCGGACTGATTTCGCGCGGCCGCGACGCGCAGCGACGGCCGCGCCGGCTCGAGGCCGTGCCGCTCGCAGAGGCCACGGAGTGGCTGGAGGGCTACCGCCGGTTCTGGGAGGACTCCTTCGAGCAACTGGACGCCCTCCTGGACGAGCTCAAGACCGAGGAGAAGAAACGTGTATCCGCGAAGCGAAAGGGGAGGGCCGAGTGACGAACACCGCGACATTGCAAGTGACGACGCCGTCGGAGCGGGAGATCGAGATGACCCGCGTCTTCGACGCACCGCGCAACCTGGTCTTCGACGCCTGGACGAAGCCGGAGCTCCTCACGCGTTGGCTCGGCGTCCGCGGCGGCTGGTCGTTCGCGGTCTGCGAGGTCGATCTCCGGGTGGGAGGCGCCTATCGGTTTGTCTGGCACGGACCGGACGGAGCGGAGATGGGGATGGGCGGCGTCTACCGCGAGATCGTCCCGTCCGAGCGACTCGTCGCCACCGAGGCGTTCGACGACCCGTGGTACTCCGGCGAGGCGCTGGACACGACCGTCCTGGTCGAGCAGGACGGCAAGACCACGGTCACGACCACAGTGCTCTACGCGTCCAAGGAGATCCGAGATGCCGTGCTCAACTCCGGCATGGATCGCGGCGTGGCGGAGAGCTACGACAAGCTCGACGAGTACCTCGCGTCGGTCGCCTGACGTCCGTGATGTCCGCGTGGGGGAACCACGGTTCCCCCACGTTTCACGGAGAAGGAGGGATTCGAACCCTCGAAGGAGGATTGTTCCCCCTTAACGCCTTAGCAGGGCGCCGCCTTCAGCCACTCGGCCACTTCTCCCCGGTGGAGCGGACAGGGTATCGCAGCCCGCGGTGGGCAGATACCCCGTCTTGGTGATGCCCGTGACCCGAGGGTGAGCGAAGATTTACGTGCCGGCTCCCCCCTCAATGATCCGGTGTATGCGGTGACCCCTCTGCGGCAATCAGGGGGGTCTCCTTATTTCTGGAGCTAGTCGATCACGCGCGCGATCAGGTTCTCGCGGCGCATCACCTTGATCGTGCCGCTCCCGATCCGCACGTCGTAGCCGGCGTCTCTCGGAAACAGGACCTTGTCCCCGGGCTCGATCCCCTGGGCGTCCGGGCCGACCGCCGTGACGATGCCGGAGCGGCAGCCCGCGTCGACGCCGGCGGGCACGATCAGACCGCTGCGCGTCCACGTCTCAGCGTCGCCAGGCTCGATCACGAGGTAGTCGTCGAGCGGCTCGAGCGTGACCGACAGGTGGTGCTCGTGTTGCTTCTCCACCACCCCTAGAGTCTGCCTGCTTCGACGATCCGTGCAAGGAACTGCTGCGTTCGGGCTTCACGGGGCGCGGAGAAGATCTGCGCCGGTGGACCCTCTTCGAGGATCAGGCCGCCGTCGAGGAAGCAGACGCGGTCGGCGATGTCGCGCGCGAAGGCCATCTCGTGGGTCGCGATCAGCATCGTCATGCCACCTCGCCGCCAGCTCGCGCACGACGTTCAGCACCTCCGCGACGAGCTCGGGGTCGAGCGCACTCGTGATCTCGTCCAGCAGCATCAGCTTCGGACGCAGGGCGAGCGCGCGCACGATCGCGACCCGCTGCTGCTGCCCGCCGGAGAGGCTGTCCGGGTACGCGTCGCGCTTGTCGGCGAGACCGAAGCGCGTGAAGAGCTCGTCGGCGCGCTCCTCCGCCGCGGCGCGCGAGAGGCCGAGTGCCTTGCGCGGCCCGAGCGTCACGTTCTGGAGCACGGTCATGTGCGGGAAGAGGTTGTAGGCCTGGAAGACGATCCCGATCCCGCGACGGACTCGGTTGACGTCGACGCCCTGCGCCGTGATCTCGTTGCCGTCGACCACGATGCGGCCGTCGTCGACCGGCTCGAGCAGGTTGACGCAGCGGAGCAGGGTCGACTTCCCGGAGCCCGAGGCGCCGATCAGGCAGACGACCTCGTGCTCGGCGAGAGCGAGGTCGATCCCGCGGAGGACCTCGTTGGACCCGAACGCCTTGCGCACGTTCTCGACGAGAAGGGCCTCGCTCATGCGCGCGCGAGCTCCCGCCTGCGGTTACGAGCGATCAGCCAGTCCGTGAAACGCGTCAGCGGAATCGTCAGCAGCAGGAACAGCAGCGCGGTCGCGAGGTACGGCGTGAAGTTGAACGACCCCGCGACCTCGATCTGCGACTGACGGAACGCCTCGACGACGCCCAGCAGCGCCGACGAGCGCGGTGTCCTTCTGCAGCCCGATGAAGTCGTTCAGCAGCGGCGGCACGACGCGCCGCACCGCCTGCGGGATCACGACGTAGCGCAGCGCCTGCGCACGCGTCAACCCGAGCGAGCGCGCCGCCGCCTCCTGGCTCGGGTGGATCGACTCGATCCCGGCCCGGTACACCTCGGCGACGTACGCCGAGTAGACGAGCACGAGAGCGACGACTCCCCAGAAGTACTCCGATCGCGGCACGCCGGGGATCGCGAGCGCCGGGACGCCGAAGCCGAGCATGTAGATCAGCAGGATCGTCGGGATCCCGCGGAACACGTCGGTGTACACGGTGGAGAGCAGCCGGAGCGGAAAGAACGCGGGACCCGGCAGTCCGCGCAGCACGGCGAGGACGAGCGCGAAGATGAGGATGAAGACCTCGGCGACGAGGAACAGCTTCACGTTCGTCTTGAACGCCTCGGCGATGGACGGAAACGACTCCTTGAACTCCGGCCAGTAGAAGAAGCTCGCGCGGACGGCGTCCCAGCCCGGCGAGTTGACGACGACGAGCGCGATCGCGCCGAAGACGACGATCGTGCTGACCGTCGCGATTGCAAGGCTCCGCCCCCCGCCGGAGCCGCCGAGGATGCGTGAGCTCCGGTTGCCTACTCCAGGACCGGAGCGCTCGCCTTGTCCGAGAGCCACTCCTGCTGGATCTGCTCCAGCGTGCCGTCGACCTTCAGTTCTGAGAGCGCGTCGTTGACGCAGTCACGGAGCGGGTTGCCCTCCTCGAACAGCATCCCGAAGTGCTCCTGGCCGCCCGTCGACTGGAACTGGCCGACGACCGTGCCGTTCTTGACCTCTTCGGCGCCCACGAGGAAGAACGCGGTCGGCAGGTCGACGACGATCCCGTCGATCTGCTTCGCGTTCAGCGCGGCGACGACGTCGTTCGAGGTGTCGTAGACGCGCGCGTCCTGATCGGGCTGGATCGTGTCCTGGATGTACCCGAGGCTCGTCGTGCCGATCTGCGCACCGAGCTTGTACTGCTTGAGGTCCGCGAGCGACTTCGCGTTCGCGATCGGCGTTCCCTTCACGGCGACGACCGCCGGGTTGACGTCGTAGTACGAGTCGCTGAAGTCGACCGCCCGGTCGCGCTCCGCCGTGACGGAGATCTGGTTGATGTCGAAGTCGAAGTTCTTCGCGCCCGGCTTGAAGGACAGGTTGAACGGGACGACGCTCCACTGCACCTCGTCCTTGGTGAAGCCGAGCTTCTCGGCGACTGCATAGGCGACCGCGCTCTCGAAGCCCTCGCCCGTCGACGGGTCGTTGATCTCCCACGTCGAGCCCGACGGCGTCCCGCCGCCGAACCACGGCGGGAAAGCCGGGTTGTCGGTTCCGACCGTCAGCTTCCCGGCGTTCACCAGCTGGAGCTGAGCCTTGTCGCAGCTCGCCGCCGCGGTCGTCGCCGTGGGAGCGGCGCCCTCGCTGTCGCCGTCGTCGCTGCCGCAGCCGGCGAGCAGCGCGACCGCAAGCACGGGCAGCAGCAGCAGCCTCTTCACGCGCGCGACCCTACCATTGTCGAGAATGGCCGCGCCGTTCGTCGAGCTCGAGGTCGAGGGTCGGGTCGTGAAGGTGACCAACCCCGACAAGATCTTCTACTCCGCACGCGGCGAGACGAAGCTCGACCACGTCAACTACTACCTCTCGGTCGGCGAGGGGATCGTCCGCGCGCTCTACGAACGTCCGACCCAGCTGAAGCGCCACCCCGACGGAGCCGAGGGCGAGGCGATCTACCAGAAGCGCGTGCCCGAGAAGCGGCCGGACTGGATCGAGACGGCGCGGGTCACGTTCCCCTCGGGCCGCCACGCCGACGAGCTCTGCGTGACCGAGGTGGCGCAGGTGGCGTGGGCGGCGAACCTCGCGACGATCGACTTCCATCCCTGGCCGTCGCGGCGGGCGCACGTGGACAACCCGGACGAGCTCCGGATCGACGTCGACCCCCAGCCCGGCACCACCTTTGCCGAGGCGCAAGCTGGTCGCGGCGGTCGTGCACGAGGTGCTCGAGGAGATCGGCTACGTCGGCTGGCCCAAGACGTCGGGCAACCGGGGCATCCACGTCGCCTGCCGGATCGAGCCGAACTGGACGTTCCCGGAGGTGCGCCGCTGCGCGCTCGCGTTCGCGCGCGAGGTCGAGCGGCGCTCGCCCGTCTCGTCACCACGGCCTGGTGGAAGGAGCAGCGCGGCGAGCGCGTCTTCATCGACTACAACCAGAACGCGCGCGACCGGACGATCGCGTCGGCCTACTCGGTGCGCGCCCGGCCCGACGCGACCGTCTCCGCTCCCGTCACGTGGGAAGAGCTTGCCGACGTCGAGACCGAGGACTTCACGCTCGCAACGATGCCCAAGCGGTTCGCCGCCCTCGGCGACGTCCAGGCAGGCATCGACGACGCCGTCTGCGACCTCCGCGTGCTGCTCGACTGGGTCGAGCGCGACGAGCGGGAGGGTCTCGCCGAGGCGCCGTACCCGCCGAACTTCCCGAAGATGCCGGGCGAGCCGAAGCGGGTCCAGCCCTCGCGCGACACCGCGCGCAAGAAGCGCATGTAAAGCTCGCTTGACAGTTACTTCGATGTCAAGCTAACTTGACATCGTGCGGAACGACGGTCAGAGATCTACGGACGAGCCCAGGGGCTGTCGCAGGCCGAGCTTGCAGAGGCGCTCAGCGTCTCGCGTCAGACGATCAACGCGATCGAGACGGAGCGCTACACGCCTTCGCTGCCGCTCGCGCTCGCGCTCGCACGGTTCTTCGAGACGACGGTTGAGGAGGTGTTCGATGATGACGGCGGGACCGGGTCGACACGCTGGCGACCGCGTTCGCCGGGCTCGTCGCGATCACCGCGATCATCGTGATGTGCCTGTGGGAGTGGGCGCACGGGCGTGACGGGTCGCCCTACGCCCAGCTGGGCGCGATCTCGGGCATCGCGTATCTCGTCGTCGGCCTGGCGCTCGTCAGTCCGCGTATGCGAGCAGGCTCTCGACCGTCGGGTCGTTCGGGTTCCGCGGCGGGCGCACCTCGCGCCACGTGCAGTCCTTCGGATCCTTGTCGTCCCGGAAGCGGATGAAGCGCGTCCCGTGCCGGAACCGGTTGCCCTGCACCTTGTCGTAGCGCACCTCGGCGACGAGCTTCGGCTTCAGCGCCGCCTCCTCGAGCTCGCCCGTGCCCCAGCGGTTCGGCTCGGAGAAGCGCCGGTCCGACGTCTTGTCCACCAGCGGCACGAGTTGCTCGGCGATCTGCGCGTGCCGTGACGCGGCGACCGCCGCCGAGCCGACGTAGTCGATCTCGCCGTCGTCGCGGTAGAGGCCGAGCAGCATCGTCGCGATCCGGTCACGGCTTCGATTTCCAGCGCAGGCCGACGACGACGCAGTCGGCGGTCTTGTACGGCTTCACCTTGACCACCGCCTCGCGCGACCCGGGCCGGTACGGCGCTTCGAGCCGCTTCGCGATCACGCCGTCGAGGCCGGCCGCCTCGAACGTGTCGAGCCACTCGCGCGCGGCGCCGAGTTCGCGCGTGTACGGCGAGAGCGTGAAACCCTTCGCGACCTTCTCGAGCTCCTTGCGCCGCCGCTCCAGCGGCAGCTCGTGGACCGGCTTGCCCTTCCAGAGCAGCAGGTCGAAGGCGATGAACTCGGCGGGGATCTCGGCGGCAAGCTTGCGCACCCGGCTCTCCGCGGGATGGAGCCGCGTCTGCATCGAGTCGAAGTCGAGGACCCCGTCGCGCGCGATCACGATCTCGCCGTCGACAGCCGAGTGGGGCGGGAGCAGCTCGCCGAGCGGGCGGAGCTCCGGGAAGTAGCGGAGCAGCGGGCGCTCCTTCCGCGACCAGAGCGCGAGCTCGCCGCCGTCGTTCTCGAGCACCCCGCGGAAGCCGTCCCACTTCGGCTCGTACTGCCAGCCTTCGCCCTCGGGGAGCTCCGAGACGAGCTCGGCCTCCATCGGCGGGAACGGCACGTTTTCGCCGGGCATCGTGTGCAACCGTACTCAGGTGATGAACCTCGACGGCGTCTGGACCGTAGAACGGTTGGGCGGCTTGCTGCCGCCCATGGTGGGTGTCCGCAAGCGGATCCGCGGGTCATCGGGCGAGACCCTCGCGGGTCCGCTGCGGATGCGGTTCGACGTACAGGCAAACGAGCTGCGCTACCGCGCGCCGTTCGTCGGCCTCGTGGACGTCCTCGAGCCCGAAGGAGACGGCTGGTCCGGCCGCGCGACGTGGTTCGGCCGGGAGTTCGGGCGGTTCCGACTGCGGCGGCTCTAGGCGCTCAATGCAGCCACGGCGCGAGGAAGCGCTCGATCTCGAGGCAGCCTCGCGGGCGCTCGAGCCGGGCGCGGACCGACTTCTCCTCGACGACGACGAGTGTCGGGACGTTCGAGACGTGGAAGCGCTCGACGAGGTCGGGGCGCTCCCGCTCCTCGACCCGGTAGATGTGGAACGTGCCGTGGTTTCGCCGGCGCTGGAGCACCTGCGCGATGAAGCCCTCGGTGCGCCGGCACACTCCCGAGCGGGCGGAGTAGAAATAGACCAGCCCTGGCCTCGAGAGGTCGGTTGCTGGGGCTGACAATCGGTCCCTTCCTGTTGGCGGCTGGGGACCTGGCCCTGATTCGCACTACTCGTGGTACCCGAGGCCCGTACTTTGGTAAACCAGGGTTGTGCGCCGTGTGGTCGTGACGGGTCTCGGGGCTGTCACCCCGATCGGGCTCGATGTCGCCTCGAGCTGGGAGGCGGCCGTCGCCGGCCGGAGCGGTGTCGACTTCATCCGGGCGTTTGACCCGGACGGCTTCCCGGTGCGGATTGCGGCGGAGGTGAAGGACTTCGAGCCGACCAGCGTCGTCTCGGCCAAGGAGGCCAGGAAGCTCGACCGGAACGTGATCCTCGCCGTGGGGGCCGCGAAGGAGGCGGTGGCCGACGCGGCGCTCAACGGCTTCGACCCCAGCCGCGTCGGGATCGTGTTCGGCTCGGCGATCGGCGGCGTGCTCGGACTCATGGAACAGGCGGAGGTGCTCAGAGAACGGGGGCCCGACCGCGTCTCGCCCAACTTCCTCCCGAACGTGCTCGTCGACTCGGCGAGCGGGCAGCTTGCGATCACGCTTGGGATCCGCGGGCCGAACTACGCGCCGGTCTCGGCGTGCGCGACCGGCTCCCACGCGGTGGGCGAGGGTGCGGAGCTGATCCGCCGCGGCGACGCCGATGCCGTGGTTGCGGGCGGCACGGAGGCGTGCATCCATCCGTTGATCCTCGCCGGCTTCTGCGCGATGCGCGGGCTCGCAGCGGAGGAAGAGCGCCCGGCTCGCGCGTCCCGGCCGTTCGACGCCACGCGCGAGGGGTTCGTGATGGGCGAGGGTGCGTGCGCGCTCGTGCTCGAGGAGCTCGAGCACGCACGGGCGCGGGGTGCGCGTGTGTACGCCGAGGTGCTCGCCTACGGGGCGTCGAACGACGCCCATCACATGGCGCAGCCCGAGCCTGAGGCGATCGGCGTCAGCGAGATGATGCGAGCGGCGCTCCTGCGCGGAGGGGTGGAGCCGGAGCAGGTCGGCTACATCAATGCGCACGGCACCTCGACGCCGCTCGGCGATCTCGCCGAGACGCGCGCGATCAAGCAGGTCTTCGGCGACCATGCGTACAAGCTCGCGATCTCGTCGACGAAGTCGGTGACCGGACACTGCTTCGGGGCGGCGGGCGCGATCGAGGCGATGATGTGCGTCCTCGCGCTCCATCACGGCGTGCTCCCGCCGACGGCGAACTACGAGCAGCCGGACCCCGACTGCGACCTCGACTACGTGCCGAACGAGGCGCGAGAGGTTCAGGTCGACGTGGCGCTCTCGAACGCGATGGGCCTCGGCGGCCACAACGCCTGCGTGCTCGTCGGGCGCTACTCGGACTGAGGATCGACTGCGTTCACGTCGAGCTCGTCGAGAGACGAGAGGACGCGGTCGGCAAGCCCGAGAGATTCCTCGTCGGGCCGGTAATGCGCGTTCGGGATCGCGATGACGCGAAGGCCCGCGGCGTGCGCCGAGCGGATGCCGTTGCGCGAGTCTTCGACCGCTGCGGCGCGGGACGGGTCGACGCCGAGCCGGCGTGTCGCCTCCAGGTAGACGTCCGGCGCGGGCTTGCCGCGCGCGACCTCCTCGGACGAGACGGTCGCGCGGAAGAACGGCGCCAGCCCGCCGAGCTCGAGCGCGAGGTCGATCAACGGCCGGTTCGAAGACGACGCGAGTCCGAGCGGCCAGCGTGCGGCGAGTCGCTCGACCGCCTCGCGCGCGCCGGGGAGTAGCGGCAGCCGCTCGCGGTAGCGCGCCTCCATCCGCCCCACGACCTCGTCCGCGATCTCGTCGGGCGGCTCGGCGAGGCCGACCACGTCGTGCATGTAGCGCGACCACTCGGGCGAGCTCATCCCCATCATGTCGGCCTGGGCGCGCTCCGACCAGCGACCCCCGCGCTCGCGCGCGAGTTCCTCGCGCACCTCGTCCCACAGCTGCTCGGTGTCGAGCAGCAGCCCGTCGAGGTCGAAGACGACGGCGTCGATCACACCGGCGAGTATCGCCCGTGCCGGTAGACGAGACCCGCTCCGTCTGGACCCAGCTCGATACGGTCGACCGCCGCGACGAACAGCGTGTGGTCGCCCGCCGAATGGGCATCTCGGAGCGCGCACTCGAGCCACGCGAGAGCACCGTCGATGAGCGGTCCGCGCGCGCCGTCGCGAACCGGCACGCCCTCGAAGAGCGCGATCGGCGGCACGGCGCGCGCGAAGTGCTGCGCGAGCGCCTGCTGGTCGCCGGACAGCAGGCTCAGCGCGAACCCGCCCTCGTCGCGGATCAGCTCGTGCGCTTGCGTGTCGAGCCCGATCGCGACAGACACGAGCGGTGGGTCGAGCGACACCGACGCGAGCGAGCCGACAGTGACCCCGAACGGTCGGCGCAATGTGAGGACGGCGATCCCGGCCGGAAATCGCCGCATTGCCGCGCGCAGCTCCTCGCTGCTCGTCACGCCGGTGAGACTAGTCGGGCGAAGGGCGGAGACCGCCCTTCGCCCGACTTCGACCGGCCGCGCCTAGGTCGTGACGCTTCGTGGCACCGCGCTTCGCCCGAGGACGAAACCGGCGCCCACCATTGCGACCCCGACGGCGAAGTGCAGCCAGTTGTCGGCCGAGTTGACCGGAACCCAATCCGCCCCGCCGATCAGGCCGACGACCCACAGCAGCAGGTAGACGACACCGCCGCCGATCAGAAACGTTCGCGCGCCTTCCGCGTTCCGCGCCAGCGCGAGGCCGACGAGACCGAAGAGCAGGTGCACGATGTTGTGCAGGATGCTGACCTGGAAAAGGCCAAGCAGCTGTGCGTCCGACCCGTCTCCGGCGAAGTCGCCGGGGGCGTCGGAGGTCACGCCGGGGATGAAGCCGAGAACTCCGACGAGCAGGAAGACGATCGCGAACAGCCGGGCAACCGTCACAAGCGCGTCTCGCTCTCCCGTGGCTCGATCAACCATGTGGTCCTCCTGAGTAGCCGCTCACCAAGGGTTCACTGCAACCACGGGTCTCGCCCGCGGTGGCGATTCTCTCGCCGTCCGTAGTTCGCTTCAACCCGCGGGGCGGTTCACGCCGATCTAGATGTCCTGTTGGAGCCGGCGGTCGAAACCAGCGGGCGCATGCACGTTGATGAATCGCGCCACGGCGTCGCTGCGGTTGGCGAAGGAGTGTTCGACGCCGGGCGGCACGAGCACGAACGTCCCGGGGCCTGCGGTGATCTCGGCGTCCTCGACCGTGAACACCAGCTCGCCCTCCAGCATGAAGAACGAGTCGTCCTCCACATCATGGGCGTGCTTGCCTGGGCCCTCGCGGCGGGGCTGGATCGTGATCACGGCGAGGTTGAAGCGCGGCGTGTCCTGACTCCGAGCGAGGAACTCGACGTTCCCGACGCGATGGCCTTGGCCCGGTCGAACCACAACGACCTCGTCTGATCCCATCGCGCGCGATGCTACTCGCCGACGCCTACGGCTCAGCCAGATGCACCGGACGAGACGCGTAGTTTGGTTGTTCGCCTTCACGTCCGCTCTGTTGCTGGCAACCTGGGGGCCATGACTCACAATGTGATCGTCGCCCTGGCCGTCCTCGGCGTGATCGGCCAGGTGCTCTGCGGATTCCTCGTGGTGATCGGTCTGCTTCGTCTGGTCGGAGTGCGTGGACCGCTCGACGTCACGCGGTCGGCGGTCTGGGGCTACGAGCTCTGGCTCGCGTTCTGCGTCTCGGGAACGGCGACCGCGGGCAGCCTCTTCCTCTCGGAGGTGGCCCATTTCGTGCCCTGTGAGCTCTGCTGGTTTCAGCGGATCTTCATGTATCCGCTCGCGATCCTCACGCTGCTGCTCGCTGTCTGGAACGACCACCGGGCCGCGCGGTACCTGCTGCCTCTACCGGTTCTGGGTGCAGGCGTTGCCGTGTACCACCTGCTTGTCGAGAACCAAGTCGTCGAGCAGGCGCAGTCATGTCTCGTCTCTGCGCCCGGCGGCTGCGCGACCAAGTGGATCAACGAGTTCGGCTACGTGACGATCCCCACGCTGGCGTTGACAGCGTTCCTGCTCACATTCGCGTTCCTGCTCTTCGCGGTCTTCGACGTTCGCGACGAATCCGGCGCGGACGAAGGCGAGAGCCGCGGTGCCTCGGCTACCGTGGATCCGGATGCCTAGCGGGAAGCAGAGCAAGAAGCGGCGCCGTACCCCGGCCCCGCCGCCGGTCGCGAGCGGGCGCGCGCCCGCGCCACGCCGGGCCTCATCTCGTGTGCTGCTCGGCGCGGCGGCCGTGATCGTTCTTGCAGTCGTTGCGGTCGTCCTCGGATTCGTTCTCACCCGAGGATCCGGGTCCTCGACGGACAGCGTCCCGTCGCGTGGGTCGCTCGTGAACGCGGTGCCCGGCGCCGCCGACGTCAACGCGCTCTTCAAAGGCATTCCGCAGACCGGGAACGTGCTCGGCTCGCCGACGGCGCCGGTGACGCTTGTCGAATACATCGACCTGCAATGCCCCTTCTGCCAGCAGTTCGAGTTCGACGCGATGCCGAAGCTCCTCGACGACTACGTCCGCACGGGCAAGGTCAAGGTCGAGGCGCGCCCGGTGACGATCATCGGCCCGGACTCGGCGCGCGGGACTGCCGCCATGATTGCGGCCGGTGACCAGAACAGGCTCTTCAACTTCATGCAGCTCCTCTACGTGAACCAGGGAACCGAGAACACCGGCTGGCTCGACGACCGCATGATCAGCGCCGTCGCGGCGAGCATCCCCGGGCTCGACGTCCAGCAGCTCTTGAAAGCCCGCAACTCGAGCGCCACCAATGACCAGGCCACCGAGTTCGGCACGCAGGCGGCAAGCGACCGCGTCCAGGGAACACCGACGATCCTCGTCGGCAAGAGCGGCGGCCAGCTGAAGCCGGTTCCGCTCGACTCGCCGAGCGATAGTCAGACCATTGCGGCGGCGATTCAGGCAGCCCTCAAGTAGGCGGAAGGATGCGGTAAGCGGCGGGGGTGGGAGTTGCACCCACGGACGCGCCTTGACCACGGTCCCTGGCGCTGCTTTGCTGCCGGAGCGGTCGCCGCAGCTCGACGCAAAGGAACCACACCGTGTACGACGTCTTCATCTCGTACGCCCGCGAGGACAGGCAGTTCGTGATCGCGATCTGCTCGGCTCTCGACGAGCGGGGGCACAGCTCCTGGCTGGACGAGGACGACATTCCCCCAGCGGCGGACTTTCCGCCCGAGGTCGAGGCGGGTATCGAAGCTGCCGACAGCTTTGCGTTCGTCCTCAGCCCGGACTCGGCCGTCTCTGAGTGGTGCGAGCGAGAACTGCAACATGCAGTGAAGCACGCGAAGCGGCTGGTTCCCGTCCTGCGCCGTGACCTCGAGCAAACGGCCGTGCCAGACCCACTCAGGACGCCGAACTGGATCAAGGCCAGAGAGGACGACGATTTCGAGGAAGCAGTCGGGAAGTTGGTCGAAGCCATGGTGACCGACCTTCCATGGGTCCGGCAGCACACGCGCCTGACCACCCGTGCGACCGAATGGGAGAACAGTCGGCTTGACGCCAGCTTCCTCCTGCGGGGCGCCGATCTCGAAAGCGCGGAGCTGTGGCTGAACGAGGCCGCCCGCGGGAGAGAGCAGACGCCGAGCCCGCTTCAACAGGCGTACATCAAGGCGAGCCAAGAGGCACGAGAACGGGAGCGAAAGGAGGCGCTAGGCCGCCAGCTCGCGGAGCTCGCGGACCAGACGCGGGAAGAGGAACCAGCGCTCCTGCCGCGCAGCGTCCTCCTGGCTGTCGAGTCGATGAGGCGCGTCCGCAGCGACGAGGGCTATCGCGCCCTGCGCTCGGGACTGGCACTCCTCCCGACACCGGTGGCCACGATCGAGCACGAGGGGCGCGTCATGACGGTCGCGTTCGCTCCGGATGGGCGCCGAACCGTCTCGGGAAGCCAGGACGGCTCAGCCGTCGTCTGGGACATCGAGGGGAACCAGGCGGTCACGCGGGTCGAGCACGTACTCGAGGTGAGAGCGGCAGAGTTCAGTCCCGACGGCCGCTGGATAGCGACCGCGAGCGAGGACAAACGCGCGTGCCTCTGGGACACGGAGACCGGCGAACAACTGGCGGTCATGCCTCACGACGCTCCGGTCAACTCAGTCGAGTTCAGTCAGGACGGACGGTTGCTCCTCACCGCGAGCGGTCTCGGCCTGGGTCCGGACATCGCGGCTCCCGGCACGGCGTGGGTCTGGGAGACCGGCACAGGCCGCGAGCTCGCACGCGCTCCGCACTCGCACCTGACCGCTTTGACGTTCATGCCGCTTTCCGAAGACGGGCGTTTTGTGGTCTCCGCGAGTCACAACAACCACGTCGTGATGTGGGATTCGGCCACCGCGGAGCAAGCCGGAACCACTCGGCACGAAGACGTGGTGGTGGCCCTCGCATGTCACCCGACCTCACCTTTGCTGGCCGCCACCTGTCTGGACATGAACCTTTTCCTCTGGGATCTCCAAGAGGCCCGGCTACTGGCCACGATCGAGTTGGGGAACCGTGCCAGCCCGGTGGTCTTCAGCCCGAAGGGTCGCTGGTTCGCGGCGGTCACCGGCGAAGGGGCCGTGCGGGTGTGGGAGACGGAGACGCTTCACGAGGTCGCTCGCATACCTCACAAGAGCGCCGTTACCGCGCTGGTATTCGGACCGGACGAACGCCTGCTCGCCGCCGTCAGCCATTGGGGAAACGTCGTTCACCTATGGAAACTCCATCCCGGAGGGCCTGCGGAGAGCGCGAGAGTCGCTCACGATCAGGCGTTCAGCGCGGTCTTCAGCCCAGACGGAGCGTCGCTCGCATCCGTGAGCGACAGGAACGCGGCCTGGGTCTGGAAGACGTCCGGCGCAGGCGATGCGCTGTGGGAAGCTCGTGCGGGTGGCGGCGCGACGCTGCGAGTCAGTCCTGATGGGCGCCTCGTCGCGACCGGCGGGGCGGAGAGGGCGAACACAGGCTGGATCTCCGCGGAAAACCCGCTCAGGGGAGTGCTCTGCGTCTTCGACGCTGCGACTGGAGCTGAAACCGCACGGATCTCGCACGACAGACTGGTTTCGCGAGTCGAGTTCAGCGCGGATTCGACGCGGGTTGCCGCGGTGAGCGGAGATCGCGCCTGGCTCTGGGACGCGTACACGGGGACCGCGTTGGGGAGTCTGGCTCACGAGGGCCGGGTGAACGATCTCTCCTACAGCCCCGCGGAGGACCGAATCGCTACAGGAGGCGCGGACACCATCGCTCGGGTTTGGGATGGAGCAAGCCTGCGCGAGCTCAGCCGCGCGCAGCATGACGGGCCGGTCCTCGCGGTCGCCTTCAGCCCCGACGGCCTTCGCGTGGCCTCGGCCGGCGAGGACGGGACGACGCTGGTGTGGGATGCGGCAACCGGGCGCGAGATTGCTCGCGTCTCTCTCCCGGAGCCACCCGTCTGGCGCAACCCCCTTCGGCTCGTCTTCAGCCCCGATGGCAAGTGGCTGGCTTCGCCGAGTACCGGGAACGCGGCAACGGTGTGGGACGCAGCGACAGGACGCGAGGTTGCCTCGCGCCAATACCCCCATGCCGTCATCGACTTGATGTTCAGCCCAGACGGCGGTCGGCTCCTCGCCGCGGCTGCGAGTCTCGGTGGAGATGCTTCCTCCGGCGTAGTCGATGTCTGGGAAGTGGAGTCAGGGCGCGTGCTGCTCGAGGAACAACTCGAGAGGCCGGCCAAAGTCGTGGCGTTCAGCCCGGACGGCCAGTGGATCGCCGCGGGCGAGGGCGACGGCGGCATTCGAGTCTGGAGCGCGGGGACGCGAGAGGAGCTGGCTCGTCTCGATCACCATGACTCGATCAACGGCATCTCATTCCACCCGAACCGGCCGTGGCTCGCTTCGACGAGCCAGGACGAGACGGTTCGTCTCTGGCTCTGGCGGCCGGAGGATCTCATCGAGGAGGCGTGTCGACGGCTCGCCCGAGATCTCACGCCGGAGGAGTGGAGCAAGTACATCGGTCCGGGGGAGGAGTATGCGGCGACACGAAGGCTGAAAGCGTGAGCGGCGGGGGTGGGATTTGAACCCACGGACGACTTGCACCGTCAGCGGTTTTCAAGACCGCCCCGTTCGACCGCTCCGGCACCCCGCCGTTAGCGCTTGACGGTAGCTGGGGCGCCGAACGGTTGCAGGACTTCCGGCACGTCGCCCTCGAAGTTCTCCAGGATCGCGAGCGCGACGCGGTCGACCGTCGCCGTCCCGTTCAGCGTGTGCACCGGCTGGAGGCCGTGCTCGCCGCGGAAGCGGATGCCGAGACGTCGGGCCTGGAAGTCCGTCGTGTTCGAGCAAGACGTGACCTCGCGGTAGCGCTCCTGACTCGGGAACCACGCCTCGATGTCGTACTTCTTCGCGGCCGGGTCGCCGAGCTCGCCCGCGGCGACGTTCACGACGCGGTAGGGCACCCCGAGCTCCTGCATCAGCGACTCCTCGAGCGCCAGCATCCGCTCGTGCTCGTCCCACGACTCCTCGGGGCGCTGGTAGACGAACATCTCGACCTTGTTGAACTGGTGGACTCGGAACATCCCGCGCGTGTCGCGTCCGGCCGCGCCGGCCTCCCGGCGAAAGCACGTCGAGAACGCCGCGTAGCGGAGCGGCAGCTCGTCGAGCGTCTCGCCCGTGTGCAGGCCGGCCATCCCCACCTCGGACGTCCCGGTCAGGTAGAGCCCGTCGCTCTCGATCGCGTAGATGTTCGAGCGCTCGGTGGGGAAGAAGCCGGTCCCGTACATCGCCTCCTCGCGCACGAGCACCGGCGGCATCGCGGGCGTGAAGCCTTCGCCGGCGAGACGTTCGAGCGCGAACCGGTAGAGCGCGAAAGCGAGCAGCGCCGTGTCGCCGAGCCAGTAGCCGAAGCGCGAGCCGGAGACGCGGGCGGCGCGCTCCATGTCGAAGCGGCCGATCTCCGTGTGCTCTTTCGGCTCCGCCGGCTGAGGCGGCTCGCCCCAGCGCCGGATCTCCTCAGCGTCGTCCTCGGTGTCGCCGTCCGGCGCCGACTGGTGAGGCGGGTTCGGAACGCGCGTGAGCGCCTCGTCGCGCCGGCGCTCCGCCTCGGCGTGGTCGTCCTCGACGCGTTTCAACTCGTCCTTGAGTGCGCGGAGCTCCTCGAGTTCCTCGGGCGTCGGCTTGCCCTTCACCTTTGTCCTGGCCCGCAGCTCCGTCACCTGCGTCTCGAGCTCGCGCCAGAGGGTGTCCGCCGCCATCAGCTCGTCGAACGCATCGCCGGCGCCCTTGCGCGCCACCGCGGCGCGGAACGTCTCGGGATCGTGGCGGGCCGACCGGATGTCGATCATGAGCGAGAGTCTAGGAACGCCTCGATCACCTGTGCCACGCCTTCTTCGGTGTCGCGCGGGCAGACGAGGTCGGCGGCCTCGAGCACGCGCTCGTGGGCGTTGGCAACGGCGACCCCGTAGCCCGCCGCCTGGAGCAGTTCGATGTCGTTCTCGCCGTCGCCGAACGCGACGACCCGCTCGAGCGGAACGCCCAGCAGCCCGGCCGCCACGGCGAGGCCTGCGCCCTTCGTCACGCCCGGCGCGGCGAGCTCGAGGAAGTGGGGCAGGGACTTCGAGATGTAGAGGCGCCCGTCGAACCGCTCCTTCAGCTCCACCTCGAGTGCGTCCATCACGCGGGGCTCACCGACGGCGACGAGCTTCGTCGGCGGCTCCTCGAGCCACTCGAGCAGGTCGCCGACGGCGTGGATCGCCAGGTCCTGGAAGTCGGCGTACGCGCGCGCTTCCGGGGTCACCTCGGCGACGTAGAGCTCGTCGCCGACGTAGCAGTTGAGATGGTGGCCGCCGGCCGTGATCGCGGCGATCGCCTCGCGCGCGAGCTCGACCGGGATCGTGACGTGGCGAACGAAGCGGCCGTCGGCGGTCGCGACGACGGCGCCCTGGTAGCAGACGACGGGCTCGTCGAGCTCGAGCTCGTCTGCGTAGCGCTTGACCGATCGGTACATGCGGCCGGTCGCGATCACCACGTGGACTCCCGCGCCGCGCGCTGCGCGGATCGCGGCCCGCGTGCGCGGCCGAACGACTGCGTCCTTGGCGATCAGCGTGCGGTCGAGGTCGCAGGCGAACGCCCTGACGTCGCGCGGGAAGTCGGCTGGAAGCCGCAGATCTACTGCGTGACGAAGGCGGCCACGTCGGCGATCTCCTGGTCGCTCAGGCTATCCCCGAACGGCGGCATCCCGCCGCCGCCGTTTGTGACCTGTGCGACCGCGCCCTCGAAGTCGATGTTCGAGTCGTCGAGGTTCGGGCCGACCGTCCCGCTCGAGCCGGCCGCCTCGAAGGTGTGGCAGCCGCCGCATCCCGCGGAGGCGAAGACTGCCTTGCCGTTGGCAGCGTCGCCCTCGCCGGTGGCTGCGCCGGTGTCCGCAGGCAGGGTGCCCTCGACGGTCTGCGGCAACGGCTGCACGTCCTCTTCGCCGCCGCAGGCCGACGCGGCCACGACGAGCACGAGGACGAGCATCAGCAGCGGCAGCCACCTCACGCCGCGAAGTCTATTCAGACGCGCCGCTCGGTTGAAACAGACCAGACGCGCAGGGCCGCGCACACGATCGCGCCGTAGCCGGCGACCTTCGTCGGCGAGTCGTTCACTACGAGCGACACGGCAAGCGCGGCGAGAAACGCGTCCACGACCGCGTAGCGCGGCCGCAAGGTGGCGAAGTACACGAGGACGGCGATGCCGCCGAGGAGCGCGGCGAGTTGCCAGACGCTGGAGGTGGCGATCGAGACGGAGCGTTCCGCCCGGTCTCGAAAATCGTCGAGGAGTTCCCGAGGCCCACCCGAGACGGCGTCGACGACGTGGCTCGACCCGCCCGCGAGCGCGTCGACGCCGACGAACAGTAGTCCGACGATGACGACGGCGCCGACGGTCAGCGGGATCGCGCGCGCGCGGCCTCGCAGGAGCAGCCAGAGAACGAGGAAGCCCATCGCGAACACGAGGACGCCGCCCCCATCGGCACCCGTCTCGCTCGCGCCGACGACAACGAGCGAGAGCAGCGCGAGCGCGCCGAGGCGCCAGCCGGCGAGGGACACGCCTGCCGCGAGTGCCGGACCGAGCAGGAGCGTCTCGATCTGGTTCGTGACCCCGTAGAAGCGGCCACCGCTCCATGGATTCGGCCCGAGCGCCATCAACGAGTTCGTCTCCGGCGACAGCCCGAGCACGAGCCCGTACGCTCCGAGGAAGACCGGCACGGCAATCGTCAGCGGGACGGTTGCGGCTATGCCGATCGCGACGGGGGCGGCAAGCAGGACGACCACAGTGGTCACGACCGGCCCCACCACCTCGAGCGCGGACGCGAGCAGGGCGAGGCCGATCGCCGCAAGCGGGTACAGGAGCGCGCTTCGCGCGAGCAACGCCGACCGGGTCCGGAGTGCGCTGGCGGTCAGCGCGATCAGGACGAGGGTCAGTGCGACGGTCGCGGGCACCTGGGCGTCCCGCGCGTCCGAGATCCGCTGGTCCAGCTTCTCGAGCTCCTCGAGCGGATGGTCGCTCGCGCGCGACCGGATCGGAGGATCTCGTCCCTCGTCGAGCGCCTCCACGGTCTCGCGAACGTCAGCGATCGACACCAGCCCCGGGATTCGCGTGCTCTCCGAGACGAGGATCCCCCGGTAGCCCGTCCCGAGGATCGTCGCCTGGTAGCGCTTGTCGTTCGGCTGCGCGCCGAGCGGCGGAACCGAGAGGAAGAACTCGAAGTCGCAGCGGCCGATCGCGCGGCACGCCTGCTGCGGCAGCGGGCCGAGGCGCTCGAGCGCCTCCTCGCGGCTGACGTAGAGGCCCTGGCCGGGAACGTAGAGGCCTGACGCTCCGCGCCCGCGGACGGCCGGGATCTCCTCCCCTGGGACGACCACTGCGTAGACCTTCTGCGCGGCAGCCGGTGCCGCTGTAGCCAGCACCGCCAAAGCTAATATCGATACGACCCTCGCCAAGGAGCACGATTCTCGATGAAACGACGGACTTACGGACGCGATCGCGGACTGACCGCTCGGATTCTGCTGACCGGCGGCCTCCTGGGGCTGCTCTACGTCATCTTCGCCGCGGTCCTGATCTCGTACCTGCAGGTCGGGATCGTCCCGATGTTGCTGATCATCGGCGGGATCGCGTTCTTCCAGTACTACACCTCCGACAAGCTCGCGCTGCTGGCCTCGGGCGCCAAGGTCGTGTCCGAGCAGCAGGAGCCGGAGCTGCACGCGATGATCGAGCGCCTGGCCGCGATGGCCGACCTCCCGAAGCCGAGGGTCGCGGTGATCGACACGGACATCCCGAACGCGTTCGCGACCGGCCGCAACCCCAAGCATTCCGCGGTGGCGGTGACAAGGGGGCTCTGGCAGCGGCTCGAGCCGAACGAGGTCGAGGGCGTGCTCGCGCACGAGCTCTCCCACATCGCGAACCGCGACGTGCTGATCATGACCCTCGCCGGCTTCTTTGCGATGGTCGCCGGGCTGCTGTCCCGCTGGGCGTTCCTCTTCGGCGGCGGCGGACGCGATCGCAACGGCCCGCCCGTCTGGCTGATCGTCCTCGTCGTCTCGATCGTCACCTACTTCCTGTCGTACATCCTGATCAGGACGATCTCGCGCTATCGCGAGTACGCCGCCGACCGCGGCGCGGCGCTGATCACCGGCGCACCGGAGAACCTGATGAGCGCGCTGCAGAAGATCTCGTCCGGTATTGCCTCGATCCCGCAGCGCGACCTCCGCGAGGTCCAGTCACTGAACGCCTTCTTCATCATCCCCACGAACGTGCGCTCGTCGTTCGGCGAGCTGTTTCTGACGCACCCGCCGCTCGAGAAGCGGCTCGCCGCGCTCGCCGAGATCGCGCGCGACATGGGCCGCACGGTCTGAGTTGGGGCTGACGGACGTCCTCTTCGGGCGCAAGCGGCTGAAGGAGTCGAAGGGCGAGCGCCTGTTCGCGATCTCGACGGCGCGCGTCACGCTCGAGGTCGAGCTCGGGCTGAGGCCCGCCAAGCGCGCCGCCGTCGTCTTCAAGCCGCTCTCGTCCGGCGAGTTCGTCCGGACGGAGAACGAGCTGAGCGAGCTGCTCGACGTCGCCGCGCGCGAGACGGGCTCCCGCGTGACGCGAAACGAGGACCAGTTCGGCTACGAGTGGATCGTCGTCGAGGACAACGACTTCGAGGATCTCGTCGCGACGGTGCACCTCGTCGGCTCGGAGCTGCAGGCGCGCGGCTTCGGCCCGCAGCTGCTGGCCGCCGTCTTCCGCTTCGACGGGGCGAAGCACCCCGTCTACTTCGTCTGGGGCTACAAGCGCGGCGCGTTCTGGCCGTTCGTGCCGACGGGCAAGGAGAAGGAGCGCGACAACGCAAAGGAGCTGGAGCTGAAGGCGAAGCTCGAGCGCGAGCTGCCGATCGAGCCCGACCTGACGCGCTGGCTTGCGCTCTTCGATGCTCCTGTCTGACGTTCTGTCGCGCTGGCACTACCGCGAGCGCCATTCGATCGGGCTGGTGGCGCCGCCGGAGCGCGTGATGGCGGCCGTGCGGGAGACGACGATCGCCGAGATGCCGGTCGCGAACCTGCTCTTCCGCCTGCGTGGAATGCGCGGCGCCTCGGACGCCTCGGTCTTAGACCGGCTGCCGCGGAGCTTTCGCATCGTTGCCGAGGACGCGGGTCGCGAGGTCGTCGCGGGCGGCATCGGGCAGCCGTGGCGTCCACGCGGGGCGGGGGTCGTCACCGACGACTTCGATGGTTTCGTCGAGCCCGGCTACGCCAAGATGGCGATGAACTT
Organism: uncultured Actinomycetes bacterium; assembly: GCA_963700495.1. Classification (GTDB taxonomy): domain Bacteria; phylum Actinomycetota; class Thermoleophilia; order Gaiellales; family Gaiellaceae; genus JACCTU01. The sequence continues at coordinate 45,603 of CAVOXT010000006.1, read as the reverse complement.
CCTCTACGACGGCCAAACGCTCTCGACCGAGACGCGCGTCCTGCTCACGAACGACCAGGCACGGCGCGCGTTCCGCCGCTACTGGCTCGTCGTCCGCCCGTTCAGCGGCTTGATCCGCCGCGTGTGGCTGCGAGCGATCGCGCGCCGGGCGAGTGACTCGGCCTAGCCCTACGTTTCGAGCTGCTTCTTCCCGTCGCCCGCGCCGACCTCGGCCTTGAGTCGCGCGAGCTCACTGTCGACCTGGTTCGACGTCTGGATCGCCTCCAGCTCCCGGTCGAGCGCGGTCTTGTCGCCGGTGAAGTCCTCGAGCGTGCCGGCCGCGACCAGCTCCTCGACGGCGGAGGCGCGCGCCTGCATGGACTCGGTCTTGTCCTTGGCACGCTGGATCGCGAGCCCGGTGTCGGCCATCTGATCGCCGATCCCCGTCGCGGCCTCCGAGATCCGCACCTGAGCCTCGGCCGCTGAGTACTGCGCCTTGATCACTTCCTTCTCCGAGCGGAAGGACTCGACCTTCGCCTGGAGCTGCTTCTCGGAGGCGACGAGCTTCTCCTGCTGCTGCTCGAGCTGCTCGATCTGCTGGTCGAGGTCCTGGAGCTGCTGCTGCACGAGCGCCTTGCGCTCGAGCGCCTGACGGGCGAGATCCTCGCGGCCTGCGGCGAGCGCCTCGCGGGCCTGCGTCTCCAGCTTGACGACGTTCTGCTCGAGCTGGGCCGTCTGCATCGTGAGTCGCTTCTTCGAGGTGGTGACGTCGACGACGCCGCGCTTGACGTCCTGGAGCAGGCGGAGCTGCTGCTCGTACGAGTAGTCGAGCGTCTCCGTCGGGTCCTCGGCGCGGTCGAGGAGCTTCGAGAACTTCGCCTTGATCACAGTCGCGGCTCGTGAGAGCAGGCCGGCCATCGTTCCTCCGTCGTTGGTTTCCCGGTTAGCCTACCCGTGTGCCCGTCGAACGCAGCATGCACCCCGAATGGCTCTCGAACGCCTACCTCGTCTGGGACGAGGGGACGCGCGAGGCCTACTTCGTGGACAGCGGCGCCCCGCTGGAGCCGCTGCTCGAGGTCGTCGAGCGTGAGGGGCTCAACGTCGGGTCGCTCCTGACCACCCACACCCACCACGACCACGTAGCCGGGGACGCCGAGCTCGGGCGGCGCTTCGGCGTGCGGCCGACCCAGGAGGTCGAGTGGGCCCGCTCGATCGCCACGCCCGGGCATGCCGACGACCATGTCACCTTCGTCGTCGGCGACCTCTGCTTCTCCGGCGACCTGCTCTTCAAGGACGCGGTCGGCGGCGGCGACGCGGCGCTCGTGCACGAGTCCGTCCTGAAGCTGATGGAGCTGCCGGACGAGACGCGGGTGCTTCCCGGTCACACCGAGGAGACGACGATCGGCCGCGAGCGCGAGGAGAATCCGTTCCTGCGCTACTGGCTCGGAGTTGCGCCTTCGATCGACGAGCCGGTGCGCGTCGGCGGCGAGGCGGCGACGCTCGTCGTCTGGTCGCCGGACTACGACGGCAAGGGGAAGGCGCTCGTGCGGCTCGCCGACGGCGGCGAGCGGATCGTCGGCGGCTCGAGGGTCGAGCGATGAGGCGCGACCAGTACTCGCCTGCGCCCGAGCGGTACGACCGCATGCGCTACAACCGAACGGGCCGCAGCGGGCTGCTGTTGCCGGCCGTCTCGCTCGGCCTCTGGCAGAACTTCGGCCACGACAGGCCGCTCGAGTCGAGCCGCGCCATCCTCCGGCGCGCGTTCGACCTCGGGATCACGCACTTCGACCTCGCGAACAACTACGGGCCGCCCTACGGCTCGGCCGAGGAGAACTTCGGGCGGCTCTTCGAGCAGGACTTCCGTCCGTTCCGCGACGAGATCGTCGTCTCGACGAAGGCGGGCTACGACATGTGGCCGGGCCCGTACGGCGAATGGGGCTCGCGCAAGTACATGCTCGCAAGCCTCGACCAGAGCCTGCGGCGGATGGGTCTCGAGTACGTCGACATCTTCTACTCGCATCGTCCCGATCCCAACACTCCGATCGAGGAGTCGATGGGCGCGCTCGACACGGCGGTGCGTCAGGGCAAGGCGCTCTACGCCGGCATCTCCTCGTACTCGCCAGAGGAGACTGCGACCGCGGCCAAGGTGCTGCGTGACCTCGGCACGCGGCCGCTGATCCACCAGCCGTCGTACTCGATGCTGAACCGCTGGATCGAGGACGGCCTGCTCGACGTGCTCGAGGCGGAGGGCATGGGCTGCATCACGTTCTCGCCGCTCGCGCAGGGCCTGCTCAGCGAGCGGTACCTCGACGGGATTCCCGAAGGCTCGCGCGCGAGCCAGAACGGCACGCTCTCCCCGAACCAGCTGAACGAGCAGACCCGGGCGAAGATCCGAGGCCTGGCGGAGATCGCGGCTCGCCGCGGCCAGACGCTGCCGCAGCTCGCGCTCGCCTGGACGCTGCGCGACCCGCGCGTGACCTCGACGCTCGTCGGCGTCAGCAGCGTCGAGCAGCTCGAGCAGAACGTCGCGCGCGCTCGAGCGGATCGACTTCACCGACGAGGAGCTGCAGGAGATCGACGGGTTCGCCACCGAGGCCGACATCAACCTCTGGGCACCAGAGACGCACGCGTCCGGCCCCGCGTAGCGGATGGACATCGCCGACCCGCGGCTCGAGGCCTACGCCGAGGCGCACACGACACCGCCCGAGCCGCTTCTCGTAGAGCTCGCCGAGGAGACCCGCTCGAAGCTTCGCTCGCCGGGGATGATCACCGATTCGGTCCAGGGCCGCCTCCTCGAGTTGCTCGTCCACGGGCTGCGCGCGACGCGGGTGCTCGAGGTCGGCACGTATTCGGGCTACGGCGCCGCTCTCGATGGCTGCGGGCCTCCCGCCGGACGGCCGCATCGACACCTGCGAGCTCGACGAGACGCACGCGGAGGTCGCGCGGCGATACATCGAGCGGGCGGGCTACTCCGACCGCATCACCGTGCACGTCGGGCCGGCGCTCGAGACGATTCATCGCCTCGAGGAGGAATGGGACTTCGTCTTCATCGACGCCGACAAGACCAACTACGTCGCGTACTACGAGGAGATCGTCCCGCGTCTGTCGCCGCACGGCCTGATCGCCGCCGACAACACGCTCTGGAGCGGCACCGTCCTCGACGAGTCCGACGACTCGGAGACAAACCGCGCGATCCGCGTGTTCAACGACCACGTCGCCGCCGACGGGCGGGTCGTGGCCGTGATGCTGACGGTGCGAGACGGAATCACGCTGATCCGGCGCCGCTGACCGCGGGCTACACTGAGGGCCCTCGCGGGGCTATAGCTCAGTTGGGAGAGCGCCTGGATCGCACCCAGGAGGTCGTCGGTTCGAGTCCGACTAGCTCCACTGGAAAGTCCCTGCTAATAGTTATTTGCTGTTGTCGGGGGAGGCAGCGGTTTCGTCGAGAGTGGCCAAAATGTGACCATTCCGTTCCGAATCAGCCTCGTTGAGACGGTCGAGCATCCGCTCGTCGACTTCCTTCAGGGAACGCGGCAACTAGCCGCAAGCAGTGGCACCGAATTCGGCTTGTTCTAGCCGTTTTCCGTGCGGGAGATTTGCCACCGCTAGCGCCTGCTAGCGACCGCAATGCTCCATAAACGCTCCATACTCGCGGTGCGAATTCTCATGAATAGAGCCGTTCGTCGCTCCTCCGTCGGCGCGAGAGCTTCGACCCCTTTCCGCGTAGAAGAGAAGGGGTCGATTGAAGGCGGCACTCATGGCTGATTGCCCGCTCGCCGGCTGCTCTCGACTCAGGCGGCCGTCGCGGTGTGCTGCTGTTGGGGTTGTGGTTGCCGGAAGTAGTGGCCCAGTTCGAGATCCTTGATCAGCCCGGGCTGCGTCGGCTGCCAGCCGAGCAGGTCACGGGTGAGCGCACTTGAGGCCGGCGCGTCGACGCCAAGGAACTCCGGAGGATCGCAGGGCGACAGATCGCAGGGCGACGGCTCGCAGGGCGATGGCAACCATGGCGACCGCGATAACTGAGGCGGTCGCGGCTTGGCCGCGCCGACGTCAGGGCACCTAAGCGCCGGCCGACGGCGCGACATGACGAGAGACGACAGGGAGACGTGGACGTCAGGCCAGAGCTCGCGGTGGCATACTCGGGAGGTGATCGATCCTGCTGAAGGCGGGCGAGGTGCTGCGCCTGCACATCCTGAACGCCGACGAGCAGTGGTTCTTCCACCAGGGATCCGCTGTCCGCCTGCACGTCTTCTCTGACAGCGCCGGCTACCAGACGATCGACATCGGCGACGACCTCGACCAGGGACAGGTGCTGCACGCGATCGCCCCGCACAACCAGTGGTTCGGCGGCGAGCAGCTCGGCCCGGGCTACGCGCTCGTCAGCTCCAGCCTCGGCCCGGGCTACGACCCGCGTGACAGCTCCACCCCTTCGGCGGACCAGATCGCCGCGTTGAAGGCCGCCTACCCGGCGCAGGCGCAGATCATCGACCAGCTGAGTCGAGCAGGCTGACGATGGCGGCCGGGCTCGGAGTCGTCGAGCACGTCGTCGTGCTGATGCTCGAGAACCGCTCGTTCGACCACATGCTCGGCTTCCTCTATGCGGGAAACGGCAACAAGTCGTCGTCCGGACAGGAGTTCGACGGGCTGACTGGGAACGAGTCGAACCCCGGCCCGGACGGCGACGTCAAGGTGTTCCCGATCGACGCCTCGAAGCAGTACGCCTACTTCATGCCGGGCGCCGACCCGGGCGAGGGCTACATGGCGACGAACTCGCAGCTGTACGGCACGACGAAACCGGCGTCAGGTGCCGTACCCGGGATGGACGGGTTCGTGAACGACTTCGCGTACACATTGAAGTGGGAGGCAAACGAGCACCGGGCGATTCTCCCGGGCACGACACCGGCGTGCATCATGGGTTGCTTCCCGCCGGAGATGCTGCCGATTCTGTCCGGCCTCGCCCGCGGCTACGCCGTCAGCGACCGCTGGTTCGGCTCGGTGCCGACCGAGACGTTCCCGAACCGGTTCTTCGCGCTGCAGGCCACCTCGCAGGGATACATGGACGACAAGACCAGGCAGTGCTCGGCGCCGAGCATCTTCAGCCACCTGCAGGCGAACGGGCACGAGTGGGCGGTCTACGGCTACACCAGCCCCCCGCTGACCCGCGATTCCGTGATCGACATCCGCAATGCGCCCAACAGCCGGTTCGGGTTGTTCAGCGACTTCCAGACAGCGGCGGCCGCCGGGAAGCTGGGCGCGTTCACGTTCCTCGAGCCGAGCTGGGGCTCGAAGGGAAACAGCCAGCATCCGAACTACGACGTCGCGCTCGGCGAGCAGCTGATCCACGACGTCTACTACGCCGTCCGCAACGGCCCCGGCTGGGAGCAGACGCTTCTCGTGATCACCTACGACGAGCACGGCGGCCTCTACGACCACGTGCCGCCGCCTGGAGGCGCGACGCCGCCGGACAGCACGCCGGGCGAGTACGAGTTCGACTTCACCCGCTTCGGACCGCGCGTCCCGACCGTGCTCGTCTCCCCGTACATCGAGGCCGGGACGGTGCTCCGTCCGCCGGACGGAGCACCGCCGTTCGATCACACCTCGGTACTGAAGACGCTCGAGACGAGATTCGGGGTTCCGCCGCTGACCGCCCGCGACGCCGCTGCACCCGACATCGCAGCGGCGTTAACGCTCGAGCAGGCTCGTGACGACGACCCGCTGCAAGGTGTGCAGCCGCCGTCGTCGGGCGTGGCGCAGTCGCCGGCGGAGATGCTCGGCGCGGCGCCGGGCGCCGAACCCCCCAGCCACCTGCAGGAAGTGCAGGCAGAACTGGTGCAATCCATTCCTCCGCGCCGGGACGACTACCACCGGCCGCCGCCGCGAGAGCGAACCGCTCGCGAGTACGACGGCTACATCAAAGCCCGCTAGACGCCGCGGCCGCTTGAGCAGCGGATTGGCGGGGAGCAGCAGACCACCGCGTATCCGCGAGACCTCGCCTGGTGCGACTCGTGCGCGGCGTTGCCGATGAGCGAACGTGCCGCTTCCGACCCCCTTCGATGCGTGTTCTCCTCGACAAGCCTCCAGACTTGAATTCGAGTCGATTCAAGGCTGATCCGTTCGCTAACCGCCCGCGCGTCGACCTGTAAACGAGCAGGATTCCTGCGGACGCGCCCTCGACTTCCACGGACTGGACGTTGCAGTCAAGCGCTGATGGACTTTCCGCGCCGCGGTACTTCAGGATCTCGTGGACGTTGTGTCGACCGACGTAGAACAGGTGGAACTCCGCGCTCTCGAGGTTTGGCCCGACGTTGGCCATCGTCGCTCCGATCGATCGAGGAGCCCGCCTACGGGTGTCATGCCGCCGGGGTTACGTGCAAGCCTCGCCGCCTGGCGAACCGGCCGCCGGCTCGCTCGTCTTGACTGACCACCGGCGGCGCGCAAGAGTACGGGAGTCAGGTATCGCTGCGGCAGAGAGGGGAGCCGAACCGATGCGCGAGACTTGGCTGCCGGCCGGGGCGAACAGGGTCTTCAAGCGGCGTGGCGCGAAGTGGATCGCGCTCGTGGCGGCCGGTCTCGTCGGCGTCGCTCTGGTCGCCGCGGCGTACGGTTCCGGAAACAGCGGTTCATCGACGGTCGGCTCGTCAGCGACTGCCAGCTCGTGCCGCAATTTCCTCACGGCCGACGATCTGAGCCCGGCTCGCCGCTTCCAGGACCCGTTGCCGATTCCGAACAGGCTGAAGCCCCAGTACTTGAAGAGCGACGGTACTCCGGTCTGGGTGGTGCACGCCCGCGCCTACACGTGGTATCCGGCCCCGGGCGTGTGCATCCCGAAGTGGGGCTTCGAGGACGGGACGCCGGGTCCCACGCTCGTGATCAGGCCTCACGAGCGCTCCGAGCTCCTCATCTATAACGAACTGCCGCAGACTCTCTACAACCCGTACGTCGATCCGTTCAACCAGCTGAGCTGGGTCAAGCCGATCAGTCCGATCCGCACCCACTACACGGCCTTCGGCAAGCCCTCGACGCCGCCGCCCGCACCGTTCAACGCCCCGCCGTACGCACAGAGCCAGTACGAGCTCAGCACCGCCCTCACTATCCACTTGCACGGCGGCCATCAGGGGCCCGCAGACGACGGGTATCCGATGGACACGTTCGGACCTGGTCAATCGCACCTGTACGAATATCCGAACAACCAGGACGCCACGACGCTCTGGTACCACGACCACGACATGGACCACACGCGCGGACACGTGCTAATGGGTCTGGCCGGCTTCTATCTCATCGAGGACGCGAAGGCCGATGCGACGCTCGGGCTGCCGACCGGCGCCAGGTGTGAGCCGGTCGCGGCCGTGCCGCTGAAGGCCGAGCAGTCCCCGCCGTACTGGCCGACGCCGGCTCCCTCGACGACGCAACGGACGGTGCCGACCGCCTGCGACGACATCCCGATCATGCTCCAGCAGATTCCCGCCGAGATGCTGCACGGCGAGGAGTTCCAGCCCGTTCTTGGCAGCCGGCATGCGCCCCAACCAAGACCGTACCGGGCGGTCTGGACGGCTAACGACACGCTGGCGCCGTACCTGACGGTCACCAACAAGCCCTACCGCTTCCGCTTTCTGAACGGCAACGACGAGGAGCCGCTGAAGATCTGGACGACGACGAAGCCGGACGACCCGACGAGCTTCGCCCAGGACGCCTACCTGCAGCAGATCGGCACCGACGGGGGGCTCATGAACTATGTGAACGTCGCTCTGCCAACTCCTCGACAGACGAAGATCCGGCTGTTCCCGGCCCAGCGCGCCGACGTCGTCATCGAGTTCTCCAATGTCAAGACGAAGACGACTTTCTACCTGCAGGCCCAGCCACAGCCGGCGTTCGTCGGCGGTAGGGAGCCGAAGTGCCTGACCCAGCTCTGCGAGTTCGGCGACGACGTGGACCAAACGCCGAGGCCGCTCATCGAGTTCGTCGTCGTCCCGACGGTCACGAACCCGCCGACCTTCGAGCCGCCCGGTGGGAGGTTGCGCGGCCCCGGTCTTTCGACCCCGATCGAGAAGCTATCCACGACGACGCTGACCGGAAAAAAGGTGACTGAGCGGACGTTCCTCTTCGGGTTCGACGACCACGTCGGCCAGAACCCGTTCGCGACCATCAACGGCCGCTTCTTCGACCCTAACCACATGTACGCGACGCCGGTCCTGAATACGACCGAGATCTGGCATCTCGTCAACTCGACCGATGGTTACCACCCGGTTCACATCCACGACATCGAGTTTCAGGTGATGTCGCGGACGAGGTGCCCGGAGGTGAAGGCGAACGCGGATGGGCCGTCGGGCGCCTACGACTGGTGTCAGAAGGGGCTGAAAGGGCTGAACAAGTGGACGAACATCCAGCCGGAGCCGGGCGACTGGTCGTCCTGCACCGCCAAGAGGTGCGAGCTGGCGCGGAAGGACGTCTTCGTCATACCGCCTTACAGCCAGGTCACGATTATCGGCAAGTTCACCCACAACCTCGGTCTCTACGTCTTCCACTGCCACAACCTGATCCATGAGGACGCGGGGATGATGGCCCAATTCGAGGTGATCAAGGCCCGCTCGTCGGCGGCCCGCGCAAGCGCCCAGCGGAGGATTGCCGCGATGCCCGACATGCCCGGGATGCCGGCGATGCCCGGCATGGCGGCCCGTAGATGACGGCGCAGGCGTTCGAAGCGGCGGGCCCCCGGTGAGCTCAGGCGAAGCGGCTGATGTGCGTGACGCCGGAGGCCTCGAGATCGGCGTAGTACTCGTCGGCCGGAACGCGAGCCTCGGCGAAGAGGGCTGGACCCTCGTAGGCGACGTCGACCCTGTCGGGCTCGAATTCCGGCGGCGTGAGCTCACCGAACTGGTCGCCGGTAAGCGCGAAGACGACACGCCCGAGGCCCGACCGCGCGATGGTGCCCGCGCACATGGGGCAGGGGTGGCAGCTCGTGTACATCGTGGTGCGCCGCGCGATGTCGAGCTCGAGCTCCCGAGCGGCCCATCGGGCCAGCTTGAGCTCGGGATGGGCGGTGATGTCGCGATCAGCCACGGCGGTGTTGAAGTCCTCTGCAAGCACATCGCCCGCGGGCCCCACGAGCAGCGATCCGAACGGCAGCTGGCCCGCCGCGACCGCCTCGCCCGCGAGTTCGATTGCCCTGCGCAGGTGCTTTTCATCGGCTTCGGTCATGGGTCCCCCTCCCTCGATCGTGGTGCATCTCGGACGCACGCTTACATGGGTCATCGTAAAGCGGTGGAACACCGGCCCGATGGGATAGCGCGATGACACTCGGTTCCGAGCCCGCGAGCGCGACGGCCGTGACGGCGCCCGAGCCGCCGAGCTCCGAGATCGTCTTCTACGTCAACGGGTCGCGCGTCGCCCTCCACAACCCGGATCCGGCGCTCCTGCTCGTCGACTACCTGCGGTCGAGCGGTCTGACGGGCACGAAGCTCAGCTGCGGCGAGGGCGGTTGCGGCGCCTGCACGGTGATGCTGGCGAAGTGGGACCGCGCCCGCTCGCGGGTCGTGCGCCGCGCGGTCAACGCCTGCCTGAGACCGGTGGCCTCGATCGACGGCATGGCGGTCACGACCGTCGAGGGGATCGGCAACATGCGCGACGGCCTGAACCCGGTCCAGGATCGCCTGGCCGCCGGCAACGGCTCGCAGTGCGGCTACTGCAGCCCGGGCTTCGTCATGACGGCCTACGCGTATCTGCGCGAGCATGAGCAGCCGTCCGAGCGGGCCATCGAGGACCTCTTCGCGGGCAACCTCTGCCGGTGCACCGGCTACCGTCCGATCCTCGACGCGATGCGCAGCTTCGCGAGCCCGCCGTACGCGACCGGCGTCGCGGCGGACACGTTCCCGGATGAGCTGCGCGACCGGGCGCCGCGCCCGTTGCGACTGCACGGCGAGGGCCGGACCTGGTACCGAGCGACGACGCTTCAGCTGGCACAGGAGCTCAAGGAGCGGCACTGGGCCGCGCCGAACGACCCGAGCCTCGTTGCCGGCAACACGTCGATCGGCATCTACAAGGCGGAGGTCCCGCGCGTGTTCATCGACGTCGGCGCCGTCGAGGAGCTGCGGCACGTCGGGCTGAGCGCGGACGGCGCGGCGCTCGAGATCGGCGGGGCCGTGACGTACACGGAGCTCCGCGACGCGTTGGCGGAGCTGCGGGCCGAGCGCCCGGCCGTCGAGCTGGCCGGCCTCGACGCGCTCGACGCGCTCGTCGCGCGCATCGCCGGTACCCAGGTGCGCGACGAGGCGAGCGTGGGCGGCGCCGTGAGCCTGCTCTGGCAGCATGCCGCCGGCGCCGAGCCGTTCCCGTCGGACCTCTACACCGCACTCGTCGGTCTGGACGCGACGGTCGCGCTCGTGTCGCGTGCCTACGACGGCGGGCGGCGGGCGTTCGGATCCCTCGAGCTCCCGGCGGCTGAAGCCTGGCCGCACGACGCCGTCGTCGAGACGGTCCGCGTCCCGCTCGCGGGCGCGGGCGAGCATGTCGAGACCTACCGCGTCGCGCGGCGCGAGCAGAATGCCCACGCGCTGGTCAACGCGTGCCTGTGGGTGCGGCTGGACGGCGCGCGGCGCGTCGAGGGCGCGCGGCTCGCGTTCGGCGCGATCGCGGGCCTACCGGTGCGCGCGGTGGCAGCCGAGCAGGCGCTCGCGGGCCGCCCCTGGGACGGCGACGCGCTGACCGGCGCGCTGGACGCGCTGCACGCCGAGCTCGAGCCCGCGATCATCGACCGGCACGACGGCATCTCGCGCGCGTACCGCCTCGCCCTCGCGGAGTCGCTCTTCTACCGCTTCTTCCTCGCCGTCGCCGAAGCGTGGCAGCCCGGCACGGTTGCGCCGGAGCTCGCCGGCGGGGCGCACGCGACGCCGCGCGCCCTGTCGTCCGGGCGCGAGGACATCCAGCGCGAGAACGCGATTCCCAAGCTCACGGCGCCGCGCCAAACGGCGGGGGAGGAGGTCTACACGACCGATACCGCCGACCCGCCGGGGACCGTCTTCGGCGCGCTCGTCGCGAGCGCGTACGGCCACGCGAGCTTCGAGTACGCGGACGGGGTGAATGCGGTCCTGCCTGCCCTGCAGGAGCGCTTCGACGGCGTGCTCGCCTACCTGACCGCCGCCGACATGCGCGGCTCCTACACCGGGATCGGCGGCGACGACCCCGTGTTCGTCACCGGCACGGCGACCGCCTACGGTCAGCTCGTCGGGATCGTCGTGGCGGAGGACGCCCGGGTCGCGCTCGCGGCGGCCGAGCACGTGCAGCGCGAGCTCATCGGGTGGTCGCCGCTGCCGGCCGTGCTCGGGATCGACGCCGCACGGGCGCAGATGCCGCCATCGGTCCTGCCCAACCCGGCCCCGCCCCCGAACGGATGGCTGAGCTACACGACGAGCTACACCCGCGACGGTAGCGACCTCGCCTGGCTCTCCGACCCGCTCACGCTGCCGCCGGGCGCCGACGGCGTCCTGTCAGGAGTCCAGCGCAGCGGCCTGCAGGCGCACTTCTACATGGAGCCGCAGGCGCTGATCGCCCAGCCGAGCGGCGACGGCGGCATCCTCGTCGACGCGTCGACGCAGAGCCCCGACATGGTCCAGAGCGCTGTCCGTCAGGCGCTGAAACTGCGCCAGAACCAGGTGCGCGTGCGCGTGCACTCGCTCGGCGGCGGCTTCGGCGGCAAGACGACGCGCTCGCCGTTCGTGGCCACGCCGGTCGCGCTGGCGGCGTGGAAGCTCAACCGGCCAGTCCGGCTCGCGATCGACCGCAACGTGGACACGGCGATCATCGGCAAGCGCCACGCGTTCGAGGGCGCCTATCACGTCGCATACAAGGACGGCGAGGTCGTCGCGATGACGACCGCCCTCGCCTCGGACGGCGGCAACACGATCGACTGCTCGTACTTCGTCATCCACGTCGCGCAGCTGCATGCCGACAACTGCTACCTCGTGCCAACGTTCGGCGTGGGAGGGACGGTCTACAAGACCAACGAGGCCTCGAACGTCTCGATGCGGGCGTTCGGCGTCGTGCAGACGATCCTGATCCAGGAGGACGCGATCGAGCAGGTCGGCTACCGGACTAAGACCTCCCCGGAGGCGATCCGCCGCAAGCTGCTCTACCGAATCGGCGACAGCACGCACTACGGCGAGCAGCTCGAGGACTGTCCGATCCGTGAGAACTGGGACCGGTTGATGCGCGACGCGGACTTCGAGCGCCGCGCCGAGGCGGTCGCGCGGTTCAACGCCGCGAACCGCTGGAAGAAGCGGGGGATCGCGATGATCCCGCTGAAGTACGGCGCGCAATACGAGGTCCCGGCGCTGAACTACGGCAGCTCACTCGTGAGCGTGTATGCCGGCGACGGCTCGGTCGTCGTGCAGTGCGGCGGCGTCGAGGTCGGGCAGGGCCTGCAGACGAAGGTCGCCCAGATCGCCGCTCGTGCGCTCGGCATCGATATCGGCGCCGTCACGGTCGCCGACGCCGACACGTCGGTGACGGCCAACGCGACGTCGACGGGCGCGGACTCCGGTGCCGACCTCAACGGCTGGGCGACGTACATCGCGGCGCACCAGCTGCGCACGCGCCTGGAGCGCTTCGCCGATGCGACCGGCCAGGACACGTTCCCGGGCAAGACATGGAAGGCCAAGTGGCCGGCAATCGTGAGCCGGGCGCACGGCGAGCGGGTCGACCTCGTGGCCTACGCGTTCTACAAGACGAAAGGCGTCACCATCGACAAGCCGTACGCCTTCTACTCGTGGTCGGTCGGCTGCTCCGAGGTCGAGGTCGACGTTCTCACGGGGCAGGTGACGGTCCTTCGCTCGGATCTGCTGGTCGACGCCGGCCTGCCGCTGAACCCACTGCTCGACCTCGGGCAGGTGCAGGGCGCGTTCGTCCAGGGCCTCGGCTACATGTTCACCGAAGAGGTCCTGTTCGACGACGAGGGGCGGCTGATGACCGACGGCACCTGGGAGTACAAGCCACCGTGCAGCCACACGATCCCGGTCGACTTCCGCGTGTCGCTGAAAGTAGCCGAGCGGCCCGTCACGACGCTGCCGATCGAGCACACCGTTGCCCTCGTGACCGGTGCGGGGCCGACGGCATTCCGCCCGGACGTCGCCGTGCTCGCGCAGCGGGCGATGCTGGCCAAGGCCGGCGACCCGCCCGCCGTGCCGGCGTACTCGTCGGCGGCGGCCAATCCCGCCGTCGTCGAGGAGGTGAAGAGGATCCAGGTGTTCGACTCCGCGGACATCGCCGCCGATCCTGAGCTACGGGGTCAGATCGCCGAAGCGACGGCGGCGGCGCTGCACTCGGCCAAGAACATCGGCGAGCCGCCGGTCGCCCTCGCAGTCAGCGCGCTGCTCGCGGTTAAGCGTGCGGTGCTCTCGGCACGCGCTGACTCGGGCGTCGACGGCTGGTTCGAGCTGGACGCGCCGGCGACCGTGGCACGGGTGCGCGAGGCGTGCGCGACGCCGCGCGATCAGCTGCGGATGTGACGCGCGGCGTTATGACCCGGAGGCGCGGTACTCGAATGTCGGGCCGTAGGTCTCCTGCGTGCCGGGCACGGTCATCTCGTAAAGCGGCGCGGCGAGCTGCGCGAGGTCGAACATCGTCGTGATCGCGTCGTTGAGTGCGTCGTTGTCCCCGCACTTCCAGGCCGCCTTCAGCCCGTTCGCGACCGATGTGAATGCGACGTTGAAGGCCAGCAGCGCCTGTGCGACCTCCGGCGCGGGATCGGGATATCCGCCCCTGGGCACCTCCTGCATGGGTGCGACCTCGGGGAACGGGATCGGCTCACCGGTGTAGTCCCACTTGCCGCCGGGACCCCGCACGTACAGCGCTCCGTAGTAGACGGAGCCGAACTTGTAGTAGTGCGCCAGCTCGTCGTTGTAGTCGGGCGCATCGGGTCCGGCCGACGTCCCCTCGCCCTGCTCTTTGATCGTCTCGATCGCGGCCAGGACGTCGGACATGCAGTTCAGGGCAGGAAGTGTCTCAGGCCCACCGACGGATGCGCTGATGCAGCCGTAGTTGCCGAACGTCGCGGCTGTGAGCTGCTTGTCCCCGTTAATAGGCGGATTGATGCTCTGGAACGCCGCTGCGATCGCGTCATAGAGCGCACCGATCGTGGCGTAGTCGCCTTCCGGCGTGGGGGGCGGGGGGTCGTACTCGGGGTACTCGATCTGCATGAACAGGTCATGAACGCGAGGCTTGGTGAGCCCGGCGAGGGACACGTGCAGGTCGGGTCGCACGTTGCCGGGCAGACCAAGTGCCGGGTAAGAGGGCACAGCTCCAGCGACGTCCGGCACGCGGCCGATCGTCGTGAGCATGTTGCAGACCAGGGCGAAGTGCAGCATCTCCTCGACGGCGATCCCGCGCAGCACCGCGTAGGCGCCGTAGCACGTGCTCGGAGGCCAAGAGCCTTTCGACGGCGGCTCCGGCGGGTCCTTGATCGACCACAGCGCCGCGAGGTACAGGGGGATCGTGGCGAACTCGAGCTTCACGGCGCTCTGCAGGCTCTCCTCGAGCCAATCCATATCGCGATCGGGCTCGGCGACTTTCAGCAACGCGGCGATCGAGCGGCTCATCTCGGACGTCTTCCCGCACCAGACGGTGAATCCGGCACATTGGGCTAGTCGTACAGCGACCGTATCGTGAGCGCAGCCGTCAAGCAAGGCAAGAGCACCTTTGCTCTGCCCGACCTGCAAGGAAGTGCTCCGATGCCCAGGGCAAGGGCCAGGGCTGAGTCTGCACGACCTTGGCGAAATGGCCGGCGTGGAGACCGTGACCTTGCTCGAAAGCGAGATTCCCGCGCACACTCATCTGGTGGGCGCGCAGAACACGCCGTTGGGTGGCGTCCCAACTCCCGCAGGCAATAGGCTGAATCGCCCCGCGAGCGGGAACCTGTACAACGTCGCCGGTCCAGCTGCGGTGGCGATGGCGCCGGAGGAAGTGGCTCCGGCGGAGACCAGCCGCCTTTGCCGATGTCAGCTGGGTTGATGTCCATCGCTGTCGTGCCTCCTCACGCGATCTGCATGGGCACGATCGTCCACTCGTCCCCGTCGTCGTACACGGTTACCCACTTGGACTGGAACAGCTTGGTGTTGTGCGACAGCTTCATCCCCGGCCAGGAAGTCGAATTGGTCGTCAGGTAGACCTTGTCTCCGTAGCACACGCCGGGGCCGCTGCTCGCGTCGCCCTTCTCGACCGTCCATGTCTGCGCGAGAGCGTCGTCGCCGGTGACGTACTCGTCGTAGTAGAAGCAGTCGTTGGAGCCACCGTCGCTGACCGGCCAGATCCCGAGCATGTTCCGGGAGCCGAGCTGCGCCTCGCGGGAGATGATCCGCAACTGGTCGCCGTGCTGGACGAAGCTGGGCGGTCCCGGCGTCTTCGGAACGGCGTGGGTGACGAACGCGACCGGAACCGTGTCGCCCGACCCCAAGGTGGGGAAGTAGGCGGAAATGCCGATGTCGGCGAGCAGGTCCATCGTCGCTGCCGAGAAGATGGCTCCCCCGACGTCTTTGATGACGACGGTGGCGGCGGTCACGTAATTGCCGTTCGCGTTCTTCAGCCAGAACCAGTCCCCGTAGCGGACCGCATCTCCGTCTGCGTGCGGGACATCGAGGAAGGTCAGCGCCTTGGCGTCTGCCTGATCGGTCCGCGGCGAGTCCACGGTGAGCGCGACGTCGAACGTCGGAGCGATCGCGGCCCGAGCGTGGAACTTGGCGGCGGTATCCGTGTCCTTGCCGATCCACTTCATCGTGGTGGAGATCAGGGAGGTGTGGTCGAACGGCAGCTTGGCGGTCGTCTTCGTCGTGTCTCCGTCCTCCGGCATCGCCCGGAAGACGGTGCCTTTCTGCACGTACGGCGACACGACGATCGTGGCGACACGGCCGCCGAGGCGGTCGAACCCGAACCCGGCCTCCGCGCCTTTCGGGGCGTACCCCTGCGGCCCCGTCGCGGGCGGCACCGACCCCTTTTCGAGGAACGGGCCGCTCACGTGGTCCCACGTGCCGACGAACTCGTCGAACGTGATGAGCAGGAGCGTCTTGTTCCACGCGTCGGTGTTACTGATCAGGCTGGTGTAGACGTCCTTCACGAACTCCTCGCCGACGACCAGGTCGCTCGGCGGGTGATAGTCGTTGCCGAGCGTGCTGACCAGCCGCTTGCCGACGCTGTTTCCGGTCGTGGCGTGCGAGATCGTCCACAGCGGCTCGATGTAGCTGAACGCGGGGAGCGTGCCGCTGCGCGCTCGGCGGTGGAAGTCGTCGAGGCGCTGGAAGTGATTGGCGGCGTTGGGGATCTGCTGGATCTGCGGGAACAGCCGCCACGTGTACGAGGAGGCGAGATCTCCCCGGCTCAGCTCCTCCAGGTAGGCGATCTCCCGCTGGCCCAGCCCTGCGATCACATCAAGCATCGCCAGCGCGCTCTTCGCGATCACACTGAGAGGCCCGGCGACGCTGACGATGCCGAGGCCGACGGTGAGATCGTTCACGTACTCCATGAGAACGCTGAGCTTCTGCGGCAGATAGCCGGTCTGCCAGAAGACGGCCCAGTCCTTGCCGGCGGCGGCGACCTCGTTGAAGATCGTCGTATCCGGGAAGCGGTCGTCGCCAATCTTCATGAACGCCTTCTCGATCGGCGCGGCGCGGGGATCGGATTCGAGCCAGCCGTTGTTGACCTGCCCGTGGGAGGTGCCGCACAGCAGGAACGCGCGGTTCGTGTTCGTCTGTGACGGTACCGACGCGAACCAATCGTCGCATACCGCGTAGTGGCGGGCGAGTTGGTTCAGCACGGGAAGCTGCGCCGGCGTGTAGCACTCCAGCGCCATCGGGGCGATCGCGCGAACCTGGTCGTCGGTGTACCCGAACCCCTGAAGGACGCTCACGAAGTCGGACAGCACCCCGCTCATCGTCGGCGGCTTCGAGTCGTCGGGCGTGTCCGTGTACGTACCCCAGAACTGCGCGTTCACGTGCTCGAACTCCTCGCCGGGGTCTACGGTGGGAGACGTGAAGCCCTGCGCGCCGCGTGTCGGCGCGGCGGGCAGCGCCGGGTTGCTCATGGCGGTGTTCGTGAACTTGCTGAGATCGAGACCCTGCAGACCTCGGTACGGACCGTCGGGTCCGACGATCAGGCCGGGCGGGTCCTTCGGGTCCTCGTAAAGCCAGCCCAACATGCTGTCGAAGGAACGGTTCTCCAGCATCAGCACTACAACGTGCTCGATCTGCTCCATTCCCATCGAGACACCTCCTTTCTCCCGAGGGGTGCGCTGCAGCGACGCTAATCTGGCGCTTCTTGGAAAGCAAGAGATCGCCTCAGCCGGTCCGTAACGCAAGGCATTGGAGCCGGACACCGGCCGCCGCGCACTGCCTCCAAGAACGCCGAGAACCGCAATCTCATGGCGATACGCCGACCCCGAACAGTCGAGCGGTGCCGAAGAGCGCCGAGGACTGTCAATCCCTATCGCCCGCGTCTCTAGGCAGCAGCGACGCAAGCCATTAGGGTCGGCGCGGGCAGGAAGCTTCATCGATCGGAGGGAGACGACGATGGCGGACGATCCGAAGCCCAACCCTCGAGACGTTCCAACTGACCGACCTCGCGGGGTTCACGCGAGAGGGCGTCTTTGCGAGCAACGCCAGCGCCGACTTCCACCTGTTCTACGTCGGACGCGACGACGTACACGGGATCCTCACGTACCTGTGGAGCCGGGTCACCGTTTCCGCCTACCTGAACATGTTCGGATACGACGATGACGAGCTCAACGACCTCGTCATGAAAGCCGCCGAGGACCCGCACTGCACCGCGGTGTACACCCTCGACAAGTCGCAGTCAGGCGGTAAGCACGAGAAGGCGATCCTTGACTCCGATATGGCGAAAGACCCACAGGCGTACAAGGCTCACTTCGCCATCGGGCAGTCGGCGACCCATCAGATCAGCCACACGAAAGGCGGCGTGCTGGACGGACGAGTCGGCTTCGAAGGCTCGACGAACTGGAGCGCCAGCGGCGAAGGCCAATTCGTCCTCGGCCAAACAGAGGCAGGCGGCAAGGGCTACAAAGCGCAGAACAACACGCTCGCAGTGTTGACCGACCCCGACACCCTATCCCGGTTCACCGCAGAACTGATCGCAGAGCATCTCGTCGTCGTGGAGCAAGGCGGCTCGCTGAGCGGGACGCTTCCAGCGGCCAAACAGGCGGAAGGAGTGGCGGCATCCGCCGTCTCGGAGGCAGCGCCCGCGCCAGCCTAAGGCGCAACGCCCAGCGTCACTCGAACTACTCAATGCGGCCTCACACGGTCGTGCTCCTTCGTGACACCGCCACTAACCCAGCGAAGGGAGAGTTGGAAGTCGTCGGCTCGGCACCGATGCTCGTGCCGCAGCCGCGGGGTCACGCCGAGCTCGTCTGCAGAGCCCCCTCCTCCTTTTTCTTACGGACGATCGGATCGGATATGTCGCCGGGGAGAAGCAGCTGCGGGATCTGCGTGAAATTGAACCCGTCCGGACCGGTGTCGGACGTGAAGACCCACACCATGTCGAAGCGGTCGCCGTCCCACGGTGGGATGTCGGCGTTCGGCGCGATGCCCTGGGCGATCGGCTGCAGGTCGTCGTGCTCCCAGCAGACTAGCGTGACGCCTGTGTACGTGGCGAGCGTTCGGCCGACAGCCTTCAGCTTGTCGTCCTTCTCGGCGACCTTGCACGGCGTCTCCACCGTGTAGCCGGTCTGTTGCCTGATCACGTCGATCGTCTGGTGCGTCCGCTCGTCCACCGCCGGCGCGTCCGTGTACTTCGGGGCGACCAGCCGGTCAGGATGGGCGAAGCCCGCCCTGAACTGCTGGTCGACTGGCGCGAACAGCGTCATCAGCGCCCCCGCCCGCTGCCATCCACGGATCGTCAGCGAATGGGCGTCGTCATGTTCGCCGGCGGCCGTCAGTCCATGCGGCGGCGGGTTCTTCGGCGGCTTTTCGCCGTGCCGGATCAGGTAGATCGTGGCGGTCGAGGTGTTGGTGTGGCCCGTCGAGGAGTCCGCGCTCATCGAAGCCTCCGCTCATTCGCACTCCGGGAGCCGCGACCCTACGCCCGCTTGGCCCTCCCCGCAACGAGAGGTGTCATCCCCCAACAGGCGCTGTGAACGCCGCAGCTCCACACCGCGGACTTCACAGCGTCCAACGAAGCGCTCAGCTTGGCAGCCTCCGCTCGTACTGGGATTACATGAGCCGCAACCCCGCGAAGCTCGCCGGTCGCAACCCGGAGCCGCCGCCGCGCTCGATCCGCGCCTACACGCTCGCCGAGCTCGACGCCCTCGCGGCCGAGCTCTCGCAGCCCTACGAGCCGCTGCCAGGGTTCGCCGCTGCGACGGGGCTGCGACCGGAGGAGTGGGCCGCGCTCGAGCGCCGCGACCCCGATCGACGCGCCGGGATCCTCACCGTCCGCCGCACCGTCTCCGATGGCGTCGTGGTCGAGTTCGCGAAGACCAACGCGAGCCGCCGACAGGTGCCGCGCTCACGTCGTGCGACAGCCGCGCTCGACGCGGTCGCGCCCCGGCTCGACACGAAGCTGCTGTTCCCCGCCCCGTCGGGCGGGCTGCTCAACCCCGACAACTGGCGGCGGCGCGTATGGAGACCCGCCGTTACTGCCTCGGGGGTCGCGACCCCGCACGGATCTACGACGTCCGCTCCACGTTCGCGTCGAACGCGTTGGCTGCCGGCGTGACCGTCTTCGAGCTCGCCCGCGTGATGGGGACGAGCGTGCGGATGATCGAGCGCAACTACGGAGCACTCCTCGACGGAGCCCACAACGTCATCGCGAGTTGCCTCGACTCGTTCGAGGCTGAGCTCGAAAAGGCCGTCGGGGGGAGTGAAAGCTTGGTGAGAGGCTGGACCCCTGAATCAGGCTTGGTTGTCTAGGCTCGGGGCCGTTCTCGCCTGCAGTAATGACTCCGGGAGGCAGCATGAGGTTTCTTCTCACTTCCGCTGGCATCAAGAACACGAGCATCCACGACGCGCTGGTCGACCTGCTGGGCAAACCGATTGCCGAGTCCAGCGCCCTCTGCATTCCCACCGCAACGCACGCCATACCCGGCGGTGCTGGCTTGGCATGGCGGTTCATCAGCGGACGAGAAGACCGCACCCCCATGTGCGAGCTGGCGCGAGAGAGGCCCCACAGGGCCTCTCTCGCGTTTTCGCGGCGGCTGAACGCGCGCGGGAGCTACCCGAGCGGGATCCTGAGGACCTCTCCTCCGCCGAAGCACACGGTGCAGGTCGAGACGTAGGCGCCTCCGCGCCCGAACGCCACGCCGTAGGGTGCGAACAGCCCGCCTACCACGGTCACGTGCTGGCTGCTCCCGGGGTTGATCCTCTTCAGCGAGCCGATGGGCCCGTTCAGGAGTCCGAGGGTGGAGATCTCGACGGCGTAGAGCGCCCCGCCGGGGCCGAACGCCAGATCCGTGACGTTCGTGAGCCCGGACGCGTACACCGTCGGCGCCTGGCCGGAAGCGATGCGCCAGATGTTGGCGTCACCCATCTCGAACGGGAAGCCCGTCAACTGGCTGATGTAGAGGGCACCGTCGGGACCGCGCACAACCGAGGTCGGCACGGCGTCGGTCGGGATCTGCGTGCCGGGCGGCAGCCCGAGGAACGGGGGGGCCAACGCGCTGCCCGGGGGCAGTGCCGTGACCGTGCTGAACGTTCCCTTGTGCGAGGCGCGCACGACCGCGTTGCCACCAGCGTCCGCGAGGATGTAGCCCTCGCCGTCGCGAACCAGCCCGACCGGATTGCTGTCGATGTCCGTGCCGTCCGGGTTTGCACTCGCTTCGTTCGCGAGGACGTCGGCGAACAGCGAGATACCGTCGTGCTTGAGCTTGCCGGTGACCAGCGTCCCCAGCAAACTGCCCTGCGGGCCGAAACCGGCGCGGAACTGGTCGCTGCCTCCGACTCCGATGCTCAGCACGAACTTCTGGCTCCCGGTGAACGCGATGTCCGAGGGGCCGATTGCCTCCTCCGGCGTGCTGATCGACGGCAGGCCGGACAGGACCCTCGGGTCGGGACCGCTGTCTTGGATCCGCGTGACGCCTCCCGTGAAGCCGAGGCAGAACAGACCGAGCGGGTGAGGGACGCAGGGGCCCGCGCCGCCCTTGCCCGCCTCGACGACGTACAGCTCGCCGTCCGACGAAAACGTCAGGTGTCTCGGGCTGTTCAAGCCCGACGCCACGACGACCGGTGTTGCTTGGGCGGCTGCGCTCGACGCGAACACCGTCAGCACGACCACCATCGTCGCGAGGATCCCGACTCCGGAAAACCGGCTACGCGAACCCATCATGCCATCCTCCTTGACTCATGCAGGTGACCCCTCCAAACGCTCCCGCTCCCGCAGTACCGGCACAGGCTCGGCGAGCGCCCTTGGCTGTCGGGAGCGCGAGCAGGGGCCCTCGTCTCATCGGACCACCCGCCGACGTCGAAGGACATGCCGCGACTCCCGCCTCTACAGCCGCGCAACTCTCTCACCGCCGCGACGTCGGTGTCAACGACCCCGTCAGCCAGAACGTGAACGGGCCACCTGACTCCGCCGAGAGACTCCCGCGACACCGCTGGACTGAGTGACGCGGTTCGATGCCGCGCGAGAATCGCTACTTGGGCCGGGCAGCCATGACAAACGGAATCAAGATTTGCGGCGGATCAGGAACCGACCGACCGAGTGTCGGAGGCCTTCGCACTGTTACCCATCCAACGTTCGTGGTCATGCCGATCGCGACCCGCGATTCGGGGTGGGCGAGCGCGAATGCGGTTCCTCCGACGACGTTTCCGGTGTGGCGGACGAAGCGTCCGAGCGGAGAGTCGGCGATCTCGAAACCGAGCCCGTAGCCCGTCGATCTCCCGTTCGATGGACGCTTCTCGGTGAAGAACTGGGCCTGAGTCGAGCTCGTCAGGAATCCTTGCGAGCCGAGGTTCGAGGCGAGCACGGCGATGTCGGCCGCAGTCGAGACGAGGCCTCCCGAGGGGTAGCGGTCACTGAGATCGACGGATGGCGCCGGGCCGGCGGTGCGATTCTCACGCACCTCGTAGAACGTGGCCCGTCCATGGAGTCGCTTGTCGTCGGTACGCGTGTGCTTGATGCCAAGCGACTTCGACGAGCGCGTGGGCAAGCTGAAGGAGACGCTGCACGTCTCCTGACCGCCGCGAGTGCCCGTCGCCGGCCTCGCCGGCGACGGGCAGCGGCGGGCCGGTCGACAGGAAGGCAGCACGTGTCATGCAGACCGCTTCGTACCGAACAGCAGATGACCGCGGCGTGAGGCCTCTTCGCAGGCCGGGCAGGCGCGTCGCACCGAGCTCGAGGTCTCGGTGTCGATCCGGACGATCCTGCTGATCGCCGGCGTCGTCGCAGTCGCGTGGGCGCTGGCGTCGATCGCGAGCGTCCTTCTCGTCATCTTCGTCTCCGTCTTCAGCGTCGCCGTCCTCTCGCCGGTGGTGAGCGCGATGGAACGGCGGCTCCGCTGGAGCCGGAAGCTGTGCGCAGCGGTGCTCGTGCTGGCGACCGTGATCGTGGCTCGGGGCGGTCGTGCTGGTGGTGACACAGGCGGCCGTCGGCGCCGTGCGCGACTTCAGCGACGACCTGCCGCGGATCGTCGAGGATGCCAGGCGCAGCGATCTGGGCAGCTTCGTCAACAGCAGGGGCGACTCGCTCGGCACGTTGGCGCGGCACACGAGCGAGATCACGAGCGGCGTGGCCAAGGTGTCGGGCGGCGTCGCCGACGTCGGCGTCTCGGCGTTCGGCGCGGTGACCCTCGTTCTCTCGGTGATGTTCCTGACGCTGTTCGGACTGATCGACGAAACGCGCCTGCGAGGCTGGGTCGGAGGTCTGCTCTACCGGGGCGATCGCGAGCGCTTCCTGCAGGTTGCCGATCGGATCGTCCAGACCACCTCGCGCTACATGCTCGGCAACCTGGCCATCTCCATGGTCTGCGGCACCGTCTACGGCGTCACCGCGCTGATCCTCGACGTTCCGTACCCGCTCGCGCTGGCGGTGATCGCGGGGATCCTCGATCTGATCCCCAGCATCGGGGCCACCATCGCCGGCATCATCGTCGCGCTCGCCGCGCTCTCGGTCAGCCCCACAGCGTTCGTCGTCTTCCTGATCGTGATGGTCGTCTACCAGCAGGTCGAGAACTACATCCTGCAGCCGACGATCATCGGAAGGGCGGCCCGGATCTCCGGCTTCACGGTGCTCGCGAGCGTTCTGGCGTTCGGAGCGCTCTTCGGGCTCATCGGGGCGATCATCGGCGTACCGATCGCGGCGGGCATCCAGATCGTCGTGGAGGAGCTCACTGCCGCCAGGAGAGCTCGCATCGCCGCAGTCGACGCCGCCGTGTAGGAGTCTTCTCTCGCCGGGCGCGGGTACCGCCACCAACGGCGACTGGTCTGATCGCGGTGAGGGCAGCGGCGGAGCATCGACTGGCCTAGCCCGAGCCTGGCCATGGTCGTCGGCGTAGACGATACGCCAAGAGGCACCGGAGGCAACGTCAAAGGCAATGGTGATCGTGCGGGGGACGATGCACTAGGCTCCGGCGACCCGCCGCCATAGTGCGTGGCCAGCACCGCGACCTGACGCTCGACCTCGGGCCGAGCGTGTTCGTCGGTGAGCCGAGTCGGTACCAGCTCTTCACCACTTCGTCGTGTCGGCGCGCGAGTCGGCGGGTGATCCGCCTGTGCGATCGGCGTAGAATGTGTGACGCCCTAAAGCGAGGAGGCCGACATGCCGGCATCAGCCGACTTTTCGAAGCTCAAGGTGCAGGTCGAGGAGGCCGACCAGCGCATCCGAGCCTCAGCTGCGCAGGGCGCGGACGAGCTGAAGGCAATGGTCGATGAGGCGCGCACCAAAGCCGATGCCCGCGCGACCGAACTCAGCAACAAGGCCCAAGAGGCTGGCGACAAGACGCAGGCTCACTGGAACCAGGTCCAGAGCGACTGGGATCGGCACATCAAGCAGATGCGCCAGCGCATCGATGCCAAGAAGGCTGAGCACGACGCCGATGTGGCAGAGCGCGACGCCGAGTGGGCCGAGGCGGACGCATACGACGCTAGTCCAGTTCGCCCAGGCCGCCGTCGAAGAGGCCGAGTACGCAGTACTTGACGCAGTACTGGCGAGGAAAGACGCGGACGTCATGGCCGCGGCCACCTAGCGCGAACCCGGCCAGCGGCGCGATACGCCCAGGGATCGAGGGCCCTGTGCCGCTGCCCAGCCCCAGGTCGAGTGGCGGCTGGCACCGGCGCTGATTTCTGACTCGAAAGCGTGTAGCAAGCTATGGAGTAGGCGATGAATGACAACGTCGTGGTTGTGAGGTTCGCCGAGACGAGCAAGTGGCGTACGAGGCACTGAGCGTCCTCAAGCGGCTGGGCGACGCGGGAGACCTCGATGTGCGATCTGCGGTTCTGCTCGAGCGCGGTCGAATCGAAGCGTTCAGTGACGGCGTCTTCAACGATGGCGATCACGCTGCTCATCCTCGAAGTCAGTGTGCCCGAGGCGGACTTCGACAATCTCTGGCGTGTCATCGCCGATCAGTGGCCCTCCTACCTGGCGTTGTCGTCCAGATGCTGGGCGGTCGGACGATGAAGGGGAAGGCGGCGCAGGCGGCGTGGGGAGCCGTGCACCTTGCGCTCCTGCCGACGAACGAGGACCGCGCGAAGGTGGTCGTCGACTGGGCGGGGGCGGGGCTCACGCACCAGCGCATCGGCCGGGTCACCGTGGAGACCGACGAGTGGGAGGCAAACCCGTGACCGACACGACCCAAGAGTTCTTCGACGAACTGGCGCATCGCGGCTACGAGCCGCGCGCGGCGACCATGCGAGGGAGCGTGCGCCTCGACCTCCGGCGCGGCAAGCGGACCGAGCGCTGGCTCGTCTCGGTTGACCGTGGCGACGTCACCGTCTCGCGCACCAACGCGGCGGCCGACGCCGTCGTCCGCATGGACGAGGTGCTGTTCGACGCCCTTGTCCGCGGTGAGGCGAACGCGATGGCGGCGATGCTTCGCGGCGCGCTGACGATCGAGGGCGACCGCGGGTTGCTGCTCCTGTTCCAGCGGCTCCTCGGCCGGGTCACGGCACGCACGGCGCCGCGCGATGCGAGCACCGAGAGGAGCGCTCCATGAGCGACGCGCTGGTCAAGATCCTCGATGGCAACACGTTCGTCGTCAGCGACGAGCGCGGCGACATCGAGGCCTCGCTGACCGACCCGACCGGCCTGTTCTCGTTCGACACGCGCTTCCTGTCGAAGTGGGTGTTGACGGTGAACGGCGAGCGGCTCAATCCGCTGTCGGTCGACGATCTCCAGTACTTCGAGACGCGTTTCTTCCTCGTCCCCGGGACCGGCACCGTCTACATCGACGCGAAGCTGTCCGTGATCCGGCGGCGGGCGGTCGCAAACGGCTTCCACGAGGAGGTGACGATCCTGAACCACGACGAGGCGCCCGTGGACCTGACGGTGAGAGTCGAGGCCGGGTGCGACTTCGCCGATCTCTTCGAGGTCAAGGACGCGCTCAAGAAGCACGGCACGTACTCCGTCCGCGTCAAGAACGGGCGCCTGCTGCTCGGCTACGAGCGCGACACCTTCCGGCGCGGAACGGAGATCTCGGCGACGGCTCCGGCCCGGCTCGACAAGAGCGGCTTGACGTTCAAGGTCACGATCGAGCCGCACGGAGAGTGGACGACCGGTTTGGACGTCGTGGCGACGGTGCCCGGCGCCGGTGGGGCGACCGAACAGCACGGAAGCGCCGTGCGACCGAGCCGCCCGCGGAACCTGGCGACGGATCTCGAGCGCTGGCTCGCGGACGCGCCGCGTGTCGAGTGTGACCTCGAGCCGCTCAAGGCGACCTACCGGCGCAGCCTCGTCGATCTCGCGGCGCTTCGCTTTTCGCCGCCGATCGCCGAGGGCCGCAGCCTGCCGGCCGCCGGGTCTGCCGTGGTTCATGACGATGTTCGGTCGCGACAGCATCTTCACGAGCCTGCAGGCGCTGCCGTTCACACCCGAGCTGGCCGCGACGACGCTGCGCGTGCTCGGCATCTGGCAGGGGACGCGCCTCGACGACTTCCGCGACGAGGACCCGGGCCGGATCCTCCACGAGATGCGCTACGGCGAGATGACCGCCTTCGAGGAGCGCCCGCACTCGCCGTACTACGGCTGCGCAGACGCCACACCGCTCTATGTCGTGCTGCTCGACGAGTACGAGCGCTGGACGGGCGATCGCAGGCTCGTGCGCGATCTCGAGCACGTAGCCCGGGCGGCGCTCGCCTGGATCGACGACTACGCGGACATCCAGGGCACGGGCTATGTCTGGTATCGGCGACGGAACGAGGAGAGCGGCCTCGAGAACCAGTGCTGGAAGGATTCCTGGGACTCGATCTCGTATCGCGACGGCCGGCTGCCGGGCTTCCCGCGGGCGACCTGCGAGCTGCAGGGCTACGCCTACGACGCCAAGGTGCGCGGCGCACGGCTGGCACGCGAGATCTGGAAGGACCCGGCGCTCGCCGACCGCCTGGAGAAACAGGCCGCCGACCTCAAGCGTCGTTTCAACCGCGACTTCTGGGTCGACGATGACGAATACTTCGCGCTCGCGCTCGACACGGACGGGAACCAGGTCGACGCGCTCGCCTCGAACAACGGGCACCTGCTCTGGAGCGGCATCGTCGACAAGTCGAAGGCCAAGGCGGTCGCACGCCATCTCCTCGGGCCGCGGCTCTTCTCCGGCTGGGGCGTGCGCACGCTGGCCCAGGGCGAGGGGCGCTACAACCCGATCGGCTACCACGTCGGCACCGTCTGGCCGTTCGACAACTCGTTCATCGCCTGGGGCCTGCGAAACTACGGCTTCAAGGACGAGGCCGCTCAGATCGCCGTGGGGATCCTCGACGCCGCCGAGTTCTTCGACGGGCGGCTGCCCGAGGCGTTCGGTGGCTACGACCGGTCGCTGACGAAGTACCCGGTGCAGTACCCGACCGCCTGCAGTCCGCAAGCGTGGTCGACCGGCGCGCCGCTGCTCCTCCTGAGCACGATGCTCGGGCTCGAGCCGATCGGCGACCACCTGATCGTCGACCCGGCACTCCCGAGTGGGATCGGCCAACTCGAGCTGCTCGACATCCCGGGTCGCTGGGGACGGATCGACGCCTTCGGCCGCGGCCGCGTCGACGTCGCGATGGGACAGAGCGCGCGCACCAAGTCCTCCAGGGCCGCCGACGCCACAGCGCGCCGCGGCACGCAGACCGGACGACGAAGGAGAACGACATGACGACGAGCGCAGCACCGGCACCCACGACGCGATCCGGCAGTGCAGGCCGAGCCGCGGACCGTCCCCATGCAGCACCACTGACCCGGCCATGCGAACACGGGGGTGCCCGCACGCCGTGATCTACGGCTGACCGAACCGAACTTGCGAGGAACCTGCGTTGACGAGACACACCGCGAACGCAGGGAGGGAGCGATATGCCGCTCACGTTCGACGCGACGCTCACGCGGGCCGGAGAGTCACTCGCGCTTACGGCGCGTGTTCCTGTTGACCACAAGCGGTTGGGCCTGGTGTGGCTTTCATCGGCGCAATTGAAGGAACCGGCCGAACTCGTCGTTCGGGCCGTCTTCGTCCCAGCGGTGTCGCACGAACGGCGCACGTTCTCGAGCCTGCGATGGCAGCGCGCTCAACCGATGCGCCGTCAACTCCCACCCCGCGCTATGGCTGCGGCAACCAGGACAAGGTCGCATGATCGTGACGGATAATGCGGTCGGTAGCCATGTAGCTACAGAACCGCGATTATCCCCGACCGTGCTCCGGCGACAGCATGCTCGCCCCAGGCAGGTGAGGCGCAGTAGGAACCGAAGAGATCGAGGCATGCCCGGAAGTTGCGCAGGAGCCAATCCGTCCAGAGCTGATGGCCACGACCGGTAGCCAGCCTCAGCAGAGTGAGCACGGGAAGTGGTTGCCGCTCGAACCGAACCCGGCGCTCGTTGAGCACGCCCGGGAGCGTGCTGAGAGCGCGCAGAATCGATTCGCAGATCGGATCACGGCCTTCGCCGGCTCGATGGCCTTCGTCTACCTCTCGGTGCTCTGGTTCGGCTGCTGGATCGCGCTCGGCGTCGAGGAGTACCCGTATGCCCTCTTGACAATGATCGTCTCGCTCGAGGCAATCTTCTTGTCGACCTTCGTGTTGATCAGTCAGAACCGGACAGACGCGAAGCGACAAGTGATCGCCGATCAGGCGTGGAAGACCGTTCAGGTCGAGGACAAGCAGAATGAGGAGCTGCTCGATCTCTCACACCAGATCCTCGAGCTAACAAAGCAAGTCCACACGATTGCCGTCGCCTTGCCGGACGTCACGGCACCCACGCGCACGCGCGACTCCGGCCCGCCGAGCTGATCCCTGTCGCTGAGTGATCCAGGCTCGAAAGCCTGTGCACAGAACGGGATTGAGCTTCAGGCTCACCAAGCGGCCGATAGCGCAGGAGACATTCCTGAACGTGGACCGCTGGCGATCCAGGGTTCGTCACCACCCTAACGAGCGACGCTCGATAGTCGCGCATGTGCCAGCCCTCCCGCGCGACAGAATGCCGGCTACGTCCCGTGCCGCTCCATCGGAGCTTGCAGAAAGTACGGATCGCCCCCGGGCCGCACGTCGGATCAGTGCGGCGGTAGGGTGGGGCAGTGCGCCGAAGGCGCCGGCGACGAGCCCGTCGACGGCGAGCAGGAGTCTCTGCCCACCGCTCAGAGGAAGCCTGGATCGCCGCGGCCAGCGTGAGGACGCCGATGGCGATCGTCCGGGCCGCCCCCACCTAGAGAAGCGCCTGCGCGAAAATGTCGTTCCAGATGAGCAGCGCGATGCCGATCGCCGTCCCCGCGATCGCTTCGAGTGTCAGCCATCTGCGCTCGGCCGCGGGAGCGGTGCAGAGAACGCTGCCATGCCAGACACCGGCCGCGCGAGCCACGTGAGAAACTCCGCCCGTGCCCCGCTTTGAGAGGCGTTCCGGCTGGCGAGCGGCGGATCCGCCGCAGCGGCCGGTGCTGCTCGTCAACCCGAAGTCAGGTGGCGGCAGGGCCGCGCGCGCCGGCCTCGCGGGGCTCGCGCGTGACCGCGGCATCGACGTCGTCGTCGTGCGCCCGGACGACGACCTCGCAACGCTGGTCGCTGACGCCGTGGCGCGCGGCGCCGACGCGCTCGGCGTCGCCGGTGGCGACGGATCCCTCGCCGTCGTGGCGGCCGCCGCTCGAGCACACGAGCTTCCTTTCGTCTGCGTTCCCGCCGGCACCCGCAACCACTTCGCGCTCGACCTCGGCATCGATCGGCATGATCTGGTCGGGTCGCTCGACGCGTTCACCGACGGCGTCGAACGCCGGATCGACGTGGCGGAGGTGAACGGCCGCCTGTTCCTCAACAACGTCTCGCTCGGGATCTACGGCGACGCGGTTCGACAGCCGACGTACCGCGACGCCAAGGCGCGGACGCTGCTGGAGACGGCAGCGGAAGTGCTCGGACCGAGCGCGTCTGCAACCGAACTGCAGCTCGTGGACAACCGGGGCCGCCCGCATCGCAACCCTGCGGTCGTGCTCGTGTCGAACAACCCCTACTCGCTCGAATCCCCGCATGCACCCGGCACCCGGCCGACGCTCGACAGCGGACAGCTCGGCGTCGTCGTCCTCGACACGCCACGCGCCGGCCGGAGCCCGGGACGGGCCTGGACCGCCGTGCGGCTCGAGCTGACCGCCCCCGCGCCGGTCCACGCCGGAGTGGATGGCGAGGCGGTCGACCTCACCCCGCCGCTCGAGTTCGTCATCCGGCCCGGCGCGCTCCGCGTCAGGATCGCTTCCAGCCACCCCGGCAGATCGCCCTCGGCACGGCTCCTGTAAGGAGCGTGGTCGCCGTTCTGACCATTCGACGTCGTCGAGCCAACCAGCGGGCTCGTGGTCGAGCCAACCAGCGGGCTCGTGCTCCCAGAGACGCCGAAACCCGCCGACCTTACGGTCGGCGGGTTTCGGCCACCGGCAGGCGGGGCGTTGTCAGGAGACGTGCAGCTTCTCCTTCAGCTTTCCCACGCGCTCGTCGAGGTCTGCAGTCAGCTCGGCCTTGCGCTTCTTGCGCAACGCTCGCCTCGCTTCGCGCGCAGCGGCGTCAGCGGCCTCCTCCGCTTCTTCGAGCTCATCCAAGACCTGAGCGACCGGGCGGCGAGTGACCTCGCCTCCGAGCTTGGCCATCTCGCCGTCGATCACCTCGACCGCCGGCTCTCCGACGCTCGCGATCACAGCGGTCGACGCCGGCGGCATCGCCCTGCCGAGAACGCTGAGCGCCTCGTCGGACTTCTCGGCGTGATCGAGGTCGAACAGCCCGCCCATCAAGGCGCCGGCGCCCCAGCCGACGAGCACGCCGACGGGCCCGCCCAGGACGCCGATGAGCATCCCGATCAACGAGCCGCTCGCCATACCCACGGGGCCGACGTTGTCGGTGTTCTCCGGGATGCGCAGCACGCCCTCGGGAGTGCGTTCCACGATCGCCGCCGACTCCAGCGCGATGCGACCGTCGGCCGAGCAGTCCTTCAGCACAGTCAACGCCTGGTAGGCCTTGCTCGGCTCCGTGAATCGAACGACGACCACGTTTTCCATCTCGAACATTGCTCCTCCCTTCGCTCGATTACTCCTAACGATGGCACTCTCGCGCGCGTCGCTGCCAACCGGATGCCACACCGCGGCGCGCCGCTGCCACCACGGCATGCGATGAGTCGACCGAGCCTCCGTTTCACGCGCACCGTCGCGGGCGGGCGTCCGGATCTCTCGCCACGCGCTGCGTCCTGGCGTTAGGCACTGCGGCCGCCGTGAGTGCCTTTACTACCCACGCCGTTGGCAGCGCGAGTCAAAGACGCGGCAGCCGCCTGGCAGCGCCGCCCGGCATGGTTGTGCTGCATCCACACGTTCGACGCGTCGGCACAGTTCGACACCAACGAAATGGAGCTGGAGACGATGACGCAGACGGTCCCCGAGCAGAAACGCGTGATCAATCACCGAGCCCGCACCCACGGCGCGCCTGACCCCGAAGGCGATCTCGGCGCGGGCGGGGCGGGCCGCGATCGGGAGCGATGGACGAGGAACGAGCCGGAGCCGCCCCATGATGGTGGGCTCGTGGTGGCCCTCTGGGTGCTCGCGTCGCTGATTGCCGAGGTCGAGGTCTTATGGTGGCTCTCTGCGCGCATGTATGAGCACTGATCTGCAACGGCCCGGGCAGAGCTCTGACGAGGTGTGTAGAGCCAATGCTGATAACAGCAGATGATGTATCCAGGGAGCGACGTGGTCGCAGCCGAGGGCAAACCAGTCGAGGATGACGACGGCTACGTCGCGCATGACGCCCGTCATGCCTTCGGCGTCCCGGCCAGGAAACAGCCTCAACGGACGCCGCGTACGCGAAGTGAATCGTTCCTCGCGCATCCGACTCACGCTCTTTGGGCAGCCAGTGGAATGCTCGCGCTCGTCGTGCTGATGGCCATACTCGCGCCCGCGGAACCACTTGCCCTCGAGCGCAGCTGGTCGCAGGCGATGTACGACCTCCAGACGCCGTTGCTCACCGACCTCGCGCTCGTGTTCAACTGGCTCGGGCGCGGGTTCGGCCGCATACTCACGATCACGGTCATCGGACTACTCCTGCTACGCGCGCACCGCTGGCTCGCGCTTGCCGCGCTCCTAGCCGTCGAAACGCTGGCTCCGCTTCTCTCGTCGCTCCTCAAGCTTGGGGTCGATCGAACCCGCCCACCCGACGGGCTCGTCCACCCGATGGGCGCCTCCTTCCCGTCTGGCCACGCCACGTACGCCGGCGCGACCTGCGTCGCGCTGGTCTTGCTGTTCACGACACCGGGAGCACGGCGCAGATGGTGGTGGGCGCTCGCCATTCTCGGCGTCGCCGGCATGGCCTGGAGTCGCACCTACCTGCAAGTTCATTGGCTGACAGACGTCATCGCCGGCGCGCTCCTCGGCAGCAGCATTTCCCTCCTCGTCTTCGCCATCGCACAGCGCCGCGTGCATGCGTTGCAAGCTCGCGAGCACCTGACCTACCCGTTCGCGCGACCAGGAGCGAGGCGAGTGATGGAAGACACGACGGAGACGGTTGAGCCGTCGAAGGCGTCGTCGTGCGTCAGGTGACGAACGGGGGAGGCGGGCATGTCCGCCTTCGGCGGTCCCCTCGGCGCCAAGCAGATGACGTCGTCAAGTTGCCTTGCGACCGGAATGAAGTCCGGGACGAGGCGAACGCAAGCGCGAGGTAGCCGGCAAGCGCGAACAGGAGCACCTCTCGTCGGCGGGGCGCGCGGGTTACGCACCAATCTGCCTACGAGCACGATGCAGTCCCGTACCAGCGTCGCGAGCGCTCGCGCATCCTGGCGGCGACCCGCGACGATCAACCGGGCGACGAACCCCGCCATAGACGATCAGAGTCGATGCGAGGGCGACGAGGAGCCACTCCCACCAATTCACAGCGCGAGATTAGCCCCGGCTCGAACCTCTTCGACGTCCTCCGCGTTCTTTCGCGAACCCAGAAATCCCAAAGCGTCGGCTGATTCGTTCTCTGCAGCGGTTTCTTGCATGTGCGAGTGTGATGTTTGAGCCGATGGCCTCCGGATCGCGCATCCGTCCCAGGGCACTCGCCGACCGAGAGGAAACGCACCGAAGGGTCACCGACGAGCGGCGTCGGTTGGACAATCACGCCTCCGTCGTTCATTGTCTCGCCATGCCCGCGCACGGAGATTCCTCGGCGGGCCGAGCGTCGATCTCGCGCGTGTGCGCGGTGGTGCTCGTGATGCTCCTGGCTCTGGCCGCGGCGGGTTGCGGCAAGAGTGAGAGTCAGAAGCAGGCAGACCAGTATGCGGACAGCCTCTGCACGAGCATCTCGGCCTGGGAGCAAGAGGTGACGAGCATCGTCGCGAGTCTGACCCCGGGCATCCCGAAGCAGGTGGCGCTGACGAAGTTGGAGCAGGCAACGGCGGCGACGGCCAGTCTCGTGAGTGAGATCCGGGCGCTTCCGGTTCCTGACGTCGAGGGCGCCAGCGAAGCGAAGCAGAACGTCGACGAGCTCGTGACGAGCGCGCAGTCGGTCATCAGCACGATCGAGGCGGGTATCACCCAGATCAGGTCGTTTGGAGCCGGCGCCGCAAACGTCGCGACGGTCGTCGTCCCGATCGCCGCGCAGCTGACCAAGCTCGTGGCCGATGCGAAGGCGACCGTCAGCGGCCTCGAGGCCGTGAAGGGCCCATTCGAAAAGGCGGTCAAGGACTCCGACACCTGCCAGGCGCTCATGCCGGACCAGAATCAGTGAGGAGCCCACCAGCATGAGCGAGGCGCTGCACGTGCGCGGTTCCCGCCTGGCTGGAGCGCCAGGACTGCGCCGCTATCGAGGCTCGTAGCGTCGACGTGCCAACCCGGGGCTCAGAGACAAGGCGTCCCTCAGGCTGCGTCAGACGGCTTTCGCGTCACGATTCTCCTAGTCGATAACGCGGACGCCGTTGTCTCGCAGGAAATTCACTTACGCCATGCCACGGTGCGGCCGGAACGACTTGTGCGCCCCGCGTGATAAGGCGTGAACCTCAAGCTGAAAGCCGCCGGAGGCGCGACGGCGGTGCGCGACGGACCCGCTTACGCGTGCTGGAGTTCGCGCACGCGAAAGGCAAGCACGATGTCCCTGACCCCGCGGATGATGGCGATCGCCGCAACCCACCCGATCCCGAACACACCGGCTGCGATAGCGACGATGCCGAACAGGATCGCGATCGCGGACACCGACGTGTAGTCGAAGCGGAGCACGATCAGCGCGACGAGCATCCAACCGATACTCGTGAGCAGGAACAACCACCAGGGTGGCAGCGTGCGCCCGAGGGTGCGCTGAGCAACGGCAAGTGAGGACATGAGACCTCCTGAACGTCGGCGTCACGTCCCCCGTATATCGTTCCTGCTCGAATGTGTCAATCGGCACATCTTCACCTAAGGACGAAGCCCTACCGACCGCGCACCGACGGCAAGGTCGAGCGCGTTCGCGCACTTCGCCACCGCTCGGAGAGATCTCGACTGTGCAAACCGGGACTATTCGGGACGTCCATGGCACGTCATGATCGTCGCACCAAGGATCGCCGGTGATGTCCCTCTTCGCCACCCAGGTTGCTCCCGCTTTGCCCAGGCGTCCACTCCCCGCCTGGTTACGCGACGCCGAACGTGTGGACGTCGGCGTCTACGCGGCGATCACCCAGACCCCGACGCCCAGCCTCGACCGGGCGATGCGCCTGCTGACGCAGGCGGCAGACTACTGGCGGCTGTGGCTGGGCTCCGCCGCGATTCTTGCCCTGACCCGTGGCGCTCGCGGCCGGCGCGCCGCCGTCACTGGGCTCGCGTCGGCCGCGGTCTCGTCCGCCGTCGCCAATCTCGTGCTCAAACGGCTCGTTGGTCGCCGGCGGCCGGACACGAGCGACGTCCCCGCGGCCCGTCACGCCGTCATGCCCCCGAGCACCTCGTTTCCGTCCGGCCACTCGGCGACCGCTTTCGCTTTCGCCACTGGAGTCGGCAGCGTCCTCCCTTGCGAGGCAATCCCGATCCGTGCGCTCGCGGCCGCCGTCGCCTACTCGCGCGTCCACACCGGGGTCCACTATCCGGCCGACGTCATCGCCGGAGCATTACTGGGCACGGCGCTCGCGCAGGCCACTGCCCGCGCCCTCGGCGATCGGTCTTAGCGCGCCGACACGTAGAGGTACGCGACGCAGCGGAGAATGGGGTCGGCGATGCGCGGCATGAGCAAGAGAGGCTACGACGAGGTCTACGAGCGGTTCAACCGCTAGCGAACCGGCGATGAGCGCGCACCCGAGCGCGGCGGCGCTCCGATCGCTTCTGCCGGCAGGCCGGGCAGGTTGTCGCCCACATGCGCCCACTCGTGCGCCTCGTATCCTCGAAAATCGCGCCGCAGCCGTAATAGTCCGAGGTGTACGAGATACCGTGCGGGAGCTGTACCCGGTCCCAGGTCAGCGTTCCTACGCAGGCGGCGAGCGGCCTGCCGTCTGATACGCGAAGCTGCGTGTCCTTCGCATGGCGGCCGTTTCCTCCGTGGCGGCGTGAGATTACGCGAACTGCCAGCTCGTGGAACGTGGCCCAGGTACTCATCGTCTCGGGCCACTGAGGTACGCCGAGCTTCTCGAGCCGCGC
Source organism: uncultured Actinomycetes bacterium (assembly GCA_963700495.1). GTDB lineage: Bacteria > Actinomycetota > Thermoleophilia > Gaiellales > Gaiellaceae > JACCTU01. Next base: position 10,448 of record CAVOXT010000006.1, on the reverse strand, counting down.
GTACTCGTCCTGCACCAGCCCCATCAGCTCCTCGGCGTCGACGACGTCCCGCTCGGTGGGCTCCCCATCGGCGGTGCAGGCGTCGAACAGACGCGGCCAAAGTTGCAGCGCGCGACTTTGGCCAGTTTCGGGGAGAGATAGCCCGGCGTCCGTCACGCTCGATACATGTCCGACCATCAGACAACAGGGTATCCGCCGGTCGGCTCGGGGCTGTTGACCGTCAACGAGGTCGCCGCGCTGCTTCGCGTGTCTCGGTTCTCGATTTACCGCCTCGTCCGCCAAGGCGATCTTGTCCCCTACCGCGTCGGCGACCGAATGCGGTTCCGTCCCGAGGAGGTCGACGGGTACCTCGAGAAGACGCGAGGCGGCCCATGAACGCCGACGCCGCCCGGAGGCGGCATCGGGAGAACCTGGCGAAGGCGTCTCTTGGAAAGGATAGAGCAAAAGAGGCGAACCGCAAGGCGCAGGTGCTTGATCGGCCGCTCCTTTCAGGGGTGAGGCGCTGGAGGAGTACGGGGTGAGCCGACCGATCCCCGAGCCGATGGTCTGGGTCGACCCGGCAGCGGTCGCCGCCTCGCGCCGTCTGTGGGCCGCAATCGTCCTGACCAGCGATCTCGAGGTCTTCTGCTCCATCCTGCTCGGCCGCCCCGTCCTCGCCCGTCAACTCGACGCTGCCGCGCTACGTCGTGCGCTTCGCGGCGAACGGCTGCCTGATCCGAACTCGTACTTCCGGGTCCGCCGCGGCCATCTCGACGCGGTGGCCGAGGGCGGGCCGTTCCCGATGAAGGCGCGCCGCCGATGACGATCCCCGACGGGTACGAGACGACGTTGGGGCCGGACGATCCGGACGAACGGATGGCGACCGGGCCGGAGGGTGCGTTGATGTTGCCGCCCCCGAACGCCCCGATGGAGGTGGCTCGCGAGTTCGCGAAGGCCTGCTACCAGCACTCGGCCGGCCCGTCGACCGTGAGGCATTGGCGGGGCGGATGGTGGGAATGGCGGGGCGCCCGCTGGGTCGAGATCGAGCAGCGCGCGATGGCAGCCGCCGCATACCGCTTCACGGAGCACGCCCAGTACGAGTCGTGGGACGAGCGGAGGAACAACATCGTCCTGAAGCCGTGGGCTCCAAACCGGTACAAGATCGCCGATCTCCTGGCCGCGCTGGCCGCCGTCGCGCACCTTCCTGAGGACGTCTCGATGCCGACCTGGCTCGACGGGACGGCGTACGACGGGCTGCTGGTCTCGTGCGCGAACGGGTTGCTCGACGTCAACTCGCGCGCTGTTCTCGGGCACACCCCGCTGTTCTTCAACGGGACGAGCGTCCCGTTCGCCTACGACCCGACGGCTCCGCGACCGGTGCGCTGGCGCACATTCCAGAACGAGCTGTGGCCGGGTGACCCCGAGTCCGCCTCGGCGCTTCAGGAGTGGTTCGGGTACGTCATCTCCGGGCGGCTCGACCTGCACAAGATCCTCCTGCTGGTCGGGCCCACCCGCGGCGGCAAGGGCGTGATCGCGCGCCTGTTGAGCGCCCTGCTCGGGTACGAGAACGTCGCTGGTCCGACGCTGTCCAGCCTGAACCACGACTTCGGTCTCGCCCCGCTGATCGGCAAGTCGCTCGCCGTCGTCTCCGACGCGCGGATGAACGGGCGGAATGCCCACGTCGTCGTCGAACGACTGCTCTCGATCTCCGGCGAGGACAGCCTGACCGTCAACCGGAAGTACCGCGAGCAATGGACCGGGAAGCTCCCGACCCGGATCATGCTCTGCTCCAACGAGCTCCCCCAGCTCGGTGACGCGAGCATGGCGATCGCGGGCCGGTTCGTGCCGCTCCTGCTCTCACGCTCCTGGCTGGGGCAAGAGGATCACGGTCTCGAGTCAGCGCTACACGACGAGCTCCCCGGCGTCCTGAACTGGGCGCTCGACGGGCTCAAACGACTGGGTGAGAGAAACGGACGGTTCACCCACGTGCCGCAAGCCGACGAGGCGATCATCGCGCTCCAGGACCTGGCATCGCCGGTCGCCGCATTCGTCCGCGACCGCTGCGTCCGCGGCCAACAGCACGAGGTCACCGTGGACAACCTGTACAGCGCCTGGCGCCTCTGGGCGGACGACAACGGTCACGCGAAAAGCACGAAGCAGGTGTTCGGGCGGGACCTTCGTGCAGCGGTGGCGGCGGTTCGGGTCAAGCGGGCTGGCGGGCACGAGACAGCCGACCGCGCGCGGTTCTACACGGGGATCGGGCTGAGGGAACCCAGATGAAGCCAGTAGGGACGCTCAACTGGTTGCGACGCGGACGCCGCGGACGCAACCCGCTCGACTCGGGTCCGCGTCAGCAATCCCAATGCGCCGGATTCGTCTCAACCAAGCCATGCGTCCACTGCGTCCGCGGTCTCTCGCGACTCAGCGCCTACTGCGTGGATCGCGCATCCATCGAGGTGAGCCGAGACCGCGTTCGCGGCATCAACGAGGCCGAAGCATGACCTCCGCGGCCCACGCCGAGCTCATGCACCTGTTCGACCCCGAGCCCTACACCCTGTCCCCTGAGAAGAGATGGCCGTGCCCGCGTTGCGGTGGGATGCCAATCCCGGCGCCTGAGTTCGAGCCGTTCCCTTATCCCGCCGACCCCTGCCTCGGCTGGCTGGCCGACGTCGCGGGTGCCTGCTGCGGACATGGCCTCAGCGGCGACCCGGACCCCTGGGACCGAACGGGAGACCATCGACGCCCGTACGTTGCGATCTCGCCCGGGAGCCGCTCGCACAGGGGCGTGGACAAACTCACCGACAACGTCATCCTCCACGGCGACGAGGCGCTCGCGTTCTTCCGCTCGCTGGGAGTCGGCCCACCGTGAGCGCGCGCAACAACAGCGAGCATGGCACCCCGGGTAGGGGGAGGGCCCTGGGTCGTGGAATCGAGGTCGCGAAGCCCCCCAAGCCAGGCTTCGATTTCTCCCCCCACACCATCGGACGGATGAAAAGCACGATTTTATGCGCTTTCTGCGGCGAGCCCTTCGAGCCCCCTTCGCGCTGGACGCGCTTCTGCTCTGATCGTTGTCGAGGTAGACATCGCTCGCGAGGCGAGGCTCGCCCGCCCAGGCAAGCTCGTGCTCGCAAGCCGCGGCGTTGCACTCGCTGCGGGTCGGCGACCTGGAGCCCGAGTTCGCCCTACTGCGAGCAGCACTCGCTCGAAGCGGCGGCGCTGCGGGCGAACCGGACGCGCAAGACAAAGCTCTCGAAGGCGCAGGTCGCTCGGGAGCGCGAGCGGCAGCGTCGGCGGGTGCGCCCGAGGCCGAGCAAGGCCGAGCGCGGCTACGACGCCAAGTTCCGCAAGGAGCGTGAGCGCGTCGCTCGTGTCGTCGCGGCTGGCAACGCGCTCTGTGCTCGCTGTGGTCGGCCGATCCTGCCGTGGCAGGAATGGGATCTCGGGCACGTCGACTCGAACCGTGCGCTGCTCGCGGGTCCGGAGCACCGCCTCAAGAAGGACTGTCCCAGTGGTGGCAACAGGGCGACGAACCGCAAGGGCCGCTCGACGTACACGGGCTCGTGGAACCCGCGTGTGAGGAAGCGCCGGGAGTGCGTCGTGCTCGCACGGGGGGCGATGAACTCCAGCCTCATCCGTTTCCTCGACACCGGGGAGCAGGTCGTAACAATCAGGAACGCGGTCCGCTGGGAGCCGCCCGCAACATGAACGCACGGCTCCTCACGGCCCGTGAGCTCGCCGACCGACTCGGCGTCTCGGCCGGGGCGCTGCTGCGCTGGACGAGAGCGGGCCAGGTTCCAGCGGTGAAGCTCCCGTCGGGGGCGATTCGCTACATCCCCGAGAAGATCGACGAGTGGCTCGTCGAGCTGGCAATGGCGGACGGCGACACCGAGGAAGTGTCACCCGCCCCGGACGCCGTCCACCGCATGGAAGTATCCTCGGTCTCGTCACCCGTCCCGCTTAGAACCGAGGAGGTACCACCTGATGCCTGCTGAGACTCGCGGAAGCGTCTTCGAGACCCCACGCGGCTACGGGATCCGCTGGCCTGAGAACGGCAAGCGGCCCCAACGTACTGGCTTCAAGACCAAGACCGAGGCGCGCCGCTGGTTCGCCGAGAACGTCGCGCCGGGACTCGGTCGCGGCGGGCCCTCGAACGAGATCAGCTACGACGAGTTCTGCGAGATCTTCCTCGTAAGACACGGAGCCACGATCGCTGACTCCACGCGGGAGACGCTTGCCGGTCGACTCGCCCATAGCCGGGAACGGTTCGGCAGTTGGACGCTCCGTGAACTCGAGGACGCCTCCGCCGACGTGGCGGACTGGCGGGTCGAATACGACGACGGGCAGCGCTACCGGGTCACCTCCGCCATGCGGCAGGCGCTCGCCGCCGCGGTCCGCTGGAAGTACCTGACCCGCAACCCGGCCGCCGACGCCGGGAAGAACCCGCAGCCGCGAGCAGAGGAGATCTTGCCGTTCACCGTGGACGAGGTCGACGCGATCGTCGCTCGAGCTCGACGTCGCTCGACGCGGCCCGCGTGATCGTCGCCGCCGAGACCGGCCTACGGCCCGAGGAATGGATCGCGCTCGAGCGGCGCGATCTCGATCGGGCAGGACGGGCACTGGCGGTGCAGCGCAAGTACGCGAAGGGCATCATGCGTCCCTACGGCAAGAGCCACCGTGCCCGCCGGCGGGTGCCGCTCACCGCAAGGGCGTTCGAGGCGATCGAGCAGCTTCCGCCGCGGCTCGACACCGGGCTGCTGTTCCCAGCCCCGATGGGCGGTCACCTGGAGATCTCGAAACTGGCGCTCACGGAACTGGTACCCGGCGCTCGAGGCAGCCGGGATCGCGAAGCGTGGCCCGTACCACCTGCGCCACACGTTCGCGACCGAGGCGCTCGCCGCCGGTGTCTCGACCTTCGAGCTGTCGCGCGTGATGGGGACCTCGATCGCGATGATCGACCGCCACTACGGGCACCTGGCCCACGACTCCGAGGACTCGATCAGGGCGCGGCTGGACGCCAGATCGAATCGTTCTGGCGTTCTTGTGGCGTCCGACTGCGAGCAGTAGAGCGCGTCGTTGTGGCCGCGATCCCGCATGAGCAAGGGGATCACGGCTGATGGAGCGTGCCGGGCTCGAACCGGCGACCCCCAGCTTGCAAAGCTGGTGCTCTCCCAACTGAGCTAACGCCCCGGAGCCTGGATTCTAGCGGGATCCTGGATCTCCTCGACCCTGCGAGAACGTCCTTTGGGTCCCTCTTCCCGGGGTTCACCCGATCGTCGAGCCGGTCACGGTAGGCCGTGGAACGCCAGTCCACCACCGGGCATGCAGTCCTACGCGGTCGCCGTGATCGTGATACCGCCGCGCGACTTCTGGCGGAGCGTGACCTGCACCCGCGCGGCCGGCAGATCGAGCGCGGTGGCGACGTCGTCGCGGATCGTCACGGCGAGCGCCTCGCAGAAGCGGCCCTCGTTGCGAAACGTTGCGAGGTAGAGCTTCAGCGACTTGGACTCGAGGCACAACGCATCCGGCGCGTAGTCGATCGTCGCGACGTAGAGGTCCGGCTGACCCGTGACCGGACACATCGCCGCAAGCTCGTCGCTCGTCATCTCGACGCGCGCCACACCCGGGTTCGGAAAGGTCTCGAGCCCGGCGTAGTGCTCCGACCCCGCGTGGCCGAGCGCGACGAACTCGCCCGTGCGCTCGGGGGCATCCATACGACGTACTCTAGGCCCCCGTCATGGCAGCGGCACCGATTCGCGTCTACCTGGCCGGGCCGCCGTATGCGGAGGAATACCGGCGGCGCGCCTCCGAGCTTCTCTCACGGCGCGGCGCCGAGCCCATCGATCCGATGCGCCGGGACTACCGCGGTCGCACAGCGGGGAACGAGGTCGAGATCGTCGAAGGCGACCTCGCGGACATCGACAGCTGCGATGCAATGCTCGCCTCGTTCGCCCATCCCGACGAGGGCACCGCGATGGAGGCGTGGTACGCGCACGGCGTTCGGGTACCGGTCGTCGCCTACACGGGTGGGACACCCCTCCACCCATGGGTCGTCTACGTCGCAACCGCAGCGAGAGCGGGCCTCGAGGACGCGGTCGAGGCACTTCTCGACCTCGATCTCACTGCGCGCGAATAGTCACCTGCCGCTCGCCCACCGCCTCCGGCGTCTGGGCCGCGGACCCGCGGTGCCTCCGCTCTAGCCCGACGGCGGACGGCGGGTGCCGTCCTGCTCGAGCTTGCGGAAGCCGCCGCTGAAGCTCCTCGTCTGCTCGATCGCGCTCCGCTGCGTCTCGAGCCGCCGGAGACGTGACTCGAGCTCTTGCATGTCGAGGCCGCCCCAGCCGTCCTCGCGCTCGTCGAGCTCCCGCTCGCGCTGGGCCAGGAGCTGCTCCCGCGCCGCGATCGCGTCGCTGTGGTCGGCGAGCTCGCGTCTCGTCCGAAGGAAAGCCTCCTCGGCCGCGCGAAGCTCGTCGAGCCGCGCCTCGATCTCGGCAAGGCGCACGGCATCGGGATCTCGTGGCACCCGCTCTCTCTCCTCGATCGCACGCTCGCGGGCGTCGAGCTGGGCGAGACGGGAGTCGAGCTCCCGCGCCCGGGCATCGAGCGTCGCGGCGCGCTCGGCCAGTGCCGCGTCGCCGTTGTGCCCGCCCCCGGCGGCCAGAGCCGCCTCCCTGGCGGCAACCGCCCGTTCGCGCTCGGCGAGCGACGCCGCGCGCGTCGCAAGGCGGTCGGAGTTGGGGTCGACCTGCGGCGGGAGTGCGACGGCAGGCTCCTTCCCGGCCGCCACCCGCGCGATCGCAGCGCGCAGCTCGTCCTCGCGCTCCTTCACCGCGGCGACCCGCTCCGCGAGCTGCCGCTTCAGGCCTTCGAGCGCGGCGCGCTGCTCGGCGAGCGCCTGGCGCTCCTGTGCGACGGGGTCGTCGCTGTCGGCCCGGCGTACCAGCACGATCACATGGTACGGCGAACCCGCGGCGTTCCCTGCCGGGAACGCGCCTGCCGCGGGTTCCGCCCGTCCCTACGCGGCGCGTTCGAGCCGCTCTTCGGCCCGTGCCCGCCGCACGATCTCGTCGCGTTCGCCGAAGCGAATACGCGCGCGCTCGGCCCGGATCTGGGCCCAGCGCTCGTCGAGTTGCGCGTCGAGCGCCTTGATCTCTTCGACCACGGCTGGATCGCGTCCCTGGGAGAGCGAGTTCCAGAGCGTGACTCTCCGCTCGCTCAGCTCTTCGATCTCGTCGTGGATCCGCGGGATGGTCTGCATGGACATGTCAACGATTATTCGTTCCCCGTCATTCCCTTCGGCAAACCGACGCCCCGACCGGGTCGTTCCCCTCGGTGCCGCCGTCAGCGCCGCCGGGCGAACAGGAAGAGGACGACGACGAGCGCCCCGAGCAGCAGGGCGAGCCAGATGAGGATCTCGAGAAACGTGGTCATTCGTAGCCCAGCTCGGAGAGCCGGTCCTCGTCGAGGCCGAAGTAGTGACCGAGCTCGTGGAGCACGGTGATCCGGATCTCCTCGCGGAGCTCGTCGACGTCCTCGAAGTCCGCCTCGAGGGGACGGCGGAAGATCGCGATCCGGTTCGGGAGATCGCCGGGAGCTGGCCCGCCCTCGGTGAGCGGGACGCCGTCGAAGACGCCGTACAGGTCCGGGTCGTCCGGGTCCTCGTCCTCGACCACGACCGCGACGTTGCGGAGGGCGGCGGCGATGTGCGGCGGCAGGCTGTCGAGGGCCGAGCGGACGACGTCGTCGAACGTCACGCGCGAAGGATAGGAGCAGGCGTCCGGCCGGAGCGGGAGGCCGTGCGTCAGCGCACCGTCAGGGCGAGCACGGCCTTGTAGACGTGCAGGCGGTTCTCGGCCTGGTCCCAGACGAGCGACCGGTCGCCGTAGAGGACGTCCGCCGTGATCTCCTCGCCGACGTGCGCGGGGAGGCAGTGGAGCGCGATCGCGTCGGGTGCCGCAATGGCCAGCTTCGCGGCGTCGAGCCGGTAGGGATCGAGGTCGTGAAGCCGCCGCTCGCGCTCGGCTTCCTGCCCCATGCTGGTCCAGACGTCCGTGTAGAGCACGTGGGCACCGGAGACGGCCTCGCCCGCGTCGGTCACCACGTCGACGCTCCCGCCGGTCGTCGCGGCATCCTCGCGACACGAGGCCACGATCTCGGGGTCGGGCAGGTAGCCGTCGGGGCACGCGGCCACGAGGCTCATGCCCGTCCGGGCCGCGATCCGCATCAGCGAATGGCAGACGTTGTTGCCGTCGCCGAGGTACGCGACCCGTACGCCCTCGAGCGTGCCGAACCGCTCCCGGATCGTCATCGCGTCGGCGAGCGCCTGCAGCGGGTGGGACGCGTCGGTGAGGCCGTTGACGACGGGGATCGTCGCGTGCTCGGCGAACTCGTCGACCTCGGCCTGGTCGAACGTGCGGATCAGGATCGCGCTGACGAAGCGGGAGAGGACGAGCGCCGTGTCGCGTGTCGACTCGCCGCGCGAGAGCTGGAGGTCCGCCGCCGGCACGTAGAGCGCCATCCCGCCGAGCTCGGCGATCCCGACCTCGGAGCTGATCCGCGTGCGCGTCGAGGGCTTGTGGAAGATCAGCCCGACGGTCCGGCCCGGGCAGGACCCGCAGCTCCCTGCGGCGCGCCCGCTCGACCTTCAGCTCGTCGGCGAGGTCGAGGGCGAGGCGAAGCTCGTCCGGGCTCCAGTCGGCGACGCGGGTGAAGCTCCGGCCCTTGAGCGTCTCGGGAATCCCGGCCATGCGCCGATGCTACTCGGCACCACCCCGGCGTTACGGGCGGTTCTGCCGACTAGGATCGGCGCATGTCCAAGTTCACGGATGAACTCAACGAGCAGATCGCGTACGAGTTCGCGGCGTCGCAGCAGTACATCGCGATCGCCGTCCACTACGACGCGCAGACGCTGCCGCAGCTCGCCGCGCACTTCTACCGCCAGGCGGTCGAGGAGCGGAACCACGCGATGATGATGGTGCAGTACCTCCTCGACGCCGACGAGGAGGTCGTGATCCCCGCAGTCGAGGCTCCGCAGACGACCTTCGCCGACGTCGTCGCCCCGGTCCAGCTCGCGCTCGACCAGGAGAAGCGCGTGACCGGCCAGATCTCGGCAGCTGGCCGTCACGGCGCGGGAGGAGGGCGACCTCGTCGCCGAGCAGTTCATGCACTGGTTCCTGCAGGAGCAGCGCGAGGAGGTGTCGTCGATGTCGGCGCTGCTCCAGGTGGTCGAGCGGCTCGAGGGACAACGTGATGCTCGTCGAGGACTACCTCGCCCGCGAGTCCGGCGGCGAGAACCCGCTCGAGGACGGTGCGCCTCCCGCCGCCGGCGGCGCGCTCTGACGCGTGCGCGAGCTCGACGCGTCACGACCGAGCGGCAGAGCCAGCTCGTCGACATCACGCGCCTCGTGCGCGACGCGGTCGCCGGGCGAGCACGGCTCGGCCGTCGCTCGTCTACGTGCCGCACACGACGGCCGGCGTGACGATCAACGAGCACGCCGACCCGAGCGTCGCGCGCGACTTCGAGACGGCGCTCGAGCGGATCGTCCCCGAGGACTGGCCGTGGCAGCACGTCGAGGAGGGCGAGGAGAACGCGCCCGACCCACATCCGCGCCGCGTTCATGGGGCCGAGTGTGCTGATCCCGCTGCGCGACGACGGGACGACTCGCGCTCGGCACCTGGCAGGGCATCTTCTTCTGCGAGTTCGACGGGCCGCGCGAGCGCACGGTGCACGTGAGCGTCGCTCGCCTGACCCGAGCTAGGCCGCGACGTCCCGCCGTCCGAAGAGCACGACGCCCACCACCGCCGCGGCCGCCCCGACCGCGACGAGGAAGAGCGTGTGCCATGGGGCGAGCCCCCGACGGAGCGGGTCGCCGACCGCGTAGTGGTAGAAGGGCGAGAGCTTCTGGAGCGGCTCGAGGACGTCGACGAGGGCGGCGAGCGAGTTCACGAGGTACGCGCCCACGGCCGGGCGACCGTCACCCCGACGGCGAGGCTCTTGCGTCCCGTTGCGGCGGCGAGCATGAACGCGACCGCGCCGTAGGTGATCGCCAGCACGACGAGAACGACGGTGGCCGCGGCCAGGTGCGCCGCCGAGACGTCCATCGTGAACGCGCGCGCCCCGATCCACAGCGCGACCCACAGGACGACGCCGAGGCCGACGACCTCCACGCACATCGCCCCGAGCTTCTCGACGGCGATCCGCGTGCGGGTGACCGGCTTCGAGAGAAGCAGGTCGAGCGTGCCGCGCTCCTCCTCTCCGGCGATCGCGCCCGCACCGTTGCCGACGGCGACGATGAAGAGCACCGGGACCATGAACGAGAACAGCTCGCTGCCGAGGTAGCCGGCGGCCGACGCGTGAAGTCGACGGCGCCGCCGAAGGCGATGAACGCCTTCAGCGCCTCCGGGTAGCTCTCGACGAGCCTGTTCAGTTCGGGGTTGTCGCGGATGGTGGGATAGACCGAGACGATCATCGC
>CAVOXT010000005.1:0-417254 GCA_963700495.1 uncultured Actinomycetes bacterium | reverse complement strand
TCAAGAACAACACCACACCGCTCGCCACCTCGGACACGATCACCGTGACCGCCTGCGCCGGCAACGACCTCGCCCTCCAGACCACCGCGACCCCGCCAACCTTCAACCGGGCCTACAAGTGGAAGCTCACGAAGTCGGTCGCCGCACCATCCACGGTGACGCAGCCGGCGGCACCGCGACCTTCAACTACACGGTCAACGTTGCCGCTGACGGCTACTACCGACAGCGGCTGGGAAGTCGCCGGGAAGATCACCGTGACGAACCCGAACGACTGGGAGCAGATCACCGCCAACGTGACCGACGCCGTCGACAACGGCGGCACCTGCACCGTCACCGGCGGCACCGCCGTCTCTATCCCCGCCCATGGCTCGGTGACGCTGGACTACAGCTGCGCCTACGCCACCGCGCCCAGCCCGGCCGCAGGCGTGAACACCGCCACCGCCACCTGGGACGACTCGGCGTTCTCGACCCCGCACGGCTCTGCCTTCGGTACCGCCGCTGTCACGTTCGACACCCCGACCACCGAGACCAAGAAGAACATCACAGTGACTGACACGTTCAACGGCTCGACGAACACGCTGGGTGCCGTCGCGTATCCAGGCCCGGGAACGTTCTCCTACACACGCACGGTCAACGTGCCGACGACCGGCACCTGCGTCACGTACCCGAACACAGCCAAGATCGTCGAGACCGGGCAGTTGGCCACCGCGTCCGTCACCGTCTGCGGATCCGCATCGACAGCAGACCGGCGCCCACACGATCGGCTTCTGGCAGAACAAGAACGGCCAGGGGCTCATCGCGGCCGCAAACCAGCCGCAGCTGCTCTCGTTCCTGAAGGGGTATGCGCCGTTCGCGGATGCATCATCTCCGCTCACGACCTACGCCACAAACGTCATCAAGGCCGCGAACGCATCGGGCACCGCGATGAACGCCATGCTGAAGGCTCAGATGCTGGCAACGGCGCTCGACGTCTACTTCAGCAATCCGGCGCTTGGCGGGAACAAGCTCAACGCGCCGGCACCGATCGGCGGCGTGGCGATCGACCTGACCCACGTCCCGCCGATCGGCAACACGAGCTCCGCCTTCGGCGGCGCAACGAGCATGACCGTGTCTCAGGCCCTCGCGTACGCAGCGAGCAAATCGAACGCCGGCGGCTCCGTGTGGTACGCCAACGTGAAGGCGACACAGGAGCTGGCGAAGGACGTCTTCGACGCAGTCAACAACGAGTGGGCGATCCCGGCCTGACCAAGACGCAGCTCTCAGGTACGAAGAAGGGCGCTCCCACGGGGCGCCCTCGCTCTTCCGCCTCCGGCTAACAGCCGACCCGGAAGTCAGCTGTCGCCCGTGCCTCCGTGCGTGTCGGCGTGCCCGAGCTTCGTGTCGAGACGCCTGGCGTGAACGACGGTGTTGTCGCCTTCGCCGGTGATACCGGTTACGACCGCCTTCGCACCGCCGACGTCGATCGTCTGGCCGATCGCGGGGACGTTCTCGCCAGAGTGCTCTACGGGGCTGACGCCTCCGGGCTGTCCGTCAACTACGACGTTCCAACGCATGGCGGGGAGAATACGTGACTGCTCGATCCGGCATAAGGCGAGGGGCGCGCCGACCTGGGCGCCCTTCTCGTTTCAGCCCCTGTGCAGGGGCTTTCGAGCTCCCCGGGTTGGACTCGAACCAACAACCCTCCGGTTAACAGCCGGATGCTCTGCCAATTGAGCTACCGGGGAACGAGCGGGGGGATTGTAGCCGGGTCGACCGAGGGCTAGGCGAACTCGCGGATCGCGGTCCGGATCTCGGCGAGCCGGTGCTGGAGCTCCGGGAGGTTCGCGTCGTCCGCCGACTCGAGCTCGCGGCGGAGCTTCCGCTCGCGCAGGCGCAGGAGCAGCTGCTTCGCCGTCTCCTCGTCGATCCCGTCGGCATCGGCGAGCGCGTCGAGCTCCGCGAAGATCGGCATCAGCTCGTCGTCCGGCCTGTCTGCGCCGACCAGCGTCTCCCGGACCCGGCGGTGGTGCTTCGGAGTCGAAGTGCTCGGGACCGAGCTCGGAGAGCACCCGCCCGAGCGCGGGATGCGCGCGGACTCCCGCGAGCGCGCTTCGCTCGAGCCTGTCCCCCGCTCCCACGAGCCGTTGCGAGGTCGCCGCGCCGGTCGAGGTCGCGCCTCCGGTTCCCCGCAGGTGCACGGTCAGTCCGAGCTCGTCGTTGGCGAGCCGCCATGCCTCGTGGCGCTCCGGCGAGTCCGGAATCGTGTTCAGCACGTCCTGCACCTGCAGATAGGCGTGCTGCGGGTCGCGCGAGCGGTCGAGCTCGAGTCGAACGCGGTGCACGGCGTACGGCTCGGCGGATCCGAGGCGCTCCTCGAAGCCGGCGGGATCGTCCGCCGGGTCCTTGCCACGCGGGAGTGCGACGACCCGGATCTCGAACCCCTGCTTGAGCGCGAGCTCCATCCCGCGCAGGGTTGCGTCCTCCCCGGCTGCGTCCGAGTCGAAGCAGAGGAAGAGCCGCTGCGTCAACCGGACGAGCTCGCGCAGCTGCCGCTCCGTCAGGGCCGTCCCCATCGACGCGACGACAGGTTCGAGCCCGGCCTGGCGAAGCGCGATCACGTCGGTGTTGCCCTCGACCACGAGCGCCCGGTCCTGCTTCGAGATCGCGGCCCGCGCGAGGTTGAGGCCGTAGAGCACGTTCGACTTGTGGAACAGCTCGCTCTCCGGCGAGTTGACGTACTTGCCGCGCAGCGGATCGTCCTCGTGCAGCTTCCTCGCCTGGAAGGCGATCACGCGTCCGCGCGGATCGGTGAGCGGGAACATCAGCCGCCGCTGGAAGTAGTCGCCGCCGCGGCGCGTGACGAGTCCGGCCGCCGCGAGCTCGGCTCGCATCGAAGCCCTTCTCGGCCGCCTTGCGAGCGAGCGTCGAGCCGCGCGGCGAGAGGCCGAGCCGGAACTCGCGGCAAACGTCTTCGGAGAGCCCGCGCGACGCGAGGTAGTCGCGCGCCGGTGCTCCGGCGTCGGAGTCCCAGAGCAGCCGCTCGTAGAACGCAGCCGCCTGGTCGAGCAGCGCGTACAACCGCTCGCGGCGCCGGCGCTCGGCGTCGGCGGCGGGTGACGACTCGTCGTACTCGAGCGGGACGTGAAAGCGGTCCGCGAGCCATTCGATCGCGCCGACGAAGTCGAGCCCCTCGGTCTCGCGGACGAACGCGATCGCGTCGCCGCCGACTCCGCAGCCGAAGCAGTGGTACGTGCCGCGGTCCGGCGAGACGGAGAACGACGGCGTCTTCTCCTGGTGGAACGGACAGAGGCCCGTGTAGCGGCCGCCGACCTTCCGCAGCCGCGTGCGGGCCTCGACGAGGTCGACGATGTTCGCAGCCGACTTGACCGCGTCGACGGACTCGTCCTTGATCCGCGCCATCAGAGCTTGTCCGCGTACTCGAGCGCGAAGCGGTCCGTCATTCCGGAGAGGTAGTCGACGATCACGTCTGCCTCGTCACCGCGTGCGATGAGCTGCTCGAAGATCGCGCGGACCACCGACCGTGCGCGCTCGTGCTCGGCGCGCGTGTGAGGGCCGAGGTAGACGTGCTCGAACATGAACGCGCGCAGCGAGAGCATCGCGCTTCCGACCTCTTCGCTCTGCACGATGTCGCCGGCGTGCGCCGAGGTCTCGATCAGGTCGTGCACGAGCGTGTCGATCCGCTTCGATCCCGTTGGACCGAGGACGGTGAGCTCGTCACGAGGGAGATCCTCGGCGCGCAGGATCCCGAACCTGATCGCGTCGTCGATGTCGTGGTTGATGTACGCGACACGGTCGACGACGCGCACGACCTTGCCTTCGAGCGTCTCCGGCTCGTCCGGCCCGGTGTGCTTGAGGATCCCGTCGCGGACCTCCCAGGTGAGGTTCAGCGACTCGGCGATCCGGAGCGACTGCTCGTTGTGGCGGAACCGCCGGCCAAACCGTTCCCGCAGGCATTCGTCGAGCGCCTCCTCGCCGGCGTGGCCGAACGGCGGGTGGCCTGTGTCGTGGCCGAGGCCGATCGCCTCGGCGAGATCCTCGTTCAGCTGCAGGGCGCGGGCGACAACGCGGGCGATCGCGGACGTCTCCAGCGTGTGCGTCATCCGGGTCCGGTAGTGATCGCCGGACGGGTCGATGAAGACCTGTGTCTTGCCCTTCAGGCGCCGGAACGGCTTCGAGTGCAGGATGCGGTCGCGGTCGCGCTGGAACGGCGTGCGCACGCGGCATTGCTGCTCGTCTCGGATGCGGCCGCGGGTCTCGTACGAGCGGACGGCGAGCGGCGACAGGGAAAGCTCCTCGTGGGTCCGCACGCGCTGCTCGAAGGCGTCGGCAACCAGTCCGGCGAGCTCCGGCATGGGCCTAGGGTAGTCGCTCACCCGGTCGTGGACGGCGCCGCGAGCGCGCGACTGGGCCGACCGTGGTCGTGGGCCGGTCCCATCCCTAACCCCCACCCACCCGGGGCTTCCGGCGGGGCTTCCAACGCTAGCGCGATCGGTGTGCCACGAGTGTCACCCGAATGTGCCGAGAGCGGAACTCTTCGTCCTCAGATGATGATCGGCACCGTACCGCCGTCCGCGCTCCACGCAGCGCCCGTCACGTAGGACGCGCGGTCGGAGCAAAGGAACGCGATCACGGAAGCGATCTCCTCGGGCTCGGCGAGCCTGCCCAGCGGTCGCCCCGCGCCTACCGCAGCGAGCACCTCGTCGCGTTCCTTCCCCGTGCGGGTCGCCTGCTGGTCGGCGAGGCCTCCGGCGCCGAGCCAGGCGTCGGTCGCGGTCGGCCCGGGCGTGACAGCGTTGCAGCGGATCCCGTCCTTCGCGTAGAGGTCCGCGACGAGCCGCGAGAGCGAGAGCACGGCGGCCTTCGTGACGGAGTAGTGCGGCATGACGGTGGACGGACGCTTTCCCGAGGTCGAGGAGACGTTCACGATCACGCCGCGTCCGCGATCGCGCATCGACGGCACGACTCCGCGGATCGCACGGACGAAGCTCATGACGTTCAACTGCCAGACCTCGTCCCACTCCCGGTCGGACACCTCGAGGAAGTCCGCCTGGGACGCGACGCCGACGTTGTTGATCAGCGCGTCGACCGGTCCGAGCTCGGCCTCCGCCCGCGACAGGAGTTCCTGCGGAGCGTCGGGGTCCGCGAGATCCGCCACGACGGCCAGCCTCGCCCCGGCCTCGCTCCGCGCAGCCTCGACCCGGTCCGCGTCCCGCCCGGTCACCACGACGTTCGCCCCCTCGTCCGCGAGCAGCCGGGCGGTCGCAAGCCCGATCCCGCGGGTTGAGCCGGTGACCACGCACACGCGTCCGGATAGGCCGAGATCCACGGCGGCTAGCGTACAAACCGTGGCGACGATCGTCCTGGCACGACACGGCGAGACCGACTGGAACCGGGACGGACGCTGGCAGGGCCACGCCGATCCGCCGCTCAACGACGACGGGCGCCGGCAGGCAAAGGAGCTCGCAGGCGAGGTCGACGCGGTCGACGCGGTCTACAGCAGCGACCTCGCGCGCGCGAAAGAGACGGCAGAGATCGTGGCCGAGCGGCTTGGCCTCCCCGTCGAGACCGACCCACGCCTGCGGGAGGTCGACCTCGGGGACTGGTCGGGTCTGCGAACGGTTGAGATCGAGGAGCGGTTCCCCGAGGGGCACCGCCGCTGGGTCGCCTACGAGAGCCACGGCTGGTCCGACGGCGAGAGCTACGGCGAGATGGGCGAGCGGGTGCTCCAGGCGCTCCGCGAGATCGCGGCGAGACACCCCGACGGGCGCGTGCTCGTGATCACGCACGGCGGCCCGATCCGCGCGGTCGAGGCGGAGCTGAGGGGGATCGAGCCCCTCGAGGCGAGGCGCCTTATAGGGGTCGTCGGGAACTGCAGCCTGGCCGAAATCGCCATCCGGGAGGGCGCGATCACGCGAGTAGACTGACCGCCGGTGGAGGACTACACGAACAAGTACAAGGGCGAGCAGGTCGAGGTTGCCCTCTTCGGTGGGGAGTACCAGGAAGGCGTGCTGACCGCCTACTGCTACATCGAGGACGTCGCCCACATCGAGCTGAACGGGCACATTCTGGTCCCCCTCCAGAACATCGCCTCCCTGCACTGCTCGAGCCGATGCGATGCGCCGGAGCCCGACTGGCCGCCGCGCGGGCTCGAAGACGAGCGCGAAGACACGTAGCCGATGCGCCTCGCCGCCGCTCGGAACCTCTTGAAGGTCTGGGTGCTGGTCGGGGTTCTCTGCGCCGTGCTTGGTTTGCTCGGTTGGGCGGCGGGCGGATATCGGCTGCTCTCGACGGTCGTCTTCTGCACTCTGCTCTCCGCCGCTGCCGCGTACTGGTACTCCGATCGCATCGTGATGGGCATGGTCGGTGCGCGCGTGCTCGCGCTCGCCGAGGCTCCCCTCCTGCATTCGACGCTCGAGCGCCTTGCCGCTCGCGCGGACGTCGTGAAGCCGAAGCTGTACGTGATCCCGGACGGCCATCCGCGTGCGCTCGCCGCCGGTCGCGGGCCGCGGGGCTCCGCTCTCGCGGTCTCGCGTGGGTTGCTCGCTTCGGCGTCCCCGGCCGAGCTCGAAGGCGTGCTCGCGCACGAGCTCGCCCACGTCCGCGCGCGCGACGTCGTCACGCAGGAGATCGTCGTCGTCCTCGCTGCCGCACTCGTCGAGCTCACCCGGGTCGGCGGCTTCCTCCAGCGCGCGCTGCTGTTCGTGCTCGGGCCGATCGCCGCCGCTCCGGTGCATCTCATGCTGTCACCGAGGCGCGAGTTCGCGGCCGACCGCTTTGCCGCGGAGCTGTGCCAAACGCCGCACGGCCTCGCCGACGCGTTGCTTCGCCTCGAGCTCGCCGGTGAGCTGGTCGAGTTTCGCGCGAGCCCGGCGACAGAGCCGCTCTACACGATCAACCCGTTCGACCACGCGGGCATCGCGGCGATGTTCGTGACGCACCCGCCCACGGCGGTGCGGGTGCGGCGGCTCCGAGAGCTCGATCCGGAGTGGCGGGAGAAGCTGCGCGCCGCGTGAACGTCGAGCCGGGTACCGGGCAGGTCTGGGAGCTCGTCACGTCACGACTGAGGTGCGCCTGGCGATCAAGAGCGTTCCCGCGCCGAAGGAGATCAGCAGCGGAACGATCGCGTAGGCGGTGCGCAGTCCGGCCGCGTCCGCGAGCGCGCCGAGGACGATCGGCGCAACCGCGATCGCCGTTCCCGACGCGAACGCAGCGCGAACGCTCGCCGCATCGGTGCGCCCGCCCGCCGCGCCGATCGCGAGTGCGAGGGTGAGCGGGTAGAGGAGCGACACGCCGGTTCCGGTGATCCCGAGACCGACGACCGCCGCGGCCGACGGAGCGAGCCAGAAGACGACGAAGCCGACCGTGGCGATCGCGAGCGCGACCGCGAGCAGCCGCTCCGGCTCCACACGCTTCGCAAGCCAGCCGCCGGCGACACGACCGATCGTCATCCCCACCAGGAACAGGCTCGAGGCAGCCGCAGCCGCCGAATCGGAGAGCCCGTGCTCCGTCTCGAAGTAGTCGGTGCTCCAGAAGACGACGCAGAACTCGATCGCGATGAACACGAGCAGCGCCGACCAGTAGAGCCAGTAGCGCCTCGGCAGCTCCGGCTCGTGGTCGCGCGGAAGCTTCGGTGCCGCCGGAAAGCACGTACGGCCGTAGGCCAGTGCCAGCGCGGGCACGACGAGGAGCCCGGCGAGCACGAAGACCAGCCGCCAGTCGAAGCCGGCGAGGATGGCGAGCGCAACGGCAAACGGCGCCGCCGCGCCCAGCAGCGTCGCCACGGCGTTCGACTCGACGATGGCCGCGGGGCCGAGCGCCCCGTGTCGATCGGCGAGCGTGGCCTGGATGATCGCCACGAGCAGCGCTCCGCCGACGCCGAGCACGGCAGCGGCGGGCAGCGTCACCGCGAGCGTCTGGCCCAGGGCGAGCGCGGTGGATCCGAGCGCGACCGCAACCGCGGCGATCCAGAACGCGGCACGCCGCCCGATCCGGACGACGAACCGATCGCCCGTGATCCCGACCACGATTGCGCCGAGCGCAACGAGCGTCGTGTGCAGGCCGACGGCCGCCCGCGAGACGTCGAGCTCCTGCCGAAGCGCCGGCAGGGCGGGTCCGAGCGCATAGAGCAGGAACCCCCAGAGCCCGAGCATCAGGTACGTCAGGCGCGTGATCTCGTCGCGCTCGAGGCGCGGCCGTTCCGTCACCCGTCGAACTCGTTCAGCGTCAGGGCCCTGAGCTCCACTTCGCGCCAGCCTAGAACGCGAAAGCCCGCACGAGGCGGGCCTTCGGAAACGAATTCGGCGGCGTCCTACTCTCCCGGGAGGTTGCCCTCCGAGTACCATCGGCGCTGACGGGCTTAACTTCTCTGTTCGGAATGGGAAGAGGTGTACCCCCGTCGCTATGACCGCCGAAAGTTGTCAAGGGCGCGTCTTCCGCACACCTTCAAAACTCCATAGCGACTCGTACGAGTTCTCAAATCAAGACCTCGGGCAATTAGTACGGGTCCGCTGAGCGCATTGCTGCGCGTACACGTCCCGCCTATCAACGTGGTGGTCTCCCACGGCCCTTACTCCCTCTAGGGGATGGGGAGCCTCATCTCGAGGTGGGCTTCCCGCTTAGATGCTTTCAGCGGTTATCCCATCCAGACGTGGCTAATCAGCAACGCCGTTGGCACGACGACTGATACACCAGAGGTCCGTTCGTCTCGGTCCTCTCGTACTAGAGACGACTCCTCTCAAGCTCCCAGCGCTCGCAGCGGATAGGGACCGAACTGTCTCACGACGTTCTGAACCCAGCTCGCGTACCGCTTTAATGGGCGAACAGCCCAACCCTTGGGACCTACTCCAGCCCCAGGATGCGACGAGCCGACATCGAGGTGCCAAACCTCCCCGTCGATGTGGACTCTTGGGGGAGATAAGCCTGTTATCCCCGGAGTACCTTTTATCCGTTGAGCGACGGCAATTCCACGCTTTACCGCCGGATCACTAAGGCCTGCTTTCGCACCTGCTCGACCTGTCCGTCTCGCAGTCAAGCTCCCTTATGCCTTTGCGCTCTACGCACGATTTCCAACCGTGCTGAGGGAACCTTTGCGCGCCTCCGTTACATTTTAGGAGGCGACCGCCCCAGTCAAACTACCCACCTGACGCTGTTCCTCCGCCGGATCACGGCCGGAGGTTAGAAGCCCAGAACACGAGGGGTGGTATCCCAAGATTGGCTCCACGAGGACTGGCGTCCCCGCTTCAAAGCCTCCCACCTATCCTGGACAACGCGCCCCAGACTCCAACGTCAAGCTGTAGTAAAGGTTCACGGGGTCTTTCCGTCCAGCTGCGAGTACTCGGCATCTTCACCGAGACTACAATTTCACCGGATCCCTCGTTGAGACAGTGCCCAAGTCGTTACGCCATTCGTGCAGGTCGGAACTTCGCGTTCATCCCCTGTTTCCAGGGGCGCAGACTATCCCTTCACCTTGGCGCAGCTTGGTGAGTATCTCCTCAGCCCGATAACGTCGCGTGCCGCTCGGATTCATTCTCCGCGCGAGCTCGACGATCTCGACCAGGCCCGACGTCGTCCGATGCGCGCCGCCGGCCATCAGCCGGCACACCGTCGCGAATCGCTCGAAGTCTCCTTGCTTTCCGGACAGGAGTGGGAACCACTCGAAGTGAGGGATCACGGTCTCGAGAAGATCCTCGCGAGGCGCCGCGTCTCCCACTTCAAGGTCTTGTCACTTCTGTCTGGACGGATGCTCCCGCACCCGAACAGGGCCTGGATGAGCTGTAGGACCTCGGCGCGGTCACCGTTCTGGCTGACGGAGAGGCTCGGCCTCACTTCCCAACCCGCGAGCAGCTTGGCTCGAGGAGAGATGGAAACGGTGAAGCATCCTTCTCCGTCGATGTAGCCGGAGACGTACGCCGAGAGGAACTCACGACTGCTGGACCAAGGGCCGGCGTCTGATCGCACTCATAGATTATCCGGCCAAGGCCGGATGGAATGCGATCTCACGTCCGCGGTGCTACCTGAAAACCTGCGGACGATCAGTCGTTACGGGGTCAGGCTCTCACGAGCCGACTTCCCACGAGATTACCCTCTCGCTGCTACGGCGTCCTTGAAGCGCCGCGTACGAGGAGGGCTTCCCCGTTATTAGCCGGTTTCACCACCCTGGGATCACTCCCAGGTCGGGCAATTTTTCCGATTACCCGACAAGGAATTTCGCTACCTTAGGACGGTTATAGTTACCGCCGCCGTTTACCGGGGCTTGGATTCGGAGCTTCGCTCGAAAGCTAACCCCTCCTCGTGACCTTCCGGCACCGGGCAGGCGTCAGCCCCTATACGTCGTCTTACGACTTCGCAGAGACCTGTGTTTTTGGTAAACAGTCGCTTGGGCCGTTTCACTGCGGCCTCCTCGGGCTAATCCCGCAACGGGATTTCACCCTACCGAGGCGCCCCTTCTCCCGAAGTTACGGGGCCATTTTGCCGAGTTCCTTAACGAGGGTTCTTCCGATCGCCTTGGTATTCTCTACCTGCCTACCTGTGTCGGTTTTGGTACGGGCACGCGCCACCTCCCTAGACGCTTTTCTCGGAGGCATGGCTTCGAGCACTTCGCGCTTTCGCGCTCGGCGTCCCGTCTCAGGCTTCATGGGCGACGGATTTTCCTATCGCCCGCCCTACGCGGTTGCCCCAGGACGACCATCGCCTGGGATGCCCTAGCCTACCCCGTCCCGCCATCGGTGGTAACGGTGGCTACGTGGTACAGGAATATCAACCTGTTGTCCATCGCCTACGCCTTTCGGCCTCGGCTTAGGTCCCGACTAACCCTGAGCAGATTAGCTTTACTCAGGAACCCTTAGGCATTCGGCGGAGGAGTTTCTCACTCCTCTTTCGTTACTCATGCCAGCATTCTCACTTCCCACGCCTCCACGGCTAGCTTCCGCTGCCGCTTCGCCGGCGTGGGAACGCTCCCCTACCACTCAGCAAAGCTGAGTCCGTGGCTTCGGTTCCATGCTTGAGCCCCGTTGAATTTTCCGCGCCCGACCACTTGACCAGTGAGCTGTTACGCACTCTTTGAATGGTGGCTGCTTCTAAGCCAACATCCTGGTTGTCTTTGCGATCAGACATCGTTTCCCACTTAGCATGGAATTAGGGACCTTAGCCGACGGTCTGGGCTGTTTCCCTTTTGAGCACGAAGCTTATCCCTCGCACTCTGACTGCCACGCTCTGGATTACCGGCATTCGGAGTTTGCCTGAGTTCGGTAAGCTGGTAGGCCCCCTAGCCCAAACAGTGCTCTACAACCGGTAATGAACACGTGACGCTATACCTAAATATATTTCGGGGAGAACCAGATATCTCTGAGTTTGATTAGCCTTTCACTCCGACCCACAGGTCATCCGCCCAGTTTTCAACCTAGGTCGGTTCGGTCCTCCACGGGGTCTTACCCCCGCTTCAACCTGCCCATGGGTAGATCACTCAGTTTCGGGTCTACCGCCGTCGACTAAATCGCCCTATTCGGACTCGCTTTCGCTTCGGCTCCGTTTCCTTAACCTTGCCGACGACACGTAACTCGCTGGCTCATTATGCAAAAGGCACGCCGTCACAGCTTGCGCTGCTCCGACCGCTTGTAAGCACACGGTTTCAGGTACTATTTCACTCCCCTTCCGGGGTGCTTTTCACCTTTCCCTCACGGTACTAGTTCACTATCGGTCGCCAGGGAGTACTTAGCCTTACGGGGTGGTCCCCGCAGATTCCGACCGGGTTTCCCGTGCCCGGCCGTACTCAGGTACCTGATAAGGAAGGCTGCGCGCTTTCGCCTACGGGACGATTGCCCTCTGTGGTGCGACGTTCCAGTCGCTTCGGCTAACACGCAACTTTGTAACTTCCCGACCCGCCGGCAGACGGATCGAATCAGGCCCTACAACCCCCATACGACAACGACTGCCGTCTATCACGTCGTACGGGTTTAGGCTCTTCCCCTTTCGCTCGCCACTACTCAGGGAGTCGAGGTTTCTTTCCTTTCCTCGGGCTACTAAGATGTTTCAGTTCGCCCGCTTGCCTCTTCCCTGCCTATGTATTCAGCAGGGAGTACGCGCGCATTACCACGCGTGGGTTTCCCCATTCGGAAATCCCCGGGTCAAAGGTTGGTCAGCACCTCACCGGGGCTTATCGCAGCCGCCCACGTCCTTCATCGGCTCCTGGCGCCAAGGCATCCGCCGTGTGCCCTTGTTCTCTTGATCAGAAGAGAACCCGTGTTTCATCGCTATGGAGTTTTCAAGGTGCGCGCGGGACGTCGCCCACCTGGAGTCGACCGCAACCAGAGCGGTCTCTCAAAACTCAACAGCGTTCGCACATCGAGGTCGACGTTGCTTCTAGGCGAGCCCGCGCATCGGACGGCCGTAGCCATCGACGAGTCGAGCGCCTACCGGAGTAAGAGCTCCGGCTTTCCCTAGAAAGGAGGTGATCCAGCCGCAGCTTCCGCTACGGCTACCTTGTTACGACTTCACCCCAATCATCGACCCTACCTTCGACGGCTCCCTCCCTTGCGGGTTAGGCCACCGGCTTCGGGTATTGCCAACTTTCGTGGTGTGACGGGCGGTGTGTACAAGGCCCGGGAACATATTCACCGCGGCGTTGCTGATCCGCGATTACTAGCAACTCCGCCTTCATAGAGGCGAGTTTCAGCCTCTAATCCGAACCGGGACCGGTTTTTTGGGATTCGCTCCCCCTCACGGGTTTGCAGCCCTCTGTACCGGCCAATGTAGCACGTGTGTAGCCCTGGACATAAGGGGCATGATGACTTGACGTCATCCCCACCTTCCTCCGATTTGTCACCGGCAGTCTCCCTAGAGTCCCCGTCTTTCACGCTGGCAACTAGGGACAGGGGTTGCGCTCGTTGCGGGACTTAACCCAACACCTCACGGCACGAGCTGACGACAGCCATGCACCACCTGTGCACGAGTCCCGAAGGAGGACCGTATTTCTACGGCTTTCTCGTGCATGTCAAGCCCAGGTAAGGTTCTTCGCGTCGCGTCGAATTAAACCACATGCTCCGCTGCTTGTGCGGGCCCCCGTCAATTCCTTTGAGTTTTAGCCTTGCGGCCGTACTCCCCAGGCGGGATGCTTAATGCGTTAGCTTCGGCACGGACGGAGTCGACACCGCCCACACCTAGCATCCATCGTTTACGGCGTGGACTACCAGGGTATCTAATCCTGTTCGCTCCCCACGCTTTCGCGTCTCAGCGTCAGTACCGTCCCAGAGTGCTGCCTTCGCCATAGGTGTTCTTCCTGATATCTGCGCATTTCACCGCTACACCAGGAATTCCACACTCCTCTTCCGGACTCTAGCCAGACAGTTTCCACCGACAGCTCGAGGTTGAGCCTCGAGTTTTCACAGCGGACTTGTCAAGCCGCCTACACGCTCTTTACGCCCAATAAATCCGGACAACGCTTGCCCCCTACGTATTACCGCGGCTGCTGGCACGTAGTTAGCCGGGGCTTCTTCTGGAGGTACCGTCACCCTCTGGGCTATTAACCCGAGTGGCTTCGTCCCTCCTGAAAGCGGTTTACAACCCGAAGGCCTTCTTCCCGCACGCGGCGTCGCTGCGTCAGGCTTTCGCCCATTGCGCAAGATTCCCCACTGCTGCCTCCCGTAGGAGTCTGGGCCGTGTCTCAGTCCCAGTGTGGCTGATCGTCCTCTCAGACCAGCTACGGATCGTCGCCTTGGTGGGCCGTTACCTCACCAACAAGCTAATCCGCCGCGAGCCCATCCTCGGCCAGAGGCCGAAGCTACCTTTTCATTCAAGCCCGAGAGCTCGAATGGCTATCCGGTATTAATCCGGGTTTCCCCGGGCTATCCCGGTGCCGAGGGCAGGTTACTCACGTGTTACTCACCCGTTCGCCGCTTTCCCCAGGCCCGAAGGCCTGGTTCTCGCTCGACTTGCATGTGTTAAGCGCGCCGCCAGCGTTCGTCCTGAGCCAGGATCAAACTCTCCGTGAAGATGGTTTGAGCCCGAAGGCCCAATCTTCATCGATGAGCTTTGTGCTCAAAGGTCAGTCCCCGAAGGGACCGACGGGATTTGAGTCTCTCACCACGGGCTGACGCCCGAGGCTCGAGATCTCGACGTTTAAACGCTGTTGAGTTTTCAAAGACCGCGCTGCTGGCCGGCGAAAAAAAGCCCCCGACTCGCGCCGGAGGCCTCGTGAACAAAGAACTTCGGGGTCGTATCCGATGCTCTCTCGAGGCGCTCCAGTTGTCGTCGGGACAGGGACCTTCGTCGCCACCCTTCTTGGGCAGCGGGGGAATGATAGCAGCGGCGGCCCTTAGGGTGTCAAGCTGGCGAAACGGCGCTTTCCGACCTGGAGGAGCCGTCCTTCGAGACGGTCGCGCGCCACGTCGAGGTCAGTGACCGGCTCCCCGTCGACGCGGACGGCACCCTGGGCGATCAGCCGCCGGGCCTCGCTCGCGGACTCGATTCCCATGCCGTCGACGAGCAACCGCGGGAGGTGCACCGGATCCGTCCGGGGCAGCTCGAGCTCGGCGACGTCTTCGGGCGCCTGGCCCTCCCTGACGACGCGGGTGAAGTGCCCCTCCGCGACCCGGGCCGCCTCCTCCCCGTGCGCCCGCCCGACGATGAACCGGGCCAGCGCGAGCTTCGCGTCGAGCGGGTCCGGTGGACGCTCGTCGCTCTCTGCAACCAGGCGGAAGTAGTCGCCGAGCAGCTCGTCGGGAAGTCGCATCGTCTTGCCGAACTGCTCGTTTGGATCCTCGACGAGGGCGATGTAGTTGCCCTTCGAGCCGCTCATCTTCGTTCCGTCCCAGGAGTCGATCAGCGGCGTGGTCAGGATCACCTGCGGATCGAGCCCGTAGGCCTCCATCACGTCCCGTCCGGCGAGCAGGTTGTAGAGCTGGTCGGTGCCGCCGAGCTCGACGTCGGCCTCGACCGCAACCGAGTCGTACGCCTGCATCAGCGGGTAGAGCAGCTCGGACACCGAGATCGGCTGCTGCGTCGAGTAGCGCTTCCAGAAGTCGTCGCGCTCGAGCAGCCTGGCGACCGTCGCTGTCCGGGCGAGCCGAAGCACGCCGGCGAAGTCGAGCTTGCCGAGCCACTCCCCGTTCCAGCGGACCTCCGTCCGCTCGCGATCGAGGATCGTGTACGCCGACTCGAAGAAGCGCTCGGCCATCCGGTCGATCTCCTCGGGCGCGATCATCGGCCGCTCGGCAGACGCCCCGGACGGGTCGCCGATTCGCGCGGTGTAGTCGCCGACGATCAGCACACCCGTGTGCCCTTCGTCCTGGAACGCGCGCATGCGCTGGAGCGGGATCCCGTTGCCGATGTGGATGTGCGGTGCGGTGACGTCGATTCCGAGCTTGACCCGGAGCGGCCGGCCCAGAGCGAGCTTTCGCTCGAGCCCCCCTTCGGGCAGGACGTTGACGGCGTTGCGGGTGAGATCGGAGACGGTCACGGGGCGACCGTCTCCGATCATAGAAGCGCCTAGAAGATGTACGGCGCGAGTTCGAGCGCACCGAGGGCGTACCAGACCCCGAATGCGACCCCGACGACCCCGAAGACCGGGGCGACTCGGGCGATCGGCGCCCGGGCCAGCGCTGTCGACGCTCCGACGTCGGCGCCGATCATGACCTCATCGACCTGAGCGCCCGGGGCTAGACTGCCCCCTTCCGTGCTTCGCCGCAGACGCTCAACGACTGCGCCGCCGAAGCCCCGGCGCAGGATTCGCAAGCTTCGACTCCTCGTCCTCCTGGGGCTCCTGGCGCTGCTCTGCCTGACCGCATTCACCTTCGGCTTCGTCACTGCGCTCGCCGGCGAGATCCCCAAGCTCGACCCTCGGTACCAGGTCCAGTCCGAGCGCGACGGGTACGTCTACGCGAACGACGGCCGCACCGTCCTCGCCGTGCTGCGCGGCAAGGAGAGTCGTGTGCTGCTCGAGCCGGACGAGATCGCCCCGCTGATGAAGCACGCCATCGTCGCGATCGAGGATCGCCGTTTCAACGAGCACGACGGCGTCGACATGCGCGGAATCGCGCGCGCCGCGTGGGAGGACCTGACGAACAAGTCCGTCGTGCAGGGCGGTTCGACGATCACCCAGCAGTTCGTCAAGAACGCGATCATTCGCGACGATCGCTCGATCAGCCGCAAGGTGAAGGAGGCTGCCCTCGCCTGGCAGCTCGAGCAGCAGTGGGACAAGGACCAGATCCTGACTGCGTACCTGAACACGATCTACTTCGGCAACGGTGCGTACGGCGTCCAGCAGGCCGTCGCTCACCTACTTCGGCCACGGCGCGTCCCAGCTGACGCTTCCTGAGGCGGCGCTCCTCGCTGCGATCCCGAAGGACCCGTCTCGGTACGAGCCCGTCGGCAACCCTCGCGAGGCGCGCCGCCGGCGCAACCTCGTCCTCGCGAACCTCGTCGCCCAGGGCAAGATCTCGCGCGGCGACGCGCTCGCCGCATCCGCCGCGCCGCTGCCGAAGCCCGAGGACATGAGCCCGCCGTCGGTGAACACGCCCGTCGCGCCGTACTTCGCGGACTACGTCAAGCAGCAGCTGATCGACGAATACGGCCCCGCGAAGGTGTTCGGCGACGGCTACCGCGTGACGACGAGCATCGACCTCGATCTTCAGAAGGCCGCGCGCGCGCGCCATCGGCAAATGGCTCACCGGTCCCGACGGCCCGACCGCCGCGCTCGTCGCGATCGACCCGCGCGACGGCCGCGTCGTCGCGATGGTCGGCGGCCAGAACTTCCGCGTCAGCCAGTTCAACCTCGCCGCGCAGGCGCAGCGGCAGCCGGGGTCGGCGTTCAAGCCGTTCGTGCTCGCGACGGCGCTCCAGAACGGGATCGCTCCCGGCTCGACGTTCGTGTCGAAGCCGCTGCTCATCTCGCTCGGCGACCGCTTCTGGTCGGTGCGCAACTACGAGAACGCATACATGGGCCCGCGCGACGATCGACGAAGCGACCGTGCACTCCGACAACACGATCTATGCGCAGCTGACGCAGCTCGTCGGCCCAAAGGCCGTCGCCTCCACCGCGAAGCGGCTCGGCATCAAGAGCAGGCTCGACTCCTACTTCGCGATCGGGCTCGGCGCCGAGGCGGTCAACCCGCTCGAGATGGCGCGCGCGTTCTCGGCCTTCCCGACGAACGGGCTGCGCCTCGACAGCTCGATCTTCGGAAACGTGCCGCGCGCGGTTCTGAGCGTGCAGCGGCCCGGTGACGAGACGCCGATCGAGAACGAGGTCCGGCCGAAACGCGTGCTTCGGCGCGCGACCGCGATGACGGTGAACTCGCTCCTCCAGCACGTCGTGCAGTCCGGGACGGGTAAGCGTGCCGCGCTCGCGGACCGGACGGCTGCCGGCAAGACAGGGACGACGGAGAACTACGGCGACGCCTGGTTCGTCGGCTACACGCCCCAGCTCGTGACCGCCGTCTGGGTCGGGTATCCGAACACGCTGCGCCCGATGGAGACGGAGTACCACGGCGACCCGGTCGCGGGCGGCACGTTCCCCGCGCTGATCTGGAAGTCGTTCACCGAGTCGGCGCTGCGGATCCGCGGCGACGAGCCGGAGGGCTTCGAGCCGCCGCCGGTCCTCTCGGGCTCGTCCAAGCGCGTCGTCAGGCGCGACGGCAGGGTCCTGCTCGACAACGGGCTCTGCCGCGGGTCACTTTCGATCGTCTACTTCACCGGGACGGGGCCGACGCGGACGGCGAACTGCAAGCGAAACGAGGTCGAGGTGCCTCGCGTGGTCGGGCAGCGGCTGGACGTCGCGCAGGCCCGGCTCGCCGCGCAGCCGCTCGAGTCGATCGTCGCCTACCAGCCGGCGAAGCCGCTCCAGCGGGTCGACCGCGTGATCGCGCAGGTGCCCGCGCGCGGCCGCCTCTCGTCGTACGACACCGTCACCCTGATCGTGCCGAAGGCGCAGCACGGTGTGATCCCGAAGCTCGTCGGCTCGACCCTGCGCGAGGCGCGCGCCAAGCTGCGCCGCATCGACCTCACCGCGGAGGTCGCGGGCTTCACCGACGGCAAGCCCGGCCGCATCGTCGCGCAGTTCCCGGTCGCAGGGCTCGCCGCGAAGCCCGGCCTCACCGTCAGCCTGGTCGTAGGGCGCGGCTGAGGAAGCGCGAGCCGCCGAGCCCGTATCGCCACGGGCGCTCGGCGGCCTTCGTGATCCCGATTCGCCTGCCCTGGACGACCTCCGGCACACTCTCCCGCTCGAGGAGCGCGAACGGCGGCCGGTCGAGCGGGAGGCCGTCGTGCTCGCCTGTGATCGCGAGCGCCTGGGTCAGCTTCCCCGGCCCGGAGCAGAGCGCGCGCAGGTCGTCGGCGCCGCGCCGGGCCCGCATGACGTCGACGCCGTGTGTCGGCTCGAGCGCGCGGATGAGCACGGCGGACGCGGAGCCGGGTTCCTCGCAGACGAAGTTGACGCACCAGTGGATCCCGTACGAGCGATAGACGTAGACGTGTCCCGGCGGGCCGAACATCGACGCGTTCCGCTCGGTGCGGCCGCGGAACCCGTGCGCGGCGGGATCCTCGTGGTCGTACGCCTCCGCCTCGACGATCGTCCCGCCGACACCGTCGCACAGGAACGTCGTGCCGATCAGTTCGGGTGCGACCTCGTGCACGGAGCGCGCGAAGAAGTCTCGCTCGATCACGCCGGCTTCTCATAGCGGCGGAACGCGGGCAGCGCCAGCGCGACCGCAACGGTCCCGAGGACGCACAGAACCCCGCCGGAGACGATCGAGAACCGCAGTCCGATGAGCGACGCGACGGCGCCCGCCTCGAGGTTCCCGAGCGCCGGCGTGCCCGCCACCTGCGCGAGCTCGATGCCCGACAGCCGGCCGCGCATCGTGTCGGGCGTCACCTGGAGCAGGATCGTCGAGCGGAGCACTGCACTGACGAAGTCCGCACCCCCTGCGAACGCCAGCATGACGAGTGCGACCGGCACGGACGTCGCGAACCCGAAGGCCGCGATCGCCACCCCCCACCCCGCGGCTGCGACGCATACGCCGAGCCCCTGGCGGCGCACGCGGGTCATCCAGCCCGAGACGAGTGACGCGACGAGCGCGCCCGCCGACGGGGCCGCGAAGAGCAGGCCCACCGTCGTCGCATCGCCCCCGAGTTCCTTGCCGAACGCCGGGAAGAGCGCGCTCGGCATACCGAAGATCATCGCGACGGTGTCGACCGTGAAGATGCCGAGGAGCGCAGGCTCCCGCCGGATCAGCCGGAACCCCTCCGCGATCGAGCGGAGGCTCGCGCTCTCGGCGTCCTCGATCCTCGGCAGGCGTGGCAGCAGCCAGATCGAGACGAGCGAGGCCCCGAAGGTCCCGAGATCGACGAGGTACGCGCCGGCGTAGCCGACCTGCGAGATCAGCAGGCCGGCGAGAGCAGGCCCTGCGACCCGGGCGAGGTTGAAGACGACGTCCTCGACCGCGATCGCCGCAAGCAACTCGTCGTCCGGGACGAGCTTCGGCGTCAGCGCGTTGCGCGCCGGCCGCTGAAATGCATATGCCGCCGTCGCCGCAGCCTCGAGGACGAACAGGAGCGGCACGCTCGGATCGTCCGCGAGCGCGTTCAGGACCAGCACGACCGTGACCGCGGCAAGTGCGAGATCGGAGACGAGCAGAAGCCGGCGCCGGTCGACTGCGTCGGCAACCGCGCCCGCGAAGATCGAGACGGTCAGAAGCGGTAGGAGCGCGGCGATCCCGAGCAGCCCGACGATGAACGTGGAGCCCGTCTCGTCGTAGACCTGGATCACGATCGCGACGGTCGTGACCTGGCTCCCGATCGCGGAGATGCCGGTGCCGAACCAGAGCCGCCGGAACGGCGGCGACGATCGCAGCGGCCGAGTGTCGACCGCGACGCGCGAGAGGCGCGCCATGACGCCCGGACGCTCGGCCGGCTCGAGAGGATCGACTGGCGGTTCGGTCAGAAGAGCTGGTCGTCGTCGGGCGGCGCCGCGGTCGCCTCGAGGAGGCGCCGCGCCCGGCGGCTCAGGTCACCGAGGTCGACCCGGCCCGTCTCGGTCTGCTGCAGCAGCCGCTCCGCCAGGTCGACGCCCTGTTCGACCAGCTGCGAGCGAAGCGCCGAGTCGCCGCCCATCTCGGCGACGATCGTCCGCTCGGTCCGGGACGCGACGATCGGCTCGGGGACGCCCTCGACCCAGACGCGCGTCCGGGCACCGTGTCCGCGCTGCTTGCCGCTCAGGGGCTCGAGCGCGTAGATCTTGTCGGCACGCGCGAACTTGCCGAAGCCGAGGAAGACCATTCGGGGCGCGGCGTTGGCCATGGCCCGATTATCCCAAGTAACAGACTGTTACTTGGCGAGAGCCCCGGCGAGCGCTTCCGCCACCCGCTCCTGATCCTCTCGCTCGAGCTGCGGAAAGAACGGCAGCGCGAGCGTTCGGAGGCTCGCGTCCTCGGCGACCGGGCAGAGGCCCTCGCCGAAGCCGAAGCGCTCGCGCATGTACGGCTGGAGGTGGATGCACGGGAGGTACTCGCCGCACTCGATCCCCTGCTCCGCGAGGCGGGCGGCGACGCGCGTCCGGTCGACTCCCTCGTCGAGCATGACGACGTAGACGAACCAGGACCGGATGTGGTCGGCGTCGTCAGGCAGCGGCACCTCCACGCCGTCGACCCCCGCAAACAGCTCGGTGTAGCGCTCCGCCGCCCGTCGGCGGAGCGCGAGGATCTCGTCCAGCTTCTCGAGCTGCCCGAGACCGACCGCGGCCTGCAGGTCGGTCCAGCGGTAGTTGAAGCCGAGATACGGGTGGTAGAACCAGCGTCCGCCTTCGTACGAGCGGCCCTGGTTCCGCAGGCTGCGCAGCAGGTTCGCCTCCTCCTCGGAGTGAGTCGTGACGATCCCGCCCTCGCCGGTCGCGATCTGCTTGTTGGGGTAGAACGCGAACACCGCGCTCGTCCCGTGCGAGCCGACCGGCGCACCTTTGTACAGCGCGCCGAGGGCCTCGCAGGCGTCGTCGATCAGCGCGAGCCCGTGCCGCTCGGCCAGTGCGCGGAGCTCGTCGAGCTCGCAGGGATAGCCGAAGATGTCGACCGCGACGATCGCCTTCGTGCGCTCCGTGATCGCGGCTTCGACTGCGCGTGGATCGAGGTTGAGCGTACGCGGGTCGATGTCGGCGAAGACCGGCGTCGCCCCCTCGAGCACGAAGCAGTTCGCCGACGCGACGAACGAGAACGGCGACGTGATCGCCTCGTCGCCGGGTCCGAGCCCCGCGATCCGGCTCAGGAGATGCAGGCCCGCCGTGCCGCTCGAAAGCGCGACCCCGTGGGGAGCGCCCACACGTTCCGCGACGAGCTGCTCGAACCGCTCGATCGTCGGCCCGAGCGAGAGCCGGCCCGAGCGGAGGACGTCGAGGACCAGCTCCTCCTCTCGCTCCGTGAAGTACGGGCGGGAGAGCGGGATGCGCCTCGTGGCCTGGCTCAAGCCTCGGCGGGCTCGCGCGACGGCGTGTGGTCGAGCCACTGCGCCCAGCGCTCGCTCTGGCCCCGAACGGTCTCCAGGTACGCCTTCTGGAGCTCGAGCGTCACCGGCCCGACGCCGATCTCGACGTCGTCGACCGAGCGGAGCGGCGTCACCTCGGCGGCCGTGCCGCACATGAACACCTCGTCCGCGAGGTAGAGGTCGGACCGGATCAGATCGGTCTCCTCGACCGTGTACCCGAGATCCTGCGCGATCTGGATGATCGTGTCGCGCGTGATCCCGGGGAGGATCGAGGTCGACAGCGACGGCGTCGCGAGCGTGCCGTTCTTGACGACGAAGATGTTCTCGCCGGATCCGTCCGCGATCGTGCCCGCGGCGGTCAGCAGGATCGCCTCGTCATAGCCGGCGCGGTTCGCCTCGGTGACAGCGAGCATCGAGTTGATGTACACGCCGGTCGCCTTCGACACGTGCGGGATCACGTTCGGGCCGATCCGCTGCCAGCTCGAGATCTTCGCCTTGATGCCCTTCGAGAGGGCCTCCTCGCCGAGGTACGTGCCCCAGGGCCAGCTCATGATCACCGTCTCGACGGGGTTGTTCCGTGCGGCAACGCCGAGCTGGCCGTAGCCGTAGAACGCGATCGGCCGGATGTAGCACTCGGGGAGGCCGTTCACCCCGATCAGCTCGTGGCACGCGTCGCGCAGCTCTTCGGCCGAATACGGGATCTGCATGTACAGGAGGCGCGCGGAGTCGTGCATGCGCTCGAGGTGCTCGCGGAGCCGGAAGACCGCCGGGCCCTTCGGGGTCTCGTAGCAGCGGATCCCCTCGAAGACGCCCGAGCCGTAGTGGAGACCGTGAACGCCGACGTGGACCTTCGCGTCCGCCCAGTCGACGAGCTCGCCGTTCATCCAGATCTTCTCGGTCTCTTGCACCGTAGGCCTCCTTCGCGGTCGGACGGTCAGTCCGAATGGTATGCGCGGTTCTCGACAGCGTCCATTTGCCGAGCCCGGGAGAGGCGGAGCAGTTCGCCCGGGGCGAGCTGAGCCATGTGGTTCGGCGAGCCCGCTCCGACCCAGACGGTGTCGTGGAGGAGGAGCGTGCGGTCGATCAGCACCGCGTCCACCCCGGGCAGCGGGAACGGCGCGACCGCGCCGGGCGCAAAGCCGGTCGCCGCGAGCACCTCGTCGGGTCGGGCCACCCTGGCCGTGCCGGCCCCGACCGCGCGGGCCACCTTCTTCCCGTCGGCGCGGCGGTCGCCCGGGACGAGGGCGACGACCGGCCGGCCGTTGCAGACGAAGACCACCGACTTGACGATCTGGGACGGGTCGACCCCGACCGCTTTGGCCGCGTCTTCAGCTGTCGGCGTGCCCTCGTGGAACTCCTCGAGCCGTGCCTGTGCCTGCGCGTCGCGCAGGAAGTCGGCCACTCGCTGGACGGGCTCGGGCCACACCGCTCAACCCGAGCGTACCGCGGGTCTCGGAACGAAGGCGCCGGGCACGCGGGAGCGGTACTCGCGGTAGTCCGGATAGCGCTCGGCGAGCAGCCGCTCCTCGAGCGCGGCCTTCCTGCCCCAGAGCAGGGCGAGCGCGGCGAGCGGGACGAACGCGGCCGGGCTCGTGGCGAGCGCATAGCCGCAGAAGAAGAGGAGGCCCGCGCTGTAGATCGGGTGTCTGACGTACTCGTACGGGCCGCTCTCGATCAGGCGGCCTCCCCGTCGCGGCCGCGGGAACGGCGAGGCGGCGCGGTCGAGCGTGCGCCAGGCCCAGACGGCGCCGATCGCGGCGAGCAGCGAGATCACCGCCCCCAACGCGGACAGCATCGCGGCCACCGAATCCGGCCAGCCGGGCGGCAGCCAGCCGGAGCCGATGACGACTCCCATCACGACGAACTGCGCGACGACCCAGCGGCCGCCGCGGGCGTCTTCACCCGAGGTCGATGAAGCGTGCATCGTCGAAACCCTCACTGTGAACCGCCTCGACGAGCTCCGGAGGCGCATCGGTGTCGACCGAGAGCGCCATCAGCGCCTTGCCGCCCTTCCGGGTTCGGGACACGGCCATGTTCGCGATGTTGAGCTGGTGCTTCCCGAACAACGTGCCCACGCGCCCGATCACGCCGGGCACGTCGTCGTAGCGGAAGAAGACCATCAGCCGCGAGAGCTCGATGTCCAGCTCGAAGCCGAGCGCGTTCACGAGCCAGAAGCGGTTGTCGCGTCCGATCGTCGTGCCGGCGACCGTCAACTCGTCGCCGTCGTCGCGCATCCGAACGCGGATGAGGTTCGTGTAGTCGCGCGACGACCGTCGGCGCTCCTCGTTCACGTCGATCCCACGCTCGGCGGCGATCAGCGGCGCGTTCACGTAGTTGACCGGCTCGTCGACGCGCCCCTGGAAGACGCCGTTCAGCGCGGCGACGGTGAGGAGCCGCGTGTCGTACTGCGCGAGCGTGCCGTAGTACGAGAGCTCGATCCGGGCCACCCGGCCGCCGGCGAGCTCCATCGCGAGCCGCCCGAGCTTCGCCGCGAGCGGGACGAACGGCCCGAGCACGTCGAGGTCCTCCGGCCGGATCGCCGGGATGTTGACCGCATTCGTGACGAGCCCGCCCTCGAGCGCGGCGACGACCTGCTCCGCGACGATCACGCCGGCGCGGTCCTGGGCCTCCTCGGTCGAGGCCGCGAGGTGCGGTGTGACGACGACGTTGTCGAGCTCGAGGAGCGGCCCGGAGTACGGCTCGCTCGAGAAGACGTCAAGGGCCGCGCCGGCCAGGCGGCCGCTCTTCAGCGCGTCGAGGAGCGCGTCCTCGTCGACGAGCTCGCCGCGGGCGGCGTTCACGAGGCGGGCGCCCTCACGCATGCGGGCGAGCAGATCGCGCCCGACGATGCCGCGCGTCTCGGGGCCGAGCGGGAGGTGCAGCGTCACGAACTCCGCGTCCTCGAGCGCCGCCTCGATCGTCTCGGCCCGCTCGATGCCGAGCTCGCGGTAGCGCTCTTTTGCTACGAACGGGTCGTACGCGACCACGCGCATGCCGAGCCCGACCGCGCGCCGCGCGACCTGCTGGCCGATCCGCCCGAAGCCGAGGACGCCGAGTGTCTTCCCGGCCAGCTCGATCCCACCCCAGCGCGAGCGTTCCCAGCGTCCTTCCTTGAGCGCGGCGTGCGCCTGCGGGATGTTGCGAGCGAGCGCCACCAGCAGGCCGATCGAGTGCTCGGCGGCGGAGATGACAGTTGACTCCGGCGCGTTCGCGACGACGATCCCACGCCTCGTCGCCGCCTCGACGTCGACGTTGTCCACCCCCACCCCTGCGCGTCCGATCACCTTGAGCCGGTCGGCGCGCTCGATCACGTCGGCCGTCAGCTTCGTGGCCGAGCGGATCACGATCGCGTCGTAGTCGCCGATGCTGTCGGCCAGGTCGCCGTTCGTCTCAACGTCCACGTCGAAGCGATCGCGAAGGAGCTTTACGCCGGCGTCGGCGATCGGCTCGCGGATGAGCACGCGCAGGCGGCTCAAACCGTCGCGCCCTCGTAGACCTCGAGGGCGCGGGCGGTCGCGACGCCTCGTTCGACGTCGGCGCCGAGCTCGAGCAGCACGAGCTCGACGGCCGCGAGCGCGGTCGTGATGTCGAAGACGTCGAAGTACCCGATGTGGCCGATGCGGAAGATCTGCCCCTTGATCGGCCCTTGGCCGTTCGCGATCGTGATTCCGTGCTTGTCACGCAGGGCGAGCACGATGTCGCCCGAGTCGATCCCGTCCGGTGCGCGGATCGCGGTCACGACGGCCGAGCTGTCGTCGTCGGGCGAGAAGAGCTCGAGCCCCATCGCCTTCGCGCCCTCGCGGCAGGCGCGGCCGAGGCGAAGGTGCCGCTCGTGCGCGGCCTCGAGGCCCTCGCCGAGCAGCAGCGACAGCGCGACGTCGAGCCCGGCGATGATCGAAACGGCCGGGGTGTAGGCAGCGTCGAGCTTCTCCTGTGCCTTCCGAGTGCGCTCCCAGTCGAAGTAGAAGCGCGGCGAGCGCGGCTGGGTCGCGTACGCGGCGCCCGAGACCGATGCGAACGCGAGGCCGGGCGGCGTCATCAGTGCCTTCTGCGAGCCCGAGCAGACGACGTCGAGCCCCCAGGCGTCGGTCTCGAGCGGGACGGCGCCGAGGCTCGAGATCGCGTCGACGACCACGATCGCGCCCGCCTCTTTCGCCACAGCTGCGAGGGCGCGCACGTCCGCGACGACGCCGGTCGACGTCTCGGAGTGCGTGAGGAAGACCGCGTTGGCCGGTCGTTCGGCGAGCCGCGAGGCGAGCTCGCCGGCCGACGGCACCTCACCCCACTCGTACGCGACGGCGTCGACCTCCGCACCGTAGGCGGAGGCGATCGCCTGCCAGCGCTCGCCGAAGTAGCCGCAGGAGACGACCGTCGCGGCGTCACCCGGATCGAGCAGGTTCGCGACCGCCGACTCCATCGCACCGGTGCCCGAGGACGTGAACATGAGGACGTCGGAGTCGGTGCGGAAGATCTCGCGCAGGCGCCCGAGGCAGCGCTCGAGCACGACGCGGAAGTCCGGGCTGCGGTGATGGACCACCGGCGCGGCCATGGCGGCGAGCACCTCGGGGGGGACCGGTGTCGGCCCCGGGGTCATCAGGTAGCGCTTCTCCGGCAACTCGCCTGAGACTAGCTCAGCAGGACGCCGACGCCTCCCGCGTGCGCGATGTAGCTGCCGCCTTTGTCGTCGCAGCCGGCGAGCATCAGGAGCGCGGCGATCAGCACGAGGACGAGCCACATCCGCATGCGATGCACCCTACCGGTCGATCCCGCGGACGGTCCTGATCTCCCAGGGCCGCAGCTCGATCGGCTTGCCTCCGATCGCAGCGACGCTCTCCTCCGGAGTCTCGTTGGCGACGCGCGCCTCGAGTGCTCCGTCCACACGCCGGAGAGCCGTCAGGACGACGCCCTGGCCCGTGACCTCGAGACTGTCCGACCGAACGAGCCCGCCCGGCTCCCCACTCCCGCCGAAACCGACGAACGGCAACCTGTACCGCTCGGCCTGCTCGAGGACGTCAGGCCCGGGGCGCCCGCCGTCGTACGGGTACACGGCGAAGCCGAACGAGTGCAGGCCGCGCATCTGCGCATCCGGGATCGCGATCTCGGGGCCGGCGGGATCCTCCCGGTATGGATTGTCGCTGCGGCTGATCCAGCCGGTCGAGCGGAGCACCGTGAGCGCCAGCTCGCGCCCGTCGACGAGCTCGTACTCCGAGACGTGGTCGAGCAGCAGCGAGACACCACCGACGGCGACGAACGACGTCGCCGGGAACGTCGGCAGCGGGACTTCACCGTAGCCCCCCTCGGCCACGAGCGACCGCTCCACGACCGCGTACTGGCCCTCCGCATACGAGTGCTCGGCCTCGTCCGGGAGCGGCACGTGCACTCGCACACGTTGGTCGTCCGCGGGGTTCTCGAACGTCACGGCCAACCGAACGAACGGCTCGTCCGCGCGCAGCTCGACGAGCGTCTCGACCGCAACGAGGTGGTCTGGCGGCCAGCGGTACGTGCGGGCGACCGCGATCGTCGCGCGCAGCGGACCTTGCTCGCGCGGCTCGACGCTCACCGACTCGGGCTGATCGACGAGCTCGTCGTGCTCCGGCGGGGCGTAGTTGTAGGAGTCGCCGACGTCGAGGCCGCGCACGATCCGGCCAACGCCCTCGAGCCCTCCGACGCGGAGCGTCCCGTCGTCGCTCACCTCCACGTCCAGCAGGCCGTTACCGAGGCGCAGTCCTTCGACGGTCACGGCATTTGGCTGGGCGACCGCTCCTTCCACGGGGCGGACGGCCGTCCAGCCGAGCGCAGGCGCGGGCACGCGCGCGAGCAGGCGCCGCCGCGGCCGCGTCCGCATCACGACTTCCCAGCGCTCGGACGCTTGCGCCAGGGCCGCGACTTCGATCGCCGTGCGGAGCTCGACGAGGTCGAGCGCGATCGGGTCCTGCTCGGTGTCGAGCTCGAAGATCATCCGCGGCCCGGGTTCGGCCCGGAAGCCGTTCAGCCACCGTCCGAACAGCTCGCGACCATGCAGCCGGCGGCGCACGAGCTCCGGGATCTCACCGCCGGGTAGTCCGACGCGGTGGAGCTGCGGCACGTTTCGGCTGAGCTCCTGCGTCCCGACACAGCGCCCGTCGGCCAGCTCGAGCGAGACCTCGTCCCACTCCTCGGGCACGGGCAGCTCGAGCTCGACGAGGTCGTCACGCTCGAACGGCGATGGATTCGCGACGACGGCGGCGTACCTCGGAGTCGCGGCGCGGGCACGCGCGAGCGCTTCGCGGGTCAGGTCCCGCCCGAGCACCTCGGCCTCGCCGTACCGGACGAGCACTTGCGCTGACACGGCGTCTGCCGAGCAGCCGCAGACCGAGTCGTGCGCCGAGTTCTCGATCACCCGCCGCCAGGCGAGGCCGAGGAACTCGGCCGGCCACTCGTCGCCGTGAAGCGCTGCGAACGGTTCCGCGTAGCGCTCCAGCACGCGCTCGGCACGCGCGGCCGCAGCCTTGATGTCCATCCGCGCGGACGTGACGTTCATGAGCACGTTCGCGCGCGCGCCCGACCTCATCTCCCCTGTCCAGAAGGGCCCATTCGAGCCAAGTAACAGTCTGTTACTTGGCTCCGAACCACCGGGCGCGAGAGCCTGCTGGAGGGTGCGCAGCTCGATCCGGACGGACTCGGTCTCTGCGTTCGCGCGCTCGACGAGCTCGGCGAGCTCGGACGACGGCTCCTGGTGATCGGTGCCGTACATCGCGAGCACCGGGTCGTCGCCGAAGAACGGGCGCATCGCCTCGACGAGCCCCGCGACGGCCTCCGGGAGCTTGTCCGGCGCCATCAGCAGATACGCCGCGTTTCCGTATCCCGCCGGCAGGTACTCGGCGCGCACCGACGAGCCGTCGATCCCGCGCCACTCGAAGACGTGTCGGTCGACGACCGCCGGAACCCCGCGCCAGACGACGGCGTTGTCGAGCCCGAACGCGCGCAGGATCTGCGGCATCTGCGCGATGTGGCCGAACATGTCGGGCAGGTAGCCGACGGACATCTCGCCGCCGAGCTCGCGTGCTCGCGCGAGTCCGAGCTCGAGGTTGCGCCAGATCGTCTCGCCCGAGACGAGGAACTCGTCCATCAGCACCTGCCACGGCCCGATCGCGAGCCGGTCCTCCGCCACGAGCCGGCGGATCCGCTCTTCGTTCTCGGGCCGGATCTCGAGGTAGTCGTCGACCGTCTGGAGCTGGCCGTCGAGCGTGAAGACGAACCGCTCGTCCGCCTCCATCATCGCGAGCACGTTGTCGATCAGCCGGACGAGGCGCAGCCGGAAGCTCTGGAACGGCAGGTACCACTCGCGGTCCCAGTGCGTGTGCGGGACGAGGTTGACGAGCTGCTGGGTGCCTATTTGACGGAGCCCGCGAGCAGGCCCTGGACGAAGTACCGCTGCAGCGCGAAGAAGACGATCAGCGGCACGGCCATCAGCAGGAACGCCCCGGCGCTCAGCAGGTGGTACTCGGTGCCGTACGTCGAGAGCATCTGGCTGATCCGGATCGTCATCGGCCACAGGTCCGACTCCTGGATGAAGACGAGCGACATCAGCAGGTCGTTCCAGACCCAGAGGAACTGGAAGATCGCGAACGACGCGAGCGCCGGCACCGAGAGCGGGATCGACGATGCTGCAGAAGATCTTCCAGTTGGTTGCGCCGTCGACGCGCGCGGCCTCGATCAGGTCGCGTGGCAGCCCGATGAAGAAGTTCCGCAGCAGGAAGATCGCAGAACGGCAGCGCGAACACGGTGTGCGCGATCCAGATCCCGCAGTACCACCCGGTCAGAAGGTTCTTCTGCCCGGTCAGCATCTCCCCGATGTCCTGGAACTCGATCAGGATCGGGACGAGCGCCGCCTGGACGGGAACGACCATCAGCGCGACGATGATCAGGAAGATCGTGTCCCGAAACGGGAAGCGTGATCCACGAGAACGCGTACGCCGCGAGCGAGCCGATGAACAGCGGCAGCAGCGTCGACGGGATCGCGATCAGCGCGCTGTTCACGAAGCTCGGCGCCATCTTGTTCGCGTTGAGGACGAGGTCGTAGTTCTTGAGCGTGAAGTCGAACTGCGGTGAACGACGTCCACCAGCCCGACGAGGCGATGTCCGGCCGCGGACGGAACGACGTGATCGCGAGCCCGACGGTCGGCACGAGCCAGATCACCGCGAGCACGATCAGCGCGACGTGCACGGGCGTACGTGAGATGAACGCGAGGATGCGCTCGCGACATCGAGCGCGGGCGGGCGACGGTGATCGTCTCTGCTGCGGTCGTCAAGACTGCACCGCCTCGCTGCGGAACCGCCGGATGTTGAAGGCCATGATCGGGATGATCAGGAGCAGCATGACGATGGCGACCGTCGCGCCGTAGCCGCCCTTGCCGTTCTCGAATGTCTCGACGTAGAACGTGTACCCGATCACGCGCGAGGCGCCGCCCGGACCGCCCTGGGTCATGATGTAGACGATGTCGAAGATCTTGATCACGTTGATGATCAGCCACACGGCGACGACGGAGATCGGCAGGGAGAGCAGCGGCAGCTGAATGCGGCGGAAGATGTCCCACTCCGTCGCGCCGTCGGTCCGCGCGGCCTCGATCACCTCCTGCGAGATCCCCTTCAGCGCCGCCGAGAGGACGACCATCGCGAACCCGGTCGACGCCCAGACGTAGGCCACGATGATCGCGTAGTTGACGGTGTCCTTCCGCCCGGTCCAGGAGACCGGGCTGCCGCCGAACCAGTCGATCACCGCGTTCAGGACGCCGATATTGGGGTCCGGGCTGTAGACGAGCAGCCAGATGATCGCGACCGCCGTGGCCGAGATCGCCATCGGGACGAAGATGATCGCCTTGAACGCGCGCTCGTAGTTCACCCGGGTCGCAAGCACGGCCGTGATCAGCCCGAGCAGCAGGCAGAGCGTCGGGTAGAGCACGACCCACTTGACGTTGTTGATCAACGCCCCCGACCAGGGGAAGGTCGTCCGCGTCGAGGAAGCGGCTGTCGTTTGTGAGCAGCCGTTTGTAGTTGTCGAGGCCGATCCACTCGTCGCCGAAGTTCAGACCGCGCGTCTTGTTGACGCTGAGCGCGATCGTCCAGATGACGGGCATGACCGAGAACGCGAGGACGAGGATCAGCGCCGGCGCGAGGAACGGGCAGCGCCTGCAGCGGACCCTCCCGCATCGACTGCATGCGCCGCCGCCCCGGGGTCTCAGGGACTGATCCCGGGGCGGCGGTGCTGCTCATGCCTGTGCGTCTCCTGTTTCCACTTACCCGGCGAACGCGTCCTGTGCCTGCTGCTGGAAGCTCTCCAGCTCGGACGCGGTCTTGGACGGGTCCTTGAGCACGGTCTGGAGCAGCGTGCCCCAGTCCCCGCCGAGGGCTCCCGGCAGGAGGTCGGAGCCGTCGAACACGAAGACCTCCGCGCTCGTGACCTGCTCGGCCTCCTTCTTGACGAGCTCGTTCGGGTAGGCGCTCGCCGGAACGCCCTTGTTCGGCGAGACGATCGCTCCCGTCGAGACCCAGATCTCGCCGGCCTCCGGCGAGGCGAGGTACTCGACCAGCTTCGCGACGTCCT
This sequence comes from uncultured Actinomycetes bacterium, assembly GCA_963700495.1. Classification (GTDB taxonomy): domain Bacteria; phylum Actinomycetota; class Thermoleophilia; order Gaiellales; family Gaiellaceae; genus JACCTU01. Next base: position 386,215 of record CAVOXT010000005.1, on the reverse strand, counting down.
GGTTGTTCACGAACGCCGCGGTGATGTCGCCGCCGCCCACGAGCGGGCTGCCCTGCGCTTCGTCGATCGTCGACGAACGGATAGAAGTCGATCGTCTCGCCCGGCTTCACGTTCGGGTTCACGTCCGCGAGCGTGATGCCGCCGACGAACCCGCCCTCCATGTACATGTGAGCGCTCGGGTTCGCGCTGAACACCTTGCCGATCCCGTCGACGAAGGTCGTGCCGAGCGCGCCGTCGATGCCGCCCGCCACGGTCTGGTCGTTCAGCATCTTGGTCATCATCTCGATGGCGTTGCTTCACCGTCGGATCGGTGAAGGGAAGCTCACCGCTGAAGAGCTGGTTGTACTTCTCCGGGCCGGCTGTCCGGACGTAGATGTTCTCGAACCAGTCGGTCAGCGTCCAGGAGTCCTTCGCGCCGAGCGACCACGGCTTCATCGGGGTGGTCGCCAGCTGCGTCGGTGAGCGACTGGAGCTCGTCCCAGGTCGACGTCGGCTTCACGGCCGTGTCGGCGGGGCTGTACCAGATGACGCTCTTCGAGTTCGCCTTCGCCACGACGCCGTAGACGGTGTCGTCCACCGTCGTCAGCTTCGTCCACGCCTCGCTGTAGTTCTCGTTGATCTTGGCCGGATCGAGACCCAGATCCTCGAGCGAGATCAGCGACCCTTCCTTCGCGAGGTCGGCGACGATCCCCGGCCGCGGGATGATCGCGACCATGGGCGGGTTCCCCGCCGCGAGCCGCGTGCGAATCACGGGCAGGAAGTCGCGAGCGGACTCGTACTTCGTCTTGATTCCGGTTTCCTGCGTGAACTGTGTGAGGACCTTCTGGAAGGCCTCCTGCTCACCGCCGCCCCAGAGCGACAGCACGCTGACGGTGCCCGTCCCCTCCGAGCTCCCCTCGTCGTCGCCGCCGCCACAGGCGGCCGCGGCGATCGCGAGCGAGAGCGCAAGGACGAGCGCGCCGACAGACAACGCGTACTTCCTGATCACGTTCCCTCCTCTTTCGTTCCGTCGTAGATGCCGAGTCCGGTGTTCGGATCGAAGAAGTGGAGACCGTCGACGTCGACGGCGATCTCCATCGTCTGTCCCATGCGTGCGCCCGAGCGCGCGCCAAACCGGCCGACGAGAACCGCGCCCGCGGAATCGCCGTCCGCGGCGGTCGGCTCGACCACCCCCGCGTCCTGCGCGAGCTCCTTGACCTGCTCAGTAACCGCGGGCTTGGCGTCGGTCTTCACGTAGACGATCAGCTCCGCACCGAGCGCCTCGGTCAGGGCGACCTCGCCCTTCAGACGTCTGCTCGCAACGACGTCGGAAGCGAGCGCCGCGTCCTCGAGATGCTCGGGCCGGATCCCGACGATCACGTCCTTACCGGCGAAGCTCTTCAGCCCCGGCCGGGCGGCGAGTCCCGTCTCGCCGAGCTCGAGCCTCTGACTGCCGAGCGCCACCGCCAGGCCGCCGTTCGAGCTCTCGAGCCTCCCTTCGAGCAGGTTCATCGCGGGGCTGCCGATGAACCCGCCGACGAAGAGGTTGACCGGCCGGTCGTAGAGCTCCTGCGGCGTCGCGACCTGCTGCAGCTCTCCCTTGCGCATGACCGCGACCCGGTCGCCCATCGTCATCGCCTCGACCTGGTCGTGCGTGACGTAGATCGTCGTCGTGCCCAGGCGACTCTGGAGCTGCGAGATCTCGGCGCGCATCTGGACGCGCAGCTTCGCATCGAGGTTCGAGAGCGGCTCGTCCATCAGGAACGCCTGCGGCTGGCGGACGATTGCGCGCCCCATCGCGACGCGCTGTCGCTGACCGCCCGAGAGCGCGCGAGGCTTGCGCTCGAGGAACGGCTCGAGGTCGAGCACGCGCGCCGCGTCCTTCACGCGCCGGTCGATCTCGTCCTTGGCCATCTTTCGCAGCTTGAGCCCGAACGCGATGTTGTCGTACACGGTCAGGTGCGGATAGAGCGCGTAGCTCTGGAAGACCATCGCGATGTCGCGGTTCCGCGGCGCGACGTTGTTGACGACGCGGTCGCCGATCTTCAGCTCGCCCTCGCTGATCTCCTCGAGCCCGGCGACCATCCGGAGCGCGGTCGTCTTGCCGCAGCCGGAGGGTCCGACGAAGACCATGAACTCCCCGTCCTGGATCTCGAGGTCGATGCCCGAGACGGCCCGGGTCCCGTCGGGATAGACCTTGCTGACGTTCTCGAAAGTGACCTCAGCCATCGCCGAACCCCTCTCACCCCCTCTTCCAGGTGACTTCCTACCAGCCCCGCAGGGGCTTGGCAACCGAATCGTCACCTCGGCCGGTGGCCGGTGAAGGTGATCACCTGCTGAAAGGTCGGCCTGTTCGCGAAGCGCATCGTCCGCGGGAGCAGTCCCCCGGCGAACCCGATTCGCTCGGCCGAGGCGTCTGTCCGCCACCGGGCCGGGTCCGGGCCCTGAGCGGTCTCGAGCGCCGCCGCCGCGTCGTCGAGCGCAGCCCACAGCGCGGTCCGGCAGGCGACCAGATCGCCGGCACCGCAGAACCGCGTCCGGTAGGGGCCGACCACGGGAAGCCCGAGCAGCGTCCGGAGGTCCTTGTCGATCGTCCCGTACCACCCGCCGCCGAAGCCGTTGCCGTTCGGCCCCGGCGGGTCGTGTGCCGCGTTGATCGCGCGCAGGCGAGGCAGGAGCGTGCCGAGCACGGGCGACAGGACCGCGTCGGCGAGCCCGCGCCACGCGGTCTCCAGCACGGCCGCGCCGGGATCGTCGATGAAGCCGTCGAGGTCGCGGTCGATCCGGCTCGATCCCTGGGCACGCCACTGGTCGACGAGCTGGGCCGCCGCCTGGGCGCGCCCGCTCGGAGCGGGGCCGGTGTTCAACACGGCTCTGATCGCGGGCCAGTCCTCGACGGTCGCGCAGGTCCTGCGTGGCTGCGCGGTTCATCGCCGAGACGACGGTCGCGAGCGTGTGCGTGCGCCGCGCGGCGATTCCGTTCTGCAGCAGGTCGACGCGATGGACGGAGCCGTAGGACCACGTGTCGTCTCCGGCGGTGAACCCGGGCGCCGGCTTGTTGTTCCAGTTCACGATTGCGCCCGCGGCGGGGTTGATCGCGTTCGGGTGGCCGGCAAACGGCAGGAAGCCCCGCCACTCGTAGTCGCCGGTGCCGCGCGCCGGCAGACCGGGGTCGATCGTCTCGGGCCGGACAGGCAGCCGCCCCGACGAATACGTCGCGATGTCGCGGTCGTCCGCGTAGAACCAGTTGAACGACATCTCCAGCCGCGCGGCGGATCGCAGGAACTCGCGTGCGTTCCGTGGCTTGTTCGTGTTCAGGTCCTGCCACGCGAGCCCCGAGAGCAACTCGCGCCCGTGCGTCGAACGCTTCCGCGAGATCGCGACGCGGACACCGTCGACGGTCGCGTAGCCGATCACAGGCCCGTGCACGGTGGTGCGGTAGAGCAGGAGGCGGTCGGGCTCGCCGCCACGCCCTTTCAACACGCCGGCGTCGAACGGCGTCATCTCGCGGCACTGGCCCTGGTAGCGATAGTGCGTGTCGTCGCCGCAGAGCTCTTCGACGTAGTCGTCGATCAGATCGGACTGGGACGACGTGAGGCTCCACGCGTAGTCCTTGCCGCGCCCGAGCAGCACGTAGAACGAGATCCCCGGGAACGCCGCTCCGCGCGCGTCGATCCCGCCGCCGTGCAGGTCGAGCTCCATCAGGATCTGCGGGTAGAAGTGGCCGGTCTGCGGCCCCGCCACGAAGAGCGGGTGGCCGTTCGTCGAGCGGCTCCTGCCGACGAGCAGCGCGTTCGACATCGTCGGCCGCCGCGCGAGCGGCGCCGGAGCGCCGAACTGGACGGGCTGGAAGCTCCCGTCGTCGACCGTGACGTTGCCGACGCCCGTGCGCGCGCCGGCCTCCCACGGGAACGAGCGCGCGATCGTGACCGGAGCCTCCGGATCGAGCCGGTCGCGCAGGTCGTCGAACACGATCCTCCCGCGCTCGGCGCCGAGCTGGTGCTCGAGTGCGTCGAGGAACATCGACCGACGCGTCTCGTCGCCGCCCCCTACGCCGAAGACCGCGCCGATCAGCGCGCCCATCCCGGCAACGTCTTCCGGCGTCCACGGGTCGATCGGTAGGGAGTTCGCTCGGTTGTACGCGTTGATCCCGGCGACGAACGCGCGCACGTCGGCCATCAACTGTCGCCCGTCGCGCGATCCCTGCAAGAGGGTGATCGCGTCGCGGAGCTGCTGCTCTGCCTGGTCGCTCGGCTCGTAGCCGCGGCCGGAGAGCGCGAACGAGAACGCGTCGATCCCGGGGACGTCGAGCGCGGCGATCCTGCCCGCGGGCCTGAGGAGCTGCAGCAGCAGCCCGCGGTCCTCCGCGGTCGCCCACCCCGCGCCGAACTCGACGTTCGCGCGCGTCGTGCCGTACACGTGCGGGACGTCCCAGCGGTCGCGAACGATCCGCACACCCGCGCGCGGCCGGACGGTGCGCTCCGCACGACCTTCGACACCGAAGCGGGCGGACTTGAAGTAGCGCGTGAGGTCACCCGCCGTGACGTTGCCGCCGAGCGGCGTCAGGCCGTCGTAGAGCGGAATCTGGTCGACGCTGTGGCGGCCCGCGCCGAGATCACCGGCCTCTCCCGGCGGGAGGACGTTGCGTGCGAAGCCGGCGAAGTCGATCCGCGGCGCCGCGTCTCCGGCGGGACCGCCGGCTGCGAGCGCCGCAACAGCAACGGCGACGAGGAGCACCCGCCTCACGGCTACGACCCTACTACGCTCCTTGGCCGATGGAACCCCTCCTCGCGTTCGCGGCCGCGCTGCTCGCATTCCGGCTCGCGGGCAGCCTTGCGGGCCGCTGGCGCGCGACGCGCGCCCCGCAGCTCGCGGCCTGGTCGGCCTCGCTGCTCGCCTACGCGCTCGCGTCGGCGGCACTCGCCTGGGGTGCCGCGGCGGGCTGGAACGAGGCGTCGTTTCGCCTCTACTACACGTGCGGCGGTCTGCTCACCGCGCCTCTGCTCGGCGTGGGCTCCCTGCTCCTGATCGGCCGGCGCTGGGCGGCGCCTGTCGGCCTTCTCTACACGGGCTTTGCGATCGGCGTCGGCCTCGCCGCTCCGCTGACGACTCCGGTCTCCGGCGACGCGATCCCAGAGGCGCAACAGCACCTCGAGCTCTTTCCGGCCCGGCTCCTCGCAGTTGTGGGCAACTCGCTCGGCACGCTCGCCGTCGTGGTGATCGCGCTCATGACGATCCGGCGACGGCCTGTAGGCAACGCGCTCATCCTCGCCGGCGTCGCCGCCGCCGCGGCGGGCAGCGCGGTTGCGGGGCTCGGCGTCGCCCAGACAGCCGCTTTCATCGCACTGGGCGTTGTTCTGCTCTTTTTGGGCTTTCACTCACAAGGTAAGGACTTTGTGAGTTTTCGCCTGGCCCGGCAACACCCCGGCTAACCTCGCCCTTGGGTCGGCGGAGCTGTGGCCAGCTTCTGTTCGCCGACGAACCGAAGGGAGAGGCATCTCACTGCAACGACAACTGGCCGCCGCGTGCGCGGTGGTAGCGGCGCTTTGCGCCGGGATCGCGGTACCCACCTCGTTTGCCGAAGACGTGCCGGAGCCGCCGGTGACGACGACGGCCGAGCCCGAGACGGACATCGGTGGGTTCCTGCTCGCCGAGATCCAGAGGTACCGCAAGGAGACCTGGCGCTGGGAACGGCTGATGCGGGTCCGCCACACGCAAGCGTCGAGCGCGGCGGAGCGGAGCAACGACCGCGAGCAGCGGGTGCTGATCCTGAACGCCTGGAAGACGAAGGCGGACACCCGGCGGCACCAGGCGCAGCATCCTCCCGCGCCTGAAGGCCTGGCTCTGCATTCACCGGTACGAGCGGCACCCGCGGATGGGCTGGCGGACCCTGACCGGGAACGGGTTCTTCGGGGGACTCCAGATGGATCTGAGCTTCCAGCGGACCTACGCGCCGGAGCTGCTCCGCACGAAGGGAACGGCCAACCGCTGGAGCGCACTCGAGCAGATCTGGGTCGCCGAGCGCGCGTACCGCAGCGGCCTCGGCTTCCGCCCCTGGCCGAACACCGCCAGGTCCTGCGGCCTGCTCTGACTATCTGAACGCGGGCAGCGGGTCGATCGGAGCTCCTCGCACCCGAAGCTCGAAGTGGAGATGCGGCCCGGTCGCGGATCCCGTCGCGCCGACGCGCCCGAGCGGCTGTCCGGCCGCCACGCGGTCGCCCGGCTTGACGAGGATGGCCGACAGATGTGCGTACAGCGTGCTCGCGCCGAGCTTGTGCTTGATCGCGACCGTGTTCCCGTAGCCGGCCAGCCAGCGCGTCACCGTGATGATGCCGCCACGTGCAGCGAGCACCGGTGTCCCGCTCGGCGCCGGGAAGTCGACTCCGGTGTGCATCCGCGCGCCGCGCGGACCGAAGACGTCTGTGTACGGGACGTAGAGCGGCGGCGACAGCGACACGGGCGACGCCGGGGGCGGAGCAGCGAGGGCGATGGTCGTCGCGGGCCCGGACTCGCCGTCCTGCGCCACTCCCGCCCAGGCCTGGAACCGGCGTACTGCCGCTTCGGTGCGTGGTCCGAACTCGCCGTCGAACGTCCCCGAGGGAAACCCGTGCAGCGCGAGCCGGAACTGCAGCGACGCCACGTCCCAGCCGCGCATACCGGTTCTGAGCGACCTCGTGCCGAGCCCGGGCCGGCCGAGCGGTCCGAGCGCCTTTCGGGTCTCGGGGCCGACGATCCCGTCGACGGCGATCTTCGCCCGGGTCTGAATGAGACGCACGGCCTGTGCCGTCTCGGGCCCCTGGACCCCGTCGACCGGCCCGGCGTAGACCCCGTGCGCGCGCAGCGCGACCTGCAGCGCGGCGACCCGCGCGTCCGCCGCCGCTCCGGCAGCCGGGGTCGCGAGTGCCAGCGCGAGGAGGGGCGGAGCAATGAGCGCTCCGAAACGCATGAGGCCGGTGCAGCTTCGGCCCACGGATCCGTTCTCCTACCGCCTCCGAAGCACCGCTATGGTTGCGGCGATGGGTCGCGGATCGAGACCGAAGCGGCGTTGGGCGAACGACCGCCGGCGCAAGAAGAAGGAACGCGACAAGCGCCAGGCCGCCGCGGCGGCGCCATCCACCCGCCGCTGACGTGGAACTGCCTGCCGGCGCACGCGAGCTGCTCGAGTCCGATGCCCTCGCGCACCTGGTGACGATCAACCCGGACGGCTCGCCCCAGGTCTCCTGCGTCTGGGTCGGGCTCGACGGCGACGAGATCGTCTCCGGTCACCTGATGCCCCAGCAGAAGCTGCGGAACGTCCGCCGTGACCCGCGCGTCGCGCTGTCGGTCGCGGGCACGATCGTCCAACCGCCCGGCCTCAAGCAGTACGTCGTCGTCCACGGCCGCGCGCGCATCGAGGAAGGCGGCGCACCGGAGCTGCTCCAGCGGCTCGCTCACGTCTACCTCGGTCCGGACGTCGTCTTCCCACCGATGCCCGACCCGCCGCCGGGGTTCGTGCTCCGGACGACGGTCGAGCGCCTCGGCGGAGTCGGCCCCTGGGCTAGCTGAGCTTCGCCCGAAGGAGCTCGTTCACGGCGCGTGGGTCGGCCTTGCCGTCGGTCTCCTTCATCACCTGTCCGACGAAGAAGCCGAGCAGCCCCTCCTTGCCGCCTCGGAACGCGGCGACCTGGCCCGGGTTCGCCTCGAGGATCCGGTCGATCAGGGGCTCGAGCTCGCCGGCGTCGCTGACCGCGACCTGCGAGAGGTACGGCTCGGCGCGGAAGCCGTCGTCGCCGCTCCTCGCCATCGCCTCCGCGAAGACCGGCTGCGGGAGGCTCGCGCGGGCCTCGATCAGCTTCGCGAGCTCGTCGCCGTCGACCGCGCCGGGATCGACACCCGCACCCGCGAGCTCGTTCATGAGCACGTTCGCAACTGCGCGGCGGTCACCCGGCGTGCGGGCGTAGAGACCGTCGCGGCCGCTCGTGACGAGGTCGTTCGCGAGACCGAAGCCGAGCTCGTCCTCGAGCCGCCTCACGCGAAGCCCCGGAGGCTCCGGAACCTCGGCCCGGAGACGCTCCACCGCCTCGGCCGGGTACTCGACCGGCACCAGGTCGGGCTCGGGGAAGTAGCGGTAGTCGTCCGCCTCCTCCTTCGCGCGGCGCGGCGTCAGCTTGCCGGTCGCGGCGTGGAAGTCGTAGGTCTGCTGGACGACCTCGCCGCCCGACTCCCAGACACCGATCTGGCGCTCGATCTCTGCGTCGATTCCCCGCGCGATGAAGTTGAAGGAGTTCATGTTCTTCAGCTCGGTGCGCGTTCGGTACTCGGCGTCAGCGCTCTCGCGGACCGAGACGTTCGCGTCGACGCGGAGCGTGCCCTTCTCCATCTCGGCGTCGGAGATCCCGAGCTCGACGATCGTCTGCCGCAGCAGCTGGAGGAACGTCTTCGCCTCGTCCGCGGAGCGCAGGTCGGGCTCCGTGACGATCTCGACGAGCGGCGTGCCGCCGCGGTTGAAGTCGACGTTCGTGTGCGCTGCGCCGCCGATCCGGCCGCCGCTTCCGCCGACGTGGACGTTCTTCGCCGCGTCCTCCTCGAGATGCGCGCGGGTGATGCGAACCTCGCGGTCTCCCTCCGGCTCCGGGACGACGAAGAGACCGCCGGCGCAGAGCGGAACGTCGTACTGCGAGATCTGGTACCCCTTCGGCAGGTCGGGGTAGAAGTAGTTCTTGCGGTGGAACAGCGCGCGCGGCGCGATCGTGCAGCCGAGCGCGAGCCCGAGCTTGACGGTCTCCTCGATCGCCTTCGCGTTCGCAACGGGCAGCGCGCCCGGATGCGCGAGGCAGACCGGACACGTGTGCGCGTTGGGCGTGTCGAAGTACGCGACCTCGCACGGGCAGAACATCTTCGTGCGCGTCTTCAGCTGCACGTGGATCTCGAGGCCGATGACGGGCTCCCAGTCAGCCACGGAGGCGCTCCGGGACGTAGTCGAAGTCGATCGCGCGCTCGAGCGCGTGTCCGACGCCGAAGAGCTTGTTCTCCGAGAACTGCGGGCCGATGATCTGCAGTCCGACGGGCAGGCCCTCGGAGAGACCGCACGGAACGTTGAGCCCCGGCAGGCCGGCCATGCACGACGGGATCGTCAGCAAGTCGTTCGCGTACATCGCCAGCGGATCCTGCGTCTTCGCGCCGAGCTCGAACGCGACCGTCGGCGAGGTCGGCGACATGAGCACGTCGAAGTGCTCGAACGCCGCGGCATGCTCGCGGCGGATGACGGTGCGGACCTTCTGCGCCTGGCCGTAGTACGCCTCGTAGTAGCCGGCGGAGAGCGCGTAGGTGCCGAGCATGATCCGGCGCTTCGGCTCGTCGCCGAATCCAGCGTCGCGCGTGCGCATCACCATCGCGTGGTAGTCGCCGTCTCCCTCGCGGAGCCCGTAGCGCACGCCGTCGTAGCGCGCGAGGTTCGACGACGCCTCCGCCGGCGCGACGAGGTAGTAGCAGGGCAGGCCGTACTCGACCGAGAGCGGCAGCTCGCACTCCCCCACCTCCGCGCCCAGCCCGCGCGCGACCTCGAGTGCGCGCTCGAACACTGCGCGCACTCCGGGCTCGATGCCTTCCGCCTCGATCATCTGGCGCGGCACGCCGACCCGCACGCCGCGCAGGTCCTCGCGCTCGGGCAGCTCGACCTCGGGCACGTCGGCGGTCGTCGAGTCGTTCGGGTCGCGCCCGGCGATGATCCGGTAGAGCAGCGCGCAGTCGCGCACCGTCTTCGTCGTCGGCCCGACCTGGTCGAGCGAGGACGCGAACGCGACGATCCCGTAGCGCGACACGGTGCCGTAGGTCGGTCGCAGGCCGACGATCCCGCAGAGGGCGGCCGGCTGCTTGATCGAGCCGCCGGTGTCCGAACCGAGAGCCCACGGCGCGAGACCGCCCGCAACGGCGGCGGCCGAGCCGCCTCCCGAGCCACCGGGAACGCGCGAGGGGTCCCACGGGTTGTGCGACGGGCCGAACGCGGAGTTCTCAGTCGACGAGCCCATCGCGAACTCGTCGGTGTTCGTCTTGCCGAGCGTGACGAGCCCGGCGTCCTTGCAGCGCTGCGCGACGGTCGAGTCGTAGACAGGCACGTAGCCCTTGAGGATCTTCGAGCCCGCGGTCGTCTCGATTCCCTTCGTCCCGATCACGTCCTTGAGCGCGATCGGGATGCCCTCCCCGTCGGGCTCGTCGACGAGGGTCAGGTAGCAGTGGAGCTCGCCGTCGCGCTCGTCGATCGCGGCCCGGTAGGCGTCCCAGAGCTCCCGGGACGAGACCTCGCGCCGCTCCAGCAATCCGAGGGCTTCCTCCGCCGTCAGTCTGAGCGTGTCGATCACGCCTCGCGCACCTCGTTCGTCGGCGGGACGCGGAAGAAGTCGCCGTCGCGATCGGGCGCGTTCGCGAACACGTCCTCGGACGCCAGCGACGGCTGCGGCTCGTCGTCGCGCCAGACGTTGACGAGGTCGAGCGGATGCGACGTCGGCGGCACGTCTGCGAGGTCGAGCTCGGACACCTTCGAGACCGCCTCGAGGATGGCCGACAGCTGCCCGCGAAATCGCTCGAGCTCCTCCTCGGTGAGGTCGAGATGCGCGAGCTTCGCGACGTGGAGCACCTGTTCTTTCGAGATCGCCATTCGGCAAATCCTCCTACAAAGACCGCGGGCCCCTTCCGGGGCCCGACGGCGGCTTACGTGGTTCCGGAAGTGCTACGCAGCGGCGGTGACGTTCGCGGCCTGAGCGCCCTTCGGGCCCTGCACGACCTCGAACTCCACCTTCTGTCCCTCGGTGAGGGACTTGTAGCCGTCCATCGTGATGGCGGAGAAGTGGACGAACACGTCCTCCCCACCCTCACGCTCGATGAACCCGTAGCCCTTCTCGTTCGAGAACCACTTGACGGTGCCCTGAGCCAACTACTTCCTCCTTACAGACAAGCGACGGCTCGGGCACCGAGCCGCCGACCCTTGCTAAGCGGCAAAACCATAGCACTGCTCACGGGTAGGGCAACAGCCCACGGAGGTAGCGGGCCGCCTTGACCGTGCTCTCCAGGAGCATCGCCCGCGTCATCGGCCCGACGCCGCCGGGGACGGGCGTCAGATGGCCGGCCCGCTCGGCCACGCCCGGGTCGACGTCGCCCACCAGGCCGGCGTCCGTCCGCGTGATCCCGACGTCGATCACGGTCGCCCCGTGCTTGACCATCTCGAGGGTGATCAGCCGCGGCACGCCCACCGCCGCGACGAGGATGTCGGCGTCGAGCGTGTGATGCGCCAGGTCGTCGGTGCGCGAGTGGCACACGGTGACGGTGGCGTTCGACTGCAGGAGCAGATGTGCCACCGGCTTGCCGACGATCGGGCTGCGGCCGACGACGACCGCGCGGACGCCGGTCGTCGGGATCTCGTACTCGGCGAGCAGGCGCATGATGCCGACCGGTGTTGCGCCGACGTGCGCGTTCCGGCCGAGGTACAGCAGCCCTGCGTTCAGCGGCGTCAGCCCGTCGACGTCCTTCTCCGGGCGAACCGCAGCGAGGATCTTGTCTTCGTCGAGGTGCTCAGGCAGAGGCGTCTGGACGAGCAGGCCGTCCACCCCGTCGTCGGCATTGAGCTCCTCGACGAGCGCCAGCACGGCCTCCTGGGGGGTGTCCGCCGGAAGGCGTCGGTCGATCGGCCGCATCCCGACCTCGGTCGCGTCCTTGTGCTTCAGCCGCACGTAGACGTCCGAGGCGGCGTCGTCGCCGACGAGGATCGTCGCCAGCCCGAGCGGGCCGAGCTCCGCGACCTCCCGCGACACCTCGTCGCGCACCCGTGCGGCGAGAGCCTTGCCGTCCATCAGCGTCGCAGCCACGGCGTCTGAGGCTATAGCGTGGCGACGATGGAGCTACGGCGTTGGCCCCGCAAGAACGACGCCGACTCGATCCGCGCGCGCCAGGACATAGTTCGCGGGCTCACCTCGGACGGCGAGGTGCTCTGGGACGACCTGACCGCGTGGTCGGGTGCGAACGAGGCGCTCACCGGCGTCGCCGTCCTCCCCGTCTCGGTGATCGGCCCGCTGCCGGTCGAGCTCGGCTCCTACGAGCTCCGCGAGCCGGACGGTGTCGGTCTCGGAGACGGGCCGCGCGAGCGAGGACGTGTACGTGCCGCTCGCCCACACCGAGGGCGGCCTCTCGGCCTCGGTCTACCGCGGCGCCCGGGCAGTGGCAGAGTCCGGCGGCTTCCGAACGTATGTGCTGGCTGACCGGATCACCAGAGCAAGTTGCTTCATCTGCAAGTCCACCGGCGACGCGGTCGCGCTCGCGCGGTGGCTCGAGGAGGAGCTCCCCGCGATCCGGTCCTGGCTCGAGTCGATCGACGACCCCTCGCTGTCCCGCTGGGCGAAGCTGCGGGAGGTGAAGACGCACGTCGTCGGCCCGATGTGCCACGTCCTGTGGCGCTGGACGACGGGCGACGCGGTCGGCGCGAACATGATGACGCGCAACTCGTACCTCCTCAACATGGGCTACGTGCGCGAGCGGGCGCCGGTCGAGATCGACCGCGTCGTTCTCGAGGCCAACATGGGCGGCGACAAGAAACCGTCCTACGAGTACTTCCAGAGCGGCCACGGCAAGACGGTGATCGCCGAGGCGACGCTCACGGACGACGCGGTGCGGCGCGTGCTGCGGACGACCGTCGACGACCTGCTCGAGCTTGCGTGGGCGGGCACGCACGGGGCGGCCGCGTCCGGCATGCAGTCGGTCGCGTTCACTCCCGCGTCCGCGATCGCCGCGATCTTCGCGGCGACCGGACAGGACCTCGGAATGGTCGGGACGAGCTCGATGTCGCACGGCGTCGGCCGGCGCACCGGCGAGGGTGGTCTGAACGCCTCGATCCGCCTGCCTGGCCTCGAGGTCGCGACGGTGGGCGGCGGTACGACGCTGCCGTACGCACGCTCGTGGCTCGCGCTGATGGGCTGCGCGGGAGCGGGGAAGGTCTACCGCTTCGCGCAGATCGTGGCCGCCGCGACTCTCGCACTCGAGATCAGCGCGTCGGCGGCGATGGCGACGGCCGGTTCCGAGAACTTCTTCCGCGCGCACCACGAGCGCGGCGGCCTGCGCTGACGGCTCGACCGGGGGATGCTCGGCCGGTGCAGCACGCCGATGCTGAACGTGAATCTGCGGCGCATCCTGCGCTTCGGCCGGCGTCCGCGCGAACGTCGAATACTGGCGCTGCCAGGCCCAGATCGGCAGCGGGGCGAGCGCCGCGAAGACCCGCAAGTAGCTCGAGTACGTCGCGGGTTACAGTCCGGCGATGCCGGGGCCGGAACGCTACGACCTGATCGTGCTCGGCTCGGGCTCCGCGGCAAGAGATGCCGCACGCAAGGCCTCGGCCGAGTTCGGCGCGAAGGTCGCGCTCGTGGAGCGGGAGCGCTGGGGCGGGTCCTGCCCGAACATCGCGTGCAAGCCGACGAAGGCCTACCTCGTCGCGGCCGAGCTGCACCGCGACCTGCGGACGATCGGGCCGAGGATCGGGCTCGGCACTGCCCCCGAGCGCGCGAACCTCGGCGCGATCCACGCCTGGAAGAAGACCCTCCTCAAGGAGCAGGAGCGGTGGGTCGCAGACCTGCGCCAGAACGGCTACGACACGTTCACCGCCGAGGCGACGTTCGTCGACGCGCGCACGATTCGCGCCGGCGAGGAAGAGCTGACCGCGGATCGCATCCTGATCGCCACCGGATCGCGCACCGCGGTTCCGCCGATCCCGGGGCTCGCGGAGCTCGGCTGGATCGATCACGTCTCGGCGCTCGACCTCGACGAGCTCCCCTCGTCGCTGCTCGTCCTCGGCGGTGGACCCGTCGGGCTCGAGTTCGCGCAGATCTTCGCGCGGTTCGGTTCGCGCGTGACGCTCGTGCAGAGCGCGCCGCGGATCTCACCACGCTCCGATGCCGACGCGACGGCGGCGCTCACAGCCGCGCTCGAGGAGGAGGGAATCGAGATCGTCACCGGAACCACGGTCGAGCGCTTCGAGGGCGGCGCGGCGGCGCTCTCAGATGGGCGAACGATCGAGTGCGAGCAAGTCCTGCTCGCCTCGGGTCGCGTGCCGAACGTCGAAGGGCTCGACCTCGAGCGGATCGGCGCGCGAACGCACCGCGGGGGTATCGCGGTCAACGAGCGCATGCGAACGAGCGTCGGTGGGATCTGGGCCGCGGGGGACGTCACCGGCGAGCACCAGTTCACGCCGATCGCGCAGTACCAGGCGCGCATCGCAGTCGAGGACATGTTCGGCTCGAACGGGCGCGCCGCCGACTACTCGGTCCTCCCGACCGCGATCTTCACGGATCCGGAGCTCGGGGCCGTCGGCCTGACCGAGCACGACGCGCGCGGGCAAGGTCACGACGTCGGCACCGTGACGCACCCTGTCACGTCGGTCACACGCTCGCAGTACGTCGCCGAGCGGCACGGTCTCTACAAGGTCGTGTACGAGCGGACGTCGCGCAAGGTGCTCGGGATCCACGTCGTCAGCCGCAACGCGAGTGACGTCGTGCAAGGGCTCGCGCTCTCGTTGCGCTTCGGCGTCACCGTCGACGATCTCGCCGCCGCGCACCACGTCTACCCCTCCTGGGGCGAGGGCGTGAAGGCCGCGGCGGAGCGGGCGCTCGTCTAGGAGGGTTTCGTCAAACCCTCCTACGGCTCAGCCGGCAGCAGGCGCGGCCGGGTGCGCATCGTTCCAGCGCCCGAACGCGTCCCACTTGCGCAGGTACACGTCGATCAGCACGAAGCCGCGCTCCGTCTCGATCCGTGTCAGGGTCGCGCAGTACGTGCAGAGCTCCCTCGGGGTCTCTGCTTCGCACCGGATGCACATGTCTTCAGAACGGACGACACGGGCATCTGGGTACTCCCGGGTCAAGCCGAGGGCGGCGCCGTCGTAGCCGGTTTCCCCGGCAAACGGCGTGTGAACAGGATGGCGAGGAGCGCCAGGAGCGCCACTCCGAGCATCGCCTTCTTCAGCGCCTCGAGCTGTGCGTCGGCGTAGTCAGCCGTGACCGCGTCCGCCTCGGCGGGCGTCAGACCGGCCGAGATCGCGGCAGCGTGCGCCTGCTCGGTCGTGACGATCTCGATCCCCTGCTCGGTCGCGGCCGTGATCTGGGTGCGAACGGGCTCCGACAGCGACGGGTTCTCCGCGATACGCGTCGAGAAGCCGCTGAGCAGCCCGGCGAGCAAGATGGAGCCGATCAGGGCGGTCCCGAGCGAGGCGCCGAGATTCTGCGCCGTCCCCTGCAGACCACCTGCCTCGTTCGTGCTCTCCGGCGGGGCCGAGGACATGATCACGTTGCCGAGCTGCGACATCAACAGGCCGGCCCCGACACCGAACAGCGCGAGCGCGACCTTGAACCCCGTCTCGTTGAGGGTGACGTCGATCGTGCCGACGAGGACGAGCGCGGCGACCACCATCCCGAGAAAGCCGATCTGCACGACCATCCTCGGTGCGAGCCGGGCACTGAGCCTCGGGCCGGCGAGCGCGGCGATGAGCATCGTGATCGACATCGGCAGCAGCCGCTTGCCGGTCTCGAAGGCGTCGAGACCCAGGACGACCTGGAGGTAGACGGGAAGGACGAAGAAGGTGCCCATCAGCACGAGTTGCTGAGACATCAGGGAGGCCAGGCCCGCGCGGAGCGACTCGATGCGGAGCAGCGCGCGCTCGAGCAACGTGTCCCGACCGAGCCGCTCCCGCCGCTCCTCCCATCCTGCAAAGAACCAGAGGAGGAAGACGCCGCCGACGATCAGGAACGGCACCACGGAGAACCCGAACGGGGTGATCTCGTTGCCGGCGATCGTGGGCGCATCGACCGGATGCACCCAACCCCACGAGCTGCTCTGGAGAATCCCGAAGACGATCAGGCCCAGGCCGGCGGCGGACAAGGCCGCACCGACTACGTCGAGCTTCGGCGGATGGTCGGGCCGAGGCGACGGCTGCATTCGCTTGCGCACGAGGAGAATGCCAAGGACGATCACGACTTCGCCGACGAACACGAGCCGCCAGGAGTAGTAGGTCGTCACAAAGCCGCCGATCACTGGGCCGACGGCAATGGCGGCGCCAGCGACGCCGCCGACGATCCCGTAGGCGAGCGCCCGCTGCTTCCCCTGGTAGTTGGCGGCAATCAGGGCGGCGATGGCCGGGATCACGAGCACGGCACCGAGCCCCTCGACGAGCGACCAGCCGAACAGGAGGACATAGAGGTTCGGGCTCAGCGCCGTCGTCAGCGATCCGAGCCCGTACACCCCGAGGCCGAGCGCGAACGCCCGGTCGCGACCCCAGATGTCGCCGAGCTTCGCACCCACGAGCATGAACGCCGCCATCACGAGCGTGTACGCGGTGATCGCGAGCTGCACGCCCGTAACGGTCGTGTCGAGGTCGGCGACGATCTGCGAGATCGAGACGTTCATCACGCTCGAGTCGAGCACCATCACGAACTGGGCCGCGGCGAGGATGACCAGCGGGAGCCAGCGGCGCACCGGGCGACTGTACTCTGCGAGCCCCGAAGGCGCCTACCGGAGTCGAACCGGTGTACCAGGTTTTGCAGACCTGTGCCTAACCACTCGGCCAAGGCGCCGCGGGTGACCATGGTAGCCGGGTCGCTCTCTACGCTCGCTCCGTGAGCGACGCGGAACGATGCCTACGCTGCAGCGCGGAGATGGAGTGGCGACACGGGACCTGGCAGTGCCCGCGCTGTCGGTTGAAGCTCGGCTGCTGCGAGGGTCAGTCGCCCTGCGACGAACCGTTCGAGCCGGCGTCGTCATCGTCCGGCACGACCTCGCGCTCCAAGTAGAACGCGAGGTGCCCGTCCACTTCGATCACCTGCACGAGCTGCCAGCCCTTCGCGCCGAGCTCGTTCAACGGTCCCTCCGCCCGAGCCTTGGGCCCAAGGCGGACCACCGTGTACTCCCACCGACGCTCCGGATTGACGTCGCGCTTCGACTGCTCCGCCGCGAGCTGCGCCGCCGCCTGCCGCTCCGATTCAGGCTTCAGGAACCTCACACGTAAAGCGTACGCACTAGGTCGGAAGGACGATGTCGCTCACGTCGAGGCCGAGCGACGAAGCAAGCCGTACGCCGTCGTCCAGATCCTCGCGGAGCCGCTGCACGTCGCGCGTATGCATCGCGGCCGCGATACGCACACGTGCCTGAGGACGCCAGAGCGAGTGCTCGACGAAGATCGGCAGCATCTGGTCGGCGGCCTTGACGAGCTGCTTCTTCGTCTTCTTCGGCGCGTCTTCGAGCAGGACTCGCTCGTAGGCCATGCCCGCGCCGTGGTGGATGCCGTCGTCGATCGTCAGCCGGTTGCACAGATCCTCGAGCACGGTCCCGCGGGAGGAGCGCGCGATCAGCCGGAAGCGCGGGATGATCAGCCGCTCGAAGAAGACCTGCATCAGGAACACCTTCTCCTCGAGCGTGTCGAGTGCGAGGAACATGTTGGCGAGCCGGTCGAGGTGCGGGTCGCGCTCCGCGGTTCCGCCCGCCTCCTCGACGAGCTTGAGCCACGCCTCGGTGTGGCGCGACTCGTCCTGCACCATCGTCGAGTAGTAGAGCTTCGCCTCGTGATGCGGCGCGAGCTGGAAGAGCTGCGCGGCCATCTCCACCGCGAACGCGTCGGCCTGGAGCTGCTGCGTGATCACCGAGCGCCACACGTCGCGGCGCCGCGCGAGCTTCTGCGCCGACCCGCGGGTCTCGGGAATCGGGGAAACCTCACCCCAGGGCAGGTCGCGGACGGCCCACTCTGCCCTCTTCGCAAGCTCGTAGTAGCGGAGGACCCCGTCGTAGCGCCCGGGAGGGGCCAGCTCCTCAGGCGTGAGCTGATCGGCGATGCTCATGGTCGAGTGAGTCTAACCCGGTGCATCCGCGCCACCTCGTGTCCGGTTTCAGTCCTGGAGGAAAGGGGATCACGCGGCCGTTGAGCCGCGCTAACCCTCGGAGAGCGCGTGTCTAGCACACGCGCTCACCGAGGTTGTCCGAGCACTCCGGGACACCCACGCCCTCGTCATGCTCTTCTGAGTCAAGAGTACGCCGATTCGCGGCAATTTACGACCGTGGCGGTAGTTCGGCTTTCCGCACTCCGAGACGCCTGCGACCCGCATGCCCAGGTGGCGCGTCCCGTGAGAACGTGAGCTGACACATGACGGCCACCTTCGCTCACCCAGTCAGTGCGCGCGCAGGCATCGCCGGCGCGCTTCGTACCGAGACCGGACTGGCCCGCATCGCCCTTGGCGTGGTCGCTCTCCACGTGGTCGACGACGCGTTTCTCCAGCCCCAGCCGGGCACCTCGGCCGCGGACCATCTGGCCGGGGGGCTGATCCCGACTGTGCTGCTCCTCGCAAGCGCCTGGGCCTACCCCAGACTGCGGGCCGGCGTTCGCGCGTCGCTCGCGCTGCTGTTCGGCTTCCTCGCTCTGCTCGCGAGCACCGAAGCGGTCTACTACACGAAGCAGGTCGGCCCGTCGGGCGACGACTACACCGGGCTCCTGTCGATCGGGGCCGGCCTCTTGCTGATCGGCCTCGGCGCGGTGACGCTCTGGCGGTCACGACGGACTGACGACCGCCGTTGGTGGCGGTATCTTCGCCGGCTAGTCCTCACCGGAGGCGCACTGGCTGCGGCTTTCCTGGTCCTCTTCCCGGTATCGATCTCCTACGTCGTGACGCATGTCTCCCGCGCGGAGGTCCCGCCCGCCGACCTCGGCGCGCCGTACGAAGACGTCGAGTTCACGACCAGTGACGGCCTTCGCCTGAAGGGCTGGTACATCGCGTCGCGGAACGGCGCGGCCGTGATCTCCTTCCCCGGCCGCGCCGCCTCGCAGAAGCGGGCGAAGATGCTCGCGCGGCACGGCTACGGCGTCCTGGTGTTCGACCGTCGCGGCGAGGGCGAGAGCGAGGGCGACCCGAATCTCTTCGGCTGGCAGGGCGAGCGAGACATCCACGCGGCCGTTGCCTTCCTGCAGAGTCGTCCCGATGTCGACCCCGACCGGATCGGCGGGATCGGTCTCTCTGTGGGCGGCGAGATGATGATCGAAGCGGCGGCGGAGTCCACCGAGCTGAGGGCCATCGTGACCGAGGGCGCGAGCAGCCGCTCGGTCCGCGACGAGTTCGCGAACCCGGAGACTGACTGGCCGGCCGTCGTCGGGAACGGCGTTGCCACCACGGCGACGGCGCTCTTCACGAGCAATGTGCCGCCTGCCGACCTGCAGAGCCTCGTGTCGAAGATCTCCCACGGCTCGGTGTTCTTCGTCTACGGAGAGCAGGGCCAGCCCGCCGAGAGGCCCGCCAACAACGCCTTCTACGCAGCGGCCCGCGTGCAGAAGGAGATCTGGGAGGTCCCGGGGTCGAAGCACATGGGCGGGATCGACGCCCAGCCTGACGAGTACGAGCGCCGGGTGGTCGGCTTCTTCGACCGGGCGCTGCTCGCACAGACTCGCTAGCTCGGCCGCCACGTCCGAAGGGACTGCGATTGTTAAGGCTCATCCGGCGCAGTACAGACGCGAAGGCAGCGTCCGTTCCCGTCGCGATGCGGCCTTCTGACGTTCCCATAGGAGAGGTGCGGATGAACTCCAAGAGCATGGCAGGTTGGGTCGGCTTCGCCGGCATTCTGATGGTGATCGGCGGCGCGATCGACTTCATGCAGGGCTTGATCGCGCTGTTCGAGGACGAGTACTACGTCGTCACTCGGTCCGGCTTCCTCGTCTTCGATCTCACAGGCTGGGGCTGGACGATGCTGATCTGGGGAGTGCTGCTCGTTCTCGCAGGTCTCGGCTTGCTGGGCGGGCAGGGTTGGGCGCGCTGGTTCGCGATCGTGGTCGTGTCCCTGAACGTCATCGGCGAGCTCGGTTTCCTTGGCAACAGCCAGTACCCGATCTGGTCACTGACTGTGATTGCGCTGAGCGTGATCGTGCTCTACGCGCTGACGGCACGCTGGAGCGAGAGCACGGCCGAGCTCCGCGACCGCTAGCGAGCTCTCCTGGATCGAGGCCGTCGCGCAGCATCGTGCGCGACGGCCTCTCTTTGCGGGTCATGCGACGACATCGCTGAGAATGGAAACACCGGGTGGACGCGGCCATCTCGGTGAACGTCACCGCGCCGTACGTTCCGGCCGCCACCGCCGGGACTGCCGCGGTGCGCGGGAGCCCCGACCTCTTCTCACACGACATGCTTTCGTCTCTTCCTCGCATCAGCTCTGCGCGGCCTGGGTCAGCGGCGGCGGCAGCTCGCGCCGCGGCGGGCACAGGCTGTCCGCGACCGGGTCCCGGTCGTCCCGCGACCGACAGCGGGTCGAACTGCACCGAGCCGAGCCGGCGGACGACGTCGAGCGCGCAGTCGAGGCCACCCCGGACGGACCGCGCCGGCGCGAGCAGCTAGCGCGCGACTAGAAAGCGCCGCGCGGCCTCGGCGGTGACCTTCACGAGGCGGACGCTATCTAAGCGCTGCGCAGGGTCTCGCCGAGCGCGAAGCCGACGATCGACCACATCGCCACGTACGGGATCGAGTACGCGATCGACCCGAGCAGGATCCTGCGCTTGCCGATCGGCTTCCCACCTACGAAACGGGCGAGGGCGACGACAAGGATCGGGTTCGCCACCGCCGCCGCAAACGCGTACCAGCGGTCGGAGCCACGCTGGATCCACGCCACCGGATGGCTCATCAAGCGGCTCGCCCGCATCCGCTCGAGCGAGGTCTCGATCCGCTTGCCGTTGCCCGAGAACCAGTCGTCCCAGTGTCGGTCGACCCAGCTGCAGCAGCCGATGACCAGGAAGATGACGGCGACGGTCGCTACGACGTAGACGAGCAACGGCCTGAACGTGGCCGCGAGCAGCGCGATCGGAGCTCCGAGAAAGACGCCGTCGAAGAACGCGAACGCAGCCACGATCGTCCCGACGACGCCAGCCGGCGCCCCGATGCGCTGGGTGGAGCTGGGAGGAGGCACCCGTCACGTATCGGCAGCAGCCACGGGAAGCTGGAGCGGCACCGACATGCATGCTCCAGCGGCGGAGCGCGGATGCTGCCGGATCACTTCGAGCCGCGAAGGGATCAGGCTCCCGATCTAGTTCGCCGGCACCTTCTGGGACACGTCGCGGGACACGACCCCGCATGGCTCAACTGCCCCTGGAACAGCCCGGGGGCCCTTCTCGTCGCCGTCGTCTCAAGTCTGGCGCAACGCAGCCAGCCCGAGAAGAGCAAAGCCCCCATTAGCTGGGGCTTTGAGAGCGGATGATGGGACTCGAACCCACGACCTTCGTGGCTCCCGGCGTGCGTCTACTTTGCGTCGGCGGAATACCCCGGGAGCGGCTACAAAGCACCGCTTAGTCGACTCACCGTCGCCTGGGCGAAGTGGTCTCGCTGGAGAGGCCCGGTCACGGTGCAGCGGGCCGAGTTGTCGCGGTGTGCTCGATCGAGAACACTTCTGCGATGCGCTCATAGTCGACGCCGGCTTGCTCGTTCGCGGCGACGACGTCGTCCCGTGTTCGAGCGGTGAAAAAGCAGAAGCACAGCTCTTCTTCAACAGCGGCGACGGAGCGCAGCCAGCGGACGTCGAGACCTTTGGTCGCGAGTTCGGCTGTGGTGCGCTCCATCCGTGCCGCGATCGCGGCCACCGCCGACGCGTCGAGCTGAGGAACGTACCGCTCTACGAGAAACTCGGGCACACGCGAAACCTATGCGGTGTCCCCCGGCTGTCGCGTCGGGGGAATCCCGACAGTTCGGCTACTGCTCGAGATCGAGTTGGCCGTCCGCGACGGCCCGCGCGAGCTGGGTCCGAGAGCGTATGCCGAGCTTTCGGTAGATCCGGGTCAGATGCGCTTCGACTGTTGCGATGGTCGTGAACAGTTGCGCTGCGACCTCGCGGTTGGTCCGGCCCGCGACCACGAGCGCAGCGACTCGATGCTCGGCGCTCGTCAGTTGCTTGTCGTGGCGCGGCCGCGGGCTCGCGCGCCGTAGGTCGTCCTCGGCACGGTCCAGCCAGAGTGGTGCGCCGAGTGCGGTCAGGATCTCGACGGCACGTTGCAACGAGTCCGCTGCCTGACGGCGCTGACCAGCGCGTCGCTTAGCAGATCCGGCTACGACGAGTGCGCGGGCACAGTCGAGCGGAAAGCCCAGTTCCTCGAACGCGGCCGCCGCTTGTTCGGCAGCGTCGGCTGCATCGTCTGACTGTTCATGGGCGAGCAGCAGAAGCGCGCGACACCGGAGAGAGGCCGCTGCCGCCCATTCGTGATCGAGCGCGCCGGCCTGCGTCTCGAGCCGCGCTAGAAGCGCCTCGGCCTCGTCCGGCCGGCCGAGCATTACGAGCGTCTCGACGACGTCTGGGAGGATTGGCTGCCATCCCGGCTCGGCGATCCCGAACGCGTCGAGGCCCTCGAGCATTCCCTCGAGGGTCTGCCACGCCGCGGCGGGGTCGCCGCCTGCGAGCTCGACGTGGCCGAGAGCCCAGCCGACGCGCAGCGGCGCAACGTGATCGTCGTGCAGCTGGGCGAAGCGCAGTCCGTCCGCGGCGAGACGCCGCGCCTCGTCGATGCGGCCGCGCGATCCCGCCATCAGGATGCGCGCGTAGAGGATGACGTGGGCGCCGCCTGGGAACGCGTCCTCGAGGATCCCGCGCGCCTCCTCGATGTGGGCCTCGGCGGTAGTCCAGTGCCCGGCGCGCCACTCGACGTCGACGAGCGCGGGAAGGAGCACGAGTGGGAGCTTCAGCAGGCTGCCCAGGCGCGAGAGCTCGCTGTGCTCGGCGACGAGCACGGTGCGTGCGCGTTCGAGCTTCCCGGCCCAAAGCAGTCGCGACCCGACCGAGATCGCCGGGCTGATCTGCCATGGTGCCATCCGCGGCAAGCGCTCCGCCGCGGCGAGGTCTCCCTCTCCGAACTCGATCTCCCGCTGACCGCTGCCGGCCTCGTAGTACGCGAGCGCGGCCTTGGACGCGGCGACCAGTGCCTGGTCGTCAAGCGCGTCCGCTATCTGCAGCGCCTCCCGCGCCGATTCTGCCGCAGCATGCGCATCTCCCGAGACCCAACCGCCGTGTTGCGCGTAGCGAATCCAGGCCTGCCAGCGCACGCGGGGATCCGGGGTGACTGCGATCGCCTCACGCAGGAACCCGGGGATCAGCCCTCGGTTCTCATGCTCGCTGTCGGCTCTGAGCAATAGCGCCTGCGCGCGAACGGCGGCGGGAAGGCCCGGATCGAGCAGCGGCTCGACCCTGGCTCGCGCACCGGGGACGTCGCCTGCCTCGAATAGGAAGCCCGCGCCGACGAACGTCCGCCGCACACGCGCGATCCCGTCGTCGTGCGGCGTCAGACGCACGGCTTCCGCAGCCAACGCCGCGGCCGCGTCCGGCGCTCCCCGCTCGGCCGCGCACGCCGCTGCGCGCTCGACCGTGTCCGCAACCGCAGCGTCGGGCTCTATCGTCGCCAACGCCAGATGGCGTGCCTGCTCCTCGAGGTCTTCGACCAGTCCAGCCGCCTCGCGATGCAAGGCGCGCCGGCGAGCCGCTGGCATCTCGAAGTACACAGCCGAGCTGACAAGCGGGTGCGTGAAACGCACGATCTCGTCGCTGCCGACGGTGATCGCGCCTGCCATCACGGCTTGATCGACAAGCGTCTCGGCGGCGGCGACGCCGCCGAAGGCCCTTGCAAGTAGCGGCTGCGTAGGGCGCTCGATCGCCGCGACGAGCTCGAGCAACGGTCGCGTGCTCTCCGGGAATGCGCGGATCCGCTCGCGCACAAGCTCCTGCAGCGATGACGGCACCGGTAGCGCTCGCAGATCCGCTTCCTCCTGCTCAGCGACTCGCGCGAACTCGAGCGCGAACATCGGATTGCCCCCGGAGGCCGCGTGGACGGCCGCGAGTTTTGGCCGCGGGATCCGAACACCGAAGCGCAGGCGCACGAGGTGCTGCAGTGCGCCCATGCTGAGCGGTCCCAGCGCGATCTCGGCAAACGCGTCCGGGGCGAACGCGTCCCCGAGCCCGAGCGGCTCGCGCTCCCCCGCCCCTGCCCGCAGCGTCGCTAGGACGCCTATCGGCGTCTCGCTCGTGCGCCGCGCCGCAAAGGCGAGCACCCGCGCCGATGCGTCGTCGAGCCACTGGATATCGTCGACCGCGACCAGCAACGGGGCTTCGGCCGCCAGGGCACGGAAGGCTGCGACAAGCGCCCGCGGCAGCGCCAGCCGGTCCGGACGTCCGTCTGCATCAGCCGCGGTCCCAAGCGCGGCTGCGAGCGCACGACGCTGCGGCTCCGCCAACGAGTCGGCGACCTCCCCATAGACGGGATCGAGCAGGTCTGAGACCGCCCCCAGCGGAATCGGCATCTCGGCCTCTGCGCAGCGCGCGATCAGCGCGCGGACACCCTGCCGCTGTGCAGCGACCACAGTCTCGCGCCATAGCACCGTCTTCCCGATGCCCGGCTCCCCACGAATGAGGACGGCGCCTGGAGCCTCGCGAAGCCGCTCGACGAAGCCGCTCAGCCGCGCAAGCTCCTCTTCCCTCCCGACCAGCTCGAAGCTTGGGACCGTGGCCACAAACCGATTGTGACCCGCCCAGGAAGCGTCTAACAGGCCAGGGGGTCCGAAGTGTGGGGGTTTCCTTGATGCGCCTCAAGCCCGGGCCGTCGAGAGTGAGGCCAATCCGGATGCAAAGGAATGAGATGCATCGGAAAGCAGCAATCTTGAGCGCGATCGTGCTCGTCGCCTTGACCACTGTGGTCGCAGCCGGAGCGGTACCCGCTGCCGCTAGAACGAGCTCGACGGCGAAGTCGGAGGGCAATCAACTCGTGGGCACCTGGCAGGTCACGGTCAACCGACCAGCCCCGCTACCACCGCTAACTTCGCTCCAGGTCTTCACCAGCGACGGCAGCTTCATCGAGCTGGCGAACGAGCGGCCCGCGACCCGGTCAGCGCAGTATGGAAGCTGGGAGCGGATCGCGGGTCGTCTCTACGCCGCCTCAGGCGTCCACTTCCTCTTCAACCCCACGGAGCCGGCCGTGTGAGCGTCCTCTATCGACCCTATGTCCAAAGCGCAAGGAGGTAACCAAGTGCTTCGCAAGTCCACATCGGCGGCGACGATCGCCATCGGGCTCGCCGGGCTGATCGGCGTCGGCGCCGTGGCAGCAGTCGCCGCACGCACCGCAGCAAGCCCGCTCGAACTCGTCTTCCACGCACGCCACGAGCCGGTACCCGGGAACGTCGACTTCCCCCTCGGAGTCCGACACACCGGCACATTCACGTCGGAAGCGCCCTTCTGCGGATCGGGAACCGCGGTCGATCTCCGGCACCTGGCAGGCGGCACCGCCGCCATCCGACGCTACACCTGTGACGACGGAAGCGGCAGCTTGACCTTGTCGATCGCGAACCTGCCCTACGAACACACCGCTCCATTCGCGGCGGGATGGTCGATCGTGGACGGGACAGGCCGCTACGAGGGCCTGCGCGGGAAAGGAACCTACAAAGGCGAAATTCTCGGCGGGACTCCCGCCGACCCTCTGACCATCGTCTTTCGGACAACATCGCAGGGTTTCGCGGACGGCGATGCCGTCGCGCCGACCATCGCCGTCCGAACCGCGAAGGCAACCAAACTGCGTCGACCGGCTGGCGCCTATCTGATCCAGCTCGTGCTCTCGCTCAAAGACGACATCGACGGAAACCCCGTCGCATACACCCTGAGAACGACGGGCGGCGGACTCGAGCTCTCCAACAGGACTGGCCAGACCGTATCGGGCTCGGCCTCGATCACCCTTCGCATCCGACCAGCAAGCAAGAGCGTGCGGAGCGTTCGGCTTCAGCTAACTGCCACCGACCCAGTCGGAAACGAAACAACATCCGCGCGGACACTGAAGCTTCCCCGATAAGCCAGCGATCGGAGCGGGCGCCGCCGGCCGGTCCGAACGGCGTCCGCTCAGCATCGCTCCACTCACTTCGGCCGGCTCGGAACGGAAGAACGCCTACTCGGTAGACCTGACCGAGTCCGGCGACGCCGAATACCCGACGCGACGCTGCAGCCTGTCGTCCGTAGCAGAGCGTGGCGTGGACGAGCGTGCTCTCGCCTGAATCTGGTTCGCGGCCTCTCCCGCCGGCCAGGTCCAGTTCCGGAGCAGCGTCGAAGATTGATCGACGACGCGCTCGCCGTCGGCTCAAGAGCACAGTGTTCCTGGGCAGCAGAAGAGCAGCGTGCGCAAATCAGCGCCCAAGGCCCGCAAAACCGCATGAACAGAGCGATAGCGCGTCAATCGTCGCCAATCGTCGTAGACCGTGGAACCAGCCTGTCACGCCGGAGGTCGCGGGTTCGAGTCCCGTCGCTCCCGTGCTTCAAAGTCCCTGCAAACGGGCACTTGTCACCACTCACGAGAGCGGAGAGAAGACTCCTACCCGGCGGCGTCCGCGGCGGCGATGCGAGCTCTCCTGTCGGCAGTGAGCTCCTCCACGACGATCTGGAGCCCGGCCGCGATCGGCACGCCGATGATCGCCCCGATGAGCCCGAAGAGCGCTCCGAACGCCAAGACGCTGGCGAGCACCGTGAAGCCGGAGATCCGGGCCGCCTTTCCGATGATCGTCGGCTGCAGGACGTAGTTCTCGATCTGCTGGTAGACGACGATCACAATTGCGAAGACGATAAACGCTCCGAGGCTGACCGAGAGCGCGACGATGGCGACGATGATGCCGGCGATCGTGGCCCCGATGCTGGGGATCAGATCGAGGGTCGCGGCGATCACCGCGATGGCGAGCGGGTACGGAACGCCGAGAATCACCGCAGTGACGCCGTAGACGGTCCCGCAGATCACGGAAATGGCCAGGTTGCCGAGCATGTAGCGCGAGGTGGTCTCGACGATGCGATCGGCGACCTGCAGGAAGCGCTCGCGCTCGCCCCGATAGAGCAGGCTCCCGATCCAGTCTCGCAAGCGCGGTTCGTCGGTCAGCCCGAACAGCGTCAGGAAGATGACCGAGAAGACGAGCGTCACCGCGCCGAAAGCCGAGACTCCGACATCGGCGACGCCGCCGGACACCTTGGCCACCCCGCTGGTGATCCCGCTCGCGTGCTGCATCAAGGTGTCGAGCGAGTCGCTCCCGCCGTTGATGAAGCTGCCCAGATCGCTGTGCCTGACCTCGTCGACGATCCGTGGCAGCTCGTCGCTGAACTCGCGCACTGCGCCGGCGATCGCCTGTGCCAGCACCAGCATGATGGCACCGATGACGATCACGACCGCCAGCACGAGCACCGCGGAGCACAGCCCCCGCCTCCAGCCGAGCCGCCGCTCCATCACGGTCACCACCGGCGAGAGGACGGCGATGCTGAAGACGGAGACGAAGATGAGGAGAAGGACGCTCGCGATCGACGCCAGCGCCCACGCGATGGCAACGACGCCGGCGACCAGCAGGATCGTCCGGATCGACAGCGAGACATCGACCTCGGGGCGACCCGTCTCCCCGGCCCGCGAGGAGGACTCCGCTGCGGTCATCGCTCTTCATTCGGAGGGGTGTGCATGACCTCCTGCCTTCCTGGTGTCGAGCGGCCGCCGCTGCCCGTCGCCGGCGAGGGCCGGCGACGGGCACGCGCGGTTCCTCATAGGGCCGTGGTCAGGAGATGTGGAGCTTCTCCTTCATCTTCCCAACGCGCTTGTCGAAGTCCGCAGTCACCTCGGCCTTGCGCTCTTCGCGCAGTGTTCGCCGCGCTTCGCGCGCAGCGGCATCAGCGGCCTTCTCGGACGCCTCGAGCTCACTCATGACCTCAGCGACCGGACGGCGCGTCACCTCACCGCCGAGCTTGGCCATCTCCCCGTCGATCACCTCGACAGCCGGCTCCCTCACGGTTGCGATCACAGCCGTGGACTCCGGCGGCATCGCCCGCCCGAGAGCGCCGAGCGCCTCGTCGGACTTCTCCGCGCGATCGAGGTCGAAGACCCCGCCCATGAGGGCGCCAGCGCCCCAGCCGACGAGGACACCGACCGGCCCGCCCAGAACGCCGACGAGCATCCCGATGAGCGAGCCGCTCGCGGTCCCGACGAGGCCGATGTTGTCGGTGCTCTCGGGGATGCGCAACTCGCCCGCGAGCGTGCGCTCCGCGACCGCCGCAGACCCCAGCGCGATGCGGCCCTCGGCGTCACACTCCTTGAGCACGCTCAGCGCCTGGTACGCCTTGCTCGGCTCCGTGAACCGAACGACCACCACGTTCTCGATCTCAGCCATGTTGGCCTCCCTTCGTTCGAACAACCTTGTCGACCAGACACTCACGGGCGTCGCTGCCAAACCGCTGCCACGCGGCGGGCGGCCGCTGCCGCCACGGCCTGCGCGGCGAGTCAGAAGGGGCTGTCGACGCGGAGGAGGCGCGTCTTCACGTGCAGCTTCGTCGGCGGTCGGACATTACGAAGCGGGCCCTCGCTCATGCCGAAGCGGCGCTGGTCGACCGTGGTCGTGGCCTCCAGCTCGAGCTCGCCGTCGATCACGCGGACCGATGCGTCGAACGCGACGGGAACGCTTGCACCAGCCGCCTCCAGGTCGCCGCTCACGTGCACGCGTCCGTTTCCTAGTCCGGTGACGCGCGTCGACGTGAACCGCACCTGCGGATGCTCGGCGACGTCGAAGAAGTCGGCTGAGCGGAGATGCTTGTCGCGTGCCGCGACGCCGGTGTCGACGCTCGCGGCGTCGATCGTCAGCTCGATCTCCGGGCCGGCCCGCCCCACGACATACGAACCGTCGAAGTCATGGAAGCGGCCGCGCACCGTGTGAAGACCCCACAGGTGCGCGACCTCGAACTCGACCGTCGTCCGGGTGGGATCGGCCGTCCACCGCTCGATCGTCGTCTGCGTCTGCTCGGTGAGTGTGGCTGCTCATCGCGTCTCCTATTCGTCGTCTTCGTCGGATCCGGCAGAGCATGTCGCGGGCGGCTGCCATGCCGCTGCCGCGCTGCACGTCGTCCACTGCCGTGCGCCTCCGCCGGGGCTCGTCGGATGTCAGCGAGCCGTGACGGCGCCGACCACTGCGAGGCTCCTCCGGTGACGACGGCATAGAGGAAAACCTGGAGCACGGCAACACTTTCAGTCGTTCAGAACGGCGTGAGCGCAGAGCGTCGCGGTACGGACTGGGGTCGGATCCGCTCGGCGTCGAGCAGGGCCCGTGCGACGACCCAACCGAACACAAACCCGCCGATGTGCGCGAAGAACGCCACGCCGCTTCCCTCCGCCGACGCGGTGAAGAGGGCATCGTGCGCTTCGCGGAGCTGGTAGAGGAACCAGCCGCCCAGATAGACCCAGGCGGGGATCTGCACGATGAACACGAGCGCGAGCGTCTTGATGCGCGCATGCGGGTAGAGCGCGAGGAACGCCCCGAGCACCGCCGAGATCGCGCCGCTCGCCCCGAGCATCGGGATGCGCGCGTCTGCGTCCGTGCTGAAGAGAAGCGTCATCGCGGTCTGGAGAGCGGCGGCGGCGAACCCGCCGGCCACGTAGAAGGCGAGGTAGCGGAGGCGGCCGAACGCATCCTCGACGTTCTTGCCGAAGATCGCGAGGAAGAGCATGTTGCCGAGGAGGTGGTCCCAGCTTCCGTGCATGAACATCGCGGTGAACCAGCTGATCGCCCACGGCAGGGGCGCCCGGCACGTGTTCTCCACATCGCAGGGGTAGAAGGACGCCTGCGAGACGGCGCCGTCGAGGTCCGGGAGCTCGTAGAAGATCCAGACCGCGAGGTTCGCCGCGATCAGCGCAACGTTCACGACCGGAAAGCGGCGTGCGGGCAGCCCGTCGGAGAGCGGCAGCATCGCGCTAGCTCCGTCCGAATGCGATAGCCGGCGTCATGGCGAGGACGATGCGTCCCGGCGCTGCCATGCAACTGCCAGCGGGTCGCTCGTCGCTGCCGCGGCCGCCGCACGGCGCGCCGCCGAGGGTTGACCGAGGTCTCGAGCGCACGCGGCAGCGCATCGACGCGGAGGTCAAGCGGATCATCGGCGAGGCGCACGACGAGGCGATCCGGCTGCTGACCGAGCACCGCGAGCGCCTCGACTCGCTCGCCGAGGCACTCGTGCGCGCGGAGACGCTCGACCAGCCGCAGGCCTATGAAGCGGCCTGCCTGACCGCGCCGGAGGCGGCGACGGCCCCGGCCGAGCCGGCCCTGGCCGGCGCCACGTAACACGAGCTGCACACCGCCCCGCCCGGCGTGCCAGACTGCTCGAGAGAGCGGAGGACACGCCAGATGGGAAAGCTCGAGGTTCGGCTCCTGGGGCCGTTCGAGGTGGCCGTGGCCGGGCGGCCGGTGGAAGTGCCGGGCGCGAAGAGGCAGGCTCTCGTTGCCTGTCTTGCCTTGCGCGCAGGTCGGGTCGTGCCGACGGACACGCTGGTCGAGGCGCTCTGGGGAAGCGAGCTTCCGTCGGCGCCTCGAAACGCCGTGCAGCACCATGTGACCCGGCTGCGCCGGGCGCTGGGCACGGACTCGATCCGGCTCGCCGCAGACGGCTACGCGCTCGAAGGCGCGGTGGTGGACGCCATCGAGTTCGAGGAGCTTCTCACCGCCGCGCGCGCCGCTCTCCGCGCCGGAGATGCGCGCGGAGCCGCGGACACGATCGCCGACGCGCTTTCCCTCTGGCGCGCCCCTGCGTTGCTCGGGCTTCCTCAGTCCACGTGGGCCACGGCGGAGGCCGGGCGGCTGGACGCGCTTCGGCTCGATGCGTTGGAGGAGCGGTTCGAGGCGGCTCTCGCGCTCGGCGAGCACGCCCACCTAGTACGCCGCCATACGCGCTGCGCTCGAGGAGAGCCCGTTCCGCGAGCGGTTGTGGGGACAGCTGATGCTGGCGCTCTACCGCAGCGGACGCCAGGCGGACGCGCTCGAGGTGTTCCAAGAGGCCCGCCAGATGCTTCTGGAGGAGCTGGCGCTGGAACCAGGTCCGGAGCTGCGGCGCCTCCAAGAGGCGATCCTCGCTCACGACCCGGCGATCGCGCCCGTCCCCGTTGCACCACAGCGGCGTGGCAACGTGCCCGCTCCGTCGACCTCGTTCATCGACCGCGAGGCGGAGCTCACCCAGGTGGTCGAGCTTCTGCGGGCGCATCGCCTCGTCACGCTGACCGGCCCCCCGGGGGTCGGCAAGAGCCGGCTCGCCCTCGAGGCGGTGCGATCGGTCGAGAGCGAGCTCCGTGACGGAGCGTGGCATGTCGATCTCGCGCGGGCGGCAAGTAGTGCCGACGTCGTCCGCCTCGCCGCCCGGTCCCTCGACGTGCGTGGCGCCGACCCGCTCGCGCGCACCGTCGCGCGCCTTCGTGAGACCGACGCGATGCTCGTGTTCGACTCCTGTGAGCACGTGATCGAGGAGGCGGCCCGCGTCGTCGGAAGCGGTGCTGAGGGGCTGCCCAGGCGTGCGGGTGCTCGCGACGAGCCGCGAGGTGCTCCACGTGCCGGGTGAGGTGCGCTTCGCGGTCGTCGCCCCTTGCGGTGCCTGACCTCGGATCGAGCGACACCGTCGATGTTCCGGCCGTGGAGCTCTTCACCGCGCGTGCGCGCGCGGCGCGCCCAGGCTTCGAGCTGACGGACGAGAACGCCTGGCTCGCTGCCGAGATCAGCCGTCTCGTGGACGGCCTCCCGCTCGCGATCGAGCTCGCCGCCGCGCGGGTCAACGTGCTCGGCCTTGCGGAGATCCTCTCCCTCGTCACGCGGCGCCTGGAGCTGCTCCGCGATCAGCCGGCGACGGACGCCGGGCGCGCCGCCCTCGCGACGCTCGTCGAGTGGAGCTACGACCTCCTGCACGCGGACGAGAAGACTCTGCTCCACCATGTCGCGGTGCACCGAGGCGGTGCGCCTCTCGCCGCGCTCGTCGAGGCGGGCGCCGACCACGGCCTCGACGAGATGACGGTGGTCGAGCTGCTCGGCACGCTCGTCGACAAGTCCATCATCACCGTCTCGTTCCCGAGCACCGACGCACGCTACGACCTGCTCGACACGGTCCGGGACTATGCGCTCGACCGCCTTGCCGAAGGCAGCGGCCTCGCAGCTGCCCGGAGAGCGCACGCGGAGTACTTCGCCAAGTTGGCGGACGCCGCGCACGGCGCCCTTCGTGCACCCGAGTGGCGAGCGTGGGTCGAACGCCTCGAGCTCGAGCACGACAACCTGTGGGCAGCCCTCACGTACGCGCACGAGGCGTCCGACGCCGGCATCGCGGGCCGGTTGGGAACGTTCGCCTGGTACTTCACGCTTGCGGAGCGCGTCTCCGAAGGCCGCCGCTTCGTCGAGCTCGCACTCGCCTCCGCGTCCGAGGATGCTCCGGCCCCGCTCCGACTCGAGCTCGAGGCGTTCCTGTGCTTCTTCGCGGCGGAGGAGCTCGATCTGGACACGGCGATCGAGATCGGCGAACGCGCGCTCGTCGCGACCGAGCCGCTACCGTCGCAGGCGGCTCTCGTCGAGGCGGTCCTCGCGCTCGCCCTCGCAGAGTCCGGTGACGGTGAGCGCGCCGCCGTGCTGGCGGAGCAGGCGCACGCGCGTCTCCAGCCGACCGGCGACGACTGGACCATCGCGGTGACCAGCCTCCTGCGGGCCCAGGTTGCCGCTCTCGCGGAAGACGTGTCCACAGTCGCCGCCATGGCGGCGCAGGCGCACCGTCACGCTGGAGCGATCGGGTTCGATGCGTTTCAGGTCCCCGCGCTGCTGCTCGAGGCCTGGGTCGCCGAGAGGCGGAGTGACGAGAGCGCCGCAGCCGAGACGTATCAGCGCGCGTTCGCGCTCGCGGACGATGCAGGGTTTGCCGACCACGCTTCCTTCGCGCTGGCCGGGCTCGGCTGGGTCGCGTTCGCGAGCGGAGACCGCCGCAATGCCGAAGAGCTCGAGCGCCGGGCGCTCGCCGCCGCGGAGGCGGCACGGTCGCAGTGGGCCGCGGCGCACGCGCGCGTCCGGCTGGGGCGTGTGCTGGCCGCCGCGGGAGACGCCGACAGCGCCGAGGCGCTCTACCGCAGCGTGCTCGAATGGTCCGACAAGCAGCGACCGCACGAAGCACGGGAGAGCCTGTTCCTCGCGCTCGCCGGAGATCCGAGCTCGGCCGCCCGGGCCGGTCTCGACGTCCTCGGGCGCCCTGCAGGAAGTGCCGCCATGTCCGCGGGGGCCGAGACCGCTCTGACGCCGTAGCCCCGCATCACCCGCCACTGCGAGTGGCAGCGAGGCCGTGGCCCGTGGCAGGGCGTTGGCAGCCGCCCGCGACAGGCTTGACGTCGTGGAGCACACCCGACGACGACAGGAGGTGCGCGTGGCGACGAAGACCATCGACGACACGTGGGCGGAGATCCGCCGGCACATCGAGGAGTTGGAGGCACGCGCCGAGAATGGCGTGCCTCGAGACTCGAGCGCGTCTCCAGGACCGGTTCGACAGGCTGCGGGAGCAGGAAGCGTCCGGCCTGGGAGGCCGTCCGCGAGAAGGCCGAGGCGGTCGACGAGCAGTTCCGGCAGCTCGAGATCGACCTCTCGATCGCCGAGAACCGGCTGGCCTCGGAGCTGGCCGACGACGCGACGTCGTTCGCGGAGGCGGTGGAGGCGGAGCTGCACGACTGGGATGCCGCGATCGAGCGGCTCCAGACGCGCGCAGCGGCGAAGGCGCCGGAGGCTCGCGGGCAGGCCGAGGCCGAGATCGCCGCGCTCAGGCAGGCGCGGAACCGGGCAGCCGAGCGTCTGACCGCGCTGCCCGCGTCCTCGGACGCGTGGCAAGAGCAGAAGAACCGCGTCACGGAAGCGCTCGACGACCTCGAGCGGAAGGTCCGCGAGGCGGCCCTGAAGATCAAGTGAGGAGGAAGATATGACGACTGAGTCGACACCGACCGGGACCTTCGAGTCGAAGGTCAGCAACACGATCGACGAGGCAGCGAGCGAGGGCGAACGCATGCTTGCCCGCGTCTGGAAAATCATCGCAGCGAACGGCGTCGCGGCCATCCTGTTCGGCTTCGTGCTCGTCCTGTGGCCGGACGTCGGCCTGACGACCATCGTCGCCGTCGTTGCGGTGTACGCACTGGTCAGAGGCGTTATGTCTGGTATCGCAGCGTTTTCTGCACCGCTCCCGCAGTCCGAGCGCGGGTGGCTGACACTCGAAGCGGTCGCGGGGACGGCGATCGGCATCGCGCTGCTCGTCTGGAACGACATCTCCGCGAAGGCGCTTCTGTACGTGGTGGCAGCTTGGGCGCTCGCCATCGGCGTCCTCATGCTGGTCGCGGCGATCCAGCTACCTCTGAGCGGTGGGCGGCGACTGCTGCTCGCCCTCAACGGGCTCGTCGCCGGGGCCTTCGGCGCAGTGATGTTCCTCGAGCCCGACACGGGCGCCGTCGCCATCGTCGCGCTCATCGCCGCGTTCACGATCGTGACCGGTGTGATGCAGATCGGGTTCGCGGTCGAGCTGCGCAAACTCGTCGC
This sequence comes from uncultured Actinomycetes bacterium, assembly GCA_963700495.1. Classification (GTDB taxonomy): domain Bacteria; phylum Actinomycetota; class Thermoleophilia; order Gaiellales; family Gaiellaceae; genus JACCTU01. The sequence goes on along the minus strand of CAVOXT010000005.1, from coordinate 351,896 downwards.
CGATGTACGCAATGGCTTCCCGCGGCCGACCACCACAAAGCCGGTGGCGCACGGCTGAGGGACCCGAGCGGCCAAGTGAACGACGAACCAACCGGCGGCCGGCGCGGAGTTGCGCCGGCCGCCGCGGCGAAAGACGGCCGGTGGTCGGTGTAACCGGCGGTTAGGACGACTCGTTCACTGGGGCCGAGCGCGTCGTAGATTTACGAGTTGCCAGGGGCGGCCAGGCGACGGCCGGTCGGCTGACGGGTCAGTCGAAGAGGCCGGGCTTGCGCGGGTGCGCCCTACTGCGTGACGAGATCGCGGGCCTTCTGGAACCGGTCGAGGGCGAAGTCCAGGTCCTCGATCGTGTGTGCGGCGGAAATCTGGGTACGGATCCGGGCTGTGCCACGGGGTACGACCGGGTACGAGAAGCTGATCGCGTAGACGCCGTACTCGATCAGGTTCTGCGAGAAGCGCGCTGCGGCCAGCTCGTCGCCGATCATTACCGGGACGATCGGATGATTGCCGGCCAAGACGTCGAACCCGAGCTGCCCGATCCGCGAGCGGAAGTATGTGGTGTTTTCCGCCAAGCGGTCGCGCAGGTCGCTCGAGTCCTCGATCAGCTCGAGTGCCTTCAGACTGGCCGCGGCCACGGGCGGGGCGACGCTGTTCGAGAACAGGTAGGGCCGCGCCCGCTGGCGCAGCAGCTCGACGATTTCCTTGCGGCCGGACACGTAGCCGCCGCTGGCGCCGCCCATCGCCTTCCCGAGTGTGCCGGTGAGGATGTCGACACGCTCGACGACATCGTGGTGTTCCGGGGTGCCGCGGCCCGTTGGGCCGATGAAGCCAACGGCGTGCGAGTCGTCAACCATCACGAGTGCGTCATGACGCTCGGCGAGCTCGCAGATCGAATCCAACTTCGCGAGGTAGCCGTCCATTGAGAAGACGCCGTCGGTGGCGATCAGGCGGTAGCGGGCGTCGGCCGTCTCCTGCAACCGCGCTTCGAGCTCGTCCATGTCGCCGTTGGCATAGCGCAGCCGACGAGCCTTGCAGAGTCGAATGCCGTCGATAATCGAGGCGTGGTTCAACTGGTCGGAGATGACCGCGTCCTTCTCATCGAGGAGCGCTTCGAAGAGGCCACCGTTGGCGTCGAAGCAGGAGCTGAAGAGGATCGTGTCGTCGGTGCCCAGGAACCCGCTGAGCCGTTGCTCGAGCTCGTGGTGCAGTGCCTGAGTGCCGCAGATGAAGCGCACGGAAGCCATCCCGAAGCCCCAGCGGTCCAGTGCGTCCCGGGCGGCAGCGACCACCTCCGGGTGGCTTGCCAGTCCGAGGTAGTTGTTGGCGCACAGGTTGAGCAGCTCGCCGCGGCCCTCGACTGCAACGTGGGCGCTCTGCGGCGTCGTGATCAGGAGCTCGGACTTGTAGAGACCCTCGTCGCGCACCTGCGCCAGTCGCAGCGCGAGCTCCTCCCGCATCGATCCATACACGACGACCTTCCTCCTTTACGGCAGCTGGCTGTCGGACCAGTCGAGGATCACCTTGCCGGCCTGGCCCGAGCGGGCGACCGCAAACGCCTCCTCGAACTCGCTGTGCGAGAAGCGGTGGGTGATGACCGGGCGGATGTCGAGCCCCGTCTGAAGCATGACCGTCATCTGGTACCAGGTCTCGTACATCTCGCGGCCGTAGATCCCCCTGAGCGTGAGCATGTTGAAGACAACAGTTTCGAGATCGATCAAGATCTCACCCGAGGGAATCCCGAGCACGGCGATGCGGCCTCCATGCGCCATGTTGCGCAGAATCGAGCCCAGCGCCTCCCCGCTGCCCGACATCTCGAGCGCGATGTCGAACCCCTCGCTCATCCCCAACTCGCGCTGGACGTCGGCCAGCTCTCGCTCGCTCGGATCGACCACCACCGTCGCACCCATCCGCAGGGCAAGCTCACGCCGATACGGATTCGGCTCGCTGACCGCGACGTAGCGCGCGCCGGCGTGGCGCACGATCGACACTGCCATGCAGCCGATCGGGCCGGCGCCGGTGATCAAGACGTCTTCACCAAGGACAGGGAAGGACAGAGCGGTATGCGTGGCGTTGCCGAGCGGATCGAAGATCGCCGCCACGTCCTCGTCGATCCCTGGCCAGTGCTTCCAGATGTTCGTCATCGGCAGAACGACGTACTCCGCGAACGCACCCGCACGCTGCACGCCCAACCCAATCGCATGCGCACAGAGATGCCTCCTGCCGGCCATGCAGTTGCGGCAGCGACCACAGACGACATGCCCCTCGCCACTAACGAGATCCCCTTCGTGAAAGTCGCTGACATTCGACCCGACAGCGGCGATCTCGCCGACAAACTCGTGACCGACGACCATCGGCGTCGGAATCGTCCGCTGCGCCCAAGCATCCCAGTCATAGATATGAAGATCCGTCCCGCAAATCCCCGTCTTACGGACACGGATCAGCACATCGTTGATCCCGAACTCCGGCTCGGCCACGTCCTGCAGCACGAGCCCCGGCGCTGCGTCAGCCTTTGTGAGAGCTTTCACAGCATCTCACTATGCCGACTGCACGATCCGCGTCCTCACGCCATTGCGCTACGAGCTCGCCGCCCTCGTTTGCGCTGCCTGCACCGACGACCTGGCCGACCGGCGATGAGCCGCGTCACCTTCTCGGAAGCGGGCACTTGCGGACTGGTAATAACCCGTAACCGAACGACGGCGGCGTCCGGAACGGGGAGGCTGGCGTGCATCATCCGGTCGAGCCTACGGGTAGCGCACGGATTGTGACAAAGGCTGACTGGAGGCCCGATGTTGGGGGTGGTGCCTGTACCGGGCCTGCTCTGCCGCCGGCGTCGGTTCGCTCATCTTCGTCGGACTGAACGCCTGGACCGGGTTCGGGACGTTCTCGTTGGCTATCCCGAGTATCCCACCGTTCGGCAGCCCCGATGTCGCCGAGCTCGTCTGGGCTATCGCGGCCGTCCGGGAGCTTGGCGATCAGCGAATGCCGGTGTCGATATCGAAGTTGACGACTCGAAACCGAGCGCCGACTACGCGAACGGTGTGAGGCTCGATCCCCGAGCCGATTCGCGGGACAGTCGATGTACGCACACTCCACACTCCTGGAGTCAGGGCGACGCGATAGTGCCCGACGCTGTCTGTCTTCGTCCTGACGCTGCTCCCCGGTCGGAAGAAGACGAGCGGCGTGTTCTTGGCCGGAGCCGAGCAGGGTACCCCTTCCATGCACACGGGCATGATCGGCGAGCGGATGACGACGCCTCGAAGGCCACCGCTTGGCGCGCCGGCATGCGCGGACGTCACGCCGAGCGTCATCAGCACGAGCGCCGCGATCAGCAATGCGCATCTTCCGATCATGTCCTCCTTAGTGTGCTGTACGCCGCCAACGCCTCGTCCAATCACAAGCGCTGTCCGGCCGCTCAACCGCTCCGGCTCTCGACCGCAAACGCTCCCTCGGAGTCGGGCGCGGCCGCCTTATCTCGACGTTGCGTAAAGACCCGCAAACGAATCGGCGCACACCCCGATGGCCACTCGGCTTGGGGTGCGCAATCTTGGGGCGCCCTCGCGACCAGGAGGTGATTGCTGGTGCGTACCGAGACTCCCACGAACACTGGGCACATTGCGCAGGTGCGGCCGCCGACCGGAATCGTCGTGGAGCCGGTAGGAAGGCCTTTGGATCTCCGTGGGCGGACGATCACGACGGCGATCGTCCTCGCCGTCCACGAGAAGCTGGCGGAGCTGGCGGTCGGGGATGAGATCGAGTTGCTGACCGAGGCGTTTCCGGCGATCGTGCCCGATCTGCAGGCATGGTGTCGGGCAACCGGGCACGACTTCATCGAGGTTGTGGAGGAGGGTGAGAGCTGGCGGGTCCGCATGCGCAAGGGCGTGCCGCGCGGAGCCGGTTACGGAGTGGCGGTGGTCGTCTCCGTGGACGGCCTCGAGGAGCTGCTCTCGCCGTTGGGCTTCGCGCTGGCGGCCGCCCTGGGTGGGGCGCAGGTTGCTCTCTACCTGCAGGGGCCGGCAGTGCACGTGCTCGCGCCGGGCTTCCGACCACGCATGCGCGGGCTCGCGCGACCGTTCAGCCGCTTCGCCCGAACAGGGTTGGAGAGAGTCGGCCACGTTGCACCAGTAGAGAAGCTGCGACAGCTGCAGGCGCTCGGTGCCGGCCTGTACGCATGCGGGCCCCTCCCTAGCCCACTTCCATGTCGATCCGGATCGGCTCGCCTTCGAGGGTGTGATCGTCTGCGAGTACCTGACGTTCATGGAGGTGATGCAGCACGCCGACGTCCAGCTCTACGCGTGACCCGGGCCCGCTTGGTTGTCTAGGAACTCCCTGAGCACGCCCATGAGGGCCATCGTCCAAGAGCGATACGGTCCGGCGGACGTCCTCGAGCTCAGGGACATCGACAAGCCGGTGGTCGGGGAGGACGACGTGCTGATTCGTGTGCACGCGGCCGGCCTCAGCTACCCGGACGGCGTCGCCACACGTGGCGTCCCGTACCTCGTCCGCCTTGTCGCCGGACTGCGGCGACCGAGGCACGGCGTGCGAGGAGGAGAGGTCGCCGGCACGGCAACCTGCGGGTGATCGGACGCCCTCGACGCGCCCGCGTCGGCAATCGCACCCACATCATGCCTCCGCGAGACGGGCCTTCTGCGCGGTCTCGGACCCCGCGGAGCATCTTCTCGGTCATGACGAAGCTGATAGTCGCGACGGGCTCGAGGAGCAGCGGCGCCCAGGGGCGCGTGTAGCGGTAGCGCTCACGGATGAGCAGTCTCGTCGCACCGTCGGCCCGCTCGTCCAGGACGAACGCCCACGAGAAGTCGTAGGGGGGTGTGCGCTCCTCGCCGAGCGGTACGGCACCGCGGACAACGAGCGCTCGCTCGGGCTCGACGCGCGCGACCTCGAGCGCGACGTCGGGTGCAGTCGGAAGGACTCTCCGACCGCGACTGACTGCCACTCGCCAACGATCTGGTCGGCGCTGTGCATGTGGCAGCCGACGAGGTTCTCGAGCGCGTCGTAGGAGTAAGGCCGCCCCGTCCCTGTCCCATCTGCGCGATCCACGGCCAGATCGCATGTGACCGGGCGGCAATCGTGATCGCGCGCGTCGCCTGGAGGTCGGCCGACCCGAGCTGCTCGTCGCCGGGCAGAGCCGCCGTCCGCTCGTCCGAGGTCGCGCCCCAGCCAAGAAGCCGCGGCCGGACGAGCCCGGCGTAGGCGGCGAGCACCCCCGCCACACCGACGATCCACCAGCCCGTCCTCATGGCTGCTCGTGCCTGCACTCCGGCCTCACGCGCGTCGACGAGCGCGCGGCTACGAGTCGAGGTCGACCCGGATGGTCAGTAGGTCGGTGCCGAACCGCCGCACCGCGCGGGCGTTCTTCTGCGGCATCGACTCCTGCCGCTTCAGCGGATCGTCCTCCGCCAGCACGTGTGCGGTGCCGCTCCGCCAGTGCTGTCCCACCTTCACCCGCACGTGCGGATCGGTTTCGATGTTCATGACGTAGCTCGAGTGTCGCCCGTGCTCGGACACGATCCAGAACCGGTTCGTACCGGCCTCGAGCCCGTTGCCGACCGGGGTCGTCCGCAGCTTGCCGGTCTTTCGACCGCGCGTCTCGAGGAGCGCATGTGTATCGGGCGCGATCCCGAGGTTCGCCAGCGCTCGAACGGGTGGATTGAGGACGTACTTCTGGAGCCGCTTGACGAGGCGACGCTTGCTCGTCGCGTTTATCTCGAGGGCACCAGGGGAGCGCCCTCGGGCGCGGGCGTCGGCGACACCGCGGCCTCCGCGGCGCTCACCCGCTCAGCAACCTCTCCGGCCCAGGCCGTCGCGTGCTCGACCTCACTCTCGAGCAGTCGGTTCTCGGTCGACACGAGGAAGCTCTCTGGTTCGGACACGAGCCGGAAGCCGCGTCCTCTCAGTCGGCGTCCGATGCCTTTCGCCGCCGAGCCGGTGAGGAGTACGGACTTGTCGATTCTCGTGTCGAAGGCGGCGGCGAGCCGGCCCGTCCCCGACGGCAGTTGTTTCACCCACGTCCTGAGCCCCGGCTCTACGGTGGGCTCAGAATACGTGTTGTTCTGGTCGCTCGCCGCTGTCGTACGCGTCCTCGAGCTGCTCATGCCGTGGACATGCGTCGGGCCGCCCACGACGAGGACATCGAACTCGGCCGCGGTCGCGGGATCGATCGTGGAGACGAGGCCCGCTTCCACCTCAAGCCCACGAGCGCGCAGCGAGGCGGCGATCGCCTCGCCGACGGTTGCGGTATTGCCGTACATCGACTCGTACACGACCAGCGCCTTCATGAATCCGTCCTCCTCACATCGCTCGGCTGCTTCGGGGAATCCACGACGGTTCCCATCGACACTGCCAGCATTGCGATCGCGCTATGGGACTCCATCCGCGACGCTCCCGATTCGCCGAGCGGGGAACTACCGAACAAGGCTCGAGCAAGAATGATCGACACGATCAATCTGACCGTGGCTTGTAGGGCTAGGCGCGAATCGTCAGCCGATCGGCGTCGTCCGTCGCGCACTTACCCACCTCTCGGACAGATCTCGACTGTACAAACTGGGGCTCAATTGGGACACACGTCGCCAATTCGAAAACAAAACCCCCGATTTCCGGGGGTTTTAGAAGCGGATGAAGGGACTCGAACCCTCGACCTTCTGCATGGCAAGCAGACGCTCTAGCCAACTGAGCTACATCCGCGCGCCGGCCAGTATAGCCCTCACCCTCCCGAATCGAGGGCGTCGTTCACGAGCTGGTCGGCGAGCTCGTTGTGCTCCCGGCGGACGGCCGTGTACGAGACGTTTCCGAGCCGACGGGCGAGTCTCGACGCCCTCGACGAGAGCTCCTGGAGCGTTTCCTTCTTGACGCGGTACTCCCCCGTCATCTGCTTCACGAGCAACTCGGAGTCCGAGACGACCTCGAGCTCGTCGATGCCGAGCTCCAGCGCTCGCTCGAGCCCCGCGATCAACCCGCTGTACTCCGCGACGTTGTTCGTCGCGACGCCGATCCGCTCGCCGTGCGCCGCGAGCACCGTGCCGTCCTCCGCCTCGATGACATAGCCGTACGCCGCGGGGCCCGGGTTCCCGCGCGATCCGCCGTCGGTGGACAGGCGCGCCTTCACGTGTCGAGCTCGACAAGCGGGTAGAGGTCGAAGGCGACCTCCTCGTAGGGGTGCGCGTCGAGCAACGCACGGACGACGTCGGCCGCCCGGTCTGCGGGAACGACGGTCTCGACTCGGAGCTCCGCGACGCGCTCCTCGCGTCCGGCTTCCCCGATCGCCGGGTCGCTCCCCTCCTCACCCTTGAACGTTCCGATGCCGGGCGTGTACCACGAGCAGCGCGTGTAGTTGCCGATCACGCCGGCGCCGGCGCCGAAGACGGCCTCGCGGGTCGCGTCGAGCGCCTCCTCGGGCACGAACCAGACGAGCTTGTGCATGAGCGCGCTCACGCCCTCGGCGACGCTACCGCAAGGAGCTACGGCGTCGGCGCGAGGAGCCGCACGCGGGTCACGACGCCGGTCGAGCTGACCACGCTCAGGGTCGAGGAGCCGGCGTCCATGACGTAGAGCCCGCCTTGGGCTGCGGGTTGGATCCCGTACGGGATCTGGAAGCCCTCCGCCACCGTCGTCCGCCCTCCGCGAGCGTCGAGCCGCGTCACCCTGCGACCGTCCATCTCGCATGCGTAGAGCGAGCCGTCGGTAGCGAGGAAGATCGCCCCGACGGCCTGCACTGCTTCGAACGCCGCCGCGATTGTGCCGCGGGAGAGGTCGAGCCTCACAATCCGGTCGTTGCCCGAATCGGCGATCAGGAGCGTGCCGTCGAGGTCGAAGGCGAGACCGTGGGCACCCGACAGCCCATCCGCGATCACCGTGAACACGCCGGTCGCGAGGTCGAGGCGCTGGATCCGGCCGTCACCCGAAGCGACGAACACGGCGCCGTCACGCAACACCACGGGACCGATTTCGATTCCGATGGGCAGCGCCCCGACCTGCCGCTTCGCACCTGTCGCGGGGTCGACGTCCTGCACGGTGTTCCGCGAGGTGACGAGTAGCTGCCCGTCCGGAAGCAGCGCGAGCCCCCACGGGTTGTCGAAGCCGGTCGCGACAATGCTCGTGCGGCCCGACGACGGGTCGATCCGCAGCACGCGGTGCCGGCCGCCCTCGGATACGAACAGCCTCCCCTCCCCTCCCACGAGGATCTGCGCAGCGTTCGTGAGGTGGAACTCGGCCTCGCGGACCGAGAGGCGCCCGAGCGGCAGCCGCCTGCCCGCGACGCGCGCGGTGAGCGACCACACGCCGGCCGCCGGGAAGACGAGGCGGAGCCGGTAACGGCCGCGCGAGGTCCGGGGAGCGACGACTGCCACGGATCGGTTCCCGCTCGAGGCGGACACGCGCACGACCGATGCCGTGGTCCCGCGAGCGACAACCGTCGTTACCCACGCCTGCCCCACCGTGGCAGGGGGCCCGCTCGTCAGCGACGCGGACGGCGGCGCCGCGAGCACGGCGAGCGCGAGCAGCACGAAGCGCACGACGGACCTACACCGCCCGCTCCGCCACGGTTACGAGAGGTCCAGCACCATGCGCCCGAGCCCGTCACCGGGCGCGTACTCCTGCCAGCCCAGACGCGCGTAGAGGCGCTTCGCCGGGTTGTCGTCGTCCACGCTGAGCGAAAGCCGGCTCAGCCCGTCGCGGCGCGCTCGCTCGGCGGCCGCCTCGAGCAGCGCAACGCCCACACCCTTGCCTCGACACACGTCGACGACGGCGATCGCAAGCTCGGGCGTGTCCTCGTCGACGTAGCCCTCGCCGTGGTCGGCCTCAGTGAAGAAGCGGTACCAGACCGCACCGACCGGCACACCGTTCTCCTCCGCGAGCAACGCGACGTCGCCGTCCCGGCCCCAACCCTCGTGGTAGCGAACGACCTGCTCGTGCGCGAGCACGAACTCGAACGGATACCGCTCTCCGTCGGGCTGCCACATGAGCGCCGCGTAGAGCATCTCCCGGAGAAACGGAAGGTCGGCTTCCTCGAGCTCCCGGATCGCGAGCGTCGTGGCTATGGGGCCGGGTGCTCCTCGGTGTCGATCTGCGCGCGCTGGAGCTTGCCGGAGTAGTCGACGTAGATCGACTTCCACTCCGTGAAGACGTCGAGGGCGGCCTGGCCCGCCTCGCGGTGGCCGTTGCCGGTGTCCTTCGTGCCGCCGAACGGGAGGTGCACCTCGGCGCCGATCGTGCCGGCGTTGACGTACGTGATCCCCGTGTTGAGGTCGCGCATCGCGCGGAAGGCGCGGTTGACGTCCTGCGTGAAGATCGCCGACGAGAGCCCGAACTTGACGCTGTTCACCGCGCGCACGGCCTCGTCGAAGTCGTCGACCGGGATCAGTGCGGTCGTCGGGCCGAAGATCTCCTCCTGCGCGATCCGCATCTTCGGGTCGACGTCGCCGAAGATCGTCGGCCGGTAGTAGAAGCCCTGGTCGAGCCCCGCGCCTGTCGCCGGCTCGCCGCCGGTCAGCAGCGTCGCGCCCTCGTCCTTGCCGATCTGGGTGTACGCGTGGATCTTCTCGATCGACGTGCGGTTGATCACGGGGCCGAGGTCGGTGTCGTCCTCCCAGCCGGGACCGAGGCGCATGCGCTCGGCCGCCCCCACGAGCTGCGTTTGCAGCGCGTCGTAGACCTTCCGGTGGACGACGATCCGGCTTGCCGCGGTGCAGCGCTGGCCGGAGGTGCCGAACGCGGACCAGATGATCCCGTCGACAGCGAGGTCGAGATCGGCGTCGTCCATGACGACGATCGCGTTCTTGCCGCCGAGCTCGAGGTGGACGTGCTTGAGCATGTCCGCGGCGGTGTGCGTGACGCGGACGCCGGTCTCCCGCGAGCCGGTGAACGTGATCACGGGGACGTCGGGGTGCTTGACGATCGCCTCCCCCACCTCCTCGCCGAACCCGTGCACGACGTTGACGACACCCGGGGGCAGCCCGGCCTCGGCGAGCAGCTCGACGAAGCGCTCCGCGAGCAGCGGCGTGTCCTCCGCGGGCTTGAAGACGACGGTGTTCCCGCAGACGAGCGCGGGCGCGATCTTCCAGCTCGGGATCGCGATCGGGAAGTTCCACGGCGTGATCACTCCGACGACGCCGATCGGCATCCGGACGCTCATCTGGAACTTGTCGGGCAGCTCCGAGGGCGTCGTCTGCCCGTGGAGGCGGCGACCCTCGCCGGCCATGTAGAGGCTCATGTCGATCGCCTCCTGCACGTCGCCGGCCGCCTCGAGGCGGACCTTCCCCATCTCGCGGCTCATCAGGTCTGCGAGGTCGTCCTTGTGCTCGGCGAGCAGGTTCGCGAAGCGGTAGAGCACCTCCGCGCGCTTCGGTGCGGGCACGAGGCGCCAGTCCTCGTAGGCCTCCTTCGCCGCGGCAACCGCACGGTCGACGTCCTCGGGCGTGGAGCGCGGGAACTCGCCGATCGGCTCGCCCGTCGCGGGCACGAGGCTCTCGAACGTCTCGCCGCCCGAGCCGTCGACCCACTCCCCCCCGATGTAGTTCCTGTACCGCTGCGCGCCCGCGATAGCCACGCGAGCGAGTGTAGTTGTGCTTACCCCTCGACGATGTCCGGGAAGGTGCCCGGAATCCGTGGGCGACGGCGGTCACGGATCTCGCGTAGCTCGCCTTCCGGAACGTCCTTGCCCTGCCGGCGGTCGGGACCCGTGCGGCGGTCGATGATCACCGTCACGTCCGGGTTGTCCTTGTAGTACTCGACCATCTTGTCGAACAGCTCGTCGGCGAGCTCCGGCGGGATCACGCAATAGATCACGCTCTTAGTCTACGAAGGTGTGCGGCGCGCGCTAGAGGCGTGCGATATCCGGCACGAGCCGGCCGTCGTCCTCGAGATGTGCGTTCCACTGCGCGAACGAGGACTCGAGGTCGGTCGGGTCGTGTCCGCGCTCCGCGAGCCGGACCGGTTGGGCCGACTCGAGGCTGACGCGGTACTGGTACCACGAGATGTCCCAGACGATCGTGACCACGAGCTCCGACTTCACGCCGGAGAGCGACACGATCGACGCCTTGGGCTGGCCGAGGCTCTTGGCGATGCCTCCGACGGTGCGCCGGTAGGGGCTCGAGTTGAAGAAGTCGGCCGCCTCGACCATCGCGAGCTCGGGCTCGGACAGCCGGCGCAGGATCGGCTCGGGGGCAACGGTGGCCTCCGGCGCCGACCGGCGTGTCTCGAAGATCGAGCCGAACCGGCGCTTGCCGGCGGCGTCGAGCCTCCGGCACCGTCGGCGAGGTCGGGCTCCCCTCCTTCAGCCAGCCGTACTCGACGGCCTGGTCCTGACAGAGCGGGCAGACGTCGACGAAGTCGACGCCGTTCGGCGCGAACCGGATCGCGCGCTCGCCCATCAGGAGCGTGCGCTCGCAGATGGCGCACGTCCGGGCGGTGGTCGTGCTCGTGATGCGCTGCACGAGTTCGAGTGTAGCCCCGGCCCTGACCGGCACCCTCGTGCTAACGTCGTCCGATATATGTCTAATACATATGTGAGCCAGTGAGACGCGGCAGCCGGGGCGTTCGCTTCCTCGAGCCCGGCCTGCTGGCGCTCCTGCGCGAGCGGCCGACTCACGGCTACGAGCTGATCGCCGAGCTGCCTGCGCTCCTCGGGACGGAGCGGATCGACGTCGGCAACGTGTACCGGGCGCTTCGCGGCATGGAGGAGCGAGGGCTCGTCACCTCCGAGTGGAGCGAGGACCTCCCCGGACCGGCCAAGCGCACGTACGAGATCACGGCCGAAGGCCGGCGCGCGCTCGAGCGCTGGGCGCTCTGGCTGCGCGAGGCACGCGACCGGATCGACACCCTGATCGAACGACTCGAGGAGGGGAGGTGAACATGCACGGACACGGACATCACCGCCACCGTCGCGGTTGGGGACCCCGCCTCGGCGCTCGGTTCTACGAGCGCGAGCGCGTCCTCGAGCGCCTGGAGGAATACCAGCGCGACCTCGAGCAGGAGCTCGCGGACGTCGCCGACCTGATCCGCCGGCTGAAGGACGAGCAGACCCAGACGACCCCGACCGTCTAGAGACATACGTGGGCGAGCAAGAGAAGGCGGCGCGCCGCCTTCTTTTCGCCCTGCGCTCAGTCGCTCCAGTCGAACCGCGTCGCCGTGTTCGGGTAGTCGCGCTCGAGCCAGGCGAACGCGACGCTCGGCCGCAGCTCGAGCCAGAGCCCGTCGGCGTCGTCAGGGTTCGGACGGAACTCGTACTTCGCCTCGTAGGCGTCGGCCTCCGCGCCGCCGATCCGGACCCGCTCGACCGCCCCCTCGAGGATCACGACCTCGTCGCCGCTCTCGAGGTGGACGGTGACGCGCGGGTCGCGCAGAAGGTTCCGCCCTTTCACCGACGCCGGGCTCGTGCTGAAGAGCAGGCGCTCTCCGAGCCAGAGCCCCCAGACCGGCGCCGAGTGCGGCGCGCCGCTCTCGCGGGTGGAGCCGATCCAGTAGTTCCGGGCCGCGCCGAGCCGCTCGGCCGCCCACTCCCAGTCGAGCAGGCCTGTCGGCCCCTCGGCGATCCCGTAGCCGGGCGCGAAGCCCGGCCGGCTAGACCTTGGCTTCCTCTCGATCTCTCTGGAACGCCGCGACGACCTTCTGCGCGACGTGGCTCGGGACCTCCTCGTAGCGGAGGAAGTGCATGTGGTAGTCGCCCCGACCGCTCGTCATCGAGGTCAGCGACTGCGAGTACGTGAGGATCTCCGCCATCGGCACCTCGGCGCTGATCGTGGTGACGCCGCCCTTCGGCTCCATCCCGAGCAGCCGCCCCCGGCGCGAGTTCAGGTCGCCGTTGACGGCGCCGACAGCGTCGTCGGGAACCGTGATCTCGACCTCCATGATCGGCTCCAGCAGGACGGGGTCGGCCTGCTCGTAGGCCTGCTTGAAGGCCATCGACCCGGCGATCTTGAACGCCATCTCCGAGGAGTCGACGGTGTGGTACGAGCCGTCGACAAGGCGCACCCGAACGCCCGACACGGGTGCGCCGGCGAGCATGCCTGACAGCATCGCCTCCTGCACGCCCTTGTCGACCGCGGGCCGAAAGCTCTGCGGGATCACGCCGCCGACGATCTCGTCCTTGAACTCGTAGCCGGTGTGGCCCTCGATCGGCTCGAGGACGATGTGGCAGTCGCCGAACTGCCCTCGGCCGCCCGTCTGCTTCTTGTAGCGGGCGTGCGCGCGCGACTCCTTGCGGATCGACTCCTGATAGGGAACGCGCGGCGGGTGCAGCTCCACGTCGACGCCGAAGCGGCGCTTGAGCCGGTCCACCCCGACCTCGACGTGCATCTGGGAGAGACCCGAGAGGAGCTGCTCGCCGGTCTGCTCGTCTCGCCGCAGCATGAGCGTGGGATCCTCCTCGGCAAGCCGGCGGAGCGAGGCCGCCATCTTCTCCTCGTCCCCCTTCGCCTTGGGCGTGATCGCGAAGCTCATCACGGGCTCGGGGAAGCCGAGCCGCGGCAGCTCGACGTGCTGCTCGTGGTCGAGGAGGAGGTCGCCGGTCTGCGTCTCTTTCAGCTTTGCGACGGCGCCGATGTCCCCCTCGCCGATCTCCAGCTCGTTCGTGTGCTCCTTCCCCTGCATCGCCATCAGCGCCCCGACGCGCTCCTTCGAGTGCGCCCGCACGTTCGCGAGGGTGGCGTCGCCCTTGATCGATCCGGAGAGGACGCGGAAGACGTTGATTCGTCCCGTGAACGGGTCGGCGATCGTCTTGAACACGAACGCCGCGGTTCCGGCGCCGTCGATCGTGATCGGAGGGCCCTTCTTCGCCGGCGAAGGGACGCCCTCGACGAGCAGGTCGAGCAGCGCGTGCGTGCCGAGGTTCTTCGTCGCGACGCCGCAGGCGACCGGGAAGACCTCGCCGCGGAGTACCGCGGTCTTGAGCGCGTTCGCAACCTCGGCCGCCTCGAGCTCCTGTCCCTCGAGGTAGCGCTCCATCAGCGCCTCGTCGGTCTCGACGACGGCGTCGAGCAGCTTCTCGCGGTACTCGGCCGCCTGATCGGCCAGCTCCGACGGGATCTCGACCGGTTCGCCTTCCTTGCCGCCCTCGGGACTCATGTACGCGCACATGTGCAGCACGTCGACGATGCCCGTCAGCTCGTGCTCGGTGCCGATCGGGATGTGCACCGCGACGCACCTGTCGGACAGCTGGTCGTGGATCGAGGCGAGCGACCTGTAGAAGTCCGCGCGCTCGCGGTCGAGCATGTTCACGAAGAGGACGCGCGCGAGATCGAGGTCGGACGCCCGCGTCCACTGCCGGCTCGTTCCGACCTCGACGCCCATCACGCCGCTGAGGACGAAGAGCGCGCCCTCGACGACTCTCAGCGCCGCGATCGCGTCGCCCTGAAAGCCGGGGTCTCCGGGCGCGTCGATCAGGTTGATCTTCCGCTCCTGCCACTCGAGGTTCGCGAGTGACGAGGAGAGCGACATCTGCCGCTTGTGCTCGTCGTCGTCCCAGTCGGTGACCGTGGTGCCCGCCTCGATCGTCCCGAGTCGGTTGATCATCCCGGTCTGGAAGAGCAGGGCCTCGACGAGCGACGTCTTGCCGACGCCGCGGTGTCCGACGACGGCGACGTTGCGGATCTTCCCCGGCTCGTGAGCCATGCGGCTTCGTCCTCCTGGCTTGAAAACGGTCTTTCCGCCGATCCTACCTTTGCCCCGTTCGGGGGAGTGTGGAGGCCGTGAGGATCGACTACGACGTGTTGGTCACATCCTTTTGCGGCCAGGAGGACACAGATGAAGCGGCTTGGGTACGACACGGCTCCCCAGCGCGATGAGCGCGTTGCGGCGATGCTGGACAGGCACGTGCAGTCGAAGGGCGGCTCGGCGCCGATCTTTCTGAAGACCGATGGCTCGTTGCAGAAGCGGCTCGACTCGAAGGCCGCCTAGCCTTCGAGCGATGCCCTCGCAGGCGTGCCGGCGAGGCGCGCCTTCAGGCGGAGGATCGCCTTCGTGTGGAGCTGTGAGACCCTGGACTCGGTCACCCCGAGCACCTCGCCGATCTCGCGGAGCGTGAGCTCCTCGTAGTAGTACAGCGTGACCACGAGCTTCTCTCGCTCGGGGAGCCGTGAGATCGCGTCCGCGAGCATCTCCTTCATCTCGGCCTGGTCGAGCGCCGTCGTCGGCGCCGGGCCGTGGGTGTCCTGGATCGTGTCGATCAGGGCAACCTGGTCGCCGCTCGAGCCCTGGACGGTCCAGAGCTCGTCGAGCGCCCCGATCGAAGAGCGCGAGATCTCGCTCAGGCTGTCGTCGAGCTCCTCCTGCGTGAAGCCGAGCTTCTTCGAGATCTCCTCGTCGGTGGGTGCGCGGCCGAGCTTCGCCTCGAGCTCCGAGATCGCCCGCTCGATGTCGCGTGCCCGCGCCCGAACCGATCGAGGCACCCAGTCCATCGCCCGGAGCTCGTCGATGATCGACCCCTTGATGCGGGCGATCGCGTACGTCTCGAACTTGATGTCCCGCTCCGGATCGAAGCGCTCGATCGCGCCGATCAGGCCGAGAAGGCCGTACGAGACGAGGTCGCCTTCGTCCACGTGCGCCGGCAGACCCGAGCCGAGCCGGCCCGCGACGTACTTCACGAGCGGCGCGTACGTCAGGATCAGGCGGTCGCGCACGGCCTTGTCCTTCGACCGCTGATACTGCCGAAAGAGGCTGATGGTGTCCTCGGCCCGCTCTGCCATGGGAAGAGAATACGGCGTGCGTCGCGCGATTCCTCAGCGCGCGAGACCCCGCACCGCCATTGTTGCAAGCCACACGGCCAGCACGGCGGCCGCAAAGGCCACCGGCCAGACGTCGGCGGCGAACGCCGCATAGGCCACGCCCGCAAGGCCCACCGCGAGCGCGAGGAAGAGGACGCCGAGCGCGCGGCGCTGCGACATGCCGGTGAGGCTATCCCGCGCAGGCCGCGTCTACACTGGGCGCGCAACCCTAGGGGCGTAGCTCAATTGGCAGAGCACCGGTCTCCAAAACCGGGGGTTGCAGGTTCGAGTCCTGCCGCCCCTGTCTCGTCCGGACAAAGTCGCGCCTTCGGCGCTCGACTTTCTCCGGATCTCGGTCACCTCCGAGAAACGGGCTGAGCGGGCGCCGGCGGAGCCGGCACCCGCGGCACGGTCGTTAGACCGTCATGCGAGTAGCGACGGCGTACTTCTTGACCGATGTGCGCCGCCCCGGCGTGTCGCCGGTCGGCATCGCACTCAGCACCTCGTCGCCCTGCCTGTAGTCGTCCTCCGTCTCGAAGAACACGATCGCGACCGATTCCTCGGCCTCCGGGTCGTGGAGGACGATGACCTCGGTCGCCGGGAGTCCCTCCGGCGGCTGCCCCTCGCGCATCTCGCGGTCCATCTCGTCCATCCGGTCCTTGCTGACTCCTTCGAAGGTCACAACACGCGCGAACGCCATACCAGCCTCCCTGTGGATTGACGCAACCCTACGCCCCGAGACATTGACTACGCGCGGGAGACCTGGGACAGTGACGGCCCGTGTGCTGTCTCTTCCTTGCCGCGTTCGGGCTCGGGCCGCGCATCGCCCTGCTGCTTTGGTGGATCTTCGGCGATCGCGTCGGCGCGGCCTTCGATTCCTGGATCGTGCCGCTCCTGGGGCTGCTGTTTCTTCCGTGGACGACGTTGATGTACGTGGTTGTGTGGTCTGCCCCGGGCGGCGTCTCGGGATGGGAGTGGTTGGTCGTCGCGTTCGGCGTGCTGCTCGACATCGCCTCGTACAGCTCGAGGTACACGAAGTCCATGTACGACAGCCGGTACGCAGGGCCCCCGCCCGCGTAGTCTCGGCGAACCGGGCGTTGCAGGGCAGCCTCGGTAGCCTCACGGAAACCGTTGTCCAGCGCTCACCCGATCCCGCCCGAGCGGGCGACCTCCCGCAGCGTCGTCTCGGCGCGCGGGGTCGTGAAGCGCTACGGCCGCACCGTCGCGCTCGCGGGTCTCGACGCCGAGATCGGGCCTGGGATCACCGGGCTGCTCGGCTCCAACGGCGCCGGCAAGACGACGTTCATCTCGCTCATCCTCGGGCTCCGCTCTCGGGACGCCGGCGAGCTGACCGTGCTCGGCCGGGATCCCGCGACGGCCGGGGTCGAGATGAGGTCGCGCATCGGCTACGCGCCCGAGCACCACGACCTTCCGTCCGAGCTTGCGGCGACCGACCTCGTGCGCCACCTCGCGGAGATGCACCTCCTGCCCCACCGAGCGGCGATGCAGCGCGCCAACGACGCGCTCTGGCTGGTCGGCCTCGGCGAGGAGCGCTTCCGACCCGTCGGGACGATGTCCACGGGCCAGCGGCAACGCGTGAAGCTCGCCTCCGCGATCGCACACGACCCCGAGCTGGTCCTCCTCGACGAGCCGACCGACGGGCTCGACCCGATGCAGCGGACCGAGATGCTCGACCTCATCCGCCGCATCGGCACCGAGTTCGGCATGCACATCGTCGTCTCGTCCCACCACCTCGAGGAGGTGGAGCGGATCTGCGACGCGGTCGTGATCGTCGAGGGCGGCGAGGTCGTGCGCGCGGGAACGCTCGCGGACCTTCGTCGCGGCCCGGCTGGGCTCGTGGTCGAGGTGGACGGGCGAGCCGACGAGCTGGCGTCGATCCTGCAGGCGCGCGGCTTCGAAGTGACCGTCGACGGCGGCGTCCTCCTCCTCGGCGGCGAGGACGGAGTCCACGACGCCGTTCGCGACGCAGTCGCCGACCTCGGCGTCGGGCTGCGGCGGCTGGGGCCGCGCGGGCGGACGCTCGAGGACGTGTACCTGGGAGCCGGCACGTGACGACGGGACAGGACGCACAGCTCTTCGACCTCGGCTACCGCTCCTACGACGGCCCCCGCGAGCGGCCGGCCCGGGCGATCCTCACCCTGGCCGTCTTCACGATGCGGCGCGTGCTCGGGCTCGGGCGCGGCGCGCGGCACAAGGTGCTGCCCGCGATCACGCTCGCGATCGCGTTCCTCCCCGCCCTCGTCTCCGTCGCGTTCGCCGCGATCGCCGACAACGTCGTCGTCAGACGACCTGATCACGTACGGCGACTACCACGTTCATCATCGGGAGCGCGCTCGCGCTCTTCGCTGCGCTCGTCGCTCCCGAGGCGCTCTGCCCGGACCGGCGCACGGGAATGCTCGGGCTCTACCTCGCCGGTCCGCTCGACCGCAACCGGTATCTCCTCGCCAAAGGGCTCGGTGTGCTCGCCGTCATGCTCCTGATCACGGTCGGTCCGCTGCTCTTCATGCTCGTCGCGTTCGTGCTCGCCGGCTTCGGACCGACCGCCGGCGAGACCCCGGAGCTTCTGCTGCGGATCCTTGCCTCTGGGCTGGCAACGGCGCTTCTCTACACATCCCTGTCGATGGCCGTCTCGAGCTTCACGACGCGACGAGCGGCCGCCGCGGTCGGTGTCGTGCTCGTGCTGTTCGTGCCGGTCAGCGTCGTCCGGCCTGCGATCGAAAGCACCGGCGCGCCGAACGCGCTCGACCTGCTCAGCTTCCCGTTCGTCGCGTCCGATCTCTCGTACAGGATCTTCGCCGAGCACCCCGACGACAACGCGCCCGTCGAGGCGCTCGCCACGTGGGTCGTCGCCGGGGGCCTGGCCGCCGCGATCGCGGCGGGAGCGCTTGTCTGCTGGTTCCGGTACCGGCGCATCGAGGCGTTCCGGTGAGCGTGGTCGAGCCTCGCGTGGTCGCGGACAGCGTCTCGAAGTGGTTCGGGCCGCTCGTCGCCGTCTCGGACGTCAGCGTCGACGTCGGCCCCGGCGTGACGGCGCTCCTCGGCCCGAACGGCGCCGGCAAGTCGACCATGTTCCGGATGCTCTGCGGGCTCGCCCGGCCCTCCAAGGGCACCGTTCGCGTCCTCGGGCGGGACCCGCGCGCGGACACGGGCGTGACCCGGCAGATCGGGCTCGTTCCGCAGCAGGAGAGCGTGTTCGAGCCGCTGAGCGCGCACGAGTTCGTCGCCCTCTCGGCCAGGCTGCACGGGCTCTCCGATCCCGAGGCCGCGGCGACCTCCGTACTCGAGACGGTCGGCCTCGACCCTTCCGACCGCCGGCGGCTCCCCACGTACTCGAAAGGAATGCGGCAGCGCGTGAAGGTGGCGCAGGCGATCGTCCATGACCCCGCCGTGCTCATCCTCGACGAGCCGCTGACAGGCCTCGATCCGCGCCAGCGGGGTGACCTGGTCGCGCTGTTCCGGCGCCTCGGGAACGAAGGGCGCTGCGTGATCGTGTCCAGCCACGTGCTCGACGAGGTGGAGCGCCTGGGCTCGCAGGTCCTCGTCATGTCGCAGGGCAGGCTTGCCGCAGCCGGGGACTTCCGAGAGTTGCGGGCGCTGATGGACGACCGCCCGATGCGGATCCGCGTGCGCACCGACCGCCCGCGCGAGCTTGCGGGGGCGCTGCTCGAAGCCGGGACCGCCGTCGGCGTGCGACTCGACGGCGATCAGGTGCTCGAGCTCGACACGACGGACGCGCGCGCCCTGGCGCACGCGCTCGCACCGGTCGCGCGTGACCGGAAAGCCCGCCTGTTCGAGGTGCGTCCCCTCGACGCCGACCTCGAGGGTGTCTTCCGCTACGTGGTGCAGCGATGAGCACCGCCGACGCAGCCGCGGTCCCGGCTCGGCCGGACGCGCTCGTCTCGCTTCCCGCGCTCTACCGGCTGCTGCTGCGCACGCAGATCACCGTTCCGCGCCTGCTCGGCATCCTTGCGCTCGGCGCCCTGTCACTCGTGATCGGCCTGTTCGCCCGCTGGGACGACAACTCGGCCCAGGCGGCCGCGGACTCGGTCTCGGGGTACGGGCTGGGGATCCTCGTACCGTTCGCGTCGCTCTGGCTCGGCGCCTCGGCGATCGGCGACCTCGTCGAGGACCGTCTCCTCGTCTACCTGTGGCTGAAGCCCGTGTCGCGCTGGCAGCTTCCGGCCGCCGCCGTGCTCGCCACGGTCAGCATCGTCGTGCCTCTGACCGCAGTCCCGCTTGCCGCTTCCTGCTTCGTCGCGGGCGCCGGCGACGTCGCCCCCGCGGCTTTCCTCGCTGCTTCATTCGCCGCGCTCGCGTACGCCGGCCTGTTCGTAGCGGCCGGGCTCTGGTTCCGGCGCGCCGTCTGGTGGGGACTCGCCTTCGTCCTGATGTGGGAGAACGTCGTCGCACACACGGCAGAGGGAACGGCCCGCTTCACGGTCATCGGCTGGGCGTCCTCCATTCTCGGCCTTGCGCCCGAGGTCGATGTGCGGCTCGAGGGCCGTTCCGCTGCAACGGCGTTCGTCGTCCTCCCCGCGATCGCGGTAGCGGGCTGGCTGGCCGCGACGTGGCGGTACCGGCGGGCCGACATCGACTGAGTCGCCCGACCGCCGGTCCGCACGCTATAAGCGTGGGGTTGCCACGGCCCCGTCGCGTCCGGCAGTACGAAGCGTTCATCTCGTATAGCCACGCCGCCGACGGCGCGCTCGCGCGGGAGCTTCAGCGTGCGTTGAACCGGATCGCACGCCCGTCCTACAAGTGGTGGCAGTGGTGGCCGCCGCGGGTCTTCCGCGACCAGACGAACCTCGCCGCGGCAACCGACCTGGGCGCCGAGATCGAGGGCGCGCTCCTCGGCTCGGACGCCTTCGTCCTGCTCGCGTCGCCCCAGGCGGCCGCCAGCCCATGGGTCGATCGTGAGGCTGCCACGTGGCGGGCGAGGAAGCCGATCGACCGCCTCTTCATCGCGCTGACCGAAGGAGGCCTCGACTGGGACGACGCACGCGGCGACTTCGACCCGGTGCGCTCGACCGCGCTGCCACCTGCCCTGGCCGGAGCGTTCGGGACGGAGCCGCTCTGGGTCGACCTGAGCGGCGTGCACGAAGACAGGCCGTTTGCGCGCGATCCGGGGTTCCTCGACGGCGCTGCCACACTCGCGGCAGCGATTCGCGGGGCCGACAAGGACGCCCTCATCGGCGAGGACGTGCGCCAGCGCCGCCGCGCGAGGCAGCTCGTAGGCGGTGCGATCACGACGCTGACCTTGCTCGCCCTGGTCGCGACCATCGCCGCGGTCTACGCGTTCATCCAGCGCAACCACGCCACCGAGCGCGCGAGGCTCGCACTGTCCCGGCAGTACGCGGCGCAGGCGATCGCCGCGCTCGACGTCGACCCGGAGCAGAGTCTCGGTCTCGCCGCACGCGCCGCAACGACCGAGCCGACCGACGAGGCCGAGAACGCGCTCCGCCGCGCGCTGGCGACCTCCCGTCTCCGCTCGATCATCGACGCGGGCGCGCCCGTGCTCGACACTGCGACGGCGCGGAAGCGGCCGCTCGTCGCGGCTGCGCTCGGGAGCGGCAACGTCCGCGTCTGGAACACGCAGACGGGAATGCCGGTCGTCAGGTTGCGCCTGAGCGGCGCCCGGAGCGTGAGCGTCAGCGCCGACGCAAGCCGAGTGCTCGGTGCGGGCGAGACGGGCACAGCCGTGTGGTCGATCTCGCCCGGACCGCCTCGCCGCCTCGCGTCGTTCGACGAGGCGGGGAGTCCCCTCGCGGCCGCGTTGAGCCCGGACGGGGAGCTCGCCGCAACCGGGGACTTCGACGGCGTCGTCCGCCTCTGGCGGGCGGAAACCGGCGCGCCGGCCGGCCGGCTGCGTCCGCCGGGGGAGCGGGCGCCGGTGACCGCGGTCGCGTTCAGCGACGACGGGTCGCAGCTCGTCGCCGCGAGTGGAGCGCGAACGGCCGTCTGGAACGTCCGCACGCCGGGCCCTCCGCTCGTGCAGGAACACGAGCGAACCGTCTTCGCCGTCGCGTTCAGCCCGGACGGCAGGCGAGTTGCGACCGGTGACGACGACGGCGTGGCCCGTGTGTGGAATCTTCGAACGGGGCGCACGGTCGAGCTGAACGGCCACGAGACCGCGATCACGAGCCTTGCGTTCAGTCCCGACGGAGGGTCGCTCGTGACCGCGAGCGAGGACGAGACGGGCCGGATCTGGGACGCCGCCACCGGGCGGTCGCTCGGCGAGCTTCGCGGCCACGACGGGCTCGTCCTCAGCGCGTCGTTCGCGCCGGACGGCAGAACCGTGCTGACGGGCGGCGACGACGGTGCGATCAGGACCTGGGCGTTCGCGGCGGACCCGGTTCAGGCGCAGCTCTCGCCGCCGAACGAGCTGACGGTTCGCGACGTCGCGTTTCATCCGGAGGGCAGGCTGCTCGTGACTGCGGGCGAGGATCGGACCGTGCGCATCTGGGATTCGAGATCGGGTCGTGTCCTCCACACGCTGCGCCACGGCCAGAAGGCGGACGACTGGGTCGAGAGCGCGCGGTTCAGCCGCGACGGCCGCCTCGTCGCAAGCGCGGGCGACGACGGAACGGCGCGGGTCTGGGACGCGTCCTCCGGCGCGCTGCTCGGGACCCTGGGTCAGGTCGGCGGTCCTCCGCTCTACGACGTCGCGCTCTCCCCCGACGGCGAGCTCTTAGCCGCAGCAGGCGGCGGTCCGCTCGTCCGCGTCTGGCGCTGGAGGGAGCGCAAGCTCGTCTCGCAGCTCCGTACGTCGACGGAGAGGGTCGACGGGGTCGCGTTCTCGCCCCACGGCGAGCTCCTGGCCGTTGCGGCCGGCCACGCGGTTCGTCTCTGGCCTGTCGGCTCCGCGACGGCCTCGGCCGTGCTCCCGAGCCGTGACCGCGGCGACGACTTTCTGACGAGCGTCGCCTTCGATCCGAGCGGTGCTCTCGTCGCGGCGGGTAGCACGAGCGGCGCCGCGTCGGTCTGGGACATCGATACGAAGCGGCTCGTCGCGCGCGTCGCCGGCCACGGCGACACGGTCGCGGACGTCTCCTTCAGCGGCGACGGCCAATACCTCGCCACGGCGGGGCACGACGGCATCGCGAGGGTCTGGGCGGTGCCGGGCGGTGGCCCCGTCACCTCGGTCCGAACGCGCGCGTCATCGCTCGAAGGCGTCGCGTTCGCGCCGCACGGGCGAAGAGTCGCCGTCGCAGGCGCGGAAGGCCGGATCACCGTGTTCGAGTGCGCCGAGTGCCGCCCGCTGAGGGCGCTCGTCTGCCTCGCCGCAACCCGGGTTACTCCCCGGGTCCGCGCGCGGGAGCACGACGCGTTCGCGGGTTGCGATTGACGGCTCGGGAGGCGGGTGCGATCCTGGCTGGCAGAACCCGCCGTCAGGGGGCCAAACGTCTCGTCCCGCCGTCGCAGTGCGTCCGCTTGGGCGCCGTAGGTTCGTACGACCGGTTGCCGTAGCGGCGCTGCTCGCGGTCGTGGCGTCGGCATCGACCGCCGCGGAGGCGCGCGTGGGTGGCGCCGGCTCGGTCGCGGACACCGTCACGCTCGACCTGATCCTGACGGGCAACAACGGCGCGGTGAACGTTTCGGGCAGGCCGAGCTGCGACGTCGGCGACACGCGGGACAACGGCAGGCCTTGCAAGTACACGGTCGAGCGTGGCCAGGATCTGACGCTGACGGCGCAGGGATCGGGCTTCGTGGGGTGGAGCGTGTTCGAGTGTCCCGGCACGAGCGCCTGCACGGTCGACGTCGACTCGGACCGCACGGTCGTGGCGACGTTCACGCCGACGAGCCTCACCGTCGTGGTCGAGGGCAGCGACCTGCTGGACGCGAACGGCAACCAGCTCGTCGACAACCTCGGGGACCCGATCGACGGCCGCGTCACGAGCGCCGACGACAGGATCGACTGCTCGGGGTCGGACTCGTGCAGGAACCGGCAGTTTCCGGCGTTTGCAGAGGTCAGGCTGACGGCGAGCCCCGCGGCCGAGTTCGAGCGATGGAGCGGCGCCTGCCAGGAGGCGGGAACGGCCCCGACCTGCACGCTGCTGCTCTCGGGGAACGACGTCGCCGGAGCGAAGTTCAAGGACGATCCGGACAGCCCGGAGATCATTCCGCCGCGAATGCGCGAGCAGCTCAGGGTCGTCGTCGAGCCGAGCGGCGCCGGCTTGGTGCGCTCGAGCCGCTCGCGGCTGAGCGAGGCGATCGTCTGCAATCCGACCTGCAAGGCGGTGTTCGAGCAGAGCGAGAAGGTGACGCTGACCGCCGAGGCGAACAAGGGGACCGGGGCAACGTTCGTCGGATGGCGAGGCGGGTTCTCGTACTGCACCTCCGACCCGACCTGCCGCAGCTTCCCCGCGTTCCAGATCACGTCGATCCAGGCGGTCTTCGCGCTTCCCGGCCCGTGCGAGCGGCGGCTCACCGGAACCCGCTCCGCGAATCATCTCGACGGCGGCCCCGGCGGAGAGAGGCTCCTCGGGCTTGCCGGCGCCGACCGCCTGCGCGGATTCGACGGCGACGACTGCCTCGACGGCGGGAACGGCAACGACAACCTGCAGGGCGGCAAGGGCAACGACAGGTTGAGCGGAGGTCCGGGAAACGACAGCCTCGACGGCGGCCCGGGCAGGGACACCGTCAACGGCGGTCCCGGGAAGGACACGATCGGCGCCGTCGACGGAGAGCAGGACACGATCGCGTGCGGCAACGGGCGCGATACGGTCCGTGCGGATCGCATCGACAACGTCTCGGGCTGCGAGCGGGTTATCCGGGTCTCGAGCTAGCGCCTGAGATAGCTGACGCCGGCCGCGCCGACGAGGAGGAGCGCGAGCGCTCCGAGCACGAGCAGCTGCACCGGGATCGAGTCCGCGTTCTTGGGGCCAAGCTTCTCAAGTGCTTGGCACGCGGCGCCCCTGGGTGCCGCGCCGTCCTCGACAGGCGGCGGAGCGGCCTCGGTCGTCGGCGCCGCCTCGGCGTCGTCCGTCTTGCGATCGTCCTGAATCGCGGCGAGCAATGCCCGCCGGAGGTCGTCGGGCGCATCGGAGTACTCCTGCACGTCTCGAGGCAGACTCGCGATCGCCTCGCGATTGCACACTCTAGTCAGAGCCAGGCCCGGCTCCGGTCGTTCGTCCAGTAGCGGTGAACGCCCGCGCAGGGCAGATTCAGAGGGGAGGCTCGGCCCGGTGTTCCCCTCGCCGGGCCTTTCCCATATCTAGGCGGCTGTTCGGCCTCTCGAGAGTGCCAGCGTCATGACGACGCCCGGCACGATCGTCTCGGCGTCCACGGTCTTCTGGAGCACCGCGTCCGGGTGGAGCTTTGCGGCCTTGGCGAGGTCCTGGTGGTCTGTGACGCCCGTCAGGACGATGGTTGCCGGCCTGCGGGTGCGGCGGTTGAGGCGCCGCATCGTCTCGTAGCCGTCCATCTGTGGCATCTGGAGGTCGAGCAGAACCACATCCGGGCGGAGGCGCTTCGTCAGCTCCAGTGCCTCGACCCCGTTGTTCGCGATGCCGGCGACGTCGATCCTGCCGTCCTGCGAGAGCGCCGTGAGCATCGCCGTCGCGAACTCGGTGTCGTCGTCGACGATGAGGACCCGTACGCGGTCCGAGGGCGGCTCGGGCATCACTGGCTCCACTATTGCCCTCAGCCCGGACCCCCACAACTGATCGTAGGTCGAGGTTCCGGCGTTACGCGCCGTTCCTGGTCGCATGGACGGCCCAGATCCGCCTATTCTCGGTTCGTGCGCCTGCGGTGCGAGGAGTGCGGATCGGTCTCGAAACGGCTCGCCTGGAGGTGGCGGACGTACCTCACGGCCGACCCGGATGAGCCGGACGGTGAGCCGATCGTCGCCACGTACTGCCCCGGATGCGCGGCACGCGAGTTCGACGATGTCCGCGCCACGGCCGCATTCCTGCAGGACCGGGACTGGTCTCGACCGGTCTGAGATAGGTCTCGCGCCTAACGGTCCAGCTCGCGCGCCTTCGCTTCGAGGCTGCCGGCCCTCTCGGCCGCCTTCTGCGCAGCCCGGCGCGCCTGCTCGAGCTCCCGCTCGGCCTCGGCGAGGCGTGCCGAAGCCAGATCCGCGTCGCGACGCGCCTCGTCGGCATCCTCGCGGGCCTTCTGGGCGCGGCGGCGAGCGGCGGCAGACGGCTCTCGTGAGGGCTTCGCGCGCGAGCGCTGCCGCGGCGAGATCGAGCCCGCGAGCGCCGCGAATGCCTCGAACCCCTGCGGCTCGAGCTCCTCGGTGAGACGACCGTCCCGCAGGAGAGCGCGCCCGTCCTCGCTCCCGGCCGCGGCGTGCAGCGTCGTCGCGACGCGCTCGAGTGTTGCGTCGGACGCAGCATGTCCGCCGGCGCGAAGCAACTCGGCAGCCTCCGCTCGAAGGCGACGGACGGCGTCGCGCTCGTCGCGGCGGGCTCGCTCGAAAGCCTTCTGATCGCCCCCGCGGACCACGCCCTTCTGAGCCTCTTCGAGCTGCTCCCCCGCGCGCAGCAACCGGCGCACGTCGACCTCGCGCCGGCGCGCCAGCTGATTCACAGCCCACGCGGGGACCGTCGGCTTCTGCAACTGCTTGATCGACGGGTCGCCCAGCCGCTTCGCGAGCTCGTTGCGCGCAGCGGTGAACTCTTCCAGCGGCAGGGCGTACAGCGCGTCGAGCTCGTCCGCCATCAGCCCATTCTCACGAAGCTCTGGCACGCTGTTGCGGTTGCGAGCGCTCCTCGCCGTCACCGCCGCCTTCGCTGCGCTGTCCATCGTGCCCGCGGCCCCGGCCGCGGTAAGCCCTGTGCGCTGGTGCGGGAACGACATCGCGCAGACCGACCGGCTGCGCGACCGGATGGGCGGCCCGCAGATCCACGTCGTCTACGCGATTCCTGCCGACGGACAGGACCGCTTCGCATCGCTCGCCTCGGGTCTCGCGACGGACGTCGCGAACATCGACGCCTGGTGGCGGCGTGAGGATCCTGCGAAGGCGCCGCGCTTCGACCTCTTCGACTTCCCGGCGTGCGACTCGCGCTTCGGGCAGCTCGACCTCAGCTTTGTGCGCCTGCCCGGGCGGTCCACCAGCTACCTCTCGCTCGATCGTTTCGAGCGCATCGCCGGTCAGCTCACCTCTTCGCCTTTCGGCTTTGCCGAGCTGAACAAGAAGTACCTCGTCTACTTCGACGGCCCGGTCGCAGACGACGACGTCTGCGGGACGGGGTTGGGCGGACCCGCGATCGGCGGGCAGTTCTCGTACGCGGTCGTCTACCTCCACTCCACCTGCAACCTGACGGTCGGCGACGGCGGCGGAGCGGCCTATGTCGGAGCGCACGAGCTCCTGCACGCACTCGGTGCGCTACCGGACGGAGCGCCCCACGCGTGCCCGGGCGACGAGGGGCACCCGTGCGACAGCCCGGACGACCTTCTGACGCCGTTCTACAGAGGCCAACCGCTCGACGCCGCGGTGCTCGACGTTGGCCGTGACGACTACTACGCCCATCCCTGGCCGATCTTCGACATTCAGGACTCGCGCTGGCTCCTGAACACGTCGACGCAGTTCACGATCAGCCTCGCGGTGACGGGCTCGGGGAGAATCGGCAGCGAGCCCGACGGCCAGGGCTGCGAGACCGAGTGCGCGACCGAATGGGACGGCGGCACAGCCCTGCAGCTTGCGGCCGAGCCCTCCCCCGGCTTCGGCTTCGCCGGGTGGTCGGGGCCCTGCGCCGGCGAGCGGGAGCCCTCGTGCCTCCTCGACGTGGCCGCCGCCGCGACGGTCCGCGCGATCTTCCGCCGGCTCCGCCGCCTCGCCGTGCAGATCACCGGCCGCGGAACAGTGGCGGCGACCGGCATCCGCTGCACGCGCTCGTGCTCCCCACGGCTCATCGAAGGCTCGCAGGTCACGATGCGAGCGGCACCTGCGCGGGGCTGGCGGTTCGAACGCTGGACGGGACGCTGCCGCGGGACCCGCCCCACCTGCACACTCACACTCGGCAGCGGCGGCGCGCAAGCCGGGGCCGTCTTTACGCGCCGCCCGTAACCGGAGCGCCGTCCAACGCGTTGTGTCTCTAATGCGGCCGGTGCGCGTGCTCATAGCGGACGATCATCCGCTGTTCTCGAAGGCAGTCCAGGCACTCCTGGCACGCATCTCCTACCTCGAGGTCGTCGGAGTCGCGCGCGACGGGTACGAGGCGATCGGGCTCGCAGTCTCGCTCTCCGCGGACGTCGTCCTGATGGACGTCCAGATGCCCCACCTCGACGGATTCGCGGCGACGAGCCGGCTCCGCAGGCTCCGGCCCGGAATCGCAACCATCGTGCTGTCCGCATCCGACGACCCGGCGTACGCGGGGCTTGCGCTCGAGGCGGGCGCATACGCGTGCCTGACGAAGGACGAACTCGTCAGCGCCCTCGTCCCCACTGTCCTCGGGGCGGCCGGAGCGCGCGGTAGGCTCAGCGGCGATGGCGGTGCTGAGCTCGCAGGTCGAGGGCGAGTCGGCTGACTTCGACCGGCGCAAGGCCCGAATGGAGGAGCTCGTCGCCGAGCTCCACGAGCGGACCGCCCGGATCGCCCGTGGAGGCGGCGAGAAAGCCGTCGAGCGGCACCGCTCGCGCGGGAAGCTGACGGCGCGGGAGCGGATCGACCGGCTCCTCGACCCCGACACCGCTTTCCTCGAGCTGAACGCGCTCGCCGCGTGGGAGGTCTACGACGGCCAGGCACCGGCCGCCGGGATCGTCACCGGCGTCGGCGTGATCGAGGGCCGCGAATGTGTGATCGTCGCCAACGACGCGACGGTCAAGGGAGGCTCGTACTTCCCGCTCACCGTCAAGAAGCACCTGCGGGCGCAAGAGGTCGCGGCGCAGAACCGGCTGCCCTGCGTGTACCTCGTCGACTCCGGCGGAGCCTTCCTGCCGCTCCAGGACGAGGTCTTCCCCGACCGAGACCACTTCGGGCGGATCTTCTTCAACCAGGCGAACCTCTCCGCGGCCGGGATCCCCCAGGTCGCGGCAGTGATGGGCTCGTGCACGGCCGGCGGCGCGTACGTGCCGGCGATGAGCGACGAGACCGTCATCGTCCGCGGGACCGGGACGATCTTCATCGGCGGTCCGCCGCTCGTGAAAGCTGCGACCGGCCAGGACGTCACCGCCGAGGAGCTCGGCGGCGCGGACGTTCATGCCCGCCGCTCGGGCGTCGCCGATCACTACGCGACAAGTGACGAGCACGCGCTGGCGCTCGTGCGCCAGATCGTCCGGAACCTGCACGGGAAGAAGCCTTCTGCGCCGTGGGACCTCGTCGAACCGGAGCCGCCGGCAGCGAACGAGGGAGACCTCTACGGCCTGATCCCCGACGACCACCGCACGCTGGTCGACCCGCGCGGGATCATCGCGCGGATCGTCGACGGCTCACGCTTCGCGGAGTTCAAGGCGCTCTACGGCGAGACGCTCGTCTGCGGGTTCGCGCGGATCGAGGGCTATCCCGTCGGCATCGTCGCGAGCAACGGCGTGCTCTTCGCCCAGTCGGCTCAGAAGGGCGCACACTTCGTCGAGCTCTGCTGCAAGCGGCGCGTTCCACTCGTGTTCCTCCAGAACATCACCGGCTTCATGGTCGGCAAGGAGTACGAGGAGGGCGGGATCGCACGCGACGGTGCGAAGATGGTGATGGCGGTCGCGAACGCGCAGGTGCCGAAGTTCACCGTTGTGATCGGCGGGTCGTTCGGCGCGGGCAACTACGCGATGTGCGGCCGGGCCTACGAGCCCCGGCAGCTCTGGATGTGGCCCAACGCGCGCATCTCGGTCATGGGCGGCGAGCAGGCCGCGACCGTGCTGACGATGGTGGGCGACGCCGACCCGGACGAGATTCGCGAGCAGTACGAGCGTGAGGGGAACCCGTACTACTCGACGGCTCGACTCTGGGACGACGGGATCATCGACCCGCTCGACACGCGCCGCGTGCTCGCACTCGGGATCTCGGCCGCGTTGAACGCGCCGATCCCCGAGACGACGTATGGCATCTTTCGGATGTAGATGGCCTACTCGATCGCAGACGTCGCCGAGCTCGAGCCGGGAGGTCCCGGAGGGATGGTGCGGATGGTCCGCAAGGCGGTGGGCGCGCGCGCATTCGGCTTCAACTACTTCGTCTTCCCGCCCAACCGGGAGGGACGGGAGCACGATCACGCGGAGTCGCCGCAGGAGGAGGTCTACTTCGTGGTCAAGGGCGGCGGCCGGATGGTGATCGACGGCGAGGAGATCGAGCTCCGTCCCGGCCGCTTCGTGCGCGTCGACGCGGAGTCGACGCGTCTGCCGATCTCCGGGGACAGCGGGCTCGAGTTCGTGACCTTCGGAGCGCCGGTCGACGGACGGTACGAGCCGCCCCCGTGGGGTTAGGGTCTCGCCATGACCACGATCGAGCTGACTGAGGACGAGCTCCGCCTCCTCCACGAAGCCCTCCGCGCGTACCTCAACGACTTCGGGCACGACGAGGCGGACGTGCTGCGCCGGATCAAGAGCCTGATCGCGAAGCTGCCGAGCGCGTGAGGCTCAGCCGCCGGGCTGCGCGACGCCGTTGACCGTCAACGCGTAGCGCCCGTACTGCTGGATCGACTCCGTCCGGTCGTCGTACGTGACGATCGCGGCCACGACGTCCGCGCGCGGGTCGAAGAGCGCGCGCAGCTGGCCGGCGTCGAGCGTTGCGCTCTGGCTCTGATCAAGGGTGAGCGTGACCTGCGTCGCCGGCACCGAGGCATCGGTCCCGTAGGCGATCAGCTGCACCGTGTAGCCGGCGATGGAGCGCGGGAACCGCGTGCCCCGGAACGTCAGCGTCGAGAGCTCGCCGGCGCCCAGGAACCGGCCCGTCGCATCACGCAGCCGCACGTAGTCCGAGCCGTTTGGCGGCGCGCCGGGCGCCGAGTACGAATCGGGGTTCGACCAGTTGATCGACGCGCTGAGCGACGCGCTTCTGAATCGGCGCGGGTCACCCTGACGGAGCGGTGTGCCGCGGTCGAGGGCCGCGTCGAGCGCGAGCGTCGCGGCCCAGTCATGGAGCAGCCCGAACGCGTCCTCGGGGGCGCCCAGCCGCTCGAGCACGCGGGCGACACCGTCGAGGCCCTCGCCGGGCTCGCGATAGAGCTCGCCGGCCGCGCGCGTCCCATAGCGATCGACGAGTACGTGCATGAACGTGTACGCGGCTCCGTAGTCGCAGAGGACCTCTTCCTCGCCGGCGTCCCCCCAGATGGTGAGCGAGTTCTCCGGCCCTCCACCGCGCGGCTGTGGGTTGTAACGGGTCGTCCGGTTCAGCCAGCCGAGCATGCACTGCACATGGGTGTCGAACCCGCTTTGGTCGATCCGCCGGGCAGGGCGCGCGTAGCCGGTCAGTGTCATCGCGTAGTCCGCGAGGCCTTCGTCGACCCACAGCTCCTCGAGGTCGTCGGGGTCGGTCAGCTCCTGAAGCAGGTGCTGGTATTCGTGCGCGAGCGTTCCTTCGTACAGAAGCGGCCGGGCCGGCGCACTCGCGCAGTTGTCGCCGAGGACCGGCGCGTGTGCCGGGTTCGCGCGGAGCCGGTGAGGCCAGTCGTACGCATCGAGCGTGACGACGTTGCGATCGACGGCCTCGGTGAGCTGCGGCGAGAAGAACCCGGCGATGTACGGCTCGTTCCGTGAGTTGTCGTGGTCGAAGAAGTTCACGTCGCGCACGTTGTCGACGAGCACGACGACCCGGCCGCCGCGGCCGATTCGCCGGAAGCGGCGGTCGGTCGCATCCCGGCCGTCCCGCGGGATCGGAACGCCGAAGACTCGGCGCTCCTGTTCGAAGATGACCTTGTCGAACTGCTGCGCGAGATAGGCGGCCTGACGCTTCGTGACCCGGACCCGCGACCCGTTGTCGACCCGGTTGCGGCAGTCACCGGAAGGAAACACCAGGCTCCGCGCGACCCACACCTCGAGGCGTCGTCCGGTTGCGACCAGCGCGAACGATTTGGCGTAGAAGGACTCCCGCGTCACGTCGAGGCCGAGCCAGCTCTCGGTCCGAGCCGCCGCGACCGCGGTGGGTTTTCGCTCCAGGGGCACGCGGGGCGCGGAGGTAGAGCCGGCGCTGCCGTCCGCGAGCGTGAAGCGAACTCCCGCGTCACCGGCGAGGGCGGGAGACGCAGCCGGATGGGCGGGCGC
This sequence comes from uncultured Actinomycetes bacterium, assembly GCA_963700495.1. Lineage (GTDB taxonomy): Bacteria > Actinomycetota > Thermoleophilia > Gaiellales > Gaiellaceae > JACCTU01. The sequence continues at coordinate 320,034 of CAVOXT010000005.1, read as the reverse complement.
ACCGGCGCCGGCGATGGCCGCTGCTGCGACTGCCGCGAGCGCGACCGTCGTGCCGAGTCTCCTGCGCACGCAAACATGACTGTAACCGCTCACGAAGGGAAGAAACCCCCTGCGAATAGGCGGAGTCCGGCGTGATCGAGCAGCTCTCGCGACTCGGGTCGGATCGGGGTCACGAGCGCTAGATCTAGAGCACGAGCGTCTCGGGGAACACCGCCCCCGTCTCGAAACGCTCGAGGCGGTAGGGCGTGAGGTCGACGGCCGGCTCCTCGCCCAGCAGCTCGGCCGCGGCCGCGGCTCCGACGGCCGGGCTCTGCATGAACCCGTGACCCGAGAAGCCGCACGCGGCGTAGACGCCCTCTCCCACCCAACCGATGATCGGGTGGGCATCGGGCGTCATGTCGTACAGGCCGGCCCAGGCCTCCGCGATCGTGGTCTCCGCCGCCGGGGGGTAGCGGTGCGCGAGCCGGGCGAGGCGGTCGGCGAAGACCGACTCGTCCACGCGCTCCTCGAAGCCCCAGCGCGGCTCGGCGTCGGTCATCGCGAGCACGAGGCGATCGCCGCGGCGGCGGAAGTGAAATCCCGTCTCTGCCTCGACGGTCATCGGAAGGTCGTCCGGCAGGTCGAGCGGCCCGGTCAGCAGCAGCTGCCGGCAGAGCGGCCGGATCGGGAGCTCGACACCGCGCGCGGCGGCGACCTCGCCGGAGCGCGGCCCGCATGCGACCACGAGCACGTCGCCCGCGACGTCGTGCGCGTCCGTGAGCTCGCGCAGCTCGACCCCGCCTTCGACCGAACGCCGAACGAGCTCGCGCGCCACCGCCGGCGGGTTCGCGCACCCATCGCTCCAGCACACAACGGCCCCGAGGACGTCGTCGGCGTAGAGGCCGCGGACTCGCGCGGGATCGACCCGTTCGACCGGCACTCCGAGGCCCACCTGAAGCTCCCTGCGCTCTTCCAGCGCCGCGAGCCCTTCTTCGGTCGTCGCGAGGAACAGATAGCCGACCTGGTCGAAGAACGGCGGCCCGAGCTCCTCGAAGAAGCGGATCGACTGCTGCGCGAGCAGTACTTCGGCCGCAGTCGAGAACTGCTGCCGCACACCACCCATCGCCTTCGCGGTCGCGCCCGATGCGACCTCCCCCACGTCGGCGAGCACAACGTCGCGAGCGCCGCTGCGAGCGAGGTGGTACGCGATCGAGGCGCCCATGGCCCCGGCGCCGGCTATGACGATTCGAGCCATCGGTCGAGCTCGTCGCGCTCGTCGTCGCGCAGCGTTCGCAGAGGCGCGCGCACGTCCTCGCGGATCGGAAGGCCGCGCCGCGCGAGCACGTGCTTGAGCGCGGCGTGGCGGGGGAAACGCTCGATGCCCGCGCGCAGGTCCGCCATCGCATCGGCCTCGGCGCCGTCGGGCTCGCGAACGGCCGCAGCGACACGGTCGGGGAACGCCGACGCGAGCGCCGAGACGGCGCCGACCGCGCCCGCGTGCATCCCGCGGCCGATCAGCGACTCCGGGCCGACGAACACGTCCAGCCCTTCGATCAGGTACGGGGCGAACCGCTCCCACGGCGCGTCCGAGACCTTGAGGCCCGCGAGGTTCGGCGCGGTCTCCCGCAGCTTCGCCAACACGTCGAGCGGGACCGCGTATCCGCTCGCGGCCTCGAACTCGTACACGTAGAACGGCAGCGGGCGCAGACGCGCTCGCGGCGGCGGCGAAGTGCGCGAGCAGCGCGTCGTCGTCAAGGCGGAAGTAAGGAGGCCCGATCACCGCAACGCCCGCGGCGCCCGCTTCAACGGCGTGCGCGGCGAGCTCGACGGTCGTCGCCGTTGACTGCGCGCCGCAGTGGGCGATCACGCGAAGGCCACCGGCAACGAACAGCTCCACGACACGCTTGCGCTCCTCGCGTGAAAGCAGGATCCCCTCGCCGGTGGTCCCGAGCGCGAGGATTCCGTCGAGGCCGGCGAGGAACTCGCAGTACGGCGCAAATGCGTCCTCGTCGAGCGTCGCACCGTCCCCGCGGAGCGGCGTGACGGCGGCGGCGAGCGCACCACGGAGCACGCGGGCAATCTACGCTTCGCGGCCGTGTCGTCACTTCGCATCAAACGCGACGGGTCGATCCTGTCGCTCACGCTGGCGCGGCCCGAGCGTCGAAACGCCTTCGACGCCGAGCTGATCGCCGAGCTCAAAGGTGCCTTCGCCGACGTTGGCGACGCGCGTGTCGTCGTGCTCTCCGGCGAGGGCGAGAGCTTCTGCGCAGGCGCAGACGTCGAGTGGATGCGTGCGTCGATCGACCTCAGCTACGAGGAGAACGTCCAGGACGCGCGTCGGCTCCGCCACATGCTCGAGACGGTCGACGCGTGCCCGGCACCCGTGGTCGCCCGCGTCCACGGCCACGCGCTGGGCGGCGGGTGCGGACTCGTTGCGTGCGCGGACATCGCGATCGCAGCCGAGGACACGCAGTTCGCGTTCTCGGAGGTGAAGCTCGGAATCGTGCCGTCGGTCATCTCGCCGTTTGCGCTCGGAAAGATCGGCCCGAGCGCCGCACGCCGCTACTTCGTCACCGGCGAGCGCTTCGACGCGCAAACCGCATTGCGGATCGGTCTCGTCCACGAGGTCGCCGCGGATCCGGACGCGGCGCTCAAGCACGTGCTCGACGAGCTCAAGAGCGCGGGGCCCGAGGCCACTCGGCACGCGAAGCGCCTCGTGCTCGAGCGCCCCGAGGGCCTCGCAACCGAACGCCGCATCGCCGAGCGCCGGGCGAGCGAAGAAGGACAGGAAGGCCTGAAGGCGTTCCTCGAGAAGCGCAAGCCGGGCTGGATCGACAGCTAACGTCGGAGCGTGCGCAGGCTCCTGCTGCTCGTCGGCGCGATCGTCTTCGTCGACACGATGTTCTATGCGGCGCTGACGCCGCTCCTGCCGGAGTACGCGGACGAGCTCGACCTCTCGAAGGCGGGCGCCGGGCTGCTGTCGGCCGCATACCCGCTCGGTGCGCTGCTCGGCGGAATTCCGGGTGGGCTCTGCGCCGCGCGCGTCGGCGTCCGGCCGACGGTGCTCGTCGGGCTCGCAGTGATGGCAGTGACGACGGCGACGTTCGGTTTTGCCGACTCGATCTTGGTCCTCGACGCCGCACGGTTCATGCAGGGCGTCGCGAGCTCGTTCTCCTGGACCGCGTCGCTCACCTGGCTGGTCGCGGCGGCGCCGGCGGAGCGTCGCGGAGAGACGATCGGCGCGGCGATGGGTGCTGCGATCTTCGGCGCGTTCTTCGGGCCCGTGCTCGGAGGAGTCGCCTCGGTCGTCGGGACAGGCCCCGCCTTTGCGAGCGTGGCGCTCCTAGCGATCGGCCTCGGCGTGTGGACGCTCCGGACGCCCGCGGTTCCGCCGGCCGAGCCGCAACCGCTCTCGCGACTCTTCGGGGCGCTCCGGGACCGCGGCGTCGTCACCTCGATCTGGTTCGTCCTCCTCCCCGCGCTCCTGTTCGGCGTGCTGAACGTCCTCGGGCCGCTCAGGCTCGACGCGCTCGGCCTGACCGCGGTGGCGATCGGCGCCACCTGGCTCGTCTCCGCGAGCTTCGAGGCGGTGCTTGCGCCGGCGGTCGGCCGGCTCTCGGACCGGCGCGGCCGCATCGTGCCGCTCCGGGCAGGCCTCGTCGCCGCCGCTCTGGTCACCGCGTCACTGCCGTGGATCGGACGAGGCTGGGTCCTCGCAGGCTTCATCGTGCTCGCGGCGTGCGCGTACGGGGCGTTCTGGACCCCCGCGATGTCGATGCTCGCCGACCGTGCGGAGGCGATCGGCCTCGACTACGCGTACGGCTTCGCGCTGATCAACCTCGCCTGGGCACCGGGTGCAGCGGCGGGCGCAGCGCTCGGCGGCGCGGTCGCGCGGGCGACGTCGGATGCAGTCGTCTACCTCGTGCTCGCGGGGCTCTGCACGGCGACGATCGTCGCGCTCGCGCCTCGACTACGGGAGCCGGCCGCGGCGACCCGCTAGCGGATGTGCACGAAGGTGCTCTGGCCCGCGAGCTTGCCGTAGCGCCGCTCGGCGAAGCGTCCGAAGCCCGGGAACACGTACCACCGGCATGCTGCACGCGGAAGCGTGTACGACACCCCGGAGACCTTGCCGACGCGGGGCAGAACAAGCCGCGCCTTTTTCGGCCAGGCGGTCACGTACTTCCGCTTCCCGCACCAGACCTGGACGTTGTAGTACGTCGCCTTGGCAACGGTGAGCCACTCGAGCACGATCGGCGCCTTGACCCTCGCGCCGCGCGCGGGGCTGTAGAGCGGCGGGAGCGGCATGGCCGAAGCGGTCAGCTCGGCGGTCGCGTTTGCTGCCTCGTCGGCAGCGGCCACGCGGTACTCGTACTTCGTCCGGTTGTCGATCCCGGTGTCCTTGAAGAAGTCGGCCTTGCCCGTGTAGACGACCGTTTGCGCCTCGCCTGCCTTGCCGGGCGAGCGCGTCACCCGCACGGTCGCGACGTCCGTCGAGATCTTCCACTTCAACAGCGCGAACTTGTTTCCGACCTGGGCGACGACGCCCGAGAGCGACGGCGGCGTCGCGTCGTACTTCAACTTGAACGGGCGCTCCGGGCTCGTCAAACCGGCCTTGTCGCGACAGGTGCCCGTGAGGGTGACGTCGGGCTTGTCCGGGCCGGCGTAGTTCATCGTCGTGCAGCTGTCGATGCCCGATCCGCCGTCCTGCCCCGACGAACGTGACGTTCACAGCGTGGTTGAACCAGCCGCCGAAGTCGGCTTCGCGATCCGTCCGCACCTCGGTCACCGTCGGCGGAGTCGAGTCGTAGTTGATGGCCGCTTCGGCAGAACCGGTGTTCCCGGCGGCGTCCGCACAGCTTCCCGAGGCCTTTACCACGCCGTCCGGGCCTGCAAGCGTCCCCCCGCCGGAGCAGCCCGTGACGCCCGAGGTCGCGTCACTCCCGCCGAACGAGACGTCGACCGGCTTGCGTGTACCAACCGTTCGAATCGGGCCCGCGCGCGACCGATGCGCCGACCGAAGGTGGCGTCGCGTCGTACTTGAATGAGGAGCTCGGACCGCTGCTCGAGTTCCCAGCAACGTCCTGGCATGTGAGCTGCGCAGCGGCAGACCCGCTGTCCGGGCCGGAGTAGGTCTGACCCGTGCACGACGCGATCCCGGAGACCGCGTCGGTTCCGCCGTCCTGTGAGCGCGACCGGGTGGTTGTACCAGCCGTTGCTGTCGGGCCCACGCGACAACGCGCCTCCGGTGACGGTAGGGAGCGACTTGTCGATCTTGATCGTGGCGGTTGCGCTCGATGCGGTGCCACCCGTTGTCTCGATCGAGCAGCTCTCTGCAGGGTTGACGCCCTCGTTCGAGATGACGCCGTTCTGGCATCCGACCACCGGCGGCACGATCGTTGCGCCGTGTAGATCGATGATCCACGTGATCGTCACGTTGCTCCGGAACCAGCCTGCGTTACCAGCCGTGCCCGAAAGCTGTGCCGTGATCGTCGGCGGATCCGCGGCGGCCGCCCAGGGCACGACGACGAGTGCCGCGAACGCTATGAAGGTGAGCATCCGGCTCAACGCGTGTTCCTCCGCACCTCGTAAACGAGCCCGAGGAACGATCCGCTCGCGACGATCACTGCGATGAGCGCCAGCGCAGCGACCATCCTGGCCGTCGAGTTCGGCTCCTCGAGCATGAAGCCTGCGGCGCTCCTGAGCGCCAGCGGCGGGTCGCGAGGCGCTGCATGAGCTACTGCGACCGGCGCCTCGCGCCCGACCGCCGGTGTGGGACGCGCGACCCGCACCGCAGGAGGCGAGACCCGCCGAACAGGCGCGGTGTTGACGACACGCGCCGGCGCGACATAACGCGTAGGCGCCTGGACCACCGGCGCGGTCTGCCGGACGGCGGGACGATTCGACGCGACGCTCCGAGGGGCGCCGGTCGGGGCCGGATCAGGCCTCGGGACGAACGCTGGTGCGCCCGGCGTCGGGTCAGGTCCCGGCTGGGCGTTCGCGACCGACGCGAACGCAAAAACGCCGAAAAAGGCCGTGGTGCACCACAACATCCCCTTGCGCCGCAGCAACGTTGAGCGAGTTCGACGCATCGCTGCCTTTCCCTCGTGCCGTTCGTTGCTTGGCCCGAAGGTACTGCGCAGCCATGTGATTTTCAAGACCAGGTCGACCGGTTTTCCCCTCCTGGCGAGTGGTTTTCGAAGACAAGTTCCGGCGGGGTTTGCCCGCCGGCCGACGGCCGGCCGGCGGGCGCCCACCCGCTCCTACATGGCGATCTGCCTTGACGACTGACGCGCACCGTTCCGGTTTGCGCCGAAGCCATCGGCAAATGCGTCATTTGCCTGCGACGTCGTTCCGCCGCTTCCAGGGCTCAACGCGAGCACCGGCGCGTCGCTGTTCTTCGGGGCCTGCTGAAGCGCCGCCGCGAGCACAGCTGCGAGCTGGTGGTTCGCCGCCGCCTGACCGGCCGCCTGGATCCCGAGCTGGGCGCCTGCGCCCGCCTGGGCCTGGGAGGCCGACTGGTCGACGCCGTTCGTGTTCTTGCCCTTTGCGTCGGACTCGACGCTGTTCGTCTGCCACAGCGGACCGCTGCTACCCGGGCTGAGAACGCGGACGGGGTCGCTCACGTTCGACGCCCCTTCTGCGCACCCGCACTTCGAGCGGCCGCCGACCTGCTCCGCGAACGAGGCGACGAGCGAACCCTGCGAGCTCCAGGAGGACTGACCGAGCGCCTGGATCCCGATCGGCCCGGTCGAGCAGCCGCACATCGGGCCGGTTCCGCCGGCCTGCCTCTGGGACGCCGTCTGGTCCACTTCGTTGCGGTTCTTCGCGGTTGCGTCGCTGTCGACGCTGTTCTTCTGCACGACGGATCCGTCACTGCCGGGGCTCAGCACCCGGAGCGGCTTGTTCTCGTTCGACGCGCCCGCCTGGAACGCCGCCGAGAGCGCAGCCGCGCCCTGGTGGTTCTTTGCCTCCTGGCCGATGACCTGGATCCCGGTACCCGACGAGCAGCAGTCCCTGCTTGCGCCGCTCGACTGGCCCTGCGTTGCGTCCTGGGACACCGAGTTGCGGTTGGAGCCCTTGGCGTCGCTCTCGACGCTGTTGGTCTGCCAAACGTCGACCGTCGTCCCCTCGACTCTTCACGCGAATCGGCGAGTTCGAGTTCGACGCACCCGACTGGATCGCTCCCGACAGGCCGACCGCGAGCTGCTCGTTCTGCGCATCCTGGCCGGCGACCTGGATCCCAGTCGAGCCGGACCCGCAGCATGCTCCCATGCTGCCGCCGGAACCCTGGGTCTGGTTCGCCGTCTGGTCTGCGTGGTTCGAGTTGCGAGCGGTCGCGTCGGAGTCGACCGAGTTGGTCTGCACGACCGAACCGCCGTTGCCCGGGCTCAGCACCCGGATCGGCGTGTTGCTGTTCGTAGGATGATCCTGCGCTGCGACCGAGGCCGCCAGCGCTGCCTGCGCGTTCTCGGCGTTCTGAATCGAGGTCTGAACGCCGGTGCCCGAGCCGGATCCGCCGGACTGACTCTGCGTTGCGTCCTGGTCCGCCGAGTTCCGGTTGGAGGCCTTGGCGTCGCTCTCGACGCTGTTGGTCTGCCAAACGTCCCCGTCGTCACCAGGGCTCAGCACGCGGATCGAGGCGTTCTTGTTCGAGGCGCCCTTCTGCTCTGCCCCGGACAGCGCGAACGCCGCCTGCTCGTTCTTCGCGTCTTGATCGGCGGTCTGGATGCCGGTCGAGCCGGAGCCGCAGCACGCCCCTGCGCTGCTGCCTCCGGACGACTGGTTCTGCGTCGCCGACTGGTCTGCACTGTTCGAGTTGTGTGCCGTCGCGTCGGAGCTGACCGAGTTCTCCTGCGCGACGTTGCCACCGTTCCCCGGGCTCAGGACCCGGATGGAGACGTTGGTGTTCTCCGGATGGTCCTGCTTCGCCGACGAAGCGGCCACAGCGGCCTGCTTGTTGTCGGCGTTCTGATCTGACGTCTGAACGCCGGTCGAGCCCGACCCGCAGCACGGTGCTGCTGCCGTAGTCGGCACGGTGCTACCGGCCGACTGCGACTGCGCTGCGGACTGGTCAGACGAGTTGCGGTTCGCCCCAGTTGCGCTGGAGTCGACGCTGTTCGTCTGCGAGACCCGACCGTCGTTGCCCTGGCTTCCCACCCGCACCGGCACGTTCGTGTTCGACGCGTTCGCCTGCGCCGCCAGCGACAGTGCCGTCGCGAGCTGCTGGTTCCCAGCCGACTGGTTCGACGACTGGATACCGGTCGAGCCGGACCCGCAGCATGCTCCCACGCCGCCGGCCGACTGCGACTGGTTCGCGTTCTGCGCAGCCGAGTTGCTGTTCGTCGCCGAAGCGTTCGAGGCGACGTTGTTCGCCTGCGAGACCGAGCCGTCGTTGCCAGGACTCAGTACCCGGATCGAGATGTTCGTGTTACTCGGGTTGGTCTGCGCTGCACCGGCTGCGGCTCCCGCCGCCTGTCCGCTCGAGGCCGACTGGTTGACAGTCTGGCTCCCGACGGACGGCGTGCTTGCCGCTGCGAGGTTCACTCCCGTGGTCAGCGAGAGAAGAAGAACCGCGGTCAGCGCGATGAGACATCGCTTCATCTAGGTGTCTCCTTTGTCACCGTCTCGATGGACACGCCGGGCGGGGCTGCCCGGCGCACTGCCAGAGACGGCGCGCTAACCCGGGCGTTCGAGCGGTAGCGCCATCGGCCGGAGCCGTCGACGGGCTCTCGGCGTCTGGATGCGCCACGCTCCGAAGGGCGGGACCAAAAGGTAGGAAGCTGCGAGGACCGCCAGCGCCGCCGCGACGAGACCGGCGGCCACTCCACCGGCGGCGCCTGCGAGCGAGGAGCCCCCGGGCATGGGGGGCCGCGGCCCCGGCGCAGGTGAACGCGTGGGCGGCGGCGCCGTGGAGGCGCGTCGCACCGCGTTCGGCGCCGGGGCCGACGACGCACCCCACACGCTCGCAACCCCGGCGCCTGTCGCGGCCTGCGGCAAGCGCTGCGGGCGCCGAGGGCGAGCGTGTCTTCGTCGGCTTGGGCTTCGCGATCGGCAGGACGTTCCCGAAATTCGGCACGACGATCGCGACCTCGGGGAATCCGAGCCCGGTCAGCACCCCGATCGCCGGCAGCGGCAAGCCCCCACCGGTGAGCGGCGGGAGCGGGACCGTGAGGCTCGGTAAGAGCGGCGCCGACAACGGGAGAACCGTCGCGACCATCCCCGACACGGCGCTCGCGAGCTCCGTTGCGATCGTCGTCGCCGGATCGACGGGCGGTGTCGGTGTTGCCACCGGTGGGGGAACCGTCGGCCCTCCGGTCTGCGAAACGGCCTGGGTGACCTCGTTGACAGCGCTCGCGGTCGCCTGTGCGACCGCTGCGATCACCTGTGTCACCGGTCCGTTGTCACCTGGACTCGCTATGCGAATGGAAATGTTTGTATTCGACGGCTGATACTGCGTCGCCGCACTTTGATACTGCCCACTATCCGCAGTTGCATTTGGCGCTGCGCAATTGAAATCCCAGTTCCAGACCCACGTGCCGTTCGCCACGACACTCTCCTGACCTGAGGGTGCGGACGGGTCGCAGTTCCAGTTCCAGTTCCAGATCCAAGTGCTCGGAAGCGCCGAGGCATCGGAATTGGTTGCGCCGATATCGGATGCCGCAGTATCACTCGCCGGAGCGGCCCCCTCGACGGGTGCAGCGTCGGCCTCAACGGGTGCGTCAGCCGTCTCGGGCTGGGCCGCGGGGGCCGCGGCGGCCGCGGCGTCCGCTGCGACGGGCGCTGGGTCTGCGGAAGGGGTGTGATACTGCGTCTCGGGCGCCTGATACTGCGTTTCCGTAGGCGCTGTGGGGGCCTGCGGCGCCTCGGAAGGGGGCGCCTGGGGTGCCGGCGGGGGTTGGACGACCTCGACGGGGACCGCCGGGAGCTGCACCGGCATCGTCGGCGGGGCGACCCCCGTGGTCGTGGCGATCTGCTGAATCGTCGCTGTGACGTCGCCGACGGATGGGAGCGGGGGCAGCTCAGCCGCGGCCGCAGGTGCGACCGAAGAAAAATAGAGAGCGACAACCGCCGCGATCGTTTTCCAGAGCCTGGTGCTCGTAACTTCTACATACCCGTCTTCAATGCGAGTGAGTCACGAAATTGGGTCACATGCATTGCATTTGGTATTTCGCAGCGCTAGAGTCGATTTCGAGCTTGAACTTCGGGGGAGAAGGGGCGGCGCTGCGGACCTCGCGTTCAACTGAGCTGCGCGAAACTGCCGGCCGCGCGACGACGCGGGAGCGTCTGATCGTCGACTACCTCCCGCTTGTTCGCTCGGTCGCTCGCGACTTCGTCCGCGAAGGCACCGACTTCGACGAGCTCGTTCAGGTCGGGTCGATCGGGTTGATCAAGGCGGTCGACCGCTTCGACCCGGAACGGGGCGTCAACTTCGCGGCGTTCGCTCGACCGACCGTCGCAGGCGAGATCCACCGCCATCTGCGCGACGCCGTGCCGGCAGTGCGTCCCCCCCGCCGGCTGCACGAGCTGAACGGGCGCCTGCGGAGGCTGCGGCGAGAGCTCGGAGGCCGCGTCTCGCTCGGCGAGCTAGCAGATGCCGTCGGCGCCTCGACTGCGGAGGCGGCGGCTGCCGCAGACCTGGAGCGGACGAGCTCGACGGTCCCGCTCGAGGACGAGACCGTCCGCGCGGGTGACCCGTATGCGGAGAGCGACGATCGTCTCTTCGTCGAGTCCTGCCTCGACACGCTCGACCCCCGTGAGCGCCGAATCGTGACCCTGCGCTTCTACGGCGACCTCAGCCAGCGCGAGATCGCCCGCGAGGTCGGCATCTCGCAAATCCACGTGTCGCGGCTCCTCGACCGCTCCCTCCAAACGCTTCGCCGCCGTGCCGAGCACGTCGCGCCCGCGTCGAAACGCGTTTCGAGGATTGTGCTACCAGCGTCAAACTCATACACTGATGCGCATGGCGCACGCGGCAAAACGCGCCGAAGAGTCGAAGCCAACCTATAGCGGGAGGCTTCTTCTTCGTATGCCCCCGGAGCTTCACGCCGAGGTGGCGCGCAAGGCGGAGCTCGAGCGGATCAGCCTGAACCAGTTCATCACCGCCGCAGTCTCCGACGCGGTCGAAGGAGAGCACCGAAACGGCGGCTCCCCGCTCGCGTCTTCGCGGTCGCTGACGGTGGCGCTCATGGTGAACCTCGTGGTCCTGACGGTCGCGGGAGCGACCGCGGTCGCACTGCTCGTCCTCGTCTGGCGCGGATCGATCTAGGAGGCGCCTAAGCTTCCGGCCCGATGGCGATCCGGAAGCTGCTCGTGGCCAACCGCGGCGAGATCGCCCTGCGCGTGTTCCGCGCCTGCGAGGGACTCGGGATCGACACCGTGGCCGTAGCGGCCCCGGACGACACCGGCTCGCTCCACGCCCGGTCGGCCGGCGAACTTGTCGGAATCTCGTCGTACCTCTCCGCGGAGGAGCACGTGCGCGCGGCCCGCCGGGCCGGCGCCGATGCGGTCCATCCGGGCTACGGCTTCCTCGCCGAGAGTGCCGACTTCGCACGCGCAGTCGAAGCGGCCGGCCTGGTCTGGGTCGGCCCGCCCCCGGAGGCCCTCGAGGCGGCGGGCGACAAGCTTCGCTCGAAGCAGATCGCACGCGAGGCGGGCGTCCCGGTCGTCGACAGCGGCGACCCCGCGGAGCTCGGGTTCCCACTCATCCTCAAGGCCGCTGCAGGCGGCGGCGGGCGTGGGATGCGCATCGTGCGCGACCCCAGCGAGCTGGAGGAGGCTCGCGCGGCAGCGGGCCGCGAGGCCGCAGCGGCCTTCGGCGACGGGACGGTCTTCGCCGAGCGCTACGTCGAACGGCCGCGGCACGTCGAGATCCAGCTCCTCGCCGACGCGCACGGCAACGTCGTCTCGCTGGGCGAGCGCGAGTGCTCGGTCCAGCGCCGTCATCAGAAGGTGCTCGAGGAGTCTCCCTCCCCCGCTCTCGACCCGGTCCTGCGGGTGCGGATGGGCGAGGCGGCCGTCGCCTTCGCCCGTGCGATCGGCTATCGGAGCGCCGGCACCGCGGAGTTCATGCTCGACGGGCGCGACTTCTGGTTCCTCGAGCTGAACGGCCGCATCCAGGTGGAGCATCCCGTCACCGAGCTCGTCACGGGCGTCGACCTCGTCGAGGAGCAGCTGCGGATCGCGCAGGGCGACCCGCTCTCAGCAAGTAACAGTCTGTTACTTGGCCACGCGGTCGAGGTGCGGCTCTACGCGGAGGACCCGCGCACGTTCCTCCCCCAGGGCGGGACGTTCGACCGTCTGCGGCTGCCCGACGGAATCCGCGTCGACGCGGGCGTCGAGCAGGGCGACGAGGTCGCGCTCGCGTACGACCCGATGATCGCGAAGCTGATCGCGCACGGCGAGACGCGCGACGAGGCACTCGCGAAGCTCGCGCGCGCGCTCGCGGAGACCGAGGTCGAGGGCGTCGTCACGAACCTGCCCTTCCTGCGGTGGCTCGTCGGGCATCCGAACCTCCGCGCCGGGCACACCACCACCGCGTTCCTGGTGGAGAACCCGCCGCTCTCGGAGCCGCCTCCGCGCGCGCCCGACCGAGCCTGGAGCCGGGGCTGGCGCCTCAACCTCGCCGCCCCGGGCCCGCAGGCGCCACCGGACGTCGATGTCGCGTCGCACGACCACCGAGCGCCGGGCAGTGAGCAGAGCGCGCTGACCGCACCCATGCCGGGCACGGTGATTCGCGTCGCGGTCGCACCGGGCGACAAGGTCGCTCAACGGCAGACGCTGCTCGTGCTCGAGGCGATGAAGATGGAGACGCCGGTCGTGTCGCCGTACGAGGCGACCGTGCGTGCCGTCCACGTCAAGGAGGGCGACCGGGTCGCAGGCGGCGCGCTCCTCGTCGAGCTCGAGGAGTGAGCGCTAGACGGCGCGCTTCAAGGCGACGCCGGTGAGCAGCTCGCGCACGATCCGGTCGCCGGCGAGGGCCGTGATGTCGGCCGAGCCGGTCGCCGTCGGGATGATCTCGACGAGGTCGGCACCGACGACGTCGAGCCGTGACGCCGCCTCCCGAACGGCCCAGAGCAGCTCGACGGTCGTCAGCCCACCGGGCTCCGGCGTCCCCGTGCCGGGCGCGAACGCCGGGTCGAGAACGTCGATGTCCACCGTCACGAACACCGGCCCCGAGCCAAGCACGCGAAGCGAGTCCTCGACGACGGCGCGGATGCCGCGGTCGCGCACGTCGTGCATGAAGAAGCTCTTGATCCCGCGTTCGGCCTGCCACGCGAACTCCGGCTCACCCGGCCAGTAGCCGCGCAGCCCGATCTGCACGTAGCGCAGCGGGTCCACGTGCCCCGCCTCGACGAGCCGGTACATCGGCGTCCCGTGCGAGCGCTCCACGCCGAAGACCTCGGTGCCGGTGTCGGCGTGCGTGTCGAAGTGGAGCAGCCCGACAGGCCCACGGCGTGCCGCGACCGCCCGCACGTTCGCCTCGGTGATCGAGTGGTCGCCGCCGAGCACGACCGGCAGGACGCCGGCCTCTACGACCTCGCCGACGGTTCGCTCGATCGCAGCGTACGAGCGCTCCGGATCCGCCGGGATCACCGGCGCGTCGCCGTAGTCGACGATGCGAAGCGCACGGAACGCGTCGACCTTCGCCTCGAGATGCGGCCCGGGAGGGCAGCCGGCCGCGCGAATCGCACGTGGCGCGAAGCGCGTCCCGGGACGGTCCGACACGAGGTCGTCCGTCGGCGCGCCCACGATCGCGACGTCGAAGGCCTCCAGGTCGGCAGGATCCTGCGTGTACGGGGCCGCCCCGAACGTGAGCAGCCCCGCGTAGTCCGGCTTGTCGCCGAGCGGCTCCCACCGCTCGAGGGGGTCGATCGGGCTCAGAAGAGCGTCTGGAGCTTCATCGCGGCGCCCATGTCACCCTTGATCTTGAGCTTGCCGCTCATGTACGCGGTGGTCGGGTTCATCTCGCCCGCGACGATCTTGGCGAAGTCGTCGCCCGAGGTCGTGATCACGACGTCGGCCTCACCGCCGCCCTCCTTGACCGAAATGGTGCCGTCCCGGACGTCGACCGTCCACTGGCCCTCGCCCTCGATGTCGAAGAAATAGGAGTTGCTCACGCCGGCCGTCTTGGACGGATCGGCGCGGGCCTCCAGGCCGTCGAAGAATGCTTTCGCGCTCATGGCGCGAGCGTACATGCCGAGTGCGTCGGATAGCATCCCGACCCGCGATGCGAGTGGAGGTGAGCGCCACCGAGCCCGGCGAGCTCGAGGTCGACATGCTGGGCGTGCCGGTGGGCGAGCCGGCGGACGTCTCGCGCCTCGACGAGCGGATCCGGGCGCGCCTGGAGCGGATCGTCGAGAGCGGCGAGCTCAGCGGGGAGGCAGGCTCGACCGTCGTCCTGCACCTGAACGGAGAGCTGAAGGCAGAACGGGTCGCGGCGGCGGGGATCGGTCGGGAGCCGGATGCGGACGCGATCCGGACTGCGGCGGCGGCCGTCGCGCGTGCTGCGCGGAGCTTCGGCGGATCGATCGGGTGGCTCGTCGACCCATCCCTCCCGATCTCCCAGACGGAGCAGGCCCGCGCCGCCGTCGAGGGGATCGCGTACGGCGCGTACAGCCCCGGCCGCTGGAAGTCGAACGACGACGGCGGCGCGAAGCCGATCGAGCGGATCGTGATCGCAGGTGCCGACGACCCCGAGGTCGAGGCGGCCGCCCAGCGCGCCGGGCGCGTCGCGTTGTGGATCGAACGGGCACGTGATCTCGCCAACGCTCCGCCGAACGAGCTCGCGCCCGAGGATCTGGCGGCACGCGCGTCGGAGTTCGGGCTCGAGGGTCTGAAGGTCGAGGCGCTCGGGCCGGCCGAGATCGACCGGCTCGGGATGGGCGCGTTTGCGGCCGTTGCGACGGGGAGCGCGAACGAGCCGCGGCTGATCGTGATGCGCTGGGAGCCCGAAGGGGCGCGCGACGACCTGACGCTCGGGCTCGTCGGCAAGGCGATCACGTTCGACACCGGCGGGATCTCGCTCAAGCCGGCGCAGGACATGCAGGCGATGAAGGGCGACATGGCCGGCGGCGCAGCGGTGATCGCCGCCGTCGGAGCGATCGCGGACCTGGGCGTCCCGCTGCGGGTGCTCGCGGTCGTCGCGGCGGCCGAGAACATGCCCGGCGGCGGTGCGTTCCGCCCGGGCGACATCGTCCGCGCGATGAACGGCAAGACGATCGAGATCGTCAACACCGACGCCGAGGGGCGGCTCGTCCTCGCAGACGCGCTCTGGTATGCGCGACAGCAGGGCGCGACGCATCTCCTCGACGTCGCCACCTTGACCGGCGCGATGGAGCTGGCGCTCGGCGACCTCTACGCCGGCATGTTCGCGAACGACGACGACTGGAGCGACGAGGTGCTCGCGGCGGCGGCGTCCTCGGGCGACCACCTGTGGCGCCTGCCTCTGCACCCGCGGTACCGGCGCTACGTCGACTCGCACTTCGCAGACCTGAAGAACGCGTCGACTCTGCGGCAGGGCTCGCCGGCACTCGCAGCGGAGTTCCTGCGCGAGTTCGTCGGCGAGGGTCCATGGGCTCACGTCGACATGGCCGGCCCCGGTTTCCTCGACCGTTCGCGCGGTGACTTCCTCACGCAGCACGGCGGCACCGGGTACGGGGTCCGGCTGATCGTCGAGCTGGCGGAACGGCTGGCTCAGTGAACCTGGACCTGACGCAGGAGCACGAGCTCGTCCGGCAGACGGTTCGCGAGTTCTCGGAGCAGCGCGTCGCGCCGGCCGCCGAGGAGCTCGACCGCGAGGCGTCGCTTCCCGTACGAGCTCGTCGCCGAGCTGGCAGAGCTCGGGCTGATGGGGATGACGATTCCCGAGAAGTACGGCGGCGGCGGCGCCGACACGGTCTCGTACGCGATCGCGGTCGAGGAGCTGACGCGGATCGACTCGTCGGTCGCGATCACGGTCGCCGCACATCATTCGCTCGGGACGCTCCCGATCTACTACTACGGATCCGAGGAGCAGCGGCTGGAGTGGTTGCCGGATCTCGCATCCGGTCGCAGGCTCGCCGCGTTCGGGCTGACCGAGGCCGGCGCGGGCTCGGACGCGGGCAACACGCGCACGACCGCGGAGCTCGAGGACGGTCGGTGGGTGATCAACGGCTCGAAGATGTTCATCACGAACGCGGGGACGGACATCACCTCCTGCGTCACCATCACCGCCCGCACGGGTGAGGACGAGATCTCGAACATCGTCGTTCCGAACGGCACGCCCGGCTACGAGATCGCGGCGCCGATGAAGAAGCTCGGCTGGCGCGCCTCGGACACGCGCGAGCTCTCGTTCGAGAACGCCGCGGTGCCGGAGGGCAACCTGCTCGGCCCGCGCGGCGAGGGCTTCAAGCAGTTCCTCGAGATCCTTGACGGCGGGCGCATCTCGGTCGCTGCGATGGGCGTCGGCCTCGCACAGGGTGCCTACGACCTCGCGTATGCCTACGCGAACGAGCGCGAGCAGTTCGGCAAGCCGATCGCTCGGTTCCAGGCGGTGCAGTTCGCGCTCGCCGACATGGCGACCGAGATCGAAGCCGGCCGCGCGCTCGTCTACAAGGCGGCCTGGCTGAAGGACCAGAGCAGGCCGTTCGCGCGAGAGGCCGCGATGGCGAAGCTCTTCACCGGACTGCTCTCGAACCGCGCGGCGAACGCGGCCCTCCAGATCCACGGCGGCTACGGGTTCATGGAGGAGTCGGCGATCTCCAGGCTCTTCCGCGACCAGAAGATCCTCGAGATCGGCGAGGGCACGAACGAGGTGCAGCGGATGGTCATCGCGCGGCACCTCGGTCTCTGACGCACAGCCGTATCCGCCCGCCGGTTCGCGTCGTTCACGAACCAGGCGAATGTTCAGCTACTTCCTCTCAGGCCCGAGCTTCATGCCGTGCGCCCAGTGCGGCGCCGCGGTCGCGCGCACCGAGCGGGACCAGCACGAGTGCGACGAGGAGCGGCGGCTCGACTACCGGCTCTTCCTGCTGCGCGCCGAGGTCGACTCGTTCGACGAGCAGCTCGTCACGTACCTCGGCACGGCCCGCGGGCGCTTCGAGACGTGGGACGCCGAGCAGCGCCGCCCACCGCTTTAGGAAAGCTAGCGAGGCCGGGTGATAGGGTCGCTCTCGAGCGGCCTTTGGTAAGAGCCGCTTATGCCTGGTATAAGCATAACGTGCAGATGCTCTTCCGCCAGTTCGTCGATTCCGACCTCGGCTGTGCCTCGTACCTCGATCGGATCCGAGGCCGCAGGCGAGGCGATCGTCGTCGACCCGGCGTACGCGATCGAGCAGTACGTCGAGGAGGCCGAGCGCCACGACCTACGGATCGTTCGCGTGGTCGAGACGCACAATCACGCCGATCACGTCTCCGGCCACGGCCGGCTTGCGCTCGAACTGGGGGCACGCGTCTCGATCCACCCGCTCGCCGAGCCGGACTACACGTTCGACCCGATCGAGGACGGCGACGTCCTGCGCGTCGGCGAGGTCAGCGTGCGGGTGATCCACACGCCGGGACACCGGCCGGAGCACTGCGCGCTGCTCGTCGACGAGCGGCTCCTCCTCACAGGCGACTCGCTGTTCGTCGGCGACGCCGCGCGGCCGGACCTCGCGGTCGGCGCGGCCGAGGGTGCGGAAGGCCTCTTCCACAGCCTGCGCAGGCTCGAGGAGCTGCCCGACGACGTCGCCGTCTACCCCGGCCACGTCGCGGGATCGCTCTGCGGCGCCTCGATGAGCTCCGACCCCTCGTCGACGATCGGCCACGAGCGGCGGTTCAACGCGGCGCTCCGGATCGCAGAGGTCGACGACTTCATCTCGGAGGCGCTGTCGAAGAACGCGCCGCGCCCGCCGAACATGGATCTCATCGTGGCACTCAACCGAGGGGCGTTCGTCGAGGGGCCGCCGGCGCTCGAACGGCTCGACGTCACCGGCGATGCCACGGTGCTCGACGTGCGCGACGCGGACGTGTTCGCGGCCGCACACCTGCCGGGCGCGGTGAACGTGCCGCTCTCGGGGTCGTCGTTCTCGACGAGATCGGGCTTCGTGCTCGGCGCCGGGCCGGTGGTCGTGCAGGCGGCGTCGCCGAAACAGGCGGACGCAGCCGCGCGCGGCCTGCGGGCGGTCGGGCGCCTCGACGTCGTGGGGTACGTCGTCGACCCGCCCGGCGCGGTCGAGCATCTCGAGCCGATCGGCCTCGTCGAGCTCGAGCAACTGCTCGAGGCGAACGAGGTGGTCGTGATCGACGTCCGCGAATCAGACGAGCGCGACGAGGGCTACATCGCCGGCTCACGCCACGTTCCTTACCGCCTGCTCACGGCCTGTCTGCGACGGGCTCGGCGATCGCCCCGTGGTCACGATCTGCACCAGCGGCACGCGCGCGGCGATCGCCGCGAGCATGCTCGCCGCGCGCGGCATCGAGGTGCGTCCTGTGCTCGAAGGCGGCGTCCCCGACTGGGAGCGACGCGGGGGGCGCACGATCGAGTTCCGCCGCTGCGGCTCCTAGCGAAGCCGCTCGACCGGATACCCCCAGCGCTGCATCGTCTCGAGCAGCGCCGCCGCGTGCGCGCCGTCTCGCGTCGTCAGGATCAACTCGACACCCGTCTCGGCGACCGAGATCTGCATCCCCTCCCGGTGGTGCTCGACCGAGACGACGTTGACCCGCTCCTGCGCGATCAGCGTCAGCAGCTTGACGAGCTCCCCGGGCCGGTCCGGCACGCGTGTGCGAACGACGAGGTAGCGACCCGCCAGCGTCAGCCCGTGGCGCATGACCGTGATCAGCAGCGTCAGATCGATGTTCCCGCCGGAGAGCAGGATCGCGACCGGACCCTCGCCGCCGACTCGCTCGGTGAGCAGCGCTGCGAGCGTCGCGGCACCGGCGCCCTCGACGACGAGCTTCGCGCGCTCGAGCAGCAGGACGATCGCCTGGCTGATCTCCTCGTCGGTGACGGTGACGATGTCGTCGACCCGGTCGCGCACGATCGCGGACGTCAGCTCGCCGGGCCGCTTGACCGCGATTCCCTCGGCGATCGTGAAGCCGTGGGCCGTCTCGCCGGCGAACGGCGCGCACGCGGCGGCCTGCACACCCACGATCCGCACCGAAGGCCTCAACTCCTTGACCACCGATGCGATCCCGGCGGCGAGCCCGCCGCCGCCGATCGGGACGACGATCGTGCCGATCTCCGGCAGCTGCTCCACGAGCTCCAGCCCGATGGTTCCCTGCCCCGCCATTACCCGGACGTCCTCGAACGCATGGACGAACGTCGCGCCCGTCGTCTCCGCGAAGGTGCAGGCGGCTTCGTACGCGTCGTCGAACATCTCGCCGCCGAGCTCGATCCGCGCTCCGTAGTTCTGCGTCGCCTCGACCTTCGAGGCGGGCGTGTCCTGCGGCATGAAGATCGTCGCGACGATGCCCGCCTCGCGCGCGACCCACGCGACGGCCTGCGCATGGTTGCCGGCGCTCGCCGTGACGACGCCGGCGGCGCGCTCGGCCTCGGTCAGCATCGCGATGCAGTTGCCCGCACCGCGGATCTTGAACGAGCCCGTCCGCTGGAGGTTCTCGGTCTTGAGCCAGACCTCGCGCCCGGTCATTCGCTGGAACGACTCGGAGAAGTACACCGGTGTCTCGCGCGCGATCCCGACGAGGCGCACCCGCGCCTCCTCGACGTCACGCAGTGTCGGACCGATTCCCGTCTTCAACCTTGAACACCTTCTCCATGATCTCGCGGACCGCGGTGAGCGGGTCGAGCTCGCGCCGGTGGACCTCCTCGAGCAAGCGCGCGAGCTCGCCGTCGAGGCGCACCGACTCCTCGAGGTGCCGCGCGGCTCGGGCGGATGCGAGCGTGAACACCTCGAGCCGAACGTTGTCGCGCCTGCGATCCTCGAGCAGTCCCGTCTCCTCGAGGTGTGCGCGGTACTGCTCGACCTTTTCCCAGAGCTCCGGGACGTTCTCGCCGCGACTCGCCTCGGTCAGGACGATCGGGACCTTCCAGGTGCGCTCGTGGTCGAGCGCCAGGATCGAGCGAACCTCGTTCAGCATCGTCTTCGCAGCCGGATGGTCCATCTTGTTGATCGCGATCACGTCGGGGATCTCCATGATCCCGGCCTTCAGCGCCTGAACGGAGTCACCCGAGCCCGGCATCAGCACGAGCAGCACCGTGTCCGCGACGCCGATGATCTCGGTCTCGCCCTGACCGGTTCCGACCGTCTCGACGAAGATCACGTCCTTGCCGGCCGCGTCGAGCACGAGCATCGCCTGGAGCGTCGACTCGGCCAGCCCGCCGAGGTGCCCGCGGGTCCCCATCGAGCGGATGAAGACCTCCGGGTCGAGGAAGTGGTCGGAGAGCCGGATCCGGTCGCCGAGCAGCGCGCCCTGGGTAAACGGGCTCGACGGGTCGACGGAGATCACGCCGACAGACTTTCCCTGCGCGCGGACGTGGCGCACGAGCGCGCTGATCAGCGTCGACTTGCCGACGCCCGGCGGGCCGGTGACCCCGACCGTGAACGCGCGGCCCGTGTCGGGATACAGCTCTCGCACGAGGTCGTACGCGAGCGGGTCGGAGTTCTCGACGAGCGTGATCGCCCGCGCGAGCGCACGCGTGTCGCCTGCGCGAACGCCCGCGGCGAGCGTCTCGTGCGTCCACTCCCGCCGCCGCGCCACGGAGGCGAAGGTTACTCGCGCAGGAGCCCGGCCTCGGCGGGGTCCGCCGCGGCCGCCGAGACCATCGGCAGCGGCTCGACCAACTCGATGCCACGGAGAGGCCGCTCCGGAATCCCCCGCGCGAGCGCGTACGCCGCCGCCGCCGCGGCCGCCAAGAGGATCGCAGCGATCCCCCAGGCCCAGCGTGCACCGAGTGCGTCCGAGACGAACCCGCCGAGGAGCATCCCGACGAAGAGCGCGCTGTACGTCACGCTCATCGCCAGCGTGAAGGCACGCCCGCGCAGGTGATCCGGCGTTCCGCGCTGCACGAGCAGGCTGTTGACCACCACGGCGATGCCGTTGCCGAGTCCCATCGCGACGACGAACACGGCCGCGACCCACACGTTCGGCGAGACGGCGGCCGCGCCGAGCCCGACCGACATGGCGGCAACCGAGCCGCCGTAGGCTGCGGCCGTCCCCCACTTCGCAGTCACCCAGCCGGCCCAGAGACCTCCGAGGATCAGTCCGAGCCCGGATGCCGCCATCAGCAGGCCGAGCCCGAAGTTGCCGGCACCGAACGCAACCTTGACGAGCTCCACTTCGGCGACGTCGGAGTTGCCGACCGCGAGCATCGCGAGACTCCAAGCCACCAGGACGGTCAGAAGCGCGCGAGAACGGATCGCGAGGAGAAACCCCTCCGCCAGGTCTCGCCAGTGGCCCTCGCTGGCCGCCTTCTCCGACTGCAGCAGCCGCTCGCCGAGCCGCGCGATCAGAACCGCGGAGACCAGGAACGTGACGGCGTTGAACCAGTAGGCGACGTCGGGCGTCGAGAAGGAGAGCAGGACGCCGCCGAGCAGCGGGCCGAGCATCCAGGTGAGGTTCTCTGCGGCCTGGAAGAGGCCGTTGGCCTCGGCGAGGTCGTCGTCCGCGACGAGGTTCGGCAGACCCGCGTAGACCGCGGGCCGGAAGAAGCCGGTCGCGAAGCCGGCGACGCCTGCGAGCGCGACCACCATCCAGGCGGTCGTCGCGAACGGCAGAGCGCAGAAGACCGCACACCGGAGCAGGTCGGATCCGATCATCAGCTTCCGCCGCGAGAAGCGGTCGACGAACGATGCCAGCAGGAGCCCGATCGCGATCATCGGGACGAAGTCCATGACGAGCAGCGCTGCGATCCACTTGCTCGAGCCGGTTCGATCCCAGATGTCGACCATCAGGGCCAGCACCGCGAGCCTGGTTCCAAGACCGGAGCCGACGGCAGCGAAGAACAGCAGCCGGAAGTCCCGCGCACGGCGGAGCAGGTCGAGCTGGCGGCGAGCCCCCCTCTGGATCACCAACTCACGCTAACAGCAGCCCCTGCGAGATCTAACGCCGCCGGAGTGCTATGCGTGCGTGTCGGCGCGGACGCGGCCCAGAGCCTCGTCCAGAGCTGCGTTGTCCTCTGGGGACCCCACGGTGACACGGATCGCGCCCGGTGAGCCGAAGCCTCCGAGTGGCCGCACGATCACGCCCTCGCGCAGGAGCGCCTCGAAGAGCGGGCGCGCGTCCTCGGCACCGCTCTCCGCGTAGACGAAGTTCGCGACCGTCGGCGAGGCGCAGGCCAAGCCGTTGCGCGTGAGGATCGCGATCACCCGCTCGCGCTCCCCGGCGTTCACGCGGCGCCGCCGCTCGACCTCCGCCGCATCGTCGAGGCTCGCGACCGCGGCAACCTGCGCCTGTGTGTTCAGGTCGAATGCGCGCCGGACCTTCCCGATCGCGGTCACGACGTTCGGCGTGCCGACCCCCCAGCCCACACGTAGACCTGCAAGCCCGTAGATCTTCGAGAACGTTCGCACGACGAGCACCCGGTGACCGCGCTTGAAGTAGTCGTCGATCCCGTCGGGGTAGTCGGGATCGTCGATGTACTCGAAGTACGCCTGGTCGAGTACCGTCAGAACGTGCTCCGGCACGCGTTCGAAGTACGAATCGAACTCGGCGCGCGTGTTCATCGTCCCGGTCGGGTTGTTCGGGTTGCAGAGGTAGACGATCTTCGTGCGAGGTGTCACTGCGCCGAGGAGTGCGTCGAGGTCGTAGCGGTCGTCGACGAGCGGAACGCGCACTGGTGTCGCTCCGAGCTTGATCGCGTCGATCACATAACTCGGAAACGACGGCCAGCCGCAGACGATCTCGTCGCCGCTGTCGAGAAACGCCTGCGAAACGCAGTCGATCACGCCGTCCGCGCCCGAGCCGACCGCAACCTGCTCGAACGCGACGTCGTAGTGCTCGGCCAGCGCCTTGCGAAGCCGGAACGCACCGCCGTCGGGATAGCGGTTGAGCTCGTGCGCGGTGCGTGCCATTGCCTCGAGCGCGCTCGGAAACGGCGGGAAGGGCCCCTCGTTCGAAGCGAGCTTCACCACGCGCTCGAGCCCGAGCTCGCGCTGGACCTCCTCGACGGGCTTGCCGGGCTCGTACGGCGTCAGACCCGCGACGGCGGGAGTGACGAACTCGTCAGGAATCTCCGCCGGGCCCACGGGCACGGCGGACACTCTACTCGGCGTCCGGCGGTGCCTCGTCGACGTCGGGCGGGCGCCAGTCCGTGCTCGCGGACTCCTCGCCGCCGTCGTGGCGGCGCCAGACGAACAGGACCGCCCCCGCAGCCGCCAAGGTCCCGAGGACGAGCTTCGTCTTCTTCTTCTTCTTCTTCGTTCTCGACTGGCCCTCTTCGCGGCCCGCTGCCGAGCGCGCCTTGCGTTCGGCGAATTGCTTGCCGACCGTCCAGGTCAGCCAGCCAAGGGCCGCGTTCCGGCGATTGAAGATCGTCACGCGGTTGAGCCTACCCGACCTTGCATGAACGCGAGACGCCCCTGCCGGGGCGTCTCGCAAACATAGACCCGGGGCCTGCGGGCGGCATGGCCCCGGGTGGGGACGAGGGCACGTCCACACTGGTAGATGCCGCTGCGGAGAGAAACTTGCGCGACCGTCAGGAAACGGCAGCCAGCTGTCGGGCCTCGGGCACCGCGTGCCGGGCGCGCTGCCGGCGTGCGAGCGTTGCGCATTCGCTGCAGTCGCGCAGATGCGCGCGAAGACCGCCGCGCTCTTCGGCGAGCAGGCGTCCGTCGAGCTCGCGCGCGAGGGCGTGCTCGGCCTCGCCGCACGAGAGCGCAGTCTCGAGCTGCTCCCGAAGCGTCCGTCGCGCCCGGAAGAGCAGGGTCTCCACCGCGGAGCCCGACACCTCGAGCACCCCGGCGATCTCGGCGTACGGCCGACCTTCCAGCTCGCGCATGACGAGCGCCGCGCGCTGGTTGAACGTCAGCGCGCCGAGTGCGGCCACGAACTCCTGCACGTCGACACCGTCGTTCGAGGTCTGCGTGGGGTGATTCGTGTCGAGCGCGACTTCTTGGGGGCGCCGCGTGGCGTCACGCAGGCGCGTGTGGCACGTGTTGTGCGCGATCCTGATCAGCCAGCGCCGGGGGTGCCGGGGCCGCTCGCCGCGCTGAAGGGCCCGGTACGCCTTCAGGAACGTCGTCTGGGCGACGTCCTCGGCGTCAGGCGGGTTGCGGAGCACCCTCAGCGCGTGGCGGTAGACGTCCTGGACGTGCGAGCGGTAGAGGCATTCGAAGGCGCGCTCTGGCGACTGTCGTTCGATGGGGAGCGGCGTGATCACGTCCATCTGCCATGAGACAACGGACGAGACGGCTGCGGGGATACTGAGCTACGCCCGGGCGGGAGCGCGCTTGCGGTTCGGGATGTGGATCGCACGGCCGAGCGCCACGAGGCCCGCCTCCTTGATCGCCTCCGAGAGGGTCGGGTGAGCGGTCATGCCGTCCGCGACCGTTTCGACCGTCGACTCGGCGTCGATCGCGACGACGCCGGCTTCGATCAGGTCGGTCACGTGTGGGCCGACCATGACCAGGCCGAGGAGCTCGCCGTACCTGGTCTCGTGGATCGACTTGACCCACCCGACGGTCTCGTTCTGCATCACGGCACGAGCGTTCGCGACCCACGGGAACTGTCCGACAGCGACGTCCTCCCCGTACTGCTCGCGCGCCTCGGCCTCTGTCAGCCCGACCCCGGCGATCTCCGGGTCGGTGTAGATCGGCCTGGGCACCGCCCGGTTGTCGACGATCGCGTCGTGGCCACAGGCGTTCTCCGCTGCGACCTCGCCCTCGCGGAACGCCGTGTGCGCGAGCTGCCAGTAGCCGGCGCAGTCGCCCACGGCGTAGACGTGCTCGACGGTCGTGCGGCGGTGCTCGTCCGCGGCGATCCCCTTGCGCCTGTCGAACTCGACGCCGATCGCCTCGAGGCCGAGGTTCTCCACAACCGGGCCGCGGCCGACCGCGACGAGCATCAGATCGGCCTGCACGGTCTCGCCGTCGCCGAAGTGCACGGTCAGGTCGAAGCCCGAGTCGTCGACCCTCGTGCACGTCTTGCCGAGCTGGAGCGACGATCCCGCGCCTTTGGAACTGCTTCGCAAGTTCCTTGGCGGCGTCCTCGTCCTCGAGCGGGATCAGCCTCGGCAGCATCTCGATCACCGTGACCTCGCTCCCGAAGCGCTGGAAGATCGAGGCGAACTCGACGCCGATGATCCCGCCGCCGAGGACGACGAGCCGTCTCGGGACCTGCGTCTGGGACGAGCAGCCCGGTCGAGTCGACGCAGCGCGGCGAGTCGAGGCCGTCGATCGGCGGCCGCAGCGGGAACGAGCCCGTCGCGACGACCGCCTGCTTGAAGGTGACGTCCTCGCCACCGTCGACGGCGATCGTGTTCGCGTCCTTGAAGCGGCCTGTGCCCTTGACCCACTCGACGCCGTTCGCCTTGAAGAGCGACGCGACTCCGCCGGTCATCTGGCTGACGACGCCGTCCTTCCACTGGTTCGCCGCCGCCATGTCGAGACGAGCCTCGCCGACGTTGACGCCGAACTTCCCGAACGACTCGTGCGCTTCCTTGAGCGCGAACGCGGTCTGCACCCACGCCTTCGTCGGGATGCACCCCACGCGCAGGCAGGTGCCGCCGAGCTCGGGCTCCTTCTCGATGCAGACGGCCTTCGCGCCGAGCTGCGCGGCGCGGATCGCGGCGGTGTAGCCGCCCGGGCCGCCCCCGAGGACGGCGACGTCACACTCCATGCTGCGATCCTAGCGAGCGGTCGGACGCGGGCGGCCCGTGGTCGGCGAACCCGCGGAAGACCTCCGCCGCGGCACGGTGAAACCCGTCGGGAAGACCTGCGGCGGCGAACGTCGAGGCGATCTCCTCCATCTCGCCGACCCAGCGCCAGCCCTTCTTCTCGGCCGAGCGGAGCGCGTTGAGGGACCTGTCCGCAAGGTCGGGCAGTGAGAGCTCCCATTCGTCGAGCAACGCCTGCTCGACAGCTTCCGCTCGAGCGAGATCGCGGATCGCGAGGAGCAAAGCCGCCGTGCCTTTCGTCCAGGCGGCGTAGGCCATCTTCAGCGCCGAGGCATCCCCCGGCTCCGAGCTGATCACCCGGGCGTCCACCGGCGTTCCCTCGAAGAGCGCGGCCACCAGGCTCGCCTCGTCGCCGGAGAGGTAGAGCCTGGTCGTGCCGAAGGACTCCGGCGGCGGGCCGATGATCCCGCCGTCGACAAACCGCGCGCCTTCACCCTCGACCAGGGACGAGACGGCCCGCGCGGTAGCAGGCGAGACGGCATTCGCGTCCACGAACACGCCCGAAAAACCGGCGGCCGAGCGAGCCACCTCGACGGCCGCGTGCGGCGGGCAGACGGAGAGGATCACGTCGGAACGGGCGACGAGCTCGTCGACGGAGCCGACATCCTCGAACCCTGCGTGCTCGGCGCGCCCGGCCGTCGCTGCGCTTCGGCCCTGCGAAGCCCAGAGGACGACGAAGCCGCGCTTGCGAAGCGCCGCGCCGATCCTCGCCCCCATTTCGCCCGGATGGAGAAGCCCGATCGTCGCGTCGCCCATGCGGCCAGTGTGCCGTTCCGACCTGTCCGGTGCCAGGCACCGGACAGGTCTAAAAGGTCACCGGTCGCGGCCGCAGAGGTCGCCGGCGCAGTGGTCGAGCGCCCTGACGAGCGCTCGGAGGCGACGGCCCGCGTCTGTCAGGCGGTACTCGGCGCGCGGCGGGCGCGTGTCGAGGACGCAGCGCTCGAGGATCCCCGCCTCCTCGAGCTCCTGCAACCGCAGCGCGAGCGTTCGCGGCGTGATCCCCACGAGCAGGCGCTTGAACTCGTTGAAGCGGATCGCGCCGCCGTGCGAGGCGTAGACGATCGCGAGCACCCAGCGTCGCCCGAGGAGGTCAGCCGCGCGGGCGACCTCCTCGGGCACCGACTGCTGAGGCTTAGGCGGCGACGGCACGGTGCGAGGCCTCCGGCTCGAGCGCAAGCTCGAGCACCTCGCCGAGCGTCATCACCGGGTGGAACGCGAGCTCCTCGCGAACGTCTGCCGGGACGTCGTCGAGGTCTGCGCGATTCCGCTCGGGCAGGATCACGTCGCGGAGCCCCGCCGCGTGTGCCGCGAGGGCCTTCTGCTTGAGGCCGCCGATCGGCAGCACCCGTCCCTGGAGCGTCACCTCGCCGGTCATGCCGACGGTGTGCTTCACCGGCCTGCCCGACAGGAGCGAAGCGAGCGCAGTCGTGATCGCGATGCCCGCGCTCGGACCGTCCTTGGGAATCGCCCCTGCCGGAACGTGCACGTGGAACGACGTGTCGTCGAACGCGGCCTCGTCGATTCCGAGCTCGCCCGCGTGCGAGCGGACGTACGAGAGCGCGATCTGCGCGGACTCCTTCATCACGTCGCCGAGCTGTCCCGTGAGCACGAGCCGGCCGTCGCCCTTCATCCGAGTCGCCTCGATGAAGAGAATGTCGCCGCCGGTCCCCGTCACAGCGAGGCCCGTCGAGACACCCGGGACGGCGGTCCGTTCAGCGGCCTCCTGGTAGAAGCGCTGACGGCCGAGCGCGTCGCGGACAACCTCGAGATCGACGACCACCGGTGCCTCGACGGTCGCCCGAAACGAGCTTCGTCGCCGTCTTGCGCAGCGCCTTGCCCAGCTCGCGCTCGAGCTGGCGGACGCCGGCCTCGCGGGTGTACTCGCTGACGACCGTGCGCAGCGTGAGGTCGTCGACCGAGACCTCGTCCTCACGCAGGCCGTTGCGATCGCGCTGCCGCGGCCAGAGGTACTCGCGTGCGATCGCGACCTTCTCGTCGACCGTGTAGCCGTCGAAGCGGATCACTTCCATGCGGTCGAGCAGCGGCTGCGGGATCGTGTCCGCGATGTTCGCCGTCGCGATGAAGACGACCTGCGAGAGATCGAGCTCGACGTCGAGGTAGTGATCCCGGAACGAGTGGTTCTGCGCCGGGTCGAGCACCTCGAGCAGCGCCGAGGAGGGATCGCCGCGCCAGTCGGCGCCGACCTTGTCGACCTCGTCGAGCAGGATCACCGGGTTCATCGTCCCGGCGTCGCGCAGCGCCCGCACCAACCGGCCTGGCAGTGCGCCGATGTACGTGCGGCGGTGTCCCCTGATCTCGGCCTCGTCGCGCACCCCGCCGAGCGACATGCGCACGAACTCGCGGTTGAGTGCCCGCGCGACCGACTCGCCGATCGACGTCTTGCCGGTGCCGGGCGGCCCGATCAGCGTCAGAATCGCGCCGGATCGCTTGTCCTCCTCGATGCCGCGCTCCTCGCGCAGCTTGCGGACGGCGAGGTACTCGACGATGCGGTCCTTGACGTCCTTTAGCCCGTAGTGGTCCGCGTCGAGCACCTCGCGGGCATGCGCCGGATCGAGACGCTCCTCCGACGTCTTCCCCCACGGCACCGCGAAGAGCCAGTCGAGGTACGTGCGGATCATCTGGGACTCGGCGCCCTGCTCGCCCATGCGCTCGAAGCGTGAGAGCTCCCGTTCAGCCTGCTCACGAACCTCCTTGGGCAGGTCGAGCTCCTCGAGCTTCTGGCGGTACTCCTCGACGACAGAGCCGTCGTCCTCGCCGAGCTCCTTGCGGATCGAGTCCATCTGGCGCCGGAGGATGTACTCGCGCTGTTGCTTCTGCGCGCCCTCCTCGACGTCCTCGCGGATGCGCCGGCGCACGTCGAGCGTGGCGAGCACCTCGCGCTGGAGCTCGATTGCGAGCTCGAGCCGCTCGCGCAGGTCGATCGTCTCGAGCACGCGGAGCTTCCGCTCGAAGTCGACGTCGGGCGAGTAGCCCACCGTGTCTGCGAGCGCGCCCGGGTCGCCGATCGCGCGCAGGAACGACGCGACGCGGCCGTCGTCGCCGCGGTGCTCGAGGATCTCCTCGACGACCGCGCGGTACTCGGTGCCGAGCTCGCGCAGCTTCGCGTCCCAATCTTCGGCGTCCGGCCGCTCGTCGACCTCGACGCGCAGGCGGCCGCGGGAGTCGCTCTCGGCGGCTCCGAGCACGCCGCGAACCAGCCCGTTCAGCACCACGGCGCGCCCGCCGCCGGGCAGCCTGACGCGCTCGACGACCTCGGCAACGGTGCCGACCGAGGCGTATTCGTTCTCGTGGTTCGGGACGAGCAGCACGCGCTCCTCGTCTCCGGTGTCGACCGTCAGCGTGACGGTCATGTGCGGGAAGACGACCGAGTCCTCCAGCGGAATCAGCAGCAACTTGGCCAACGACCTCTCCGTTCGCGTAGTGGGTATCGAAAGTGTACCTAGTACGAACGGAGCGCCAGAGCAGGCTATTCCTGTAGCTCGGCCACCATCACGAGGTCGCCGTCGCCGGTCACGGTGCGAAACCCGCGGCTCTCATAGAGGTGGACGGCCGGGTTGGTCTTCTCGACGGAGAGGCTGATCCGGTCGAACCCGTCGCGGCGGGCGCGGTCGAGCAGCGCGTCCAGGAGCGAGGAGCCGATTCCCTTGCCCCGCCGCGAGGGGACGACGCCGATCGTCAGCTCGGGCGTTCGCTCGTCCACGAAACCGAACCCGGGCTCGCGCTCGCTGTAGATCCGGTACCACGCCGCGCCGACCTCGTGGAAGTCGTCGAGCGCGATCAGCGCACGATCGCCCTGTCGCCCCCAGGTGTTGACGTAGCGGGTGATCGGGAACTCGGTGTCCGGCGAGCGCCAGTAGTACGCGTGCCGCAGCATGTCGCGGAGAAAGCGGACGTCCTGCTGCCCGCCCTCACGGATCATCGAGTCACGAACCCTGAGAGACATCCTGGCCGAGCTCGATGCGATTGCCGTCGGGGTCGACGACCTCGACCAGGCGCATCTCGCCGTGCAGCTCGAGCACGACTCCGACCTCGACGCCGTCCGCGCGCAGGCGTTCGGCCTCGGCCTTCACGTCGTCGACGTCGACGTGGGCGATGCCACCCTCCTGAGGCTCACCCTTCGTCAGCACGATGTCCATGCCCTTGTGCTCGAGCTGACACCAGCCGTCCTGGGCGTCGAACAGCATTTCGGTGAAGCCGAGCTTCTCGCGGTAGAACCTGCGGGCGGCGTCGAGGTCGCGGACTGAGTACCAGACGGTCACAGGGCCAGGCCCGGCTCTTCGAGGTAGGCCTTCACGTCTTCGAGGAACCGCGCGCCGTCCGCGCCGTCGACCGAGCGGTGATCGCACGTCAGGGTCACGGTCATCAGCGGCCGCGCGACGATCTCTCCGTCGCGGGCGACCGGGCGCTCCTCGACCGAGCCGATCGCGAGGATGGCGGCCTGCGGCGGGTTGAGCACCGCGACGAACTGCTGCACGCCGAACATCCCGAGGTTCGAGATCGTGAAGGTGCCGCCCTCGAGATCCTCCTGGCGGAGCTTGTTCTCACGTGCGCGACCGACGACGTCTGCCCGTGCGTTCGCGATCTCCTGGATCGTCAACGACTCGGCGCGCTGGATCACGGGGACGACGAGCCCCTGCGGAGCCGCGACGGCGATCCCCACGTTCGCGGTCGGGAAGCGCTTGATCCCCTCGTCTGAGAAGTGCGCGTTCAGCGCGCGGTTCCGCATCAGCGCGCTCGCGGAGACCTTGGTCAGAACGTCCGAGAGCGTCGGCTTGGCTCCCTCCCCGGCCCGCTGCACGAGCAGCTCGCGTAGCGCGAGCGAGCGGGTCATGTCGACGTCGATCGTGAGCTGGAAGACCGGGACAGTCCACGCCTCGGTCAGCCGGCGGGCGATGGTGCGGCGGATCGACGTGAGCGGGACGACCTCGATCTCGTCCGTGAGGGACGGTTTGTGGCTCTGAGCCACAAACTCTGGCGCCGCCTCCGCGCGCTCGACGTCCTCGGCCACGATCCGCCCGTCGGGACCTGTCCCACGGATGGAGGAAAGCTCGATTCCGCGCTCGCGTGCCATCCGGCGCGCGAGCGGGGAGGCCTTGACGCGCCCGTCCGTTCGAGTTTGTGGCTCTGAGCCACGAAGTTGGACATCGGCCCGCGCGGACGCCTCACGGCCCCGCTCGCGCTCGGCCTCGCGCTTCGGCGCCTCGGCCGGCTTCTCGGCGCTCGCCGACGCGCCTCCGTCCTGCGGCTGGTCGATCGAGAACTCCTCGCCCTGCTCCCCGATCACCGCCACCGTCCGCCCGACCGGGACCTCGCCCTCCTGAACGGCGATCTTCAGCAGGACGCCCGTGGCGTCGGCCTCGACCTCCTGGGTGACCTTGTCGGTGTCGAGCTCGTAGAGCGGCTCGCCCTTCTTCACGGCTTCGCCCTCGCTCTTCAGCCACTTGACGATCGTCCCCGTCTCCATCCCCTGCCCGAGCCGCGGGAGCTTGATCTCAGTCGCCATTGCGACCGACCGTCCGGTAGATGCCTTCGAGCACGTCCTGCGGACCCGGGACGATGAACTGTTCCATCACGGGCGCGAACGCGATGGGCGCGAACTTCGCGCCAACGCGCTCGATCGGCGCGTCGAGCCAGTCAAACGCCTGGTGCTGGATCACCGAGGCGACCTCGGCGCCGAAGCCCATGCGCGTGACGGCCTCGTGTGTGACGACGCAGCGGTTCGTCTTCTTGACCGAGGCGACGAGCGACTCCTCGTCGAGCGGCTGGAGCGAGCGGGGATCGACGACCTCGACCGAGACGCCGCTCTGCTCGGCTTCTGCGGCGGCCTCGAGCGACCGGTGCACCATCGGCCCGGTCGCGATCACGGTCACGTCCTCCCCCTCCCGCACGACACGCGCCTTGCCGAACGGGATCGGCTCGAGCTTCTCCGGCACCTCTTCCTTGACCGGGTAGAGCAGCCGGTGCTCGAAGACGATCACGGGGTTGTCGTCGTAGATCGCGGACCAGAGCAGACCGCGCACGTCGGTCGGCGTGGACGGGAAGACGACCTTCAGGCCCGGAATGTGGACGAACCAGGCCTCGAGCTGCTGCGCGTGCTGCGCGCCCGGAGACCAGCCCGCTCCTCCCTGGGTCCGAAGCGTCAGCGGCACCTTCAGCTGGCCGCCCGACATGTAGCGGTGCTTCGCGGCCTGGTTGACGAGCTGCTCGGTCGAGAGCGTGAGGAAGTCCTCGTACATGATCTCCACGACCGGGCGCATGCCCTGCATCGCCGCGCCGATGCCCGCGCCGACGATCGCGATCTCCGAGATCGGCGTGTTGCGCACCCGCTCCGGGCCGAACTCGTCGACGAGGCCGTGCGTCACCCCCATCGAGCCGCCCATCTCGGCGATGTCCTCGCCCATCAGGAAGACGTCGGGGTCGTCGCGCATTGCGGTCGCGAGCGTGTCCCGTACTGCCTCGCGGTAGGTCAGCTCAGGCATAGACGTTCTTGAGCGCGTCCTCCGGCTCCGGGTCGGTGCCGTTCTTCGCGAACTCGACCGAGTCCTCGACCTCCCTCGTCACCTCGGCGTCGAGCTGCTCCCACTCCTCGTCGGGGACGCCGAGCCTCTCGCGCAGCTTGGTGACCGGGTCCTGCGTCTCGCGGAGCTCCTGCTGCTCGCCCTTCGGGCGGTAGACCTGCGGGTCGCCCACGTAGTGGCCGACGAGGCGGTACGTGTCGTAGACGAGGAGCACGGGCCCGTCGCCGCGTCGCGCGTGGTCGATCGCCTCGGACGCCGCGTCGTAGACCGCCTCGACGTTCTGGCCGTCGGCCTTGAGGGAGTGCATGCCGTACGCGACGGCGCGCTGGGTGAAGTCGCGGATCGGCGAGTGCTGCGAGTTCGGCGTCGACTCGGCCCACCAGTTGTTCTCGAGGCAGAAGACGGCGGGCACGTTCCAGAGCTGGGCGAGGTTCAGCGACTCGTGGAATGTGCCGATGTTCGTCGCGCCGTCCCCGAAGAACGCCAGCGCGACACGCGGCTCGCTGCGGAACTTGAACGCGAGTGCCGAGCCGACGATCGCGGGGAGCCCTCCGCCGACGACCGCGTTCGCGCCGAGGTTGCCGCGCTCGACGTCGTAGAGGTGCATCGAGCCGCCGTAGCCGCGCGAGCAGCCCTCGACCTTCCCGTACAGCTCCGCCATGAGGGCGTTCGGAGAGGTTCCGCGCGCCAGGGTGTGTCCGTGCGCGCGGTGCGTGGACGCGATCACGTCGTCGTCCGTCGAGGGCGGCGCAGACTCCGACCGCGATGGCCTCCTGGCCGATCGCGACGTGCAGGAAGCCCGGGAGCTCGCCCGCGCGGAAGCGCTCCTCGACCTTCTCCTCGAAGCGACGGATCAGCAGCATCTCGCGCAGGAGGTCGCGCAGCCGCTCCTCGGACAGGCCTCTTCTGGCCTCGACTTTCGCCACGGGCGCCAGTGTACGCTCCGGCCTGTGGCTCTTGCCGACGATCTCCGCGCGGCGCTGCGGGAGCTGCCCGAGGACTGGGCGGACGCGCACTTCGTCGTCCGTTTTCCCGACGCGGAGCGTGCACGCCGTGCCGCCGCGCTGCTCACCAGCGTCACACCCGGGCGTCACGCCGAGACGCTCCGGCTCTACATCGACCGCACCGGCGGCCCCCTGCCCGAACTCGTCCTGCGGGCGCTGCGCCGCGTCGACGAGGCGAAGCTCGGAGGCGAGCTCGAGCTCGTCTCCAGCAGCACGCGCGAGCCCGTTCTCGTGTCCGAGCGAGAGACGCTCGTGGAGGCCTGGGACGCTGCAGTCGCGACGCTTCCGCCGGACTGGAGCGACGTCTACGCGGAGATCGACCTCGTGTCGACCGACTACCTCGAGCCCGCCGCGCTGATGCTCGCGCCCACGAACCCGTCGCGCTTCGGCACCCGCCCGGGCTTCCGCTTCCGCTGCGCGAGGAGCTTCGGGTACGGCGCGGCGCCGGTGATGGTCCGGCGCTGCCTCGAGCGACTGGACGACGCCCGAATCGGAGGGGAGGTCCGCATCCTTCACGCGCTCTCGGACACGCAACCCTGGTCGACCCAGGGTCCGGTCTGGTACATCGGCGGCAAGAGCGTCTGATGCCCGACCCGGTCTCGTGGTTCGTGATCGAGCCTCGCTGGGAGGTCGTCTCGAGCGACGGTGAGCGCGTCGGCGAGGTGACCGAGGTGCTCGGCGACGAGAACGCCGACATCTTCGACGGGCTCGTCGTCGATCCCGGCCGGCTCAAGAAGCCGAAGTACGTCCCCGCGGAAGTCGTCGGCGAGATCGTCGAGGGCAGGATCGCGCTGGAGCTGGCGAAGCCCGAGTTCGAGCGGCTCGAAGAGTACGAGTCGCCGTCTGTGCGCTAACCGACGTCGGCGCCGAGCTCACGCGCGAGAGCCGCGGCGTCCGTGGCGTCCCGCGCGATCACGAGGCACGTGTCGTCGCCCGCGAGCGTCCCGACGATTCGCGGATGCTCGAGTCGATCGAGCGCACGGCCGATCGCCGGCGCCGAGCCGAGCTCCGAGTGCACGACGACGATGTTCTGCGGCGGCGGCCACCGAACGGCCGAACTCGCCGAGCACGCGGCGAAGCGCGTCGCGAGGGTCGCTCCGGCGAGCGTCGGGCAGCACGTACCGCGGCCGGCCCAGCGCGTCGTGCACCTTCTGGAGCCCGAGCTCACGCAGATCCCGCGAGACCGTCGCCTGCGTCACCCGGCAGCCTGCGTCCTCGAGGGCGGCCAGGAGCTCGAACTGCGTCCCGATCCGCTTGCGGGTCACGACGCTCGCGATCAGGCGCTGCCGCTCGGGCTTCCCCAGGACCTCGTTCTGCATACAGGTGCATTGTTATCGCCCCACCAAGGGCGCTACGGTTGCACCATGCTGCGTCTGACGGTCAGCCCGACGAGCGCGGAGCCCGGAAACGGGCCGAGCCCCTGGCTCGTGCTCGGAGGTGCCATTGTCGGGGGGTTCCTCATCGCGAAAGTGATCGACTGGAGCTGCAATGTCCGTGAACGCAGCTAGCAACGGGGGGAGCCCGGGGCTCGGCACGGCGATCAAGCAGGTCGCCGAGCACGCGAGCAACCTCTTGCGGCTCGAGATCGAGCTCGCCACCCTCGAGCTCAAGCAGAAGGCCGCGGCGCTCGGGGTCGGGATCGCGCTCGTGCTCGGAGCCGTCGTGTTCGTCGTCTTCGGGTTCGGCTTCCTGTTCGGAACGATTGCGGCCGCGCTCGCAACGTTCCTCCCTACCTGGCTCGCGCTCCTGATCGTGACCCTGCTGCTGTTCGCACTCGCCGCCCTCCTCGGCGTCATCGGACGCTCTCAGATCAGGAAGGCGACGCCCCCGGTGCCTGACCTTGCGATCCACGAAGCGAAGGTCACCTCCGCCGTGCTGAGGAGCGAGTGATGACGGAGCCGACGCGCACACCCGACCAGATCCGAGGCGAGATCGAAGCCGAGCGCGACCGGCTCGTCTCGGCGGTCGAGGACCTGCGCGAAGCCACCGACGTCAAGGCGAAGCTCCGGAGCAAGCTTCCCGCGGTAGCGGTCGGAGGAGCAGCGACCGGCTTCGTGCTCGCGGGCGGGGTCGGCGCAACACTGCGTGCGCTGACGCGGCGGAAGAACCGCTAAGCGGTAACGGTGAAGCTGCCTCGCAGGCGTTTGGCCTGCGGGTCTGACATGAACCTGAACGTCCCCGCTCTCAGCGTGACCCTCCACGTGTACGTACCCATGATCGGGACCGGCGTCTTCCGGTTCAGGCCCGGGCCGATGAGGTGGAAGTTGTGCTGCTTCGAGCGGTCTCGCACAGTGATCGTGTAGGCCCCCGCCGGGAGCGAGCGGACGCGCGCACCGCTACGCGTCAGCGTGATGGTGTTCTTCGGCCCGACCGTCGCGATCAGCGGCTTGGGTGGAACCGGCAGCGGCGGCGGATTGCCGACCGTGAAGGCGCCCTTCATCTGGGTCGCGTGTGGATCGCACACGAACGTGTACCGGCCCTCGACGAGCGTCAGTTCCCAGGTGACCTTCTCGATCGTCTCGACGTCGGTCGCCACGTTGACGCCCGGCCCCTGCAGGTGG
Source organism: uncultured Actinomycetes bacterium (assembly GCA_963700495.1). Lineage (GTDB taxonomy): Bacteria > Actinomycetota > Thermoleophilia > Gaiellales > Gaiellaceae > JACCTU01. The sequence continues at coordinate 284,141 of CAVOXT010000005.1, read as the reverse complement.
AAGTTGTGGAAGTCGGAACGGTCGTCGATCACGAACCGGTATACGCCCGGGTCGAGTTGGGTCACGGCCCGGCCCTGGTCGTCGCGAAGCGTGATCGTGAAGTTGTCGTTGACCGTGCCGAACAGGTCCGTCGCCTGGGCGGCGGCCGGCGAAGCAAGCGCCAGGAGGGCGGCGGCTGCCAGCGCGAGCAGAGGGCGGGTTGCCATTACCGCCTCTTACGGCCTGGGCCTGGAAGCGGATTGGCGCATGCGGTCAGGCACGAAGCGTGGCACCGAACTTGTCGAGAAGCGCCTGCACGATGCGCTTTCGCAGGCCGGCAGCGTCCTCGTCGGAGAGCGTCCGCTCGGGCGACTGGAACGTGACCGCGAACGCGACCGACTTCTTCCCGGGGCCGGCCTGCTCGCCGCGGTAGACGTCGAACGGGCGCATCTCCCGGAGCTCGGGACCGGCCGCCTCGCGGGCGGCTTGCACGAGCGTGTCGGCCGGAACTCCTTCGTCGACGACGAACGCGAGGTCCTGCTTGACCGCCGGGTAGGTGATCACATCCTCGTAGAGCACGACCTCCGGCACCCGCTCGAAGAGCGCGTCGAGGTCGACCTCGAAGTAGCCCCAGCCGTCTTCGAGCTCGCGGAGATCGAGCTGCGAGAAGTCGGGCTGGACGTGGAGCGCTCGGTGAAGCGTCTCCACCGCGCCCTTCGCGTGGAAGTAGCCGCCGCCGACGATCCCGGCGACGTGCCAGTGCTCGCCCGGCAGCTCGTCCTCGGACGGAAGAAAGACGCGGGCGAGCTCGAAGAGCGCGATCCTCTCGACGCCCGCGTTCCGGTTGCGACGCGCGGACTCGACCAGCCAATGCTCGAGTGTGTCCCTGAGAGCGGCGAGCTCGGCGGTGTAGGGCTCCTGAAGCTCGATCGAGGCCTTCCGCGGCAGGGACGAGCGTCCACGTGTACGCCTCGTGGTAGCCGGCGCCGACGAGCACGTCCTCCACCTGGCGGCGCAGCCGCTGCTCTCGCGTGAGCTGCGCCGGCTTCGTCGGCCGGTTCGGCAGCGTCACGGGGATCTCTTCCATCCGGAAGCGCACGACCTCCTCGACGAGGTCGACCGGACGGGTGACGTCTCGCGCACGCCAGGTCGGAACGGTGACCTCGAGCTCGTCGCCGGCCTCGAACCCGATCGACTCGAGCCGCTCGACCTGCTCTTCGACCGGAAGGTGCAGGCCCGAGAGCCGATCGGCGAGCGGCGGGTCGAGCGTGACCCGCGCGCGCTCGGGCAGACCGTCGTTCACGTCGACGTGGCCCGTCCAGCGTGCGCCGGCCAGCTCGGTCAGGAGCTGCGTCGCGTAGATCGCCGCCTGCTCGGCCGCGTAGGGATCGACACCCTTCTCCCAACGCGTCGAGGACTCGGTTCGGAGCCGCAGTCGCCGCGAGGTGCGCAGCACGGTGAGGGCGTCGAAGTTCGCCGCCTCGAGGAGGAGGTCGGTCGTCTCCGGACGCACCTCGCTCTCCTCGCCGCCCATGATCCCGGCGATCGCGACCGGATGGGACGCGTCCGCAATCACCAGATCGGCGGGCGTCAGCTCCCGCTCCTGACCGTCGAGCGTCCGCATCTTCTCCCCGGCGCCCGCGCGGCGGACGACGATCCGCCCCCCGTCGAGCCGATCGACGTCGAACGCGTGCAGCGGCGACCCGAGCGCGAGCATCACGTAGTTCGTCACGTCGACGACGTTCGAGATCGGGCGCATGCCGGCAGCGAGGAGCCTCGCCTTCAGCCAGTGCGGTGACTCCCCCACGCGCGCGCCGCGGAACAGCCGGCCGACATAGCGCGGGCAGCCGGCGAAGTCCTCGACCCGAACGTCGACGGACTCCTCACTCCCGCCCTCGGGATCGCGACCGGGCGGCGGCGCGAGCTCGCCGCCCGTGACGGAGGCGACCTCGCGGGCGATGCCGTAGATCGAGGCCAGGTCGGGACGGTTGAACCCCGTCTCGATCTCGAGCACGTCATCGGTCAGCGGCAAGACGTCGGCGAGCGGCGTCCCAGGCTCGGGCCCGTCGGCCAGCACCATGATCCCGCTGTGGTCGGCGCCGAGCTCGATCTCGCGCTCGGAGAGGATCATCCCGCGCGAGAGCTCGCCGCGGAGCTTCGCCTCGCCGAGCGGCTGCTCCGCACCGGGCAGCAGCGCGCCGGGCAGCGCAACCGCGACGGTCGCACCCGCTCCGAAGTTCCAGGCGCCGCAGACGATCTGGCGAGGCTCGCCCTCCCCCACGTCCACCAGGCAGAGCTGAAGCCGGTCGGCGTTCGGATGCTTGCCCGCCTCGAGCACCTTGCCGACGAGAAACTTCCCGAGGTTGCCGTCGACGTCCGGAACCCCGCGCGGCAGGATCCTGTCGACCTCGCAGCTCGTGAAGACGAGCTTGCGCGCGAGGTCCTCGAGCGGAAGCCCGAAGTCGACGTACTCGCGAAGCCAGGAGACCGGGACCTTCATCTCAGAACTGGGAGAGGAACCGGATGTCGTTTTCCCAGAACAGGCGCAGGTCGGGCAGGCCGTGGAGCGTGAGCGCGATCCGGTCGATGCCGAGTCCCCACGCGAATCCCTGCCACTCGTCCGGGTCGTAGCCGACGAACGTGAGCACGTTCGGATCGACCTCGCCGGCCCCGCCCATCTCGATCCAGCCCGAGTGCTTGCAGAGCGAACAGCCGGTGCCGTCGCACAGGAAGCACGTCATGTCGAACTCGACGGACGGCTCGGTGAAGGGGAAGAAGCTCGTACGCATGCGGACCTCGCGCCGCCCACCGAACACTCCCTCCGCGAAGCGCCTGCATCGTCCCGTGCAGGTCGGCGAGCGTGATGTCGCGGTCGACCGCAAGCGCCTCGACCTGGTGGAAGACCGGGCGTGTGTGTCGCGTCGATCGTGTCGCGCCGGTACGTGCGCCCGAGCGACGCGACGTAGACGGGCGGCTCGTGTGCGCGCATCGCGCGGATCTGCGACGGCGACGTGTGGGTCCGCAGCAGCGTGTTGTCGTCGAGATAGAAGGTGTCCCTGGGGTCCCGCGACGGGTGAGCCTCCGGCGTGTTCAGCGCGTCGAAGTTGTTCTCGACGGTGTCGACCTCGCGTCCGTCGAAGATCTCGTAGCCCATTCCGATGAAGATGTCCTCGATCCGGCGCCGGAGCTGCGTGATCAGGTGGTACGAGCCGCGGGCGATCTCGACCCCGGGCAGCGTCGGGTCGAAGGTCGGATCCTCCACCGGCCGGGAGAGCTCGGCGTGCCGTTCGGCGACCGCCTGCTCGATGCGCTCGCGGACGGCGTTCAGGGTCATTCCGGTCTCCCGGTCGCGCACCTCGCGCAGCGCGAGCTTGAGCGGGCTCTTGCGGCCGAGGGCCTGCACGCGCGCCTCGTCGAGCTCGTCGGGCGTGGTCGCTCCCGCGATCGCGGTCAGCGCCTCGCGTTCGAGCGCCTCGACGTCCACGGCGGCGACTGTACTCGGTTTGTCCATGGGTCCTCCTCTCGGGTCGTGGAACGGGAGACGCCCCGGCCCGAGATGTGGAGGAACGCCCGCGCTAGCGCGACGCCCCGGTCTCGAGCCGGGGCCGCCTAAACGAGTTCGCGCGCGTGGGCATTGCGCGCAGAATAGCGCGATGAGCTACCCCGAGCCCTTCGCCGCCCTCTACGACCGCTGGGCGGCCGACATGACGGAGGACGTCCCGTTCTACGTCGCGCTCGCGCAGGAGGCCGACGGGCCGATCGTCGAGCTCGCCGTCGGAACCGGGCGCGTCGCCGCGGAGGTTGCGCGGGCAACCGGGCGCCGTGTGATCGGGATCGACTCGTCGGAGGCGATGCTCGAGCAGGCTCGCGAGATCCGGCGCCGACCTCGACCTGCGGCTCGGCGACATGCGCGAGCTCGAGCTCGACGAGCCGGCGGCGCTCGTCTACTGCCCGTTCCGCGCGCTCTTCCACCTGCCGACCTGGCACGACCGCCGCCGAACGTTCGAGCGCGTCGTCGCCTCGCTCCGGCCGGGCGGGCGCTTCGCCTGGAACGTCTTCGCCTTCGACCACGCGATCGCAGCGCGACTCGACGGAAGCCGCCAGGAGGAGCCCGTCCCGCACACGCTCCACTACGCCGTCGGAGACAACCGGATCGACATCGTCCTCGAGAGCGGCGACACGAGCTCGCTCTGGTGGGCGACGAAGAACGAGTGGCTCGGGCTGATCGACGTCGCCGGCCTCGAGCTCGAGGCGCTCTACGGCGGCTTCGAGCGGCAGCCGCTCGACGACGAGAGCCGCGAATACGTGTTCGTCACTCGGCGCCCGTGAGCGGCTACGACTCGATCGCGCGGCTGTACGACCCGTGGTCCGTCAGCGTCGACCGAGGACGTCGACTTCTACGTCGATCTCGCACGGGAGGCAGGTAGTCCCGTCGTCGAGCTCGGCGTGGGCACGGGCCGGATCGCCGTCCCGACCGCCGCTGCGGGCATCGCCGTGATCGGCGTCGACTCGTCGCGCGGGATGCTCGAGGTCTGCGCCGAGGCCGCCGCCGTTGCGGGCGGTCGCGCATCTGCTCGACCTGCGGGTCGGCGACCTCTCGGACCCTCCGGTCGCCGAGCGGGTCAACCTCGTCACGTGCCCGTTCCGGGCGTACCTGCACCTCCACACCGACGCCGAGCGCCTGCGCGCGCTGCGGGCCGCCCGGGAGCGGCTCCTGCCCGGCGGGCGGCTCGTGTTCGACGTGTTCGCGCCGGGACCCGACGACATCGCCGAGACGCAACGGCCGCTGGCTCGAGCGCGAGCCGGGGATCTTCGAGCGCGCGGACTGGGACATCGAGCGCCGGCGGCTGACGCTGTCGCGTCCGCGGCCGAGAGCAGCGGAACGACGATGGAGCTCGCCTGGCTCTCGCCCGGCGAGTGGCAGTCGCGCTGATCGAGCGGGCCGGCTTCGAGGTGGTCGACCACTTCGGCTGGTTCGACCGGCGACCGTACGCCGGCGGCGAGGACTCCGTCTGGATCGCCCGGCCGACCGGATAGAGTCGCTGCCGTGACCTGGGTGATCGCCGCAGTCGTGATCGCGGTCCTGCTCGGACTCGTGATCGTCACGATGTACAACCGGCTCGTCCGCCTGCGGAACCGCGCCGAGAACTCGTGGTCGCAGGTCGACGTCCAGCTGAAGCGGCGCTACGACCTGATCCCGAACCTCGTCGAGACCGTCAAGGGCTACGCCTCGCACGAGCGGGCGACGTTCGAGGAAGTGACGAACGCCCGCACGCGCGCGCAGCAGGCCGGGAGCGTCCGCGAGCAGGCGGAGGCCGAGAACGTGCTCACAGCGGCGATCGGCCGCCTCTTCGCCGTCGCGGAGGCGTATCCGGAGCTCCGGGCGAGCGAGAACTTCCAGCAGCTCCAGGCGCAGCTCGGCGAGACCGAGGACAAGATCCGCGTCGCGCGCCAGATCTACAACGACACCGTCCTCTCGTACGAGAACGCCCGCCAGACGATCCCGACGAGCCTCGTCGCCGAGATGTTCTCGTTCGAGCCGAAGCCGTACTTCGAGATCGAGGAACAGGCCCGGGAGGCGCCACGCGTGCAGTTCTGACGGCGGCTGTGCTCGCCGTCGCGCTCGTCGCAGTTCCCGCCGCGGAGGCGAAGAGCTACGTCCTCCCCGACGCCAACGTCGTCGTCCAGGTCCAGAGCGACGGCGCGCTCGTGATCGACGAGAGCATCACCTTCGCGTTCGACGGCCCGTTCACCGGCGCGTACCGCGACATTCCGCTGCGCGAGGGCGAGTCGATCGACCAGGTCGACGTCGCGGAGGGCGACCGTCCACTACCGCCCCGGGGCGTCGGCGGTGCTCGGGTCGTCGGGCGAACCCGGGACGTTCGGAACGGCGAGCATCCCCGACGGGTTCCGCATCGTCTGGCACTACTCGGCGAACTCGGAGGGTCGCACCTTCCGCGTCCACTACCGCCTGCGCGGGCTCGCCGTCGCCTACGACGACGTCGTCGACGTGAACCTACGGGTGTGGGGTGACCACTGGCCCGTCGGGCTCGCGCGCCTCACGGCGTCGATGACGGGCGCCGGCGCCGGCACGGCGCGCCTGGGGTCATCCGGTCTCGGTTCGCGGTGACGTCCAGTTGCTCGCCGACCGGGTCCTGCTCCGCGCCCTCAACGTGCCTGCGGGCCAGTGGGTCGAGCTCCGCGTGCTCTTCCCCCGGTCGGCGTTCACGTCCACCGCGGGCATGCGTGTCGCCGAGGGAAACGGGTTCGAGCCGATCGTGCGCGAGGAGGTCGGTGCGGCCCGCGCGTACGAGCGCGATCGGGAGAAGATCGACGACGCGGTCGACCACCTGCCGCGCACGCTGTTGCTGCTCGCGCTGCTGGGTCTCGGACCCGCGCTGGGAATCGTCTATCTCGTCTACCGGCTCTACGGCCGGGAGCTCGACGTCGGCTACGACCGCGAGTACGAGCAGGAGCCGCCGTCGGCGCTCGAGCCGGCGCTCGTGCCGTCCCTCGTCGCGCAACGCATGTCCGTCGGCTCGAACGAGTTCACCGCGACGCTGTTCGACCTGATCAGGCGCGGCCGCTACAAGTCGGAGGGCGTCACGACCGAGCGGCACACCTGGGGAGGCCTGCGCTCCGAGGACGTGGCCGATCTCGAGCTCTCGCGCGGAGCCGACATGACGCTGACGCCGTACGAGGCCGCCGTCGCCGAGGTCGTCGACGACATTCTCGCCGACGGCCCCGAGCGGCTCTCCCGCTTCCGTGACCGGATCGAGGACGACCGCAAGTCGAACTCGGAGCGGTTCAAGGAGTTCAAGGACGAGGTCGGCGAGGAGGTCGGCCGGCGGAGCTGGTTCACGAGCGCCGGGCTGATCCCGCTCCTGGCGACCGTCGTCGTCTTCGGCGTGCTCGGCTGGATCCTCTGGGGGATGGGCAAGAGCCGCTGGTCGAGCGTCGCGCCGACGTGGGACTCGGTCGTGCTGATGGGGCTCGGCGCCTGCTGCTTCGTCAACGCGGGCGTCGCGGGCGCGTCGTCGTTTGCCGTCCGCATGTGGAGAAAGCGCCGGCCCGACGCGCAGCTCGAGGCGTCGCGCTGGGAGGCGTTCCGGCGCTACCTGACCGACTTCCCGCGCCTGGGCGAGGCGCCGCCGGCGTCGCTCGAGCTCTGGGAGCGCTACCTCGTGTACGGGATCGCGTTCGGGATCGCCGAGCGCGTGCTCCAGGGCGCGCACCTCCTCATGCCGCAGGAGCTGCACGACGCGAGCTCGATCTACTGGATCAGTCCGACCGGCGACCTCGGCTCGGGCCCGAGCGCGCTCGCGATCTCCGACCTGACCTCCGGCTTCGGCTCGGCGCTCGCGCCGCCGAACTCGGGCGGCAGCGGGGGAGGCGGCGGCTTCTCGGGCGGCGGCGGTGGAGGCGGAGGCGGCGGCGGCGGCGGGGCGTGGTGACCAAGTAACAGACTGTTACTTGCTCGGCGCCCCGCTTCGTAGAGCGCGATCGCCCCCGCGGCGGCGACGTTGAGCGAGTCGGCGTGCCCGGCCTGCGGGATCGTCGCGATCGCATCGCAGCCGCGGAGAACGTCGTCGGGAAGGCCCTCGCGCTCCGCTCCGAGCACGAACGTGACGGAGCCGCCGAGCTCGACCTCCGGAAGCGGGATACCGCCGCGCGACACGAGCGCGACGCGCGGATGTCCCGCGCTCTCGAACGACGCGGTCGGCACGCGGAAGACGGCCCCCATCGACGCGCGCATCGCTTTCGGTCCGGTTGGGTCGCCGCAGCCGCGCGACAGCGCGACCGACGCGCCGAACGCATCCGCCGTGCGGATCAGCGTGCCGACGTTGCCCGGGTCGTGGACGCGCCAGAGTGCGAGCCCGAGGTCGCGCGTGCCGCCCGGCAGGTCTCCGCGCCGGTAGACGCCGAGCACCCGCGACGGGTGCGCCAGCGTCGACAGCTCGGCGAGCAGCTCGGGCACGATGTTCTCGCCGGCGACGAGCAGGTCGACCGGCTCGATCCCCGCAGCACGCGCGGCGTCCACGACGTCCTCGCCCTCGGCGACGAACAGCCCCTCGCGCTCGCGCTGCGAGCGTGAGGCCAGGCGCCTGACCAGCCGCAGCCGCGGGTTCGCGGCCGAGGTGATCAGCTCGCGACTGGCTCTGAGTGCGCAGCCTTCGCCAGCTCGGCGATCCGCCCGAACGCGGCAGGGTCGCTGACGGCGAGGTCGGCGAGCACCTTCCGGTCGAGCTCGATGTTCGCCTTCTTGAGGCCGGAGATGAACTGGTTGTACGAGAGGTCGTGCTGGCGGGCGGCCGCGTTGATCCGGATGATCCAGAGCCGGCGCAGCATCCGCTTCTTCGTCTTGCGGTCACGGTACGCGTAGACGAGCGACCGCTCGACCTGCTCCTTCGCGCGGCGGTAGCTGGAGTGCTTGAGCCCCCAGTAACCGCTCGCCTGGTCGAGGACCTTGCGGCGCTTCTTCCGCGCGTGAACCGAACGCTTGACGCGCGGCATCAGACATTGCCTCCGAAGAGCTTCTTGACCTCGCGTGTGTCTGCCGGCGAGACCGGCTGGTCACGCGTGAACGCGCGCTTACGCTTGGCGGACTTCTTCCCGAGGTTGTGGCTCTGCATCGCCTTCCGGCGCAGCAGCTTCCCCGTCCCCGTGATCTTGAACCGCTTCTTTGCTCCGCTGTGTGTCTTCTGCTTTGGCATTGGTCTTGTTCTCTCCCGCAGTCCTCGTCGGCGCTACCAGCATCGTCATGTTCCGGCCCTCGAGGAGCGGCGCCTGCTCGATCACGCCGATCTCCTTGATGTCCTCAGCCAGCCGCATCAGCAGGTCACGCCCACGCTCCGGATGCTGCGTCTCGCGGCCGCGGAACATGATCGTGACCTTCACCTTGGCCCGCTGGTTGAGGAAGCGGATCACATGGCTCTTTTTCGTCTCGTAGTCGTGGATGCCGATCTTCGGCCTGAACTTGATCTCCTTGACGTTGACCTGGAGCTGGTGCTTCCGTGCGAGCTTGGCCTTCTGCTCCTGCTCGTACTTGTACTTGCTGTAGTCCATGACCCGCGCCACGGGCGGGTCGGCCTGGGCCGCGACGACCACGAGATCGAGGTTCTTCCCCCACGCGTACTCGAGCGCGTCCTTCGTGGGCTTGACCCCGAGCTGCGACCCGTCTTCGTCGATCAGCCTCACCTGCGCCGACCGAATGTTCTCGTTGACGAGGTCGTTCCTGGTCGGCCTCGGCGGCTCTGGTGCGAACCTCCGGCGCGGCCTCACAGACTGTTCACCAAGCTCAGTTGCTCCTCCTCATCGAACGACAAACGCCGCTGCAAGCAGCGGCCCCATTTCTCCGAATCAGACAACCGTCGTCTGGTCACTCGGTTGAACCCGTGCGGAGCCTGCTTCTGCTCGCCGGGTGAGGAACGGGTCCGCTCCTGCTTTGGTCAGGACCGCAGAGTAGCAAGCTCGGCGACGAAGTCCACGAGCCGCTTCTCGTAGCGCTCCCCGCCCCGGTCGCGGATCGACAGCGAGGCGGGCGACTCGCGGTCGCCGTAGACGATCGTCTTCGGGACCTTCTCGAGCTCGGAGTCCCGGATCCGCCTCCCTACGGTCTCGTCGCGGTCGTCCACGTCGACGCGGAACCCCGCCTTGCTCAGAGCCTCGGCGACCTCGTACGCCGCCGTGCGGTGATCCTCGCCGACCGGGATCACCCGCACCTGGACCGGCGCGAGCCAGAACGGAAAGGCGCCGCCGTAGTGCTCGATCAGGATCCCGATGAACCGCTCGAGCGAGCCGAGCAGCGCGCGGTGGATCACCACCGGGGTGTGCTCTCGGTTGTCTGCGCCCATGTACGTCAGGCCGAACTGCATCGGCATCTGGTAGTCGAGCTGGATCGTCCCCATCTGCCAGGAGCGGCCGAGCACGTCGGTCATGTGCAGGTCGATCTTCGGGCCGTAGAACGTGCCCTCCCCCGGACTGACGACGTAGTCCATGTCGTGGCGGCGGAGCGCGCTCTCGAGCGCAGCCTCCGCCCGGTCCCACTGCTCGTCGGTGCCGAGGCGCTTTTCCGGCCGCGTCGAGAGCTCCGCACGGGGCGTGAGCCCGAACTGGTCGTAGAGGAACCTCGCGAAGTCGATCATCGAGTCGATCTCGTGCTGGATCTGGTCCTCGGTCACGAAGACGTGCGCGTCGTCCTGCGTGATGTGGCGAACCCGGAGGAGCCCGTGCAGCGTCCCGCCCGGCTCGTTGCGGTGCAGCGTCGAGGACTCCGCGTAGCGGATCGGCAGGTCTCGGTACGAGCGCAGCGCCGAGCCGAACAGAAGCATGTGACCCGGGCAGTTCATCGGCTTCAGCGCCAGCTGCTCCTCGCCGCCGGTCTCGACGAAGAACATGTTCTCCTTGTAGTTGTCGTAATGGCCCGACGTGATGTACGTCTGGATGTCGTACAGCAGCGGGGTCTTCACCTCGGAGTAACCGCGCCTGAGGTTCTCGCGCCGGCGCAGGTCCTCGAGCGCGTTCCAGATCACCATCCCCTTCGGGTGCCAGAACGGCGAGCCCGGCGAGTTCTCGGCGAGATGGAAGAGGTCGAGCTGGCGGCCGAGCCGACGATGGTCACGTTTGCGCGCCTCCTCCAATCGCTCGAGATGCCGGTCGAGGTCCTCCTGCGAGTAGAAGGCGGTCCCGTAGATCCGCGTCAGCTGCTTGTTGCGCTCGTCGCCGCGCCAGTACGCGCCGGCGAGTCCGGTCAGCTTGAGCGCCTTGATCGGCTTCGAGTTCTGCAGGTGCGGCCCGCGGCAGAGGTCGGTGAAGTCGCCCTGCGTGTAGAAGCTGATCGGGCCCTCGGCGGTGTCGACGAGCTCCACCTTGTACTCCTCCCCCTGCTCCGCGAACACGCGTTTCGCCTCCTCGGCCGAGACCTCTTCACGCGTCCACTCGCGGCCTTCCTCGAGCAGGCGGTCGATCTCGGCCTGGATCCGTTCGAGGTCCTCTTCGCGGATCGGCTCGGGAAACTCGAAGTCGTAGTAGAAGCCGTTCTCGATCGGCGGCCCGATCGCGATCTTCACGCCGGGGTAGAGACGGCGGACGGCCTCGGCGAGCAGGTGCGCCGCCGAGTGGCGCAGGACGTAGAGCGCGTCCGGATCGTCCTTGTCGCGGGTCGTGACGATCTGGATGCGCTGCCCGTCCTCGAGCGGGAGCCGCAGGTCCTGCACACGCCCGTTCGAGCGGAGCAGCACTGCCTGCTCGGCGAGCTTCGGCCCGATCGCGCGCGCCGCGTCGAGCCCGGTCGCGCCGGCCGGAAGCTCGAGCTCGCTTGCGTCGGGTAGGACGACCTTCATGCCCGAAGAGGATACGGAACACCCTCGCGACGACGATCGAAACGACGAGCTCGCCGACTCGCCCGTGCCCGATCCCACGAGCGGGGAGCCGGAGGAGCAGGACCACCCCGGCGCCGAATGGCTCCGGCGCGGCCCCTGAGGCCGCGGATCGCTCTCACTCCTCGACGGCTTTCCGAAGCGCCGCAGGAGCACGCAGCCAGTAGGACTCGAGGAGCCATTCGAGGACGGCCTCCAGTGCTTCGTCGTCGCGGATCTGCGCCGTCACCCAACCGTAGCGACCGACGTAGCGCGCAATGTCGACGAACGGGAGCTGCAACGCAACGTCGCGTTCTTCCGGCGTCAACTTGAGCGTGACGTGCACGACGCCGTCGTGCACGTTCATCGTCGCGAACATTCGATTGTTCGCCACTTTGAATACTGGATGACCCCACGGTTCGTCTTCGTAGGTTTCAGGCAACGAAAGTGCACGCGCGCGCACGCGTGTTACTGCATCGTCTGTCCGCACTGCATGTCATTCTGATTGTTTGCAACGACATGCACGCGGGAAAATGCGCACAATGCGCACTACAATGCGTGAGGAGGATCGATGAGCAAGCGCGTCCGTGACGCGATGACGAACAAACCGCGTGTTGTCGAACCGTCGACGCCGGTGATCGCAGACAGAGATGTCGTTACCACGATCACCGATCGCGTCATCCTCGTAGAGGAAGACGGTCGTCAGGTGGGAATCTTGGCGCAGACCGCTGTAGCCGAGCACGGCCGAGATTCGCAGACGGGCCAGTCGGTCGAAAAGATGTCGAACTAGGAGGAGTGCATGTTCGAAGTCGAGACAGGTGACGAGGAGGAACTCGGCACCAGAGAGCGGACGAGCGGCTCGCGGAAAAAGAGCAGCTCGACACGCCGCAAGGCAACAGGCACCCGCAAGGCGAGCACACGCAAGAAGTCGACGAGTGCCCGCAAGACCGGTGCGAGAAAGACCAGCACGCGCAAGGCCAGCACCCGCCGCAAGGTCGCGGGCGCGCGCAAGACCGTTGCACGCAAGACCACGACGCGCCGCAAGGCCGCCGGCGCACGCAAGACCACCGCGCGCCGCAAGGTCGCGGGCGCACGCAAGACCGCAGCACGCAAGGCCACCACGCGCCGCAAGGCCGCCGGCGCACGCAAGACCACCGCGCGCCGCAAGGTCGCGGGCGCACGCAAGACCGCAGCACGCAAGGCCACAACGCGCCGCAAGGCCGCCGGCGCACGCAAGACCACCGCGCGCCGCAAGGTCGCCGGCGCACGCAAGACCGCAGCACGCAAGACCGCTGCACGCAAGACCACCGTGCGCCGCAAGGTCGCGGGCGCACGCAAGACGGTGGCACGCAAGGCCAGCACGCGCCGCAAGGCCGCCGGCGCGCGCAAGAAGTCGACCGGCACTCGCCGCTCGACGCGTCGCAAGTAGCTCCGAGATCGTGAGCCGGGCCTTCGGGCCCGGCTCACGATCTTTTACGAGCCCTTGACCCAAGCGTGCACGATGGGCGTTACAACACGCTCGTGGCAGCAGTCCCCGCGTACCGCGGCTCGTTCGGCGCGACGCAGGCCGAGCGGCTGCTCTGGCGGGCCGGTTTCGGCCCGCGGAAGGGTGAGGCGGCACGACTCGCGAAGAAGGGTCTCCGTGGTGCCGTCCTCTCGCTGACGCGGCCGGGAGACGAGCGCCTGGTCGGTCCCGAGCCGCAGGACGCCCAGGGAAGGCCGCTCGCGCCCTTCGACGCGGCCGGCCACGACCACATGTGGTGGCTCGATCGGATGGTGCGGACGTCGCGCCCGCTCGTCGAGCGGATGGCGCTCGTCTGGCACGACTGGTTCGCGACGCAGCGCGTCGGCGGGATTGCGCAGAAGGGGATGATCGATCAGAACGAGCTCTTTCGGCGCCACGCCCTCGGCTCGTTCGCCCAGCTGCTCGAGGACGTGACGAAGGATCCGGCGATGTTGCGGTGGCTCAACGGAGACAAGAACACCGTGCGCTCGCCGAACGAGAACTACGGGCGCGAGATGATGGAGCTGTTCACCCTCGGGGTCAACCGCGGGTACACGGAACAGGACATCCGCGAGCAGGCGCGTGCGCTCACGGGTTGGCGCGGCGTGCGCAACCCGGCGCAAGGGACGTACGAGTTCAGCTACGTCCCCCGCTTGCACGACGACGGAGTCAAGACCGTGTTCGGCAAGAGCGGCAACTTCGGCTGGCAGGACGCCTGTCGGCTCTGCCTCCAGAACCCGAATCACGCCTCGTTCTTCGTTGCGAAGCTGTGGAGCTACTTCATCCCGACCGCGCCGCCCGCGGCGACGCGGCGCACGCTCGAGGCGCTCTACCGCGACGGCTACCAGGTGCGGCCCGTCGTCGAGGCGATCCTGCAGCACCCCGCGCTCTACACGGGTCCGCGGATGGTCAAGCCGCCGGTCGTCTACGCGGCCGGGTTGCTGCGCGCTGTCGGCCGCGGCGTGCAGGGCGCGAACTGGGCGAACCTCGGCGCGGTAGCGGGCCAGCGCCTGTTTCGCCCGCCGAATGTCGCCGGCTGGGACGACACTCGGTGGCTGGACACGTCGACGTTTCGCGGTCGCTGGTTCGTCGCGGGCGCCGCGCTTCGCGCGACCGCATCGTCCGCGACCCCGAAGAACGCGACCGCGCTGGTCGACCGCGCTGCCGCAGGGCTCGGCATCCGCACGCTGACGAAGCCGACCCGGACCGTCGCGACGCGGCTCGCACACGACGCGCTCAAGTCCGGCTCGCCGGAAGTCGCCGACCTGGCGGTGCGGCAGCTGCTCGCGCTCTCGCCGGAGGTCCAGACGAGTTGAACCGGCGAGCGTGTGCATGCGACGACTTCGGCCGCTCGCACGCGGTCGCAGGCAACGGGCTGCCGACGATCGAGCACGGGATGCCCGCACCTGCGGGAACGGGTCTGACGCGACGTAGCCTCCTCTCGAAGGGACTCGGCGTCGCATTGACGGTGTACGGGCTCGACCGGTTGAGCGTGCTCGAGCTCGACGAGGGGATCGCGCGCGCGGCGACGAGCGATCGCGTCCTCGTCTCGATCTTCCTCGACGGCGGCGCCGATGCGCTCTCGATGCTCTTCCCCGCGGCCGACCCGCTCTACTACCAGTACCGACCCACGCTCGCGCTGCCGCAGTCGGCCGGCGTTCCGTTTGCGGAGGACGCCCGGCTGCGGTGGCACCCGTCGCTCGCGTCGCTCGCGCAGCTGCACGGCGAGCGCAAGGTCAGCGTGATCCCGGCGATCGGGTACACGAGCCCGGACAAGTCGCACTTCACCTCGCGGCACTACTGGGAGGTCGGTGCGACGAACGCCGGGCTCGCGACCGGCTGGCTCGGCCGCTACCTCGACCGGGTCGGCGCGCCCGACAACCCGCTCCAGGGGCTCTCGCTCGACAGCCGTCTCCAGCCGGCGCTCGCGACCGGGAAGGTCCCGGTCGCCTCGATCGACGGCCCCGACCGCTACACGTTCGCGGCCCGACGGGCCGAAACCGCGCTCGAGAGCAGGATCCTCGATGCGGTGGGCCAGTTGGGGGCCGCACACGCCAAGAGCCGAGACCGCGCGATCCGCGAGGTCGCGACGGCCTCCGTGCAGTCACACCGGCTGCGTCGCGAGCTGCAGGGGCTGAGCGCGGCTGTGGGTCAGGTCCCTCCGTCGTATCCGCAGTCCGAGGACGACTTCCCGCGCCGGCTCGCGGGACTCGCGGCCATGCTTGCCGCAGGGCTCCCGATTCGGTGCGCGGCGCTGAAGGCGCCCGGGATGTACGACACGCACGCCGACCAGGCCGGCGAGTTGACCACCGCGCTCAAGCTGACAGCCGACTCGCTCGTCGCGTTCCAGCGCGATCTCGAGGCGCGTGGCCTCGCCGACCGGGTGCTCGTTCACGTCTGGTCGGAGTTCGGGCGCCGCGCGCGCCAGAACGGCGCGGACGGGACCGACCACGGCGCCGGCGGGCTCGGCTTGCTCATCGGGTCGCGCGTCCGCGGTCAGATCATCGGCGAGTTCCCGGGCCTGGGCGGCGGGCTGGACGAGCAGGGCAACGTGCGCGCGACGGCCGACTTCCGCGGCGTTTACAGCGCGCTGCTCGAGCAGTGGTTCGACACCGACGCCGCCGCGATCATCCCCGGCGCGGCGTCGTTCGCACGGCCTGCGCTCCTGAAGTGAGGGTCGTCTCGCTCGCGCTCGTCGTTGCGACGGTCGTCGCCCCGGCCGCGTATGCAGCCGTCAAGCGACCGCCGTCCCGGATGCAGGTGACGTCGAGCGAGTTCGAGTTCGTGCTCTCGCGGACGAAGCTGCGCCAGGGCCGCACGATCGTGCAGCTCGTCAATCTGGGCGAAGATCCGCACGATCTCGCACTGCGTCGCGTCGCGAGCGGCGCCCGCACGTACCGGACGCCCGAGGTCCTTCCCGGCGACGAGAGCAGCATCTCCTTCCGGCTCTTTCCGGGGCGCTATCAGCTGTGGTGCACGATCGCCGACCACAGGGCGCGCGGCATGCGCGCGACGCTGACGGTCACGAAGTAGCTACGCGACGCGGGCCGAGACCGGCGGCGACAGCGGCGGCTCCGGCGAAGCGGACGGCGGTGTGGCGTGAGGCTGCGGCTGAGCCGCGGCGGCCTGCTGCGGCTGAGACTGCGCGGCGGCGCGGGCGGTGATCGCGTGCGCGAACACTGCCGTGTTTCGCTCGGTCTGAAGCTGGCAGAGCGCAGATTGAGCCTGCAGCTTGTAGCCGAAGGAGCGCGTGTCGCCGACCACGTAGCCGATCGCCGCGCCGAAGATCGCTCCGATCATCAGCGTCGCGAACCCGAAGAGCGCCGGGACCGGCCAGGCTTCTCCGAGTGACGTGAGCGGCACCGCGCCGAACGCCGCACCGAGCGCGGCACCCATGATGATCGAGCTGACCACGAACGACGACGCCTTGCGGTAGAGATTCTCCGCGAACTGCTCGATGACCTGCGGGTCATATGTGGGATGAGACGATGGGGTGCCCACCGCTCTTTCATCGGCCGGCCGGGCGTCTCCCTTGAGAGAGCGAGGAGCGCGCGGAGGCAGGGCGAGTCTCCTCCGTGGGGAGGGGAAGAGACACGGTCCCCGGAGAGCTCGCCCCGCCGCAGGACGTGCGGCCACGTCCATCGACACGAACGACGATGGCAGCCGCGAGGCTTCGGCGCAACTGGCCCGAAGAGCAGGAGCGGTACCCGGAACGCAAAACGGGGAGTCTGGGGCACCAGTGGCCGCCCCGCGCCCCAGCCTCTCCCGGAGGGATCATTGACCACAGGGACGGGCATGTCTAGAGGTTGGGCGGGCTCCAGCGTAAAGGGACGGTAAAGCGAGTTGCAGCGAGGAAACCGCACTCACTGTCCGATGTAACGCGGTTCTACGATTCGTTGGTGCGCGTTTGCGTCGAGATCGGTCTCTGCGCCGCCGCACTCGCCTGCTGTGGATCAGACGGATCTAAACCTGACGAACGTTCGGCTCAGGCCGTCTCGCGAGCCGAGCGATTGCACGTACTGCGGGCCGTTCGACAAGCCAGTCAAGGACGGTTCCGTGCGAGACCTTCGGATGTAGCAGCTGCCGCGGTTAGTTGCACGCGACTCCGACGCACTGGCTCGGACCGCGGTTCGCGTAGGCCCGGTTCCTGCCGTTGTCGACCACGCCCTCGAGACTCGTGTTGATCCCGTAGCCGCCGTTTGCGATCGCGAGATTGCCCACGAGTTCGTAGAACGGGCCGTGTGAGGCAAACGTGTCGCTGATCGATAGACCGTCGCCACCATTTCCGATGGTGACGTTTCTCGAAAACAGTCCGTGACTGTCGACCGAGGCGATCCCGCTACCGCCGTTGCCGATTGCCGAGTTGGCGGCGACGAGCCCGAGTGAATCCGTCCGCAGGATCCCGTCGACCGCGTTCGCCATGACCGTGTTCCTGCTCACGTCTGCGACGCAGAAGAGCAGCGAGATCCCGACTCCACTGCGAGCGACCAGGTTGTTCGTAACACGGTTGACCGGGCTCGTCAGGCTGATGCCGGCGCCGCGACAGAGGATGCCCGCTCCGGAGACGCTGAGAATCGTGTTCGACACGATGTCATCGCCTGAGCCAAAGGCAAAGATGCCGGTGTCGGAGTTCGTCACCGTGTTTCCTGCGACCTCGTTCGCGTCAGGCTGGTCGGGACGGACCGACCCGATCGAGATCCCGCGCCCCGTGTCGCGGACTCGGAGGCCTGCGATCGTCGAGCCGGTCGTATTGAAGAAGCTCACGCCGGTGGCGAACCCGCGAATGCGGCCGTTCCGGACCGAGACACCGGATCTGTCCGACGCCTCGACGCCGACACCCTCGCCGATGCCTTCGATCGAGTAGCCGTTGAGGTTGACGGTGATCCCATCGGCACCGATGACCAGCCCGGTCGAGCAGCCTCTCAGCGACGCCTGCAGCGTCACGTTCGTCGTCACAACGTCGCCGCAGGCCAGAGCAGAAACCTGTGCACCTGCCGGCGCGGCGCACACCGCGATGCCGGCAGCAATGGCCAACGACGCGAGTGCCTTCACGTCAATCCTCTCCGAGAGTTCGTCGCCCGATCCACGAACGATCGTTCCACTCGAGGATTCGAGGGACAACTAGCCGTTCGGCTAGGGCCTCAGGGCCTGGTGACCGAGCACGCCTCGACGCCGGCCGAGCGCAGAACGTCTCGTCAGGAAGTGGCGAGTGTCCGCGCATCCTCGCGGTCCGCGATCGACGTCTTCTTCGCCGATCTCCTCGCGCTCGAGGCGATGTAGTGCGTTTCCGTCGTTGATCCGCATGCTGTCACGCCCGTCGTTCGAACGCCCGTCTGGCAAAGCGCTTCGTCGGACGATCGAGCTGTCGCGGCGATCGGACTTCAATCCGCGCCGCCGTACGTCACGCGCACGAGGCGCGTGAACAGATAGGTCATGAGCACCGTCTCAGAGAGTAGTCGAGGCGCGGCGATCCGGATGGTCTTTAACAGGCTTCTCGGAGAGCGTGTTTACGCCGCTGGACGAGGGGTACGATCGGATCGCTCCGTGCGGCCGTCCGCGGACGCACAACCAGACAGGGGAGGATGCCCATGGCATCCCGCTGCGAGGACTCCGCTCGATCTCTACATCGCGGTCCTACTCGGACGCAGACGCTGCCCGAGGTGCACTGAGAGACGGCGATCAAGCAGCTTGTCAAAGACGACATGAGCCACGGCTCGATTCGGGCGTCGTTCGAGCTCGTTCTGGCCGCGGTTGTCGCCGGGGACGGCGAAGCTGATTAGCGGCGTCCAGCCGGACAGATTCCACGAGGCATCGCCGAGCCGCGCTCGATGTCGCTGTCACCCTCTGCGTGCAGTCGGCGAAGCTCTGCGTCGTGCCGGTCTCATCTTCAACTCGCTCGCGTTGAAGGGCAGCTCGCATGCCCGCAGCGTCGACCGTGATCAGCACGTGTATCGTCGCCCGCGTGCTCGTCGATCGGCCACCGTCCGGACGACTGCATCGTGCCGCAGCTC
Source organism: uncultured Actinomycetes bacterium (assembly GCA_963700495.1). Classification (GTDB taxonomy): domain Bacteria; phylum Actinomycetota; class Thermoleophilia; order Gaiellales; family Gaiellaceae; genus JACCTU01. Next base: position 265,290 of record CAVOXT010000005.1, on the reverse strand, counting down.
CTCACGAGACAGTCAAAGTAGATCCGAGGCGGACGTCGGCGCCGGTAGCGACGTACGATGACGGCGCGTACCAGCCGTGCGGGCGAGCACCGGATCGCGCGTTCTTCGACGAGCGATGCGTAGCCGTACGTCGATGATGAGAACGCGCGTCGCGGCAGACGACCGCGTCGCAAGCTGACGAAGCGCGACGTCTGGACGAGCGTGATCGCCGAATCCAGATCGTGGAGGCCGCGCAGCTGCGCGCGAACGCAGCGAGTGCGACGCTGAGCTAGCTGTGGCGTCGCGCACAGACCTGTGAGACGCGGCTCGATCGGTCGGTCGGCCGCGTCCGAGTGAGCCGCTCGCTGGTCGGCCTCGCTGGTTGTACCCAGCGGCAGCGTAGCCGCGGTCCCAGACGCTCGTGCGCGCGTCGGACGCTTCGAGCGGGTACGGCGAAGCGATAGGCCCATTCGCGCAGGACGCGTGCTTGACGAGCGCTTCGGCTTTGCCGTTGGAATCTGCCGGGCGACGCCCGCGCGCCGTGTACGCGGCGCTGGATTGCAGAGCTCGGCGACAGGCGGCTGTCCAGGCGCGGGATCGCGGTGAGCCGTTGCCGTTGTCGCTGAGAACGCGTTCGATCGTGACGCCCTGACCGGCGTACCAGGCGTGTGCGCGGCGGAGGAAGGCGACGCCGTCGGATGGGCTCTCTGTCGGGAGCAGCTCGCCGTAGGCCAGCCGTGAGTGGTCGTCGATCGCGAGGTGCAGGTACTGCCAGCCGGCGCCCTCACTGCGCGTGAGCCGGTCGCCGAGGATCGCCTTCCCGACCGTCCAGAAGCGGCCCAGTTTCTTGATGTCGACATGGACGAGCTCGCCCGGCCGCTCCCGCTCGTAACGCTGCACCGGCTCTCTGGGGTGGGCGCGGCAGTCTCGAGACGCCGTAGCGGCGAAGCACCTTCCAAACAGTCGACGCCGGCCGGCCGAGCAACCCCGCCACGATCACAGGGCCAGCATTGGCGTACGAACGCGCCGCGAGGATCTCCGCCTCCGCGGCGGCCGACAAGCGGCGCGGCTGCCGCTTCGGCACCGGCGGTCGGTCCAGCCGCGCCGCCCAGCCGCCCTCCCGGTAGCGGCGCCACAGCCGGTAACCGGTAGCACGACTCGCGCCGCAGGCGGCCGCGGCCGCCTGCGGGCTCGCTCGCCCTCGAGCGCCAACTGCACGATCCGACAGCGCGACTCCAACGAGTAACGCATCCGTCGCGGTGGGCAGACTGACTCACGCATCCGGGCCTCCCTGGCGAAGCTGGTCTTGGTCGACCACAAGCCTCGCCAGAGGCCCGGACGCAATCAGCCGTCTCGCAGGTGTGTAGGCAGCAGAACTAGCCGACGGGCCACATCGCTTTCGCTGAGGGGGTCGAGAGGCCCCCTCGCGGCTTCCTCACGAGACGGTCAACGGTCGCGGTGAGGGCGGAACCCCGAGCACAGAAGATCCGCGTGCGTGATTCGATCTGCATCGACCGAGCAGAAGAGGTGCTGCTCGACGAGGTAGGGCTCGCCCTCCTCGACTCCCTGGAAACGGTACGAGATGTGGAGCCTTTCCTCGACTTCGCCCGTCGTCGCGGCCACGAGGCCCAGCTCCGTAGAGTCCGCGAACCATGCCGCGATCAGCGAGGCCGTTTCGACCGCGCCCGAGCGCTCTCTCAAGACCCCGGGGAGTGAGGCCGCGGAACTCGGCATCGGGCGCGAAGCACGCGGCGAGCGCAGTCCGGTCCTGAGCCGCGATGGCGTCGATCAGCCGATCCCCGAGCGACACTCCCACGGTGCCGAGCCTACGTCAAGGACTCGCTATCGTGGTGGACACAGCAGCCCAGCGTGAGTAAGGGGAGACCATGACCACACTCGAGAACCGGCCGAACACCGCACTCCTCGTCGTCGACGTGCAGAACGGCGTCGTCGAGGGGACTCCCGAGCGCGACGCGGTCGTCGCGAACGTCGGCAGCCTTGTCGAGAAGGCGCGTCGGGAACGGGTGCCCGTCGTCTGGGTCCAGCACTCCGACGAGCAGCTTGCGAGAGGGAGCGACGACTGGCGGATCGTCCCCGAGCTGACTCCGGGCGACGCCGAGCCGCTCGTCGAGAAGAACTACGGCGACTCCTTCGAGGACACCACCCTCGAGACCGTGCTGTCGGGCCTCGGAGTCGGGCGACTCGTCGTCGTCGGCGCACAGACCGATGCGTGCATCCGCTCGACGCTCCACGGCGCGTTCGTCAGGGGGTACGACGCGACCCTTGTCAGCGACGCCCACACGACGGAGGACCTGACGGCATGGGGGGCGCCGCCGCCGGACCAGGTCATCGCGCACACGAACCTGTACTGGACCGACCAGACGGCGCCGGGGCGGACGGCCGGGACGGTCGAGACCAAGGATGTCGACTTCGGCGGCACGTCCTGAAACCTGTGCGACGCGGACGGGAACACCTCACCGTCTATGACTCCGACGGCCACATTCTCAGCGTACTCAGTAACCGGGCGCGAGCGATCAGGACGTCTGCAGGACGGGGCCGTCATACCCCGAGAGGATCGGAGACGGCTTGAATCCCTTGAACGTGAGATAGAGGGCAAGGCTCGCCTCCCAAAGGATCTCCGGGATCGTGAAGACGAACGAAATCGCGGAGGTCTGGTCGTAGGCTCCGAACAGCACGGCGGTCGCCGTAGCGAAGGCCAGGGTGCCGCCGATGAGGCCCAACATGGCCATCCCCCGTGGCACGAGTCCCGACTTGTACATCAGGTAGCCCAGCAAGATCCCGTTCCCCAAGCCCGCACAAAAGGCGGGGCCGAGAAGGAACGTCCAGTCTTTGAGCGCGACCAGCGACTGGCCAGCGAGGTTGAGCGAGCCGGAATCTGCGCCAGCTCCCGCGAAGTCCTCCCGCAAGGTCACGACCGACATGAGGCTTATGAGGCCGACCACGATGAGGGTCGATTCGAGGATCCGAATGGCGACATAGCCAAGGGCGATGCTCTCGCTCACCCGCTTGAGGATGGGAAACAGCACCACGGCCGTAGCGATGTTGGCAATGGCCGTCAGGATCTCCAAGAACGCGCCAAGGGCGATCCTCGTGTCGGCGCCCGAGCCGAGGATGTAGTCGGCGTCGTTCAGAATAGGGTCATAGAGAAGAAGCGCTGGGATGGAGAAAACGAAGGTGCCAATGAACCACAACCCCGCATAGAGCGCGGTCTTCCTACTCGGACTCACGTGACCCCTCCTCTTGTCGCGTCACACGAGCGGCGATCCTAAGACCGCGTGAAGTAGCCCGTCAACGCTGGCCGGCTCATTGGTCCATGTCGGTTCGTGCGGGCTCTTCTGTCAGCTAAGCCAGCGGCGTAACACACGAACGCCGCAGTTGACCCCAACTTAGGAAGCTGGGGCGGAACGAGCTCGTCGTCACCCGGTCCGTATTGCGGCGGCGGGGTCTCGAACAGGTGGAAGTCGCTTCCGGTACGCCGGACGTTTTCCCCGGATAGGACCTGACTTGTGATCTCCCGCACGCCGGGAATACCGGCGGGAACTGACGCGCCCGCCCCGAGCAGGGTGACGAGGTGCACGACGGCGAGTCTAGGACGGGCCGCGCGAAGCGGACGAGCGTCCGGACGCTTCCGGACGCGCGGCCCAACGGGTGACGCCGCCCTCCATCTGTACTCGCGCGTCATCGAGCCGCTGCGACAAGTCCGCTTCGAGGCGAGCGAGTCGTTTGGCGAACTCGTCGAACGACCGCGCCCGGCGATCCCATCACCTCAACACGCGTGCACAGCATCAGGCAACCGGCAAGGTCAAGTGGTTGCATCTCTCGGTTACATCTGAGTCGTAGGATCACGGCACGGGGTCCGCGCGTCTGCGGCCAGATCGGCGCGCGGGAACTCCTGACTACGGGGGACGGGTTTGGCCTGAGTCCATTCGGTGACTTCGGCCCGAACTCCCCTCGCCGCGCAGTCCGGGCAGTAGGGCGCGGTTTCTTCTAGGTCGACGCGGTAGCGCTGCCACCGCTCGGTCCGATTGGTCCATTCGCGGCCGCACTCGACGCAGATCGCGCCGTCCTCCCGATCGGCTTTGCCGCCGGTGTCTTCGCGACGCGCAATCATCACGCGGCCCGGGCCAGTACGCCTCCCTGGGACCAGACCGCGTCTAGTGCGCTTTTTGCATGAATCGGGTCACGGCGCGGCGCGGTCATCGAACAACCGGCCTTCTCTGATCTTCCGCGCCATGTCCTTCGACTCGTCCCGATACCAGGTGCCGTCTTCGAACTGGATGGCGGGGTAGAGCGGTTGGCCGGTGCCCTCGATCACTGCGGTGCGGTTCTTGGGCCGCCGCGGCCCCGGAACTACCAGGTAGGCGATCCCCTGGTCGTCGAGCGCCTTTTGCACCTTCCAGCAGGGCCCGAACTTCCACGGGGTTCCGCAACGATGCAGCTTGACGGACATGCCTAGTCTCGCCTAACGCGGCCGGTAATCAAGCCAGGACCCGATCTCAAACTCGTGCGGGCCCGGGACTCCGCGAGCCGAAACAGCAATTCGAGAACAAAGCCGGTCAGGACCCGAACAGCAGCGCACCGCTTGCGCCGAAGTTCGTGAACTGCTCATCGACGTTGCTCGAGTGAGCGCGACTGTCTCGGCGCCGCTCGCGAGCTTCACGGCCCGCGTGCTGGCGACTTTCGTGCCGAATACGACGTTCGTGCCGAGTTCTGACTCGGTCCACCTGCCTGGGCTCTGCACCGCGAGATCGGAGATTCCCTCGCAACCGCATCCTCAACCCTCTGGACCGGGGCCAGGCAGAGGCCGCCACGCCCGCTCTCAATGGTGACTGATCCCTGAAGAACCATTCTGTCCACGCTAAGTAGGTGGAACGTTAGGGCAGAACCTGATACTTGGACAGCGAGGCGCAGTCGGCCACAGACGACGGCGATGCTCCCGGCGCGGGTCGACGAACGGGGTCTAGGTTGCTTCGACGGAGGGGAACTTCCATGTTCCGTTGAGGATCTCGGGGCGCGGTCGGTAGAGCCGGACGGCGTAGTTCCAGCCTTCCATGATCGGGATGCAGTTGGGCCTCTGCCTGTCGCACCCGCCGAGGCTGACAGTTACCGAGCCGTCCTGGTTCGGGCTGGCGGTGATGCTGTTGACCGTGTTCGCGTTGCTGTCGTTCGGCTCGAAGTAGCCGTCGGCGTTGTAGACCGAGATCGACCAGAAGCCATCCACCGGCACGTCCCGCACTGTGAGCTGATACTCGCCCACCGGCAAGCCGAGATCGACGTTGACGTAGAAGGCTTCCTGTTCCGGCAAGCCACCCCAGGCTGCTGCGGTAGCGATCAGATGACGGATGGGATCGACCGCCTCCTTGGTCCCGAAGGAATGCTCGAAGCCGCTCAGGCCACGAGCTAGCTCAAGCAACGACTGCCTGGTGGCGGTGAGGCTCGTCTCGTCGTACGCCGGCGAGGTGAATGGCTCTGCCGAACCGGCGTCGAACCGGAACTGGTCTTGCAGCGCGTTGACCGCGGCGACGTCCTCAGGGTCGGCGGGATCAACGAGGATCCGCACCGCGAGCAACAGGTATGGCGTGTCGTATACCGCCGTAGTCAGTTCATGCTCGCCCGCCTCGTGGAGCACACCATTGACGTAGTGATCCTGGTTGGCCAGCATCACCGACAGATACCGATCACCAGCGTCCGGGATCGTGAGCGTGGCACCGCCCGAAATGTCGGCGACCACCGAGCTGTAGAGGGTGTCGCGATTCATCCGAATCACCGTCTGTTGATCCAGCGCCACCGGCGCTCGATGGTGATGCCACGCATTGACCTCACCAGACGACTGAGCTAGCGCCGCACCGAACATCCGGTCGGTCTCGGCCCGCACGAAGTTCTCGACATTGACAGCGACGGCCACGCTGCACCTCCTAGAAGGTCGACTAGGCCGAAGTCTCGCTCAGACGGAGCAAACGAGCCTCACCCGGCGAGGATGAGAGTCGAGAGGTGGCGCTCAGAGGGCCTGCCGCGCTGAGTAGGAAGGATCAATAGGGCAGAACAGTCGCGTTAGGTGGGAACACGCTCGCCCAGGCCACTCTCGCACCGTTGGCTTCAGAGTCCTCGTCGGAGCCAATCGTCTCGGCGAACCTCGTACACCGTCATCGGCTCGCCCGAGCGCCCGCGGCCTGGGCCACGCGCTGCGAATCCGAGCTTGGCGGCAAGGCGACGAGATGGTTCGTTCGCTCCCTCCTCGATGTAGGCCGTGATGCTCTCGACGTCGGTACGGCCCCAGAGGTCATCGATGGCTGCTTCCATCGCCTCGGTCGCGATGCCTTCCCTCCGCCGCTCCTCGGTCACCCACCAGCCCGCCTCGACCTCGTCGGACGCGATTCCCTCGATGCCATGACCGGCAAGGCGCAGCTCGGCGCCGCCGAGGAAGCTCTCGTCTCGTCTGTCCCGGATCGCCCAGGGGCCGAAGCCGTGCTCTCGCCACTGCAGCTCGGCGGCGCGAGTGTCGCGCAATGCGTCGGCGGGGTTGTTCGACGCTCGTGCGTGCTCGGCCTCGTCGAGTCGTCTCAGCGGGATCAGGATCAGACGCGCTGTTCGGAGAACGATCCCGCCGCGTGCCGGCCCCGCTGATTCGCCCGCGTAGCGTCCATGCACGCCCGCAGTATGGCCCGATCCGTTCTGGTGTTATTCCCGAACTCATTGGCCCACGTCAGGGCGCTACCGCCTGAGCAGGTGGTAGCGCCCGGATGTCCGGAAGTCGCCCGCAGCTCGTCGCTGCCCGCCGATCCCGCCACGGGCGCCGATCACCCGCCTCTCCACGCTCGAATACCGAGTGGATGACATCTGCGGCAGTGACGTCGTGACACAACTACGCCAAGACGCGTTCAGAACGTGGCGCTGGTACTGGCTCTCATGCTGACAAGCACCTGCTTTGATGCGCTAGCCCCAACTACTCGCGCGCGGATAGCACTGATACGGGGACTCGCTTTTTAAGCAAGGCGGCCTCGCGCCACAGGCCGAGGGGGGACAGTGAATCCCAAAGCCTGGCCCGAACTGCCGCTCGATCTGGTCGAGTACCGCAGCGAGGGCGCCCGATCGTTCGTCACGGCCAGTCCGTCCCTTGTTTGAAGTGAGGGTCTGCATGCGCTCGTGCTGCCGCGATCCGCGGCCGGAACAGAGAAGCAGCCGAGTCGGACGGACTCCCCGGCCGCTCGACTACTGGTGGTCATGCACCCAGTCGGGGTGTGTGCGGGTAGACGGCCGGTAGATGAAAGACCCTTCGGCGTGGTGGTTTACCTGTCCACTTCAGACAGAAAACCCCGCCTGAGCGGGGCTTTCGTAGGTGGGCGGTACTGGGCTCGAACCAGTGACCCCCAGCTTGTCGAGCTGGTGCTCTCCCAACTGAGCTAACCGCCCTGGAGCAAGCGATTGTAGCCGCCGCGCCCGAGGCTCTCGGGTAAACCGAATGCCGGCGATTCGCGAATACCTGTCAGGGCCGAGCCGTCCGAAGGGACACGGGTTACCCAGCCCCTGGCTACCGATGGCGGCTCTCGGCCCTCTTTGTAGCCTCTCCGGTGTGCGGCTGACCCCCTGGATCGCGACCGCCTGCGCGCTCGGCCTCGGCGGGTGCGGATCGAGCGGGCCTTCGCCGGGTGCGATCGTGTTCACCGCCTTGCAGGCCGACGGCGCCCGCCACGTGTTCACCGTCAACCCCGACGGCAGCGACCTTCGGCAGGTGACCCGCAGGGAAGGTGACGCCGAGCCGACCTGGTCGCCGGACGGGAAACAGATCGCTTTCAAGCGCTGGACGAACGCCGGCTGCACGCGCCCGCATGAGGACTGCGCACAGATCTGGGTCGTCCGGGCCGACGGGACGGGTGCACGCCGCCTGACGACGACGTCTCGCCGGAGCGAGCGGCCGGACTGGTCTCCGGACGGCAAGCAGATCGTCTTCGTCCGCTGGCAGGACGACCAGAACCCCTTTGCGAACAAGACGGACATCTACGTCATGCACGCCGACGGAAGCAGCGTGCGACGCCTGACGAACACGCCCGGCGACGACGGTAACCCGGCCTGGTCGCCGGACGGCAAGCAGATCGCGTTCACGAGCGAACGGAACGGGTTCTACGACATCTACGTGATGCAGGCCGACGGAAGCAACGTGCGCCGGCTCACCCGCACACCTTCGCCGGAGCTCTCGCCGGCCTGGACACCGGACGGGAAGCGCATCGCGTTCCAGACGACGGTCAACGACCTCGTCGTGATGAACGCGGACGGCAGCGGGCAGCGGTTTGTCACGTCCGTCGGGGACGGACTGTTCGCGTGGTCGCCGGACGGCAAGCAGATCGCCTTCTTCAGCGGACGTGTGGAGAACGCCGGGCTCTACGTCATGCGGAGCGACGGGTCGGCGGCCCATTGGCTGCGCATCGGCGCGATCACCAATGCAAGCGATCCGGACTGGGCTCCCGCTCGGTAGCGCTCAGAAGATCTCGGGGCACCAGGGGCGCACGGTGGTCCGGCGGAAGATCGCGTCCGCGCGGTCGACCGCCCCCGGCCGAAGCTCCTCCACGCGAAGGCCGCGCTCGAGCTCTGCGAACGTGAAGCCGCCGAGATAGACCGAGCCGAGCACGCTCACGTCGCAGCGCAGGTCCGGCTCGTCGTCCGTGCGCGCGCACGAGCCGCCCGAGAGCGTCCAACGCCCCTCGTTCCACGGACAGAAGGAATCGGCGACCTCGAAGACGACGTCGCCCTCGGCGGCGTACGAGCGGGCCGAGAGTGCCTGCCCCACGTCCACGAGGCGAATCCAGATCCCGTCGGCGAGGCGGAGCTTCAGCCGACGCGGCTTCGCGAGCAGGAAGAAGAGCGGGTGATCGGGCGGCAGGAGCTGTGCCGCGATCGTCGCCTGCCAGTCGATGTCGAGGACGAAACGCCACATCTCAGCGGTCGCGCGCGGGGTCGCCGCGATGACCTCGATCACGCCGAGCCTCGCCGCGGACGAGCCGTCCTCCCACGCGGGGTTGTGGCGGTAGATCGCGTAGGCCTGCGGCTCACCGTCGAGGTCGAGCAGCGCGAAGCGCTTCGGCCCGCCGCCGTCACGCCGGTCGAGCGGGTCGGCAATGGTGCGGTTCTTCCACCACGGCCCCGGCCGCCGGATCATCCCTGGGGTCCGCTTGAACGCGCGCTCCCAGACCTGAGGGAGCAACTCGAGGGCCTCGTCCGCATCGAGGAAGCGAACCGTCCCGCGAGACTCGAACGGGAACGCGTACTCGCCGTGCTCGCGGGCGATCGTCGCGTCGCCGCACACCGACGCCATCCCGTAGCCGAAGCGTCCGTAGATCGTCTCCTCGGAGGCCCACAGCGCAGCGACCGGCTCACCGCGCGCGTGGACGTCGTCGAGCTGGGCCCGCATCATCGCGCGCAGGACGCCGCGTCGCCTGTGCGTCGGATGAACGCCGACCACGGTCACACCGGCACATCGGATGCTGCCGCCCGGGATCGAGAGCTCGAACGGGAAGACACCCGCGCCGCCGACGATCTGCCCGTTCTCGCGCGCGGCGTGCATCCGTTCGAGCGGCATCAGCTGGGTGAACCGCTCGGTTCGCTCGCGCTCGGGCTCGGCGTTGAAGTACTGGCCGATCGCGAGGAATGCCTCCTCGAAGTCGTCGAGATTCTCGGTCGGGCGGACGTCGAACACTCAGAACACTTCCGGGCAGAAGGGCGGGAGCGCGGTGCGGAAGAGCTCGGACGCGCGCTCGACCGCGCCGGGCCGCAACTCGCGAACTCGCTGTGCGTTCGCGAGCCGCACGAAGTCGAACGCGCCGAGGTAGACGCTCGCGAGATCGGCGACGTCGAGCTCGAGATCGGGCTCGTCGTCGGTTCGCTCGACCTGAGCCCCGACGCGGTAGCGACCTTCGTTCCAGGGGCACAGCTCGTCGCCCACCCCCAGCACGACCGGCTCGCCGTCACGGTAGGAGCGCGCGCGAAGCGCTGCCTCGACGTCGACGAGCCGGAGCCACATGCCGTCGCCGACGCGCGCGTGCAGCGCGCGTGGATCGCGGAGCATGAGGAAGAGCGGCGACGCGGGATCGAAGCTGAACACGTCGACAACCGTTGTCAGGTCGATCCCGGCGAGGTACCTCCACACCTCGCGCTCTGCCGTGGGACTCGTCGCGAACGACTCGAGCACGCGGATGATCCCTTTCGGGAAGCCGCGCTCCCACTCTTCCTTGATCCGGTAGACCGCGTACGCCGCGACCTCTCCGTCAAGCTCGAGGAAGGCGTAGAACTTCTGGCTCGCGCCGCGCCGCCACTTCTCGGGGTCGGCAAGGCGGTGCTCGCGCCACCAGTGCTCGCTGCGCGACAGCATCCCCGGGCGTTCGAGGCGAACCCGCTCGTAGAGCGGCCGGCAGAGGTCGAATGCCTCGTCCGTTCCCGCGAGCCGCCACGCACCCACCGACCCCGGATCGTCGCGAAACGCGAACCGCGGGCTGTCGCCCTCGATCCGCATGCTGGGTGCCGCCACGCCGTAGCCGAATCGGCCGTAGATCGACGCCTCGGACGCCCAGAGCGCCGCGATCGGCTCTCCCCACGAGCGGGCATCGGCGAGCTGGCGCGTCATGAGCCCGCGCAGGACGCCGCGGCGGCGGTGTGTCGGCATGACGCCGACGTACGTGACGCCGGCGCAGGGCAGCGACCCACCGGGGATCGTCAGGTCGAACTCGTAGGCGCCGGCCAGTCCGACGGCGCGGCCGTCGTCGAAGGCCGCGGTCGCGCGTTCGGCGGGGAGCGACACGCGCTCGCGCTCCCAGTCTGCGTCGTCCATCGCCGAGCCGAACGCGACCTCGGCCGCGTCCATCGCGGCGCGAAGCTCGTCCGCCGCCGGTTGACGGATCTCGATGGTCACTACGCGATCTTCTCGAGGGGTGCGTAGTCCAGGACGAGCCGGCGCTCGCTTCCGTCGTCGGCGAAGCGCACCGTGACCACGCCGCCCGCCTCGATGCGTGTCACGACCCCCTCACCGAGCGTGCCGTGCCGCACGGAGTCGCCGGTCGAGAGCGTGGGGACGTTCGTGCGCGGGGCGATCTCGGGCGCGGGCGAGCGAGCCGTCCACGACGTCGGGGTGAGCCGCTCGCGCTCGACCTGCTCGCTGGGGAGCTCGTCGAGGAAGCGCGAGGGCATGTTGTAGTTCCGCCCGCCGTAGAGCGCGCGCGACGCCGCGTGCAGCAGCGTCAGCCGCTCCTGCGCGCGCGTGAGCCCGACGTACGCGAGCCGCCGCTCCTCCTCGAGCGACTGCTCCTCGATCGAGCGCGCGTGCGGGAAGATCCCCTCCTCCATCCCGATCATGAACACGCTGCGGAACTCGAGGCCCTTCGCGTTGTGGAGCGTCATCAGCGTGACGAGCGAGCCCTCGCCCCTGATCGCGTCCTGGTCGGAGTAGAGCGAGATCTCCTGCAGGAACGACGAGAGCGACGGATCGTCCGCCTGCTCCTGGTATTCGCGCGCGACACCGACGAGCTCCTGGAGGTTCTCCTTGCGGCCCTGCGCCTCGACGGTGCGTTCGGCCTCGAGCGACTCGAGGTAGCCCGAGCGCTGGAACACGTCCTCGACGATGTCCGCAACCGGGCGGTCGAGATCGGACTGGAGCGAGCGGATCATCGTCCGGAAGCCTGTCACCGCGCGGGTCGAAGCCGCCGCGAGGCCCGCCTCCTCGGGAAACTCGAGCGCGGCCCAGAGCGAGATCCCGCGGCCGTTGGCGAAGGTCTGGAGCCGCGCGAGCGACGTGTCGCCGATCCCGCGGCGGGGCCGGTTCGCGATCCGCAGCAGGCTGACGTTGTCGGACGGGTTGTCGAGAACCTGGAGGTACGCGATCAGGTCCTTGACCTCGGCCCGCTCGTAGAAGCGCGGGCCGCCGATCACCTGGTACGGGACGCCCTGGCGGACGAGCACGTCCTCGAGCACGCGCGACTGCGCGTTCGTCCGGTAGAACACCGCGATCTCGTCGCCGTTGAAGCCCTCGTCGACGAGGCGTGCGATCTCGGCCGCGACGAAGCGCGCCTCCGCGTGCTCGTCCTCGAGCTCGACCACGCGCACCGGATCGCCGATGCCGAGCTCGGACCAGAGGTTCTTCGGCTTGCGCTCGGTGTTGTTCGCGATCATCGCGTTGGCGGCGTCGAGGATCGCGTTCGTCGAGCGGTAGTTCTGCTCGAGCGCGATCGTGCGCGTGCCGGGAAAGTCGCGCTCGAACTCCATGATGTTCCGGATGTCGGCGCCCCGGAACGAGTAGATCGCCTGGTCGGGGTCTCCCACCGCGAACACGTTCAGGTGCTTCTGCGCCAGGAGCTGCAGGAGCCGGTACTGCGCGTGGTTCGTGTCCTGGTACTCGTCGACGAGGATGTAGCGGAACGCCTTCTGCCACTTCGGTGCGCGCCTCGGGGAAGCGCTCGAGGACGTCGACCGTGAGCATCAGCATGTCGTCGAAGTCGACGGCGTTCGACGCGTGCAGGCGGCGCTGGTAGAGGTCGTAGACGTCGGCGACCGTCTGGTCGTAGAACGAGGCGACCCGCGCGCGATAGTCGTCGGGCGAGACGAGCTCGTTCTTCGCGTTGGAGATCTGCGCGTGGATCCCGCGCGGGACGAAGCGCTTCGTGTCGCGCTCGAGCTCCTCGAGGCAGTTCTTGACCAGGCGCACCTGGTCGGCCTGGTCGTAGATCGTGAAGTTCGTCCGGTAGCCGAGCCTCGGCGCCTCTCGCCGCAGAATCCGCCCGCACGCCGCGTGGAAGGTGAGGTTCCAGAGCCCGCGCGCATCGTCCCCCAGCAGGTCCCAGAGCCGCGCGCGCATCTCGTCGGCGGCCCTGTTCGTGAAGGTGATCGCGAGGATCTCGTTCGACTTCGCGCCGACCGCGCCGATCAGGTGCGCGACCCGGTGCGTGAGCACGCGGGTCTTGCCCGAGCCCGCTCCGGCGATCACGAGAACAGGCCCCTCGGTCAGAAGGACCGCGTCTCGCTGGGCCGTGTTCAGGCCGGCGAGATAGGTTTCCGGCGAGACGACCGGCACTCCGGCGATGCTAGCGAGGGAGGAGGCGGCCATGACCGACGGCAATCCGGTGCTCGAGATCGAGGCGCTGGCACGGCAGAGCGACGACTTCCGCCGAGAGGTCAGGACGACCGAGCGCAGCCAGATCGTGCTGATGACGATCCCCGTGGGCGAGGACATCGGCGAAGAGGTGCACGAGGAGAACGACCAGTGGCTCGGCTTCGTCGAGGGTGAGGCGGAGGCGATCGTCGCAGGCGAGTCTTCGCCGGTGCGCGCCGGTCACATCGTCCTCGTCCCGGCCGGAACGCGGCACAACTTCGTCAACAAGGGATCGGGCCCGCTCAGGCTGTGGACGATCTACGCGCCCGCCGACCACGCGCCGGGAACCGTCCACCACACGAAGGCCGATGCAGAGGCCGAGGAAGGCGGGCACTGATGGGCTACGGATTCGCGACGCTCGACGAGCTCGGCGACGGCTACGGCTTCCGCAAGGTGCGGAAGGCGCTCGGTGTGACAGCGTTCGGCGTCAACGCGATCGTTCTGCCGCCCGGGTACGAAGGCTTCCCGCATTTCCACGACCAGCAGGACGAGCTCTACTTCGTGCACCGGGGCACCGCGCGTTTCGAGATCGACGGCGAGGTCCACGAGCTCGGCGCCGGCGGGTTCTGTCATGTCGAGTCGACGACACCGCGGAAGTGGTCGAACGCTTCGGACACTGAGGAGCTCGTCGTGGTCGTCGTCGGGGGCAAGGACGGGTACGTCGGCCGCGACGGGCAGCTCGTCGACCTTGCCGACCTCGAACGCCGCCAGGCGCTCTCCCAGGGCTTGCCGGAGTCAGGCTAGCCGAGCCCCGCTTCGACGAAGCCGACCGCGTCGGCAAGCGCCCGCTCGTCGCGCGACTTGAGGACGACCTCCACCTCCGGCCCCGAGGCGGCGAAGCGCGGATACGAGCCGACGAGGACGTCGGGCCACCGATCCGTCGCCTCGGCGAGCAGTCCGACGATCTCGCTCTCGCGCGTGCGATACGTACGGCGCCACGACGCGATCGGCGGGTCTCCGCGGAACTCCTCGGCGATCGCGTCGAACATCGCCTCCATCTCCGCGGGCAGGCCCGGGAGGACGTAGACGTTCTCGACGACGAATCCGGGCGCGCCTCCACGCGGATTCGCGAGCGGGCGGCTGCCGGCCGGGAGGAGCGCCCAGCGCGCCGCGTACTCCGGATCGCGGGTGAAGCGCGCGCGCAGCTCGTCTGCGAGCGCCGGGATCTCCTCCTGCTGGAGGTGAAACGCGGCCGCGAGCGCCTCGCGCGTGAGATCGTCGGGTGTGCCGCCGAGGCCGCCGGTGACGAGCAGGAAGTCGACTCCCGGCGCACACTCGCGCACGAACTGCGCGATCTCGTCGATCTCGTCGGGCAGTGCGGCCACGAGCCTCACCTTCGCGCCGAGTACCTCGAGCCGCTGCGCGAGCCACGACGCGTTCGTGTTCACGACGTCGCCGGAGACGATCTCGTTGCCGATCGTCAGGATCGCGGCGGTCGACACGCCGCGAAGCCTATGCTCGCGCCCGTGATCAGGGAGTACGAGTCGCGCGACGCCGTCGGCGCAGCTGCGCTGCTGTCGGGAGGATCCCCCTGGCTGGCGACCCCCGCCGGGCTCGACCACGAGGTCCGCTCACGGCCTGAGCGGGCCCATCGCCGCACCTGGGTCGCGCGTGACGGTGACGAGGTCGTCGGGTGGGCGGAGGCGGAGTTCGCGTGGGCAACGGACGTGGCAGGCGCGGCCGACGTCTGGGTGCTCGTGCGAGCGGACCGCCGCCGTCGAGGGATCGGTCGCGAGCTCTACGGCCGCGCGACACACCACCTGCTCGTCCGCGGCGCGCGCGAGCTCCGCAGTCCCGCGACCGAGGACGACGGCTGCGGCTTCCTCGAGCGGCGCCGGTTCGTGCGCTCGCGGGAGGAGATCTTCTCGGCGGTCGATCCGCGCACGATCGACACCTCGCGCCTCGCCTCGCTGCTCGAGGAGCTTGAGCGCGACGGCTTCCGCCTCGTGTCGCTCGCCGAGGCGGAGCTCCGGCCGCGCGGGCTCCACGCCCTGTACGCCGCGGCCGCGGAGGACATGCCCGCCGATCACCCGGAGGCCAACCTCACCTACGAGGAGTGGGTCGACGAGACGCTCGGCAAGCCGGACCTCAGCCGTGCCGGCAGCGCCGTCGTGCTCCACGGCGACCGTCCCGTCGCCCTCTCGTTCCTCGAGGTCGATCCGGCTCGAAAGCTCGCGGAGCACGAGCTGACCGGGACGGCGCCCGACTTCCGGCGCCGCGGCCTCGCGCGCGCCGCCAAGCTCGCGGTCGTACGCTGGTGCGCCGAGCAGGGGTTCGAACGGCTGTCAACATCCAATGACGATGAGAACGCCGGGATGCTGAAGATCAACCGCGAACTCGGCTTCGTACCGTACGAGAGCTGGTTCACCTACGTGCTCCGGGTGTGAGCGAGCTGACGCTGGCGTTCCGTGCGCCGAGCACCGACGTCACGGCGGTGCGGTTCCTGAGCGACGCGTTCAAGCGCAGCGCGCCCCTCGAGTTCCGGCGGCGTGGCCGGACGCGCACCTGGGAGCTGCAGCTCCCGCGCCCGAACGGGCTGGCCAGGCTCGAGTACCAGCTCCAGGTCGAGCGGGCGGACGGAACGATCGAGCGGCTCGTCGATCCGGCGAACCCGCTGCGCGCAGGCGGACCGTTCGGCGAGCGCTCGGTGCTCGAGTTCGAGCGCTACGAGCAGCCTGTGTGGCTGGACGACGAGGAGGCGCCTGCCGGAACGCTCGAGCCGTTCTCCTTTCGCTCCCCGCTCCTGCGCACCGAGGTGTCGGGTGACCTCTGGTCCGCCGACGGAGCGGATCCGCACACACAGCTGCCGCTCCTCCTCGTGCACGACGGGCCGGAGTACGCCGAGCACTCGTCGCTCCTACGCCTGTTCGATTCGGCGGTCGCCGAGCTCGAGCTCCGGCCCTTTCGCGCCGCGCTGCTCCGCCCGCCGGGGAGACGAAACGAGACGTACTCGGCGTCGACCCGCTACGCGAACGCGCTCGCGCGCGAGATCGTCCCGAGGATGGCCGAGCTCGCCCCGACGCCGGACCTCACCGGCGCGCGCGTTGCGATGGGCGCGAGCCTGGGCGCGCTGGCGGCGTTCCACGCCCACCGCCTCCACCGCCATCTGTTCGGCGGTCTCTTCCTCCAGTCGGGCAGCTTCTTCCGGAGGACGACCGACCCGCAGGAGTCGCGCTTCGGACGGTTCGAGCGGATCTCGCGCTTCGTCGGCGGCGTCCTGCGCGCGACCGCCGCACCCGCTCCGATTCCGGTCGTCATGACCTGCGGTCACGCCGAGGAGAACGCCGCGAACAACCGCGAGCTCCGCGACGCCCTCGCCCGCCAGCGCTACGACGTACGCCTGCACGAGCACCCCGACCTGCACAACTGGGTCTCGTGGCGCGACGTGTTCCATCCGCACCTCGTTGCCCTGCTGGATCGGCTCTGGGGATGAGGCGCGAGGTTCAGCTCGACGGCGGCAACGTCCTCGCGTACGGACACTGGGGCCGTCCCGTGCTCGCGTTTCCGTCGGAGCAGGGTCCGTGCTGGCAGTACGAGGAGCGAGGGATGGTCGACGCGCTTGCGCCGCTGCTCGACGCCGGGCGCCTGAAGCTCTACTGCGTCGACAGCTTCGACGCGCAGAGCTGGCAGGCGCACGACGTCCCCCTCGAGGAGCGGGCGCGCCGGCACGGGCTCTACGAGTCGTGGATCCTCGAGCGCGTCGTGCCGTGGATCCACGCCGACTCCGCCGGCGGAGAGATCGCTGTCACAGGCGTCAGCTTCGGCGCGTATCACGCGGCGAACTTCGCCTTGAAGCGCGCCGACGCGTTCCCCCTTGCGATCTGCCAGAGCGGGGTCTACGACGTCTCCGCCGTAGGCTGGGGCGAGCGCGGTGACGCCGTCTACTTCAACAATCCGGCGGACTACGTGAGCAACCTCGAGGGCGATCACCTTGACTGGCTGCGTGGGCGGGTGTCCCTGGTGCTCGTCTGCGGCAGCGGTCAGTGGGAGGACACGACGGGCGCGCTCGAGAGCACGCAGCGATTCGGCGCACAGCTCGCCGAGAAGGGCATCCGGTGCGAGGTCGACGTCTGGGGCAACGAGTACCCGCACGACTGGCCGTCGTGGCGCTCGCAGCTCGCGCACCATCTGCCGAGGTTCTGCTGATGCCCGAGCCGCACGTGATCGGCCTGCTGCTCGGTACCGAAGACGACTGGCCGACGGCGTTCGAGTCTCTGCTCGAGCGGCTCGGCCCCGTGAGCTGGCGCGGGCGGCGGCACGAGCTGGCGACCGAGCGGATCGTGAACGAGCCGTTCGACCTGCGCTACCGCCCGCGTTACGCGCTCGTGATCGACCGGCTCGCGTGGTGGTACAGCCTCCCGCGTGCGTGGCTGAAGAAGGTCGCGCTGATGGACGACGTCTACCTGCTCAACAACCCGTTCACCTTCCAGTCGATGGAGAAGCACTCCGCGTACTGCGCGATGATGCGGCTCGGGCTGAAGGTGCCCGACACGTGGCTGATCCCGCACAAGGTTCCGCCCGACAACCCGCGCCTCGCGCCGACGGCCGAGCGCTACAACGCGGCCTTCGAGCTCGGCGAGATCGGCGCGCGCGTCGGCTATCCGCTCTTCATGAAGCCGTTCGACGGCGGACAGTGGGTCGGCGTCTCGCGCGTCGCCGATCCTGACGAGCTGACCCGCCGCTACGACGAGTCCGGAGAGCGGCTGATGCACCTTCAGGGCGCGCTCGAGGACTTCGACGTGTTCGCACGCTCGCTCACGATCGGCCCCGAGACGATGGTCATGCGCTTCGAGCCCGACCGGCCGATGCACGACCGCTATCAGGTCGAGCACGGGTTCCTCTCGCCCGAGCTCGGCTGGGAGGTCGTCACCATCTCGCTGCTCGTGAACGCGTTCTTCCGCTGGGAGTTCAACTCGTGCGAGACGATCGTCAAGGACGGCGTCGCCGCCCCGATCGACTACGCGAACGCCTCGCCCGATGTCGCGATCACGTCGCTGCACTACTACTTCCCCTGGGCGATGCGCGCGCTCGTGCGCTGGAGCGCGTTCTGCGTCGTCACGGGGCGGACGATGAGGATCGACCTCGACCCGCGTGAGTACTTCGCCATCGGTGACCGCGACGACATCGACTACGACGAGAAGCTGCGCGAATACCGGCGGCTCGCGGACGACTACTTCGAGCTGGACCGCTACGAGGAGTTCGTCGCCGACGCTCTCCCCCACCTCGACGAGCTGACGATCGAGTACTTCGAGAGCCCGGAGTTCGACCGGCTGCTCGTCGAGACCGTGCGCACGACGTTCCCCGAGCACGAGCAGGAGCACTTCGTCGAGCACTACCGCGGGCTCGTCGCCGCCTGGGCGCGGGACCAGCGTTCAACCGCCTGATGCGCTAGGGTCTTCCGCGCCGGACACATATCTCCGGCCGGTGTGAGCGCAGCGAAGTCCGGTGCAAGCCCGGCGCTGTCCCGCAACTGTCAAGCCCCCTCGGGGGGACGAGCCAGGACGCCTGTCTCACGCCGACGAACACAGCCCTCGGAGGAAGGGCGGTTCGGGCGGTCCGCCGCCGAACCAACCTCCTCCGCGAAATGCGGAGGTTTTTCATGCTCAAGCCAAGGATTCTCGTCGTGGCAGTCGCTGCGACGGCACTGTCGGCTGCACTCGGGGCGGGCTCGACCGCCGGAGCCGCGCAGGCGCCGGCGGTAAAGAAGCGCCCGCTCTTCCCCGTCACGATCCAGGCGGTGAACGGCCGCGTGACGATCCCACGCCGGCCGACGCGCATCGTCTCGCTCTCCCCGACCGCGACCGAGAACCTGTTCGCGATCGGCGCAGGCAAGCAAGTGGTTGCGGTCGACGAGTTCTCCAACTACCCGGCCCGGGCGCCGCGCACGAAGCTGTCGGGCTTCACTCCCAACGCCGAGGCGATCGCCGGCTACCGGCCCGATCTCGTGCTGCTCCACTCGGGCGGCGAGATCGTCGCGCAGCTGAAGGCGCTCGGGATCCGCGTGATTCAGTTCGAAGGGGCCACGTCGCTGGCCCAGGCGTACACGCAGCTCGCGGCGTACGGGCGCGCGACCGGGCACCTGCAGGCCGCGCAGAGGATCGTCCGCTCGATGAAGACCCGAATCACTGCGGCTGTCGCAGCAGGGAAGAAGAACGGGTCCGCCCGCCTGACCGTGTACCACGAGCTGACGCCCGACTACTACTCGGCCTCGTCGAAGACGTTCATCGGCCAGGTGTACAGGCAGTTCGGCCTGCGCAACGTCGCGGACGCGGCGGCCAACGCGAACTCGGGCTACCCCCAGCTGTCCGCCGAGTACATCATCACCGCGAACCCCGACGTGATCGTCCTCGCCGACTCGAAGTGCTGCGGCCAGACGTTCGCGACGGTCGCCGCACGGCCCGGCTGGAACACGATCAAGGCCGTACGGAACCGGCGTGTGATCAGGGCCGACGACGACGTCGTCTCGCGCTGGGGCCCTCGGATCGTCGACTTCGTGCGTTCGGTGGCGGCGATGGTGCGGGGCACGCCCTGATGGACGCCGCCGAGGAGCGCACCGGCACGCTCGTCGCGCCGCGGCGGGTCACGCCGCCTTGGGCGATCGGCGCAATCGCGGTCGTCGCCGGCGCGCTCCTGACCGGCGTTCTCGTCGGTCCGGTCGACATCGGCATCGGCGCGATCACCCGCTCAGCGCTCTCCCGGCTCCCGTTCCTCGACATCCACTCGCCGCTGTCCCCGGCCGAAGACGCGATCGTCTGGCAGCTCAGGCTCCCCCGTGTCGCGCTCGGCGCGCTCGTGGGCGCGATGCTCGCGGTGGCCGGTGCGTCGTATCAGGGCGTGTTCCGGAACCCGCTCGCGGACCCCTACCTGCTCGGCGTCGCGTCCGGGGCGGGCCTGGGCGCGACCGTGGCGATCTCGTACGGGCCGATCGGCACGGAGGGCTATCTCCTCCCACTCGCGGCGTTCGGGGGCGCGGTCCTCGCGGTCGTCGGTGCCTACGCCATCGGCCGCTCGCTGGGAGGCGAGCGCACGACCGCGACGCTGATCCTCGCCGGTGTAACGGTCGCGGCGTTCCTCACCGCAGTCCAGACGTTCGTGCAGCAGCAGCAATGCGGACACGCTCAACGAGGTCTACTCGTGGCTGCTCGGCGGGCTCGGGACCGCCGGATGGCGCGAGGTCGCGCTGATCGCCCCGTACGTCGTGGTCAGCACGGTGGTGCTGCTGCTGCACCGGCGCACGCTCGACGTGCTCGCCGTCGGAGACGACGAAGCGCGCAGCCTGGGCCTCGACGTCACGCGCACGCGGCTCCTGCTCGTCGGCTTCGCGACGCTCGGGACGGCGGCCGCGGTTTCGGTCAGCGGTCTGATCGGATTCGTGGGGATCATCGTTCCCCATCTCATCCGGCTCGTCGTCGCGCCGACGTACCGCGTCATCCTCCCGCTCTCGGTTGCGCTCGGAGCCGCGTTCCTCGTGCTTGCCGACGTGATCGCGCGCACCGCGCTCGCGCCGGCCGAGCTTCCGATCGGCGTCGTGACGGCGTTCATCGGCGCGCCGTTCTTCGCGTTCGTCCTGCGAACGACGCGGGGCACGCCGTGAACGCCGTCGCGCTCGAGCGCGTCGTGGTCGAGGTCGCCGGTCGCCGGATCGTCGACGACGTCTCGTTCGCGGTGGAGACGCGGCGCGTGGATCTCGCTCCTCGGGCCGAACGGTGCAGGCAAGACGACGCTGCTGCGCGTCCTCGCGGGGCTCCGGAGCTTTCGCGGGGATCGTCAGGCTCGCGGGCAGGAGCCTCGACGAGCTCGGACGTCGGGAGGCGGCGCGGCGCGTCGCGATCGTCCCGCAGACGCCCATCGTCCCCCCCGCGATGACGGTCGGCGACTACGTCCTTCTCGGCAGGACGCCCCACCTCGGCATCTTCGTACGTGAAAGCGAAGCAGACCGCACGGCCGCGGCGGAAGCGCTCGCGCGGCTCGAGCTCGAACCGCTGGCCGACCGTGCGCTCGCGTCGCTCAGCGGCGGCGAGCTTCAGCGGGCGGTGATCGCCCGCGCGCTGGCCCAGGCGTCGCCGATCCTGCTCCTCGACGAGCCGACCACGTCGCTCGACATCGGGCACCAGCAGCAGGTGCTCGAGCTCGTCGACCGCCTGCGCAGGGAGGAAGGCCTGACGGTCATCGCCGCGATGCACGACCTCACGCTCGCCGCGCAGTACGGGGACCGCGTCGTGCTCGTCGAGCGCGGTCAAGTCATCGCCGAGGGGAGCGCTCGTCAGGTGCTGACGGCCGAACAGGTGGAGCAGCTGTACGGCGCGCAGGTGCGGATCGTGGAGGGCGTCATCGTCCCCATCCGGAGACCGTGACCGAGGTGCAGCCCGCGCGCATCGTGAGTCTCTGGCTGCCGGTCGTGGCGTGCGCGGCCCTGATCTTCGCGCTCTCGTCGACCCACGGCCAGGACACGGGGGTCGCATCCGAGTTCACCCTGCGCAAGCTCGGCCACCTGGTCGAGTACGCGTTGCTGGGTGCGCTGCTCGTTCGCGCAGTGGCGCGGCCGCTGCCGGCGTTTCTGCTCGGCGTCGCCTATGCGGTGACCGACGAGTTTCACCAGGGCTTCGTCCCCGGCCGGCACGCGAAGCCGATCGACGTTGCGATCGATGCGGCCGGAATCGCGATCGGGATCGTCCTCTACCGGCGAACGCGCGCGTGAAGCTGGCGCTCGATCTCGACGCGGTGCTCGGCGACACGCGCCCTCTCTGGCGGGAGTGGCTCGCCGACGCGGCCCGGCGCTTCCATGCGATCTCGCCGCTCGATCCGGGCTCCCTCCCGGACGACCGCGCGGCGGCCGCCGAGCAGCTCGACCTGTGGGCGGAGGCCGGGGTGGGCGACTGGCGGGCCGCGCTCGAGCGTTTCGCGGAGGACCGCGCGCCGCTCTTCTTCCGACCCGATCCCGGGACGAACGGGGCGCTGCGCCGCCTGCGTGCGGCCGGCGCGGAGCTCGCGTCGTTCAGCGATGCACCCGAGGTGCTCGTCCGCGTGGCGCTCGCGCACCTCGGAGCCGGCCGAGAGTTGGGTGCAATCGCGGCGGGCGGCGACGCCGAGCGGCGCGCGGTGGCCGAGCTCGGCGAGGGCGCCCAGGTCGTTCGCTCCCGGGATGAGTTGCTCGCGCTCGCGCCGTAAGATTGCGGCATGGACCGGCGCGGCACCTTCGACGACCGCGAGCTCGACGCGCTGCTCGGGCGGCTCGACGCGATCCGCGACGAGCTCCGTACGCTCAACCGGCGGCTCGACTCCCAGGAGAACCTGCTCAGGATCGCCGCCGAGCTCTCGAACCTCAACGAGTCGCTCGGGGCCCTCGCCTACGCCGCGCTGGGCCAGCAGCCACCGCGGGTTCATCGCAGGCGGACCGGCTAGGAGGGTTTGGCGAAATAGGCGCTGTGCCGCCGGGCCGCGCTGGACGGCGCGCTGCCGCGTCCTCAGTCGCGCCCGTATCCAGTGGATACGAACGCTCCCTGCGTCCTTGCATCGCACTCGCCCATCGCACCCCGGCGACGAGGCCCATTCCGCCAAACCCTCCTAGGGCCTGAGCCGGTACACGCGGCCCGAGAGCGACGCCGCGTAGAGCTCGCCGCGGGCGTCCTCGCCGAAACTCGAGAGGTTCGGGATCCTGGTCGCTTCGCGCCGCACGTCGGTCGCGCGTCCCTCGGCGACGACGAGGCTCCAGATGTTCCCGGTGCAGTAGTCGCCGAAGAAGTACCGGCCGCGCGCGGCGGGCACCGCCGAGCCGCGGTAAACGAACCCGCCCGTCACCGAGCAGCCGTCCCCGCGCCCGTAGACGTGGATCGGGAAGGTCAGGCGGCCACGCGAGTTCGGCTCCTTCGACTCGAACTGCGCGCGCCCCTCGTACACGTCCCAGCCGTAGTTCGCGAGCTCGCTCACACGCGCGCGGGGGACGTAGTCGATCTCCTCCCACGTGTTCTGGCCGACGTCGCCGATGTACAGGTCGCCGTTCGCACGGTCGAACGAGAGGCGCCACGGGTTCCGGAGCCCGAGCGCCGCGATCTGCGGGCTCGGTCTCGCGACGCCGACGTTGATCCGGACGAGCTTTCCGAGCAGCGTCCCGATGTTCTGCGCGCGGTTCTGCGGGTCGCCGCCGGATCCGCCGTCCCCCATCCCCACGTATAACCGGCCGTCCCGCCCGAACGCCACCTGGCCGCCGTTGTGGTTCGGATAGGGCTGCGCGACGAACAGCCATTGCCTGCGCGTCTTGAGGAGCGCCTGCGTTCCCGCGGCGTTCGCTCGGTACTCGACGACTCGGGTGTTCCCGTTCACGTCGGTGTAGTCGACGAAGAAACGCCGGTTCTTCGCGAACTGGGGGTGGAACGCAACGGAGAGCAGCCCCTGTTCACCGCCGGACTGAACGAGACGCCGGATGTCGAGGAAGGGCGTTGCCCGGTAGCGGCCGTTCACCGCGATCCGGATCACGCCCGCCTGTTCGACCACGTACAACCACCCGGGCTTGTTCGCCGGCGCGGCCACGTGCACCGGACTCGAAGCGGTCAAGAACCCCTCGAACGAGTACGTCGCCGCAGCCTGGCCGGCCGTCGACCCGGACACCGCGCACGCCGCGAGCACGGCTGCGGCGGCGATCGTCGTGACCCCCCTGCGAACCATCCTCAATGCTTCAGCATCAGCCGGCGCAGATCGTCCTCCCTGCCCGGCTCCAGGATCGCGAGCACCTGGTCCCCGGGCTCCAGCTTGGTCGCACCGACGGCGATCTCCGCGGTTCCGTCCCTCATCACCGAGATGAGACGAGTTCCGGCCGGAAGTGACAGCTCGTCGACCCGCTTCCCCGCACAGGTCGCGCCCTTCTCGATCTCCACCTCGACGATCTCGAGGTTCTCCTTGCGCAGTTCGAGCAGGTGGACGAGCTCGTGCTCGGGTACCTCGTGCTCGATCAGGCCGAGCACCATCTGCATCGCGGACACCGTCTGCCGGATGCCGAGCAGGTCGAACAGCGGCTGGTTGCGTGGGTCGTTCACGCGTGCGATCACCCGCTCGACGCCGTACTTCTCTTTCGCGAGCTGTCCGATCACGAGGTTGTCCTCGTCGTCGCCCGTGACCGCGATCACGATCTCGGCGGGCCTCGAGATCCCCGCGCGCTCGAGCACGAAGAGCTCCGTCGCGTCGCCCGGTTGCACCTGGTGCTCGAACTCCTGCTCGAGCTTCTCGTACCGGTCCGGGCGCTGCTCGATCAGCGTCACCTCGTGCCCGCGCTTGAGCAGCGTGCGAGCCACGTTCGCTCCGACCTTGCCGCCGCCCGCGACGATCGCGAACACCTACGCCTCGACCTTCTCGGCGAGCACGTGGTCGACGAGCGTGTCGATCGCCGTCTTCGTCGGGCAGACGACGGTGAGCCCTCGGGCCGAGTAGAAGTCGGCCCGGTGCGGATCGAGCAGGCGGACGACGACGGACGGGACCTCGAACTCGAGCTTCGCGACCTGGGCGACGACGATGTTCGTGTTGTCGCCGTCGGTCGCGACGACCACGGCGTCGGCGTCCTCGATTCCGGCCTGGCGGAGGACGCTGAGGTCCATGCCGTGCCCGACGACGAAGCCGCCCGTCCAGTCCTCGCCCAGGCGTGCGAGCGCCGCCTCCGTCTCGTCGACGGCGGTCATCTCCCAGCCCTCGCTTGCGAGCCGCCTCGCCACCGACGATCCGACCCGGCCGCAGCCGACGACGATGCCTTTCACGGGGAGCAGACTAGCTCGCGCCGTCCTTCTCCAGGACGCCTTGCGGGAACACGATCACCATCACCTCACAGGGAGCCTTGCGCAGGACGTACTCGACCGTCGGGCTGAAGAAGCGCGACTGGCGGCGCCAGCGCGGCGACGAGCCCACCAGGATCAGGTCGACGTCCCTCGACCGTGCCGTCTCGACGATCGCCGCACCGATCGAGCGGCCCCGGACCACGACGTCCTCGACCTCCACCTCGTGCTCCGCGGCGAGGATCTTCGCCTCGGCGAGGGAGCTCGCGGCGCGCTCCTCACGCTCGAACAACGTGGCGTCGAGCGGCTGGTCGAGCGGCACCAGCACCACGTGCAGCGCCGTGATCCCACCGCCCCGCTCCTCTGCGAGCCGAATCGCCGTGGCCATCACCTCGTCGCCGATCGGACCGAGCTTCACGGGCACGAGGATGCGGCTGTATGCGCCCTCCTCGTCCGGCACGAGGTCCGCGACGGCGGGACGGACACGCTCGAGCAGCCCCTCGTGACGCGAACGGCGAACGAGCACGAACATCACCGCGCCTCCCGCAAGCCAGAGCGGGCCCGCGATCCTGGCTGCCTCGTGCGTGAGCAGCGACATGACGAACACCGACCCGGTCGCGGCGGCGCCGATCAGCCCGACCCACGGCATCCCCGGAGCGCGGAACGGCCTCGGCAGATCGGGCTCGGTCACGCGGAGCCGGACGACCGCGACCTGCGCAGCGGTGAACGCGAGCAGAACGCCGAAGCTGTAGAGGCTCGCGAGAATGACCGACGGCCGCCCGGCGACATCCGCGCCCACGAGGAGCGCGGCGGAGATCCCGGCGGTCATCAGGATCGACGCGGGCGAGAGCAGCGTCCGCCGGTTCAGCCGCTCGAACGCGTGCGGGAGCATCCCGTGACGGGCGAGCGAGTACGAGAGCCGGCCCGCTCCCGACATCGACGTCGTGACGGCTGCGAGCAGGACGATCACGCCGCCGAGGGATACGACCACCCGCACGATGTCCCCGGCCAAATCAGGGAGCTCCATGCCGATTCGGTCGGCGACGCCCGCGAGCGGTGCGAGACGCCAACGCTCCCCGAGCGCCGTGTGCCCGTTCTCGACCGGGAACGCCGACAGCCCGACGACTGCGACCGCGAACGAGACCCCGACGACGGCGCCGATCCCGGCGAAGAGGCTACGCGGCAGGGTCCGGCCGGGCTCGCGCGTCTCCGAGGCAAGGTTTGCGACCGTTTCGAGCCCGGTGTACGCGAGCATCGCAAGCGGGAGCGCGAACGCGAGCTCGTCCCACTCCGGCGTCGTCCCGAGCTCGACCCCTTCCGCGATCCGATCGGGAGAGAACAGGAGGGGCAGGCCAAGGACGATGAGGATGAGGTGCGTCAGGACTGCGACCACCGCGATTCCGACGGCCATCGCGTAGAGCTGCGGCCGTCGCACGAGGCGAACCGCCGCCAGCCCGAGCACGACGCCGACTCCGACGACCACGTCCCACGGGGAGTCGCGTCAGCGCGTCCCAGCCGATCGCCGTAGCGAGGTAGTGCGGGACGAAGAGCGCAGCCAACGCGATCACGATCAGGTAGTCGAGAAAGAGCGCCCAGCCGGTGATGAAGCCTGCCGGGTCGTTGAACGCGCGGCGGACGAACAGCGCCGCGCCGCCGGTCTCCGGGATCGCCGCCGTCCCTTCGGCGTACGACAGCGAGACGACGAGGAAGATCGCGCCCGCGGCCAACAGCACGAGCGGCGTCAGCCCGAGTGCGTAGAGCGCGACGATCCCGAGTGCGAAGAAGAGCGAGGAGCCGATCTCGCCGTAGGCCACGGAAGCGAGCGACCCGCCCCCGAGCACGCGCGTGAGACCCTGGAAGCGCCTGGCCATCAGCTCCTCCAGGTCAACAGCAGCCGACCGGCACCGGCGACCACGAAGAGTGCGCCGAGCAGGAGTCCCATCCCGCCGCCTACGCCCTCGGCGAGCGTTCGCACGATCATCGCGATCCCGAGCAGCAGGATGATCGCCGAGAACAGAACGGCGATCATGCGGCCTCCCTCCTCCCGGCGGTGAGCAGCACGCGCACGGGGCTGCTCTTGAGCACGTAGTCGGCGGTCTTGCCGAAGAGTTCTCCGCCGGCGCGACGCCGGCCGCGCGGCGCGCCGATCACGATCAGCTCGGCGTTCCGCCTGAGCGCCTCTTCGACGATCGCCTGGCCGGCCGAGCGAGCTCGCGCGAGGCGCGTGATCGCACGCACGCCGTACTCCTCGACGAGCGCTTGCGCGCTGTCGAGCAGCTCGTCTGCGGCGTCCTCGGCGTCGGGCATCGGTGCGTCGAGCGGCCGGTCCATCGGCACCTCGATCACGTGAACGAGGACGATCGTCCCGCGCCGCTCCACTGCCAGCCGTGCTGCGGCGACGATCGCCTCTTCGGACTCCGCGCTGCGGGTGACGGGAACGACGATCGTCCGGTACTCGGCCGTCAGCGACGGACCGAGCACGATCGCCGGCGCGCGGACGGTCTCGCTCAAGCGGCTCGTGAAGGACGGAGCGGCGGTAGATCACGTAGCCGACGAAGCCGACGATGAGCCAGCCGATCCCGGCCCAGCGCGTGACGGGATCCTGGAGGACGATGACGAGGAACGCGATCCCGGTCCCGAGCAGCTCCGAGCAGCGCGAACAGCGGCCACTCGATCCCGCCCACGTGAAGGTTCGGCTTGCCGCGGAACAGCGTCTCCTCGTTCCGGAGCCGCACGCGCAGCGCGACGATCGACGAGTGCGCGACGGTGAACGAGAGCGTGGCGCCGAACGAGTACATCGTCCCGAGGAACGTGACGTCCCCGGGCAGGATCGTGACGATCGGAGCGACGCCCGCGAACACCACGAGCGCGAGCCACGGCGTCTTGAAGCGTCGGATGCAGGCGCCGGAAGACGAGCGGCAGCTGCCGGTAGCCCGACATCGCGTACGTGATCCGCGACGCACCGATCACGCCGGCGTTCGTCGCGATGAAGAGGATCGTGGCGGCGAGCACGCCGACGTAGACCTCGAGCCCGTGCAGCAGCGCATCCTGTTCGATGCCGAGGTACTTCACGACGCCGAGAACCGGGTCGTTCGTGTAGCCGCCCTCCTCCGGAGGGAGGCCGAGCAACGTGACCCAGTCGCCGTCTGCCTGCCTGAACACGGGCAGCGCCGAAAGTGCGACGAGGGGGAGCGTGAGGTAGATCGCGAAGACGGCGGCGGCCACGAGCTTGTACGCCTGCGGTACGTTCTTCGCCGGATCGCGGGCCTCCTCTGCGAGGTTCGAGACGGTCTCGACCCCGGTGTACGCGAGCATCGCGATCGGGATCGAGATGAAGAACTGCGTCCAGGTCGGCGCGACGCCGAGCCTGATGTTGTCGAGGAGCACGTCAGGGCTGAAGATGAGGACGAAGCCGAGGGTCACGAGCAGCCCCTGCGTGGCGAAGTCGATCACCGCGAGCAGGACGTTCAGGCTCGCGGCCTCCTTCACGCCGACGATGTTGATCGCGACGAGCGCGACGATCACGATCGCACCGCCGATCACGTCCCACGGATTCGTGCGCAACGGCTCCCAGAACACCGAGAGGTAGTGCGGCACGAAGAAGGCGGAGATCGCGACCGTCGCGACGTACACGAGCATCTGCGCCCACGCGGCACCGAAGCTGACGAGCTCGTTGAACGCATGGCGCGCGAAGCTGGACGAACCCCCGGCCTCCGGGTAGCGAACCGTTCCCTCCGCATACGTGACCGCGGTCGCGGCGAAGATCAGCCCGGCGATCAGGAACACGACCGGCGTCAGGCCGAGCGCGTAGCTCGCCGTGACGCCAAGTGCGTAGTAGATCGACGAGCCGACGTTGCCGTACGCGGTCGCGAAGAGCGCGGGCGTCCCGAGGACGCGCTCGAGCGCAGCCTGCTGGCGACGCCTCCTCGGCACGGTCGAACTCTACGATCCCGACGTGATGCACCTGCGGATCGTCTCGCCGGGCGAGCTCGCCGATCGCGTGGTCGCGGTGCTCGAAGGCATCCCGTCCGTCTACAGCGTCGTCCACCTGCGCGGGGTGGCGACCCGGCCCGCCGGTGACCTGATCCTCGCCGATGTCGCCCGCGAGGACGCGAGCGTCGTTCTCGAGGAGCTGCGGCGGCTGGGCGTCGAGTCCCAGGGCACGATCGCGCTCGACGAGGTCGACGTCTCGCTCTCCGACCGTGCCCGGCGCGCCGAGCGCGTGGCGATCGGATCCCCAGCCGACGCTGTGATCTGGGAAGAGGTGCAGGCGCGAACGTCCGAGAGCACCGAGCTCTCGTTCACGTTCCTCGCGTTCATGGTGCTCGCGACGCTGATCGCCGGCGGTCGGGATTCTTACCGACTCGATCATCCTGATCATCGGAGCGATGGTCGTCGGGCCGGAGTTCGGGCCGCTCGCCGGGCATCTGCGTCGCGCTCGTGACCCGTCGCTTCGGCGCTGGCGCGTCGGTCGCTCGCCGCCCTGGCCGTCGGCTTTCCGCTCGCGATCGCCGCAAGCTGCGCGCTCACGCTCCTTCTGCGGGCTGTGGACGAGGCGCCGGACGAGGTGACGCATCCGGAAACAGTGTTCATCTCCGATCCGAACGTCTACTCGGTGATCGTTGCCGCCTTCGCGGGCGTCGCCGGGATGCTCTCACTGTCGACGGCGAAGTCCGGCGCGCTGGTGCGGCGTGCTCATCTCGGTCACGACGATCCCGGCGGCGGCGAACATCGGCGTCGCCGCCGCCTACTCGAACTGGGACGAGTGGCGAGGCGCGAGCCTCCAGCTGGCGATCAACCTCATCACGATCGTCGTCGCAGGAGTGACGACGCTCGCGTGCAGCGCGCGCTGTACGCGCGCCGGACGCCGCGTCCAGTCGAGGCTCGAGCGGCGGAACAGGAGTGGCCTCCGGCGTGATCGTCGACTGGCGGTGTGCCGGCTGGCGTGCCGCGACGTCGAGTCGGCCGATCATGGAGCGTGGGGGAAACAGGTTTCCCCCACGCTCTAGCCGTGAATCGCGACGAGCAGGGGGATGATCAGGATCGCGACGACGTTCGTGATCTTGATCATCGGGTTGATCGCGGGGCCGGCGGTGTCCTTGTAGGGATCGCCCACCGTGTCGCCCGTGACCGCGGCGGCGTGGGCCTCTGAGCCCTTGCCGCCGTAGGCGCCGTCCTCGATCAGCTTCTTCGCGTTGTCCCAGGCGCCGCCGCCCGAGGTCATGGAGATCGCGAGGAACAGGCCCGTCACGATCGTCCCGATCAGCAGCCCGCCGAGCATCTTCACCGAGATGATCCCGACGACGATCGGGAACAGGACCGGGATCAGGGCCGGCGCGAGCATCCGCCTGATCGCCGACTGCGTGACGATCCCGACCGCGCGCGAGTAGTCGGGCCGCCCGGTGCCCTCGAGGATCCCGGGGATCTCGCGGAACTGACGGCGCACCTCCTCGACGACCAGCCCGCCGACCTGGCCGACCGCCTGCATCGCGAGCGAGGCGAACAGGAACGGCATCAGGCCACCGATGAAGAGGCCGGCGATCACCCAGGCGTCGGAGAGGTTGAACGTGACGCTCAGGTTCTCGTCGGTGAGGCCGGTCGTGTAGCTGTCGAACAGCACGAGCGCGGCGAGCGCAGCGGAGCCGATCGCGTAGCCCTTCGTCACGGCCTTCGTCGTGTTTCCGACCGCATCGAGGGGATCGGTGATCGCGCGCACCGACTCGTCGAGGTCGGCCATCTCCGCGATCCCGCCGGCGTTGTCGGTGACGGGACCGTACGGCGTCGAGCGCGACGATCAGGCCGGTCATCGAGAGCTGCGCCATCACGGCGACCGCGATCCCGAACAGCCCGGCGAAGTGGTTCGTGATGAGAACTGCCGCCGCGATCACGATCACCGGCGCCGCGGTCGCCTGCATCCCGATCGCAAGACCTTCGATGATGTTCGTCGCATGACCGGTGCGGGACGCACCCGAGATCGACTTCACGGGCCCCCAGCGCGTGCCCGTGTAGTACTCGGTGATCGCGACCAGCAGGAACGTGATCACCAAGCCTGTCAGTCCGCACGCGTAGAGCTCGCTGAACGAGAAGCGGCCGTCGTCGAACGCCATCGTGACGGG
Organism: uncultured Actinomycetes bacterium; assembly: GCA_963700495.1. Taxonomy (GTDB): domain Bacteria; phylum Actinomycetota; class Thermoleophilia; order Gaiellales; family Gaiellaceae; genus JACCTU01. The sequence goes on along the minus strand of CAVOXT010000005.1, from coordinate 234,292 downwards.
GATGAAGCCGATCGCGGAGAGCACGACCGCCACCAGCACGCTCAGGTAGAGCGCGTTCATGATCGAGCCGCCGGGTCCGATCCGCGCGCAGAAGACGCCGACGACCGAGGCGAGGATCGAGATCCCGCCGAGCGCGAGCGGATAGAGGTAGAGCTGGTCGGCCTGGAACTGCGTTCCGATGAGCATCGCGGCGACCGCGGTCACCGCATACGTCTCGAAGAGGTCGGCCGCCATGCCCGCGCAGTCGCCGACGTTGTCGCCGACGTTGTCCGCGATCACCGCCGGGTTGCGCGGGTCGTCCTCCGGGATCCCGGCCTCGATCTTGCCCACGAGGTCGGCGCCGACGTCGGCGGCCTTCGTGTAGATGCCGCCGCCGAGTCGCGCGAAGACGGAGATGAGCGAGCCGCCGAAAGCGAGACCGACGAGGTCGTCGATCGCCGACTCGGGAGAGTTGCCGAACGGGCCGGTCAGCACCCAGTAGTAGCCCGCGACGCCCAGGAGCGCGAGCCCGACGACCAGCAGGCCAGTGACGGAGCCTGCGCGGAACGCCACCTTGAACGCAGGGCGCAGACCCTGCTTCGCAGCCTCGGCCGTGCGAGTGTTCGAGCGCACCGCGACGTTCATGCCGATGAAGCCCGCCAACGCGGAAAGCACGGCCCCGATGAGGAAACCGATGGCGGTGCCCCAGCCCAGATCGTTGTAGAAGCCGAGGACCAGGAACGGCACGATCGAGACCACGGCGATCGTCGCGTACTGGCGCTTGAGGTAGGCCTGGGCCCCCTCCTGGATCGCGCGCCCGATCTCGAGCATCCGCTCCGACCCCGGCGGCTGCTGCAGCAGCCACCAGGTCAGCCCAATGCCAAAGGAGATCGCGACCAACGCGCAGACGATCGCGAAGCTCACGGCGTGCTCGTTGAAGAACTCCATTCAGCTCCTTGGAAGAGCGCTCACAAAGTCGCGCGCCGATCGGCTCGGCGCGCGCAGGTTTCTATCACAAGCTCGGCCCGGGGAGCCTAACCCACGGGGCCCGAGGACGCCGCGCTCGCATAGGACAGCTGGAGGTTCGCCTGCATCGCCCCGAGGTCGCGCAACAGCTCCTGGGGAACGTGGCCCTCGAGGGCCGGCAGCAGCACCTGAACCGTGTCGATTGCGAGGCGCGCCTGCTCGAGGTCGCGGCTCGACTCGTCGAGCTTGGCATAGGCGAGTTGGCCCAGTGTCGTGACCGTCGAGACGATGAGGTCGGAGACCTTGATCTGCCTGATCTGCTCGATCAGCTGCTCCGGGGTGAGCTCAGGCTCGGACACGCTCGATCACCTGCTCAGCGTAGATCTCGCGGAGCGTGGCGCCCTCCTCGAGGCGCGCGAGCTGCTGCTCGGCGGAGTTAGACGCCGGAATCGACAGCGGCACCCCGAGCTCGTCCGCGACCGGCGAGGCCCAGTCGGCGAGCTGTTCGAGCCGTGCCCGGGCGGGCATGACCTCGCCGGTGTCGAGGTCGATCAGCTCACCGGAGAGCCCGTAGCGGATCGCACGCCAGAAGTTCTCCTCGATCAAACGGTGCGGGTGGTCCGACAGCGGCTCGTTGTCGTCGAGCGCGCGCGCGACGCGACACGTCAGCGCGTAGATGAACGCGGCCAGCGACTGGGCCTCCTCGACCGTCGGCTGCCCGTCGCAGATCCTCATCTCGACCGTGGGGTACGCAAGATGCGGCCGCACGCTCCACCAGATCTGGGTGTGCTCGGTGATCGACCGCGTCTCGTAAAGGAAGCGCACGTACTCCTCCCAGTCTCGCCACGAGTCGCACGGGTCCGGCACGCCGCAGCGCGGGAACATGCGCGTGAAGATCTCCGTCCGCGCCGAGTGGAGACCGGAGTCGACGTCCTCCACGAACGGAGACGACGCCGAAAGCGCCAGCAGCTCGGGCAGGTAGTTGCGGAGCTTCGAGAACGTGCGCACCGCGCGGTCGGCGCCCTTGATCCCGACGTGCACGTGCAGGCCGAACGTGTTGTTGCGCCAGACGACGTAGCGGAGGAGCTCGTCGTTCCGCCGGTAGTGCGGCGTGTCGATGATCCGCTGGTCCTTCCAGCTCGCCCACGGGTGGGTCCCCGTCGCTGCGAGCACGATCCCGAGCGAGTCCGCGAGCTCGACGAGCTGCGAGCGCCGCTCGGCGACCTTGGCGCTCGCTTCGGCCCACGTCTCGCAGCGGCCGGTACGGACCTCGACCTCGGACGCAATCAGCTCGCCGACGAGGTGCTCCTCGAGCGGCGTGCCACGGGCGGCCGCCTGGAGCTCCTCGAAGCGGCTCCGGAGGTCGTGCGTCGCCGGGTCGAGGATCGCGAACTCCTCCTCCACGGCGAGGGTGAAGTCGCGCCCGTCCTCGTACGACTCGCGCGCACGGCTGATGAGCTCCTCGTAGGGGAGCCGCTGCTCCTCGCCCATGGGGCCACTACAGTAGTTCAACGTGGAGGTCAGCCTCCCCGAGCCCGACGCGCCCCGCGCGCGACGCCGAAGCGTCGCGCGCGTCTGCATCACGGGAGCCGAGTCGACAGGGAAGACGACCCTCGCGGCGGCGCTGGCCGAGCACTACGGCACGCTCTGGGTCCCGGAGTACGGGGCGCCGTACCACCACGTCGGGCGCGGTGATCCGCACCGCCCATGGGCGCCCGAGGAGTTCATGCACATCGCCCAGATCCGCGACTGGTTCGAGGAGTTCCTCGCCGGCTACGCGAACAAAGTGCTCTTCAGCGACACCGACACGTTCGTGACCGCCGTGTTCTACGAGGTCTACATGGGGACGCGCAGCCCGGAGCTGGAGGAGCAGGCACGGGCGGGCCGGTACTCGCTCTATCTGCTCTGCGACGTCGACACGCCGTTCCATCGAGACAAGCTCGGGCTGCGGCGCGAGGAAGCGCGCCTGAAGATGCACAAGCGCTACGCGGACTACGTGCGCTCGACGGGTTCTCCGTGGCTCGAGCTCACGGGGCCCCACGAGGAGCGGATGAAGCTCGCGGCCGCGGCGATCGACGGCCTGATCAGCTGACGGGCGCCAGCAGCCGCTCGGCCACCCGCGCCCAGGACCAGTTCTCGACGACCGATCGGCGGGCGGCGTCGACAATTCGCTGCCGCTCCGGGGCGGGGAGGGCGAGCAGCCGCTCGAGCTTCGCGGCGAGCTCGTCCGCGTCGCCGGTCTCGAAGCTCGCCAGGTCGCTGTACTCGGGTGGATACTCGTGCTCGAGGCCGTCCGCGATCTCCGCGAGCCCCGAATGGCGGGCGACGAGCGGCGGCGTGCCCGCGGCCGCGGACTCGGCGGCGACCATGCCGAAGGCCTCCGGGAAGATCGACGGAACCACCGTCACGTCGCACAGTGGGATCAGGTGCTGAAGGTGGCGGTGGTCGAGCGCGCCGGTGAAGAGCGTCCGCGGAGGTGCGCTCCATTCGAGCTCCTCGCGGTAGTCGCCGAAGCCGACGATCACCGCACGCGCACCCGTCTTGCGCAACGCGTCGAAGAGCACGTGCACGCCCTTGTTGAAGAGAAGCTTCCCGAAGTAGAGGACGGTCGGCTCATCGCTCGCGAACCAGTGCTCCAAGCGCTCCGCGTTCCCCTCGTCGGGCAGGCGTTCGTTGCCGCTGTTCGGGTTCGGCGCGTCATGGCGGCACGCCTCGAGCAGCTGTGCCAGCGCCGTCTCGCGCTCCTCGGGGTGGAACTCGTCGACGTCGACGCCCGGCGGGACCTCAAACACGTTCTCGACCTGTCCGACGACATCCTCGAGCACTCCCCGGATGTGCTCCGAGCCGACGTACACGGCCGCGGCGCCCTGCAGCCCCTCTCGCCCCCAGGCCGACAGCTCGGCGTTTCCCCGCATCGCGTACTCGAGCTCCGAGCCGTGCGCCTTGACGGCGTAGCGCGCTCCGCTCGCAGCGCCGACCGGCCCGCCGGGGACCACGTGGTTCGCGAAGACGAAGTCGGCGGGCAGGTACTCGCGAAGCGCGGCCGCGTTCGCTTCCACGTACGCGTCGCGCTCGGCCTGCGTGAAGTCCTGCAGCAGCCGCGCCTCCAGTCCCTCGTAGCGGTCGAGCACGAAGACCGGCAGGAGCCGCCCGATCCGCGGCCGAACGACGACCGCTCCACCGAGGTCGAAGCGCTCCGGGTGCGGCTCCTGAGCAAACACGGTGACGTCGTGTCCGGAACGCGCCCACTCGCGCACGAGGGCCTGCGTGTAGATGTTCGAGCCGGTTCCGCTCAGCAGGTAGCCGTGCCAGACAAGGATCCGCACGGCGGAATCCTCAGGCGAGGTGGAAGTAGAGCGCGTGCAGCAGCTCGACCGCCGGGTTGGACGTGTGCACCTGCACGTCCTGCGGCACGTCGAGCAGCGCCTCGGAGTAGTTGAAGATGATCCGGACGCCCGACCCGACGAGGTCGTCCGCGACCTTCTGCGCTCCCTCTGCCGGCACTGCGAGCACGCCCACGATGATGTTCTTGTCGCGAACGGTGTCGGGGAGGCGCGAGTAGTCGCTCACGCTCATGCTCCCCATCGTCCGTCCGATCTTGTCTGGGTCGACGTCGAAGATCGCCGCGATGTTGATCCCGTGCTCGGCAAAGATCGGCGAGCTCGCGATCGCCTCACCGAGCCGGCCCGCACCGATCAGCGCGATGTTGTGCTGCCCCTGCGTCCGCAGGATCTTGCGGATCTCGCCGAGCAGCGAGTCGATGTTGTAGCCGACGCCGCGCTTGCCGAACTTCCCGAACGCGGAGAGGTCGCGGCGGATCTGCGTCGCGTTGATGTTCGTGTAGTCGGAGATCTCCTGCGACGAGATCCGCTCCTTGCCCATCTTCTTGGCCTGCGTGAGTACCTGCAGATACCGAGAGAGCCGGGCCGCAACTCCGACGGTCAACCGCTCAGCCACTTCGTGACACCGCGGGGCATTGTGCCAGCGGCGTCTTTCCAGGGTTCCAGGAACCGTCAGCCCGAAGTTTGTGCGAGCCTCCGGCGGAGCGCGTCAGGGTCGACGAAGTAGACAAAGGCCCGCTCCCCGCCGATTTCCACGACCGGGAGCCACTCCCGGTAGCGGGTTTCGAGCTCCTCGTCCCCGGTGATGTCGACCTCCTCGAACTCGTCGCCGAGCTCGGCCTCGAGGACCCCACGGGCGCGCTCGCAGAGGTGGCAATCCGCGGCGTGGTAAAGGATCACTCGTGTCACCGCGCAGAAACACTGCCTGGTTGATCTCGCTTGCCGCAGCGCTCCTGCTCGCCGGCTGCATGTCCGGCGACGGCGAAGGGCTCTCGCACGAGGAGTACCAGGACGAGATCCGGGCGATCACCGCCGGCCCGGACGTCAGCGAAGCCAGCCTCCTCTTCGTCGAGCTCAGGGACGCGTTCCAGGACCGGGCGGCCTGCACCGCCAAGGCCGCCGAGTTCCACACCCGGCTGGACGCGATCGTCACCGCGGTCGAGTCCCTCGATCCTCCGGCCGACGCCGAGGCTGCGCAGCGAGACTTCGTCGCCGCTGCACGGGAGTCGGTTCGGGCCATCGGCCGGCTCGCGGACGACGTCGCGCACGGCCGCGTCCAGTGCGGTGAGGACTACCGGGACCACGCCTACGGGCTGCCGTCGACCGAGCGCGCCGAGGACGTGCTCCGGCGTCTCCAGCAGGATGCGGACTACCTGATCTTCGGCGGGTGACCCGCTACGGGTAGATGCCGCGGGTCGTCGTCGCCTCGGCGACCCGCTGGACCGCCAGGCCGTACGCGGCGAGCCGCATCGACACACCCTTCGACTCGTGCGTCGCCCACGAATCGTTGAACGCGCGCGTGACGATGTCGTTCAGCTTCGCGTTCACCTCGTCCTCCTTCCAGAAGTACTCCTGGAGGCCCTGGACCCACTCGAAGTACGAGACGATCACGCCGCCCGCGTTCGCGAGGATGTCGGGGAGGATCATGACGCCGTTGTTGTCGAGAATCTCGTCCGCTGTCGGCGTCACCGGTCCGTTCGCGCCCTCGACCACGATCTTCGCCTTGACGCGGTCGGCGTTCGACGTGGTGATCACCTGCTCGAGCGCGCACGGTGCGAGCACGTCGACTTCGAGTAGGAGCAGGTCGTCGTTCGAGATCGGCTCCGTCCCCGCCAGCCCGCCGAGACTGCCGGTGTCGCGCTTGTGCGCAAGCGCTGCCTCGACGTCGATCCCGCCCGCGTTGTAGACGCCGCCTGCAGAGTCGGAGAGCGCGACGACCTTGGCGCCGTCCTCCGCCACGAAACGCGAGAGGTAGGTGCCCACGTTGCCGTAGCCCTGGATCGCGACCGTCGCCCCGTTCAGGCTCAGCTCCTTCTTTCGGGCCGCCCCGCGGAGCACGTAGAGCGCGCCGCGCGCGGTGGCCTCCTCACGTCCGAGCGACCCGCCGATCGCGAGCGGCTTGCCCGTGACGACCCCGAGCACCGAATGTCCCTTGTTCATCGAGTACGTGTCGAAGATCCACGCCATCACCTGCGAGTCCGTGCCGACGTCGGGCGCGGGAATGTCCTTCTCGGGACCGATCTCGTTGATGATCTCGCTCGTGTAGCGGCGGGTCATGCGCTCGAGCTCACGCCGTGAAAGCGACTTCGGATCGACGACGACGCCGCCCTTGGCGCCGCCGAACGGGATGTTCGCGAGCGCGCACTTCCACGTCATCCACATCGCGAGTGACTTGACCTCGTCCAGCGTGACGTCCGGGTGGTAGCGAATCCCGCCCTTCGAAGGGCCGCGTGCGACGTTGTGGGTCACGCGATAACCGTTGAACACGCGCGTCGTGCTCCCGTCGTCCATCTGCGTCGGGACGGAGACCTCGACCGCCTTCTTGCACTGCGAGAGGACGTTGATCAGGTTGTCGTCGATGCCGAACGCGTCGCCGACTTTGCGCAACTGAGCACGGGCGATCTCGAACGGGTTCTCGCGCAGGTGCGAGACCGGCGCGTCCTGCAGAGTCGTCAAGGCACGCTCCTCTTTCGCTGCAAACGGTGCGAGTCTAACGGGGTTCGGGCTTGATCCGGAATCGGACCAACGTGCGGCTCGGCGGGCCGCCGCGCTCGGTCGGCCAGGCGGTCAGCCTCAGCCGATAGGCACCCGGCTCGAGGCGTTTGCCCTCCGGGTCGCGGCCGGTGATCCCGATCGCAACGTGGCCGGGGATCAGATCTCGCAGCGTGGCGAGCACTCCGATCCGCCCGCCCTTCGCGCGCAACAGCTCGACGACGAGGCGCCGGACCGGACGGATCTCCTCCCCCGCTCCCGTTCGCAGCACCTTGCCGGCACGCAGCGTGAGCAGCGCCGGCTGGACGTCCGACGGACGGAACGACCGCTCCGAGAGCTGCACCGCGCCGAGCAGGTTCCTGCTGGGCGGTCCGAACGTGATCGCCCACGGCACGCGAAGCGCCCGCACTCCCTCGCCCTGGAAGACGACGACGCCCTCGGCGGACGCGCCGCCCGACGGCTCGTTCGTGACGAGCGCCTGCACCTTCACCTTGCGCGAGCGGCCCGGGAGGAGCGCGAAGCGGTCCGGCTTGACCGAGAAGGAGATGCTCGCGGCGCCCTCGCGGAGGTTGGTGACGTTGCCGGAGAGCACGAGCCTCCGCGTCGAGACGTTGCGGACGGTCACGTCCGTCGCCGATTGCCAGCCGACGTCGTTCGCCCGGCCGAGGGCAAGCGACCCGGGCGTCGTCGTGAACTCCGACGCGGCCGCGGCGCCGAGGTCGAGCAGCCCGGCGCCCTGCGCCGCGAGCGAGCTCCCCGGAAGCGGGCGCGCGGTGTTCGCGAGCAGGCTGCGGAGCGCACGTGCGTCGAGCGACGGTCGAGCATGCGCGAGGAGCGCGGCCGCACCTCCGACCACGGCCGCCGCCACGCTCGAGCCGTTGACGGTGCCGAAGCGCGAGGTCCCGTCGGCGTTCGACCCCGGCTCCGAGGTCGCGATCCCGACGCCCGGCGCAACGACGTCCGGCTTCACCCGGCCGTCGAACGCGAGGCCCCCGGACGAGAAGACCGAGACGCGGCGCAGGTTCGGGTTGGTCTGGACGCGCTCGGAGCCGATTGAGAGCGCGGCCTCGGCGCCGTCGCGGATCGCCTCGATCGCGGCCAGCGCAGACGCACGCGGAATTCCGACGACCGGCACCGCGACGTCCTCGTCGACCCCGAGCGATCCGCTCGGCACGGGCCCGTCACCGTAGAGCACGATCGCCCCGGCACCCGCTCGCGCAGCGTTCACGACGGCGCTCTGCGGCGAATCACCGGCGGGGATCAGAGCAGCCTTCCCGGCAACCCTGCTGAAACCGCCGTCGTCGAAGAACGACTCGATCTCGGCGGCCGCGCGGCTCGGCGCGGGAAGACCGTCGAGCGGGGCCGTCAGCTCGAGGCTGAGCTGCTCGCCGGGGCGCACCGCGCCGCCGAGGGGAATCCGGCCCTCATACGCGAGCTTCAGACCCGCGCGCACTGTCACTCGTACGTCGCGCGCACGGCGGCGCAGGTCGACGGCGCCGACGGTGAGCGCGGCCGGGGCACCTCCGGGTCCCGCAACGCTCCCGTAGTCGCGCAGGGTCATGCGCGAAGCCCCCAGTCCGTCGTTCCCGACCGGTGCGACCACGAGCGTGTCGAGCCGAAGCGCACCGGAAACCGCCTTTGCGAGAGGCCCGTCGGCGAACGCCGAGTAGGGCTCGGCCAGTCCGACGACGGCGATCCGGGCCGCGTCGTGGGCGACGCCGTCGCCGTTGGGGTCGACCGCCCGCTCGAGCCCGGCCAGGATCTGGTCGGTGCGCGCGAAGACGGCGTATCGACCCGAGGCAGCGCGCTGCCAGCCTGCGACGCGAATCGGCAGCACCCACGCGCCCGTCGCGACGCCGGTCAGGTCGGCGGGCCCACTCGCGCCGACGAGGATGCCGGCGAGCTCGGTCCCGTGGCGCTCGACCTCGACCTGGTCGTCGGGCCGCGGCGCGGCGAGCGCGAGGTCGCTCCCGCCGACGATGTCGACGCCGTCCTTGATCCGGCCGCGCAGGTACGGCTGCGCGCGGTCGACACCCGTATCGAGCAGCGCGATCGTGACACCGCGTCCGTCGAAGCCGGGCAGCGCCACCTCGAGCCGGTGCCCGCTGCCGGGCTGGAAGTCACGCTCGTCGAGCAGCTCGGACGAGACCGAAGCCGCGTACGCGCTGCGGACCGGGTAGACCCCTTCCACCTCGGGCAGCCGCTCGAGGATCGCCACCGCGCGCGGGTCGAGCGCGGCCGAGAAGCCGGCGACGACGCGCTCGAAGGTGTAATCCGGCGTGACCGGCAGCCCCTGGACCCCGAGCTTCGAGAGGACGAGCTGCTCCGCCGCCCGCGCCTGCTGTGTCCAGCGCCGCTGGTCGGCGTCGGCTGCGCGGCCGCCTGCGTGAGCGACGCGGTCCGACAGCGACGGCGTCCGCAGGAGGACGATCATCCGCTGCCCGAGCGCGACCCTCGGGCGCGCGGCGCCGGCGAGACCGGCCCATGACACCGCCGAGCCCTCGTCCGGCGAGCCGGTCGCGGAGCGCCCACCGGCCGCGACGAGGACGAGCGCTATCGCAAGGGCGACGAAGGTCAGCGGCCAGGCGTGCTCAGCGGTCACGCGGCGGAAGCGTAGGCATCGAGCGCAAGGTAACGAGGATAGGGAACGGGCTCGACGAAGCGGGCAGCCGACGCGATCATGGCCGCGTTGTCCGTACAGAGGGCGAGCGGCGCGGCCCGCGCCCATGGGAGCGACGCCCGCAGCTCGGAGTTCGCAGCCACGCCGCCGACGAGGGCGACCCGCTGGGCGCCGACGAGCTCCGCGGCCGCCTCAGTCCGCTCGACGAGCGCCTGGACGAGCGCGCGCTGGTAGCTCGCGGCGAGGTCGGCCCTGCGCCGCTCGAGCTCGGCGGGGGCGAGCTTCCGAACGGCGTACAGGAGCGACGTCTTGACCCCCGAGAACGAGAAGTCGAGACCCGGGACGCGGGCGACCGGGAACGAGAAGGCCTCGGGGTCGCCGTCCGAGGCGAGGCGGTCGAGCTCGGCGCCGCCGGGATAGCCGAGACCGAGCAGCCGGGCACCCTTGTCGAACGCCTCGCCGACCGCGTCGTCCAGCGAACGGCCGGTGACCGCGAACGAGCCGCGCCCGCGGACGTCGAGCAGCAGCGTGTGCCCGCCGCTCGCCAGCAGGCAGAGGAACGGCGGCTCCAGCGGGTCCGGCTCCAGGTAGAGCGACGCCACGTGCCCGTGCAGGTGGTCTACCGGCGCCAGCGGCAGTCGCCGCGACCATGCGAGCGCCTTCGCAGCCGAGACGCCGACCAGCAGAGCGCCGATGAGACCCGGGCCGCGCGTGACCCCGATCAGGTCGAGGCCGTCGAGGGTCGTCCCCGCGTCGTCGAGTGCCTGCCGCACGACCGGCGTGACGAGCTCGAGGTGCCGCCGTGACGCGATCTCGGGTACGACACCGCCGAACTGCGCGTGCAGCTCCGCCTGCGACGCGACGACGTTCGAGCGGATCTCACCGTCGTGCGTGACGACTGCGGCCGCGGTCTCGTCACACGAAGTCTCGATGCCGAGGATCATGTGTTCTCGCTCCGCGAGAACACCAGGGACCGGCCCGAAAGGGGCGTCTGGCGCGCGGCAGCACCGGCGACCACACTGTTCTGGTCGTGCCCATGATCCAAGTCGACGTCCATGAGCGCGCAAGCGGCATTGCCGATCGCCTTGCTGCTCTCGGTGCCGGGATCGAAGTCAAGTCGCTCGGAGCCGGCGACTACTCGGTCGGCCAGGCAACGCTGGTCGAGCGAAAGCAGGTCAGCGATCTGCACGAATCGCTGGCACGCGGGCGTTTCTGGGCACAACTCGGCCGACTCCGCGGCGCAAGCCGGTGGGCGTACCTTCTGGTGGAGGGAACCGATCTCGAGGCCGGCCCCTTGAGCGGGAGCTCGGTTCGTGGAGCCTGCCTTGCGGTGATGGAACAACGGGTGCGCCTCATCCGGGCGTGGGACCGAGATGAGTCGGCGCTTTGGCTCTATCGACTCGCCGTGCGTTGCCAGAGTCCACGACGAAAGGTCGATCGCCCGGCACACGCTCAGCGGCCGAAAGCCCGAACGGACGACCTTGCAGCAGAAGCGGTGCTCGCAGCCGTCCCGGGGATTTCGACGGTCTCGGCTCGGGCACTCCTCGATCGTTTCGGAAGCGTGCGCGCAGTCCTCGACGCCGGCCCTGAAGAGTGGCGTCAGGTTGCCGGGATCGGAGAGCATCGCGCGAACCGATTGCATGAAGTTGTTAGTGCTCGTCGGCTGAGCCGACGAGCACAGGATCCCTCCACATGATTAGCGCGTCCTCGCGGTTGTCGGTGTAGTAGCCGCGGCGGATGCCCCGCGACTGGAAGCCGAGCCGGTGGTAGAGGTTGATCGCGCCCTGGTTCGAGACGCGCACCTCGAGCGTGTACCCGCGGCGCCCGTCGGCCGCAGTCACCTCGAAGAGGCGCTCCAGCAACGCCGTGGCGATCCCGGCGCGGCGCAGCTTCGGGTCGACCGCGATGTTCATCACGTGCCACGCATCGACGTAGCGCGAGACGATCAGGTAGCCGGTGAGGACGCCGCTCTCCGCGTCGAACGACCCGAGGCACACCGACGAAGCCTTGGCCAACTCGCCCGCGAACATCGAGCGGGACCACGGCGTCGAGTAGGACTCGCGCTCGATCACCTCGATCGCGGCCAGGTCGCGCAGCTTCAGTGTCCGGATCGTCATGTGCCCACCTTCTCAGCGTCGGGCAGGCGCAGGTACATCGGCTCGATCTCGGCTGCCGGCCCGAACCGCTCCGCCAGCGCCGCGTGGAAGCGCGCGAGCGGAAGGTGGACGTCCTCGTCGTCGGGCGGGATCTCGGCCCCGTGCTGCTCGAGGGTGACGCGGTAGCGAACCGCTCCGTCGCCGACGCACCGGCGACCGTGCACGCTCAGCTGTTCCGGTGGGCACACCCGGGGCTCGCCGTCGAGCACGAACACTTCGCCGCGGCGTGCGTCGATCACAGGCACGGCGTCAGGGCTGCCGGCCGCGAGCGCTGCGAGCGTCGAGACCCCGGCGACCGGCACGTCGAGAGCGAACGCGAGCGCCCGGGCCGTGGCGAGGCCCATCCGAAGTCCCGTGAAGCTGCCCGGCCCCGTCCCCACGGCGATCCCCTCGAGCTGCGTGGGGCGCACACCGCCGCGGCGGAACAGCGCGTCCACGTCCTCGAGGACGGTGACGGGCCGCGAGCGGAGCTCGCCGAGCACCTCACCGTCCCAGACGAGCGCGCTCGTCGCGACGGCGGTGGCGGTGTCGAACGCGAGGATCAGCACGAAAGCTCCAGCAGGAGCGATGGTTCCGGCGACTCGAGCTCGATCATCCGCTCCGTCTCGTCGACATGCACCAGGCGGACGCGAACCCGCGGAGGCGGCAGCGCCCGCTCCCCCGCCTCGGGCCACTCTACGAACGCGATCGTCCCGTCGAAGTACGGCTCGAGGTCGCCCCACTCGGCCGCCGAGACGCCTGCGAAGCGGTAGAGGTCGAGGTGGGCGACGCCGTCGTAGCGGTGGCCGACGGTGAACGTTGGGCTCGTGACGGGCTGGGTGACGCCGAGCGCCCGGCACGCGCCGCGCACGAAGGTCGTCTTGCCCGAACCGAGCTCGCCGGAGACGGTGACGACGTCACCCGGACGCAGGAGCGCGGCCAGCCGTGCCGCGACGGCTTCCGTCTCCTCGGGAGAGGAGCTCGTGATCTGCACGCTCCTAGTTTCTAGAACAGCCCGAGCTGAACGGTCGCCTCGGGAGGCGATGCGAGCTGGAGCACCGGCGTGGGAGCCTCGTCCGTGGCGAACAACGTGGGGATGCGCGCGAAGTCCTCCTCGAGCACCTTCAGCATCGCGGGCGTGTAGAGCGCCGCGGCCGGGTGGTAGAGCGGGTACAGCAGCACACGGTTGCCGCCGACATTCGTCCACTGCTCCTGGCCGTGCACGCGGGTGATCCCGGTCGGCTTGCCCGTCAGGAGCTTCGTCGCGAAGTTCCCGAGCGTCGCGACGACGCGCGGCTGGATCAGCTCGATCTGGCGGAACAGGTGCGACTCGCACGCCTCGATCTCGTCGGGCTGCGGGTCGCGGTTCCCGGGGGGCCTGCACTTGAGCACGTTCGCGATGTACACGTCGCTGCGCTGCAGGCCGATCCCGCCGAGCAGCTTCTCGAGCAGCTTCCCCGCCTGTCCGACGAACGGATAGCCCTGCTGGTCCTCGTGGAACCCGGGCGCCTCACCGACGAAGAGCAGGTCCGCGTCGGGGTTCCCGGACCCGAAGACGACCTGCGTTCGGCCCTGGGAGAGACGGCAGCGCGTGCAGCCTGAGACGAGCCGCTCAAACGAGGCGAGCTGCTGCGTCCTGTCTAGCGGTTCAACCGCAGCCACAGCTTCCGCCGCAACACCCTCCGCCCGCGGTGGCGCCGAAGGACGGCTGCGCGGCGGTGCCGTGAGCTGCGAACACGGACAGCTGCCGCCGCACGTTCGATGCTCCGCAGTCCGGGCAGTCCGGCTCCTCGCCGTTCCGCACGAGCTCTTCGAAGTGCGACTCGCAGGCCATGCACACGTACTCGTAAATGGGCACCGTGGCTGCAGACCTTACCAACGGCTACCGAACGGGCTTGGCTCCATTGAAGGGCATTTTTCTCGTCCCACCGGACGGCATCGAGGTGACGATCGTGAACATCACCCCCCGCGCGGCTCGCGGGAATCTCCTCGACGCGCGGCGGCGCGAGGCACGTCGGGGAAACGACCCGTTCAATCAGTGGAAGCACTGATGGCGTTCCGCCGCGCCGGGTGTGTGATCTCGGTGGGGAGACCGCGATGAAGACGCACGAGTTCTGGCGCGAGCACGGCGACGGCGTGTGGGCTGTCGAGTTGGAGGACGGTGTCGTCGTCCGCTGCCGCGGTCCGCTCCACGCGAGCGAGATCGACGAGACACTCCTCGCCGACCTCGAGTACTCGCCGGACAGAGCTGCATGGATCGACATGAACCGAGCCTCGTTCGACCTCCTCGAGCCCGCTCAACCGTACGGCTGATCCCGACGAAAGGGTCGGCGACGTTCGAGTCACAACTCCCTCTGAACACGACGAAGGAGGCAGACGATGACCACACAGACAAACATCGGACTGAGCGAGTCCGAGCTCCGCGAGGAGCTGGCAACGGAGCTGCTTCGTGCCGTCCGCTCTGAGGGCGGCGGCACTGCGAGCGTGCACGCGATCGCCCACAGCATCGCCCGCGTGATCGAGCTGGACCATCTGCGGATCGCGGAACAGCTCGAGCACGCCGGCGTCCAGCTGGAAACCTGAGGACTATTCCGACGCCGTCTCAGGGGCTCGAACGATCACGACCGGGCACGGCGCGTGCTGCGCGCACTGCTGGCTGACGGACCCGAGCAGCAGTCCCGCGAACCCGCCGTGGCCGCGGGATCCCACGACCAGCAGCTGCGCGTCGCTCGCCTCCTCGATGAGCGCGTGAGCGGGCGGCAGGTGCACGACGCGCTCCTCGACCTCGACCTCCGGGATGTGACCGAGGGCCTTCTCGACGACGGACGAGAGCTCGGCCTTCGCGTCCTCCTCGCCGTCCACCGACGTGGGTACCGGCACCATCCCCGGCCACGGACCCGGAGTGACGACTGCCGGAGTCCACGCGAGCACGGCGACGACGTGGCAGCCTCGAAGCTTCGCCTCGTTGGCGGCCCACGCGAGGGCGGCTTTCGACGACTCCGACCCGTCCACACCCACGACGATCCGCTTCATCACCATTCCCCGGTTCGACCTTTCCGCACCACCGTCGCAGTCACGATGCAGCGCGCCATCCGGCTCCACGCTGAGAGGTCGGTCCGGGGGAACTACTGAACTGCGTTCGGTCATCCATGCCAACGCCGGCTCGACGCATCGGCATCGAGCGCTGCAAAGCAGGGAGAGAGGCGGTGGCTACGTCGTCGCCCTCCTCCGCATCGTCCGGGAAATCGCGCACCTGCGAACCGGCAGCCCCCCGATGCAGGCCCGGGCGCGCAGGGGCATGCTCGATGTTCTCGATGAAGCTCGCCCTCGCCGGAGACACGATGCTCGGCCGCGGCGTCGCCGACGTCATCCGCGGCGAGTCGCCTCGCTCGCTCGTCTCCCGCGAGCTCGCCGAGGCCCTGCAGGAAGCGGACATCTTCGTCCTGAATCTCGAGTGCTGCATCTCGGAACGCGGCGAACCGTGGCCCGACCCCCGGAAGCCGTTCTTCTTCCGCGCGCCGCCGGTCGCCGTCGAACTCCTGCTCCACCTCGGTGTCGACTGTGTGACGC
This sequence comes from uncultured Actinomycetes bacterium, assembly GCA_963700495.1. Classification (GTDB taxonomy): domain Bacteria; phylum Actinomycetota; class Thermoleophilia; order Gaiellales; family Gaiellaceae; genus JACCTU01. The sequence continues at coordinate 218,969 of CAVOXT010000005.1, read as the reverse complement.
TCGCGAACAACCACGTTTTCGACTACTGCGAAGACGCGCTGCTGGACACGCTCGACCATCTCCACTGCGCCGGAATCCGCACCGCCGGCGCAGGCGCGGATCTGGCGAGCGCGCGTCAGCCCGCGTTGCTCGACGCCACAGGGACACGAGTCGCGGTCTTTTCGCTCTCGGACCATCCAGCCGAGTACGCGGCGACGGCCGATCGCCCCGGAATCGCCTTCGACCCGCTCGGGTGGGCGGTCGCGCCCCCGTGGCTCTCACGCGGCGTTGCCGAGGCCAAGGCGGACGTCGTCGTCGTCTCGCCGCACTGGGGGCCGAACATGGTCGCCCGGCCGATCCCACACGTGCGGTCCGCTGCGCGCGCGCTGCGCGATGCCGGCGCAACGCTCGTCGCCGGCCACTCTGCGCACGTCTTCCACGGCGTCGCAGACGGCGTGCTTTTCGACCTCGGGGACTTCCTCGACGACTACGCCGTCGACCGCGTGCTCCGGAACGACCTCGGACTGCTGTTCTTCGTGACGCTGGACGCGCAGGGGCCGAGCAGGATCGAGGCCGTCCCGCTCCGCCTCGAGTACGCACATACGCGCCTGGCCGGCGGAGACGACGCAGGCTGGATCGTCCGTCGCTTCCAGAGGGCGTGCGCCGAGCTCGGAACAGAGGTCCGCGTCGAGGGGGACCGCCTCGTGGTCGAGCCGCGCCTGGCCGAGGCTCGCGAGTCGGTCAGAACAGCTCGTTGAGGCCGCCGAAGAGCTCCGAGACCGACCGGTCCGAGTGAACGTTCGCGATCGTGGCGGCCAGGAGGTCGGCAACCGAGAGCACCGTCGCCGCGGCGTCCGTCTCGGGTCCGACGGCGACGGTGTCGGTGACGACGAGCTCGTCGACGGCCTGAGCGACCGCCGACGCGGCGCCCGGCGTGAACAGCGGGTGCGTCGCGAAGGCTCTGACCTCGGTGGCGCCTGCCTGTCGAAGTGCCCCCGCCGCGGCGATGAGCGTACCGCCCGTCACGACCATGTCGTCGCCGACGAGCGCGAGCTTGCCCCGGACGTCGCCGATCACCTCGGCTGCCTCGGAGACCTCGTGCTCCGGACGCGTCTTCGTGACGACCGCGAACCCCGAGCCCAACATCTGAGCGAAGCGGCGAGCCTGCTTGACCCGGCCGAGGTCCGGAGACACGCTTACGACGTTCTCGCCGGCGACGCGTGACCCCCTGAAGTGGTCCGCGAAGAGCGGGAGCGCAGTCATGTGGTCGACCGGGACGCGGAAGAAGCCCTGGATCTGGCCCGCGTGCAGATCCATCGTCAGCACGCGATCGGCACCTGCGGCCTCGAGCAACTCGGCCACGACGCGCGCCGAGATCGGCTCTCGCGGCGCCGACTTCTTGTCCTGGCGCGAGTACGGAAACCAGGGCATGACGGCGGTCACGCGCCCCGCGGACGCCAGTCGCGCCGCGTCGATCATGACGAGGAGCTCGAGAAGGTGGTCGTTCGTCGCCGGCCAGCACGATTGCAGCACGAAGACGTCCGCCCCACGAATCGACTGGATGTACCGGCAGTACATCTCGCCGTTCGAGAAGGTCTCCAACTCGACCTCGCCGAGAGGCATCCCCAGCCGGGCCATGATCGACGCCGCGAGCTTCGGATGCGACCGGCCTGCGAACACCAGCAGCGGCCGCCCGGGGCGCTGGAACCGGCGCAGGCGCCGACCTGCGATCAGGCGAGAGCCGCTCATGCGACGAGCTTGCGCAGAGCATCGAAGCCGTGGCATCGGCGTCTGCCCCGACTGTGGGTCCGGGGAACTACGACCTCGCGACGATCCGTAGTTTCCCCGACGGTGGGTTCCGCGACGCGACCGATTCACCGGGCGGCCGGAGGAGTGATGCTCGCAGCAACTCACGGAGGGAGATTCCGGTGAAGCTGCGAACCCGTCTCCGGCGCGCTCCTGTTGGCCAGGGACACGTGCGCGCCGCATCGTTCCTTGCGGGCGTGTCTGTCGGCGCCCTCGCATCATTCTTCCTCGACCCGTTCCACGGGCGCAGGTGGCGCCGTGCAATACGCGACCGCGCGACGGGCGTCCGCCACCATGCTCAGCGACGGAGTGTGCGGCTGCTGCGCTTCGGGACCGCCGAGCTCACGGGCAAGACGCGGAAGCTGCGGCACGCGGTGTGGCCGGGCACGCCTCCCGAGCTCGACGACGTCGAGCTCTCACACAAGGTCGAGAGCATCGTCTTCCGCGATCGGACGTTCCCCAAGGGGAGGATCACGTTGAACGCCGAGAACGGCTGCATCGTGCTGCGCGGCGAGGTCGACCGACCCGATCTCGTCTCCGCCCTCGAGAGCGCCGTGCGGGAAGTCAGGGGCGTCCACGACGTCGAGAACCTGCTGCACCTCCCCGGGACACCGGCGCCCAAGCGTCGCTCGATGGCAGCACCCCGGGTGCGCTGATGCCGGCCCAGTGGATGATGGTCGCGGAGCCGCCGCTCTATCGCGATCGCGCCGCGGCCGGTCGCGACCTCGCATCGGCGCTTGCAGGGCTCGAGCTCGGCGACGGCGTGGTCGTCGGCCTCGCGCGGGGCGGCGTCGTGATCGCGGCCGAAGTGGCGCGCGCGCTCGGGCTGCCGCTCGACGTCGTCGCTGTCCGCAAGGTCCGACATCCGGGCCAGCCGGAGTACGCAATCGGCGCAGTTGCCCCAGGCGACGGGGTGTTCCTCCGTGAGGACGACGGCCTCGAGGAGGAGGAGCGCGCGGCCGCAGTCGAACGCGCGAAGCGGGCGGCGATGGAGCTCGATGCTCGTCTGCACGGCCCGCGCCCGGCGCTCGACCTCACCGGCCGCACGGTCGTCCTTGCCGACGACGGTCTCGCCACCGGCGCGACGATGATCGCGGCGATCCGGTGGGCTCGCGCGCGCGGCGCCGCCCGCGTCATCGCGGCGGTTCCGGTCGGCGCGGCCCAGACGGTCGACGACGTCCGGCGGGAGAGGGTGGAGATCGTGTGTCCGCACCCCATCGTCCCGTTCTTCGCCGTCGGCGTCTGGTACGAGCTCTTCGACCCGGTCGAGGACGACGAGGTCGTGAGGCTGCTCGACGAGGCGGCCGCGGTGCCGCGGACCGTGCTCGATCGAGCCTGACGCGGCACGACCGCGCGCGTCCAGCCATCGGCGAATGCGCGGAGCGCCGGCCGCAGAAGTACGGAATTTCTCCCCGTCCGGATCCGGGGCCAGCCGGATGCGCGCCGCGGCGCCCGGCCCGACGATCACGGCGATGGTCCCACTCGCACGACGCAACCTGCTGGCCGAAAAGGGGCGCTTGGCGATGTCGGTCGGCGGCGTCGCATTCGCCGTCCTGCTGATCCTCATCGTCGTCAGCCTCTACCGCGGCTGGAGCGACGTCGGCCGGTTCCCGCAACGCTCGCGCGCCTCGACGGCGTCACTGCCGTGATCCCCGTCTATGCACGCCACATCGCTTTCGTCCACGGAGGTCGCGAGCTCGACGTGTTCGCGCTCGCGATCGATGCTCACCGCGGTGCGTATGCACTCGAAGAGGGCACGATCGACATCGACCGGCTGCTCGCCGGGCAGGCAGGCGTCGGCGTCGGAGACGAGCTCGTCATCCTCGGCCGCCGCCTGCTCGTCGCCCGGGTGCACAGCGGCGGCAACAGCATCTTCCAGACCGCGTTCCTGAACGCGGCCGACGCCCGACGCCTCTTCGGCACGGACGACCTCGTGAACTTCTTCCTGCTCGACCTCGCGCCGGGCGTCGACCCCGACGCAGTGTCCGCCGAAGTGACGCGGGCGCTGCCCCACGCGGAGACGCACACGGGCGAGCAATTTGCCGCGAGCTTCGCCGACCGCGTGAACGCAGGCTTCCTCTCCGTCGTCGGCGTCCTCGTCGCGATCGGATTCGTCGTCGGCGGCGCGGTCGTCGCGTTGACGACGTACACGGCCACAGTGGAACGCGCCCGCGAGTTCGGCGTCCTCAAGGCGATCGGCGCGGCCGATGCGTTCCTCTACCGGGTCGTCGTCGTGCAGAGCCTGGCACTGGGAACGCTCGGCTCTGCGATCGGGATCGGCGCTGCTACCGCGGCGGCGCACCTGATCAAGCGCGAGGTGCCGGAATTCATCACGGTGCTGCGCCTCTCCGACGCGCTCGCCGTGTTCGCCGTCGCGCTGGTGGTCGCCGCCGCGTCCTCGTACGTGCCGGTTCAGCGGATCAACCGTATCGACCCTGCCGTGGTGTTTCGGCCGTGAGCGCCGCGCCTCTCCTCCAAGTCGAGCACGTGACGAAGGTCTTCGGCAGCGGTCGCACGCTCGTTCGCGCCGTCGACGGCGTCAGCCTCGAGTCCCGCCGCGGCGAGATCACCCTGATCATGGGACCGTCGGGGTCCGGGAAGACGACGCTGCTCAGCATGATCGGCGGGATCCTGCGCCCGTCCGACGGCCGGATCGTCCTTGCCGGCGTCGACGTCACCGCGATCGGCCGGCGCGAGCTGCCGCGCGTGCGGAGGGAGCTCGTGGGCTTCGTCTTCCAGACGTTCAACCTGCTCGAGTCGCTCTCGGCGTCGGAGAACGTCGAGATCGCGCTCAACATCGGCGGCGTGAGGGGCCGCGAGGCACGCAGGCGTGCCCGGACACTCCTCGTCGAGGTCGGCCTCGACAAGCGCCTGGACTTCAACGCGAGGGATCTCTCGGCCGGGGAGCGTCAGCGCGTCGCGATCGCGCGCGCCCTGGCGAACGCCCCGAGCCTGCTGCTCGGCGACGAGCCGACGGCCAACCTGGACACGGCCCACGGCCACGACGTGATGGAGCTTCTGCGGGGGCTGGCGAAGCAGCGCGACAGCGGCGTTGTCATCGTCTCGCACGACGCGCGGCTGCTCGCGATCGCTGACGACGTGCTCTGGTTGAAGGACGGGCGTTTGCGCGAGTTCCAGCCCACCCTGATCCCGGGCTAGCTGCGGGCGAGCGCGAGCACACGCATCGCGGCGTCCTCCAGCGGCGCCGGCAACTGTGCGCGCGTGATCGTCGCGAAGCTCCGCCAGGCGTGCTCCGGCTTGTGGCGGTGACCCTTGAGTCCTGCAACGGCTTCGAAGTCGGGCGTCAGGACGACCACGCGCTCGGGAGGCGCGACGTCCGCGATTGCAGCGTTGACCGCACGCTCGGCCGCGATGGGCTTACGGCCCGCCGGGGCGTCGCGATCGTGCACGACGACGAACGGAACACCGGCCGCGTCACTGACGCGGGCGAACAGCGGGATGTTCGGCTTACCGCCGCACTCGACGATCGAGATCCCGTCGCGGTCGTGGTCACGGCCCAGCGCCTGGAAGACGAACGGGAAGACGAGCTTCTCCGTACGTCCCTCGACGAGCAGGGTCGCGCGAGAGAGAAACAGCTCACTTCGCTCGGCGTCGAACTCGCTGAATGCGCGGAAGCTCTCGTCCGGTGCGAGAGGCTGCGGCTGGACGACCGCCGTTCCCTGAGCGCCCCGATGCTCGACGAGCGCGAGCTCCTCCAGGCGCGCCACGTTCAGGAAGGCCGGTGCGTGCGTCGAGTAGAGGACCTGGTTGCCGGCGTAGGCGAACGAGCGGAGCAGCCGGTAGAGGTACCGCTGAGCCTGCGGCCGGAGGAACAGTTCCGGCTCCTCGATCACGAGCAGCAGCCCGCCTATCTCCTGCTCCAAGCACCTCTCGAGCCACGATGCGAGCGCGACGGCCCCCGCCGCCGCGGAAGGCCGCCGGCGCGCGCGTGCAATCGTTTGACGAAGCAACCCCTCGGCTTCGAAGGCGGGCCCTGCGCCCGCGGCCGTCCGAGCGGCGAGCCGGCCGCTGCGCGCAGCCGCCGGGAGGAAGAGCACCGGCGGTGCTGCTTCGGCCCGCAAGGTCGGAACTCCCGGCGGCACCGCCTCGAGCATGATCGTCTGGCCGCCGCCGAGACTGGCCTCGATGCGGATCCGGCCGTCACCGCCGATGAACGCGTCTCTCGACGCAAGCGCGGGCGCGCTCGGCTCGAGCAGCCTCCAGATCGCCTCGAGGACGTTCGACTTGCCGGCTTTCGCTTCCCCGACGAGTGCACACATCCGGCCGGGTGAGAACGACACGCTCCGCGCGGAGCGGAAGCCTTCAATCCGCACCCGAAGGACACCGACGGCGGCTCCGGTGTCAGACATCGAGGACGCAGCGCCCGTACCAACGCTCTCCATGGCGCGTGAGCGCGAGGTGGTGGTAGGTGACGGCCTTGACGAGGTGGCGCGGATGTCCGCGCCGACCGCGGACTGTCGCGTCAAAGCGGCCGTCCGCTACCGCGAGCAGGTCGATCCCCTCCGGGACGAGGTCCTCCGTCTCAACCAGGAAGAGCAGCTCCTCGAGCCAGACGGCGAGGAGCGCTGCGTCGTCCGGAGCGGCGGCGTGGATCTCGCGAACGACGCTCGGCCCGGCCTCGCCGTTCGAAACCAACTCACGGAGCGCTCCCAGAGCCGCGCCGAACACTGCCTCGCGCGACCTTCCCTCCAGCTCGAGCTCCAGCTCCCCGGTGTGCTCCACGAAGCGATACATCTCAGTCGGGGAGCGCTCTACGAGGCGTCACCTGTACGACCCCGATCGCTGCGGGACCACGAAAAATCGTCGAGCCGGTGGTGCTTTCGTCCACTTCTCCGAGGAGCTTTCGTTGCCTACGGCTTCTTGGAGGAGTTTCGCCCTACTCGCACTCCGTACTCGACGCTGGGAGAATCCTCTCGTACCGCGGCGCCGATTCAATCCGCGAATTCCCTCATCTTCGATCCGGGCACGCCGCTGTCGGTGAACTCGACGAGCAGGACGCGGCGGCCGTCGCGTTCCTGCGCGCGGATGGCCTGCGTCGCCGCGGCCGCGGCGTCGCGCGCTTCGATCGCCAGCTCGACCGTCTCTTGCGGTGCAACCACGATCCGGAGCCGGTACAGCGTCGTGGTCGGCCGCACGCGCGCGAAGATCGGCTGCAAGGCGACGAGAAGTGCGTCGAGGACGACGAGTGCGCCGAAGAACCTGATGTAGCGCTCGCCGACATCCTCTGCCCATAGCAACGCCGTGAACATAGCCGCGAGGGCGATGACGGCCACGCACGAAGCGGCAAACAGCCGCCGCACAACGGTCGGATCCTGCTCGCCTCGTCGCACGGCGAGCGCGGCGACCTGCACCGCCGCAACCAGGCAACCAGTCACCGTACCGACCGTCTTCCCGAACACGTCCGGCGGCCCGTCCTGCCACCAGATCGCGGCGATGCCGAGCGCCGCGCCCACGATCGCCAGCGCGACGATCCCCGTGGCGAGGACGAGCAGGCGCCGTTGGTCTCGGAGAGCCGCCGCCGGAAGCGTGAGCAGCCCGTACCCGGCGACCACCGCGATCGACGCGAGGATGCGGCCCTCGGTCGATCCGAAGTCGCCGAAGAGGAGGATCCCGATCGCAAGCGTGGCGGCGCCGGAGAGCAGCCCTGCCACGACGAGGAGCACCAGCCGCTGGCCGCTCAGCGCAGTCGCGCGTTCGGACCGCATCTCCGGCTCAGTCATGGCCGACGATCAGCTCGGCGAGCACGAAGACAAACACGAGCACGAGTGGGGCGACGGCGGCGAACACGGTGAGAGCGCGTTCGCGACGCCTGGAGATCGCGACCGACGCAACGACGCCGCCGGCCACGCCGCAGGCAAAACCTGGCAGCGCGCCGAGCGGCCCCATGAGACTCCAGCCCAAGACCAGCACGACGTTTGCGACACCGAGCCAGATTGCCCACCACCCGAGACGGGTCGTCGGCAGGATCGTGTCTCGACGCATGGGCACCTCCTCTCCGGCTACCCCTTGACGACGCCGAGTGGGCGAAGGCGTGCCACTCGGCGCGCCAGGCCCGCCCGCTCAACCACCTCGACGACGCGGTCCACGTCCTTGTAGGCGAACGGTGCCTCCTCGGCAAGGCCCTTGTTCGACGCGCAGCGGACAACGATGCCGGCCGCCGAGAGCTCGCGTCTGAGCTCGGAGCCTGTGACCCGGCGCCTCGCGCCCGTCCTGCTCATCCGCCGGCCGGCCCCGTGGCAGGTCGTCCCGAACGCCCGCTCCATCGAGCCCGGGGCGCCGGCGAGGACGAAGCTCGCAGTTCCCATGCTCCCGGGGATGAACACTGGCTGGCCGACCGTGCGGTAGCGCTCGGGGATCTCCGGTGAGCCGGCCGGGAACGCGCGCGTCGCGCCCTTGCGGTGCACGCACACCTCCCGCCCTCCGTGACGCTCGAGCTTCGCCACGTTGTGCGCGACGTCGTAGACCTGTCGCGTGCCGTCCGCAGCGGTGGGACCGAGAATCCTCCCGATCGCCCGGCGCACCTCGTGGGCCATGGCATGCCGGTTCCCCCAGGCGAAGTTCGCCGCCGCCGCCATCGCGCCCAGGTACGCCCGACCCTCCGGCGACGAGAGTGGCGCACAGGCGAGCTGCCGGTCGGGCAGTTCGATCCCGTACGTCCGCTGGACGGAGTCCATGACGCGGACGTGATCGGTGCAGACCTGGTGGCCGAGGCCGCGTGAACCGGAGTGAATGAGCACGGTCACCTGGCCCTCGAAGAGTCCGAATGCGTCCGCCGCGACCTGGTCGAACAGCTCCTCGACTCGCTCGACCTCGATGAAGTGGTTGCCCGAGCCGATCGTGCCGACCTGCCCTGCGCCGCGCTGCTTCGCGCGATCGGAAACCGTTGCCGGGTCGGCGCCGGGCAGGCAGCCGTTCGACTCGGTGTGCTCGAGGTCGCCCTCGGTGCCGAGCCCGCGCTCGACGAGCATCGCCGGGCCCTCGCGCAGCAGCCGGTCCAGCTCGGGCGCGTCGAGCCGGAGCGAACCATGGCGGCCCGCTCCTGCGGGGATTGCCCGCGAGAGCTCGTGCACGAGCGCCTCGCACCTCCCGCCGAGCTCCCGGACCGAGATCGGGAGGGCGAGCAGCCGGACACCGCAGTTGATGTCGTACCCGACCCCGCCGGGGGAGACGACACCGTCCGGGGTCTCGGTCGCCGCGACGCCGCCGACGGGGAAACCGTACCCCTGATGGATGTCCGGCATCGCGAGGGCGGCCTCCACGATGCCCGGCAGGGTCGCGACGTTCTGGAGCTGCCAGAGCGACCGGTCGGCCGCAATCGACTCGATCAGCACGCGGTCGGCGAACACGCGCGCCGGTACGCGCATGTCCTCGCGCGCGTCGGCGGGGATCTCCCACAGGGTCTCGTCCACCTGACGCAGCGCCGCAGCAGGCCCGCCGATCGCTTGCGCTGGGGCGCTCATCGCGTTCGCGCGAGATGGCCGACGAACCAGTCGGCGGCCAGCGCGGCGACCTGCGTCAGCGCCCCCGGCTCCTCGAACAGGTGGGTGGCTCCTTCGACGACCCGGAGCGCGGCCGGACCGCGAAGTTGGGCAAGCGCGTCTCGGTTCAGCTCGAGGACGGCCTCGTCGCGACCGCCGACGACGAGCAGCGTCGGCACAGTGACCTCCGCCAGGCGCGGGCCGGCCAGGTCCGGCCGGCCACCGCGCGAGACGACCGCGCCGATCGCCGGCCCCAGGTCGGCAGTCGCCCAGAGAGCCGCTGCGGCCCCGGTGCTCGCGCCGAACAGGCCAACGGGGACGTGCCTGACCTCGGGCTGCCCGTCGAGCCACTCGACGGCGGTCACGACCCGGCCTGCGAGGAGCGGGATGTCAAAGACGTTCCGCCGGTCGGCTGCCTCGTCATCGGTGAGCAGGTCGAACAGAAGCGTCGCCAGACGGCCCGCGTGCAGCACGGCTGCAACCTCGACGTTCCGCGGGCTGAGCCTGCTGCTGCCGCTGCCGTGCGCGAACACGACGACCCCGACCGCATCGGTCGGGACGGCGAGCGTCCCAGGCAGCGAGAAGTGGTCAGGGAGGAGCGTCACATCGCGGACACTCATTCCACGACCCCCCGAGGCGGGCGACGGAGCCGGCGTCGCAACCATCCGAGATCTCCTCTTGTCGCTACCACGAGCATCGCACGCGACCGAGGCGGCGGAATCCGTTGTCTCGCGGACGACTGCGGCGGAATCTACGGATCGCAGTCGATCCGCTTAGGTACGAGTAGACTGTGCCCTCGGCCCGGTATCCACCACGGAACTGGAGCTCTTGTGATCGAGACAGTCAACGTCGTCGGCGCGTCAGGGCGCGTCGGTTCAGCGGTCGCGGCTCGGCTGCGCGAGCGCGGCGTCGCTCTGCGCGAGGAAGGCGCCGAGCTCGTCCTGCTCTGCGTTCCGGACACCGCGATCGCGGACGTGGCGCGCTCGGTCGAGCCGGGCCCGTATCTGGCCCATACGTCGGGGGCGACGACGCTCGTCGCGCTCGACCCGCATGAGCGGCGATTCGGACTGCATCCGCTCCAGACGTTCACGAAGCGCCGCGGCGCCGAGCAGCTCGACGGCGCGTACGCGGCCGTCTCCGCCGAGACCGCCGAGGCGCGCGAGCTCGGCTTCTGGCTCGCCCGCACGCTCGGGCTCGAGCCGTTCGAGCTGGCCGACGCCGGCCGCCCGCTCTACCACGCAGGCGCCGCGATCGCATCGAGCTACCTCGTGACCCTTCACCGCGTCGCGTCGGAGCTCGTCCGCGCCGCAGGGGCCCCGCCCGAAGGGCTCGTCCCCTTGATGCGCCGGACGATCGACAACGACTTCGAGCTGACCGGCCCCATCGAGCGGGGCGACTGGGGCACCGTCGAGCGCCACCGCGAGGCGATCCGGGCCACGCATCCCGAGCTCGAGCCGCTCTACGACGTGCTCGCAGAGGCGACGGCGAAGTGAGGACCGTCCGCACGATCCCCGAGCTGCGTGCAGCGCTCGCCGCACACCGCGACTCGACGGTCGCGCTCGTGCCGACCATGGGCGCGTTCCACGAGGGCCACATCTCGCTCCTGACGGCTGCGCGGGCCGAGGCCGACTTCGTCGTCGTCTCGCTGTTCGTCAACCCGGCCCAGTTCGGCGAGCCCGCCGACTTGAACGGCTACCCGCGCGACGAGGAGCGCGACGCGCTGGTCGCCGCCGAAGCCGGAGTCGACCTCCTGTTCACCCCGAGCGCCGACGAGATGTACCCACCGGGCTTCCAGACGTGGGTCGACGTGGAGGAGCTCGGCGCGCGGCTCGAGGGCGTACACCGCCCCGGCCACTTCCGCGCCGTCGCGACGATCTGCCTCAAGCTGTTCAACCTCGTGCGCCCGCAGCTCGCGTACTTCGGCCAGAAGGACGCACAGCAGGTCGCGGTCCTCAAACGCATGGTGCGCGATCTCGACCTCGAGCTCGAGCTCCGCGTCCTGCCCACCGTTCGCGACGGCGACGGGCTCGCACTTTCGTCGCGAAACGCGCTGCTCTCCCCGGGCGAGCGCGCCCGCGCTCGCTCCCTCCCCCGCGCGCTCGCGACGAAGGACGCGGAGAGGGCGCGTGAGCGTCTGCGCGATCTCGATGTCGACTACGTCGAGGTCGTGGATCTCGAGCCGCGCGTTCTCGCTGCGGCCGTCCGCATCGGCAAGACACGGTTGATCGACAACGTCGTTCTCGAAGGAGATGAGGAATGAGCACACCCGCACCCCGCTATGCGTCGTGGACGCACGGCAAGCTGCCGCTCCCCGAGCTCGCCGAGCTGAAGCGTCGCGGCGAGAAGATCGTGATGGTGACCGCCTACGACGCGCCGAGCGCCCGGCTGGCAGAGGCAGCCGGCGTCGAGTTGATCCTCGTCGGCGACTCCGCGGCGATGGTCGTGCTCGGCCACGACTCGACCGTGCCCGCCTCGATGGACGAGATGCTGATGCTGACACGCGCGGCCACGCGCGGAGCGAAGCGCCCGCTCGTCGTTGCCGACATGCCGTTCGGGTCGTTCCAGGTCTCCGACGAGACGGCGGTCGAAAACGCCGTCCGCTTCGTCAAGGAGGCTGCTGCGGACGCGGTCAAGCTCGAGGGCGCCGGCCCGATGTTGCCGCGGGTGCGGGCAGTCGTCGGTGCCGGAATCCCGGTTATGGGTCACATCGGCCTCACTCCCCAGTCCGCGACGGCGCTCGGCGGCTTCAAGGCGCAAGGGCGAACGGCCGAGCAGGCACGCAGGCTCGTCGCCGATGCCCGCGAGCTCGAGGCGGCCGGCTGCTTCGCGCTCGTGCTCGAGGCGGTGCCTGCGGCGGTCGCGGCGGAGGTCACTCGCTCGCTCGCGATCCCCACGATCGGGATCGGCGCGGGGCGCGAGTGCGACGGCCAGGTGCTGGTCTGGCACGACCTGCTCGGTCTCTACGAGGGCCGGGCGCCGCGGTTCGTCAGGCGCTACGCGGACCTCGGCAGCGCGATCCGCCGCGCGCTCGAGACCTATGCCGACGACGTTCGGAGCGGTCGTTTCCCCGAGGACCAGCACACCTATGCGATGCCCGAGGAGGAGCTGAACGCCTTCTTCGCAACGCGGTAGGCGCGACTCGTTTATCGTCTTCCGAGGGATGGCCTCGTCGCCGAAGCGAAGCCGTTGGTCAAGCGTCACCGCCGAGGCGGCGCTCGTCCTGACCGCACTCTTTCTCGCGTTCGCCGCCGGCCTCGCCGGCTACCTGATCGGCCGCGGGACCGCCGACGACAACGAGCCTGCCGCAGCCGCGACGAGCTCCGAAGCCGCGACGACGGAATCGACCCCGGCGGAGACGGCGACGACGGAGACCGTGCCGACCGAGCCGGCGACGACCGCGGGCGGTGAGGACGTCGACGGCGCAGCGGTCTTCGCCGAAGCAGGCTGCGGCGCCTGCCACACGTTCGGCCCCGCGAACTCGAGCGGAACAGTCGGCCCGCCGCTGGACGGGACCAGCCTGAGCAAGGCAGAGATCGAGCAGCAGGTGCGAAACGGCAGCGGCGCCATGCCGCCGTTCGGCGACCGGCTCAGCGACGCCGAGATCGCGGCCGTCGCCGACTACGTCGAGAGCGGCTAGCCCTACGCCAGGCCGTACGCGCGCAGGAGCGCAAGCCCCGGCAGGAGAAGCACGGGCAGCGCCGCAAGGACCGAACGCGCGAAGCTCCAGCGGTTGTAGGCGCGCAGGCCGACGACGACGAGCGCCCCCGACCAGACGAGCGCTGTGAGCTCCAGCGCCTCGAAGACGTGATTCCCGGTGCCGGTATCGGCCCCACCGCTCCGGAAGACGTCCCCACCGTAGATCGCGAGCCGGACCGGCCAGACCAAGAGCGAGGCCGCGATCGGGACGGCCGCGAAGCCGACGAGCTGGCGCATCCGCCCGTACGAGCCGTCCGAGCCGGCAGCACGCGCGCCGGCGTAGACGAGGAAGCCGAGCAGGAAGTACCCGGCGACCCCGTAGATGCCGCCGGCGATGAACGCGACCACCGCGAACGTCAGCCCGTCGAGCTCAAAGTCGTCGAATGCGTGAGCAAACGCGTTCGTTCCGAGGACCGCGGCGATCCCGGCCAGCAGGACGATCGCCAGCAACGGCTCCGAGCGCTCGTCGTCGTCGTCCGCGCGGAGCGCAGCGAAGACGGCGGCGGGCCGCCGCAGGACGAGCAGCGTCCGTGCCCACCACTCCCGCTCCACGGCGGGAAGCGTAGGCGCGGGGCTAGTCAAGGGAACCGCTACGCAGCGGCGGCGGCCTTCGCGGGCAGGATCGCGCGCAGGAACCCGCCGGTGAAGCTCTCGGGCACGTCGGCGAGCTGCTCGGGCGTCCCCGTCGCAATCACCTCGCCGCCCGCCTCGCCGCCCTCAGGGCCGAGGTCGACGATCCAGTCGGCCTGCTTGATCACGTCGAGGTTGTGCTCGATCACGAGCACGGTGTTGCCGCTGTCGACCAGCCGCTGCAGCACTTCGAGCAGCTTCTCGATGTCGGCGAAGTGCAGGCCCGTCGTCGGCTCGTCCAGGATGTAGAGCGTCCGGCCGGTCGCGATCTTGGACAGCTCCGAGGCGAGCTTGACGCGCTGCGCTTCACCACCGGAGAGTGTCGTCGCCGGCTGGCCGAGCTTGATGTAGTCGAGCCCGACGTCGTGGAGCGTCTGGAGCCTGCGCCTGATCTTCGGGATCTTTGCGAAGAACTGGAGGGCTTCCTCGACCGACATCTCGAGCACGTCGCTGATCGACTTGCCCTTGAAGCGAACCTCGAGCGTCTCCCGGTTGTAGCGCGCGCCCTTGCACGTCTCGCACGGGACGTAGACATCGGGCAGGAAGTGCATCTCGATCTTGATCTGGCCGTCGCCCTTGCACGTCTCGCAACGTCCGCCGCGCACGTTGAACGAGAAGCGACCGGGCTTGTAACCCCGAACCTTCGACTCTGGCGTGAGCGAGTAAAGCTCGCGGATGTGGTCGAACAGCTTCGTGTAGGTCGCCGGGTTCGAGCGCGGCGTGCGTCCGATCGGCGACTGGTCGATGTCGATCACCTTGTCGAAGGCCTCGATCCCCTCGACCGTCTCGTGCTCGCCCGGCTTCAGCCGCATCCTGTGCAGCCGGTTCGCGAGGGCCTTGTGGACGATCTCGTTCACGAGTGTCGACTTGCCGGAGCCCGAGACGCCGGTCACCGCGACGAACTTCCCGATCGGGAACTCGACGTCGATGTCCTTCAGGTTGTGCTGCCTCGCGCCGACGACGCGGAAGTTGCCGAGATCCTCCTCGCGCCGCTCCGGCACAGCGATTGCGCGCTTGCCGGAGAGGAACTGGCCCGTGATCGAGTTCGGGTTCTTCTCGATCTTCGAGGCGGTGCCCTCGGCGACGACGTGGCCGCCGTGCTCGCCCGCGCCCGGTCCCATGTCGACGAGCCAGTCGGCGCTTCGCATCATCTGCTCGTCGTGCTCGACCACGAGCACCGTGTTGCCGAGGTCGCGGAGCCGCTCGAGCGTGCCGATCAGCTTGTCGTTGTCGCGCTGGTGCAGGCCGATCGAGGGCTCGTCGAGGATGTAGAGCACGCCCACGAGCTGGCTGCCGATCTGGGTCGCGAGGCGCAGACGCTGAGCCTCGCCGCCCGAGAGCGACGCCGCGGCGCGGTCGAGCTGGAGGTAGCCGACGCCGACGTCGTCGAGGAAGGTCAGGCGCTGCCTGATCTCCTTCAGGATCCGCTCGCCGATCAGGCGCTCCGTCTCGCTGAGCGCGAGGTCCTCGACGAAGCGGATCGAGCGGGAGACCGACATCTTCGTGAACTCGTGAACGTTCAGCTCGCCGACGGTGACCGCGAGGACCTCGGGCTTCAGGCGCGCTCCGTTGCAGACGGGACACGGGCGGAACGACATGTATTCCTCGATCCGCTCGCGCTGCGTGCTCGAGTCGGTTTCGCGGTAGCGGCGCTGGAGGCTCGAGACGATCCCTTCCCACGCGAGCATGTACGCCCGGCGACGGCCCATCCGGTTGCGATACGTGACGTACACGCGCTCGCCGTCGGTGCCGTAAAGGAAGAGCTTCTGCTGCTCGTCGGTCAGCTCTTGCCACGGCGTGTCGAGGTCGATCTCCCACTTGTCGGCGACCGCCTGGATCACGGACTCGTAGAAGGTCGAGTTGCCGACCGCCCACGGCACGAGTGCGCCCTCGCCGATCGAGAGCGCCGGATCGGGGACGATCAGGTCCGGGTCGATCTCCTGCTGCGCGCCCAGCCCGGTGCAGCGCGGACACGCACCGTGCGGCGAGTTGAACGAGAAGATGCGCGGCTCGAGCTCGGGGAGCGAGACGCCGTGCTCGGGGCAGGCGAAGTTCTCGCTGAAGAGGAGCTCCCTCTCGTCTTCGACGAGGTCGACGACGACCAGTCCTTCGGCGACCTGAACCGCCGTCTCGATCGACTGCGAGAGGCGAAGCCGGAGGTCCGGCTTGAGCACGAGCCGGTCGACGACCACCTCGATTGTGTGTTTGAACTTCTTGTCGAGCTCGATCTCCTCCTCGAGCTGGCGCACCTCGCCGTCGACCTTCACGCGCGTGAAGCCCTCTCGGCGCAGCTCCTCGAACACGTCCTTGAACTCGCCCTTGCGGTCGCGCACGACCGGTGCGTTGACCGTGAAGCGCGTCCCTTCAGGGAGCTGGAGCACCTGGTCGACGATCGAGTCGAGGCTCTGACCCGCGATCGGTCGCCCGCAGACCGGGCAGTGCGGGCGGCCGACCCGGGCGTAGAGCAGGCGCAGGTAGTCGTAGATCTCGGTCACGGTGCCGACGGTCGAGCGAGGGTTCCGGCTCGTCGTCTTCTGATCGATCGAGATCGCCGGGCTGAGGCCGTCGATCGACTCGACGTCGGGCTTCTCCATCATCTGGAGGAACTGTCGGGCGTAGGCGCTCAGGCTCTCGACGTAGCGGCGCTGGCCCTCGGCGTAGATCGTGTCGAAGGCCAGGCTGGACTTGCCCGAGCCCGACAGACCGGTGATGCAGACGAGCTTGTTCCGGGGCAGGCGGACGGTCACGTCCTTGAGGTTGTGCTCCCGGGCGCCGTGAACGACGAGGTGCTCCTGGGCCATAACCGACCCAGTGTAACGAGGCGTGTCGGACGGGAACAGGTGTTCGGTTTCCTCAACACCCGGGGTCAGACCCCGCTCCCCAAGCGCCCCTGCAAGCAACCGTAATCCGGCCGCTTGGCTCGGGGTTCGGGGTCAGACCCCGATGTGTTTTGTCCACAGGATCAGGCGCTCAGGCGGGCGACCAGGCTGCCGACGCGGCGCGGTTGCGGCACGAACGGGATCTCCAGCTCGCCCGCCACGAGGGTGCCGTAGCCGAAGAGCCGGCCGAGCAGGCTCTGCTCGACCTCGATCGTCGTGATCCGACCGAGGCGGACTGCGGCGGCTCGCCGCCGAAGCGTGCCGTGGACGACGAAGAGCTTTTCGGTCGTAACCACGACCTTCGTCCGCTCCCAGCGCCAGACCGACAGGGCTGCGCCCAGAGCGCCCAATCCGATCAGCGGCGGCCCCGCGACCATGGCCGGCCAGCCGGCGACGAAGCACACGATTCCGACGAGACCGAGCACCAGCGCGCGGACGAACGGGCGCGCGAGCACGACCGCATGCCGACGGGACTCCCAGCACATCCGCTCCTCCGGACTCGTCCACATCGGGACCAGAGTCTTCGGCGGCGTGCAACGCCTCCCTGCGCGCGCCGGCCCGAACGGTGGGCGCTACGCCCGGCGCCAGCGGCCGAAGATGAGGCCGCCGAGCGTGAACCCGAGCCCGAACGTGCCGATCGTGAACGCGCCGATCGCGAGGGACTTGCGCGCCGCCGAGAGCCGCTGCCAGCGGCCGAGCGCCTCCTGCTCCTCGGCGGTCAGCGGCTCGCCGCGTCGCTGCTTGCGCATCGCGCCGCCCGCCCGGAGCCCGAGGTAGAGGTCGTCGAAGACTTCGGGAGACTCGTTCACGCCTGGTCACTGTATAGCCTGCTCCGGCCGTTATGACACGCGTCCTCCACGTTTCCGACCTCCACTTCGGCGCGCGCGAGGATCCCGCCCTGGAGCCCGCCTTCGCATCCCTGCTCGAGGGAGTCCGGCCGGAGCTCGTCGTCGCGAGCGGAGACCTGACACACCGCGGGCGCCGCGACCAGCACGAACGCGCTGCGCAGTTCCTGCGCGCGCTCGGGCCGCCGGTACTCGCGATTCCGGGCAACCACGACATCCCCTACACCTTCCCGGCGCGCTTCACCTCGCCGTGGCGCGAGTTCGAGCGGGTCTGGGAGACGACGGAGCCGCGCTACAGCTCCGACGATCTCTTCGTGCTCGGGCTCAACTCGGTGCGGCCGTGGCGGCACCAGAGCGGTGCGCTCCGCCGGGACCAGCTCGACAGAGCTCGCGAGGCGCTCGCGGACTCGCCCGAGCACGCGTTCCGGATCGTCGCCATCCACCACCACCTCCTCGGCGCACCCTGGCGCTCGACGAAGAGACCGGTGTCCGACCGCAACCGCGTCCTCGCGTCCCTCGTCGACTCGGGCGCGCAGCTGATCCTCGCGGGCCACATCCACCAGGCTGCGGTCAGTGAGCGCAGGGACTTCGAGGTGACCGAGGGCGACGTCAACGCCGTCGTCGTCTCGATCGCGCCGGGCCTGGGCCGGCCGCGGCCGCAGCGTCGCGGCGAGGCCCGCGGGCTCCACGTCTACGAGATCGGCGCCGCGTCGATTGCGATCCAGACGTACATCTGGCGCGCCGACGACTGGGAGCTCACGGCGGTGCGCCGGTTCGCCCGGGGCCGCGAACCGCTGTCGGTCGACGAGCGCGGCTAGGCGAGCGCCGCCGCGGCCAGGAGCTCCCGCCGCAGCTCCTTGATCTCGTCGCGGAGCTTCGCCGCGTACTCGAACCGGAGCTCCTCGGCCGCAGCGAACATCTCCTCCTCGAGCGTGATCACGAGCCGGTGGAGCTCGTCGGCCGACATGCCCTCGACCTTCTGCTGGCCGCGGCGGCGCCGGCCCGGGACCGTCGGCGACTCGAGCGTGAGGAACTCGGCGATGTCCGAGACGCCCTTGACGATCGACTCGGGCGTGATCCCGTGCTCCTCGTTGTACGCGAGCTGCTTCGCGCGCCGGCGGTCGGTCTCGTCGAGCGCCCCCTTGATCGCCTCGGTCAGCTTGTCCGCGTACATCACCACCTTGCCGTTCGTGTTCCGCGCCGCGCGCCCGATCGTCTGGATGAGTGCGGTCTTCCCACGGAGGAAGCCTTCCTTGTCCGCGTCGAGGATCGCGACGAGCGACACCTCCGGCAGGTCGAGCCCCTCCCGCAGGAGATTCACGCCGACGAGGACGTCGTAGTCGCCGAGGCGCAGCTCGCGGATGATCTGGATCCGCTCGAGCGTGTCGATCTCCGAGTGCAGGTAGCGCGCCTTGACGCCGGACTCGAGCAGGTAGTCGGTCAGATCCTCGGACATCTTCTTCGTCAGGGTCGTGACGAGCACACGTTCGCCCGCCTGCTCGCGCTGCCGGATCTCGTTCAGGAGATCGTCGATCTGGTTCTTCGTCGCGCGCAGCTCGACCTCCGGGTCGACGATCCCGGTCGGGCGGATCAGCTGTTCGACCACACGGGTCGAGTGGCGCAGCTCGAACGGCCCCGGCGTCGCCGAGACGAAGACGAGCTGATGCTTGCGGTCGAGGAACTCGTCGAAGCGCAGCGGCCGGTTGTCGAGCGCCGACGGAAGCCGGAAGCCGTAGTCGACGAGCGTCTGCTTGCGCGAGCGGTCGCCCTCGTACATTCCGCCGATCTGCGGCACGGTCTGGTGAGACTCGTCGATGAAGATCACGAAGTCCTTCGGGAAGTAGTCGAGCAGCGTGAACGGGTGCGTCCCCGCGGCGCGGCCTTCGAGAATGCGCGAGTAGTTCTCGATCCCCGAGCAGAAGCCGAGCTCCTTCATCATCTCGAGGTCGTACTCGGTGCGCTGTCGCAGGCGGTGAGCCTCGAGCATCTTCCCCTCGCCCTCGAGCACCTTGAGCCGCTCTTCGAGCTCGCGCCGGATCTCGACGACGGCGCGCTCGATCGTGGGGGTCGAGGTGACGTACTCCGTCGCCGGCCAGATCGCGATGTTGTCGAGCTTGGCGTGCACCTCGCCCGTCAGCGGGTCGAAGTGCGTGATCGCCTCGACCTCGTCGCCGAAGAACGAGACGCGGTAGGCGGTCTCCTGGTTCGCGGGCTGGATCTCGAGCACGTCGCCCTTGACCCGGAACCGCCCGCGGCCGAGCACCGAGTCGTTCCGGGCGTACATCGACTCGATCAGCTTGCGCAGGACGAGGTCGCGATCGTGCTCCTGCCCCACCTCGAGGATCAGCACGCGCTCCTGCCATTCCTCCGGCGAGCCGAGGCCGTAGATGCACGAGACCGACGCGACCACGATCACGTCGCGTCGCGTGAACAGCGACGACGTCGCCGCGAGCCGCAGCCGCGCGATGTCGTCGTTCTGCGACGAGTCCTTCTCGATGTAGAGGTCGGCCTGCGGCACGTACGCCTCGGGCTGGTAGTAGTCGTAGTAGGAGACGAAGTACTCGACGGCGTTGTGCGGGAAGAACTCGCGGAACTCGTTGCAGAGCTGCGCCGCCAGCGTCTTGTTGTGAGCGATCACGAGCGTCGGCTTCTGGATCTGCTCGACGATCCACGCCATCGTCGCCGTCTTGCCGGTGCCGGTCGCCCCGAGCATGGTCTGGTAGCGCTCGCCGGCGAGGATTCCCTCGGTGAGCTCGGCGATCGCGCGCGGCTGGTCGCCGGTCGGTTGGTACGCGTCTGACGTCTTGAACGGCGGCACCCGAACAGCGTACCGCCGGCCTACGCTGCGACCGGCTGTGCCTCCGGGATCGAGAGCGTCTCGTTCCGGTGCCGGATCGTGATCGACGCGAAGACGAGCGCGAGCACCGAGACCCCGACGGCGACGCCGAAGAAGATCGGCTCCACGCCCCAGCGCTCGAGGATCTGTCCGGAGAGCAGGAAGCCGAGCGGCGCCGCGAGCGCGTTGACCGCGATCACGGCCGTCATGACTTTCGCGCGCAGCCCCTCGGGCGTTCGCGCCGTGAGCACGCCGATCACGGGCCCGTTCACGAGCGGCGTGAAGAAGGTCGCGACGAAGAGCGCTGCCATCACCACCCACGCCGGCGGCATCGTCGGCAGCACCCACAGCGGGACGGCGAACGCGAGGATCCCGAGCGTCGCCATCTTCAGCGGCGCCAGCTTCCTCACCACGAGCACGGCCACGATCGTCCCCGTCAAGGCGCCGGCGCCGAGCGCGGTGTAGAAGAGGCCGGCGACCCTCGCGCTCCCGAAGGAGTCACGGGCGAAGACCAGCAGGGCCGGCGAGAGCGCCGAGGTGATGAAGCCGAACCCGATGACCGTGAAGGTGAGCGGTGCCAGCAGCCGATCGCCGAGGACGAACTTCAGCCCTGCGAGCACGCCGCGCTGTGCAGGTGCACGAAGCGGCTTCCGCCTCGGGACGAGGGAGAGCACGATCAAGAACGAGACGAGGAACGTCGCCGCGTCGACGTAGAGGACGTTCGGCGCGCCGAGCAAGGGGATCAGGAGCCCTGCGAGCGCGGGCCCGATCAGGCCGGCGAACGCGGTCCCGCCCTCGATCATGCTGTTCCCCTGGACGAGCAGCCGCTCGTTCTCCCCGACGAGCTCCGGGAGCACGACGCGCTGCGCCGCGGAGTACGGCGGCATGAACGTCCCGAGCAGGGCGACGATCCCGAGCAGCAG
Source organism: uncultured Actinomycetes bacterium (assembly GCA_963700495.1). Taxonomy (GTDB): domain Bacteria; phylum Actinomycetota; class Thermoleophilia; order Gaiellales; family Gaiellaceae; genus JACCTU01. The sequence goes on along the minus strand of CAVOXT010000005.1, from coordinate 197,876 downwards.
CGGGAAGCTGAGGAGATCCGCGGCGTACAGAAGCGGGATCGAGGCCATGATCGGCGCACGCGCGAAGTCGGCGACCAGCATCGTCGTGCGGCCGCCGAGCTTCTCGACGACGCTCCCGCTCGGGATCCCGAGGAGCGCCATGGGGATGATCTCCGCCGCGAGGACGAGCGACATCTTTCCGGGCGACCCTGTCGTGGCGAGGACGAACCACGGCAGCGCGAGATAGGTCATGCGCGAGCCGAGGACGGAGATGGTCTCGGCGACCAGGAGAGCGCCGACTGCGGTGCGGTTCACGGTGGTGGTCATGGGTCGATATAATAAAACGTCCGTACGGTTTTGTAAAGTGTCGATATGCCGAAGGTCTCCGAGGAGCACAAGGAGCGCCGCCGCGGGGAGATCCTGGAGGGCGCCAAACGGGCGTTCGCCCGGCTCGGTTACGAGGGGGCGACGGTCGCCCGCCTCGAAGAGGAGATCGGCCTCTCCCGGGGCGCGATCTTCAACTACTTCCCGAGCAAGGAGTCGATCTTCGTCGAGCTCGCCGTCGAGTCGAACGTCCGGCTGACGGAGATCTGGCTCACCGAGGGCTACTCCGCATTGCTCGAGGCGATCACGAACGAGGACCCCGACTGGCTCGGCGTGCAGCTCGAAGCGGCCAGGCGCTTCGGCTCCGACGACAGCTTCCGAGACGCCGTCGCAGCGGCCGAGGCGAAGCTGATGGAAGAGCGGCCGCAGCGGCTCGAGCGGCTCCGTGCGCAGGGCTTCCGGAGCGACATCGACCTCGAGACGATCGCGGTCTTCCTCAGCCTGATCGCGAACGGGCTCGCGCTGCGCCGGACGCTGGGCGACCCGATGCCGGACCTCGACGCACTCGCGAAGCTCGTCGACCGAGGCGTGACACCGCGCCGCTCGAGGAAGAAGCCGGACGCCCCCCGGCGCACGCGGCGATCACCGCGGCCGTCGTCGGCAGGCTGACCCGCTCAGCGAACAGGTCTGGCGGCGGCGAGCCGTCGCTTCGCGAGCGCGACGAGATCGTCAATCCCGCCGCAAAGCTCGCAGACGTACAGCCGCACGGTGCCGTCGTCGGCTGCAGTCAGCACGTCGCGGCCGTCGGGGCTGAACTCAGCGGATCGGACAACCGGAGCCGTATGCCCCCGAAGGTAGGTGAAGGGCACGCTCGCCCGGGTCTGCCAGATCGCTGCCGCAAGTGTGCTCGTCGTGACGAGCCACCTCCCGTCGTGACTGAAGGCTGCGCTGTTGACCGGACCGAAGTGTCCGATCAGATTGCGGATGCGCTCCCCTGTCACCGGGTCGGAGAGACGAACCTCCCGCCCCCCACTCGTCGTGACGATCATGCGCCCGCTCGGCGAGAACGCGGCGTCGGTTGCCCCACCCAGATGACCGGTGAGCTCGGTCAGGAGCGCACCGGAGTCGGCATCCCAGACGCGCACCGCTCCGTCGTCCCCGGCTGTGACCAATTGCTTGCCGTCGGGCGAGAACCGCAACGCGTTGATGAACCCGTCGTGCCCGCTGACGACGATCGCGCGAACCCTGGGCCGCCAGAGCCGAACCGTCCCGTCATCCACAGCCGTCGCAACAAGCCCGTCGGCGCGAATCGCGACCCTCGTCACCGGAGCACCGTGATCGAGGTTGCCGAGCATCGTGCCGCGCGAGCCGAAGATCCGCACCAAACCGTCGTCGGTCGCGACGACCACGCGGCGACCGTCGGCCGAGAAGGCAGCGTCGGTTACGGCGCCGCGCTGGACGAGCCTCGTCAGCCGGCGTCCACCCGACGTGTAGATCGCTGCGCCCCTCGGTCCGCCCACGACGACTCGTCCGCCGGACGGATCGAAGCGAGCGACCGCCACGAACCCGGGCTCGCCGATCTTCGCCGTTAGCGGGCGTGGCTGAATGACGGTCACGACGGCACCGTCGACACCCCAACTGACCGCCTTTCGGCCGGAAGCGTCGAACGACGCACGTGTGACACCGGGCGAGTGCGCGGCTATCGGAACGAGTTCGTCCTCTGCTCGAGCGTCCCAGAGGCGAGCCGTCCCGTCGCTCGACACCGTCGCCAGCGACCGGCCGTCACGGCTGTACGTGATCGCATTGACCCGGTCATCGTGGCCGATCAGGACGGCGACCGTCCGGCCCGCGTCGACGCTACCGATGTTGAGAATCCTCGATGTGCCGTCGAGGCTCGCGTCGGCGAGGAACCTTCCATCGGGACTCCAGGCGAGTGCAATGACGGAACTCGCATGGCCGAGGAACAGGAACTTCTGCCCGCCCGACGCGACATCCCATACGCGGACACCGCTGTCGCCGCTCGCAGTGGCAAGCAGCTTGCCGTCCGGGCTGAACTCCACGGCAGCCACGTCACCCGCGTGGGGGAACGTGCGCAGGAGCTTCCCGTCGCGGAGTCGCCACATTCTTGCGGTGTCGTCCGCGCTACCGGTGACGAGTAGTCGCCCGTCGGGGCTGAACGCGAGACTCTTCGTGCCACGCACCCGGAAGACGTTGAGACGTGTGCCGTCTGCAACCCGAAACACGCTCGCGAACTCGTGACCGGCCCGGTTCGCGGCGATGACGCCGATCAGTCGGCCATTGTTGTCGAACCGAGCCGCACGAATCGGACCCGGCTGCGGAATCGCGCGAACGATGTTCCCGGTCGCGGTCTCCCGCACAACGACCTTGCGCCCCTCGGCGCCCACTCCAAACGCTTGATCACGGCTGAGCCCGAGCAGCGAACCGCCGGGAAGTGGCAGGGCTCCGATCGGCACGCCCCTGGACGAATAGGTGCGCACGCGCATGCCGAACGGAACGAGTACGCGCCGCGCGGCGTCGAATGCGACGACCGAGGCGTCTGCGCGGGCCGGTAGTACGTGGCGCTGGCGCGCGGCGAGCAGCGATCGGCGGAGAACTTCCTCGATCTGAGGGGTCTGCTCGTCCGTCGCCGCCGCAACGGCGAGGCGAAGGCTTCGCTGCGGATCGACCGTGAGATCGGCGAGGGCGCGCGCAGCTCGCTCCCTCGCCCGTGCATGCGTCGCCTCCTCTTTTGCTCGCTCGCGCTGCGCGAGTGCGAAGAGAGCGATCGCCGCGACGGCGGCGAGCGCGACCATCGCGATCCCGGCAGCGGCGAGCGCTCGTCGCCGCCGGCGCCGTTCCCGTTCCAGTTCCCGCTCGGCCTCGAATGCGGTGCGCCAGGCTAGGACGCCGTCCGCGAGAACGTCGTGAAAGATCTCGTAGCGGCCGTTCGACCCTTCCGAGCCCACGGGACGCACGATCCGCTCGGCGGCGAGGCGACCGAGCACGACTCCGACCTCGCGTTCGCCTGCATGTGCATATCGAGCGAGATCCCCGATCTCGTGGGCGATCTTCGTCCCGGACGGCGTAACCAGATGCTCGAACACCTGCGCGGCGAGCGCCTGTTGGTCCGCGTCGAGTGAGGCGAGTGCATGGTCAAGATGCTCGCGCACGATCGTTCCCGCACCGCCAAGGCGGTCGAGCGTCTCGAGCCGCAGGACGTGAGAGCCGGCCTCCTGCTCGACGTCCCAGAGGCGCTCCAGCACGAGCTGCAAGAAGGGCGCCTCGATCCGGCCCGGCTCGTCGCGTCCGGGAACGACCCCGCGCCCGCTGAGCCCGTACTCGATCCTCCCGGTCGCAACCTGGTCGAGCACCGCTTCGACGAGCTCGGGCTCAGCGCGGTAAGGCTCTTCGTCCGGAGCGAGCTCGTTCAGCCGCTCCAGCGGCCCCACGATCGCCGCGCGCGCGGCGACGCGATCGAGATGGTCGAGCCGTACGTAATTCGCGAACAGGCTCGGGATCCGGCTCTTGAAGATGTCGAGCTTCGCCAGGGAGTCCTCGCGTATTCCGAGCAGGACGTTCACGCGCAGCCCGGGCTCCGTCACGAGCTCGGGCAGTCGTCGCGCGAACGCGCCGTCGGGATCGTGGTAGAGGAAGTACTCCTCGATCTGGTCGAGGATCAGATGCGTGTCCCCTTCCGCCGCCGCGATCACCGCGTCGATCTCCGCCGTTGGATCGTCCCCCCAGGAGCTGAAGATCGCGACCGACGAGTCGGCGAACGTCCGGAGTCTCTGAGCGACCCCCGCCCGCAGCAGCGAACTCTTCCCGACCCCCGTGGCTCCGTACAGGACGGTCAGTCTCGAGGCGAGCAGGTTCGCGACGATGATCTCGCGCTCCCGCTCACGTCCGAAGAAGAGCAGCGCGTCGAAGGGCTCGTCGTCGAACGGCGCCAGGCCCTTGTACGGCCGGAACGTCGTCGACGCGCTCATACCGCGACCTCGCTCAGCCGTTGCTCCAGCGCGGTGACGTAGTCGTCGAGCTCCAGCTCGAAGAGTTGGACGTCGCGCCTGCGCCAGAACTCCGTCTCGAGAGCAGACGCCTCGGGCTGTACCGACCAGGACCGGTAGCCGACCTTCTCGTCGCCCCACAAGCGGTTCAGGAGCAGGCGGAGATGCCAGTTGCGGAGCGCGTACCCGAGGAAGAGAAAGTGGCTGCGGCGAAGCCGCGCCGCCAGACCGACAGGGATCACGGAGGCGAGCTCCCCGGGAGCGAGGTACCCGATGTAGTCGTCCTCGGTGATGACAAAACTCTCCCACTCGCGGCCGTCGTCTCGGTCGACGCGGCCGTGGAGGCGAAGGATCACCGTCCGACGGTCGAGCGAGAGCTCTGTCGCGTACAGGTTCGGCTCGGTGATCACCGTCGGAGAGCTATTCGGAGCAAGGTGCAGAAACTTGCCGCGGTTCCGCCCCGCGGCGAGGTAGACGACGACGTCGATCTCTTCTCCGGCGTCGCCGAAAGCCTGCTCGAGCGCGAGGTCGTAGTCAGTCGTGACGATCAGCTGGTGCGGGGCGCCCCGATCGCGCAGGATCGCCGGCAACGATGCGAGGAAGCGGTGTGCCCGCCCCGGCACGAGCTCCCCGCCGTAGAGGTCGTGCAGCACGTCGTACAACGGCCCCTCGCCGCTGATCGTCGCGATGTACTGCGACACCCGAGTCAGCTCGCCGGTGCGGTCGCCGTAGTCGAACGCCTTGACCAGATGCTCGACAAGGTCAGGTGCGTCGGCACACTCTGCTCGGGGGCCGAGCACCGGCACCACCCGTCCCGCCAGGATCGCCCGCACGACGTCGCCGATCGAGTCCTCGGGCTGGGCCGAGCGGACGCGTTCGAGGCTCGACTCCTGTCGAAGGATCGACGCGTTCAGGCGCTGGAGCTCCGGTCCAGGCTCGATCCCGAGCTCGTCGACGAGCATCCGACGTGCGTCCTGGTACGCCTGGAGCGCCTCCGTCTGGCGCCCGGAGCGGTAGAGGGCGAGCATCAGCTGCCCGCGAAGCCGCTCGCGCTGGGGATGCGCCGCGACGAGCGCCTCGAGCTCCGAGGTCAGCTCGGCGTGCCGCTCGAGCTCGAGCTCGGCTGCGATCCGCTCCTCGACCGTCGCCAGACGCAGCTCCTCGAGTCGCCTGATCTCGTTCTGCGCAAAGGGCTCATACGTGAAGTCCGCCAGCGGCGTGCCCCGCCAAAGCCGCAGCGCGTCGGCGAGCAGTCTCGCGCGCTCGGCCACCTCGGCTTCGCGGGCGACGCGGACGAGGTGCTCGAAGCGGGTGAGATCGAGCTGTTCGGCGTCGATTCGCATCCGGTATCCGGGCGAACGGGTCTCGACGACGTCCGGGCCGAGCGCCTTACGCAGGTGCGAGACGAGATTCTGGAGGGACGTCGCCGCGGTTCGGGGCGGGTCCTCGCCCCAGAGCTCTTCGATCAGCCGCTCGGCGGGAACGACATCGGCGGCCCGGACGAGGAGCAGTGCGAGCAACGCGCGTTGCTTCCGACCGCCGAGCGGCACCGGGACACCGCCCTCGAGCGCCTCAAGCGGGCCAAGGATGCGGAACTCGAGCACGCGGCGGTTGTACCACTCGTCAGAACGTCGTTGTAGGCCGTTGGGCGCCGTGTGAGCGCCGTGTGACGACCTCTCTCGAGTCATTAGCGAGCGGTTGGGACGCGGTGAGAGAGCGGTTTGGACCGCCCTCGACGGTGACGGCATGGCTACCAACTCCCACATCTCAACTCGCGCCGCATGGCGCCGCACCATCGTCCTGATCACCCTCATCTCTCTCGCCGGAGCGGCCTGCGCCGCAGCGGTCGCAGCCGGCACGCAGCAAGCCCATGCCGTCCAGACCGCGGCGGGCGGCGGTTACAACTGGCCGATCAAGCCGTTCGACCAGCCGCACCCGGTCCGCGGCGTCTTCGGAGATCCGCGCACCACCTTCAACGGACCCCCCACCCAGGCCGGCCTGAACAGCAACGGCATCTTCGCCTATCACTTCGGCGTCGACATCTCCGCACCTGACGGCACCGCCGTCTACCCCATTCGCTCCGGTGTCGTCCACATGCGGAGCGGCGAGACCGTCGTCGTCACCTCCGACGACGGCAACGCGTTCGAGTACTGGCACGTCGTTCCGTCCGTTCGCGAGGGGCAGCGCGTCACCGCCCGCGAGACGGTGCTGGGCCGCCTCCACTACGGGCACGTGCACCTGACCGAGATCGAGCACGGACGCCAGGTCAACCCCCTAGCTCCCGGTCACCTGACGCCTTACGTCGACCGCACCACCCCCCGCGTCGACGAAGCGCTCTATCTCGAGGCCGGCAACGGCCGCGCGCTTCTCCCGGAGTTCCTCCGCGGCCGCGTCCAGCTCGCGGTCAGCGCATCCGACGAGACGTCCATGCCGAATCCCGACGCCCGCTGGAACGGACTCCCGGTCGTTCCGGCGCGCCTGACCTGGCGGATCGAGCGCGCGAAGAACGGCGCGGTCGTCGTGCCCGAGCGCGAAGCATTCGACGTCCGCGAGCGGCTGCCGAGCAAGCCCTTCTGGCAGACCTTCGTCCGCGGAACGCGTCAGAACATGGCGAACTTCGCCGGGCACAAGATGTGGCGCCAGCCGGGCGTCTATCTCTTCCGGCTCGACGCGACGTTCGACACCCGGCAGCTCAAGGACGACATCTACGTCCTAGTCGCGACGGCGAGCGACACCCGCGGAAACACGGGCGTCGGGCACTTCATCTTCACGATCCACAACAAGCCCGGGTTCTTCAGCAAGTGACCCGGCAGCGTTCGCAGCGGCGCGCTCACGCAGGCCCGCCGCTGCGAACGCGATGCCGCACAGCGTGTTCGCGACCAGCGCTGCGGCGAGCACGGCGTCCAGGCCGTACGTGCTCAGCGCCGGGCCGGCGGCGAGCGCTCCGATCGGCGCGAGGACGACCGCAACGGTGACCGCCGCCGTGTGCACGGCCGGCCGGAGGTGGGGCGGCGTGCGCATCGTGCGCGTGCTGACGACGACCGAGTTGAGGAACGGGAAGAAGACCCCCGTAGCCGCCGCGACCGCCGCCAACAGCGGCCAGGGGAGGTCGGGGAGCAGCAGCCAGAGCACGGCCGTCTGCCCGATGCCCGCGGTCGTCGCCAGCATGAGCTTGTCGACGCGGCCGATGATCCGGAACGAGACGACCGCGCCCACGACAGATCCCAGCCCGAACGCGGCGAAGATCCACCCGAGCACCTCGGGTCGGTCGCCGTAGCGTTCGAGCACGAGGACGGGGAACGTCACGCTGAGCGCGCTCCACACGACGTTGATCCCCGTGATCGAGAGCATCCACGTGCGAAGCAGGCGGTCGCGGAAGAGGAACCGGACGCCTGCCATCGCGCCGCGGGGCTCGTCCGACACCTCGGCCACCGCGGCGGCGGGCCGCACCCAGACGGCAATCAGGACGAACGAGAGCGCGTAGCTCGCAGCGTCGAGGAAGAGGACGTTCGTCTTCCCCAGCACCGCGATCAGCACTCCTCCGAGCGCCGGTCCTGCGACCGCCGCGACGGCCATTCCTGCCTGGAGCAGCGATTGCGTCTCCCCCACCCGGCCCTCGTCCTCGCCGACGAGCTCGGGGACGATCACGCGCTGGGCGCTCGCGTGGGGGACCATGAAGACGCCCACGAGAAAGACGAGGCCGACGAGCCCTGCAAACGAGAGCGCGTCGAGGAGGTAGAGCGCCGGGATCAGGCCGAGCAGCAGCGCACGCGCGCCGTCGCACACGAGCATCGTCCGCCGCGCGCCGAGGCGCGCCGTGACGCCGGCGCTCGCAAGCCCGAAGATCGCCACCGGGGCCATCTCAGCCGCGACCACGACCGACATGCGTGCCGGAGACCCGGTCGTGATGAGCACGAACCACGGCAGCACGACGTACGTCATCTGCGAGCCGGTCATCGAGATCGACTCGGCTGCGACGAGCGCGCGCACGCCCGTGTCGCGCAAGAGGCTCGACGGGGTCACGCGGGAGCGAGCTCTCGGCTCGCAGCGCGGCGCTCCAGCGCCGGACCGAGACTTGCCGGCGGGGCGAGGATGCCGATCAGTCCACGGTTCCGCATCAGGGCGCGCCGGGAACCGGCCATCGGCTACGCGCGAACGATCTTGATGTCGCCGCTCATGGCGGTCGCCTTCAGCTCGACGAGCGGTCCTTCGCCGTCGTCGGCGCCGGCGTCGAGCTCGGAGCGTGCGTCGCCGGTCACGGTCTTCACGTCCATCCACACGCGCGAGCCGCGGCGGACCCCGACGGCCATGTCGCCGGAGACCGACTTCAGCTCGACCTTCCCCTGTGTGACGGCGCCGATCCGAAGGTCGCCCGAGACGCTGTGCACGGTCACGCTGCCGCCGACCTCTTCGAGGTTGACGTCGCCGGCAGCGGTCTTGACCTCGGCGTCGCCGCCGACCGGTCCGGCGAGGAGGTCTCCGGCCGCCGTCTGCATCTTCAGCGAGCCGCCGACGCGGGCGATGCGCACGTCGCCGCTCGCCACCTTGAGCGCTGCGTCCTGCTCGACCTCGTCCACCCAGACATCGCCTGCGGCGGTGTGCGTCTCGAGGGTGCCGTAGCGCCCGCTCGCACGGACGTCGGCGGAGCCGGTGTCGGCGCGGAGGTTGGTCCCGTGCGGAACGCGGACCTTCACGTTGACGTGGTCACGGCGGCCCGAGAGACTGATGCTGAGCTTCACGCGCCCGGCGCTCCAACCGAAGTCCTCCGGGTCGGCGTCGACGGTGAGCTCGTCGTAGTCGCTCTTGTTCTCGAAGCGGATCTCCGAGCGCTCGATCTGCTCGCGCGCGCGGTCGCTCGACCCGGTGAGCTCCACGGTCGCCTCCTGCACGTCCGCGGTCTCGACCTCGACATTCCCCCGCGGCAGCTTCACGTTCACCGCGAGCTGCCGCGGGGCCGGAAACGTCTCGGTCCTCATCGACGGATCTTCGGGCGTTGACGCTTGGCCGGGCGCCGGTCGATCTTGTAGTCGGCGTAGGAGTAGTTGATCGGGACGAGGGAGAACATGCGGCTCCTTTCAGCTCTTGGCGAACCCGCTCAGACGGCTCCCCACACGGGGGCCGCGGACGGGCGCGGACACTTCGCGTGCGAGTGCACGCACGATCCAGGCGTTGACGGAGACACCCTCACGGTTCGCAGCGGCTTCGACCCCCGCCTTCAGACCCTCCGGGAGCCGGAGGGTGATCCGGGCGGAGGCCTCGTCGTCGACCCCGGACTGCGGGGCCGGCGCCTGCTCCTCCTCGACGTAGACGAGGTTCGGATCCTGCCCGCTCATCCTGACCTCGACGTGTCCGGCCGGGAGTTGGGCCGAGATCTCGACGGCCACCATCCCGAGCGCGTCCAGCAGACGCATCCCGGCCGAGGCGCGGAGGGCCTGGCTCAGACGGGAGGCTGCCTGGGAGACCGTATCGTCGCCGACAGCGGCGATCCGTTCGAGGTCGGTCTCGAGCGATTCGAGGAACTGTGCCATCTGCATGACATCAATATGACATCACTTCCGGCGTCTGTCAAGTGTCTCTCTACAGTCCGTATGCCCTCGCGTAGATGTCGCGCAATTGCAGGACGTTTTCCACGTAGTGACGGGTCTCGGGGTACAGGACGCCGCGGTCGACGTTCCCCTGGCCGCCGTTGTAGGCCGCCAGCGCACGCTCCTCGGTGCCGTACTTGTCGAGCAGGTGACGGAGGTACCAGGAGCCGTAGCGGACGTTGAGCTCCGGGTCGTAGAGATCGTCGACCTCGAAGCGGGAGCCTCCCGTCCGGCTCGCGATCCCCTTGGCCGTCTCCGGGAGTAGCTGCATCAGCCCGATCGCGCCCGAGTCCGAGCGGGCGTCGGCCCGGAACTTGGACTCCTGGTAGATCACCGCCGCGAGGAGGGCCGGGTCGAGCCTGTAGTTGTCCGCATGCCCGCGGACGATGTGCTCGTAGCGGAGCGGATAGCGGGTGCGGAGGTACCAGTCGGGCTTCGAAGCGACAACGGCTGCGCCTGCTGCGCCGACGACCAGCACGAGGAGGACGACGAGCCGTGTCACGCAGTGAGCTGCTCGACAACGCCGCGGACGAACGCGTCCAGCTCCTCGAGTGAGCCGTCGTTGACGAAGACGAAGTCGGCTCGCTCGGCCTTCTCCTCGTCGGAGAGCAGCCGCTGCTGGCGCTCGGCCGCGTCCCCGACCGCGGTGCGGGCCCGGCGTGTCTCCTCGGACGCGGTGATCAGGACGACGGCGTCGAAGCGCTCGTCCGCGCCGGTCTCGTAGAGCAGCGGCACCTCGACGACGACGAGCGGTGCGGTCTGCTCCTCCAGCCAATGCGCCTGGCGTGCGGCGACGAGCGGATGCAGCAACCCCTCGAGCCAGAGCAGCTCGGCGCGGTCTCCGAACACGATCCGCCCCACGCTCTTGCGGTCGACCTCGCCTCCGGCGAGCACGCCCTCCCCCCAGCGCTCGACGAGCGCGCGCTTCACCTCGGGGTCGGCGTAGAGCCCGTGCACGATCTCGTCGGCGCTCGCGACGGCGGCGCCGTGCCGTGCGAACGCGCGTAGTGCCTCGCTCTTCCCGGCGCCGATGCCGCCGGTGAGCGCGAGAGTTCTAGGTTGCGGAATCGTCCTCGGCGGACTCGTCCGCCGGGGCCGCTGCGGCGGCGGCAGGCTCGGCGTCCTCGGCAGACTCTTCGACGGGAGCCGCGACGGCGACAGGCTCGTCGTCCGCGATGGGCTCCTCCGGCTCGTAGGCCTCTGCCGTCGCGGCCGGCGCCTCGGTGAAGACCTCGTCCGACAGCCCAAGATCCGGCGCTTCGCCCTCAGCGCCGTTCTCGCCGACGCGCTTGAGCGAGAGCGAGAGCCGGCGGCGCTCGCCGTCGACCTCGAGGATCAGCACCTTGACGGTGTCGGACTGCGAGACGACCTCGCGCGGGTTCTCGACGTGATGCTGGGCAAGCTCGGAGATGTGGACGAGCCCCTCGACGCCGGGGAGGATCTCGACGAACGCGCCGAACGTGACCACCTTCGTCACCTTGCCCTCGACCGTGTCGCCTTCCTTGTACTGGTCGAGCACCTGCTGCCAGGGGTCGCTCTGCGTCTGCTTCAGGCCGAGCGAGATGCGCTGGCGGTCACGGTCGATGTCGAGCACCTTGACGCTGACCGTCTGGCCGATCTCGAGCATCTCCGACGGGTGGTTGACGTGCGACCACGACAGCTCGGAGATGTGGATCAGGCCGTCCATGCCGTCGAGGTCGACGAACGCACCGAAATCGACGATGTTCGAGATCTGCCCCTCGACGACGTCTCCGGGTTGGAGGCGGTCGAGGATCTGCTGACGCTGCTCCTTCCGCTCGTCCTCGAGCACGGCGCGGCGCGAGAGCACGACGTTGTTGCGCGAGCGGTTGAGCTCGATCACCTTCGCGCGGAGCTCCTGGCCGAGGAACTCGTCCAGGTCCTGCACGCGCCGGATGTCCACCAGCGACGCCGGCAGGAAGCCCCGGACGCCGAGATCGAGGATCAGGCCGCCCTTGACGACCTCGATCACCCTCCCGACGACGGGCTCGCCGGACTCGGCGGCGCCCTCGATCTTCTTCCACGCGAGCTCGAAGCGGGCGCGCTTCTTCGAGAGGATCAGGCGCCCTTCGGCGTCCTCCTTCGTCAGGACGAGCGCGTCGATCTCGTCGCCGAGGCTGACCTCGTCCGAGGGGTTCACCGAGCGCCGGATCGAGAGCTCGGCGACCGGTATCACGCCTTCGGACTTGTAGCCGATGTCGACGAGGACCTCGTCCTTGTCAACGCGGACGACGGTACCGTGGACGACCTCCCCCTCCTTGATGGTGGGGAAGGTGGACTCGTAGTCGGGGATCAGCTCCCCGTCGGGGCCCGTGGTCCAGACGCCTTCTTCCAGCTGCGGGGGCGTAGCCATGAGCGAGCCAGTATAGCCAGGGCTTTCGCAACCCCTCGGAGCGCAGACGGACGACGAGGGCCCGGTTTCCCGGGCCCTCGAGCCCTTACTGCGTCAGCGCTTGCACGCCCACGAGGGTGGCCTCGCTCACGAGCGTGTTTGCCACCGCCTGAGGCATGTTGCGCGGAGCCGCGACGGCGACCTGCACCCCGAACACGGCCAGCTGGGCGAGATACGAGGCACGCTTGCCCGCATCCCGCAAGCTCTGCGCGCGGTCGAGCCGGTCGACGAGATCGTCGTACGTCTTCGGCTTGATCACATCGCGGTAGTAGTCGAGCAGCGCCCTCAACCGTTCGAGCGTCGCAGCGAGCTCGTAGCGCGAGACCATCGGGTCGTGATCGCTCAGGCCGAAGGCACCGTCGCCGGCGAAGTCGGCCGGGTAGTCGGCGTTCACGTGCGCGGTGCGCGCCTCGACGAGCTCGTCGAGCAGCGTGTCCGTCACGAACTGATGGTCGAGCGTCTGGGCCATGCCGACGAAGACGTACGAGTACGCCGCCTGCGGCGCCTCGTCCGCCTCGACGTCCCAGAGGTTGTTCAGGCCCTGGGAGTACAGCGGCCCGAGCTGGTCGCTCGGGTACTGCGGATGCCCGGGCGCGAACGGATCGTCGGGCCGCGGGAAGACGTTGAAGTCGCCCGCCGTGATGACGCGCGACCGCGAGCCCTCCAGCACGTCGACGATTGCAGCGTTGTACGCCGCCTGCTCGCGACGCTGTCCGACGCGTGCGTCCGGCGTGCTCGAGAAGTGGTTGCTGATCGCGTACAGGTCGACCCAGCCGCCGCGGCCGATCCCGTTCCGCCAGATCCGGAACGACCCGACCTGCGGAGCGCGCGTGTAGACGTTGCTCCCGTCCACCCCGGTCGAGCGGTCGACGTCGGCCGGCAGGACGGCGTTCAGCACCTTCGGGTTCTGAACGTCGGTGTTGTACGAGAGCGGCGTGCCCCGGTACACCACCTGCGGTGAGCTCCCGAAGACTGGGTCGCCGGCCGCGACCGGTAGCAGCTGCACACGGTCGGTGCGGTACATGAACGCGGCGACGATGCCGCGCGCATCCGCGCCGTTCCGGTCGTACGCCGCCTCGTAGGCCGGACCACCCGCGCGGCGGATCGCCAGCGCAAGCTCCTGCAACGTGTCCGGCTTGCCGTCGGCGTTGTCCGCGATGCCGCACGAGAGCGCGTCCGCCTGCACGACGCAGATGTCCTGGTCCTCTGCCTCCTGCGTCATCAGGAGATCCGGCGAGTGCAACGACTTGACGATCTGCTCGGCGATCAGCCCGAGCCTGGTCTGGTACTCGGCGTCGCTCGCGGGGACGTAGTCGAACGGCGGGCTGACGCCGGGACAGCCGGTGTTGCCCGTGAAGTCGCAGCCGTCGTTCGGGTCGTCGCGGTAGTCGTAGAGGTTCTCGACGTTGTAGTCCGACATCGAGTACTCGACCAGACGCTTCGGAGCGGTCGGCGGAGCGTTCTTTGCGGGCTCGACGCCGTGCATGAGCGTCGGCTGCTCGCCGACTTCGATCTGGTACTTCGAGAACGCGAAGTTCAGTCCGCCGACGAGCGAGTTCGTGACAGTGTCGAACGTCCGGGTCGGCGAGATCAGCGCGAAGCTGTCGCCCGACGCACCCTTGAGCCCGTGGCTGGCCAGGAGGATGCGGTAGCCGTTGCCGTCGTCGAACAGCGCTTCCGGATGGTTGTCGAGCGGATGCGGATCGCGGAAGCTCCGCCGTTCGTAGGCCTTGACGCGGGCGGCGAGCGGGTGGTCGCCGCGCATCACCCACGCCTCGCCGTCGGCCGTGCTCGGGAAGACGTCGCGGCCGTCCAGCACGAGCGCGCCGGCAGGAACGCGGAGCCGCATCCCCTCGAGGCGCTCCCAGTAGCGGTTCGCGTCCGCGAGGCTGTCAGGGGGATTGACGTCGGACGCAGGAAGCTCGAGGTCGAGCGGGACCCCGGAGCGGAGCACCGTCTCTGCACTCGCGCTCACGAGCTCTGTGAAGCCGAAGAACTCGCTCACGCGACCCGAGAGCACGACCTCGTCGCCGACCTGCGGGATGTAGCCGCCGATCAGGCTCGTGAACGTGCTCATGAAGACGAAGATCCCGTCCGAGCTCGTCGGGTCGTCGTCGTCGGTCGCCGGTGTGTTCTGGACGAAGAAGCCGAAGTTCTGCGCCCCCGCGCTTGTCCGCGTGATCGTCTTCTCGAAGATCACGCCCTGGATGCGCACCGTCTGTCCGTTTCGCGGAGATGCGTGTGTCGTGCCGTCCACCGTGTCGGACACCGGACCCTGGACGACTCCGATCGGGAGGATCGGCGGCGGCGCGAAGACCGTGAAGTCGAACGCGAAGTCGTTCGCCATCGTGTCGGGCGGATCGAGAAGGTCGACGTCGGACACGAGGTCGGCCTCGACGGTGACCGTGCACGACTCGCCCGGCGTGAAGTCGGTCGTCGGGTCGAGCGTGAAGGTCTGCGGTCCGCCGGACGCGGTCGCCTCGTGCGGGCCGCTCGTGGCGCACGAGATCGCGTACCAGCCGCCGCTGACGGTGACGTCCTCGCTGAAGGTGATCGTGACGTTCGCGTTCTGCGCGACACCCGTCGCGCCGGACGCCGGCGTCGTCGAGGCCACGCTCGGGGCGTTCTCGGCGTCGCAGAAGTGCACCGCGCTCGCGGTCGTCCGCGGCGTCGGGGCAGCCGCGGCGAAGTCGGCCCCGTTGTCGTCCGTCTCCGCACAGCCGTCGGCGTTCCGGATCGCCGCGGTCGTGTTCGTGAGCGTCGGCGCCGCCGCCGCTCCCTCGAAGAAGTTCGCGTTCCCGTAGCCGACGAGGTCGACGATTCGCGCGAGCTCGGCGGCCCCGCATGGAGTCGAGCCGCCGTTGCAGCCGAGCGACGCCGTCCCGGTGACGAGCGCGACCTTCCCGGCCCCGGCCGCCATCGCGATCGGTGTCGGGTCGACGAGGTCCGCCGCGGGCAGCGGCGAGCCGTTACCCGCGCCCGCGCCTTCCTGCACGAGGAAGTACTGGCCCGGCGCAACCGTGACGTCCGGAAGCTCCGTGAGCTGGGTCGCGTTCGCGCCGAGGGCGCCCGTGCCGGTCGCGCTTGCGTACTGCAGCGACCAGCCCGAGAGTGAGACCGGCGAGCTCCCGCGGTTGAAGATCTCGACGAAGTCGTTCGTGTACTGCGCGCCGGTGTTCCCACCGCCGCCGTAGACCTGGCTGATCACCAGCCCGGTCGAGATCGCGCCGGCCGGTGTCGCGCCGGCAACCAGGACGACGAGCGCACAGAGCGCCCCTAGAACCGCAGGACGACGGATCGTCACGAAGCTCTCCTCTCCCCTTGACCCGACTCGGCCCACCCTTGGCCGTGACCGCGAGGATCGTAACCCGGCTGCGCCGGACGTTCCATGGAGCGTCACCGAACCGACACTCGTCCGGTTCGCCTACGACTTGGCTTCGTTCCAGTCCTCGCCGGCGCCGACCTCCACCGCGAGCGGCGGATCGAGCTCGAACGCTCCGACCATCTCCGCGCGGAGCACCTCCTTGACCGCGCCGACCTCGCGCTCCGGTGCCTCGACGAGGAGCTCGTCGTGCACCTGGAGGACGAGTCGTGCCGCGCGACCTTCGTGGCGCAGCCGGTCGTGGATCGCCACCATCGCCACCTTGATGATGTCCGCGGCGGTGCCCTGCATGACCGAGTTGACCGCGAGCCGCTCCCCGAGCGAGCGGGTCTGGCGGTTCGACGCGCGGATCTCCGGCACCGGTCGGCGGCGGCCGAAGAGCGTCGTCACGTAGCCGTCGCGCTTCGCCTGCTCGATCGTGCGCGCGATGAAGTCCTGCACGTACGGGAAGCGTGCGAGGTAGGCGTCGATGTACTCCTGGGCCTGATCGCGCGGGATCTCGAGGTTCTCGGAGAGACCGAACGCCGAGATCCCGTAGATGATCCCGAAGTTGACCATCTTCGCGATGTTGCGCTCGTCCTTCGTCAGCGTCGCGGGGTCCTTGCCGAGCACCTCGGCGGCGGTCGTGGTGTGGATGTCCTCGCCCGCGCGCGAACGACTCGCGCAGCTTCGGCTCGCCCGACACGTGCGCGAGGATGCGCAGCTCGACCTGCGAGTAGTCGGCCGAGACCAGGCGGTGTCCGGGCTCGGCGACGAAGGCCGACCGGATCTCGCGCCCGAGATCCGTGCGGATCGGGATCGCCTGGAGGTTCGGGTTCGAAGTCGAAAGCCGCCCCGTCGACGCCACCGCCTGGTTGAAGTGCGTGTGCAGGCGGCCGTCCTCGGGCGAGAGGAGCGACGGCAGCGGCTGCAGGTACGTGTTCAGGAGCTTCGAGTACTCGCGCCACTCCTCGATCACGGGGACGATCTCGTGGTCGTGCCGGATCGAGCGCAGGACGCGGGTGTCGGTCGAGTACCCCGTCTTGCCCTTGCGGCCGGGCGTCAGCCCGAGCTGGTCGAACAGGATCCGCGCCACCTGCTGCGTCGAGCCGAGCATGAACTCCTCGCCGGCGAGCTCGTGTGCGCGGGCCTCGAGCTCCTCGACGCGGTCCGCGAGACGCGCCGTGATCTCTCCCATCCGGTACGTGTCGATCTTGATCCCCGCGTCTTCCATCGACGAGAGCACGGCTGCGAGCGGAAGCTCGATGTGGTCGTAGAGCACCTCGCTGCCGCGCTCGCGCAGCCGCTCGCGCAGCACCGGCGCGAGGCGGCGCGCCGCCTCGGCGTGTCGCACGAGCGCGCTCGTCTCCTCGTCGGTCGCCGGCTCGGGCAGAACCTCGAGGCCGTACTCCTGCGCGAGGTCGTCGAGCTCGTACGCCGGACGGCCGGGGTCGATCAGGTACGCCGCGAGCATCGTGTCCTCGGCAGGCCTCATCGTCAGCCGCGGCAGCGACTTGAAGTCGTGCGCGATCACGGCTGCGTCACGGAGCCGGGCCTGCGCCACCTCCGGGTCGAAGGCGCCGATCACGACCCCGTCGTCGAGCGCGAGCGCGAAGCGGCCGTCGTCGACCGCGAGCCCGACGCGATCGCTCGTCTCGGGCAGCTCCCCCTCGCGCCAGGCGACACCTGTTCCCTCCGGCCGCATCGTCGGCAGCGCAGGGACGGCCTCGTCGAGCTGGTCGACGCGTCCGAGCAGGTTGCGGAACTCGAAGCGCCGGAACATCTCCTTCAGCTGCGAGCGGTCCGGTGGCTGGAGCACCAGCGCGGCCGGGTCCCAGTCGATCTCGAGGTCGCGGCGCATCGTCGCGAGCTGCTTCGAGATGCGCGCCTGGTCGGCGTGCTCCTGGATGTTCTTGCGCCGTGCCGGCGTCAGCTCGTCCGCGTGCGCGATCACCTCTTCGAGCGACCCGTACTGCGCGATCAGCTGCCCTGCCGTCTTGTCGCCGATGCCCGGGATGCCCGGGATGTTGTCGCTCGTGTCGCCCTTGAGGCCGATGAAGTCCGGGATCTGGTCGGGGCGGATCCCGTAGCGCGCCTCGACGCGGTCGGGCGTGTAGACGTTCACGTCCGAGACTCCGCGCGGCGTCATCATCAGCGTGACGTTGTCGCTGACGAGCTGGAACGCGTCGCGATCGGTCGACACGACCGTCGTCTTGATCCCGGCCTCGTCCGCACGCGTCGCGAGCGTCGCGATCACGTCGTCGGCTTCCCAGCCCTGGAACTCGAGGTTCCGGTAGCCGAACGCCTCGACGATCGGCCGGAAGTACGGAAACTGCTCGCTGAGCAGATCAGGGGTCGGGCGGCGCTCCGACTTGTAGGTCTCGAGCTGCTCCAGCCGCTCGACCGGGCGCGTGTCCCAGGCGACCGCGACGCCCTTGGGCCGGTAGTCCTGGAGCAGCTTGAAGAGCATGTTCGTGAAGCCGAGGAGGGCGTTCGTCGGGAAGCCCTCCGTCGTCGCGAGCTCCTCCGGAAGGGCGAAGAAGGCCCGGTAGGCGAGGTTGTTCCCGTCCACGAGGAAGAGCTCGGAGTCGCGCGCGGGCCCGTCGTCGAGCTGGAGCTCGTCGCCCGTGAGGGTCTTCGGCATCGCCCGCCGAGTGTATGCGCCAGCGGGTTAACTCCAGCCCGTGCGAGTGCCCATGCTGGCCGGTCCCGGCGTCACGGTCGTCAACGTCCCGGAGGGTGCCGTCGTGCTGCGGCCGCCCGAGCCGCGCGAGGTCGTCGCCGACGTCGCCGCCGCCGTCAGCGAAGCGCTGCGGTTCCCGCTCGAGGGCCCGGCGCTGGACGTGCTCGTCCGCGGAGCGTCGCGCGTGACGATCGTCGTGGAGCTCCCGAGCCTGCCGATCCCCGGCGCCGTCATCGATCCGAGACACGCTGCTGTCGAGGGTGCCTCCGCCGAGCTCGTGCGCTGCGGTGTTCCCAGCGAGGCGCAGACGCTCCTGGTCGCCGGCGGGCTGGCGATGCGTCCCGGTCCCGGCGAGATGGGCCTGATCGCAAGTCCCGAGTTTCGTCGCCGCTTCCGCGGCCGGGTGGTCGTCCACGACGTCGAGGATCCCGACCTCGCCGATCTCGGGGCCGCCGGACAGTTGCCGCTGCTCGTCAACCGATCGCTCGTCGAGACCGACGCCGTCCTCATCGTCAGCGCTGCCGAGACCGTGGTGCACGGCGGCCCCGCGGCGCTGCTCGCCGCGTCCGGGCCCCGCACGCTGCGTGGCGCCGGCGCGTCGTCCCTCGTCGAGACGGCGGCGTCGCAGGGCTGGCAGCTGGCGGTCGCGCTCGAGCGGGCGGTCGCCGGCCGCGTGCCGCTGGCCGGCGTCTCGCTGGTGCTGAACCACCCACGTCTGCTCGCGCCCTCGCTGCGAGGAGTGCCGTACGACGAGCACGCAACAGCGAGGCTGGCGGGCTCGCCGCTGCGACGGGCGCTCGCGTTCGTCCCTTCGCCGCTGCGCGCCCGGATGCTGAGGTCGATACGCCGCGAGGTGACCGCGAGCGCCGCCTATGCCGGTCCTCCGGCGGTCGCGCACGCCGAGGCGCTGCTACGGGCGATCGCGATCCGGGAGGCCGTGCTCTCCGAGCCGCTCGACACGGCCGTGATCGGGATTCCTCCGACGGGCGCGCATCTGCCCCGGGAGCCGGCGAATCCGCTGGCGGCCGCGCATCTCGGCCTCGGCCTCGCGCTGCGGCTCTGGCGCGACGCCTTTCCGGTCACTGAGGGCGGCACTGCGATCCTGCTCCACCCGTTCAGGCGGCGGTTCGCCCACCAGACGCAACAGCCGTACCGGACGTTCTTCGCGGCGACGCGGTTCGGCCACGACCCTGACGAGCTCCGCTCGGCCGAGCAGGCGGCCGCGGAGGATCCGCGGGCGATCGCCGCGTACCGCGAGGGCCACGCCTGTCATCCGCTGCTCCCGTTCTCGGATTGGGACGCCTGCCGGCCCGCGCTCGGCCGGCTCGGCGCGGTCCTCGTCGCGGGCTGCCGGGACTCCGTCGCCGCGCGGCAGCTCGGCTTCGTCCCGACGCACGGTCTCGGCGCCGCGCTCGAGATGGCACGAGGCATGGCCGGCGGCGAGCAGCGCCTCGGCTTCCTGCTGACGCCGCCGTTCTTTCCGATCCGGGTCGGCTAGATGGCTAGTCCTCGCCGAGGTACGTCTTGCGAACCTGCTCGTTGTCGCGCAGGGCACTTGCGCTGTCGGAAAGCGCTACGCGGCCCGTCTCGAGCACGTAGCCCCGCTGCGCGACGTCGAGTGCCATCAACGCGTTCTGCTCCACGAGGAGGATCGGCGTCCCCTGCGCGTTGATCTCGCGCACGATGTCGAAGATGCGCTCGACGAAGATCGGCGCGAGGCCCATCGACGGCTCGTCGAGCATGAGCAGCTTCGGCCGCGCCATCAGCGCCCGGCCCATCGCGACCATCTGCTGCTCGCCGCCCGAGAGCGTTCCCGCCTGCTGCGTCTTGCGCTCGGCGAGGCGCGGGAAGAGCGTGTAGACGCGGTCGAGGTCGCCCTGGAGCTCGGTGTCGTTCTTCGCGCGCTGGAACGCGCCCATCTCGAGGTTCTCGAGCACGCTCATGCGTGGGAAGAGCCGGCGCCCCTCCGGCGACTGTGCGATTCCCAGCTTCACGATCGAGTGGGGCGGCATGTTCGTGATGTCCTGGCCCTGGAAGCGGATCGTCCCCTTGCGGGGGCGGTTGAGCCCGTTGATCGAGCGCAACGTCGTCGACTTCCCGGCGCCGTTTGCGCCGATCAGCGTGACGATCTCACCGGCACGCACTTCGATCGAGATCCCCTTCAGCGCCTCGATCGACCCGTAGAACGTGTGCACGTCCGTCAGCTCGAGGATGACACCGCCCGGCGCGGTCGTGCTCATGCGGTCGCCGCCCTACCGAGGTACGCCTCGATCACCCGCTCGTCTCGCTGGACGTCCTTCGGAGCGCCCTCCGCGATCTTCTCGCCGTAGTCGAGCACGGTCACGCGGTCGGAGATCTCCATTACGACCTTCATGTCGTGCTCGATCATCAGCACGGTCAACTCCTGCTCCGAGCGGAGCTTCGCGACGAACTCCGTGAACGCGGACGTCTCCTGGGGGTTCATGCCCGCGGTGGGCTCGTCGAGGAGCAGCAGCTTCGGCTCCGTCGCGAGCGCACGGGCGACCTCGAGCCGGCGCTGGTCCCCGTACGAGAGGTTCCGCGCCCAGGCGTCGTCGCGGCCCGTCAGGGCGCAGAAGCGGAGCAGCTCGCGCGCCCGATCTGCCGCCTCGCGCTCCTGACGCTTCAGCCCGGGCGTTCGCAGGATCGTCCGGATCAGACCGCTCGAGATCCTGGAGTGCATCCCGACGAGCACGTTCTCGATCGCCGTCATCTGCTGGAAGAGGCGGATGTTCTGGAACGTCCGGCCGATCCCGAGCTGCGTGATCGCATGCGGGGGCTTGCCGGTCACGTCGGTCCCGTCGAACACGATCTTCCCCGCCGTGGGCTTGTAGACGCCCGTGAGCATGTTGAAGAACGTCGTCTTGCCCGCACCGTTCGGGCCGATCAGGCTGACGATCGACCCCGCCGGGATCGTGAAGTCGACGTCGTTGACGGCGATCAGACCGCCGAACTCCTTGCGGACGTCGGTGGCGACGAGCAGGTCAGTCATCGCGGGGATCCCTGTCGGTGTCCGAACCCTCGAGCTGGACGTCGTAGAACGGCGTGTCGTGCACGCCCTCCTCCATCTCGCGTTTGTGCCGCCGCTCCGGGATCAGCCCGGTCGGGCGGAAGAGCATCACGAGCACGATGATCAAGCCGTAGATGCCGAAGTTGTACTTCGGGACGTCCACGATCCCGAGCTCGGTGCCGATCTTCGCCAGCCCCTCCTGGTCGAGGTAGGACAGGAAGAGGCCGCCCACGATCGCCCCCCAGACACTGCCCATCCCGCCCAGGATCACCATGCAGAGGATGAAGATCGAGAGGTTGAAGAAAAAGTCGCTCGGGAAAGCGCCGCCCTTGAACGAGGCGTAGTACGCGCCGGCGACCCCTCCGAAGAAGGCGCCGATCGCGTACGCCCACGTCTTCGTCCGCATGAGCGGCACGCCCATCGCGGCAGCCGCGGTCTCGTCTTCGCGAATCGCGACCCAGGCGCGCCCGAGCCGCGAGTCGCGCAGCCGCACCGAGACGAAGACCGTCAGGAGCAACAGCACCATCGCGGTGTAGAAGTAGAGCTCTTCACGGTGCGTCGACTGCTGGTAGTTCACGGGCAGCCCGAGTGCGTCGTTCAACTTCTGGCCGAATCCCGGCGAGTCGATCGGCGAGATCCCGAACGCGCCGTGGGTCAGGTCGAAGCCCTTGATCGAGTCGGCGTTGCGGACGAACTGCGGGACGATCTCGCCGAAGCCGAGCGTCACGATCGCGAGGTAGTCGCCGCGCAGGCGGAGCGTCGGCAGGCCGATCGCGATTCCGACGAGGGCGGTGAAGCAGCCGGCGACGAACACGATCAGGAAGACCGAGAGGTGGATTCCGGGCAGGTCGCCCCTGATCCCGACCGAGCCGAAGTGGAAGGTCACCTGCTCGAACTGCTGCGAGGCGAACCACGCCGCCGTGTACGCGCCCGCCGCGTAGAACGCGACGTAGCCGAGGTCGAGCAGGCCCGCGTAGCCGACGACGACGTTCAGGCCGACGGCCATCATCGTGAACACGATCATGATCACGACGCTCCCGACTGCCGGCATCAGCGTCCCGATCAGCGGCAGGTCGTTGAGGTAGGGCAGCAGCGTCGGGTAGAGGACCCCGAACAGAACCACCACAGCCGGCAGCAGCAGTCTCCGTGCGGGCTGCGGTAGCGAGTCGAGCGCCCGGTCAACCACCTTCGGGAGTCCTTTCTCCGAGCAGGCCCTCGGGCCGGAAGACGAGCGTCGCGATCAGGATCCCGAACACGATCGAGCGCGTCCAGTCGCTCCCGGGCGAGTACAGCTCGAGCCCCTCGTTGAACTGCTCGATCAGGCCGATCATCAACGCGCCGAGGACGGCGCCGGCGAGGTTGCCGATCCCGCCCAGCACCGCGGCCGTGAACGCGATCAGCCCGATCTGGAAGCCGGTGTCGTAGCGAATCGATGTGAAGTGCAGGAAGTAGAGGAGGCCGCCGGCACCGGCCAGCCCGCCCGCGAGCGCGAACGTGAACGAGATCGTCCGGTTGACGTTGATCCCCATCATCGCGGCTGCGTCCGTGTCCTGAGAGGTCGCGCGCATCGCCTTGCCCTGCTTCGTCGACCTGACCAGCCACGTGAGCACGAGCAGGACCGGCACGGTGAGCAACAGGACGCCGAGCTTGTCCCACTGGAAGATCACACCGTCGATCGAGAACGCGACCGAGTTCGGGATCAGCTTCTCGGTCGTCTGGAACTCGACGCCCCACCGGATCAGGCCGACGTCCTGGAGGATGAACGACACCCCCACGGCGGTGATCAGCGGGGCGAGCCGCGGCGCGCTCCGGAGCCGGCGGTACGCGACGAGCTCGATGCCGGTGTTCAGCGTCACGGTGAAGACAACCGCGACCACCAGCGCGAGCGTGATGCCGAGCGCGATCGCGCCGGCGCTCGACTCGTTCGTGATTCCGAGCCAGCTGACGATCACGGTGCTCGCGACGAGCCCCCCGAGCGCGAAGACGTCCCCGTGCGCGAAGTTGATCAGCTGGAGGATCCCGTAGACGAGCGTGTAGCCGAGGGCGACGAGCGCGTAGACCGCGCCGTTCGTCAGGCCGATGATCCCGACGTTGAAGAACTCGCTGGGGTCGTTGACGAGGTTCGCGCCGAGCCAGAAGACGATCAGCCCGACGAACCCGAGGCCCAGCCAGCCCATGACGGTACCCGGAAGGTGCGACGCGATGGTCGACCTGGTCGAACCTCTCTCCGTGCCCGCCGCGTCAGCCACAGTTGTGGGGGAGAACCTAAACCGAAACGGGGGAGGGCGAAAGCCCTCCCCCGTTTCACGCCGTTCAATAGGCGATCAGGTGCCTCTGGCCGCGTCGACGTCCTCCGGCTTCGGAGAGATCGTCGTCTCGGTCTCGAGCTTGTCGGTCGCCTTGTAGATGGTGAAGCCGACGACCGCGCCTTCGGCGCCGGACGGATCGCCGTTCTCGTTGATCTGGAACGAGCCCAGATAGCCGTCCACGACCTTGGCCTGGAACATCTGCTCGATCACGCTTGCGCGCGTTCCGTCCGAGGCCGCGATCGCGTCGAGCAGGACCTGTGCGGCCTGCGCGCCGTAGATCGCGTACGGGTCGATCTCCTTGCCGCCGAGCGTCGGCTTGAAGTCCGCAGCGAACTGGGCGCCCGCACCCTTGAACTGGTCGATCGGGACGCCGGCGACCGACATGTACATCCCGGCCGCGGCGGTGCCGGCCTCATCGATCGTCTGCTGCGTCGTGAAGCCGTCCGGGGCGAACAGCTTGACCTTGCCGTCGTTCGCGCCGAGCACGGCGACCTTGTCCTTGATCACCTTGGCGCCGTTCTCGTCGATCAGGCCGCCGAGGAAGACGGCGTCCGCGCCGGTTCCGCCGATCTTGCGGAAGAGGCCCTCGTACGACGAGGCCTTCGGATCCCACGCCTCGAACCCGGCGATCTTGATGCCGAGGTGCTCAGCGGCGTTCCGGAAGTTCGTCGCGACGCCGAGGCCGTAGGCCTCCTTGTCGTTGAGGATGTAGATGCTCTTGATTCCCTGGGCCTGCGCGAACTCGGCGACTGCCGCGCCCTGGTACGCGTCGTGCGGGACGACGCGGGCGTAGTTCCGGTTGCCGGTCGGGTAGTACTTGTCCGGCTCGGTGTCCTCGCAGCCCGGGCCGCCCTCGGTCAGGCAGACGAACGTGTTCGCGGGCGACAGCATCGCGATCCCGCCGTTCGGGGCCTGGTTGAGGACCGGGATCTCGATCGCGGCGCAGCCCGAGTTGAACGTGCCGATCACGCCGATCAGCTTGTCGTTCCCGGCGTAGGCGTTCGCGTTCTGGGAGCACTTGCCCGACTCCCACTTCGCGGCCTGGGCCGTCGCATCGTCACACGACTGGAATGCGATCTTGTGGTCACCGGCCTTCCAGCCCTGCTTGTCCAGCAAGTACCGGATCGCGCCGACGATCTGGGTCGTCTGCGTGCGGCTCGAGCCCTGGAGCGGGAGGTCGGATACGACCAGGAAGTCCGGATCGCCTTCTCCCTTGTACTCGATGCCGGTGCACGAGGACGACGGCAGCGCCGTAATCTGGCCACCACCACCCCCTGCCTCATCGTCGTTGCCACCGCAGCCCGCAGCCAGCAATGCGAGAGCCGCGACGAGCAACACGAAGAGCGCAACCAAACTGCGCTTTCTCAATGCTCCTCCTCCATCGAATGTACGCGCCTTGCGGATGGGGAAGTATGTGGCCATCGCGGGGCGGGATCAAGTCGGAGCCGTGCCCACAACACGCCGTTAACATGGTCGTGCGCGGGCCGAAGTGGCGGAACTGGCAGACGCGCCGGACTCAAAATCCGGTGGCCTTCGGGCCGTGTGGGTTCGATTCCCACCTTCGGCATCTCTAGTCTCCAGGCAATGCGAGTCGGAGTCCTCACCGGCGGCGGCGACTGCCCGGGCCTGAACGCGGTCATCCGGGCCGTCGTCCGGAGGTCGGTCGTGGGCGGCCACGAGGTGGTCGGGGTGCGCGAAGGCTGGAACGGCCTGGTGGAAGGGCTGTACCGGCCGCTCGGGCTGCGGGAGATCTCCGGGATCCTCCCCCGGGGCGGAACGATCATCGGCACCACGCGGACGAACCCGTTCAAGACGAACTCGGTCGACCGCGTCCTCGCGAACTTCCGCGAGGCGGGGCTCGACGCGCTCGTCGCGATCGGCGGGGAGGACACCCTCGGGGTGGCGGCGCGGCTCTACCGGGAGGAGCAGTTCCCGGTCGTCGGCGTCCCCAAGACGATCGACAACGACCTCGCGGCGACCGACTACACCTTCGGCTTCGACACCGCGGTCTTCGTCGCGACCGAGGCGATCGACCGCCTGCACACGACCGCCGAGTCGCACAACCGCGTCATGGTGGTCGAGGTGATGGGCCGCCACACCGGCTGGATCGCCGTCATGAGCGGGATCGCCGGCGGCGCCGACGTGATCCTGATCCCCGAGCATCCGATCACCGTCGAGGAGGCGTGCAACGACATCCGCCGCCGGCATGACCGGGGCCCCAACTTCTCGATCGTCGTGGTCAGCGAGGGCTACGAGCTGACGTACGAGTCGGGAGAGCGCCGCCTCGTCGGCGAGGAGGCACGCGACACCGACCAGTTCGGCCATGTCAAGCTCGGCGGCGTCGGCGACGCGCTCGCCCGCGAGATCGAGCAGCGGACGGGCTACGAGACGCGCGTGACCGTGCTCGGCCACGTCCAGCGCGGCGGCACCCCCACGCCGCGTGACCGCGTGCTCGCCACCCGCTACGGGCTGAAGGCGGCCGACCTCGTCATCGCCGGGGAGTTCGGCCGGATGGCCGCGCTGCACGGCGACACGATCGTGGACGTCTCGCTCGAGGAGGCGACGAAGGAGCTGAAGACGGTGCCGAACGAGTGGTACGACGTCGCGAAGGCGTTCTTCGGCTAGTCAGTCCACCAGGAGCAGCGCGTCCGTCGGGGCGTAGTCGTCGGTGAGCACCGGCACGTCGCGCGTCGGCACGAACTTGTCGTAGCGCCGGTTGATCGCCCGGGTCAGGTCGGGCGCCGACGGGTGCTCGCTGCGGACGCCGTCCCAGCGCTCGCGGAGGAAGCCGGTGGCCGGGAGCGCGCCGTTCGCGGCGACCACGATGATGTTCCGGATCGCGGTCGCGTCGCGCTGGAAGTCGACCGGGTGCACCCCGACGCTCGGAAAGACCGAGCGGTACGTGCGGTAGAACGAGCGGAAGAGCTTGGAGTCGGGGCCCTCGAGCGCGCCGATCACGTTTGCGACGACGACGCCACCCGGGTTGAGCCGGTCGCGGACGAGCCGCAGGAACTCCTGGGTGGCGAGGTGGAACGGGATCGAGTCGGCGTAGTACGCGTCGAGCACGATCACGTCGAATCGCCGCTCGTTCCGCTGGAGGTAGCGCCGTCCGTCCTCGACCTCGACCGCCAGCCGCGGGTCACGGGGTAGGGCGAAGAAGCGGTACGCGACGTTCACGACCTCGGGATCGAGCTCCGCGACCTGGAGCCGGAGCTCGGGGAAGTCCCGCCACATCCGCTTCGGGGCCGAGCCGCCGCCCAGCCCGACGAAGAGGACGCTGCGCGCCTCGGGCCGGTAGGCGAGCCCGAGCGAGAGGTAGTCGACGTACTCGAACGGCGTCAGGAACGGGCGCTTGCGGTTCATCGCGCTCTGAAAGGAGCTGTCGAACCGGAGGTAGCGGTCGCGGTCGTCCTGGACGACGCCGATCGAGTGGTACGCGCTGTCCTTGCGGTAGACGACGTCGAACCCTTCGGCGGTGTAGTCGACCGGGGCGCTGGCGTCCTCCTGGCGGAGTCGGTAGACCGGTGAGTAGTTCTGCGCAGCTGCGGCGGTGAGCCTGCCGCTCTGCGCGGGCGCGAGCGAGACCGAGAGCGTTGCTGCTGCGGCCGCCGCGGCGAGACCACCGACGGCGACGAGCGGCAGCGCCCGGGCTGCCGCGACGAGCGCCGTCCCCGCGAACAGCACGGCGGCGCCCTGCGCGAGCAGCTGGTTCGTCCCGAACTCGGGGATGAGCACGAACGCGGTCGCGAAGGTGCCCACGATGCTGCCCGCCGTCGAGACCGCGAACAGGCGACCGGCCGTTCGTCCCAGCGTGGCGACATCGAGTGCCGCGATCCGCACCGCGATCGGCGTCACTGCCGCGAGCACGACGCTCATCGGCCCGAAGAGCGCCACCGCAGCCACGAGCGGGTTCAGCCGGGCTCCCGGGTCCCAGTCCACGACCCACCGGAGCACGCGGTCGTCCGCGTAGGGGATCGCGAGCACGAGGAGCGCGCCGAGCGCCATCACCGAGAGGAGGAGCGTGATCGACGGCCACCGATCCGCGAGCGCGCCCCCGAGCCAGTAGCCGATCGCGAGCCCCGTCAGGACGACGCCGATCAGCGCGCCCCAGACGTAGAGCGAGTTGCCGAAGAACGGCGCGAGCACGCGGCTCGACGCGATCTCGACTCCGAGCAGGACCGCGCCCGAGACGAAGACTGCGAAGAAGAGCGACGCCCGCTCGAGCCCGGCCCTCACCCTCCTGACGGTAGCTGGTAGAGCGCGACCCAAGGGCCGGCGCGCTTCTCTCCCGGGTCGCTCCGAAAGACCAGCTCGGCGTCACGATCGAGCGCGTCGTAGAACGCGTTCTCGCTCGGGTAGACGTCGCGGGCGTCTCGCACGCGGTCGGCGACGTCGCCGTTCACCCACACGAAGGCGCCGCGCGGCAGGCGCTCCGACGTCGCGTCGCGGGTCGTGGCTCCACCGCTGCGGCAGCTCGAGCCGGACGACGCCGGCGCCGGCGGCCGGAAGACCGGGATCCACGACGAGCGGCGCCTGCCCGGCCTCGCGCTCGACGCGGGCGACCGCGGACGCGCGTGTGTCGGGCTTCGTCAGCTCGCGCGTGTCGCGCACGGTCCAGGTGAACGGGACCACGAGCAGCAACAGGGTGACCGGCGCGAGCTGCGTGAACCGCCCCGCGAGGACTCCCAGCACCGGGACGAGCGGGAGCACGTAGCGGTCGGGGTGCGAGCCGAGCGGCAGGAGCGAGAGCGAGTAGGCGACGACGAACGAGAGCAGGACGAGGTCGGCCTTCCCGCGGCGTGCGATCGCGACGACGAGGCCGGCGGCGGCGACGACGAGGGCCGGGCCGAGCGCGTCCCAGAGGTGCGCCGTGAACGCGACCGCCGAGAACGAGTCGTGCTCGAACCCGAGCGTCCCCTCGCGGACGTGTTCGAGCGCCGTCCACCAGTCGGACACCGCCTCGCCCGGGTGCACGAAGACGAACGGGACTCACGACCGCGAAGGCCGCGAGCGCGAGCGCGGCCGACCGGGCGAGCCGCGACCAGCGTCCCCACGCGACCACGACGAGGGGCACGAGCGCGATCGCTCCCGGCCACTTCGCCGCCGCCGCGAGCCCGATCACGATGCCTGCGAGCTCCAGCCGGCCCGAGACGAGGAGCGCGAGCGCCGCCGTGACGAGGGTCGTCAGCAGCACATCCGTGACCGACGCCCGCGAGGAGGCGACTTCGACGCCGGCGACCGCTGTGGCGACGGCCGCGATGCCTCCGGCGAGGACACCGTACGAGCGTGCGCCGAGCCACCACGCCGACGCGACTCCGGCGACGCCGATCGCGACCCCGACGAGCCGCGCGGAGAGGTACGACGGCACGTCCTGCCAGGCCTGGAACGGCGCGAGCACGTACGACGGAAGGCTCGGCCGGTCGAAGAGCGGGTGCGGGTCGAGGCCGGCACCGTGCGTGATCCCCCACGCCCGCGGAACCACGTCGGTCTCGCCCGGGTCCAGGAGCCCGCCGTACGGAAGCCCGTAGCGAACGCCGACCAGCCGGAGCGCCGCGGCTCCAACCAGGACGAGTGCGAGGATCGTCGCCGGGCCGCCCCAGCGGCTCTCCGGCTCCCTGCTAGACCTCGGGGGGCTCGGCACCGACGAGCGCGCGCACGTCGCGCGTGTCCACGACGACGGCGTCGATCCCGGCGCGCTCGAGCGCGACGACCTCGTCGCGGCCCGCCGCCGGGAGGTGGGCGACCGCGAGCTTCCCGGCCGGTACGTCCGGGAGCAGCTCGAGCACGTGGTCGAGCGCGTCCGAGTCCGGGTCGTCCGGACTGTCCGGCGAGCAGGAAGATCTCCGGGTCGACCCGCTCGAGCGCCTCCTCGAGCTCCTCCTCGTCGCGCACCTCGACGACGCAGTCGAGTCCGAGCTCGAGCGCGCGCGCGTGATCGTCGTCCAGGCGGTCCCAGTCCTCGCCGTAGCTCCGCGCCACGAGGAGACACGCGTCGGCCCCGGCGCCGCTCGCAGCCTCCGGCCCGTCGACGCACCAGAGGATCGGGAGCTCGGTGGATCCGCGGAGGCCCGGCAGCGCCTGCGGGCGACGAGGCCGTCCGCACCCTGCTCCTCGAGCTCGACCACGCGTCGCGAGATCCGACACTTCGGCGAGGACCGAGATCCCGTCCCCCTCGGAGATGGCCTGGCTCAGGCGGCGGGCGGCGTTGCCGGTCACGCCCGAAGGATGCTAACCGCGCGATTGCATGGCGTTGCGGACGAGGGCAGACTGGCGACATGGCGACGGAGCAGACCCCGGCCCTGCGGATCTCGGACGCCGAGCGCGAGCGGACCGTCAAGGCGCTCGGCGAGCACCACGCCGTGGGCCGGCTGACCTACGAGGAGTTCGTCGACCGCATGGACCAGGCCTACGAAGCCCGGACGCACCGGCAGCTCGAGGCGCTGACCTCGACCTGCCGCAGGCGACTGCCGTGGCCGTTCCGCAGCAGAGGCGGAAGCGGCGCTGGCTCGTCTCGGTGATGGGCGGCAACGACCGGGTCGAGGACGTCGCCTCGGACGAGTGGGTGATCGTCGACTTCATGGGCGGCAGCGACCTCGACCTGCGCGGTGCGAGCCTTCCCGTCGGGCGAGGTGACCGTCACCGCGATCGCGGTCATGGGCGGTTCGACGATCTGGGTGCCCGAGGGCGCGCGGGTCGAGCTGTCGGGCTTCGCGCTGATGGGCGGCAACGGCAGCAACGTTCCGAGCCCGGCCGGTGAGTCGGGACCGCTGATCCGCGTGCGCGCCTACGCGCTCATGGGCGGCATCGACGTGCGCACGGGCCAGCGGCGCAGCGAGCGGCGCCGGGGGCTCCCGCCGCCGGAGCCGCCGGCGCCGCCACTGCCGCCCGGCTAGCCCCGCGCAGAGCGTCAGCGGCCGATCGGGTGCCAGACCGTCTTGAGCTCGAGGAAGTCGGCGATCTCCCACGGGCTCTGGCCGTCGGGCTGCCCGTGCACGACCCGCTTGACGTTCTCGGCGGCGAGCCGCTCGAGCTCCGCGACGAGCCCGTCGGCGCCGGTGACGTCGATCGCGTTCACGTCCATGTGCGCCGGCGAGCCACGGGGCGAGCTCGGCGAGCTGGCCGGTGAGGATGTTGACGACGCCGCCGGGCACGTCGGAGGTCGCGAGCACCTCGGCGAGCTCGATCGCCGCGAGCGGGTGCGTCTCGGAGGCGACCGCGACGACCGTGTTCCCGCCCACGAGCGCGGGCGCGATGCGCGAGACGAGCCCGAGCGAGCGGCGGCTCGTCCGGGGCGAGCACGCCGACGACGCCGGTCGGCTCCGGCACGGTGAAGTTGAAGTACGGGCCCGGCGACGGGGTTCGAGCCGCCGAGCACCTGCGCCAGCTTGTCGGCCCAGCCCGCGTACCAGACGAACGCGGTCGATCGCGCGGTCGACCTCCTTCGGGCCGGAGCGAGAGCTCCGCGAACTCGGACCGCGCGGGCCTCGATCATCTCCGCGACGCGGTAGAGCACCTGGCCGCGGTTGTACGCGGTCATGCCCGCCCACTTCGCGAAGGCGCCGCGCGCGACGCGGACGGCGTCGCGGACGTCCTTGCGCGAGGCGCGCGCGACGTTCTGGCCCTCGGCCTCGTACGTGCGGCCGGACTCCGAGCGCGGGAACGCGCCGCCGATGAAGAGCTTGTACGTCTTCTTGACGGGCAGCCGGCTCATCCGCCGCTCTCCGAGTCGAACCTCAGGTACGGCTCGAGCCCGTGCAGGCCGCCCTCGCGGCCGAAGCCGGACTCCTTGTAGCCGCCGAACGGCGACGCTCGGGTCGAAGCGGTTGTACGTGTTCGCCCAGACGACGCCGGCGCGCAGCTGCTGCGCCATCCAGAGGATCCGCGAGCCCTTCTCCGTCCACACGCCCGCGCTGAGGCCGTACGGCGTGTTGTTCGCCTTCTCGACCGCCTCGTCCGGCGTGCGGAACGTCAGCACCGAGAGCACCGGCCCGAAGATCTCCTCCTGCGCGATGCGGTAGCTCTGCGCGACGTTCGTGAAGACCGTCGGCACGAACCAGTAGCCCTTCTCGGGCAGGCGGCACGGCGGCTGGTAGATCTCGGCGCCCTCCTCCTTGCCCGCCTCGACGAGCTCCTTGATCTTGTCGAGCTGCATCTTCGAGTTGATCGCGCCGACGTCGGTGTTCTTGTCGAGCGGGTCGCCGACGCGCAGCGTCGTCAGGCGCCGCTTCAGCTTCTCGACGAGCGGCTCGTAGATCGACTCCTGCACGAGCAGCCGCGAGCCGGCGCAGCACACGTGGCCCTGGTTGAAGTAGATGCCGTTGACGATCCCCTCGACCGCCTGGTCGAGCGCGGCGTCGTCGAAGATGATGTTCGCCGCCTTGCCGCCGAGCTCGAGCGTCAGCTTCTTGCCGCGTGCCGGCGAGCTCGCGCTGGATCGCCTTGCCGACCTCGGTCGAGCCGGTGAACGCGATCTTGTCGACGCCCGGGTGCTTCGACGAGCGCGGCGCCGGTGCGGCCGTCGCCGGTGACGATGTTGACGACGCCCGGCGGCAGCTCCGCCTGGCGCAGCACGTCGCAGAAGAGCAGCGCGGTGAGCGGCGTCGTCTCCGCCGGCTTCAGCACGACGGTGTTGCCGCGGCGAGCGCGGGCGCGATCTTCCACGCGAGCATCAGCAGCGGGAAGTTCCACGGGATGATCTGCCCGGCGACGCCGAGCGGCCGCGGCGTGCGGTTCGGGAACGCGTACTCGAGCTTGTCCGCCCAGCCCGCGTAGTAGAAGAAGTGCGCCGCCGCGAGCGGCACGTCGACGTCGCGCGACTCCTTGATCGGCTTGCCGCCGTTCAGCGACTCGAGCACGGCGAACTCGCGCGAGCGCTCCTGGAGGATCGCGCGCGATCCGGAACAGGTACTTCGCGCGCTCGGAGGGCGCGCAGCTTCGACCAGCCGTTCTCGAACGCGGCGCGCGCGGCCTGCACGGCGAGGTCGACGTCCTCCGGCGTCGCCTGCGCGACCTCCGCGAGCGGCTCCTCGGTCGCGGGGCTGATCGTCGTGTACGTCTCGCGCGGCTCGACCCACTCGCCGCCGACGAAGAGCCCGTAGCGCTCCCGCAGCTGGACGATGTCCCGCGACTCGGGCGCGGGTGCGTACGTCCAGTCGGAGGGAACCGGCGCGCGCTCCTGCTTCCGGTCGAGCTCGCTCACGAGCCGGAACCTCCCGGGGGCGGGGCGGTTGCGCGTGAAGGGCCGTTCCCCACCACCCACCCCCCGCCCCTTAAGGGGTGGGGCGAACAGTACGGCGGCGCGCGTGGCGGAGGTGTGCCGGTTGTGTGCCAATTCGTGTGCCAATTTCAGTCGAGCGTGAAGTAGTCCGGGCTCTGGTAGAGGCCGGTCTTCTCCTTGCGGATCTGCATCAGCACGTCGTTGAGCAGCGACGACGCGCCGAAGCGATAGAGGTCGGGCGTCAGCCAGTCGGGGCCGAGCGTCTCGTGCACGAGCACGAGGTACTGGATCGCCTGCTTCGCGTTGCGGATGCCACCCGCCGGCTTGAAGCCGACCACTCGACCGGTCTCGTCGTGCACGTCGCGAATCGCCTCGAGCATCACGAGCGTGACCGGCAGCGTCGCGGCCGGCGAGATCTTGCCGGTCGACGTCTTGATGAAGTCGGCGCCGGCGGCCATCGCGAGCAGCGACGCGCGCCGCACGTTGTCGTACGTGCCGAGCTCGCCGGTCTCGAGGATCACCTTGAGGTGCGCCGCGCCGCACGCCTCCTTGACCTGCACGATCTCGTCGTAGACCTTCGCGTAGCGGCCGGAGAGAAACGCGCCGCGGTCGATCACCATGTCGATCTCGTCGGCGCCGAGCTCGACCGCGGAGCGAACGTCGGCGAGCTTGACGTCGATCGGGGACTGGCCCGACGGGAAGCCCGGTGGCGACCGACGCGACCTTGACGCCGCTGCCCTCGAGCTTCTCCTTCGCGTCGGGGACGAGGTTGGGGTAGACGCAGACGGCCGCGACCGAAGGGATCGTCCGGTCGACCGGATCCGGGCGCACCGCCTTCGAGCAAAGCGCCGCGACCTTGCCGGGCGTGTCCGAGCCCTCGAGCGTCGTCAGGTCCATCATCCGGATCGCGAGGTCGAGCGCGAACAGCTTCGACTCGCGCTTGATCGAGCGCTTCGCGAGCGACGCCGCGCGCTCCTCGACCGCAACCTGGTCGACCGACCCGATGCGCGGCAGACGCGGCTCCAGCGGCAACTCGAAGCCCCGCGGAAGAGCAGGCGCCTGGGCCATGCGGTCGAGTGTAGCTTCGACGTCCGGGGCGACCGTCATCGTTCCGGGCGCAATGCGAGGGAACCGCCGTGTGACCAGGCCTCGCGCGCGCCGGCGTCCGTGTCAGCCGCCGGTCAGACGCCGCCGGAGCTGCGCGCCTCGGCGGCGCGTCTAGCGACGGGCAAGAGGGGGAACGTGAACGTCCGGGAGATCCGCGTCGGCAGCTGGACCGAGCTCAACGAGCGCCTGTTCGATGACTCGTGGCAGGAGCGGCTGCTCCGGCACCGCTCGAACTTCGCGTACCGCGGGCGTGCGCTCGCGGGTGAGGGCCTCGAGACGAGCCTGCAACGGCTCGGCGGCGATCCCGCGGCGCTCGAGGGACCCCTGATCCGCAGCTTCCGGCGCTACGCGCGACGGGGCGACGTGCCGTACGACTCGACCTGGAACTGGCTCGCGCTGGCGCAGCACCACGGGCTGCCGACTCGACTGCTCGACTGGACGTACTCGCCGTACGTCGCGCTCCACTTCGCGACGACGACGCTCGAACGCCTGGACGAGGACGGCGTCGTCTGGATGCTCGACTACGTCCGAGCGCACGAGCAGCTCCCCGCCTCGCTGGTCGAGGTGCTCGGCGGGGAGGGAGCAAACCTCTTCACGGCCGAGATGCTCGACCAGGCCGCGCGGCGGCGCCGCGACCTCGACGCTCTCGCCGAGGACGACGACTTCGTGCTCTTTCTCGAACCGCCGTCGCTCGACGACCGGATCGTCAATCAGTACGCGCTCTTCTCACTGATGTCGTCGGCCGAGGCGTCGCTCGACGAGTGGTGTGAGCGGCACGGCGACCTCGTCCGGAAGATCGTCGTTCCCGCCGAGCTCAAGTGGGAGGTTCGCGACAAGCTCGACCAGGCGAACGTGACCGAACGGGTGCTCTTCCCCGGTCTCGACGGGCTCAGCCGCTGGCTGCGGCGGTACTACCTGCCGCGGCAACCCGCCTAGATCCCGAGCCGCTCGAGCAGGCCCTCGTCGCGCCGCCAGCGCGGCCGCACCTTCACCTGGAGCTCGAGGAAGACCGGATGGCCCAGCAGCGCCTCGACCTCGGGGCGGGCGAGCGTGCCGATCTGCTTGACCACCGACCCGCCGCGGCCGACGACGATCTGCTTCTGCGACTCGGTCTCAACGACGACGTTCGCGCGGACGACCTTGTCCCCCACCTCTTCCACCTCCACCGTCATCGCGTGTGGGAGCTCTTCGCGGGTCAGGCCGATCGCCTTCTCGCGGATCAGCTCGCCGAGCTGGAACTCGAGCGGGAGGTTCGTGCGCTGGTCGCGCGGGAAGTACGCCTGACCCTCCGGGAGCAAGTCGACGAGCTCCTGCCTCAACTCGGCTATGCCGTCGCCGGTCTTGGCGCTGACCGGGTGGAGGGCGTGGAACCCACCGAGCTGCGAGCCCGTCGCCATTTGCGTCGCGACGTGGCCGGGCTTGAGCCGGTCGACCTTGTTCAGCGCGATCACGACCGGGACGCCGAGTGAGAAGACGCGGCGCGCGATGAACCGGTCGCCGGCGCCGATCCGCTCGCGCGCGGAGAGCACGAGGACCACGGCCTCGACGTCCTGCAACGATTGATCGACGGTGCGCTGCATGCGCTCGGTCATCGGATCGAGCGGCCGCTGGAACCCGGGAAGGTCGGCCAGGACGAGTTGATAGTCGTCCCCGTTCGCGATGCCGAAGATTCGGTGCCGCGTGGTCTGCGGCTTGTCGGAGACGATCGCAACCTTGCCGCCGGCGAGCGCGTTCACCAGCGTCGACTTGCCGACGTTCGGCCGGCCGGCGACGGCGACGAAGCCGCTCTTCACAGGTCGAACGAGTCCGGCAGCAGGTCGGCGGTCGTTCGAACGACGACTT
Source organism: uncultured Actinomycetes bacterium (assembly GCA_963700495.1). Lineage (GTDB taxonomy): Bacteria > Actinomycetota > Thermoleophilia > Gaiellales > Gaiellaceae > JACCTU01. The sequence continues at coordinate 162,027 of CAVOXT010000005.1, read as the reverse complement.
CGCCGGTCGAGCGCCGGTAGATCACCCGGTCGAGACCGAACTCGTGCAGCCACTGGCGGCACCCGCCGCAGGGGGACGCCGTGATCGCGATCGCCTCGAGGTCTCCCGGTCGCAGACCCTCGACGACGGCGCGCGACAGCGCCGTCCTCTCCGCGCAGATGCCGAGAGGGTAGGCCGCGTTCTCGACGTTCACGCCTTCGATCACACGCCCGTCCCGAGCGAGCGCCGCCGCGCCGACGTTGAAGTTCGAATACGGCGCGTAGGCGCGTTCGGCGATCGCGTCTGCGCGGGCGAGCAGCTCGTCGTCGCTCATGCCCAGAACACCTGGAAGATCACCAGCGTCACGAGCGCGCCCAGCAACCCGCCGAGGAAGACCTCGGACACGGAGTGCACGCCGGCCTCGACGCGTGTCTGCGCCACGAGCAGCGCCATGATGAACGTCAGCGTCGAGATGAGGAACCAGTAGCGCTGATCGCCGAGGAGGTACGTGACGGCCATCCAGCCTCCGAAAGCGAGCGCGGCGTGTCCGGACGGAAGTCCCCCGCGGAGCGGGGTGCCGCGCCCCGTGTACGCCTTGGCTGCGATCACGGTGAAGATCGTCAGCACGAGCGCGATCAACGTCAGCTCGAACGGCGCCTCACGAAGCGAGTCGAGCAGGCGGAGGCTGGGATCGCGGATCCGATCTGCGAACACGAGGTAGCCGACCGCGACCGCCGTCACCGTCGCGATCAGGACCGCGCCGGCGGCGATGTCCTTCGCGAGCTTCGCCATCGGGTCGAACGACGTGGTCGACACGTCGATTGCACCCTCGATCGCGGTGTTGAGCATCTCGGCGATCAGGACGAATGCGATCACGATCAGCAGCGCGACGAGCTCGAGCTTGTTCACGCCCGTGACCAGCGCAGCGATGAGCACGATCACCGCGAGGAGGAAGTGGATGCGCATGTTCCGCTGCGTGCGAAGGACGTGGATGATCCCCTCGAAGGCGTAGTTGAAGCTCTCGAGCAGCGACGTCGGGCGGAGGTGTGGTGCGTTCATCAGTGATGCATTCGCTCTCGCGCTTCCATCTCCGGCCCATGGTCGTGGCCGAGCAGGTGCAGGAGGGCGTGCACGAGCGGCTCGCGCCAGTGCTCCCCGACCACCTCGGGGCAGACGATCGCGTCGCCCAGCTGCCGCGGCACGCCGTCCGGCACGTCGGCGCGCTCGTCGATCGGGAAGGCGAGCACGTCCGTCGCCTCGTCGACACCGAGGTGGTCGCGCTTGAGCACACGGATCTCGGCCGGCTCGACGAAGTGGATGCCGAGCTCGCCGTCATGGATCCCCTCCGCAGCGAGCACGCGCTGCGCGAGCTCGACCGCCGCCAGCTCGTCGACGGGACGCCCACTTCGGTTGTCGACCTCGACCGCGACCATCAGCGACTGCGCTGCGTGCCGGTCTCCTCCGCGTGGCGCTTGTACGCCTCGACGATCCGCTGGACGAGCTTGTGGCGGACGACGTCCCGGTGCGTGAACTGGACGAAGCCGACGTCGTCGACGGTCTCGAGGATGCGCTGGACGTGGATCAGACCGGAGGCCTGCTCGCGCGGAAGATCGATCTGTGTCACGTCGCCCGTCACGACCATCTTCGACCCGAAGCCGAGTCGGGTCAGGAACATCTGCATCTGCTCCGGGCTCGTGTTCTGCGCCTCGTCCAGGATGATGAACGAGTCGTTGAGCGTGCGGCCGCGCATGAACGCGAGAGGGGCGACTTCGATCGTTCCGCGCTCCATGAACGCGTTCAGCTTCTCGGGGTCCATCGTGTCGTAGAGCGCGTCGAAGAGCGGGCGCATGTAGGGGTCGACCTTCGCGAGCATGTCGCCCGGGAGGAAGCCGAGCCGCTCGCCCGCCTCGACGGCCGGACGGGTGAGGATGATCCGGCCGACCTGCCGCTCGGACAGCGCGGCGACCGCGAGTGCGATCGCGAGATACGTCTTGCCCGTGCCGGCCGGGCCGATGCCGAAGCTGACGGTGCAGGAGCGGATCGTGTCGACGTACTGCTTCTGCGTGACCGTCTTCGGCGCGATCTTCTTGCCGCGGTGGCGCCAGACGACGTCGTCGAACACGTCGCGGATGTCCGTTGCCTGGTCGAGCGCCCCGAGGACTGCGTCGACGGTGGAAGGGCCGATCTCGTGACCGCCTTCGACGAGCTCGACGAGCTCGTCGACGACCGCGCGCGCCGCAACCACCCGCGTGTCGTCGCCCTCGAGCGTCAGCTGGTTCCCGCGTAGCCGGATCGTGCAATGGAGGCGATCACGGAGCGATTCGAGGACGCCGTCGCCGACGCCGGCGAGCTCGGCGGCGACGTCGTTCGACACGGAGAGGGTGTCCTGCACCCCGGAAAGTGTAGGTGGGGAGGGATCGGCACGAACTCGGCGCGAAGCAGTCACACCTGCGCGCCGGTTTCCGAGTTACCCTCGACGCCAGGGAGGCGGGTGGCCCACAACCCCACCCCCGGAGGGTGGGGGTGCGCGACGGCTCCATCGCCGTCGTCTCAGGCGAGCTTCTCGCGCACGAGCTGGCTCACCGTCGAGCCGTCCACCCGGCCGGCGACCTGCGGCATCACGTCGGCCATCACCCGGCCGAGGTCGCGCATGCTCGTCGCGCCGACCTCCGCGATCACGTTGTCGACGATCTCCTCGATCTCGTCCTCCGAGAGCGGCTCCGGCATGAACTCCTCGAGCACGGCGAGCTCGCGCTCCTCCTTTTCGGCCTGCTCCTCGCGACCGCCGGCGCGGAACGCCTCGGCCGCCTCCAGGCGGCGCTTTCGCTCGCGCTGGAGGACCTGGAGCTCCTCGTCGTCCTTGAGCGGGCGCTGCAGCTCCTTCTCGGCACCTCTGAGCGCGCTCAGGATCAGGCGCAGCGCGTCGCGCCGCTCTGCCTCCCTCGCGAGCGTCGCCTGCTTGAGTTCTTCCTCGATCGTGGCGATCAAGCTCACAGATCTTCCCCCATCTCGCGTCCGCCAAGCACGTGCCAGTGGAGATGGAAGACCGTCTGACCTCCGCCCGGCCCGACGTTGACGACGACCCGGTAGTCCTCGAGGCCCGCGTCGCGCGCGGTGTCGGCGACGAACTCGAGCAGGCGCTTCGTCTCGTCCGCGTCGAACTCGTGGACGTCTCGGAACGTCTCGACGTGCCGCTCCGGGATCACAAGCAGGTGCGTCGGAGCCTTCGGTGCGATGTCCCGGATCGCGACGAAGCCGTCCGCGCTGCGGACGTGGTCTCCCTCGCGGTAGAGCCGGCAGAACAGGCAATCGTCAGGCAGCGAGAATCCCCTCCTCCGTCGCGGCCGCAGCCCGCACCTGCACGAAGGCGCCGACTGGGGCGTCGACGAGCCACGGCGAGTAGTCGTCGCCGTAGCCGCGCCCCGGGCGATCGATCAGCACGCGGTCCTCCGAGCCGAGCTTCGAGCGCCAGTGCTCCACCGAGGCCTCGCGCGAAAGGGCGCGAAGCCGCGCGCCGCGATCCTTCTTCACGGCGGCGGGAACGGAGTCGTCGGCCTCCGTCGCCGTGCCCGGCCGGGGCGAGTACGGAAACACGTGCACCTTCGTCACCCCTGCTTCTCGCACTACGCGAAGCGTGTTCCCGAACGCGAGCTCGCCCTCGCCCGGGAAGCCGACGATCACGTCGGTCGTGAGGTTGAAGTCGGCGAAGCGCTCGAGGCGGCGCAGATACGTGGCGGTCGTGTATCGCCGTGCCATCGCGCGCAGGACGCCGTCGTCCCCCGACTGCAAGGGCACGTGCAGGTGGCGCGCCACGGTCCGCGTCTCGCGAAGGGCACGCCCGAGCTTCTCGTCGACGTGGTTGACCTCGATCGACGACAGGCGAAGCCGGACGAGTCCCGAGACTGCACCGGCTTCCCGAACAAGACGCGCCAGGTCGTAGCCCGATGAACGGTCGCGGTAGCAGCCGAGGTTGATGCCCGTGAGCACGACCTCCTGGTGGCCGTGCGCTACGCGGCGCCGGATCTCGTCGAGGATCGCGTCGGCGCGGCGGCTTCGGCTCGCGCCGCGCACGAGCGGGACGACGCAGAAGTTGCACGAGAAGCTGCAACCGTCCTGGATCTTTACGAACGCGCGGACCCGTTCGAGCCGAGCCTGAGCTTGAACGCAACCGATCGCGCCGACGTCGCGGGCGACGAACTCCGGCGTCGTCTCGCTCGGACGACGCACGACGACGACGTTGGCGGGCAGCCGCGCGAACGCGTCGCCGGCGAGGTTCGCGCCGCAGCCGGTCACGTACACGCGCCGGTGCGTGCGCGAAGCGCGCGCTGCCTCCTTGCGCGACTTCGAGACCGCCTCGCGGGTGACGCAGCAGGCGTTCACGACCGCGACGTCCGCCCCGCCCTCGAGCTCTGAGTGGCCGTCTGCCAGCAGCGCGTCTCGAACGTCCTGCGCGTCCGTATGCGACACCTTGCAGCCGAGAAAACGAACGGTGAACGTCGCCACGCGGCGGATCGTATGCGACGTTTACGCCCCGCGTTCGAAGCGGTCGGCGGCCCAGCCGTCGAGCGTCCGGCGCTCGACGTGCGTCCACCCTGTCAGTCGCGGAGCATCGGACTCGAGGTATCCGGAGGCGACGAACCCTCGCGCCGCAAGCCGCACGGCGAGCTGCTCGACCGCGGTGAGCGTGATGTTCGCGACGGCGACGTCGGTTCCGGGCAGCGTGTCGCGGGTGACGTCGCCCCGCCTCGCGTCGAGGTCGACAGCGTTCGCGGCGGCGTTGGCGAGAGCCGTCTCGACGGCGAACGGATCGTCGTCGAGGGCGACCACGGGCGCGAAGCCGAGCTTCGCCGCAGCGACCGAGAGCACGCCGGAACCACAGCCCGCGTCGAAGAGACTGCCCCGCGGGAGCGCCGGCAGGAGCTCGAGGCAGAGGCGAGTCGTCGCGTGAGCCCCTGTGCCGAAGGCGAGGCCGGGGTCGATCACGATCGCGATCGCGTCGTCGGGCGCGCCCTCCCACGAAGGGCCAACCCAGAACGGCCCTGCGCGTGCGGGCCGGTGGAAGGTGCGCCAGCGCTCGGCCCAGTCCGAAGGAACCTCGTCTTCCTGCGCAGCTCCGAAGGCGCGTGCGATTCGTGAGCCTCCGTGCGCGTCCGTGTAGGCCGCCAGCTCGAGCTCGTCGCCGCGTTCGCGCTCCTCGAATCCCTCCGGCGCGAGCTCGACCATCAACGCGCGCGCTTCCTCCGCCTGCGCCCACGGAACGCGCACCGCGACGCGCCGCAGGCCGCTCAGCGGAACGCGCTCTTCAGCTTCTCGAAGAACCCCTCTTCGGGCCGGTAGTTCTCCTCACCGGTCAGGCGGCCGAACTCCTCGAGCAGGCCTCGCTGTTCCTCCGTGAGCTGTCGCGGCACGACGACGTTCACGAGCAGGCGGTGGTCCCCTCGGCCGAAGCCCTGTAGCACCGGCATCCCACGCCCCGGCAGCACCCTGACCTCGCCCGGCTGCGTCCCCGCATCGAACGCGAGTGCGATCTCACCGTCGAGCGACTCGATGGTCCGACCCGCTCCGAGCGCCGCCTCGATGATCGTGAGGTCGATCGTCGAGTAGATGTCGTCCCCCTCGCGGACGAAGCGCGGATCACTGCTCACCCGCACGCGGACGTAGACGTCTCCGGCGGGCCCTCCGAGCGAGCCGGCGTGTCCCGCTCCCGAGAGTCGGATGCGCTGGCCGTCGTGGATTCCGGGCGGCACCTCCACGGCGAGCGACTTGCGCTCGACCGAGCGCCCCGCACCCCCGCAGGTCTCGCACGGATGCTCGATCACGCGCCCGTCGCCGCCGCAGTGCGGGCACACCTGGGCGCGGACGAACTCGCCGAAGACGCTGCGACTCACCTGCTGAACCCGGCCGGCGCCCGCGCACGTCGCACACACGCTCGACCCTGTCCCCGGCTCGGCACCGTCCCCCCCGCAGCGGTCGCACGGAACGACGACGTCGTAGGGCACGTCCCGGGTTGTGCCCTTCGCCGCCTCCACGAGCTCGATCTCGACCTCGGCAGCCACGTCGCGACCGCGCGCGCGGCGCGGACGCGCCGCCGCACCGAAGAGATCGTCGCCGAAGAACGCGGAGAAGAGGTCGGTCAGGTTGCCGAAGTCGAACTGGGAGGGCCGGAAGCCGCCGCCCTGGAGCCCCGCGTGTCCGAAGCGGTCGTAGAGCTCGCGCGTCTCGGACTTCGAGAGCACGTCGTACGCCTCGACCACCTCGCGGAACCGTTCCTCCGCATCCGGCGCATCCGAGACGTCGGGGTGCAACTGCCGCGCCTTGCCCCGGAATGCGCGCTTGAGCTCACCGTCGTCGGCACTTCGGCTCACCCCCAGCAACTCGTAGTAGTCGCGCTTCGTCGCCGACATCCGGCTCAATGTAGCTTCGGCGTCAGTTGTCCTCGAAGACGCCTTCCACGAAGCGCGAAAGCTCGAACGCGGCCGAGCGAACCGAGCGGATCGCCTTCTCGTAGTCCATGCGCACCGGGCCGAGCAGCGAGACGGAGCCGAGCGTCCGGTTTCGGAAGCCGTAGCCGGCACCCACGAGCGCGACGTCGCTGAGCGCGGGGTCCTCGAGCTCGCCGCCGACGCGGACGAAGGTCCGCGGCGAGTGGAGCGAATGGCCGATCACCTCGAGGGCCGCCGCTCGGCGCTCGAGCAGCTGGAGCGCGCGCCGGCACGCCTCCAGCTCGTCCTCTCGCACTTCGCCGAGCAGCCCGGCGGCGCCGCCGACGAAGAGCTGCTGCTCCTCGTGCTCGAGCTCTGCGAACGCCGGGCGGAGCAGCGCGAGGAAGGCCCGCTCACGGGGCGTCAGCCCGGGGTCGTCGAAACGCTGGCGCAGCGTGCGCGTACCGAGCTGGAGACCGGTAACGCTCTCGTTCAGATACTCGGCCGCCCAGGAGACCAGGCCGGAGTCGAGCGGCTCGCTCGTCGTGAAGATCCGCTTGGAGACGCCGCCGCTCGAGGTGATCACGACGACCATCGCGACGTTCACCTGTAGGAGCAGCACCTCGACGTGGCGCACCGTGGCGGCCTCGAGCGGCGGCGCCGAGACGAGCGCCAGCAGCCGGGTCATCTCGGAGAGCATCTCGGTCGTTTGCTGGAGCGCCGACTCGATCTCGTTCTGCACGGCCAGCTTCAGGCCGAGCCCCGCAGGCCGCGGCTCGGGCTCCGTCAGGAGCACCCGCGCGTAGTAGCGGTAGCCCTCTTCGGTCGGGACGCGGGCAGCCGACGTGTGCCGGTGCATCAGGAGGCCCTGGTTCTCGAGCTCCGCGAGCTCGGCCCGCACCGTCGAAGACGACACGCTCAGGCTTCCGCGTTCGACCAGCGTCTTCGACCCGACGGGCTCGCCCGTCGCGACGAACTCCTCGACGACGCGGCGCAGAACGTCGCGCTGACGCTGGGTCAGTTCAGGGGTGCCGCCCGCAGGGGTCATTTGCAGGGGATTTTATGCGAGCAGGTCGGCCGTGACGCCGCCGCCGAGGAACCGACCACGCCGCGTCAAGGCGAGCAAACGACCCTCGTGCGTGACGAGTCCGAGCTCGGACAGCCGCGCCAGCGCACCCGCGTCGAGTGCCGACTCGAGGCCCGCGATCGGCAAGGGCTCGTCGAGGCGCAGGCCGAGCATGACGTGCTCGCGCCGGAGCGTCTCCTCATCGAGCCGCTCGAGCTCGCGAGGCGGTCGTTCGCTGCGGCCCAGGGCGGCGACGTAGACGGGAAGACGTGGCGTGTTGCGCCACCGCTCGTCGCCCACCGTCGAGAAGGCGCCGATTCCGAGGCCGACGTATTCCCGGCCCTCCCAGTAACCCAGGTTGTGGTGCGCCCGCAGATCGCGCCCGCCCGCCTCGTCTCCCCTCCGGCAGAAGTTGGCCGTCTCGTACCAGCGGTACCCCGCGTCGGTCAGCCGCTCGACGACTCGCTCGAAGTAGTCCTCGATCGCGTCGGCCTGGCGATCGAGCTCCGCTCCGTGCGCGTGCGTGAAACGTGTTCCGGGCTTCGCCTCCAGCTCGTAGCAGGAGAGGTGCTCCGGTCCAAGAGTCAGTGCCTCGGCAAGGTCGCGCTCGAGGTCGGCGGGGCTCTGCCCCGGAATCCCGTAGATGAGATCGAGGTTGATGTTGTCGAAACCGGCATCGCGAAGAACGTAGAACGCACGCCTGACGTCGTCGCCCCGCGCACGGCGTTCGAGCACGTCCAGAAGAGCGGTGTTGAAGCTTTGTGCGCCGAGTGACACACGATTGACACGGTTCCGTGACAGGAGCGTCGCCAATTCGGGCGTGACCGTCTCAGGGTTGGCCTCCACGGTCACCTCCCGCGCGGCCGGCAGCGCCGCCAGGAGCCGCTCGAGCGACTCCGGCTCGGTGAAGGTCGGAGTGCCGCCGCCGAGAAAGACCGTGTCGACCTCGGCGTCGAGCAGCCCGCGCTCCAGCTCGAGCTCGCGCACGAGCGCCTCGACGTACGCCGCGTGCTCGCCCTCCCGCCCGACGACGGTGACGAAGTCGCAGTAGCCGCAGCGGTGCGCGCAGAACGGCAGGTGGACGTAGAGGTGGCGGACGCCGCTCACCGGCGCCGGTCCTGACTGATGTTGAGGACGGCGAGGAACGCCTCCTGCGGCACCTCGACGGCGCCGACCTGCTTCATCCGCTTCTTGCCCTTCTTCTGGTTCTCGAGCAGCTTGCGCTTGCGGGTGATGTCGCCGCCGTAGCACTTCGCGAGCACGTCCTTGCGTTGCGCCTTCACCGTCTCGCGCGCGATCACGCGCGCGCCGATCGCCGCCTGGATCGCCACGTCGAACATCTGCCGCGGGATCTCCTCCCTCAGCCGCTCGACGAGCAGCCGGCCCCGGTCGTACGCGAACTCCCGGTGCACGATGAGCGAGAGAGCGTCGACCGGCTCACCGGCGACGAGCACGTCGACCCGCACCAGGTTGCCGGGGCGGAATCCGATGTAGTCGTAGTCGAAGCTCGCGTAGCCGCGGGTTCTCGACTTCAGCTGGTCGTAGTAGTCGAGGACGATCTCCGCCAGCGGCAGCTCGTACGTCACGTGGACGCGCTCGGGAGAGAGGTACTCCATGTGGTCGAACTTGCCACGGCGGTCGTTGTTCAGCTCCATGACCTGCCCGACGTACTCCTTCGGGACGATGATCGACGCCTTCACGTAGGGCTCCTCGACCTCGTCGACCTCCACGGGCATCTCGGCGGGGTTGTGCACCTCGCGCAACTGGCCGTTTCGCTCGAGCACCTGGTAGGCGACGGTCGGCGCGGTCACGAGCAGATCGAGGTCGAACTCGCGCTCCAGCCGCTCGCGGACGATCTCCATGTGCAGCAGTCCGAGGAACCCGCACCGGAAGCCGAAGCCGAGCGCCTGCGATGTCTCGGGCTCGTAGAAGAGCGCTGCATCGTTCAGCTTCAGCTTCTCGAGCGCGTCGCGGAGCTCCGGGTACTGGTCCGAGTCGGTCGGGAAGAGTCCCGAGAACACCATCGGCTTGACGTCCTTGTAGCCGGGCAGCGGCTCGGCTGCAGGACGGGACTCCGAGGTGAGCGTGTCGCCGACGCGGAGCTCCGAGACGTCTTTCAGGCCGGTGATCACGTACCCGACCTCGCCCGCAGTGAGCGTGTCGACCGGCGTCATCGTCGGGGACATGAATCCGATCTCGTGCGCTTCGAAGCGGGTACCGAGCGCCATCGCACGCAGGCGTTCGCGCGTCCGAAACTCACCGTCGGTCACGCGTACGAACGCGACGACTCCCCGGTACTGGTCATAGGACGAGTCGAAGATGAGCGCACGTGGAGGCGCAGCGGCATCTCCCGCCGGCGGAGGTATCCGCTCCACGATCGCGTCGAGCAGGTCCGCGACTCCCTCGCCGGTCTTCGCCGAGATCCGGAGGACGCGCTCGGCCGAGTCTCCGATCAGCTCTGCCACCTCGCTCGCCGCACCGTCGGGGTCTGCCTGAGGCAGGTCGATCTTGTTCACGACGGGGACGATCTCGAGGTCGTTCTCCATCGCGAGGTAGGCGTTCGCGAGTGTCTGGGCCTCGGTGCCCTGCGATGCGTCGACCACGAGGACGGCTCCTTCGCATGCCTGCAGCGACCGCGACACCTCGTACGTGAAGTCGACGTGCCCCGGGGTGTCGATCAGGTTCAGCTCTTGCCCCTTCCAGGTCACGCGGACGGCCTGGGCCTTGATCGTGATCCCCCTCTCGCGTTCGAGGTCCATCGAGTCGAGGACCTGCTCGCGCATGTCGCGCTCCGAGACTGCGTCCGTCAACTCGAGAATGCGGTCGGCGAGGGTCGACTTCCCGTGGTCGATGTGGGCGATGATCGAGAAGTTGCGGATGCGGCTCTGGTCCATGACGTCACGAGCGCCGGAAGCGCTCACGCAACGAGAGTAGCGTCTCGATCTCGCGTACCCCGAGCAGCCGGCAGATCGCGAGGTAGACGGCGCCGCCCGCGGTGATCGCGCCGCCCACGGAGATCACCTGCCCGAGGAAGCCTCGCCCAAACACGTCGTCGAGCACCCACCAGGCGCCGTAGGCCACTGCGCCGAGCACCGCGGACGCGGCGGCGATGCGCAGGAACGCATCCGCCGTCCGCGGGAGGTCGAGCCCGCCGAGCCGGCGGCGGAGCAGGACGATCAGCGCTCCCGCTCCCGCGATGTTGGCGATCGAGATCGCGAGTGGGACGCCCCAGACACCGACGCGGTAGAGCGCGGCATAGAGGAGTCCGTTGAACACGAGGTTCCCGGCAGCGACGAGCGTCGGGACGCGCGGCGTCTGCAGTCCGAAGAACGCTCGGTTGAGGAGCAGCATCATCCCGTTGAACGTGAGTCCGATCGAGAACGCCGCGAGTGCGCCCGCGACGACCGGGGTCTGGTCGGGCGTGAACTCGCCGCGCTGGTAGACGAGCCGAACGATCGGCTCGGCCAGAACTGCGCAGATCACGCTCGCGGGTAAGAGCAGGAAGGTGATCTGGCGAAGCCCGCGCGCAGCGGTGGCACGCAGGCCGTCGAGATCCGCGCGCGCCGCCAGTCTCGACATCGCCGGGAAGAGGACGGTCGCGACGGCGACCGAGAACATCCCCTGCGGGAGCATGTAGATGCGGAACGCCTTGTCGATCGCGTTCGGAGCGATGTTCGGGTCGATGTACGCGGCCGCGACGAACGTGCCGATCACCGCGTTGAGGTTGATCAGTCCGAGGCTGATCGTGACCGGAATCATCAGCTTGAAGACGCGCGCGACCGCTGGGTCCCGCCAGTCGAGCGCGACGCGCAGCCGGCCGTCGAGCCCGCTCAGCCACGGCCAGGGCAGCAGGACCTGCACGATCGTCCCGACGACGATCGAAACGGCATAGACGTAGAGCTCGCCGTCCGTCGTCGTCGCGCGCGGGACGCCGAAGACGAGCCCGAAGATGATCACGAGGTTCCAGGCGACCGGCGTCAGGGCCGGGATCGAGAACTCCTCGTACGAGTTGAGGATCCCGACCACGACCCCCGAGACGCCGAGCAGGACGACGATCGGGAAGAGGATCTGCGAGAGCGTGACCGCAAGCCCGTCGTACTCGCTCGTCAGCGGCGGGATGATGACCGGCGCGAGCAGGATGAAGAACGCGGTCACCGCGCTCAGCACGAGCAGGAGCAGCCAGAGGATCGTCGAGGCGACTCGCCACGCTCTCGCCCGCTCGCCCTTCTCGAGCAGCTCGCTGAACACCGGGACGAACGCGCCCGACAGCGCGGCGTCCGCAACGAGGATCCGGATCAAGTTCGGGATCTGGAACGCAACCGTGAACGCGTTGATCGGCCCGCGCGCGCCGAAGAAGTAGGCGGCGACGACCTCGCGCACCAGGCCGAGAACGCGGGAGATCCCCGTCGCGCCCGAGAAGACCGCCGCAGACCAGGCCAATCTCCGGCGCGGGCGGCCCTTCCGCCGCGCGTCGCCTTCCGAGGACGTCACAGAGCGAAATGGGGCAGAGCCCCACCTCGCGGCGAAGGAGCCCCCAGGTGCTCTGCTACGATCGCCGCGCCCACTGGGGCACCTTTCTAACGTATGGCGAACATCAAGCAGCAGAAGAAGCGCGTCCGGATCGCAGCCCGCGAGCGGCTCGAGAACCTGCGCTACCGCTCGACGATCAAGACGCTCACGAAGCGGCTCGAGCGCGCGGCCGTTGAGGGCAAGGGCGACGAGATCTCGGCGGAGCACCGCGAGCTCGTGAGCTGGATCGACAGGGCCGCATCCCGCGGCGCGCTCCACCGCAACACCGCTGCGCGCAAGAAGGCGCAGGCGCAGCGGATCGCAGCCGGCAAGCCTTCGGCGTAGTGCCTTACGCCGCGGCGCGGCCGCGGGTCACGTCGACGAGCGCGCGTTCGAGCTCGAGGTCTCCCGACAGGCGCGAGCCTCCCTTGAGCGCATGGTCGAGCTCCGCCAGGCGCACGACCGCGTCGCGCAGCTCGTCCTCGCTGAACGCTTCCGCCTGCTGGACGAGCTTCCGCACGTAATACGGGTGGCGCTTCATCCGCGAGGCGATCTCCTGGCTCGTGTGCCCGTCCGCGAGGAGGCGCTTGCACTCCTGGATGCGCGCAAGGTGCCGCGCGAATGCGCCCACGAGTCGCGGCGCGACGTCGCGCCGGGGGGACGACTCCCGTTCGAAGGACGCCTCCGCGGCGGCGAGCACGGCGACGACGTCGCGCCGGCCCCATGCATCGGTGAGCGCGAACGAGGGCATCTCGCCGAACGGAACGACGAGGTCCCGCACGGCTTCCCACTCGAGCGGCTCGCGGCCGGCCCAGGTGGCGAGCTTCGCGACCTCGTTGGCGAGATGGTGCAGGTCAGGGTCGAGCCCCTCCGGAACGACCGCGTCGACGAGCAAACGCGCCAGCTCGCGGTCGGCCTTGACCCCGTTCCCCGCGAACTGCTGGACGACCCATTCGACGATCTTCTTCCGCTCGACTTCGTAGACGAGCACCTCGCCGGCCTTGGCGACGGCCTTCGTCAACGCGGAGTCCTTTCGCAGCTCGCCCGCGACGAGGGCGAGCACCGCTCCCGGCGCGGGATCGGCGGCGTAGACCGCGATCGCCTTCGTGTCGTCGGCCTTCCAGCGCTCGACTTCCTCGACGACGATCAGGCGCTCGGCGCCGAACAGCCCGAGCGAGTTGCACATCGCCACCGCGTCGTCCCCGCCGGTGTTCTCGGCGTTGAGCAGCTCGACGGACTCCGCGTCGAAGCGGTCACGCAACCGACGGAGAGCCCGCTCGATCTTCGGCCGGTCGGACCCGGTCAGCAGGTAGACAGCCTTCAACTCGTCGGCCACCGGGCAAGCCTACTCAGCGCTCCGAACGGACCCAGAGCCGTGTGCCGTCGGACTCGACGACGACGCGGCCGTCGAGGTCGGTCCTGAAGAGCCGCAGGCCGGGCGCCCGCTCGAGCGTGCCGATCGTGGACGGCGTCGGGTGGCCGTAGTCGTTGCCGAGGCCGACCGAGACGACGGCGACGTCCGGCCGGGTGCGCTCCAGGAGCTCGCCGAGCCCCTCGTCGGCGGAGCCGTGGTGGGCGACCTTGAGGATCTCCACCGGCGGCGGGTCGAGAGGAAGCGTGACGTCCGACTCCGCGTCGGCCGTCAGCAGGAGGTCGACCGCCCCGTACGAGACGAGGAGGACGATCGCGCGCAGGTTCGGGTCCTCGCCCTGATAGCCGGCGCCGTCGGGCCAGAGGATCGCGACCCTGAGTGCACCGAGGCGGAACGCGTGGCCGGCCCGGGCCGCGACGACGCGGACGTTGCGTTTCCGCGCCTCCGCGAGGCTCTCGCGCTCCTCCGGACCGCTCGTCGCGAGCCGCGGGTCGAGGACGAAGCCGACGCGGAGCTTCCTGAGCACCTCTGCCGCGCCGCCGATGTGGTCGCGTTGCGGGTGCGTGAGCACGAGCGCCGTGAGGCTGCGCACGCCCAGCCTGCGCAACTGATCCGCCACCCGCGCCTCGGGTGGGCCCTCGTCGACGAGCATCCGCACACCCGGCGCCTCGACGAGGCAACCGTCGCCCTGGCCGACGTCGAGGAACGTCACCCGTAGCCCGTTCGGCGGAGGCGGAGGCGGCGGCCCGCCTCGCGACGTCCAGGCGACGAGTGCGACCGAGGCGACTCCGAGCAGCACCAAGGCGCGGAACGGCCGCGGCGTTTGCAGGCGGAGGATGATCCAGCTGCCGACCGCTGCTGCGACGAGCGCGAGCAGAGCCCGGCCCGAAGTCAGCTGCGCGAATGGGAGCCGCGCCACTGCGCGCGCACACGCGACGAGATACGCGGCCAGCCAGCCGTCGAGCCACGCCAGTGCAAAGGCGGCCGAAGGCGCGACCGGCACCAGCAGTCCGGCGATGAGCGCGAGCCCGAGCAGGCCCGCGACCACAGGAGCGGCGAGCGCGTTCGCGAGCACCGAGTAGATCGGGACCGCACCGAAGTGGAGCCAGAGAATCGGTGCGGTCGCGACCCCGCACACCGTTGAGATCGCGAACACGAGCGCGAGCGGGCGCGGTACGGGGTACCCCTCGAGTAGACGCAGCAGCGCGCCCGATCCGACGAAGATGGCCGTGACGGCCGCGAACGAGAGTTGGAAGCCCGGCTCGAGCAGCGCGTACGGATTCCACGCGAGCAGGACGATCGCGCCGGAGAGGAGCAGCCACCATGGGTCGCGCTCACGCGCGGCGAGCCACGCAATCGACGCGAGCGCTCCAGCCACTCCCGCGCGAACGACCGACGGCTGCCAGCCGACAGCGAGCACGTACCCGCCGATCGCGAGCAGGATCGCGACCTCCGTCGCGACGCGCGGCAGCCGCACGAGCCATGCGAACATGAACAGCCCTCCCGCGAGCAGGGCGACGTTCTGACCGGAGACGGCCAGCAGGTGGTAGAGCCCGGACGTCCGGAAGTCGGCGCGCAGCTCATCGCTGAGCCCTTCGTCCTCACCCAGGACGACCCCGGCGAGTACGGCACGCCGCTCTCCTCTGAGCCCGTCGAGACCCCGCACGAGCGCGCGCCTGAGCCGGTCGGCGACTCCGCCGATCCCGCCCCGGACGCCGACGACCTGCCAATCTCGCGCCCGCAGCACGACGTGCACGCCGCGACGGCGCAGGTACGTGCGCTCGTCGAAGTCCTCGCCGCGCTCCGGCTCGGCGACCTCGGCGAAGAGCGACAGCACGGCGCCCTGCGGGGGAGCGCGCGCCGGCGGCAGCTCGAGCTGCACGACCTCCGAGACGGCCCGTCCGCGAAAGCGCAGCACCCGCGCGGCAACCCGCACTTCGTACTTGGAGCGACGAGCCGGCGCGGTGACGACGGCCACGGCCTCGCCGGCTGCGCCGACCTCCTGCGCGAGCACGCTCCGATCAAGAGCATCCAGCCGTCCGCTTCCCCACCACCACCCCGTCAGCGTGAGTGAGGCTGCGATCAGGACGACGCACACGCGTTCGTCGGCGACGAGCGCCGTCACCGCCGCGGCCAGAACCGCGAGGCCTGCCACGACGACGCTCGCGCTCCGGACCACGGTCGCAGCGCCGAGCCCGGCGAGGAGCGACCCGGCCAGCAGATGAGCTCGAAACCGCGCGAGGAGTGAAGTCACGGCGCGACCAACTCCGAGAGCTGCTCGAGCCGCGCAGGGCCGATTCCCGGAATAGCGTCGAGCTCCCGCACGGACGCGAAGGCGCCGTGCTTTTCGCGGTAGTCGACGATCTTCTGTGCGGTCACCGGCCCGACACCGGGCAGCGCGTCGAGCTCCTCGACGGTGGCACTGTTCAGATGCACGGGACCGGCCGCAGCTCCGGCCGTCGCCGCGCCGCCGTCGCCACTTCCCGCGGAAGGAGGCGGCCGTGCCGGCACGACCACCTGCTGCCCGTCAGAGACGAGCGCGGCGAGGTTGATCAGCGCGAGGTCGGCCCTCGGCGTCGCCCCGCCGGCGCGCTCGACAGCGTCGGCGACGCGCTTTCCGCGCTCGAGCCGGTAGAGCCCCGGCGAGCGCACCGCGCCGACGACGTGCACCACGAGCGGCGGCGCGGCCTCGGCCCGCAAGGGCTGGGCGGCAATCGCAGGCTCGCTCCCACCCGACGACGACGCCGCGCCCGCGCCGAGCACGAACCGCCCAGCGAGCACGAGCACGACGAGCAGCAGCCCTGCGCCCGCGAGCGCCTGGGCACGAGAGACCTGGAGCTCCGGCACGTCGCCAAGCCTGGCGACAGAACCGTCCCGCGTGTGTGACGGCTTCGTGCCGAGTGTGTGTCAGTTCGTCCCGTTTCCCCCGACGACGAGATTGACGAGCTTGCGCGGAACGACGATCGTCTGCCGCACCTCGGCCCCGTCGATAAACGCGCGCACACGTTCGGACCCGGTCGCCGCGGCGACGAGCTCCTCCTCGGACGAGTCCATGGCCACCTCGACCCGGTCACGCACCTTCCCGTTCACCTGAACGACGAGCTCGAACGTCTCACGCTCGAGCATCGCCTCGTCGGCGGCCGGCCATGGCTCCTCCCAGAGCCGCTCGTGCCCGAGCCGCTGCCAGAGCTCCTCGGCGACGTGGGGCGCGTACGGCTGGAGCAGCGACACCGCGGTCTCCGCCGCGAACCGCGAGTCGGCGCCGCGCGTCTCACGTGAGAGCTCGTTCACGAGCTCCATCACCGCCGAGATCGCCGTGTTGAACGCGTAGCGCCGGCCGATGTCGTCGGTGACCTTCGCGATCGTGGCGTGCGCCTTCTTCGCGAGCGGGCCGTTCTCCCGCTCGCCGTGGGGAGCTTCCTCGGCGACCTCGTTCACGATCCGCCACAGCCGCCGGACGAAGCGGCGCATGCCGTCGACGCCGCCCTCCGTCCACTCCATGTCCTGGTCGGCGGGACCGATGAACAGGATGTAGAGGCGTACCGGGTCCGCGCCGTACTCCTCGACGAACTGGTCGGGGCCGACGACGTTTCCGGCGCGCTTTGCCATCTTCGTCTTGCCCATCGTGACCCAGCCGTTCAGGAAGAAGCTCGCGAAGGGCTCGCGGAACCCGACCATGCCCATGTCGTTCAGCACCTTGACCCAGAACCGCGCGTAGATCATGTGCATCGTCGCGTGGTCGACTCCGCCGATGTACAGGTCGACCGGATTCCAGTAGTCGACGGGCTCCCGGTCGAACGGGGCGTGGTCGTTGTGCGGATCGCAGTAGCGCAGGAAGTACCAGGCCGAGTCGACGAACGTGTCCATCGTCTCGGTCTCGCGACGCCCCTCCCCGCCGCAGCTCGGGCACGCGACGCGGACCCAGTCCTCCGCCTGTGCGAGCGGCGGCTTGCCCTTCGGCTTGAAGTCCTCGACCTCCGGCAGCACGACCGGCAGCTCGGCCTCGGGCACCGGGACGATCCCGCACGAGTCGCAGTAGACGATGGGGATCGGGCAGCCCCAGTAGCGCTGCCGGGAGAAGCCCCAGTCTCGTAGCCGGTAGTTGATCGCGAAGCGACCCTTGCCTGCCGCCTCGAGCTGCTCGACGATCCGTCGCCCGCCCTCCGGCGCGGGGAGCCCGTCGAAGCCGTTCGAGTTCACGAGAACCTCGCCCTCGGTGTGAGCCACGTACGGCTGAGACTCGTCGACCTCGGCGTCGGGTGGACGCACGACGGCGCGCACGGGCAGGTCGAACGCGTTCGCGAACGCGAAGTCGCGCTCGTCGTGTGCAGGCACCGCCATGATCGCGCCCGTGCCGTAGTCGGGCAGCACGTAGTCGGCGACGTAGACGGGGATGCGCTCGCCGTTGACCGGGTTGACGGCGTGGAGGCCGGTGAAGACACCGGTCTTCTCCTCCGCGGCCGCGCGCTCCGCGGTCTTCTTCGCGACCGCGTGGCGCACGTACACCTGCACGCCGGGCGCTTCGATTCGCGACACGAGCTCGTGCTCGGGTGCGAGCACGAAGAAGGTCGCGCCGAAGAGCGTGTCCGGGCGCGTCGTGAACACCGAGACGTCCTCGTCCAGCTCCTCGATCCGGAAGACGGCCTCGGCCCCCTCGGACCGGCCGATCCAGTTGCGCTGCAGCGTCTTGATCCGCTCCGGCCAGTCGACCGTGTTCAGGTCGTCGAGCAGCGCCTGCGTGTAGTCGGTGATGCGGAAGAACCACTGCTCCATCGTCCGCGACTCGACCTCGGCGCCGCAGCGCTCGCAGCGGCCGTCCTTGACCTGCTCGTTGGCGAGCACGGTCTGATCGTTCGGGCACCACTTGACCGGCGCAGCCTTGCGGTACGCGATCCCGCGCTCCAGGAACTTCAGGAACTGCCACTGCTGCCAGCGGTAGTACTTCGGGTCGTGGGTCGACAGCTCTCGCGACCAGTCGATCGCCCAGCCGATCCTGCGCATCGAGTTGTGGATGCTCGCGATGTTTCGCTCGACGATCTCGCGCGGGTGTCCCCCTTCGCGGATCGCGGCGTTCTCGGCCGGCAGGCCGAACGAGTCGAATCCCATCGGGTGCAGGACGCGGTAACCGCTCCTGCGCCGGAAGTGCGTGACGACGTCCCCGATCGTGTAGACGAGCATGTGCCCCATGTGCAGCGTCCCCGAGGGGTACGGCAGCATCTCGAGCACGTAGGACTTCGGGTGGACCGGCTCGTTCGAGACCTCGAACGCCCGCTCGGCGTCCCAGACCTGCTGCCACTTGGGCTCGATGTCGTGTGGTTCGTATCTGTCCATGCCTGGAGACGAGAACGGCCTCTCCCGAGGCCGTTGAGAGTTGCCGCGGCTCGACGCCGCGTGGCTCCCTGCGCTAGAGAAGCAGCTCCTTTCTCACTTGTTTCTGAATGTAGCAAGGCGCAAGAATCGACGCCATGACCGGATACACGCATCTCAACATCAAGGGTGTGGAGGATCAGGCTCCGAAGTTCGGGCTCTCCCCGGACCTCGAGTTCCGGATGGGACGCGTCCCGCTCGAGATGGAGAACGCGGGCGTCAGCTACATCCGGATGACGGCGAACTACCGACTCCCGTTCGGGCACAGCCACAAGAACCAGGAGGAGGTCTACGTGGTCGTTGCAGGCAGCGGCCGCGCGAAGCTCGAGGACGAGATCGTCGAGCTGAAGCCCTGGGACGCGGTGCGCGTCCACAAGGACACGACCCGGGGCTTCGAAGCCGGGCCCGAAGGGCTCGAGCTGATCGCGATCGGCGCCCCCAACACGGGCCCGGGAGACGCCGACACGATCCAGGGCTGGTGGAGCGACTAGGACCGGCGCAGCCGCGAGATCAGACGCTCGGTGTGCGTCTCCTGCCCCGGGTCGAGATGTCCCGTGACCGCCCTGCGGTACGGAGCGGCGATCCGGCGCCCGTAATCGGCGAAGCCTTCGCGGCGGAGCGGCTCCCAGTCCTCGCCGTAGGGGACGACGAGGTGCTCGCGCCCCACGTTTCGTGCGGAGGTGAGGAAGGCAAGTCCGACGCCGGTCGAGACCTCGAGCAGCGAACGGCGCTCCCGGCGCGCCTCGTCCTGTAGCGCCCGGAAGAGCGACGCCATCTCGCGCTTGCTCGGCAGCTCGCCGGCCTCGGAACGCAGCTCGGACAGCGAGAGCCGAAGCTCGGTGAGCTCGAGCGGCGGGAGGTCGACGAGGCTTGCGGTGAGGCCGGTCTCCCGCTCGAGCACGCCCAGCAGCTCGTCGACCGACCTCGACCTCGACCGACTCGGCGAGCACGCCGGCCGCCTTGAGCTCGCCGACGAGCGCGGCAAGGTAGACGCGCGACCCGTGCGCGAGGTCGCTCACCCCGGCGAGTAGCCAGAGCGGCGAGAAGCCGAACGCCGCGATCGATCCGAGCTCGACGACGTTCCCGGCGCTCTTGCGCACCGCGAGCTGCTTCGCCGGGGTCTCCTCGACTGTCGGCGATCCCTCGACGCGCCCGACGAGCTCGATCGCGACACGGAGGAGGTTCTTGGCCGTCACCTCGTAGAGGCGAGAGCGGCGGACGAGGCGCGGAAGCACGAGTTGAGACGTCTCGTGGACCGCGCCGCCGAGCAGCCCGACGAGTGCGCGAAGGAGGCGCTCGGGAAGCGAGACGACAAAGCTGCGGCTCATCTAGCAACAATCCTGCCCATGCTCGAGCTGTTCCCGGACACCGCGGTCGTCGAGGACGGCCGTCTCGCGATCGGCGGCGTCCAGGCGTCCGACCTCGCCGACGAGCACGGAACGCCGTTGCTCGTCCTGTGCGAGGAGACGATCCGCGCGCGGGCGCGGGCCTACCGCGCGGCTGCACCGGAGGCCCTCGTCGTCTACGGGACAAAGGCGTTCCCCAACGTCGCGGTCATGCAGCTGCTCGCGGAGGAAGGCGTCGGCGCCGACGTCTCGTCACTCGGAGAGCTCCGCTTCGCACAGCGCGCCGGGATCGGCGGCGAGGCACTCGTCGTGCACGGGAACAACAAGAGCGACGCCGAGCTCGCCGAGGCCGGCGCGACGGGCGCGCTCGTCGTGCTCGACGCGCCCGACGAGATCGACCGCGCCGAGGCGGCCGGCGTTCGCCGGGCGCTCGTCCGCGTCACTCTCGGGATCGACGCCGACACGCACGAGTCGATCCGCACCGGGCACCACGGGTCGAAGTTCGGGCTCCCGCCCGAGCAGGCGCTCGACCTGATCGAGCGCGTGCGACCGCTCGGCCTCCACCTCCACATCGGCTCGCAGCTCGTCGACGCGAACGCCGCTCGTCAGACGATCGATCTGCTTGCGGATTTCGCGGCCGAGTGCCGCACGCGGCTGGATTGGACGCCGGAGATCGTGGACCTCGGCGGCGGCCTGGGGATTCGCACGTCGCTCGAGGACCCCGCGCCGCCTCGCATCGACGAGTTCGTCCGCTCGCTCTTCGCGCAGGTCGACCGCGCGTGGGGCGTTCACGATCTCCCGCGGCCGCGCCTGATCCTCGAGCCCGGCCGGTCGCTCGTCGGGACCGCAGGCGTGACGCTCTACACCGTCGGAGCGGTCAAGGAGGCCGCCGGGTCGGTCCGCTACGTGGCGATCGACGGCGGGATGTCCGACAACCCGCGCCCGCAGCTCTACGGGGTGCGCTACACGGCGCTGCTCGCGGACCGAGTCGACGAGCCGGCCGCCGCTACGTACCGCGTTGCGGGGAAGCACTGCGAGTCGGGCGACGTTTTGATCGACCACGTCGAGCTGCCCGAGCCGCGGCGCGGCGACCTGCTC
Source organism: uncultured Actinomycetes bacterium (assembly GCA_963700495.1). Lineage (GTDB taxonomy): Bacteria > Actinomycetota > Thermoleophilia > Gaiellales > Gaiellaceae > JACCTU01. Next base: position 140,868 of record CAVOXT010000005.1, on the reverse strand, counting down.
GCAGTCCCGGCGACCGGCGCGTACACGCTGGCGATGTCGTCGAACTACAACGTCGTCCCGCGACCGCCGGCGGTGCTGGTTGCGGGCGGCAGCGCGCGCGTCGTGCGGCGCCGGGAGACCCTGGACGATCTCCTCTCGCTCGAGCGTGCCAATCCGTCCGGTAGTTGATGGGTCAGGTATAAGACAGGCCCGGCCGGACGAGCAAGCGCGGGCGCTCGAGCCCGGCCTCGGAGACCGGCGGGTTCAGCGGCACGGCGAGCGGCGGCGCGTCGAGCGAGGCGCGGCGACGCTCCTCCGGCACCTCACCGTAGAGGGTCGAGCGCTGGCGCGGCTCGCGCCCGGCGGATCGGATCAGCGCCTCCATCTGCTCGGGAGGCAGCTCTTGGCCGTGCTCGGCACCGGCCGCGCGCGAGATCGACTCGTTCATCAGCGTCCCGCCGAGATCGTTGACCCCGGCGCGCAGTGCCGCGTGAACTCCCTCCGGTCCGAGCTTCACCCACGACGCCTGAACGTTCGTCACGTGAGGATGCAGCGCAAGCCGCGCGACCGCGTGCAGCAGGAGGGTCTCGCCGAAGGTCGGGCCGCGTCTCGCCCTCCCCTTCAGGTACATCGGCGCCTCCATGTGCACGAACGGCAGCGGCACGAACTCGGTGAAGCCGCCGCTCCGCTGCTGCTGCTCGCGCACCCGCAGCAGGTGCCGCGCCCACGAGCGCGACCCCTCGACGTGGCCGAACATGATCGTCGCGTTCGAGCGGAGCCCCACCCGATGCGCCACGTCGTGCACGCTCAGCCACTGCGCCGTCGTGACCTTGTCGGGGCAGATCACGCGGCGGATCTCGTCGTCGAGGATCTCCGCGGCGGTGCCCGGAAGCGAGGCGAGGCCGGCGTCGCGCAGCCGCGTCAGGTACTCCTCGAGCGTGAGTCCGAGGGTCGCGGCGCCCTGCCACACCTCGAGCGCGCTGAACGCGTGGACGTGCATGCCGGGCGTCGTGCGCTTCACGGTGCGTACGACCTCGAGGTAGTAGTCGCCCGTGAAGGAAGGGTGGATCCCGCCCTGCAGGCAGAGCTCCGTCGCGCCGCGGGCCCACGCCTCATCCGCGCGGCGCGCGATCTCCTCGAGCGGCACGAGGTACGCCGGCCCGCGGAGGTTCGCCGCGAGCTTGCCCTTCGAGAAGGCGCAGAACCCGCAGCGGAAGTAGCAGACGTTCGTGTACTGGACGTTTCGGTTGACGACGTACGTGACGACGTCGCCGACGACTTCGCGTCGACGTGTGTCGGCGGCCGCGAACACGCGCTCGCGCTCTTCACCGCGCGCACCGAACAGCCGCACGAGCTCGTCCTCACCGAGCTCGTCGTGCGTGTCGACCGGAAGCGCGTCGCGCGGGACGAACGGAACGGGACGGGTGTCGCCGGGCGACCAGTCGTCCTCACGGGCGAGTCCCGCGGCGTCGGACAGACGCAACACGGCTGTCCGAACGTCGTCGTGCACCTTGTGTGACAGCTCGGGGTACACGCAGAGGCGAGGCGCGAGCTCGAGGCCACGGCTCCGCGTCGCCGCCGCCAGCAGCCCGATCTCAGGCCACGGCGCCTCGGGGTTGACGTGGTCGATCGTCACCGGCGAGACACCGCCCCAGTCGTCGATGCCCGCATCGAGCAGGCGGGGGAAGTCGTCGAACGCGAGGTTCGGTGGTGCCTGGACGTGAACCTCGTCGGGGAGCAGCAGGCGCGCGGCCGCAATCGACCAGAGGTGCTCGTCGAGCGACGGCTCGGGCGCGTCGGCCATGCGCGTACCGTGCTTCGCCCGGAAGTTCTGCACGATCACCTCCTGCACGTGCCCGTAGCGGCGCTGCAGCTCGGCGATCGCGAGCAGCGCCTCGATCCGCTCCGCGCGCGTCTCGCCGATCCCGATCAGGATCCCGGTCGTGAACGGAATCTCGAGCTCGCCCGCCCAGGCCAGCGTCTCGAGTCGCCGCGCCGGCAGCTTGTCCGGCGAGCCGAAGTGCGGTCCTCCCCGCTCCGAGAGCCGCGCCGAGGCAGTCTCGAGCATGAGGCCCATCGACGCGGAGACCCGGCGCAACCGTGCGAGGTCGTCGCGCGTGAGCACGCCGGGGTTCAGGTGCGGCAGGAGCCCCGTCTTCTCGAGGACGGCGCCGGCGGCGCGCTCCAGGTACTCGACAGTCGTCGTGCAGCCGAGTGCGGCGAGCTCGTCGCGCGCAGCCCGGTAGCGCAGCTCGGGCTTGTCGCCCAGCGTGAAGAGCGCCTCGCGGCATCCCGCCGCGGCGCCGGCGCGCGCGACCTCCAGCACCTCGTCCAGCGACATGTACACGCGCTCGCCACGCCGGGGCGGCCGCGCGAACGTGCAGTAGTGGCAGACGTCGCGGCAGAGCTTCGTCAGCGGGACGAAGACCTTGGGCGAGTACGTGACGAGCGGCGAGCGCCTATGAGCCCGCGCCTCTGCGCAGATCTCCTCGGTGTCTCCCACGAGCAGCCCGCGTGGCTCCACGCGAGGAGCTTAGAGGTCCCTCAGGGCTTGGCGGTGACTACCTTGCCGAGCGGGAACCACTGGTTCTTCGTCCAGCGCTGGAGCTGGCCCTGGTCGAGCGGGAAGTGGTCCGTGGCGCTCGTCTTGACGGCGACGCCCGGCAGGAGGAACGGGTTGTTCTTGACGTTCAGGTTCGCGACCGCCCGAAGCACCGCCGCCCGCGTCGGGTTCCGCCCGGCCCTGCGCAGGGCGTCCACGAACGTGTGGGCGACCGCCATCGAGTAGACGTAGAAGCCGTCGTTGACGTCGCCGCGGGGAAGCTGCTGGCGCATGATCGTCTTGTACAGCAACATCCCCTTGTCCTTGTTGAAGCGCGGCGAGGTCGGGTCCTTCACCGAGATCAGCGTGATCGCGCCCTCGATGATCTTCGGGGTCGCCGTCGCGGAAACGATCCGCATGATGTTCGTCGCGCCGCCGACCTGGTCGACGTAGACCTGCGGATGCCAGCCGAGCCGGTTCGCCGCCACGAGGCCGCGGATCGTGAACGGCGGCGTCGTGATCAGCATCAGGATCGTCGCCTTCGAGTTCTTCAGCCGCGCGACCTGCGACGAGACGTCGGTCGAGAGCGGGTCGTAGCTCTGCTCGGAGACGATGTTCCGACGTCTGGCGCCGAGCCCGGTCTTGAACCCGCTCAGGAGATCCTTCCCGTAGTCGTCGTTCTGGTAGAGCACCGCGATCTTCGCCTTCGGCTTGTTCGCCAGGATGTGCCGCGCGTACACCTTCCCCTCACCGACGTAGCTCGGGAGGAAGCCGATCGTGTACGGGTAGCGGCGGAAGTCGCGGCCGAACGTCGTCGCCCCCGAACCGGCAAACAGCTGCGGCACCTTGGCTGCGTTCAGGAACGAGCGAATCGCAAGGTTCTGCTCCGTGCCGAGCGAGTTGAAGATCGCGAAGACGCGGTCCTGCTGCACGAGCTGCCGCGTCGCCTGCACGGTCTGCGCGGGGTTGTACTGGTCGTCGACGTACTTGTAGGTGATCTTCCGCCCGTTCACGCCGCCGTGTGCGTTCACGTACTTGAAGTACGCCTCGGCGCCTCTGCCGACCGAAGCGTACGACGCGGCGATGCCGGAGAGCGGGACGGTGCCCCCGATCACGATCTCGTCCGAGCTGACGCCGGGATCGGCCGATGGTCGAGCAGAAGCAGCGCCGGCGGCAAGTGCAAGAGAGAGCAGGATCACGCCGAAAACGCGCACGGTTCCCTAAGACCGAGGATACAGGCGAGAAGTTAGGGGTCCGGCGATCCGCCGGAGCAACCCGCCCACGCCCATCGGCAGCACCATCATGAGCGCGATCAGCACCGCGCCGTAGATCACCGCCGGCACGCCTGGAGCCTTCGAGATGTCCTGGGCCCACTGCGGCAGGAAGACGAGGAAGGCCGCCCCCGCGACAAGGGGCGCGAGGGAGCCGAGCCCGCCGACGGCGAGGCCGACGAGCAGCGCGATCGAGCGGTCGACCGGAAACGCGCCCGGCTGTGCGGAGAACGCGGAGATGGCGAGCAGCGACCCCGCGACGCCGGCGTAGAAGGCGGAGAGCGTGAACGCGAGCGTCTTGTGAGACGCGAGCCAAACGCCGGACGCGGCCGCGGCGATCTCGTTGTCCCGGATTGCTCGGAACGAGCGGCCGAGCCGGCTGTGGTGGATCCCCCACGCAACGGCGAACAGCACGAGCGCGATCGTCCACGTGAGGTAGTAGAGCCAGTCGTTGAAGGAGAGCTGGTGGCCGCCCGGGAGCGTGACGATGAACTCGGGCAGGCCGGTGATCCCCTTTGCCTCGAACAGGTTGATCCCACCGCTGCCGCCGGTGAGGCCGTCGAACTTCTTGATCACGATCGGGGTCGCCACCGCGAGGCCGAACGTCACGAGCGCGATGTACGGCCCGGACAGCCGCAGCGCCGGCAGGCCGAACGCCGCACCGGCGGCCGCCGCGAGCAGCCCCGCGAGCGGGATCGTCCAGAGGTCTCTCATCCCGTGGTCGGTGACGAGGATCGCCGTCGTGTACGCACCGAGCGCCATGAAGGCGCCGTGGCCGAGCGAGATGACGCCCGTGTACCCGGTGAGGATGTTCAGGCCGACGATCGCGATGAAGTAGACCCCGATCAGCGCGAACTCGGACGCGCGGAAGTCCGAGATCCGGAACGGCACGTAGACCACGACCGCGACGAAGAGGGCGAAGCCGAGCGCGCGGATCGCGTAGCGGGCCCAGCGGATCATCAGACGCGTCTCGCAATCGCTCGCCCGAAGAACCCGTGGGGTCGCAGCAAGAGGACGGCGAGGATCAGCAGCAGCGCCGCGGGCAGGCGCAGGTCGGCGAAGAAGTCGATGTAGGCGCCGATCAGGTTCAGCGCGACGCCGAGCACGACGCCGCCCACGACCGCCCCGATCGGGCTGTCGAGTCCGCCGAGCACGGCCGCCGCGAACGCGAAGATGAGGACCGGGAGCATCAGGTTCTGGTCGAAGCTCCCCTGGGTCGGCGCGACGAGGATCCCTGCAACCGCGCCGAGAACTGCGGCGAGGCCCCAGCCGAGCGCGAGCATCCGCGAGACGCGGATGCCGTGAAGCCGGCTCGACTCGGGGTTGAACGACGACGCGCGCAGCGCAAGCCCGACACGGGTCCTCTGGAAGAACGCCCAGAGGATGAGCACGATCGAGAGCGAGACGGCGATGATGCCGAGGTCCTGGGCCGAGACCACGACGCCGCCGATGTCGAAGGTGTCGCTCGGAAACGGGCTCTCGAGCGTGCGCTGCTCGCCCTTCCAGATCCAGGCCGCAGCGCCGTTCAACAGGATCAGCAGCCCGATCGTCACGGTCACGACCGTGAGCGCCTGCGAACGTGAGACCACGTGGATCACGAGCCGCTCGATCACCACGCCGCCGGCGAACGAGATCACGAGCGTGAGGAAGAAGGCGACCCAGTACGGCATGCCTCGGTCGATGAGCTCCCAGCAGATGAACGTCGAGAACATCGCCATCTCGCCCTGCGCGAAGTTGAGGACGCCCGTCGAGCGGTAGATGAGCACCAGAGCGAGCGCGAGCAGCGCGTAGACGCCGCCCGACGCGATCCCCGAAACGACCTGCTGGAGGAAGTCCGCCACGTGGCTAGTAGCCGAGGTAGCTCTTGCGGACGGACTCGTCGCGACGCAGCTCCGCGGCGGTCCCGGACAGCACGACGCGGCCGACCTCGAGCACGTACGCGCGCTCGGAGTGCTGGAGCGCGACGTTCGCGTTCTGCTCGACGACGAGCGCGGACATGCCGTGCTCGTCGATCCACGACCGCAGGACGTCGAAGATCTGGGTCACGACCATCGGCGCGAGCCCCAGTGACGGCTCGTCGACGAGGATCAGTCGCGGGCGGGCCATGAACGCGCGCGCCAGCGCGAGCATCTGCTGCTCGCCGCCGGACAGCGTGCCCGCCTGCTGGTCGCGCCGCTCCCCGAGCCACGGGAAGTGCTCGAGCAATTCCTCGTGGTCCCGCTCGTACCCGGACCGGTCGCGGCGCGCGTACGAGCCCAGCTGCAGGTTCTCGTCGACGGTCAGCTCCGAGAAGGTGCCGCGTCCCTCCGGGACGTGGGCGATACCGAGCCGTGCGACTGCTTCGGGCGTGCGCGGGAGCGGCCGGCCGTCGAAGCGGAGGCCGCCTTTCCGGCGGACCGTGCCGGAGATCGCTCGGAGCGTCGTCGTCTTCCCCGCGCCGTTCGCACCGAGGACCGAGACGACCTCGCGCTCGTCGACCGCGAGCGTGACGCCGTGGAGCGCCGGCACAGCGCCGTAGCGTGCGTCGACCGCTTCGAGCTCAAGCAGCGGCACCCGCGTCTCCGAGGTAGGCCTCGATCACGCCCGGGTCGCGCTGCACCTCTTGCGGGGTCCCGCCCGCGATCACGCGCCCGAAGTTCAGGACGTACACACGGTCGGAGATGCCCATGACGAGGTTCATGTGGTGCTCGACGAGCAGCACGGTCAGGTCGAAGTCGGCGCGCAGGCGACGGATGAACTCCCCGAGCTCTCCGACCTCCTCGTGGTTGAGACCGCCGGCCGGCTCGTCGAGCAGGAGCAGCTTCGGGCTCGAGGCAAGTGCGCGCGCGAGCTCGATGCGCTTCAGCGTCCCGAACGGGAGCCCCGCCGCCGGCCGGTAGGCGACGTGCGTCAGCCCGACGTACTCGAGGAGCTCATCGGCGTCGCGCTCGCCGCGCCTCGCCTGCGCGCCGACCTTGACGTTGTCGAGCACCGTGAGTGTCGGCCAGAGCGCGACGTTCTGGAACGTTCGCGCGATGCCGCGCTTGACAACGCGGTGAACCGGCGTTCGCAGCAGATCCCCACCGTCGAAGACGACCCGTCCGTCGTCGGGCTTGTACAAACGGGTGATGACGTTGAAGGCGGTCGTCTTGCCGGCGCCGTTCGGCCCGATCAGGCCGACGATCTCACCTGCAGGCACCTCGAACGAGACCTCGTCGAGCGCGACGACACCGCCGAAGTGCCGACTGACGTTCTCGACCGAGAGGAGCGCCATCACGGCGCGGGGGATCGTATCCCTAGCCGCAGGCGGAAAGTCGGCGGTCGACGGACGCCTTGCGGCCGTCGCTCAGCGTCGAGATCGCGCGCACGACGCCCGCCGCCGCCGGCAGCTTCGCCTGGAACGGCGCCCGGCGGTCGGTGCCCGCGGGACGGCCGCGGTAGATCCAGTCCACGCGGTCGACGAGCCGACCATCGAGGCCCGCGACGCCCACGCGATGCGAGCGGCCGAGGCACCGGCTCGTGACGCGAAGAGCCGGCCCCCTCCTGCACGCCGCTCCCTTGCACGACCGAAGGGCGAGCAAGCGCCTCGCGAGATCGGACCGAACCTGGTCGTAGGCCGGGCTCGCATGCAGGCTCGCGAGCTCGTACGGGTCGCTCGACAGGTCGTACAGCTCGCGCTCGCCGGTGTTGTGCTCGACGTAGACGAAGCGCGTCGTGTGCACGGCGGCGTAGGTCGGTGTCTCGAGCAGCACGTCACGGCCCACGAATCGCGTGCGGTCGGCCAGCAGCGAGAGCAGCGAGACGCCGTCCATCGTCCTCCCGGCACGCGCGTTCGCCGCGTCGACGATCGTCGGAGCGAGGTCGACGTTGACGGACGGCTGGGCGAGCTGGATCGCCGCGCGGAACCCCCGGGCCGCGCATCACCAGCGGCACACGTACCGACGGCTCGTAGATGCAGCACCTTGCCGCTCGCGACCCGATGCTCGCCGTGGAAGAAACCGTTGTCGGATGTGAAAACGAAGAGCGTCCGATCGAGCTCGCCGCTGTCCTGCAGCGCGCGGACGATCGCGGCGACGCCCTCGTCGACTGCGAGCAGCGACTCGAGGCGCTGGCGGTAGTTCTCCGTGATCGCGGCGATGCGGGCGGCCCCGAAGAGAGGGCGCTGCCGGATCGCGACCGGCTTGTCGGACACGTCGGCCTCGTTGAACGCGGGCGTGCGCGGCATCGGCTCGGCCGCGAAGCGGTTGCGGTGACGCGGCGCCGGGACGGGCGTGGCGAGGTTTGCCGGATCGTCGGACTCGCGCGGCGTGCCCGCATGCGGGGCGAGGTACGCGACCGAGAGGAAGAACGGCTCCGGCCGCGGAGCGAGGCGCTTGACTGCGTCGACCGCCTTGTCCGTGTAGACGTCCGCCTGATAGTCGCCGGGCCTGTTCCCGTAGTTCACGAGCTTCCCGTTCTCGTTCAGCGTGTAGCCGTAGTAGCGGTACGTGCTCGGATCGACCGAGCCGAACCACTCGTCCCAGCCCGGCGGCACCTCGGTCGGGCGCCGGCTGCCCGTAGCCGTTCAGGTACTTGCCGATGTGAACCGTGTGGTAGCCCGCCGCGCGCAGCCACACCGGGCAGCGTGTTCGCCTGCGTCGGCACGAGCTTCTCGTAGCCGCCCTGCGGCGCCTGCGTTCCCCATCACGGTGTGGTTGTGGCCGTACTGGCCGGTGAGGAACGTCGTGCGCGACGGGCAGCAGAGCGGGAACGAGACGAAGTTGTTCGTCCACGTCGTCGCCCTGGCGCGGCGAGGAGCGAGTTCACGTTCGCCATCACGCGCATCGACTCGACCGCCTGGTCGTCGGACATGACCACGACGATGTTCGGGCGCAACGCGGGGGCCTCCGCCGCACCGCTGTCGCGGGCGGGCGCAAGGCCGGCGACGAGCGCTCCGGCGACGAGGGCACCGACGGCCAGCGTCCTACCCACGGCCGACCTCATACCCGTTGAGGCGTGCATTGGTGATTAGCGGTTGGTAAGGATCGCGTCAGCATCCGTGACCGGCGCGCGGCAGGCGAACCGCTCGCAATCGTAGAGCGTCGGCTTCCCGTCGACGCGATCCTTTCCCGCGAGCAGCGGAACGTCGTCGGCAGGGCCGAACGCGACGACCGCGTTGGGGTCCCAGCGAGAGAGCGCGGCCCGCGCGACGTCGTCACGAGGGTCGGCGAGGAGCGCGAGCTCCCGCGGTGCGGAGAGATGGAGATCGAGCGCGGCGAGCGTCCAGCCGAACGCCGAAGGCGCGCGTGCGAGGACAGGCAGGACCAGCCGGAAGACCCCGACCGCGGCGCCGCTCGAGCTCGTCGTCGCCCCAGATCCGCGCGAGCCGGAGCAGGACGAACGCGAGCATCGAGTTGCCGGACGGCGTCGGGTGGTCGTCGAAGTCCTTCCTGCGCGTGACGAGCTCTTCTGCCCCGCGCGCGGTCATGAAGAACCCGCCGCGCTCCTCGTCGTGGAACCGCTCGAGCGCGAGCAGCGCGACTCGCCGCGATTCGCGCAGCCAGCGCAGGTCGCCCGTCGCGACGTGCAGCTCGTAGAGGCCGTGCGCGAGGTTCGCGTAGTCGTCGAGGAAGCCGGCGCCCGAGATCCGACTGCCCCGCCGCGAGCGGACGATCTCGCCCGACGTCATCAGCCCGGCCAGCGCCGCTCCGCAACTCGAGCAGATCGGGCCGCTCGAGCATGCGCCCGGCCTCCGCAAGCGCCGCGAGCGCAAGACCGTTCCACGACGTGATCACCTTGTCGTCTCGCCCCGGCTGCGGACGTCGTTCGCGGATCTCCAGCAGGCGAAGCCGCGTCGCCTCGTCGAGCTCGCCTCGCAGGATGAAGCGGCCGCCCTCGAAGGGCTCCAGCAGCTCCTCGGGGGCGCCCTCCCCCGGCGCCCACGTGTACGTGAGGCCCTCGACGCCGTCCGTGTCGGCGTCCTGCGAGGAGGCGAACCCCTCGCCCTCGATCCAGAGCTCGCGGAGCATGTAGTCGACCGTCCGCGCGACGACGTCGCGGTAGCGCTCGTCGCCTGTCAGCGCCCAGCCGTGCAGGTACGCCGGGACGAGCAGTGCGTTGTCGTAGAGCATCTTCTCGAAGTGCGGCACGAGCCAGCGCTCGTCGACCGAGTAGCGGTGGAAGCCGCCGCCGACCACGTCGTACATTCCGCCGAGGGCCATCGCGTCGAGCGTCGTCACGCTCGCGTCGAGTTCGCCGCGGCGGAGCAGGAACTCGAGCGGCGACGCGGGCGGGAACTTCGGTGCGCGCCCGAAGCCACCCCAGTCCGGGTCGACCTGCGACCGAAGCGTCTCGACCGCCCCGTCGAGAACGTCCGTGCCCAGCGAGCCGGAGGACGGCTCCTGCACGCTCTGCACGCGCACCGCCTCGACGAGCGCCTGCGCCTGTCGGGAGACGTCCTCGCGGCGCTCGCGGTACGCCTCCGAGACGGCGACCAGCACCTGGCGGAAGCTCGGGAGGCCGTGCCGCGGCTCCGGCGGGTAGTACGTGCCGCCGAAGAACGGCTCGCCGTCGGGCGTCAGGAACACGGTCATCGGCCAGCCGCCGTGCCCGCTGATCGCGACGACCGCGTCCATGTACACGGCGTCGACGTCGGGGCGCTCCTCGCGGTCGACCTTGATCGACACGAACTGCTCGTTCATCAGCCGAGCCGTCGCCGCGTCCTCGAACGACTCGTGCTCCATGACGTGACACCAGTGGCACGCGGAGTAGCCGACCGAGAGCAGGATCGGCTTGTCCTCCGCCCGCGCACGCGAGAGCGCCTCGTCGCCCCACGGGTACCAGTCGACGGGGTTGTCGGCGTGCTGGAGGAGGTAGGGGCTCGTCTCCTGAGCGAGGCGGTTCATGCGCTCACCGTACCCTTGCGCGCATGACGTTCCGTCCGCTCGAGGGGATCCGCGTCGTCGACCTCACGTCCTCGCTCGCTGGCCCCGCGTGCACGCAGGTCCTCGCGGCTCTGGGGGCGGACGTGGTCAAGGTCGAGCGGCCCGGGGGCGACGAGGCGCGTGCCTGGGGCCCCTCGATGTTCCTGGCGGTGAACGCCGGCAAGCGATCGATCGTGCTGGACCTGAAGGACGAGCACGCCCGCGAGGCGCTCCTCCGACTGGCCGGGCGTGCGGACGTCTTCGTCGAGAGCCTTCGCCCCGGTGCCGCCGAAAGGCTTCGGATCGGCCCGGACGACGTGCCGACGCGCGTCTACTGCCGGATCGGAGCGTACGGTCCCGGCCCGCTCGGCGACCTGCCGGGCTACGACCCGCTCATGCAGGCGTTCGCCGGGATCCTGAGCGTGACAGGCGACCCCGGCGGGCCGACGGTTCGGGTCGGCGTCTCGCTCGTCGACTACGCGACAGCGTGGTGGGCCGCACTCGGGATCCTCGCTGCGCTGCAGGCGGGCGGGCGCCGCGTCGTCGAGGTGTCGCTGCTCGAGACCGCGCTCGCGCTCGCGGGCTACCACGTCGCGGACGCGCTCGCCGGCGACGAGCCCGGCAAGTACGGCTCGGCCTTCCCGCACATCGCCCCGTACGAGGTGTTCCGCACGGCCAACGGCGAGATGATGCTCGCGGTCGGGAACGACCGGCTGTTCGCGGAGCTCGCGCGGCGGCTCGAGCTGCCCGAGGACGAGCGCTTCGCGACCAACGCCTCGCGCGTCGCGAACCGCGAGGAGCTCGCCGCGCTCGTGCAGGAACGGCTCGCGGCCTCGCCTACGGCCGAGTGGCTCGAGCGGCTCGCCGGGATCCCGGTTGCGCCCGTCCAGACGGTGCGCGAGGCGGCCCAGCACGCGCAGACGCGCTCACTCGGGATCGTCCAGGAGCTCGGCGGCGTGGCGCACCTCGGCGAGCCTCTGCGGATCGACGGCGAACGGCCGGCGCCGGGTACTCCCCCGCCCGCCCTCGGCGAGCACACCCGCGAGGTGCTCCGCGAGCTGGGCTACTCGGACGCCGAGGTCGACGAGCTCGCGCGGTAGACCTGGCCCGGCAGCTCCCGGCCCAGCAGCTCCTCGAGCCACTCCGAGACCGCGACGAGCGCATCGAGGTCGACGCCGGTGGCGATTCCGTCGCCCTCGAGGAGATAGACGAGATCCTCGGTCGCGATGTTTCCCGTGGCGCGCGGTGCGAACGGGCAGCCGCCGAGGCCGCCCACCGACGCGTCCAGCACGGTTGCCCCGCCTTCGAGCGCCGCGACCGCGTTCGCGTAGCCGGTGTTGCGCGTGTTGTGGAAGTGGCCGCCGACGGTTCCGCCGAGGGCGACGACGCGCTCGATCAGCGAACGCACCTGCTTCGGCGTCGCCACGCCGATCGTGTCCGCCAGCACGAGCTCGTCCGCTCCGGAGAACCGCTCGGCGAGAGCGGTGACGGCGCCCGCGTCGACGCGGCCCTCGAACGGGCAGCCGAACGCGACGCTGATCGTGACGCTGGCCGGGCGGTCGGCAGAGGCGAGGATCCGCTCGACGCGCTGCGCGGCCTGCTCGACCGAGGCGTTCGCGTTCCGGCGGCTGAACGAGTCCGTCGCCGCCAGCGTGCAGTTGACGCGGTCGAGCGCGGTCGCCCGCAGCCGCTCGTGTCCCTGCTCGTTCAGCACGAGCCCCGAGTACTCGGTGCCGTCGCGCCGCTCGATCGCCGCGACGACGTCCTCCGCTCCCGCCATCTGCGGCACGCGGTCGTCGCGCACGAAGCTGACCGCCTCGACGCGCGGGAGCCCGGCCGCGGCGAGGCGGTTGACGAGCTGTGCGCGCACCGAGGGCTCGAGGACGTCCCGCTCGTTCTGGAGCCCGTCTCGCGGGCCGACGTCGCAGAGGATCACGAGTCGAGGCCGTACGCGGTGACCCGGTCCGGCGTCAGCCGGGCCAGCACGCGGCGTTCCCCCGGGCGGAGCGTGTAGTCGCGGCCCCGGTACTTACGCGACAGCATGTGGATGAGCTCCTCCGCACCGTCGTATGTCATCTCGACGGTGCCGCTGACCGACACCCACCGGTACGGATCGTCGCCGGCGAAGACGAGCACGGACGCGCGGGGGTCCCGCCGGAGGTAGTCGTACTTCTTGCGCGTGTCCGTGATGTCGAAGAGGACGTGCTCGCCGTCCCAGTGAACCCAGGTCACCGACTGGTGCGGCGAGCCGTCCGGCCGAAGGACGGCGACGACCGCGTAGTTCTTGTCGAGAAACGGGGCAGCCTGTTCGTCTGTAAGACGTGACATGTCGTGTGAACGTACCCGCCACGGTAAGGTCTGAGTCGTGGGCGTGACCCTCCTCGTCGGCACGAAGAAGGGGCTCTTCCTGCTCGAGGGCGACCCGGGCCGCAGCAGCTGGAAGCTGCGCGGGCCGACGCTTATCGGTTTCTCGGTCTACCACGCGATCCGAGATCCGCGCGACGGCTCCCTCTACGCGTGCACGAACTTCTTCGACGGCGGGACGGTCCACCGCTCGACCGACGGGGGCGAGACCTGGGAGCGCGCCGAGGAGCTCGGCCTGCCGGAGGACGGCGAGCTGAAGCTGAACGCCACCTGGCACGTCGAGCCGGGCGCCGAGGGCGAGCTCTGGCTGGGCGGCGACCCCGGGGTGCTCTTCCGCTCGGACGACAAGGGCGTGACGTGGGAGACGAACGAGGCGCTGCTGTCCCACGAGACGCGCGACAAGTGGAACCCCGGCGCCGGCGGCATGTGCCTGCACTCGATCAACGTCGACGACGACGACCCGAAGCGGCTCGTGATCGGAATCTCCGCCGCCGGTGTGTTTCGCACCGACGACGGCGGCGAGTCGTGGGAGCCGGCGAACAAGGGCACCTCGGCGGACTTCCTGCCGGACGAGCAGCCCGAGGTCGGCCAGTGCGTGCACAAGGTGCTCGTGCACCCCGCGAGCCGCGACCGGATCTGGCAGCAGAACCACTGCGGTGTCTATCGCTCCGACGACCGCGGCACCTCGTGGGAGCGGCTCGACGGCAACGGCCTGCCGAGCGACTTCGGCTTCCCGCTCATGCTCGACCCGCGCGACCCCGATGCGGCCTACGTCATCCCCGAGGACAGCGCGATGAACCGCGTCGTGTCGGGTGACCGCCTCGGCGTCTACCGCACGCGCGACGCAGGCGCGTCGTGGGAGCTCCTGACCGGCGGGCTGCCTCAGCAGGCCTGGGTCGGCGTGCTGCGCGAGGCTTCGGCATGGGACGGGCTCGAGCCGAACGGCCTGTACTTCGGTACGCAGAGCGGCTCGGTGCTCGCGTCGCCAGACGGCGGCGAGTCGTGGCACGAAGCCGCCCGCTGGCTGCCGCCGGTGCTGTCGGTCGAGACCGCGGAGTGGCCGTAGTCCGGCTCCCTTCGCTGCTCGCGCGCGAAGCGGGCGGGCAGCGCGAGTTCGAGGTCGACGCGGCGACGCTTCGGCGAGGCGCTGCGCGGACTCCCCGTCTCCGACCTCTGCCTCGACGAGCACGGCGAGCTCCGCCGTCTCGTCAACGTGTTCGTGGACAAGGAGGACGTCCGCGGGGCGGCCGGTCTCGATACGCCTCTGCGAGAGGACTCGCAGGTGCTGATCGTGACCGCGATCGCGGGCGGGGAACGACCCTAGCCGAGGCTCTGAGGGACGGTGATCTCGCCGGCCGCGATCTTGTTGCGGACGGTCTCGAGATCGTCGAGATCCGCCTGCGGCACCTTCTTCGAGATCGTCCCCAGCCCGACCCCGTCCTCCGCCAGCCCGAAGGTGAGGTTGCGGCCGCCCTGCCAGGTGCCGTCCCGGACGCTCTTGATCGTCCTGAACACGCCCTCGTCGACCTTCTTCTGCGCGCTCGTCAGCACCTGGGGCCCGAGGAAAGACTGGTCGGCGTCGACGCCGATCCCCCAGACGTTCCGCTCCCGCGCCGCGTCGAGCGCGCCCAGCCCGCAGCCGCCGGCGACCTGGAACACGACCTCGGCGCCGGCCGCGATCTGGTTCAGCGCGAGCTCCTTGCACTTCGCCTGGTCGTCCCAGTCCGACGAGTACCCGTTCAGCGTCTTGATCCCCGGTGAGGCGGCCTTCGCCCCCGCCTGGTAGCCCGCGATGAAGCGGTCGACGGGCGGCTCCTTGAACCCGCCGACCGAGCCGATCACGTCCGCACCGGTCATGCGCTTCGCCTCCAGGGCGGCGAGGTAGCCCGCGAGGTAGCCGACCTGCTCCTCGCGGAAGAGCATCCCCACGACGTTCTTGGGCTTGCCCTTCAGCGAGGTCTGGTCGACGTCGATGATCACGAACTTCGTGTCGGGGAACAGCTTCGCCGCGGTCGAGATCGCGTCTCCCTGCGCGAAGCCGACGCCGATGATCATGTCGTAGCCCTGGCGCGCGAGCGTCGTCATGTTCGGGACGTAGTCGGCAGCGGAACGAGACTCGAGCACACGGCCCTGGACACCGAGCTCGGCCTCCGCCCGCTTGAGGCCCTCGTACGCGAGCTGGTTGAAGCCGCGGTCGTTCAGCTGCCCGAGATCGGTGATCAGCCCGACCTTGAGCGGCTTCGCAGCGGTGGTCGTCGTGGCGGTGCCGCCGCTGCCCTCGTCGTCACCGCCGCACGCGGCGAGCGCGAAAGCGAGCACGAGCGCGGAGAGGAATGTGGTGAGCAGACGGGTCATCGAGGTTTTCGCCTGATAGTCTAAAACTGATGGCCGAGTCTAGCACGCACGTCGCGCTCGCCGTCGTGCTGCGGGTTCGGGACGGCCGGCTCGAGGTGCTCCTCTGGGAGCGCGCGAAGGCACCGGACCGCGGAGCGTGGGCGCTCCCCGGCGGCTATCTCGGCTCGCGGGAGACGCTCGAAGCATCGATTCGCCGCCACCTGGCGGCGAAGGTCGACGTCCGCGGCCTCGCGCACCTCGAGCAGCTCGAGACGAGGAGCGATCCGAAGCGCTACCCGCGCGAGCGGCAGCTCGCGACCGCATACGTCGGCCTCCTCCCCGGTCCGCTCGATCCGGTCGTCCCGCCCGACACGCGCTGGCACGCCGTCGACGAGCTGCCGCGCATGGCGTTCGACCACGGCGCGATCACGCTGGCGGGCCGCGAGCGGCTCCGCGCGAAGCTGTCGTACACGAACGTCGGCTTCGCACTCGCGCCGGAGGCGTTCACGATCGCGGAGCTCCGCGAGGTCTATGCCGCCGCGCTCGGATACGACGTCTCCGCGACGAACCTCCAGCGGGTGCTCCTCCGCCGCGGGCTGCTCGAGCCCACCGGCGAGCGGCGCGAATCGGGGCCGAGCGGCGGCCGCCCGCCCGCGCTGTTCCGCTTCCGCACGCGGGAGCTCGAGGTCACCGATCCCTTCGCGGTCCTGCGACCACCCGCAAGTTGACACCCATGGAGAAATGTGGGATAACTCCGGAAACGTTTTCGGAACAGGAGGGGCGGCATCGCCACGATCCGGGAGCTGGCACGGTTGAGCGGAGTCTCCGTAGCAACCGTGTCGAGGGTGCTGAACGACTACAACGACGTCAGCGACCAGACGCGCGAACGTGTGCTCAAGGTCGCCCGCGAGCTCGACTACACCCCCTCTGCAGCCGCCAGGACACTGGTGATGCAGCGTTCCCAGGTGATCGGCGTCGTCCTCGAGACCGGCGAGGGACACCCCGACCTGCAGCACCCGTTCTTCCAGGAGGTCCTCGTCGGCCTGAAGCGCCGACTGGGCGCCGGCGGGTACGACCTGCTCCTGTTCGCGACTGAAAACCCCGGGAACGGTTACAGCGAGCACTCCTTCGTCCGGAGGGCCCGCCACCACCGCGTGGACGGCCTCGTCGTGATGGGAATCGACGCCGGCGACCCCGAGATCCAGAAGCTCGCGCGCTCCCGGATCCCCTGTGTCGCGGTCGACCTCGACATCGTCGGGCGACGCACGGGCCACGTGATCTCGGACAACCTCGGCGGCGCCCGGCTCGCCGTCCGGCACCTCTTCCACCAGGGCCACGAGCGGATCGCGATCGTCACCGGGATGCTCTCGACCCGTCCGGGCGCGGACCGTCTGCTCGGCTACCGCGCCGAGCTCGAGGCGCTCGGTCTCCCCTACCGCGACGACTACGTCCAGGAAGGCGACTTCTACTTCGACAGCGGCTACGAGGGCATGCGGGCGCTGCTCGACCTCGAAGAGTCGCCGACGGGCGTGTTCGCAGCCGGCGACCTGATGGCCGCAGGCGCGCTGAGAGCGATCGAGGAACGCGGCCTGAACGTGCCGGCCGACGTCTCCCTTGTCGGCTTCGACGACATCCAGCTCGCCGCGATGATGCAGCCCTCGCTGACGACGATCCGCCAGGACAAGAGCGGCCTCGGCGCCGCAGCGGGCGAAGCGCTCCTTCGCATGATCGAGCAGGCCGACTCCGCGCCGCCGGTCACAACGCTTCCGGTCGAGCTCGTCGTACGGGAGTCGAGCCGATGAACACCACGATCTTCGACACTGCGGTGGCACCAGGGCGCGTGCCCGACCGCCGCAACGCCGTCGTCGCCGAGCTGAGGGGCGGCGGCGAGGGAGGCGAACACGCTCCTCTCTCTGAGTGGACAGCGAATCCGACTGCTCGCAGGGAGCGCGGGCTCACCCCGCCCGCGCTCCCATCTCCCTACCGCGCCGCGTCGGTGAAGCGATGAGCATGTACAGCCTTCCTGGAGTCGCGACCGACTCCGCCCGGAACTGGGTCGAGCAGCCGGACGGGATCGAGACGTATCGCTTCTCGATCTCCTGGCCGCGCGTCCTGCCGAACGGCGCGGGAACGCCGAGCCGCACCGGCATCGACTTCTACCGCCGCCTGGCCGAGGGCGTCCGCGAGCGCGGGATCGCGCCGCTCGCGACGCTCGGCCACCGAGATCTGCCGCTGCCGCTCGAGGATCGCGGCGGTTGGCAGTCACGCGACACGTCGCACCGGTTCGCCGAGTACGCCGCGCTGCTGTACGACGAGCTCGAAGACCTCGTCTCGGGCTGGGTCACGATCAACGAGCCGTGGATGACTGCGTTCCTCAACGACGGGTTCCCGGTGAACGCGCCGGTACGCCGCGACTGGGTCGAGGCGCTCCGCGTATCGCACCACGTGCTGCTCGGGCACGGGCTCGCCGTGCGAGCGTTCCGTAAGCTCGGTATCGAGGGGCCGATCGGAGTCACGCTCGATCTCTGGCCCTCCGCGCCGGCGAGCGAGTCGGAAGCCGACGTCGCCGCTGCGCGCCGCTGGGACGACTTCAAGAACCGTTGGTTCCTCGACCCGGTCTTCTTCGGCTCGTACCCGAGCGACCTGGCCGAGTGGCTCGGCTCGCGGCTCGGCCCGCTCGAGGCCGTCCGCGACGGCGACCTCGAGCTGATCTCGCAGCCGATCGACTTCCTCGGGGTCAACTACTACTCCCGCGCGATCGTCCACGCCGATCCCGCGGACGGTCCGCTCAAGCTCGGTTGGTCGCTGCTCGACGACTTCGGTTGGGAGCACGACTACGGCGAGCGGTTCGGGATGGTCTACCTCGAGCACGAGACGCAGCGGCGAATCCCGAAGCCGAGGCCGCTCTGGTCCCGCGACGTCATCGCGGAACACGCAGCACCCGCGTAGGGCCCCGCGGTCACCGGGTCGCCGCACGCCGCGCCTCGCGCTAGCCGGTCCGGCCCACGAAGATCGTGACGGCGGCCCCTCGCGGAGCGCGTGTCCCGGCGACCGGCTGCTGGTCGAATACGCCGTCGATATCGGCGCGGACCTCGATCGCCTCGACGCGAAAGCCTTCGTCCTCGAGGATCTGACGCGCCGAATCCTCGTCCGTACCGACGACGTCGGGCACGACGACGCGCTCCGTGTCGGCGGCAGCTGCCACCGTGATTCGCACCGATGAGCCTCGCTGCGCGGTCCCACCTGCGGCGGGCTGCTGCGCGATCACCCGCCCAGGAGGCTGGCTCGACGTCGCGTAGACGACCTTCCCGTCGAGCCCGACGGCTTCGAAGGCGCCTGAGCGCCGGCGTCTGCGCCACGCCCACGACGTTCGGCACGGCGACCTGCGCGGAGCCCGTCGTCGTCCCGCCCGGCGGACGCTCGGTCGTCTGGCCGGTCTCCTCGCCGGTCGAGACGTTGATGCGGACGCTCGAATCGGGCGGGGCCTGCGCGCCGGCCCGAGGCTGCTGATCGACGACGATCCCCCGGCCCTTCTGGGACGGCACGTCGACGACTCGGGGCACAAACCCGCCGGCGCGCAGCCTCTGGACGGCCTCGTCCTCGGGCAGGCCGAGCACGTCAGGAACGGGCTTGACGTTTCGGCCCTTGGAGATCTTCACCGTGACGGTCGAGCCGGGCGCCGCGGACGCGCCTCCGCGCGGATCCTGGTCGACGACGTCGCCCTTGGGCGCCTGTGCGAAGACCCGCACGAGCTTGGGCTTCAGGCTGGCCGCCTCGACCCTCTTCGACCGCCGCGGCTTCTTCGAGGTCGACCACGTCGGGAACCGACACGCTGGTCAGGCCGCTCGAGACGACGACCTGGACCCGCTGCCCCTGGTCGACCTCGACTCCCGCAGCGGGCGACTGCGCGACGGCGATGCCAGCCTTGCGCCTGCTGGGCTGCCGGTCGACGGCGGCCTCGAGATCCGCCTCGGCGAGCCGCGAGCGCGCCTGGGCCTCGGTCAGCCCGACGACGCCCGGCACCGTCGTCCGGGCGTCGCCACCGGACAGCAGCAGGTACGCCAGCAGGCCGACGAGGACGAGCACGCCGAGTGCGAGGAGCCACGGCCAGAGCCGCGGCGAGCGCCTAGGGGGTATGGCGCTATGGACGATTTCTTTGCGAGGCGCCGTCTCGTCCATCACGAGAGTGTCGTCGAGCGGATCCTCCGGCGGACGGGGCGGCATGCTCACGTCCGAGGGATCGCCCGCCTGGAGCCATAGCAAACGTTGACGCGGAGCGCACCCTGCACGTACCCTTCCTCGTTCAGTCGTCGAGAGGAGGTTGGAAATGCCTGATGCGGCGAATAGCACCACCTCCACCCGCGAAGCCGCGGGTCTCGACGACGGCCTGCGCTGATCGTTCGAGCTTCCGCGGCCTAACCAACGCCGAAGGAGACACGCTTTGAACGGCAGGACTCTGGCCGCGCTCGGCTGGACCGACGAGCTTGACGCGGCCTTCACAACCTACGCAGAACGAGGCTTCGACCCCGCTCGCATCGTCGCGGAGCACCGCGGCGGCTTCGCCGTGCGCTGTGAGCGAGACGACCGGCTCGCGCATGTTCGAGGGAAGCTTCGAGAGGACGAGCTGTTCGGCGGCATGCCGACGGTCGGCGACTGGGTCGCCGTCGTCGACGCCGGAGAGCGCTACGCGATCGAGGCGGTGCTGCCGCGACGGACGAAGGTCTCGCGCAAGACCCCCTGGCTGAAGTCGGAAGAGCACGTGCTCGCAGCGAACGTGGACACCGTCTTCGTCGTCCAGGGGCTCGACGGCGACTTCAACCCGCGGCGGCTCGAGCGCTACATGGCAACCGCCTGGGACAGCGGCGCCGTTCCCGTCGTCGTGCTGACGAAGCTCGACGTCGGACACGACCCGGGCCTGATCCTCGAAGCCGAGGCGGTCGCAATCGGAGTGCCGGTCCATCCGGTGAGCAACATCACCGGCGAGGGCCTCGAGGCGCTGGACGCGTACCTCTTCCCGGGCCGGACGATCGTGCTGCTCGGCTCGTCGGGCGTCGGCAAGTCGACACTCGTGAACCGACTCGCCGGGCGCGAGCTGATGAACGTCGGCGATCTGCGCGGCGACGGCCGCGGCCGGCACACGACGCGCCACCGCCAGCTGCACGCGCTCAGGAACGGCTCGCTCCTGATCGACACGCCGGGCCTGCGGGAGCTGCAGATCTGGGAGGGCGACCTCGACCGCGCGTTCGCCGAGATCGGGGAGCTCGCGGCGCAGTGCCGCTTCAACGACTGCTCGCACGGGACCGAGCCGGGCTGCGCGATCCGCGCGGCGCTCGACGACGGAACGCTCGACCCGCCGCGCTGGGAAAGCTTTCAGAAGCTCCAGCGCGAGCTCGCTCGGCTGTCCGGCCGGCGGAACCACAGGGAGCACGCCGAGCTGAAGCGCCGCTGGCGCGAACGGGCTCGCGAGACGAAGGAGTTGCGTCGCTTCGGAAAGCTCAGGGACCGCTAGGGCGGCTTCTCCGCGGCGATCAGGCGATGCCCGAAGCCGCGCTAGCGGGCGGTCCAGCCCAGGTCCATCACGACAGGAGCTCCGGTGAAGGAGCGCCCGCTCGGCCCGAGCAGGAAGGCGACGACGTCGGCGACCTCCTCGGGCTCGAGCAGCCGCTTGATCGCCTGGCGCTCGAGGATGACCTCTTCGAGCACGCGTTCCTCGGGGAGCCCGTGCACACGCGCCTGGTCGGCGATCTGCGCCTCGACGAGCGGCGTCCGCACGTACGCCGGGCACACGCGCCGACGCGGTGATGCCGTGCTCGGCACCCTCGAGCGCGATCGTCTTCACGAGCCCGAGCACGCCGTGCTTCGCAGCGACGTAGCCGGACTTGAACGGCGACGCGGTCAGCGAATGCGCCGAGGCGATTGCGACGAACCGTCCGTCGCCGCTCTCGCGCAGGGCGGGCCACGCGTACTTCGCCAGCAGGAACGGGCTCGTCAGCAGGAGCGCGACGATCGCGTCCCAGCGATCCTCGGGGAACTCCTCGATCGGCGCGACGTGCTGGAAGCCGGCATTCGCGACGACCGCGTCGAGCCTGCCGAAGCGCTCGACGGCCGCATCGACGACGGCACGGTTGCCCTCGCGCGTCGTCAGGTCGCCGTCGGCGATGTCGACGGCGTGGACGTCCCAGCCGTCGAGGGGAAGCCGCTCCGCAATCGCCCTGCCGATCCCTCCCGCCGCGCCCGTCACGAGCGCGGCACGGCCCGTTTCAGTCACGCGCCCGCCACGGGGTCGCACCGACCTGCTCGAGAATCTCCTCGAGCATGTGGAACGAGGAGAGCACGTGGTCCCGCGCGAGCGCACGCGACCCGTCGACGCTGCCGGCCGCAAGCGCCTGCCGGATCGCCTTGTGCTGCTCGTCGTTCTTCGCATAGAGCTCGTCGATCCGCGAGTCGCCCGGGCGCCCAGACGGCGGGACCCGAGAACGTGCGCCGCGCGCTCTTCGCGAGCTGCTCGACGAGCGGAAGGTTCGCGACGGCGTAGATCACGTCGTGGAACGCATGGTTCCCGCGCACCCAGTCGGCGGTCAGGCTGCGGCGGTCGCGTCCGGGCTCACGCGCACGGATGTCGTCGGTCAAGCGATGAAAGCGCTTCTCGGCTGCGATCAGCTCGGCGAGCGACTCGTCCGTCATCCGCGCCGCCGCCACCCCGGTCGCGAGTCCCTCGAGCTCGGCGCGCACGAGGAACGCCTCGCGCAGCTCCTCCCGGGTGATCGTGCGCACCCGTACGCCGCGGTTGGGCTCGAAGGACACGAGCCCGAGCGCAGCGAGCTTGCGCAGCGCCTCGCGAATCGGCGTGCGGCTGACCTGGAACTGCTCGGAGAGCTGCTCCTGCCGGAGCACGGTTCCCGGCGCGAGCTCGCCGGAGACGATCGCCTCCTCGATCACGAGCGCGATGTCGTCGGCCTTGGTGCTGGTTGTCGTCACAGGCTCCTACAGCCGATCGTACGCTTCGAGCGTCAGGAACTCGACGAACTCCTCCGACAGCGCGACGTGCTCGAAGACCTCGCGGGCCTCCGGCGCCTCGGCGCCGAGCTCATGCTCGATCGCGCGGCGGACGTCGTCGGCCGAGTAGATGCCGGCGCGAACCCACTGCCAGACCTGCGAGCGCGAGATCTCGGCCGTGGCGACGTCCTCCATCAGGTTCTCGATCGCCGCCGCCCCGACCCCGTTCAGCCAAGCCTCGAGGTAGCGGACCCCGACCCGGACGTTGAGCCGGAGGCCTTCCTCGGTCGTCGTGCCGCCCGGGACGCGAAGGTCGAGCAGCTGCTCCGCCCGCACGTCGACGTCCTCCCGCAGCCGGTCGAGCTGGTTCGGCCGCTCGAACTGCTCGAGCGCGATCGCGACGAGGTCGGGATGCGCGACCCAGGTGCCGTCGAACCCGTCGCCCGCCTCTCGCACCTTGTCCTCCTTCACCTTCGCGAGCGCGATCTCGTTCACCTCCGCGTCGCGCCGTGAGGGGATGAACGCCGCCATCCCGCCGATCGCGTGCGCGCCGCGGCGGTGGCACGTCCGGACGAGGAGATCGGTGTACGCCCGCATGAAGGGGACGGCCATCGTCACCTGCGGCCGGTCGGGCAGCACGTCGCCGCCCTGCGCGTGCAGCTTCTTGATCAGGCTGAAGATGTAGTCCCAGCGGCCGGCGTTGAGCCCTGCGACGTGGTCGCGGAGCTCGTAGAGGATCTCGTCCATCTCGAAGGCCGCCAGCACCGTCTCGATCAGGACCGTCGCGCGGATCGAGCCGCGCGAGAGCTCGAGCGCATCCTCCGCGAGCTCGAACGCCTTGCGCCAGAGCCGCGCCTCGAGATGGCTCTCGAGCTTCGGCAGGTAGAAGTACGGCCCGGTTCCGCGCTCGAGCTGCTCGCGTGCGTTGTGGAAGACACACAGGCCGAAGTCGAACAGGCTCGCGGAGACGGGCTCGCCGTCGACGAGCACGTGCCGCTCCGGGAGGTGCCAGCCGCGCGGCCGGACGACGAGCGTCGCGATCTCCGTGTTCAGCGTGTACGTCTTCTCGCCGCGTGTCGAGCGAGATCGTCCGCCGCACTGCGTCGAAGACGTTCCGCTGCCCCTCGACGACGTTCGACCACGTCGGCGAGCAGGCGTCCTCGAAGTCCGCCATGAAGACCTGCGCGCCCGAGTTGAGCGCGTTGATCATCATCTTGCGGTCGACCGGCCCGGTGATCTCGACCCGGCGGTCCTGGAGGTCGGCCGGCGTCGGCCGGACGCGCCAGTCGCCTTCGCGGATCGCAGCCGTCTCGGCGAGGAAGTCCGGCCGCTCGCCGGCGTCGAGCCGCGTCTGCCGCTCGGCGCGGGCCGCGAGCAGCTCGAGCCGTTCTGCGCCGAGTTCACGCTGGAGGCGCTCGACGAAGCCGAGCGCCTCCGGCGTCAGGACGTCCTCGCGTGCGGGAGCGAGGACCTCCGTCATGCGTGCGTGAACTGCGCCTCTTCGGTCGAGCCCTTCAGCGCGAGCGTCGAGCTCTCGCCGCCGGTCACCGCTTCGAGCACGCTGTCGAAGTAGCCGGCACCGACCTCGCGCTGGTGGCGCGTCGCCGTGTAGCCGTGCTCCTCGAGCGCGAACTCGCGCTCCTGGAGCTCGACGTACGCCGGCATCCCTTCGGCAGCGTAGCCGCGCGCCAGTTCGAACATCGACTCGTTGAGCGCGTGGAAGCCTGCGAGCGTCACGAACTGGAAGCGGTAGCCCATGGCTCCGAGCTCCTGCTGGAACGTCGCGATCTGCGTCGTCCGACAGGTGCTTGCGCCAGTTGAACGACGGTGAGCAGTTGTACGCGAGCAGCTTTCGCGGGTGGCGCTCGTGGATCGCATCCGCGAACCGGCGCGCCTCCTCCATGTCGGGCGTCGAGGTCTCGAACCAGATGACGTCGGCGTACGGCGCGTAGGCGAGCGACCGCGCGATCGACGGCTCGAGCCCGTCGCGGATGCGGTAGAAGCCCTCGGCCGTCCGCTCGCCGGTGAGGAACTCGGCATCGGCCGGGTCGACGTCGGTCGTGAGGAGCTTCGCGCTCAGCGCGTCGGTGCGCGAGACGACCACGGTCGGCACGCCCATCACGTCGGCCGCGAGCCGGGCGCCGATCAGCGTGCGCACGAACTGCGAGGTCGGGACGAGCACCTTGCCGCCGAGGTGGCCGCACTTCTTCTCCGACGCGAGCTGGTCCTCGAAGTGCACGCCCGCGGCGCCCGCCTCGATCATCGACTTCATCAGCTCGAAGGCGTGCAGCGGGCCTCCGAAGCCGGCCTCTGCGTCGGCGACGATCGGCGCCAGCCAGTCGATGCTCCCGTCGCCCTCCGCCCAGGTGATCTGGTCGGCGCGCATGAGCGCGTTGTTCAGCCGGCGCACGAGCGCAGGTGCGCTGTTCGACGGGTAGAGGCTCTGGTCCGGGTACGTCTGGCCGCTCAGGTTTCCGTCGGCCGCGACCTGCCAGCCGGAGAGGTAGATCGCCTTCAGTCCCGCCTTGACCATCTGCACCGCCTGGCCGCCGGTCAGCGCGCCGAGCGCGGCGATGTAGTCCTCGGTCGTGAGCAGCCGCCAGAGGCGCTCGGCCCCGAGCCGGGCGAGCGTGTGCTCGACGGGCATCGAGCCGCGGAGCCGGACGACGGACTCGGCCGTGTACGGGCGCCGAATCCCCTGCCAGCGCTCGTCGGCGTCCCAGTCGGCGGCGAGGCGTTCGGCCTCCTCCTGGATCCGAGCTTTGGGATCAATCGGCGTAGGATTCACAAAAATACACTCCTTCGGGTCCAAGATTGCTTGAACTCGGATCCTAGATGGGATCTCGGACGGCGTCAAACGCCGAATCACGGGGTTTTCGGGTCCGGCGGTGCCGGTCAGTCGTCCCCGTGGCGACGGCTGCGGGGCGCGAGGAAATCGGCCGCGAGATCCCACACTTCGGGCGAGTTGAGGATCCCGAGGTGCGCCGTACCGAGCACCGCGTCGAACTGACCCTGGCCGACGACGTCGACGTTCCTGGCGCCCTCGAGCCGCGCGCTGCCGGAGAAGTCGTGGGGCCGGCCGTTTCGATCCTCCGCCGGAACAGGGGCGAGCACGCCGTCCTGGCGGTCGAAGTAGACGAAGCTCGTGTCGGCGTTCCGGATCGCAAGCGTCTTCGTCGGCCAATCGGCTTCGCGGCCGCGGTTGAGGCGGCGGAGGAAGGGCGTGTCGTCGGCGCCGTACTCCGTGCAGACCGCGCTGTCGGGCGTGAAGCCGCCGAGCGCGGGCGCCTGCCAGTAGTTGAGCGGGTTCGGCGAGCAGTCGACGATCCCGTGGTGCGGCGAGTCGATCGTCACGAGCCGACGCACGAGGAAGCCCGCGTGGTCCTGTCGCATCCACTCGCGCGCGAGCGTTCCGCCGAGGCTGTGACCGACGATGTCCACCTGCTTCGCGTGCGTGTACCGGAGCACGGAGCGGACGAAGGCCCGGAGGTCCGGGACGTTCGCGACGGTCGTGTGGGCCTGGCCGGATCGGTTCGTCGGGCTCGTCGCGAGATCGCACTGATCGCCCTGGTACCCGAGGCCCCAGAGCTCGGACTCGTCGTACCCGCGGGTGAGCAGGAACTGCGCGAGGTCCTGCATGTCGCCGTACGCCGGGTTGCAGGCGGTCGGATACGGCGTGTCGTTGTTGCCGTGCAGCAGGACGACCGGTGTCCGGTCGACTCGCCCGCGCGCGCCGAACCCGATCACGGGCACGCCGAGCGAGGCGTCCGTCGGCGTGGCAAAGCCGGAGGGAAAGGTCGTGCCGACCGAGGCTCCGGCCGTTCCTGCGAATGCGAGCGCCGCGAACGAGACCGTCGCGACGAAGAGAGTCCGTTTCATTCGTGCCCCTTTCAGGTTCGTGTGGGTCCCCAGCGGACGACGCTCGCCGCCCAGGTGTAGCCCGTCCCCGCTGCGAGGAGGAGGACGAGGTCTCCGTCGTGCAGTTGCCCCGCTCGAGCGGCCCGGTCGAGCCCGAGGAGCGGGTCGACTCCGCTCATGTGGCCCGTGTCGTCGAGGTAGACGGTGCGCGCAGGGTCGATCCCGAGCGTCCGCATGAGCCCGTCGTGCATCGAGCGCTTCATGTGCAGGCCGCAGAGGAAGCCGACGTCGGCGAGCGTTGCGCCGGAGCGCTCGAGCGCTCCTTCGGCCGCGCGCACGAAGTTCGGAAGGCTGACGTCGTCGAGGTGCGCCTTCATCGCGCCCGGGTCGGCGACGTCGAGAAAGCGGTAGCCGCCGTTCATGTCGACGCTGCCGCCCGAGGGCACCTTCACCTGGAGCGAGAGCGATCCGTCGGTGATCGCGAACGACGCGAGCAGCTCGTTCGCGGGAGCGTCGCGCTCGAGCAGCGCTGCGACCGCGCCGTCGCCGAAGTTGAACATGAAGCGCGAGCGCTCGTTCGCGTAGTCGAGCAGGTACGACTCCCGCGAGGCGCCGACGAGCAGCACGCGCCGCAGGCCGTCGTCCGCGGCGACGTAGTTGCGCCCGAGCCGCAGCGCCATCGGGCCACCGCAGGAGACGTTCCCGTACTCGAGGGCGAGCGCGTTCCCGCAGCCGAGACGGTGCGCGATCCAGGGCGCCGCCTGCCAGACGGCGTAGTCGCGCCACATCGAGCCGAAGTAGACGACGGCATCGACGGTCGCAGGGTCGACGTCGTGCTCCTCGAGCAACCGCGAAGCCGCCTTGACCGAGAGGTCGCTGACGTGCTCGTCGGGCGCCGCGATGTGCTTCCCGCGCAGGCCGAACTTTTCCACGAGCACCTGTTCGGGGATCCCGCTCACCACCTCGATCTCGGCTGCCGTCATCCAGCGCTCGGGCAGATACGCGGCGGTCGCCGCGACCCCGACCCTCATGGGCCCGCCTCGAGCACGCGCCCGATGATCCGCTTGACCTCGTCGAGGACGTGCTTGGGCATCTTGTCCCGCTTCTCCATCAGGATCCACCGCATCCCGATCAGCTCACCCATTCCCATCAGCGCCCACGCGGTGACCGTCGGGTCGATCTCGCCGATCTCACCGGACTCGACCGCCTCGCGCAGCGCCTCGACGTAGCCCTCGGCGAGCCGGTCGTAGTGGTATCGGAGCATCTCGGGCGAGACGAACTCGGCCTGGCGGATGATCCGGTAGAGCGCCTTGTGCTCGCTCGTGAAGCGGAAGTACGCGGCGAAGCCGAGCTCCTCCGCCTCGAGCCGGGTGCGGCCGTGCGACGACGCCTCCTTCATCGCGAATCGCACCCGCCGGTTGAGGTCGATCACGAGCTCGTCGAAGATCTGCTTCTTCCCCCCGAAGTAGAGGTAGAAGGTTCCCTGCGCCACGCCCGCGGCCTCGGTGATCTTCACGATCGACGCGTCGTGGTAGCCGACGTCGGCGAAGACGGTCTCGGCGGCCTCGAGCAGCCGCGTACGGGTCCGGGCGCCGCGTCCGGACAGCGTGCGGCCGTCGACGCCGCGCGGCATGGCGGTCTCGGTCACGCGGGCACCCCGCTCTCCAGCCGGGCACGCAACTCGTCCTTCAGCACCTTGTTCATCCCCGAGCGCGGGAGCGAGTCGACGAAGCGGACGGAGGCCGGGACCTTGAAGCGCGCGAGCCGCGCGCGACACGATTCGATCACGTCCTCGGCGGAGAGCGACACACCCTGAGCGAGCACGACGAAGGCGGCGCCGACCTCGCCCCAGCGCTCGTCGGGCACGCCGAGCACCGCTGCGTCCGCGACGCCCTCGAGCGAGAGGAGCACGTCCTCCACCTCGGCCGGGTAGACGTTCTCGCCGCCCGAGATGTACATGTCCTTCAACCGGCCGCTGATCCGGTAGTAGCCCTCGTCGTCTCGCTCGGCGACGTCGCCGGTGTGGAGCCAGCCGTCGACCACGGTCTGCGCGGTCGCGTCGGGGTTGCGCCAGTAGCCGGCGAAGACGTTCGGCCCGCGCACGAGCAACTCGCCTTCGTCGGAAAGCCGGACCTCGACCTGGGCGTAGGGCTTGCCCGCGTAGCCGGCCTTGCGCACGGCGTCCTCGGGCGGCAGGCAGAGCACGTTCGGAGCCGCCTCGGTGAGGCCGTACCCCTGGACGATCTCGACCCCGCGCTCGCGCCAGGTCTCGAGCAACGCCAGCGGCATCGGCGCGCCGCCGACGACCGCCCGCCTGAGCGATGAGAGGTCGGTACCGTCGAACCGAGGTGACTGCGCCATGAAGAGGTAGTTCGCCGGGACGCCCATCGTCGTCGTGACCCGCTTGCGCTCGATCAGCTCCAGACACCGCTCGGCGTCGAACTCACGCTCGAGCACGACCCTCGCACCTTTCCACCAGGCGAGCAGCGGCTGGACGTTCCACCCGCCGCAGTGGAACTGCGGCAGCACCTGGAGGACGACGTCGTCGCCGGAGACGCCCGTCGCGACGTCGAAGCCGACGTTCGTCCAGAAGCAGTTGGCGTGCGTGAGCAGCGCGCCCTTCGGCTTTCCGGTCGTTCCCGACGTGTAGACGAGGAGCAGCGGATCGTCGTCGCGGGCGGAAGCAAGTAACAGTCTGTTACTTGCTTCGCTCGGCCCGGCGAGCGGCTCGTGGGCGTGACCCGTCGCTGCCGCCAGGGCCTCGTACTCGGCCTCGACCAGGAACAGCGCCGGCTCGGAGTCCTCGAGCTGGTACGTGAGCTCGTGTGCCGTCAGCCGCCGGCTCAGCGGCGTGAAGATCAGTCCGAGCTTCGCGCAGGCGAAGAACGCTGCGACGTGCTCCGGCGTGTTCCCCGTCAGCGTTGCCAGCCTGTCGCCGCGCGCAAGACCTCGTTCGGCGAACGACGACGCGAGCACGTTGGCTGTGTCGTCGAGCTCGCGGTAGGTGACTTCGCGATCGTGGTAGTCGATCGCAACGCGGTCGGGAGTCGCGCGTGCGCGGTCGGCGAGCCACCGTCCGAGAGTCAGCCGGTCGCTCATGCGAGGAACTCCTCGACGAGCGCGACGAACCGGCCGGGCTGCTCCCAGAAGAAGAGGTGGCCGCACCCGTCGAGCAGCTCGACACGCGCTCCCGGGATCCGCTCCGCGAGGATCGCCGCGTTGCCCGGGTCGACGACCACGTCCTTCGTCCCGTGCACGATCAGCGTCCGGGCGGCGAGCTCCAGCGCCGAGCCGTCGAAGGTCGCACCCGCGGCGGCCTGACCTTGCCACCCGACCGGGTCGGGCGGGTTCGCGAGCCGCCGAGCGTAGATCTCGTCGACGAGCGCCTGGTCCGCACCGGGGGCGAGCGCGTTTTCGACGAACCGCCGCATCGCTGCCTCGGGCGCCAGCGACGCCGCCTCCTGCATCAGGCGCACCGTCTGCGCAGGCATCGGCACCGCGTCCGCGCCGCCGGGCGTCGTGCAGGCGAGCACGAGACGGTCGACGCGCTCCGGGAACGCAGCGGCGAGCTCCTGTGCCGCCATTCCACCAAGGCTCACCCCGACGACGTGTGCGCGTTCGATGTCGGCCGCGTCCAAAACGGCCGCCGCATCCTCCGCGAGCTGCTTCGTCGAATACGGAGGCGTTGGCACATCGCTCTCGCCGATCCCGCGGTTGTCGTAGCGCACGACGCGAAAGTGTTCCGCGAGCGGCTCGACGATCGGGTCCCAGCTCCAGCGCGCGTACCCGAGTCCCTGCATCAACAGCAGCGGCGGGCCGCTGCCCTCGACGTCGTATGCGAGCCTGACGCCGGCGTTCTCGGCGTAGAGCGTGGTCGCGCTCATGCTCCCGCCTCCGCCTCGCGGCCGACGCGCGACTCGAGCAGCCGGAGCCCGCCGCGGCGCCCCCGCGAGCCGAGCCCCGCGATCCCGCCGGGCAGGAAGAAGACGATCAGGATGAAGAGCGTCCCGAGGACGAAGAGCGGCTCCGAGAGCGGCACGCGGAGGACGCCCGGGAGGTCCTGGATGCGGGGGTTGTCCACGAACGCGGGCAGGCGCTGGTCGAGGAACGTGTAGAGGAACGCGCCGAGGATCGGCCCCCACGCCGTGCCGGTGCCGCCGATCACGACCATCACGAGCAGCGACAACGTGAACGAGGCGGCGAGCACCTGCGGCGAGGCTCCTGTGCCGAGCAGCAGGAGGTAGACGATACCGCCGAGGGTCGCGAGGACCGACGCGATCACGAACGACAGCAGCTTGAAGCGGAACGGCGGCAGCCCGATCACCTCGACGCGCTGCTCGTTCTCACGGATCGCGTGCCAGACGTGCCCGGGCGACGATGCGAGCGACCAGCGCGTCACGAGCACGACGAAGACGAGGTACCCGAGCGCGAGCCAGTAGAGGTGCTTCGTGTTCACGACGCCGACGAACGAGGCCGGGAGCTTCTCGTACGCGAGCGCGAGGCCCTCCTCACCGCCCGTGAGGTTGTTGGGGTTCTTCTGGACGAGCACGACGCCGGCCTGCGCAAACGCGAGCGTGACCATCGCGAACGCAATCCCGCCGACCCTGAGGCTGACCGCGCCGACGATGACCGGCAGGGCGATCCCGACCGCGATCGTCACCCCCAGCGCCTGCCAGAGCTCCCAGCGCTCGAGCGCGATCGCCATCACGTAGACGCCGGCCGCGAAGTAGAGCGCATGGCCGAACGAGAGGAGGCCCGTGTGCCCGAAGAGCAGGTCGTAGCTCGTCGCAACGCCGGCGAAGACGAGGCAGAGGCCGAGCAGCGTCAGCGTCCCCGGACTGTCGAGCGGCGAGGAGAACACGCCGTGCGTGTCCCAGGACAGCGTCGGCACGAAGGCGAGGAACGCGAGCACCGCGAGTGGAACAAGGACGGCCAGCCAGCGTCTCAATGCGCCACCTGCCACTTCCCTGCGAACCCGCTCGGGCGCACGAGCAGCGTCAGCGCAAGCAGCGCGATCACGGCGAGGTCGCCGACGCCTGACGACGCGTAGTAGTTCGCGTACTGCTGCGTCAGCCCGACGACGACCGCCGCGAGCGCGGAGCCGGTGATCGAGCCGAGACCGCCGATCACGACGACGATGAACGCGAAGATCAGGAGCGACGTCCCACGCTCCGGGTCGATCGCACCGAAGTAGACGCCCGACAGCACGCCCGCGAGCGCCGCGGCCACGCCGCCCAGCGCGAACACGAGCGTGAACGCCTTGCGCACGTCGATCCCGAGCGCCGTCACCATCGCGCGGTTCTCGACCCCGGCGCGGATGATCAGCCCGTAGCGGGTGTAGCGCAGGAACGCCAGCAGCCCGAGCAGCACGAGCACCGCCACCCCGATCTCGACGAAGCGGTCGTTCGGCACGTTGGCCCCGAGGACGGTCGTCGTCTCGTAGAACCAGGCGGGCACGTCGAAGACGCGCTCGGTCGGCCCCCAGATCCCCTGCAGCAGGGCGACGATCGCGAGCGAGAGCCCGACCGTGACGAGGACCTGCTCGATGTGACGGAGGTAGAGCGGCCTGATCAGCACGAGCTCGACCAGCACCGCCAGCGCGGCGCCGGCGACCAGCCCGAGGATCGAGGCGACGATGAAGCGGAGCCCGCTCGAGCCGATCGTTCCGCTCAGCTGATCGGAGAACCACCAAGCGGTGTACGCCCCGACACTGAGGAACGCACCGTGCGCGAAATTAAGAACGCCCATCAGCCCGTAGATGAGCGACAGCCCGCTCGCGATCAGGAAGTACATCGCGCCGAGGCCGAGGCCGGTAATCGTGAGGAGGACGAACGTGCTCACCCGCCGGCCACTCCCAGGAAGCGCCGGACGCGCTCAGGGTCCGCGAGCAGCTCGCGCGCGTCGCCCTCGTGCACGACCCGGCCCTGGTCGAGGACGACCGCGTGCCCGGCGATCCGGCGCACGACGCCGAGGTTCTGCTCGACGAGCAGGATCGTCGCGAACTCGCTGACGCGCTCGAGCACGTCGGCCACCTGTGTGACGAGGAACGGCGCGAGCCCCTTCGTGGGCTCGTCGATCAGCAGGAGGCGGTTGTCGTTCAGCAGCGCACGGGCGATCGCGAGCATCTGCTGCTGCCCTCCGGAGAGCGTCCCCGCGCGCTGGCGACCGCGCTCGCGCAGCTCCGGAAACAGGTCGTAGACGAGGTCGTAGCGCGGCGCCGTGTCGCGCTCGGACAGCCGCAGGTTCTCTTCGACGCTCAGGCCGGCGAAGACGTCGCGATCCTCCGGGACGTAGCCGACGCCGCGCCGGACGATCAGGTGGGTCGGCAGGCGGCGGATGTCTTCGCCGCCGAGGTCGATCCGGCCGCGCCGCGGAACGAGACCCATCACCGCGCGCAGCGTGGTCGTCTTGCCGACGCCGTTTCGGCCGAGCAGCGCGGTGACACCGCCTTCTGCGACGGCGAACGAGACGCCCTGGAGCACGTGCGACTCCGCGAGGTAGACGTGCAGATCGTCGAGCGCGAGCATCGTTGCGCGCTCGGTGGCCAGGGCCGTCACAACGGCTCTCCCAGGTACGCCTCTTGCACCTGCGCGTTCTCCATCACGTTCCGGGGCGTGTCGACGGCGAGCAGCGAGCCGTGGTGCATGACCGCGATCCGGTCCGCGAGCCCGGTGACGACGCCGATGTGGTGCTCGACCATCAGCACCGTCTTCTTCTCTTCACGGTGAACGGAGCGGATCACCTCGACGAGCCCCGGGACGTCGCCCGCGCTGACGCCCGCCATCGGCTCGTCGAGCAGGAGCACCTGCTTGTCGGACGCGATCAGGATCGCGAGCTCGAGCTTCCGTTTGTCACCGTGAGGAAGCAGCCCGGCGGGCAGAGCCTCGCGATCCGCCAGCCCGACGCGGCCGAGTGCCCAGCGCGCCCGTTCGAGCTGATCCGTCGAAGCCGACGCGCGGTGCCAGATCCGCAACGCGCCGCCGCGGCTGGCCTCGACGGCGAGCCGCACGTTCTCGAGCACGGAGAGCAGGGGGAACACGCTCGAGATCTGGAAGGTCCGTCCCAGCCCGGCCTGCGTGCGGGCGTGGACCGGCTCGTCGGTCACGTCGCGGCCTTCGAGCTCAATGCGTCCCGAGGTCGGCCGCATCAGGCCGGAGAGCAGGTTGAAGAGCGTCGTCTTGCCGGCCCCGTTCGGGCCGATGATGCCGAGGAACTCCCCGGAGGGAACCGAGAGCCCGACACCGGCGACGATGGTTGCGCCGCCGATGTCGAGCCCGAGGTCTCGAGTCGTCAGAATCGGGGAGTCGGGCAAGCTGCTACGGGAACTGCTTCGCCGGCGGAGCCGTGTTCCCCGGCGCGAACGTCTTCACCGGAACTGCGCGCCACTTGCCGTTCACCTGGCGCGTGCGCACCTGGAACATCGGCTGGAGCATCGCATGGTCAGACTGCCGGATCCGCTGCGAACCCTTCGGCGCGGCGAACTGCCAGCCCTCGAGCGCGGAGATCATCCGCTCGACGTCGTCACCGCCTCGCGAGACCGCACGCGCGATCAACTGCGCCGTCACGAACCCGTCCGGCGTGAAGATGTCCGGCACCTGGTTCCGCCGCTTCATCTTTGCCTTCAACCAGTCGTTCACCTTGTTCTTGGGCGCCTCCGCGACGTAGTGCGAGAGGTAGTTCAGCCCTGGGACGTAACTCCCCCACGTCGCCCGCTCGGCCAGGCCGGTGGCGACGGTCGTGCCGCTGATCGTTCCCTGCTGCTCGAGCGCACGCCACATTGCGGGCGCGGTCGTGCCCGCCCAGGCGACGAAGAGCAGATCCGGGTCAGCCTGCGTCGCGCGCTGCGCGAACGGCGTGAAGTCCTGAGCCGACAGCGGAACGAGGATCGAGCTCACGGTGTGCCCCGCGCCGCCCAGGATCGCCCGCACGGCAGCGACGTTCCCCTGGCCGAACACGCTGTCCTGAGCGAAGACGACGACGCGACGGCCGACGCCCTTGCCGAGGATCCCCTTCGCCGCGAGCACGTCCTGCGTGCTCTGCCGGCCGGAGCGGAACGTGTACCGGTTCAGCCCGGTGATCGCGTCCGATGCGGCGGGGCCGCTGATGAACAGGACCTTGTTCTGCGCCGCCAGTGGCGCGACCTGGACCCCGACCCCGGATGAGGTCGAGCCGCCGATGATCTTGTAGCCCTGGCCGATCAGATCCCTCGCGGCCGACACCGCCTTTGCCGGATCGCCCGCATCGTCGACATAGGTGATCTGGACCGGCCGGCCGTTGATCCGGTTCGTCCCCTTCGTGACGTACTCCATGCCGAGGGTCAGACCCTGGCGGTACTGCGCGCCGTAGGCCGAGAGCAGGCCCGTGCGCGAGTAGACGATTCCGATCTTGATTGGGGCCGCCGCCGCACTGCCGTCGGCCCCGCGTGTCCCTGCGCCGGCCGTTCCCACGACCGCCGCCAACGTCAATGCCAGGACGACGACGAGCGCCGCCGCCCACGATTTCACTGCTCGCATGGAACTCCCTTCCGACAAACTGAGACCCGATTCAGGTCTCGTGTTATGCCACGGCGGAAGGGCTCCGTCAAGGGCGCGAGGGGCGCTCAGGGCATTCGCGCCGCGATCTTCTTCGCGATTGCGGCCTGCCCACGGAACGGCTGCTGCCCGTTGATGAAGGCGACCGACACCTGTGAGCGGCCCTTCCGGAGGCTGATCGTGTCCACGTAGACGTCGCTGCTCGTCCCGTTGTACGTGACCTCGATCACGCCTCGGTAGGCGACGGTCTGCTGGCCGACCCGCGGAAAGGCGAGCTTTTCGAGGGACACGATCTCCAGCGTGAGCGCCTCGTCAGCCTCGGCGGCGAGCTCGTGCTCCAGGGCTGCGCGCGTGCAGCCGAGCAGAAGCGGGTGCGTGGTTGCGGCGGTGAAGTCGGCAGCGGCCTGCGCCTTCGAACGGAACACCTGGACCCACGAGCTCACCGACGCGCCGGCCGCGTTCTGGAACGCCGACTGGGCACGGCCGGTGATCGTGAACGCCGAAAGGTCGAGATCGAAGCCGGGGCAGCTCCCCAGCGCGTCCGTTCCGCTCGACGGGTCGCCGGACGCGAACGGCGTCCAGCCCTGTCCCAGATCAGTCCGCTTCAGCGTGCTCTTCTGCGCGAGCTTGACGTCGGCGGCCTTGAGGGACAGAGGCTCTGGACGAAACTCCCTGGAGGCTGCAGCGGCCACGGGAACCGCGACGAGGACTGTCAGAAGGAGAAGCGGGAGGCGCTTGAGCATGGCGGCGATTCCTTTCGCGGACGTTCCTTCCGCGGTCGGCTCAACGGAAACCTCGCGCGATCCCTCGCCTGAGGGTGTGAACCGCCGGAGACCAGCGCGACGCAGGCTCCGGGTCGATCTGTAGGTTCCGCCGCGTGGAAGCCGCCATCACGCCCGACCCCCGCCGCTGGCGGGCGCTCGCGCTCGTCTGCGTCGCGTTCTTCATGGTCATCCTCGACGTCTCGATCGTGAACGTCGCGCTGCCGTCGATCGCGATCGACCTCGAGCTCTCGCAGTCGACGCTGCAGTGGATCATCACGGCCTACTCGCTGGCGTTCGGTGGGTTCCTACTCCTCGGCGGTCGCGCGGCCGACGTGTTCGGCCGCCGGCGCGTGTTCATGGTCGGGATGGCGATGTTCACGTTCGGCTCGCTCATGTGCGGGTTCGCGCAGAGCGGGACGTGGCTGATCGCCTTCCGCGCGCTCCAGGGGCTCGGCGGCGCGATCATCTCGCCGGCCACGCTCGCGATCATCAATGCGTCCTTCCGCCACGGCGGCGCGGAGCGGAACAAGGCGTTCGGCATCTGGGGCGGGGTCGCCGGGAGCGGCGCGGCGGCCGGCGTGCTTCTCGGCGGCGTCCTCACCGAGTACCTCGGCTGGCAGTGGATCTTCTTCGTCAACGTGCCGGTCGGGATCGCGATCATCGCGCTGTCGCCCATCCTCGTCTCGGAGGGCAAGGTCGAGGATGTCGACCCGCACACCGACCCGCTCGCAGCGATCTTCGTCACCGGCGGCCTCGTCTCGTTCGTCTACGCGATGTCGAAGGCGCCCGAGGCCGGCTGGACGTCGTTCCAGACGATCGGGCTGACGATCCTCGCCGTGGTGCTGATCGCGCTCTTCTTCCTCAAGGAGATGCGCACCGACGCGCCGCTCGTCCCGCTCGGGCTGTTCCGGATGCGCCCCGTCGCCGTTGCGAACACCGTCGGGTTCTGCATCGGGGGCGCGATCTTCGGCGGCTTCTTCCTGCTCACGCTGTATATGCAGCAGGTGCTCGGCTACTCCCCGATCCAGGCCGGGGTTGCGTTCCTCGCCACCGCCGGAACGACGATCCCCGCGGCGGGAGCGGCGCAGGCGCTGGTGACGCGCGTCGGCGTCAAGCCGGTCATGACCACCGGCCTCGCGCTCACCGCCGTCGCGTACCTCTGGTACACGCAGCTGCCCCCTGACGGCACGTTCTGGAGGAACCTCTTCGTGCCCTACGTGCTCAGCGGAATCGGGCTTGCGTTCGTCTTCATCCCGGTGTCGCTCGCGGCGCTCTCGAACCTCGAGGATCGCATCGCCGGCGTTGCCTCGGGCCTGCTCAACACCTCGCAGCAGATCGGCGGCGCGCTCGGGGTCGCGATCGCCGCGACGATCGCGAACCAGCACACCCAGACGTTGCTCGCCGAGGGATCGACCAAGCCGGAAGCGCTCACCGGCGGCTTCGACTGGGCCTTCTGGGTCGGAAGCACCTTCGCGATCGTCGGGTTCGTGGTTTCGGCGATGGTCCTGAAGCGCAGCGACGTCCCGGCCGTTGCGGCCGCCGCGACGAGCCCCGCCGCCTCGAGCCCCTAGTAGACTCGCGCCGTGCCCGAGGCGCGGCTCGAGGACTCCGGCTCAGGTCTCGCGCCCGCCGGCGACGGCTGGTTCGTCGTGAACGTGCGAGACGCCCAGTGGTTGACGTCGGAGAACGGCGAAAAGCGACCGTCCGGCTCGGAGTGCGCCTTCGAGAGCCGGACGTTCGAGTTCCCGCAGTTCGGCATCAGACTCCACGTCCTGGAGCCGGGCGAGCCGAACGGCCTCTACCACTCCGAGAATCAGCAGGAGGCGTTCCTCGTGCTGTCCGGAGAGTGCAGGCTGCTCGTCGAGGGTGAGGAGCGGCTCCTCCGGCCGTGGGACTTCTTCCACAGTCCCGCCGGAACCGAGCACATCTTCGTGGGAGCCGGCGACGGGCCGTGCGTGATCCTGATGGCCGGTGCGCGGTCGGAGGACTGGCAGGTGCTCTACCCGGTGTCGGAGCTCGCGGCGCGCTACGGCGCGAGCGCGGAGGAGGAGACGTCCGACCCGGACCAGGCGTACACGGGATTCGAGCCCGTCACGGCGGGAGCGGCCCTCGTACTGGGACCGCCTCCCCTGGGCCTAGCCGGGCACTTCGTCAGGCGCTCATAGCGCCCGCCTTCCGGGTCACTCGATCGAGGGTGCGGTGACACCCGCTGCGGTGCGAAGCATGAAGTGAACGACTGCGGCGCGGCCACGCCATCGACAATTCGATTCGAGGAGACTCGCCCGTGGTCACCGCCTCATTCGTACGACGACTTCCTGCCCTGGCCGTCCTGGCCGCGCTCGCCCTTGCAGGCTCGGCCGGCGCCGCCGTCAACGCGGCGGCCGGCGTCGGCGTCACCGCGCCGCGGCGGGTCGTCCAGGGAAGCGCCATGAAGGTCGAGGCATCGGTTCGCAGCGGCACGCGTTGCTCGCTGACGTTCCGCTACAAGAACGGCTCGCGCCAGACAGGGCTCCGGTCCTCGACCGCCCGTGGCGGCAAGGCCGCCTGGCGGTGGCAGGTGCCGAGGAGCGCCGCCCCCGGAGCAGCCATCGCGTCGGTCTCTTGCGGCGGAGCCGGCAGTGCGCGGCGCACGGTCATGATCGTCGGGTCGGTCATCCCCGCTTCGATCCAGGTCCTGAAGCAGGGCTTCTCGATTCGCCCCCAGCGAATCGGCGCCGATGCGAGCTGGGGCGTGATCGTCAAGAACACGTCGCCGCAGTCGGATGCGCTCAACGTCGTCATCCTCGCCAACTTCGTCCTGCCCGACAACAAGCTGATCGGCTCCGCAACCGTTCGCATCAGCCGAATCGTGGCGGGTACCGAGGTCGCAACCGGCGGCGATCTCGACTTTCCGGGCATACCGCCGGTCGCCCGGCTGGAGATCGTGGCTCAGATCGGCGAGAGCGGTCGCGGTCCCAAGACGACACCGGCGATCGCGAACACCCGCATCCTGCCGAACCGCTTCGACCTCGCCGTCGTCGGCTCGGTCGAGGGCGAGGTCGTGAACGACAACGCCCTGAAGACGATGGTGCGGGCGCAACTCTCGACCGTGGTGCTCGATGCGGCGGGAAACATCCTGGGCGGCAGGACCGGCCTCGCCGGGGCGTCTCTACCACCCGGGTCGCGCCAGTTCTTCAAGATCACGGGGATGGGCGCAGTCCGCTTCGATCAGGCTGCTTCGGCGATCGTCTCGGTCATACCGACCTACGACGACTAGAAACCATCTAGCCGCGCACCGCGCCGGCAGTCAGGCCGAACGCGACCTTGCGCTGCACGAGCGCGAAGAAGATCACGACGGGCAGCGAGGTCAGCGTCGCCGCCGCCATCAGCGGCCCCCAAGCGGTTCCCCGCGAGGTCGTGAACGACGCGAGCCAGACCGTGAGCGTCTGGTGCTCCTGGCTGCTCAGGAGCACGTAGGCGAAGATGAACTCGTTCCACGCCTGGACGAAGGCGAAGATCGCCGTCGCGACGAGGCCCGGGGCGATCAACGGCAGCAGAATCCGCATGAACGCCCCGAAGCGCGTGCAGCCGTCGACCATCGCCGCCTCCTCGAGCTCACGCGGGATCCCCATCACGAACCCGCGCAGGGTCCAGACCGTGAAGGGCAACACGAACGTCAGATACGTGATGATCACGCCGCTGAGCCGGTCGACCTGACCGGCGCGTGCGAGCAGGACGTAGAGCGGGATGATCAGCGCGGTCGCGGGGATCATCTGCACGCCGATGATTACGACGATGAACGCGCGGCGGCCGTAGAACTGGAAGCGGGCGATCGCGAGCGCGGCGAGAAAGCCGACCACGAGCGACAGCGTGACGACCATGGTCACGATGATCACGCTGTTCTTGACGTTGTCCCAGAAGTACGGCCGGTGGATCGCGTCGTCGAAGTTGTCGAGCGTGGCCGGCGACGGGAACCACATCGGGTCGAAGCGCAGGACGTCGCGAGGGAGCTTGAACGACGTCGCCGCCATCCAGTAGACGGGGAAGATCATCACCACGAGCACGAAGAAGCCGATCGTGTTCGCGATCAGCCGCTGGCGGTTGCGCCGGTTGCGCACGTCGAACGACTGCCGCATGCGGGCCGCGAGCGCGGTCACGCGTCGGCCTCGCTGATCCGGATCATCTGCCGCACGTAGACGAAGCTCACGCTGAGCATCAGAAGGACCATCACGACGGCGATCGCTGCGCCGAGCCCGTACTGGCTGACGCGGAACGACTGCACGAACGAGTACACGCCCATCAAGTAGTACTCGGGACCCGGCCGGTACTGGAGCATGATCCAGACCTGGTTGAAGACCTGGAAGTCCCAGATGATCGAGAGGCTCGTGATGATCACGAAGATCGGCTTCACGAGCGGGAAGGTCACGAGCCGGAAGACGTCCCAGGCTCTCGCGCCGTCGACCTCTGCCGCCTCGACCAGTTCCTGCGGCACCTGCGAGAGCCCCGCGTAGATCGTGATCGCAGCGAACGGAATCGCACCCCAGACGACGCAGGCCGTGATCACCGCGAAGCCGGTCAGGGGGTTGTCGAACCAGCTGTAGTGGACCATGTCGGCGATGTGGAGCTTCGTCAGCGTCCAGTTCAGGACGCCGAACTCGTAGTCGACCATCCACTGCCAGACGGCGATCGCGACCGTCACCGGCGTCGCCCACACCCAGACGAGGCCGACGAGCAACGCGGAGCGCATGAACCGCCCCATCCGCACGAGGAGCAGAGCGATCAGCGTCGAGAACACCATCGTCAGCGCGACGTTCACGATCGTGAAGACGACCGTCCGCAGAACGATCCGCCAGAACTCGCTGTCCGCGAAGATCTGGCGGTAGTTGTCGAGCCCGGTCCAGGTGCCCTTGTGGGCGATCAGCTCGACGAGGCCGTAGTGCTCGAACGAGATCCGGCCGAGCCAGTAGAGCGGGTAGGCCAGCACGCCGACGAGGACGACCATCGTCGGAAGCAGCAGGAGGTAGGGCGGCGCGATGGACCGGAAGCCGCGGCCGGCAGTACTCCTCCGCCGCCGAGCCGAGGGGGGTACACCCAGCTCGGCGGCGGAGGCAGCGGCCCGGGGAGCGACGTTCATGGCCCGTCGCTCCCCGGGGGTGGGGTCACCGTGCGTTCAGGATCTGCGTGACCTGCGTGCTCGCCCTGTTCGCCGCGGACTGGATCGTCCGGCGGCCGGTGAAGATGTCGGCGAGCATGTTCTGGAGGGTCTGGGCGTTCTCCACGTTCACCCAGTTCGGCGCCGTCGGCACGAACCAGCTCGCCGTCGCCGCCTTGGCAAAGGGAGCAAGGGTCGGCTTGCTGGCGTTGACGCCGGCGAGCGTCGTCGTGTTCGGGATCACGCCCGCCGCGCTCGTGAGCTGACGCATCGACTGGGTGGACGTGAACGTCCGGATCCAGTCGACGGCCAGCGTGCGGTTGCTCGTCGAGGCCGGGATGGCCAGGTCCGAGCCGCCGAGGAACGTCGGCATGAACTTGCCCTTGTTGTGGCTCGGCATGGGGAACGCGCCGAGCGTGGGTGCGAGCGCCGGGTCGCCGATCTTCGGATCGGTGATCAGGCCCCACTCCCAGCCGTTGGCAATGTCCGAGCCGACGTGGCCCTGGCTGAAGACCGTCCACTGGTTCGCCTCGGTGCCGGAGCGGTCCGCCCGGGAGAGCGCGAGCACGGTGGACTTGAGCTTCCGGAGCCCGGCCAGCGCCTGCGGCGAGTTGAGGGTTCCGACCCATTTGCCGTTCTTGAAGCGAGCGATCGCGCCGCCGTAGTCGTACACGAACGACATCCCGGCGTACCAGTACTTGCCCGGGAAGTAGAGGGCGGAGTAGCTCCGATCGCTCTTGTGCCGCGCCATCACACGCTTGCCCGCGGCGACGAACGCGTCGAGAGACGCCGGCGCCTTGGTCATGCCCGCGGCCCGGAAGTGGTCCTTCCGATAGATGACTGCACGCGCGCCGGCGTAGTACGGCACGCAGAAGAGCTTGCTCTGGTACGTGCACGACGCGGTCAGTGCGTTCAGCCACGTCTTGTTGTTGGGGAAGCGCGCCTTGCTCGCGGTCAGGTTTGCGAGCGCTCCGGCGGCCATGTACTTCGTCGCCTCCGTGTTCCCGAGCTCGACCACGTCGGGTGCCCGGCCTCCCGCGAGGGCTGCGTCGAGCTTCGTCAGGTGATCGCCCCAGGTCTGGATCTCGACCTTGACGTTCACGTCCGGATGCTGATTCTCGAACGTGCTGTTCGCCGCACTCACGACGTTGGCCCAGTCCGGGCCCTGCGCGTCCGTCATCAGCCAGACGGTGAGCGTCGTTGCGGTTGCGCCGTCGGGTCTCGCGCCTGCCGTCGGCGCGCCGGCGGCAACAGCAACCGCGAGAGCCGCGGCGACGACGTAGCGAAGGTTCATTTGCGTCCTCCCGCGACGTCGGCGGCGGCTCCGGTGTGGCGGGGTGGATCGAGCCGCGCGCCGATTGGTTCGTACCAATAAGCCACGGCGGGAGCATGGCACGAGTTGGCCGTCGATGTCAAGACCACTTTCACAAGTCTTGGCCTGGTTCCACTACTGAAGCGAGGTCCTTGCCGCCCCAGGCGATCAAATGGTACTGACCAAACCGGTTTAGCGGGCCAGCGTGACCTTCTCGAGCCGCTGCGGCCGATCGGGGTCGAGCCCCTTCGCACGCGCCAGCGCCCAGGCAAACAGCTGGCCGGGGAGCACCGAGAGCAGCGGCGAGAGGAGCGGCAGGGGCGGCTCGGGCGTGAGGAGCCGGAACGAGGCGTCCACCTCGGTCGCCGCGTCGCCGCACGCGACGACGGCCGAGCCCGCGGCGCGCGCCCGCGCGACTGCATCCTTGACGACGGAGACGTTCTGGTTGCGGGAGGCGATCGCCCACACCGGGAAGAGCGCGTCCAGGGCGGCGATCGGCCCGTGCGCGAACGCGGTCGCGGTCATCGGCTCCGCCGCGACGCGGCACGTCTCGAGCAGCTTGAGCGCCACCTCCCTGGCGGTCGCGAACTCGGTGCCGCGTCCGATCACGAACATCCGCCCCACGAAGGCGAACGAGACTGCGAGCTCGGAAGCCAGCGGCTCGAGCTCGGGGAGCACTCGGTCGGCCTGGTCGGCGACCCGCGTGATCCCGTCGGCGAACTCCTCCCCTCTACCCGCCGCGTGCGCCGCGAGCAGCGCGAGCGCGGCGACCGTGTTCGTGTACGTCTTGGTCGCCGCGACCGAGCGCTCCGGCCCCGCGGCGAGCGGCAGAACCGCCTCGGCTGCGTGGGCCAGCTCGGAGTCGGGGTCGTTGGTGACTGCGACGGTGAACGCTCCGCCGGCCCGCGCCTGTTCGACGTAGGCGATGACGTCCGGGGTGCGGCCCGACTGGGAAAGTGCCAGCACGCACGATCCGGTCAGGTCGAGCTTGGCCCCGGAGTAGACGGAGAGCGAGATCGAGTCGCGCAGCGCCGTCCAGCCGGGCAGCAGTCCGAACGCGTAGACGCCGTACGAGGCGGCGTTGTCAGACGAGCCGTGCGCGACGAGCCTGACGAGCGTGCGGTTGCTGCTCCGCGCGGCGGCGGCGACGTCCGCGAACTCGGCCGCGTGGCCGAGCAGCCGGCGAAGCGCCTCGGGTTGCTCGCGGATCTCGTCGATGAGCGCAGCGCCCGCGGTCGTCGAGTGCGCCTGCTCAGGCAGCGACAAGCGACTCGCCCCCGACGAGCACACGCGTGACCTCGAGGTTGTCGTCCAGCACGACGAGGTCTGCGGCGGCGCCGCGCTCGATCCTGCCGAGCCCGGGCGCAGCCACGACGCTCGCCGGAACGGCCGTCGCGGCCACGAGTGCGTCCGCGAGCGGCACACCGAGCGCGTGCAGGTTCCGGACGGCTTGCGGCATCGTCAAGACGCTGCCGGCGAGAACGTCGTCCGAGCTCCGTGCGCGGCCGTCGCGAACCTCCACTTCGATGTCGCCCAAGCGATAGAGGCCGTCGCCCTGCCCCGCCCCGGCCATCGCGTCTGTGACGAGCGCGAGCCGGCCTCCGGCTGCCCGCCAGACGAGCAGCGCGGTCTCGTCCGCGACGTGGTGGCCGTCGAGGATCAGCTGCACGACGACGTCGTCCCGCACGAGCGCCGCGCCGGCGATGCCGGGATCGCGGTGGCGGAACGGGCGCATGGCGTTGAAGAGATGGGTCACCGCGAGGGCGCCCCGGTCGAACGCCGCCTCGGCCTCCTCCGCGGTCGCGTCGGTGTGGCCGCACGAGACGGCGACACCGCGCGCGAGCAGCAGGTCGATCAGCTCGAGCGCGCCCGGCAGCTCCGGCGCGAGCGTGACCAGCCTGACCGGCCCCGCGTCGAGCAGACGCTCGAGGAGAGCAGCGTCGGGGTCCCGGCGGCCGACGAGGAGGTGCGTGCCCATCCGGGCCGCGGCCAGGAACGGGCCTTCCACGTGCGCGCCGAGGATCCGCGGTCCCCGCGCCGTGGCCCGCGGCACCTCGCGCAGAGCCGCAACCAGCGCGTCCTCGGGTGCGGTGATGAGGGTCGGCAGGTACGCAGTCACGCCGGTCTCGAGCAGAGCCTCACCTGCCCGCTCGTACGCGGCCGCGTCCGCGGTCGAGAAGTCGACGCCGCCGAAGCCGTTGACCTGGAGGTCGACGAAGCCGGGCACGGCGATTCCGCTCCGTCCGTTGCCGCGTCTGATCCCGAAGCGCGCGACGCAGCCGTCCCGCACCTCGACGTCGCCCGGGACGATCCGCCCGTCGACGAGCGCAGCCTCGACGCCCAGCTTCACGAGGCTCCGAGCGCGGCGCGCACGTTGTCGTCCGACGAGGCGAGCCGCTCCCGGGCCGCGTCGGCGTCGACCCCCGCGAGCAGGGAGACGATCGCGACCTTCGCGCTACCGCCGGCGGCTTCGAGCGCCTCGTCGGCCTGTGCAGGCTCGGCGCCCGTCGCGATCCGGACGATCGCCCGCACGCGCTCGCGCAGCT
Organism: uncultured Actinomycetes bacterium; assembly: GCA_963700495.1. GTDB lineage: Bacteria > Actinomycetota > Thermoleophilia > Gaiellales > Gaiellaceae > JACCTU01. Next base: position 96,359 of record CAVOXT010000005.1, on the reverse strand, counting down.
TCTCGTTCGTCGCGGCGACGTCGACCATCAGGTTTCCGTACGTCTTGCCGAGCCGGATCATCGAGACGGTCGAGAGCGTGTTGAGGACGAGCTTCTGCGCGGTGCCCGCCTTGAGCCGCGTCGAGCCTGCGACGAGCTCCGGGCCTACGACCACCTCGATCGCGCGGTCGCTGGCGGCGGCGAGCTCGGAGTCCCGCGTGCAGACGAGCCCGACGGTGCGCGCTCCGAACGCGCGCGCTGCTCGCACAGCGCCGAGCACGTACGGCGTGCGTCCACTCGCGCTGATCCCGACGACGACGTCGTCCGGTCCCGGCTGGAGCGCTCCGAGCTCGCGCGCGCCGGCATCTTCGTCGTCTTCGGCCGCCTCCTGCTCGAGCGGCGGCGCCGCAGCGCCCCCCGCGACGAGCGCGAAGACGCGCTCCGCCGGCATGGAGAAGGTGGACTCGCACTCGGCCGCGTCAACGGCTGCGAGGCGTCCCGACGTCCCGGCACCGACGTAGAGGAGCCGCCCGCCGCGCGCGAGTCGCTCCACGATCTCGTCGACGACATTCGCGATCTCCCCGGAGGCGGCGGCCACGGCGGCGGGCACCGTCGCGTCCTGCTCGGCCATCAGCGAGACGAGCTCGCGCGTCGGCCGGGCGTCGAGGTCGGCCCCGTCCGGCTGCGCCTCCTCGGTGACTAGGGGGCGCGGCGTCGCGAGGAGCGCCGAGATCCGCTCCCAAACCTCGGGCGAGTCCGGTGTTGCGAGGTGGCTCATGTGGGCACAGCCCTCGTAGCCCCAGACCCACAGCCGCGCGACGCCCGCAGCGCGCGCGGAGGCGACCGCGGCTTCGAGGTCCGGTATGTCTTCGGCCCGCAGGCCGAAGGCTGGGAACCAGAGCTCGGATTCGACGGCGTGACGCGCCGCCGTCTCGACCAGCAGCCGCGCAAAGCGCTCGACGAACGGGCCGGCCGGCACCCCGAACGACTTCCAGTACGGGTCCGTCGCGAACACGTGGACGCCGGGGAGCGAGGCGACCGCGTCCCAGTCGCGCACGCCGTGTGCACCCTCGACCGCGGGCAGCAGGCAGATCGTGTTGCGACCCCCGCGCGCACGGACGTGCGACGTGAGCTCGCCGAGGAAGTCGACGAGCGAGGCCTCGCGGAACGCGAGCACTTCGTCGTCCAGCTCGGCGGGAAAGGCGCGCCCGAAGCGCTCGCGGCAGACGTCGCAGCGGCAGCTCCAGCGCGTCGGATCGTCCACCCCGACGTGGTCGGGGACGACCCAGTGCGGCTCGTCCCAGAAGACGAGGTCGGCGCCCGCCTCGAGCGCGGCGTCCGCCCACTCTGCGCAGAACGCGCGGTAGAGCGGGTTGTTCAGGCACGCGGCCGCGACCCGCCGGCCGTCGTCGAGGACCTGGCAGGCGTCGGGATTCAACGTCACGAAGCGGCTCTCCGCCTCGCCCCCGAACGTGCGCCCCAGCCCCCACGGGTTCATCTGCACCTCGAGCCCGCGTGCATGCGACGCCTCGACGATCGCGCGCATCGTGTCGCGGTAGTACGCGAGGTCGTTCTCGGAGAACGTGTGGAGGACCCCGGTGTAGCCGCGCCGGACGAGGTCGTCGAGGTCGCGCTCGACGTGCCGGGCGATGCGCACGCCGAAGTAGGAGCAGCCGACGAGCCCGGCGGGTCCCGCCTCAGTAGACGCGGCCGTCATCGCGCACCGTCAGCACCGGTACGCCGGCGCGTGGCGTCTGGGGGCTCAGCTCGCTGACGAGCACGTACCGGTCTCCCCGGTAGATCGAGCGCACGAACTCGACCGTCTTGCCGTCTGCGGAGCGGCTCGTCCGCTCGAACAGGAACGCGGGCGAGTGGAGCGGAACGCCGAGCGCCTCGGACTCCTCCTCGCTCGTCACGGTGGGCTCGATCTGCTGCACGCCGCCGGCGATCGTGATCCCGTAGCGGTCGGACAGGAGCTCGTAGAACGAATGCGTCTCGAGATCCTTGGCGGTGAGACCGGGAACGATCGAGGCGGGGACGTGCAGCGTCTCGATCGCCATCGTCTCGCCGTCGGCGAGGCGAAGGCGCGTTGCGACGACGGTCGGCTCCGACGGAGAGACGTGCAGGAACCGGCCGAGGCGCGGACCGGCAGGGCCGACCTTGAGCTCGATCGTGCGGCTCGTCGGGCGCATCCCGCGCCGGCGCATGTCCTCGGTGAACGAGGTCATCGTCAGCTCCTGGGCGATCTTCGGCTCGCTCACGAAGGTGCCGCTGCCGCGCCGCCGGACGAGGTACCCCTCCCGCACCAGTTCGTCGAGCGCCGCCCGGACTGTGAGCCGGGACACGCCGAAGTCGCCGCTCAGCTGGCGCTCCGAGGGGATCGACTCGCCGATCGAGAGGCGCTCGATCAGCTCGAGCACCTTGTCCTTGGTCTCGGTCTGCTTGGTCACCCGGACGGTCAAGTGGTCAGTGCCTTTCCTAGCGCCGCGGCGTTGTGCCGCTCATCGTACAAGGCTGAGCCGCAAGTGGTCAATACCAGCACCCCCGAAATCGCGGTCCGGTACGGTCGCACGGGTGACGACGACCGAGCGCGTGCTGACGACGCGTGAGCTCAACCGCGCTCTGCTCGCGCGCCAGTTGCTGCTCGAGCGGGCTCGAGTGCCGGTGCCGCGCGCAATCGAGCGAATCGGCGGGATCCAGAACCAGTACGCGCCGAGCGGGTACGTCCGCCTCTGGTCCTGCCTCGAGGGATTCAGGCGAGCTGACCTGACCCGGGCGCTCGACCGGCGCAGCGTGATCCAGGGAACGCTCATGCGCGGGACGATCCATCTCGTCTCCCGGGCCGACTATCCGCTCTTCGCCGCCGGGATCAGGCGCTCCGGCCGCGAGTGGCTCCTGCGTGTCGACAAACGCTCCGACGACGCCGAGGTCTCGGCCGTCGCGCGGCGGCTGCGAGACCACATGAGGGGCCGGACGATCAGCCACGCCGAGCTCGACTCGTTCGTGGGCGGGATGACGGGTGTCGACCACTGGGTCGACCTCGTGCGAGTCCCGCCGGCGGGCACCTGGGAGCGCCGGCGGGCGGACACCTACGGGCTCGCCGAGGAGTGGGTCGGCGCACTCGAGGCGGACGAGGACGAGGGCATCGAGCATCTCGCGCGCCGCTACCTGGCCGCATTCGGGCCGGCCTCTGCGAACGACCTCTCGAAGTGGTCCGGGATCCCCGTGACGCGGCTGAGGCCGACGCTCGAGCGGCTGTCGCTGCGGCGGTTCCGCGACGAGGCGGGCAAGGAGCTCCTCGATCTTCCCCGCGCCCCGCTCCCCGACGCCGCCACACCTGCGCCCGTTCGCTTCCTGCCGTGGTTCGACGCGACCCTGCTCGTCCACGCTCGGCGGACACAGATCCTCCCCGAGCGCTACCGCAGCCTCATCTTCAACACCAGGACTCCTCACGCGCCCGCGACGTTCCTGGTCGACGGCGCCGTGGCCGGAACCTGGCGCTACGAGGACGGCCGGATCGCCCTCGAAGCGTTCGAGCGCCTGCCGCCCGCGACTCGCCGGGAGCTCGAGCACGAGGCGGAGCAGCTCGCCGCTTTTCACGCCGGCTGAGGCGTCACCCGGAGAGGATGATGAAGCTGTCCGATGCAGGGCTGACGATCTGGATGCCGAATCCGGCCGAAAAGGAGGCAGTGCATGGCAGACATGACGCGGGCAGGTAGCACGCGGGCAGTCAGCTGGTGGGCCGCAGGCTTCGCCACCTTCGCCGGGGCAATGATGCTCATGGTCGGGTGTTTTCATGCGATCGCCGGACTCGTCGCGATCTTCGACGACAACTTCTACGTCGTGACGCGGAACTACACCTTCGACGTCAACGTCACCGGCTGGGGTTGGATCCACCTGATTGTCGGCATCCTCGTTGCCTTCGCGGGCTACGGCATTTTCAAGGGAGCCGTTTGGGCGCGCGCAACAGGGATCATCCTCGCGGTCCTCAGCGCCGTCGCGAACTTCTTCTTCATCCCGTACTACCCGTTCTGGGCAATCGTGATCATCGCGCTCGACGTCACGATCATCTGGGCCTTGACCGTCTGGGATCGGGGCGAAGCGCGCGCGGCAGGCGTGTAGCGCAAACCGACGTGGCGGGGGTCGCCGTTCCCGGCGGCCCCCGCGGCATCCTCTCGACATGACGAAACGCCGCTGGCTCAAACGTGGCGCCGGGATCGCGGTGGTCGTCGTCTCGTTCGCCGTGGTGCTCCCGCGGCTCGCGGACTACGGCGAGGTCTGGGACGAGGTGCAGCAGCTCGATGCGGCGGCGCTTGCCCTGCTCGTCGGCGTGACGCTCGTCAACCTCGCGACGTTCGCACCGCCGTGGATGGTCGCGTTGCCCGGGCTCGGCTTCTGGCGGGCGTTCGTCTCGACCCAGGCATCCACGGCGTCGACGTACGTCGCGCCGGGCGGCGCCGCCGTGGGGATCGCGGCCTCGCTCGTGCTGCTCCGCCGCTGGGGCTACCGGACGTCCGACGTCGCGCTCGCCGCCGCTCTGACGGGAATCTGGAACCAGCTCGCGATGCTCGGCTTCCCGGCCCTGGCACTTGGACTGCTGACGATCACGGGCGGCCGCAACGGCCTCCTCGAGACCGTGGGGTTCATCGGGCTCGCGATCTTCGCGGTCGCGCTCGCAGCGTTCGTGCTCGCCCTCGTGAGCGACAGGATCGCGCGGCGCGTCGGCACCTGGGCCTCGCGCGCCGTCCGCTGGGCGGCACGCGTCGCGCGCCGCAAGGAGGTGCGCTGGGACGCCGAGACGATCGTGCAGTTTCGGGAGCGGACTGCGCACCTGCTCGCGCGGCGCTGGCACCTGCTGACGCTCGCGACGCTCGCCGGCCAGCTGTCGGTGTTCGCCGTCCTGCTCGTCTGCCTCCGGACGCTCGGTGTCTCGGGCGGCGAGGTCAGCCTCGTCGAGGCGTTCGCAGCTTGGTCGCTCGTGCGGCTGCTCGGATCGTTGCCCCTTACGCCGGGAGGCATCGGGATCGTGGAGGTCGGGCTGACCGGGCTGCTCGTCGGTTTCGGCGGCGGCGACGCGGAGGTCGTTGCGGCAGTGCTCCTCTATCGCTTCCTCACCGTCGTGCCGACGCTCGTGCTCGGCCTGCTGCTCGGGGCGACGTGGCGGCCCCGGACCCCCGCCGTCACCCCGGAGGGGTGAACCTGAGCCGCTACTCGATCGCGCTGAGCGCGAACGCGACGGCAAAGCCGAGCGTCGTGAACAGCCCGGCGAGCTTCCCGCCCTGCTCGAACGCCTGCGGCATCATCGTGTCGGCGAGCATCGTCAGGATCGAGCCTCCCGCGAAGGCGAGCACGAACGCGAGGACTCCCGGAGAGGCACTGTCGAAGAACGCGAACCCGGCGAGCGAGGCGAGCCCGGAGACGACGACCACGGCGGCCCAGAGCGCGAGGATCCGGCTCGTCGCCCAGCCCGACTTCGCGAGACCGGTCGTCGCGGCAGCGGCCTCCGGGAAGTTTGAGAGGAAGACCGCGGCGAGCATGGCGAAGCTGACGGTGTCACCGGTGACGAGGCCGAGCCCGAGCACCAACGACTCCGGAACTCCGTCGAGCACGGTCCCGAGGACGAGCGCGAGCGCGACGCCGCCGGCCTGCTTGCCGCCCATGTCCTTGCGGTTGTCGCCGCCCCGCCGGTCGATCGCGTGGTCGCCGAGGAAGAACGTCAGGCTCCCCGCGGCAAGACCCAGCGCCACGCCGCGGTTCGAGGTCTCGGATGCCTCCTGGACGAGCTCGTAGGCGACCGCGCTGATCAGGACGCCCGCTCCGAACGCGGTGATCAGGCCGATCACCTGGAGATTGAGCGGCCGCACGAGCGCGAGCGCCGAGCCGACGAGCAGCGACGAGCTCGCGAGCAGGCCCCAGAACAGCGCTTCGGCCATCGCGGACGAGCATCGCAGCTGCGGAAGATGCCGGTGTCAGTGCGCCAGGGCTGCCTTCAGAGCAACGATGACGAGCCCCAGCACGAGGTTGAGAGCGACGACGACGACGGTCGAGGCAAGCCCGATGCGTTCGATCCGCGCGTAGCGGACTCCCTCCACGGCGAGCGTGAGCAGGCCGACTCCGAGCGCCAGCCAGACCGCCGACGTCTCCTTGAACACACCGGCGGCACCCAGCACGAGCACCGCGATCGGCGCGACTGCCGCGAGCGGAATCGCGAGCTCTCGCCGGGCGATCTCGCGAAGCTCCCGACTGTCGAGCCGACGGCCCCGCTCGATGCTCTCACCGAGGCCGTGTGCGTACACGTGGGCCAGCCAGAGCACGAGCACCGTCGTGCCCACGATCGCCGCGAGGCCCCGGAGGTCGAGGCTGCCGCCCGACCCGGCGGTGATCGCGCCCATCACGACGACGGTTCCGTAGACGGTCCCCGCAAGCCCCTCGGGGATGCCGAAGATGAGACGCTTCGACGAGTGCCAGAGGCTCAAGAGCGAACGATGCAGCGAAAGCCGAGGTGGCTCGTCGAGGTGTCGATCGTCTCACCCTGGCGCGCCGCCGGCCGGTAGCGCAGGCAGTAGCTCGGGGCGCAGATGTGCGAGCCGCCCTTGATCACCTTGCGCGGAAAGCGCTCGCCGTGGACCGCGGGGGCGCAGCAAGGCTTCTGGTCGTGCGCGGCCGTGAAGGCCTCCGTCGTCCACTCCCAGACGTTGCCGCACACGTCGTAGAGGCCGTAGCCGTTCGGCGGGTACGACGCGACAGGCGACGTTTCCTCGTACCCGTCGAGCTTCGTGTTCTGCCACGGAAATTGCCCCTGCCAGGTGTTCGCCATCGGCTTGCCGTCCGGATACTCGTCGTCACCCCAGGCGAAGCGCGCGCCGTCGAGTCCACCCCGCGCCGCGTACTCCCACTCGGCTTCGCTCGGCAGCGCCTTCCCCGCCCACTCGGCGAAGGCCTCGGCGTCCTCGTACGCGACATGGGTGACGGGATGGTGATCGCGGCCGTTGATCGTCGTTCCAGGCCCGCCGGGCTTCTTCCAGTAGGCACCCGGAACGTATGCCCACCAGCTGCGGAAGTCGTTCAGCGGAACAGGCGCGGGCGTCTTCCGGAACACCAGCGAGCCGGGGACGAGCAGCTCGGGATCGGCGTCGGGGTAGTCGGCCGGGTCGAGCGGCCGCTCGGGGACGGTGACGTAGCCGGTCTCGCGCACGAAACGCCGGAACTCGGCGGCGGTGACGGGACGCTCGTCCATCCAGAAGCCCTCGACCGCGACCTCGTGAACCGGTCGCTCCTCGGGATAGAACTCCTCGGACCCCATCCGGAATGTCCCGCCGGGAACCCAGGCCATGCGATCGGTGTCAGCCGTCGTGGTCATCGCCTGAGTCCTGCGCTGCGTCGACGCGTGCGCGCGGATGTGGTCGCGCACTGCATCTGCGTTGGCGAAGAACAGCCCACCCTCAATCCGGAGGCACAGTATCGGGCACCGGCTCGTTCTCACACTCGCTCTTCGTTGAAGGGTCGAGTTCGGCCGCGATCGCACAGACGGGGATCCCCGGCGGCGAGCAGGCGGCCGCCTACGCCGCCTTCGTGCTCATCGGGACGATCGGCGTCGCGGCTCCGGTCGTCGTCTACTTCGCGCTCGGCGAGCGCGCCGCCCCGGTCCTCGACGGGCTCAAGACCTGGATGGCGCGCAACAACGGGTCGAACGGGCCGCGTTCATGGTCGGCTGGCTCGTGGGCCTCGCGCTCGTCGGCGGGTCGTCGTGCTCGCGCTCGCGGGCCGGCCGACGCGACCGACGGCGGTCGAGCCGGCGACCTGGGTCGGCGTGCTGAAGCTCGTGCTCGGCCTGCGTGCTGCTGCTCGTCGCGGCGCGCCAGTGGCGCGGGCGGCCGCCCGGGGGCGACGAAGCGCCGGCGGCCCGAAGTGGATGAGCGCGATCGACCAGTTCACGCCGCCGAGGCGGTCGGCGCCGGCGTCGTCGCTCGCGGCGGCCGAACCCGAAGAACCTGATGCTCGCCGTGGGCGGCGCCGCGGCGATCGCGCAGACCGGCATCCCGCGGCGCCGACGCAGGCGCGTCGCCTACGCCGTCTTCGCGCTCATCGGCGACGATCGGCGTCGCGCGCCGGTCGTCATCTACTTCGCGCTCGGCGACCGCGCCGGCCCGATCCTCGACGGCCTCAAGACCTGGATGGCCCGCAACAACGCCGTGATCATGGCCGTGCTCTGCCTCGTGATCGGCGCGAAGCTGATCGGCGACGCGATCGCCGGCTTCGCGTCCTAGCCGAACTCAGAGCAACTCGAGCCGGCGCGCGCGCTCGACCGCATCGCGGCGGCGTGTCGCGCCGAGCTTGCGGTAGATCGCCTTCAGGTGCGTCTTGACGGTGTTCACCGAGAGGAACAGCTCGGAGGCGATCTCGGCGTTCGACATCATCGTCGGGAGGTAGCGGAGCACCGCGCGCTCCCGGTCGCTGAGCGGCTCCAGCAGCTCCGGCCTCGTCAGCTCGACGACGGAGGCGCGCCTGTCGAAGGCGGCGATCAGATCGGCAACGAGGGAACGGTGGTCGGTGCCCCGGCGGATCTGCTCGACGAGCAGCGTGCGGACGGCCGGCCCGCCGTCGACGAACGCACGGCGATACCCGTGCGGCCCCGCGAGGTCGAGCGCGTTGCCGAGCGCACGATCGGCGCCCACGCGGTCGTTGAGCTCGCGCCGCGCGACCGCCTTGAGCACGTCCGCCTCGATCAAGCTCGCGAGCTCGGTCCTCTCGCGTTCATCGCGTCGCCCGTCGAGCTCCGCGAGCGCATCCGCCGGCGCGCCCGACGCGAGCAGGATCCGCGCCCGCAGGTTTGTCGCAGCGACGGCGGGTCCGGGATCGGCCGCCCTCCGCGCCTCGTCGAGGTCGCCGCGCGCCGCGAGGAGCCGCGCCTCGACGGTCTCGGCAAGCGGCACGAGGTACGCCGGAGGCTGCCACCCGTCGAGCTCCGCACGGACGCCGTGGACGAGCCGCAGCCCGCGGTCGGCGCCGACCGGCCCTTCCCCCGCGAGCAGCAGAGCGGACAGGAGCGCCGACCCCACGATGCCGGCGCGGTCGCCCCACTGACGTGCGACCTCGTCGGTCACACGCACGTGCAATTCGGCGAGGCTCAGCTCGTCCCGCTGGAAGTACGCCCACCCGAGCGCAAGGCGGGCGCCGATCACCTGCAGCACTCGACACCAGTCGCGCCGCTCCGCGAACTCGACGGCCTCGGTCCCGAGCTCCACGGCTCGGCGCAACCGGCCGCGCGACGCCTCGAGCAGCGCGAGCTGGCCCAGCGAGTTGAGCGCGACCTGATCGATCCCCGACTCGCGCGCGAGCTGAAGGGCCTCGTGCAGTCGGAGCTCGGCGTCGTCGAGCTCCCCCACCGCGACCTGCGCGACGCCGATGTTGGAGAGGGCGATCGCCCGCATCGCCCTCGCTCGGCGACCGACCTCGAACGATCCGGTCGGCGATTCGTTCAGCACCTCGAGCGCAAGCTCGCCCACGCGGCTGAAGTCGCCGTCGAGCCGGGCGAGCGTCAGCCGAAACGCCGTGATCACGGGACTCAGAGCGCGCTGAAGCTGCTCCGTCGCGCCGGGCATCGCCTCGTCGACGAGCGCAAGCGCGCCCTCGGCGCCGGGCCGATCGCCGAGGAAGAGGCGGGCGGAGCCGACGCGAAGCGCAAGCCCCGGGTGCTGCGCCAGCACGCTCGGCGGGATCTCTGCGGCTATGCCTCGCGCCCGAGCCGACACGCCGAAGATCACGATGTGCCAGGCCTCGCTCGTCAGCTCACCTGCGAGCTCCCAGTCCTCGCCGGCCACCGCGTGCTCGAACGCCCGCTCGGCGTCGCCGTGGCGCCAGTACCAGCGGGCGGTCCGGTGATGGAGGATGCCCGCCTCGGAAGCCCTCGTCCGCGCAAGCTCGAAGCGGAGGAAGTCCCGCAGCAGCGCGTGGTAGCGGTAGACGCCGCCGGGTGAGGCGGGGACCGAGACGAGAACGTTCTCCGACTCGAGCTCGGCGAGGATCTGGCCGGCCCGCTCGCGGCGCGAGAGCTCCTGCGCGAGCTCGACCGTCAACACGTCCGGAACGCAGGTGCGGAGGAGAAACTCGCGGCGCGACGGCGTCTGGCGCTCGAAGATCTCGTTCAGGAGGTAGTCGGCGACTGCGCGGTCGTCGCCGGCGAAGCGCTCGACATAGCCGGCGCGGTCGGACTCGCCTCGGAGCGCGAGAGCGGCGAGGCGCAACCCGGCCGCCCAGCCCTCGGTCCGCTCCCACAGCGCCTCGACGCCGTCCTCGGTGAGGTCGGCCGCGGCAGCGTCGAGCAGCAGTTTGCACTCGGCCGGCGTGAAGGCCAGCTCGTCGGCGCGGATCTCCACCAGGTCTCCGGTCAGGCGGAGCCGGTGCAGCCGCAGCCGCGGATCGGCCCTGCTCGAGAGCACGACGTGCAGCTGCTCGGGAGCACGCACGAGGAGTTCGTCGAGCTCCTTGAGCACGACCGCGTTCTCGATCTCCTGGAGATCGTCGAGCACGAGGACGACGGGCTTCCGCCGCGACGCGACGCGCTCACAGATCCGGAGCACCGGGTCCTCGTGGGCCGGCGAGCCGTTCGTCCGGGTGTCGACCCGGTCGAGCGCGCGTTCGACGGTGCTCCAGAACCTCGGGCCCCAGTTGTCCGCACGGTCGAGAGAGACCCAGGCCACGTCGCGACGCGACAGCGCCCACGACGCGAGCAGGACGGTCTTGCCGGTTCCGGCGCGGCCGCAGACGAGCGTCGCGCGGCGGTCGAACCCCTCGTCGAGGAGTGCCTGGAGCCGCTCGCGCGGGACATACCCGGCCGGGACGGCAGGAGCCGACAGCTTCGTCTGCGGAATCGACTTCAGCGCTTCGCGGCGGGCCACACCCCACGTCCCGTGGTCGTTCCAACCATTGCGACCCCCCTTGCTCGTGCAAGCGTACTGCGACGCGCCTTCACCCGGAAGGGGTGAAGGCGCGTCAACCCGAGCCGGGAAGTAAGCTCCAACGCTCCCGGTGGAGAGCCCAGTGGAAACCCCAGCCGAGCCCCCGACCGCTTCGCGCGGCCGCATGGTCACGGCGCGAATCCTCGTCGTCCTCGGTGCGGTGCTCGCCGTGCTCAGCCTCCTCGCCGGATTCATCCGCTTTCAGGCGCTCGACACCCCGACCGTCCGCAACACGGCCGACGAGCTGATCTCGGACGAAGTCGTGCGAGACCAGATCGCGGCGACACTCGTCGACGAGCTGTTCGCGAACGTCGACGTCGCCGCGGCGCTGCAGGAGCGCCTGCCGCCGGACCAGCAGGGCCTTGCCGGTCCGATCGCAGCTGGGGTGATGGAGCTCGCCGACCGCGCTCGCGCCGCGCTTGCTCGAGCGACCTCGCGCGCAGCAGCTCTGGGTCGACACGGTGGCGTTCTCGCACGCACAGCTGATCAAGGTGCTCGAGGACGACGTGTCGGGCGTCACCACCGAGAACGGCGTCGTGTTCCTCGACCTGCGGCCGCTGATCGTGCAGCTCGGGGACCGCCTCGCGATCGTCGGGCGTCTGGCGCAGCAGCTGCCGAACGACGCCGGCCGGATCAAGGTGATCGAGGCCGACCAGCTCGAGACCGCCCAGGACGTGACCCAGTTCCTCAAGGTGCTCGGCAGCTGGCTCTGGGTCGTGCCCGTGCTCCTGTGGGCCGCTGGCGCTTGCCCTCGCCCGCGGACGACGGCGCACGATTCTCCGCTCGATCGCGTTCGGATCGGTTCTCGCGGGGCTCTTCGTTCTCGTCGTTCGGAAGTTCGCCGGCGACTACGTGATCGACTCGGTCGTGACGACGAGCTCGGTCAAGCCGGCCGCGGAGAACGCGTGGGACATCCTCACTCAGCTGCTCGCCGACGGCGGTTGGACGCTCGTCGGCCTCGGCCTGATCGTGCTCTTCGCCGCGTGGCTCGCCGGCGAAGGCCGCACGGCGACTGCAACTCGCGCCGAGCTCGCCCCGTACGTCGCTCGCTGGCAGATCGCCTACGGCGTCGCCGCGACACTCTTCCTCTTGCTGCTCCTCTGGTCGCCGACCGTGCAGACGACCCGAGTCCCGCTGATGCTCGCCGCGGCCGTCGTGTTCGCGATCGGTGTCGAGATCCTCCGCAGGCAGACGGCCCGTGAGTATCCCGGAGGCCGCGGGAATCGATCTCACCGACTACACCCGCGAGCGGTTCGACCGCCTCCGGCACCGGTGACGATGACGGCGACCGCGGGCTCGCCGTTCAAGGTGCGATCGTGAGCGACGAGACGCGTCGCGTCGAGATCACGATCCCCTTCCGGACGATCGTGCTCGTGACCGCCGTCTTCGCAGTGGCAGCGATGGTCTGGGCGGTCCTGGACGCCGTCGTGATCGTCTTCATCGGGGTGTTCCTGGCGCTCGTCTTCGAGGAGCCGACGCGTGCCCTGATGCGGCGGACGAATCTCGGCCGCGGCCTCGCGTCCACGATCGTGGTGCTCGGCTCGGCTGCGGTGGTCGCACTGCTCGGGCTCGTGCTGCTCGTACCGCTGGTCGGCTCGGTGCGCGACTTCCTCCAGGGGTTGCCCGACCTCGTCGCGGACCTGCGCGACTCGGACGAGCTCTCGTGGCTGGGAGACAGCGGCCTGGCCGTGAACGCCCAGGAAGGCGCGGACCAGGCCGCGGCGAGGACCCCGGACACGATCTCCGCGCTCGTCGGAGTCGCGGGAAATGCGTTCAGTGCGGTGCTCACGATCTTTACCGTCACCTTCCTCGCGCTCTTCCTGCTGATCGACATGGAGCGCCTGCGCAACGCCGCCGGGTCCGTGCTCATGCCCGGCACCGCCGAGCAGTGGCTCGACGTCTGGGAACGGATCACGCACACGGTGTCGCGCTGGGCGATCGGCGCAGTCACGATCGCGGCGATCGCCGGAACCGTCCAGGGAGGCACCGCCGCACTGCTCGGATCGAGCTACTGGATCGCGCTCGGGCTGATCGCAGGGGTCCTCGACCTGATCCCGACGATCGGCGCGACGATCGCGGGCTGCATCCTCGTCCCGACGCTGTTCGCAGAGGAGGGCCTCACCGCGGCCTTGATCATGCTCGTCGTCATCCTCGTCTACCAGCAGATCGAGAACAACGTCCTCGGCCCGACGATCTACGGACGAGCGGTCGAGATCTCGGCGTTCTTCATCATGCTCGGGGTCACGCTCTTCGGCGCACTGCTCGGGGTCCTCGGGGCGCTCGTCGCCGTCCCGGTGACCGCGGCCCTCCAGATCATCGTCCGCGAGGTCACCGCCGCACGCCGCGAGCAGGTCGCCGCGGCGCGGGCGGCGCTCGAGCAGCCGACGGGGTAGCCGCGGCTTGCTCATCCGCTGGGTCGGACATGCGACGGTGCTCGTCGAGCTCGACGGCGCGCGGCTCCTGACCGACCCTGTGCTGCGCGGACGGGTCGCGCATCTGCGCCGCGACGCGCCCGCTCTCGAGCCGGGGGACCTCGACGCCGTCCTCATCTCCCACGGGCACCACGACCATCTCCACTTCCCGTCGCTGAAGCGGTTGCCCCACTCGGTTCGAGTGGTCGCCCCGCGGGGGCTCGGGCGGCTGATCGCGCGCCACGGCTTCGAGCACGTCCTGGAGGTCGAGTCGGGCGACGAGCTCGACGTTGCAGGGGTGACGGTCCGCGCGACGCACGCGGAGCACGGCTCGACACGCCCAGGCTCGTCCGCGCACGCGGTCCCGATCGGGTACGCGCTGCTGGGATCCCGCCGGGTCTTCTTCGCAGGGGACACCGACCTGTTCCCCGGAATGGACGGCCTCGTTCCGGACCTCGACGTGGCGCTCCTACCGATCTGGGGTTGGGGCCCGACCCTCGGCGCGGGGCACCTCAATCCCACCCGCGCGGCGGAGGCGCTCACGCTCCTACGGCCGCGGATCGCCGTGCCGATCCACTGGGGCACGCTCCGCCCCATGCACCGCCGGGCCGGAGCGGCCTTCCTGCGCCGGCCCGTCGACGCGTTCGTCGCCGCCGCGCTTGAGCAGGCGCCTCAGGTCGAGGTGCGCGTGCTCGAGCCGGGCGACTCGTTCGTGCTCGACTGACGCTCGTACCAGCGCGCGGCGTTGAGAAATGCGCCGGCGACGACCAGGCGGGCGGTCAGGTAGAGCCAGACGAGGATCACGGTCGAGGACCCGAGTGCGCCGTAGAGCTCCGACGAACGCCCCAGTCTCGGAGCCAGGTAGAGCGCGACGACCACATGGATCGCCTCGAGGCCCGCCGCGATCAGGACGGCACCCGGCACGAGCGCAGTCCACGGAGCGTCGGCGTGCGGCATCCAGAGGAACGTCAAGAGCGCGGCTGCGAAGTAGGCGACGATGAGCCCGAGGGTGACCGCGATCCCGGGCCCGGGCATCTGCTCGTGGAGGACCTGCGCCAGGACTCCGAGCGCGAGCAGCACCGTGACGCCGGCCGTGAAGATCAGCCCGGCGCGCACCGCCCGCTCGAGCCGCTCGGGGCGCAGCCGCCACGCGATCGTGCAGGCGACCCGGAGCGCCCGGACGACCCCGATGCCGAACCAGAAGAGCAGAACCGTCCCGAACAGGAGCAGGTACCACCGCGCGTGCGTCCCTTCCTGGATGGCCGCACTCGCGGACTTCACCGCCACAGCGCCGAGCCCGAACTCTCGGGCGGCGTCCTCGAGCCCGTCGGGGCTCTCCTGGTACCAGAAGCTGAGCGCCGATGCGACTACGAGCCCGAAGGGGACGAGCCAGAAGAACAAGCGGTAGGCGAGTCCGCCCGCGAGCAGGCCGGCCGCCGTCGTGCGGTCATGCTCGAGCGCAACCTCGACGATTCCGGCGCCGGGCAGGCGACGCGCGAAGGCCTCGGCGCGGCCGGCGAGTGCGTGACCTCGCTCGACCAGCGAACCCATCCGTGATAGGTCCCCCGTCACGTGTTCAACGACCGCATGACAAAGATCCTGGAGCGAAGGCTCGTCCACGCGTTCCGGACCGGGCGCATCCTCCCGTCGCTCCTCGTGACGATGCTCGCAATGGTGTTCATCTTCGCCGCCGTGATGCGCATCGTCGATCGAACGGACTTCCCCACGTACGGGCTCGCACTCTGGTGGGCGGTTTCGACCGTCACCACGGTCGGGTACGGCGACGTCGTGCCCGTGCAGCCGGGCGGCAGACTCGTGGCGAGCATCCTGATGCTGTTCGGGTTCGCGTTTCTGTCGCTCATCACGGGCACGATCGCATCGGCGCTCGTCACCCGCTACGGAGCAGCCGCCTCGCAGAGCCGCGAGATCCTCGAAGGGATCCAGCGGCTCGAGGGCCGGATCGCGCAGCTCGAGCAGCAGTCGGAGCCGCGCTGAGGCTCAACCGCGCCGCTTGACGACCTCGGGCGTCTCTTGGGGAAGGCGACGCACCTCGATCAACTCGAGGCCGAGCGCCTGAACGCGGTCCAGAACGCCGTGCAGGGCCGCCTGGTCGGCGATCTCGCCGTGCAGCACGGTCTCCACAGGTTGCACCTCAGCCTGGAGCCCGTCGAAGACCGCCGCCAGCTCCTCGCCCACTCGTCCCTTGATGTGGATCTCGTAGCGTGCCGTGAATCTCTCCCACCGAAGCGTCCCGCCGACGAGTGTGAGGGAGCGTCACCCGAGCCGGGTGAACGGTGCATGACGTTTCCACAGGCACCCCGCCACGAGGCATGATGGGCTCATGCTGCTGCGAAGAAAACCCCGCCGCCGCGGCGCCGCTGTGACGACGACTGCGATCGCCGGTCTCTGGGTCGCGCGCTTCCTGCGCCGGCTCAGCCGGGCCTGAGCGACGTTCCCGGCTGTTCCCGCATGGGCTTGTCCTCGGGCGGAACGGCCCCCGGCCACTCCGACCACGAGTTGAGGACTGCCGGGGTGAGGAAGACGACGATCAGCAGCCCGAGGAACGGGAAGAAGTAGCCGACGACCCCGGCCACGATGCCCGTCGAGATGAGCGCGAAGAAGACGTCCCACCAGCGCAGGTCGACGCCGGCAAAGGTGTGGTAGAGGCTCCGCACCGCCCAGGTGTAGACCGAGTACCCCGCGAAGACGATCAGCAGGTTCCCGGCGTAGAGGAAGATGCGGTCCCAGGTGCCGAGCTCCTCGGCCCGCCCGACGATCGAGTTGAACTTCACGTCGAGCACGTAGTCGGCCCAGAGCCACGAGGGGATCGCCACCACGACCACGGCGACCACCGCACCCGTGAACGTCGACACGAACGCCCACCCGTAGCTCGGCTTCGGAGCCATTGCGCCGATCCTCCCGGTGCGAAGGGTGGCTGCCGGTCACCCGATGGGGGTGAAGTCGCTACGGGCGCGCCCGAAGCGAAATCACCCGGTTGGAGTGATGACCGAGACGATCGTGCTGCGAGAGGCTGCCACCGAAACCACCATCTCATCAGGAGGCACCGTGATTCTCGGAGCTGATTACCCGTTCCTCGACGTCCTCTGGACGATGCTCGTCTTCTTCGGCTGGGTGATCTGGTTCTGGCTCCTGATCACCGTGTTCGCCGACCTGTTCCGCAGGCATGACGCCAGCGGCGGCAAGAAGGTGCTGTGGATGATCTTCGTCATCTTCGTGCCGTTCATCGGCGTGTTCGCGTACCTGATCGCCAACGGGGACGACATGGCCAAGCGCAACGTCAGGCAGGCGCAGGCGCAGCAGGCGCAGTTCGACGACTACGTCAAGACCGTCGCCAGCAGCGGAGGCGCGGCCGACGAGATCGACAAGGCGAAGAAGCTGCTCGACAGCGGTGCGATCTCGCAGGCGGAGTTCGACGCGATCAAGACGAAGGCGCTGGCGAGCTAGGAGAGTTTGGCGGGAGCGGCCTCGTCGTCGGGGTGCGCTGGGTGTGAGGCAAGGACGCAGGGAGCCCTCGTATCAGGAGATACGGGGGCGACCGAGGACGCGGCATCGCGCCGCCCTGCGCAGCCCGGCGGCACAGAGCTCTTTCCGTCAAAACCCTCCCTACGTCGAGAAGCTCACCGGGAACGTCGCGAGCCAGACGAGCGCGCCGAGGAAGACGAGCCAGCCGAGCCCGAGGATCACCTCGCGCCCCCTCGGCGTGTGCAGCCGCGTGCTGATTCCTGCGAAGAAGAGCGCGGAGGCGAAGAGCACGACCGAGAGCATGTAGCGGTCGGCGCGGTCGATGTCCACCCCTGCCGTCGTCGATAGCGCCGCCGCCTCCCGGTCGAGCTTGTCGACCTGCTCGTTGCTCGCGAGCCTGTATTGGGGCATCGCGAAGGGCGTGAGCGGTGCTGCGTGATTCTGGAGCGGCTTCGTCGCGATCCACGCTTCCACTGCGGGCTTGAACTCCGGGCGGAAGCGCCGGCGGTAGAACGCCTCGAGCTCGTCCTCGCCGGTCGCGTAAGCGTCGACCCACTGGATAAACGTGGCGACGTCGACCTGGACCTGACGGTTCGCGACGCCTGCGACGCGGTTCGACTCGAGCCTCGTGGCGTTCGCCCGCGCGAACTCGATGGCCTGCTCGCCGCGCCAGCGAGACGCCTGGTAGCTCGCCCAGGCGGTCGCGACGGCGGCAACCGCCAGCAGGACGGTCGCGAGAACCTCGAGCCGGTGCTCGCTCATCCTGCGGGGGCGCCGGTCGCGGAGCACGGCAACGCGCTCCTGTCGCCGACGATCGCTCCGCTCCTGTCGAGCAGCAGCAGCGTGCGCTCCATCGCAGTGGGTTTGAGCGAGCCGACCCCCGGGCGGTACGGATCGTCGAGGAACCTGACCACGAGAAGCGTCGCGACGAGCACGCCGACGACGCTCGCGACCAGCGTCGCCTGGACGATCGCCGGCTCGCCGCTGTCGGCGAAGAAGAACATGTAGACGAGGATCACGACCGCGGTGAAGAGCAGCACGATCCAGAGCGGGGTCGGGATGATGCCCTCTGCGCCGTGGATCCGGTCCTGCCGCGCCTCCTGACGGTCGGACGTCTGGTCGAGCCACTTCGAGAACGCGGCCTGCTCGACCGGCGAGACGGGTTGAGCGGTCTTGAGCGTCCTGAACAGCGGCACCGCCCAGGGGTTGATCTCGTTCTCACTAGCCGGCCTCCAGGCGCGGCCACTCGATGTGCACGACTGAACGCCCGTAGCAGATGAGCTCGCCTCCGAGCTGCTGTGCGACCGCGGGCGGCAGGAACTGCGCCGTCTCGAACTGCTGCGTCACGAAGCTGCGCCTCGGTCGTGGCTCCCACCCGCGAGTCGTCGTAGCTCGTGAACGCGAGGAAGACGACGAAGCCGAGCAGCACGGAGAAGCCCGTCGCGAGAACTCCGAAGACGCCCGCTGCGCGGTCCCCGTCGCTGAAGTAGCTGCCCTCGGGCGCACGGCGCCGGACGAAGAGCATCGCCGGCGACCGCGACACCTGCAGCCGCGGCGACCAGCAGAGCCGCCCAGAAGAGGTTCAACTAGGCGGGGTTGCTCGCCGAAACGAGAGCCTGCGCCGACGGTCCGATGCCTCGCTCTCCCCGTGCAGCTCCCGCCTCCAATCCGTCAGCAGCGCGTGGACCTGCTCGGCGCCGATGATCTGCTGCTCGGGAGCCGGCAGCTCGACCGGCGCGAGGATGAACGGACGCGTCTGCGGGCCGCCGATGCCCGCCGTGGAACGAGATCAGCTCCTCGAACGCGCAGCCCTCGTCGAGCTCGGGGTCGTAGAAGCTGCCGACCATGATGTCCGCGACGTGCGGGAAGCCGTCGGTGCGGAGCAGGTGGCGCGCCGCGTTCGGCGAGAACGGCGCGAGCGGATCCTCGCCCTCGACGCGGCCCTCGTCGAGGTAGTTCGCGCCTCGCGCCCCGAGCGCGACGGCCCCGTGCTCGGACGAGCGAACGAGGATCCAGCCGACGTGCGGGTGCTCCCGCAGCGCCGGGATCAGGCGCGGGTGGCGCTCGTCGATCTCCTCGAGCGTCAGGCGCCGCGGCTCCTCCATCAGGTAGATGAGGCCGAGGTTGCCCGAGCCGAGCACGACACCTGCCGGTCGGAGACGTCGTTCTTCGGGCGCTTCGCCTTGCGGCCCGTCGCCTCGCCGATCGCGTGTCCGACCATCGAGCTCTGCTCGTCGCCGCCGGCGATCTCGGCCATGTCCGTCGCCTCGACGGAGCGCACGACGAGGTCGTCGAGCCCGTAGCCGTTCCGCTGCTTGAAGGTCGCGCCCTGCGTCTGACCGTGGTCGGAGAGCACGACGATCTCGTACGGGCGGGGCGCGTAGCGGCGCGCGCGCTCGATCCGGCCGAACTGCTGGTCGAGCTTGCGGAGCGCCTCGAGCGTGTCCGACCGCTCGAGCCCGGAGTGGTGTGCGACCTCGTCGTAGCTCGAGAACGTCGCGTAGACCGCGGGGCGGCCTCGCATCATGTCCGTGAGCACGCCGTAGACGATCAGGTCGCGGACGACCACGCACATCGCCGCGCGCATGAACGGGTAGATGCCGCCGCGGTGGCCGCGCGGCCGGACGTCGCGGCGCTTGGCGCGGCCCGCGGCCGTCCACTCGAGCACGACCTCCCAGAAGAAGAGGACGAGCGAGCGCGTGACGTTGAACCCGTTGGCGAAGAAGGCCCGGTAGCCGGGGTTCGCGCGCTTCTCCGCGTCGATCCGGCTGACGGTGAGGATCACCGTCCTCGGCCTCGCCGGAGAGCAGGTTGCCGCGGCTGGCGCCGCCGTCGATCGAGCAGCCCGATGCCGGTCGCGTGCTCGCGCTCGATCCGCGCGCAGTCGCGGCGGCGCCGAGCAGGTCATCAGCGTCCCCGTCTCCTTCTCGACCCAGCGGAAGGCCGGGATGTCGTGGTTCGAGCCGAGCAGGATCCCGGCCTGGCTCGCGCCCGTCTGGGACGAGAGGTCCGTCTCCCACTCGATCAGGTGGTGCGTGTGCGTCGGCGAGCCAGCGGGCCATGTGTCGGCGCGTTCCCGTCGCGCATCGCGCGCCGCAGCACGGGCAGCGCGAGGCCGTCGATCTCGAGGAAGATGATCCCCGGGACGTCCGTCCGCTCGCCGCCGCCCTGGCGGCGGGCGATCCGCTGGACGACCCGCAGCGTGTACGTGTCGTCGTCGTTCGTCGCCGAAGATGACGTCGAGCACGACGCTCACGGCGGCGATCGACGAGCGCGGCGAGCAGCGCCCAGCCGAAGTTGTCGACGATGAACGTGTCGTCGAGGATCGTCCGACGTCCGACAGGAGCGCGACGCGTTCAGCACCAGGACAGGAGGAAGCCGAGTCACGAGCGTGAACGGCAGCCGCAGGGCGGCGAGCAGCGGCGGCAGGACCGCGTTCAGGATCGCGGCGATGACGACGGCGACCAGGAGCGCGCCCAGCGGCTCGTCCACGTCGACACCGGCGGACGATGAGCGCCGCGAACCGACCGCGAGCGCGGTGAACACCCACGAGATCAGCAGCCGCCAGGGGCTGAACGCGAGGCCGCTCGGGCGCCCAGGCGACCGACTGGCCGTACTCCGCTCATTCGCCGTGCAGCTCGCGCCGCGCGGCTTCGCGCCGCGCTTCGCCTTCTTCTCCGCGCGCGGCCTCCTTCTGCTCCGCGACCTTGTCCTTCGCATCGGCGTAGGACTGCGAGACGAGCAGCTTTCCGCCCGTCCAGCCGAACGCCCAGACGACGACGACGACCGCGAAGACGACGTTCCACGCCGTGATCGCGAGCTGCTGGCCGAGCGAGTACGCGGTCGCCGTCGCCGCGTCGGTGACGTCGTCGAGCGCGCGACGTTGACGGCCTGGTTGACGCCGACGCCGCCCGGTGTCGACGGACACCGTGTTCGCGAGCGAGTTGCCGCCGATCACCGACATGATCGTGTGGAAGGTGACCGGGATGCCGTAGCCGGCGAGGAAGACCCCGATCACGCCGAGCTTCGCGAGCCACGCGCCGATCGACGGCAGCAGCGACCTGGAGGACGTAGTCGCGCGGGGTGCGCGAGGATCGCGCCGCCCTGCTTCGCCTTCTCCCAGAGCCCCTTGAGCCGCTGCCAGAAGACCCGGACGAGCACGACGAGGAGGAAGATCGCGCCGGCGACCATCAGGACCGATGAGCACCGGGTGGTCGTGCAGGACGGCTGAGCTGGAGCTCGAACGAGCCCCGGCACCGAGAGGAAGAGGTAGAGGTAGACGAACGTCCCGATGACCGTGAAGAAGATCTTCTGCGACGACCATCGCGCCGAGGACGCCGGTGAAGGTGGCCCGCGGGATCAGCGCGACGAACATCAGCAGCGTCACGAAGGTGCCGATGTTGGCGGGCAGGAAGCCGTTCATCGCCACGCCGGCCGCGTAGGCGGCGAGGACCTGGCAGGTACGAGCAGCTCCGCGTCCGGGAACCCGGACCGCAGGATGTAGTACCAGCCGACCGCGGTGAGCGTCGTCTGGACGGTCTGCAGCGACCCAGCCGGCGATGAGGTACTGGACCGAGATCTCGCTCAGCGTGTCCCAGAGCTCGTGAGCCAACCGCGGACGTCGACGCCGAGCAGGTGCAGGACGACGACGGCAAGCGCGATGCCGACCAGCCAGGCGACGATCTTCACCAGGCGCCGTCGCCGCGACGGGTCGTGGAACGGAGTGCGGCGTTCGGCTGTGCGCAGCGGACGTGGTCGCAGCGGCTTCGGTCATGGTCGCGGGGCGGGGCAATCATCCTCGAATCGCCGCGATCCTGCGGCATCACCCGTTCCGAGTGATTCGCGGTGAGGCGGCGATTCACACGATCCGGGTGATGAAGACGCCCTCCTCCCGGCGATTTGATTGGCTCGCAACAGACGTCCGGCCTGAGAGCCGTGAAAGGAGTGAACGGACTTGCGCCGGCCGGACTGGAGACCGATTTGACCGAAAGTCTGACCCGGGCGGACACCGCCGCCCCGTCGAGCGCGCCGCAGCGGGCCGGGCTCGTGCTGCTCGCCTCATCCTCGTCGCGGCGGTCGCCAACCTGAACCTCGCGGTCGCCAACGTCGCCCTGCCCGACATCGGCGAGGCGTTCGACGCGTCGCAGACGGCGCTCAACCTGATCGCGGTCGGCTACTCGCTCGGCCTGGCCGCGTCGGTGCTGTACCTCGGCGCGCGTCGGCGACCGCTACGGGCGCAAGCTGATGCTCGTCCTCGGCATGGCGCTGTCGATCCCGGCGTGCCTGCTCGCCGCCTGGGCCGCCGTCGGTCGAGGTGCTGTTCGCCGCCCGCCTGCTCGGCGGGCTCTCCGCCGGCATGGCGTTCCCGACGACGCTGGCGCTGATCACCGCCCTGTGGTCGGGCCCGGCGCGCACCAAGTCGATCGCGCTGTGGTCGGCACTCGGCGGCGGCGATCTCCGCGCTCGGCCCGCTCGTCGCGGGCGCGCTGCTCGAGCACTTCTGGTGGGGCTCGGTGTTCCTGATCACGCTGCCGCTGGCCGTCGTCGCGCTGGTGATGGCGGTCGTGTTCGTGCCGAGCCACGTCAACGAGACGACCGATCCGGTCGACAACCTCGGCGGGATCCTGTCGGTCGTGCTGGTCGGCGGCGCTCGTCCTGGCGATCAACTTCGCGCCGGTTCCGAACAAGGGCGCGCTGGCGCTCGGGCTGGCGGCCATCGCGCTCGCCGCCGGTGATCGCCTTCGTCATCCGGCAGCGCCGGCGCGCAGAACCCGCTCTACGACCTCGACGTCGCGGCGCGACGCGATCTTCTGGGTGGCGGCGTGCGCCGGGCATCATCGTGTTCGGCACGCTGATGGGGGCGATGTTCATCGGCCAGCAGTTCCTGCAGAACGTGCTCGGCTACTCGACGCTCGAGGCGGGGCGCGCGATCCTGCCGGCGGTCGTGTTGCATGGTGCTGGTCGCGCCTCGGTCGGCCAAGCTCGTCGAGGCGCGCGGGGCACGGTTCACGCTGCTCATCGGCTACGTCTTCTGCCTGCTCGGCTTCCTCACGATGCTGCTGCTGTGGAACGAGGGCATCTCGTACTGGTCGGTCGGCCTCGGCTACGCGCTCGTCGGCGACCGGCGTCGGCTTCGCCGGGCACGCCGGCCTCGCACTCGCTCACCGGCTCGGTGCCGGTGCGGCGCGCGGGCATGGCGTCCGGCACCGCCGACCTCCAGCGCGACCTCGGCGGCGCGATCATGCAGTCGATCCTCGGCGCGCTGCTCACCGCCGGCTACGCGGCGGCGGTGACGGCGGCGATCGCAACGGCGCCGAACGCGCGAGCAAGATCACGGACAGCGTCGCAGAGCCAGCTCACGAAGTCCTTCGCCGAGCGCCGAGCAGATCGCCGAGCAGTACCCGCAGTACGCAACGCAGATCACGGCGGCGCGCGAAGCAGTCGTTCCTCGACGGGGCCGACTGGGCCTACACGGCCGGGATCGTCGCCATCCTGATCGGCGCGGCGGTCGTCTTCTTCCTCTTCCCGAAGCAGGACGAGGAGGAGCGGCTGCTCGAGCGGTACCACGCCGAGGACACCGCGGGCGACGGCCGTGACCGAGGGCTCCACTACCAGCGCGATTCCGACGTGCAGGAGTGGTGGAGCGACTCTGACATCGCAGCAGCTGTCCGCGCTTGCGCGGGTGCGCGACTTGCTCGAGGACGCGGGAATCGCCTCTTGGCTGTTCGGCGGCTGGGCCGTTGACTTCTACGCCGGTTCGGTCACGCGGGCGCACTCCGATCTCGACCTGGCGGTCTGGCTGGCGGACGTTCCACGGATCGCGGAGCTCCTCGAGGACGACGGCTGGCGGCATGCGCCGTTCGACGACGAAGACGGAGGCACCGGCTACGAGCGCGGAGCGGTCCGGCTCGAGCTCACGTATCTCGTCCGTGACGGCGACGGACGCATCTTCACGCCCCTGCGTCAGGGACGGGCAGAGTGGTCCGAGGAGGCGCTCGCGAACGACGTCGGCGAGCTCCACGGAGTGCGCTCGCGGCTCATCGGGCTTGCACCCCTCATGCGTGGTAAGTCGTCGCCTCGCGACGATCCTGAAGACGCGGCGAAGGATCGCGCTGATTTCAGGCAGCTGTCCCGACTTGGAACGTGAATCGCGGTGCAGGGAGCTTCGTCACCCCAAGTGGACGATCTCGTCGACGAGGTCGAGGCCCTCGCGCCGGTGCGTGATCAGCAGGATCGCGCGATCGCCGGCCGCTGCCATGACGTCGCTCATCAGCTCGCGCGCGCTATCGGGGTCGACGTGCGCCGTCGGCTCGTCGAGCAGCAGGACCGGGGCGTCCGCGAGGAGAGCGCGGGCGAGCGTCAGGCGCTGTCGCTGACCACCCGAGAGCTGTGTCCCGTCCTCGCCGACGAGCGTGTCGAGCCTGTCCGGCAGCGACGCGACCCACTGGTCGAGCTGTGCGCGGCGGAGCACGTCCCACAGCTCCTCCTCGGCCGCATCGGGCCGGGCGAGCGCGAGGTTGGCGCGGATCGTCGCGTGAAAGACGTGCGCGTCCTGTCCTGCCAGCGCGAACGTCCTGCGCACGTCCTCCTGCCGGTACTCGCGGAGATCGCGCCCGGCGATCGTGACCCGCCCTTCCTCGGGGTCGAGGAACCGCAGGAGCAGGCGCGTGACCGTCGTCTTCCCGGATCCGGCGGGGCCGACGAGCGCAACGCGGCTGCCCGGCCCGAGGCGCACGTTCACTCCCTGCACCGCGGGCGCGTCCTGTCCCGCGTACCGCGCGCTGACGTTCTCGAGCGCAACCGCAGTTGGCCCCTGCGGAATTGGCACCGGCGCTGCGGGGTCGCGCACGGCCGGCTCGCGGTCGATCAGGTCGAGCACACAGCGGCCGGATGCGAGCGTCCCGGTCAGCTCACGCGCGGCGGCCGGCAGGGGAGCGACCGCTTCGAACGAGGCGAGAGCGAGCAGCGCGAGCGTGGCGACCAGGACGCGATCGAGCGAACCGGCATCGTGTCCCGCGACGGCCGCGGCGAGCACGCCCGCCGTCGTCAAGCCTGCGACGAGGATCGAGAGCGCGTCCCCGAGCCCGGCCGCGAACGCGTCTCGGCGGGCGAGCCTCGCCAGCTCGTCGTCACGTGCCGCGATGCGCGCGCGCACGTCCTCTCCGCGCCCGTACACGACGAGCTCCGGCGTGCCGCGCAAGGCCTCGACGAGCTCGGCCGTCAGCTCCGACCGGGCGTGCGCCTGGCGGCGCGCGGCCGCACGGGCGACTGACGCCGCCGCCCAGGGTACGAGGACGCCGCCGGCGACGAGCCCGAGCGCGAGGATCGCCGCCGCTGCCGGCGAGAACGCGGCGGTGAAGCCGACAGACGCCGCAGCGACCGCAAGGGCGACAAGCGGCGGGCCGAGCCCGCGAACGTAGAGCCCTTGCAGCGCGTCGACGTCCCCGACCATCCGGCTGAGCAGCGCCCCCCGCCGGTAGCTCTCGAGCTCCGCCGGCGCGAGCGGCTCGATCCGCTCATAGAAGCGCGTGCGAATCCGGCCGAGCGCGCGGAGCGCGTTGTCGTGCGAGACGAGCCGCTCGAGGTAGCGCGCGATCGGCCTGGCCAGCCCGAAGAACCGCACGGCGACGATCGTGACGGTCAGCGACAGGATCGGCGGCTGCTCCGCGGCACGCGAGATCAGGTAGCCCGCGCTTGTCATCAGCGCGATGCCGAAGCCGACGGCACACGAGCCGAGCAGGAGCGCCAAGGCCACCCGGCTGAGCGGAACGCCGGAGAGGACGACGAGGCGCCGGAGCGTCGCCGTCACGCGGCCTCCACGGCGACCTCTGCGATCCGTCCGGCCTCGAGCCGGACGACGCGGTCGGCCGCCGCGGCAACGGCGAGGTCGTGCGCGATCAGGAGCACCGTTCGGGTCCCACGCAGCGTCTCGAGAGCGGCGAGGACGACCTCGACGCTTCCGGGATCGAGGTTCGCCGTCGGCTCGTCGAGGATCAGCAGGTCGGCAGCTCGGACGAACGCGCGGGCGAGCGCGATCCGCTGGAGCTGGCCGGCAGAGACCGGTCGCCCTCCGTCTCCCACGATCGTCTCGTAGCCGGCCGGAAGGCCACGGATGAAGCCGCCGGCGCCGGCGAGCTCGGCCGCCGTTCGCACGCGACGCTCGGACGCGTTCGCATCGCCGAGCCGGATGTTGTCCGCGATCGTTCCGCGGAACAGTGTCGGCTGTTGCGGCACCCAGGCGACCCGCGATCGCCACGCCGCGAGGTCGCACGAGGCGAGGTCGAGCGGTCCCGCCCGCACGACTCCGCGGTCGGGCTCGATCAGTCCGAGCAGCAGCGCCGCGACCGTGCTCTTCCCTGCACCGCTCGGCCCGACGAGCGCGACCGTCTCGCACGGGGCGAGCTCGAGCTCGACCCGGTCGAGCACCGTCCGCGGCCGGGACGGGTACGCAAAGGAGACACCGTCGAGCCGAACGGCGGTTTCTCGTGCGCTCGGCGCAATCACCGGGCGGCGAAGGTCGGCGCTCGGCTCGTCGACCAGGTCGAGCAGCCGCTCCGCGACGGCACGGCCGTCGGCGCTCGCGTGGAACTGCGCACCGAGGTTCCGCAGGGGCAGGTAGAGCTCCGGCGCGAGCACCAGCACGACGAGCGCCGACTCGAAGCCGATCCCGCCGTCCACGAGCCGCACGCCGACGGTCACCGCGACGAGCGCGATGCCGAGCGTCGCCGCGAGCTCGAGCACCGCGCCCGAAAGAAAGGCGACGCGCAGCGTTCCCATCGTCGTCCGGCGGTAGAGCTCGCTCACCTCTGCGATCCGCGCCGTCTGTGCTTCGCCGCGGTTGAAAGCACGGAGTGTCGGGAGACCGCGCACGACGTCGAGGAAGTGCGTCGCGAGCACGGAGAGCGCCTGCCAGCGTTCGCGCGAGCGGTGCTCGGTGTAACGGCCGACGAGCCACATGAAGACCGGCACGAGCGGCAGCGTGAGCAGCATGACTCCTGCCGAGATCGGGTCGATCGCCGTCACGAGCGTCAGCACGGCGAGCGGCACGACCAGCGCCAGCACGACCTGCGGCAGATACCGGGCGAACGTCGTCTCGAGCGCGTCGACGCCCGTCACGGCGAGCGTCGCGACGTCCGCGCTCCCCGCAGCGTCGAGCTCCGCGGGGCTGTCACGGAGGCGCCGCTCGACGAGGTCGAGCCGCAGGCCCGAAAGTACGTCCGCGGCCGAACGCCTGCCGACGACCTCGAAGCCCCACGCGGCAGCAGCGCGACCCGCTGCGGCTGCGACAAAGAGCCCGAGCGGGACCGCGACCTCGTCGAGGGACGCGCCCCCGAACGCGCGCGCCGCGACGCGCGCGAGCAGCACCGCCTGCGCGAGGACGAGAACCGCTGCGAGAACGCCGAGCACGGCGTCCGCCGCGAGCATTCGGCGCACGGGCCGCGCGCGGCGGACCAGACGCGGGTCGAGTAGCGGCACGACGCTCCTACCGAGGAGCGAGGCCGGCGGGGCCGACGTCCTCCCCGCCGACGCGCGCGCGAAAGACGTAGTACGTCCAGCCCTGGTACACGAGGAGCAGCGGCGTGAGGATCAGCGCAGCGACGGTCATCACGCCGAGCGCATAGTGCGACGACGACGCGTTGTCGATCGTGAGGCTGTTTCCAAAGTCGGGCGAGGAGACGAGCACGCGCGGGTAGAGACTCACGAAGATCGTCGTCACGGCGAGGGCAATCCCGAGCGCTGTCATGCCGAACGCCCAACCGGTTCGACCCACCCGCACGAAGAGCACGGCGAGCACGAAGGCGGCGATGCCGACCAGCGCGGGAAGGATCGTCGGGAAGACGTCCTTGTCGTTGCGATCGACCGCCACCGCCACCGTCCAGAGAACGAGGACGGCGCCGAACGCCGCCGCCGGAATCGACAACGCACGCGCCGTTCGCTCGGCGCGTGCGCAGAGCTCGGCACGCGTGCGGAGCGTGAGAAAGGTCGCGCCGTGGAAGGCGAAGAACGCGACGGTCGCGATGCCCGCGAAGACCGTGTACGGGCTGAAAAGATCGATGAAGCCGCCGGCGAAGTGGCCGTCCGAGTCGAGCGGCACGCCGCCGACGAGATTCGCCAGCGCGATTCCCCAGAGGAGAGGCGCGCCGACGCTGCCGACGGTGTTGAGGCCGAACCACGCCCTCCGCCAGCGCGGGCTCTCGCTCTTGCTGCCCCACTCGAACGAGACCACGCGGACGATCAGGAGAACGAGCACGAGCAGCAACGCGAGATAGAAGCCGGAGAACATCGTCCCGTACCACTTCGGGAACGCCGCGAACGTGGCGCCGCCGACGACCACGAGCCAGACCTCGTTCCCGTCCCAGACCGGCCCGATCGTCTCGAGCATCAGGCGCCGATCGCGCTCGTTCCGGCCGACGAACGGGAGCAGGATGCCGACCCCGAAGTCGAAGCCCTCGAGGACGAAGTAGCCCGCCCAGAAGAAGGCGATCACGCAGAACCAGAAGACCTGGAGATCCATCAGTACCCCGGCACCGGCTGCGGGAGCTCCTCGGGTCCCGGTGACGACGGGTCGAGCCGTGCGTACCGGCGCATGAGCACGAAGTCGAGAACGCCGAGCGTGAGGTACAGCCCGACGAAGACCCCGAGGCTCAACCCGACCGTCCACGTGCTCACGGTCGGTGAGTTTGCGTCGTCCGTCCGGAGCAGCCCCTGCACGATCCACGGCTGCCGCCCCACCTCGGTCAGGACCCACCCGGACAGCGCGGCGATGAACGGGAAGGCGATCGTCACGACGGCGATCCAGTTGAACCAGCGCGCGTTCTCGAGCCGGCGCTTGCGGTAGAGAAGCGCCCCGAGCGCCGCGACCAGGAAGATGAGCGTCCCGAGGTACGCCATCACCCTCATCGCCCAGTACGAGGCCCGGACCGGCGGGATGTAGTTGCCGCGCCCGTACTGCTTCTCGTACTGCGACTGGATCTCGTTCAGTCCCTCGACCGCCGAGTTGAAGGAGCCCGTCGCGAGGAACGAGAGGAGGCCGGGGATCTCGATGTCGAAGCTCGGCGTCTGGTCGTCTTTCGTGAAGCCGCCGATCTGAAAGACGGAGAACGACGCCGGCTGCTCCGTGTCCCAGAGCGCCTCGGACGCGGCGATCTTCATCGGCTGGTCGTCCGTCGTCACGATCCCGAACCTGCTGCCGATCGCCAGGTTCGCCGCGGACACGGGCACGGCCACGATCAGCGCGAGCAGCGCCGCCTTGCGGAAGATCTCGACGTTTCTCCCGCGCAGGAAGTGCCAGCACGCGATCCCGAGCACGAGCATCGATCCGGTCGTCAGTCCGACCAGCGTCGTGTGCAGCCACGCGTGCCAGGCGAAGCGGCTCCCGAGCAGGTCGCCGATGCTCGTCAGCTCGGCGCGGCCGTTGACCAGCTCGTACCCGACCGGCCGCTGCATCCACGAGTTCGCGACGAGGATGAAGAAGGCCGAGAGCCACATCCCGAGCGCCGCGATCCAGATCGTGGCCAGATGGATCCGGGGTGAGAGCCTGCCCCAGCCGAACGATCCAGACCCCGAGGAACGTCGCCTCGAGCATGAAGGCCGCGAGCCCTTCGATCGCCAGCGGCGCGCCGAAGACGTCGCCGACGAACTCCGAGTAGACCGACCAGTTCATCCCGAACTGGAACTCCTGCACGAGACCCGGTCGCAACGCCGATCGCGAAGTTGATCAAGCAGCAGCGTCCCGAAGAAGCGCGTCAGCCGCAGCCAGTCCTCGTTCCGCGTGCGATACCACAGCGTCTGCATCACGGCGACGAGCGGAGCGAGGCCGAGCGTCAGCGGGACGAAGAGGAAGTGGTAGAGCGACGTCGTCGCGAACTGGATCCGGGCGAGATCGACCGTCGTGGACGCGAGTACGCTCATAGCGCCTTCAGACGTGCACCCGGATCTCGCCGTCCTGCCCGCGCACGTGGTACGAAGTCACTCAGCCGCCGTTCCAGTCGATGCGCGGCGTGTCGACTCTCGACGGGTCGAGCAACTCGGCCGAGCGGTGGTGCGGACGAACGTAGAAGTCGTCCGCCCAGGCGAGGAACGCGTTCAGCTCGGCACCTGCGTTCGCGAGCAGCTGGGCGTGCACGCCGAGCCAGGCTGCGAACGCGAGTCGGCCGTGCATCTCGTGGCGGTGCTCCCCCACCTCGGCGACGGCCGCCTTGCGGCCGATCATCGCCATGATCCCCTTGTCGTGGTAGTGGAAGGTCTGGCGGCCCTTCCCCTGGATGTCGGCGAGGATGTTCTCGGCCTGCCCAGTCGCCCGATTGCTGCGCGACGCTGCCGAGCTGCGGCAGCGGCGGATCGTCGCCCGACGGGATGTTCGCGAGATCGCCGAGTGCGTACACGCCCGGGAAGCCCTCCACCGTCAGATCCGGCTCCACGTCGATGCGCCCGCCCCGGCCCTGCGTCACTCCCGACCGGCCGCCGATCGGAGCGGCCATGAGGCCGCCGCCCCAGACGGTGAGGTGCGTCTTGATCGTCGTCCCGTCGCTCAGCACGACGTGATCGGGCGCGATCTCTTTCGCGGACACGCCGAGCCTGAGCTCCACTCCGCGCCGCTGGAGCTGCTTCGCCGCGTACGCGTGGGCGTCCTCGGAGAACGCCCCGAGCACGGCGTGGCCGAGGTCGACGAGGATCACCCTGGCCCCGACGGTGGCGAGGTTGTCGTAGACGTGGGGCATGACGTCGTGTGCGAGCTCCGCGAGCGCGCCGGCCGACTCGACGCCTGTCGCACCGCCGCCGACGACCACGAAGGTCAGCGCACCCTCGTCGACCAGATCGGGGTTGGTGCTCGCGTCCTTGAACAGCTGCAGCACGCGCGAGCGAATCCGTTCGGCGTCGTCCAGCGAGTAGAGCGGGAACGCGAACTCGTCGGCGCCCTGGGTGTGGAAGAAATTCGGCTGCGAGCCCGCGGCGAGGACGACGCGGTCGGCTTCGAGCTCGCTGTCGTCGGCGAGCGTGAGCCTGTGTGACTCCGGGTCGACGGACACGGCCTCCGCCTGCCGGACCTCGACGTTGCCGTCGTCCCGGAAGATGCTCTGCGAGGTCGAACTTGATGTCCTTCGCCGGTGAGCTCGGCCGTTGCGACCTGGTAGAGGAGCGGCTGGAACTGGTGGTATCCGTTCTTGTCGAGCAGGGTGACACGGACGCTCTTGACTCCGGCGAGCCGCTTCGCGCATGCAACCCCGGCGAACCCTCCCCCGACGATTGCGACGTGCGTCGCGCCGTTCTTGCTCATCGGCTCGCTGCTGCGGAGGCTGACTCGCTCGCTCCGAGCCGCTCGAGGAGGTGGTCCCCGACGCGGAGCGCGTTCGCCATCGCCGTCAGCGCGGGGTTCACCGCACCGATGCTCGGGAAGAAGCTCGTGTCGACGACGTAGAGGTTGTCGAGCTCGTGCGCGCGGCAGTCCGTGTTCAGCACCGACGTCGCCGGGTCGCTTCCGAATCTGCACGTACCGGCCTGGTGGGCGCAGCCGGCCACCGGGATCTCGTTCTTCATGTACGCGAAGCGGTGGATCAGGTGGCCCTCGTTCATGCCCAGCGGTCCGAGCAGCGACTTGAGCTTCTCATAGAGGCGCCGCTTCGGCTCCTCGTTGTTCGGCGTGTACGAGAGCTTGACGTTGCCGTCGCCGTCGAGCGTGACGCGGTTCTCGGGCATCGGCAGGTCCTCGGTCGAGAGCCAGAAGTCGATCGCGTGGCGCGCCATCCGCTCGAGCGTCCACTCCGGCGCGAGCCTCGTCTCTCCCGGCTTCTCGCCGCGGAACATCTGCGCCTGCGACTTCCCGACCATCTGGATGTTCCCGAGCGGGAACTTGAACTCGTCGCTGCCGAAATAGAAATCGTTCAGCCCGAGGGTCTTCTGATAGCGCGTCGTGTTCTCCTCGCGCGACAGCGCCAGGACGGCCTGGCTCGCGTGGAACACGTAGTTCCGCCCGACCTGGTCGGAACCGTTCGCAAGACCGTTCGGGTGCTTGTCGGTCGCCGACCTCAGCAGAAGCTTCGCGGAGTTCGCGGCGCCGCAGGAAACGACCACGACGTCGCCGTGGATGTGCTCCAGACCGCCGTTGTGCGCGACGACGACCTCGGTGACCTCCGTTCCGGCGTCGTTCGTCCCGAGGAGGACCGCCTCGGCGTTCGTCAGCAGCGTGACGTTCGGGTGCTCGAGCGCCGGCCGCACGCCGTGAACCTCCGCGTCCGACTTGGCATGAACCAGACACGGGAAGCCGTCACACTCCGCGCAGCGGATGCAGGCGCTGAAGGGCATGTTCCCCTCGTCGAGCATGATCCCGCACGGCGCGTGGAACGGCTTGTAGCCCGCCGCCAGCGAGGTCGTCGGCGAGCTGCTGGATCCGCGGCTCGTGCGAGACCGCGGGGAACGGGTACGGAGCGCTCGCCGGGGGCTCGGTCGGGTCCTCGCCGCGTGCGCCGTGCACCTGATAGAGCTGCTCGGCCGCCGTGTAGTACGGCTCGAGGTCCGCGTACGAGATCGGCCAGGCCGGCGAGATCCCGTCGTGGTGCTGGAGCTCTCCGAAGTCCCGCTCGCGCAGCCGGTAGAGCGCGGCGCCGTAGAGCTTCGTCGCGCCGCCGACGAAGTAGTGCACCTGCGGCTGGAACGGCTTGTCGTGCTCGTCGTACCAGGTGTCCGGCGAGACGTAGCGGTTCTCGACGAAGACGTCCCTTGCGAGCCAGTTCTGCACCTCGCGCGGGAGCCAGTCGCCCCGCTCGAGGAGCAGGATGCTCTTCCCGGACGGAGCGAGCTTGCGTGCAAGAGTGCCGCCGCCCGCCCCCGTGCCGATGATGACGACGTCGTACGAGCTCATGAGATCTCCTTCAGCCTCTCGGCGAGAATGATTCGCGCGGCCGCCTCGATCAGCGCGAGGTGGGAGAAGGCCTGCGGGAAGTTGCCGAGGTGGCGGCCGGTATCGGCGTCGAACTCCTCGGCGTACAGCCCGAGCGGCGAGGCGATCCGCAGCAGACGCTCCATCAGGTCGCGCGCGCGCTGGATCTCACCGACGATCGCGAGCGCGGAGACGAGCCAGAACGAGCAGATCAGGAACGTGCCCTCCTTGCCCGACAGGCCGTCGTCGGTCTCGCCCGTCCGGTAGCGAAGGACGAAGCCGTGCTCCGTCAGCTCGTCGCCGATCGTCAGCACCGTGGCGCGCAGACGCTCGTCGTCCCCAGGCAGGAACCCGAAGATCGACGCGAGGAGCGTCGACGCGTCGAGCGCGTCCGTTTCGTAGTGCTGCCGCAGGACTCCCCGGCCGTCCACGCCGTGGGCGAGAACGTCCGACTTGATTGCCTCCGCGGTCGCCCGCCAGGAAGCCTGCAGGTCCGAGTCGCCCCGGATTGCGGCGAGTTTCGAGGCGCGGTCCAGCGCAACCCAGCACATCAGCTTCGACGAGACATAATGCTGCGGCTTGCCGCGCGCCTCCCAGATGCCCTGGTCGGGGGTCTGCCAGACCTTGGTCGCGCACTCCGCCTGGGCGTGCACGATCGGCCAGAGCCGGCGCGGGAGCCGTCCGCTCCTGGACGTGTGCAGCAGGATCGAGTCCAGCACCGCGCCGAAGACGTCGTTCTGCCGCTGGTCGAACGCGCCGTTGCCGATGCGAACCGGCCGCGCACCCGCGTAGCCGGTGAGGTCGTCGCGGGTCGACTCGGTCAGGTCCCGCCTGCCGTCGATCCCGTACATGATCTGCAGCGCCCCGTCCTCGTTTGCCTCGAGATCGGCGACGAACTCCATGAACTCGTCGGCCTCCCAGTCGAGGTTGAGGTAGTGCAGCGCCTGGAGCGTGAACGTCGAGTCGCGCATCCACGTGTAGCGGTAGTCCCAGTTTCGCTCGCCGCCGGGCGTCTCGGGCAGTGACGTCGTGAGCGCTGCCACCGTCGCGCCGGTGGGCATGTACGTCAGGCCCTTGATCGTGAGCGCCGAGCGCTGGATCGGATCGCGAAAGCGATGGTCGGGGATCCGCGCGCCGCCCAGCCAGGTCCGCCAGAAGCGGGCGGTGGCGTCGATCCGTGCAGTGGCCTCGTCGACGCTCTGGGGCGTCGCGAGCCCCTCCGCCCAGGAGAGCGAGCAGTACGCGCGGTCGCCGGCCTCGAGCACGTGGCGGCCGCGGATCCGGTCCTGCTCGACCCCGAGTGCCAGGTCCGACTGGAGGCGGATCGTCACTTCGTCGGCGGTCGCGTCGGCGACGCGGCGGTCGTCGCCGACGAGCGTCCATGTCGCGGGCGTGCGCCCGTAGTCGAACGCAGGCTCGGCGACGAGCTCGATCTCGACGCGCCCCTCGATGCACTCGACCGTTCGCACCAGCATGTGATCTGCGTCGTCGTCGGCGGGAGGACGCGTGTGCGGCGTGATCGCGTCCTCGTGGTCCCACGGCCCCATCGTGAGCGCGTCCCTGACGACCACCCAACCGGAAGGCGTCTTCCAGGTCGTCTCCAGGACGTTGGTGCCCGGCTCGAACACGCGTGCCGTCGGGTGGTTGATCCCGAAGGGAGCGAAGCGGAAGAAGCCGGCCTCACGGTCGAGGAGGCTGCCGAACACGCTCGGTGCGTCGAAGCTCGGGACGCAGAGCCAGTCGATCGCACTGTCGGGCGCGACGAGCGCACCTGTGTGGCAGTTCGACAGGAACGCGTAGTCCGCGATCGGCGTGAAGGGAGAAGGCGCGGCCGCGCTCGGTACGGGCGGCTCCTCCGTCGTCTTGACCGCCGTCATGCCGCCACCCAGGGGCCGTGCCAGCGCCCGTGGCCGGCGACGAGGTCGTCGGCGGCCGCCGGGCCCCACGAGCCCGGCGCGTAGGCGTCCACCGGCGGGGGCGCGTCGAGCAGCGGTTGCATGATCCGCCACGTCTCCTCGACGCCGTCCTGGCGTGTGAAGCGCGTGCTGTCGCCGACCATCGCTGCGTGGAGCAGAACCTCGTAGGGAGTCGGGCCCTCGCCTCCCTCATCGGCGAACTCCATGTCGAGCTCGATCCGTCTCGCACCGTCGGCGCGGTGGGCCTCGACGATCAGCCGGATTCCGGTGGACGGGTCGAGCTTGACCACGAGCTGGTTCGCCTCCGGCCGATGGTCGAAGGCCTTGAAGCCCAGCTTGGGCGCATGCTTGAAGACGAGCCGGAGCTCGGTCTGCGTGACCGGCAGGCGTTTCCCGGTGCGGAGGAAGAACGGAACACCGGCCCAGCGCCAGTTCTCGATGTCGAGACGGAGGGCGGCGTAGGTCTCGGTCGTCGAGTCCGGCGCGACGCCGTCGATCTCGCGGTAGCCGTCGTACTGCCCGCGCACGTAATGAGCGGGATCCGCCGGGGCGATCGCACGGAACGTGGCGACCTGTGCGTCCTTGATCGTCTGCGGGTCACCGCGCGAGGGCGCCTCCATCGCGCAGGCCGCGACGACCTGCATGAGGTGGTTGACGACGACGTCGCGGAGCGCGCCGACCGGATCGTAGAAGTGCCCGCGATCCTCGACCCCGAAGTCCTCCGCCATCGTGATCTCGACGCTCTCGAGGTAGGTCCGGCTCCAGAGCGGCTCGAGGATCGCGTTCGCGAACCGCAGGTGGAGGATCTCCTCGAGCCCCATCTTCCCCAGGTAATGGTCGATCCGGTACAGCTGGGACTCGTCGATGTACCCATGCAGCTCGTCGGCCAGCGCGCGGGCCGAGGCCTGGTCGTGGCCGAACGGCTTCTCGACGACGACGCGCGCGTTGGCGGTCAGCCCGGCCTCGGCGAGCCCTCCTACTGTCCGGCCGAAGAGGAAAGGCGGGATCTCGAGATAGAAGACGGGCGTGCTCGCGCCGGAGATCGCCTTGCCCACCCGCTCGTAGGTCGCCGCGTCCCCGAAGTCGCCCTGGACGTAGGAGAGTCGGTCCGCGAAGCGCTTGAACACCTCCGGGTCGACCTGTTCGCCGGCGGTCTCGATCGAGGCGCGGGCATGGTCGCGCAGGTGCTCGATCTTCCAGTCGTCCACCGCCACGCCGACGATCGGGCAGTCGAGGAGCCCGCGCTTCTCGAGCCGGTACAGCGACCGGAACGTCATCACCTTCGCCAGGTCGCCCGTGATCCCGAAGATCACGAACACGTCTCCCGCGCGCTCGACCTCTGACCCGGCGTCCGCACCCTTCGTCACCGGTCGCGTCGCCGTTTCCATTGCGGACCTCCCTTCACCGACCCTCCCGAACAGGTCGGTCGAAGCTACGCCGCGAAAGGGCTGTGCTCATCACCCAAACCGGACGAAAGTCCGCTTTTCATCCATTCCGAACGATGCCGGTTGCCTCCCACAGGTGTGAAATCGGGTGGCGAGCGACTAGGAGGCGGGCGATGCCGGACGCGACCACGGAGTTCTTCGAGCAGCTTGGCAAGCGCGGACACGAGCCCGCGCTCGCGAGAGCGACGGGCACGATGCGCTTCGACCTCACGGACGGAAAGCGCACCGTACGGTGGCGGGTCGTGATCAACAAGGGCGACGTCAAGGTTTCACGCGCAAACGGAAGTGCTGACACCATCGCCCGGACGAACAAGGATCTGTTCGACGGAATCGTGACCGGCAAGGCGAACCCGGTGACGGCGATGCTCCGGGGAGAGTTCGGCGTCGAGGGTAACCTCGAGCTGGTGGTGTTGTTCCAGCGTCTGTTTCCCGGCCCACCGAAGGCTAGGAAACGGTCATGAGCGACGGGTCTGTCAAGATCCTCGACGGCAATACGTTTGTCGTCAGCGACTCGGCCGGCGACATCGAGGCATCGCTCACAGACCCGACCGGCCTCTTCTCGTTCGACACCCGGTTCCTGTCGAAGTGGGTGCTGACCGTGAACGGCCAGCGGCTCAACCCCCTCTCGGTCGACGATCTCCAGTACTTCGAAGCGCGCTTCTTCCTCGTGCCCGGCACGGGCACCGTCTACATCGACGCGAAGCTCTCGGTCATCCGCCGGCGCGCGGTCGGCGACGGCTTCCACGAGGAGCTCACGATCCTCAACCACGACGACAAGGCGGTCACCCTCACGATCCGCATCGAGGCCGGAAGCGACTTCGCAGATCTGTTCGAGGTGAAGGATGCGTTGAAGAAGAAGGGCTCGTACTCGTCCCGCGTCCAGAGCGGCCGGCTGGTGCTCGGCTATGAGCGCGACACCTACGAGCGCCAGACGGTGATCTCGTCGTCGGCCCGGGCAAAGCTCGACGAGCAGGGCATGACCTTCGAGGTTCGGCTTCCGGCCCACGGCGAGTGGTCGACGGATCTCGAAGTCGTCACTGCAGTCGGCGCCGGCGGGCACTACACCCGGCCGAAGTACGGACGCGGCGGACGGGCCCGCCCGAACATGGAGCGCAGCCTGGAGCGGTGGCTCGCCGACGCACCGCGTATCGAGTGCGACTGGGACCCGCTGAAGGCGACGTACCGGCGGAGCCTCGTCGACCTCGCCGCGCTACGCTTCACGCCGCCCATTGCCGGAGGCAGGAGCCTGCCTGCGGCCGGTCTGCCCTGGTTCATGACCATGTTCGGCCGCGACAGCATCTTCACGAGCCTTCAGGCGCTGCCGTTCACGCCGGAGCTCGCCGCGACGACGCTGCTCGCCCTCGGAGACTGGCAGGGCAGCCGCGTGGACGACTTCCGCGACGAGGACCCCGGGCGCATCCTCCACGAGATGCGCTACGGCGAGATGACGGCGTTCGAGGAGCGCCCCCACTCCCCGTACTACGGCTGCGCCGACGCGACGCCGCTCTACGTGGTGCTGCTCGACGAGTACGAGCG
Organism: uncultured Actinomycetes bacterium; assembly: GCA_963700495.1. Classification (GTDB taxonomy): domain Bacteria; phylum Actinomycetota; class Thermoleophilia; order Gaiellales; family Gaiellaceae; genus JACCTU01. The sequence goes on along the minus strand of CAVOXT010000005.1, from coordinate 58,754 downwards.
TTGGACCGGCGACCGGCGGCTCGTGCGCGACCTCGAGCGTGAGGCGCGGGCCGCGTTGAACTGGATCGACGAGTACGCAGACCTGCTGGGCAACGGCTACATCTCGTACCGGCGCCGCAACGAGAAGACCGGCCTCGAGAATCAGTGCTGGAAGGACTCGTGGGACTCGATCTCCTACAGCGACGGAAAGCTCCCGGGCTTCCCTCGCGCGACGTGCGAGCTCCAGGGGTACGCCTACGACGCGAAGGTGCGCGGCGCCCGCCTGGCGCGCCTGGTCTGGAAGGACGTCGAGCTCGCGGAACGACTCGAGAAGGAGGCGGCCGATCTCAAGCGCCGCTTCAACCGCGACTTCTGGGTGGAAGACGGCGAGTACTTCGCGCTCGCACTCGACCCCGACGGCAACCAGGTCGACGCGCTGGCCTCGAACAACGGCCATCTGCTCTGGAGCGGCATCGTCGACAAGTCGAAGGCGAAAGCGGTCGTGGAGCACCTGATGGGAAAGAGGCTGTTCTCCGGGTGGGGCGTCCGGACGCTGGCCGAGGGAGAGGGGCGCTACAACCCGATCGGGTACCACGTCGGCACCGTCTGGCCGTTCGACAACTCGTTCATCGCGTGGGGTCTACGGCGCTACGGCTTCAAGCGGGAGGCGGCCGAGATCGCCTCCGGGATCCTCGATGCCGCCGAGTTCTTCGACGGCCGCCTGCCCGAAGCATTCGGCGGTTATGAACGCTCGCTCACGAAGTACCCGGTGCAGTATCCGACCGCGTGCAGCCCGCAGGCCTGGTCCACCGGCACCCCCCTGCTCCTGCTACGCGCGATGCTCGGGCTCGAGCCGACCGGGGACAACCTCATCGTTGACCCGGTTCTCCCCGCGGGCATCGGGCACGTCGAGCTGCTCGACATCCCCGGGCGCTGGGGCCGGATCGACGCCTTCGGACGCGGCCGCGTCCGCGTCTAGCGGCGTTCACCCCCGGTAGCGGTCAGCCGAACAGGCGCACACGGATGTCGCCGCCCGCCGCTGCGATCTCACCGAGCTCGTGGAGGTACCCCGCCGTCTCGAGATCGGGCAGGACCTCCATCGACGACGAGAAGCCGCCCGTGCGAAACGCCGCCAGGAGCCGGAGCACGGAGCGGACGAGATCGTCGCCGGCGTCCTGCAGCGAGTTGCCGTCACCGTGCGCGAGGCTGCCGAGGTGGAGGCGAACCCGGCCGTCACTCTCCGTGACGGTTAGCGGAGGTGCGGTGCCGGACATCGACGCATTTCCCACTCTCATTGTCGGGGCCGACTCGGACGAGGCATCGAGCCGGCCGATCGTCTTGCTCCTATCGGCACCACCGGCCGATGCCCTGAGGGGTGCCCTCCGAGACTTCACTCTCTAGCCGACGATCCGCATCTCGTAGCGGCTGATCTTGCCGCCCTCGATCGTCAGCTCGACCTTGCGCCGCCGCTCGTACGCGAAGTCGCCTGTCTCCCTCATCCGGTAGACCTGTCGCAGCTCGAAACCGACACGGCCGTCGCCGAGGTCCTGCCACTCGACGTCCTCGAACTCCGCCTCGAGCTTGTCCGGCACGGAGCCCCACGTCAGCTGCTCTTTCACCGCGTCGATCCCCGAGAGCGTCCGCTGCGGCGTGACCCACTCGACGTCGTCCGAGAGCAGACGGTGGACGCTGTCTCGCTCGCCGGTGGTGTACGCGGTCTCGAGCGCCGTTCGGAACTCCAGCGCGACCGGGTCGACGTTCACTCGCTGCTCGCGACCTCGAACGCCTCGGCGACGTCGTATCCGAGCGCGAGCGCGAGATCCGGCGCGGCCGAGACCACACGCGCGACGCCGACGATCGGCATGACCGCAATCAGCACGCCGACGATCTCGTCCCTCGACAGGCCGGCCTCGAGGCCCGCGTCGACCGCGCTCATGTACGAGGGAGGGGCCGCGTCGATCGCGATCAGCGAGGCGATCCGAACGAGCGCGTGCGACCGCCGACCCAGCCCCGACAGGACCGGGCTCGCGCGTTCCTCCGAAAGCACCGCGTCGACATACCGATCGTCGCGAAGGGCAAGCCTGCGTAGGGTGACCTTGTAGTCCTCCACTGCGCTGCTGCCGTCATTCGACCGCTCGCAGGGAGGTGCGGCATCATCCGGTGCGGGTGAAATCGAGCGGGCGCGGAGCGAGCGCTTCGTCGACGAGCCCGAGCTCGATCGCGCGCTCGATCGCCTCGCTCCGGCTCGTTGCGTCCAGCTTCCGGTAGACAGAGATCGCCTGCGTCTTCACGGTGTTCCTCGAGATGAAGAGCCGCTCCGCGATCTCCCGGAAGGAGAGGTGCGTGGTCAGCAGCGGCAGCAGCCGGAGCTCGGCAGTCGTCAGCGTCGAAGCCCAGCCGGACGCCTGCTCGGAGAACGCTGCCAGCTCCTCCCGCAGCTCCGTCGCATGCTCGACGAGCGTCCCGAGGTCGGGCCTGCGGTCCAGGACGTCGTCGGCATCGAGGAACAGCGTTCGGGCGCCTTCGCCGTCTCCGAGCGCTAGGTGCGCACGGGTGAGCTCGAGCAGCGACTGGACTGCGAGCCACGAGAGCGCACGGGTCAGCATCGGGCGGACGCGCTGGGCGCCGAGCAGATCATCGCGCGCACGGGCTCCGCGACGGCGCGCGAGAGCAACCCTCGCGCTCGCTGCAAAGAGGATCGCCATGACGACGTACTCCGTCTGCGCCCCGTCCTTGACGAACGCGTGCGCACGAGCGAGCTCGGCCTCTGCCGCATCGAGATCGCCTCGACCGAGCGCGAGCAGGGCACGCTCGGAGTGAGCCACCACACCGGCGTACGTTGCTCCGCCGATCGCGGCAGCTTCTGCGGCCTCGTTCAGCATCGAGTCAGCCTCCTCGAGGTCACCCCCGAGTAGCGCGCCGACGCCTCGCAGCAGCATCGCGACCGGCAGCCAGGGGCTCCGTGGGCTGAGCTCGGAGATCGCGAGCTCCGCGTCCGCGCGCATCTCGGCGATGCCGTGCCTGCACATCAGCGCGCGCACCATCGCCGCCCACGGGCGCAGCGAGCTGCTCCCGTCCGGCATCGGCCCCTCGTAACCGGAGCTCTCGACCGCAAATGCCCAACGCTCCGCTTCGTCGGGCCTGCCCCGCAGGGCATGGAGCCAGGTCCCGAACACAGCAACCGCCGGATAGCGCTCGAGCAGCTCCGGATCGGCGAACGCAGAGAGCCAGCGCTCGACGGTCGCCACCCGGCCCGTGCGGTAGAACGGGAACGCGTTTGCGGCGACGAGGGCGGCCACGGTGTCGAGGTCGCCGGCTGCCGCGGCGTGCTTGATCGCCCAGTCGGCCAGGTCGTTGGCCTCGCACCAGGCGGCCGCGCGGCGGTGCAGCTCCGCGACCATGTCCGGCTCGCGGCGGGCGAGCTCGGACTGGAGCATGTCGCGGAACAGATGGTGGTAGCGGTACCACCCGCGGTTGTGGTCGAGCGGCACGACGAACAGGTTGGCGTTCTCGAGCGTCGCGAGCGACCGCGCCGAGTCGTGCCGTTCGAGCACCGCGTCGCAGAGCGGCGCGATCATCCGCTCGAGAATCGACGTCCGCGTCAGGAACTCCACGACCTTGGGCTTCAGGCGGGAGAGATGCTCCGAGCGGAGGTAGTCCGTCACGAAGCGATCGTCGCCCGCGAACGCGGAGACGCTCGGCCGTTCCGAGCTCTGTTGAAACGAGAGCGCTGCGAGATAGAGCCCGGCGACCCAGCCCTCGGCACGGGCGTTCAGCTCACCGACGTCCGCATCGGACAGGGCAACCCCGGCCGTGGCCATGAGCGCCCGAGCCTGCGAGTCGGTCAGCGCTAGCTCCGCAGGGCCGATCTCCAGCAGCTCGCCCCCCGCGCGGAATCTGGCCAGCGGAAGGTCGGCTTCGGACCTGCCGGACAGAACGAGCTGCGACCCGCTCGGCACGTGCAGCGAGAGCGCCGCGAGCGCGTCGATCGCGCGAGGGTCGTGAAGCTCGTGGATGTCGTCGAGGACGAGCACGATCGGCTCGCGCATCGATGCAAGCGCCGACCCGAGCCGCGGGAGCGCCGTCGACCAGAGCGTGTCGCCCGCCGAGGCGACCCCCTTGAACACCTTCGGCTCGATCGGATCGACAGCGTCGAGCGCGGACGCGACATAGGTCAGCAGGACAACCGGATCGTTGTCAGAGGCGTCGAGGGAGACCCACGCAAACGGCCGCCGATCGGCCGCGTCCCACTGGGCGAGCAGCGTCGTCTTCCCGTACCCGGCGGGCGCGACCATGCTGACGAAGCGGGTGGAGTGGGACCCGCGTAGCCTCCTCACGAGCGACCCGCGCCGAAGGACCCGCGGACGAAGCGGGGGGACGCCGAGCTTGGACGGGCACAGCTCGAACGGCGGGGTCGTCCCCTGACGGTGAACAGAAACGCGCCCGCTTCCGCGTGCGACCCTTCCTCGCGTGTTGACGCGCTGCGCCATCAGGCTCTAGCCAACCTTCGCCTCGATTCCCCTGACGAGTCCGACCGTTGCGAAGCGTACTGCCGGGACCCTGGCACGAACAAGGGCTCTCGAAACCGGTTCACCCGTTTCGGGCGAGACGCCTCAGCTGGTGCCGGGTAACGGCTCGGCTTCCGGCGCGGGCTCGGCGGGGGGTGCCCGCTCGGGCCGTCTGACGATCTGGAGATCCCGGGCGATGTGGACCGCCGCGGACGTGAGCGGAGCGCCGAGCACCAGGCCGACCATCCCGAAGAGGCTCCCCGCGCCGATCGTCACGATCAGGACGACCAGGGGGTTGAGGCCGAGCGTCGCTCCGAACGCGACCGGCTGGAGGATGTTCTGGAGCAAGCCGTTCGCGAGCAGGACGATCACGAGCATGATGGCCGCCGTCGTCGTTCCCTCTGTGGCCAACGCAAGAATGACCGCGAACGCGCCCGACACGAACGCACCGATGAACGGCACGTACGCGGTCACGAACGTGACCACGGCAATCGTCCCCGCGAGCGGCACGCCGAGTAACCAGGCGCCGAGCCCGACCACCACCCCGTTGAAGGCGGCCACGATCGTCACGCCGAGGAAGTACCGCCGGAGCGAGCTGATGACGTTGCCTGTTGCGATGGTCGCGACGGGAACCGGGACGCCGAGATGGCGGTCGATCCAGCCGCGGATCGACGGCCCGTCCTTCAGCAGGAAGAAGGTGCTGAAGAGGGCGAACGAGAGGAAGAAGGCCAGCGAGGTCAGATCCTCGATTCCGCTGGCCGCGCCCCGGAGGAGCTTGCCACCTGCATCCGGGACGGACTTCGACACGTCCTCCGTCGCGCCCGAGGTTCCGCCGGCACCGGCGTCGTTCGTCCACCCCTCGACCTTGTCGAGCGCCTGGGAGGCGGCGGCCTTGATCTCAGCCTCGTTCTCGACGATGCCGCCGAAGACGAGCAGTGCGACGACGATGCCGATGGCGATCAGCAGCAAGAGGGCGAGCGCGGCACCTGCCGCACGCGGCACACCGCGTCCCTGGAGCTTGGTCACCATCGGGCCGGCGACCGCAGCCACGATGGTGCCCGAGACGACCGGCAGGACGATCGTCGAGATCGCGGCGAGCAGAAAGATCGCGCCTACCAAGACCGCGCCGACCCCGACCAGGAACCACGAGAGCAGCCCGAGGTCGCGCAGCCACGTGGGCGCGGCGAACATGCCCGAGAGGTCGCCCTCGGTCAGTCCGCCGACGTCGTCGGCGAGCGGTTCCTCGGGGGCGCCTGCAGGCTGCCGGTGACGTCGCGGGATCACCGTGTCGTCAGGGTTCGAGCTTGGCGCGCCAGTGCCTGCGCGATTGAACAGAGGTGCAGCGGCCGCAGCATCCCCCGAACCGGGTGAATCGCCCGCGCTACGGGGATGCGCTCTTGTTCGCGAAGTACTTGAGCGCCGTCCGAGTCTTCGTCTGCTGCTGGCCCAGGAGGTCGACCCCACGCAACGCCAGGAAGGCCCTCGACTCTGCCGCCACTTGGAACATCTGATTGGGCGGGCACTTGGTCGAGATCTCGAGGATCCGCGATCCGTTGGGGTAGAGCCACATCTCCGCGACGAACTTCCGGTTGGATCCTTCGGGCAGGAAGTTGAGCTTGAGCACGAAGATCGGCCCGAGGACGGTCAGCTTGTCCAGCTCGATGCCTTCGGGCGCATGCGCGGCGAAGAACGCGCGCTGCTCCCTCGAGAACAGCTTCCGGATCGGCACGTTCCCCTTGACGGCGTCCTTTGGGTCGACCTTGGCGAGGCGCCGCTTGAGCGAGGCCGAGCAGACGTAGCCGCCGGGCATCGCGTCGACCTCGACGACCATGCTCGGCGATTCACGCAGGTATTCGGGCACCTCGTCGGGGACGACCGGGCGGAGCTTGATCACGGAGTCAGCCTCTCGTCCCTGGACCCGGCGGACCCGCACGACGAGCCCCGCGGCATCGAGCGCGAGATCCGGCGTGTCGAAGAAGAACACCTGCCGGATCTGCGCCGCCAGCGGGTCCATCCCGAGCGCCGCCGCGGTCGAGCTGTGTTGCGCCTCGGGCACGGTCAGCTTGAGCTCGACGCTGTCGGCTCCTCCGGCGAGCTTCAGCACGTGCTGGAGGTCCTCGTCGGAGAGGCGCCCCGTCTTCGTCGCCTGCGCGGTGCTCACGATTACGAAACTCTATTCCGGTGGGGCGCTCGACATCACTCTCCCTGGGCGAAGCGCCTTTTCATCCCGGTCGGACGATGCACGACCGGACGGCTTTGCCTTAGCCTTCAGGCTCGGAGATGACGATTCGCAAGCCGGTCCGCCTCTTTGCCCTCGCGTGTGTGCTCGGTCTTGCCGTGCTCGCCGGCGGCTGTGGAGGCGGCGACGACACGTCAGCCACCGCCGACTGGGCGAACGACGTCTGCTCGGCGATCACGACGTGGACCGGCTCGATCTCGGCGGCCGCGACGTCGATCCAGTCGAACCCCTCCAAGGGCGGGCTCGAAAGCGTGGCCGGCGACGTCAAGGAGTCGACCCAGACGTTCGCCGACGATCTCAAGGGACTCGGCAAGCCTGACACGGAGGCGGGCCAGAAGGCGAAGGACTCGCTCGACTCACTCGCGGACGAGCTGGAGTCGAGTGTCGACCAGATCGAGAGCTCCGTCCAAGACGCCCAGGGAGCGAGCGGCTTGCTGAGCGCGGTCTCGGTCGTCAGTGCAGCGCTCGTCACGATGGGCAACGAGGTCTCGTCCACGTTCCAGCAGCTCGAGCAGCTGGACGCCCAGGGGGAGCTCGAGGACGCGTTCAAGCAGGCGGACTCCTGCTCTGCCCTCCAGTCGAATTCGTGACGCGCCGGAACGACAGGACCGCGTAGTCGACGCGTGCTGATAATCGTCGCGTTCGTCCTGCTCGTCTTCCTTCCGTATCCGTGGAACCTTGTCGCGTTCGGCGTCGGGCTCGTGCTCGGAACCGGCGAGCTGTTCTTTTGGAACCGGACGGTCAAGGGACGGCGCCGCCAGGTCGGTGCCGAGACGCTGATCGGTCGTGAGGGAGTGGCGCTCTCGCCCTGTTCGCCGAACGGTCAGGTGAAGATCGGCGGGGAGATCTGGGAGGCGCATTGCCTGGGAGGGGCTAGGACCGGCGACGCGGTCCGGGTCATCGGCCTCGACGGCTTGTCCCTGCTCGTCGAGCGCACCACCTCGTAGCCCGAGTCAGCGGGCCGGTGGGTCTCGGTGGGTGAAGAGACCGATCACGAAGCCCTTCACCTGCTCGCCCGCAGAGGCGCCGGTCGCCGCCGGGGGCCGTGCCCAGCCCGCCGCGACCTCCGCGCCGAGCAGCAGGGCACAGGCATAGAGATAGACCGAGTAGAGGAAGACGAAGATCACGGTGAGCGATCCGTACACCGCGCTCAGCTGCTCCGTCTTCGCGTAGACGAAGCCCGACGCGAGCGAGAGCCCGAGCATCAGCAGCGCAGTCAAGAGCGCGCCCACGAGCGCGGCACGCGCGCTGAGCTGACGCGCGGGGACAAACCGGTACAGCAGCAGGACGACGACGACCGAGACGAGGTACTGCAGGGCGTATCGGACTCCCGACTCGATCAGGCCTCCGTCGAGCCCGATCCACGAGGCGAACACGTTGACGTCGTCGTTCGTGATCTGGGCAAGGGCGTTCCCGAAGACGAGCAGCAGCACGAGCAGACCGGCGCCGACGACGAGCAGCGCGTCCACGAGCTTGGCCCGTGCGAACGGCCGCCCGCGCCTGGCCCCCATCGCCGCCTCGAGCCCGATCCGTACCGAGCCCATCATCCCGCTCGCGGCCCAGCCGAAGACGAGCAGGCCGACCAGGCCGGCGGGACCGGCCTTGGGCGCGATCGACGTGATCGCCCGCTCGACGTCGGCTCGGCCCTCGGCCGAGACCGGCAGAACGTCGACGACGGCATCGACGACGTCGGCGCGAAGCTCGTCGTTCTTGAGCACGAAACCGAAGATCGAGACGAGCACGATCGCCAGCGGCGCGAGCGAGAACAACGCACGGTAGGCGATCCCCGCGGCGTGCTGGGGGCACCTGTCCGCGACGAAGCCCTCGAGGGCTCCGGGGACGACTCGCGCGAGCTTGCGAGCCGTGCCCTCCCGTTCGGTCCGGTCGTCCATACGCGCTCGCCGACGAGTATCACGCGCGACGACGAGAGGTCGTCGTCCGCGCGCCGATTTGGGACCCGAAGACTTTCAGCTTAGGATCGTGCCTCTCTCGTGCCCCCCCTCCTCTCCGTCGAGCACGTGACCCGGACGTTCGGGGGCCTCGTCGCTCTCGCCGACGTCTCGATCGCGTGTCGACCAGGGGCAGATCGCCGGCCTGATCGGCCCGAACGGCGCCGGGAAGACGACGCGCGTTCAACGTCATCACCCGGCTGTACAAGCCGGACTCCGGCACGGTCGTCTTCGACGGCCAGGACATCCTGGGTACGCGCGCGTACCAGGATCGCCGGGCTCGGCATCGCGCGCACGTTCCAGAACGTCGTGCTCTTCCCGACGATGACGGTGCTCGAGAACGTGCTCGTCGGGACGCACTCGCGCAGGCGCGTCTTCTCGGAGCGCGTCGCGACGCAAGACGCGCTCGAGTCGCTCGACTACCTCGGGCTCGGCGCGCTCGCCGGCCGGCCGGCTGCCGGGCTCCCGTTCGGGACGCTGAAGCGGATCGAGGTCGCGCGCGCGCTCGTCTCGCGGCCGCGGCTGCTCCTGCTCGACGAGCCGGCCGGCGGGCTCAACCACGAAGAGGTCGAGGAGCTCGGGTGAGCTGATCCGCCAGATCAAGGACGACTACGACCTGACGATCCTGCTCGTCGAGCACCACGTGAACCTCGTCATGTCGATCTCCGACCGGGTGCACGTCCTCAACTTCGGCCAGAAGATCGCGGAGGGAACGCCGGCGGAGGTGCGCGCCGACCCGGCCGTGATCCAGGCCTACCTCGGGACCGAGGATGCCGCTGCTTGAGCTGCACGGACGTCGACGCCCGCTACGGGCCGATCCGCGCGCTGCACGGCGTCTCGCTCACGGTGGACGAGGGCGAGGTCGTCTCGCTGCTCGGCGCGAACGGCGCCGGCAAGACGACGACGCTTGCGCGCGATCTCGGGCTCGGTCGCGCAAGTCGGGCGAGGTCGCGTTCGACGGGCGCTCGATCGCCAAGCGGGCGCCCGAGGGACGTCGCGCGGCTCGGCGTCGCCCACGTGCCCGAGGGCCGCGGGCTCTTCGACGAGCTGACGGTCTGGGACAACCTGCGCATGGGCGCCTACGTCCGCGGCGAGCGCAAGACGTTCAAGCAGGAGGCGCCGCGCGTGCTCGCCTACTTCCCCTGGCTCGAGCGACGCAAGAGCCAGCAGGCGGGAACGCTCAGCGGCGGCGAGCAGCAGATGCTCGCGCTCGCGCGCGCGCTCGTCTCACGCCCGCGGCTGCTGATGCTCGACGAGCCGTCGCTCGGGCTCGCGCCGACCGTCGTGCAGGAGCTGTTCGCGATCGTCAAGCAGCTGAACGTCGAGGAAGGGCTGAGCGTGCTCGTCGTCGAGCAGAACGCGAACATCGCGCTCGACGCGTCGGCGCGCGCCTACGTGCTCGAGGTCGGGAAGAGTCGCCGTCGAGGGGACGAGCGACGAGCTGCGGCGGCACGAAGGCGTCCGCAGGAGCTACCTCGGCTACTGATGGCTGAGTTCATGCAGCAGGTCGTGAGCGGGCTCGCCGCGGGTTCGATCTACGCGAGCCTCGCGCTCGCGCTCGTGCTGATCTACCGCGCGACCGACGTCATCAACTTCGCGCAGGGCGAGATGGCCACGTTCACGACGTACATCGCGTGGTCGCTGATGAACCACGGGATCTCGTACTGGCCCGCGTTCGCGCTCACGCTCGCGATCGCGTTCGCCGGCGGCGTCGCGGTCGAGCGCACCGTGATCCGCCCGGTCGAGCACCGGCCCGAGATCGTGATCGTGATCGTGACGATCGGGCTCCTGATCGCGATCAACGGGCTGACCGGCTGGATCTGGGGGGCCGAGGTGAAGTCGTTCGAGAGCCCGTTCCCGAACACGACGCGCGATGTCGCCGGCGTGACGATCTCGACTCGGGACCTCGGCACGATGGCCGTCTGCCTGGTCAGCGTCGCCGCGCTCTGGGCCTTCTTCCGCTTCACGACCCTCGGGCTCGCGATGCGCTCGTCGGCGGTCAATCCGCAGGCGAGCCGCCTGCTCGGCGTCCGCGTCGGCTGGATGCTCGCGATCGGCTGGGGCTTCGCCGCAGTGCTCGGCGCGGTCGCCGGGATGATGGCCGCGCCGACGATCTTCCTCGACCCGAGCATGATGCTCGTCGTCCTCATCTACGCGTTCGCGGCGGCGGTGCTCGGCGGGATCGACAGCCCGATCGGGGCGGTCGTCGGGCGGCCTCCTGCTCGGCGTGGTCGTGAACCTGCTCGGCGCCTACGTCGACTTCGTCGGCGCAGAGCTGCGGCTGCCGGCCGCGCTCGTCATCCTGCTGCTCGTGCTGATCGATCCGCCCGCAGGGGCTCTTCGGCCACGTCGCGGTGCGGCAGGGTCTGATGCGACGGCTCACCGCGCTCAAGGTCGCGCTCTTCGTGGTCGATCGTCGGTCGTGATCGCCGTGCTGCCGCGGTTCATGGGCGAGTTCCGGCTCTCGCAGTTCACGTTCGTCGCGATCTACTTCATCTGCGCTGCTCGGGCTCAACATCCTCACGGGCTACAACGGCCAGATCTCGCTCGGCCACGGCGCGTTCATGGGCGATCGGCGCGTACGTCGGCGCGATCTTGACGCTGGGACGGCCGGGTCTCGAAGACTGCTGCTCGAGCCGCCGGACTGGCTGCCCCTCGGAGACGGGATGCGGCCGGTCTTCACGATCCCGCTCGCCGGGCTCGTCACCGGCGTGATCGGCTTCCTCTTCGGCCTCCCGGCCCTGCGCCTCGCGCGGCGTCTCGCTGGCGCTCGCGACGTTCGCGATGGCCGTCTCGTTCCCGCAGGTGGCGAAGCGCTTCGACGAGGTCACCGGCGGCGGCGGCGGGCTCGACGCTCCCCCTCCCCGACGACGCCGTTCGGCTGGGACATCTCGGTCGCGCCACTGGCTCTACTACGAGGCGTGGGTGACGGCCGGGATCCTCTTCCTCGTCGCCTGGCTGCTCGTGCGCGCGCGAGTCGGGCCGCGCGTGGCGCGCGATTCGCGACGGCGAGATCGCCGCGACTGCGTCCGGCGTCAGTCCCGCGCTCTACAAGACGCTCGCGTTCGGCGTCTCGTCGTTCTTCGCCGGAGTCGCGGGCGCGCTGCTCGCGATCGAGGTCTCGTACGTGAACCCGGACACGTTCCCGCTCAGCCTCTCGATCCTGCTGCTCGCCAGCGTGGTCATCGGCGGGCTCGGCTCGCTCGTCGGGCGTGATCTTCGGCGCGCTCCTGCTCGAGTTTCCTCCCGATCTACGCACAGAATCCGCCGCTCATTCCGGGCGCATTCTCCAAGCAGTCGCCCTCGGTCGTGTTCGGCGTGATCCTGATCCTGATCATGTTTGTGATGCCCACGGGCGTAGCGGGACTGCTGCGCCGCGCGACGGCGCCGCTCGTCCGTTCGCTCAAACCACCGCGCCGGGGACAGTTGCTCCCCGAGTCGGTCAAGCGTTAGGTTCCTGGCATGGCGACGCGGACCGCGGCGCGGCGACTCGACTCTGAACGCTCGCGTCGGCGAGAGCTCCGGCGCGAGGAGCTGCTCGACGCTGCCGACCGGATCGTCCGGCGCGGCGGCCGCGGAGACCTCGATGGAGGTGATCGCGGCCGAGGCGGGCATCACGAAGCCGGTCCTCTACCGCCACTTCGGCGACAAGGACGGCCTGTACGAGGCACTGGCCGAGCGCTACGTCAAGGAGCTCAAGCACACGCTCCAACCGGCGTCCGAGACGGACCGACGCGCGCGGCCGCCTCGCGGCGACGCATCGACGCCTACCTCGAGTACGTCGAGCGCGAGCCCGAGCGCTATCGCTTCCTCCTCGGAGCCGCAGAGCGTTCACGCACCGCCGGGCTGATGGCGGACTTCCGCCGGGAGCGGGTGGAGCACTGCGCCACGAGGGCGACCGCGAACCTCAGCCGCGCCGGGGTCGAGTCAGCGGTCGGCGAGCTGTGGGCCCATGCGGTCGCAGGGCTCGTCCGCGAGGCCGGAATCTGGTGGCTCGAGACGCGAGCCCTCCCCCGCCGACCAGGTGGTCGACTACCTGACCGCCGTGCTCTGGGAGGGCGGCGCCACCCTGCCGAGGTCGCATGGAAACTCAACAAAAACCCCTTGACGTTACCGCCCGTAACAGGTTCTACTACACCGTGGGTGGGTGCTCCCAGCAACCACTCGAGCAGCACGGCGTCTGATCCCAAGGAGAGGCCCTGGATTCCCCCAGGGCGGGTGGCAAGGAGGAGAAATTGAAGAGATTGCTGTTCGTGCCCGCGGCACTGGCTCTGGCGCTCGCCGTCAGCCTGCCGGGGGCGTTCGCCCGGACTGACGGCGCTGCTGCGCCGGCGGTCGAGGAATCACGAGCAACGTCGATCACGATCGGCGGGACGTTCCCGCTGAGCGGTCCCGGTCTCGCTCGTACGCGCCGATCCCACGCGGCATGGAGGCGTACTTCAAGTGGGTCAACCAGCGGCGGGGCCCGACGACAAGAAGATCGGCGTCTACGGCCGCCAGATCAACTGGAAGTACTACGACGACGCGTACAACCCGGCGAACACCGTCCAGCTGACGAACCAGCTGGTGCTCCAGGACAAGGTCTTCGCAATCGTCGGGACGCTCGGCACCGAGCCGAACCATCGCCGATCCGCCCGATCCTGAACCAGCGCAAGATCCCGCAGATCCTCGTCTCGACCGGGGCGAGCTACTGGGGGCTCCAGTACAAGGAGTTCCCGTGGACGATCGGCTGGCAGCCTGACTACATCGCCGAGGGAATCGCGTACGGGCAGCTGGATCGCGCAGAACGCCCCGAACGCGAAGATCGCGGTCTTCTACCAGAACGACGACTACGGCAAGGACTACCTGCAAGGGCGTGAAGATCGGCCTTGCCGCGAAGAGAGACGCTGATCGTCTCCGAGCTCGGCTACGAGGTCACCGACACGAGCTACGCGCTCGCAGATCGCCCGCCAGAAGGCGACGGCGGCCGACACGTGGGTCCTGCTGACGACGCCGACGCCGACCGTGCGTGCAATCGCGACGGCGAAGGCGCTGAACTGGAAGCCCGACACGATCGTGATCAACTCGGTCGCGGCGGTCGACGCGGTCATGAGGGCGGCAGCGGCGAGTGCCGGCGCCGACTTCGTCAACGGTGCGGTCAGCTCGGCGTACCTGAAGAACCCGACGAACCCCAAGTACGCCAACGACCCGCAGGTCGAAGCAGTACCGCGACATCCTGGCGCGGTTCGGGCCCGCGGGCGCCGACCCGAACAACACGTTCTACTACTACGGCATGGCGAAGGCGTACGACGTCGTCCGCCTGCTCTACCTCGCCGGCAAGAACCCGACGCGTGCATCGCTGATGCGCGCGACGGCGCACATGAACTGGGTCAACCCGTACACGATCAAGGGCATCAAGGTCGAAGACGGGGCACGCAGGATCGGTTCCCGATCTCCCAGATGAAGCTCGTCCGCTACAACGAACGGCAGCTGGACGGAGTTCGGCCCGCTGCTCAAGGGCCGCTGAGATCGACCGTCGAGCGGGGCCGGCATCGCCGGCCCCGCTCGCCTCATTCATGGACTTCTCCGCTGACGTCCGGAGCAGGAGCTCGTCCGGGAGACCGCGCGGCGAGTTCGTCGACCGCGAGGTCGTCCCGCACGCGCGCGACTGGGACCGCGACGGAGGAGATGGACCGCGGGATCGTCGCGAAGCTCGCCGAGGTCGGCTTCCTCGGCGCGGCTGGGAGCTCGACACGGTCTCCTACTGCCTCGTGATGGAGGAGCTGGGCCGCGGTCGACTCGTCGGTGCGCGGAATCGTCTCCGTCAACGTCGGGCTCGTCGGCAAGACGATCAAGCGCTGGGGGACGCGACGCAGCAGCGAGCGAGTGGCTCCCGAGGCTCGGCTCCGGCGAGGCGCTCGGCTGCTACGCGCTCACCGAGCCCGGCTCGGGGTCCGACCCCGCGCTCGCTGACGACGCGCGCGGAGCGCGACGGCGACGACTGGGTGATCACCGGCTCGAAGATCTTCATCACGCTCGGCACGTGGGCCGGCCTGGCGCTCGTGTTCGCGCGCACCGGCGGCGAGGGCGCGCGGGGGATCACCTGCTTCCTCGTCCCGACCGACTCGGAGGGCTTCTCGGCGCGGCCGATCAAGGGCAAGCTCGGCCTGCGCGCGCAGGACACGGGCGAGCTCTTCCTCGACGGCGTGCGGGTCCCCGCGTCCGCCCATGCTCGGCGACGAGGGCGACGGCTTCAAGGTCGCGATGTCGGCACTCGACAACGGACGGATCTCGCTCGCGGCCGGCTGCGTCGGGATCGCGCAGGGCTGTCTCGACGCGTGCGTCGCGCTACGCCAAGGAACGGAAGCAGTTCGGCCAGCCGATCGCCTCGTTCCAGCTCGTCCAGGAGCTGCTCGCCGACATCGCGGTCGAGACCGACGCGGCGCGGCTGCTGACCTGGCGGCGGCGGCGCTCGCCGGACCGCGGGCGAGCGCCACACGCTCGAGTCGTCGCGTCGCGAAGTACTACGCGAGCGAGGTCGTCGGTGCGGGCGGCGAACGCCGCCGTCCAGGTGCACGGCGGCTACGGCTACGTCGACGAGTACCCGGTCGGGAAGTACCTGCGGGACGCCCGCGTCACGACGCTGTACGAGGGCACGAGCCAGGTCCAGAAGCTGATCATCGGCCGAGCACTCACAGGAGAGAGCGCCTTTGTCTGACGCAGTCATCGTCGCCGCCGCACGAACGCCGATCGGCCGCGCCCGCAAGGGCTCGCTCGTCGACGCCCGGCCCGACGACCTCGCCGCCTTCGCGATCGATGCGGCGCTCGAGCAGGTGCCCGAGCTCGCCGCGCGAGGAGATCGTCGACGTGATGATCGGCTGCGGCTTCCCGCAGGACCGGCAGGGCATGAACCTCGGCCGGCGCGCTGCGCTGCTCGCCGGCCTGCCCGCGACCGTGCCGGGGACGACGGTCAACCGCTTCTGCGCCTCGTCGCTCCAGACGATCCGCATGGCCTTCCACGCGATCCGGGCCGGCGAGGGCGACGCGTTCGTCGCCGGCGGCGTCGAGTCGATCACGCAGGTCGACGGCTATCCGAAGGACTCGGAGGAGCTCCACCCGAAGCTCTTCGGCGACGACGCGCCGATCGCGAACGTCTACATCCCGATGGGCCTGACCGCCGAGAACGTCGCGGAGCGCTGGGACGTCTCGCGCGAGGACATGGACCGCTACGCGCAGCGATCGCAGGAGCGGGCCGTCGCCGCGCAGGACGTCCGGTTTCTTCGCGCGCGAGATCACGCCGTGGGACGGCGTCGCGAAGGACGACGGGCCGCGTGCGCGACTCGACGCTCGAGAAGCTCGCGTCGCTCGACCCGGCCTTCAAGCCCGGCGGCAAGGTGACGGCCGGGAACTCCTGCCCGCTCAACGACGGCGCGGCGGCGGTCGTCGTGATGAGCGACACGCGCGCGCGGGAGCTGGGGCTGAAGCCGCGGGCGCGGATCATCGCCTCGGCGGTCTCCGGCGTCGAGCCGGAGATCATGGGCGTCGGCCCGATCGGCGCCGTGCGCAACGTGCTCGCGCCGGGCGGGCATGACGATCGACGACGTCGACGTGATGGAGCTGAACGAGGCGTTCGCTGCGCAGGTTCTCCCGGTCTGCCGCGAGCTCGGCGTCGATCCCTTCAGCGAGAAGCTGAACCCGCACGGCGGCGCGATCGCGCTCGGCCACCCGTACGGGATGACCGGAGCGCGGATCATGTGCACGCTGCTGAACGACCTCGAGTCGCGGGACGAGACGATCGGGCTCGAGACGATGTGCGTCGGCGGGGGCCAGGGCATGGCGATGCTCGTCGAGCGGCTCAGCTGAGCGACCCCGTCCTACTGATCGGCGGGCTCGGCCAGGGCGCCTGGGTCTGGCGAGACGTCGCGCGTGCGCTCGCCCCGCGGGAGGTGATCGTGTTCGCGGCCAACGGGACGGGCGAGCTCGCCGACGTGCCGGCGCGGGCGAGCGTTCACGAGATGGCCGCCGACGCGATCGAAGTGCTCGACCGACCCGCGCACGTCGTCGGCGCGTCGATGGGCGGGTACGTCGCCTTGACGCTCGCGCTCGGGCGAACCGTCGCTCGTGCGCTCGCTCGTCCTCGTCGGCACGGGCGCCGGCGGGCCGGACCGTGTTCGTCGTCCGCTGCACGTGGCGCGTGCGTTCGCGGCTGCGTTCGGAACGCCGCACGAGGAGTTCGCGCGCCGCACGATGCCGTACACCTTCGCGCCCGGGTGGACGGAGGCGAACGCCGGCCGCTTCGAGGAGATCGTGCGGATGCGCGTCGAGCAGCCGACGCCCTACGAGTCGATCCTCGCCCACGCCGACGCCTGCTACGCGTTCTACGACGAGGGCTGCGAGGCGGAGCGGGTCGAGGCGCCCGCGCTCGTCGTGCACGGCGAGCAGGACCTGATCGTCCCGGTCGAGAACGGGCGCACGCTGGCGGCGCGCCTGCGTGACGTCGAGTACGTCGAGCTGCCGGGCCGCGGGCACAACCTGATGCTCGAGATCCCCGGCGAGCTGGCCGGCCTGATCTCGGCGTTCGTCAGCCGCGTAGAAGCGTCAGCTGCGCGTCCGAGTACACCTTCTCGCCCCTGAAGAGCCGCTGCTCGCGGTCCCACGGGAAGAAGATCACGACGTTCCACGTGAGGAACTCGCCCGTCGGCTCGTAGTCGAGCCACTTGCTTCGAGTGCGTCCCGGTGACGCGCGCCCCTCGCAGACGCCCTGCGGCCCGATCACGATGTCGGTCAGGTCGAAGTGGATGTCGGGGAACGCGGTCAGCAGCTCGGTGTAGAAGCGCGTCGCGCCCTCGTGGCCTTCCCAGCGCGCGCCGTCTGGGCTCACCTCGTAGACGCAGTCGTCGGTCAGCGTCGAGATCAGCCCGGGGAGGTCGCGGTTGTCCTCGGCGATCGAATGCCGCTTCCACAGCTCGCGGATCTCCTCGTGCTCCTCCGGCGAGACCTCCCGACGTAGCTGCTCGACGACCTCGTCGTGCTCTACGTGCTCCGGAACTGGTGCCATAGCTCCTCCATCGTCGTCGGCCGGCCGTGCGCAGGTGCGCCAGATCGTACGGCGTCACGTTGACCGCGCGCACGATCCAGTCGTCGCCGACGTCGAGGACGTTGATGCAGGCCGGGCGCCTGCTCGAAGTTGCCGAGGAAGGCGTGGCCGCCGGTCAGCGCGTACGAGAGGATCGCGCGGTTCACGCCGCCGTGGAGGACGGCGAGCACGATGTCCCAGTCCGGTCCGCGAGCAGCCGGTCGAGCGCCGGGAGCACGCGGTCGAGCAGCGAGCCGATCGTCTCGCCGCCGAGGAAGCGGGCCTCCTCCGGGACGACGCCCCGGAAGGCGTCGGTGAACGTCCGCTCGAGCTCGTCCTCGGGGATGTCGCCGAGGCGTCCGGTCTCGATCTCGCGCAGCTCGGGCCACGCGCTCGGGCTCGATGTCCGGCGCGACGATCCGCGCGGTCTCGTCGGTGCGCGGCAGGCCGCTCGTGATCACGCGGTCGAAGGTCGATCCCGCGCAGCGCGGCCGCCGCGGCGTGCGCCTGCTCGCGTCCTCGGGACGTCAGCGGGACGTCGTCCGGCCGACCGGACGTCCGTCGTCGAAGTACGCGACGCGCCCGTGGCGCATCAGGTAGATCCGGCGGCGCGTCACTCGTACTTCTCGAGGTAGGCCGGGTTCGAGATGCGCAGCTTGGCGGCGACGTGCGCCTTCAGCTCGGCGAGCGAGGCTCGGGTCCGCGTCGCCGGCGCGGATGCGCCGCGCGAGCTCGGCGAGCTCGTCCTCGCGACAGTAACAGGCTCGTTACTTGCCTCGAGCTCGCGGCGCGCGATGCCCAGCGCGTTGATCGCCACGAGCGTCCGGAACTTCAGGCGGTGGTCGTCCGCGGCCGGCAGCACCTCGTCGGCGAGGAACTCGAACGACCGCCTCGACGAGCTCGGCCGCGGTCGGGTCGGTCAGGCATGCTCGATCAGGTCGAGGAGCTCGTACTCCATCTCGGCCGCCATCCGCCCGAGCACCGCGTACTCGACGCTGCGGTCCTGCCCGTTGAGATGGCGCCGGCACTGCGTGAGGCAGCCGATCGCCCACTTGACGTTGCCGAGCACCTCCCAGACGTAGCAGCTCGTCGAGCGCGATCTCGCGTCCGGTCAGCTCGTTGTAGCGCTCGAGGTACGGCTCGACCTCGCCGACGCCGCCGAGCCGGAGCTCGTCGGCGCCGAACCGCCAGGCGCGCACGATCGGCCAGGCGACGTCCTCGACCGGGTCGCCGACGTGCGCGAACTCCCAGTCGAGCACGTACACGAGGCCGCGCTCCGTCGACCGCGAAGTTGCCGAGCCGGAAGTCGCCGTGGCAGAACGTCCGGCTCGCGCGGCTCGCGGCAGGCGCTCGCGCACCCACGCGAGCCCGTACTCGATCGCAGGATGCGGCTCGGCGACCGAGTCGAGCTCGTCGTAGAAGCGCGCGATCACGTCGCCGCGCGGCAGGAAGTCGAGCGGCTCGATCGCGTGGATCTTCGCGCAGCTCCTCCGCGAGCTGCGATGCGGCAGCGCCGGCGGCGGGTTGCGCACGATCCGGCGGCCGATCGTCTCGCCGTGGACACGCTCCATCGCGAAGGCCTCGTGTCCGTCGACCTCGCCGAGGTACGCGATCGGGCGCGGCGCACGACACGCCGGCGGCGATCGCCGCCTCCAGCACCCGGAACTCCTGCTCGAGCGAGAGCGTGTCGCGGTGGATGACGCCGACGCTCGCGCGGCGAACGAGCAGCTCGGTTCCGTCGGCGAGGTCGACCGCCCACGCCTCCTTCGACGCGCCGCCCGCGAGCAGGTGCGCGGACGCGATCGGCCCGAGCTTCGCCTCGAGCGCCTCTTTCACAGCGCGAGCTCGGCGACCGCGCGCAGAGCGGCGGGATCCCGCGTCGAGACGAGCAGGGTCGTCGCACCCGCCTCGCTCAAGGCGCCGAGCCGCTCGGCGATCCGCTCCTGCGGGCCGACGAGCGCGACCTCGTCGACGAAGTCGTCCGGCACCGCGGCGGCCGCGTCGCGCTGCTTCCCCTCGAGGTAGAGGTCCTGGATCGTCCGCGCCTCGTCCTCGTAGCCGTAGCGCGCGAACAGCTCGTTGTAGAAGTTCTTCCCGCGGGCGCCCATGCCGCCGATGTAGAGCGCGTAGTACGGCTTGAGCGCGTCGCGGCCGGCCTGCGACGTCGTCGAGCAGCGACCACCGGCACGCGTCGGCGCGATGTCGAAGCCGTCGCGGGCGCCGGCCATCGGGAAGATCTCCGCGCGCGCTCGGGCGAGAAGAAGAGCGGGAGCCACCCGTCGGCGATCTCGGCGCGAGCTCGACCGACTTCGGGCTCGATCGACGGCGAGGTAGATCGGGATCGTCGGCGCGCAGCGGGCGCGCCATCAGCTTCAGCGGCTTGCCGAGACCGGTCGCGCCCGGGCCCGAGTACGGGATGTCGTAGTGCTCGCCGTGGTGCTCGAGCAGTCTCGCGGCGGAGCACCGTGCGCACGATCTCGACGTACTCGCGCGTCTTCGTCAGCGGCTTCCCCCAGGGCTGCCCGTGCCAGCCCTCGACGACCTGCGGCCCCGAGGTGCCGAGCCCGAGCAGGAAGCGGCCGCCGGAGAGCAGGTCGAGCGTCGCCGCGGTCATCGCCGTGTTCGCGGGCGTGCGGCGCCGGGATCTGGAGGATCGCCGAGCCGACCTTGAGCGTCGTCGTGGTCGCGGCGAGCCAGGCGAGCACGCGTGACGGCGTCCGTCCCCCACGCCTCCGCGGCCCACGCGGAGTCGTAGCCGAGGCGCTCGGCCTCCTGCGCGAGCGCGACCAGCTCGAGCGGGTTCGTCCCCGGCGGCGCGTAACCCATGTAGAAGCCGAGGCGCACGCCTGCGATGCTAACCGGCGTGGCGATCGACCGACCTCGCTCCGACCGCGGAGCTCGAGCGACCTGCGCGCGCGCTACCGCGCCTTCATGGAGGAGCACGTCTACCCGAACGAGCGCGGCGCTGCGGCGCCGACGACGCGGAGCTGATCCGCTCGCTCCAGGCGAAGGCGAAGGCGGCGGGCCTGTGGGCGCCGCACGTGCCGCCGGAGGCCGGCGGCACCGGCCAGGGCTTCCTCGCCTACGCGTATCCTGAACGAGGAGATCGGCCGCTCGACCTATGCGCAGCTCGTCTTCGGCTGCCAGGCGCCCGACGCGGGCAACGCCGAGATCCTGCACCTGTTCGGGACGGACGAGCAGAAGGAGCGCTGGCTGCGCGCCGCTCGTCGCGGGCGAGATCCGCTCGTTCTTCTCGATGACCGAGCCGGAGGTGTCCGGGTCCGACCCGACGACGCTGCGGACGCGCGCCGTGCGCGACGGCGACGAGTGGGTGATCGACGGGCACAAGTGGTTCTCGTCGGGCGCCGACGGCGCAGCGTTCGGGATCGTGATGGCGGTCACGCGACCCGGACGCGCCGAGCCGCACCGCCGCGCGTCGCAGATCGTCGTCCCCGCCGACACGCCGGGTGTCGAGATCGTGCGCCCGATCCCGGTGATGGGACACGCCGGGCGAGGCTGGTCGACGCACTGCGAGGTCTGGTACCGCGGCGTGCGCGTCCCGGTCGAGAACACGCTCGGCGAGCCGGGCGACGGGTTCCGGATCGCGCAGAAGCGGCTCGGGCCGGGGCGCATCCACCACGTCATGCGCTGGCTCGGCCAGATGCAGCGCGCGTTCGAGCTGCTGTGCACGTACTCGCTCGAGCGCGAAGCGTTCGGCTCGCGGCTCGCCGACAAGCAGACCGTGCAGAACTGGATCGCGGACTCGGCGGCGGAGATCCAGGCCTGCCGCCTGATGACGCTCGACGCCGCGCGCAAGATCGACGAGGGCGACGAGGCGCGCGTCGAGGTCTCGGTGATCAAGTTCTTCGTCGCCGCAGGTGCTCCACGACGTGATCGACCGCGCGATCCAGGTGCACGGCGCGCGCGGGCTCACGGACGAGACGCCGCTCGCGGCGATGTACGCGATGGCACGCGGCGCGCGGATCTACGACGGGCCCGACGAGGTGCACCGCATGGTCGTCGCGCGGCGAATCCTGAAGGTGTTCGAGCAGGGAGGAACATGGCGGTTCGAGTAGCGACGGAGAACCGCGTCGTCACGCTGGCGGCGCGGCCGTCCGGGTTCCCGAGCGAGTCCGACTTCGAGCTCGTCGAAGCTGCGGTTCCGCGAGGCGGGCCCCGGCGAGGTGCTCCTGCGGGTGCTCTGGACGTCGGTCGACCCCTACCAGCGAGGCCGCATGAGCGAGGCCCGCTCGTACGCGCGCCCCGTCGAGCTCGGCCAGGTCATGACCGCCCAGTCGCTCGGCGAGGTCGTCGAGAGCGGCGACTCGCGGTTCTCGCCGGGCGACCTGGCGATCGGGCAGCTCGGCTGGCAGGACTACGCCGTCGCGCGTGGCGGCACGCTGCGGAAGGTGCACCCGGCGCTCGACCCGCCGACACTCGCGCTGCACGTCGTCGGCGCGACCGGCTTCACCGCGTACTTCGGGCTGCTCGACGTGGGCGAGCCGAAGCCGGGCGACACGGTCGTCGTCTCCGGCGCGGCGGGAGCGGTCGGCCAGGTCGTCGGTCAGATCGCGAAGCTGGCGGGCTGCTGCACGGTCGGGATCGCGGGCGGGCCGGAGAAGTCGCTCCGACCTGCTCGAGCTCTACGGGTACGACGCCGCGGTCGACTACAAGAGCGACGAGTTCCGGGGAGCGCTGAAGGAGGCCGTCCCGCGCGGCGTCGACGTCTACTTCGACAACTGCGGCGGCGACATCTCCGCGGCGGTGCACGGGCGGCTGAACGTCGGCGCGCGCATCCCGATTTGCGGCCAGATCTCCCAGTACAACGCCGAGCGCCCGTCGCCGACGTTCCACCCCGGCCTGCTGATCGTCTTCCGAGCGAAGATGCAGGGCTTCCTCGTCAGCGACTACGCCGCACGCTTCGACGAGGCGGCCGAGCGGCTCGCGCGTTGGGTCGCGGAGGGCAAGATCCACTGGCGCGAGCACGTGACCGAAGGCCTCGAGAACGCTCCGCGCGCGTTCATCGGGATGCTGAACGGCGAGAACCGCGGCAAGGCGCTCGTCAAGGTGGCCGATCGCTCCTGAGGTCGAGCCCCTCCGTCTCGTCGTAGGGAGGGAGCCCGACGCCCGAGAGGTGCTGGGCGAGCGCCTCCGGGGGCCGGACGCGTAGCGCGACGTCGAAGAGGACCTGCGCGGTCGTGGGTCCGCGCCGGATCCGCCGGCAGCGGTGGACGAGCTCCCGAACGCGCTGGTAGCTCGGCTGCGGCAACCCGAGCCGCCCGGCCTCCCGCCCGACCCGACGGTTCGTCTCGGCGATCGGCACGGAGCGATCGTCGAGACGAACGACGGCCTCGAGCAGCTTGGGTGAGATCCGCGGCGCGAACGAGGTCACGGATTCCGATGGTGGCGAACGAGCCGTTCAGCCGTGTGCCAACTCCGTACCGTCTTCTCCAAGTAACACTGTGTTACAAGCCTCCGAACCACCGAGCGCTCGGTCGTTCGGGAGCAAGTAACACTGTGTTACTTGCTCCCGGCTACCGGGCGCTTCGAAGAACCTGCGTGCACCGGGCGCTCGCGAGGTGGACTCCATCGGCGTCGTAGAGCTCCGCCGCACAGAACACGACCCGCCGCGTTCTGTGGACGACACGGCCGTCGGCTCTCAGCAGGCCCGGACGCGTCGCTCGGTGGAACTCCGTGTGGAGGTCAGCCGTCAGGAACGTCTCGCCGTCCTCGAGCAGCGTCCAGCACGCGCCGCCCATCGCCGTGTCGAGGATCGTCGCGACGAGGCCGCCGTGGACGATGTGGCCCGAGTCCGCCGGGAACGCGTACTCCGGGGGCGCATCCCACTCGACGACGACCCGCCCGGGCTCGGCGATCGGCCGGCGATAGCCGAGCGTGCGCCAGATGTGCGGAACGTCCGGTGGGACGTCCGTCCACGGGCGGCGCTCGACCGGCTCGGCGTCGCTCATAGCCTCGGCACCTTGCCCTCCCCGCCTGGAACACGCGGGCCCGGCACGCCCGGGTAGCGGAACTTCAGCGGCTCGCGGCCCGGCTGCACGACCCACGCCTGCCCGACCTCGTCGTCGTGCGCAGCGAGCAGCACGGCCTCCGCGACGTCCTCGGGCTGGAGCAGGGGAAATCCCGCCTCGGTCAACGTCTTGCGGCCCTCGTCACCGAGCAGCGGCGTGTCGACGATCCCCGGGTTGACCATGTTCAACCGGATTCCGCGCTCCTCGAGCTGCGCGGCGGCCGAGCGCACGAACCCGACGAGCGCGTGCTTCGTCAGCGAGTAGAGCGGGTCGTTCTCCATCGACGTCAGGCCGGCGAGCGACGCCGTGACGACGATCGAACCGCCGTCGCATCACGCGCGCGAGCCGGCGCACACCGAAGATGACGCCGTCGACGTTGACGCCGACGATGCGCCGGTACTGCTCGTCGCTGACCCGCCCGATCGAGCCGCTCGCCCGTGACGACCCCGGCATTCAGGCACGCGAGGTCGACCGCCTCGACCGACTCCCACGCGACGGGATCCGACGCGTCGAACCCGTCGACGACGTCGAGCACACGAACCTCGCACACCGTCCCGCTCGAGCGCGGCGACGATCGCCGCGCCGATCCCAGAGCGCCCGCCCGTGACGAGCGCGCTACGGAACGAGGACAACCTTGCCCACGCTCCGGCGCTCCTCGACGAGCCGGTGCGCGTCGGCCACCTCGTCGAGCGGGAACGTCGCGCCCACCAGTGGACGAACCGCGCCGGACTCCCAGAGCTGCACGATCTCGCGGATCGCCTCCTGCACCACCTCGGGCCGGTGGCGCATGAGCCGACCGAGGTAGAAGCCGATCACGCCGACGTTCCGTCCGACGAGCGGCGCCGGGTCGAGCGGCTCCCACCAGCCGCCGGCGAAGCCGAGCGCGACGAGCGACCCCATGGGATTGAGCGTCGCGAGCGAACGCGTGAACACGTCGCCGCCGACGGGGTCGAGCACGACGTCTGCCCTCACGTGCTCCTCGAACCCCTCGTACGGCAGCGCCTCGTCCGCGCCGAGCTCGCGGGCAACCGCGAGCTTCTCCTCGGACGACGCGGTCGCGACGACGCGCGCGCCGAGATGCTTCGCGACCTGGATCGCGGCGGACCCGACGCCGCCCGCGCCCGCGTGTACGAGCACCGTCGCGCCTGCCTGCAGTCGAACCTGTCGCGTCAGCGGGATCCACGCGGTCAGAAACGTGAGCAGGAACGACGCGCCCTCCTCGAACGATGCGCCGTCCGGCAACGGCACGAGCTGGGCCTCGTCGAGCGCGACCCAGCTCCGCGTACCCGCCGCCGTTCATGCGCGGCAGCGCCATCACGCGGCGTCCGTCGACCTCGCCGGCGACCTCCGACCCGAGCACCGTCGGCAGCGGCGGCATCTGCGGATAGCGCCCCTGCCGAACGAGCACGTCGAGCGAAGTTGATCCCCGCCGCGCGCACGTGCACGAGCACCTGGCCGTCACCCGGCTTCGGCTGGTCGCACCTCCGCGAGCTCGAGCTGCTCGGGCCCGCCCGTCTCCCGGAGGAGGACCGCCCTCAAACGTCGCGACGGGCGTCTCGGTCGGCCTCCGCGCCGTGTCGGCGAACTGCTCCCGGAGCGCGGTCTTCTTGAACTTGCCGACGCGCGGTCTTCGGGATCTCGTCGACGAACTCGAAGCGGTCCGGGCATCCACCACTTGGCGCACTGCGCCGCGAGGTGCTCGCGCAGCTGCTCCTCGCGTCACCGACTGCGCCCTGCTTGAGCACGACGACCGCGAGCGGGCGCTCCGCCCACTTCTCGTCCGGCATCGCGATCACCGCCGCCTCGGCGACGGCCGGGTGGCCCATGATCTTGTTCTCGAGCTCGACGGACGAGATCCACTCGCCGCCGGACTTGATCACGTCCTTCGAGCGGTCCTTGATCTGGATGAAGCCGCGCGGGTGCATCGAGACGATGTCGCCGGTCTTGAACCAGCCGTCGCTCGTCCAGCGGTCCTGGAGCTCGTCGTCGTGGTAGTACGACGAGGCGACCCAGGGGCCGCGCACCTCGAGCTCGCCCATCGACTCGCCGTCCCACGGCAACTCGTTCCCGTCGGCCGTCACGCGCAGCTCGACGAACGGCAGCGGCATCCCCGCCATCGCGACGAAGTCGAACTGCGTGTCCTGGTCGGCCTTGCGCAGGTCGCCGATGAAGTCGGTGACCGACGCGACCGGCGACGTCTCCGTCATCCCCCAGCCCTGGACGACGTTGAGCCCGTGCCGCTCCTTGTACGCGGCGATCATCGCGCGCGGAACCGCCGAGCCGCCGACGAGCATCCCCTTCATGTGCGAGAGATCCCACTTGCCCGGGTTCGCGTCGAGCAGCTGGAGCATCCCGAGCCAGATCGTCGGGACGCCGGCCGTCCACGTGACGCGCTCCTGGACGAAGTCGTCGAGCAGGCTCTCCGGGTCGAGGTACGGCCCCGGGAAGACGAGCTTCGAGCCGACCATCGCGGCGAGGTACGGGTAGCCCCACGCGTTCGCGTGGAACATCGGCACGACCGGCAGCAGCGCGTCCTCCTCCGCGACGCGCAGTCCGAGCGGCGAGAGTGGACGCGACGCCGAGCGCGTGCAGGATCGTCGAGCGGTGCGCGTAGACGACGCCCTTCGGGCGTCCGGTCGTTCCGCTCGTGTAGCACATCGCCGCGGCGTCGCACTCGTCGATCGCCGGCTCGGTCCACTCGTCCGGATCAGGCCGTCGCGAGCAGCTCCTCGTAGGAGTCCTCGACGACGAAGACGTGCTCGATGTCAGTCTGGTCCTTGAACTGCGTCGAGCAGCGGCAGCAGGCTCCGGTCGACGATCACGGCTCTGTCGCCGCCGTGCTTTGCGATGTAGCCGATGTCGTCGTGGTGCAGGCGCAGGTTCAGCGTGTGCAGGACGAAGCCGCCGCACGGGATGCCGAAGTACGCCTCGAGGTGCTGGTAGTGGTTCCAGCAGAGCGTCGCGACGCGATCGCCGCGTCTCGTAGGCCGAGCTTCTCCAGTGCGACCGCGAGCTGCTTCGCCCGGCGCGCCATGTCGCGGTACGTGTAGCGGTGGAAGCTCTTGTCGGGGAGGCGGGTGACGATCTCCTTGTCGCCGAAGAACGTCTCCGCGCGCCGCAGCAGCGGCGGAAGCGTCAGCTGGAAGTCCATCATCTGGCCCTTCATCGCGACCTCCTCGAGTCAGTCCAGCAGGTACGAGGCGACCGTCGCGCGATGCACGCGCCCGTAGCCGCCGTAGGCCTGGATCCAGAGCGCGCGCTTGTAGTACTCGTGCAGCACGTGCTCCCAGGTGAAGCCGATCCCCCCGTGGACCTGGATCGACCGCTCGCACGCGGCGACCGCCGCATCGGACGCGTAGGCCTTCGCGGCGGCGACGGCGACCGGCGTCTGCTCGTCACCCTCCGCCACGCACCACGCCGCCCAGTATGCGAGCGACCGCGACAGCTCGGTCTCGACGTACGTGTCGGCGAGCTGGTGCGAGACCGCCTGGTAGACACCGATCTTCCGGCCGAACTGCTCGCGGGTCGACGCGTATTCGACGGCGAGCTCGAGCGCCTTCGCCGCGATCCCGACCGCCTCGAGCGCGAGCGCGGCGAGCTGCTCCTCGCGCGGACGCGACTCGTCGAAGAGCGATTCGCCCAGGTTCGCGCGGCCGGCCTCCTCGAAGAGGACCGCCTGGTCGATGAAGCCGAGGTCGGCTCCGGCGATCTCGTCACGCGACCAGCCGCCGTTGCCGAGTGCGTCGCGCGCCTCGCGGCGCAGCAGCTCCTGCTCTTCGGTGAACGCAAACTGCATCAGCGGCTCCTCGGAAGGCCGAGCACGCGCTCGGCGATGATGTTGCGCAGGATCTCGCTCGTCCCGGCCTCGATCGTGTTGCCGCGCGAGCGCAGCTGCTGGTGGCGCCAGTAGCCGTCGTCCTCGCCTTCGAGGATCTCCATCGCGAGCTTCGACAGCCGCTGGTTCGCCTCCGACCAGGCGAGCTTGACCGCCGACCCTTCCGGCCCCGGGATCCCGGTCTGCATCAGCTTCGTCAGCGCGCGGTAGTTCGTCATCTTCAGCGCCTGCTGCACGATCCACTCGTTCGCGATCCGGTCGCGGATGATCGCGTCGTGGCCGTTCGTCCGCTTCGCGAGCGCGACGAGCTTCTGCACCTGCGCTTCGAGCACGCCGCTCAGCGCGAACCCGAGCGTCCCGCGCTCGTGCAGCAGCGTGGTCATCGCGACCTGCCAGCCGCCGCCGATCTCGCCGAGGAGGTTCGTCTTCGGCACGACGACGTCCGTGAGGAAGATCTCGTTGAACTCCGACTCACCGGTGATCTGCCTCAGCGGTCGAACCTCGACGCCCGGTGCCTTCATGTCCACGATCACGTACGTCAGCCCGGCGTGGCGCTCCGAGTCAGGATCGCTCCGGCCGACGAGGATGCAGAAGTCCGCGATGTGCGCGAACGACGACCAGACCTTCTGGCCGTTCAGCACGAAGTGGTCGCCGCGGTCGTCGATGCGCGTGCCCACCGCGGAGAGATCCGACCCCGCGCCCGGCTCGGAGAAGCCCTGGCACCAGATCTCCTCGGCCGAGAGGATCTTCGACAGGTGTCGCTGCTTCAGCTCCTCGGTGCCGTGGGCCATGATCGTCGGCCCGGCCATCCCGAGGCCGATCACCCCGATGTGCGACGGCGCCTCCGCCCGCGCGAACTCCTCGAGCACGATCGCCTGATGGTTGTACGGCGCGCCCTTGCCGCCGTACTCCTCCGGCCAGGTCAGGCCGGCGTAGCCGGCGTCGTAGATCTTGCGGGACCACTCGCGCGGGTCACCCGCGGGCAGGTTGGCCTCGAGCCACGCGCGTACCCCCTCGCGGAAGGCAGCCTCGTCAGGGGTGTCACGGAGGTCGATGGCCGTATTGAACCATCGTTCAACCTACGGGTCTAGCTGCGTCGAAAAAGGCGCGCGAACGAGCCGGTGAGCGCCTTCAGTCCCAGCCGCAGGCCGGACACCGGCTTCGCCTGCCTCGCCGTGGCGGCATCCGCCTCCTCCGGGGTCGTCGCGGCGAGGTGTGCGCGCAGGCAGTCGGCGAAGCTGTCGACGAGCCGTCGCGAGACGTTCTCGATCAGGCCGCGGCCGTACTGCGCGACCGAGCCCGAGAGCGTGAGGTCGGTCAGGATCTCGACGCGCGTGCCGCCTTCCGTGGGCGTCAGCGTCGACTCGATCGTCGCCTGCCCCGCCCCCCGCCCGCGCGTCTCGCGCGCCCGGGCCGAGAGCTTCGCGCGCCGGGCCGCCACGTCGATCTCCTCCTGTTTGACGTCGGTCGCGAACGTGAGCCCGATCGGGCCGAGCTTCACGTCCATCTGCGCCTTCCAGGTCGTATCGTCGATTGTCTCGGTGAGCTTCGCGCCCGGCATGCACGGGATCACCCGGGGCACATCCATCAGCAATGCCCACGCGTCCTCGACGGAAGCAGCGACGTCGAACGCGTTCTCGAGCT
Source organism: uncultured Actinomycetes bacterium (assembly GCA_963700495.1). Classification (GTDB taxonomy): domain Bacteria; phylum Actinomycetota; class Thermoleophilia; order Gaiellales; family Gaiellaceae; genus JACCTU01. Next base: position 29,516 of record CAVOXT010000005.1, on the reverse strand, counting down.
TCACGACACGACGAGCTCCCGCGACCCGGCGCGGTCGGTTCCCCGTCTCGTCACGGCGACGAGCTCGGCGACGATCGCGACGGCGACCTCCTCGGGCGTCCGGGCGCCGATCGGCAGGCCGATCGGGGCGTGGAGTCGGGCGAGCTCCTCATCGGTCAGCCCGACCGCCCGCAGCCTCTCGGCGCGCTCGTCGGTCGTCGTTCGGCTCCCCATCGCGCCGACGTACACGGCCGGGGTGCGGAGCGCGACCTGCAGGAGCGGCACGTCGAACTTGTGGTCGTGCGTCAGGACGACGATCGCCGTCCGTTCGTCGACGGGCGCCTGTGAGAGGAACCGGTCGGGCCACTCGACCACGAGCTCGTCGACGTCCGGGAAGCGCTCGGGCGTGACGAACCGCGCCCGCGCATCGCACACTGTGACGCGGTAGCCGAGAAAGCGCCCCGCCCGGGCGACCGCCGCCGCGTAGTCGACTGCGCCGAACACGTACATGCGCGGCGGCGGCGCGAACGACGCGACGAACACCTTCTCGCCCTCCGCCTCGACGAGGCCGGTCTCGCCGGTGTACGCGACCAGCCGCTTCTCGCCGACCTTCGGGCCGGTGACCGCCACCGCAAGGCCCACGGGACGCTCCGCTTCGATCGCCTCGGCGAGCTCGCGCAAGACGGTCGGCTCGAGCAGGTCGACGAAGATGTGGACGGTTCCGCCGCACGAGAGGCCGACCTCGAACGCCTCCTCGTCGGCGATCCCGTACGTCAGGAGCCGCGGCAGGTCCTCCCGCGAGCACGGCGCGCGCCTCTTCGTAGACGGCCGGCTCGACGCAGCCGCCGGTGACGGAGCCCGCGATCTCGCCCGTCTCCGAGACGGCGAGCACCGCGCCGGGGTCACGGGGCGCCGAGCGCTCGGTCGCCACAACCGTGGCCGTTGCGACACGCTGTCCCTGCGCGGTCCAGCGCGCCAGCGTGTCGAGGACGTCCCTCACGCAGTGAAGGTTAGATACCTGACCGGGTCGCTCTCGAAGCGCGCGCGGCAGCCCTGGCCGCAGAAGAAATAGGTCGTTCCTTCGTGCTCGCTCGACGGCGTCGAGTCGGTGACCGCGACCGTCATGCCGCACACAGGATCGATCGCCTCGACGAGCGTGGTCGTCACGTCGACGCGCGTGTGGCGCCACGCGACGAGCTCGGCGAGGATCGCGACCGCGATCTCCTCCTGGCTCGACGGGCCGAGGTCGAGACCGGCCGGGCTCCGGATGCGCGCGAGCGACTCCTCCGTGACACCACGATCGCGCATCGTCGCCAGCACCGTCGCGGCACGCCGGGCGCTGGCGACGAGCGCCACGTACCCGCTGCCCGAGTCGAGCGCGAGCTCGAGAGCCTCTTCGTCGCCGTGCCCCATCGTGGCGACGACGACGGCCTCGGGCGAGCGCGTCAGCTCGCGATCGACCCGCCAGCCGATCGTCTCCGCGAGCGCGGCCAGCGTCACCGCGGCCGGGCTCGAGCCGACGACGGCGAGCAGCGGCGCGGGGAGCTCAGGCTCGACGAGCACGTCGACGATGCCTTCCGAGGCGCAGTGGCTGTGTGCAACGACGACGCCCGGCGGAGCATGCGCCTCCTCGCCGGGCGGGCACACGCGCACGAGCCGCGGCTCCCCGTCCGCCAGGGCCTGCAGCGCCTCCCGAATGACGATCGGCTCCGAGCAGGCTCCGCCCACCCAGCCCCGCAGTGAGCCGTCCGCGGTCACGAGCCCGCGGTCGCCCACGCGGGCCGAAGCAGGCCTCCGCACGCTCACGACGGTGGCGAGCGCGAATGCCTCTCCGTCGGCCGCGAGCCGCGCCGCCTCGGCGAGGATCGCCGCGTGCCCTCTCACAGCGCGAGATCCGCCTCCACCAACCGGTACCTCCTTCTCGACGGGCACGTCCGCGCCTGAGGTGCGCGCCCGACGGTTCAGAGCGTCAGCATATCCGGCGCGAGCCGGTCTAGTGTTGCCGCATGCCGTTCGGATCCGCCGACGAGACGCAGGCCGCGCTCGAGGCCGAGTCGTATCTCGCCGACCGCGGGCTCGCGCTGAGCGTCTACCTCGCTCTCTCCATGCAGCGTCCGCTCCTGCTCGAAGGAGAGCCGGGCGTCGGCAAGACCGAGGTCGCGAAGACCCTCGCGACCGCGCTCGGTGCGGAGCTGATCCGCCTCCAGGCCTACGAGGGGATCGACGCCGCCCAGGCCCTGTACGAATGGGACTACGCCCGCCAGCTCCTGTATGCGCGCGCGCTGCAGGCGGGCGAGGTCGAGCCGTCTGCGCGGGTCGCGGAGCTCTACTCCGCGGATTTTCTCGTCGAGCGGCCGCTGCTCCGCGCGCTTCGTGCGGGCTCGTCGGCGGTGCTGCTGATCGACGAGCTCGACCGGGCCGACGACGAGTTCGAGGCGTTCCTGCTCGAGGTGCTCTCGGACTTCTCCGTCACGATCCCCGAGCTCGGGACGATCAGCGCCGACGAGCCGCCCGTGGTCGTCGTCACGTCGAACCGGACCCGCGAGCTCCACGACGCGCTCAAGCGGCGCTGCCTGTACCACTGGATCGACTTCCCCGATCTCGAGCGCGAGATCGCGATCATCCGGCTGCGCGCGCCCGAGGTGCCCGAGGCGCTCGCACGCTCGGTCGCGAACGCGATCGGCTACCTGCGCGAGCTCGAGCTGGCGAAGCCGCCGGGCGCCGCCGAGGCGATCGACTGGGCGCGGGCGCTCGCGCTCCTCGGCGCAGAGTCGGCAGACGGCGAGGCCGGGCTCGAGACGATCGGGTGGGCCGTGAAGAACCGCGAGGACCTCGCCCGGGCGAGGGCGGCGCTCGCCGGGCCGGTCGGTGGCTGAGCCGCTCGACCGCCTGGTCGCCTTCGGTCGCGAGCTCCGCGCGGCCGGGCTCCCGGTCGGCACGGGGCGGATCGAGTCGTTCTGCAGGGCCGCGGCGCTCATCGAGGCGACCGATCTCTACTGGGCGGGCCGCGCGACGCTCGTCTCGAGCCGTGACGGGATCGACGTCTACGACCGGGTGTTTCATGCGACCTTCGAGGTCGAGCCCGCGCGACCGCCGAGGCGAAGCGTTTCGGTACCGACGGCAGACCTCGATGCCGAGGAGGACGGTCGCAGCGAGGATCTGAGGTCGCCGGCCCCGGCCCTCGCGAGCTCGATCGAGCTCTTGCGCGAGAAGAGCTTCGCGCGCTGCTCTGCGACGGAGCTGGAGCAGCTGGCCGAGCTGATGGCGCAGACCCGCATCGACCCCCCGCTCCGCCGCTCGCGCCGGCTGCGTGCCGCGCGCGGGGGATCGCTCGACGTCCGGCGTACGCTCCGGCGCTCGTTCCGGACGGGAGGCGAACCGTTCGAGCGTGCCCGGCGCGAGCGCAGCCGCGTCCCGCGGCGGATCGTCCTCCTGCTCGACGTGTCAGGCTCGATGTCGGACTACTCGCGCGGGCTGCTGATGTTCGCCCATGCCGCGCTCCGCTCCAACTCGCGCTGGGAGGCGTTCTGCTTCGGCACTCGCCTGACGAAGCTGACCGGCGCGCTCGCGGCACGCGATCCCGACGAGGCGCTGCGCAGGGCGGCAGACGAGGTCGTCGACTGGAACGCCGGCACGCGCATCGGCGAGTCGCTCGCGCGCCTGCTGTCGACGTACCCCAACACCGTGCGCGGCGCGGTCGTGGTCGTCTGCTCCGACGGGCTCGACGTCGGCGACCCGGACGTCCTCGCCGAGCAGATGGCCCGCCTCGCCCGGCTGTCGCACTCCGTCGTCTGGCTCAACCCGCTCCAGGAGAGCCCTCGCTACGAGCCGCTCGCGCGCGGGATGCGCGCGGCGCTCCCGTTCGTCGACGTCTTCGCGCCGGGCCACAACCTCGCGAGCCTCGCCGCGCTCGGCGCATGACGCTGGCGGACGCACGCGACGCGCTGGACGAGTGGGAGGCGTCGCGCCCGACGACGTTCTTCGACCCCGGGCTGCTGACCGGCGATCCGGAGCTCGACGCGCGACTGCGTGAGTTCGGCGACACCGTCGCGCAAATGATCGACCCCGCGGTGGCCGAGCTCGAGACGCGGCGCGACCTTCCTGCCACCGACGGCGAACGGGTCGAGTTCGCCGACGCCTACGCGACCGCCGGCCGCGCCGTCTGGGCGTCGGGCGTGCTCTCAGCCGACGCCTACGAGCAGGCGGCGCTCCTCTACCTGCTGGCGCACGCGGGCGAGGGCGGCCACTCCTGCCCGGTCGTGTGCACCGCCGGGCTCGTCCGGGCGCTCGACCGACACGCGGCGCCCGAGCTGCGCCGGCGGTTTCTGCCGCCGCTGCTCGACCGCGACTTCGACTCCGCGGATCGCGGCGCGCAATTCCTGACCGAGCGTCAGGGCGGCTCGGATGTCGGCGCGAACCGCGTCGAGGCGTGGCAGAACGGCGACGAGTGGCGCATTGCCGGCGAGAAGTGGTTCTGCTCGGTCGCCGACGCCGCCCAGTTCCTCGTCACGGCCCGTCCGAGCGGTGCGCCGGAGGGCACGCGCGGGATCGCGTGCTTCCTCGTCCCGCGCGAGGTCGACGGGGCAGCGAACGGCTTCCGGATCCGCCGGCTGAAGGACAAGCTCGGCACGCGCGCGCTCGCGACCGGCGAGATCGAGTTCGACGGCGCGCTCGCGTACCCGATCGGTGCGCTCGAGGACGGGTTCAGGATCGCGGCCGGCGTCGTCCTGAACACGTCGCGTTGGCTGAACGCGCTCGGGTCGACCGGGCTGATGCGGCGCGCCTACCTCGAAGCGTCGCGCTTTGCTGGCACGCGCACGGCGTTCGGGCAGCCCATCGTCGAGTTTCCACTCGTGCGCGAGAACCTCGCCGTGATGAAGGCGGAGGCGCAGGGAGCGCTCGCCTCGTCGCTCGAGCTGACCCGGCTCGTCGCGCGGATCGACGGCGGGACTGCGACGGACGAGGACGTCGCGTGGCACCGGATCCTCGTGAACGCGAACAAGTACGTCACCTCGATCGCAGCGACGCACGTCGTGCACCGCGGGATCGAGACGCTGGGGGGCAACGGCACGATCGAGGACTTCTCTCCGCTCCCGCGCCTGTACCGCGACGCGATCGTGTTCGAGAGCTGGGAGGGGACCCACAACGTCCTCTGCGCGCAAGTGCTGCGCGACCTGTCCCGCCTCGACTCGGTCGACCTCGTCCTCGCGCGCGTGGCGAGACTTTGTGGCTCAGAGCCACAAAGTCTCGACGCCCTCGCCGTGCTCGAGCCGCGCCTCCGTCGATCCGTGGAAGATCCACCGTTCGGCGCGCTCCACGTCCGCCGCCAGGTCGATCGGCTCGTCCGAATCGTCCAGGTCGGCGCACTTTGTGGCTCTGAGCCACAAAGTGCGGAGCTGCTCGCGCGCCGCCACCTCACTCCCGGGTGGGATCCCGAAGGCGACGCTTCGTACTCCGAGCTGATCGACGCGGTTCTCGGAGCGGACGTCTAGGAGGCTGACACCCACGAGCGGCGGAACTCGCGCGCACGCTCGTTCAGCTCCGCGAGGATCGACTCGAGCTCGTCGAGCTGCGGCCGGAGCTCCTGGACTTCCCGCAGCGTCGTCGCGAGCTCGGCGAGCGGCGTTGCCGGGTCGGCCGAGAGCTCGACGAGCCGCTCCTCGTCCCGTTCGAGGCGAGCGCGGACGAGCATCGAGCACGCACCGCCCTCTTCGATCAGCTTCCGCAGCTCCGCCTCGGTGACAGGCCGCCGTTCGAGCACCGCGCGGAGGCGATCCTTCAGAGCCGAGTCGAGGTCCTCATTCATCGCTGCGGGGGACCCTAACCGCTCAGCTCTCCGGCACCACCAGAGGCACGGACGACGAAGGCTGTGGGAACGAGTCCCGTCCTCGTGCGGTACGCCTGCGTCGCCGTTGCGGCGATCCCATCGACGGAGTCCCGCGAGCAGGCCGCGACGACGCAGCCGCCGAACCCTGCGCCGGTCAGTCGGGCTCCGAACGCTCCTGCGCCCACGAGCTCCTCGACGAGCGCGTCGAGCTCGGGGGTGGAGACTCCGAAGTCTCGGCCCAGGCTGGCGTGGCTCTCCAGGAAGAGACGCCCGAGCAGCTCGAGGTCGCCCGAACCAAGGGCTCGAGCCGCCTCGAGGACACGCTCGTTCTCGGTGATCACGTGGCGGGCGAAGGGCTCGTCGGCGACCTGCGCGGCCGTCGCATCACGAAGCGCCGCGAGCCCGAGTTGCGCGGCGATTCGCTCGCACGCGCGACGCCGCGCGGCGTACGCGCTCGTGTCGAGCGTGCGCGCGATGCCGGAGTGCACCACGAGCACCGACAGCGCTTCGGGCAGAGGGATCGCGCGGGACTCGAGCGAGCGGCAGTCGATCAACAGCGCACAGCCGTCGCGGCCCGCGACGCTTGCGAGCTGGTCCATGATCCCGCACGGAACGCCCGTCGCGGACTCCTCCGCCGCACGGCACGCCTTGGCGAGCTCGAGCCGGTCGAGCTCCCAACCTGCGACGTCCGCGAGCGCGACCGCGCACGCCACCTCGAGCGCCGCGCTCGACGACAGCCCGGACCCGAGCGGGACGTCCGAGGCGATCGTCAGGTCGGCGCCGACCGGCGGGCGTCCTCGGCCCGCGAGCTCCCGGACGACACCTGCGACATACCGCCCCCACCGCGGCTCGACCGCCGCCGGCTCGGTCGTCCCGTCGGCCGCCAGCTCCACCGGAACGCCCTCGTCGAGCGAGCGCGCACGCACTGTCGCAGACGGGAGTGCCGCGACGGCGCACTCGAGATCGATCGCGATCGGCAGCACGAGCCCGTCGTTGTAGTCCGTGTGATCGCCCATCAGGTTCACGCGCCCAGGGGCGCGAAACCAGCGGGCGCCGTCCGGCCGGCCGAGCGCGGCGGCGATCCGAGCCGGTGCTAGCGGCCCTCGGCCTGGTCCCCGCGCAGCGTCATGCACGTGCTCGTCGCCTTCGCGATCAGCCGGTCGCGCTCGTCGACGACGTCGCACTCGGTGACGCCGACCGTGCGGCCGCGGTGGACGACCCAGCCGCGCGCGGTCAGGGTGCCCGTCCAGAACGGGCGCACGAAGTTGATCTTCATCTCGAGGGTCGCGAACGACTCGCCCGGCTCGAGGGTCGAGTAGTACGCCATCCCCATCGCGGCGTCGGCGAGGTCGCCGAGGATTCCGCCGTGCAGCGTGCCCATCGGGTTCGAGTGCTGCTGACCCGCCTCGAGCTTCATCGTGCACTCGCCGCCCTCCACGCCGACGAGGTCGATCCCGAGCAGCTCTGCGACGGGCGGTGGGATTCTCATAGCAAGACCACCGATCTAATCACGTCCCCCGCGCGCATCTCTTCGAACGCCCGGCCGACGTCGTCGAGCTTGATCGTCTTCGTCACCATCCCGCCGAGGTCGAGCCGGCCGTCGCGGGCGTGCTGCGCGAGCTCGGGGAAGTCCTCGGCGGGAACGTGGTCGCCGCCGTGGGAGACGAGGACGCGGACGCGTCGGTCGAACAGGCGCTCGAGCGGCAGCTCGACCATCGAGCCCGGCTGCGGGAGCCCGATGTAGACGAGCGTCCCGGCGTGGCCGAGCATCGCCAGGCCCTGCTCCACCGTCTCGGGCCTGCCCACGACGTCGAAGACGAAGTCGAGCCGCGACGCCTCGCCGGTGTGGGTCGCACCGAAGCGGCGCGCCGCCTCGAGCTTTCGCTCGTCGAGGTCGAGCGCGTGCACCTCCGGCGCGCCCGCAAGCAGTGCTCCCTGGATCACCGAGAGGCCGACGGCCCCGCAGCCGATCACGCCGACCCGCGCGCCCGGCCAGACCCGTGCGGTCTCCAGCACCGAGCCGACGCCTGTCGCGACGGCACAGCCGATCAGGCACGCCTGTTCGGCCGGGAGGCCCTCGATCGCAACTGCGGCGCGTTCGTGCACGACGGTACGCGTCGCGAAGGTGCCTGCGCCGAGCGTCCGAGTGAGCGCGCGCCCGTCCGGCAGCCGAACGCGGGGCCCCGCCGAGGCGGGCGTCCGGCAGCGGCGTGGATCGCCGCGCGCGCACCAGCGGCACTCGCCGCAGGGCGCGCGCCAGCCGATCACGACGTGGTCGCCCACGGCGACGGACTCGACCCCGTCGCCGATCGACTCCACCACGCCCGCGCCCTCGTGGCCGAGCAGGATCGGAGGCGGATGGGAGAAGCCCGTCTCCAGCACGTGCAGGTCGCTGTGGCACACGCCGGTCGCCTCGATCCGTACCAGCACCTCGTGCGCCTCGGGCTCCTCGATCTCCACCTCGACCAGCTCGAGCGACCCGAGCTCCTCGACCACTATTCCCTGATCCACGCGGCGAGCTTAGACTCCCCCCGTGCCGTCGCTCGAAGACAAGGTCGCGATCGTCACAGGTGCGGGGAGAGGAATCGGGCGCGAGCACGCGCTCGCCCTCGCACGCTCCGGCGCAAAGGTCGTCGTCAACGACCTCGGCGGCTCCCTCGCCGGCGAGGGCACCGACGCGACACCGGCGCAGAGCGTCGTGAACGAGATCGTCGCAGCGGGCGGCAAGGCGGTGGCGAGCTACGACGACGTCTCCAACTTCGAGGCGGCAGAGCACATGGTCAAGCGTGCGATCGACCGCTTCGGGCGGCTCGACATCCTCGTCAACAACGCCGGGATCCTCCGCGACCGCATGCTCGTGAACATGACCGAGGACGAGTGGGACGCGGTGATCGCCGTGCACCTCAAGGGCCACTTCGCGCCGACGCGCCACGCAGCCGCACACTGGCGCGAGCGCTCGAAGGAGGGCGAGGACGTTCGCGCGCGTGTGATCAACACGTCGAGCCCGTCCGGGGTGTTCGGCAACGTCGGCCAGGTGAACTACGGCGCCGCGAAGGCCGGCATCGCCACGTTCACGCTGATCGCCGCACAGGAGCTTTCGCGCTACGGCGTCACCGTCAACTGCATCGCCCCGAACGCGCGCACGCGCATGACCGAGGTCACGTTCGGCGAGCTGCCCAAGCCCGAGGAGGGCTTCGACGCGCTCGATCCCGTCGAACATGTCGCCGATCGTCGTCGCGCTCGCGGCGGACGAGGCGCAGGGAATCACCGGCCAGGTCTTCTTCGTGTGGGGCGGCTCGGTCAACGTGCTGAGGCCCTGGGACGCCGGCGAGCTGATCGCGTCGGAGAACGGCTGGGACGCCGACGACTTCCTCGCCCAGCTGCTCGACCGCTTCCCCGAGGGCGCCTCGCCCGAATCGATGGTCGAGCTGATGGGCAGGGCCGGCGGCCGCTCCATGAGCGTTGGCTGAGCGCAACCTCGCGCGTCCTCGCCGAGCAGACGCTCGAGCGACACGGGGACCGCGAGTCGCTCTATTTCGAAGGGGAGTGGCACACGTCCGGCCACCTGCACGAGCGTGCGCGCCGGCTGGCGCACGGGCTGCGAGAGGCCGGCGTCGAGCCGGGTGACCGTGTCGTCGTGCTGATGGCGAACTGCCCGGAGGTCGGGATCGCCTACAACGCGCTCTGGCGGATCGGCGCGGTCGTGACGCCGGCGATCTTCCTGCTCCCGCCGCCGGAGCTGAAGCACATCGTCGACGACGCCGAGGCCCGGTTCGTCATCGCCACTCCGGAGTTCGCCGCCACGGCGCGCGAGGCCGCGCCGGACGCACGGGTGATCTCGACGGACGAGTTCGCGGAGCTCGAGTCGGGCGGCGAGTCGCCGATCGTCGAGGTCGACGACTCAGACCTCGCGGCGCTGATGTACACCGGCGGCACGACCGGCCGCGCGAAGGGCGTGATGCTCTCGCACGAGAGCCTCTGGCTCGCGGGGAAGACCGCCGAGGACACCGGCCACGTGCCCGGCATCGTCCGCAGCCTCACCTCCCTCCCGCTCTCGCACGCGTTCGGTCTGCTCGTGACCTGCGTCGGCCTGCACGCCACTGAGCCCGGCCGCGCCGTGCTGATGCGCTGGTTCGACCCGGAAGACTGGCTCGAGCTCGCACAGGAGCACCGCGTGCAGATCGTCGCGGTCGTCCCCTCGATGCTCCACCTGCTGCTCGCCCAGCCGCTCGAGGACTACGACCTGTCGGAGCTTCGCTACATCGCGTCAGGTGCGGCGCCGCTCGCGCCCGAGATCGTGAACGAGGTGCAGCGTCGACTCCCGACGGTCGAGGTACGCGAGGGCTACGGGCTCACCGAGACGTCGGCGCTCGTCTCCACCACGCGTCCCGGACAGGGGCGGCTCGGCTCGGTCGGCCGGCCGCTGCCCGAGGTCGAGGTGACGATCCTGGACGACGATGACCGCGAGCTCCCGCCCGGCGAGGTCGGTGAGATCTGCGTGCGCTCGCCGCTCGTGATGCGCGGCTACTGGCGTGCGCCGGAGCAGACGGCCGAGGCGATGCGCGGCGGACGGCTCCACACGGGCGATCTCGGACGCCTCGACGAGGACGGCTACCTGTACGTCGTCGACCGGAAGAAGGACCTGATCATCCGCGGCGGCTTCAACGTCTTCCCGCGCGACGTCGAGGAGGCGCTGCTCGAGCACCCTGCCGTCGAGGGCGCGGCGGTCGTCGGCCGCCGCGACGCCGAGTGCGGCGAGGAGGTCGTTGCGTTCGTCGCCTTGAGCGGGAACGCCGAGCCAGCCGAGATCGTCGACTGGGCACGCACGAGGATCGGCGGCTACAAGTACCCGCGCGAGGTGCATGTCGTCCCGGCGCTCCCGCTCACGCCGATCGGGAAGATCGACCGAAAAGCCCTCCGTGTGCGCCTCCATGAGAAGGTAGAGGCATGACGACGCTCACCCTCGCGGAGCTGGCAGAGGCAGACGAGTCTCGATCTCGGCACGAGCGACTGGACGAGCATCGACCAGAGCCAGATCGAGCTCTTCGCCGAGGCGACACACGACCACCAGTGGATCCACGTCGACCCGGAGATGGCGAAGCAGGGACCGTTCGGCACGACGGTCGCCCACGGCTACCTGCAGCTCTCGCTGCTCCCGTTTCTGATGTCGCAGGTGCTGACCGTCAGCGACGCGCACATGGGGGTCAACTACGGGACCGAGAAGGTTCGCTTCACCTCGCCGGTCCCGTCGGGCTCCGAAGTGCGGCTGAAAGCGCAGCTCGCGTCAAGCGAGCCGCGGGGCGACGGTGTGCTCTACAAGGTGGCCGTCCAGATCGAGATCAAAGGGCAGGAGAAGCCGGCGCTCGTGGGCGAGGTCGTCTACCTGGTGTTCTGAAGTGAACGAGAAGCCAGACGACCGGACTGCCGCGCTCGAGAGGGCGGCCTCGCCGGTCCAGGATCCAGGCACAGGCGGAGACGAGGCACGCAAGCCGCTGGCGCTCTGCCTCTCCGGCGGCGGCTTCCGGGCGATGCTCTTCCACGCCGGTGCACTCAAGCGCCTGAACGAGCTCGGCTTCCTGCCGCGGCTCAACCGCGTCTCGAGCGTCTCCGGCGGATCGATCACCGCGGGTGTGCTCGGCCACGCCTGGGCACGTCTCGACGTCGACGGCGCGGGCGTCGCGCGCGCGTTCGACGACGTTGTCCTCGAGCCGGTGCTCGAGCTCGCGACGAAGCGCGTGGACTTCCCCGCGATCGTGAGCGGCGCGCTCGGCCCGGGCTCGATCGGGTCGAAGCTCGCGGGGGCCTACAGACGGCACGTCTTCGGCGACGCGACGCTCCAGGATCTGCCGGAAGAGCCGGTGTTCGTCTTCAACTCGACGAGCCTCCAGTCCGGCGTCCTGCGTCGGTTCTCGCGGGCGTACGCGTGGGACTACCGCGTCGGCAAGATCGACCATCCGAAGATCGAGCTCGCGCAGGCGGTCGCTGCGTCCTCGGCGTTCCCGCCGTTCCTCTCGCCGCTCGTCCTGAAGCAGCCCGAAGGCGCTCACGTCCCCGGAACCGGCGACGACCTCGAGCGCCCCCCGTACACGACGCGCCTCGTGCTCACGGACGGCGGGGTCTACGACAACCTCGGCCTCGAGACGGCGTGGCGCGGGCATCAGATGATCCTGATCAGCGACGGCGGCGGCCGGATGGGGCCGGAGCCAAAGCCCCACGCCTTCTGGCCGCTCCAGCTTCTGCGCGTCATGAGCGTGATCGACAACCAGGTGCGGAGCCTGCGCAAGCGGCAGGCGATCGACGCCTTCGTCGCCGGCGTGCGCGACGGGACGTACTGGGGCATCCACACGGACATCTCGCGCTACGGCCTCGCCTCGGCGCTGCCGTGCCCGCTTGCGCAGACGCGCGAGCTCGCGGGGACGAAGACGCGCCTGACGAAGCTGCCGGAGCTCCGCCGGCAGCGGCTCGTGAACTGGGGCTACGCCGTCTGCGACGCCGCGATCCGAACGCACGTCGACAAGACCGCTCCTGTACCGGGCGGCTTCCCGTTTCCCGACGCCGGCGTCGGCTAGAGGCTTGGTGTGAGTTGAAGCTCGTGGTCACCGGCGCGAGCGGAAAGGCCGGACGGGCGGTCGTCCGCAATCTGCTCGAGCACGAGCACGAGGTGCTTGCGGTCGACGTCGTCTCGCCCCCCGAGTCACCTGCGGCGTCTCTGCTCGCCGACCTGACCGACTTCGGGCAGACCGTCGAGTGCCTGGCGGCCGCGGATGCCGTGGTTCACCTTGCGGCGATCCCTGCCTCCGGAATCCGCACCGAGGAGACGACCTTCCGCACGAACACGCTCAGCACGTACAACGTCTTCGAGGCGGTGCGACTGCTCGGCCTGAGCCGCGTCGTCTGGGCGTCGAGCGAGACGATCCTCGGCCTGCCGTTCGAGCGAGAGCAGCCGGCCTACGCGCCGATCGACGAGGAGCATCCCGCCTATCCGGAGTCGAGCTACGCGCTCTCGAAGCTGCTCTCGGAGGAACTTGGCCGGCAGCTGCATCGGTGGACAGGCACGCCGTACGTCGCGCTCCGCTTCTCGAACATCATGGAGCCCCACGACTACGAGCGGTTTCCGTCCTACTGGGACGACCCACGCGCCCGGCGCTGGAACCTCTGGGGCTACATCGACGCCCGCGACGTCGCCGAGAGTTGCCGTCTCGCCCTCGAAGCCGACGTCGGCGCGGAGCACTTCATCGTCGCCGCCGCGGACACCGTCATGAACCGCCCCAGCCGCGAGTTGATGGCCGAGGTGTACCCATCGGTGCCCTATCAGCCGACCGCGGGAGACTTCGACACGCTTCTCTCGATCGAGAAGGCCCGGAGGCTGCTCGGCTACGAGCCGCGGTGGTCCTGGCGCAGCCACATCGCCGGCGATTGACGGGCGGGACAGCCTCTAGCAGGACTGGCGGACCGATTCGATCCGCCCCTGCTTGCGCAGGAGCTCGGGATGAAGGATCGCGTCGCGCACCGTTGCCTGGATCTTCGGGACGTTCGGGTAGGGGAAGCGATCGGCGCGCCGCCCTGCGAAGTAGGGCGGGCCGAACGTTGCGGTCAGCGTCTGCGCGCGGTCGACGCCTGAGGCAAGCCGCGCGAGGTCTGGTGCCCTGTCGAGCGGGATATCGGTGCGCACGTTCGACTCGACGGCGTCGGCGAGCGAGCCGAAGTGGCGGAGGACTGAACGCACGTCGAGTTGGTTCGCGAGCGCGCTCAGGAAGCAGCGCTGGCGGGCCATCCGACGGTAGTCGTTCGACGCCTTGCGCGAGCGAACGTACGCGAGTGCCGTCCGCCCCGTGAAGCGGTACGTCCGGCCCGGGTAGACGTCGATGCGCGGCTTCGTCTCGCCCCACGCCGGGCGGGTCACCTCGTCGACGATCCGCTCCTTGACGCGGACGCGAACGCCGCCGAGCGCGTCGACCATCTGGACGAAGCCGTTCAGGTCGACCATCGCGTAGTACTCGATCCGCAGGCCGAGCAAGCGCGAGATCGTCTGCTTCAGCGCGGTCGCGCCGGGGTCCTTCCCGCCGGGAAAGAGCTCGGGCCGGCGGTTGCCGAACTGGTAGAGCGCGTTCAGCGGCTCGTGGTAGAGCCAGCGCGCACGGACCGGGACGCCGACGAGGTTCCGAGGGACGCCGAACAGGACCGCGCGGCCGGTCTTCCGTTGCATTGCGGCGACGATCATCGTGTCGGTGCGATCGCCCGCCTGTCGCGGACCCTCGTCGCTGCCGAGCAAGAGGATCGTGACCCACGGCGGATCGAGCGCGCCCTCCTCCTCCGCGACGATGTGCGCGGCGTCGGCGAGCGGCCGTGCCTCGCCGCTGAACGGTTTCGGCGCTGGTCCCCTGACCTGCCGCAGCGGTCGCTGGTCGGGCGGGTCGATGTCGCGGGGGAGGCGACCGAGGGGCGGGAACGCGACGAAGAGTGCCCCGCCGAGCACGTCCTGCGGCTCGTCCTCGGCGAACACCGACTCGAGAACGCTGTAACTACGAACGGTCACGTAGCCGGCGGCGACGTGCGGGACGACGGCTGCGGCGGCGATCGCAACGAGCCCGACGGTCGCGAACCTCGAAGCCCGCGCCCCCCGGCCGGCGTCGAGCACCGCGAACAGCCGGAGCGCGAGGACGGCGGCATTCGCGAGCAGAACAGCGCCGAGCAGCGTGCGGCCGATCGCGGAGAGCGCGAGGTCGAGCCCGGCTGCGAAAAGCGCGACCGCGACGAGGCAGAGCCCGATCCAGGCGGCGAGAAGTCCCGCCGCACGCCGGCGCTTGCCGAGGTAGAGCTGTCCCGCTCCAGGAGCGAGCAGCGACAGCGTCGCGGCGACGAGCGCCTTCCTCGCACGACCGCTCATCGCGGTCAGTTTAGGGGCGGTTCGTCAGCCCTGGCTGCCGACGATGCGGCCTTCTTTGCCGGAGACCACGACGGTCTTCGGCCGGGCGCCGTGGTCGTACGGATCCGCCGGATTGTCCGGCTGGACGGCTACGAGCGCGTCGTCCGTGTTTTCCTTCTCGACGCCCTCTTCTCCGGCATCGTCAGCGGCAGGCGCGTCCTTGCCGAGGTACTTCTTCTTGAGCGCGTCGATGTCCGGCCCCGCCTCGTCGGGCTGCGCGCGGGCCGGCTGCGTGTCGGTGTCCGTTTTGGAGGCGACCTTGTAGCCGGGGAGATCGCGCTTGACGATCTTCTCGATCTCGTCTTTCTTCATCTCCGCCATCGTCCTAAGCGTAGCCGCTTTCTTGGCTCCTACCAGCCCAGCCCGAGGCAGGTGAACTGGCGGAGGATCTTGTACTCGATCGCCTGCTGGAGCGGAGTCGTGCGGCCGTGCGGAAAGCCCGCGACGTAGTCGCGCTTCGCATCGAACAGCGCGCGCGCAGGCGATGAGCCCTGGCGGAGCCGGCTCCAGAACGCCGTGTGCATCGGACCGCCGAAGTACTCGTACGGCTCCTCGGTCGGCGAATAGTGGGCGCCCGTGCAGCCGACGAACGCGAGCGCACCGGCCTGCAGGAAGGAAAGCGCCATCGATGCCGGAGCCGCACGAGACGCCGGTACGCCCGAGGCGCGAATCGCCGGCTGGTCGACCGTGAGCGCACCCCAGCAGCAGCCGGCGAAGACGACCCGCGCCGCCGTGGGCGGAACGT
The DNA here is from genome assembly GCA_963700495.1 of uncultured Actinomycetes bacterium. Taxonomy (GTDB): domain Bacteria; phylum Actinomycetota; class Thermoleophilia; order Gaiellales; family Gaiellaceae; genus JACCTU01. Next base: position 14,039 of record CAVOXT010000005.1, on the reverse strand, counting down.
TCGAGACGTTGACCGCCTCGCGGTCGCCCGCAGTCTGCTCGCCCCAGAACCGGCTCGCGTCGAGGAAGTCGCCGTGCAGCATCAGGTAGACGAGGTCCGAGTCCAGACGAGGCGACGGTACGCGGTCGAACGTCATCGGCTCGGAGACGAGCAGGATCTCGTTTCCCGGCAGCTTGTCGAAGATCCCCGCGGCAAACGGCCGCGCGACGTTGCGAATCCCGCGCCGAGGAGCCGCTCTCGGGGCATCGCCAGAGCCGAGCTGCGCGAAGAGCAATTCGGCGGATCGCCCGTCCGGGATCCGGGTCACGGGCAGCTCCGGGATGAGATCGTCGTCGCGGTCGCCGTAGCCGTCGTCGCTCCAGACGACGAAGTCGTCCGGATCGCCGGCGTTCTTGAGCTTCTTCCGAAGCTTCTGCGGAAGCACGTCGAGCCGCCGCGACGAGACGACGTCGTACCCGCCGACGAGCACGACACCGACGATCTTCGGCTGCTTCCGGAGCTGCGCTCGCACAGACGCCTGTGCGTCCGCGGCGTCCACCGGGAGGTCGTCGACGACGAGCTGGCCGGCCTCGCGGATCGCCGCCAGCGCACGGTCGGCCTCCTGCGCGCCGACGCTCGCCGCGAGCCTCGCCCGGCTCGTGGCGAACAGGAGCTTCGGAAGCTGTCGGCCCTGAGCGAACCGAAACCGGCGGTCTGGCGCGGCGGCCGTGCCGGTGGGCGCAACGGCACCGACGCCTCCGTCGAACTCGATCGTGACGGTGACCCTCCCGCCCGAGAAGCTCGTCGCCGTCTCGACACGCTGACCGACGGCCGGCGCCGCGGGCTCGGCCGGCCGCTCCGCGACGTCCTCTTTCCGGTTCGGTCGAGGATCGTTCACCTCACCTCTGGCGATCTCGACCTCGTTCTTGTCCGCGGTGACGCGGACCGACGAGAGCCCGTTTCGGTCCGTCCGCACCCAGGAGACGTGGTCGCGGTTGTCGTCGAGAATGCGGAGCGTGTCGGGGTTCGGGTGCGCCGAGCTGTCCTCGCCCGCGCAGATCCCGAGCAGCGGCGTGGACTTCAGCTCGCGGAGCGTCTCCTCGGAGAACGCGTTGTCGCTCCCGTGATGGGACAGCTTGACGACGTCGAACGGCGCGTCCTGCTGAATCGCGCGCCGCAGCGCGAGCACCTCCGCGCGCAGGTTCTGGTCGGAGAGCTGCGGATCGGCGAACTGCATGTCGCCCGCGAAGAGGAGCTTGGCGCCGCGCCAGTTGAAGCGCGTCACGACGCTCTGGAGGTTGATCGCCGGGCCCGGACGCGACGAGGCGTCGATCGCGTCCTGCGGGTCGTCGACGAGCAACCGGTACGCGTCGGTCGGCAAGCCCGGCGCGTCGGCGCGCTGAAGCAAGTCGGTCGCGGCGGTGACGGCGTCCTGGGTCGCGCGCGCGATCGCGTCCGCGCAGAGCACCAGCTGAGCCTGTGACGGCCCGATGACCTTCAACCCGATCTTCCTGAACGTGCGGAGGAGATCTGCCGGATCGTCGCGGCCGTAGCGCACGACGTGCGTCCCCCGCCCCTCGAGCGTCTCGAGCATCTTCTTGTAGCCCGCCTCGAGGCTCGCCGCGTCCATGAGGAACTGCGCGAGCGTCGCGTCGTCCGTGCGCTCGCCGAGGACCTCCTCGCGCAGCCCGGCGACGAGGTGCAAGACGCGGCTGTCTGTGCTCGGCGGCGCCGCGTCGGTGCCGGCCGGACGGCCCCAGCCGAGCCCGGGGTCCGCGACGAGCGCCCACTCGGCGTGCAGCAGGTCGTTGGCAACGAGGAACGGGAGGCACCCGATGTGGTCCTGGTGCGCGTGCGTGACGACGAGCAGGCTGACCTTGATCGGCCCGTCGGGTTGCTCCAGCAGCTCGCGCAGCTGGTCGGGAATCGAGCGGTGCCGGGGGCTGCCGAGCTGGTCGCCCGGATGAGCACCGTCGATCAGCACCGATGTCCGGCCGAACCGGCACAGGATCGAGTCGCCGTACTCCTCCTGGCCGACGTCCAGGAAGTGGACCTCTGCAGCCATCGCCCTCCCGCCGCTGACGCTACGACCGCCCTCTACCTCTGTCAAGGACTGGGACGCTCGGCAGGCTCGGTCTGCTAAAAGCCGAAGCATCCCGCAGTACGAGATCGTCCATCGCAACCGCCTGGGCCACGAGCTGACCCACAGCTACGCATCCGAGGAGCCGCTCGCTCCCGGCGCGGTCGTCCTGCTCGGGGACGGCCGCTACTGGCTGATCGAAGAGATCGACGGCGCATCACCGGCGCGTGCACTCGCGAAGCCGGCCAGGTACCGCCTGCGGCTCCACCATCCCGACGGACGCGACGAGCTCGGTGCTCTGCGCCGCGTCCGCTCCGGCTCGCCGCGGCTGGACCATGCGTTCACGACGGTGGCGGACGGGCAACCGGTCAGCTGGGAGGTCGTCGACGAGCGGCTCGCGCGGGACGAGAGCGGTGAGCCGTACCTCGACCTCGTTGCCGAGCGCGACTTTGCGGAGGTCGACGAGCTCCCGGATCACGAGCTCGAGCACACACTCGCCAGGCGCGACGACGAGGAGCTTCCGGAAGCCGCGGTCGAGACGCTCGCCCGCGCGGAGCGGCTCGGTCTGAGCGTCGAGCTCGTCGCCCTCGAACCGGGAGAGCTGCCCGACTGGGACGCAGCTCAGCGCTTCATCGACGCTCTCATCCTCGAGGAGATCGCGGACGACCTGATCGAGCAGTGCGGCGTCGACACGGCGCGTGACGCACGCGAGACCTGGCTCGCGAAGATCAAAGAGCGCCTGACCGACGACCTCGCGAGCTTCCGGGACGACGTCGAGGGCGACCACAACGAGATCGAGGAGTGGGACTTCAGAGGCGGACGCATCTTCGCGTCGGTCGGGACGGAGGACGACGAGTCGAACCCGGCTGTCGGCCACGGCTGGATGTGCAGGCTCGTCGACAGCGAGGCGCTCGGATCTGCCGGTTTCGCGCGCGTCCGGAAGGTCGAGCTCGTGTAGCCGCTACTCTGTCCAAGACCGGCCGCCGCGCGTGCTGCCGGGTGAGGCGCAGTTGCCTTCGAGGGTCGTCGACCTTCGGGGGCTTTTTTGTTGGACCGAGAGGAGAGCGATGTCGAACCTTCCAATCCGAGTCCTCGTCGCCGAGGACGAGACGATCATCCGCCTCGACCTCGTCACGCTGATCGAGCGCAACGGGCTCGTCGTCTGCGCCGAGGCCCGCGACGGTGAGGAGGCGGTGTCGCTTGCGCGCAGCGAGCAGCCCGATGCCGTGCTTCTCGACGTGAAGATGCCGCGGCTCGACGGTGTCGAGGCGGCACGGCGGATCTACGCGGAGCGGCCGACTCCGATCGTGATGCTGACCGCGTACTCCGACCGCCGTCTGGTCGAGAAGGCGATCGCCGCCGGTGCGTTCGCGTACCTCGTCAAGCCGTTCCGCGAGACCGACGTCGTCCCCGCGATCCGGGCGGCGGTCGTCCGGCATGCGGAGCTACTCGACGCGCGCCGCGAACTGGGCAACGCGCCGAAGCCGCTCTCGTTTGACGTCGTCCTGCCGTCACGCGTTGGTCAGGGATGGCCCGTGCGCGTCCGTCGCTCTGCCGACGGCTCGCTTCAGGTCTCAGCGGTGCCGCCGGCGTAGCTCGCGCTCGACCGCGGCCGGGTCGAGCCCGCGCGCCGCCAGCAGGACGAGGCCGTGGAACCAGAGGTCGGCGAGCTCCTCGACGACGCGGTCGTCGCTCTCGGACGCTCCGGCGAGCGCCGCCTCGACGCCTTCCTCGCCGACCTTCTGCGCGCACGCCGACGGTCCCGCCGCGAGCATGCGCGCGACGTACGAGCCTTCCGGCCTGGTCGAGCGCGCGCTCGGCGACTGTCCGCCAGAGCCACGGCGCGAAGCACGACTCCGAGCCCGTGTGGCAGGCGGGCCCGGCCGGCTGCACGCGGAGGAGCAGCGCGTCGCCGTCGCAGTCCTCCCGCAGCTCCTGGACCGCGAGCGTGTTGCCGGAGGTCTCGCCCTTGTGCCACAGCTGCTGCCGCGAGCGGCTGAAGAAGTGCGCCTCGCCCGTCTCGCGCGTGAGCCGGAGCGCTTCGTCGTCCATCCACGCGAGCATGAGGACGTCACCCGTCTCGGCGTGCTGCACGACGGCGGCGCGAAGCTCAGGCTGCATCGCGAAGCGGAACGTCGAGCCGGCGCAGCTCCTGGCGCAGCGCGGCGAGCCCGCCCGGGTGCTCGTGCACGATCGACGCGAGCAGCGCCGCCTGCGCGACGCGGAGCGCGCTCGCCACGTGGAGCGCGTTGCCTGCCCCGCCCGACGCGATCACGGGCACGGGCACTGCGTCCGCCACGGCGGCCGTGAGCTCCAGGTCGTATCCCGCTCGCGTCCCGTCGGCGTCGATCGAGGTGAGCAGGATCTCGCCCGCCCCCCACGCCACAGCCTCGCGTGCCCAGTCGACCGCGCTGCGATCCGTCGCCTGCGTTCCTGCGCGCGAGCGCACGAGGCCCGCCGCTGCGTCGATCGCCACGACGACCGCCTGCGAGCCGAGCAGCTCCGCGAGCTCGCCGATCAGCTCCGGCCTCTCCAGCGCCGCGCTGTTCACGCTCACCTTGTCGGCGCCGGCGGCGAGCAGGGTCTGCGCGTCGGCGGCCGAGCGAACGCCGCCGCCCACGGTGAAGGGAATCGCGACGCGGCCGGAGATGCGGCGCACGAGCTCGACGAAGGTGCCGCGACCGTCGAGCGTCGCGGTGATGTCGAGGAACACGAGCTCGTCCGCACCCGCGTCCGAGTAGAGCGCCGCGAGCTCGACGGGGTCACCGACGTCGCGCAGCCCTTCGAACCGCACTCCCTTGACGACACGGCCGTCCGCGACGTCGAGGCAGGGAATCAGACGAGGGAGAGGCATTGCTCCAGCCAGCGTGCGCCTGCGCGCCCGCTCTTCTCGGGGTGGAACTGCACGCCGGTGAACGACCCCCAGCGCACCTCCGAGACGAGGCCCTCGGAGGTCGAGACGGCGGCCGGCGTCTCCGCAGAGTACGAGTGCGCGAACCAGTACGCTTCGCCGCCGGGGTCCACCTCGGCCCACCCGATCCGTGGCACCCGTCCGTTGTCGACGCGAACTGCTCGACCGGGGACGAGCCCGAGGCACGACACGCCGCCGTCTTCGTCGCTTTGCTCGAGCGCGAGCTGGAGTCCCAGGCAGATCCCGAGCGTCGCCCCGGTGCGCGCGCGGAGCGCCTCGTCGAGACGCGTCGCCCGGAGGCTCGCCATCGCGCTGCCCGCCGAGCCGACGCCCGGCAGCACCGCGAGGTCGGCCCCGGTGACGTCCGCCGGATCCGCGGTCGGGTAGGCCGATGCGCCCAGGCGCTCGAACGCAACGACGACCGAGCGCACGTTGCCCGCGCCGTAGTCGCAGACCGCGACGTTCACAGCCTTCCCTTCGTCGACGGAACGAGGGTCGGGCCGGGACGGAGCGCGGCTCGGAGCGCGCGGCCGACCGCCTTGAACGCCGCCTCCGCCGTGTGGTGGGCGTCCCGCCCGTGGGCTTCGACGTGGATCGCGAGGCGGCCGGCCTGCGCGAGGCTCTGGAGCACGTGCCCCGCGAGCCCCGGGTCCGGCTCGATCTCGATCTCGGCCCACGGGCGGCCGCCGAGGTCGACTGCGGCCCGCGCGAGCGCGTCGTCCATCGGCACGACGGCGTCGCCGTACCTCGCGATCCCGCGACGCCCGCCGAGCGCACGGTCGAGCGCCTCCCCGAGCGCGAGCGCCGCGTCCTCCGCGGTGTGATGGTCGCCCGTGGCGAGGTCGCCCGCGCCTTCGAGCACGAGGTCGAGGCCGCCGTGGAACGCGAGCTGCTCGAGCAGGTGGTCGTAGAGACCGGCGCCGGTCGAGACGTGCACGCGGCCCGCGCCGTCCAGGCCGAGCCGCACCGAGATCCTCGTCTCCGCGGTCGCGCGCAGGTGTCGCGCGCTCCGCGTCGGGAGCGGAGGCGCAAAGGGCCGGTCGAGCGCACGCGCAAGTCCGGCGAGCACGAGGTCGTTGTCGGCTCGGTCGCGGACGCTGATCCGGATGCCGTCGCGCAGGACGCGGACGACGAGACCTTCGCGCAGCAGCGCGGCGGTGAGCGAGTCGCCGTCCGCCGTCGGGACGAAGACGAAGTTGGCGTGCGAGGGCAGCGGCTCCAGCCCAAGCGTCCGCAGCTCGTCGGCAAGCCGGTCGCGCTCCTCGACCTGCGACCGCACGTCAGGTGGATCGGCAAGGGCGGCGACCGCGAGCGCGGCCGAGACGGTCGAGACCTGCGCCGGCGCCTGGCGCGCGTTCAGCTCGGCGGCGGTCTCCCGCTCCGCGAGCGCATAGCCGACGCGCGCACCCGCGAGCCCGAACGCCTTCGAGAACGTCCTCAGCACGACCACGCCGTCGTCGAGCAAGCCTGCGGCCGTCTCGCCCGAGTACTCGAAGTACGCCTCGTCGACGACGAGTGGCCGCACCGCGGGCAGATCGCAGAGCTCGCCCGTCGGGTTGTTCGGACGGCACGAGAACGCGAACACCGCGCCGTCGTCGCCGGCCCACGCTCCCGCGAGCCCGACGGCGATGCGAAACAGCGGATAGGTCGGCTCGTCGGGCACCACGACAGCGTCGCCCGGCGACGCGAACGTCCGCGCGCACAGGAGGATCAGGTCGTCGGCCCCCGCTCCGAGCACCACGTTCTCGGGCGCGACTCCGGCGTAGCGGGCGATCGCCTCGGTCAGCTGGGTGTACCCGCCGTGCGGGTACTCGTTCACGCGCGCGAGCGTCGAGGCGATCGTGCCGGGCACCGACGAGGGCAGCGGGAGCGGCGGGACGTTCCCGTCGAAGCGGACGATCTCGGACGGGTCGAGTCCCGCCGCCCGCGCGAGCTCGTGCGTCGACGGCGCCCAGCGGTACGGCGTGAACCCCGCGGGGAGCGTGGTCACCGGCGCACCGCCTCCGCGTGTGCGGGCATCCCCTCGAGCGCAGCGAGCGCCTCCACCACGGGCCGGACTGCGTCGAGTCCCCGGCGCGTGAGCCGCTGCACCGTGACCGGCTTCATGAACGTCTCGAGGCCGATCCCGCCGACCGCGCGCGCGCGGCCGCCGGTCGGGAGCACGTGGTTCCCTCCGGTCGCGTAGTCGCCGGCTGCGACGGAGGAGTCGGGCCCGACGAAGACCGCTCCCGCGTTCCGGATCCGGTCTGCGAGCTGCTCCGCCTCACCGAGCAGGATCACGTGCTCGGGCGCGAGCTCCTCGACCTCGGCGAGCGCGGCCGCGAGGTCGCCGTTCGCCTCGACGATCCGGCAGACCGTTCCGGCCCCGTGCTCGGCCTGGGCCGCGAGCTCGAGCTCGACGATGCGCGCATCCGCGCCTCGCCCCACGACGACCACGATCTCCGACGGTCCGGCGGGAAGGTCGATCGCGACGTCGCGCGACACGAGCAGCTTCGCCTCGTTGACGAATGCGTTTCCCGGGCCGACGACCTTGTCCACGCGCACGATCGACTCGGTGCCGTACGCGAACGCGGCGATCGCGGGTGGCCCGCCGATGGCCCAGACCTCGTCGAGCCCGAGCAGCTCTGCCGCGGCGGCGACGACTCCGCCCCCGGCCGGCGGAGTCGCAATCGCGATCCGCTCCACGCCCGCGACCTGCGCGGGGACGGCGCACATGACGAGCGTCGAGACGAGGTTGCGAGGCACGTAGATCCCGACGGATCGCAGCGGGCTCCAGCGGCGGACCAGCTCGATCCCCGGCTCCGGCTCGAAACGGACGTCCGGCGGTCGCTGCGCCGCGTGCCAACCGCGGACGCGCTCGGCGAGTGCGAGCAGCTCCTGCTCCGGCAGCACGCCGCCGGCCACGGCCCGCGCCGGTTCGACGCCGTCGAGCCGAAGCGCCCACTCGCGCAGAGCCGCGTCGCCGCGTGTGCGGACGTCGTCGACGATTCGCGCGACGTCGCTCACGCGAGCATCCGCTCGACGGGAAGCAGCAGGATCGACGACGCGCCCGCGCGCTCGAGCCTCGGCAGGACGTTCCAGATCTCGACCGCGGGCACGAGCGCGTGCACGGCCACCATCCCCGGCTCGGCGAGCGGCAACACGGTCGGTGCGCGCGATCCGGGGACGATCTCGGCGATCGCGTCGACCGCCGTCGCGGGCGCGTTCAGCATCAGGTACCGCATCGCGCGCGCGTCGACGACGCTCCGCAGGATCGGCGCCAGCTGCAGCGTCGACTCGTCGGGCTCAACCGGCCCGATGAAGACGGCCTCGGACCGGAACAGGACGCCGAGCGAGCGGAGGCCGTTCGTCCGCAGCGTGTTCCCGCTCGAGACGAGATCGACGATCGCGTCGGCGAGACCGAGCCGGGGCGCCAGCTCGACTGACCCCGTCACGTCCACGAGCGACACCCCGGCGACGTGCTGCGCGAGTAGCGCCTCGGTCGTCCTCGGGTAGACGGTCGCGACGCGCAGGCCGTCGAGGTCGGCGAAGGTCTCGACCGGCGACTCGGAGAGCACCGCGGCCTCGAGCGTGCAGGCTCCGAAGCCAAGCCGAGCGAGCTCCGTGACGCTCGCGCCGCGCTCGAGCACGAGATCTGCTCCGGTGATCCCGCAATCGACCGCCCCGTCCTGGACGTACTCCGGGATGTCGGCCGCTCGGACGAGCAGCACCTCGACGGGCGCGTTCCGGCAGGCGAACGCGAGCGTTCGCTCACCCGGCACCTCGGGGCCGAGACCCGCGTCCTCGAGCAGCTCGACGGCCGGCTCGCGCAGCCGCCCCTTGACCGGGATTGCGACCTTTAGCGGGCGCGCGAACGGCGCTGCAGTCGGTCGAGCATCAGCCGGTAGCCGCCCTCGCCGAAGCGAAGCCACTGCGCCACGCGTGTCACCGTCGTCGTCGACGCGTGCGTCCGCGCCGCGATCTCCTGGTAGGGCAGACCCTGGTCGAGCAGCCGCGCGACCTGCCACCGATGCGCCATCGCCACGAGCTCCCCCCGCGTACAGAGGTCTCGGAGGAATCGTTCCGCCTCCTCCGTCGACCGCAGGCTCGCGATCGCTTCGAAAAGCTCCTCGATCTCTTGCGTCGGCCATTCGTGTGAGGGTTCGTCGATCGTCTGTGGCATCGTGTTAGCATACTAACATGCTGTCAAGCGTTCCCGTCATTCCGGCGGTCGACGTCCTCGGCGACGAGGCAGTCCGCCTCGAGCAAGGCGATTTCGCGCGGGTCGTGCAGCGCGCGGGTGACCCGCTTGCGCTCGTGCGGCACTTCGCCCGCGCCGAGCCTCCGCTGATCCACCTCGTCGACCTCGAAGGGGCTCGGACCGGACGCCTTGGCCCCGCGCTCGTTGGGCGCGCCGTCGCGGCCGCAGGCGGCGTGCCGGTTCAGGCCTCAGGCGGAATCCGGTCGGTCGACGACGCCGAGGAGCTGCTGGCCGCGGGGGCCGCGCGGGTCGTGATCGGGACCGCGGCGTTCAGCGAGGGAGCCCTCCCCCGCTTCGTGGCCGCGCTCGGCGACAGGCTCGTCGTCGCGCTCGACGTGAGAGAGGGCCGGATCGCAGCCTCAGGCTGGACGCGTTCGGGCATCGAGGTCGCCGAGGCCGCGGAGCTCTGTGCCGCGGCAGGAGTCGTGCGTGTTCTCTGCACGTCGGTCGAGCGCGACGGCACGCTGCAGGGGCCTGACCTCGATCTGCTCAGGCGCGTCCGCGAGCTCACCGGTTCTGCGGTGCTCGCCGCGGGCGGCGTCCGCTCGGAGCACGACCTCGAGCGCCTGTCGGAGGTCGGCGTCGAGGCCGCCGTTGTCGGCCGCGCACTTCTCGACGGTGAGCTCGCCCAGGCCGGATTTGCCTTGACCCCGGCCTTCCCGTAACGTGTCGAGCAATGGCGCGCACGCTGATTCCGTTTCTCCTTGCCATCGTGCGCCCTCACGCGCGCTAGCCGGCGTTTCGCATCTCCCGCCCGGCCGACTAGCGAAAGAGACAGCGGGAACCGGAAGTCGTAGGGACGCGGCGTGACGCGCCGGCTCCGCTGCCGCATGTGCGAGCGGACGCAACCGCTCGAGCTCCGCTCGGTGTGCCCGATCTGCGACGGCCCGCTCGACGTCGACTACGACCTCGAAACCGCCCGGCTGGTCTCGCTCTCCCCGACGGCCGCGCCCCGCTCGATGTGGCGCTACCGCGATCTGCTCCCGCACGAGCCGGCCGACGCCGGGACGCCCGGCATGACGCCGCTCGTCCACGCCCCGCGCCTGTCTGGCGCACTCGGGATCGAGCTGCTGCTGAAGCTCGAGGACGCGAACCCGACCCACTCCTTCAAGGACCGCATCGCCGCGAGCGCCGTCTCGGCAGCGCATGCGTTCGGGCTCCAGACGCTCTGCTGCGCCTCGACGGGGAACCTCGGCGAAGCCGTGGCCGCGCGCGCCGCCGCCGCGGGTCTCGAGGCCGTGATCCTCTGCCCGATCGAGGACGTGGCCGTCGCGCCCGCGGCGTCGTACGGCGCACGCGTCTTCGGCGTCGACGGGACGTTCGACGACTGCCGCGAGCTCGAGCGAGAGCTCGAAGCGCTGTTCCCCTGGGGCTTCCTATCGGGCAACCTTCACGCGATCGCGTCCGAGGGGGCGAAGACGATCGCGTACGAGATCGTCGAGCAACTCGGTGCGGTCATGCCGGACGCAGTCGTCTCGCCCGTTGCATCGGGGACGCTCTTCGCGAAGCTCGCACAGGGCTTCGACGAGGCGGCCGCCGTCGGCCTCGGCACCGGCCCGCGACCCCGCCTCTACGGCGCGCAGGCCGGCGGCTGCCCACCGCTCGCGGCGGCGTGGGCAGACGACCGGCCGCTCTCCAAGGTCCGCCCTCAGACCGAGGTGCGTTCGCTCGCGATCGGCGACCCTGTGTACGGCGACCTCGCCGTGGGCGCCGCGCGCATGTCCCACGGTGCGATCCGCTGCGTGCCCGAGGAGGAGATCGGCGACCGCACCGCGCTCCTCGCCGAAACGACCGGCATCCTCGCGGACTCAGCGGGAGGCGTCGCGCTCGGCGCGCTCGTCGACCTCGTCCGCGGCGGCGAGATCGCGGAGGGCGAGCGCGTCGTGTTGGTGGTCACGGGAACGGGGCTCAAGCCCTACGCCGTCGACATCGCAGTCGAGTCCACTGAGGTGGACGGCAACGTCGAGTCGGTACTCGCCGCGCTCGGCTTGGACTAGACAGAAGGCGACTCTCTCAGATCGCGTGTACTGTGGTCGCGTTAGTTCGCAGCCAGGTTGGCTAGCGCGCCGGCGATAGAAGTTGTGGGGCGGCAGGTCGCGGCGCTGATCTTTGAGGGGGATTGTCTGTGGTCGTTCGTCGGGGTCGTTCGGGCGCGCCTTGGCGTGTTCGTGTTGTGGCTGGTTGGTTTGTTGTTGGGGTGGTGGCGGTTGGGTTGTTGGTGGTGCCGGGTGTTGCTGAGTCGGCGGGTCCGACGAGTGTGTCGGGGACGATCTCGTCGAACACGACCTGGACGCTGGCAAATAGCCCCTATGTGATGACGGGCAATGTCACGGTGTCCTCGGGGGTGACGTTGACGGTCGAGCCGGGTGTTGTGGTTCAGGGGAACGCGGCGCTGCGTGCTTTGACTGTCAATGGGTCGTTGGTTGCGGATGGGACGGCGGCTGCGCCGATTACGTTTACGTCGTCGAGTGATTCTGCGGCTGGTCAGTGGGGACGGATCGCGTTTGGTGCGAGCGCGGGCGCGTCATCGCTGAAGCACGTCCTGGTTCGAAATGGGGGTGGTTTGGGGGCGGGCTCTGCGAACGGGATGGTCGATGCGTCGGGGGGACGTTCACGATCGAGGACTCGACCTTCTCGAGCAGTCTGGTTTCTGGGTTGGTCTTCCAGAGCGGAACCTCGGCGACGATTCTGCGTTCGAAGTCCGAGGCGAACGGCTTCGCCGGTGGTTCGCTGCACGGCAACGGTCTGTATGCGTTCGATGCTCGGGTTGTGGTGGAGGATTCCGCGTTTTGGTCGAACGCGACGGATGGCGTCCGGATCGACGTAGGCCCTTCCTACGCGTTGAGCCCGTCGGAGATCTCGGGCTCCTCGCTCGTGGGGAACAAGCGCTATGGCGTCTTCATCTTCCAAGGCAGCACGGGGGTGGCGTCTTTGGGAGCGGACGGGCACGTGGCCGGCAAGCCGGGGAACGCTGTCTATGACAACGGGACGTTTGGGTTCTCGCCGACCGAGTTTTGGCATCAGTTGGAGATCACCTTCCCCTCGCTGGGTATGGACTGGTCGGGCACGTATTGGGGGCCGGTCTCGGTTCTGCCCTGCGCGTTGGGGTCGCAGAGTGGGCAGTTGAGTTACGGCGCGCCGGACTCGAGCGTGTCGAATCCGAACGTGATCCCGGTACCGCGTGGCCCGGTCCCGCATGACACGGCGACTTCGGGCACCTTTCCGAACCACACCTGGTGCGCCGACGACGACGTGGTCGTCGACCCGCCAGGTGTGACTCAACCCGACCTCTACTTCGACGCTGCGCCTCCGACTTTCGGTGGGCTGCTGATCGGCCAGACAAACGGCTGCGGCGAGTGCGACCTCGACAGCCTTGGTATTGCCTCCTCGAGTGATCAGTCGGACCGGGACGCGCAGCACTACACGGGGAAGCCGGTCAATACCGCGTCGGGTTCTCTGCTTGAGACGGCGATCGATCTGCAGCTCGCAGGCCCGGGAATCCCATTCGCCTGGACGCGTACCTACAACTCGCAGGACACGACGGCTGGTGCGCTGGGGACTGGTTGGACGCACGCCTTCGCGGCCAGGATCACCGTCTTTAACCCGACCACGGGTGAGCTCGAGTACGTGTCCGGGTCGGGGCAGCGAACGCGTTTCCAGCGGGCGACCGGGAGCGGCAGCGGCGCTGCGACCTATGGGGGGAAGGGCTTCGATGGGACGATGAAGCGCCTCTCGAACAACAGCTACCAGCTGACCACGCGTGACCAGCGGCTGTTCAGCTTCGACAGCTCGGGCAACCTGACCCAGCTGAAGCCGCGCTTCCGGGCCGCGACCACGCTTGCCTACTCGAGCGGGAAGCTGTCGTCTATTACGGATTCGGCCGGGCGCACAGTCGCGATCAGCTATTCGGGAGCGACGCCCACGCTGATCGATCGGGTCACCTTGCCGGATGGCCGCTACGTCGAGTACGGCTACACCAGTGGGAAGCTGACGAGCGTCCGTGACGCGCGCGGGAAGACCTCGACGATCGCCTACGACGGGAACGCCCGCCTGGTCAGCATCCGCGACCCGCTCAACGTCTACCAGCTCCAGAACGTCCAGTACGACGGGCAGGGACGCGTGACGAGCGAGGAGAACGGCGCCGCCGACGCGATCACCTACGCGTACACGACCTCGGGTGGATACGACTTGACGACGGTGACGATCCCCGGCCGTGGGAGCTGGGTCTACAAGCACCGGGCCTACATGCTCTTCAGTGTGATCGACCCGCTCAACCGTGTGACGTCGTTCAGCTACGACAGCATGGGCCGCAAGGCCACTTCGACGGACGGCCGCGGCAACATTACCCGCTTCGAGTACGACGCCTACGGCAACGTGGTCAAGGAGATCGCGCCGCAGCCGCTCGGCTACACGACCGCCCGCACGTTCAACGTCACCAACGATCTATTGAGCGAGACCGACGGGCGCGGCAACACGACCAGCCATGTCTACGCCACCTCGAGCGACGCGGCCGCGGACTACCAGGTCGGACAGCTCAAGACCGTGACCGACCGGGAGAACGGCGCCACGACGCTCAAGCATTGGACCTCGACGTCCTCGCCGACGCCGCCGGCGACCAACGTCGGGCTGCTGAAGAGCGTGACCGATCAGCGCAGCAAGACAAGCGGCTACGAGTACGACTCGGCCGGCAACCTGACCACGCTCACGAGCCCGCTCGGGCTGAAAACGACCTTCCACCACCAGTTCGTCGACGAAGCCAGCAGCCGGTCCGGCGCAACCGCACCGAAGTAGTCGGTTTCCGTCGTTCTTCGTCGGCCTCGCGATCCGTC
>CAVOXT010000004.1:0-281980 GCA_963700495.1 uncultured Actinomycetes bacterium | reverse complement strand
ACACGAGCAGCGGCGGGCCGACCCGCGGAGGACGCGCTCCGGCAGAGGCCGGCTCGCCCGCCGCCGGGCGGGGTGCGGTCGGCAGGGATCGCGCGGATCGCCGCCGTCGCACGAAGCCGGTGATCCCGTCCGGGAGGAAGAGGATCACGAGCATCAGCGTGAGCCCGACCATCGCCCGCCCGGCGACGGCCGTCTGGCCCCCAGTAGCCCCGTACATCAGGACGGTGACCAGCGACGCGCCGATCGCCGGGCCGATCCAGTGCCGCGCCCCGCCGACCACGCTCATCAGGACGACATAGAGGGGTACCACGATCGAGAACGTCTCGGCCACGGTGACGTAGGTGACGAACATGGCGTGGATGCCGCCCGCGACGCCGGCCAGGCCCGCGGAGAGACCGAGCGCGCGGAGCTTGTACCGGTAGGTGGGAACGCCCAGCACCTCCGCCACATCCTCGTCGTCGTGGATGGCGAAGAGCCCGGCGCCCCAGCGGGCCCGGTGGACGGCGTACGCGCTCGCGACGGCGACGAGGGCGATGGCCAGGCCGAGCAGGTAGAGGGTAGCGGTCGGCGACCCGAGGATGCGGGGAAGCGGCACCGCGCTCAGATACACGCCAGGCCCGCCGTCGATGCGGGTGTTGAGCACGATCGTCGCGAGGACGAACGTGACCGCGAGCGTGAGCAGCGCAAACAGCTCGCCCCGGAGCCGCCGCACCCGGAAGACCACCGCCCCCATCCCCATCCCGAACAGGGCGGCCACGAGGCCCGCCAGTGGGAGCGTCGCCAGGAAGGGGAGGCCCGCGGTCGCGAGCGTGGCCGTCGCGTACATCCCGGCCCCGAAGAACGCCCCGTGGCCGAAGCTGAAGTATCCGGAGTAGCCGCTCAGGATGCTCCAGCTGGTCGCCAGCGCGACCCAGTGGAAGACGAGATAAAGAAACGACTCGTAGAACGCCGGGGGCCTGGCGACGGGCAGCACCAGGAGCCCGAGACCGACCGCCGCGAGGGTCGCCGGCCCCGCCAGGCGTCGCACGCTACACCCGATCCGGGCGCAGCAGGAGCACGAGGATGAGTAGCGTGAAGGAGACGAGCGGGGCCCACGCGGGGGCGGTCAGCGCCATGGTGAGCGCCTCCGTGACGCCGATCACCACCCCGGCCAGGAGCGGGCCCAGGGGGTTCCCGAGCCCGCCGAGGATCACCGCCGCGAAGACCACACCGATCCAGGCGTAGATCTGGGCGGGAGCCAGCGTGTAGATCAGCGCCACGAAGGCGCCGGCCACGCCGGCGAAGGCGGCGCCGAGCCCCGAGAGCACGAGGGCCAGGCGCCGGTGGTTCACCCCGAACGCGGCCGCGATCTGCGCGTCCTCCGCGCAGGCCCGGAGCCCCTTCCCCACCCACGTGTAGCGGAGCCAGAGCCAGGTGAGCACGGCCAGGACTGCGGCGGTCACGAGGGCGAGCAACTCGGCCTTCGGGACGAAGAGGGGGCCCACGCGCCACGATGCCGTGCCGTACGCCGTCTCCAGCCGGCGGTAGTCGGCCGTCCAGATCCACTGGATCAGGCTCTCGATCATCACCGTCAGGCCGAACGTGACGAGCAGGGAGCCGAACTGGGTGACGCCGCAGCGGGCGAAGAGCAGCTGGCTGAGGACGCCGATCCCGAAGAACGCGGGCGGCACGAGCGCGAGGCTCCAGAGGGGGTCGAGGCCGAAGGTCGACGAGATCGTGTACGTCAGGTAAGCGCCCAGGAAGGCGAGCGCGAAATGGGCGAGGTTGATGAGGCGAAGGAGGCCCCAGGACAGGCTGAGCCCGAGACCGAGGAGGCCGTAGAGCCCGCCGACGAAGATCCCGGACAGGACCGACTGCGCGAGGAGCGTGAAACTCGGCACGGAGTGCTGGGCGGATCAGCCCGCCGTGTGACTCACCGGGATATCGCGCGCGAACCTCGAGTCTTCACGAACGGTCGTCGCGATCGGGTCGCCGGGGCGAGACGCGAGCAGCCCTAGGACGCAGGGCCGCGGCGGGCCGAGGCGTATGCCGCAACTGATCATCTGGGCGCGACGGCTCCAGCCTGCGGCTTCCGCGACGTCGCGCCCTGCTGGGAGGCCCGCCGCGGCCCCCAGAGGCCGGGATGGCCGGGAGGCCGAGCGCATCGCGGCCGGGATGACGGACGACGGGATGCGACGCGTATCGCCCCGGACCTCACGGGACGAGGAGCGTGGCTCCGGGCGCGGCGTACTCCTTCGGCCACACCACCAGCCACTTCCCGTCCTGCACCTGCTTCACCTTCGACAGGTCGTCCCCGTAGTTGTTGGGTCCGTCGAAGCGCAGCTTGCCGGTGATGGTGTCGGGCCGGTTCGCCTTGAGCCACTGCGCCAGCACCTTGTCGTCCAGGCTCTTGGTGGCCGTCACCGAGATCTCCAGCAGCTGCCAGGCCGTGTACGACGCGGCCGCCTGGACGTCGACGGCCGTGTAGGGCAGCCCGGCCTTGGTCGCTCGCTCGCGGAAGAGCTTCACGAACTCCATCGCCGCGGCGCCGTTGGTGAACGGGGGGTGCTCCTCGAAGATGGTGGTGGACAGGGCGCCCTTGCCCTCGGGCGCCTTGGCGAGCGGGCCGGGGGCCGGGTAGAGGTAGAAGTGGCTCTTCGGCGTGTAGTCGATCTTCTTGAGCGCGTCCAGGATCTGGTTCCCGTCGAGCCCGATCGCCCCCACCCACAGGAAGTCGGGGTTGGCGTCCTTGATCCGCGCGGCGATCGGCCCGAAGTCCCGGGTGCCGAACTCGAACTCGAGGTACAGGGCCTCTCGCAGGCCCCGCTTCTGCGCCACTTCGCGAGCGCCCGTCGACACGAAGTGCACCGACGGGAACTTGTCGGTCACGATCGCGATCGTCTGGGGCGGCTTGGGCGAGGCGGCCAGCGCGTCGAACAGGAGGTTCGGGAACGTGCGGCCGGGCTCCGGGCCGAGCGCCCACGCGGGGAAGTGGCGCTCGTACTTCGCGAGGTGCGGCATACCAAAGGTGTGGTGCACCAGGAGCTTGTCGTAGCGCTGCGCGACCCCCATGGCCGAGAGGATCGAGCCGGTGCCGTACGGCCCGAGGAGGAGATCGACCTTGTCGACCGTGATCAGGCGCTCGTAGAGCGTGCGGGCGACATCGGGCTTGGACTGGTCGTCGAGCAGGACCCACTCGACCGGCCGGCCGAGGAGCCCGTTCTTCCGGTTCAGCTCGTCGACGTAGATCTCGCCCGTGATCTTGTGCACGAGCGCCGTCGCCGCCAGGGGGCCCGTGAGGCCGAGCGAGCTCCCGACGCGGACCGGCGGCCCGGCCGGGGCGGCCAGGCCGGCAACGGGGGCGGCCGCCGCGGCCAGCAGGACGATGGCGAGGGTGCCCAGCACCCGGGTTGAGAGCGTCATGGCAAGCCTCCCTTGGCTCGGCCGGCGCGCCTCGCGCCTGCGGCTGTTTCAGTGGCCTTCGGCCTGTCGCGGCAACGCGGCAGCCGATGATCGGCGAGTGCGGCACGACTCTATACCAGCGACGGCGCGCGGGGGAAGGCCTCGCATGGTAGCCTAGCGGCCTGGTCGAGTCCCACAGGCAGGACGCGATGATCATCCATCCGCGCATCAGTGCTCCGCCTCCGCCGCGGGCCTGGCCCGCGCCTCTCCTGCCCCGGGGAAGGTCTCGGCCCCCCGAGACGCCGCTCCCCGCCGCCGACCGGTGCTTCGCATGAGACAGAGCCGCGATCGGTTCCTCACCACGCACACCGGCAGCCTGCCGCGGCCCGACGACCTGGTGCGGGCGATGTTCGCCCGGGAGGAAGGGGTGCCGATCGACGGCGCCGCCCTCGCCGCCCGCACCCGGACCGCGGTGGCCGAGGTCGTGCGGAAGCAGGCGGACGCGGGCGTGGACGTGATCGACGACGGCGAGCTCAGCAAGCCGAGCTACGCCACCTACGTGAAGGATCGCCTGGCCGGGTTCGGCGGCACGAGCCAGCCGCTCCAGTACCGGGACCTCGTGGACTTCCCCGAGCTGGCCAAGCGCGTCTTCGGCGATCCCGGGCGATCCCGGCGCCGGACCCCGGCCTGCAACGGGCCGATCACCGTGCGCGACGCGCGGGCGGCCGAGACCGACGCCGAGAATCTCAAGGCGGCGCTCGCCTCCGTCCAGGCGACGGAAGCGTTCCTGACGGCGGCCTCGCCGGGGGTGATCTCCCTCTTCTTCCGGAACGACCACTACCCGAGCCACGAGGCCTACCTCTTCGCCATCGCGGACGCCATGCGGCACGAGTACGAGGCGGTGGTCCGCGCGGGGCTCCTGCTCCAGGTGGACTGCCCGGATCTCGCCATGGGGCGGCACATCCAGTTCGCCGCCCTGAGCCTCGAGGAGTTCCGGCGGATGGCGCGCCTCCACGTCGAGGCGCTCAACCACGCCCTCGCCGGCGTGCCGCCGGACCGAGTCCGCATGCACGTCTGCTGGGGCAACTACGAGGGGCCCCACCACCACGACGTGCCGCTCGCGGACATCGTCGACATCGTCTTCGCGGCGCGACCGAGCGGCGTCTCGTTCGAGGCCGCCAATCCGCGGCACGCGCACGAGTGGCGGCTCTTCGAGCGCGTGCGGCTCCCCGAGGGCAAGATCCTCATTCCCGGTGTGCTCGAGTCCAAGACGAACTACATCGAGCACCCCGAGCTGGTCGCCCAGCGAATCGGGCGCTACGCCAAGCTGGTCGGCCGGGAGAACGTCATCGCCGGCACCGACTGCGGTTACGGCACGTGGGTCGGCCAGGCTGCCGTGGACCCGGGCGTCGTGTGGGCGAAGCTGGCCAGTCTCGCGGAGGGCGCCCGGCTGGCCTCGCGCGAGTTCTGGCCGTAGTTCTCGAGCGACCGCGGACACTGGCAGGTGGCGGGGACGCTCTACCACCGCCTCGTCGGGAGGCCTCCGTCTAGACACGCCCGCCCCGGACCCCGTGCGGACCCCGTGCTCGCCGGGCAGATCTGCTCGGTCCGGCTGGCTCGGCGGTAGCGACCCCATGGGCCTCCGCACCCGGGCGCGCCCATCGTCCGGAGGCCACGCCAGGCCAGTCCTCGAAGACGTACGACCCGACACCGCACTGCACAGCGTTGGGGCTCCGGTAGGCCAAGGGCGGTCCTGACGGACGGCCAGCTCCGGCTCGGGGACCCGCGCGAGCTCGTCACGAGAACCTAACCGGTTGACGCCTGGCCGAGCCTCGCCGGGTGACAGCGACCCTGCAGTGGATGACCGTGTATCCCTTCGCGGACATCCCGACCACACCCCCGACCACCTCCCGATCCCCAAGTGCCGGTGGCGACGGCGCAATCCTGTGGGCACCCGTCGCGGCACGGGGCGTGCTTTCTACGCCGACCGTGTCCCGGCCCCGCGCCACCACGGCCATCTACCAGCGCCGCGAGCCCGAGGCCTCGGTGCTGTACCGGACCGTGCAGGCTCACCTCGAGACTTTTCTCGCCCACACAGCCGGGGATGCCGAGCGCTCGGGGCTGCCGGTCTTCGTGAAGCGAGAGTTCGAAGCGTACCTTCGGGGGATTCTCGACCATGGCTTCGCCCGGATCCGCTGTGACAGCTGCGCGTTGGAGCGTCGATCGTCGACACCGGGCGGATCCGGGGCGTCGGCAAGATACTGGTCGAGCAGCGCACGACCACGGGTTTCGGCAGCCAGGCGCAGGATAGGCTCGTGATGCAGCCGCTCCGTCAGCGTCGCCCGCTCACCTCGCCCGCGCCGCGGACCCACCCAGACGAAGGGCTGGTCGAACAGGTGCTGGTCCTCGAGACCGCGGGGGGTGTCCTGCCCGGTGACCACAGCGAGGTCGATGTCGCCGCCCGCGACCAGGCAAACGCCCTCGCGCGAGTGAATCGTGACGATCTCGAAGCGCACGGACGGCTCCCCGTCAAGCAAGTCCCGGAGCACCGGCGCGAGTAACCCCCTGCCCAGGTAGTCGCTGGCCGCCACGCGGAGCGTGGTGGCGGGGCGGCCGGCCAGCTCGCTGAGCTGGCCGAAGGCTGACTCGACCCCGATCCACAGCGCCCGCACGACGGGCACCGCCGCCTCCCCGGTGGCCGTGAGGCGGACGCCGCGGCCGGCACGGTCGAAGAGCTTGATGCCGAAGTGAGCCTCGACCCGCCGGATCTGCTGGCTCAACGGCGCCGAGGTGATGTGACGCCGGCGCGCCGCCGCTGCCACCGAGCCGGTGCGGTCTTATCATTCTGTTCAAAACGTTTCACTGGACTACAGAATCACGGATGAGCCAGGATGCGCCAACGCCGGGGCCACGGACCGCCGTCCCGACGGCCGGACGAGCCTCGAGGAGGAGGCCTTCATGCCACGCACCCTGCGGTGGCAGTCCAGATGAAGGCAGCGTCGATGGTACGTGGTTGCATTCGTAAACTCGCCGATGTATGGTGCGTGTATGGCGCGCTTGATTTCGACGACGGTTCGACTGGAAGAAGAGGACGTGCGAGCTTTGCGGAGAGCCCGCGCGGCAGGCCACTCCGCCTCGGCTCTCATTCGAAAGGGGCTGCGGGTGGTGGCGTCCCGCTATTACACCGGCCGCCGCCCGCCGTCTACACGCCTCTTCGAGTCGACGGACACCAAACTCGGCGATGAATCCGAACTGTTCCGAGATCTCGAACCGTGAGTCCGCCGATTGTCGCAGACACCGGTGGGCTCCTCCGCGGCCTGGCCGGCACGGGAGACGGCAAGCCGAGTTTTCCTGAGTACGAGAAGATCCTGACGTCCGCAAGTCTGGTTATCGTGCCGGGATTTGTTCTGGCCGAGGTCGACTACTTTCTACGGGAGAACAGGGTCGCCATGCGGAAACTTGTCGCCGAGATTTTCGATCCCGCGACACGGTACGAGTATGCGCTGCCTCTATCGTCCGACATCGTTCGTGCCCTCGAACTCGATGCGAGATTCGCGAACCTCAACCTGGGGCTCGTCGACGGAACAGTCGCCGCTGTAGCAGAGCGACGGCACATCTACCGGGTGTTGACGACAGATCGTCGCGACTTTGCTGCGATCCGGGTCGGTCCGCGCCTCACGCGAGCGCTGGAGCTACTGCCGTGAGGGCAAGACGATCGAGAGGACGCCGAACAACAGGCTTGCGTGGACCAACCAGGCCCTCGCCGGCGTGCCGCCCGGACCGAGTCCGCATGCACGTCTGCTGGGGCAACTACGAGGGGCCCCACCACCACGACGTGCCGCTCGCGGACATCGTCGACATCGTCTTCGCGGCGCGACCGAGCGGCGTCTCGTTCGAGGCCGCCAATCCGCGGCACGCGCACGAGTGGCGGCTCTTCGAGCGCGTGCGGCTCCCCGAGGGCAAGATCCTCATTCCCGGTGTGCTCGAGTCCAAGACGAACTACATCGAGCACCCCGAGCTGGTCGCCCAGCGAATCGGGCGCTACGCCACGCTGGTCGGCCGGGAGAACGTCATCGCCGGCACCGACTGCGGCTACGGCACGTGGGCCGGCCGGGCCGCGGTGGATCCGGGCGTCGTGTGGGCGAAGCTCCGCAGCCTCGCCGAGGGCGCCCGCCTGGCCTCGCGCGACTTCTGGCCGTAGCCGTCCGAAGCCAAGCCCCCCGGCTGAGCGCAGGTGTACGTTGCCGCGCGGGGCCGTACACCGGTCACCCCGACACCGGAAGCCTCCGGGCTACGCCGGGAGCAGGGCGAGGATGGCCCAGCCGAAGACCAGCGTCACCAGCGTGACGGGGATGCCGACTCGCGCGTACTCCCAGAACCCGATCGTGATGCGCTCCTCGCGCGCGGCCTCGAGCACGATCAGATTGGCGACCGAGCCGAGGATCGTCAGGTTGCCCGCCAGGGTGGACGCCATCGCCAGGATGAGCCACGCGCGTGCGGGCTCCCCGAAGCCCGGGACCACGGTCTTGAACAGGAGCACCGCGGGCACGTTCGAGACGAGGTTCGAGAGGATGGCCGTGACGACCGTGAGCACGGCCGGCCGGTACAGGGCGAACCGGCCCGCCAGACCGAAGAGATAGTCGGTCAGCCGCGCCTCCTCGACGCCGCCGATGATGACGAACAGCCCGACGAACAGGACCAGGAGGTGCCAGTCGATCTCGCGGTAGACCTTCTCGGGCTTGACCCGCCTCGTGAGGAGGCACACCGCCGCCCCACCGACCGCGACGAGCGCGATCGGCACGCCGGCAAAGAACGCGACGAGCATGACGCACACCGCCACGATCGTCTTCGTCATGAGCGCGGCGTGGATCGGGAAGTTGTCGGCCAGGTCCACGGGCGGCAGCGCGGCCGGCAGCTGGCGCCGATAGACGAGCCAGAGCACCGCGACGACACACACGAGGCCGACCAGGGCCACCGGGGCCTCGCGGGCGAGGAACGCGCGGTAGCTGATCCCCGAGAAGCTGCCGATGAGCATGTTCTGGGGATTGCCGGTCAGGGTGGCGACGCTCCCGACGTTGGCGGCCGTCGCGAGAGCCAGGAGGTACGGCACCGGCGGCAGCCGGAGCTGCCGCACCACCGCCAGCACGACCGGCGCGAGAACGAGACAGATCACGTCGTTGACGAAGAGCGCCGAGAGAACACCCGCCGCCAGGACGACCACCGCCAGGAGCCCGACGGGGCCTCGTGCGCGCCGGACCGCCCAATGGGTCACCAGGTGGAAGAAGCCGGAGAGCCTGAGGTACGCCGCGACGATCATCATGCCGAAGAGGAGCACGAGCGTGTGGGCGTCGACGGCCGCGACGGCTCTGTCCCAGGGCAGCACTCCGGAGACCACCATCACCGTCGCGCCGATGATGGCCACGCCCGTCCGGTCCACGCGGAAGCCCGGGAGGCGGCCGAGGGCGAGGCCCAGGTACGTGCCCACGAAGGCGACCAGCGCGATCAGGCGCAGCCAGGTGAATTCGGGCATGCCGCGCAGTATACGGGCGGCCACCGGGCCACACCACGCCCGGCGAGGAGACGGCCGCCTAGCTCAGGTACTTCCGCTCGCGAGCGCCCACCCGTGATCGACGCGCTGCGGCCGCCGCCGGCCGCGACGGGCTACGGGGTCAAGCGCCAGCCCGGCACGGGGATCCCTGCGCGGTTCCTCCCCGAGGTACTCGGCCGCAAGGCGCGCCTTGACATTCCCGCCGACACGGTGCTGACGGAGGACCTGCTCTCGTGAGGAAGGTCTGCGTCGTGGTCGGCTCGAGGGCGAACTACTCGAGCATCAAGTCCGCGATGCG
This sequence comes from uncultured Actinomycetes bacterium, assembly GCA_963700495.1. Classification (GTDB taxonomy): domain Bacteria; phylum Actinomycetota; class Thermoleophilia; order Gaiellales; family Gaiellaceae; genus JACCTU01. The sequence goes on along the minus strand of CAVOXT010000004.1, from coordinate 272,753 downwards.
CGCCGTCCAGGTGCACCCCGAGCTCGAGCTCCAGCTCGTCGTCGGCGCGTCCGCCCTGCTCGACCGCTACGGGGACGTCGCCCAGCTGATCGAGCTCGACGGCTTCGAGGCGTCGGAGCGGGTGTTCATGCTGATCGAGGGCGAGACGCCGGCGACGATGGCGAAGTCGACGGGGCTCGGACTGCTCGAGCTGCCGACCGCCTTCGAGCGGCTGCAGCCCGACGTGGTCATCACCGTGGGCGACCGCTTCGAGACGATGGCGACCGCGCTCTCGGCGACGTACATGAACATCCCGCTCGCGCACACCATGGGCGGCGAGGTCTCGGGGAACATCGACGAGTCGATCCGGCATGCCGTGACCAAGTTCGCGCACGTGCACTTCCCGGCCTCGCAGGGCGCGGCGGACCGGATCGTGAGGCTCGGCGAGGATCCCGAGTCCGTGCACCTCGTCGGCTGCCCGCGCATGGACCTCGTCGCCGAGGTGCTGGCTGACGACGACGGCGGACTCAGCGACCTGTTCGCAACCGGTGTCGGCGGCCGGTTCAGCCTCGACGAGCCGTTCCTGCTCGTCTCGCAGCACCCGGTCACGACCGAGTACGGCGACGGGAAGCGCCAGATCCAGGAGACGATGAAGGCCGTGCAGGAGGTCGACGTCCCGGCGATCGTCCTCTGGCCGAACGCCGACGCCGGCTCGGAGCACATCGCGGCGGGGATCAGGCAGTTCCGCGAGCACAACGACGACTCGAAGCTGCACTTCTTCAAGAACCTGCCGACGGACGACTACATCAAGCTGATGGCGCGGACTGCGGCGCTCGTCGGCAACTCGTCCTCCGCGATCCGTGAGGGCGCGTTCATCGGGACGCCGTCCGTGAACATCGGCCCGCGGCAGGACGGCCGCGACCGCGGATCCAACGTCGTCGACGTCGGCTACGACGGCGGGCTGATCGCCGACGCGATCCGCGCGCAGATGGCGAACGGGCGCTACGAGATGGAGTCGATCTACGGCGACGGCCATGCGGGCGAGCGGATCGCCGACGTCCTCGCGACGAAGACGCTCTCGATCCACAAGCGGATCACGTACTAGTGCGCGTCCTCGGGCTGATTCCGGCGCGGGGCGGCTCGAAGGGGATCCCGCGCAAGAACCTCGCACTCGTCGCGGGGAAGCCGCTGCTCGCGTGGACGGTGGAAGAGGCGCTCGGCGCGCGGGAGCTCTCGCGGGTCGTCGTGTCGACGGACGACGACGAGATCGCCGCCGCGGCCGGCGTCGACGTCCTGCGCCGCCCGGCGGAGCTCGCCGGCGACGACACGCCGATGGTCGACGTCATGCGACACGCGGTCGCGGAGCTCGGCCCCGACGTGGTCGTGCTGCTGCAGCCGACGTCACCGCTGCGGCGCGCCGAGCACATCGACGCGTGCGTTCGGCTGCTGATCGAGAGCGGGTCCGACGCGGTCGTGAGCGTCGTCGAGGTTCCGCACCGCTTCGGCCCGGAGTCGCTGATGGACGTCTCCGACGGCCGCGTCGTCCCTCGCGCCGCCGTCACCACGCGCCAGGCGAAGGACGCCGTGTACGCACGCAACGGGCCGGCGATCCTCGCCCGGCGCGCGGCCCGCCTCGCCGGCGGCCTCTACGACGGCGACGTGCGGCCGTTCGTGATGAACGCGCGAGACTCGCTCGACGTGGACGACGCGTTCGACCTCGAGGTCGCGGAGCTCCTCCTGGGATCGACCCGGTGACGAGCCTCAACCGCGAGACCGGCCGCGACCTGTACTTCGCCGCCAAGGAGCGTGAGCTCGAGGAGCTGCTCGACCCGGCGACGGGGATGCTCGCCGAGCGCTGGTCTCGCACGATCGACTGCCCGAGCTGCGGCGGCGCGTCGCACACGGTGCTGTTCGTGAAGCGCGGCTTCCCGATCGTCCGTTGTGACGACTGCGCCCTCGTCTTCGCGAACCCGCAGGTCGACGAGTCGGTCGTGCTCGACGAGTACCGCGAGGGCGGCTCGAACGACCTCTGGGTCGACGTGCTCACCTCGCCGCGCCAGCTCGAGCTCGACCGCGAGAAGTTCGGCGAGATCCTCGACGAGCTCGAGCCGTATCGAGGCGAGGGGACGATGCTCGACGTCGGGACGTCGATCGGGCTTTTCCTACGGATCGCGCACGACCGCGGGTGGACCGGTCTCGGAACAGAGTTCGGCCGGCGTGCGCTCGCCTATGCCCGCGACGAGCTGGAGCTCGACGTCGTCGAGACGCCGATCGAGGAGCTCGACGGCCAGTACGACGCGGTCACCGTGCTGTCCGTCCTCGAACACGTCAACCGGCCCCGCGAGTTCCTCCGCCATGTCGGGCGCCTGCTCAAGCCCGGCGGCGCGACGTACCTGATCGTCCCGAACGTCGACAGCCTCGCGTGCCGCGTCCTGCACGAGCGTGCCGCGACCTTCGACGGGCGCAACCACCTGCTCTACTTCTCGCCCCGAACGCTGCGCGACCTGCTCGCGCGCGAAGGGTTCGAGGTCGTCTCCACGCGCACGCGGGTCGCCTCGCTCGACCCCGTCCTCGAGTGGCTGACCTACAGCCCGCCGTACTCCGACTCGGTCCCGGACGACGACCCGCTGGTGGCCGCGTTGGAGGCCCGTCGCGGACGACGTCGAGCGCCTGCTCGAGGAGCTCGACCTCGGTTACAAGCTGCACTGCCTCGCCGTAAAGGCTTCGTAAGGCCGCCCAGGCCCTTCGTTACTCTCCGTACGTGGAAGCCGCGACCTCAGTCGTTACCCCGGAGCCGCGCGTCATCAGGCCCGCGCCGCGCAGGCCGAGCCTCGGGCTGCGCGAGCTCTGGCGTCACCGCGAGCTCCTCTACTTCTTCGCCTGGCGCGAGCTGAAGGTGCGCTACAAGCAGACGTCGCTCGGGATCGTCTGGGCGGTGCTGCAGCCGCTGATGTACATGGTCGTCTTCACGCTGTTCTTCGGGAGGTTCCTCGGCGTGTACTCGGCCGGCCCGTACGCGCTGGTCGCGCTCTCCGGTTCGGTGATCTGGCTCTTCTTCGCGAACTCGGTCACGCTCGCGTCCGGAAGCCTCGTCGGGAACGCGTCGCTGCTGACGAAGGTCTACTTCCCGCGGCTGCTCGCCCCGCTCGCGCCGGTGTTCGCCGCGCTGGTCGACCTCGCGCTCGCGACGTGCGTCCTGCTGGCGGTCATGGCGGGCTACGGGGTGTTCCCGTCGCCGCAACGTGCCTGGACCGCGATTCCCTTCGTGCTGCTGGCGATGATCAGCGCCGCCGGCGTCGGCGCAATGCTCGCGGCGCTGAACGTCAAGTACCGCGACATCCGCTTCGTCGTCCCCTTTCTGCTTCAGCTCTGGCTCTTCGCCAGCGCCGTCTTCATCTCGTTCGAGGGGCTGAACCTGTCGCAGCCGTGGGAGACGCTGTTCTGGCTCAACCCGATGGCGGGCGTGGTCGAGGGCTTCCGCTGGGCGATGCTCGGCGGTGTACGGCCCGAGGTCGTTCACATCGCCCTGTCGACGGCGAGCGGCGTCGCCTTCTTCGTGCTCGGGCTTCTGTACTTCAAGCGGATGGAGCGGGTCTTTGCAGACATCGTCTGACAACGCGCTCGAGATCCGAGACCTCGTCAAGCGGTACCGGCTCGGCGAGATGGACGTGCTCCACGGCAGCCTTCGCGAGGCGATCGCCCGGGCTGTGCGCTCGCCGCTTCGGCGCGAGCCCAGGAGGAGATCGAGGCGCTCGACGGCGTCAGCTTCGACGTCGAGCGGGGCGAAGTGCTCGGGATCATCGGCCGCAACGGCGCGGGCAAGACGACGCTGCTGAAGATCCTCTCCGGGGTCACCGACCCCACGTCCGGCGAGGCGCGCGTCTGGGGCCGCGTCGGCTCGCTGCTCGAGGTCGGGACGGGTTTTCACCCCGACCTGACGGGCCGCGAGAACGTCTTCTTCAACGGCGCGATCCTCGGGATGAAGCGCCGGAGATCGAGCGCAAGTTCGACGAGATCGTCGCGTTCGCCGACGTCGCGCGGTTCATCGACACGCCGGTCAAGCGCTACTCGAGCGGGATGCAGCTGCGGCTCGCGTTCGCGGTCGCCGCGCATCTCGAGCCGGAGATCCTGATCGTCGACGAGGTGCTCGCCGTCGGCGACGCGGCGTTCCAGCGCAAGTGCCTCGGGAAGATGGGCGAGGTCTCCGGCCACGGGCGCACGGTGATCCTCGTCAGCCACAACATGAGCGCGATCACTGCGCTCGCCGACCGGTGCGTCTGGCTCGAGGCCGGCCGTGTGCGGCGGATCGGCGATCCCGGCGATGTCGTTGCGGAGTACCTCAGCGAAGGACACCTCGCGCTCCAGCCGGGAATGGCAGACCTCACCGCTCCAGCGCTCCGTCACGGCGTCGCGAAGCAGACGCACAAGGAGGTGCTCTTCGAGCGAGTCCAGCTCCTCGACGCTGCGGGCGAGACGACCGGCATCTTCTTCCAGAACGAGCCGATGCGGATCGCGCTGACGCTTCGCTCCCACATCGAGACGTCGAAGCTCGAAGTGCTGACGAAGATCTCGACGCTCGACGGCACGCTCGTGTTCACGCTGACCTCCGGGGAACGCGACGTCGACCTGCGGCCCGGCCCGGTCGAGCTCGACGTCGAGATTCCGACCCTGCCGCTCCGGCGCGGCGCCTACCGTCTCGACCTGTACGCCCTCACCGGCGTCCCGCAGGACGACCTGCGCGGCGTGATCGAGTTCGAGGTCGCAGGCGCCCGCGGTGCGGTCGACGATCCCCGAAAGGTTCGCGACTACCTCGGGCTCGTCGACGTGCCGCACAGCTGGGGCGAGGTCAACCAGCCCTCGTCCGAGCGCACCCCCGTTTAGTCCACCCTCTGGAAGTGCGCGAGCGTGCCCGCGCCGCCTCGGTAGGCGAACGACGGCTCGGTGCGGCGAATCTCGTCCATCAGGCGCACGACCCCCTCGTGCGGTCGTGCGAGGCCGTCGGGGACGGCATCGTGGAAGACGACGTGTCCCCCGGAGCGGACGCGCTCGCGCCAGGCCTCCCAGTCGGCGCGCGCGCCCTCGTAGCTGTGGTCGCCGTCGACGAGGACGAGGTCGGCCGCCGGACCGTCGACCGTGCGCGAGTCCGCGACGACGAGCTCGACGCGGTCGCCGAGGCCGTAGCGCCGGAGCGCGTCGACCAGCTCGGCGTCGCTCTCCCGTCCCGCCGTCTCCTTCACGTGGAGATCGTACGAGACGAGCCGCGACGCCGGTGTCATCGCGGCGGCGAGGAGGAGCGTGCTGCCGCCCTTCGAGCGGCCGATCTCGACGAGCGTCGCGTCCGGGAGCGACCGCGCAAGCGCGAAGAGGTACGCGCCCTCGTGCACGCTCATGCTGATGATCGCGTGGTGCAGCTGGTTGCTCGAGAACAGGAAGGCGAGGTCCTCGAAGCCGTCGACGTCGGCCGGCCACTCGCGCACCGTGCCGAACCGAGCACCGCGGTTGACGCGCGGACCGAGGGCCTCGACGAGGAGCGACGGCTCCGTCTTCGCGAGGTAGGCGAGCGCGCGCCGGCCGCTCGACGAACCTGCGATCCGGACGAGGGCACTCTTCGCGATCCGGCGGCTCACGGCGCGCCACTCTACTGACGGCGGGCGAGCACCCCGGCGTTGACGAAGCGCTGCAGCGACCAGCCGCTCCCGACGGGCTGCCAGGCCTCGCCGAAGACGGCGTAGCGCAGTCCGAGGCGGTCGGCCGCCTCGAGGCCCCCGCGGTCGGGAAGCGGTACGAGCCTCCGCGTGAGCCTGGGCCCGAAGAGCGGGTAGTCCCAGTCGCTTGGGCCGAGGGCGACGCCGACCGAAGCTTCGTCGGGGACGCCGCGGTCGACCGCCTCGAGGAGAGGCGCGCGCTCAGGGACGTCGAGCGACATCGCTTCGAGGCGTGCAAGCGACCACGCGGCCGGTCGCTGGCCGAGCCCGGTGGGCTTCAACTCGTTCCGCGCGTGTGTGAACGCGAGCGAGACGACCGCGACGAGCGCGACGGCGGCGGCCGGCACGCGCCACCGGTAGACGGCCGCCACGAGCGGTGTCGTCAGCGCGACCGGTACGACCAGATACCGCGCCTCGTCGCTGAAGCGGAACGTCAGTGCGAGGCCGAACACGAACAGCGGGAGTGCCAGCCCGTGCACCCCCCGTCCGGCGGTCGTCCGCCGCAGCGGCCACGCGATTGCGAAAACGAGTGACAGCGGCACGAGAAGCAGGATCCCGAGCGGGCCGAAGAACGAGTGGTCCTCGTGCGCGCGGATGTTCAGCGCGAACGCGAACGGGAACGCTCCCGACGCTTCGGGATTCGGGTCGATGTGCAGGATCCGGAACGCGTCCTCGCCGCGCCGCTCGATCGGCTGGCGGAAGCGGTCGTCGAAGCGGTACCCCGAGAGGTCGATGAACCGCCACGTGACGCGGGCGATCGTCGACACGGTGCCGCCGAAGGTGATGTCCGGCTTGAACCCTTCGATCTCGTAGCCGTGGCCGAACGGCTTGCCCGTGTGCGTGAGGTTGAGCGCCAGGAAGGGCCCTGCGAAGACGAGCGCCGCCGCTGCGGCCGACGCTGCGGCGAACGCGAGCCGACGACGTGGGAGCGAGACGAGCGCGAGCAGGGCGAGGAAAGGGAGGGCGAACCACGCGCTTGCCTTCGTTCCGAGCGCGAGTCCCGTCCCCACCCCGGCGAGCGCGAGCTCGGCCGACACGGATGAGCGGACGAAGTAGGCGGCGGCGGCCACAAACGAGGCGGTGACGAGGTCGTTCTGCGTGCTCGACGACTGCAGCGCGACCTCGGCGAGCGTCGCGAAGACGAGTCCCGCAAACGCCGCGGAAGGGCACGAGTAGCCGAGCCGGCGCGCCATGCCGGCGACGGCGACGACGAGCGCTGCCGCCGCCGCCAGCTGAGTGAGCGCCGCCGCGGTGTCGCCGCGGAAAAGAACGAGCGTGTAGAGCTGCTCGAGCTCCGCGTTCGGCGGAAACTCGTTCTGGCGCGCCGTGTGCGGATTCGCGATCCAGTGCAGCCCGCCGTGCTGGAGCCACGCCGCCGCCCTCGACAGCCGGTACGTCAGCGAATCGCTGTTGTTGGGGGGAACAGCGAGCGCAAGGAACAGCTCGTACACGAAGCTCGCGGCGACGGCTCCTGCGAGTCCGGCTAGGAGCTTGTGGCGGACGGCCACCCGCCGGAGGTCGAACGCCGGGATCGGAGGCCGTGGCGCGCCGGTCCGAAGCCAGATCACGACGGCCGCGGCGAGCAGGAGCGCCTCACCGACGAGGTAGCCCGCTCGACCGACGAGCTCGAGGGGCGAGAGTGCGAGCCCGAGGCCGATCACCTCGGCGGCGCCGACGAGATACGCGGCAAGCAGGAACGAGGCGAACGAGTCGAGTCGGAGTGCCGCCGCAATGAGTCCCGCGGTCGCGGTGACGACGATCAGGCCGAGGACGAGAAGCACCGCGCTACGGGGCGGCGGCCCAGACGGCCGTGCGGCGGAGGCCCTCGCGCAGCTCGGTCGCGGGCTTCCAGCCGGTCGCTTCGCGGATCGAGCTCACGTCGGCCGCGGACCGGCGGATGTCGCCCGCCTGCGCGTCGCCGTGGTTGATCTCCCACGCGTCCGGGTCGTGGCCGGCGGCGGCGATCACCTCACGCGCGAGCTCTCGGATCGACGTCTCACGCCCGCTGCCGACGTTGTAGACGCGCCCGTGTGTGCCCTCGTCCTCGAGCACGCGGAGCCACGCGTCGACGACGTCGCCGGCGTAGACGAAGTCGCGGGTCTGGAGCCCGTCCGCGTGGATCGTGATCGGCTCACCGCGGAGCACGTTGCCGAGGAAGATCGCGAGCACGCCCTGGTAGGGGTTCGTCAGGCTCTGGCGCTCGCCGTAGACGTTGAACATCCGGAGCGTCGTGACGGCGAGCCCGCGCGGCGCGCTCGCGTGCACGTAGCGCTCGGCGGCGTACTTCGTCACGCCGTAGTACGAGACGGGGACGCACGGCTCGTCCTCGGGCGTGGGGACCCGTTCGGGCTCGCCGTACGCGGTCATCGAGCCCGCGAACACGAGCCGCTCGACGCCGTGCGCGACGCACGCTTCGATCACGTTGATCGTTCCGAGCACGTTCGTGCGCAGGTCACCCGCCGGGTTGTCGAAGGACTTGAAGATGCTCGCCTGCCCCGCGACGTGAAGCACAGCGTCCGCACCGGCGAACGCCTCCGAGACGTTCTCGGCGACGTCGGCGACGAGAAGCTCAGCAGCGCGCGGAACGTGGTCGCGCGAACCCGTGCTGAGGTCGTCGAGCACGAGGACGTCGTCGCCGCGGGCAACGAGCGCCTCGGCGAGGTGACTGCCGATGAACCCCGCGCCCCCGGTGAGGACGATGCGGCTCAAGCCGACGCGTGGGCCGGGACGAGCGACTCGAGTACGTCCACGATCTCGCCGGCGGACACGGCCGGCGCGAACGCGCGCTCGTACGTCGCGCGCCCACCCGCTTCGATCCGGCGGCGGAGGTCGTCGTCCCGGACCGCGCGGAGGACCTGGTCGGCGAGCCCGTCCCCCGAGTCGGCGAGCAGCGCGTTCGAGCCGTGCTCGAGCTCGGGGATGCCGTTCGCGTTCGAGGTGTGCGAGACGACGCACGAGCCGAGCGACCAGCCCGTCACGATCCTCACGCGTATGCCGAGCGGGATCGCGTTCGGCACGACGAGGGCGTGCGCGCGGCGGAACTCGTCCTCGGCGCCCTCGACGTGTCCGAGGAACCTGATGTTTGGACGGTCGAACGCGCGCGCGAGCTCCGGCGGCGGCTCGTAACCGCCCGCGATCCGCACCTCGAAGTTCTCGGCTTCGAGCCGCGGCAGGACGTCCTTCGCGAAGCGCTCGAGCCCTTCGACCGTGACGACGCCTTTGAGATGGCCGACGAGCAGCACGGTCGGGCGCTCGGCGAGACCGCGGTCGCGCTGCTCGCGCCACTCCGCGCCGGCGACGTCGGGCACGGGCGTGTGCAGGTAGCGGCAGTCGGGCGCGCCGTGCCGGCGCAGCCACGCCGCGTGGTGCGCGGCGAAGGCGCCGCTCGCGCCGCACTCGTTCAGCAGGCGGACGAGGAGCGCGGGCTGCAGCCGGAGCTGTGACTGGAGGCGGACGACGCGCCGGAGCGCACGGGGGTCGGGGAGCTCCTCGCGAAACCGGTACCACTGCGAGAGCTGCGGCGGGTCGCCGACGGCCGCGAACCGCGGGATCCGGAGCCCGGTCGTCGCGGAGAGTGCCTCCCAGTGGTAGACGAACGCGACGTCCGCGCCGGTCTCCTCGACGGCGACACGGACGGACGGCGCGTCGACGAGGTGCGGCTGGAGCTCCTCGTCGAGCGGGCGCCAGGCGCGGCGCACGCGGTCGAGCGGCCCGCGCTCGAGCCCGCGGAAGTAGGCGGTCGACGACGAGAGGATCTCGACGACTTCTGCGCCGAGCCCGCGAACGACCCGCACTCGCTCCGCCTCCGGCGTTCCGGTCGGCTCGTAGTGCTCGGGGTCGTGGAGCGCGACGACCGACACGTCGTGGCCGCGCTCGAGCAGATGCTGGAGGACGGTCCACGCCGTGAGAGCTCCGCCGCTCGCGGTCGGGTTCGGAACGCCGCCGCTGACGACGAGGGCGACTCTCATCCGGCGACGCCGGCGAAGCGCCGACCGGCTTCGGCGAGCTCCTCGAACAGGTCGTCGAGCGACACGCTCAGCTCCCACTGCGGGTAGTCCGTGCGAAGGCGCGTCAGGTCGCTGATGTAGCAGATGTGGTCGCCGCGCCTCGCCTCGTCGAGGTACTCCGTCTGCATCTTCGTGCCGAGCAGCTCCTCGAACCGGGCGACGGCCTCGAGCAGCGAGACGCTGTTCGCGCGCCCGCCGCCGAGGTTGTAGACCGCGCCGCTCCGAGGTTCCTCCGCGAACGCGAGGATCGCAGTGCACACGTCGTACGAGTGGATGTTGTCCCGGACCTGCTTGCCCTTGTAGCCGAAGATCCGATAGGTGCAGCCCTTCGGCTGCCGCGCGTGCGAGGTAGGCGAGGAACCCGTGGAGCTCGGCGCCGGAGTGGCGTGGGCCCGTCAGGCAGCCGCCGCGGAAGCACACCGTCGGCAGGCCGAAGTACCGGCCGTACTCCTGCACGAGCACGTCGGCCGGCGACCTTCGATGCGCCGAAGAGGCTGTGCATCGTCATGTCGATGCGGCACGTCTCGTCGATCCCCTCGCGCTGTGCGGGGTCGGCGTAGTCCCAGCGGGTCTCGAGCTCGACGAGCGGAAGCTCGTTCGGAGAGTCGCCGTAGACCTTGTTCGTCGAGAGGAACACGAACGGCGCTCTCGGGCGCGTGCTGCCGCGCCGCCTCGAGCAGGTTCAGCGTCCCGACGGCGTTCACCTCGAAGTCGTCGAACGGGCGGCTCGCCGCGAGGTCGTGCGAGGGCTGCGCGGCCGCGTGGACGACGAGGTCGGGCCGCTGCTCGGCGAACGAGCCGAGCGACCCCCTCGCGGTCGCGGACGTCCAGGTCGTGGTGCTCGAAGCGCGAGGTCTCGCGCCGCAGTCGCTCGAGGTTCCAGCGTCGTGTCGCCGTGCTCGCCGAAGAAGTCCGCTGCGCATGTTGTTGTCGACGCCGTGGACGGCCCAGCCGCGGGCGTCCAGGAACGCGACGCACTCGGAGCCGATGAGCCCGCTGGAGCCCGTGACGAGTGCGGTTTTGGCTGCCACGGGCCGTGAGCGTACCGGGTAGGGTGCGCCCGATGGCCGTCAAGACCCGGCTCAACGACCGGCTCGCGCACACGCGCTGGCGGCTCCGCAATCGCGACCGATCGGGCGGGGGGAGCGTGCCGCCCGAGCTCGTCGACCTCGTCGCACGGCTCCGGCGCGAAGGTGTGGCGATCACGGACTTCTCGACCGTCTTCGGCGAGACCGGCCTGTACGACGACGCGGCGGCCGAGGCGCGTCGCCGCTACGACGCACGGCCGCAGGACGGCGGCGACGCGCAGAGCGGGAGCAAGGCGACCTTCCTGACGAAGCTCGGCGATGCCTCGTACGACGTCCAGCATCCGTTCGCCCGGATCGCGCTCCACCCGCGTCCTCTCGCCGTCGTAAACGGCTACCTGAACATGCGCTCGACGCTGCGCGCGCTCGACGTCTGGCACACGCATCCGACCGAGGGTCCTGCGATCCAGACGCAGCTCTGGCACCGCGACGGCGACGACATCATGAACCTGAAGATGTTCGTCTACTTCACCGACGTTCGCGCACCTGCGGGACCGCTCTGCTACGCGCGGGGCACACATCCGGTCGGGTCGCGGCGCGAGCTCCCGCAGCGCGACGAGCAGGCGCGCTCGACCGACGACCAGATGCGCGCGGTCGTGCCGGAATCCGAGTGGGTCCTCTGCGAGGGGCCGCCCGCAACCGTCGTCTTCGCCGACACGTGCGGCTACCACAAGCAGCTCAAGCCCGAGAGCGGCGAGCGCATGCTGATGGTCGCGCACTACGTGTCGGGCACGCCGATGGTGCCGCGCGTCGTCGAGCTGACCGGCGCCGACGACGCGGCGCTCAGCGACGACCAGTTCGTCGCCGTGCACGACCGGCTGCGCTAGCGACTCCCGCCGCCCACGCCTCCGGCGTGAAGCCCTGCGCGAGCTCGCGCGAGCGCGCGCCGAACCGCGCGCGGAGGTCGGGGTCGTCCGCGAGTCGTCGCAGCGCCGAGCGCAGCGCGTCGACGTCGCCGGCCGCGAAGCGGAACCCGTTGCCGCCCTCCTCGACGAGGTCGTGCGCGGCGCCCGACTCCTCGCTCGCGACGAGTGGGAGCCCGGCGGCCGCCGCCTCGTTCAGCACCATCCCCCAGGGCTCCGAGCGAGACGGCAGCACGAAGACGTCGGCTTCGGCGTAGGCGTCGACGAGGTCGTCGCGGGTCCGCGGCGGCTCGAACCGCACGCGGTCGGAGGCGAGCCGGCGCAGGCGCGCCTCATCGGTGCCCGAGCCGATCAGGACGAGCTCGCCGGGAACGTCGCCGAACGCCGCGATCAGCGTGTCGAGCCCCTTCTCCGGGTCGAGCCGGCCGGCGTAGAGGACGCTGAAGCCCGGGCGCCCGCTGCGGTCCACGGCCGCGCGCTCGAACACCGACCCGTCGATCGCGTTCGGCGCGATCTCGACGAGTTCGACGCCGAGGCTGCGCGCGTACTCCGCCGAGGCGCTGCCGGGCACGTACGCGCCGGCCGCTCCGCGGACCATCAGGTCGCGCGCCCGGGCGAGGATCCGCGACTCGGAGCGCGCGTCGCGCGCCGTGGACTCGATCCACACGAGCAGGGGCACGCGGCGCAGACGGCAGTACGCGAGCGCCAGCCAGAAGGCGGGCTGGTTCCAGCCGCCGACCGCGACCGCGTCCGGCCGGAAGCGGCGCAGCTCGCGCAGCACGCCGCGGTTGAGCACGACCCAACGGCTGCCGCGACGGAGCTGCGGCCCGCGAAGCACGCGGCTGTCGAACCGCCACTCGTCGCGGTGGAGCTCGTAGAACGCGCGGCGCGGGATCCTGCTGCGCGAGGAAGAGCACGCGCAGGTCGACCCGGCTCGCGAGCGCGTTGAAGAGCGGGATCCGGTACGGAGCGGGGATCTCCGTGAGGAGTGCGAGCCTCACCGCTTGACGAAGGACGCGACGAGGCGGCGCGCCACCCAGGGCTCGCGTAGGAGGGCGGGGTCGAGCCGGAGCGCGCGCAGAAGGTGGCGGCGCGACTTGCGCTGGTCCTCGAGCACCGCCCACGAGCGCGCGAGCATCAGCTCGAAGTTCCGCCTGGCGAGCTGACGGTCGGGGACGTCTTCGCGCGCCTCGATCAGCCCGAGGTGCTTCTCGGCGGTCTGGATCTGGCCCATCGTCAGCTCGTAGGTCGTCATCTGTCCAGGGTGGTGACGGTAGAGGGCCATCGCGGGCCCTTCGAGGAAGGCGATCTTCCACGAGAGCGCGAGCCGGAGGTAGACGTCGTAGTCGTCGAGCAGGAGGGCCGGGTCGTAGAGGCCGACGTCCTCGAGCGCCTCGACGCGCAGGGTCAGCGCGGAGGAGAAGCAGCGGCAGTCGAACGCGTAGCCGGCGTACGTGACGCCGTTGCGGTGCGCCGAGCTGAACAGCTCGTGATGGCGCGCGGTCTCCTCCGGCAGCGCCTCGTCGTCCGGGCCGATCAGGTCGACGTGGCCGTGGACGAGACCGACGCGGTCGTCGGCGTCGAGCGCCGGGAGCTCTCGCTCGAGCTTTGTCGGGGTCCAGCGGTCGTCGGAGTCGAGGAACGAGACGAACCGCCCGCGCGCCTCGGTCACGGCCGTGTTGCGCGCGGCCGAGCGCCCGCCGTTCTCCTGGTGCACGACGCGGATGCGGTCGGCGTACGCCGTCAGTACCTCGCGCGTTTCGTCGGTGGAGCCGTCGTCGACGACGAGGATCTCGTCCGGCGCGCGCGTCTGCGCGAACACGCTCTCAAGCGCGCCCGGCAGGAAGGCCGCGCGGTTGTACGTCGTGATCGCGGCGGTGACGCTCAGCGCAGAACCTCGTCGTAGATCGCGAGCATGCGCGACGTCGTCGCCTCCGCGGAAAAGTGCGTCCGGACGCGCTCGAACCCGGCCTCGCCCATCTGCCGCCGCAGGTCGGCGTCTTCGATCAGCCGCCGCAGCGCGACCGCCAGCGCGTCGGGGTCCCGCGGCGGGACGAGGAAGCCCGTCTCGCCGTCGACGACGACCTCGGGCGTCCCCCGACCGGCGTCGCGACGACCGGCCGCCGCATGGCCATCGCCTCGAGCACGACAAGCGGCAGGCCCTCCGTCCACGACGGCAGCGCGAAGACGTCCAGCTCGGCGAGGAGGCCGGCGGCGTCGTCGCGTCGTCCGGCGAAGACGACACGGTCGCGCACACCCGCCCGCTCGGCGACGCGCTCGAGCTCTCGCTGGTATGCGCCGCCCTGCTCGAGATCCGCGCCGACGAGCACCGCGTGCACGTCCGGTACCTGCGCGAGCGCCTCGATCAGCTCGCGCTGGCCCTTGACGTCGCAGAGCCGCCCGATCTCGCCGATGAGCGGCGCCTCGGGCGGCACGCCGAGCTCGTCGCGCAGTCCCGAGGAAGGTGTGCCGTCGAGTGCGACGCCGTTGTAGACGACCTCGATGCGGCGTGGGTATCCCTGTCGCTCATATGCGCGGCGCGTGTCCTCCGACACTGCGACGAGGGCGTGCGTCAGTCGCGCGGTCGCGTTGTCGGCACCGCGGAGCAGGAAGCGGGTCGCAGGACGGAAGTGGTTCTCGATGTGCAGGTGCGAGACGACGCGCACGCCTGCGAGCCGGCCGGCAAGCCGGCCGAGTGCGTTCGCGGCCGCGAGCGTGTGCGTGTGCAGGACGTCGATCCGCTCGCGGCGAAGCAGCCGGGCGAGCGTGATCACTCCGAAAACGCGGTGCAGCCGGCCGACGTCGGCGCGCAGCACCCGGTAGCCGTCGCCGCGTGCGCGTGCCGTGAACGCGCCCTCTTCGGGAGAGAGGAAGATCGCGTCGTCGCCGCTCGCACGAAGCGCGTCGGCGAGCTGGAGCGCGACGAGCTGCCCGCCCGCGACCTCGCCGCCGATGAGCAGGTGCGCGACCTTCACGCGCGGCAGACCGCGATCAGCTCGCTCGCGTCGTCGAGGTCGGCGCCGATCTCGACGTCGGCGCTGGAGAGGTCGGCCATCGCCGGCGTGCCGGTGACGGTCTTGCCGAGGCCGCGCAGGAACGGCAGGCGCTTGCGCAGGCCCAGCACGTCGAGGCGCTGGAGCATCCGGTGGCGTGCAGTCCGCAGCCGCCGCTGACCGAGCAGCGCGACCGATGCGAACTCGGGCGCGAACAGCGCCTCGAAGTCCGCCGCCGTGAACTCGCGCTCGTGGAAGGGGTTGTCCGACCTCCCGTCTGACGACGCCGCACGGGGCGTCGAGGCGATCAGCACGCCGCCGGGGCGGAGCACGCGGCGCGCCTCGGCCACGAAGCGCTCCGGCTGCGGCAGGTGCTCGATCGTCTCGAAGGCGCAGACGAGGTCGAACGACGCGTCGCCGAATCCGAGCGCCTGCATGTCGCCGACCTCGAACTCGAGGTTCGGAGCGGCGTAGCGCCCGCGCGCGTACTCGATCGACTCGCCGTCGAGGTCGACCCCGACGACGCGCCTCGCGGACTCGGCGAGGAAGGCGCTCCCGTAGCCGACGCCGCACCCCGCGTCCAGCACGTCGCGGCCGCGGGCGTGGGGGGCGGCGAACTCGTAGCGCTTCAGGTGCAGCGCGACGATGCCGGGCTCCGTCGCGTCCGGAACGATGCGTTCAGGAACGTTCACATCTGGAAAGTATCCTTGCCGCCCGTGCCGGTCGCGGCCCGCCCGTGGTCGATCGAGCGCTGGGTACAGCCTGTCATTGCAGCGACGATCGTCTTCTTCGTCCTCGCCTCGGGGTCGATCGAGTCGTGGATCCCCTGGGCTCGGCGCCTGCGCTGGGTCGCGCTGCTCGTGCTGCTCGTGCTTGCGCTTGCGTGGGCGTGGCAGCAGCGCGGAGCGCGGGTCGCCGTCGCGGCGTTCGCCCTCGCAGGGGTGTTTCTCGCGCTCGCGGCCGTCTCGATCAGCTGGTCGGCCGCCCCACGGGAGACCGTCGCACGCGCCGCCGCGTTCGGCGTGGTCCTCCTCGCGGCGGCGGCGCTCGCGTGGGCGACGAGCGGACGTCCTGCCGCGGCGGAGCGCGTCCTCGACGCAGTCGTGGCCGGCGCGGCGCTGGTCGCTGCCGGCGGGCTGCTCGTGCTGCTGTTCCGCCACGACCGTGCCGTCCAGGCGGCAACCGCGATCCTTCCTGCGCGGTACCAGGGACTCGGCGGAGGGCCGAACACGGCGACGATGCTCCTGGCCGTCGCGCTGCCGGCCGCCGCCCACGTGGCGCTGGACGCCGGCACGAAGCTCCGCCGTTCGCTCGGCTGGATCGTCGCGGTCGGGCTGCTCGCGTCGATCGTCGCCTCCGGCTCGCGCGGAGCACTCGTCGCAGGCTGCGCGGGGCTCGCGGCCTGGGCGGCCTTTCGCGAGCAGAGCGTGCGCCGCGCGCTCGCAGGCGTGGGAGTGGTCGGCGCGCTCTTCGCGGTGAGCGTCGTCGCGTCGCACATCCCCAACCCGAATCCCAACGTGGCGGCTCCCGAGGTTGCGGCTGACCCCAACCCGCCTCCGGTCAAGGCGGTTGCACCGTACGCCGACGCGGGCCTCGTCCTCCGCCTGCAGGACGACGTCGGGCATCCCCCGCCGGGCGTGGGCGTCGACGACCCGGGACGGACGCTGACGAGCTCGAGCGGGCGAACCGAGGCCTGGACCGGCGCGCTTCGGCAGGCCGCCGACAGGCCCCTCCTGGGCTTCGGCTTCGGCACCGAGGAGAAAGTCTTCGTCGACCGCTTCGTCGGCTTCAACTCGGGGGTGCCCGAGAACTCGTACGTCGGCCTCGCCCTCGAGCTCGGCGCGATCGGCCTGGTCCTCTTCCTCGCGATGGCGGCTGCCCTGCTCGTGCCGGCCGTGCGTGCCCGGCTCGTCGGACCCGCGCGTTCGCGGCCTCACGGCTGCCTGCGTCGGCGTGCTCGTCGCAGGACTCGTGCTCGGCGCGTTCCAGTCGTATCTCTATGCCGCGGGGAACAACGCCACCGCTGCGCTCTGGATCTGCGCGTTTCTCCTCGTCGCCCTCCGCCCTCGACCAGATGCCGCAAGACAAAGCTGAGGTGGGCGCGCGGCCGCGCGTCCTCGTGCTCAACCAGTACTACTGGCCCGGCGTCGAGGCGACCGCGCACCTGCTCGCGGAGCTCTGCGAGGCGCTCGCGGAGGAGTTCGACATCACCGTCGTCACGGGCATGGTCGCCGGCGCAGAGTCGCCCGGCCGCGGCGAGAAGGGCGGCGTCGACATCGTCCGCGTCGGCTCGACCGCGTACGACCGGAGCAAGCTCTCGCTCCGCGCGGCCAACTACCTCACGTACCTCGGCCTCTCGCTGTGGGAGGGGTTGAAGGTGGAGCGGCCCGACGTCGTCCTCTGCATGACCGACCCGCCGGTGATCGCCGACCTCGCACTCGTGCTCGCGCGCCGGTTCGATGCGCCGCTCGTCGTCGTCAGCCAGGACGTCTTCCCGGAGGTCGCCGTTGCGTTGAAGCGGCTCGACAACCCGGCGCTCGTCGAACTGCTCAGGCTCGCCACGCGGACGTACCTCAAGCGCGCTGACCGGGTCGTCGCGATCGGCGACACGATGCGCGAGCGTCTCGTGGAGAAGGGCGCGGACCGCGACCGGATCGTCGTGATCCCGAACTGGACCGACACGTCGGACCTCCGGCCGCAGCCGCGTGACAACCCGTGGGCCCGTGAGCACGGCCTCGTCGACAAGTTCGTCGTCATGCACTCCGGCAACATCGGCCACGCGCAGGACATCGACAAGCTCATCCGCGCCGCGACGTTCTTGCGCGACCTCGAGAACCTCCGGATCGTCCTCGATCGGCGGAGGAGCCCGCCGCGACGAGCTGAAGAGGCTCGCGAAGCTGCTCGAGGTCGAGCAGGTGATGTTCATGGGCTACCAGCCGCGCGAGTTGCTCGCCGATTCCCTCTCCGCCGCCGACGTCCACGTCGTCGGGCTCGCACGGGGGCTCTCGGGTTACGTCGTGCCGAGCCGCCTCTACGGCGTGCTCGCTGTGGGCCGGCCCGTGCTCGCCGCTGCGGAGCCGGACAGCGAGACCGCGCAGGTGATCGAGGAGGTGGGCGCGGGCGTCGTCGTTCCGGCCGGGCGGCCCGAGCTGCTGGCGCGTGCGATCCGCGCGCGCGTACGACGGTGAGCTCGACCTCGAAGAGATGGGGCGCCGCGGGCGCGAGTGGGTCGTCGGCGAGGGCGACCGCACGATCGCGATCGAGCGCTACCGGACGCTTCTACGCGAGCTCACGAACGGGAGGCCCAGGTGAGCCGGCGCTGGACGATCGCGCTCGCCGCGGGGCTCGTCGGCGCGCTCGTGCTCGTCGGGATCGGGCGGCTCGAGCGCTCGCACCACGCCGACAGGCAGAACGCGGGCATCGCGCAGGTGCGCGACGACGTCGGGAAGCTCGACAACCCGTCGCTGTCGGGTTTCCGCTTCCTTGCGCGCTTCCAGTGCCTCACGTACGCGCGCGGGAGCAACCGGTTCGCGCTCGAGCTCTGCGTCGACCGCGCCGGCCGCGTCATCGAGGCGATCGACCGCCGCTCGGGCGAGACGGAGTTCTGGAGCCTGCGCGAGGATCCCGAGCTCGCGACGGTGCGCGTCGACCGAGCCGAGGTCGAGCGGCTGATCGTGCGCATGTGCCCGGTGTGCAAGGGCATCTTCGAGCGCGACGCAGACCGAGCCGACTCGTGAACCGCGGGCGGCTGCCCGTGCAGCTCGAAGGTGCGGTGCAGGCGCTCACGGTTGCGTTCGTCCTCTTCCTCGGGCTCGCAGCTGGCAACACCTACCCCTGGAACAGCCCCGGCGGACGGGCGATTCGCTGGGCCGCGCTCGTGGAGTTGCTCGCGGTTGCGCTCCTGCTCGCTCTCGTTTCCCGCCGGGGCCGGCTCGGTGCGAGCGTGACGTTGCTCTTCGGCGGCTTCCTCGGGCTGGCGCTGCTCTCCGCGGCCTGGTCGACCGACTTCGCTCTGACCGTTGGGAGGTTCGGCAGCGTCGCGGCGGTCTTCGCCGTCGGAACTGCCCTGGCCGTGGTCGCAGCGGTCCGCCCGAAGCTCGTCGAGGTCGTCCTGCTCGGCATCGTCGCAGGCGTGGTTCTGCTCGCACTGATCGGCGTCCTCGAGCTGTGGCTCGACTACGACAGGGCCGTTACTCCGGCGACGACACAGTCACCCGCCCGGTACAACGGGATCGGCGGCAACCCGAACGCGATGGCGATGCTGATCGCGCTCGTGATCCCGGCCGTCGTGTGGGGGATCCTCGCGGCGGGCGACCGCGCGAGGCGCGCCGTCGGGATCGCCGTGTTCGCGCTGCTCTACTGCTCACTCGTGGCCTCCGGCTCGCGCGGCGCGCTTCTCGGCGCGCTTGCCGGGACCCTCGTGTTCGCATTGGCGACGCCGGTTTCCCGGCGGACGCGCGTTCGGGTCGTGATCGCGGGAGTGGCGCTGGCGGCGGTGGGCGTCGTCGCGATCGCGGTCCCCGGGCCCGCCCAGACGAACCCGGTCATCCCGTTCGACATCGTGCCCCCGCCGACGCCGCCGCTGAGCCCGCTGGACGTGCAGTCGAAGCTCCCGCTCGAGAAGGAGGTCGGGTTCCCGAAGGTGGGCGACGAGCCGTTCAAACGCACGCTCTTCACCTCGAGCGGCCGCCTCGAAGCCTGGCGGGGGACGCTCCACCAAGCGCTCGACCGGCCGCTGCTCGGCTACGGGTTCGGAACGGAAGAGCGCGTCTTCGTCGACCGCTACTACCTCCACTACTCCGAGCGGCCCGAGAACTCCTACCTCGGGACGCTCCTGCAACTCGGCGTCGTCGGGCTCGCGCTGCTGCTCGCGGCACTCGCGGCCGTGATCGCACGGACGCGAGACGTCCGCGACGGTGCAGCCGCGGCGTGCGCCGGCGCAGTCGTCTGCGGCCTCGTGCTGGCTGTCGGCCAGTCGTACCTCACCTCGGCCGGGAGCCCCGCGATGGCGCCGTTCTGGCTCTGCGCGCTGCTACTGGTGGGCGCGACGGAACGGTGCGCGGCGGAAGGCCTCGACGAGCGCGAGGGTGGCGAACGCGAGGTAGAGCCCGCGGAGCGGGATTCCGAACCTCGCCTCGACGTGGTGCGTGGCGAGCACGAGCGTGTACACCGCCAGGAACACGACGATGCCGCGGGCCGGGCCGCCACGCCGTAGCGCGAGCACCGAGCCGGCGAGCACGAGCGCCAGCAGCAGCCAGTCGAGCGCGTAGAGCGCGGCGAGCGCAGGTCCGTCCGGCTGATACCAGTCCTTGTGGGCCATCCAGAGGAACCACGCCCGATAGAGGGCCTCCGAGGCGACCTGGAGCGGCTCGTCGGCCAGCCGGTCGGCGTAGAGGTCGGTCGCGTCCGAGCGGAGCTCCTCGTCCGAGGCGGACAAGTAGCGAGGGTGCGCGGTCGGGTCCGTGAGCAGCTCGTCCACCGATGGGACGCCGGCGCGAATGCGCTCCATCCGGTCGGCGAACTCCGGGTCGGCCTCGATCTCGGCCGAGGTCCGGCCGTGCCCCTCTCCGCTGGCTGCGAGGATCAGGTTGTACCCCTCGCCCCAGACCGACATCGTCGCGCGGCCGACGACGTGGTTCGTCCACGCGAGCCAGGGGACGAGCAGCACGAGCGCTGCGGTCGCGGTCGCTGCCGCCCGCAGCAACCGGTCGCGCCGTGCGCCGTGCGCGACCAGCGCTCCGAGCACGGCGAGCGGGACGACGAACACGAACACCGCTCGCACGAGCGCGAGCCCCGCGCCGACTGCGCCCAACGCCGCCCACTGGACCAGTCGTCCCTCCTGCCAGGCCCGCGTGAAGACGTAGGCGCCGGCGATCACGACAAGCCCGGCAAGCGTCTCGCTCAGCACCAGCGGCACGTAGTGCTTCGACCACGGGTCGAGCGCGTAGACGAGGCCGGTCAGTAACGCGATTCCCTCGCCCCACCAGCGGCGCACGGTGAGCATCAGCAGCCACGCACCGAGGCCGAACAGCACGCCCTGACCGAGCAGCACCGGCAGGTGCTCGCCGGCGAAAACCGTGCTCTTGCCGAACAGCGAGACGTACAGCGGGTACCCGGGGGGCCGGAAGACCTGTCGCTCGGGCGACTGCCACGCGCGTTCGGGAATCCGCGCGCCGGTGATGTCGAACCATTGTTCCGGGAAGACGAAGTAGAACCCGGCCTTGAGCGGCGTGGAGTACGAGCCTTCCCGGATCGCGTTTGCCGAGGCAAGGTACGACCAGCTGTCCGTCTTGTCGTTCGTGCTGACGAGCGGGATGTAGACGAGGCCGTGGACTCCCGCGACCACCGCGACGAGCAACATGAGACGCGAGGCGTTCAGCGCCGGAGCCGCACCTCGAGCAGCACCCAGATCGCCTTGAAGCCGTCTCTCCAGGTGATCTTCTTGCCCTCGGCCGACGTCCGGCCGTAGTAGGCGATCGGGATCTCGTAGATCCGGAACTTGCGGCGGCAGACCTCCCCCGTCAGCTCGGGCTCGATCCCGAAGTCGTTCTGGCGAAGGTCGAGCGCCCGCAGCACCTCGGTGCGAAACGCCTTGTAGCCCGTCTCCATGTCGTGCAGCGTCGTGTTGAAGAGCACGTTCGTCAGCAGTGTGAGGAAGCGGTTGCCGACGAGGTGCCAGAACAGGTAGGCCCGCTGCGGGCGGCCGCCCGAGAGTCGTGAGCCGTAGACGACGTCGGCGACACCGCGCTGGATCGGCTCGATCAAGGCCGGCACGTCGAACGGGTCGTATTCCATGTCGGCGTCCTGGATCAGCGTGATCTCGCCGGTGACATGAGGGATTCCCGCTCGGACGGCGGCGCCCTTGCCGCGGTTCTCCTGGTGGAGGACGAGGTGCTCAGGATTTTCCAGCGCCCACTCCCGGAGCAGCTCGCTCGTTCCGTCCGTCGAACCGTCGTCGACCACGACGATCTGCTTCTCGAGCTCGAGCGCCTCGACGCGCTCGAGCACGTCGATGAGCGTCGGCGCCTCGTTGAACGCGGGAATGACGAACGAGACGCGCACGAAGGCGGGTCAGTCTAGGCAATCCACCCGAGTCGGCGAGTACGTTCTCGCGATGCCGATCCGCGTTCCGGCGCGTACCGATCCGCACGTTGCGCTCGCCGCCGGCTCGCTGGGGGCTCTCGCCGGGGAGCTCGCCTATCGAACGCAGGGCTCGACGGCCTGGGTGCTCGCGGGGGCCGCCGCCGCAGCCGTCGGTCTCGCTCTCGCGTGGCGCGAGCAGGAGCGGCTGCGGCTCGCACCCGTCCTCGTCCTCGTCGCATTGCTGCCGCTGGCCTGGCTGCTCCTTCACCTCGCCGTCGACTACACCGGCGACAAGGACGCGAGCGTCGTCTTCCGCTGGCAGGGCAACGCATTGCTGCGCGGCGACTACCCGCGGTCCGAGTACCCGGTCGGCGCAGTGCTCCTCTTCGCGCTCGAGGCCTGGCTCGGCGGCGGTGTGACCCGGAACGCGAACGCGCTTCTGATGATCCCGTTCCAGGTCGCGCTCGTCGCGTCGGTCTGGGCGACACGGGCACGGTTCGCCCCATGGCTCGCCGCGTTCGTCGGGCTCTGGCCGGCCAACGCGTTCTACTGGGAGTTCAAGTTCGACCTCGTCCCCGCGGCGCTGCTCGCGATCGGGCTCGTGCTGGCGCTGCGTGAGCGCTGGGCGCTCTCGGGTATCGCGCTCGGAGCCGGGGCGCTCGTGAAGTGGACGCCGTCGCTCGCGGTCGTCGTGTTTCTCGTCTGGCTGTTCGCCAACCGCCGGTTCCGCGACGCGGCTGCGCACGCCGCCGGCGCGGTGGGGACGATCCTGCTGGTCTACCTCCCGTTCCTCGCGTGGTCCCCGAGCGAGGTCTCGGCGGCGTACACGCGCCAGAGCGGTCGTTCGATCACCCCCGAATCGATCTGGTACCTGCTGCTGCGCCCGTTCGACCTCGCGCACGTGCGTACCCACATCTCGTTCTCGGCCGGCGCGCCTCGGTGGGCGAACGTCGCAGCCGTTGCGCTGCAGGCGCTCGGACTGCTCGCGTTGCTCGTCGCCGTGACTCGGGTACGGAGGAGCCTGCCGGCCGCGACCGTGCTGGCAGCATGCGCTCCGGTGCTGTTCCTGCTCACGAACCGGATCTTCAGCCCGCAGTTCATTCTCGTCCTCTTCGGGGCGTGGGGAGTGGCGGCGGCCCTCGTCGTGCGAACGCGCAGGGAGCAGCTCGCGGTCGGCGTCGCGATGGCCACCGCCGCGCTGGCGAACGCGTTCGTCTATCCGTACGCGCTGCCGTGGTACGACGTCCTCTGGCCGGTCTGCTCGGCGTTGCTCTTCGGCATCGGGCTCGGGTTGACGGGTTGGCTGGCGGTGCGTGCAGTCCGAACGGCGGTGCCGTGAGCGACGAAGGGTTCGCGCCGAACCTCGACGAGCCGCTCGAGGTCACGCAAGAGGCACGGAACTACAACGCCTGGCTCTACGGCCGCGCGCGGCCGTATCTCGGCGCACGAGTCCTCGACCTCGGCGCCGGGATCGGGACCTTCACCGAGCTCGCCGCCGAGGACGGCCGTGAGGTCGTCGCGCTCGAGCCGCATGCGCCGTACGCCGACCTACTGCGGGAAAACGTCGGCCGGCGGACGAACGTGGACGTTGCGCACGCGACCGCCGAAGAGCTCCGCGACGCTTCGCCGGCGCCGTTCGACGCCGTGATCTGCTTCAACGTCCTCGAGCACATCCCGGACGACTCCTCGACGCTGCGGGCGGCGTACGACCTCCTCGCGCCTGGGGGACACCTCCTGCTGCTCGTGCCCGCACATCCGCGGCTGTACGGCAACGTCGATCGGCGAATCGGTCACGAGCGGCGCTACCGCCGTGACCCTCTGGCGCAGCTGCTTCGCTCAGTCGGGTTCGAGATCGTGGGCGCTCGCTACGTCAACCCGGTCGGGGCACTCGGCTGGCTGGTGACATTCAGGTTGCGGAGCCCGGAGCACTGGCCCCGAGGCCAGTACCGCCTGTTCGACGCGCTCGTACCGCTGCTCCGCCCGCTCGACCGGCTGCCGCTGCCCGTCGGCCTGTCGGTATGGGCCGTCGCGCGGCGGCCGCTCAACCCGGCTGGGGCCTGAGGCGCATCCGCGACGACCCGACCGCGAGGGCGAGAATCGGGATCGCCACGGCGAGAGCGACGGCGAAGACGTAGCCGAGCTCGTGACGGCCGCCGTCGGGCGTCCGAGCGAGCGCCGCGACCACCGACCAGGCGGCGAGGGCTGCGCCGGCACCCAGTGCGTCTCGTCGCTCGAGCGGGACCCGGGGCAGGACGGCCACGGCGGCAGCGCCCGCCAGAGCCACTGCGGCGAAGAAGGGCACGATCGTGTACCAGCCCGTCACGCCGACGAACGCCGCTCCTGTCTGCGAGAATTCCCTCCTCGAAGCGCGTCCGACCCAGTCGAGGTCGTAGGCGGCGAGCGGGTTCGTCGCCGTCATCAGCGTCATCTGCACAACCGACACGCCGGCGAGCGCGAGCGTCGTGAGCGGCAGCCGTCTGTAGACGAGACCGAGCGGTGCGAGGACGAACGGAAATGCGTAGATCAGGTAGCGCGGGAGCCCGAGCCCTCCGAACGGCGAGAACTGGAGGGCCGAGTCGTGCAGGAAGGCCAGCGCCGGCACAGTCAGGAGCACCAAGGCTTCGAGCCGCCGTCCGGACCGGTAGAGCAGCACTCCGCCGGCCAGCCCGAGCGCCAGCACGGGCATGTTCGTCAGGAGTCCCCAGGCAGAGAAGAGGAGATCGCGTGCAGCACCCGCGCTCGGCATCCCGAGGCCGAGGAAGCCCCCGACGGGCTCGACCTGGTTCTCCTCGTAGGAGAAATGCGTGACCGACCCGAAGGCCCAGAGGTTGTAGAGCGCGAGCGGAAAGGCGCCGAGGGCCACCCCGCCGGTGTATGCGAGCGCTCTCCGTAGGCGCGGCGGGCGTGCGAGCACGAGTAGCCAGAGGACGAGGGCCACGATCGCGACCGTGTACTCGACGGTCAGCGCGTATCCCGCGAGCAGGCCGGCCAGCGCGACGACCCACGTTCGAGGCGGCGAGCGACGCTCGTGCGAGAGCGCGGCGAAGGCGGCGAAGCCGAGTGCCGCTCCGAGCACGTGCGCGAAGAACAGCGTCGAGAACGGCAGGATGAGCGTCCCGAGACCGAGCGTGAGCGCAGTCGTCGTTCCGTAGCCGGGCGCGTACCGATCGGCGACGGAACGGACGAGCACGAGCAGCAGCACGGCCGCCAGCGCGATCGACCAGACGTGCAGTGCCCAGATCACGCGGGTCGGGTCGCCCGTCGTCCGCATGCCGATCGCTTCGACGACGAAGAACGCGGGCAGCGTCGCCGTGGCGAGCCCGGGTGCCTTGTTCGAGTAGTAGTGGCCGTCCACGAGCGTGATGTCGCCCGTACCGAGGTCGCCGATCTCGTGCCGCGTCTCGTCGATCGTCGGCGTCCCCTGCGCGAGCGCGCGTACGAGCGCGTAGTGCGCGTTCTGATTCCAGCCGTTGACCTGCATCGGGTACGCGGCCGCGAATGCGAACGCGACGAATGCGACGACCGTCCAGCGTCGCTTGCCGCGGTCCACTAGGCGCGGGTCGTCGGCTTCGACTCGTACGGCGCCTCGCGCCCGCGTCGCCGCAGGACGGCGTGCTCGCTGAGGCCCAGGATGCTGAGGAAGAACGACGAGAACACCCCCTGGACGCCCAGCGCCGCCAGCGTCAGCCCGAGCAGTCCCAGAGCAGGATCGGGCACGCCGTTGAGGTCTGCGACGAGCGTCAGGACGATCCCGACGACGAGCACGACCGCCGAGACGGCGAGCCCGTGCTCGAGCCGGAGGCTGCGCCAGGCGCGCTCGAGCACAGGCTCGGGGTCGCCCAGGTAGATCGATGCGTACGTGCGCGCGTACAGGCCCAGCTGGATCACCTGCGAGCCGACGACGACGAGGAAGCTTGCGGCGATCGCCGCCGGCACCGTCCAGCTCGGGTCGCCGAGCGTGTGGTCGATCGCGAGCGGCACGAGCAGCGCGAAGCCGGCGATCATCGCGAGTAGGCCCGGCACCACGAAGAGAAACGTCGCGCTGTGCACGAGCATGAAGCGGACGTGCCGCCACGCATCGGGAACCCTGCTCAGCTTCGACTCGCCGACGCGCGGGCGGTACGTGATCGGAACCTCCTCGATGCGCAGCCCCTGCTTCGCCGCCTTGATCACCATCTCGGAGGCGAACTCCATTCCCGTTGCCGAGAGCCCGAGGCGCGGGTAGGCGTCCCGCCGGAGCGCGCGCAGTCCGCAGTGGGCGTCCGAGACGTGTGCGCGGAAGATCACGTTGAGCATGCGGGTCAGGATGGGGTTGCCGATGTAGCGGTTCGTCCAGGGCATCGCTCCCGGGAGGATCTCGCCCTTGAAGCGGGACCCGAGGACGAGATCCGCTCCGTCGCCGCAGCTTCTCGACCATCGCGGGGAGCGCCGAGAGGTCGTACGTCCGGTCGGCGTCGGTCATGACGATGAACCGGCCGCGCGCGGCGGGGAGGCCGGCGAGGTAAGCGCTGCCGTAGCCGCGGCGCGGTTCGGACACGACGATCGCGCCGGCGGCCCGCGCGACCTCGGCCGAGCGGTCCTCGGAGCCGTTGTCGACGACGATCACCTCGTCCGCGACCCCGACGCGCCTCGATCGCGGCGAGAGCATCCTGCACGACGCCCTCGACGGCGTCCTCCTCGTTCAGGCACGGGATCACGAACGAGACCTCGGGGGATTCCTCGTCCGGTCGCGGAGTCCTCGCCGTCGCGTTCGTCGAGGTCGCGGCTGAGCGCGCATCTGCGCCGAGGATAATGCCGCCGCCGAACGGTTCCCCCACGGAGCCGACTATCCTCAGCCGTCGTGCGGCTGGCGCCGAGAGTGTCCGCGTGGTCGATCGTCGCGTCGCCGCCCTCGTAGCAGCGGTCGGGTCTTCAGCGTCTGGCTCTTCGCCTCACCGCTCACGTCGCTCGAGTCGGACGAGGCCGTTGTCGGGCTCATGGCGATGAAGGCGCTCGCACGGCGACGTGCTCGTCTTCTACTGGGGCGGCCTGTACGGCGGGTCGCAGGAGGCATTGGTCGCGGCCGCCGCCTTCGCCGTTGACCGGCCCTCGCACCCTCCTGCTCAAGCTGACGTCGCTCGTCGATGTACGCGCTCGCCGACCTTCCTCGTCTGGCTGGTCGGCCGGCGAACCGTGGGCGAGCCGGCGGCACGGATCGGCGCAGCGCTGTTCTCGATCTGGCCGCCGTTTCTCGTCTGGTGGTCGACGAAGTCGCGCGGGTACTTCGCGCTCGGGGCTCGCGATCGGTCTCGCGGCGATCCTGCTCGTCTTCGACTCCGCGCGCGCGACTCGAAGCGAGACGCCGCATTGCTCGGCCTCGTGCTCGGGCTGGGCGTCTGGGCGACGTTGCAGTCCTTTCTGCTCGCTGCGCCCGCACTCGCCTGGCTGGCCTGGCGGCGTCCGGCCGCCTTCAAGCTCGTGCCCTTCGCCCTGCCGGGGCTCGTGCTCGGTGCTCTCCCGTGGCTGGCCTGGAACGCGACCCACGGGTGGAACGCCGTCATCCCTCGCTCCGTCGCCGGCGAGCAGACGACGTATCTCGAGCGGCTCTGGGATTTCTTCTCGATCGTGCTGCCGTCGTGGCTCGGCCTCCGCGTTCCGTACTCGCTCGACTGGGTGACCCGGCCGTCTGGTCGGCGCCTCGATCGTCGTGCTCGCCCTCGGCGCGTTCGTCGTCGTTCTGCTGTTCCGGCGGCCCCCCGGCTTCGAGCCGCTGCTCGTCGTGGGCGCGGCCTATCCCTTCCTCTACGCGGCCTCGTCGTTCACGTTCTTCGTCGACGAGCCGCGGTACCTCGTCTTTCTGGCACCCGTGCCGGCCCTCTTGCTCGGAGCGGCGCTCGTTCGTGTGGGCCCGGCTGTCACCGGCGTAGCGCTCGCAGCCGCCCTCGCCTTCTCCGTGGCCGGTCTTGTCCAGCTCGAGCATCAGGGGCGCTACTCGCCGCTGCGCGTTCCGGCGGACATCCAGCCCGTGCTGGAGACGTTGGAGCGACACCACGTCCGTCACGTCCTCGCGAACTACTGGATTGCGTACCGGATCACGTTCGAGAGCGACGAGCGCATCATCGCCAGCCCGAGCGGCTTCTGGCGCTACAAGCCGTACCACGATGCCGTCGCGGCCGACCCGCGCCCCGGCCGGGTGTTCCTGGAGGGCTCGGCTGCCGAGCGGCGGGAGCGGCCGGCGCTCGTTCGCCGCGGGTACGACCGTCTGCGCGTGGATGGTTTCGTCGTGTACGTGCCAGACCCGACGATGCCGCAAGACGGCGGGTAGAGTCGCACGGTGCGCCGTCGGTGGACCATCGTCGCGCTCGGCGCGCTGGTCTTCGCCTATGCGTTCCTGATCCAGCCGACCGGGGACAATCAGAAGGCGCACTACGCGCTCGTTCGCGCGCTCGCGGCCGGTCGCGCGAACGTCGACGAGGTCAGGACGAACCCCCACCTCCGCACGATCGACGTCACCGAGCACGGCGGACATCTGTACGCGGCGAAGTCACCGGGGCTGGCGCTCTTCTCGCTCCCGCCGTATCTCGCGCTCGAGCGGGCGGGCGTCGACACGGACGGAGACACGACTCGGATTCTGTGGGCCTTGCACCTCTGGGCCGTCGTGTTGCCTGCGCTCGTGCTCCTGCTGCTGGTCTGGCGTGTCGCCGACGACTTCGAGCCGGGGTACGGGATCGCGGCCGCGGTTGCGCTCGGCGCGACGACGCTCGTGCTCCCGTTCTCCACCCTGTACTTCTCCCACCTCCTGGCCGCTGTCTTGACGTTCGGCGCGTTCGTCGTCCTCTGGCTCGAGCGCGCCCGCGCTCCATCGCTGGCCGCCGTCGCCGGAGCCGGGCTGCTCGTCGGGTTGAGCGCCGCCACCGAGAGCTCGACTGCGCTGGCCGCGCTGGTCCTGGGCGGCTACGCGGTCGCGCGCGGCCGCCTACTCGCCCGCGGCCTCACGTTCGCAGCCGCGTTCGCCGTCGGCGTCGCTCCGACTCCGATCTTCAACTGGTGGGCGCTCGGCTCGCCGCTCAGCTCCCCCTACGAGGGATGGCACTACCCGGGTCAGCCGGCTGCAACCGGCTCGTTCGGCTTCGGGGTTCCGTCGGTTCGCTCGCTGCTGGTCGTGTTGCTCTACCCGACCGGTCTCGCGCTGCTCGCGGCCGGGATCGCGGGAGCGGTTGTGCTCCTGCGCCGGCATCGCGCCGAGGCCGTGGTGATTCTCACCG
This sequence comes from uncultured Actinomycetes bacterium, assembly GCA_963700495.1. Taxonomy (GTDB): domain Bacteria; phylum Actinomycetota; class Thermoleophilia; order Gaiellales; family Gaiellaceae; genus JACCTU01. The sequence goes on along the minus strand of CAVOXT010000004.1, from coordinate 243,794 downwards.
CAGCCGGTGCATTCGTCCTTGCGAACGCGACGTCGCCTGATCTGCTCGGAGGCGCCGCGCCCGGGCCGCGGTACCTGATGCCGGTCTTCCCGTTCCTGGCCGTCGGGGTCGGGGTCTCGCTCCGCTGCTTCCGCGGGGAGACGGTCGGGCTCGCGCTCGCCGGAGCGACCATGCTCGTCGCGACGACCGTGACGTCACCGCTGGCCGCGTTCGACCAGCACGTGATCCAGCGCCTTCGGGATCACAGCGTCGTCGGCACGGCGCTCGAGTTCGTGGGCATCAAGAGCGGCTTCACCGTCCTGTTCTTCGGGGCCGCGGTCGTCCTTGCGCTCGCCGCAGCAGCGTTGGCCATCGGCTTGACGCTGTCGGCCCGAGAGCTCCTTGCAGCCTTGCTGACGGGGGCCGGGTTTGCAGTCGTTGCGACCCAGGTTCCGCGTCTCGTGGATGACGGCTCGTCGCCTACCGAGCTGCTCACGGCGCTGCTTGCTGGTCGCCGGAGTCGTCGCCGTGATCGTGCTCGCCAGGCGTACGCACCTCACATCGACAGGCGCCCCGGGCAGAATGGAGCCCGAGCGTGCGCCCTGAAGTCCTCGAGATCAGCGTCGTCGTCCCCGTCTATGACTGCGACGACTGCCTGGCCGCCCTACACGCTCGGTTGACGAGCGTGCTCGAGCAACTCGTCGATTCGTGGGAGATCGTCTTCGTCGACGATCGCAGCCGCGACGCGTCGTGGGGCAAGGTGCTCGCCCTGGCCGCGAGCGACGAACATGTGAAGGCGATCCGGCTCAGCCGCAACTTCGGGCAGCACGCTGCGATCACCGCCGGGCTCGCCGAGAGCGTGGGGCGCTGGACGGTCGTCATGGACTGCGACCTCCAGGATCCGCCCGAGGCGATCCCGGACCTCTATGCAAAGGCGCTCGAGGGGCACGAGATCGTCTTCGCGCGCAGGCGGGTCAGAAGACAGTCGCTTGCGCGCCGCGCCGCCAACCGTGTCTACTTCGCGCTCCGCCGCTCGCTCGCCGGGGTCGACCTCGAGACCGAGCACTCGAACCTGAGCATGATGTCCGCCAAGGCGCGGAGGGCGTTCCTCTCCGTCCCTGACGCGCACAGAAACTTCCTCCTGATCCTGTACTGGCTCGGCTTCGACCGGACGTCGATCGAGTTCGAGCACGCAGACCGCTACGCAGGCGAGAGTTCCTACAAGTTTGGGTCGTTGCTCCGGGTCGCGGTCGACGGTCTCTTCTTCCAGACGACGGCGCTGCTGCGGTGGATCGTCTACGTCGGGTTTGCGATGACGGCGCTGAGCGTCGCGCTCGCCGCGTACTTCGTCTACCAGTACTACTCGACGGACACATACCCGGGCTGGACGAGCCTCGCGGTGCTGCTCCTCCTGATCGGTGGGTTCATCATCACCTTCGTCGGTCTGACGGGGCTCTACCTCGGGAAGGTGTTCGAGCAGGTGAAAGGACGGCCCCTCTTCGTGGTCGACGAGCGAGTGCAAGGCGGCCTCGCGGGCCGCGAGCGTGAGCTCAGCGAGGTGGGCGACCGCACCGCCGACCTCTCGTGAAGACCGTCGCGATCGTCCAGTCCTGCTACGTCCCGTGGAAGGGCTACTTCGACCTGATCGGCTTCGCCGACGAGTTCATCCTCTACGACGACCGGCAGTACACGAAGAACGACTGGCGAAACCGGAACAGGATCAAGACTCCGCAGGGCGCTCAATGGCTGACGATCCCCGTCGCCCACAGCGGGCGGCACGGACAGCGAATCGACGAGGCGGAAGCGAGTGACCTTCGTTGGCCGGCGAAGCACTGGAAGGCGATCGTCCAGAACTACTCGCGTGCGCCGTACTTCGAGGAGCGCGCGGCCCGTTTCGAGCGGCTCTACTCGACGCTCGACGATCCGCGCCTCACCGTGATCAACCGGCGTTTCATCGACGCGATCTGCGAGTCGCTCGGGATCTCCACGCCGATCTCGCCGTCGACGGAGTATCCGGCTGAAGGCGGTCGCAGCGAACGAGTCCTCTCCCTCTGCCGCGCGGCCGGTGCGACGCGCTACCTCTCCGGGCCCTCGGCGCGGGGCTACCTCGACGCGGCGCTCTTCCGCGACGCAGGGATCGAGGTCGAGTTCATGGACTACGACGGCTATCCGGTGTATCCGCAGCTCTACCCGCCGTTCGACCATGCCGTGACCGCGCTCGACCTGATCTTCAACGTCGGTGCGGAGGCGACGCGCTACCTGAAGAGCCACGCACGCGAGACGGCTGCGGCAACGCCGTGAAGCCGGTCGTGCTCTTCGGAGCCGGTGAGCTCGCGCGGCTCGCCTACCTCGCCTTCACGCAGGACGGGCAGCGGGAGGTCGTCGCCTGCACCGTCTCCCGCGAGCTCGTGGCCGAGACCGAGCTCTTCGGCCTCCCGATCGTCGCGTGGGAGGAGCTGGAGACGGCGTACGGGCCCGATCGCCACGCGCTCTTCATCGCGGTCGGATATCGCGGCGTCAACCGCCATCGGCGCGAGCTGTGCGAGGACGCCCGCCGCCGCGGCTACGAGCTCGCCAGCCATGTCAGTCCGAAAGCGCTGATCGCGCGGGACGTCGAGGTGCGCGAGAACACGTTCGTGTTCGAGGGCGTGATCGTCCAGCCGTTCGCAACGCTCGGTCGCAACGTGATTCTCTGGAGCGGTGCGTTCGTCGCTCACGACTCTGTGATCGGGGACAATTGCTTCATCGCGCCGCAGGCGGCGATCGCGGGGAACGTACGGGTCGGCGAGAACTCGTTCGTCGGGATCAACGCCACGATCCGCGACGGCGTGTCGATCGCGCCCGACTGTGTGATCGGCGCGGGCGCCGTGATCAAGCACGACACGGGCCGCGGAGAGGTCTACTCCGCCCAACCGACCGCCGCTTCGACGGTGACGAGCTCGGAGCTGGAACAGCTGTGAGGCCCGGCTACATCCCGTTCAACCGGCCCTTCGTCGCAGGCCCTGAGCTCGCCTATCTCCGCGAGGCGATCGACAACGTCCATCTGTCCGGAGCGGGCCCGTTCGGCGGACGTTGTTCGGACTGGCTCGAGAGCGAGATCGGATCAAGGCGCGCGCTCCTGACGCCCTCGTGCACCGCCGCACTCGAGATGGCCGTGATCCTCGCCGAGATCGAGACCGGCGACGAAGTGATCATGCCGTCGTTCACGTTCGTCTCGTCGGCGAACGCGGTCGTGCTGCGGGGCGGCGTCCCGGTGTTCGTGGATGTCCGTCCGGACACACTGAACCTGGACGAGGCCCGGCTGGAGGAAGCGCTGACGCCGCGGACGCGCGCGATCGTGCCGACCCATTACGGCGGTGTCGGAGCCGCGATGGACGAGATCATGGCCTTCGCGCGGGGCCACGAGCTCCTCGTGATCGAAGACGCCGCGCAGGGCGTCCTGGCGAGCTACAAAGACCGGCCGCTCGGAGGCATCGGCGACCTCGGCGCGCTGAGCTTTCACGAGACGAAGAACGTGATGTGCGGTGAGGGCGGCGCGCTGCTCGTCAACGACGAGCGCTGGGTCGGGCGTGCGGAGATCGTGCACGAGAAGGGCACCGACCGATCGAGGTTCTTCCGCGGTCAGGTCGACATGTACAGCTGGGTCGACATCGGCTCGTCGTACGTTCTCAGCGACATCAACGCGGCGTTCCTCTGGGCACAACTCGAGTCCGGAGCCGAGATCCTCGCGAAGCGCCTCGAGACGTGGAACGCGTACCACGAGGCATTTGCCGAGCTCGAGGGCAAGGAGCTGTTGCGGCGCCCGGTCGTGCCGACGCACTGCTCGCACAACGCGCACCTGTACTACCTGCTGCTCGGAGACTCGGTCGACCGCAACGGCTTCATCGAGAGCCTCGATGCGGCCGGTGTCCAGGCAGTCTTCCACTACGTTCCGCTGCATTCGTCTGCGGCGGGTCGCCGTTACGGCCGCTTCACGGGCAACTTGCCCGTGACCGACGCCGCCGGGGCGCGACTCGTGCGCCTCCCGCTCTGGACGGCTATGACCTCCGACGAGACTGCTCGCGTGGTCGATGCGGTTCACGGCGCCCTTGCGAACGTCGCGCCACGGACCGCTGTGCGGCGTTGACAGCCCGCTCAGGGCCAGCGGCACGCTCAAAGAACCGTAACGGGCCGCGGCTACGATCGTTCGATGTGCGGGATCCTCGGCATCGCCGGACGCCCGCGCGCGGAGAGCCTGGACGTCGTCGAGCTGCTGCGGCACCGCGGGCCCGACGGGCACGGCCGCTGGGTCGGCGAGCGCGCGGGACTCGCGATGCGGCGGCTCGCCATCATCGACCTCGAGACCGGCGACCAGCCCGTGTCGAACGAGCGCGGCGACGTCGTCGCCGTCGTGAACGGCGAGCTCTACAACTACCGCGAGCTCCGGGCCGAGCTCGAGGCGAAGGGCCACACGTTCCGCGGAGTCGGTGACGTCGAGATCGTGCCGCACCTGTACGAGGAGCACGGCGAGCGCTTCGTCGAGCGGCTGCGCGGGATGTTCGCGCTCGCGCTCTGGGACGAGTCGAACGGGCGCCTGGTCCTCGCGCGCGACCGCTTCGGGATCAAGCCGCTCTATCTCGCCGACGTCGGGGAGGGTTTGGCGTTCTCGTCCGAGCTTGCGCCGCTCCTTGCGCTCGGCGCGTCGGCGGAGCCCGACCCCGAGGCGATCGCCGACTACCTCGTGCTCGGCTACGTCCCCGGTGAGCGGACGGGGGTCCTCGGCGCGCGGAAGCTCGGGCCCGGCCGCCTGCTCGTCCACGAGGACGGGCGCACCCGCGAGGAGCTGTGGTGGTCGCCTCGCGCGAATTCGCAACCGCTCGAGGAGACGCTCGCCGAGGCCGTTCGACTGCACCTGCGCTCCGACGTCCCGCTCGCGGTGCTGCTCTCGGGCGGGCTCGACTCCTCGCTGATCGCCTCGCTGGCGGAGGCGGAGCTGGAGGAGCCGCTGCGGACGTTCACGGTCGGCTTCCCCGACGCCGAGTACGACGAGCGTGAGCAGGCACGAGCGGTCGCGCGCGCGGTCGGGAGCCGCCACGAGGAGCTGTTCGTCGAGACGAGCCTCGCAGACGATCTGCCGCAGATCGCGGCGCAGCTCGAGCAGCCGGTCGCCGACCCCGCCGCGATCCCGCTCTGGTACCTCTGCCGGGCGGTCGCGGGCGAGGTCAAGGTCGCGCTCGCGGGCGACGGCGGCGACGAGGTCTTCGGCGGTTACTCGCGCTACGCGTGGGACCCGGTCGCCGCGCGCCTGCGCGCGCTCGGGCCGCTGGGCCGGCTGATCCCCGAGCGCGGCGGGCGCAAGAGCGTCGTTCGCCGTGCGTCCAAGCTCCTGAAGCACGCCGCGAAGCCGGAGGCCGCGCGCTACCTCTCGTGGTTCGCGCTCATGGACGGCGACTCGCGCGCTCACGTCTTCGAGCGCCTGTTCGCGGAAGCTCCCGACGGCCTGACGAAGCTCGGGCGGCTGCAGTGGGTCGATCTCGAGTCGTTCGTGACCGACAACCTGATGCTCAAGGCGGACAAGCTGAGCATGGCGCACTCGCTCGAGCTCCGCGTTCCGTTCCTCGACCATCGCGTCGTCGAGGCCGGGCTCGCGCTGCCCGACCGCGAGAAGGTGCGCGGCGTGCGGACGAAGGTCGCGATCCGGCGGCTGGTCGAGCGCCGTCTCGGTGCCGAGCTCGCCCGCCGGCCCAAGCAGGGGTTCGACCCGCCGATCGAGCGGTGGCTCCGCGGCGAGCTGCGCGACCTCGCCGGAGATGCGCGCGGGTCGCTGGACGGGTTGGTCGACCGCAAGGCGGCCGCGCAGGCCGGTCCCGCGCAGGAGTACGCGCTGCTGATGCTCTCGCTCTGGCGGGCGGGGCTAGAGTCGCGCGCTCGTGAGCTCGTACGTCACTGACGGTCGCGCGCTGGAGCGCGCCCGTCCGCTGCGCTTCCGCATCCGCAGCGGCGTGCGCGGGGCAGCGCTGGCCGGGCTCTCGGTCTGGCCGCGGCCGCGCCGGCCCGGGGTGCGGATCGTCCACTACCACTACGTCTTCGACGACGAACGCGAGCAGTTTGCGCGGCAGCTGCAGTTCCTCGCCCGCGAGTTCACGCCGGTGTCGCTCTCCCACGCCGTCGAGCGTTTGAGACTCGGAAGGGCCGACGGCGACGAGGTCGTCGTCACGTTCGACGACGGCTTTCGCAACCAGCTCGACAACGCGGCGCCGCTGCTCGCCGAGCACGGGTTCAGCGCGTGCTTCTTCCTCGTCACGGAGCTCCTCGACGCATCGCCCGAGCGGGCGCGCACGTTTTGCCGCGAGCGGCTGCACTTGCCGCTGCCCGTGGAACCGCTCGACTGGGAGAGCGCATCGCGCCTGCTCGAGCTCGGCCACGAGATCGGCTCGCACACGCGCTCGCACCCAGAGCTGACGGCGATCCCGCCCGAGGAGGTCGAGGCCGAGCTCGTGGGCTCACGCGAGGAGCTCTCGCGGCGGCTCGGTGCCGTGCGGCACTTCAGCGTCCCGTACGGCGAGCGAACGCGCTTCTCCGAGTCGATCGCGCAGGCGGCGCGCACCGCGGGCTACGAGAGCTGCGCGACGGCGATCCGCGGGGGCAACACGTCCGCCCTCGATCTCTACGCGCTTCGCCGCGACCACCTCAGCGCGCGCTGGCCGGTCCGGGAGCTGGCGTACTTCCTCACGTGAGCGTCGTCGTGCTCACCCGCAACCCCCGCGGGATCGCGTCGCGGTTCCTCGCTCGGCGTCCCGGCCCCGTGATCCTGGACGAGGCGGTCGGCGGGCATGACCTGCGCCGCCGGTTGCGGAAGCTTCGCCGGGTGGGTGTGACGGCCGCGCCCGTCGGCCTTGCGCTGCGCCGTGCCTACGCACGCGCGGGCGAGGGGCCGCGGCTCGAAGAGGTCGCGACGGAGATCGTCCGGGTGCCGACGCTGAACGGGGAGGAGGCGCGCGCCGCGCTCCGCCGTCTCGGCGCGACCGTGGCGCTCTCCCTCGACAACGCGATCATCCGGGAGGAGACGTTTGCGCTCCCCGCGCAGGGCACGATCAACGTCCACCACGGCGCGGTGCCGGACTACCGCGGCGGGCCGCCCGTCTTCTGGGAGCTCCTCGACGGGCGCGATACGGTCGGCTTCACGATCCACCGCATCGACGCCGGGATCGACACAGGCCCGGTGCTCGCGGCGGGCGAGGTTCCGATCGAGCGCCGCGCAACCCTCCCGGACACCCTGGCGGCGACGATCCCTCGACCTGCACGAGGCGAGCCTGGACGCGCTGGAGCGGGTACTCGACGAGGCGAGTTTCGAAGGCACCCCGCAACAAGGAGCCGGCCCGCTCCGCACAACGCCGAGACTGAGCGACTACCGGGCCGTCAGGCGGCGGCTCCGCAGCCCCGAACAGCCAAGTCCAACCGGGACCTGACCGGTGCCAGGCACCGGACGTGTCCGGCCGGGGCGAAATGCCTGCACCTGCGCTCGCCGAGCCGTCGGTTCGGGACCTGACCGGTGCCTGGCACCGGACAGGTCGGGAAGCGGCCCGACTAGCATCGCCGCGGTGACGCTGCTCAAGACGCTCTTCTGGGGCTCGCTCGGCGCGCTCGCCTGGACCCACGTCGGCTACCCGGTCGCCGCGTCCGTCGCGGCGCGGCTCTGGCCCCGGCCGGTGCGCAAGGGCGCCGACCTGCCGAGCGTCTCGGTCATCGTCGCGGCGCACGACGAGGAGGACGTGATCGAGCGGCGGCTCGAGAACCTGCTCGGGCTCGACTACCCGCCCGACAAGCTCGAGGTCGTCGTCGCATCCGACGCGTCGACCGACTCGACCGACGAGATCGTCGCGCGCGTCGCCGGGCAGGACCCGCGCGTGCGGCTGCTCCCGTGCCCTCGCGGCGGCAAGGTCGCCGCGCAGGACCGCGCCGTGCGCGAGACGAGCGGCGACGTCGTCGCGTTCTCGGACGCGAACGCGACCTGGGCGGCACTCGCGCTGCGTCGGCTCGTGCGGAACTTCGCCGACGGCGACGTGGCCTACGTCTGCGGCCAGCTCCGGCTCGACGAGGCCGAGGGGACGAACCGCGAGGGGGCGTACTGGCGCTACGAGCTCGGCGTGCGCGAGGCCGAGTCCGCGCTGCACTCGGTCACCGGCGGCAACGGCTCGATCTACGCAGTGCGCCGCTCCGACTACGTCGAGGTCGACCCGCGCTTCGGCCACGACCTCGCGTTTCCGTACCTGATGGTGCAGCGGGGCCGCCGCGCGGTCTACGAGCCCGAGGCCGTCGCCTTCGAGAAGCCGACGCCCGACATCGAGGACGAGTACCGCCGCAAGGTGCGCATGTTCGAGCACTGCTGGGCGATCGTGCTCGAAGGCCGGATGCTCCGCGGACTCGACCCGGTCTACCTCGCGGAGATCGTCTCGCACCGCCACCTGCGCTACGCCTCGGGGCTGCTGCACCTCGTCGCGCTCGGCGCGAACGCCGCGCTCCTCGGCGAGGGCGCCCTCTACCGGGCGGTCTTGGCCGGCCAGCTCGCGTTCCTCGCGCTCGCCGCGCTCAGACCCGGCCTGCCGCGCTACTACGTGCTCGTCACCTGGGCGACGGTCGAGGCGCTCGGTGGCTATCTTCGCTCCGGCGTGCCGGCGGTGTGGGAGAAGGCAGAGGGAACGCGGTGACGGGGACCGCGGTCGACGTCTGGCAGGAGCTCGCGTGCCCGCGCGACCGCTCGCGCCTGGAGCCGAGCGGCGAGACGCTCGTCTGCGAGCAGGGACACGAGTACCCGTACGTGGACGGAATCCCGGTCATGGTCGTCGACGACGAGATCTCGCCGACCCAGCCGAGCTACTGGTCGACGCCTGAAGACATCGAGCGCGTGCGCGCGGCCGAGCCGCCTCCGGTCGAGGGCGACGCAGTGGACCCGTACGTCGCAGAGCTGATCCTCGGCACGCACGGGAACCTCTACAAGCACCTCTCGGCCGGGCTGTCGCGTTACCCGATTCCCGACTTCCCGCTTCAGCACGGGAGCGGCGACCTGCTGCTCGACATCGGCTGCAACTGGGGGCGGTGGACGATCGCCGCCGCGAAACGCGGATACAGCGCGATCGGGATCGACCCGTCATTCGAAGCGATCGTCGCGGCCCGCCGCATCGCGCGACAGCTCGGAATCGACGCGCGCTACGTCGTCGCCGACGGGCGCAGGCTGCCGTTCGCGAACGAGACGTTCGACGTCGTCTTCTCGTACGGCGTGCTCCAGCACTTCTCGAAAACGGACGTCGCCGTCTCGGTGGACGAGATCCGCCGGGTCGTCAAACCCGCCGGCTACTCCTGGGTGCAGATGCCGAACGCGCTCGGCGCGCTCAACGCCGTGCGCCTCGCGCAGCGAGGCTTCCGCGAGGGCGAGCGCTTCGAGGTGCGCTACTGGAAGCCGTCGGAGCTGAAGCGCGTCTTCGGGCGGATCGGCCCGACCGAGCTGAAGACGGACGGCTTCTTCACGCTGAACCCGCAGAAGCGCGACCTCGACCTGCTGCCGCGGCGCTTTCGCGCGGTCGTGCGGGTCTCGGAGGCGCTCAAGCGCGCGCACGCGCCGACGTCGTTCGCGGACAGCGTGAACGTTCGCTCCGTCCCCCGGTAGTGGAGTTCGTCTGCCCGCGCGATCGCACGTCGCTGCGCGACGGCGTCTGCGAGCAGGGCCACGAATACCCGGTCGTCGACGGGATCCCCGTGCTGCTCGTCGACGAGGAGACCCCGACCCACGCCGCGTGCGGGAGGGTCGAGCAGCTGCCGCCGCCGGTGCAGGAGGGGATCGACCCTTTCGTGCAGGAGGTGATCGGGGCGACGTGCGGGCGGCTCTACGAGCACCTGATCGCCGAGCTGCCCGACTACCCGATCCCCGAGCTGCGCCTGCCGCCGGGCGGCCGACGGACGTTCCTCGAGGTCGGCTGCAACTGGGGGCGCTGGTGCGTCGCGGCAGCCCGGCGCGGCTACGTCCCGACCGGCCTCGATCCGTCGCTGAAGGGGATCCAGGCCGCGCGCCGGGTTGCGGAGCAGCTCGGCGTCGAGGCGGACTACGTCGTCGGCGACGCGCGCCGGCTGCCGTTCCCTGACGCGAGCTTCGACGTCGTCTTCTCCTACAGCGTCTTCCAGCACTTCTCGAAACGCGACGCGCTCGCGGCGTTCGACGAGGTCGGACGCGTGCTCAAGCCCGGCGGCGAGTCGCTCGTGCAGATGGCGAACCTGTACGGCGCGAAGAGCCTCTGGAACCAGGCGCGCGAGCGGCGCTTCCGCGAGCCGCGCACGCTGTTCGACATCCGCTACTGGGGCCCGCGCGAGCTTCGGCGCGAGCTCGACGGACGCGTGGGACCGACGCGACTGTCGGTCGACGGGTTCTTCACGCTCAACCCGCAGCCGACCGACCTCGAACTGCTCCCCGGGCGATATCGGGCCGTCGTCCGAATGTCGGAGACGCTGCGCCGCGTCGCCGACGTCGTCCCGCCGCTCACGTACGTCGCCGACAGCGTCTACGCTCGGTCGCGCCGTGGGTAGCCGGATCAGGGACGTCGTCGGCGCCGGGCTCGGGCTGATCGTCGCGTCGCCCGCGCTCGCCCTGGCCGCGCTCGGGATCAAGCTCGAGGATCGCGGCCCGGTGCTCTTCCGCCAGCGCCGTGTCGGCCAGGACGGCGAGGAGTTCGAGCTGCTCAAGCTCCGCACGATGGTCGTCGGCGCAGAGCACAAGGGTGCGGGATATGCGGTCGATCGCGGTGACCCGCGCATCACGCGTGTCGGCAGAGTGCTCCGCCGGCTGTCGATCGACGAGCTGCCGCAGCTCTGGAACGTCGTCCGCGGCGAGATGAGCCTCGTCGGGCCGCGGCCCACGCTTCGCTACCAGGTCGAGCAGTACACGCCGCGCCAGCGTCGGCGGCTCGACGTGAAGCCCGGCATCACCGGGTGGGCGCAGGTGCACGGGCGCGCGTCGCTCCCCTGGGACGAGCGGATCGAGCTTGACGTCTGGTACGTCGAACACCGCTCCGCCCGGCTCGACCTGGCGATCCTCGTGAAGACCCCGCTCGCGCTCGTCCGCGGCACCTACAAGGGTCAGACCGGCGGCTGGGGCACGAACAGCGCATTGAAGAGCCCACGGCCCGACTCGAGCGGCTCGAGCCCTCTGCCGACGCGGAACCCCGAGTAGCCCGGGAGCCTGCGCGCCAGCTCCCGCGCGCTCTCGTCGCTCACCTCGACGAGCAGCACCGGCCGGTGCGCCGCGAGCGTCCGCTCCATGCCCTCGACGACGCCGAGCTCGCCGCCCTCGACGTCGACCTTGACGACGGTTGGCTGCAGCCCGGCCGCCTCGACCTCGGCGTCGACGGTCGTCACCTCGACGGCGACCGGATCTCCCTCCGCGAAGCGGCCGGCCGCCAGGCTCGAGAAGGACGGATCGGGCGTGGCCGGAACGTGCAGGAGCGCGCGCCCCGGAGCGCCTGCGACCGCTTTGGGCACGACGAGCACGTTGCGGCAGCCGTTCAGCTCGAGGTTCGCCGCGAGCTGGGCGCGTGCGAGCGGGTTCGGCTCGAACGCGAGCACGCGGCCGGAGGTCGAGCGCGCAGCCGTGGTCGTATAGAGGCCGACGTGCGCGCCGACGTCGACGAAGTCGCCGTCACCTAGATGCTCGCGCACGAGCTCGAGCTCGCGCCGGTCGTAGAGCCCGAAGAGGAAATCGCGCTGAAGCGACTCGCGCAGGTCGAGCCGGAGGCGCACGCCGCCCGGGAACGACGCCTCGGCGACTCCTGACGATCGCACCGGCAGGACGCGGCGAAGCCGCCCCTTGCCCCGGAAATCGACGCGCCGGAAGAGCGGGTAGACCGTCTGCTCGAGCACCGCGCGAAGATAGCCGCGGCTAGCCTGTGGCCGCCGTGACGGCGGTCCTCTTCACCTGTACAGGCCAGCGGGTCGACATCGTCGGCGCGTTCCGGGCCGCCGGCGCGACGACGATCGCCGCCGACGCGAACCGGCTCGCGCCTGCGCCGTACCTCGCCGACGCCTTCGAGCTCGTCCCCCGCGTCGACGACCCGGCCTACGTGCCCGCGCTACGAGCGCTCGTCGAGCGTCACGACGTCAAGCTGATCATGCCGCTGACCGATCTCGACCAGTTGACCCTCGCCCGCGCGCGCGACCAGCTGCACGCGCTCGTGCTGCTCCCGGAGGCGGAGACCGTCGAGCGGCTCGGCGACAAGTACCTCGCGCACGGACTGCTCGAGGAGCGCGGGCTGCCCTCGCCGCCGACCTGGCTGCCGACCGAGATCCCCGGCGAGCTCCGCTTCCCCGTGCTCGTCAAGGCGCGCCACGGCTTCGGCTCCCGCCACATCTACCGCGCCGAGAACGCGAGCGAGCTCGAGTTCTTCCTGCGCTACACGCCGGTCGAGTCGTGCGTGCAGCAGGTCTGCCACGGCGAGGAGTTCTCGATCGACGTCTTCTGCGACTGGGACGGGCGCTGCCTGAACGCGATCCCGCGCACGATGATCGAGTCGAAGGGCGGCGAGTCGATCAAGGGCCAGACGATCAAAGACTGGAGCCTGATCGAGTTCGGCAGGCGCGTCGCCGAGACGCTCGGGCTCGTCGGCCCCGCGAACGTGCAGTGCTTCCGCGAGAGCGACGGGACGCACTACGTGACCGACATCAACCCGCGCTTCGGCGGAGGTTTCCCGCTCCCGACCGCGGCCGGCAGCCGCTACCCGGAGCTCGCGCTGGCGCTCGCGCGGGGCGAGCGGCCGGAGCCGCGGCTCGGCGAGTTCCGCGAGGGCGTCGTGATGACCCGCTTCTTCTCGGGCCTGACCCTCCTCGCCGACGCCGACGGTACCCTCGTGCCGTTCGACGGAGTCTCGGAACCGAGCGAGGCGTGATCCCTCGCATTGTCCTCCTGGCGGCCCTCGCGGCCGCGGCCGCAGCGTGCGGCGAGGCCGCGCAAGTGGCTCAGAGCCACAAAGTCAGACAGGCCCCGAAGTGCCGGCCGACGTTCGTCCGGATCGCGGTGATGGACGGGGACACGCACAAGCCGGTCAAGGGAGCCGCCGTCTCCGTCGCCGACCGCGTCAAAACCTCGGACGTCGAGGGCATGGTCTGGCACCGGCTCAAGTGCCGCCGCTCGGTGCCGGTGCGCATCGCGGCGACGGGCTACCTGCCGAAGCTCGCGCGGCCGCCGTTCAAGAAGCGGACCCGTGTCGTCGTCCGCGTGTACCGCAGGTCGCTTCAGTGGACGATGTACGGCGCGACGCCGCAGCGGACCCAGGCGCAGCTCGGCATCGCGGTCCGCCCTCCGTTTCGCGTCGCGTGGTCGCGCGGGCTCGGCTCGCTGATCGAGTTCCCTGCCGTCGTCTCCGAGGGCGTCGCGTACATCGCGAACCTCCGCGGCACGGTGCGGGCCCTCTCGATGCGGAGCGGCAAGGTGGCCTGGCGCCGCAACCTGCGTGAGAAGACGGCCGGATCGCTCGCGATCTGGGGCGACAAGCTCGTGCTGCACACGATGCGCGGCCGGGTCTGGGTTCTGAAGCGCTCGAACGGCAAGGTGCTGTGGTCGAAGTACGTCGGGTCGGCGATCGAGTCGTCGCCGCTGGTGCGTTACGGGGTCGACTACTTCGGGACGCACTCCGGGCGCGTGTACGCGCTCGACCTCGAGCGTGGGCGCCTGCGCTGGAGCTCGGGCGGGCACTGCAAGATCACCTCGAGCGTCGCGGTCAACGGGCGCACGCTCTTCGTCGGCGACTACTGCGGTCGCGTGCTCGCGCTCGCGGTCAGGAACGGCCGGACGCGCTGGACGGGCGGCGTCAACGGGCGCGTCTACGGGACGATCGCCGTCGCCGGCCCGCGGCTGTTCGTGCCCTCGTCGACCGGCGGCTCGCTCACGGCGTTCTCGACCGGCGGCCGAACGCTCTGGCGCGTGAGCACGGGCTCGTACGTGTACTCGTCTCCCGCGGCGTGGGGCGGTCGCGTCTACTTCGGGTCGTACAACGGCCGGATGTACGCGGTCTCCGCCTCGCGCGGCCGCGTGCTCTGGACGGTCCGGACCGGCGGCCGGATCTCCGGCGCGGTGGTCGTCGTCGGCGGCGTCGCGTACGCCGGCACACGCAAGCTCATCGTCGGCGCGGATGCCAGGAGCGGACGCGTGCTCCTGCGCTTCCCGCACGGTGACTACGTGCCCGTCTCCGGGAATGGTCGCCGCCTGCTCCTGCACGGGTTCTCGCGGCTCTACGCGGTCGATCCGAAGCATCGATGAAGAAGGCGCTCCTGGCGGGCGCCGCGCTGCTCGTCCTCGTGCTCGTCGGCGTCGCGGTGTTCGCCGGCGTCCGCTACCGCGAAGGCCGCGACGTGCGCGGCTCGTCGACCGAGGAGTTCGTGCCGACGGAGGTCGAGCCGCCGCCGCCGCCCGAGCCGGGCGTCTTCTGGCCGACGTTCCGCTTCGACCCCGAGCGGCACGGCGTCGTCAACTACCCGCACCGGCCGCCCTTCAAGGTGCGCTGGTTCTTCCGCGCCCGAACGCTCGTCGAGTTTCCGCCTGCGATCGGCTACGGGCGCCTCTACTTCACGAACAACTACGGCCGGCTCTACGCCGTGAATGCGAAGACCGGAAAGCGCGCGTGGAAGAAGGACTCCGGCCGGTGCGTGGCGAGTTCGCCCGCGGTCTGGGAGCACCTCGTGATCCAGACGTACCTGAACGCGCACCCGTGCAACCGCGGCGAGGAGCCGGGGCTGCAGGGGCTTGTCGTCGCGAGATTCGCCGGCTTCGGGCAATTCCGCTGGCAGACGCGGATCGCGCCGAGCGAGTCCTCGCCGGTCGTCGTCGACGACGTTGTCTACCTCGGCGACTGGAGCGGGCGCGTCTACGCGCTCTTCGCGCGCACCGGCAAGGTCAAGTGGGTGTATCGGACGAACGGCCGGATCAAGAGCGCGGTCGCGGTCTCGGGCGACCGCGTCTACGTCGGCTCGTACGACCACCATCTCTACGCGCTCGACCGCGAGACGGGGAAGCTGGTCTGGCGCACCGCGGCGCAGCAGCGGCTGGGCAACCGCGGCCAGTTCTACTCGACGCCCGCGGCGGCCTACGGGCGCGTGTACGTCGGCAGCACCGACGGCAAGGTGTACTCATACGGCGCGTCGTCGGGAAACCTGCAGTGGTCACAGTCGACCGGCAGCTACGTGTATTCGTCGCCGTCGGTGTGGCACCAGCTCGTCCTGATCGGCTCCTATTCGCGCTGGTTCTATGCGCTCGACGCGGCGACGGGCGACGTGCGCTGGCGCTTTCGTGCGAACGGGCCGATCTCCGGCTCACCCACCGTCGTGCGCGGGGTCGTCTACTTCTCGACGCTGAGGGAGCGCACCTACGGGCTCGACGCGCGCACCGGCAGGCTCGTGTGGCAGTTCGCAGACGGCAAGTACTCGCCGATCGTCGCCGATCCGGACCGCATGTACCTGACGGGCTACCACCGCGTCTACGCGCTCGACGAGCGGTGAGCGCCGTCGTCGTCCTGGGCGTCTCGCGCAGCGGCACGACGCTGCTGAAGGCGATGCTCGACGCGAACTCGCAGCTCGCGATCCCGAGTGAGTCGTACTTCATCCCGCAGCTGTGGGACCGGCACGGCGAGCATCCGGAACGCGAGGCCTTCGTCGAGGACCTGCGGCGGCTCCCGAAGATCCGCGAGTGGGGCGTGGATCCGGCCGAGGTCGCCCGCCGGCTGCCCGAGCGCCCTTCGTTCTCCGAAGCGATCCAGGCGATCTACCGCTGCTACGCCGACTCGAAGGGCAAGCCCCGCTTCGGTGAGAAGACTCCGCTCTACATGCAGCACCTCGACGTGCTCGAGCGCGCGTTCCCGGACGCGGCCTACGTGCACATCGTGCGCGACGGCCGAGATGCGGCCCTCTCGATGCTCGCGATGAAGCGCAGGCCGCGCTTCAACCTCGCGCGTCCGCGCGGCCTGGGCGACTTCGCCTGTGCCTGGCGGACCGAGGTGCTCGCCGCGCGTCGCTTCGGGGGCTCGCACAGATACCTCGAGCTGCGCTACGAGGACCTCGTCGCCGAGCCGGAGGCGCGCCTGCGGGAGGTCTGCGAGTTCCTCGAGCTCGAGTACGAGCCGGCCATGCTGGAGTACCACCGGCGCGATGATCCCGTCGACGCCGACCACCCGCGTCTCGCGCAGCCGCCCGTACGCGACGTGCGCGCGTGGCGGCAGGAGATGCGGCCCCAGGACGCCGAGCTGTTCGAGGCGATCGCGGGCGACCTGCTCGCCGAGCTCGGCTACGAGCGCGCGCACCCGCAACCCGGACGCCGCGCTCGAGCCGCCGCCGAGCGGGCCTCGTACGCAGCCAGGCGCGGCCTCTGGTCGCACACGCTCCCGCTCGTGCGGAAGTCCCCGCTCTGGCGGCTGCGCCAGGTCTACATTCGCCGGAGCGCATGAGCCGCTACGTCGTCACCGGCGCCGCCGGGTTCATCGGCTCGCACCTCGTCGAGGCGCTGCTCGCGCGCGGCGACGAGGTCTTGGCGATCGACGCCTTCACCGACTACTACGACCCGGCCCGCAAGAAGGAGAACGCCGCGGCGTTCGACGTCCAGCGCCTCGATCTCGCAGAGGAAACGCTCGACCTGCGCGGCGTGCAGGGCGTCTTCCACCTCGCGGCGCAGGCGGGCGTGCGCCCGAGCTTCGAGCACTTCGATCTCTACCTGCGCCGTAACGTGCTCGCGACGCAGCGCGTGCTCGAGGCCGCGGCGAGCGCCGGTGCCAGGCTCGTCTTCGCGTCGTCGTCGTCGGTCTACGGCGACGCGGCGCACTATCCGACGCCCGAGGACGCGGGGCTCCTCCCGATCTCGCCCTACGGGATCACGAAGCTCGCGGGCGAGCAGCTCGTGCGCGCGTACCCGGTCGAGGCCGTCGTCCTGCGCTACTTCACCGTCTTCGGCCCGCGGCAGCGGCCGGACATGGGCTTCTCGCTCCTGATCGACGCGCTCCTCGAGGCCCGCGAGTTCGAGCTCTTCGGCGATCCGTCGCGGTCGTTCACGTTCGTCGCCGACGTCGTCGAGGCGACGATCGCCGCGATGGATCGCGCGACGCAGGGCGCCGTCTACAACGTCGGCGGCGGCGAGGAGGCAACGCTCCGGGAGGCGATCGCGCTGCTCGAGCGCGTCTCCGGCCGGGAGGCCCGCCTGCGCCAGGGCGATCGTGCGCGCGGCGATGCACGCCGCACGGCCGCCGACGTGACGCGCATCGGGGACGAGCTCGGCTGGACGCCGCGCACGTCGCTCGAGGACGGTCTGCGGGCTCAATGGTCCTGGGCAGCGGATAGAGTCGCCGCCGGATGAGCGAACCGGAGATCGACGTCCGCCGCTACTGGTCGGCGGTCGTGGCGCGCTGGTGGCTTCCGGTTCTCGGGCTCGTCGCAGGCGCTGCGATCGGATACGCGCTCTCGCTCGGAGGCGCCGACGTCTGGCGCGGCACGGCGCTCGTCTACCTCGGTCAGCCGGTGACACCCCAGGGCGCGCAGGTGCAGAGCCTGAGCACGAACCCCGCGACGGCGGGCGAGATCGCCGGGTCGGGCGCGGCGCAGCGCCGCGTCGAGCGCGCACTCGGGCTGGAGCGCGGCGAGCTGAACGGCAAGGTCTCGGTCGCCGCGGTCAAGGGCAACGTGTCGCGGCTCGGCCAGAACCCGCTCGTCCGCGTCCGGGTCGAAGGAGACTCGCGCAAGGTCGCGCCGGCTGCGACCGGACTCGCCCGGGAGATCGTCAACGGCGTCTCCGGCTACGCCGACGCGAAGATCGAGGTCCTCCAGGACGCGATCGAACAGGGCGAGGCAGAGCTCGCCCGCCTCGACGATCAGCTGCGCACCGGGGGGACGGACGCGGCGGCCGGCTTCCTCGTCCTGCGCCGCGGAGAGCTCTCCGACGACCTCCTGACCGCGAAGCAGAACCTCGCGCTCGCGCAGGAGATCGAGCGGGCGCGTGTCGTCGAGGAGGCGACGGCGCGCAAGGTGACGGCGCAGAACCGTCGAAACCAGATCGTCGTGGGCGCGTTCCTCGGCCTCCTGCTCGGTCTCGCCGCCGCGCTGCTCTGGGAGGCCGCGGCCGGCATGCGACGCACCAGGTGAACAAGCGACACGCGGCTCTGTGGGCGGTCGCGCTCGTCTCGACCGTCGTCTTCGGCTATCTCGCCGTCCGGAACGCGCATCCGGACGAGGTCTGGGAGGCGCTGAAGGCGGCGAACCTCTGGTGGGTCGTCCCCTCGCTCGCGGTGCTCGCGGTGAGCGTCTTTCTCCGCGCGCTCCGCTGGCAGCTGCTGTTCCACCGCGAGACGCGCCCACCTCTCGGCGCCGTGACGGCCGCGTCGCTCGTCGGGCTCGCGGTCAACAGCATGCTGCCGCTCCGGGCCGGGGAAGCGGCGCGCGTGATCGCGCTCAACCGCCGGGCGCGGACGTCGCCGGCGGAGTGCGTCGCGACCGTCGGGCTCGAGCGGGTGCTGGACGTCTTCTGCCTGCTGCTGCTCCTGCTGGTGACGCTGCCCTGGCTGCCCGAGGTCCAATGGGTGGGCGCGGCGGCGACGGTCGCGCTGGTCCTCGCGGTCGTCCTTGGCAGCGTCGCAGCGCTCTTCGCGATCTTCGGCGAGCGCCCGTTCCACGTGCTCGACCGGCTGCTGCGGCGGCTTCCGTTCGGGCACATGGACTGGGTCGAGCACGCCGCCGCGAACTTCGGCCGCGGCCTCGTCGCCCTGCGGGACGTGAAGCTGGCGCTGACCGCGCTCGGTCTGACCACGCTCGGGTGGGTCCTGAGCGCGTTCTCGTTCTGGCTCCTGACGCTCGCGTTCGACCTCGGCCTGCCGCCGGCGTCGGGGGTGCTGATCCTGACCGCCGTGGGGTTCTCGGTCATCCTCCCCGCCGCTCCGGGAGCGCTCGGGGTGTTCGAGGCCGCGGTCGTGGTGGCCCTGGACGCCTACGACGTGCCCGCCTCCGAGGCACTCTCGTACGCGTTCGTGCTGCACGCGATGAACCTGATCCCGTACCTCGTTGCGGGAGCGGTGGCGGTCCGGTTCACCCGGCCGCCGCGTTAGCCTCCTGAGCGTGCTGGAGGGCAAGTCGGTCGCGGTCGTGATCCCGGCCCACAACGAGGAGAAGCTCGTCGGCTCCACGGTCGAGGGTGTCCCCGACTTCGTCGACCGGATCATCGTCGTGGACGACTACTCGAGCGACGGCACCGCCGCAGTGGTCGAGGCGATCCAGGATCCGCGCGTCGAGCTCGTCCGGCACGACCGGAACCAGGGGGTCGGTGCGGCGATCGTGACCGGCTACAAGCACGCGCGGGACGAGGGAGTCGACGTCACGGCGGTCATGGCCGCCGACAACCAGATGGATCCCGACGACCTCGCCGCGCTCGTGCTGCCCGTCGCGCGCGGTGAGGTGGACTACTCGAAGGCGAACCGCCTCTTCACCGGGCAGGCGTGGGAGCTGATCCCGCGCTACCGCTACCTCGGCAACGCCGTCCTCTCGCTCCTGACAAAGGTCGCGTCGGGCTACTGGCACGTCGCGGACTCGCAGACCGGGTACACGGCCATCTCGCACCAGTACCTCGAGCTGCTCGATCTCGACCGCATCTACAAGGGCTACGGCTTCCCGAACGACATGCTCGTCCACCTGAACGTCTGGAACGCCCGGGTGCGCGACTATCCGTCACGCCCGATCTACAACGTCGGCGAGCGCTCGGGGATCCGGCTGCGCAAGGTCGTTCCGCGGATCTCCTGGCTATTGATCAAGGGGTTCTTCTGGCGCATGCGCGAGAAGTACGTCATCCGCGACTTCCACCCGCTCGTCTTCTTCTACGCCCTCGGCTTGCTGATGACGGCGCTCGGCCTCGGCCTCGGTCTGCTCGAGTTCGTGCTGCGTCTCAAGGGAAACGCGATCACGACCCCGACGATCGTCCTCGTCGCGCTGCTCCTGATCTCGGGGTCACAGTTCATGCTCTTCGCGATGTGGTTCGACATGGAGTCGAACAAGGATCTGGGCGGGCGTGGCCGTAGAAGGACAGATCGGGACTCCTGAAGGTGCTTCGGGAGTAGTGTCTTCGTACTCAACAAGGAGGGCTACGTGGCAATCGCACGGATCGTCGAGACGCGAATCACGCCCGAGGAGTACGAGCAGATGAGGGAGCGCTTGGGAATGGGCGACGCGCCTCCACCTGGAGGGCAATTCCACGTAGCCGCACTCGGCGAAGACGGGAAGATCCGCATCGTCGAAGTCTGGGACTCGCGCGAAGAGGCCGAGGCTTGGGCGAACAAGGTCGCCGCCGCCCGCGACGAGGCAGGCTTCGGTGACGGGCCGCCGATGATCGAGTACCTGGAAGTCCACAGAGTCGTCAAGCGCTAACCCTCGTTAGGGCCAGCGGTCGGAGCCCACAGTCGCGGGCGTGGGAGCCGACGAACCGACTCCGACCGCTGACCCGGGCCGGGTAGGCTACGCCCGTCCAAGCGGTCGCCGTCGCCGGGCGGAACTCATGACGACAACCGAGCGCCTATGAGTGTTGCAGCGCAGCTCAGGCTCGCGATCGGCATCCTGATCGCGCTTCTTGCCGGGATCCTCGCGGCTGCCGTCTACGTGCCTGCGCAGATCCAGAAGAGCGCGACCGAGAAGTACGCCGACGATGCGATCCCGCTCCGGTCGCTCGTGCACGAGCTGACGGAGAGCCTCCTCGAGCAGGAGGCGGCCCTCCAGGCGTACCTCATGACCGACGACCCCGCCCGCCGCATCCGCTACGACGTCGCTCAGTCCAAGGCGAGCGGCACCCTCGCACAGGTCGCGAAGTTCCACGAGCGCCACCCTGAGCTCGCACCGCTCACACGTCTCGCGACGGCGCAGATCGCGGACCTCCAGGGGCTGTTCAACCTCCAGATCCGCGAGCCCAACCCGGGTACGCGCGCGGCGCTTCGCCCACAGCTGGAGGCGAAGCTCGCAGAGCTCCGGGTGACGTCCCGGAGGATGCTCAACGCGACCGACCGAACGGTCGCGGACGCCAGGCGCGAACAACGCGACCTGTACCGGCAGCTGCTCGTCGTGCTCATCTCGCTCGGAACGCTCGCGCTCGGAATCGGGGTCGCGCTGTTCATCCTCACGCCACGCCGGCTCGGGCAGCTCTACGAGGCCGAGCAGTCCTCGCGCCACGAGGCCGAGTCGCGGGCAGAGGCCCTGCGGGCGCTCGAGCACGTCAGCGACGGCGTGATCCTCACGGATTCCACCGGCCGCGTTCGGTTCTGGAACCCCGCCGCCGAGAAGCTCACGGGGATCGACGAGCACGGCGCCATCGGGCGCGAGCTCGGACGGCTTCTGCCGGGCTGGGATCGCCTCGCGCGGCAGCCGGACGCGCACTCCGGCGTCGGCAGCGCGGCCGTGGTCCCGCTCGAGCTCGGGCACGAGCGGTGGCTCTCGATCACGAGCGTCGACTTCGGCGACGGCGTCGTCTACGCGGTCCGTGACGTCACCGAGGAGCGTGCGCTCGAGACGATGCGAAGCGACTTCGTCTCGACCGCCTCACACGAGCTGCGCACCCCGATGACGTCGATCTCGGGCGCTGCGAGGACACTGCTCCGACACGGCGACGATCTCGAGACGGGCCGGCGCGACGACTTTCTCGAGATGATCGTGAACGAGTCGGACCGGCTCTCGCGGATCGTCGACCAGATCTTGCTGGCGAGCCGGATCGAGGCGGGCCGAATCGAGGTCACGCACGAGCGCTGCGACGTCGCGGAGGTCGCCCGCTCGGTCGTCGAGGCGGTTCGCCACCGCGCGCCGGAGGGCGTCGAGGTCCACATCCAGACCAACGGGTCGCTGCCGCAGGTCGACTGCGACCCCGATCGGCTGCGTCAGGTGCTCGGGAACATCATCGACAACGCGGTCAAGTACTCGCCGAACGGCGGGACGGTCCGCGTCGGTCTCGAGGCGGACGGCGACGTCATGCGCTTCGCCGTTCACGACGAGGGCCTCGGGTTCGACCCCTCGGCGGCCGAGCGGATCTTCGAGCGCTTCTACCGGCTCGACCCGCAGCAGACGCAGGGCATCGGCGGCACCGGCCTCGGGCTGTACATCTCCCGCGAGCTGGTGAACCGCATGGGCGGGCGGATCTGGGCCGAGGCCGAGCGCGGCCGCGGGGCATCGCTCTACTTCGAGCTCCCGCTCGCGCGGGGCGCAGTCCCCGCCGCCTAAGGGCAGCGAGGAACGGGCGGGTACGCGACCGCCGTGTTGGCGCCGCTCTCCAGGCCGAGCCGGAAGACCGCGACCGACTGCCTGTCGTCGAAGACGATCGTCACGTTCGCCATCAGCATGGCGGTCGGGGCGCTCAGCGTCCCCGCGGCGATCCCGTTGACGACGATGCCCTGGGTCATCACACCGGTGAGGTTCGCCCGGAGGCGCACCCTCCCGCTGTTCCGGATCGTGAGCGTGCCGGTGGCGACGCCGGTCGGCTTGCCCTTCAGCGCGCTGATCCGGCTCGAATAGACCGCAGGGCCGGCGAGGCGGGGGTCGGGGCTCACCGACGTGCCGGTGTAGGTCGCCGTGGTGATCGTGTACTCACCGCAGCGCTGGGTGCGCCCCTTGCCCTCTTTGATCAGCGAGAACGCCGCGTAGATCGGCTGCGGGCCCTGCGAGAGCTGAGCTGTGGCCGCAGCAAGGCCGGCCGGCAGGGCCAGCGCGACTAGTAGGGCGATGACGGTTACCCGGTTACGCATTTCTTTGGCCTTAAAACCGGAGTGGATCGTTTGAGACTCTAACCGTCTTGCTGCGGCCGAGCCCGGCCGCGGGCCTTAGTGATTGCCGCGGCCGTCGTGGTCGTCGTCGTCGCGCTCGTCGTCGTCGTTGCCCTCGGAGCCGCGGATGTCGACGTACTTGAGCAGGAACGTCCGGGCTGCGAGCGAGTCGAGCCGGTACGAGTAGCTCGGACCCTGGCAGCTGTCGTCCCCGATCGAGTTGACCGCCACGAGCGTGCGCCCCATCAGGTTCGCGCCGCCCGAATCCCCCAAGCACGCGGAGCCGAACTTCGGCCGCGTCGGGGAGGGCAGGTACAGGAAGTCAGGGAACTGACGGCTGAGGACCGCCTCCGCCTTCGCAGCCGTGCGGGTGCCGAACGTGCCGGCCTCCGTGAACCCGAAGCCCACCATCGTCACCTTGTTCGGTCGCAGGAACTTGAACACGGCGCGGTAGAGCCGCGGCAGCTTGGCGTAGGGGCCGGGCTGCGGAGCGGAAAGCTTGATCACGGCGAGGTCGTTCGCGCCGAAGCCCTCGGGAGCGCCGGGGCAGGCGACGCAGAAGCTCGGGTGCGGCGTGAACACGCCGGGCACCGGAGCGACGGTGTTGAAGACCGACGCCCGGAAGACGAGGAACGTCTGCCCTGCGGGCGCGCTCGTCGGGCTGATCAGGCCGCAGTGGGCGGCAGTGAGGACGACGGTCGGCGAGACGAGCGTGCCGCTGCAGAACGCCCCTCTGCTGCCGTCGGGAAAGATCTGGCCGACGGCCACGACGTAGGGATGCCTGTCCCCGTCGGGCGAGCCGCCGAAGATGGCACTCGCACCCGGAGCGAACACGAGCGCGAGTAGAGCAAAGCTAGAAGCGAGGACGAGCCGCAGAGACGCCATGCGCTAAGGCTGCCCCCGGTTCGGATGATCGGCAATGCCCCTTTTGGGTGAGTTCGGACTTCCCGATCCCTCGAACGAGGGTAAGGAGTTCGTAAGCCCGACCGGGTCCGGCGAGACCCGTACGTATCATCGTCGCGATGCCCACCGCCCTGGTTACAGGCGGCGCCGGCTTCCTCGGCTCCCACATCTGCGATCACCTCCTCGCCCAGGGGCTCCGCGTCGTCTGCGTGGACAACCTCCTCACGAGCACGCTTCGTAACATCGAGCACATTCGGGACGACGCGTTCACGTTCGTGAACCACGACATGACGGAGCACCTCGAGATCGAGGAGCCGGTCGACTACGTCTTCCACTTCGCGGCCCTCGCGAGCCCGATCGACTACATGAGGATGCCGCTGCACTCGCTCAAGGTCGGATCGCACGGGACGCACAACGCGCTCGGGCTGGCGAAGTTCAAGCGCGCGCGGTTCCTGCTCGCCTCGACGAGCGAGGTCTACGGCGATCCGGAGGAGCACCCTCAGAGGGAGACCTACTGGGGGAACGTCAACCCGATCGGCCCTCGCGGCGTCTACGACGAGGCGAAGCGCTACGCCGAGGCGCTCACGATGGCGTACCACAACCAGCAGGGCGTGGACACCGCGATCGTCCGGATCTTCAACACCTACGGCCCGCGCATGCGCCCGAACGACGGCCGCGCGATTCCGACCTTCGTCCGGCAGGCGATCGCGAACCAGCCGCTGACCGTCTTCGGCGACGGCTCGCAGACGCGCAGCTTCTGCTACGTGGACGACCTGATCCGCGGCCTCTACCTCCTCGCGACGAGCGGGGAGCATCTGCCGGTCAACATCGGCAACCCCGGCGAGTTCACGGTCAAGGACCTCGCGGAGACGGTGATCCGCGTGACCGGGTCCTCGAGTGAGATCGTCTACGAAGCTCTGCCGGTCGACGACCCGCAGGTGCGCCAACCGGACATCACGCGCGCCACGCAAGTGCTCGGCTGGAAGCCCGAGATCGAGCTCGAGGAAGGGCTACGCCGGATGCTCGCCGCGACCCAGCCCGTCTCGGGCCGCGAGCCGACGCGTGTCTAACCGCCTCCGCGTTGTGCTCGCGGCGTTTGCCGTGGCCCTGCTCTGCGTGCCCGCCGCCGGCGCGGCGCGCGGCATGCTCGTCGGCCTGCTCGACGAGGCAGCGCTGTACGACGACCCGGCGTACGTCTTCCCGCTGATGCAGCAGGCGCGCACCCAGGTCCTCCGCGTGAACCTCTACTGGGGCGGCAAGGTCGGCGTCGCCACGGAGCGTCCGGCCCGCGCGACCGACCCCGCCGATCCTGCGTACGACTGGTCGCTCTACGACCGCACCGTGAACTACGCCGCGCAGCACAAGATCCGCGTGCTCTTCTCGGTCTACGGCACGCCCGGGTGGGCCAACCGCAACGCCGGGCTGAACGTGCCTCCGCGCGCGATCGCCGATCTGAACAACTTCGCCTATGCGGCGGCGAAGCGCTACAGCGGCTCCTATCCGGGCGCGGACGGACGTGCCCTGCCGGCGGTGAAGCTCTGGCTCGCCTGGAACGAGCCGAACCTCCCGCTCGGGCTCAAGGAGCAGTTCCGCGCGCGTCGGCGGCCGCTGGGTGATCCAGAGCGCGATCGACTACACGAAGATCTGCAACGCCGTGTACGGCGGCGTCCACCGCACGCTGATCGCCGGCGAGAAGGTCGCCTGCGGCGCGACCGCGCCCCGCGGGAACAACCAGCCGACCTCCTCGCGCCCGACCGTGTCGCCGCTCGCGTTCATGCGTGCGCTCAAGGCGGCGGGCCTGAAGCGCTTCGACGCCTACGCACACCACCCGTACTACGGGAGCAAGATCGAGACGCCGAGCTCGAAGCCGTCGGCGACCGCCGTGACCATGGGGAACATCAACACGCTGATCGCCGAGCTGACCCGCCTCTGGGGCAACAAGCGGCTCTGGATCACCGAGTACGGCTACCAGACGAATCCGCCCGACCGCGCGTTCGGCGTCACCTATGCCAAGCAGGCCGCGTACATGAAGGAGGCGTACGCGATGGCCCGCAAGAACCCGCGGATCGACATGATGCTCTGGTTCCTGCTCCGCGACGAGCCGCGCCTCGGCGGCTGGCAGTCGGGACTCCTGACCCGGACCGGCGCGAAGAAGCCCGCGTTCAACGTCTTCCGCCTGCTTCCGCGCGGCTGACCCCTGCGAGCAGCGCGGCCAGCGCCGCCGACCCGACGACGAGGGTGATGATCGTGCGGTCGCCCGACCAGACGAGCGCGAGCTCGATCGGGATCACCGAGATCCAGTAGATCAGCACGAGCCCGAGAAACGACAGCACGGCCCAGAGCGCCGCGAACCCGGCCAGCGCGTAGCGCCGCGCGAGGGCCGCGGTGACGAGCGCGGCGAGGAAGAGCGGGACGAGCAGGCCCCACTCGCTCGAGAAGATCTCGTCGGCGAGGCCGTGCACGGCCGGGCTCACCCGGTCCGAGTGGTCGGAGAGGTACCCCGGCGAAACCGCGTTCCGGAAGCGGTACTCGACGATCGGGAGATCGTGCAGCGCGACGAAGAGCCGCCAGGGGAGCACGATCGCGACGACGGCGAGCGTTGCCAGGCCGAGCTCGCGCCACCGTGCTCGTGCGAAGGGCAGCAGCGCGAGCAGCGCGGCGAGCGCGAAGAACAGGCCCTCGCTCTTGGTCAGGCTCGCGGCGCCGAGGAAGAGCGTTCCCGCGACGAGGGGCCAGCGCTCGCCGGTCGCAAGCCAGCGGCCGGCGCCGACGAGCCCGACCGCGACGAAGAGCGCGAGCGGCACGTCGGCGAGGTTCGTCGAGAGCTGCTTCAGCACCGGCTCGGCAGCGAGGATCGCGAGCGCCGACAGCCCGACGAGCGCGAACGGCACGCGGTCGCGAAGCAGCGAGACGAACGCCAGGAGGAACCCGAAGGCGAGCAGGAGCAGCTGGACGTGGACGACCGTCGGGTCGTAGACGCCCATCGCCCGGAAGTCGACCGCCTCGAGCGAGGGGAGCAGAAGCGGATGCTGGAGCGGTAGATACGCGTCGCTGGTGAACACCGGGCCGGTCGCGCCTCCGAACTCGTACAGCGCGCGCGCCTTCGTGCCCCAGATCGCCCACCCGTCCCACTCGAGCAGTGGCCGGATCTCGTAGGTCGACCAGGCGTGAGCGAGCAGCACGAGCGCGACGACGAACGCGACGACGCCGACGGCGCGGCTCCAACGTGGTTCCGGCAACCGTGCCGGGGCCGTCCCCGGCGCGAGCTTCCGAAGCCCGAAGAAGAGCACGGCAACCGCGATGATCACGAGCTCGACGAGCCCGAGTGGGACGTCGACGAGCGCGAGGTCTGCGGCGACGATCCCCGTCGCGGCGACGCCGACGAAGTAGGCGAGCGGAAGCCGTTCGACGAGCGTCGCGCGGTCGCGTGCGATCCGGAGCAGCGGCAGCAGCCCGACGCCGATCGCAAAGTAGAGCGCGTTTGCGACCAGGAGGCCGGTCACGCCGGGTCTCTGATCCGAGAGACGTAGAAGTCGTCCTTCCGCAGCTCGCTCTCGTACTCGAGCCCGAGCTCCTTCGGGTCGCGGCCGACCCCGACGACGACCGAGGCTTCCTGCGGCGTGTCGACGACGATCGCGGGCAGCAGGTAGAAGCGCGCGAAGGTGCGCGCACCGGTCGGGAAGTCGACGCCGCGCACGGTCGTTCCGGGCCTTGCGAGCACGTAGACGGTGTCACCGCGCCGGACGTTCTCGCGGAAGAAGTCGAAGCCGCCCACCGGGAGCCGGTTGTTGAAGCCGGGCGCCTGCACCCGGTCGGCCGGGCCGAGCTCCTGGAGCGCCGAGTGCTGGTCGGAGAGCCACCTCCACGTGTCGGGCAGCGTGAGCAGGCTCGACCCGAGCGCCAGTGCGGCGCACACCGTGGCGCCGGCCCGCGTCACGCGGCCAGCAGAGAGCGGTAGAGCTCGTCCATGTCGTCGACCAGCCGCTCCACGGAGTAGCGCGCGAGCACGCGCGAGCGGCCCGCCTCGCCCATCCGCTCTCTCAACGCAGGGTCGTGCGCGAGGCGCGCGAGCGCTTCCGCGAGCTGGTCGACGGCGCCGAGGTCGACGAGGAAGCCGTCCTCGCCGTCCCGCACGACGTCGGGGACGCCCCCGACCCGGGTGGCGACGACCGGCCGGCGTGCGGCGAGCGCCTCGATCGCGCTGACCGGCGTGCCCTCGTTCCCCGACGGGAGGATCATCGCGTCGAAGGCCGCGTAGTAGGGCGCGACCTCCTCCTGGTAGCCGAGGAAGAGCGTGTCCCGCATGATCCCGAGCTCGTGCGCGCGGCGCTCGACCTGGTCGCGCTCCGGTCCGTCGCCGACGAGGCAGAGGCATGCGTCCACCCCGCGCCGGCGCAGCTCCTTGAACGCGAGAAGGACGTCGCTCGTGCGTTTCACGGCGGTCATGCGGCCGATCCAGCCCACCATGAAGCGATCCGGCGCGATCCCGAGCGAGCGCCGCGTCTCGTCCCTGCCGTCACGATCGGCCACCCGCGCCTGCAGCTCGATCCCGAGCCGTACGACGGTGAACTTCTCCGCCGGAGCGACGCCGAGGCGCACGAGGTCGTCGCGCACCTCCGGACTGACCGCGACGAGCGCGGTCGTGACGCGCGCGAGCCAGCGCTCGAGCAGCCGGAAGCCGAGCGTGCGCACAGGCCCGAAATAGCCGCGCAGCACGTGACCGTGGAACGTGTGCACGACGATCGGAGGTCTCGCACCGCCTGCAAGCAGCGCGGCAACACGTCCGACGGCGCCGGCCTTGGCGGTGTGCGTGTGCAGGATGGTGGGCCGCTCGCGCCTGATCAGCTGCGCGAGCCGCAGGACCGCGACCATGTCGCGGACCGGCGAGATGTCCCGCCGGAGGCCTGCGAGGCGCTCGACGCGGACGCCGAGCTCGTCCGCGACGAACTCCATCGAGTCCTCGCCGCGCGCGAGGCTGCCGGCGACGAGCGTCGTGTCGTAGCCGCGGTCGCGGAGCCCCGCGGTCAGGTAGGTCACGTGGAGGGCGGGACCGCCCATGTTCAGGCGGGCGATCACGCGGAGCACCTTCGTCCTCGAACCGGGCTCAGGCACGCGTGAGGAGCGCCTCGGCCGTCAGGCGCAGGCCTTCCTCGAGGCCGACCTGCGGCTCCCAGCCGAGCAGGCGCCGCGCCTCTGCGACGTCCGCCCACGAGTCGCGGACGTCTCCTGTGCGCGGCGGCAGGTACTCCTTGCGCACGGGCTTGCCGAGTACGTCGCCGATCGTGTCGGCGAGCGCGTTGACGCTGCGGGGCTCCCCGGTCGCGACGTTGATCACGTGGCCCGATGCCCCGGGGATGTCGGCCGCACGGACGTTCGCGTCGAGGACGTTCTCGACGTAGGTGAAGTCGCGCGACTGCTCGCCGTCGCCGTAGATCAGCACCGGCTCGCCCGCCTCGATCGCGGCGATGAAACGTGGAACGACGGCCGCGTACTGCGAGGTCGGGTCCTGCCGCGGACCGAAGACGTTGAAGTAGCGAAGAGTGATCGTCTCGAGCCCGTAGACGCGCGCGAACGAGACGCAGTAGCGCTCGGCGGCGAGCTTCGCGACCGCGTACGGCGAGATCGGGTCCGGGAAATGCGTCTCGACGCGCGGCAGCGTGCCGGTGTTCCCGTACACGGACGACGACGAGGCGTAGACGACGCGGCGAACGCCCTCGTCGCGTGCCGCGAGCAGCACGTTGAGCGTCCCCTCGACGTTGACCGCACCGGTCGTCAGCGGGTCCTGCACCGAGCGCGGGACGGACGGCAGCGCGCCCTGGTGGAAGACGACCTCCACGCCTCGGGTCGCGTTGTGCACGCGCTCGTAGCTCCGCAGCTCGCCCTCGACGACCTCGATCTCGTCGACGATGTCCGCGAGGTTCTTCCTGTTGCCCGTCGAGAAGTTGTCGAGCACGCGCACCTGGTCGCCGTGCTCGAGCAGGCGGCGCACGAGGTTCGAGCCGATGAACCCGCCCCCTCCGGTCACGAGCACCTTGCTCATGCGACCGCCGTCACGTGGTAGTTCGCGTGCAGCGTGCCGGGCCCCGGCTCGCGCAGGATCGCGGCGCGGGCGTCGACGGCGTTCGCGATCGCCTGGAGCGCGCGGATCACGGCACGCCCGAGCGGCGCGACGTGCGCGCGGCGAGAGCCGAGGTCGACGTAGATCGAGAGCAAGAGCGCGAGGGTGGCGGTCGTGCCGGCTGCGGGCCGAACGGTAACGCTCGTCCATGTGCCGTTCGTAAGGAACAGGCGCTCGAGGCCCTCGTGCGTCCAGCGCCAGAGATCGTGCGGGGCCGGGTGGTAGACCTGGACGCCGTGCGTCGAGAGCAGGACGCGACCGCCGGGCTTCACGACCCGGCGAAGCTCGCGGACGCCCTGGGCGGGATCGTCGCAGTGCTCGAGCACCTGGGTGCAGATCACGGCGTCGAAGGAGGCGTCTTCGGCGGGGATCGACTCGATCCCGCCGTGCAGCTCCGCGTTCGGGTTCCCCTCGATGTCCAGGCCGACGTACTCCGAGACGTACGGCTCGAACCACGGGTAGTAGGGCTTGACGCCGCAGCCGACGTCCAGCAGGCGGTAGGGCCCAAGCTCGGCGTGCAGGGACTCGGCCTCGGCCCGGAGCCAGTCGGAGAGGGGCTTCAGGAGCGCGTACGTCGGCGTTCCGGGTGGCGGGCTCCGGCGAGCCTCACCGGGCCAGCTACCCACGCCAGGAGGCGCTCGCCGCTGCGAGCCCGACCGCGAGCCAGGTGAGCCCGACGAGCGGGATCCCCGCGACCAGCCCCAGCCCGTTCCAGATGCCCATGCTCACGAGCAGCCACAGGATAGGGACGGCCCCTGCTGCTCCCGCACGCCAGGCGACGCGCAGGGGCACCAGGAAGAGCGCGAGGAAGGCGACGAAGCCGAGCACCCCGAGATCGGCCGCGGACTGCACGTAGGCGTTCTGGACGCCCCAGGGGTGCTCCCGTGAGGGCAGGGCCCGCTCTGGAAGGTCGGGGAACCGGCGGCGGGCGGCGTCGAGGTGGGGCTCGTAGCTCGCAGGCAGCTCGGAGCCCTCCCAGCCCACGCCCAGCAGCGGGTGGTCGAGGAAGATCCGCGCGCCGATGTAGGCGAGAGCGGCGCGCTGCTCCCAGCTCGCCTCGGGGTTGGTCACCGCCTCCCGCGAGTGCTCGATCCCCAGTGCGTCGAGCAGCGGGCGGGTGTCGAGCGCCCGGATCGCGAGGACGCCCGAGCCGACGACCACCACGACGGCGGCAAGCGCGAGAGCCCGCCGGCGCCCGAGCAGCCAGGCGGCGACCGCCGCCGCGGCGACGCCCGTCACCGCAGCGGTGGCGCCGGAGAGGATCACCCCGAGCCCGCCGGACAGCCCGCCCGCGAGCCCGAGCCGGCGCGGCCGGCCGAAGGCGATCGCCAGGAGCCCGAGCGCGAGCGTCGCCCCGGACAGGGCGGCGAGGTCGTGGATCCCGACGAATGACGGTTCGCGCTGTCCGGGGCGGCGACCCTCGAACTCGTTCAGCACGCCGAGGAACTGGAGCAGCGCACCGATCGTCGCGGCAGCGCTCCAGATCGTCAGCGTGACGAGCAGCGGCGTCAGCTCCTCGACCGCGCGGATCGCGAGCGGTGCGGCGAGCGCGAGCAGTCCGTACTCCGCGAACTTCGCCGCCGTCAGGAAGTTCTCGAAGAAGGGATAGCCGTCGGTGACGACCTCGCCGAGGGCCGTTCCGCAGAAGACGAGCGCGACGAAGGCGGCCGACGAGAGCCAGACGGACTTCCCGGCCCGCAGCGGAGAGAACCCCAGCGCGAACCCGGCGGCGAGCCCGACCGCCCCCGCCGCCAGCACCGCGACGTCCGAGAGGTAGACGGTCGCGTCGCTGCCGCCGAGCGTCAGCGTCGCCGAAGGCTGGTAGGCCGCGTGCAGGAAGACGAGCGGCACGCAGAGGGCGAAAAGGAGGGGATAGGCGCGGTGCATGGTCACGAGTCCAACACATACGTGAAGTACCGTGAGCGCCGTGACTGTACTGCGCCGGCGGCTCGCGACCGCCCTCGGCAGCTACGGCGCGACCGCACTCGGGATCGCCGGCACGATCATCGCGGCGAACGTCCTCGGAGTCGACGACTTCGGCGAGCTCGCGCTGGTGTTCGCGACCGTGGCGCTCTTTCAGCTGCTGCTCGACCTGACGAGCGAGGAGGCGCTGGTCAAGTACGGCTTCCGCTACGCGGTGGGCGCCGACTGGGGCCGCCTCAGGCGCCTGTTCGAGCTGGCGCTCGGCCTGAAGAGCGCGAGCGCTGTCGTCGCGGGGCTGATCGTCTGCGCGATCGCGCCGCTGAGCGAGTCGCTGTTCGGCACCGACCTCACCGTGCCGATGCTCGTCGCGTCGCCGCTGCCGCTGCTCTACTCGTTCGAAGGGACCGCAGCCTCCGCGCTCCTCCTGCGCGGGCGCTACGACGTGCGCGCGTACTTCCTCTTCATCTCGATGGCGTCTGCGGCTCGTCGCGATGGTGATCGGGACGCAGTACGGCGTCACGGCGACCGTCGTCGCCTTCGTGGTCGCGCAGGCTGTCGCGACGATCGCGATCGGCGCCGTCGGGCTCGTTGCGCTGAGCCGCTTTCCGCGCGCAGAGCGCACGCCGCTCGGGGAGGACCGCCGCGAGATCGTCCGCTTCGTGATCCAGTCGAGCCTCGGCACCGGGATCGTCTCGGTCCGCAGCTGGCTGTCGCAGGTCCTGCTCGGCGTCGTCAGCTCGGTGGGCCAGGTCGGCCTCTTCCGTGCGGCGCAGGCACCGCAGCAAGGGCTGTCCGCGCTCAGCTCGCCCGTGCGACTGATCCTGCTCACCGACCAGACGCGCCACTGGGAGCGCGGACGGCCGGAGGCCGTGCTCGCCGGGCTGCGACGCTACAGCGTCGGCGCCGCGACGCTGATGCTCGTCGTCGTCCCGGTGTTCTGGTTGCTGATGCCCTGGCTCTTCGAGCTGATCCTCCCCGACTACACCGACGGGGTCGAGGCGGCGCGGATCATTCTCCTCGCGGGTGCGCTGCAGCTCGTCTACGGGTGGACGAAGTCGCTGCCGGTCTCGATCGGCCGGCCCAACCTCCGCGTGCTCGCCCACGGCATCGAGACGGTCGTGCTGATCCCCTTGCTCGTCGTGCTCGGTGCGAAGTGGGGTGCGACCGGTGCCGCGGTGGCGGTGCTCGTCTCCACGATCGTCTTCGCGGCGGTCTGGACGGTGCTGCTCGCACGCATCCGTGCGCACCCGCCGGTCCAGGTCTCGACGGCGTGAGGGTGCTCGTCGTCTCGGGGATCTGGCCGCCGGACGTCGGGGGGCCGGCGAGCCACGCGCCCGAGGTCGCCGACTGGCTTCGGGGGAGGGGGCACGACGTCCAGGTCCTCACGACCGCAGCGCAGGCGCCCGAGCGGCGCCCGTACCCGGTGGGCTGGGTCTCTCGACGGCTCCCCGCCGGCATCAGGCACCTCGCCGTCGCGCTGCGCATCGCACGGACCCGCGCGGACGTCGTCTACGCGACGAGCATGGCCGGACGGACGGCGGTCGGGTGCGCGCTCGCACGCCGGCCGTTCGTGCTCAAGCTGGCCGGCGACGCGGCGTTCGAGCGCGCGCTTCGCCGCGGTGCCTACGACGGAACGCTCGCCGACTTCGAGCGCGACGCGCGCGGAGCGCGAGTGGGCCTGCTTCGGTCGGTGCGAAACGCGTCGGTCCGGCGAGCGGCGCACGTGGTCTGCCCCAGCGCGTTCCTCCGCGACCTCGCCGTCTCGTGGGGCATCGCGCCCGACCGCGTCAGCGTCCTGCCCAACCCCGCCCCGGCGGTGGCGCTGCCACCGCGCGAGGAGCTGCGCGCCCGCCTCGGCGTCGAGGGGCCGACGCTCGCGTTCGCGGGCCGGCTGACGCGACCGAAGGCGCTCGGCATCGCGCTCGAGGCGCTCGAGCGGGTCGACGGCGTCTCGCTCGTTCTCGTCGGCGACGGCGAGGAGCGCGCGGCGCTCGAGCGGCGGGCGGCATCGCTCGACGGCCGCGTTCGCTTCCTCGGCGCACAGCCTCGCGAGCGTGTGCTGGAGACGATGGCCGCAGCCGACGCCGTGCTCCTCTCGTCGACGTGGGAGAACTTCCCGCACGCCGTGGTGGAAGCCCTCGCGGTCGGTACGCCCGTCATCTCGACGGACGTCGGCGGCGTCGCCGAGGTCGTCCGGGACGGCGAGAACGGCCTGCTCGTCCCGGCGGGCGATTCCGGGGCGCTCGCCGACGCGATCCGGCGCTTCTTCGCGGACGGCGAGCTTCGAGAACGACTGCGTGCCGGAGCCGCAGCGTCGGCTGAGGCACTCTCGCCCGACCGCGTCTACGTGCGGCTCGAGGAGGTCCTGCGCGAAACTGCGCGGCGGTGAAGCCGCGCCTGCTCCTCATCGGCCGCCGCCGTTACCGGCTGCCGCTCTCCCCGTCCGAACGACGCAAGTTCGACGCGATGACGGAGGTCTTCGACCTCCGCGTGCTCGGGAGCGCACCGGCGGGCTCGCCCACGCACGACGAGACCTTCACGCTCGTACCGCCGCTCCGGCCGCTGTTGCTCGACGGGCTGGCCTTCCACGCCCGCCTGCCGTGGGGCATCGCGCGCGAGCTGCGGAGCTTCGAGCCGGATGCCGTGCTCGTTCAGGGTGCGCACGAGGCGGCCTCCGCCCTCGTCGCCCGCCGGCTGGCCGGGAGCCACGCAAAGGTGATCCTCGACGTCCACGGCGACTGGCGGACCGCGACGCGGCTCTACGGCTCCCGGACCCGCCGGGTGCTCAACCCCGTTGCGGACCGGCTCGCCGTGTGGTCGATCCGGCGCGTCGATGCGGTCCGCACCGTCTCGGACTTCACGAGCGGGATGGTGCGAGAGCTCGGCGTCGAACCGGCAGCAACCTTTCCGGCCTTCATGGATCTCGATCCGTTCCTCGCTGCGCCGGCCCCGCTCCCCGACCGCCCGGCCGCGCTCTTCGTCGGCGCGCTCGAGCTCTACAAGGGCATCGACCTGCTCGTCGACGCGTGGCCGCTCGTCGCGGAGCAGGTTCCGGACGCCGAGCTGCGCCTCGTCGGCGCGGGCGCGCGCGAGGACATTGCGCGGCGGCTCGTCGCGGCCGGGCCGAACGTCTCGTGGGAGAGCGGACTCGCACCGGAGGAGGTCGCCGAGAGGCTCGACCTCGCCACCTGCCTCGTGTTGCCCTCGCGCCGCGAGGGGATGGGTCGCGTCGTCGTCGAGGCGTTCTGCCGCGGTCGCCCCGTGGTCGGCACCCGCGGCGGCGGCATCGAGGACATCGTGCGCGACGGCGTGAGCGGCCTGCTCGTCCCGTCCGACGACGCCCGAGCGCTCGCGGACGCGCTCGTAAAAGTCCTGTCAAATCGTGCGCTCGCAGCCGATCTGGCGTTCGGAGCCAGGGAAGGTTCGGAACAGTGGTACGCAACGCCCGAGGAGTACGCGGCGCGACTGAGCGCGCTCGTCGTCGAAACGGAGACCGACAGGGGGTGAACGCGCTGCGGATTCTGTTCGTCGGACGAACCCGGTATCGCCTGCCGCTCGACGACGCGACGCGCAAGAAGTTCGACGCGCTCGGCCGCGTCTCCGACGTTCGCGTGCTCGCGAGTGCGGCCGACGGCGAGGCGCCGCAGGACGACACGTTCCACCTCGTCAAGCCGGTCCGTCCACGCCTGCTCGACGGGCTCGCGTTCCACCTCACGCTTCCGTTTCGCGTTGCGAGCCAGCTGCGAACGTTCGACCCGGACGCCGTGATCGTGCAGGGCGCGCACGACGTATCCGCCGTGCTGCTCGGGCGTGCTGCCGCGAAGAGCGACGCACGCGTGGTCGTCGATCTGCACGGCGACTGGCACGTCACCGCGCGCCTCTACGGCTCGCCGCTGCGACGCTTCGCAGCACCGCTCGTCAACCTGCTGGCGAAGGTCGGGATCAGGCGGGCCGACGGTGTGCGCACGCTGTCGGAGTTCACGACCGAGCTCGTGCGCGACGAGGGCGTCGAGCCCGTCGCCGAGTTCCCCGCCTTCGTCGACTTCGGCCGCTATCGCTCGCAGCCTCGGGTTCCGCTGCCCGCACGACCCGCGCTGCTCTTCGTCGGCGTGCTGGAGGACTACAAGGGCGTCGACGTGCTCGCCGAGGCGTGGCGCCTGGCTGCGCCGCGCGTGCCCGACGCCGAGTTGCGCCTCGTCGGCCGCGGGCCCAAGGCGGCGATCGTGGAGGCGCTGCTGACCGACCTGCCGCGACAGACGCGCTGGTATCCGCTGCTCGACCGGGACGAGCTGCTGCGCGAGTTCGACACGGCGACCGCGCTCGTGCTCTCGTCGCGGTCGGAGGGTCTGCCGCGGATCGTGCTGGAGTCGTTCTGCCGTGGTCGCCCCGTCGTCGCCGCCCGCGCGGGCGGGATCGTCGACCTCGTGCGCGACGGCGAGAACGGCCTGCTCGTGGAGCCCGAGGACCCCGAGGCACTCGCGGACGCGCTCGTGGACGTGCTGCTCGATCCCGCGTGGACGGAGCGACTCGCCGAAGGCGCCGCGCGGAGCGCCGGCGGCTGGCTCTCCACGCCGGAGGAGTTCGCCGAGCGGGTGCGCGCTCTCGTCGCCTCCCTAGACTGACCATGTGCGCGCCGAGCGGGCCAAGCAGCTCCTGAAGAACGGGGTCTACCGAGCGATCGGCGAGACCGCCTCGACGCTCGCGCCGCAAAACGGCGACGGCGAGCCGCGGTTGCGCGTGCTCATGTACCACAAGGTCAACGACCGCCCGGAGAACCCGCTGAGCGTTCCCGTCGCGAAGTTCGACGAGCAGATGTCGCACCTGCGCGAGCTCGGCTACCAGGTCGTCGACCTCGACACGGTGCTCGACCACTACCGCCGCGGCGCGGCTCTACCGCCGCGGCCGATCCTGATCACGTTCGACGACGGCTACCGGGACAACCTCGAGCACGCTGGGCCGGTTCTCCAGAAGCACGGGTACCCCGCGGTGATCTTCGTGCCGATCGGCTACCTCGACGAGCGACGGCCGCTGCCGCACGAGGAGCGGCTCGCGAAGCGTGGGCTGATCAACGCCACCGTCGACTGGGGCGAGCTGCGCGAGCTCGAGGCGGTCGGGATCCGCGTCGAGTCGCACGGGATCAGCCACCGGCCGCTCGCGGACCTCGCGATCGACGAGGCCGCGCGCGAGATCGTGCTCTCGAAGCTGCGGCTCGAGGAGCGGCTGGGCCGGCCGGTGCGCTCGTTCGCGTACGTGAAGGGCTCCGAGGCCCACTACAAGGCGGTGCATCTGAGCCTCGTACGGCAGGCGGGGTACGAGGTCGCCTTCACGTCTGTGAGCGGCACGAACGGCCCCGGTGTCGACCCGCTGCGGCTGCACCGCTACAACGTCGAGCCCTACCCCGCGCGGACGTTCGAGCTCGTGCTCGCGGGCGCGTGCGACCTGATCGGCGTGAAGGACACCGTCGCGGGAACGCACGCGCGACGCATCCTGAACGCGGCGCTCGGCACGTCCTCGAAGTGAGCATCGAGACGCTGGCGTACGAGCCGGCACGCCGCGCGGAGGTGTTCGAGCTGCTCGACCGGGTCCGCGGCTACGAGCTCGACCCTGCGGAGTTCGACTGGTGGTTCGACGGCAACCCGGTCGGACCCCGGACGATCGCGCTCGCCGAAGCGGAGGACAGGATCGTCGGCGTGCTCGGGGCCAGTCACTACCGTGCGGTCGTGGCGGGTCGCGAGGCGACCGCGACGCTCCCGCTCTGGGCGGTGACCGATCCAGGCTTCCAGGGGCGCGGCATCTTCCAGCGGCTGAACGGCGAGATCGAGCGCGCGGCGCGGGCCGAGGGCGCGGCGGTCGAGCTCGGGTTCACCAACCGGCTCGCGGGACCGATCTACATCGCGAAGCTCGGCTGGCTCGACGTGCACCGGCTGCGGATCTGGGCGCGTCCCCTGCTGCCGCGGCGGGCACGCAGCGCCGAGTCAGAGTTCGAACGCTTCGGCGAGGCTCAAGAGGACGCCTACCGGGCCCTCGCCCCGCGTTTGCCGAGCCACTTCGTCCGCGACACCGCGTACCTGAACTGGCGCTACGCGGACTCACCGCGCGGGTACACGCTGCTCGCGTCGCGCAGCGGCTACGCCGTCGTCGGGCGGAGGCGATTCAAGGGAATCGACACCGCCTACGTCGCGGATCTCGTCGCGCCGACCGTGCGCGAGACGCGCTGGCTGCTCCGGCGTTGCGTGCGGGCGGCGCGCGGGGCGCGCGTTCTCCTTGCGCTGCTCCCGGCGGTCCACGCCGGAGCGTACGTCTCGAGCGGCTTCTTCCCGACCACGGAGACGATCCGCCTGATCGGGCATGCGCTCGAGGGCGAGCTGCCGACGGGACCGGGGGCGTGGCACTTCACCCTCGGCGACACCGACTACTTCTGATGAGACGAGTCGTCTTCGTCACGCAGCACGTCGATCCGGCCCATCCGGCGCTCGCCGCGACGGTCGCGAAAGTGCGTGCGCTCGCAGAGCGCGTCGACGAGCTCGTGGTGCTCGCCGACGGCGCCGTTCCCGAGGCGCTGCCGCGGAACGCCCGCGTTCGCCTCTTTCGCGATCCCCACAAGGTCGGGCGGGGTCTGCGCTTCGAGGTCGCGCTCGCCCGGGAGCTCAGTCCCCGCCCGAGCGGGATCGTCGCGCACATGTGCCCGATCTACGCCGTGCTCGCGGCGCCGCTCGCCCGCCCGCTCGGCATTCCGCTGGTGCTCTGGTACACGCACTGGCACGCGAGCCCGACGCTCCGCGCGGCGGCGCGCGTGTCCACGTCGATCGCGACCGTCGACCGCCGCTCGTTCCCGCTCGACTCGGCGAAGGTGCGGGCGATCGGGCACGGGATCGACCTCGACGAGTTCCCCTGCCGTCCGCGGCCCGAGCCCGACGGCCTCCGCGTCCTCGCTCTGGGGCGCTACTCGCCGGCGAAGGGGCTCGACGTCGTCCTGCGTGCGCTTCGCCGGTCCCTCGACGCCGGCCGCGACGTTCGACTGCAGGTCCACGGCCCGGCGCTGTCCGACCTCGAGCGCGCGCATCGTGCCGAGCTGCTCAGGCTTCGCAACGAGCTGCGGCTCGGTGAGCGCGCGCAGCTCGACGGGCCGGTCGACCGGTCGCAGGTTCCCGTCCTGCTCGCGGCGAACGACGTGCTCGTGAACAACATGCGCGCAGGTGCACCCGACAAGGTCGTCTACGAGGCCGCGGCGAGCTGCGCGCCCGTGATCGCCTCCAACCCGGTCTTCGACTCGCTGCTGCCCGACGAGCTCCGCTTCGAGCGCGACGACCCCGCACAGCTCGCCGACCGGCTCGCCGCGTTCGCGGAGCGGCCCATCGCGGAACGCACCGACCTCGGGCACGAGCTCCGCGTGACGGTCGCGCGCGAGCACTCCGTCGACTCGTGGGCGAAGCGCATCCTGGAGCTGACGCGGTGAGGACGAGCGTCCTCCACCTGGCGAAGATCGCGGGGATCTCCGGCGCCGAGACACATCTGCTCTCGCTGCTGCCGCGGTTGCGGGAGCGCGGCTGGGACGTCCGGCTCCTCCAGCTCCACGAGAACGAGCCGGGCGCGTACGAGTTCGCCGCCGAGCTGCGTGCGCGCGGCGTTCCCGTCGACATGGTCCGGCTCCGCGCGGATGTCGACCCGGTCACGTTTGCGCGCGTGCTCGCGTACCTCGCGCGCGCGCGGCCGTTGATCCTGCACACCCATCTGGTGCACGCGGACGTGTACGGGCAGCTCGCCGGTGCGCTTGCCGCGGTGCCGCTGCGCGTGAGCACGAAGCACGGCTTCAACGAGTTCCGCGAGAACCGCGGCTTCGCGATCGCGGACCGTGCCGTCGGGGGCCTCGCACATGCGCACGTCGCGATCTCGCGCGGGCTGGCCCGCTACCTCGCCGAGGTCGAGGGCTTCGACGAGGACAGCTTCTCGATCGTCCACTACGGCATCGTCCCGGGCGACGAGCCGCTGCCCGGCCCGGACGAGCCGCGCCTGCTCTGCGTCGGGCGGCTGATCCCGATCAAGGGGCACGTCGTGCTGCTGCGCGCGTTCGCCGCGGCGCGCAAGGAGGTGCCTGAGCTCTCGCTCGACCTCGCGGGGCGAGGTCCGCTCGAGCCCGCCCTCAGGGCGCTCGCGAAGGAGCTCGAGATCGAGGACGCGATCCGGTTTCTCGGCTTCGTCTCGCCGATCTCGAAGGCGATCGACGACTCGGCCGCGGTCGTCGTCCCGTCGCTCGGCGAGGGCTTCGGGATGGTCGCACTCGAGGCGATGGAGCGTGCACGCCCCGTCGTCGCGGCAGAGATCGGCGGGCTCGGCGAGCTCGTGGTCGACGGTGAGACCGGCCTGCTCGTCCCGAGCGGCGAGGCCGAGCCGCTCGCACGGGCCCTCGTCGAGATCGCACGCGACCCGGTCCGCCGCCGCGAGCTCGGCGAGGCCGGCCGGCGGCGTGCGCTGGAGCAGTTCGCCGAGCGGCGGAACGTCGACCGAACGGAGCTCCTCTACCGCGAGTACCTCAACGGACGGGCGGCACCGGGTCCGGGGAAGCCGTACGCGTTTAACCGCAATCCAGATCCGTAGTAGTTGCGAGCCGGATCAGTAGGCCTGCGCTTGGCGGCCCTCGGGCTGCGCGATAGACACGGAGATGCCGCGCCGCCAAGACGGGCGCGGCAGCGACTCATCTACCGCTCGAGAGAAAACGAGCGGTATGAGAGGAGGAGTGTCATGTCATCGAGTACGAAACGAAACGCCCTCGGCGGGGGCACGCTTGCCGTGATCGCTCTCGTCGTGGTCGCGTTCATGACGGCCGGTGGCGCGGCCGCCAAGCAGCAGGGGGTGTCCGCCCTTCCGCGCGGGCAGACGCTGTACACGACCGGCACGATGTGGGGTCCGTACAGTGATCTCAACCCGTTCAAGAACTGGGACTACGTGACCGGGACTGTCGGGCTCGTCTACGAGACGCCGTTCCGTTACGACCCGCTCAAGAACGTGTTCAAGCCGTGGCTGGCGAACAAGGGAACGTGGACGTCGAAGAACGTCTACGTGATGACCGTTCGGCCGGGCGTCAAGTGGAGTGACGGCAAGCTCTTGACCGCCGCCGACTTCAAGTTCACGTACGACAAGCTCAGGATCCCGACGCATCCGCAGAACACGCTGTGGAAGACGGGACTGAAGAGCGTCGCGGCGTCCGGGAACAAGGTCGTCTTCACGTTCAGCGGGACGCCGAACTACCAGGAGTGGGACAACTACCTGTTCAACGTTCCGATCGTGCCGCAGCACGTCTGGCGTGGCTACACGAGCAACCAGATCGTCAGCGGCAACACGAACGACGTCAAGAAGCTGATCGGTACCGGGCCCTACACCTACCACAGCGGTCTGAACTCCCAGGAGACGTTCACCTGGCAGCGGAGGAGCGGCTGGTGGGCGACGAAGGCGCTCGGCATGACCGTCAAACCGAAGTACATCGTCGACATCTACAACGGCAGCAACGCCTCGTCGCTTGCGAACCTGCTGGCCGGCAACATCGACATCAGCAACAACTTCGTGCCGGGCATCAACAGGCAGGTCGGCGGCAAGATCGGCACGTACTTCAGCAAGACGCCGTACATGCTGGCCGGGAACACCGCGTGGATGTTCCCCAACACGACGCGGAAGCCGTTGAACGACAAGGTGTTCCGTCGGGCGTTGGCGTTCTCGATCAACGTGAACCGGATCGTGACGGCCGACTACGGCGGAATCGTGACCAAGGCGAACGCGACCGGCCTGCTCCCGAGCTGGAGCAAGTACGTCGACAAGAAGGTCGTGAAGCAGTACGGCTTCTCGTACAACATCACCCGGGCGAAGGCGCTGCTGGCCGGGGCCGGCTACCGGGACACGAACGGTGACGGGTTCGTCGAGAACAAGGACGGGTCCCGGATCGCGCTCAACATCATCGTCCCGAACGGCTGGTCGGACTGGATGACCGCGATCCAGATCATCTCCGACAGCTCGAAGGCTGCCGGGATCAGGATCACGCCGGCGTATCCGGACTACAACACGCTGGTCGACGACCGAGGCCACGCTCGCTACGACCTGGTCATCGCGAACGACCGGCAGATCACGAACACGCCGTGGACGTTCTACGACTACCTGTTCCGGCTTCCGATCCTCGAGACCCAGACGACCGTGAACTACGAGCGGTACAGCGAACCGACCGCCTGGAACCTCACGCGGCAGCTGAACAAGACGCCGACGAACAATCAGGCGGCGATGAAGTCAACGATGTCCAAGCTTCAGAAGATCTTCCTCACGGACATGCCGGTTGTCCCGCTTTGGTACAACGGCATCTGGGCCCAGTGGAACACGTCTCACTGGACGAACTTCCCGAAGGCCCAGCACAACCAGGTGCTTCCCGCAATGTGGCGGAACTACCTGCAGATGACGGGTATCGAGATGCTCACACGACTCCGGCCCGTCGGAGTGTCATAACGAAGTGAGCGATCGTCGCCCCTCCGGCCTCACGTCGCCGGAGGGGCGACGACGAGCTACTTCGCCGCACTCTTCGAGAACCTCGCCCAGAGCTGAACCGCAGCGCCGCGGCCGCGAGCGTCATCGTCAGGAAGTCCCACGGCGCGCGGTAGCGCGTCTGCCCGATGAAGAGCATCGCCATCACCGTCTGGTAGGCGAGCAGCGAGACGCGCGAGCGCCGCGAAGTGCCGTGGCACGAGGGTCAGCCCGTAGAGCGCGAGCAGGAAGACGGGGATCATGAACAGCGGCTCGGCCCAGTCTCGCGCGACGTCGAGGAAGGTGCCGCTCCCGGGCCGCCCCTCGGTCTTGGGGACGTTCGGCTGCCAGAGCAGCTTCGCGCCGTACGCGGCGAGCTCCGCCTTCTCGCCGGGGTGGTCGCGCATGAAGTCGAGCGCGAGCTTGCGGTAGAAGCGCATCTGCGCGCACTCGTCGGTCCGGACGATGCGGCCGGTCTCCCTGTAGAGCTCGCCCGCGTCCTGCGGCGTGATCGGCGCGCCCGGGATGTTGTCCACGTCGTCGATCCAGCCCCCGGCGCGGAGCGTTTCGAGCGTCTGGACGTTGTTCGCCTTCCAGAGGGCGCGCGCGTCGGTCGTGATCGCGACGCAGCCGACGTTCGCGTCGTTCCGAATCACCCACGGCGCGAGCACGAGCGCGGCGACGGCGAGCGCGACGGCCGGCTCCCACGTCCAGGCGCGGCGGCGCCAGAGGACGTACGCGCCGAGCACGAGCGGCACGAACAGCGTGCGGACGTTGCCGAGGATCATCAGTCCGAGCGTGACCCCGAGCGCGCCGGCGGCAAGTAACAGTCTGTTACTTGGAGACCGGCCCTCCGCGACGACGAGGGTGAGCGAGCACGGCCGCGACCGCGAGGAAGTGGTCGAGGATCTCGCGGTTCATGTGCACGTCGTGCCAGACGAGGTACGGGTGCAGCGTGGTCAGCAGTGCGGCGACGAGCCCGACGCGTGCATCGACGACGCGCCGTGCGAGCTCGTACACCAACCACGCCGTCGCGACTGCGACGGTGACGTGCGCGAGCCCGATCACCAGCCAGTGCCGCTCGAACACCCAGTAGAGCGGGACGAGGAAGAACCCGTAGAGCGGCTGCGTGTACGCCGACGGGGATCCCCGGGATGAACCCGTACGTGCCGCTGTCGAGGAACGTCAGCGCGAAGTCGTCGCCCTTGTCGACGAAGGCCGACGTGATGTCGCTGCGCTCGAAGAGCAGCGCGGCCAGCCGGGGCAGCGCGCTCGCGGCGGCGAGCACCAGGTAGGCGTTCCGGCGGGTCACGCGCGCGTAGCGTACGGACCGTGCGTGTCGCAGTCGCGTCCTGCCACGTCGAGCGCCCGCTCGACGACGCCGTCTGGGCGCGGCTTTCCGCATTTCTTCGCCGCCGCCCGGGCGGCTTTCGCGATCGCGGCGCTCGTCCGTCCGCCGGACGGCGAGCACGGCGAGGACGAGACCGCTGGCTCGACCGGGTGCGCTCGCTCGACGTCCCGTTCGGCCTCCACACGCACTGGACGTCGCCCTCGCACGCGAGACCGACCGAGGGTGAGCCCGCCGGGCGTGTCAGCCGGGAGCTCGACTGGCTGACCGCGCAGGGGCTCGCCCCGGGCTTCTTCTGCGGCGGCGGCTGGTACACGGACGAGCGGGTGCGGGCAGTGCTCGCCGAGAAGGGCATCGTCGACTGCACCGCGACGACGTTCTCGCTCCCGTACGGCGGGGGGCTGCGCGTCGACGGCCCAGGGCCGGGGCTGCTCCCGGCCACGCACACCGTCGGCATGCTTGCCCGCGCTCTTCGTCTCCCCGAGTACGTCCACGTCTACTTCCACGACACCGATCTCCTCGTCCGGAAGCGCGCACTCGCGCTCGAGCTCGGCTTGCGCGTACTCGCGCGGCGCCGCCCGCCCGCCGACCTCGACGAGGTCAGCCGGGCTTTCGCGCGGTGAAGAAGATCACGTTCGCGAGCAGGCGCGGATGGAGTCGCGCGATCCGGCCGGCGACGAACTGGAGCTCGGCGCCCTCGAAGTCCGCGAGCAGGGCGCGAACGTCGTCCGGCGAGAAGATGTGCAGGTGTGTCGGGTCGGGCTCGGGGTGGCGCCCGGCAAGAAAGCGGAGGCGGTTCTTGAGCCGAAACCCGTTCGGGGTCGAGCCGACGAGGCGGCCG
Organism: uncultured Actinomycetes bacterium; assembly: GCA_963700495.1. Taxonomy (GTDB): domain Bacteria; phylum Actinomycetota; class Thermoleophilia; order Gaiellales; family Gaiellaceae; genus JACCTU01. The sequence goes on along the minus strand of CAVOXT010000004.1, from coordinate 199,419 downwards.
TCCGTCTGGAGGACGCGCCTCGCCTCCCCGAGCAGGCGCTGTGGCTCGCGGATGTGCTCGAGCACCTCGCCGATCACCACTACGTCGAACTCGTCATCCGCGAAGGGGAGCGGATCGTCGAGGTCGGCCCAGACCGTCTCGATCCCGAGTCCCTCCGCCGCGTGGGCGAGCGCCTCGCGGTCGATGTCGACTCCGACAACGTTGTTGCCTTTCGCGTAGAAGGCGGTCAGGGCGCCGAAGCGGCACCCCAGGTCGAGCACGCGCCGGCCCGGGCCGCCGACGTGCGTACGGAAGAGCGCGGTTCGCTCCGGGCGCGCCCAGATGAAGTCCGGTGGGCGTGAATCGCGGTGATGCCGCCGGTACTTCTGCTCGAGGCGCTCCACGGGCGGCAGTCTAAGCACCGCTAGAATCGCCTTCCGTGACCACCACGGCGGACCCTGAGGCGCCGCCGGAGCAGGAGCGTCCTCCCGTCGCGTCCGACATTCGGGCGACGCGAACCTCGATCCTCGCCCGACCTCCGCTTCGTTCCCTCATCCGCAGGCTCGCCTCGATCGTGGCGCTCCTGACGATCGACGTATGCGGACTTGCGCTGGGGCTCTACGTCGCACTCGTCCTCCGCTGGCTGTACTACGAGCACGAGCTGCCGCTCTGGGGGATCCCCTGGCAGGCCGAGGAGCAGTGGCTCCCGTTCCTGACCCTGATCACGATCCTCGTCTTCTGGCAGGCGGGCCTCTACGCCGAAAGGGAGCGGCGGGCCGGGGTCGGACGCGTCGTCTCCTCGCTCGTCCTCGTCGCGGTGATCACGGTCGTCTTCGCCTGGGGTGTCGACCACGAGTTCGGCACGTACGGGCTCGCGCCGACTGCGGTGATCACCTGTGTTGCGATCATCAGCCTCCTGCGCGCGAGCTACGAGCGCGTGACGCGCGACCTGTGGCACCTGTTCGGCGTGCGCCGCCGCGCGGTGCTGGTCGGCGACGGTGAGCACGTCGCCCACCTGCTGCGAACGCTCGGAGCGGCGCGCGGTGGCATCGAGTACGAATTCGTGGGCGCGATCGCCCCGGAGCCGGACGGCATCCCGCTGCCACGCCTGGGCACGCTGAGCGACCTGCCCCAGGTGCTCGCGAGCCAACCTGTTCATGAGCTGATCGTGACCGGCGGCGACGTGACCGACGACCAGCTCGTCGAGCTCGTCGAGCAGGCGCACCAGCGCGGCGTGCAGGTCCGGGTCGCCCCGACGACGGCGGAGATCCTGAAGCAGCGTGCCGAGTACGTCCCGGGCCAGGCGATGCCCCTCTTCCAGCTTCGCCCGCCGGTCTTCGCGGGGATCGACTGGGCGCTCAAGCGTGTCTTCGACCTCGTCGTCGCGTCGCTCGTCGTCGTCGTCGGGCTGCCGCTCTGGCTCCTGATCGCCGTGGCGATCAAGCTCGACTCGCGCGGTCCGGTGTTCTACAGCGACCGCCGCGTGGGCCTCGGCGAGCGCGAGTTCGAGATGATCAAGTTCAGGACGATGCTCCTGGGCTCCGAGCGCCTGCAGGACAAGCTCGAGACCCGAAACGAAGCGTCTGGCCCGCTCTTCAAGATCCGGGACGACCCACGTGTGACGCGTGTCGGGGCGATCCTCCGCCGGCTCTCTCTGGACGAGATGCCGCAGGCGTTCAACGTGCTTCGCGGCGAGATGAGCCTCGTCGGGCCGCGGCCTCTGCCGATCCGCGACTTCGACAAGCTCCAGCCGTGGCACCGCAAGCGCTACCTCGTACTGCCCGGCATCACCGGGCTCTGGCAGATCTCGGGGCGCTCCGAGCTCGACTTCGACGACCTCGTCCGGCTCGACTTCTACTACCTCGAGAACTGGTCGATCTGGATGGACATCACGATCCTGCTCAAGACGGTTCCGGCAGTGATCGGCCGCAAGGGCGCGTACTGATCCACCCCACCGCAATGGGTTTCGCGGATGCGGCGGAGGTCTACGAGCGCGCCCGGCCCGACTATCCCGAGGACGCGCTCGACTGGATCGTGGAGGCGCTCGAGCTCGAACCGGGCGCGCACGTCGTCGACGTCGGCGCGGGCACCGGGAAGTTCGCACGACAGCTTGCAGCGCGCGACCTCCGCGTCACCGGCGTCGAGCCGATCGTCGAGATGCGCCGGATCTTCGAGCGCACGGTGGCCGGTGCGGACGCGGTCGAAGGGACCGCCGAGTCGATTCCGCTCGGCGACGCGGTCGCCGACGCGGTGACCGCGGCGCAGGCGTTCCACTGGTTCGACCCCGTGCGGGCGCTGCCGGAGATTCACCGCGTCCTGCGACCGGGCGGAGGTGTCGCCCTGATCTGGAACATGCGCGACAAGTCGCACCCGCTCCACCGGGCATACGCCGAGCTGATCCGTCCCTACCGGGGCGTCGCCTACCCCGAGCGGGAGCAACCCGGCAGCGCGCTCGGGCTCTCGCCGCTCTTCGGCGAGGTGGAGGAACGGACGTTCCGGCACGCGCAGCAGTTCGACGCCGACGGTCTCGTCGCGCGGACGGAGTCGGTCAGCTTCATCGCGAGGCTCCCGGAGGACGAGCACGCCGACCTGCTCCGCCGCATCAGGGAGCTCGCGCCGCCCGGGACGTTCGAGTTCCCGTACTTGACGAAAGTCTTTACCTGTCGCAGCCGGTAGCTCCGACACAATTGGCGCGGTGAAAGCGCCGAAGATCCTCGCGGTCGCCTCCGCCGTCGACCTGGACTTTCGCTACGGGTGCACGCCCGCGTGGTGGCAGCTCTGGAAGGGCCTGTACGAGGTGGGTGTCGACCTGATCGTGACGCCGTACCGCGGCCGGCCGATCGAGTCGCCCTGGTGGCGGACCGCGCCGAACCCCGCGTACCTCGAGGGCGAGAGCTTCGCCCGCGCGCGAAACGCGTGGGCGCGTCTGAAGGGCGACCGCTACCTTCGCCGCGACGAATCGGACCCCGGCGACACCGACAAGTTCGTTCGCGAGGTGATCTGGCGCTGGGTCACGCCTCGCTGGCAGCGGCACGTCGAGCGGATCCTCGAGCGAGAGGGCGACGTCGACGCGGTGATCGTCTTCACCGTGCCGATGGCGCATCTGCGCGGGATCCCGACAGCGCTCCGCGAGCGCTTCGGCGTCCCGGTGATCTTCTACGACGGAGACGTGCCGATGAGCCTGCCCGAGTTCGGCGGGATGGACACCGGCTTCAACTACTACTTCGGCGCCGACCCGTCCGAGTACGACCTCGTCGTCTCGAACTCGGAGGGCGGTCTCGATCGCCTGCGCGAGCTCGGCGCGCGCCGAGCAGAGGCGGTCTTCTGGGCGGCCGACCCCGACCTGTTCCGGCCGCTCGCCGTCGAGAAGGAGCACGACGTCTTCTTCTACGGCTACGGCGACAAGTTCCGCCGCGAGTGGATGCGCGAGCTGGTGGGCGAGCCGTCGCGCCGCCTTCCGGAGGTCGACTTCGCGCTCGGAGGCGAGGACTTCCAGGGCGACGTCGGCCGCGCCCGCTCGCTCGGGGTGATCCCGTTCAACGCGTTCAACCGCGCGATCTCGTCGACGCGCGTCGCGCTCAACGTGACGCGCCGCGCGCACGCGACCGTGCGGGCGTCGTCGACCGCCCGCCCGTTCGAGTTGGCGATGGCCGGCGCGGCGATCGTGTCCAACCCGGTCGAGGGGATCGACACGTGGTTCGAGCCCGGCCGCGAGCTCGTGGTCGTGCAGGACGCCGACGAGGCGACGAACGCGTACCGCGAGCTGCTGGCCGACGCGGCCGCCGTCGAGGAGCTCGGCGCGCGCGCACGCGAGCGCGCACTCGACGAGCACACGTACGCGCACCGTGCGCGCCGCCTGCTCGAGCTCGCGGGGCTGGGCGTGCGGGAGACGGTGGCGTGACCGAGGTCCTCGAGACGCGGTCCGCGCTCGACGAGCGCCTGCGCGGGTTACGTCGCGTTGCGATCGTTCCCGCGTACAACGAAGAGGGCTCGATCGCACGCGTCGTCGACGAGTTGCTCGCGTTCGATCCCGGCCTCGAGGTCGTCGTGATCGACGACGGCTCCACCGACAGAACCGCCGAGGTCGCAGGGGCGCGGGGCGCCCACGTCGTGCGGCTCCCGTTCAACCTCGGGATCGGCGGTGCCGTCCAGACCGGTTTCCGCTACGCCTGGGAGCACGATTTCGACGTCGCCGTGCGCGTGGACGGCGACGGCCAGCACGACCCGGCCGAGCTCGGCGTCGTGCTCGAGCCCGTCCTCGCCGACGAGGCCGACATCGCCGTGGGCTCGCGCTTCATCGGCGCCGAGGGCTACCGCTCGTCCCGCTCGCGGCGGCTCGGGATCCGGCTCCTCGCCTGGATCGTCTCGACGCTGACGCGGCAGCGCATCACCGACCCGACGTCCGGGTTCCAGGCCGTGAACCGGCTCGGGATCCGGCTCTTCGCCGCCGACTACCCGCACGACTACCCCGAGGCCGAGGCGACGGTGATGGTCTTCAAGCACCGGCTGCGCCTGCGCGAGGTACCGGTCGCGATGCGGGCCCGCGAGTCGGGGCGCTCCTCGATCACGGCCTTCCAGTCGGTCTACTACATGGTCAAGGTCGAGCTCGCTATCGTCGTCGCGCTCTTCCGGCGCAAGGCGGTGCCACTCGAGTGACACCCCTACGCGTCTCCGTCGCCGCGGCGATCGCGTCGCTGCTGCTCATCCTCGTCGTCTTCGAGCTGATCCGCTCGCGCCGTCTCCGGGAGCGGTACGCGCTGCTGTGGCTGCTCACCGGAGTGGTGCTGCTCGTGCTCTCGCTCTGGCGCGGCGGGCTGAACACGATCGCGGGCTGGTTCGGGATCAGCGGCTACCCGCCGGCGATCCTCTTCGCGGTCGGGATCCTCTTCATCCTCCTCGTGCTGCTGCACTACTCGACCGTGATCTCGTCTCTGTCCGACCAGAGCACGATCCTCGCGCAGCGGCTCGCGCTGCTGGAGGAACGATTCCGTCGACTAGAAGATCCAGGGGGTAGGCAACACATCCCGTAGCAGGAACGCGCTGAGGCCGAGTCCGAGAGCCTCCGCAGCGCCGTCCTCGTCGATCGCGGCGAGCGGGAGGCACCAGATCGCGTACCACGGCCCCAGCCAAGCCACGGCGCACAGCAGCAGCGCCGCGGCGAGCGCACGCCGCGAGCGGCCTCGCCAGGCTTCGACGAGGAGCCAGCAGTAGGCGACGGCGAAGAGCGCGAGGAACCCGCGGCCGACCCAGACCTCCGGCAGGTCGAAGATCGTGGCGACGTGGAACGGCACGCTCGTGGAGCTCGTGAGGCCGATCTGGCCGCGGATCGGAGTGAGCGCCGGCAGCCACGACGTCCCGAAGCGCCACGTCGCGAGCACCGCCACCGCTGCGAAGCCGGCGGCGGCGCCCAGCACCGGCAGCGTTCGGAGCCTCACCCTGTTCGCAAGCGCGTCCAGCGGCAGCCACAGGAGCGGTACCCACTTGATCGCGACGGCGAAGACCCAGAACGCGCCGGCGGCGTCGCGGTTTCCGCGTCGCCAGAGCGCGAGCGCGGCGAGGAAGAGCGCCATCATCCAGGCGTCGTTGTGTCCACCGCCCGCGAAGTGGAGCGCGAGCAGGGGGTTCCAGCCGACGAACGCGACGGCGTACGCCTTGCGCCTGGCACAGACCGCGGTCAGCGCGATAATCGCGAGCATCGCGACCGCTCCGAGCACCTTGTAGGTGCGCACGACGGCGGCACGGGACTGGATCAGCCGGGCCTGTCCTTCTGTCGTCGCGAGGAAGAGCGGGCCGTACAGGGGGATGTAGTTGTTCCAGGCGTCGCCGTGGTAGACGTGGGCGGGGTTGTCCAGGAACTCGCGCGGCGGGTGCTCGTAGGGGTTTGCCCCGGCGACTCCGCCGATCCAGCCGTACTCCCAGTAGCCGTAGGCGTCGGTTGACAGCAGGAGCGGCGAGGCAAGCGGCGCGAGCTGGATCGCCGCGGCGATCGCGATCACGACCGCGAGCGACGCGGCGCTACGCCGTAACGCCCAGAGGCCCGCGAGAAACGCGAGGAAGCAGCCGATCAAAGCCGCGACGAAGACCCAGTGCCATGCACCTCCGGGGCGGATCGGCGAGTGGGCCGCCTCGGGCGCAGACCAGACGGCGATGAGCGCGATGCAGAGCAGCGCGAACGAGAGCACGCCCGCCGCGATCCCGGCGCGGCTCGTCACAGCAGGCGATCTGCGAGGACCGGCACGAAGACGGCGGCAGTCAGCACGAGCGGATCGACGGTGCGGTACGCCGAGGTCGCGAGGAGGAAGCCGATCGGGTCGGGGTTCGCCCAGTACGCCCACACGAGGAAGACGAAGCCGAGGAGGAGGCCGGCCGCAGGTGCGAGCCACGCGCGGCGCCGATCCCGCACGAAGCCGAGTACCGCCAGGGAAAAGGCGAGCGGCACGAGGAGCAGCCACGCACGTGGGCTGAGCAACGCCGACGTCAGGTCTTCGAGCGCAGGCCCGAGTCGCTCCGACCGTTCCGCCAGATAAGCGGGATCGACCCAGTCGCCGAGGGGGGACCTGCTCGGTACGTCGTGCACGATCTGCCACAGCGCCCACGGAAGCGCCGCCGCGGCCGCGATCCCGGTCGCGCCGGCGGCCCCCGCCCGCCGCACGCGCGGGACGAAGGCAACGGCGACGACGCCGACGATGAGCACCTCGGCGAGACCTTCCGTCTTGATCTGAACGGCCGTCGCCCCGGCCACCGCGGCGACGAGCAGCCACCACTTCCCACCCTCGAGTCCCCAGCCGGCGATGCGCCAGTGCGAACAGCGCGACGTAGATCGCGAGTGCGAGATCGGCGACCCCGCCCTGGACGTGCCGCCAGAGCTCGGGAGAGAGGGCGAGCAGCACCAATCCGCCCGCGAGGAACGTCGGTCGCACCCGTCCCCAGAGGAGCCGCGCGACCGCTGCGACGAACGCCGCGGTGAGCAACGCCAGCTGCGCGGGCATCACTCGCACGTCGAGCGCGCCGGCCGCCTGGACGTCGAGACTCGTCACGATCGACCACCAGAGCGGGTAGTCGGGCACGCCGAACGCGACATGTTCCCCGCCCGGAACGAACAGGCGCGCGTCGAGGCCGTGGTGCCACAGCGCGAGCCCCTTCGGCAGCCAGATTCCCCACGCGTCGTCGAGCCAGGGTGAGGAGCGAAACCCGCCGACGATCCCGAGCAGGCAGACGGCGGAGACGAGACCGAACAGCGCTGCGGGGAGGCTTCCCATTCGGATCGCGCGGCGCTCGGGCAACTCGAAGCGGAGCAGCAGCCCGGTTGCGGAGAGCAGCGCTGCGCCTGCGATCGCGACCGGCAGCGTCGCGTGGAGGCCCGCGATGACGGCGAAGAAGACCAGCGTGCAGAGCGAACCCGCGCCGAGGAGAAGCGCGACGCCGGCCCACGAGAGACGCACCTCCCAGGTTCGCCCACTGAGCCCGCGCCAGAGGAACGCATAGCCCACGGCGACGAAGAGCAGATTCGCCGCCAAGACCCCGGCGATCATCGTGGCGCGATCTGGATGACGCGTCCCAAGCGGTAGCCGAGCACGACGTCGGCGCGCGTTGCGTCCTGCACCGCGAGCTGCCGCGCGAGGTAGAGCTGTGCCGCCGCCTTCAGGTTGCCTTGCACGAGTGGGCTCTCGTCAGGGGCGAGGGTTGCGTAGCTGGAGTCTTCGGGCAGGTCGCGGGCGAGCTGCCGCAGCGTGTGCGGATCGATTGCGACGTCGAACTGCGGATCCCGCCCGTCGCCCTCACCGCCTGCCAGCCGTCGCAGCGGCCCGTCGCTCCAGGGGACAGCCGCGAGTGCGATCACCGCGACGGCGGTGCCGGCGAACGCCCTCCTAGCCGACATTGACGTTGAGCGGCGCGCTCACGACGAAGGCATCGCCCCCCTCCGGGTCGTCGAGCCAGTTCGCCGAGACCGCGATCCTGTACGTCCACGTCCCCGGCGGCACGCGGTCGAAGAACTCGGGGTTACGTCCGCGACCGATCTCATCCATCTCGAGCGAGCATTTCGTCGCGCCGGTCGCGGGATTGGTGCACATCAAGCCCTCCCGCACACGTTGACCCGTGGCCTCGAACGTGTACTCGAGCGGTGAGCGATAGACCACGTAGAACGTGTCGGCGTGTGATCCGGTGTAGAGCGGCCATTCCAACTGAACGCCGCCTTCCACCGGCCTCACGGTTGCGCGGAAGCTCTCGTCCAGAGGGAGGTAGAGGCTCCGTAGGGGCACCTTCGCGGCGCGGGGGTCCTCGGCGGGCGGCAGGACGGCGAGGAGGAGGAGCGGCAGCGCGAACACCACCGCCACCGGCGCAAGCACTCCGGGCCGCCGCCACGCAAGCGGCTTGTGCGCGACCGGGGAGCGCTCGCGGAGCTGTCCTCCGACCACGGGGAGGAGGAGCGGGATCGACGCGAGCAGCAGGAAGTACGCGGGGAACGCCGGCATCAACAGCCGCCAGAAGCTTCCGGTCTCGACATTGACCGACGGCGAGGAGCCCTTGACGACGAAGAAGGCTCCGAGCCAGCAGGCCAGGAAGACGGCGTGCGCAACCGACCTTCTGACCGCCGCGATCGCGCCTGCGACGGCCCCGAACTCGAGGAGCCGCGCGCTCCAGAAGTACTCGCGGAAGCCGAGGAACTGCTGGTTCAGCTGGTCCGCATCGAGCGGAACGTAGTCCCGGACGCGCTCGATGAACGTCGGCGGGCCGTAGTCGTTCGCACCGGCGCCCGCTGCGAGCCGGATCGACTCGTGTGCGAGGAGTGTGATGCCGCTGCCCTTCTGCTTCCAGAGCGCGAGGGTGATCAGCGCGGGGAGCAGCGCGACACCGAACCCGGCGAGCTCCCGCCACCGGCGTCTGACCGTGAGCGCCGCGACGGGCGCGAGCAGGAAGAGCCCGTTCGCAGGCTTGATCCCGATCGCGATGCCCGCACAGAGGCCGCAGGCCACGGCGTCCGCAGCAGCGGGCGAGTCGAGCACGCGCACGAGGAAGAACGCCGACGCGAGCACCGCGATCATCGACGGGAAGTCGCCGAGAGCGGTGAGACCCAGGACCTGCGGCAGCACCTGCTCGACGTAGCGCTCGTGGTAGCGATCGACGAACAGAGGCTCGGCGAGATACGGGAGCACGATCCAGAGCCCGGCGGCGCCGTAGCCGACCAGGCGGCCACCGATGCGGGCGGCGATCCCGTACACCAGCAGCACGCCGAGCGGGACGAGTACGAGGAACTGGAAGAGCACGATCGCCGGCAGCCCGGCGAGGAGGTTCGGCCCCGCCAGTGCAGCGACGGGCGCCTGCAGCATCGCCCACGCGTAGCCCACGAGAGTCTCCGGCACCGCGCCGTGGGCGAGGATCCAGCCGCTCGTGTAGAACCACGTCTCGTCTCCGCCCTGGTAGAAGAGCCAGCCGTTTCGCTGGACGAGCAGCGCGAAGATTCCGATCGCGAGCCACTGCGCGACGACCAGCGGCAACAGGACGGCCCCCGGCTCGCGGCGGAACCATGGGACCGCCGGTCCCTCGCTCGCGTGCCCGCCAGGTGCGGCCCCGTCCTGCTTCCGTTCTCCGCCGTCGGCGTCCCGCATGCGCGGTCGGCGCAGGCGCTCAGCGACGCGCATACGCCGGCGCGTGCTCGCGGTACCACGCGACGGTGCGCGCGATGCCCTCGCGGAAGGGCGTGCGCGCCTCGAACCCGAACAGCTCCTTTGCGCGCGACGTGTCGAGCTTCCGCCGCGGTTGTCCGTTCGGCTTCGAGGTGTCCCAGACGATCTCGCCCTCGAACCCTGTCGCCTCGCCGATCAGCTCGGCGAGATCCCGAATCGCGATCTCCTCGCCGGTGCCGAGGTTGACGGGTGCCGGGCCGTCGTAGCGAAGCGCGGCGAGGACGATCGCCTCGGCGCAGTCCTCGACGTAGAGGAACTCGCGGGTGGGCGTTCCGTCGCCCCAGAGGACGACCTCGGTCTCGCCGCCTGCCTGCGCTTCGAGCATCTTCCGGATCAGCGCGGGGATGACGTGCGACGTCTCGAGGTCGAAGTTGTCGCGCGGTCCGTAGAGGTTCACCGGCAGCAGGTACGTCGCGTGCAGTCCGTACTGCTCGCGGTACGTCTGCGCACCGACGAGGAGCGTCTTCTTCGCGACGCCGTACGGCGCATTCGTCTCCTCCGGGTAGCCGTTCCAGAGGTCGTCCTCGGAGAACGGAACCGGCGCGAACTTCGGATAGGAGCACACGGTGCCCAGCACGAGCACCTTGTCGACGCCGTGCAGACGCGACTGCTCGAGCACGTGCACGCCCATCATCAGGTTCGCGTACCAGTAGCGCCCGGGGTTCGCGCGATTCGCTCCGATGCCGCCGACCTCAGCGGCGAGGTGCAGCACGAGCTCGGGCTTCGTGTCGTCGAAGAGGCGCTCCGTGTCGTCCCAGCGCGTCAGGTCGTAGTCGCGCCTGCGCGCGACGACCGGCTCGATTCCCTCCTCCTGGAGCCGCTCGACCACGTGCGCCCCCAGGAAGCCGCTGCCCCCGGTGACCAAGCGTGTTTTCATGCCGTCTTGACGGTGGGCGCGGTGTAGGGGAGCCAGTCGACGCGCCCGATCCAGCGCTCGCGGTTCTCCGCGTACCACTGGATCGTCTTGCGGACTCCCTCTTCCCACGAGACCTGCGGCTCCCACCCGGTCTCGAGGTTCAGCTTCTCGTAGCCGACACGCAGCGCCATCACGTCCGTCGTGCCCGGGCGGAAGCGCTCCTGGTTCGTGACGATCGAGCGTCCGCTCCAGTGTCCGTCCTCCTCGCCGATCCGGAGGATCATGTCGGCCCAGTCGGCCATCGAGATGTTCTTGCCCTGGCCGTAGACGTACAGCTCGCCGGGAATCCCTCGCGCGGCGACCATCAGATGGCCGCGCACGCCGTCGGTGCAGAAGCAGAAGTCGCGCAGCGGCTCGAGCGCGCCGAGCTCGATGTGCTCGCGCTCGAGCGCCTGCGTGATGATCGTGCCCGTCACGTAGCGCGGGTTCTGGCGCGGGCCGTAGTTGTTGAACATGCGGGTGACGACGCCCGGAACTCCGTACGCGTCGTGGTAGTTCATCGTCAGAAAGTCCGCGGCGACCTTCGCCGTCGCGTAGATCGACTTCGGATTGATCGGCGAGCGCTCGTGCAGGATCAGCGAGCCCTCGTCGTCGTAGTCGTGGTGGTGCGCGACCGACTCTCGCGACGTTCCCGTACTCCTCCGACGTGCCGGCGGTGTCGAACTTCTCGAGCTCCAGGCCGCAGTCGACGACCGACTGGAGCAGGTTGAGCGTCCCGACCATGTTCGCCATCACGGTCTCGTAGGGCCTGTGCCACGACTCGCCCACGTGCGCCTGCGCACCGAGGTGAAAGAGGTAGGGCTTGTCCGGTGCGTGCACGAGCTGGCGCAGCAGCAGGTCGATCGAGTGCTTGTCGGTCAGGTCGGCCCAGTGCACCTTCATCTGGTCGCGGATGTGGCCGATGTTGTTGAGCGCCCCGCTCGAGGTCGCGCGCACGAACGCGTGGACGTGCGCACCGAGGTGGCAGAGCGCCTCGGTCAGGTGCGAGCCCATGAAGCCGTCCGCGCCCGTTACGAGGACGGTGCGGTCGCTGTAGTAGGGCCCGAACTCGTCCCGCAGCTCCGCGAGCGACTCCTCTGTCCAGACCGAGTCGTTTCTGTTCGCCATGATCGGGAGGATGCGGACGAGCCGCAGCGGAGAGACTACCGCCCCCGACCGTCGGAGCGCCCTCGCTAGCGGAATCCTTACAGGGCTCTCGGCGCTCGTTCTGAGCGCGTCGGCGGCCGTTGCTGCGGCGATCCTGGCGCACAAGTTCGGCCGCGACGCGGCGACCGACGGGTTCCTCGCCGCGTACGCCGTCTACGTGACGCTGACACTCGCCGCGCAGGCGTTGCGGCTGACCGCGGTGCCCGAGTTGACGCGCACCGGCGGCGCGGCGGCGGGGTCGTACGCAGCGGCGATCCTGCTCGTCGGCGTGCCGGGAACGCTGCTCGCCTGGCTTCTGAGCGAGCAGCTCGCCGAGCTGCTGACCGGGAAGCTGCCGGACGCGGCGGCGCAGCCCGCGGCGGAGGCGCTCCCCTGGCTCGTGGGCGCCGCGACCGGGCAGGTGCTCGCGGCGCTCGCGGCGGCCACTCTCGCATCCCGGAACCGCTTCGGCGCGGCCGCGGTGGGATTCTCCGCGGGCGGCGTCGCCGGGCTCGTCGTCTTCGTCGTGCTCGCCGACGAGCACGGTCTCGTGTCCCTCGCGTGGGGCCTGGCCGTGAACGCGGCGATCGCGCTCAGCGTGCCGCTGCTCGCGCTCGGCGGGACCTGGGGCAGGCTCCGCTTCGACGCCGTCGGGCGGCGCCTCGTTCTGCTCGCGGAGGCTGCGGCCGTGCCGGTCGCTCTGCAGGTGCTCTACCTGATCGCGTTGCGCGGCGCGTCCGCGCTCGGCGTCGGCGCAGTGACGTCGCTCTCGTATGCGTACTTCTTCGCGGCGGTGCTCGTCGCCGCGACCGCGACGTCGCTGTCGATCATCTCGACCGCAGAGCTGACGCGGCGTCGCGTCGAAGGGGAGGAGGCGGTCGCGCACGTGGTGCACGGCGCGTGGCTCAGCCTGCCGCCGATCGCGGCGGCGGCGGGCGTCTTCGCGGTCGTCGGCGACCAGATCGCCGGGGCGGTGCTCGGAGACGCCTACGCAGGGGACGTCGGCGCGGAGCTCGCGCGCCTCGTCGTCCTGCTCGCGCCGTGGACCGTCGCGGCGGTCGGCTTCTCGCTCGCGTTCCCGCTGCTGTACGTGCTCGAGCGGAGCCGGGTGCTCGTTCCCGTCGCGATCGGCGCCGTCCTCGTCCACATCCCGATCTCGCTCCTGCTGCGGGAGGTATGGGGCCTCGAGGGGCTCGCGCTCGCGCTCGGCGTGACGACGCTCGGGGTGCTCGCGGTCCTGCTGTTCGCGCTCTCGCCGCACACCCTCACCGATGCCGCGACCTCGCTCGCCCGCGTCTCGATCTGGGTCGGCGGGATCGCGGCGCTTTCGTTCGGCTTCTTCGCGCTCATCGGCAACGACGTCGTCGCCGCGGTCGGCGGCCTCGCCGCGTACACCGCGCTGCTCGCGCTCCTGCGCCCGCGCGGGCTGCGCGAGTCGTGGGCCTACCTGCGCGCGTTTCACTGACGGCGTAGGCTGGACAGGCCCGATGCCCGAGCGATTCGAGACGATCGTGATCGGAGGCGGCCAGGCCGGGCTGTCCGTCAGCTACCACCTGACGCAGCGCGGGCGCGAGCACGTCGTCCTCGAGCGTGGCTCCGTCGCCGAGACCTGGCGGACGCGCCCGCTGGGACGGCTTCTACCTGAACACGCCGAACTGGGCGCTGCAGCTCCCCGGGCTACGAGTACCGACGGCCCCGAGCCCGATGCGTTCTCCTCGCTCGCCGAGGTGCTCGCCTACTTCGAGGGGTACGCGCGCGACGCCGGCGCCCGGTCCGAACGGGCGTCGAGGTGACCGCGCCTCAGGCCGGAGCAGGGCGAGTGGCTCGTCGAGGCGGACGGGCACGCGTTCAGCGCGCCGACAGCGTCGTCGTCGCGACCGGAGCGTTCCAGCGCCCGTACGTCCCGCCGCCCTCGCGAGGCCGTCCCGGAGGACGTCATCCAGCTCGACACGACCGAGTACCGGCGGCCGGAGCAGCTTCCCGAGGGCGCGGTCCTGATCGTCGGCAGCGGGCAGTCCGGTTGCCAGATCGCCGACGAGCTGCCTGCGCGCGGCGCCGGGAGGTCTACCTCGCCGCGGGTGCCTGCCCGTGGTTCCCGCGACGCTACCGCGGCCGGGAGATCGTGCACTGGATGATCGAGAGCGGCTTCATGGACCAGACCGTCGACACGCTGCCGTCACCCGCGGCGCGGCTCGCCTGCAATCCCGCAGTCTCGGGAAACGACGGCGGGCACGACTGCCACGCGCGCTGGTTGGCCGCGCACGGCGCCGTCCCGGTCGGCCGCGTCGAACGGATCGACGGGACGCGGTCACGCTCGCACCCGGGCTCGAGGAGAGCCTCGCGAAGGGCGACGAGTTCGTCAGGGACTTCAAGGCGAGGATCGACGAGCACATCCGCGCGGCCGGGCTCGAGGCGCCGACGCCCGACGACCCCGAGCCGCAGGCGCCGCTCCGTGACGATCCCGTCGCTCGACCTGCACGACGACGGCATCGGGACGATCCTCTGGGCAACGGGCTTCCGCCCCGACTACGGCTGGATCGACGGCGCGCCCTTCGACGAGTACGGCTGGCCGGTCCAGGAGCGCGGCGTCTCGCCGGCCTCCGGCCTCTACTTCGTCGGGCTCCAGTGGCTGCACAAGCGCAAGTCGGCGCTGCTCTTCGGGGTCGGCGAGGACGCGGAGTACGTCGCGTCTCAGCCCCGCCTGCGGTAGCGAAGCCCCGTCCGCCGGCGCGCGAGCTCGACCGCCCGGAGGCCGAGTCGCGTCGAGAAGAGGCGTTGACGCACCGAGGCGACGGCGCGCTCGCGCGGGTGGCAGGTAGCGGAAGCTCATCCCGCCGCCGATCCGCTCGCCCTCCCAGTCGAACGACGGCAGGCCGTCGGCGACCTTGCGCACGACCGCCGTGCGAAAGCTCGCCGCGCTCCTCGACCTCCCACTGCGGCTGGGCGCGCAGCGCGTCGACGACCGCCCGCACCGGCGGCATGTACGCGTCGTCGAGCAGCACCCGCCCCCCGACCTTGACGCGGGGGGCGACGAGCCACCAGTCGAGGATCGGGTAGGGGAAGCCGTGGGCACCGTCGACGAGCACGAGGTCGAGGGGTCGCGGCTCGAGCTCGGGGAGCACCTCGTGTGAGAGGCCGATCCGAAACGAGACGCGGGAGCCGTCGATCCCGCGCCGCTCGCACTCGGCGCGGAAGCGCGCCTCCTCGTCGGCGGACGGCGTGACGGCCTCGTGCGACGCCCCGGCCGCCGCGAGGACGAGCGTCGAGGCCCCCGAGCCGGTCTCGAGCGTCGCCATCCCAGCGTGCACCTCCCGCTCGAGCCACTCGAGCGCGTCCCAAGCGAGCCCCCAGTACTCTTCCCCGCCCGCGTGCAGCCCCGGCGGCTCGCGGCGGAGCTCGATCCGTCAGCGTCCCCACGGCACCTATCATCGCCGCCGATGCGAACCCGCGCCCTGATCACCGGCATCGGCGGCCAGGACGGCTCGCTCCTGGCCGAGCTCCTGCTCGACCGGGGCTACGAGGTCTTCGGGATCGTTCGCCGCACCGGCGCGAGCTATCCCAACCTGACGGCTATCCGGGAGCGGATCGACCTCGTCGAGACCGATCTGAGCGACCAGCTCGCGCTCGTTCGCGCGCTTCGCCACGCGCAGCCGCACGAGGTCTACAACCTCGCGTCCGTCTCGTTCGTGCCGGCTTCGTGGGAGCAGCCGGTGCTCACCGCCGAGCTCGCCGCGGTCGGCGTGACCGCGCTGCTCGAGGCGATCCGCGAGGTCGACCCCGCGATCCGCTTCTACCAGGCCTCCTCGAGCGAGATCTTCGGCGAGCCGCTCGAGTCGCCGCAGACGGAGCAGACGCCGCTCTCGCCGCTGACGCCGTACGGCGTCGCGAAGGCGTACGCGCACTTCATCGCCCGCTCGTACCGGCGGCGCTACGGGCTGCACACGTCGGCCGGGATCCTCTACAACCACGAATCGCCCCGCCGCGCGCTCGAGTTCGTGCCGCGCAAGGTCGCGCACGCTGCCGCCGCGATCTCGCTCGGCCTCGAGGGCGAGCTCTGGCTCGGCGACCTCGACGCGCGCCGCGACTGGGGCTACGCAGTCGACTACGTGCGCGCGATGTGGCTGATCGTGCAGCAGGACGAGGGCGACGAGTACGTCGTCGCCACGGGCGTCACGCACTCGGTCCGCGACCTCGTCGAGGCTGCGTTCGGGCACGTCGGTCTCGACTGGCAGCAGTTCGTGCACATCGACGAGTCGCTCGTCCGCGGGAAGGCGGAGCTGCACAACCTCGTCGGCGACCCGTCGAAGGCGCAAGGCGGAACTGGGCTGGGAGCCGACCGTGACCTTCGAGGAGCTGGTCCAGCACCTCGTCGACGCCGAGCTCGAGCGGCTGAGGGGCGAGCCTCAGCGGGCGAGCTCGAGGTAGACCGCGTCGTGCTTGCGCGCGGTCGCGTCCCACGTGAACATCGCTGCGCGCCGGGGGCCTGCCGCGCCGCCGCGGTCGATCGTCTCGAGCGTCGCCGCGGCGATCGACTCGGCGTCGTTCGGGTCGAAGTAGACCGCCGCGTCGCCGCAGACCTCCCGTAGCGGCGGCAGGTCGGAGCACGCGACGGGACACGCGCAGGCGAGCGCCTCGAGCGGCGGCTGGCCGAAGCCCTCGTAGAGGCTCGGGAACACGAGTGCCTCGGCGCGCCGGTAGAGGTCGGCGAGCACGTCCTGCGACACGTGCCCGAGCGACTCGACGCCCTCGGGCACCTGCTCGTGCCCTCTGCCCGTCAGCACGAGCCGCAGCTCCGGACGCTCCCGCCGCAGCAGCGCGAACGCGTCGAACAGCTTCTCGTGGTTCTTGTGCGGCCAGCGGTTCGCGGGGTAGACGAGGAACGGCTCGCGCTGGACATCGGCCGGCGAGAACCGTTCGAGGTCGACGCCCAGGTGGATCGTGCGCACGCGCTCGGGCTCGAGCGAAAGCCGGTCGATCAGCGTCTCGCGCGCGTGCTCGGAGATCGCGATCACGATTCGCGAGCGCCGCGCGCTCGCCTCGTAGAGGTAGCGGCGGTACGCGAGCTCCCAGCGCGGGAAGTTCTCGGGGAGAAACTCGTGCTGGAGGTCGAGGATCGTCGTCGCGGCGGGCGGGGCGGAGACGAGCGGGATCATCACGCTGAGCGGAAAGTGGATCGCCTCGAGCGAGTCGAGCCCGAGCTCGCGGCGAAGGGGCCCGCCGTGGAGGATCCCGCCGGCCATCGCGCGCATCCGGCCGGCGGTCTTCCTGCTCGCCGGGTAGCGCTCCACTACCTGGCCCGGCAGCCCATCGGCGGCGTCCGGCGCGAGCTTCGGCAGGAAGACGCGGTACTCGAGCCCGCCGACCCGGGCCAGTCCACGGCAGAGCTCGCGGGCGTACGTCTCGGACCCGCCGACGATCCCGGGGACGAGCGTGAGGAGCGAGATCCCGACCATCTGCGCATCTTCGTTCTTACAGCGCCGTAACCACCCCTCTTTACAATCTTCGAAATGCCCGCTCCTGCCACGGAGCAGATCGACGTGCAGGCGCTGCTCGAGCGCTTGCGAGACGAGGTTCGGTGGGGCGGCAACGGCGCCTCGCTGAGCATGCGTGCCCGCGCACGGTCGGCGGCCGAGCAGTTCTGGGCCGTGACGGCGGAGCGCCCACCGCACGGCTCGGCGCCCGCCCGCTACTTCAAGCGGCTGCTCCGGAAGGGGATGCGTTGGTACGTCGAGCCGCTCGCCCAGCAGCAGCGGAGCTTCAACGACGCGACGCTGAAGCTGATCGACGCACTCTTCGAGGAGCTCGACCGCGTCTCGGCCGACCGCGAGTCGCGCAGCCGGCTCGTCGCCGAGCTCGAGGAGCGGCTCATGCGGCTCGAGCGACGGCCCGGCGGCGCGCCGGCCACGGTCGCCGCACAGGCGGCGGCGGCCGCGCTCCCCGACTACTTCGCTTTCGAGAGCCGTATGCGAGGCCCGACCGAGCTCGTGCGCGAGCGGCAGCGCCACTACGTCGATGCGCTGCGCGAGCACGCGCCCGTGCTCGACGTCGGCTGCGGGCGGGGCGAGCTCGTCGCGCTCCTGCGCGACGCGGGCGTGGAGGCACGCGGGGTCGACGCGGACTCGGACATGGTCGCCTTCGCGCAGGGCGAGGGCCTCGACGTCGAGCAGGCCGACCTGCTAGCCCACCTCGAGGCGCAGGCGGACGGCAGCACGGGCGCGATCTTCGCCGGGCAGGTCGTCGAGCACCTGCCTCCGCCGGTGCTCGTCCGCTTCCTCGAGCTCGCCCACGCGAAGCTCCGGGACGGCGGCGTCCTGATCGTCGAGACGATCAACCCGCTCTCGCCCCTCGCGCTCCGCAACTACTTCGCCGACCTGACGCACGCGCAGCCGCTCGTCCCGGAGACGCTCGCGCAGCTCGTGCGCCACGCCGGCTTCCGCGACGTCGAGACGCGCTTTCTCCACGAGCCCGACCGCGGCGACGCGACCGGGCAGGTGGCGGACATCCTGTTCGCGCCGCTCGACTACGCGATCCACGCGCGCAGATGAGGATCGTCGTGACCCATCCGCAGGTGCCCTTTGCGCACGGGGGCGCCGAAGTGCTCGCGGAGCGCCTGACCGAGGAGCTGAACGAGCGCGGCCACCAGGCGGCGCTCGTCACGGTCCCGTTCAAGTGGTATCCGCGCGAACGGGTGCTCGAGAGCGCGTTCGTCTGGCGGATGCTCGACCTCGAGGAGGTCGAGGGCCGCAAGGTCGACCTGCTGATCGCGACGAAGTTCCCGAGCTACGTCGTTCGCCACCCGCGCAAGCGCGTCTGGCTCGTGCACCAGTTCCGCCAGGCCTACGACCTCGACCGAACCGAGCTCGCCGAGTTCGGCGAGAGCGCGATCGATCGCGCGACGCGCCGGCAGATTCACGAGCTCGACCGGCGGACGCTCGGCGAGGCCGAGAAGCGCTTCGCGATCTCCCGCAACGTCGCCGAGCGGCTGCAGGCGTCGCTCGGGCTCGACGCGGAGGTCGTCCTCCCGCCGCCGCAGGAGCTCGACTACCGCTTCGAGGAGTTCGGCGACTTCGTGCTCTCGGTCGGAAGGCTCGACCTCGCGAAGCGCGTCGACCTGCTGCTCGACGCGGCTGCGGAAGACCCGTCGCTTCGGGTCGTGATCGCGGGCGCCGGACCCGACCGCGAGCGGCTCGAGCTCGTGGCGAAGGACCGCGGGCTGAACGGACGCGTCGAGTTCCTCGGCCGCGTGGACGCGGACGAGCTCGCGGACCTCTACGCCCGCTGCGGCGCCGTCTACTACGCCCCGCTCGACGAGGACTACGGGATGGTCCCGTACGAGGCGTTCCTGTCGGGGAAGCCCGTCGTGACGACGACCGACGCGGGCGGGCCGCTCGACGTCGTCAGCGACCGCGAGACGGGACTCGTGACGGAGCCGCGCGCACCCGCTCTGGCAGCGGCGCTCCGCCACCTGCGCGAGCATCCCGAGGACCGCGAGGCCTGGGGCAGCGCCGGCAAGGCAGTCGCCGAAGGGGTGACGTGGGACCACGCGATCGACCGCCTGCTCTCGTGAAGGTCGCGTACTTCTCGCCGTTGCCGCCCGAACGCTCGGGCATCGCCGACTACAGCGCCCTGCTCCTGCCTGCTCTTCGCGAGCGCGTCGACGTCGTCGTGGCCGAGCGCGGGAAGACGAAGCCGCCGCGAGGGGTCGACCTCTGTGTTTACCACGTGGGCAACAACCCTGACGTCCACGGCTGGATCGTCGACGCGCTCCGCCGGACACCCGGCGTCGTCGTCCTCCACGACTTCGTGCTGCACCACCTCGTCGCAGGGCTGACGCTCGCGCGCAAGGACGTCGCCGGCTACCTGACCGCGATGGAGCGCGAGGCCGGCCTGCCCGGCCGGCTGCTCGCGCTCGGCGTCGTCGACGGGTGCGTCCCGCCGCTCTGGTCGACCAGGCCGGCTGACTTCCCGCTCGCGGGCGAGATCCTCGACCTCGCGCGCGGGCACGGCCTGATCGTCCACTCCGAGCACGTGCGCGGGCGCGTGCTCGCGACGGGATTCGACGGGCCGGTGTGGCGCATCCCGATGCCGGTCTGGCCGGCACCCGCCGCCGAGCCGGCGCAGATCGAGGGCGAACCGGTCGTCGGCAGCTTCGGCTTCCTGAACGCGAACAAGCGGATCCCGCAGCTGCTCGAGGCCTTCGCCGCGCTGCGGCTGCGTCACCCGCGGGCCCGTCTCCTGCTCGTCGGCCCGGAGGCGGCCGGACTCGAGCTCGACAGCCGAATCGCGTCACTCGGCCTCCAGGACGCGGTCGAACGGCACGGGTACGTGGACGAGGCGCGCTTCTGGTCCCTGCTCGCGGCCTGCGACGTCGCGGTCTCGCTCCGGTGGCCGACGATGGGGGAGACGTCGGCGGGCGCGATCCGCGTGCTCTCGCTCGCGAAGCCGCTCGTCGTCAGCGACGTCGACGCATTCCGCGAGCTGCCCGACGACGTCGTGCTCAAGGTTGCGCCGGACGAGCGCGAGGTCGAGTCGCTGGCCGCCGCGCTGTTTCTGCTCGCGGACGATCCCGGCCGACGCGCTGCGATGAGCGCCGCCGCGCGCGAGTACGCGTCGCGAGAGCACGAGCTCGGCCGAGTCGCCGACCTCTACGTCGCTGCGCTCGAGGAGGCCGCCGGCGGACCGGCGGTGCGCGAGCAGCTGCTGCGCGACGTGGCGCGCGGCGCGTCCGAGGTCGGCCTCGACGATTCCGACCGGCTCGGAGCCGCGCTCCGCGAGGTCGGCCTTGGCCGTTAGGGCGGAGACGCGCGCAGCAGCGCGCCCGCTCGTCCGCGCGGTCCCGGTCTGGGCGTGGCTGACGGCCATCGTCGCGCTGTCGGCCGTCGTGCGGCTGGTCTTCGCGCTGCGGGTCGAGGCGCCGTGGATCATGGTCGACGAGCTCATCTACTCCGAGCTCGGACGCGGTCTCGCCGCGGGCGACGGCTTCTCGATCCGGGGCGTCCCGACCAACGCGTACGGGTTCGTCTACCCGCTCCTGCTCGCGCCGGCATACGCGATCTTCGACTCGTTGCCGCAGGCGTACGCCGCTGTCAAGGCGATCAACGCGGTGGTGATGTCGCTCGCCGCGCTGCCCGCGTACTTCCTCGCGCGGCGCGTGCTCCCGACCGGGCTGTCGCTGCTGGCGGCGTTGCTCTCGGTCTCGCTGCCCTCGCTCGCCTACACGGGCGAGGTGATGACGGAGAACGTCTTCTACCCGCTCTTCCTCTGCGTCGTGCTCGCGCTCGTGCTCGCGCTCGAGCGGCCGACGGTCGGCCGGCAGCTGCTGCTGCTCGGCCTCTGCGTGTTCGCGTACCTGACGAGGGCGCAGGCGCTCGCGTTCTTCCCCGCGATCGTCGTCGCGCCGGTCCTCGCCGGCAGGTGGCGCTCGTTCCGAGTGCTCTACGGGACGCTCGGCGCCGCCGCGCTGCTCGCGGTCGGAGCGCAGCTCGTGCGTGGAGAGTCGCCGCTCGGCCTGCTCGGCGCGTACGCGGTGACCGGGGATTACCGCTACGAGCCCGCGGAGGTCGGACGCTGGCTCCTCTACCACGTGGCGGAGCTCGACCTCTACGTCGGAGTCGTTCCGTTCGCGGCGCTGCTCGTGCTCTTCGCGCTCTGGCGGCGGCTGCCGCGCGTGCTGCGTCCGTTCCTCGCGGCGACCGCCTCGCTGAGCGTGTTCTTCCTGCTCGAGGTCTCCGCCTTCGCGTCGCTCCCGTCCGTCGCGCGGATCGAGGAGCGCAACCTCTTCTACCTCGCGCCGCTCGCTTTGATCGCCCTGCTCGTGTGGATCGACCAGGGCCTGCCGCGACCGGCGCTGGCCGCCGGGGTTGGGGCCGTTGTCGCCGCCTCGCTCCCTGGAGTGATCCCCTACGAGCGGCTGATCGGCGTGCCGAGCCAGTCCGACACGCTCATGCTGCTCCCGCTCTGGCGCATCCACGAGCGCTGGACGGTCGCGCTCGACGACCTCGCGGCGCTCGTGGTCTTGCTGGCCGTCGCCGCGGCGATCGGCTTCCTCGTCGTCCCGCGCCGCTACGGGCTCGTGCTCCCGCTGGCGGTGCTCGCGTTCTTCCTCGCGGTCGCGCGACCGATCTCGGCGCGGATGGAGTACGCCGCGCTCGGGGCGCTCGCGGAGGGGATGAACAAGCAGCACCGCGACTGGGTCGACCGCGCCGTCGCCGGGCGAGGCGAGGTCGCCGCGCTCTGGACGGGGAACACCTCGCGCTTCTCGATCTGGCAGAACGAGTTCTTCAGCCGCAGCATCGGGCCGGTCTACTGGGTGCGCACGCCGATGAGCGGCGGCCTGCCGACGACGCAGCTGACGCTCGACCAGCGGACGGGGCTTCTGCGCGACCCTGAGGGCAAGCTGGTGCGGACGAGGTTCGCGCTCACCGACGGGTCGGCCGAGGTCGCCGGGAAGGTCGTCGCCGCCGACGCGCGGCGCGGCATCTACCTCTACGCGCTCGACGGGCCGCTACGCCAGACGGCGATCGTCGAAGGACTGCACCCGAACGACACGTGGTCGGGGCCGGAAGTCACGTATCGCAGGCTCTCCTGCAACGGCGGTGCGGTGACCGTCGGCCTGCAGAGCGACCCGAACCTCTACCAGGAGCCTTCGACCGTCACCGCAGGCAGCCGTTCGATCCGCGTCCCGCCGGACGGCCGACAGCACGACTTCACCGTTCCGCTGCGGCCCGAGAACGGCGTGTGCACGGTCACGTTCACGGTCTCACCGGCGGTCGTCCCGGGCCACGGCGACCTGCGCAGGCTCGGCCTCCACTTCAACACGTTCCGCTACAGACCCTGAGAATCGTCGTCGACGTCTCGCCGCTCTCGCACCCGCGCACCGGGATCGGCAACTACATCCGCGGGATGCTCGGCGGGCTGATCGAGGCCGGCGCGGACGACGTCGTCGCGTTTGCGCCTGCGAGCTCGCGGGGTGCCGAGAACATCGCCGCGTCGCTAAACGGCGTCCCGATCGAGCGCGACATCCGCACGCTGCCGGTTGCGTACGGCTGGCGCGAGGCGTGGTCGGCGCTGCGACGTCCCCGGCTCGAGCGGATCGTGGGCGACTTCGACGTCTTCCACCTCTCCGACTGGCTGCACGTCCCGCAGCGCGCGGGTGTCCGCGCTCTCACGGTCTACGACCTCGCTCCGCTTCACTTTCCCGGTTGGTCGCACGCGCGCACGCGCCGGCTGCACGGGCGGAGCTACCGCGAGGCGAAGCGCGCCGACGCAGTCTTCGCGATCTCGGAGTACACGGCCGGGGACGTGCGCGAGCGGCTCGGCGTGGACGCGCGCGTCGCCTATCCGGGCGTCGACGCGCGCTTCACGCCCGAGGGCGAGCGCGAGGAGGGCGAGTACGTGCTTGCGATCGGCACGCGCGAGCCGCGGAAGAATCTCGACGTGCTCGACTCACTCGACGTGCGCGTCGCGGGTTACGTCCCGGACGACCGGCTGCCGCTTCTCTACCGCGGAGCCGCCGCGTTCGTCTTCCCGTCGCGCTTCGAAGGGTTCGGCATGCCCGTCGTCGAGGCGATGGCCTGCGGCACGCCGGTCGTCTGCTCGAACCACCCCTCGCTCGACGAGGCCGCCGGCGACGCGGCCGTTCGCGTCGACCCGGAGGACCCCGACGGGATCGCGCGCGGGATCGACGAGGCCCGGGAGCGCCGTGCCGAGCTGGTGCCGAAGGGGCTCGAGCACGCGCGCCGGTTCACCTGGCGGGCGACCGGCGAGGCGCTTTTGCGCGGGTACCGGGCGTGAAGGTCGCGCTCGACGTCTCGCCGCTGCGCCTGACGCGAGCCGGGTCGGCCCGCTACGTCGAGGGCCTTCGGCGGACGCTGCCCGCGCACGTCGAGCTGAGCGAGATCGCGTGGGGCGGAACGGGACGCGCGACGGCGGCGCTCCGCGACACCGTCTGGTACCCCGTGGGACTGCCCCGCGCAGCCCGCGATGCGGACGTGCTCCACTGCCCGACGTTTCGTGCGCCGCTCCGTTCGCGCGTTCCCCTCGTCGTGACGGTGCTGGACCTCGCCGTGCTCCGTCATCCCGAGCTGTTCAACCGGTGGAACCGCTCGTACAGCGGCGTGGCCGTCCCGCGCGTCGTGCGCGCCGCGCGCAGGCTGATCGCGATCTCGGAGTTCACGAAACGCGAGCTGGTCGAGCTGCTCGACGTCGATCCGGGGCGAGTGACCGTGATCGGCGTGCCGCCGCGGGAGGGCCTCTCGCCCGACGGCCCGAGCGCGGAGGGCGACTACGTCCTCGCGGTTGGAACGCTCGAGCCGCGGAAGAATCTCGATCGTGCAGCCGAGGCCGCGGCGCGTGCAGGCGTCGAGCTGCGGGTGGTCGGAGCGCCCGGGTGGGGGAGCGTCGCGCCGAACGGCGTGCGCCGGCTCGGGGAGGTCGACGATATGGAGCTCGCCCGTCTCCTGCGCGGCGCGCGGGCGCTGCTCTACCCGTCGCTCTACGAGGGCTTCGGCATCCCGATCCTCGAGGCGATGTCCGTCGGGACGCCGGTCGTCACGTCGCGCGGCGGCGCGACGGAGGAGGTCGCCGGCGGAGCCGCAGTCCTCGTCGACCCGCTCGACACGGCGTCGATCGCCGCCGGCATCGCCGAGGCCGACCGGCGTCGCGACGAGTTGCGCCTGCTCGGGCTCGAGCGCGTCCGAGCCTTCACGTGGGACGACGTCGCGCGCCGCACCGTCGAGGTCTACCGGGAGGCGGCGTGATCGTCGTCGACGCCGACTACCTCGGCCGCGGCCGCACCGGCGACGAGACGTACGTCGAGAACCTCCTGCGCACGCTCGTCCCGATCAAGGGAAACCTGCGGATCGCCGCGCTCGTGCGTCAGGCCGCATTCGTCCCGCCCGGCATCGAGCCGATCGTCCTCTCGACGAGCTCCCAGGAGCTGCGGATGGCGTGGTCGGTCCCGCGGGCGCTGCGCAGGCTCCGGCCGCGTCTCGCACACTTCGTCCACGCGCTCCCGCCGCGGCTTGCCTGTCCCGCCGTCCTCACCGTGCAGGACCTGAGCTTCGAGCGCCACGGCTCGCTGATGAGCTGGAGAGACCGGTTCGTCTTCCGCCGCGTCGTCCCCCGCTCGGTGCACCGCGCCGCGCGCGTGCTCGCGATCTCCGAGCGGACGAAGCGAGATCTCATCGAGATCTACGGCGTGCCCGAGGCGAAGGTCGTCGTGACGCCCCTCGGGGTCGATCCCGCCTTCAGCCCGGGAAGCGGCGGCCGCGGGACGTATCTGCTCTTCGTGGGCGCGATCCAGGAGCGCAAGGACCCGCTCGCCGCCGCCGCCGCAGCCTCGGCTGTCGGCCTGCCGCTCGTCGCGGCCGGACCTCCGAAGGACAAGCGCCTCACCGAGGAGCTGCGCCTCGCAGGCGTCGACGTCCGCGGCTACGTGTCGAAGCAGGATCTTGCAGACCTCTACCGCGGCGCGGCCGCGCTCGTGCTCCCGTCACGCTACGAGGGGTTCGGCCTGCCCGTCGTCGAGGCGATGGCGAGCGGCACGCCGGTCGTCGCCGCGCCCGACGAGGCACTTCGCGAGGTCGCGGGCGACGCGGCCGTCTTCGCCGAAGCGCGCGATCTCGCCGGCGCGGTCCGCACCGCGCTCGACGACCGCGAGCGGCTGGTCGCCGCCGGCCTCGAGCGTGCCCGGCGGTTCAGCTGGGAGGAGACGGCACGGCGGACGCTCGACGTCTACCGCGAGCTGCTGGCGTGACCGTCTCCGCGATCGTCGTCTCCCACGGGCACGCCGACGAGGTCGAGCGCGCGGTCCCGCTCTTGCGCCCGCAGGTCGACGAGCTCGTGCTGGTCGAGAACGTGCCGGGCAGCGTCCGCGGCGAGCCCGAGGGTACGCGCGTGCTTCGCAACGCCCGGCCGCTCACGTTTGCGGCGAATGTGAACCAGGGGATCGCTGCGACCGGCGGTGAGCTCGTGCTCGTCGCGAACCCCGACGCGCTCCCGGAGCCCGGCGCCGTCGGGACGCTTCGTGCGTTCATGGAGGGGCGCGAGCGGGCCGGGATCGCGGGGCCGCAGCTGCGGTGGCCGGACGGCACGTGGCAGCCGTCGCGGCGGCGCTTTCCCACCGTCGGCGGCACGATCGTGCGGCGCACGCCGCTTCGCCTGCTCCGCGGCGCGTACAGCCAGCGGGAGCACTACCAGCTCGACGAGCGTCCGACGGTGCCGGTGCAGGCGGACTGGCTGCTCGGAGCGTTCCTGCTCATGCGGCGGGCGATGCTCGACGAGCTCGGCGGGTGGGATGCCGGCTTCCGCCACTACGGCGAGGACATCGACCTCGGCTACCGCGCCGCGCAGGCCGGCTGGGAGCGGTGGTACGTGCCCGGCGCGGTCGTCACGCACGACTACGCGGCCGTCGTCGACCGCACGTTCTGGTCGCGGCACACGCTGTGGCACCTGCGCGGGATGCTCCGCTTCGTGCGGAAGCACCCCGAGCGGCTCAAAGCGCTCTAACCGTCAAGACTTCCGCGCGAAAGCGTCACAAGAGAGCAAAGGACACTTTCGGCCGCGAGCCGGCACGGCTACCACGCAGAGGAACCGTCCTTCTCCCGATCGGAGTCGCCAATGCGTCGTGTCCGTCTGCTCGCTGTCTTGCTCGTCGCCACAGTGCTCGCAGTTCCCTCCGCGGCCGGAAGCGGCACGGGCGCCGTCGTCATCTCACAGATCTTCGGCGGAGGCGGAAACGCCGGCGCCCCCTTCGCCTCCGACTACGTCGAGCTCTTCAACCGCGGCTCGGCACCGGTCGACGTCAGCGGCTGGACGTTGCAGTACGCAACAGCGGCCGGAACGACCTGGCAGTCGACACCGCTCACCGGAGCGATTCAGCCCGGCCGCTACTACCTGATCGAGCTCGCCGGAGGCACGACGGGCGGCGCGCTCCCGGCACCCGACGCAACCGGGGCGACCAACCTCAGCGCGACGAGCGGGAAGATCGCGGTCGTGCGCGGTACGGCCGCGCTCACGTGCGGCGCGACCGCTGGAAGCTGCAGCGCGAATGCGCTGCTCGAGGACCTCGCCGGCTACGGCACTGCGGGTGACTACGAGGGAGCCGCTCCCGCAGCGGCGCTGACCAGCACCACCGCGGCGATCCGCGGCGGGGAAGGCTGCCTCGACTCCGACGCCAACTCGACCGACCTCTCGGGCGGAGCCCCCGCTCCTCGCAACTCCGCCTCGCCGGCGCACGCCTGCACGTCGCAGCCGCCGCAGACACCGAGCGCGTCGTCCAGCGCGACCGTCGCCGTCGACGTGCAGCCCGCCTTGTCGCTGTCGCTCGAGCGCGCGGCTCTCGAGTTCGGCTCGACGACGGCCGGTGTCACTCCCGCACCGCTGTCGGAGCGGGTCACCGTTCTGAGCAACCATGCCGCCGGGTACTCGCTCAGCGTCCAGCGCGCCGCGTTCGCGCCCGCCGACCTCCCGCTGGCGCTTCAGGCGTCCGCGCCGCCCGGCGGCGTGCTCGGCTCGGCACTCGGCGGCGGCGCGCTCGTGCCGGTGCCGATCGCGCCGGCCTCGCTCGCGGTCGGCACGACGTCCGCACCGACGTCGGGAGCAGGAGACGTCTGGCCGACGAACGTCGGCTTTGCGGGCCCGTTGCCGGCGGTCCCGCCGGGCCGCTACACGGCCACGCTCACCTTCACGGTGATCGGCCGGTGACTTCGACGTTCGGTGCGCTCGCGGTGTCGGCGCTCGTCGCTCTCTCAACGGGCGCCGCCCGCGAGCGGCCGCTCGTCTCGCTCTCGGCCTCGCCGTCCAGGCTTGCGCTGGCCCGCAGCGAGGTGGCGCCGATCACGCTGCGGAACTTCGCCTCGACGCGGGTCGTCGTCACCGCCGCCACGAGCGGCGTCGTGCTCGACGCGCGCGGCAGGCCGAAGCTCGTCGCGCGCGCCGCCCCGTCATGGCTGAGCCTCGCGCCGAAGCGGCTCGCGATTCCGGCAGCCGGGACCGCCGTCCTTCGGATCTCCTCGCACGCACCGTCGCGGGCCGAGCCGGGCGACCATCACGCCGTGCTGCTCCTCACCACCCGCCCGCTGCAGAACGGCGGCGTCGGGGTCCGCATGAGGATCGGCGTCCGGGTCGTGGTTCGAGTGCCGGGACCGGTGATCCGGAAGCTCGCGGTCGCAGGGCTGAGGATCCGCCGCAGCGGGCGCGCACGGATGCTCGAGGTCGCGCTGACGAACCGAGGCAACGTGACCGAGGCGCTCCCGCACGGACGAGTCACGGTCGAGCTCGTCGCGCGCGGCCGCACGGTCGCCCGCCTTCGAGCAGCGCCTCGCGAGCTGCTCCCGCGCTCACGCGGAGTCGTGGCGGTGACGTATCGCGGCTCCTACCACGGTCCGGCCCTCGCCTTCGTCGAGGTTCGCGGCGCCGGCGGCCGCAGGTTCCGAGTCCGTGTCTGAGCTAGCGCCCGGGACCGCGGAGCCCGGCCGCGCAGCCGCGGCGCTCCGGCGGCACGTCGCCCGCTGGCGAGAAGCTGTACTCGAGCTGGGCGCCGAGCTCGCGGGTGTCGGAGATGTTCGGGTCGAGCTCGTGGGGGACGAACGTCTTCGCGATCCGCACGTCGACGTGGAACGGCGGCGCCGGCGTCTTGAGCAGGAAAGTGCGGTCCTCGAGGCGGTTGATCGTGAACGAGCAGGTGTCCGTGACCGCGCCGAGCGCCGGCTGCTTGTCGGCGCCGCGGCGCAGCTTCCCGACTCTGATCGTCACACGCGAGGGCACGTCCTTTCCGCCCCACGCCTTCCGGTGAACACGGACGACGGCGAAGCCCGGTTTGCCGCCCGGCGTCGCGAACTGCGAGTAGTCGCTCTGCTTCGCAGCCCACCCGTCCTGCGAGACGTTTCGCGCGGAGTTCTGGAGACGGAGAGGCGGCGTGATCTTGAACAGCCGCCAGAACGTCTTCGTGCCCGCAGCATAGTGCGCATGGCGCGCGACCTCCTCGCCGACGACGTCGATCCCAGGGTCGGTGACGACGTACTCGACCTCGGTCGGAGGCGGCGTGATCGCGCCCGTCTGGGTGTTGACGAGGTCCGGCGTCAGCGTCGGTCCCGGGCCCGGCGCGCTGCCGTCCGTCGACCAGACGTGCTTGATCGACCGGTTCCAGAACTCCATCTGCCAGATCCCGTTGTAGTCGGTCAGCCGCTGACCGAGGTACATCGCCGGCGCTCCGCCGGTCGCGCGATCGACCCAGTCGAACGGCCGGTCGATGTCGCTCGAGATCTCCTCGGAAAACGTGTTCGACGCACTCGCCGCCGACATCTGGCCCGCGATCGACCAGGTGAGCACGAGCACTGCAGTGAGCGCGAGCACCGGCCGCACGCCGCCGGGGAGCACCCGCGGCAGCACGACCACGAGCACGGACAGCACGAGCATTCCGACGAGCACGTTGCGCGCATGCTCGGGAGTCCACTCGTACGCGCGGTTCGCGGCCTGCAGGAGCGAGAAGCCCGGCGCATCGGAGTAGACGCGAACGTCCATCTTGTACTGGTACGCGGCGAGCAGCGCGACGAGCGTCACGCCCGTCGCACCGGCGACCGCCCACCAGCGCACGAGCGGCCGATCGAAGAACATCGCGGTCCCCACGAACAGGAGCGGCGCGACGTAGATCAGGTTGCGCTCGACGACGAGCGTCGAGAACGTCGTCGAGATGTACGCCGCCTTGACAGCCGTGTACCAGCCGAAGCCGATGATCAGCGCACCCATGGTGGCGACCGCAGCGCGAAGCTCACGCGTCCAGACCTCCCCACGCGGGCGCACGAGTGCGGCGAGGCCGGCGACCATCGGCAGCACGCCCACCCCGACCGCGAGGGCACCGACGGCCCAGAGGCCGTTCTCGAGCATCCGGTCCTTGTAGTAGAGCGTCGAGATGAGCCATGCGAACGAGCGGTGCGAGATCGCCGCGTTCACGGCGATCACGGCGCCGACGAGCAGCGTGATCGCGCCGACCCAGTCCCAGCGGGCCCAGCCCGCGTACTCGCGTTTCGCGCGGCCACTCGTCGCGGCGAGCCCGAGCGCGGCCAGTCCGAAGGCGGCGGGCACGACCGCCAGCTGCTCGCGGATGAAAGGCGCGAGCAGTGACGCGAGCACCGCCGACCCGATCCACCAGCGCGTGCGCACCGCAAGCGCCTTCGCGATCAGATACGCGCAGAGCGTCGCCCACGGGTACGCGAGCGGCTCCTCGAGGAGCATCGAGGAGTAGTAGAGCGCTGGGATTGCGCCGGCGCCCACCGCCGCGAACAGCGCCCACGGCTTCGAGACGACCATGCGGGCAAGCCCGTAGGCGGGAAAGACCGCAGCCGTCATCAGGAGCACGTTCAGGTACTTGGCTGCCCCGTACGCCTGGCCGACGTCGTCGATCCACCAGACGGGTGCGAGCACGTACGGGTAGATCGCGTGGATGGGATACGCGACGCCGCGCCGCGCGGGGTCGCCGCTCTCGGCGATCGAGCGCGAGATCTGCGCCGTCTCGAGCTCGTCGCTGTTCAGCCACGGGGTCACGTGTCCCCACGCCTCCCAGCCGTACAGCACGCAGAGCCAGAGGTAGATCGACAGGATCGGCACCGCCGCGAGCAGGCGGTCGACCCACGGCCTCGGAACGGCCGCGGCGCGTGCGGTCGCGACGCTCATTCGGTCGCGGATCCGAGGATGACGATCGGGATCGAGGTCGACCTCGCGCCGCACGAAGCGGCACGGCACGCCTACGGCCGAGCAGGCGGCGACCACGGCATCGAGTCGGTCCCTCTCGGCATTCGGGATCGTCACGAGGACGATGTCGGGTTGAACGCGTTGGAGGACGCGGGCGATGTCGCCGGTGCCTCCGAGCACGGGCACACCCTGGAGCCGGCGCCGTCGCAGCCGCTGGTCGTCGTCGACGAACCCGACCACCTGCTCGCCGGGTGTCTCGCGCAGCTCGCGGAGCAGGCTGCGCCCGCCGCGTCCCGCGCCGACGATCAGCGACCGGCGCCGCGCGGTCCGGAACGACGAGAGCCCGCGCGCGGCGGCGCGCTCCCAGAAGCGAGACGCACCGACGAGCACGGAGCAGATGAGCGCGTCGATCACGAACACGCTCTTCGGGAAGTCGCCGAGGTCATGCGTCGCCGCGAGCACGCCGAACGCGACGAACTCGGAGGTGACGACCGCGGCGACCACGGAGACGGCGTCGCGAGCGCCGGCGTACCGCCACACACCTCGGTAGAGACCGAACGGGATAAACGCGAGGTACCGCGCGGCCAGCACGATCGGAAGCGCCGTCGTGAAGATGGACCTCTGGGAGACCGTCCCCTCTCCGTCGACGCGGAGCAGATACGCGGCGAGGAACGCCGCACAGATCAACGCGAAGTCGACGACCACCTCGACGAGCCGGCGCCGGTGCAGCGCGAGGAGCGACGTCGCAGCGGGCGCGTCGCGGTCGACGTCGGAGAGGAGGCTCGCGAACTGCACGAGCAGCGCGAACGTCAGCAGCACGCCGAAGAGCGTCACTCGCGTGTTGTCCAGCACCGCGTACGCGAAGCTCGTCCCGCCGAGCGCCGCCGCGACGAGCGCGAGCAGCACGACCGAGCGCTTCTCGGAGAGCCCGTGGTAGACGAGCCGGTGCGAGGTGTGGTCGCGCCCGCCCTGGTGGATCGGGCGGCCCTCGAGCAGGCGCACGACGGTCACGAGCGTGGTGTCCAGGATCGGCACCGCGAGGATCAGGATCGGGAGCAGCAGCGTCGCGGCCGTCGCGCCGGCGACCTTGTAGCTCGACAGCAGACCGAAGCACGCAACCGCGAAGCCGAGCACCTGGCTCCCCGAGTCCCCCATGAAGGCCTCGGCCGGCCCGCGGACGCGCAGGTTGAAGCGCAGGAAGCCGACGCAGGCGAGCGCAAGCGAGACCGCGAGCACCAGCACCGTGTCGTTCGGGTGAACCGTGACGGCGTCGAGCGCGAAGTAGCCGGCCGCGATCGCGGCCAGGGTCGCGGCGAGGCCGTCCATGTTGTCGAGCAGGTTGAACGCGTTCGTCATCCCGACGAGCCAGACCATCGCGAGCGGTACCGCGATCCAGTCGCTGCCGACCAGCTCGACCGTGAGCCCGCTCGCGAGCGCGATCGCTGCCGCCCCGATCTGCGCCCCGAGCTTCGCCCAGACCGGCAGCGCGTACACGTCGTCGACGAACCCGGCGAGGAAGAGCAGGCCGCAGCCGGCCAGCACGCCCCAGAGCTCCGAGCTCGGCTCGACGACGCCGATCGCGACCGCGAGCACCGAGCCGGCGAGGAGGCCGGCGAGGATGCCGAAACCGCCTACGAGCGGTGTCGCGCGATCCTGCCAGCGGTCGTCCCGGGGGACGGCTGACAAACGGCTGGCGAGCGGGGAACGGAGCGCCGCCCAGATCACCGCGTACGACGCAGCCAGGGCGGCGATCGCGACGAGCGCAATCACGGACGGAAAGGGTAAAGGACGCCTGTTAGCGGCTTGTGTGCCGTCGTGGAGCCTACGCTACCGCTCGATGCGGTCGTCCCTTCTGGAAGTCCTCCGCTGCCCGGTCTGCTCGTCCGAGCTCGACCTGAACGGGGAGCAGCTCGCCTGCGCGGCCTGCGGGGGCAGCTTCACCGTCGACGACGGGATGCCGAGGATGCTCGACGACCGGCTGCCCGGGATCGCCGAGAAGCGCCGCGAGCTCGAGGCGTGGCCGGAGAAGGCGCGCGCGGAGGGGTGGTACGCGCAGGACGACTCGACCGACCTGCTCCTGCCCGCGGTGCCCTGGGACGACCCGACCTGGTCGGCGAACGAGCACTCCTTCAACCTGCTGCTCCGCCGCTACGTGAAGCCGGGCCTGCGCGTGCTCGAGGTGGGGGCGGCCCGCTGCTGGGGCGCGCTGCACATGGTCCCGCGCGGCGTCGACTACGTCGCGACGGACATCCTCGCCGACCCGGTCATCGGCCTCGGCCGTGGCGAGTTCTACGAGCGGCACGTCGGCCCGTTCGAGCGCGTGCAGGCCGACGGCGAGAACCTCCCGTTCGCCGACCGCGCGTTCGACCTCGTCTACTGCGTCGCGAGCCTCCACCACGCCATCGACGCGCAGGAAGATGCTGAAGGAGATGGCCCGCGTGACCCGGCGCCGCGGCGTCGTCGCCGCGCTGAACGAGGGGACGCGCGCTCCGGGCGCCAGCGAGGACAACCCACAGCAGGAGTCCGAGAAGGCATACGGGATCAACGAGCACGTGCACACGATGTGGGCGTACGTCGCCGCATTCGCCGCCGCCGGGGTCGCGATCACCCGGCTCGAGCAGGCCGAGGGCTACGACGTGATCCGGCAGCGCCGCCGCCTGCGCCATGTGCTGCGCGTCCCGCTCGTCGGCCGCACGGCCGCGACGCTGCTGACGCAGAACCTGAGCGAGTACTCGGGGATCACGATCTTCGGCAGAAAGCTATGAGCACGTACTCGGACGTCCTCCGCTACCGCGAGCTGTTCGGCTCGCTCTGGCGCCGCGACCTCGAGGCGAAGTACAAGGGCACCGCCCTCGGCGTCCTGTGGTCGCTCGCCAACCCGCTCCTGCTGATGGCGATCTACCTCGTCGTCTTCTCGCTGCTGTGGCAGGTGATCGACCAGGACTACCCCGGCCTGTTCCTCCTCACCGGGCTCGTCCTCTGGGTCTTCTTCGCGAACTCGGTCCAGGCGGCGTCGAAGAGCCTGCTCGAGGCGGCGCCGCTGATCCGCAAGACGCGCTTCCCGCGTCAGCTCGTCGCCGCTCTCCTCGGTCGCGACGAACCTCGTCGCGTTCGTCGTGATGTTCGTGGTCGTCTTCGTGCTGAACTTCGCGTTCCTCCCGCGAGTGCGGACGACCGAGTGGGTCGCGCTCCCGACTCGCCGTCCTCTTCGTGCTGTTCGTCGCCGGTCTCTCGCTCGCGATCGCGTGCGCCACCGTCGTGTTTCGCGACATCGAGCACCTCGTCAGCGCGCTGCTGCTGCCGCTGTTCTTCCTGACGCCGATCCTCTACACGACCGACAACCTGCCCGGGGCAGCGGGCGACTACGACTGGCTGGCCGACCTGCTGCGCTGGCTCAACCCCCTCGCCCCTTCGGTGAACGCGATCCGCGATCCGCTCTTCTTCGGCGAGTGGCCGCAGGTCGCGGATGTCGTCTACCTCTGCGCAGCGGCGGTGGCCGCGCTTGCGCTGGGCGCCTGGACGTTCAGCCGCGTCGACGACCGGATGGCAGTCGAACTCTGATCCCGACCGTCGTAGAGCGAGGGCTCGCCGTCGAGCGCGACGGCCGCGGGCAGTCCCTGCGACCTCCGTCCAGGCGACGGCGACACCGTCGAGCACCGAGGGGCACACGAGCGGGAGCGAGAAGTCCGGCACGCGCCCGGGACGAGCCGTACGGCGCCAGCTCGGCCGGCAGGCGCCGCCCTTCGACCGACCCGCCGACGACGGCGTAGCCCTCGCGGTGAGCGGCGAGCACGCGCTCCTGCCAGTCGGGCGCCGGGATCGCGTCGCCCAGACTTGCGACGCCGGCGCCCTCGCGCGGGAGCACGTCCACGTCGAAGTCGAGTGTCGGCTCGCCGAGCTCGCCGAACCAGAACCGGCTCTCGTCGACGAGGTCGATCGAGAGGCGGTAGCGGCCCGGCGGGATCGGAGAGCGCACCAGCAGGTCGACCGCCGCGCCTGTGCCGGGCTCGGCCTCGACGCCGGGTCCGCAGCCCGTCCCAGACGATCGCGTTGCCGAGCTCGTCGAGCCAGTGGTACGAGACGGTGAAGCGGTCGCCGCGCCACGGCGTCGTCGCCCGCGTTCTCGAGCTCGAGACGCGCGGTCCTCGAGCGAGCCTGCGTGGAGCTCGGGCAGCTCGTGGGCGCCCCAGCGGACGGCGAGCGGCCGTGCCATCGGCAACTAGTCTAGGCAGCCATGGACCCGCTACTCGTGCGCGCCGCCCGCCGCGAGCCAGTCGAGCGCACACCGGTCTGGTTCATGCGTCAGGCCGGCCGTTCGCTCCCGGAGTACCGCGAGCTGCGCGAGGGGCGCACGCTCTTCGACGTCGCCGGCGAGCCGGAGCTCTGCGCAGAGGTGACGCTGCAGCCGGTTCGTCGGCACGACGTCGACGCCGCCGTCATGTTCGCCGACATCATGCTCCCGGTTCTCTCGATGGGCATCGAGGTCGAGCTGGTCGAGAGCGTCGGGCCCGTCGTGCAGGAGCCGATCGCTACACAGGCCGACGTGGACCGCCTCGGCGTCGGCGAACCGGACGCTGCGATCCTCGAGGCGGTCCGCATCGTCCGGCGCGAGCTCCGCGACGACCAGGCGCTCGTCGGGTTCTGCGGCGGCCCCTTCACCGTCGCGGGGTACCTCGTCGAGGGCAAGCCGAGCCGCGACTTCACGAAGGTGAAGACGCTCATGTACCGCGACCCGAACGCATGGCACGCGCTGATGGACAAGCTCGCGGAGACGTTCACCGGCGTACGTGCGAGCGAACGTGGACGCGGGCGCCGACGTGATCCAGGTGTTCGACTCCTGGGTCGGCGCGCTCTCCGTCGCGGACTACGAGGAGTTCGTCGCGCCGTACTCGGCGCGGATCCTCGCCTCGGTCGACGTGCCGACGATCCACTTCGGCACCGGCACGACGCACCTGCTCGGCGCGATGGCGACGGCCGGGGGCGACGTGATCGGGCTCGACTGGCGGATCGCGCTCGACGAGGGCTGGGCGCTCGTCGGCGAGGAGCACGGCGTGCAGGGCAACCTGGACCCTGCAGTGCTGCTCGCTCCGTGGGAGCGGGTCGAGTCGGGTGCGCGCGACGTCCTCGAGCGTGCCCGCGGCCGGCCGGGGCACCTCTTCAACCTCGGCCACGGCGTCCTGCCCGACACCGATCCCGCGGTGCTCGGCCGGCTGCGCGAGCTCGTCCACGAGCTCACGTCGGAGGTGCGCGTGTGAGTGCCGCCGTGATCCTGATGGCGTACGGATCGCCCGAGCGCCTCGAGGACGTTCCCGCGTACTACGCGGACATCCTCGGCGGCAGACCGATGAGACCCGAGCGGCTCGAGAGTCTCGTCGAGCGCTACCGCCGAATCGGAATCGACAAGGGCTCGCAGCTGAACGCGATCACCGAGCAGACGCGCGACGCGCTCGAACGCGAGCTGCGTGTTCCGGTCTACACCGGCATGAAGCACTGGACACCGCGGATCGGCGAGGCGGCGGAACGCGCGCTCGCGGGCGGGGCCGGCACGGTCGTCGGGCTCGTACTCGCGCCGCACTACTCGCCGCTCTCGATCGGGGGGTACCGGCGGCAGCTGGAACAGGCGCTCGCCGGACGCGGCGACCTCGTCTTCGTGGAGCGCTGGGGCTCCGAGACGGGGTTCGTCGGGCTGCTCGCCGACCGCGTCCGCGGGACCGACGCGCACGTCGTCTTCACCGCGCACAGCCTCCCCGTCGAGGGCAGCGGCGACTACGCCGACGAGCTGCTCGAGACCGCACGGCTCGTGGCAGAGCGTGCAGAGCTCGACGACTGGTCGTTCTCGTTCCAGTCGGAGTCGGCGACCGGCGTCCCCTGGCTCGGCCCCGACATCCTCGAGCACCTGAGCGCCCTGGCCGAACGCGACGTGCGGGCCGTGCTCGTCTGCCCGGTCGGCTTCGTCGCCGACCACCTCGAGATCAGCTGGGACCTCGACGTCGAGGCGGCCGGCCGCGCGCGCGAGCTCGGCCTCGACCCTCCAGCGCATCGAGATGCCGAACGCCGACCCGCGCTTCGTCCGGGTGCTCGCGGGACTGGTTCGGCGGGCGCTTTCGGTACCGTCGGAGGCGTGATCCGTTCCGGCGAGATCCTGATCGAGGAGGTCTCGCGCCGCTTCCGCGTCTACCCGAAAGAGGCCCGAACCCTCAAGGAGCTGATCGTCACGCGCGGCCGCGGCCGGGGCGAGGACATCTGGGCGCTCTCGGGCGTGAGCCTGCGCACCGAGCCGGGCGAGGCGGTCGGGCTCGTCGGACGGAACGGCTCGGGCAAGACGACGCTGCTGAAGCTGATCGGCGGGATCATCAAGCCGAGCCGGGGCCGCATCGAGGTCGGCGGGCGGGTCGCCTCGCTCCTCGAGCTCGGCGCCGGCTTCCACCCGGAGTTCACTGGACGCGAGAACGTCTTCCTGAACGGCGCGCTCCACGGGCTCTCGCGCGCCCAGATTCGCGAGCGGATGGACGAGATCGTCAACTTCGCCGGCATCGGCCACTACGTCGACCTGCCCGTGCGCACCTACTCGGCCGGGATGTACATGCGGCTCGGGTTCGCCGTCGCCGCGCACGTCGACGCCGACGTTCTCCTGCTCGACGAGATCTTCGCGGTCGGTGACGAGGAGTTCCAGCGCAAGTGCTTCGGGCGCATCTCGCAGTTCAAGCAGCGCGGCGGCACGATCGTCTTCGTCTCGCACGACGCGGCTTCGGTCGAGCGCCTGTGCGAGCGCGCAGTGCTCCTGCACGACGGGACGGTCGAATTCGACGGCCCGACGCACGAGGCGATCCTGCGCTACCGCTCGCACCTTGCGCGCGACCGCGACCCGGAAGAGCGCGGCGCCGGCCTTACGGAGTGGGGGAGCGGCGAAGCGCGCATCGTCGAGGTGGCGCTCCACGGCGCGGACGGCGAAGAGCGAACGCAGTTCGTCGGCGGCGAGCAGCTCTCGGTTCGCCTGCGCGTGCTCGCCGAGCGGCCGGTGTCGCCGCCGCAACTTCAGTTCGAGCTGCGCGAGTGGGGCGGCGCGCTGATCGCGGGCGGTACCAAGGACTCCGCCGACCTCGGCTGGGACGGCGCCGGCGAGCAGGTCTTCCGTTTCGACGTCGACGAGCTCCCGCTCGCGGAGGGCCGCTTCAAGCTCCGCTTCGGCCTCGTGTCGGCCGACGGCTCGCGGCCTGTACCACTGGCTGGACGACGCGCTGCGCCTCGTACGTGATTCCGCAGGAGCGCGACACGGGTCTCGTGCGGATGGAGGGGCGCTGGTCGAGGGAGGAGATCGGCGCCACCGCCGAACTACGCAGCCGATGAGCTCTCGCACGTGTCCCGACTGGCCGCGACTGATGGAGATCGCGCCCGATCTGCAGTTCAAGCACTACACGGTCGCCGAGGCGCAGGCTGCCGGCGGACGCGCTCGTCAACATCGAGAACGTGCTCGCAGGACACCGTCGCGATCTGCTGCGACCTCGAGCGCCACGTCTTCTACGGCGAGCACACCGACCCGGCGGTCGCCGTCCGCGCTGCGCGAGACGCACTGGTACGACCTCGCGGAGTGGTCGTCCACGGGCCCGGGCACCGCCAGCGCCGCCTGACCGATTCGTCCTCAGCGCCTGCGCCGGGCGAGCGCCTGCTCGAGCGGCCTCGTGTTGAGCACGTCGGCCGCCTGCGCCCCGCCGCGGCGCGCCGTCGCGACCGCGAGCCGCATGTTCCGCGAGGCCGCGCGACCGAGTGCGCGTCCGTGTTGACGCACGATCGGAACGCCGGCCTCGACCGCGAGCCGCACGTGCTCGTCGCGGAGGTCGAGCCGGGCGGGCAGGCCGTTCACCTCGAGCGCCACGCCCGTCCTCGCAGCGCGACCTCGAACATCGCGCTCGAGGTCGACGTGCGTTCGGCGGGCGGTGGTTGATCAGGCGCCCGGTCGGGTGGCTGAGAGGCAGCGGACCGCAGGGTGGTCGCATCGCCTCGATCACCTTGTGCGTCAGCTCGGCGCGCGGCCTGTCGCTGCCCGGCGTGCAGCGACAGCTGCACCCAGTCGAGCTCGGCCAGCACGTCGTCGGGGAGGTCGAGCGCGCCGTCCGGCAGGATGTCGCACTCGATCCCGCGCAGGAGCCGGAACGGCGCCAGCAGCTCGTTCGCCTCGGCGATCTCCTCGGCCTGCCGGCGCACCGCGTCCGCGTCCAGGCCCGGGCACGACGCGCACGCTCGCGTGTGGTCGCAGATCGCGAGGTACTCGTAGCCGAGCTCGCGCGCCGCCATGCCCATCTCGAGCACGCGTCGCCTTCCCGTCCGACCAGGTCGTGTGCACGTGCAGGTCGCCGCGGACGTCCGTCGAGCCGCAGCAGGAGCGGCGGCGGCTCGTCCGCGGAACGGCGCGCTCGCGGAGCTCCGGCGGGCACCACGGGCAGCCGAGCGCCGCGTACACGTCCTCCTCGTCGGGCGCCATCGGGCAGCGGCTCGAGCGCGGCGACGTACGCGGGCGACCCGGTCGCCCGGACGAGCTGCGGTGCCGAACGGCGTCGGGCGTCGGCGACGACGAGCTCGACCGGGACGCCGTCGACGGTGACGCCGACCGCGCGCCGCTCGCTCGCGCTCGACGACCGCGACGATCTGCGGCAGCGCGCGAACGCCTCGAGCACCGGCTCCGGGTCGTCGGCGGCGACCACGACCGCGAGCTCGCGAGGCGTCGCGCCAGCGGCGCGGGTCGCCGGCGACCTCGCCGCCGAGCGCCTCGGCGATGCCGCCGGCCAGCGCCCCGGCGCGGTTGAGCAGCAGCGCCGCGACGCGGCCTCGGCTTCCGCGGCTCCGCTCGAGCGCCGGCCGAGCTTCGCCTCGGTCTTCGGCCCGATCCCGGGCACGTCGCGGAGCCGGCCCTCGGCCGCGGCCCGCGCAGCTCGTCGAGGTTCGGACGCCGAGCGCCTGCGCCGATCTCGCGCATCCGCTGCGGGCTGACGCCGAGGAAGCCGGCCGAGCCCGACGAGCTCCGGCGTCAGACGCTGCCTCCAGCTCGCGCAGCTCCGCGAGCCCGCCGGTCTCGACGAGCTCGCGAAGCCGCGGCCTCGATCCCGGGGCCGATCCCGCGCAGCTCGCGGACGCGCCCCGCGCGCACGAGCTCGGCGACCGGCGCCGGCGTCTCGCGGATCAGCTCGGCCGCGCGCGGTAGGCGCGCGACGTGTACGTGCCCGGCGTCCGCTCAGCTCGAGCAGCCCGGCGAACGCCTCGAGCTGCGGCGCGATGCCGCGGCGTTCTCCACGCGGGATAGTCTCCACGAGGATGACCGCGATCGTCGTTCCGTTCCGCGGCGCGGGAGCGCAAGCAGCGCCTTGAACCGCTCGCGGACGACGAGCGGGAGGCGCTCGCGCTCGCGATGCTCGAGGACGTGCTCGCCGCGTGCCGGAGCGTCGGCGAGACGACTCTCGTGACACCCGACGACGAGGCGGCCCGCGTCGCGGAAGAGCACGACGCGCGCGTCGTCGACGATCCCGGCAGGGGTCAGGGAGCCGCGGTCGCGGAGGCGCTGAGCAGGTTGCGACGGCCCCGTGCTCGTCGTCAACGCGGACCTCCCCTGCGTCAGGCCGAAGGACCTGCTCGCGCTGCTCGAGGCCGCTACGCCCGAGCACGGCCTCGCCTCGTCGCCGCTCCCGACGGCACGACGAACGCGCTCGCGCTCTCCGAGACGTCGCTCTTCGCCCCGCTCTACGGGCCGGGCAGCGCCGAGCGCTTCCGACTGCACGCACGACGCGCTCGGCGTCGACGTCGTGCCGGCGGCGATCCCGAATCTCGACCGACGACGTGGACTCGATCGACGACCTCGCGGCGCTCGAGCGGCGCGTCGGCCCGCGGACGCTCGCAGCGCGAGTTCGGTGAGAACGCGTCGTCCTGAGCGGGGGCGTCGGCGGCGCGCGGTTCCTCCGCGGCCTCGTCGACGTCATCGACCCGCGCGACGTCACGGTGGTCGGCAACGTCGGCGACGACGTCGAGATCCTCGGCCTGTACGTCTCGCCGGACCTCGACAGCATCCTCTACACGCTGGCCGGCCTCTCCGACGAGGAGCGCGGCTGGGGCCGCGCGGGCGAGACGTGGCACGCGCTCGAGAGCGTCGAGCGCTTCGGGGGCGAGTCCTGGTTCCGGCTCGGCGACCGCGACCTCGGCCTGCACCTCGTGCGCACGCGAGGCGCTCCGCGGCGGCGAGCCGCTCTCGGCGGTCACGCGGAGGCTCGCCGCGCCGCCGGGCTCGAGCCGACGCTGCTCCCCGCGACCGACGACCGACTCCGGACGTGGCTCGACACGCCCGCGGGCAGCTTCCCCTTCCAGGAGTGGTTCGTCGCCCGCGGGCACCGAGACGAGGTCGACGCGGTGCGCTACGACGGCGCCGAGACGGCACGCGCCGCGCCCGGCGTGCTCGAGGCGCTGGAGCAGGCCGACCTGATCCTGTTCGCGCCGAGCAACCCGTACGTGAGCATCGGGCCGATCCTCGCCGTGCCGAGCTCGAGCGGGCGCTCCGGGACCGTGCGGTCCCGGTCGTCGCGGTCAGCCCGCTGATCGGTGGCCGCGCGGTCAAGGGCCCGGCCGACCGGATGCTCGCGCGCCTCGCCGGCGGCACGACACCGGCGCACGTCGCGTCCTGCTACGCGGGCCTGATCGACGTGCTCGTCCTCGACGAGGCAGACGCGCACGACGTGGAGAATCTCGCCGTGCGATCCGTGGTGACGAAGACGCTGATGACCGACCGGGCCGCACGGCGGCGTCTGGCCGAGGCGGTCCTCGCGGCGTGAAGGTCGCGATCGTCGGCGGCACGGGCAAGTTCGGCTCGCGCGCTGGCGAAGCGCCTCGCCGCGCAAGGCGACGACGTCGTGATCGGCTCGCGCGACGCCGAGCGTGCGCGCGACCGCCGCGGCGGAGCTCGGCGTGTCCGGCGCGAGCAACGAGGACGCTGTCGCCGGCGTCGACCTGATCGTCCTCGCCGTCGACGCCTCCGCCGCAGTCGACACGACCCGGTCGCTGCGCGGCGCCATCGGGACGACGCCCGTGCTCTCCGTCGCGAGCGAGCTGCACGTCAAGGGAGTGCGCTCGCTCGCCGAGCAGGTCGCCGAGGAGCTCGGCGCGCCCGTCGCCGCCGGGCTGCACACGGTCGCCGCGCGCACCGTCGGCAGCGAGCAGGACGCGCTCGTCTGCGGCGACGACGAGTCCGCGAAGGCGCTCGCGCTCGAGCTCGCCGGCCACGCGGTCGACGGACGTGCCTACGACGCCGGGCCGCTCC
This sequence comes from uncultured Actinomycetes bacterium, assembly GCA_963700495.1. Classification (GTDB taxonomy): domain Bacteria; phylum Actinomycetota; class Thermoleophilia; order Gaiellales; family Gaiellaceae; genus JACCTU01. The sequence goes on along the minus strand of CAVOXT010000004.1, from coordinate 157,730 downwards.
GCAACGCGCGCACGCTCGAAGGCCTGACCGGTGTGATCGTCGCGCTGAACAAGCGCTACAAGGCGCACGCGGGCATCCGGCTGACCGGCGTGTGAACGTCTCTCCCGTCACGGGTCTCCCGGAGATCCGCGAGGGCGACGACCTCGCCGCGCTGATCACGGAGCGAACCGAGCTCGAGGACGGCGACGTGCTCGTCGTCGCGCAGAAGGCCGTCTCGAAGGCGGAGGGCCGGGTCGTCCGGCTCGACGAGCTCGAGCCGTCCGAGCGGGCGCTCGAGCTCGCCGGCGACGAGGACCCGCGCCAGACCGAGGCGATCCTCCGCGAGGCGGTGGAGATCATCCGCATCCGGCCGCCGCTGCTGATCGTCGAGACGCGGCACGGGTTCATCTGCGCGTCGGCGGGCGTCGACGCCTCGAACGCGCCTGAGCCGGGGATGCTCGTGCTGCTGCCGCTCGACCCGGACGCGTCGGCGGCCCGCATCCGCGACCGCGTCGCACGAGCTGACCGGCGTGCACGTCGGCGTGATCGTCAGCGACTCGTTCGGCCGCCCGTGGCGCATGGGGACGACGGACGTCGCGATCGGCGCTGCCGGCCTCCGCGTGCTCGACGACCTCCGCGGGACGCGCGACACGGATCGGCTACGAGCTCCGCTCGACGCAGATCGCAGTCGCGGACGAGCTCGCCGGTGCGGCCCAGCTCGTGATGGGCAAGGCCGACGGGATCCCCGTCGCGGTCATTCGCGGGCTCGACGTGGCCGGCGACGGAAGCGCCCAGCGAGCTCGTCATGCCGCCTGAGCGCGACCTCTTTCGCTGATCGTTCGCTCGAGGATCTCCGCGGCTCGGCCGAGCGTTCGCAGCTCCTCGCGCGTCAGCGGCTCGAGCAGCTCCTCCAGGCTGTCGAGCCGCCGCTCCCGGCCACGGCGGAGGATCCGCTCGCCCCTCGCCGTTGCCCTGATCCGCACCGCGCGCCCGTCGTCGGGATCCGGGTCGCGGCGGATGAGCCGGTCGTCCTCGAGCCCGCGGAGGAGAGCGCTGATCGTCGGGAGCCGTACCTGCTCCGCCGCCGCCAGCTCGCTCGGCGTCCGCGGCCCGGCGAACACGAGCACCGAGAGGAGCGACAGGCGCGCAGGGCTGAGCCCCGTCTCGACGTCGGACGCGCGAACGCGGCGGAGCAGGTGGATCGCGGCCGAGTGGAGCAGGTCAGCGGTTGCACGCGTCGTCATACTTAGTTAGCCTAACTAACCATGCAGACAACCGAGCTCATCGCTGCTGTGAAGGAGGGCGACACCGCTCGCGTCAACGGGCTCGTCGCGGCGGATCCGAGCCTGGCCGCCTCCCGCGACGAGAACGGTGTTTCCGCGCTGATGCTCTCCCGCTACCACGGCGCGCCGCCGGAGATCACGAGCGGCTTTGCGGGACGCGCTCGGCGAGCTCGACGTCTTCGAGGCGGCGACGCTCGGCGACGCCGAACGCCTCCGCGCGCTTCTCGACGCCGACCCGACGCTCGCGAACGCGTGGTCGGCCGACCGCGGTACGCCGCTCCACTTCGCGGCGTTCTTCGGTCAACCGGAGGCGGCGGCGCTGCTGCTCGAGCGCGGCGCCGACGTGCACGCGGTGTCGCCGACCTTCGGCAACGTCACGCCGCTCCACAGCGGCGCCGCGTCACCCGTCAACGGCGCCGAGATCGTGCAGCTCATGCTGGCCGCCGGCGCGGACGCGAACGCGCGCCAGAGCGGAGGCTTCGTCGCGCTCCACGCCGCCGCGCAGAACGGCGACGCCCGGATGGCACGCGACCTGCTCGAGCACGGCGCCGATCCGAGCCTCGCGACCGACGACGGCCGGACGGCGCTGTCGATCGCCGAGGAGCAGGGCCACGAGGACGTCGCAGCCCTGCTCCGCGAACGACGCTAGGCCCGAGCCGCGAACTTGCCGAGCACGTGAGCCCAGCCCTCGTCGTAGCTGGAGCGGTCCGGCGCGCCCGCCTGCTCCCAGCCGCGGTGCTCGAGGTCGACCCGCGTGCCCTCGCCCTCTGACGCGAAGCGCACCTCGACCTCGGTTCCGGTCGCCGCCGGGTTGACCCGCCAGGCGAGCAGGAACCGGTTGGGGGGATCCCAGGCGGTGATGTCGGCCCAGTCGTGCTCGGAGCCGTCGGCGTCACGCTCGTAAAGCCGCTTCGCATCGGTGTCGAACACGGCCGCCTCCGTCTTGTCGCCGCCGATCGAGTGCGAGTCGAAGGGCCACCAGCTGTTGATGCCGTCCGTGAAGAGGCGGAAGGCCTTCTCCACGGGCAGCGGAACCACGACGCTCTTGCGAACCGCGTCAATCTCCGTCGCCTGCGGGGTCATTCGTCCTCCGTTTCCGCCTCCGCCTCGGCGGCCGCCTCGAAGGCGGCCAGCACGTCGGACCAGAAGCTCTCGAGATAGTCGCGCACCTCGGCCAGGCCGTCGGTGTCGACCCGGTAGAGGTGGCGCGTGCCGTTCCTGCGTTCGGTCACGAGGCCCGCCTCCTTCAACACGCGCAGGTGCTGCGAGACCGCCGGCCGGCTGACGGGCAGCTCCGCCGCCAGCTCGCCAACCGCCCGTGGTCCCTCACGGAGCCGCTCGAGGATCAGCCGTCGAGTCCCGTCGCCCAGCGCATTCATCGCCAACGCGTAAGTCATAACTTACCGTAAGTGTATGCTTACAAAGGCGGCTCGTCAAGTCGGCGTCACCGTCTACGCTCGCCGGGTGGCGGAGCTTCTGGAGCAGGACGCCGAGCGCGATCCTCTGCGCCAGTTCGAGCGCTGGCTCGGGGACGCGAGGTCTGCGGGAATCCCGGCCCTCGATGCGGTCGCCCTCGCCACTGCGGCACCGGACGGCGCGCCGTCCGCAAGGATGGTGCTGCTCAAGAGCGTCGACGAGCGAGGGTTGGCCTTCTTCAGCGGCTACGAGAGCCGCAAGGGCCGCGAGCTGGCGGCGAATCCGCATGCCGCGCTGCTCGTCTACTGGCAGCCGCTCGGCCGCCAGGTCAGGGTCGAGGGCACCGTCGCGCGCCTCGAAGCGGCGGAGTCGGACGCGTACTGGGCGACCCGCCCGGGTGGCAGCCGCATCAGCGCCGCCGCCTCGCCGCAGAGCGAGGTCGTCCGGGACCGTGACGAGCTCGAGGCGCTCGCCGCGGAGGTCAGCGCCCGCCACGGCGACGCGCCGCCGCGGCCGGCCGGCATGGGGCGGCTTTCGCCTCGAGCCGTCAGTCTGGGAGTTCTGGCAGCACCGCGAAGATCGTCTCCACGATCGACTCCGGTTACCGACGGGACGATCGGGTGTGGGTGCTCGAACGGCTCGCTCCGTAAGCTCGAGGCAGCGAATGCGCTTCTGCGACGAGCAAGACTTCGGCTTCGGGTGGATCGACGACGGCGCGCGGGCGCGCCGCACCTCCCACGCGCTCGTCGCCGACGGCGGCGTGTGGATCGTCGACCCGGTCGCGTGGCCCGCCGCGGAGCTGCGCGCGCGCGAGCTCGGCGAGCCGCGGGGGGTGCTCCAGTTGCTCGACCGCCACGAGCGCGATTGCGCGGCGGTCGCCTCGACGCTCGGCATCCCGCATCATCGTGTCCCCTCGGCGGCCGTCGAGGGCGCGCCGTTCGCGTTCCTGCCCGTGAGGCGGAACCGGCTCTGGCGCGAGGTGGCGCTCTGGTGGCCCGAGCGTCGCGTGCTCGCCTGCGCGGACGCGCTCGGCACGATCGGCTTCTTCTGCGCCCGGGGCGACCGGCTCGGCGTCCATCCGCTGCTGCGACTCCGTCCGCCGCGCTCGCTGCGAAGCGTCTACCCCGAGCACATCCTCGTCGGCCACGGTGACGGCGTTCACACCGATGCGTCGGCGGCACTCCACGAGGCGCTGCGAACATCTCGGCGCAGGCTGCCGGCGACCGTGTTCGCGGCGATCCGGCGCTCCTAGGCCCGGTCCCGCGGCTTCGGGCCGGGGCCTCTCCGCTTCTCGCCGCGGGCCGCGGCGACGACGCGCTCGACCGCGTCGACGAGCTCGGCCGGCACGGGCCGCCGGCCGCTGAACCGCCGGTAGGCACGCTCGGGCTTCCGGGCGCGGCGGCTTCGCTGCGTGAGCCCGATCACACCCTCGAAGTCCGGGATCAGCTGCACCACCCGCCCCTTTCCGGCGACCTCCGCGATGGCGCGGTTCGTAATGCGTTCCGACTCGTTCGGCGCGTCGCCGCGCGGCGCGTCGCGGTCGTGCACGACGACGTACGGGATTCCGCACTCGTTGCAGATCCGAGCGAAGAGCGGCACGTTCGCCTTGCCGCCTGTCTCGAGCACGAGGATCCCTTCGCGGTCGGGCTCGTAGCCGAGCGCCTCGAACACGAACGGGAATGCGAGCTTCTCCGTCACCCCCTCCACGAGCAGAACGGCCCGCGAGAGGAAGATCTCCGCGCGCTCGGCGTCGAACTCGGCGAGCGCGCGAAAGCTCTCGTCCGACGGCAGCGGTGGCGGCTGCCAGAGCGCCATTCCCACCCCGGCTCGGCGCCGGACGAGCGCCAGCTCGTCGAGGTGCGCGACGCTGAGGAACGTCGACGCGTGGGTCGAGTAGAAGATCTGGTTGCCGCGGTCGGCGAGCCCTCGCAGCAGCCGGTAGAGGTGCCGCTGCGCCTGCGGGCTCAGGTAGAGCTCCGGCTCCTCGATCAACATGACGAGTCCCCGAACTCGTGCGTCGAGGAGGCGCTCGACGGCCTCGATCGCCGCTGAGCCGCCCTCGCTGGTGGCGATCGACCGGACGACCTCCGCCGCCTTCGCCGCCCTCGGGTGGGACGCGATCGAGACGAGGTCGCGGCCGCGACGCGACGCCGGGAGGAAGAGCACCGGAGGCGCGTCCTCGCGGTTCAGATTCAGCGTTGCGGGCGGCCGGGCGTCGAGGAAGTACGTCCTGCCGGCCGACTCCGCCTCGAGCCTGATGCGCCCGCTGTTGGCACCGTGCGAGATGTCCGTCCCGTTCGGGACCGGCGCGCCGGCCTCGAGCAGCATCCAGATCGCGGTCAGCACGGTCGACTTCCCGCTCGAGGCCTCGCCGACGAGCGCGCAGATCTTCCGAGGCTCGAGCTCGACGTCGCGCGCGCTGCGGAAGCCGTGGATGGAGACGCGGTCGAGAAGGTTCACGGTGAACGTGTACCCCAAGCGGCGGCCGCTATGCGCCGGAGCTCGTCGATCGCGTCGAGTCCACCGCGCTGCGCGCCTCGCGCTCGAACGGGTTCTGGCGGTACCGGTAGCGCAGCCACGCCCAGAGCTGGGCGAGCGGCCGCCGCTGCGCCTGCCAGACGTGGCAGAGCTCGTGCGTGAGCAGGTCGCCGGAGGCGTCTGGATTGCGGACGAGGATCGTCCTCCAGAGCGCGTAGCCGTGGTAGCGGCGGAAGCCGGGGATGCGGAAGAACTCCGGGGCAACGAGCGCGCGCACGCCGCGGAGCGAGACCGGGCGGTCGTAGAGATCGAGGCGGTCGAGCCGCTCCTTCGCCTCGGTCAGTCGCCGGTGCTCGTCCGGGAGCCGTCGCATACGCTCGGAGTGTGCGGGATGAGCTCGTGTCGCTGCTCGGCGACGACCGAAAGGTCTCGACCGGCGAGTCGGTGCTCGAGCAGCACTCGGGCGACCTGAGCTACCACCCGCGGCGCCTGCCCGACGCCGTCGTCCTGCCGGAGTCGACCGAGGACGTCGCGCTCGTGCTCGCCTGGGCGAACGAGCGGGGCGTGCCCGTCACCCCGTTCGGCGCCGGCACCTCGCTCGAAGGGCACGTGATCCCGGCGGCCGGAGGGCTCTCGCTCGACCTGGCGCACCTCAACCAGGTGCTCGAGGTGCTCCCGGGCGACCTCCAGGCACGAGTCCAGCCGGGTCTGCTGCGGAGCGAGCTGAACGCGGCAATCGCCGAGCACGGACTGTGGTTCCCGGTCGATCCCGGGGCCGACGCGTCACTCGGCGGCATGGCGGCGACGAACGCGAGCGGGACCACGACCGTTCGCTACGGCGGCATGCGCTCGAACGTGCTCGCGCTCGAGGTCGTGCTCGCGGACGGGACGACGATCCGGCCTGGCTCGCGCACGGTCAAGACCTCCGCCGGCTACGACCTCCGCTCGCTCTTCGTCGGCTCCGAGGGCACGCTCGGCGTGATCACCGAGCTGACGCTCCGGCTGCACGGCCTCCCCGAGCGCCCGGTCGTCGTTCGGGCCACGTTCCCCGACGTCGGTGCCGCGTGCCGCTCGGCCGTCGCGCTCGTCGGTGCGGGTCTCACGGTGACGCGCTGCGAGCTGCTCGACGAGGAGACGCTCCGCGCGGTCAACGCGTACAAGGGCACCGACTACACCGAGGCACCCAGCCTCTTCGTCGAGCTCGACGGCGGCGACGAGGAGATTGCGTCGGCGCGCGAGGTGTTCGGCTGGGAAGGTGTCCTCGCGTTCGAGTCGGAGACGTCGACCGAGGCCCGCACTCGCCTCTGGGAGGCCAGGCACCACGCGGCGTTCGCCGTCAGCGCGCAGGCGCCCGGCAAGCGCTGGTTCGCGACCGACGTCTGCGTCCCGCTGTCGGTTCTGCCCGCCGCCGTCGAGCACGGACGCGCGTGCGCCGACCGGCGCGGGATCCCCGCGGCGATCATCGCCCACGCGGCCGACGGCAACTTCCACCTCGCACTGACGGTCGACCCGGACGATCCCGCCGAGGTGGCCGGTGCGCGGGCGCTCTACGCCGAGCTCGTCGACTGGGCGCTCGAGCGGGGCGGCACGTCGACGGGCGAGCACGGGATCGGCATCGGGAAGCTCGGCTACCTCGAGCGCGAGCACGGCGACCTCGTCCCGTACCTCCGTGCGCTCAAGCAGGTGTTCGACCCCAACGGGATCCTCAACCCGGGCAAGGTCGTGACGGCGGAGGGAAGAAGCCCGGCCTGATGTTCGTCATGAGGGAAAGCGAACGGAAAGGCAGTTCGATGTATCCGGCACCGAAGCAGTTCGACACGAGGGTTCGCGAGCTGGTCGAGGAGATCGCCGAGGTCATGCTCGACCTCGACGCGCTCGAGCACGACGACGGCGACGACGCGGAGCCGCGACTTCCCGCCTGCGCATAGGGCCGCCGCGTTAGTCTGGCGGCCCTATGCGGTACCGCCGTCTCGGCCGCTCTGGACCTGAGGTCTCGATCGTCGGCCTCGGGTGCAACAACTTCGGCTCGCGGGTCGACGAGCGGGGAACGCGCGCGGTCGTCGACGCCGCACTCGAGGTCGGCGTCACGCTCCTCGACACGGCCGACGTCTACGGTGACCGGGGCGGTAGCGAGGAGGCGCTCGGCAAGGCGCTGAAGGGACGGCGCGACAAGGTCGTCCTCGCCACGAAGTTCGGGCATGCGATGTCCGACGACGCACCGGCGAACCGCGGCTCGCGCGAATACATCCGGGAGGCCCTCGCCGCGTCGCTGAAGCGGCTGCGCACCGACTGGATCGACCTCTACCAGTACCACCGGCCCGACGGAGTGACGCCGATCGAGGAGACGCTCGGCGCGCTCAACGAGCTCGTCGACGAGGGCAAGGTGCGCTTCATCGGCTCGTCGAACTTCGACGGGCGGCAGGTCGTCGAGGCGGAGGAGATCGCGCACGAGCGCGGCTGGGCTCGCTTCGCCAGCGCGCAGAACCAGTACTCGCTGCTCGAGCGCGAAGCAGAGGAGGAGCTCCTACCGACGTGCGAGCGGCTGGGGATCGGCGTGCTGCCGTACTTCCCTCTCGCGAGCGGTCTCTTGACGGGCAAGTACCGGCGTGCGCGGCCCGCGCCGGCCGGCACGCGTCTCGCGACGCGTCCGGAGCGGCTGACCGACGATGTCTTCGACCGGGTCGAGGCGCTCGAGGAATTCGCAGAGGCGCGCGGCCGGTCCCTCCTCGACGTCGCGATCGGCGGACTGGCGGCGCAGCCGGCGATCGCGTCCGTGATCGCGGGCGCGACGAAACCCGAGCAGGTGCGGGCGAACGCCGCAGCGGGAGACTGGGAACCCGACGAGCAGGACCTGCGCGCGCTCCGCACGATCCTCGACTCCGCCTAGTCATATGCCACGCGTTGTGTTCGTCGGCGCGGGGTCGGTCACATTCACCCGGACCCTCGTCGAAGACCTGCTGGCCTACCCGGCGCTGCACGGCACGCTCGAGCTCGTGCTGCACGACGTGGATTCCCGGCGGCTCGAGGCGGCAGAGGCGCTCGTGCGTGCGGTCGACTCCGGCCGCGGCGCCGCGGTGCGGACGACGCTCGACCGCCGGGAGGCGCTCGAGGGTGCCGACTACGTCCTCTTCACGGTGCAGGTCGGCGGCCACGAGGCGACGCTCCGCGACTTCGAGATCCCGAAGCGGCACGGGATCCGCGCGACGATCGGCGACACGCTCGGCATCGGCGGCGTCTTCCGCGCGCTCCGGACGTTCCCCGTCGTGTGCGAGACCGCACGTGAGATGGCCGAGGAGTGTCCGGACGCGTGGCTCCTCAACTACACGAACCCGATGGCGATGCTGTGCTGGGCCGTGTACGAGGGCACGGCGCTCGAGCGCGTCGTCGGGCTCTGCCACTCGGTGCAACACACGGCCGAGAAGCTTCGCCTCCTTCTCGCCGTCGACGAGCTCGACCACCTGGTCGCCGGCGTCAACCACCTCGCATTCTTCCTCCGCCTCGCGGACGCGGACGGACGCGATCTGTATCCGCGACTCGCGGCGGCGATCGAGGCCGACCCCGACGGCGTCGGGCGGACAGTCCGGGCCGAGCTGTTTCGCCGGCTCGGCTACTTCGTCACCGAGTCGAGCGAGCACGTCGCCGAGTACGTCCCGTGGTTCCTGGGCGACCCCGACGCGGTCGAGCGCTTCCGCATCCCGCTCGACGAGTACGTGCGACGGAGCGCCGAGAACGTCGCGGAGTTCGAGCGCGTCCTCGCCGGCGGCGCGGTGCCGCTCGCGCCCTCGACCGGCAACGAGTACGCACCAAAGATCGTGCACGCGCTCGAGACGGGTGAGCCGTTCCACTTCAACGGCAACGTCCGCAACGACGGGCTGATCTCGAACCTGCCGCACGGCGCCTGCGTCGAGGTTCCCTGCGTCGCGGACGGCACCGGCATCTACGCCGAGCCGGTCGGCGAGCTACCGCCGCAGCTCGCCGCGCTCGACCGTGCGTACCTCAACGTGGTCGAGCTCGCCGTGCGCGGCTACCTCGAGCGCAGGCCGGAGCTGATCCGGCTCGCGTGCGCGGTCGATCCTGGAGTCTCGGGGCAGCACGTTGGTCTCGACGAGATCTGGGCGGCTAGTGACGAGCTCTTCGAGGCACACGGCGAGCTCGTGTCGTTGAACTAGCCTCCCGCGCATGGGCGAGCTGGCTGCATTCTTCGCCGTCGCGGCTCTCGTGATCGTCACGCCGGGGCAGGACACGGCGCTCACGATCCGCAACACGCTGCTCGGCGGCAGGCGGTCGGGCATGTTCACGGCCACAGGTGTCGCGGCAGGACAGGCCTTCTGGACCGTTGCCGCGAGCGCGGGCCTCGCAGCCCTGCTCGTCGCGTCTGAGCCGGCGTTCGTGGCGGTCAAGCTCGCCGGAGCGGCCTATCTCGTCTACCTCGGCCTGCAGGCACTGCGAGACGCGCTTCGCGGCCACCGGCGCGCAGCGGCTTCACCGGGCCACTCCGGCCTCGCGGCGCCGATCGCGTTCCGCCAGGGCTTGGTGAGCAACCTCGGGAACCCGAAGATGGCGGTCTTCTTCTCGAGCCTGCTGCCGCAGTTCACGCCGGGCGCGCCGACGTTCACCTCGCTCCTCGCGCTCGGTTTCGTGTTCTGCGCGATGACGTTCGTCTGGCTGGCAGCGTACGCCGCTGCCGTGGATCGGGCCGGTGCCCTGCTCCGGCGGACGGGCGTGCGTCGTCTTCTCGATGCCGCGACCGGAACGGTCCTCGTCGCGCTCGGCCTGCGCGTCGCGACGCAGTCTCGCTAGCCAGGCACCGCGTTCGTGCGGATGAACTCCAGCACCCGCCGCCAGGCATCCTCCGACGCATCGGCGAACTGCTCCTGCTTGCGGTCGAAGAAGCTGTGCGGCGCGCCCGGGTAGACGACGAGCTCGTGCTCGACGCCTGCCGCCTGGAGCGCCTGCTCGAACGCCTCGACGTCCTCGGGCGGGATCGCCGCGTCGTCGCCGCCCATCAACCCGAGAATCGGCGCCTTCATCTCGGCCGCCCGCTGCGCCGGACCGGGCGAGCCGTCCTGGGCCGGGGCCGGGACGCCCGTAGAAGCCGATCGCACCGGCGATGTCCTCGTCGCCGGCGGACGCGAGCCATGAGTGCCGTCCGCCGAAACAGAAGCCGACGGTGAAGACGACGCTGTTCGTCTCGCGAAGCTGCGCGACGACCGCGGCGACGTCCGCCTGGACGCCGTCCGTCGTCGTCTCGCGGACGTGCGGCATGTAATCGAAGTTGTCGTCGCGCTTCGAAGTCCCCGCCGTCCGTCCGAAGTAGTCGAACGCGACCGCGGAGTAGCCGCGCTCCGCGAACCGCAGCGCGAGCTCCTCGTAGAAGCGATAGAGCCCGCGAACGTCGGGCAGGATCGCGATCCCGATCCCGGTGGGCTGATCCGGCGTCGCGGCGAAGGCCGCGAAACGGTTCCCGTCACGCGCCTCGAGCACGAGGTCGTCGTGGGAAACTGCCGCCCCGCGGATCGCAGGGATCGGCGGCGACGAGTCCAGCTCGAAGCACACCCCGCGACCCTACCTCTGCGCGATACCGACCTCTTCGTAGAACGGGCCGATGTGGCGCTCCATCCGCGAGCGACTCCTAGGTCTCGATCGCGAGCCGCAGCCGCAGCGTGTAGGTCATGCGCACGCCCGCGGTGCTGACGAGGCGGGCCTGGCACTCGCCCGGGCCGAGGCTCGGCACGTCGATCGTGCGGGTGCGGACGCCGCGTCCGAAGATGCGGCTCGCGACGCGCGTGCCGTTGCAGACGACCTCCACTCGGGCGCGTGCACCGGCCCGCGTCGGACGGCTGACGGTCGCGGTCAAGGTGACGCGGCGGCCCGGGCCGAGGAGGCCGAACGGCAGCGCCTGTGCGCGGCGGGCGGCGAGGGCGCCGCTGCGACTGATCACGAGCGGTCCCGCGGCCGGGGTCTCGGGGATCTCGGCCGTCGGCGGGCCTCCGAGCTCCGCGAGGAGCGCCGCCTTGAACGCCGCATCGGGCGGCGTCAGCCACGGGATGGAGTACTGGTACGGGATGTGGATCCACGCGTAGTCCTCGGCGAAGATCTCACCGATGCTGTGGCTCCAGCCGAGCGAGTAGTCGAACGCGACGCGGTCTTGCTGCAGCAGCTGGGCCATCCCGCGCGTCTGCCACCAGACCGGTGTGCCGTTCAGCTCCTGGACTCCCGAGACGTGCCAGGACCGGTCGAGATGGTGCCCGTACTCGTGCAGGAAGGTGCTCGCGACGCGCAGGTCCTTGCCGGCCGGGATGACGATCTGGCCGCCCTGGCGTCCGCTCGAGTAGCACGCGGCCGCGCCTGCGCCGCAGAGCGACGCGACCTGCTGTTCGGGAACGATCCGGATCGTCACCGCGCTGATCTCGTCTCCGTGCGCTGCCGCGCGCAGGAGACCCGCATACCAGTCGACGTCGACCCCGGGCGCCTGCACGTCGAACGTGATCGTCCGGCCCTGGGTGTCCTGCTTCGGTACGAGCTCGGCGCTGGCGCCCGTCGCGACAGCCGTGGCAGCAGCACCGGCGACGAGGAGGGAGAGACACCAGCGCCGAGTCGTCTTGAGGAGGTAGTGGCGCGAGGCCATCCTGCGCCAACGAGTCTGCGCCAGAGGGCTGAGAGGATCCTGGGAGCGTCGTAAGGACAACGTAAAAGGTGGAGGTGTCCGATCCCGAACCGGGCCAAACGGCCCCCGAATCCTAGGCCGATTGACTGACCAGTCAGCCAAGGAGTAGCGTCGCCCCGAACCCGTCCGAAAGGGGCCTCCTTGCGTACCGTTCGCCGCGCCGCACTGTTCGCGTTCCTCGCGCTCGCGTTTCCGGCCTCCGCCCTCGCCACCACGACGGCAGGGCAGCCGTTCCCGAGCAACCTCGACACCGTTTTCGACCCGGCGCAGGCCACCGGCCTGCGCGTCGACCTGACGAAACCCGACTGCACGGTGCGGCCGACCGACTGTGCCGACATCGACGTGCTGAACACGCTGGACGGCTTCAACATCCAGCCGCGGATCTCGATTCCGTTCTCCGGACCGATCGACCTCGACGACCGTGTCGAGCTCGACGATCTTCCTGATCGGCCCCGGGTTCCACAGGATCGGGATCAACCAGGCGGTCTGGGAGCCCGCGACGAACACGCTGCACGTCGAGAGCGACGAGCAGCTCAAGCAGAGCTCGACCTACCTCCTCGTGGTGACCGAGGGGATTCGCGATGCCGCCGGCAAGCGGCTCGACGGGTCGAAGTTCCTCGACGACCTGACGGCGCACACGAAGGACCCGGCCGTGAAGGTGTACCGCGCGCTGCTCTTTGCGGGTCTCTTCGTCGCCCGCGTCGCCGGCGTCAAGGACCAACGAGATCGCGACTGCGAGCCTGTTCACGACGCAGACGATCACCGCGACGTCGAAGAAGATCCGCGCGCAGCTCAAGGCGGCGACGCCTGCTGCCCGTCGTTCACGCTCGGTTCCGCCGGGGAGCGCACGGTGTTCCCGCTCTCGACCATTCACCGCGATCCAGTGGGCCCGGCAGATCGGCACCGCGCCGAGCTTCGGAAGCTCGTTCCTGCCGGTGCCCGCGCTCTCGGTGTTCCCTGGCTCGGTCGCGACCGTCGCGTTCGGCTCGTACTCCTCGCCCGACTACGAGACGGCCGACAAGGTGATCCCGGCGACCGGGACGCGGAGGGGCACGCCCGTCGTGCAGGGCACGAACAAGATCGGCTTCACGCTGTTCGTCCCGTCGGGCACGAAGCCCGCAGGCGGCTGGCCGGTCGCGATCTTCGGGCACGGCTTCGGCGACAGCCGCGCCGGCGCTCCGCTGGGTGGTCGCGTCCTCGCTCGCGAGCAAGGGTCTCGCGACGATCGCGATCAACGTCGTCGGCCACGGGGGCGGTGCGCTCGGGACGTACACCGTCCTGCGGTCCGGCGGAGCCCGCCCGTCACGCTCTCCGACGGCGGCCGCGCGTTCGACCAGAACGGCAACGGCACCATCGACTCGACGGAAGGCGTGAACGCGGTCGGCGCTACAGGCGCTCGTCGGCAACCGCGACGGCCTGCGACAGACCGTGATCGACCTGATGCAGCTCGTTCGCGTGCTCCAGGGCGGCGTCGACGTCGACGAGGACGGAGCCGCCGACCTCGACGGCTCCCGGATCTACTACTCCGGGCAGTCGTTCGGCGGGATCTACGGAGTCCAGCTGCTCGGTCTCGAGTCGGCGATCGACGCCGGCGTGCCGAACGTTGCCGGCGGCCCGATCATCGAGATCGCCCGGCTCTCGCCGAGCTTCCGCCCGCTGGTCGGCATCTCGCTGATCGGGCGGACGCCGTCGCTCTACAACGCCGTGCCGAACGCGACGCTGACGAGCTTCGTCGAGAACATGCCGCTCCGCAACGTAGCGGTCCGCGTGGACACCGTGCCCGGCGCGTCCGCGATCCAGAAGCTGATCGACGAGACCGAATGGGCGCAGCAGTCCGCGAACCCGGCTGCCTACGCGCCGCACATCTCGATGCCGGTGATCTTCCAGTTCGCGCGCGGCGACCAGACCGTGCCGAACCCGACGGCCAGCGCGATCCTGCGTGCGGGTGACCTCGCCTCGAGCCGCGCGACGCTCTACCGCAACGACCTCGCGTTCGCAGCGAACCCGGCGGTGCCGAAGAACCCGCACGCGTTCCTGACGAGCATCGCGAGCCCGTCCATCGGCGCCTTCGCCCTCGCGGCGCAGGCGCAGATCGCGACGTTCTTCGCGAGCAACGGCGTGACGATGATCGACCCGGACGGAGCGGGTCCGTTCTTCGAGACGCCGACCTCGATGGTGCCTGAGGACCTGGGCTTTATTCCGTAGACGTGTCGAGGGGGGCCGCTCCCGCGGCCCCCCTCGGGCGACCCGTTCAGGCGGCCAGCGCCCGATCGTCGTCGTCGGCGAGCCCCGCAAGCTGGACCTGGAGCTTCGAGAACGCCTGCTGCTCGAGCTGCCGGATCCGCTCGCGTGTGTACCCGAGCTCCTCGCCGATCGCCTCGAGCGACATCGGCTCGCCGTGGATACCGAAACGGAGCTCGATGATCCGCCGCTCGCGCTCGGGGAGCTTCTCGATCGCGCGCCGCACGACGTGCTGCCGGTACGCATCGGCCGCGTCGTCGACGGGATCGGGCGAGGTCGGGTCGCTGAAGAGGTCGCCGAGCTCACCGTCCGAGTCGGCGCCGACCTGCTGGTTCAGCGAGACGTTCGCCGCAGCCGCGTCGAGTGCCTCCTCGACGTGGTTGAGCGGGATCTGCGCCGCCTCGGCGAGCTCCTCCCGCGTCGGCTCGCGCCCGAGCTTCGCCTCGAGCTGGTTGCGCGCGCGCGACAGCTTCACGCGCCGCTCGTGCACGTGGACGGGAACCCGGATCGTGGTCGACTGGTTCGACACGGCCCGCTGGCAGGACTGGCGGATCCACCAGGTGGCGTAGGTCGAGAACTTGTACCCGCGCCGCCAGTCGAACTTCTCGACCGCGCGGTTCAGTCCGATCACGCCGTCCTGGACCAGGTCGAGCAGGCTCAGCCCGTGGCCCTGGTAGCGCTTCGCGATCGAGATCACGAGCCGGAGGTTCGAGTTGATCATCCGCTCCTTGGCCGCGAGGTCGCCGCGCTCGATCCGCTTCGCGAGCGCAACCTCCTCCGCCGCTGTGAGCAGCGGGTAGCGGCCGGCGCGGTTCATGAACAGCGTCAGCGCGTCGAGCGTGCCGGTGTGTGCGGCCGGCGCCGGGACGTCCTCGGGCGTTTCGGGCGCAAGGACGTCGACCTCACGGGCCTCCAGCTCTGCGCGGATGGCGGCGAGATCGTCCTCCTCGAGGTCGTGCTCGACCGCGAGGGCCTCGAGGGCCCCCTCTTCGATGGTGCCGCGCCCCTCTGCTTCGTCCAGGAACGCCTCAAACGGTGCTTCGAGAATGTTCAGCCTTTTCACTTCCTTCACATGTCGTCGTTTCGGGCGGGATCACTCGCCGCGGGACGTTGCCCGCAGCGGGACCACCGTCTACATGAGAGAACGCCCCTGAGCGCGGGGCTATTCCCGTCGCAACCGGGGAGTTTCGCAGTTCTGGGGCGAACTCCTCCGACGCTCTGCCGCCGGGGAGCCGCAGCCCGGCTCCTCGGCGGCAGCCGCGCCTACCTGCCGTGTCCGCGCGTGCGGTTCAGGTAGCGATCGACGAGGCGCTCGAGGGTGGGCTGGTTCCACGAGTTGACGAAGTCCGCATGCCCGGAGAAGTCGCCTCCGGACGCGAGCTCGGCCGTCGCTCCGCCCGTGACTCCGTAGTAGATCTGGAGCTGGATCGCCGGCACCTCGACGGGATGCGACGACGGGCACGCGCCCGAGACGGAGTACGCGAGGTGGCTCTTGTGGTCGGCGCTGTCGAGGCTCGTGCCGTTCCAGCAGTTCGGGAACCTGACGATCAGCCTCAGGGACTCGTTCACGCACGTCGGAATCGCGCTCGAGACCCGCACGGCCCTGCGCCCCCCGCAGCTCCAGAAGGTCACGTCCGTGCTCTGAGCGCTGCGAGCTGCAGCGTTCCCGGCGATCATCTCGAGGTTCGCCGGGAAGGCCCTGACCGGCTCGAGCGTTCGCCGGATGTAGTAGACGACCGCGCCCAGGGGCCGCACGGCTGTGCCGCTGACGAACAGCGTCGGAGCCCAGTACGCGGCGGTGTCCGCGCGGAGACGGCATGTGGTCTCGCCCGCGGCCCGCAGCGCCGCCGGTGTGGACGACGCCTTCGTCGCCTTGTTGCCGAAGTACGTGTGGTCGTGCGAGCGGCCGGGCTGGTTCGGGAACACGATCATGTCGTCCTGGTTGCGATGGCTGAACCCGCACGCGACCGCGAAGTACCCGCGCCCCCCGCCGCCGTGGTTCAGCCGCAGCACGCTCCGGTCACCACCTGCCGGACCGCTTGCCGCGAGCGCGACCGCAGCTGTCGCGGCGGCGCCGACCGCGAACAGGAGAACGACGAGCCAACGTCTCATCAGTTCGGTTCACCTCCTCGTGACCTCTGACGTTGCATCCTCGTGGCGGTTGAGCCGCACCAGCCAAGCACCCGCGGCTGGGAACGAGGTCACGTAGGCGTAAAACTCTCCTGTGAGCGCGCGGTTCTGCCGCCGGGGAGCCGCATCCCCGGCGGCAGCGTAGATCCCTGCGTCATCCTAGAGTTGAGCTACGCGGGGACGGGTCCGGCTGGCAAGTGCAAGTGCGCCGATCAGCGCTGCACCCACGGCGAGGCTGATTGCGACGATCAGCAGGGGGAGCCCTCCGTACGAGTCGCCGGCGCTCGTCGCCTGCGACTGCATCTGGACGGGCACGTCTGCGACCGTCGAGCCTTCGATCACGAACTTGGGCCCATGGGACACCTGAGCCGCCCCGCGCTCCTCGATCTGCATCTTTGAGGCGAGCCCGCTGCTGACGCGGAACTCCGGCTGGTAGCTGTCCGGATAAGGAGTCGCGGCCGGTGCGACGACTCCTGCGATCCCGAGAGCAAGCACGAGACCGACGATCCTCCGAGTGGTCCTGCTCATCGTCTTCCCCCTGCGTCCGTATGTGTCGATCGAGAGGGATCGTCCGGGCGCCCGCTTAACAGGCTCCGCGCCCTGAGCTAAAGCACCGCTAAACGACTTGACCTCGGACGCCGCTGGGCGGACACTCGAGTGGCCATGCCGCGTGTCCTCACGAGGATGGGTGTGGACGTCGAGCGCGCGCTCACGGACGTTGACGTTCCCGCGTACGTGATCGACCGGGACGGCATCCTCATCTGGCTGAATCCCGCCGCCGAGAAGATCGTCGGTGACGTCCGCGGCCAGCGGTTCACCGACGCCGTCGCTCCCGAGGACCGGGCGCGTGCGAAGGAGGTGTTCACGCGCAAGATCATCGGCACGGAGAAGGTCACCAACGCCGAGGTCGACCTCCTCACGCCCGACGGGGGGTGCGCACAGGTCGAGATCAGTTCGACACCGCTCCTCCAGGGGCACCGGGTAATCGGGGTTTTCGGCCTCGTCTCACGACCCCCCATCGAGTCGGACACCGATCCGTTTCATCCGCTGCTGACGCCCCGTCAGCGTCAGATCCTGAGGATGCTTGCGAACGGCATGTCGACGCAGCAGATCGCAGAGGAGCTGCACATCACCCGGGAGACCGTCAGAAACCACGTCCGCGCGATCCTGCGCGCGCTCGACGCGCACTCCCGGCTGGAGGCGATCGCCATGGCCCGCACCGAGGGGCTGCTCGCCAGCTGACCCACCTGGGTCATGGCGGCTGCGCAGCCTAAGGACAACACTATTCCGCTGGGTCGCGAAAGGCTGCCCCTTTGCGACCCAAGGGCCTCCGGGCATCAGTCCGCCTAGAGGCCCACCCCTCAATGGCCGAGCTTCGCCGACACCCCTCGGCGTGCTCGGCCTAGCCTCGATTAGATCGTCGCGGCCGCGCTACACGTCTCGCCGCCGCGGGCGGTAGCCCGCACGGACACCGTGTCGGTCCCGAACCAGTCCTGGAAGCTTCTTCGGATCTTCACCGAGCCGCCGCGCGCGGTGCGCACGGTTCCGCGCCAGGCGATCCGGCGCTCTCGCAGGACGACGACCGTCCACTGCGTTGCCGGCCGACGGCTCCTGATCTCGAGCTCCATTCGGATTTGACCGTCGTCGCTGCGCAGACGGAGGCGCAACTCGCTCGAGCCTCCGCAGGCCTTGCGGACTCGGACCTCGTCGCGCCCGCCGTCGTCCGCCGACGCGGCGGGCACGGCGCAGAACGCCGCGGCGACGACTGCAGCAAGCGCGAGGCTGTATCGCATGCAGCGATCGTGCCCGCGCGGCCGTCCAGCCGCAATCGGACGTCGGTCCGAGGACCTCGTCAGCCCGTTTCGCTCCGCCCAGAGCGCAGCCTGTGTCCGGTCGGTCACGTCGATCCGCCGGAAGATGCTCGTCAGGTGGGCCTTCACCGTCTTCTCGCTGATCGCCAGCCGCTGCGCGATCAGCTTGTTCGGCAGGCCCTCGGCGACCATCGCCAGCACCTCGCGCTCGCGGTCGGTGAGTGAGTCGGCCGGCGAAGTGCCTGCACGAGCGCTGAGCAGGGCGCGCCCGGCCCTCGGGTCGAGCGGCGCGTCTCCGTGCGACGCAGCGCGCACCGCACGGATGAGCTCGTCGGGCTCGGCGTCCTTCAGGAGGTAGCCGGCCGCGCCGGCGTCGATCGCGCGGAGGATCCGGTCCCGGTCCGAGAAGGACGTCAAGATCACGACCGCCGTCTCCGGCTGCGCGGCCTTGATCTGCCGCGTCGCCTCGATCCCGTCGAGCGAGGGCATCTCTAGGTCCATCAGCACGACGTCCGGTCGCAGCTCAGCGCAGAGGGAGACCGCCTCGTCGCCGGTTTCGGCGGCGCCGACCAGCTCGACGTCCTCCAGCACCGACAGGAGCTGCGCGAGACCGGAGCGCACGACGGCGTGGTCGTCGGCGATCAGGAGCCGGATCACCGAGGTACCTCGAGCACGAAGGATGTTCCCTTCCCGGGCGTCGACACGATGCTGACCCTGCCGCCGGCCCGCTCGGCGACCTCCTCGAGCAGCGCGAGGCCGACGTGCCCCTCGGCCCGGC
The DNA here is from genome assembly GCA_963700495.1 of uncultured Actinomycetes bacterium. Lineage (GTDB taxonomy): Bacteria > Actinomycetota > Thermoleophilia > Gaiellales > Gaiellaceae > JACCTU01. The sequence goes on along the minus strand of CAVOXT010000004.1, from coordinate 138,947 downwards.
GTCGCTCGAGCTCGGACTGCTCGAACCCGGCGCCGTCGTCGCTCACCTCCAGGCGAACCTTGCCGTCGGGCTCGTCCACGCGGACGGTCACGTGCGCGGCGGCGGCGTGGCGCTCGACGTTTCGCAGCGCCTCGTTCGCCGCCCGGAACAGCAGCAGCTCGGTATCCGTGCTCACCCGGAGATCATCGGGGACATCGAGCTCGCATGCGACGCCGTCTGCGTCGAGCGACGCGAGGAGGTCTTTGAGCGCCGCCTCGAGCCCCGCGGTATGGAGGTTCGGCGGGTGGATCGCGACGAGCAGGGTGCGGAGCTGGCGGATCGCCGCGCGCGTGCGCGAGGCTGCGCGCCGCAGATCTGCGGCGATGTCGGCAGGCGCGCGGGTCGCCGTCGCATTCAGCGAGTACGTGACGCCGGCGAGATCCTGAACAGCACCGTCGTGCAGGTCGGCCGCGATCCTGCGGCGCTCGTCCGCCGTCGCCTCGAGCGAGCGCACGAGCAGCGACTCGCGCTCCTGCTGCGCCGAGCGCAGCCCTCGAGCGAGCCGGACGGCGAGCGGGACCTGCACGAGCCAGAGCAGCAGCAGGCTCCCGAGCAGCGGCACCGCGAACGGGAGCCAGACGTTCCGGCCGGTCGTGACAGAGGAGTCGGACTCCTGGTAGGTCTCGAAGAGCAGCGGCGTCCCGTTCGGTGTGCGGACCCGCGTGTAGACCTCGTGGAGCGAGCCGTACGCGCGCTCGAAGCGGTTCTCGGGCTCGCTGAGGTCGCTCACCTCGACCTCGGTTGCCCCGGAGCGGAGCGCCGCTTGCTTGTCCGCCCCGAGCGCGTAGACCGAGCCGATCAGGCGCGGCTCGTCCGAGTAGACGATGCGCCCGTCCCGCGACCACAGCTTGACGCGCACGATGCGCTCTCCGAGCACGCGTTCCTGCACGAGGGAGTCGAGCCGGGCGAGCTCGGAGCGGTCGTTCCGGAGCAGCCCGTCGGTCAGGGTCGGCTCGACGATCCCCTGGCCGACGAGCTCCGCAAACTCACGTGCGTCGCGAACCGCCTCACGACGGCCGAGCTCCCGCAGGACGAGCAGCGACCCGAGCAGGAAGAGCGCAACCGCTGCGAGGCCGGCAATGACGAACTGGGCAACGGGACCCGCGACGGAAGGTGCCTGTCTCATCGAAAGGCTCTACGGCGTAGGACCAAGGTCCGGTTGCGGCGCGGACTCCGGCGCTGCGACCGTGGGATGCGTTGGCTCACGAGAAAAGGAGACGGAGATGATGAAGATTCTTTGGACGGTCGGCGCCCTCGCCATCGCTTCGGTGGTGGGCCTGGCTGCGGCGCCCGCGGCGACTGCGAAGAACGGAGACGTCCGCGTCGCCGGAAAGTGCACCAGCGCGAGCAAGTCGAAGCTGAAGCTGAGCGAGGAGAACGGCAAGATCGAGGTCGAGTTCGAGGTCGACCAGAACCGAAACGGCGTCCGCTGGGCCGTCGTCCTGCGGCAGAACGGGCAGGTCATTCGCCGGACCACGCGGGTGACGCGGGCCCCGAGCGGCTCGTTCTCGCTGCGCTCGATCGCGGCGAACGGAGCCGGCGCCGATCGGTTCACCGCAACGGCGACGCGCCGCGGCGAGACCTGCAGTGCGAAGGGCTCGTTCTAGCGTGAGCCGCGGCGACGGGCGCGTCGCGGGGCGACGTCCTCGATCATCCGCGTCGCTTCCGCGAAGCGTCCGTCAGGCCCGTCTGCGACCCGAAACTCCACCTGGAGCCCTGCGCAGGGTCCTTCCGGCGGGGCAACCGTGAAGCCGCCCGCGTCCACGTAGAGACGCTCACCCTCGTCGGTCGAGATGAAGCCGTGGCCCTTCTCCTCGTTGAACCACAGCATCTTGCCGCGCACGTACTGACCGTCCATCACGTGAGCCGGTAGACGATCCGACCACGGTCGAGGTCGTACGGGGAGAGTTCGATCTTCACACGGTCGCCGAGCATGATTCTGATCCGGTAGCGCTTCATCTTCCCGGCCATGTAGCCGAGCGTCTCGTGCCCGTTGTCGAGCTGGATCCGATACATGCGGTTTCGGAGGGCCTCGACGACCTCGCCCTCCATCTCAACCTTTGCTTCCTTACCTGCTATGGCCGTTCCTTTCGTTCAAGAGGTGAAGGCCGTGGCCGCCGAAGCGGCCACGGCCGGACGTTCGCCTAGGCGACCGGGACGACGTTCGTCGCCTCGGGGCCCTTCGCGCCTTCGCGCTCCTCGTACTCGACTCGCGCGCCTTCGCTGAGGCTCTTGAAGCCATCACCGGCGATGCTGCTGTGGTGGACGAAGAGATCCTTCGACCCCTCATCGGGGGCGATGAAGCCGTATCCCTTGCTGTCGTTGAACCACTTCACGGTTCCGACTGCCATATAAAAACACCTCCTTACAACTCTCACGAACAAGTAAGGAAGGCGCTAGGCGCGAACCGACTCGCTCTTATCTCACTCCCCACGGTAGCAGGGCTTGGCTCGAGCGGCTCGGTCCGAAGATAATGGGGCCGTGAGCCGCTTCGACGACCTGCAGGACCTCCCGCTGCTCCGGATCTGGAACGGCGTCGCCGCGCGCCTGGTGAGCGGCGAGCGGCTCTCGCTCGGCATCGTCGAACTGGAGCCGGGCGCCGTCGTGCCCGAGCACCACCACGAGCACGAGCAGCTCGGGATGGTGCTCCAGGGCGCCATGACGTTCCGGATCGCCGACGAGAGCCGCGAGCTCGGGCCGGGAGAGACCTGGACGATCCCTTCGAACGTGCCCCACGAGGTCACTGCAGGCCCGGAGGGGGCCGTCGTGATCGACGTTTTCGCGCCGGTGCGCGAGGACTGGGCCACGCTCGAGCCGGCGGTGCCGCAAGCGCCGCTCTGGCCCTAGGATCCGGCCTTCACAAGAGCTGCTCCGGGGAGTAGGTTCGGTGTCCTCTACCCGAAGGAGCGCACATGGCTGTTGTCTCGATGATGTCGATTGCGGGGGACGCGGACGAGCTGGTCGCGAAGATGAGGGAGACCGTCGAGCCGGTCGCAGCGAAGAAGGCGCCTGAGTACGGCGGCATCTCGTCCACCGTCGTCAAGACCGAAGACGGAATCATGGTCATCAACATGTGGGAGAACGAGGAAGGCCGGCACAAGATGGCGGAGGACCCGGAAATCCTGAAGGCACTGCAAGACGCCGGGCTGCCGCAGCCGAGCTTCAAGGGATACGAGGTGCTGTCCCACACGACGCCTGACGCTTCGTAGCAGCGGCTTCTCGCCGTTACCCTCCCGGCATCGGGATGGGCTCGAGGCTTGCCGAGCTGGGAACGGCGACGCTCTTGGTCGTCGCCCTCGCGGGCTGGGGTGGAAGCGCGGCCGAGGTCGGCGCTTCGCCCCAGCTCTCGGTGCAGGAGTAACGCGTCCCCGCCGGCTCCCATCCGCACGACGTCGCACCCGCTCGCGACGGGACGATCTGGTACACGGGCCAGCACTCGGGTGAGCTCGGTCGCCTCGACCCTCGCACGGGGAGCATCCGGCGGGTGCCGCTCGGGCCGGGCTCGGCGCCGCACGGCGTCATCGTCGGTCCCGACGGGGCGGCGTGGGTGACCGACAGCGGGCTGAACGCGATCGTTCGGGTCGATGCCCGCACGCATCGCGTTCGCCGCTTCAAGCTTCCCGGCTCCGGCTACGCGAACCTGAACACCGCGACGTTCGACAAACGCGGCGTGCTGTGGTTCACGGGCCAGAGCGGTGTCTACGGTCGCGTAGACCCGCGCACCGGGCGTGTGCGCGTGTTCTCCGCGCCACGAGGCGCAGGCCCTTACGGCATCACGACGACACCGAAGGGCGACGTCTACTACGCGTCGCTGGCAGGGAGCCACGTCGCCCGGATCAACACTGCGACGGGACGCGCGACGGTCCTCCAGCCACCCACGCGTGGGCAGGGCGCGCGCCGCGTCTGGACCGATTCGACCGGAAGGATCTGGGTGAGCGAGTGGAACGCCGGGAAGGTCGCGGTCTACGACCCGCACGCCCGCCGCTGGCGCGAGTGGCGGCTGCCCGGAACGAACCCGCAGCCCTACGCGGTGTTCGTCGACAATCGCGACATCGTCTGGCTGACCGACTTCGGCGCGAACGCGATCGTCCGCTTCGACCCGCGCACCAGTCGCTTCGACGTCGTCCGTCTGCCGACTCCGGACGCGGCTGTGCGCCAGCTGCTCGGTCGCGCCGGCGAGGTCTGGGGTGCCGAGTCAGGCGCGGACAAGCTCGTCGTCGTACGTACGGGCTAGCGTGAGTCGAAAGAGCTGTCGTTCGGCATCTTCGATTCGACGCTCAGCACCTCGTCGTGCTTGAGCCAGTCGTTGGAAAGCTCGAAGCCGCCTGCGCGAGCGACCGCGTCGAGCAGCGGCAGGGCCCAGCGGTGCTCGATCAGCACGAGGGCGGCGGTCGTATCGATCGGAAGTGCGTTGGTGACGCGGAAGACGTCGTCCTCGTCGAAGACGTGACCGTCGGCGAGCTCGGCGGCGCCGGCGATTGCGCCGAACTCGAGGCCCTCGGCACCCGCGGTCCTGTACCCCGCGAGCGACCCGACGTAGGAACCGAACGCCGTCGCCTCTTCGAAGTTGAGATCGCTGGCCGTCGAGACCATCACGTTCCCGAGCGAGTCCTTCCTGACGGCGAGCATGTCGATGATCCGGACGATCTTCTTGCGCTTCAGACGCTCGAGCTCCGGCAGGATCTCGCCTTTGAACCGGTTGCCCGGAAAGGCGAGGATCAGTAGCTGGATGGGCCCGGGGTGGTCGATGGCGTCATCGTACGCCTGAGCCGCCGCGGTTTGGGAGCGTAGCGATCTTCGCGACTACGGTCGTCCGATGAAGGGCGCGCCGGCGCGCTCGAGAGGAAGCCCCTCGTTCCGCCACTCGTCCTTGCCGCCGAGGTAGTGGAGGACGTTCGAGTAGCCGAGCGCGCCCAGCGCCCGGGCCGTTTCGACCGAGCTCTCGCACTCGGAGTTCGCGCAGTAGACGACGATCTCCGTTTCCAGGTCGGGGATGCGTCGGATGACGGACGCGTCGACGCGGTCCGGCGGGAGGTTGATCGCGCCGGGTAGGTGCGAGTGCGCGAATGACATCGGCGCCAGCGCGTCGACGAGCACGAACCGCTCGCCGTTCTCGATCTTGCGATGGAGCTCGTCGCAGCTGATCGACGGAAGCGTCACGCCGCAAGCCTACGACTCCTGCGTTCTACGCTGCCGCCGCCTCGAGACGTCGCACGCGCCTGGCGAGCTCCGTGAGCATCGCAATCGCGATCTCGGGGTCCTGCTTGAGGAGCCGTACGAACGCCCGGCGGGGAAGCCTCATCGTCTGGAGCTCGCCGACCGCCACGACCGTCGCCGACCGGCGTTCGCCGTCGAGCAGGGCCATCTCGCCGAAGTAGTCGCCGGTCTCGAGCACTCGTGCTTCCGGGCTACCGGCGACCCTGGCGCGGCCTCCGAGAATGAGATGAAAGCCGTCCGGCGCGGCGCGCCTCTGGACGACCACGTCGCCTGACCCGAACTCCCGGACCTCCGCAAGCGCCGCAACTCTTCGCAGCTGCCGTTTGCTGACACGCGCGAAGAGCGGGAGCCTCGCAAGCACGTCAGCCCAGTCGTGTGCCCTCGGTCGGTTCCAGTCGGGTGTGATGATTGCAGGGAGCAGTGCTTCAGGTGCGGCGACCATCGCGTCTTCCTCCTTCGTCATAGCGCGCTCGGAACGCTGGATCAGCGCGCAGTGCGGCCTTCTGCTGACAAGACGCGCACGGAGTCCGATTTCTTCCCTTGGGCGGCGCGCTAGCGGGGGTCGATGAGCTCCGTGCGGAGCTCGTGGCTCTCGTCTGGCAGCCGCGCCTCGTAGTAGATGCGGTAACCGCCGTTCGGGAGCGGGAGCACGTCGAGGTAGCGCGCATCGTAGGCGGCGGCGGTGTTCGTCTGCTCGAGCCGACCGTCGCCGGTGTGGCGTGCGAGGCCGATCCGCTCGAACCAGTTTTCCTCCTTGCTCGCGCGGCCGTCGTAGGCAGCGCGACCGTCGGGGAGGACGGTTGTGACGCGGGCGCCGCGCTGGTCCCATGTGCCGGCGCGCGGGGCGAGCACGGTGCCGTGCCACTCCCACTCGAGCCCGTCCTTGCTCGTCGCGTACGCCGTCGTCATGCGGTCCTCTTCGTCGGGAACGTCGAGCGGGTGGCAGCAGATCCACGCCTGCCAGCCGCCGTCGGCGGTGCGTTGCACGAGCGGATCCTTGACGCCGGTGAACTCGTCGCCGGGGAACACGGGGCGTGCCTCCGCAGTCGCGAAGTCGGCGGGGTCGGCAGCTTCCAGAGCGTCGATCCACCAGTGCTTGCTCGGCGCGGGCGAGGCGGAGCAAACGTAGAGGCGCCAGCGGCCTTCGTCGGTGCGGACGAGCGAAGGTCGCTCCATCGACGCTGCGTTGAAACGCGCCTGGTCGAGCTCGGCGACGGTTGTGAAGCGCTCGCCGTCGTCGGAGCGAGCAACGACGGTCGACCCGCGGCCCTTCTCGCCGGTCCGGACGCGGTAGGCGACGACGTAGGTGCCGTCTTCGTCGAGCGCAGCGCTCGACGATCCCGCCCACCAGCCGACGCCTTCGCCCGGAGGGGGGACCGCGACCGTTGCGGTGGCGGAACCCGGCAGCGGGAAGTCGTTCACAGCCGGACTTCTAACAGGCTCAGGCGTGGGTGCGGAGGCGCCAGCCCAGGTAGAGCGCGCTCGGCAGCCCGGCGAAGAACCCGAGCACGAGCGACCCGACCTCCAGCGGTCCGAGACCTCCGCCGCCGCTCGTGACGAGCCCGTCGACGTCGCTCAGCTCGCGCACGAGCTCGAAGCCGTACCGGCAGGAGGTTGTGTCGCGCCTGCCGGCTGGTTAAGAGTTCGCTTGACGCACGACGGAGGAGGTCGCGATGCCGCAGAGCAAGAGCCCAGGCGCCACCCGCCAAGTCAGCAAGGAGCTCTTTCAACAGGTGTACGACTCGCCGCGCTCGTTGCCCGGCAAGGAGCGCTGGCTCACAACGGATCAGGACGTACGGGAGATCGAGCGTCTACTCGGAATGGAGCCGAGCACAATCGGTGCGCCGCTCTGGGTGAGCGGCGACACGCGGAACTGCCGCTCGTGTGGGCGCGAGACGAACTGGCTCGACATCGTGTCGAGCGCGCTGTCGGAGGTGCACCGCAAGGAGCTGCTCGCGAAGGTAATCCTCGGCGACAAGAAGTTCGTCAACGTCGAAGCGCCGCGGGCGATCGCCGATCTCCGCTGCTACGGCTGTGACGCGCCGGTCCGCGACCTGCGCAGCTTCAAGTGCCACAACTGGGCGTACGCGATCGGCCGCCTGCGCGAGGTCGTTGAGCGGTTGACTGCTCGCTAGGCGAGTCGGCAGTGGCCGCAGTCGACAGCCGTGTCACGTCGAGTGACGGCACGGAGATCGCCTTCTGGACGAGTGGCGACGGACCGCCGCTCGGTACTCTGACTTCGCAGCGTTGTTCGTCAGGAGGTGGAGTTCATGAGCGGTTCGACCGAGAAGGCAATCCTCGCCGGAGGGTGCTTCTGGGGGATGCAGGACCTCATCCGGAGGCGGGCCGGCGTCGTGTCGACGCGGGTCGGTTACACGGGCGGCGACGTGCCGAACGCGACGTACCGCGACCACGGCACGCACGCGGAGGCGATCGAGATCGTCTTCGATCCCGAGCAGACGTCCTACCGTGATCTGCTCGAGTTGTTCTTCCAGATCCACGACCCGACGACGCTGAACCGCCAGGGCAACGACATCGGGACGAGCTATCGCTCGGCGATCTTCTACGTCGACGAGGAGCAGCGCCGCGTCGCGGAGGACACGATCGCGGACGTCGAGGCTTCGGGCATCTGGCCCGGGAAGGTCGTGACCGAGGTTGCACCGGTGGGGCCGTTCTGGGAGGCCGAGCCCGAGCATCAGGACTACCTCGAGCGGTATCCCGACGGGTACACGTGCCACTTCCCGCGGCCGAACTGGGTTCTGCCGCGGCGCGCGGTAGCCGCCAGCTAGGGGAGCGCGGCTCTGTTACATTGTAGTGCTATGCATAGCACTACGATCCGTGGAACCACGGTTTGCACATCGACAAGGACCTAGTCGCGGCCTCGTCGACACCGCTCGTGCTCGCGATCCTGGCGGAGGGTGAGAGCTACGGCTACGCCATCCTCAAGCGGGTGCGCGCGCTCTCCGGGGGCGAGCTCGAGTGGACCGACGGGATGCTCTACCCACTGCTCCATCGCCTCCGCCGGCTCGGATACGTGACGACGGAGTGGCGAACGCCGCCGGAAGGGCGTCGCCGCCAGTACTACATGCTCACCGACGACGGACGAGCAGCGCTCGCGGAGCAGCAACGGCAGTGGGCGGCCGTCACCCGCGCGCTGAACGACGTCTGGCCAGGCCCCGGTGGGCTGCTGACCGCGTTGGGCGAGGCGTGAGCCGTGGAGAGCGTGGAGTCACAGATCGCGGAATGGCGGGCCTACGTCGCGGACGCCCCGGGCGTCAACGGCCGCGACGTCGACGAGCTGGAGGACCATCTTCGCCATCAGATCGCCGAGCTGAACGCGGCCGGCCTCACGGACGACGAGGCGTTCCTGGTCGCCGTGAAGCGGATGGGCGACGTCGACAGCCTGTCGCAGGGAGTTCGCACGCGAGCACAGCGGCCGACTGTGGAAACAGCTCGTCCTGAGCAGTGACGACGAGCCGGCGCGCGCGGCCGGCGGCTGGCTCGAGCCGCTCGTCTTCGCCGTGGCTGCGGCGGTCGTCGATCCAGGTCGCACGCCTCGCTGCCGGCTTCCCCGACGAGGAGCCGACCTGGCTGGCGCGGAACGTCAGCCTGTTCGTGTTGCCGTTTCTCGCCGCGTACTTCGCCCGCCGGCGGCAGCTGGACACCCGGGGATGGGTGCTGACGCGGCGCCGTTCGTGGTCGCTGCGCTCGTGGTCAACCTCTACCCGTACGACGCGGACTCGGACACCGAGGTCCTCGTCGCGCTCCATCTGCCGGTCGTGCTGTGGTTCGTGGTCGCCTACCCGTACATGGGCGGCACGCTCCGATCGCACGAGCGGCGCATGGACTTCGTCCGCTTCACGGGCGAGTGGTTCATCTACTACGTGCTGATCGCGCTCGGGGGCGGCGTGCTCATGGGACTGACCGCTGCGATCCTCGCAGCCCACGGGGGTCGACGTCGACCGGATCGCCGAGTGGGTGCTGCCGTCAGGTGCGGCGGGTGCCGTGATCGTGGCCGCGTGGCTCGTCGAGTCGAAGCAACGGGTCGTCGAGAACATGGCGCCGGTGCTCACGATGCTCTTCACGCCGCTGTTCGCGGTGATGCTGGCCGGCGCCGCCGTCGTCTACGCCGTGACCGGGCTCGGCGACGCGTTCGATCGCGAGCTCCTCAGCGTCTTCGACGCACTGCTGGTGGTCGTCCTCGCGCTCGTCCTGTACGGGATGTCCGCGCGCGACCCGTCCACGTCGCCGGACTGGATGGACCGCATCCAGCTGGTCGCGGTCGTCAGCGCCCTCGTGCTCGACGTGATGGTGCTCGGCTCGATGATCGCTCGGATCGGCGACCTCGGGTTCACCCCGAACCGAACGGCAGCGCTCGGCCTCAACCTCGTCCTCCTCGTGAACCTGGCCGGCGCCGCCTGGCTCTCTGCCCGATTCCTCACGCGACGCACGCACGCTCCACCGGCTCGAGCGCTGGCAGACCACCTACCTTCCCGTCTTCGCCCTGTGGGCCGCCGCGGTCGTGGTCGTCCTCCCGCCGCTGTTCGGCTTTAGCTGATCGCTGGTCGGTCGGCCGACCAGCCGCCGGTACCCTAGGTGCGGTGAACGGTTCCATCGAGAAGGCCATCCTCGCCGGCGGATGCTTCTGGGGGATGCAGGACCTCATCCGGAGGCGTCCGGGCGTTCTGTCGACCCGGGTCGGTTACGCGGGCGGCGACGTCCCGAACGCGACGTACCGCAACCACGGTACGCACGCGGAGGCGATCGAGATCGTTTTCGATCCGGAGCAGACCTCCTACCGCGATCTGCTCGAGCTCTTTTTCCAGATCCACGACCCGACGACGCTGAACCGTCAGGGCAACGACATCGGGATGAGCTATCGCTCGGCGATCTTCTACGTCGACGAGGAGCAACGCCGCGTCGCGGAGGACACGATCGCGGACGTCGAAGCGTCAGGCCTCTGGCCGGGGAAAGTCGTGACGGAGGTGGCGCCGGCCGGCCCGTTCTGGGAGGCGGAGCCCGAGCATCAGGACTACCTCGAGCGATATCCCCACGGCTACACGTGCCACTTCCCGCGGGCGAACTGGGTCCTGCCGCGGCGTACAACGGCGTCCGTCAACTAGTCACACAGGCGTCGGTCTCTCAGAGAGCCGGCTCTTGCTCAGCGTTCCTAGGGGTGGCGGTGTCGGTCCCGGGTGTGCGAACATGTGTTCGTATCGACGCAACGATTCTGCACGCGGACCTGGACGCGTTTTACGCGTCCGTAGAGCAGCGCGACGACCCGCAGCTTCGCGGCAGGCCGGTGATCGTCGGGGCGGGGGTCGTGCTCGCGGCGAGCTACGAAGCGAAGGCGTTCGGCGTGCGCACGGCGATGACGCTCGGTCGGGCGCGGCGACTGTGCCCTGAGGCAGTCGTCGTGCCGCCACGCATGTCGGCGTACTCCGAGGCGAGCAAGTCTGCGTATCGCGTGTTCGACGATATGTCGCCGTTCGTCGAGGGGCTCTCGATCGACGAGGCGTTCCTCGACACGCGTGGGATGCGTCGGATTGCCGGAACGCCGATGGAGATCGCGGCCCGGCTGCGGCTTTCCATGCGAAAGCGTGTCGGCCTTGCGGTCACAGTCGGTGTGGCGAGGACGAAGTTCCTCGCCAAGGTCGCGAGCGGCGTCGCGAAGCCGGACGGCCTGCTTCTCGTTCCGCCTGACCGCGAACTCGAGTTCCTCCACCCGCTTCCCGTCGAGAGGCTCTGGGGCGTCGGCGGAGTCACCGCGGGGAAGCTCCACGGCCGCGGGATCCGCGTTGTCGGCGACGTCGCCCGCGTCCCGGAGGAGGCGCTCGTTGCGATGCTCGGCCGCGCCCAGGGGCGTCACCTGCACGCGCTGGCGCACAATGAGGATCCTCGGCCCGTGCATCCCGGCCGGCGTCGGCGCTCGATCGGCTCACAGCGCGCACTCGGCCGTTCGCCGAAGTCGCCGGACGCAATCGACGCTGTCGCGATCGGCCTGGTCGAGCGAGTGACGCGCAGGATGCGAAGAGCGGGCCGTGTCGGCCGCACAGTGGTTCTCCGGCTCCGTTTCGACGACTTCTCCCGGGCGACGCGATCGCACACGCTTCGGCATCCGACTGCGGATACCGCGACGATCCTCGAGCTGACGCGCCGGCTCCTCGCGGAGGCAAGGCCGGTGATCGAACGCGAGGGCATCACGCTCGTCGGTATCTCGCTCGCCAACCTGGACGACGACGCGTCGCTCCAGCTCGTCCTCCCGCTCGACGGGCACGACGCGCTCGCGCTCGACGCCGCGCTGGACGGGATCCGCGAGCGCTTCGGCCCCAACGCCGTCACCCGCGCCGTGCTGCTCGGCCGCGACGAGGGGCTTTCGGTGCCTCTTCTTGCCGATTGAACGTCTGTCGGCGGCGCACGGCGCTAGCTTGGGTGCGGCTCCGCGACGCGCGCTTGGTCAAGGCCGGACATTCGACGGGCGGAGGAAGCGAGTTGGAAGCTCGGGTCGCAACGATGAGCCTGTCCCTGAACGTTGAAGGGGCCTCTGCGGCCCCTTCAGTCAATCCACTTGATCGCGGTCAGCTACAGCCCGTGTTCGTGCCGCAGTCGCGGCACGTGTAGCAGCTGCCCGTCCGCACCATCCGGCCGCCGCACCTCGCGCACTCGACCGCGTCCTCCCACGCGTTGAAGAGCGCCGTCTGGCCCGGGCTCGGCGCTTCCACTGACGTCGCCGTCGCCGCTGGAGTGCCCCGCCGCTTGAATACGACGCTGCCAGGCGTGCCTTCACCTCCGCCGAGAGGATCCCCGCCTCCTCCTGCTGCTCCGTCGTCAGGAACTTCTTGCCGAACCAGCGGAAGATGTAGTCGACGATCGACTTCGCTGCGCGGATGTCTGCGTCGTTCGTGAGGCCGCTCGGCTCGAAGCGCATGTGCGAGAGCTTCGAGACGTACACCTCCGGCGGGACGCCGTACTGCAGGCCCATGCGACACGGCGATGCAGAGCGAGTTCATCAGACCGGCCATCGTGGTGCCGTCCTTCGCGATGTCGACGAAGATGTCGCCGGGCGAGCCGTCGTCGTAGAGGCCGACGTGCACGTAGCCCTCGTACTCGCCGACGCGGAACTTGCGGCCGACCTCGTTGCGGTCGTCCGGCAGGCGCCGGCGCTGCGTCAGGTGCGGCGGCGAGATTGCGGCTGCGCCGGGCAGCGCGCTCGCCCTTGTCGCTCTTCCCCGACAGCGGCTGCGCGACCTTGCAGTTGTCGCGGTAGATCGCGATCGCCTTCACGCCGAGCTGCCACGCCTCGATCCAGAGCTGCGAGATCTCCTCGACGGACGTGTCCTCAGGGAGGTTGACCGTTTTGGAGATGGCCCCCGAGATGAACGGCTGGACCGCGCCCATCATCTTGACGTGGCCCATGTAGTGGATCGCGCGCTCGCCAACCGCGCAGTCGAAGACCGGATAGTGCTCGGTCTTGAGGTACGGCGCGCCGACCATCGTGTTGCGCTCGTCGATGAACGCGACGATCTCGCTCGTCTCGTTCGGCGTGTAGCCGAGCTTCTCGAGCGCCATCGGCACCGTCTTGTTCACGATCGTGATCTCGCCGCCGCCGACGAGCTTCTTCGACTTGACCAGCGAGAAGTCGGGCTCGACGCCCGTCGTGTCGCAATCCATCATGAAGCTGATCGTCCCGGTCGGCGCGAGCACCGTCGCCTGCGCGTTTCGGTAGCCGGCGACCTCGCCCAGGTCCAGCGCGTCGTCCCACGCCTTGCGGCTGCGGTCAGCAGGTCGCCGACACGATCGTGCCGGCGTTCTCGATGTTCCCGACCGACGCGCGGTGCTTCGAGATCACGTTCAGCATCGCGCGCGCGGTTCTTCGCGTGGCCGGCGAACGCGCCCATGCGCGCCGCGATCTCGGCCGACTTGCGGTACGCGCGGCCCGTCATCAGCGCCGTGATCGCCGCCGCGTAGGCGCGGCCCTCGTCGGAGTCGTACGGCAGCCCGCGCGCCATCAGCAGCGCGCCGAGGTTCGCGTAGCCGAGCCCGAGCTGGCGGAACGCCTTCGCGTTGCGCTCGATCTCGGGCGTCGGGTACGACGAGTAGCCGACGAGGATCTCCTGCGCGAGGAAGACCGTGTCGCACGGTGTGCTCGAACGCCTCGACGTCGAACTCGCCGTCCTCGCGGCGGAACTTGAGCAGGTTGATCGACGCGAGGTTGCACGCCGAGTCGTCGATGCGACATGTACTCGCTGCAGTTCGCGACGACGAATCCGTCCACGATGTACGAGTGGTGGAGCGGCTCGGTCAGGTTGTAGACGACCTCCTGGCCGTCGTCCTCGCGTGCGACGAGCGGCGTGCTCCGCGCTTCGTCGCGTAACGAGCTGGTCGTCTCGAGCAGCGCCTCGAGCGCGGCCTGCTTGCGCGGTGCCGAAAAACCGATCGTGTGCGCGAAGCGCTCGAGGTCCGAGCCGGTGATCCGCAGGTCGAAGCCCTGCTTCGCGATTCGTACTCGACGTGCGTGCCGTCGTTCCGGGTGTACGCGAACTTCGATCCGTCGCTTCCGGCGATGCGGTAGATGCGACCGCGGATCCCGAAGGTGCTGAGGAGCCGCTGGACGTCGCGCAGAAGCGCATCGCTCCGGCTCCCGAGACCGACGTAGCGGCTCGCCTTGCCAGACTCGACTCGCGAGACGCAGCCGTCGGCGCCGAAGAGGCCGCGCAGGAACGCTGCCTGCGTCTCGACCGGGGCGCCGAAAACGCGCGCCGGCACTCGCTTCTCGTGCGCGCGCGCCGGTGCTCACGCCGAGCCGGCGGAAGAACATCCGTACCGCTTCGCTGCCCGCCCGTAGCTGCACGGTGCCGTTCTGCATCTGCTGGACGGAGATGCCCCCGATCAGCTCACGCAACAGGCCTTCGTGCGAACGCAGCGAGTCCGTCCTCGATGTCGTCGCCGCCATAGACCCAGCCTGTCTGCACGGTCGTGAGCCAGCCGTCGCCGACGAGGTGGCCGGTGCAGCTCGCCGAGGCCCTCGCTCCAGCGCTCCGGCAGATCGTGCTCGACCACCGCACCGCCCTGGCCGCGCCGCGAGCGGGCCGCGAGCCTCCATCTTGATCGGCAGAGTCCAGCTCGCGTCCTCGGCCGGACGTCGGCGCTGTCGTTGACCAGAACCTCGTCCTCGCTCGTGAGCTCGGCTGCGGCGACGTAGCCGCGGTTGAGCGTCCAGAGCCGGTGGTTCGGCGTGCAGCGCAGCTCCTGCCCGTTGGAGAAGCGAAGGCGCACGATCGGCTTCACGCCGTTCTGCATGACCACGAGCGGCTTCGTGGCGACCACGCCTTCTCCGGGCTCCTCCGCAGTCGCGCGATGCGTGTAGACGCGGAACTCCTCGCCCTCGGCGGCGAGGTCGTAGAGCTCCTGGAACGTCAGTAGTCCGCGCGTCGTGTGCACACGCGCGTCACCCGGGAAGCACGGGTTCGACGCGTTGATCCGGGACGTGTTCGGCAGCGTGTGCCACGCGTTGATCGTCGTGTCGTACTGCACGCCCGGGTCGGCGCACTCCCACGCGGCCTGCGCGATCTGGCGCAGCAGCTCGCGCGCGTCGACCGTCTCGATCACGGTGCCGTCGGTGCGCGCGGTGAGGTTCCACTCGCCGTCTGCCTCGGCCGCCTCCATGAACGCGTCGGTGACGCGCACCGAGTTGTTCGCGTTCTGGTACTGGATCGACGCCCAGTCCGGCGAGTCGAGCGTCATGTCGTAGCCCGCCTGCTCGAGGACGCGCGCCTTGCGCTCCTCCTTGGCCTTGCACCAGATGAACTCCTCGACGTCGGGGTGGTCGATGTCGAGCACGACCATCTTCGCCGCGCGCCGCGTCTTGCCGCCCGACTTGATCGTGCCGGCGGACGCGTCGGCGCCGCGCATGAACGAGACCGGCCCGCTGGCGTAACCGCCCTTGGAGAGCTGCTCCTTCGACGAGCGGAGCTTCGAGAGGTTGACGCCCGACCCGGAGCCGCCGCGGAAGATGACCCCCTCGCGCCGGATCCAGTCGAGGATGTCGTCCATCGTGTCGTCGATCGAGAGGATGAAGCACGCCGAGCACTGCGGCTGCTCCTCGAAGCCCACGTTGAACCAGACCGGCGAGTTGAACGCGGCCATCTGGTTGACCAGGATCGCCTTGAGCTCGGCCTCGAAGGTCTCGGCCTCGGCGTCGTCGGCGAAGTAGCCGCCGTCGCGCCCCCAACGCGCCGACCGTGTCGACGATCCGGCCGATCATCTGCTTGACCGAGCGCTCGCGCTCCGGCGAGGTCATGCGGCCGCGGAAGTACTTCTGCGCGACGATGTTCGTCGCCGTCTGCGACCAGAACTTCGGGAACTCCACGCCCTTCTGCTCGAACACCGGCTTGTCCTTGCCGGGGATGAAGGCGTCGCGCGTCTCCCACTCGATCTCGTCGAACGGGTCGCGGCCCTGGATCGTGAAATACCGGCGAACGCCGACCGCGCGACCCTCGTCGACGACGGTGTTGACGACCTCTTCGACGGTCGTTTCGGCGGTCTTCGTCTGCTCTGCGCTCGCCATTTCTGTCTCCTCCAAGGCTAACTGCGGGGGTGTGGTCGCCGGGGGCGACGGACCAAGCAGAGTAGGAGCGGAGTCGGACGGAACCGAGCCGGTTCCGAAGCCCTACGGGCGGGTCTCTGGAGGAGCGACGTCCACGCGGCGGGCCTGGAGGTACCGGGCCAGATAGCTGACGCCGGCGGCGCCGATCAGCAGGAGCGCGATCGTGCCGAGCACGAGCAGCGGGACCGGGATCGAGTCGGCGTTCTTCGGGCCGAGCTTGTCGATCACCTCGGTCAGGAAGCCGCCCGACGCGGCGTCGTCTTCGACCGGAACCGGCTCCGGCTCGGCGGCCGTCGGGCCCGTGAATCCGCCGCCGCTGTCGCGCTGGTCGATGATCGCGGCGAGGAGAGCGCGGCGCAGGTCGTCCTGGGCGTCGGAGTACTCCTGCACGTCCTGCGGGAGCTTCTCCATCGCCTCGCGGTAGCACGAGATCGGATAGGTGCGGTCGACGCGGTTGTCCGCCCAGTAGTCGTTCACGAGCTCTTTCCAGCAGGTCGCCGCGGACGCGGTTGCAGGCACGAGCGCAGACAGGCTCGCGAGCAGGAGCGTCATGAGGAGGAGGCGCTTCGGCATGCGTCGATCTGGGCAGGGCCCAACTCCTAAGTCTCCCCGCCCGGGGTGAGCCCAGAGTAATACCCAAGTTAGCGTCTTGTAAGCGCCGAGAGGGACAAAACCCGCGTGCTAGCGTCGCCGGGTGCGGAGCGGCGGCAACGTGATCCTCGCCGCCCTCGGCGTCCTGCTCGCAGCCGCCCTGGTGCTCGGGGAGGGGCGGCTCTTCTGGGTCGGGGTGTTCGCGATCCTCGCTGCGGGGACGGTCGTCGCTGCGTCGCTTCTCGGGGCCCTCGCGCGGCCGGTGCTGACGAGGGCCGGGGTCGCGTGCGTAGCGCTCTTCTGCGCGTTCGCCCTCTGGAGCGGCGTGTCGATCCTGTGGTCGGCGGCGCCGGACCGGTCGTGGGACTTCTTCAACCGCGCCGTCGTCTACCTGGCGTTTCTCGCGCTCGGGCTCTACACCGAGCGCCGCCGGTATGCGGGGATGCTCGCGGGACTGCTCGGGGCGCTCGTCGCGTGGGCGCTCGTCACGAAGGTGTTCGCGCTGGACGACGGGCGCCGCGCGCGGCTGAACGAGCCGATCGGGTACTGGAACACGCTCGGTCTGCTCGCCGCGACCGCTGTGCCGCTCGCGCTACGGCTGGGGTCGCGGCTGCGCTCGGTGCTGCTGCTCTACGGCGCCGTGGTCGCGATCTTGCTGACGCAGTCGCGCGGCGGGCTGCTGCTTGCGATCCTCGCGGCCGGTGCGTGGCTCGTGCTCGAGCGCGGCGAGCGCTACGAGCCTGCGTTTCGGTTGTGGGTGTCGGTGCCGCCGGCCCTCGCGGTCGGCGCGTTCGGGCTCTCGCTCGACGGGATCTCGAAGGACCAGCAGCCGCACTCGGAGCGGCTGTCGGACGGGCTCTGGCTGGGGCTCGCGCTCGCGGCGGGCGCCTTGCTCGTCGTCGGGCTCGCGCGGCGTCGACGTGGCGCCCGAGCGTCGCGAGCGCTCGCTGCGCGTGCTGGGCTTCACGGTCGTTCCGCTCGTCGCGCTCGCCTTGCTCTTCGTCGGCGTTCGGGCGGTGCTCGACTTCTCCGACCCCGTCACGCCCGAGAGCCCCGCGCGCATCGCCGAGGGCAGCGGCAACAACCGGGCGCAGTGGTGGGAGGAGGCCGGTCGCGGCTTCCTGGACAACCCCGTCGTCGGCAACGGCGCGGGTGCGTTCCAGGTCACCCACCGGCGGTACCGCCAGTCGAACGTGGAAGTGCGCGAGCCGCACTCGCTGCCGCTGCAACTCCTGAGCGAGACGGGGCTCGTCGGCTTCGGGCTCTTCACGGCTGCCGTTGTCGCGGCGGCAATGGCCGTGCGGCGCGAGCGCGCGCTGCTCTTCGTGCTGGCGCTCTTCGCCGGTGGTGTGCTCGTCGACATCCACTGGGACTTCATGGCCGCCGGTGCGGTCGCGTTCGCGACGCTCGGCGTGCTGCTCAGGCGCGGGGAGCGGAGGGAGGGCGAGAGGGGCTGTGGGCGGCGGGCGTTGCCGCGATAGCGCTCGCCGGCGTGTACTCCCTCGGCGCGCCGTGGCTCGCCGACCGGCGGATCGACGACGCGTACGACGCGATCGAGGCCGGGGATCTCGCCAAGGCCGCCGACAGCGCACGGCAGGCACGCGCGCTCAACCCGACCTCGGTCGAGCCGCTGTTCGCGCTCGGCTACATCCAGGACGCGCTCGGCCAGTTCGACCGCGCGCGCGAGTACTACGCGCGGGCGGCCGAGGTGCAGCCGGAGAACCGCGAGGCGTGGTTCCAGCTCGGCAGTCTCGAGTACGGCGTCAAGCGCTACGAGGACGCGTACGTGCGCTTCAACCGCATGTACGCACTCGACCCGCACGGCCCGCACGTCGAGTGGGTCGAAAGGGCGCGCTGCAAGATCAACCCGACCGGCTGTTAGTCCCTAGCCCCAGGTCTCGAGGATCGGGTAGGCCGCACGCGCGTCGAGGCAGTCGGCGGCGAAGAGCGCGACGCCGACGTCGCCGGTCCAGAGCGAGTAGCGGCCCGCGCCGCGGCGCTCGACCTGCTCGAGCGCGTGCATCGCGAAGCGTCGCGCGCGGTCGAGCCAGAGCTCGTCGCCCGTGCGCTCGAACGCCTTCAGCAGCGCGTAGCCGTTGCCGGCCGTGCCGTGGCAGATGCCCGGGCCCTTCTCCGTGCCCGGCGCCCGCCTGCCAGGCGAGCTCGGCGCCGGCGAGCAGGAGCTCCTCGTCGAGGTACGGGGCGGCCGCGATCACGATTCCGGGAGAGCCGTCGCACCACTGCAGGCGGATCTCGCCGTCGGGGCCGACGAGGTCGCCTTCCGCGCGCGTGGGCCAGTTCGCGACGTCGCCCTCGACGACGGCGTTGCGGCGGAGCACGTCGTTCGTCTCGCGCTCGAGCGTCTCCCGCCGAGCCGGGTCGAGCAGTGCGCCGCCGTCGAGCAGCGCGTGCACGTTCCCGACGACGCCGTGCGGCGGCGTGAGCCCGCGCGAGCGCTCCCCGTAGAGCTTCTTCGTCCAGACGCCGTCCTGCGTCGCGGCTCTCCAGGAGCTTCTCCGCGCTCTCGCGCCAGGCGTCGGCCCAGCGCTCCTCGCCGGTGCGCCGGTGCAGCTCGGCGGCCGCGAGCATCGTTCCGGGCGAGCCCCACATCACCTCGATCGCCTCGTTGTCTGCGTTCGCCTTGATCGCGCTCGAGCAGCCGGTCGGCCAGCCCCTTGGTCGGCGCGATCAGCCACGCCGTCATGAGGATCCCGGTCTCGCCCGTCATCAGCGCCGACTCGCGCGGCGTCGGGAGCTCGGTGTCGCCCATGAAGTCGGGCTCGGCCTGCCAGATCTCGTGGGTGCGCGCGATCGCGTCTGCCAGATCGAGGCTCCCGTCGGCCCGGCCGCGATTCCGCAGCGCGTGGAGCGCCCAGACGACGCCCGCGGCGCCGACGTAGAGGCTCTTGAGGGGCAGAGCCATCTGCCAGCGCTCCCATTCGCCGGCCGGCCAGAGCTCGTCCGGGCCGAACGCCGCCTCCGCGTCGTTCACGATCGTCTGGATCGCGTCGGCGACGCTCGCCTCGTTCCAGGGTTCGTCGGTGAGGGGCTCGAAGGCTTCGCGCTTGTAGAGGTCGGTCACTTCGCCCGAGCCCGTAGCCAGACTTGCGTCCAGAACGGTGCGAGCAGACGGTACGTGAACGGCTCGGCGAGGTGCGCGACGACGTCGGCCGGCCGGTTCCCGAACAGGCGCTTGCGGTTGTTGTGGAAGCGCCGGATGTCGGTGAAGCCCGCATCGCGGAGCAGGCGCTTCAGCCGGCGCGGTGAGTACCCGAGCTCGGTCGTTCCGTACTCCTCGGTCGCACCGCGGCCCTGGTAGCGCTGCTTCCAGTTCGGCTCGGAGACGAGCAGGGCGCCGCCCGGACGCAGCGCTCGGTGCGCGCTTGCGAGGACGAGGTCGGGGCGCGCGCTGTGGTGGAGCGCGTCGTAGGTGAGGCAGGCGTCGAAGCCGTGCTCGAGGTCGAGGCTCTCGAAGTCCGCCGTGTCGAAGTGCGCGTCGACGCTCTCGGCCCGCGCCTGCTCGCGCGCGATCTCGACCATCGCCGGCGAGATGTCGTAGCCGTGCGCCTCGAGGCCGTGGCGTGCGACGAAGCGCGTCATCCACCCGGAGCCGCAGCCGAGCTCGACGAAGCGCATCCCCGGCCGGAGGTCGAGCAGCTCGATCACGTAGCCGGCGTCGATCAGGTGGCGCGCGGTCTCGCGCGGCTCGTTCGCGAACGGCTTCGTGCGGAGCCACTCACGGCCCGCGTCGCCGACGCGCTCGGGGTACTCGACCTCCGCCTGCTTGCGCTCGTCCACGCGCCGATTATGGGCCTGTCCGGTGCCTGGCACCGGTCAGGTCCCTGCGGACGCGTCGCTAGCCGCCGACGACGAGCGCGATGTGCGCGCCCATCAACTGCGGCTCGCGCAGGCCGTCGAGCGGCCCGACGAGCTTGACTCCGACGTCCTTGGCGAGGCGGTTCGCCTCGGGTTGGTAGCCCTTGCGGTACATCGACGATCGAGCGGGCGACGTCGCGGCGCGGCGCGTTGCCGACGCCCGAGACGACGTACGCGAGCGCCCGCACCTTCGCCGCGCTCGCCCCGGCGGCGCCCGAGACGCCGTTGCCGTTCAGGACGGCCACCGAGGTCTCGCTGCGCTCGAGCAGCGGGCGGTCGGGCGCGGTCGCCGGCGGGGTCCTCCGGGCCGGCAACTCGCGCGCCCGCGCCACCGTCTCCACCTGCCCCGCAAGCATCCGGCCGGCAGCGACCGTGCCGAGCGCGACGAGCACGAGCAGCTCGCACGTCGCCACGACCGCAAGCACGAGCGCGCGCGTACGCCATCGGTTTGCCTGGACGGGATACTCCACGGGAAGCCTCCATTCGGCCCGCCGCCCGGCGCTCCTCCCTACACTCCGGCGCGATGTTCGTGACCTTCGAGGGCCTCGACGGCTCCGGCAAGACGACGCAGGTCGAGCTCCTCAAGCGGCAGCTCGAGGAGGAGGGCCGCGAGGTCGTCGTGACCCGGGAGCCGGGGGGACCGAGATCGGCGAGCACATTCGCGAGCTCGTCCTCCACCGCCACGAGCCGATCGCCCCGTGGGCGGAGGCGGCGCTCTTCGCGGCGGCCCGCGCGCAGCTCGTCGAGCAGGTGATCGCGCCCGCCCTCACGCGGGGCGCCGACGTGCTCTGCGACCGCTACATCGACTCGTCGCTCGCCTACCAGGGGATCGCGCGCGGGCTCGGCGTGGACCGCGTCCTCGACCTGAACCTCCAGGCGACGCGGGGGCTGCTCCCGGACCGCACGGTTCTCGTTCTCGTCGACCCCGCCGAGTCGCGCCGGCGCGGCGGCGACACGCGCGACCGGATCGAGCGGGAGGACGACGACTTCGTCGCAAAGGTCGACCGCGCCTACCGCGAGCTCGCCGAGCTCTTCCCGCGGCGTATCCTCGCCGTGGACGGCTCGCTCGACCCCGAGGAGCTCGCCCGGACGATCCGTGGACAGCTTCGAGACGTTTCCTGAGCAGCCCGAGGCGAAGCGCCTCCTCCGCGCGGCGCTCGCGGACGCGCCCGCGCACGCCTATCTCTTCCACGGGCCTCCGGGCGTCGGGAAGCGGCGCGCCGCGGTCGCGTTCGCCGCGGAGCTGATCGGCGAGCCCGACCGCGTGCTCCGCGGCGCGCATCCGGACGTGTATTCGCTCGAGCCCGTCGGCGACCAGATCCGGATCGACGACGTCCGCGAGCTGCGCCGCGACCTGCACATGCGCCCGTTCGAGGCCGAGCGACGCGTCTACCTCATCTACTCCGCGGACACGCTGAACGAGGATGCGGCGGACGCGCTGCTCAAGGACCTCGAGGAGCCGCCCCCGTATGCAGTGATCGTCCTCGTCGCGAACGACCTCGGGCCCCTCCCCGAGACGATCCGCTCACGCTGCCAGCACGTTCCGTTCCGCCGCCTGTCCGAGCGGGCCGTGCGCGAGGAGATCGACGCACGCGCGCCCGGGCTGGAGGCCGAGAAGGTGACTGCGCTCGCGCGCGTCGCGGGCGGCCGGCTCGACCGCGTGCAGCGACTGCTCGATCCGGCGTCGGTGAAGCGGCGCGACGCCCTGCTCGCACTCGCGCGCGAGGTCTATCGCGAGCCGTCCTTCGAGCCGAGCGAGGCTGCCGGTCGGCTGCTCGACGCCGCCGCGGAGTGCGGCGCGGACGCACGAGGCGCCGCCGAGGAGGAGCTCGAGCGGCTCGACGTCACTCAGCGCGAGGCCGATCAGCGCCTGCGCCGGGCCCAGCGCGGTGCAGAGCGGGAAGAGGTGCTCGCCTCGCTCGAGGAGCTCGCCGCTTGGTACCGCGACCTCGTGGTGGTCGCCGCCGGGGCCAAGAGCGCGGCCATCCATTCCGATCGGCTCGAGGCGCTGAGCGAGGACGCCACGGTCGAGCGGCTCGCGGCCGCGGAGCGAGCGTGCGAGCTCGTCCGCCAGGTTTGGCGGGAGCTCGAGGAGTTCAATCTGAACGCGGAACTCGCGCTGGAAGCGCTGTTCGTCAGGCTCCGCCGCGAGCTCGGGCTGCACCTCGTCTACGAGTCGTAGAGATACGACTTTCGCGTGACTTGCGGTGAGTGTGCCACTCGCGCACACTCAACCGGTCGAGTTCGGGCGGGACAGCGGCCCTCGCCCAAGTCGAACCCAGGTGAGGTTGGCATCGCTGCAGTCCCTTCCATAGGACGTGCCGCCCGAGTCGAGCACCCCGCGTGCGAGGCCGACGCGACGCAGGGCCTCTACGAGCGCTACTCGATGCAGATTCTCGGCTTCTGCGCCAACCAGCTCGGCTCGCGCGACGAGGCGGAGGACGCCGCGCAGTCGACGTTCTTGAACGCGCATCGCGCGCTGCAGCGCGGCGTCACGCCCCAGGCGGAGCTCGCATGGCTGTTCAAGATCGCGCACAACGTCTGTCTCACACGACGGCGTTCGGCGCGGCGCCGCGTGCGCGTCGAGTCGGCGAGTGACCTCGACGCGGTGCAGGACATCGTCCCGGCACCCACGAGCGACTCGCCCGACGATTTGATCCGCCTCACCGACGCGTTGTCGGGGATGCCGGAGAACCAGCGCCGCGCGATTCTCCTGCGCGAGTGGCAGGGACTCTCCTACCACGAGATCTCCTACGAGCTGGAGCTGTCGCAGTCGGCAGTGGAGACGCTGATCTTCCGTGCCCGCCGTACGCTCGCCGCGAATCTCGCCGTCGAGCCGGAGCGTCCGAGACTGCTCGTCGGCGCATGAGCCTCAACCGGCGGGCTCCAGGTCGATCCGCCCGACCTCGCCGAACGTGTCCAGATCGAGCGCGAAGCCGCCCGTGAGCTCATCGGGCAGATCGAAGCCGACCAGTGCCTCACTGCTCGCGCCGGGGCTGAGCGGGTTCTGTCCACCGACGACGACGAAGCAGTTGGGCTCGTACGTATTCCCGTCGACGGCGAGCTCGTAGAACGCGGCGTAATGGGTCTGGCTGGCGTCGGTATCTTGCGAGCCCTCGATCCTCAGGACGACATCCCACCGACCGGAGTCGTCCTCGCGCTCGTGGCCGTCAGAGACTGTGAAGTGCCATCCTGGTTGCCCCACGTCGGTCGAACCGGTGACGCCGAGGTCAGCCCAGTCCGACGTCGGTGTCGTGCACGGATCGAGCACGGTCGTTGCCGTTACCTCGGTAACCGCCGAGCCCGGCTGGGAGCTCGCCGCACCCGGGTTGCCGTTCGCCGATTCCTCGCCGTCGCGGCCAAAGACGAGCCAGCCGGCGAGGCCGCCGACGAGGAGCAAGGCGATGAGGGCCGCCGGGATCACCCAGCGCGGCCCTCGAGTCGTCGCCGGTTCCCCGCGCAGGGAGCCGATGAAGCCGTCGACGTCCTGGTGCCAGGACGTGTCGTGGAGCACGACGGCCTGGCGTAGTCCCAGTCCCTCGAGATCCTCGGGGAGCTGTGCCAGTGTGGGCATGGTCGCGCCGCCGACGAGCACGGGGATGACTTGCTTCCCCTGCGCGAGGGCCGCCGCCAGCTCGATGCGCACGTAGTCGTCCGGCATCGCGAGTCGAAGCTCGCCCGTGGAGGTCGTCGTCGTGAGCCAGCTGGGCCCGATCACCGCGAGCACGACATCGGACTCGGCGAGTGCGGCATCGATCGCGTCCCTGAAGTTCTCGCCGGGACGAACGGTGGTGACGTCCTGCCAGAGGTTCCGCTGGTCGAACTGGGCCGCCAGGGCGTCGTACAAGCGCCCCGCCCAGGCGACTGCGTCGTCTCTGCGGTAGCTGAGGAAGATCCGCATCGACCCACCCTTCGGTGCACGGGTTGCGCCCTCCGACGAAAGCATACGACCACGACTTGCCATCGGACGATCTGGGACTCTGGCGATGCCTGTCTATACTCGGATCTGGCTTTCCAAGCCGTTGCCGACGTAGCTCAGCTGGTAGAGCACTTCACTCGTAATGAAGGGGTCCCCGGTTCGAGTCCGGGCGTCGGCTTTCTCGATTTGCAGGGATTTCTCGGAGTCAGCTGCGCTGGTCGCCGCGTCAAGGCCTGAGGGGTCCACCAGGGGTCTACGGGCGGCGGTGATTGTGCGGGTGATCGGCACACGGCGCCGCTTCGAGGCGTCCAGGCCCGCGCGTGGCGATCAGCCGCAGGGCATACCAGGTCTCGGGCTTGTCCCCGCGCTGGGCGAGTGCTCGCGCAGCACGGCGGTCAGGGTCCGCTCGGGCAATCACAGGTAAGCCACACTGGCCATAAACGGCAGGTGGTGCGGTCATCAGCAGCAGTGACCGGCGACGGCCGGCCTCCAGGTCCAGAGCGTCAACGCTGATGCGAGAATCGGATCAGCGAGGCTGCCACGAAGGGTCGCTCGCATAGCACCAATTGGTGCCGGGGTCACCACCCTTGGCGACACAGTTGCTGGCGCCGGGGCCGACGAGGTGGAGCCCGCTCCCGTCGGCGTTCACGACTGCGAACCGGTTCTCAACGGCCCGGCCCGACTCGCCTGGACGGATCGGGTTCCCAGCCGCGGTGAACCACTCCCCACTCTTGAAGACAATCTGGCGGCCGTCGGGCGACCACGACGGCGTCATGATGCTGTTGTTGCCCTGAGTAGTCGTCAGTCGCCGTAACCCCGTCCCGTCGGCGTTGATCACGTGGAGCTCCGGGTTGGATGAACCGTTGCGGTTGACATACAGGGCAAAGGCGATCCGCCTCCCGTCCGGCGACCAGTCGAGCGCTCGACCCGGGTCGCCGGCATACGCGCTGGAGAGCCGCTTCCGGCTCGATCCGTCGGGACGCGAGACGTACAGCCCGGTCGAGCAGCAGCCGCTGGAATACACGAACGCGATCAATTTGCCGCTTGCCGAAAACCGGGGGCTGGAGACGGATGCGCTGTACTTACCCCGCGGCAGTGCAAAGAGCTCTCGCGGCGTCGCGCCGTTGACGGGCACGGCGAGCACGACCGGGGTGTTTACGACAGTGGCCTTGCGCTTCTCCCGGCGCCACGCAGCAACGATGATCGTCTTCCCGTCGGGTGACCACGACGAGACGAGATTCCCGTATTCGTACGTGAACGGGTCGCGGATCGGCAATCTTCGCTTCGCGCTGCCGTCGGCCTTCATCACCCACAGCTCGCCCACTCCGGCGCGCCCCGTACTCGCTTGATAGGCGATCCGGTCGCCGTTGGGCGACCACTCCGGGTAGAGAACTTCGAGCTTGAGCGGCGTCAGCCGCCGCTCGGCGCTTCCGTCGAGGTTTCCGGTCCAGATGCCGTGAGAGCAGACCTTGCCCCCCCCGGAGTCGATCCGGCATGGAGGCAGGTGTCGGTAATACGCGATGCGCCCGGCGCTTTCCGGCGACGTGACCACGGCAGACGATCCTGTCGAAGTCATCGCGAGCGCCGCCGCGGCCAGAGCAACCGCAGGAACCACGAGACACACGGCGAGCCTGCGCCCAGGCACTGCGGGACATTCTCACATCCGGGCGAGACGAGTGCGAGACCGACGATGGAGTCATGCGACTTCGGGTGACGGGGCACGAAAGGCGGCGACAGGCGATCAACGCTCGTAATGAAGGGGTCCGCGGTTCGAGTCCGCGCGTCGGCTTCCGATTAGCAGGATTCTTCGGCGATGTTGTCGTCTGTGACGGCAACATGCCCGAACACCAGCCGAACACATCCGAACACATCCGGCTTGTGAGTATTGGGGTCAGAGGCCGCCACGCAAACGTCTCGTGGCGTGCGCTCCGCCCGATCAGCTTGACTACATGGTCCGCGACGGTCTACGCTCGCCCTCGCACGCGACGAAGGGAACGGCGTCCTGGTTCGGCTCCCCGCATCGCTGCTGCGGCGAAGCACAGGGCGCACAGGCGGCCTCGAGGATGCGACGGGCCCCGGCGGGGTGACAACCGCCGCGGCGAGCCGAGGGCGGGGAGATCAGCGCACCGGTCGTGCGCGAAGCGGGCCGCGGCACGTCTATCCGCAAGCACCTAGGACTCGCCTCTCCTGTCGCGGAGCTCTACTGCGAGCGGATGGTGCTCGCCGCTTGAGACCCACGTTTCGATGCCCAACCGTCACGAAGTGGACGCTCACGCCGCCAGGTCGCAGCCCTTCGGCAATCGGTGTTCCAACTGCGAGGCTCGAGGACTGGCGCGGCGCGAGATTCGAGCCTCGGATCGCCTCGACAATGCGGCTGCTGGAGAAGGTCACCCTGACGCCGGACGACGTCGACCGCACAGATATCGAGGCGGTACGCGTCGCCGGGGTCTCCGACGCCTCAATCCGCGACGCGTTGTACGTCTGCTTTGTGTTCAACACCGTGAACCGGCGCGGGAATGCATTTCGATTACAAGTGGAAGACCGAGAGCGACCGGCTCAAGCTGGCGCACATGCTGAACCGGATCGGCTACCGAGTGCCAGGATTCGTGTTGCGGTAGCGAGCGATCCCGTGCAGACCTCGCCAACAATCGACCTGTTCAGATCGCAATCGAGAGATAGAGGGGGACCAGCATGGACGCCAAGGTGAGCAGGTCGGTACAAGACGCGCTTCGCGCGCTGGACAAGGCCGACGCGGACGTTTCGAAGCTCGTGGAGATCCACGGCCGATTCGACGCAAGCCGTCAACTCGGGGAGCTCTTCGTGCAGTTGAGCGAGGAAGCTGGCGGGGTCGCGACGAACTCCGAGCGGGAGGCGTTCAAGCTTCAGGCGACGATGCAGAGGTACAACCAACTCTTCTCGATTCTCAGCAACATGGCGAAAGAAAAACACGAGACGATGAAGGGCGTGATCTCGAACATGCGTCCCTGACAACCCGCGGGTCTGGCGTCGGCGAGCCCACGACCCTGCACGCTGAGCCCGAGCAGGAGGAACGCTCCAACGCCGCCTGCAATCAAGCGCGTGTTCGAGGTTCATCCTGAGGTCTCGTTCGCAGCGCTCAAGCGGCTGGTCGCTGGCCGTCGGCGTTCTGAGCTTGCGAAGGATGTTGAGCTGCTCGTCTTGCGCCACGAGCTCGTCGTGTTGCGGCGGCAACATCCTCGTCCGAGGTTGAGTCAGGCTGATCGCGCCTTGTTTGCGGCGCTGGTGCGGCTTCTCCCGAGAGCGCGTCGCGTTGGTCTTGTGGTGACGCCGAGGACGTTGCTTCGCTGGCATCGCGAGCTGGTGCGTCGCAAGTGGGCCCAACCGCCGGTTCGGCACGGTCGTCCGAGTATCGACGCGGAAGTTCTCGGGCTGGTTTTGCGGCTCGCTGGCGAGAATCCACGCTGGGGGTATCAGCGGATCGTTGGCGAGCTACGAAAGTTGGGCGTCTCTGTTTCTCGAAGCACTGTCAGACGGATGCTCCTGGATGCCGGTTTCCAGCCAGCACCGCGGCGCTCGGGACCGACCTGGCAGGAGTTCCTTCGTCAGCAAGCTGCAGGGATCGTGGCTTGCGACTTCTTCACTGTCGAGACTGTGTCACTTCGCCGGCTCTACGTCCTTTTCTTCATCTCTCACGGCAGCCGTCGTGTCTGGCTCGCCGGCTGCACCGCGAACCCGACCGGCGCCTGGGTCACCCAACAGGCGCGCAACCTCGGCCTCGACTTCTCTGCTCAAGGCGTCCGGTTCCTGATCCGTGATCGCGACAGCAATACAGCCATCCCTCCGACGAGGTGTTTCGTAGCGAAGGCATCCGCATTGTGAAGACGCCGCTGCGGGCGCCGAAGGTGAACGCAATCGCGGAGCGGTTCGTCCGCACTGTGCGTGCCGAGTGTCTCGACTGGCTGCTGATCCTCAACCGCCGTCACCTCGAAGGCGTGCTCCGCGTCTACGTCGACCACTACAACCGCGAGAGGCCACACCGCGCCTTGGCACTCCGGCCACCCGAACTGGATGAGCGACGGGAGCGATCGTCTCACGGCGAGATCCACCGTCGCGACCAACTCGGCGGTCTTATCCACGAATACAAACGCGAAGCAGCATGACCGGACTTTTGGAACCCTTCACGCCTCTCTCCTTGCTGCGCCCAAGCCGGTCTCGCTCACCGCGCGCAGCTTTGTCGCCGCTTATCTGCGCGCCCGCCGCTGGGTCCGGCGGCCGAACACCAGCCGAACACGGCTAAGTTCCTGTGGGCTCCTCGCTGTCCTTCCGAGTCCGCTGGTTCGGCTTGTTTCATCAACACCATGCCAGCCGGCTCGTATCTGCTCGCGGTCGAGGCCGACGGACCCTGACGATCAAATCCGAGCCGTAGCAACGAGCCTGTGTCACCTCACCTGGAAGGACGCGCCCGACCGCTATTGGCCGCTCGTCACGACTTCGTGACCACGAGGGGCTGACTCGCAGCTCAGCTCGGGTCGATGTTGTGATTGTGGTGGAAGAAGTTCTCGGGGTCGTATCGCCGCTTCACGTCGAGCAACCGCTCGTAGTTCGGTCCGTAGGCCGACTGCACTGCGTCGGCGCCCTCGTCGTCGCCGAGATAGTTGAGCCACCGGGCCTCGTCGAGGTGCGGACCGAAGGCACGGTGTGTCTCGCGGGTCCACGCGATGTTCTCGTCCGTCGCGGCGGGATCCAGCCACACGGAGGGAATCAGGAGGTTCCAGCCCTCCGTACGGTGGGGCACTGCGGTGTCAGTCACACCAATGCGCGTCACAGCACCGTGGAAGCGCTCGAGCAGGATGGCGGTCATCGGTGACGGCGCGGACGCGAAGCGCTCGACCATCGCGTCGATCAGTCCGTCCGGTAGGCCTCGCGTGAAGCTCGACCGCCAGTAGTTGAGCGCGCCGGCTGGGAAGCCGCCGTCGAGGATCGTGTTCATCACGGCGTAGGGCATCTGCCCGACCTCCACCATCAGCGGCGAGCCCCAGGTCTTGAACGGCGCCAGGTCCTGCTCGGCCTGCTCCGGGTCGCCCGTGTGGAACGCGACCATCGCGGACAGCTTCATGCCCGATCCGTCGGGAGCGTGCACGAGCGCCGAGAACACGGTCAGATCATCCGAGTTGCCCGCGACGGCGTCGCGATAGAAGCGGAGCATTTCGGGCGCGGCGTCCAGCGTGTGGGCGATCAATCCGCCGGTGACCATTCCCACCGGATGCAGGCGGTACGTGAAGGTGGTCACGATCCCGAAGTTGCCGCCCCCGCCGCGCAGCGCCCAGAAGAGGTCGGGATCCGACGCCTCGGTCACCTCGAGCACGTCGCCGGTCGCGTTGACGAGCTCGGCGGCGAGCAGGTTGTCGGCCGCGAGGCCGTGCTTTGCCATCAGCCAGCCGAGCCCGCCCCCGAGCGTGAGCCCGGCGATGCCCGTCGTGGAAATCACGCCACCGGTGACGGCGAGGCCGTGCGGGGCGGTCGCGTCGTTGAGCTCCCCCCAGGTGAGACCGCCCTCCGCCCGCACGGTGCGGGCTTCCGCGTCGACCTCGGTGCCCTTCATCTCGGCGAGGTCGATCATCACCGCGCCGTCGGCGACCGCGCGGCCGGCCACGTTGTGGCCGCCGCCGCGGACAGTGATGTCGAGACCTGCGGCCCGTGCGAAGCGCACGCCGGCGGCGGCGTCCGCCGCGCTTCTGCAGCGGACGATCACGGCCGGGGACCGGTCGACGAGGCCGTTGTGGATTCGACGCGCCTCGTCGTAGCCCGCATCCGCGGGGCGTAGGACGCTCCCTGCTACCTGGCCGGTGAGCTCGTCGACGAGTGCGGAATCAGGCGTCATGGCTGGGGGACGACGGACGACTTGACTCTGAACCTCTTCCTCGGTGCGGTCAAGCGAGGTCGCGCCGTCAGGGCGGACTAGCCTGGATCTCGGTTCGTTACGTAGTTCAAGGCAGGCGACCTCGGTGGTAGCCCCGATTACGCCGGGACCGCGGCAGGGCATGGTCTGTTCGCAGACTCGTCAGCGAGGCGGCGCGCTCTCGCTCACGTAGCTCGCGCAACTCACGAAAGGAGGCCGAGCATGACTACCTCCGCCGAACGCGCACATCGGTATCGGCTTCACGGCGCTCTCGGCGACGCGCAGGTTCGAGTAGCACTGCTCACCGCGTTGGCGCTCATGGTGGAAGCCGTGCTGGCGAAGAACGTCCTTGATGTGCGTCTGGACGTCATCAGCCAGTTTGCCGCGCTGTGGGTCTTCATCGCCTTCCAGCTGAGCGGCCGCCGCGACCGGTCGGCGGAGCTCGTCGCGGACGCTGCGGTGATCATTGCGACCGCGGCGGTGCTCGTCGTGTACGCGCTCTGAGATCGCCACCCCGGATCCCCGACGAAGGCGCTGTCGGCCAACTCGGCCAGACCGACCCGCTCGAGCCTGCAGATGCCCTGTTGCGGCAGCTGCGGGCATCGCCGAGCGGGCTCTCCGATCGTGAGGCGCAGCGGCGCCTCGTTGCGTACGGCCCGAACGAGTTGCGTCGGCGCGGGCGGCGGCAGTGGCCGGCAGACCTGGCGCGGCAGTTCACTCACCCGCTCGCGATCCTCCTGTGGGTCGCCGCTGCGCTCGCGCTCGTGGCCGTTTCCGCGTTACTCGCGGCGGCGATCGTGGCCGTCATCATCCTGAACGCGGCGTTCGCCTTTGCCCAGGAGCAGCAGGCGGAACGGGCCGTGGAGGCGCTGAAGGAGTATCTGCCGCTGCACGCCACGGTCTTGCGCGACGGCCATCGCCGCGACGTCGAGGCGCGCGAACTCGTGCCCGGAGACGTCGTCCTGCTCGAGGCGGGCGTCCGGATCTCGGCCGACGCGCGCCTGCTCGAGGGAGCGCTCGAGGTCGACCTCTCGACGCTGACCGGCGAATCGCTGCCCGCCTATCGCTCGGCCGAGCTCGTCGACCGTCGGCCGGTCCTCGAGGCGCGCGATCTCGTCTTCAGCGGTACGACCGCGACGCAGGGCGATGCGCGCGCGCTCGTTTTCGCGACCGGCATGCGCACCGAGCTGGGTCGCATTGCCGCCCTCTCCGAACGGCTCGAGCGGGAGGAGAGCCCGCTCGAGCACGAGGTCCGCCGGGTCGCGTGGCTGATCGCGCTCGTGGCGATTGTTGCCGGCTTGGCGTTCCTCCCACTGGGCCTGTTCGCCGGGCTCTCGCTGGCGGACGCTGGGAGCTTCGCGATCGGACTGATCGTCGCCAACGTCCCCGAAGGGCTGCTGCCGACGATCACGCTGGCGCTCGCGATCGGCGTCCGCTTGCTCGCTCGCTCCGGCGCGCTCGTCAAGCGGCTGTCGGCGATCGAGACGCTCGGCTCGACGACCGTGATCTGCTCAGACAAGACGGGCACGCTGACCGAGAACCGGATGCGCGTAATCGCGCTCGCCACGTCCGCAGGAGCGATCGAGTGCGACACCGGCGTCGATCTCCGGGCGGCCGCCGGACGTGACGCCGCGCTCGCCGCTCTCGGCCGCGCGGTCGCAGCCTGTAACAACGCCGAGCTCGCCGATGGACAGGACCGCTCCACCGGCGATCCGACCGAGCTTGCGCTGCTGGAACTGGCGGCCGCGGCGGCGGTCGACGTCCGCGTCGGCACCCGCGAGCGTGGACGGCGCAAGCAGTTCCACTTCGACCCCGCGTTGCGGCTGATGTCCACGATCGACGACGACGGCGGCAGGACCGTCCTCAACGTCAAAGGAGCGCCCGAGGAGATCGTTGCCCGCTGCGAGCGCATCGTCCTGCCCGACGGACGTGAGCAGCCGCTCGAGGCGACGGCGCGCGGGGCGATCGAAGAGCAGATCGTCGCGTATGCCGAGCAGGGGCTGCGCGTGCTCGCAGTCGCGCGCCGGTGGCTCGACCCTGACAAGCCGCTCCCCGAGCGGCGCGACGATGCAGAGCAGGCGCTCTCCTTCCTCGGGCTCGTGGCGATGTTCGATCCGCCGCGGACAGAGGTCGCCGAAGCAGTCGGCCGCTGTCGCGCCGCCGGGATCCGCATCATCGTCATCACCGGCGACGCCGGGTTGACCGCCGCCGAGATCGCCCGCCTCGTCGGCATCGCTCTCAATCCACGCGTCCTCACCGGCACCGAACTGGAAGCGCTCAGCGAAACCCAGCTCGACCGGCTCCTGCGCGAGGAGCCGGAGCTGATCTTCGCCCGCAGCTCACCTGAGGTGAAGCTGCGCATTGCCGACGCCCTCCGGGCCGAAGGGCACGTCGTCGCAATGACCGGAGACGGCGTCAACGACGCGCCCGCCCTCCGCCGCGCCGACATCGGCATCGCCATGGGCCGCTCGGGCACAGACGTCGCCCGCGAGGCGTCGACGATGGTCCTCACCGATGACAACTTCGCCTCGATCGCCGCCGCGGTCGAGGCGGGCCGCCGCGTCTACGACAACGTCCGCAAGTTCATCCTCTACATCTTCGCCCACGCTCCTCCCGAGGTCATTCCGTTCTTCGTCTTCGCCGTCTCCGGCGGACTCGTTCCGCTCCCGCTCACGGTCATGCAGATCCTCGCGATCGACCTCGGCACCGAGACGCTTCCGGCGCTGGCGCTCGGGCGCGAACCCGCCGAACCAGGACTGATGGCGCGCCCGCCGAGATCGCGGTCGGAGGGTGTCATCCAGAAGGAGATGCTCGTCCGCGCCTGGCTGTTCTTGGGACTCATCTCGGCCGCCCTCGTGCTCGCCGGATTCTTCTCGGTGCTGCTCCGCGCCGGCTGGAGCCCAGGTGACGACGTCGGAGAGGGAAGCCCGCTCCACGATGACTACGTTCGAGCCACGGCGATGACGTTCGCCGGCATCGTCGCGTGCCAGATCGGAACGGCCTTCGCAGCGCGCACCGAACGCGCCTCGCTTCGCGACGTCGGCGTCTTCACCAACCCGCTCCTGCTCTGGGGCATCCTGTTCGAGGTCGCGTTCGCGGCGGCGTTGATCTATCTGCCGCCGCTGCAAACCGTCTTCCACACGGCCGCCCTCGGCCCCGTCGAGCTCGCCATCCTCGCGCCCTTCCCATTTGTCGTCTGGGGCGCAGACGAGCTACGCCGAGCCCGGCGGCGCGCCTCGGCTACGCCGCCGCGGCCCTCAGCTTCGAACGTCGACGAAGACGGGCGGTCTGAGCAGCTCGTGCCCCCCGCCCAGCGGTGACCTGGCGCTCTCTGCGTCGTCATCGGGGGGCGTGCCCTCGATGTCGCGCATGCCGGGGAGGAAGAGCGCGCCGAGCGTGAACACACCGCCGATCACTGCCGCTCCCACGAGCGTTGCACGCACGCCCACCAGGCCGGCGACCGGAGCGGTGAGGGCGAACGACACCGGGAGGAGACCGATCGAGATCATCCAGTCGAGGCTCGAAACTCGACCGAGCATCGAAGCCGGCACGTGGCGCTGCTTGATCGTCGCCCAGACGATCGTTCCCGCGGTTTCCAGTGCGTTGAAGACGAGGCATGCCACCATGAGCTGCCAGGACGATGTCGCGAGTCCGTACGCCCGCGACGGCGAGCGTGGCGAGTGTCCACGCCGCGTACATGAACGTGACGTCACGGCGCGGATGGCCGCGCTGCCCCATGATCAGCGCCGCGCCGATCGCCCCGACGCCGCCGGCTGCGAACACGAGCCCGAGGTCGCCGGCCGAAGCGTGCAGCTCGTTCTTCACGACGTACGGCAGCAGCACCTCTGCGGGACCCATGAAGGCGAGGTAGGCGATCGCCGCAGATCCGAGGGTCCCCCACAACCAGACTCGCCGCCGGACGAACTGGAGGCCCTCCTTCACGGCGCGCAGGGACGAGTCGACATGCTCCGATCGGGCATAGGCCGGGGGTCGCATCAGGAACACCGCGATCGTCGAGACGATGAAGGTCGCTGAGTCGACTGCGAACGCGGTCCCCGTGCCGAAACCCGCCACGAGCGCTCCTCCCAGAGCCGGCCCCGCGAGACGAAATGCGATCGGCCGGACGAGCTGGTCGAGCGAGTTGGCGGCCGCAAGGTCGGCCGCAGGAACGATGTCGGGGACGATCGCCTCGAACGCGGGCGCAAAGAACGCGGTGCCGACCCCGTACAGGGCGACGATGATCAGCAGCTCCCAGAACGTGAGGAGGCCGGTCAGAGCCAGGACGGCGAGGACGCCGATGACGATCGCGCGTCCGAGGTCGGCGCAGAGCATGAGCGAGCGCCGGTCGAACCGGTCGGTGAGGACCCCAGCAGGCAGCAGGAAGGCGATCGTCGGAATCGTCATGCCTATCCCGAGCAGCGAGAGTGCGGCCGGAGCGTTCCAGAGCTCGTAGGCCTGCCAGACCATCGCGATGAAGAAGATGCCGTCCCCGACGAGGGAGACGGTCATGCCGGCCCAGAGGAGCCGAAAGTCCCGGTTCTTGAGTGGCGCGAGGAGGTTTACCCGGGAGAAACCGCCCGGGCGGTCGAGCGCCTCGTGACTATGCTGCATGCGACTGCGGCGCGCCGATCTCTTCCTCGCCGTCGTCGAGGTACTCGACCAACGCATCGTGGTTCATCGGCGTGGCAAACAGGAAGCCCTGACCGAGCTCGCAGCCGAGATCTCGTAGCGACGCGATCTGCTCGGGCAGCTCGATCCCCTCCGCGACCACGTCGAGCTGCAGGCTGTTTCCGAGGGCGACGATCGCCGCGGCCAGACTCGACTCGTCGTGCTCGGAGGAGAGGAAGGAGCGGTCCATCTTGAGGATGTCGACCGGGAAGCGGCTCAGGTAGGAGAGCGACGAGTAGCCGGTTCCGAAGTCGTCCATCGCGAGGAGAACCCCGAGGGCCTTCAGCTCGTGTAGCCGCTGGACCGCCAGGTCCGTGTCGGCCATCATCACGGTCTCGGTGATCTCGAGGACGAGGGCGGACGGCGGGAGCCCACTCGACTCGAGCGCCTCGCGAACGTCGTCGACGATCGTCTCCGACTGGAGCTGCTTGACGGAGAGGTTGACGCTCATCGTCAACGGGGGCGTCCGAGGGAACCGCTCGTGCAGGAGGGCGCCCTGCCGGCAGGCCTCCTGCAGGACCCAGCGGCCGATGGAAACGATCAGGCCGGTCTCCTCGGCGAGCGGGATGAAGCTGAGGGGTGGGATCGTCCCGCGCGTCGGGTGCATCCAGCGAAGCAGCGCCTCGACGCCGTAGTCCGCGCGGTCATCGAGGCGAACGACGGGCTGGTAGTGGATCTCGAGCTGGTTCAGCTCGAGCGCCCGCTGCAGCTCCGTCTGGAGCTCGAGACGCTCGACCACGCGCTCGTGCATCGCCGGCTCGAAGATGCGATAGCCGCCCTTGGTGTCGCGCTTGGCCATGTACATGGCCACGTCGGCGTTGCGGAGGAGCTCCTCGGCGTCGGACGAGCCGAGCTCGTCCCCCGCCAGGCAGATGCCGACGCTCGCGCGGGGATAGACCTGCTTGCCGTCGACGTCGTACTTGAGCTCGAGGGCGCGCAGAATCCGCCCGGCGACGTCGGCGGCCTCCGCCGAGTCCGCAATTCCGTCGAGCAGGACGGCGAACTCGTCGCCGCCGAAGCGGGCAACCGTGTCCGCCGGGCGCACGGCGTCCAGGAGGCGCTGCGCCACCTCCCGCAGGACCGTGTCGCCGGCCGCGTGGCCGAGGCTGTCGTTGACGGTCTTGAAGTCGTCAAGGTCGATGAACATCACGCCGATCGACTGGCCTCCGCGGATCGAGCGGATGATGGCTTGCTGCACGCGGTCTGCGAACAGGGCTCGGTTGGCGAGGCTCGTGACCGGGTCGTGGAATGCCTGGTGCGCGAGCTGGTCTTCGAACGCCTTGCGCTCGCTGACGTCACGACCGTTCAGGACGATGCCGCGGACGTGTTCGTCCTGCAGCAGGTCCGTGTGCTGAACCTCGAACTGGAGCCATGTGCCGTCTCGGTGCCTGAGCGAGCAGTCGATCACGTGTGTCTCGGAGCCGCCGCCCACGTAGGCCTCGCCCACGCCCGAGAGGATCTGCGCGAGCCGCGGCCGGTCGGACGCGCGAAGCAACTGGGAGAAGTCGGTTCCCTCGACCTCGTCGGCTCGATAGCCGAGGACGCGCTCGACGGAAGGGCTCTGGTACGTGACGGTGCCGTGGGCGTCGAGCACGGTGATGAGGTCGCTCGAGTGGGCAACCAGCGACCGGAATCGCGCCTCGCTCTGACGACGGTGCAGGTCCTCTGCGAGCAACGCTCCCTCGACGGCGAGCGACACCTGCGAGGCGAGCGACTCGAGCGAGTCGATGAGCTCGGGGGGGATGGAGACCGGCGAGCACAGAACGAGAAAGCCACGTGTCTCGTCGCGAACCGAGAGGGGAAGAATCAGCACCGCGTGGCCGTCATAGAGGCGAAACTGGCGCCGAACCTCATCTGACAGGCTCGTGAGAGAGACCTGCTGAGTGACCCTGGCGGACTCACGGAGCGAT
Organism: uncultured Actinomycetes bacterium; assembly: GCA_963700495.1. Classification (GTDB taxonomy): domain Bacteria; phylum Actinomycetota; class Thermoleophilia; order Gaiellales; family Gaiellaceae; genus JACCTU01. The sequence continues at coordinate 102,243 of CAVOXT010000004.1, read as the reverse complement.
CCGTACGCCATCTTCGAGACATTCCACTCGCCCGCACCGCCGGACGAAGCGGCGACAACTGCGTGATCCCCGTCCGCCAGGACCAGGCGCACGGTCGCCGGTCCCGCGACGAGAGCTACGACAGCCGAGACGGCAGCCTCGTTCACCTGCTCACGGCCGCCGGCCGCGACGAGCTCGACCCCCGCCCCTCGCAGTGTCAGCTCGCGCGTGGCCGCGCGCTCCTCCTGGCGGACCAAGCCGACCATGCGGGCGACCACGAGCAGGAACAGCAGCGCGGACGCCACGATCAGCACGAGCCGGTCCGGGTCGTCGAACGCCTGGTAGAACCGGACGCCGGGCGCGATCAAGCACGCACCCGCGAGCAGCCCGAGACGCAGCGGGGTCAGGCGAGCCCGCGCCTCGAGCGCAGGTTCCTCGAGCGTGCGCATCGATGGGTGGAGCGCGGCCGCACCCCAGAGCAGGTAGTAGGCAATCCAGCCCACGTCGTAGCTCAGCTGGTGGTTGTACGAGTCCGTGAGCAACGCGAGCGTGTACGCGGAGTCCACGGTGAGGAGCGCGACGATGCTCCCGACGAGCAGATAGAAGGACGGAGCGCGCTTCCCCTTGTCGACCGCCAGGCGGATCGCGGCCGCCAGGAGCAGGATGTCCCCGAGCGGATAGGCGGCGGACACACCCTTCTCCATCAGGGTAAGCCCGGAGAGATGGATGTTCGGAGCGACCAGGAAGACCCAGGAGAGCAACGCGACGCCGACCGTGAGAATGAGCGAGTCGATCACGCCGGCGCGGTCGCCTTGCGGATTGCGCCGTCTCACGAGCATGAGCAGCCCGACGACGAGAGCCGGGTAGACCATCAGATAGATCGCGTCCCCGAGCGAGGGGAACTCCACCTCGACGCCGAAGAGCTTCGGGTAGCTGTAGGTGTAGAGGTCGCCGGCGAAGAACAGGAAATTCCCGACGATGAAGAGCAACCACGCGGCGCGTGCCTTCGGCCGGTGCAGGTAGATCCCGGCCGCGATCGCGAGCGACGAGGAGAGGCCGAGCAGGTTGATGAGCGGGCCGTTCCCCTGCAGCGGCGGCAACCAGAGGTAGCCGGCGGTGAGGAAGCCTCCGGCGGCGAGGTACAGCACCCAGAAGCGGCTGCGCCAGTCGATGCGGGTGAGAACGCTCACGCCGCGTATTCGCGGCGCCCGGAAGGCCGAAGCTCGAACCTCGCCGCGAGTTGGCCGAGCACGTCGATGAGCTGCTCGATCTCGGCCTGGGTGTTGGCAGCCGTGACCTGGATCCTGAACCCGACCTCGCTCTTCGGCACGAGCGGGTAGGCGGCAAGGGTCACGTAGACGCCGTGATCGAAGAGGAAGCGCCCCGCCGCGTCGATGTCCTCGTGACGCGCGAGCGGAACCTCGATGATCGGGAAGCCGGACCGATTCGGCGTGTAGACCCCCTCTCGATCGAGCCACTGGAGCACCTGATCAGTCTTTCGCCAGAGGTCGGCGCGAATCGCATCGCCGCGGATTTCGTTGACGTCGAAGCCGGCAAGCACGGTCGCGAGCGAGGCGACCGGCGAGGGCCCGGAGTAGAGGTAGGGGGGCGCGGCCGTCTTGAGCAGCTGCTTGAGCTCGGTCGGGCACGCCACGAACGCCGCGAGCGACGAGTACGCCTTGGAGAAACCGCCGACGAGAACCATCCGGTCGTACGACTCGTCGGAGTACCGGACGATGCTGTTCCCGCGCATGCCGTATGGGCTCAGCTCGTTCGGGTCACGCTCTCCGATCACCCCGAAGCCGTGGGCGTCGTCGACATAGAGCATGGCGTCGTAGCGACGGGCGAGCCGGGCGAAGTCCTTCAGATCGGGCGCGTTCCCGGTCATGCTGTTGACTCCGTCCATGCAGATCAGCCGCGTGGTCGAGCGATCCTTGCGGAGGAGCTGCTCGAGGTCGGCCGGATCCTCGAACCGGAACCGCTTCACCGTCGCTCCGCGGGCCGACGCGAACTGGCAGCCGTCGTAGATCGTCTTGTGGGCCCGGTTGTCGACGAAGATCGTCCCGTCCCCGGCCAGCACGGGGATCACGGACAGGTGGATCAGGGTGATCGTCGGGATGACCAGTGCGTCCTCGCAGCCGAGGAGCTCGATCAGCCGCTCCTCGATCTGCTGGTAGAGGACGGGGCTGCCAAGCATGCGTGACCAGCTCGGATGCGTCCCCCACTTGTCGAGATACTCGGGGACGGCCTCGATGATCTCCCGGTCCAGGTCGAACCCGAGGTAGTTGCAGGAGGCGAAATCAGCCAGCCACTGGTCGCCGATCCGGATCATCCGGCCGTCGATCTCGTCGATGACGGCGTCCGTCATCGGATTGGAGCGCTCCAGCTCGACCAGCTCGCTGCAGGCCGCGAGCCAACGGTCGATCCAGCGTGGCGATGCAGACGGCGACCTGGGGCCCTCCGTGCGGAAGACGCTCATTCGCCCCACATCGGACGAATCTCCCGGAATCTTTAGGTCCTCGGACGGCGGGTGTTCCATTCGTCAAGACAGTGGTTTAACATGCGGGACGTGAAATTGGAGGCGCAGAGGGCAGGCGCCAGACGGTGGACCGCGGCATGCCCCAGGCACGCGAGTGAGGGCTCAGTCCTGGGGCTCTACAAATCCGATCCGCAGACGAGGGTGTGGGGCGGCGACGGCCCGGCGGAAACGGTACCCCGCGAGACTTGACTCCCCGTCCCGACGCGAGGAGGACACACTTGACGAGATCCTGATCGGAGGGACGCGGCGACTTCCCCGCGCCGAACGTCCTGTGGTTCAGCCCTGCGAAGCTAGCGAATCGAGGAGAGACTCAATGAGATCGAGGAAGATCAAAGTCGGTGTGGCGTGTACCGCCGCCGGCCTGCTCGCGGTGATGCTGACGCGCGACTGGCCGTGGGCGCAGGAGCCGCACCCGTAGCACCGGTCGGCTCGGGCACCGCCTCCGCGAAGAAGTCCGTCTGCGGCAAGGGCACCGGCAAGAAGGCGACCGGAACGCCGATCAAGCTCGGCGGGATCGACATGCTGATCCCGGGCGTCGACTTCACGACGATCGGCAAGGTCGCCAAGGCGTACTACGACTGTGTGAACGACAACGGCGGCATCAACGGCCGCCCGATCAAGTACATCCTCTACACCGAGCAGCTCAACCCGGCGCAGGAGGCCGCGCTCGCACGGAAGCTGATCGAGAAGGACAAGGTCGTCGGCGTCGCGGGCAACACGAGCTTCGCCGAGTGCGGAACGAACTGGAAGTACTACAAGAGCAAGGGCTTCACCGTCATCGGCGCGGGCGTGCAGGCCGAGTGCTTTAGCACGCCGTCGTTCGTCGAGGTGAACATGGGCCCGCGGTACAGCAACGTCGGCGCTGCACAGGCGCTGATCAGGGCCGGCATCAAGAAGCTCTCCATCGCCTCGCCGGACACGATCTCGGCGTATGCGGACGGCGGGCCGGCTCTGGTTGCCAAGAAGGCCGGTATCCCGTACAAGATCTTCCCGACCCACCTGCCGGTCACGGATGCGACCTCGCAGCTGATCCAGATGTACCAGTTCGCCGGTGACGGCGGCGGCATCCTGATCGACTTCACCCCCGACACGGCGCCGGCGTTCATGAAGGCCGCCATCGCCCAGGGCATCGTCAACAAGGTGAAGTGGGGCTCGTCGACCCCGATCGCGAACACGTTCATGGCCGCGCAGTTCCCGCAGTTCGACGGGCACCTCTGGATCAACCAGGAGTTCAGCAACGTCGACCCGAAGCGTCGGGCCGGACACGGCGCTGATGTTCCAGGTCCTGAAGAAGTACGCCCCGAAGATCGCCCCGCAGGCGTTCGCCCAGATGGGCTTCATGGTGGGCAAGTTCTCGACGAACGCGCTGCTGAGCATCAAGGGTCCGGTCACCGCGAAGTCGTACAACAGCGGCGGTGAGGGCGCTCAAGAACCAGAAGACGGACATGCTCTGCAAGCCGTTCTACGTCGGCAACGCTCCCGTACCACATCCCGAACAACTGGGACATCACGGTCGACTACAAGAACGGAAACGTGGTCGTGAAGGAGAAGTGCTTCGCGATCGCAGGCTGTCGACAAGTCGATCTCCCAGACCCGCGTCTGGGAGAGGAAGTTCAAGCTGAACGGCGGCTAGGCAAAGGTGAAGCGACAGCGATGAGATGATGATCAGGGTGCCCGGGAGCTTCGATGACTGACGTGCTCGCGTTCAGCGTGTTCGGCGTCGAGTGGCAGTTCGTCAAGCCGTTCATCGTGATCGGTCTCGCGTTCGGAGGCGTGTATGCGCTCTCCGGCGTGGGGCTGGTCGTGCTGTACCGGGCCACCGGTGTGCTGAACCTCGCGTTCGGCGCAATCGGGGCGGCGGGCGCCCTGATCGCGTACTACCTCATCAACCACACGGGCTGTCCCGACTGGCTCGCGTTCGCGGTCTGCGTCGCGTTCGGCGGGGTCGTCAACCTCCTCTACGGAATGGTCTTCGGCCCCGCCTTCGCGAGGCGCGACCCGCTCGTGAAGATGATGGGAACGCTCGGCCTCGCGCTGATCCTGCTCGGCGTGATGGCCTGGCTCGCGCCGGTGGGCGGCGCCTTTGCGCGCTTCCTGCCGCTGCCGAGCACGCAGCACCTGTACGTGATCTTCGGGACGAACGTCAGCCTGACGCAGATCATCTCGGTGGGTCTCGCGATCGTGCTCACGGCCGGCGTCAGCGTCTTCCTGCGCGTGACGAAGCTCGGCACCGCGATGCGGGCGCTCGCGAACGACCGCGAGATCACCGCCACGCTCGGCGTCCCGGTCCGTCGCGTCGAGGCCGCTGCCTGGTTCGGGTCGGGGCTCGCCTGCGGTGCGGCGGGCCTCATCCTCCCCGACCTGCTCACCTCGCTCGACTACTCGGCCCTGACGTTCCTCGTCATCTCGTCGCTCGCGGCGGCGCTGATCGGCCGGCTGCGGTCGCTCTGGGCGACGATGTTCGGCGGGCTCGCGGTCGGTCTCGCCCAGTCGGTGGCCAGTCCGTATGCCTCGGTCTCCGCGTACCGCTCCGCTGCGCCGTTCGTGCTCGCGATCGCCGCGCTCCTCTATCTCTCGCGGCACCGCGTCGTCACGATCTCGCGGGCGACGACCTAGTGGAGGCGGCGCCGGCGCCCAGCGAACGGCACCGCGGCGGCGCGTGCAGCGCCGACCGCTCGAGTGGGGGTTGATCGTCCGCGGCGCGGTCGTCGCTCGTCCTGCTCGCGGTCGCAATCGGCGTCCTGCCCGAGATCGTGGGCTCGGACTGGATCACGACCTTCACGAGCGTCGCCATCTACTCGGTCGCGGCCCTCGGCTTCGGCGTCCTCTACGGCCGCGTCGGGATGATCTCGCTCGGTCAGATCGCGCTGCTGACGATCGGCTGCTGGGTCGGCACGCGGCTCGCCTATGCGACCTCGCTCCCCTTTCCGGTGCTCCTGCTCGCTGGCAGGAGGGATCACGTGCGTGATCGGCACGCTCGTCGGGCTGCCGGCGCTCCGGCTCTCGGGCCTGTACCTCGCGCTGATCACGCTGATGTTCGCGGGCGCGACGACCATCGTGCTGTCGGTGATCGACTTCCCGAACGGCGGCGGCGGCTTCAAGGGGCGGTCCGTGACCGGAGAGCTCACCACCAGCACGCCGCCCGTGCGACGGCCGTCCTGGGCGACGGCGGACACCGCGTACTACCGCTACACGGTCGTCGTCTGCGCGATCCTGTTCCTGCTCGCGCTGCTGCACGTCTCCGGCAAGCCGGGGCGCGCCTGGGCGTCGATCCGCGAGAGCGAGCCGGCGGCGCTCGCCGCGGGCGTCAACATCACGCTCTACAAGCTCTGGGCGTTCGCGCTCGCGTCCTTCATCACCGGCGTCGCCGGCTGCCTGCTCGCTGCCCAGGTGGGAGTCCCGCGCGCGATCACGTTCCAGACGCAGGACTCGCTCATCCTGGCCGCGACGGCGCTGATCGGCGGCATCTTCAGCCTCTGGGGCGCGATCGTCGCCGGCATCTTCCAGCAGCTCGTGCCGTTCCTCTTCCAGGCGCAGTGGGGGCTGAACTCGAACCTCCTGCTGATCCTCTTCGGCGCCGGTCTGCTGCAGGTGCTGCTGACGGCGCCCGGCGGGCTCGCCGCAACAGCTCCCGAAGGACATGGCCGAACCTCGGCCGCCTCGTCGCGCGCCGCGTTCGCGAGCTGGCGGGCGGCCAGAGAAGACGGCACCGTGATCGAGGTCGAGGCGCTCACCGTCCGCTTCGCCGGCGTCACGCCGATCGACGACATGAGCGTCGTCTTCCGGGCCGGGACCTGCGGCCTGATCGGGCCGAACGGCGCCGGCAAGACGACGTTCTTCAACGTGCTCAGCGGCTTCGTCAACCCTGCACGCGGAGCGATCCGGGGCTTCGGCGAGGACCTGCTCAGAATGGCCGACTTCCGGCGGGCGCGTTGGGGGCTGCGGCGGACGTTCCAGACCGAGCAGGCGATCCAGGGGCTGTCGGTCTTCGACAACATCGCGATGATCCACGAGCACTCGGGCGCCAAGCGCGCCTCACGGCGGGCCGAGGTGCTGAGCGCGATCGACTTCGTCGGGCTCGACGTCTCCCCGAAGGCGAAGGTCGGCGGTCTCGGCGCGCGCGAGCGACGCCAGGTCGAGCTCGCGCGCGCGGTCGTCGGCAAGCCGCGCGTCGTGCTGCTCGACGAGCCGGCGGCCGGCCTCCCGACGAAGGAGACCGAGCACATGGCCGCCGTCATCCGGAAGATCCCCGGCGAGTTCGGCGCGCTCGTCATCCTCGTCGACCACGACATGAGCCTCGTGTCGGCGTGCTGCGAGACCACGGCGGTGCTCGACTTCGGCAAGCTGATCGCCTCCGGGCCGACGGACGAGGTCTTGCGGAACGAGGACGTGATCCGCGCCTACCTGGGCACCGAGGAGATCTCGATGAGCGCCGCTACCGCCGCAGTCGAGTCGGCGACCCTGTCGCTCGACAGGCTGTCCGTCTCCCGCGGCGGGCTGCCCGTCCTCCACGACGTCTCGCTCGCGATCCCGCCCGGCGAGGTCACGGCGCTGCTCGGGCCGAACGGCGCGGGGAAGTCGACGCTCGTGCTCACCGTCGCCGGCGTGCTTCGTCCGACTGCCGGGGCGGTCAGGCTCGGCGAGCGCGACCTGACCCGGCGCCGGCCCGAGCAGATTCGCGCAGCGGGGGTCGCCGTCGTCCCCGAGGGCCGGCGGCTCCTGCCGGAGCTCACGGTCGAGGACAACCTCCGCGTCGCGACGTACGCGCTCTCCAAGGAGGACGCACGCAGCGGGATCGCGTTCGCGCTCAAGCTCTTCCCCGAGCTCGAGAAGCGCTGGACCGTCCCCGGCCGCCTGCTCTCGGGCGGCGAGCAGCAGATGGTCGTGCTCGCTCAGGCGCTCGTCTCCCGCCCGAGCGTCGTCCTCGTCGACGAGCTCTCGCTCGGTCTCGCGCCGGTAGTCGTGAAGCGGCTCGTGCCGACGCTCGAGTCCGCCGCCGCGAGCGGAATCGGCGTCCTCCTGATCGAGCAGTTCACGCACGTTGCACTCGGGCTCGCCCAGACCGCCTACGTTCTCGAAGGGGGCCGGATCCGTTACCACGGCACGGCGCAGAGGCTCAAGGACGAGCCGGAGCTCCTCCGCTCTGCGTATCTCCTTCGCGAGCCGAGCTCGAGCGGAGCGCAGGCGCCGACCCGGCGTAGCGCCGCTACGCGGGAACGAGCACCGCGCGGCCGGTGACCTCACCGTCGCGGAGCTTCTCGAGGACGTCGTTCACGGAGTCCAGGGGTGGGTCTCGGTCTTCAGGGTGATCCTGCCGGCCGTGTGGAGCTGGAGGAGCTCCCAGAGGTCGACCCACGTGCCGACGAGATTGCCGACCACCGCGTGCTCGTTCCCGACGAGCGCTCCCGACGGGATCGAGACGATCCCGCCGTAGCCGATGACCGAATACGTGCCACCGCGGGCGAGCATCGCAGCCGAGTCCGCGTGGGTCTGATCGGTCCCGACGAAGTCGAAGACGAGGTCGGCGCCGCGGCCGTCGGTGAGCTCCCGCACAGCGGCGACGGACGCCGATCCGTCGACGACCTCGTCGGCGCCGAGCTCAGCCGCGAGCCGCCGCCGACGCTCGTCGGTGTCGACGGCGATCACCGAGCTCGATCCGAGCTCGCGGACGAGCTGGAGCGCGATGTGACCGACGCCGCCCACACCGATGAGCGACGGCGGTCGAGCCGGGGACTGCGAGATGCGCGAGCCGCCTGACCGCGTGGTACGCGGTCAGGCCGGCGTCGGCGTGCGGCGCGACGGCGGCCGGTTCGACGCCGGCGGGCAACGGCAGCAGCGAGCGCTCCGACACGAGCACGTAATCCGCGAAGCCGCCGTCGACGGAGAGGCCCGTGAACTGGTGCCGCGCGCAGTGCATGTCGTTGCCGCGGCGGCACGCGACGCACAGGCCGCAGCTGTAGGGCGGGTAGACGAGCACCGCGTCGCCCTTGGCCACGGTCGACACCCCGGCGCCGGTCTCCTCCACCCAGCCGGCGTTCTCGTGGCCGAGGACGAGCGGCAAGGTGACTCCGGCGGGCTCCATCAACCCCTCGATCGCGTGCAGATCGGTGGCGCAGACTCCTGCGCCGCCGACCCGGACGAGCACGTCGGTCGGGTGTGCGGGTTCCGGCTTCGGCCGGTCGACGAGCTCGAGCGGCCGGTGGTACTCGCGCAGGAGTGCCGCTCTCATGTCTCGCGCCTCGTGTCTAGAAGGGGAACGGCTCGGCCTTCTCCCTCGACGTCAGCCACTGCCACTCGGTCCAGAGCTCGAGCTGGCCCACGCCGCCGAAGTGGCCGCCGTTGCTCGAGCACTTGAAGCCTCCGAACGGCGCCGGCGGCTCCTCGTTGACGGTCTGGTCGTTGATGTGGACCATGCCGGCGTCGAGGCGCGCAGCGACAGCAGCAGCCCGCTCCCGACTCCCGGACTGAACCGCGGCCGAGAGGCCGTAGTCCGTCGCGTTCGCGAGCTCGACGGCCTCGTCGTCGGTCTTGAACGTCGTGACCGCGGCCACCGGGCCGAAGATCTCCTCCTTGAACGCAGCCATCTCCGGGCGTACGTCGCGCAGCACGGTCGGAGGGAAGAACATGCCGTCGCGGGTTCCGCCGACGACCGCCGTGGCGCCTGCTGCGACCGTCTCGTCGACGATCCGCTGCACCCGCTCGATCTGCTTCTCGTTGATCATCGGGCCGAGGGCCACCTCGCCCGCCGCCGGATTGCCCACGGGCAGGTGGGACTGCCCGCTCGGTCAGCGCCGCGAGGTAGTCCTCGACGATCGACTCGTGCACGAGGTGCCGGCTCACCGCCAGGCAGATCTGGCCCTGGTGCAGGAACGAGCCCCACGCGCCGGCCGACGACGCAGCCTCGATGTCGGCGTCCTCGAGCACGACCAGCGGGCAGTTGCCGCCGAGCTCGAGCACGACCCGCTTCAGCCCGCGGCCCGCGGTCTCGCCGACCACACGGCCCGTCTTGGTCGAGCCCGTGAACGAGATCATCCGGACGTTCGGGTCCTCGACGAGCGCCTGCCCGACCGCGGGACCGCCGCAGAGGACGTGCAGGACGCCCGAAGGCAGGCCGGCCTCCTCGAAGATGCGCGCGATGATCACGCCGCCGGTCACGGGCGTGTTGTGATCGCTCTTGAGCACGACCGCGTTTCCGAGGACGAGCGCCGGGCCGAGCGACCGCATCGCCAGCACGATCGGGAAGTTCCAGGGCGTGATCACACCGACGACGCCGATCGGCACGCGACGGGCGGTCGACGTCCGTCCGGGGATCGGGGAGGCCAGCTCCTGCTCGAGCTGAATCCGAGAGTCAGGGAGGCGGCCTCGTTGAGCTGTCCGATCGACGCGCCGATCTCGTGCTCCACCTTCGGCGGGATGCACCCGGACTCGCGGACCATCCAGCCGGTGATCTCCGCCCGGTGTTGCTCGAGCAGCTCCCCGGCGCGGCTCACGATCGCCACGCGATCGGCCATCGGGAGCGCGGCCCACGCCGCGCTGCGCGCGCGTGGCCGACTTCGTCGCCGCTGCGACCGACGCCGCGTTTGCCACGCCGGCGACGCCGAGCACCTCGCCCGTGGCGGGCTCGATCGTCTCGATCGTCTCCGGCGCGTCGACCCACCCGTCGCTGAAGATCTTGCCGGTCCACTCCTGCTCGTTGAGGAGATCCTCAACGGTCTGTTCGATCGTGCTCACGATACGCGCTCCTCTACTAGGTGAGTCTCGGGACTTCGCTCTCTGATCAGGTCCGCGGCCTTCTCGGCGATCATGATCGTCGCGGCGTTGGTGTTCGCCCGCGTGATCGTCGGCATCACCGACGCGTCGGCGACCCGCAGGCCCTCGACGCCGTACACGCGCAGCTGCGGGTCGACGACCGACCCGATCGCGCACGTCGAGGTCGGGTGATAGACGCGTCTGCGCCGCCGCGCCGGACGAAGTCCATGATCTCCTCGTCCGAGTCGCCGGCCGGCACGCTGAAGGGCTTGCGCACCACCTTCTGCAGCGGCTCCTGCTCGGCGATCTCCAGCGCCATCCGGATGCCCGCGATCATCGCTCTGACGGTCGTCCTCGGTCGTGAGGAAGTTGCACAGCACCCGCGGCTTGGAGTCCGGCAGCGGCGCGCGCAGCATCACCCGCCCGCGGCTCGTCGGCTTGATCACGACCGGGCCGAAGCAGTAGCCGCTGTCGTGCGGCGCCGTCAGTCCCTCGTCGTAGAACATCGACGGCGCGTAGTGGAACTCGATGTCGGGCGCGTCCAGCTCCGGCCGCGTGCGGAAGAACGCGCCGGCCTCGGGGATGTTGGACGTCAGCGGCCCGCGGCCCTCGGTCTCGAACAGCTCGAAGTTCTCCGGCGTGAAGACCCCGAAGAGCGACGGCTCGTCGGTCTCGTAGTTGAGCTGGGCCATGCAGTGGTCCTGGAGGTTGTGGCCGACCGGCAGGTTCTCGCGGACCTCGATCCCGTAAGAGCTCGAGGTCCTCCGCCGGCCCGATGCCCGAGATCATCAGCAGCACCGGCGACTGGTAGGCACCCGGCCGACAGGATCACGTCGCGCTCGGCCCGGATCTCCTCGACCTTGCCGTCCCGCGGCGACCTCGACGCCCACCGCGCGCGCGCCGTCGAACAGGATCCGCAGCGCCATCGCGTCCGTGATGACGTCCAGGTTCGGACGCTCCTCGGCCGGGTGCAGGAAGGCAGCCGCAGTCGAGCAGCGCCGCCCGTTGCGCTGCGTGAGCTGGAAGCGCCCGACGCCCTCCTGACGGGCGCCGTTGAAGTCGGGGTTGTGCTCGTGGCCCGCAAGCACGCTCGCCTCGATCATCGTCTCGATCAGCGGGCTCATGGCGCGGCTGTCGGACACGCTCATCGGCCCACCCGCGCCGTGGAACGCGTCCTCGCCGCGCTCGTTGTCCTCCGAGCGCTTGAAGTACGGCAGGACCTCGTCGTAGCTCCAGCCCTCGGCGCCGCCGGCCGCCCACTCGTCGTAGTCGGCGCGGTTGCCGCGGACGTAGATCATCGCGTTGATCGAGCCCGACCCGCCGATCACCTTGCCGCGCGGCAGGTACAGCCGCCGGCCGCCGAGCCCCGGCTCCTCCTCGCCGAAGAGATCCCAGTCGACGCTCGACTTCAGCAGCATCGGGAAGGCGATCGGCATGGCGATCTCCGGCCGGCTGTCCTGCCCCCCGGCCTCGAGCACCGCGACCTTGACGTCGGGGTCCTCGCTGAGGCGCGCCGCGAGCACGCACCCCGCCGATCCTGCGCCGACGATCACGTAGTCGTACACCGCGAACCTCCTCAATGTCAGGCTAGCCAGATACTACGGCCCGGTGGTTCGCCGGCCAACGTCGCCCGCACCGCCGCGACGACCTCGTCCGCGCCCGGCAGGTAGGCGTCCTCGAGCGGCGGCGCTGAGCGGGATCGGGGCGAACGGCGCGCCGACGCGCTCGACCGGCGCGTCGAGGTAGTCGAAGGCCGCTCGCTGGACCTGCGCCGCGATCTCGGCGCCGAAGCCGCCGTGCTCGACCGCCTCGTGCGCGACGACGAGCCGGCCGGTGCGCTTGACGGACTCGACGATCGCCTCGAGGTCGAGCGGGACGAGCGTGCGCGGGTCGATGACCTCGGCCTCGATGCCGTCCTCGGCGGCGAGGCGCTCCGCCGCCGCCAGCGCGTCGTGGACGAGCCGCGAGAGGGCGACGATCGTGACGTCGCCGCCCTCGCGGAGGGTGACGGCCTCGCCGATCGGCACCGGCGGGGCCGGCTCGGGCACCTCCTCCTTGCGGAAGTACAGCGTCTTGTTCTCGATGAACACGACCGGGTTCGGGTCGGCGATCGCGCGGCGAGCAGACCCGCGGCGTCGACCGCGCGGCTCGGCATCACGACCTTGAGACCCGGCACGTGCGTGAGCCAGCTCTCCAGGCTCTGCGAGTGCTGCGCCGCGCCGCGGTGGCCGGCGCCGCCCTGGGTGCGCAGCACCATCGGCACCGTCAGCTGGCCGCCGGACATGAAGTGCGCCTTGGCCGCCGCGTTGACGAGCTGGTCGAGCGCCAGCGTGATGAAGTCGATGAACATGATCTCGAGCACCGGGCGCAGGCCCGACTGCGCCGCGCCGATCGCGACGCCGGTGATCGCGGCCTCGCTGATCGGCGTGTTGATCACGCGCTCGGTGCCGAACTCCTCGGCCAGGCCGGCGGTCGCGGTGTAGGGCCCGCCCTCGGCGACGTCCTCCCCGAGGACGAACACGCGCTCGTCGGCGCGCATCGCGGCGGCGAGCGTCGAGGTGATCGCCCTGATGTAGGTCGTCTCAGCCATCCGCGTAGACCATCTCCTCGATCAGGTCGACCGGCGGGAACGGGCTCTCGCGCGCGAAGCGAAGCGCCGCTCGATCGCCGCGGCGGCCTCGGCCTCGATCGGCAGCGCGTCTGTCGAACCGAGCCCGCGCGATCCCGACGCTCGAGCGCAGATCGGATCCTTCTGCTGCCACTCCTCGGCGGCGAGCGCCTCGCGGTAGGCGGCCGGATCGCCCTCGTAGTGGCCGCGCAGCCGGTGCGTCAGGCACTCGAGCAGAAACGGGCCGCGGCCCGCGCGTGCCGCGGCGAGGTAGCCGCCGAACGCATCCCAGATCGCGCCGACGTCGGTGCCGTCCACGGTCGTCGCGTTCGACGTCGTAGGGCGCGACGACGTCGCTCACACGCTCGACGTTCGTGTGCGCCGAGCGCGGCGTGAACTCGGCGAAGCCGTTGTTCTCGCACACGAGGATGAGCGGCAGCCTCCAGAGCGTCGCGAGGTTCACCGTCTCGTTGAAGACGCCCCGCCTGGACCGCGCCGTCGCCGAAGAAGACCACTGCGACGGAGTCCTCGCCGCGCAGGCGGGCCGCGAGGGCGCTGCCGAGCGCGATCGGGATGTTGCCGCCGACGACGCCGGTCGCCCCCATGAACCCGTGCTCCACGTCGACGAGGTGCATCGAGCCGCCGAGACCGCGACAGAGACCCGTGTCGCGACCGATCAGCTCCGCCAGCAGCGCGATCGAGGGGCGCGCCCTTGGCGATCGCGTGCCCGTGCGCCCGGTGGCCCGAGTACACGGCGTCGTCGTCGCGCAGCTGCCCGCACACCGCCGCCGCGACGCCCTCCTGCCGATGCTCAGATGGATCAGCCCGTCGACCTCGCCTGGCCGCGCGAGCACGGCCGACCTGCTCCTCGAAGAGCCGGATCCGCCACATCGTCGCGAGCAGGCGCAGCGCCTGCCTCGCCGCCGAGTGTGCGGCCGACTAGGTCCGGCCCCTACGCCGTCACGGGCGCCGACCCGAGCACCTGCTGCACGGCGGTGACGATCTTGTCCTCGTCGGGCAGCACCCACGCCTCGAGCGGCTCGCTGTAGGGAACCGTCGCGTCGAGCGCGGTGACCTGCACGATCGGAGCCTTGCAGCGACGAGAACCCGTGCTCGGCCACCTCGCCGGCGATCACCGTCGAGGCGGACGCGTGCCGCGTCGCCTGGTCGACGAGCACCAGCCGCCCGGTCTTGTCGACCGACTCGAGGATCGTCTGCGTGTCGAGCGGCGCGAGCGTGCGCGGGTCGATCACCTCGGCCTGGATGCCCTCCGAGGCGAGCCGCTCGGCGGCGCCGAGCGCGCGGTCGACCGTCCAGCCCGTGGCGACGATCGTCACGTCGCCGCCCTCGCGCCGGATCGCGGCCTGGCCGAACGGGACGAGGTACTCGCCGTCGGGCACCTCTCCGTGCTCGAGCGTGAGCAGGTAGTGGTGGAGGTAGACGACCGGGTTGTCGTCGCGGATCGCGGTCGCCATCAGGCCCTTGGCGTCGGCGGCCGTCGACGGCACCACGACCTTCAGGCCGGGCACGCCCATGAAGAGCGCGCCGATCGTGCCGGTGTGCTGGCCCGCCCAGCCGGCGGTGAACCCGTAGCCGGCCTTGAGCACGACCGGAACCTTCACCTGGCCGCCGCTCATCGCGCGGAAGCGGGGTCGCCTCGTTGACCACCTGGTCCATCGCGACGAGCATGAACTCGGCCATGTAGAGCTCGACCACGGGCCGGAAGCCGGCCAGGGCGGCGCCGATCGCCATGCCGATCTCGGCCGTCTCGGAGATCGGGGTGACGCGGACGCGGTCCTTGCCGAACGCGTCGACGTACGGCTCGTTCTCGGTCGTGGCCATGTTCTGGCCGAAGTAGAGGACGGTGTCGTCGCGCTCCATCTCGAGCCTGATCGCCTCGTCGATGGCGGCGATGAAGGGCAGTTCATGTGCCATGAGTCGATCGCCTCCTAGGCGTAGACGTACTCGAGGGCTGTTTCGACGTCCGGGAAGGGGCTGTCGAGACCGAAGGTCACCGCAGCCTGCATCTCCTCGCGGACGGCTCGCGGCGATGCTCGTCGGCCTCCTCGGCCGAGAGCGTGCCGTCGGCGACGAGCCGGCCGCGGAACGCCGGCACCGGATCGCCCTTCAGCGCGGCCTCGTACTCCTCGGGCGCGCCGAACTTCTCGATCGCCTCGTGCTCGGGGAAGTGAAGCGGGCACGCCGGGCGGGGCGATGATGTTGCCGTGCGCCGACAGGCGGTACATCTGCGACTCGACCAGCGTCGGCCCCTCGCCCGCGCGGGCGCGCGCGACCGCCGCGCCGACGGTCTCGTAGACCGCGATCGGGTCGCGGCCGTCGATCGTCACGCCGGGCATGCTGAAGGCCTTCGCCTTGACGGAGAGGTCCTCGCCGTTGGCGCGGTTCGCGTCCTCCTGCTCCGTGCGCGTGTGGACGTTGTAGCCGTTGTTCTCCATCACGTAGACGATCGGGAGCTTCCACAGCGAGGCGATGTTCAACGACTCCGAGAACGCGCCCTGCTTGGAGGCGCCGTCGCCGAAGAAGCACAGGACGACCTGGCCCTGCTTGCGGATCTGCGCCGCCCAGGCCGCGCCGGTTGCGTGCGGGATCCCGGCCGCGACGATCCCCGACGTGCCGAGGAAGCCGTTGGAGACGTCGGTGAGGTGCATCGAGCCGCCGATGCCCTTGCAGAGGCCGTCCTTGCGGCCGTAGATCTCGGCCATCATCGCCTTGGGGTCGGTCCCGCGCGCGAGCGGGTAGCCGTGGCAGCGGTAGGTCGTGAAGAACTGGTCGTCGGGGCCGAGCGTGGCGATCGACCCGACGATCGACGCCTCGGCGCCGTCGGCGAGATGCGTGTGGCCGCGGATCACGCCCGGATGCTCCACGAACGTGCGCTTGACCCGCTCCTCGAACTCCCGGATCCGCAGCATCTGCTGGTACATCCAGACCAGCCGGTCGCGGTCGAGCTCCTTGACTCCCGTCGGTGCGCTCACGCGGAGCTCCTCTCGTGTCCGAATTGGGCGGCGGTCGTCTCGTAGGCCCGCCGGAAGATCACGTCGATCGGCTGGTTGCGCAGCTCCTCGGAGAGCACCTCGACGCCCCAGGGCCCGGGGTAGCCGTGGTCCCGGCAGGCCTCGACGTAGCGCGTCGCAGGTCGAACTCGCCCTCGCCGGGCAGCTCGCGGTGGTTGACGGTCTCGTCGACGAGGTCGTCCATGTCGTCGAGCCGGCCGTCGCTCAGCTCGACCCACGACAGGTACTCGATCGGGATGCGGCGCAGGTCGTCGGGCTGCGATCCCGAGCTTGGACATGTGCCAGGTGTCGATCGCGATGCCGCCGTTGTCGGCGCCCGCGCCGGCGACGACCTGGAGCGCGGTGTCGATGCTGTTGACGTTCACGTCGAACGGCATGAACTCGTAGACGATCTTCGCGTCGGTGTGCTCGGCGGCCTCGGCGCAGAGCTCGCCGAAGCGCTCGGTGAGCTGCGAGATCTCGGCCGGCGTGCCGGGGATGTTGCCGACCTTGATGTGGTGGGCGTCCAGCTCGCCCGCCGCGTCGAAGAGCAGCTCGCGGGTCTTGTCGGAGGCCTGACGGCGCTCGTCGTCCTCGTCGAGGAACCAGTCCATGAGGAACTCGAGCTCGAGGTGGCGCAGCCCGTTGTCGTCGAAGACCTCCTTCATCTCCTGCAGGCTCCGCGTCTCGAGCACGTGCTCGAGGTCGGCGTGCCAGATCCCGAGCCCGCTGAAGCCGACCTTGCGCGCTTCGGCGCAGCGGTCGGCCCAGTCGAAGAGGCTCCACTCCCGCCCGGTGTGCACCTCGACCGGCCCGGAGACCGTCCAGTACAGGCCGAGCAGCTCGACGTCCGTCGCCCATGCTCAGTGCGGCCGATACGAGGTGCGGACGACCTCGGCGTAGGGGGCCGGCGAGACGATCGCCCGGATCTCGGTCTGCACGTGGCGCTCGACCACCGGCTTCGCCGATCCGCCTCCTTCTTCGCCCCAGACGAGCGTGACCTCGGTGCCCGGCTCGCTCTGCTCGACGTCGACCATCGCGAGCGAGAGCATCGAGCTCTCGTTGGAGCTGTAGCCCGAGAAGGTCGAGACGCCGACCATCTTGCCGTCCTTCAGCACCTTGTCGTTCGGCCAGGTCGAGTAGTTGGACAGCGGGAGGTCGATGTACTTCGCCCTGCCTTCCTCCTGGAACATGCGTTCCCATCGCGCGCGCGACGTCGTCGCCGTTCCAGGCGAGCGTGACCTTCTTGCGCGGTCGGGTCGGCGCTGACATCTGCTCGAGCGCCTCCCGTCCGATGAAGTCGTGGTCGAACTTGACGTGACGACCCGTAGCCGAGGTCGTACGGCGTCAGGTAGTAGTCGGCGATGTTGTCGGAGTAGTAAGCTGCCGCCGAGTGAGCCGGTCCCCTCGTAGCCGTTTGCGGGCAGCCACTCCGGTACGGCCTTCATCTTCTCGCCGGTGAAGACCGCCGGCAGCGGACAGGGGATCCAGCCCGACTCGAGCGTGTTCGTGGCGTAGACCCGCGAGCCGACCTGCCGAAGCCCGAACTCCTCGCCGGCCTCGACGATCGCGGCCTTGACGTCGTCGCCTTCGTCCCACGGGCCGAACAGCTCCAGTCCGGGCACGCCGGACATGCCGTGGTGCAGCGCGCGGACCTTGCGGCCCGCGATCGTGATCTCGCCCATGTTGAAGAACTTGATCTCGGGCAGCGGCCCGCCGTTGACCTTCTCCAGCACCTTGAGCGCGTTCGGGCCCCTGCATCTGGTACCGGTAGAGCTTCCGGTTGCCCGGGTTGACGGCGGAGCGCTCGTCCCGCTCCACCGACGCGTCGTACCCGCCCGTCTCGCAGTGGTACTGCACCCAGTTGTGCGCCGACGGGCGCCCGACGAGATTGAAGAGGTCCTCGTCCAGGTAGAAGAGAATCGCATCGCCGATCACGTAGCCGTCGTCGTTGCACGACGACGAACTGCTTCGCCTTGTTGACGGCGAAGGTCGCGAAGCTGTTGACCCCGAGCGTCGGAGAGCAGCTTCAGCGCGTCGGGGCCCTTGATGTACATGTCCGTCATGTGGTGCGACTGGTCGAAGAGACAGCAGGTCTCCCGCCAGGCGTGCTGCTCGTCTCGCCAGTTCGAGAACTCGCTCGGGACCTTCGGGTACACGTAGGGCCCGATCTGCGAGTTACGGACCAGCGTCACCGGATTCCCGACGGTCTGCAGCAAGGCCTCCAAGCTTTGGGAGCTCATGGCCGCGAGTGACTCCTTCTGTCGACACAGCCCACTGGCGTGCGAACGCGTACGTTCGCGAGCGCTGCGATCGAGCCGCGCGGCGTCGTGCGCCGACCGATCGCGATACGACTTCTCAGGCCTCTGCCCGTTTGTCAAGACGGTGTTCCAATTGCTGGAACGACGACGTTAGGATCGGGCCGATGCCGCCCTCGGAGGGAAGCACGGGCACGTCGCAGTCGCTGGAGCGCGGCCTCGCGATCCTCTCCTCGTTCGACTCCGACCGCCCGCTGATCGGCGTGCAGCGAGCTCTCGCGCGAGCTCGACCTGAGCCGGAGCACGGCACACCGCTACATCGCGACGCTCGCCCAGCTCGGCTACCTGCAGCAGGACCCCGACTCGAAGCGCTACCGGCTCGGCCCGAAGGTGCTCGACCTCGGCTTCTCGGCGATCAACTCGATGGACCTGCGCGAGATCTCCGCCCCGCACCTGCGGCAGCTCAGCGACGAGACGGGGCACACGGTCAACCTGGCGATCCTCGACGGCACCGACGTCGTCTACATCGAGCGCTGCCGCACGGCCCGGCCCGGGCCAGCGTGAGATCGACCTCAACCTCCACGTCGGCGCGCGGCTGCCGGCCTACTGCACCGCGATGGGGAAGGCGATCCTCGCCTTCGTCCCCGAGGAACGCCTCGAGGAGATCATCGAGCGCATCGACTTCGCGCCGCGCGGGCCGAACACGCTCACCGATCCCGAGGCGTTCCGGGAGGAGCTGGCGCGAGATCCGCGAGTCGGGCATCGCCGTGAACGACGAGGAGCTCGCCTACGGGCTGCGGTCGATCGCCGCGCCGATCCACTCGCACTCGGGCGAGGTGCTCGCTGCGCTCAACCTCGCCGTCCACCGCACGATGGTGTCGATGGACGAGCTGATCGCGCGCTTCGGCCCTGCCGTCAGCCAGACGGCGCACGACATCTCGCTCAGCATGGGGCACAGGCTGGCGCCTCCCTGATGGCCTCGCCGGCCGCGACGAGCCGCGGCGTCCTGTGGACGCCGCCGCCGGACGTTCGGGAGACGACCGAGATCGGGCGCTACCTCGCCTGGCTCGAGCGCGAGCGCGGGCTCGCGTTCCCGGGCTACGACGAGCTGTGGCGCTGGTCGGTCGACGACCTGGCCGGCGTTCTGGTCGTCGATCTGGGAGTTCTTCGAGGTGAAGGCGCACGCGCCGTACAGCACGGTGCTCGCCTCCGACGCGATGCCGGGCGCCACTGGTTCCCGGGCGCGCGGCTGAACTTCGCCGAGCACCTCGTCGGCGGCGACGAGGACGCGGAGCAGGTCGCGGTCGTCTCCCGCTCCCAGACGCGCGACCCGATCGAGCTCTCGTTCGCAGACCTCCGCGAGCAGGTGGCGCGCGCGCGCGCCGGCCTCGTGCGGCTCGGCGTCGGCCCGGGCGACCGCGTCGTCGCCTACCTGCCGAACATCCCCGAGACGCTGGTGGCGTTCGCGGCGACGGCGAGCCTCGGCGCGGTCTGGGCGAGCTGCGCGCCCGAGCTCGGCGCCGCGCAGCGTCGTCGACCGCCTCGTGCAGCTCGAGCCGGCGGTGCTGCTGACGGTCGGCGGCTACGGCTTCCGCGACCGCTCGATCGACCGCCGCGAGGAGGTGGCGACGATCCGCGCCGCCCTCCCCACCCTGCGCCACGTCGTGCACGTCCCCTACGGCGACCACGCGGTTCCGGACGCGCTCTCCTGGGACGAGCTGCTCGCCGAGCCCGGGCCGCTCGCGTTCGACGCCGGTCGCCTTCGACCACCCGCTGTTCGTGCTCTTCTCGTCGGGGACGACGGGCCGGCCGAAGGCGATCGTCCACGGGCACGGCGGCATCCTGCTCGAGCTACCTCAAGGCGCACGCGCTGAGCTGGGACCTGAAGCCGGGCGGCCGCCTGCTCTGGTTCACCACGACCTCGTGGATGATGTGGAACGCGCTCGTCGCGGCGCTCCTCGTGCGCTCGTCGATCGTGATGCTCGACGGCGACCCGACCTGGCCGGACGTCGGCTGGCAGTGGCGGGTCGCCGAGGAGACGCGCCCGACCTTCATGGGCGTGAGCCCGGCCTTCCTGATGGCGTGCCGCAAGGCGGGCCTGGAGCCCGGGCGAGAGCACGACCTCGGCTCGATCCGCGTCTTCGGCACCGCCGGCTCCCCGCTCCCGGCCGAGGGCTACCGCTACGTCTACGACCAGCTCGGGCCCGACGTGCTGCTCGATCAACGGCAGCGGCGGCACCGACGTCTGCAGCGGGATCGTGGGCGGCTCGCCGCTCCTCCCGGTCTACGACGGCGAGATCTCCGGGCGCCTGCTCGGCGTCGCCGCCGACGCGTTCGACCCGCAGGGCGAGCCGCTCGTCGGCGAGCTGGGAGAGCTCGTGATCACGAGGCCGATGCCGTCGATGCCGGTCGAGCTGTGGGGAGACACGGACGGCTCCCTCTACCGCAGCTCGTACTTCGACATGTTCCCGGGGGTCTGGCGCCAGGGCGACTGGATCAGGTTCTCGGAGCGCGGCAGCTGCGTCGTCACGGGCCGCTCGGACGCGACCCTCAACCGCGGCGGCGTCCGCCTCGGCACGGGCGAGTTCTACAGCGTCGTCGAGGAGCTGCCGGAGATCGACGGACAGCCTCGTCGTCCACCTCGAGGACGACGAGGGCGGCGCGGGCGAGCTCGTGCTGTTCGTCGTGCTCGCCGACGGCGTCGCGCTGGACGACGAGCTGCGCGGCAGCATCGGCCGCAGCCTGCGCTCGCAGCTCTCGCCGCGCCACGTGCCCGACACGATCCGCGCCGTGCCCGCGATCCCGCGCACGCTGACCGGGAAGAAGCTCGAGGCGCCCGTCAAGCGCATCCTCCGCGGCGACACCGGTCGACGCCGTCGCGAGCCGGGACTCGCTCCTCGACCCGACCGCGCTCGACCTGTTCGCCGCGATCGCCGCCGGGGAGCCGCGCCGGGGCCGTGGCTGAGAGCGAGCGCCTCTCCCTGGAGGACGTCGTCGCGATCGACGTGCACGCCCACGTCGAGATGTCGGAGGCGGGAGGCGACTCGCTTCCCGACGAGCTGCGCGACGCCGCCGTGCGCCACTTCCGCGGCGAGTCGGCGCGACCGACGGCGGTGGAGCTCGCGCGGTACTACCGCGAGCGGCGGATGATGGCCGTCGTCTTCACGGTCGACTCGGAGTCGTTCACCGGGCAGACGCGGGTGCCGAACGAGGAGATCGCCGAGGTGGCGAGGGCGAACGCCGACGTCCTGATCCCGTTCGCGAGCATCGACCCGCACAAGGGGCGGCGCGGCGTCGACGAGGCGCGACGCCTGATCGCCGAGCACGGCGTGCGCGGCTTCAAGTTCCACCCCAACGTGCAGGGCTTCTTCCCGAACGACCGCATGGCCTACCCGCTCTACGAGGTGATCGAGGAGGCCGGGCTGCCGGCGCTCTTCCACACCGGGCACTCGGGCGTCGGCTCGGGCCTCCCCGGCGGCGGCGGCATCCGGCTCAAGTACTCCAACCCGATGCACGTCGACGACGTCGCCGTGGACTTTCCCGACGCTCAAGATCGTCCTCGCGCACCCGTCGTTCCCGTGGCAGGACGAGGCGATCTCGGTGGCGCTGCACAAGCCGCAGGTGTACATCGACCTGTCGGGGTGGTCGCCGAAGTACTTCCCGCCGCAGCTCGTCCACCACGCGAACACGCTGCTGCGCGAGCAGGTGCTGTTCGGCACCGACTACCCGTTCATCACGCCCGAGCGCTGGCTCGCGGACTTCGACACGCTCGACATCAAGCCGGAGGTGCGGCCGCTGATCCTGAAGCAGAACGCGATCCGCCTGCTCGGGCTGGACGCCAGGAGGCAACGTGAGCGACAAGCGTCCGGTCGTCGTCTACGGCGCCAGCGGCTTCTCCGCGCGGCTGATCATCGAGTTCCTGCGCGAGTACAACGTCCCGTTCATCGCCGCGGGGCGCAACCGCGAGAAGATCGAGGAGGTTCTCTCCCACGTGCCGGGCATCGGCACGGCCGACTACGAGATCGTCCAGGTCGACCACGACGTCGACGCGCTCGCGTCGCTGCTCGAGGGCGCCAAGGTCGTCTGCAACACCGTCGGCCCCTGCATCTACTACGGCTCGACGGTGGCCGAGGCCGCCCTGAAGGCGGGCTGCCACTACATCGACACCGGCGGCGAGACGCCGTGGGTGCGGCTCGCGCACGAGGAGTGGGGCGCGAAGTTCGCGGACGCGGGGCTGCTGCTCGCGCCGGCGACCGCGTACATGTCGGCGGTCGCGGAGGCGTGCGCGCGGATCGCGATCGAACGGGCGCCCGGGATCGACTCGCTCGAGATCCTCACGATGTTCATGGGCTTCCCGACCTACGGGTCGACCCAGACGATCTTCGGCCAGCTCCAGTGGGAGTCGATCTACCTCGAGCAGAACGAGTACAAGGAGTGGCCGCCGGTGACGACGGTCGAGGTGACGATCCCGAGCGCGATCACGACCCAGCTCGCGTTGCCGTGGGGCGGCTTCCCGCACCCGGTCTGGTTCAAGGACCACCCGCAGATCGCGAACGTGCGCGCCTTCGGCGGCCTGCTCGACCGCTCGATCATGGAGGGCATCGTCGCGGGCCAGCGGGACTACCAGGAGAAGATCAGGCCGCTGCCGCCGGAGGAGCAGCGGCGCGTGCTCGCCGAGATCGCCGACTCGATGCAGCCGGGCCTGCCGCCGCGCGAGAACCGGCGCGCAGCAGCGCACCGTCGACGTCGTCGTCGGGCGCGGCGACCTCGAGACGATCCGGGTCTCCGCGCACGGCCAGGGCGCCTACCTCCAGACCGGCCTGATCCAGGCGTTCGCCGCGCACCACCTCGTCCATCAGCCGCCGCGCAAGGTCGGCTTCGCGTCGCCGGGCGAGGCCTTCGGCCACCGCGAGCTACTCGGGGCGCTCGAGGCGTACGGGTTCGTCCGGGTCGAGGTCGGCTAGCACTCGTCGCGGAGCTGCCGAGCCACTCGGCTGCGGCCGAGGCGACGCGCGGGCTGGACGCCGAGCTCCTCGAGTAGGCGGCGGCCGCCGTCATCTCGTCGACCCGCCGGGCGGCGTGGGCGCGCGATCCCGGAGAGCAGCCGCTCGAGGAGCGGCTCGCCGATGACCGCGGCGATGTCGGCGTGCACACGGTCCTCGACGCCGGCCGCTCTCGCCGCCTCGAGGCTCTCGATCGCGGCGGCCGCCATGCCCTTCATGAAGACGCTGCGCAGCAGCTTCAGGCCGGCGGCGTCGCCCGGGCTGCGGGCCGACCACCTCGACGGGCATCCCGAGCGGCCGGAAGAGCTCGGCGAAGCGTTCGGCGCCGGCTCCGGACGCGAGCGCGGGTGTCGCCAGGCCGAGGCTCGGCACGACTCCGATCAGCGCGACGTCTGCGAACTGCACCGGCAGCGCCTCCGCGAGCTCCCGCTTGAGCTGGGGCGAGGCCGTGTTCAGATCGGCGTAGAGGCGTGTCGCCGCCGAGCTCGCCGGCGACGCGCGGCCGCCGCCTCGAGGGCGACCGCCGCCGTAGTTGACGCTGAGGACGACGTCGGCGCCCCTGACCGCGCTCAGATCGCTGTCGGCGTTGGCGATTCCCGCCGGCCGCCGCGCGGGATCCCAGCCGCGCACCGCGCAGCCGGCCGCGACGAGATCGGCGGCGATCCTGCCGCCGGCCTCGCCGAGGCCGAGCACGGCGACCTCCATCAGCCTTCCACGAGCTCGCGGAGCCCCTGCAGGTCGTAGGAGAGCTCGCCCGCCGCGTACCGCTCCCGCATGGCGCGCTCTCGCTCCGCCCGCTCGAGCGCGAGCGGCAGCACCTCGTCGACCTGTTCGGTCGGGAGCGCCATCGCCCCGTCGCAGTCCATCACGACGAGATCTCCCGGCCGGATCTCGGTGCCGCCGATCGACGACCGGCACGTCCAGCTTCCCCACCTCGCCCTTCGTCGCGCCCTGCGCGCGCACGAACCGGGCCCAGATCGGCAGGCCGATCGCCGTCAGCTCGTCGAGGTCGCGCACGGCGCCGTCGACGAGGATCCCCGCGACGCCGCGCGCCTGCGCCTGCGTCGCCAGCAGCTCGCCGACGAGCGCGACCGGCGCCGGCTCGGCGCTCGTCAGAACGAGCACGTCGCCCGGGCTCGCGTGCGCGATCGACCGCGTGCACCATCGTGTTGTCGCCCGGCGCGCAGAGCGCGATCCGCGCGGGGCCCGCGACGCGGGAGCCGGGCACGACCTGGGTCAGCGGGATGTCGACGATGCCGGTCCGGCCGGCGGCCTCGTGGACGGTGGCCACGCCGAGCCGGGCGAGGGTCGGCGTAGTCGGTCACAGCGCGTCGACGACGACGGGGATCTCGCGCTGGAACGCCTCCGCGTAGCGGATGTCGCTGCGGCCGGAGATCCGCCGAGCGTGATTGGCGCGGTGCTCCGCGCGCTCGGAGTAGTACTGCCGGAGATACCCCTGTGCGCCCATCGCCTCCATCGCGGCCACCTTCTTGCTCCCACACCGGCGTGATGTCGAGAAACGTCGTCGGGACGAAGCCGCAGAGCTCGGGCTGGTGCGGCTCGAAGAGCAGCAGCTCGGGCGGCGCGATCGTCTTGAACGCGCTCGCGACACCGGCGCCGCTCGCGAGCTGACGCGCCTGGACGGTCGCCTCGTGGGCGACCCCGTGGTCCGGGTTGAACGGGTCGCGCGCGGCGTGGGTGAGGATCAGCTGCGGCTCGAGCTCGCGGATCAGATCGGTCAGCCGGTCGACGGCGCGCGGCGTCCACGACGAGCGGGTAGTCGCCGAGGTCGAGGCTGCGGAAGTCCGCGCCGAGCGCGGCCGCGGCGGTCTGCGCCTCGCCGTGGCGGATCTCCTTCACCCGCTCCTCGGTCTGCCCGGCTTCCTTCCACAGCTCGCCCGACTCTCCCCGCTCGCCGTAGGAGAGCGCGACGACGTGCGCCGTGCCGCCGCCCTCGACGACCGTGGCGATCGCGCCCGCGGCGCGCCAGACGAAGTCGGCGGCGTGCGCGCTGACGACGAGGAGCGTCCTAGGCACCGGCCAGCTTCCTCGTGTTGACGACCGCCATCGTGCGCACGTCGTCCTCGGAGAAGCCCGCCTCGAGCAGCCGGTCGGCCATCAGCGCGAGCCCGTCCTCGACCGGCGGGTTCGCCACCTGGCCGAGATCGGTCGAGAGCACGTTGTGCTCCGGCCCGGTCGCGCGGATCGCCTCGAACGTCTGCTCCCACGAGACCTTGCCCGTGTGGATCGGCGCGAAGCAGCGCTCGAGCACGCGCCCCGCGCTCGGCGAGCTCGCGCTGCTCGTCGACCGGGACTCCCTGCGTCGGATAGTCCGGGTGCGTCACGACACGCGGGAGACCCCGGCGGCGAGAGCCGCGTCGACGACGCTGTGGATCTCGGCCCGGCCGAGGTGCCCGGTCGCGAGCACGAGGTCGTGGCGCGCGACGACGTCGAGCACCTTCGCGAGACCGCTCGGCCGTCAGCCGCACCGGCCCGCTCGCGACGCCGGCCGCCGCGAACTCGTCCTGGATCGTTCGCCAGACCGGCTGCTTCGCGGGCTTCGGGCCGTCCTCGCTCGCCTCGTTCTCGGAGTCGACCGTCGGCAGCCAGACGATCCGCGCGCCTCCGCGGGCCGCGATCTCGACCGCCTGTGCGTTCAGTCCGCCGACGCCGGCGTTGAGCGTGATCGCGCCGAGCGCGCGCACGCCCGGCACGGCGCCGCGCACGACGGCCGCGCGCTCCGCCGTCGGCACGTAGTGCGACTTGAGCACGAAGCCCGCCAGCCCGAGCTCGGCGAAGCGGCGCGCGAGCCCGAGATCGTCGATGCGCCGCTTCGCGAGATCCGGCTCGACGTGGACGTGGAGGTCGTAGGCGCCGCGGACGAGCTCGCGCGCGCGGGCCGACGGCTCAGTGGCCGGCGCCGGCAAGAAGCGCGTCCTCCTCGGGCACCGGCGGCGTCCCCTTGATGTGGAAGGTCGCGACCGTCTGCATCCCCCACGCCTGTCCCTTCGCGCGCTCCGCCTGCGACCAGACGACCGGCTCGTGGTCGGGCGCGAAGATCAGGAAGCCTCCCGAGCAGACCTCGATCCGGTTCCCGCCGGGCTCCCAGGTGTAGAGGAAGAACGTCTGCTGGATCGCGTGCTTGTGCGGGCCCGACTCCATCACGATCCCGTGCTCGAGGAAGATGTCCGCGGCGCGGAGCACGTCCTCGCGCTGGTCGACGAAGAAGGCGATGTGGTGCAGCCGGCCGCGCGTCCGCGTCAGGTCGCGCGTGTACGTGACGTCGTACGACTTCTGGTCGGAGGTGAGCCAGACGCCCGCCTCGGTGCCGTCGTCGAGCACGATCTGCTCGGTCAGCCGCAGGCCCAGGTGCTCCTCGCGCGAAGACGCGGTTCTCGGCGGGGTCGACGGCGAGGAAGTTGACGTGGTCGAGGTGGCGGACGCCGACGCCGCGTCCCGGGTAGCGCTGCGGCTGGTTCTTCAGCGCCGGCCGAAGCTCCGGCGGAGCCTCGTAGCGCTCGGACTCGTAGAACAGCTCGAAGCGGTGGCCGTCGGGATCGAGGAAGCTGTAGGCGCGGCCGTGACCGAGGTCGCCGTCGAGCCAGTCGCCCTCGACTCCGGCCGCCTCGAGCGCGTCGACCCGCCGCTCGAGGGCCTCGGGGCTGTAGGTGCGGTAGGCGATGTGCCCGACCCCCGCCTGCTCGGCAGCGGTCAGCTTCAGCGACGACCGCTCGTAGTCGCCGAAGCCGCGCAGGTACACCGAGTCGCCGCTCTCGCCGGCGATCTCCATGCCGAGGATCTCCCGGAAGTAGACGAGGCTCTCGTCCGGCTTCGGTGTCAGCAGCTCGACGTGCGAGAGGTGCGCGAGGTCACGGACGGGCTCCGTCACGACGAGGTACCCGTGCGGGTCGGCGTGGAGGTGGTCGGCCAGGCGGTTCGCGAGCGCCATGATCGTGAGCGACGGGTTGACGGAGAGCGTCCGCGGGACGAGCGAGCCGTCGCCGACGTAGAGCCGCTTGACGTCCCAGGACTGTCCGTCCGCGTCGACGACCGACCGCTCCGGGTCGCTGCCCATACGGCACGTCCCCTGCATGTGCGTCGTGATCAGCCCGGTCCAGCGGACGCTCGAGGCGCCGGCCGCCGTGAGCACGTCGCGCGTGAACTCGAACGCGCCGTCCATGCGCTCGCGCTCGCCGCGCGGTGAACGCCGCGTCGAACGACTCCTCGCCGTTCTCGTCGAGCTGCACGCTGCCGTTGTTGTCGTCGTTCACCATCACGAGCAGGCCGATCCAGCGACGGAACTCCCGCACCGTCTCGACGAGGGCCGTTCCCCAGAGCGGGCCGTTCTCGTCCTCGACCGTCGTCGCGAAGCCGATCGGATCCTGGATCGTCGTCGCCTCGATCACGAAGCCGCCGTCCTCGTCGTGCTGGTGGTCCATCGCGTGCGCGGTGATCGGATACACCATGTGCGCGTCCTGCGGCTCGTCGAACAACCCGTAGACGAGGCGGGCCGGATGGAAGCCGAGGTTGCGGCCGACCAGCCGGCTGCTCGGGCTGTCCGGCAGGCCCGAGCGCAGGAGGAGCTGCGGCGTGTTCAGCGTCCCCGCGGCGACGACGACCGCACCCGCGTCGACACGCTCGAGCGTTCCGTCGCGGTCGACGTACTCGACGCCCGTCGCCTCGCCGTCCTCGATCACGACCCGGTCGACGCGCGCGTCGGCGCGCAGCTCGAGCCGGCCCGCCGCCCAGGCGTCGTGGATGTACGTGTTGAGCGTCGACTTGCCCGCGTTCGTCGGGCAGCCCTGGAGGCACGAGCCGCAGCTCATGCAGTTCGCGTCGGTGTACGAGTGCACCGGCTCGAGCTCCGAGCCGAGCGCGCGGAAGCCGGGCTCGACGGTGCGCACGCTCTTCGACCAGTCGGTCCGCTCGCGCACGCCGAGCCGCTGCTCCACCTGGTCGTAGTGCGGATCGAGGTCGGACGCGCCGAACGGCGTGCCGGCCGAGCCGACGAGCCCGCTCGCCTCGTGCCACTTGGCGAGGTCCTTCGCGTGCGCGCGCAGCGCCACCTTCGTGTTGATCGTGGTCGATGCCGCCGACGCAGCGACCGCCGATCAGCCCGACCGCGCCGCCGGCGCCGCCGTCGATCAGCGCGAACCGGATCGGCCACCAGAGATCGTGCGTCGCCTTCGCCTCCCAGCGCGTGAAGTCAGCCGCGGTCCTGTGCGGGCCGAGCTCGAGCAGAAGCACGCGCCGGCCGCGGTCCGCGAGCTCGCCTGCCACGACTCCGCCGCCCGCACCGGAGCCGACGACCACGACGTCGAAGCGCTCGCTCATCCGATCCCCAGGTAGGACCAGTCCTTCGCCAGCCGCGTGGCGAGCGGAGTGTTGAAGTCGATCTCCGCCCACGCGCCGGTCGCGTCGACGCCGGGCGCCACGAAGTCGCTGTAGAACGCCTCGATCGCGAGCGCGCGCACCTGGAGGAACTCCGGCGTCCCCACCCGCTCCTCGATCTCGCCGCCTGCCAGAGACGCGAACGCGCGCGAGCGCCGCCGCCCGCGGCCCCTCGTCCATCCGGGCCAGCAACGCATCGACGTAGACCGCCGGGCGCACGCGGGCCGAGCCGGGGACGATCGCGTCGCAAACCCCTTCCACCATCCGAGCCGTCTCGTCGTCGAGCACGTGCAGGTCGGCCATGCGGCGATGATAAGTCAGGCAGACTGATACTGGAAATGCAGCCGGCCCTCGATGATCCCCTCCGTGAACAGCTCGCGCGGCCCGGTGCGTTCGTCGTCGCCGCCGAGCTGGTCACGAGCCGTGGGCTGATCACGGCGGACAGCAGCCACCGGGTCATGGAGATGGCGCGGGAGCTCGCCGCCGACCCGCGGATCGACGTGCTCTCGATCACCGACAATCCGGGCGGGCACGCGATGCTCTCGCCCGACACCCTCGGGACGGATCTGATCTCGCGCGGCCAGGAGGTGATCATCCACCTCTCCTGCAAGGACTGGAACCGCAACGCGCTCGAGAGCCGCGGCTGGAAGCTGGGCTCGGAGGGATTCGACAACGTCCTCGCGCTCTCCGGCGACTATCCGGTCACGGGCCACAAGGGGCTCGCCGCTCCGGTGTTCGACATCGACTCGGTCGGGTTGCTGAGCCTCTTCTCGGAGATGAACGAGGGGCTGCGGGACGAACGAACGCCCGAGACCCGGCTCGACCGGACGGACTTCTTCCTCGGCTGCGTCGTGACGAACCACAAGCGGCGCGAGCGCGAGGTGATGCCGCAGTACTTCAAGCTCCGGAAGAAGGTCGAGGCGGGCGCGCGCTTCGTCATCAACCAGATCGGCTGGAACGCGCGCAAGGACGACGAGCTGCTGCGCTGGATCAGGCGCGAGGAGCCTACCCGTCTCGGTGCTCGCCAACGTCTATCTCCTCTCGCGGCCGGCGGCGCGCGCCTTCCACCAGGGGAGGATTCCGGGAGTCGTCGTCACCGACGAGCTGCTCGCGCTCGCCGAGCGCCACGCGGCGAGCCCGGACAAGGGCCGGGCGTTCTTCGTCGACCTGGCCGCCAAGCACGTCGCGGTCGCGCGCGGTCTCGGCTTCGACGGCGTCTACCTCGGAGGCCACATGCCGGCGTCCACCTTCGGCGAGATCCTCGACCTGGCCGGCTCGTTCGCGGACGACGACTGGCGGGAGTTCGCGCCGGAGATCCACTACCCGTTCGCGGACGAGTTCTACTTCTTCGAGCCCGACCCGGAGACGAAGCTCTCGTCGGGCGAGGTGAACGCGGCGTACCTCGACTCGAAGCGCAAGCGGAAGACCGAGCTGCGCGTGCCGCTCAAGTACCGCTTCAGCCGGCGGCTCCACGCCGCCGCGTTCGAGCCGGACGCGCCGCTCTTCCCGGCCGGGCGCGCGTTCTACCGGGCCGTCGAGAAGGCCCGACCGGTCCGGAAGGTCGCCCACGCGGTCGAGCAGGCGGCCAAGGTGCCGCTCTTCGGCTGCCGCGACTGCGGCGACTGCTCGCTTCCCGACATCGCCTACGTCTGCCCCGAGTCGCAGTGCGCGAAGAACCAGCGCAACGGGCCGTGCGGCGGCACCCGCGAGGGCCTGTGCGAGGTCTACGACACGGAGTGCATCTGGTCGCAGGCCTACGAGCGGCTCAAGGCGTACGGCGAGGAGGAGTCGATGCTGGACGGCCCGGTCATCGTCAAGGACAACGCGCTCGCGCGGACGAGCGCGTGGGCGAACACCTTCCTCGGCCGCGACCACCATGCCCGGGGTGAGGCCCGGCACTCGCTTAATATCAGGCTACCTGATATTATCGGCGAGCGAACGAGGAGGAGAGCACCTATGGATACGCGGACCGATGGACGACCGTGCGGGTCGAGGTCGACGAGGGAATCGCGTGGGTCGAGCTGAACCGGCCCGAGAAGCGCAACGCGATGATCGTGGCTTCGACGCGGTCACGCCGCGCGCGCCGGGAGATGGGATGCCCGACGAGCAGTTCCTCGACGAGAAGCGGATCAAGCCGGGTCTGCAGGCCTACGAGCGGCCGGCGACGTGAGCATGGAGCCGCGGC
Organism: uncultured Actinomycetes bacterium; assembly: GCA_963700495.1. Lineage (GTDB taxonomy): Bacteria > Actinomycetota > Thermoleophilia > Gaiellales > Gaiellaceae > JACCTU01. The sequence continues at coordinate 71,520 of CAVOXT010000004.1, read as the reverse complement.
TCAGCTACGTCATCGGGCGCCTCGACCGCGAGCTGTATCGCCGGCTCACGGTCGCGGTCCGGCCGGCCGGCCTCACCTTGCCCGCCTACACCGCCCTCTCGGTGTTGCGGTCACAGGACGGCCTCTCCAACGCGGAGCTCGCCCGCCGCTCGCTCGTCACGCCGCAGTCGATGAGCGAGGCGCTCACGCAGCTTGTCGAACGGGGCTACGTCCGGCGCCGCGCGGACCCCGACCACGGCCGCATCATCCGCACCGAGCTGACCACTGCGGGAAAGCGGGCGCTCGAGCGCTGCGACCGCGCGGTCGACGACGTCGAGCGGGAGATGCTGGGCGACTTCGACGCCGAGGAGGTGGAAAGCCTGCGGAAGGCCCTGATCCGCTGCGGCCGGGCGCTCGAGCGCGAGCTCACGGAGCGCGCAGCCGTGAAGGGTGCGCAAGGAGGATAATTGAAGAGTTGTGCAAGTGTGGGTAAGCTGTCCGCTTGCCGCATTCCTCCGAGCACCTTCCCGTCGACCGGCCGCTGAGCGTCGACGAGGCGGGGGCACTCGCCGAGTCGATGCGCGCCTTCGGCGCGGGGAGCCGCCTACGGCTTCTGTGGGCGATGATCGCCGGCGAGCGGACCGTCGAGGAGCTCGTCACGGCCACCGGGCTCACGGCGAGCGCGGCCTCGCATCAGCTGCGGTTGCTCCGGCACGAACGGCTCGTTGCTGTCCGCCGCGACGGGCGCCACGCGTACTACCGGCTGTTTGACCACCACGTCGCCGAGTTGCTCGGTGCGATCCGGAACCACCACGAGCACACCCGCCCGCCCGCGGCACCCACGCTCGCGGAGCTCGAGCGGCAAGACGCGTTGCGGTGACCGCCGTCGGCCGCAGCCATGTGCACGGCGGGTTGGTCGACCACGAGATCCTGCGCTCTCGCGCAGGTGTGCGCGCGGTTTGCATCAGCCTGGCGGTGCTGGGCGCCACCGCGCTCGCCCAGGGGCTCGTCTTCGTTCTGTCAGGCAGCGTCGCGTTGCTCGCCGACCTGATCCACAACGCCGGCGACGCCCTCACGGCGATCCCCGTCGGCGCCGCGTTTCTGCTCCGAAGCGTCCGTGCCGAGCGCTGGGCGGGATACGTCGTCGTCGCCGCGATCGTCGTCTCCGCTTCGGTCGCCCTCTACGAAACGGTGCTCCGGCTCCTGGACCCGCGGGAGCTCGATCATCTTTGGGCCCTCGCCGGCGCCGGGATGATCGGCTACGGCGGGAACGAGATCGCCGCCCGCGTGCGTTTGCGCGCGGGCAGACGGCTCGACAGCGCGGCGCTCGTCGCCGACGGCAACCACGCCCGCGTGGACGCGTTCGTCAGCCTCGGCGTCGTCGCGAGTGCCGCCGCGGTCGCAATAGGGTTCGAGCTCGCGGACCCGCTGATCGGCCTCGCGATCACGCTCGTCATCCTCAGGATCGCGTGGGACTCGTGGCACACCGTTCGACACCACCATCGATGACGCTGCCGGGGCGGCTGATCGAAGGGACCCGTCGCTACGACCTCAAGCTGTGGGCGCGAACGCTCGGCCGGGAGCGTGCGTTTCGGGAGGAAGTGGTCGAGCTCGCTCGACTCGCCGCAGGCGAGTCCGTCCTCGACCTCGGCTGCGGCACGGGAACGCAGGCGATCGTTGCCAAGCGGCGCGTCGGCTCGTCGGGATCCGTTCACGCGATCGACCCGTCGCCCGAGATGATCGAACGGGCGCGCAGGAAGGCGCGACGGGCTGGGGTGGAAGTCGTCTTCGAGACCGCCGTCGCCCAGGAGCTGCCGTTTCCCGACGCGACGTTCGACGCGGTCCTGACGACGCTGACGTTGCACCATCTGCCGCCGGACGCGCTTCATCGATCAGTCGGACAGATTCGCCGCGTGCTCAAGCCGCGCGGACGTCTGCTGGCGGTCGACCTCGACCTCGATCACCCGGCCAACCCGCGCGGGAGCCCGCACGCACACGCACACGGCTCAGGTGCCTTCGATCTGGCCACCGTGGAATCGCTGCTGTCGCACAGCGGCTTCGAGATCGTTCAGACCGGGCCGGTCGCGTTCCGTCTGGTCAGGTTCGAGCGGATGCAGTACGTTCTCGCGGCCGTTTGACGGCCGTCACGCAAGCTCGATCTCGAGCACCTCGCGGACGCTTCGGGCGAGCTGCTCGGCGCCGAACGGCTTCTGGATGAAGGCGACGCCCGGCTCGAAGTGGCCGCCGCTACGGATGACGACGTCGTCTGTGTAACCGGACATGTAGAGCACTCTGGCGGTCGGAAAGAGCCGGCGCACCTGCTCGGCCGTCTCACGGCCGCCCGCGCCGGGCATCACGAGGTCGGTGAGGATGAGGTCGATCTCCGAGGCGTGGGTCGCTGCGAGCTCGAGCGCCGCGTCTCCTCCATCGGCTGCGATGACGCGGTAGCCCAGGTCCTCGAGCGTCCCCGTCACGATCGTGCGCACCATGGCGTCGTCTTCGACGACAAGGATGGTGTCCGCTCCGCCCTCGATGTCAGCCAGCGCGGTCGCCAGCGGCGTCGGCGTACCCTTGCTCGACGGGAGGAAGATCGAGAACGTCGAGCCTTCGCCGGGTCGGCTGTCGACGACGATCCGCCCTCCGCTCTGGTTGACGATGCCGTGGACCGTGGCGAGCCCGAACCCGGAGCCGGCGGAGCCCTTGGTGCTGAAGAACGGCTCGAAGATGCGCGTCGCCGTCTCGGCGTCCATCCCGGTGCCGTCGTCGGAGACCGCGAGCACTGCCTCTCCGCTCGCGTGATTCGAAAGGGAGGCGTCGATCACGAGGTGGCCGCCGGCGGGCATGGCGTCCCGGGCGTTCACGACGAGGTTGGTGATCACCTGCTCGAGCTGGGTGCGGTCTGCGTCCACGAGGACGCGCGCCTCAGGTGACGAGGTGACGAGCTCGATCTGGTCGCCGATCAGCTGGCGCAGCAACTTCTCCATGTCGGCCACGACCTCGCCCAGGTCGATGACTTCCGGTTGCATCACCTGGCGCCGCCCGAACGCGAGCAGCTGTCGTGTCAACTGCGTCGCGCGCTCTGCGGCCTCGAGCATGTCTTTGATGTCCGCGGCGGCGGAATCTTCGCCGCGCTCGAGCCGTCTGAGGGCGAGCTCACCGTAGCCGCGGATCCCGAGCAGCAGGTTGTTGAAGTCGTGCGCGATGCCACCGGCGAGATGCCCGATCGACTCGAGCTGCTGTGAGTGCCGCAGCTGCTCCTCGAGCTGATGTCGTCGGGCGTCGTGCTCCACCCTTTCGGTGACATCGCTGACCATCGCGAGAGCGCCGAGGTACATGCCGCTCTCGTCGAAGATCGAGTTCGCACTCAGCAAGGCACTCATCTCGGTGCCGTCGCTCCTCCGAAGCTTCATCTCGAATCGCTCGCTCGCGCCGGCTCGGCGGCGGTCGATGGCCTTCTCAGCCTTGCCGAGCTCACTTTCGTCGCAGAACTCGAAGATCGTGCGCCCCTGCATCTCCGCGACGCTCGTCGCGAGCATCCGCGCCAATGCGTCGTTGACGAACGTCGTGCGGCTGTCCGCATCGACGAGCCAGATGCCCTCCATCGTCGTCTCGACGATTCGGCGATACCGTTCCTCGGCGACGCGCCGCGCCTGGTTGGCCTCCTGCTCACGGTGGGCGGCGGTGACGTCGGCGAGGGTCCCGACCCAGCCGGCTATTCCACCCTCGCTGTCCGGGATGGTCTTCGTGGTCACGAGCACGACCCTTGAGCCCGAACCCGGAACCGCGATCTCGAATCGATGGAAGAGCTCTGATCTGTACGCCGCATCGTCCGGCAACTGGGTGATGACGCCGGCGCGCTCCTTCGTGCCGATGATGGTGTCCCACGTCCGCCCGACGGCCTCGACGGGTGGGATGCCCGTGATCTCGGTCCAACGCGGGTTGGTGTACACGTATCGGTGTTCGGTGTCGGTCCGGAAGATGCCGATGGGGGCGGCGTCTGTGAGGAGTCTCAGCTGGTCGGCGGCCGTCTGCAGTTCCCGAGCCTGGGTGGCAAGTTCCTCCGCCCTGATGAAGAGGTTTGCAAAGACCGACACCTTCGCTCGAAGCTCGTTCGGCGGGACCGGCGCAAAGATGAAGTCGACCGCACCTTGGGCGTACAGGTCGGTTTCGCGGATCTCGTCGCTCCCGTGTGCGGTGATGAAGATGATCGGAGTGATCTCGGACTGCCGACGCTTGCGGATGTGTGCGGCGGTCTCGAACCCGTCCATGATCGGCATGCGGACGTCGAGCAAGATGACGGCGAAGTCCCGTTCCATGACGCAACGCAGGGCGGAGGTTCCGGAGTCGGCTTCGACGATGGAATAGCCGAGCGGCAAGAGCACCGCCTTCAGTGCCAGTCGCTTGGCGGCGTTGTCGTCGACCACCAGGATGGGGACGGGCGATGCGGCTGTCACCGGGGCCGGGGCCCCCATGAGACGCGGAGGTGCACTCATGCAGTTGACTGCGTCGTCGGCAGCCAGGGCCTGAGGGCCGCGAGGAGCTCGGCGGCATCGACCGGCTTTGCAACATAGTCACTGGCGCCGGCGTCGAGGCAGCGCTGGCGCTCCCCTGCCGTCACCTTGCCTGTGACCGCGATGATCGCGAGAGACTTGAACTGATCGATCTTCCGGATCGCGCGGATGGTCTCGTAGCCATCCATGACCGGCATCAGGATGTCCATCAGGACGATGTCGACGTGGGGCAACCGCTCCAGCGCGGCAATTGCCTCGGCACCGCTCTCGGCGACTGTGACGTTGGCATGGCCCCGTTCGAGAAGTGACGTCATGGCGAAGATGTTGCGGAAGTCGTCGTCGACCATGAGGATCTCCAGTCCGTCGACGACACTGGCCTCTCGTCCGTTCAATCGGCCGTGCAGGCCGGTCAGCTCGACCACCGGCTCGGGTACGGCCGGCGCCGCAGTCGTCGTCAGCCACGGCCTGAGCGCCGCAAAGAGCTCGGCGATGTCGACCGGCTTCGAGACGTAGTCGTCGGCTCCGGCGTCGAGGCAGCGCTGGCGCTCTCCGGCCGTCGCTTTGCCGGTGACGGCGATGATCGCAAGAGGCTTGAACTGATCGATCTTCCGGATGGCGCGGATGGTGTCGTAGCCATCCATGACCGGCATCATGATGTCCATCAGAACCACGTCGATGTCGGGCATCCGCTCGAGGGTGGCGATGGCCTCGGCACCGCTCTCGGCGACCGTCACCTCGGCGCGGCCTCGCGCAAGAAGCGCCGTCATGGCGAAGATGTTGCGTAGGTCGTCGTCGACCACCAGGATCTTCAATCCGTCGATCGAGCGGTCGTCGTGTCCATTGGACTGAGCGCGACCGGGGAGCGGGCTTGTGTCCGCGGCCGCCCTTCCGTCGGCAACGGCGAGCGACCCTGAGCGCTCCGGAACCGGCGTCAGGCGTTCGGGGGCGGTCGTCTGTGCGACGCTCGCCGACCGACGCGCCGGGAGGTAGACGGTGAACGTGCTGCCCTGTCCGGGCGTGCTCGCGACTGTGATCTCACCGCCGAGCAGGCCGACCAGCTCGCGGCTGATCGAAAGACCGAGGCCGGTACCGCCGTAGAGGCGAGCGGTCGTGCCGTCGCCCTGTGCGAACGCCTCGAAGATCCGGTGTTGCTGCTCGTCGTCGATACCGATGCCGGTGTCGGTGACAGAGAGAGCGACGACCGACGGGGCGGTGACGAGCGTCGCCACCTCCCGGCTCCACCCGTTCTCGGCCAGGCCGATCTGCACCCGCACGTTGCCGCGATCGGTGAACTTGAACGCGTTGGCGAGCAAGTTCTTGAGGATCTGACGCAGGCGTTGCAGGTCGGTGACGATGACCTCGGGACTGCCGGGTGCGAGGTCGATCGAGTAGCCGAGGCCCTTGCCCTGGGCGACGGGCTCGAACTCGCGGAGGAGGGCGAGCCGCAGTTCGCCGACCGAGACGTCGGCCATCTCGGCCAGGACGGTCCCCGACTCGACCTTGGCGAGGTCGAGGATGCTGTTCAGAAGCGCCAACAGTTCCTTGCCCGACGAGTGGATGACGCTCGCATATTCGACCTGTGTGTCGGTCATGTTGTTGTCCGGGTTGTCTGCGAGCTGCTGGGCGAGGATCAAGAGGCTGTTCAGCGGCGTGCGGAGCTCGTGCGACATGTTCGCGATGAACTCGGACTTGTACTTCGACGACACGGCGAGCTGGCTGACCTTCTCCTCGACGAGGTGCTTGGACTGCTCGATCTCCTGGTTCTTCTGCTCCGCCAGGGTGTTCTGCTCGGCGAGCAGCCTGGCTTGCCGTGCGAGATCCTCGTTGGTCCCCCGTAGCTCTTCCTGCTGCGAGCGGAGCTCCTCGGCCTGAGACTGGGACTGTTTGAGCAGCGTCTCCGTGAGAGCGGAGGCATTGATCGTGCTGAGGACGATGCCGATGCTCTCCGTGATCGAGTCGAGGAACGTCTGGTGGGTGATGCTGAACGGGGAGAACGAGGCGAGCTCGATCACGGCGCGCAGCGACCCCTCGAACAGGACCGGCAGCACGATGATGTTCAGGGGAGTCGCCTCGCCGAGTCCCGAGTTGATCGTCACGTAGTCGCCGGGAACGTCGGTGAGCAAGATCCGCTTCTTCTCCTTGGCGCACTGACCGACCAGGCCTTCGCCCAGCCGGAAGGACGTCGAGAGATGCTTGCGCGCTTCGTAGCCGTACCCGGCCTGGAGCTCCAGCACCGCGTCCCCGTCATCGTCCGGGCTGGTCATCGAGTAGAAGACCGCGTGCTGGGCCGAGACGAGCGTCGCGAGCTCGGAGAGGATCATGCTCGACATCGCAGCGAGATCGTCCTGGCCCTGAAGCATGCGGGTGAAGCGCTCCCGGTTCGTCTTCAGCCAGTCCTGCTCGACGTTCTGCCTGGTGGTCTCGCGGAGGTTGCGGATCATTTCGTTGAGCGTGTCCTTCAGGCCGGCGACCTCTCCGCTTGCCTCCATGGAGACCTGCCTGGTGAGGTCGCCCTCGGTGACTGCGGTCGCGACCTCCGCGATGGCCCGCACCTGGTTGGTGAGGTTTGCAGCCAGCTGGTTGACGTTGTCGGTCAGGTCCTTCCACACGCCGCTGACCTCCGTCGACTGCGCCTGGCCGCCGAGCTTGCCTTCGACGCCGACCTCGCGGGCGACTCGCGTCACCTCACCGGCAAAGGCGTTGAGCTGGTCGACCATGGCGTTGACCGTGTTCTTCAGCTCCAGGAACTCGCCCTTGACGTCGATCGAGATCTTCTTGCTCAGATCGCCGTTGGCCACCGCGGTGGTCACCTCGGCGATGTTTCGCAGCTGGCCGGTCAGGTTCCCGGCCATCAGGTTGACGTCGTCGGTCAGGTCCTTCCAGACACCACCGACCTCGATGGTGACCGCCTCAGCCTGGCCGAGCTTGCCCTCTGTCCCGACCTCGCGGGCGACGCGTGTCACCTCGGAGATGAACCCGTTGAGCTGGTCGACCATCGCGTTGATCGTGTTCTTCAGCTCGAGCATCTCGCCGCTGACGTCGGCAGACACCTTCTTGCTCAGGTCGCCGTCGGCGACGGCTCCGATGACCCGCTGCATCTCGATGGTCGGACGCACCAGGTCGTCGATCAGGCTGTTGACCGACTCGACGGGCCCGGACCATCTTTGCGTCAGTCCTCCGAGCGCGACACGCTGCGAAAACTTGCCTTGCTTGCCGACCACGTCGCTGACCCGGGCCAGCTCTGCCCCGAGCGCCTCGTTGGCGATGATGACCTCGTTGAGACCGTCGGCGACCTTGCCGGCGAGGCCCGTCCAATCGAACGGCATGCGGGCCGTGAAGTCGCCTGCCCTCATCTGGGCCAGGACGCCCAGAAGGACCTTGGCATCGACCGTGTCGGTTAGGGGCGCCGCTGTGTCTGACATTGAAGCCTCCATGACGAAGTCGGGATCGTTCGGGGAACCGCTTGACATCCGTTCGTCTTCGTCTGTCTCCCACGCCTACAGTCGGCAAAGGTCCGGCACAGGATGTGTCCCCCGATTTGCCATCGAGCAACCCCAAACCGGACCTCCAGGCGTCGAAACCTCGGGGATCGAGCCCTCGAAGCTCAGGAAGCGGAGGTCTCTGCGCTCGGGGCCGCCCTCGGCGGCGGAGCCGGACGCTCCGCTTCGAGCTCCCGCTCGAGCGCCTTCCAGCTCTTCCCCTTCACCTGGGTGTAGGCCGCGGGGAACTGCTTTCGCAGCCCGGCCATGCTCTGCCGGTAGCGCTCGGCGACCTCGCCCATCGCGAAGACGGTCGCGGGCGGGAGCTCGGCGGCGCCCTCGACGGCGAGGTGACGGAGCCGTTCGATCGCGACGTCTGCGTCCTGGTGGAGGCCGAGGATGTCCTGGAGCACGACCAGCCGCTTGATCACTGGTCGTGTCCGCTCGGGGTAGACGTCGGCAAGGAACTCGAGCGCGTAGCGCAGCCGCTTGCTGCGGATCCGCACGGCGTGGTAGTCGCTCGGGCTCGTCTCCGGCCCGATCTTCCGTGCGAACTTGCGGAGCGCCCGGAAACGGCTCTCGATCAGGTCGGGCGCGACGGCGCGGACCGGGACGGCGGCCGGGCCCCTACGCGGGGTCGGTCCCCGGAGCATCCTCGCGAAGCGGGCGACGAACGTCGTGTACCGGCGCGAGTCGAGCGCCGCGAGCAGCTCGGCACGCGCAGCCGAGCGCTGCGTCTCGAGCAACGTGCGCAGCGCGGCGAGAGGCTCCCGGTCGGCCTCTGGCAGTGCGTCGAGCCACGTGCCCAGCTGCTCGAGCTGGACGTCGAGGTCCCGGACCGCGCCGAGCAGGCCGCCGATCCACTTGAGCTCCTCGCGGAGCGCCGCGGCGCTCGGCGGCAGCGCCTCTGCAAAGAGCGACAGTGCCGCACGCAGCCGCCGGCTCGCGACGCGCATGTCGTGGAGCTCCTCGATGTCGTCGCCGAGGCGAGTGCCGGGCTCCTTTTCGACCAGGACCGCAAAGTGCCGGCGCAGGACTGCGCGGGCCACCGCCCCGATCGAGTCGTCCGGATCGATCTCGGTCGCGCCGTACGGTTCCGGCTCGGGTGCGGCGAGACCGGCCGCGAGAAGACCTGCCTCGTACTTCGACAGCTTCGCCGGTTGGAGCCCGCACGCCTCGCGGAGGTTCCGGACGAACGGCGCGAGTGACTCGACGGCCGCCTCGGGCACCTCGAGCTCTACCCGCCGCAGACGCGCGGGCGCCCCGCCGGACGCGAGCCTGATCGACGTCTCGTCGAGCGCGAGCTCGCCGGGCGGAAACCCGTCCGAGCTGACCGCGAAGGCGCGCCTGCGCGTGCGCACCTCGAAGAGCGGCAGCACCTTGCGCGAGCCGGCCACCGCACGGACCCGGTCGCCGACCGGTCCGGCGGCCCGGGAGAGCGTTTCGGCGTCGGGCTGGTCGAGCGGCTCCGACAGCTCCCGCCGCACACGTAGGCCGGGCATCCCCGGCTGCGAGTCGAGCGCCTTCAGCGTCGCCTCGCTCGGCGCGCCCGGCATGCGTGCCGCTCCGGCGGATCCTGAGGGAGTACCCGGCCCGATGGAAGCGGCGGTCCTCGGTGTCGAGGTAGAGATCGACCTGGCTGACGGTGCTCGTCGCCGCGATCGACAGCGGCTCGCCTGACTGCTCCAACCACCGAAGGACCGGCCGCAGGTCGATGGCATCGAACTGCCACTCCGATTCACGTACGTCCCTCGCCGCCATGCGGTCATGGTAGAGCGGTTCGGCACGGCTGTGACCCGAACGAGCGGCGCGGTGTAATCCGGGCGGTGGCAAGGACTCTCCCCGCGACCCTCCTGTCGCTGCTACTGCTGCTGCTCTTCGCCTCGCCGGGGAACGCCGTTGCCCCGGCGGGCGAGCAGCGGCTGCTGATCCTGCGGCTGACCTGGGGGCCGGAGACGCCCGAGCTCTCCGAGGACGCGGTCGCGAGCTCCGTCGAGCGCGCGTCGGAGCACATCCGCGCGTCGTCGTACGGGCGCGCGTGGCTCACCCACGAGACGACGCGGTGGCTGCACGTCTGGGACGCGGAGCCGCGCACGTGCTCCTACACCGAGCTCTACAACTTCACGTCCGCGGTCGCGCAGCGGTCGGGCTACGACCTCGGGCGCTACACGTACCAGGTCTTCGTCTTCCCGAGGATTGCCGCGTGCACCTGGGGCGGCAGCTACTACGGGAACGTCGTCTGGATCAACTGGGCGATCCCGTGGACGACGCTCGCCCACGAGCTCGGGCATACCTACGGCCTGCCGGAGGAGGGGCCGGCGCGGATCGGCGGCGAGGTCGTGAACTACGAGAACCCGTTCAGCGTGATGGGCCACGGCGAGGAGCAGTTCACGGCCTGGGAGAAGTGGGTGTTCGGCTGGCTCGACGGTGTCGCCCGGCCGGGACGCACGGGGACGTACGAGCTCGACGCGCTCGAGCAGCCGTCGTCGCGCACGCAGGCGCTTGCGGTGACGACCGGGCGCGCGGAGTACTGGTTCGAGTACCGCCCCGCGCACGGTGTCCTCGCCTACGCCGGGACGAACGGGCTCCGCAGCGGTCTGGGCGGCCCGTATTCCCAGCGGGACGTGCTCGTCGATCGCGACGTCGGGACGCTCCGCGTGCCGGGAGTTTTCGAGGTACGCGTCGTCGCGCGCGAGGCGGAGCACGCGACACTCGCGTTCCGGTGGCTCGACCGAACGCGTCCGGCTCGGCCTCGGGTCCGCGTGCGCCGTGGAGTCGTCGAGTGGGATCCCGTCGCCGACCGCGGGAGCGGCGTCGCGCGCTACGAGGTGCACGCCGGCGGGCGCGTCCGCTCCGTTCCGGCGACCTTCTGGATCGGTCGGACGCACCTCGACGCCGACACCAGGGCGGCACGGCCCGCGCAGGGCAGCGTCCGCGTGGTCGCGATCGACCGCGCGGGCAACCGCAGCCGGTGACCCTCGACCTCGCGGCGGTGTATGACGGTGTGGTGGTGGGCCGGCCGCCGGAGACCGACATCGTCGTGCGCGCGAAGCGCGGCGACGCAGACGCCTTCGAGGCACTCCTCCGCATGCACGAGCACATCGCCTTTCGTACCGCCTACGCGATCGTGGGCTCCGCCGCCGACGCCGAGGAGGTGACGCAGGAGGCGTTCGTGAAGGCGTACAACGCGCTGCCGCGGTTCCGGACGGGTGCCCCCTTTCGTCCGTGGCTGCTCCGGATCGTCGCGAACGAGGCCCGCAACCGGCGACGCACGCTCGGTCGGCGCGCGCATCTCCTCAACCGAGCTGCTGACGAGGCTGCCTTGGGCGACCCGGCCCGGTCGCCCGAGGCGGCGATCGTCGATGCCGAGCGCCGCGACGAGCTCTTCGCCGCCCTCGCCCGTCTCAAGGACGAGGAGCGGACCGCGATCGTCGCGCGCTACTTCATCGGGCTGAGCGACGAGGAGACGGCGGCCGCGCTCGGCGTGCGCCGCGGCGCGGTCAAGATGCGCGTCTTCCGCGCGCTCGAGCATCTGCGCGCAGAGCTGGGGGCCGGCGATGCATGAGCTCGAGCGCCGCCTCGAGGCGGCGGCACCGTACTACTCGTTCCCGGAGACGCCGGACCTCGCCGGCCGCGCTCGCGCCCGGCTGCCCGAGCGGCGGCCGCGTCCGCGGGGGCGGATCGCGCTCACGTTCGCGGTGCTGCTCGCCGTGCTCGCCGGCGCTATGCTCGCGCTTTCTCCCGGCGCCCGCAGCGGCGTCCTCGACCTGCTCGACCGGATCCCCGGCATCAGGATCGAACGGCGTCTCTCGCTGCCCGAGGTCGGCTACCTGAGCACGCCGTACTACGGCGCCGAGTTGCCGCTCCAGGAAGCGATCGACAGCTTCTCGGAGTCGCTACGTCTGCCGAGCGGCCTCGGCGAGCCGGATCACGTCTACTGGTTGGACTACCCGCCGGGCGACATGGTCACCGCGATCTACGGCGGCGACAGCCGGCGCGCGGAGCTCGTCTTCAGCCAGTGGAAGGTCGGCGGGCCCGACTTCTTCTACAAGTCGATCGGGCCCATGGGAACCGCCGAGCTCGTGTCCTTCGACGGGGCGTCCGGGGTCTGGATCTCCGGCGGGGAGCACGTGGTCTTCTTCCAGGCGCCGGGCGCAGGCGGTGACGGGAACCACTACGGCGCCGAGGGCTACCTCGCCGGAAACGTGCTCGCGTGGCGGCGGGGTGACGTCATCTACCGGCTCGAGGCGGACGTGACGAAGGAGCAGGCGATCGAGCTCGCGCGCTCGCTCGAGCAGGCGTGACCGATCCGGGTCGTGCGGTGTAACAGCGCCGCGTGCGGAGACTCGCTTTCGTTCTGCTCGTGCTCTCGGCGGTCGGCGTTGCCGGCGCGTGCATGGACACGCCGGCCGCGACTCGCAAGAAGCCCAAGCCCAAACCGCTGGCGATTCGCGAGCCCGGTCCGCTCACGCTTGCCCCGGACGGAGCGGCGCTGATCGTCGGGGACCGGGCGCTTCGCCGTGTCGTCCGCGTCAACCTCGCAACCCGCGCGCGCCGAGTGGTGGCGTCCGGCTTCCCCGAGGCGATCGTCGGGCTCGGGTACGACGACACGGGACACCTCTACGTCTCGGCGGGCGACCGTGTCTACCGGCTCGAGGGGAGCCGCAAGGTTCTCGTCGCCGGCACGGGCGTTCGCGGACACTCCGGCGACGGTGGCCCTGCGACGAGCGCACAACTGGCGGGCGCCGGAGGGATAGACGTCGACCACGACGAGCGAATCGCGATCGCCGAGTACGACAACTGGATCCGCGTCGTCGAGCCAGCAGGCACGATCGGCACGGCCGCCGGGAACGGCGGCACCGGGTACGCAGGCGACGGAGGGCCGGCTGCTGCGGCGCTGCTCGGCCATCCGCACGACGTGATCTGGCGCAGAGACGACGTGCTGCTGGTCGCCGACTCGCACAACGGCGTCATCCGCCGCGTGGACGCCGCCGGGAAGATCTCGACCTTCGCCGCCGGCTTCAGCGCGCCCGTCGACCTCGTGGGCGCGCCGGGCGACGCCGTCTACGTCGCCGATGCGGGCCGCGGTCTCTACCGGATCGGTCCCGAGGGCGGAACGCCGACGTTGCTCGCACCGCTCCGTGTCGCTGTCGGCGTGGTCGTCGACTACAACGGCAACGCCTACGTCACGCAGCTCGAGGCGCGCCGGGTCGTCCGCGTGACGCCGGCCGGACGCGTGAGCGTGTTCGTCCCGCGCTCCGGCTAGTCGCCGTCACTGCTCGGCCGGAAGCGGCGGGCCCTCGAACAGCCGCCGTAGCACGCGCTCGTCCTCAGGCTCGCCGAGCAGGTGGATCTCGTCGCCGACGCGGAGGACGTGCGAGCCGCGTGCCTGGCGCGCCTGTCCGTCCCGCACGACGAACGAGATCCAGGCACGCTCGCCGAGCGGTACGTCCCGGATCGCGCTCCCGACGACCCGCGAACCGTTGCCGACGACGAAACGCTGGACGTTCTCCGGCTCGCGGAGCCGGATCGAGACGTCCCAGGGCTCCGGCTCGACCATCCGCATCGGGACGCCGAGCCGGCGCGCGACCCAGGGGATCGTCGAGCCCTGCACGACCACAGAGAGCATGACGACCACGAAGACGATGTTGTAGATCGTCCGGGAGTCCTCCACGTCGGCGACGAGCGCGAAGGCGGCAAGGAGGATCGGCACCGCGCCCTTCAGGCCGCCCCAGGCGATGAAGACCTTCTCGTTGAAGCGCAGCCGCACGCGTGCGAGGAGGAGCGCCACCGCGATCGGCCGCGCGACGAGGGCCAGCACGAGCGCGAGCACGACGCCCGCCGGGATGTCGTCCCAGAGTCTGCTCGGCCCGGCGATCGTCAGGCCGAGCGCGACGAACACCGCGATCTCCGCGAGGCTCGCCAGCGCCGTGTGGAAGCGCTCGATCTCCGTCTTGTACGGCGCGTGCACGTCGCCGATCAGGAGCCCGACGATGAAGACGGCCAGAAAGCCGGAGCCGTGGAGCTCCGCGGCGACGCCGTAGACGATTCCGCCGACGACGAGCACGCGGATCGGGTAGAGCCCCTCGCGCGGCAGCGAGACCCGCTGCATCAGGGGAATGAGCAGCCGGCCGCCCACGAGTCCGACCGCGAGGCCGACCGCCATCTCGACCACGATCTCCTGGACGATCCCGACGACCGATCCGCCGTCGGAGGTCGCGAACTCGATCATCCCGATCATCAGCGCGATCCCGACGGGGTCGTTCGCTCCCGACTCCCCCTCGAGGATCGTCCCGCTCCTGCCGCCGATCTCGCGGTTGCCGAGCACCGAGAACATCACCGCCGGATCGGTCGGCGCGAGCGCGGCTCCCACGAGCCAGGACGTGATCCAGCTGAAGTCCAGCAGGTAGTGCGCCGCACCTGCGACGACCGTCGCCGTCAAGAACGTGCCGACCACCCCGAGCATCGCGATCGGGAACGCCGAGGACCGGAAGCGCCGCCAGCCGACGTGCATGCCGCCGTCGAGCAGGATCACGATCAGCGCGACGACGCCGATCCGCTCGACGTTCACGATGCCGACTCCGAGTTCGGGGAAGATGTCGGACGCGACGGCCGCGGCGACCAGGAGCAGCGCCGGCGCGGGCACCGGCAACCACTGGGTGACCTTGAACGTCGCGAGCGCGAGCAGCATCGCTGCCGAGACGACGAGCACGTCGGTGTTGAGCGACTCGAGGATGCTCACGCCGCGACGAGGTTATCGGGGCACCGCTCAACGGGCCCTTCGTTCGTCTTAGATAGGTGGCATGCGCACCGCAGTCGTCGGCCTTGCGTTTCTCGGCCTGCTCGCGCTCGTCGCAGCGGGGAGCAGCGGCGACGGGTGGGGCGGAGGGGTCGAGGAGCGCCACGTTCCGGGGGCCTTCCTCGACTACGCGTTCACGCTGTCGATCCTGCTGGTGCTGGCGCTCGTCGTGATCGCGGTCTGGGCCTTCACCGGCCCGTCGTCCGGCCGGAAGGTGGAGCGGCCGCGCGGGTCCGGGCTTGTCGGCTTCGTGGTGACCATGGTCGTCCTGTTCGCGTACTTCGCGTACGCGGACCCCGACTCACGACTGCGGCGACCGGCGGCCGAGGAGGTGAGCCCGGCCCAGACGTCTGCGAAACCCGAGACGCCCGAGGGATTCGAGCCTGCGTCCGGTCCCGAGTTCCAGTGGTGGGTCGCCGTCGTGGCCCTGCTCGCGGCTTCCGCGTTCGTCGCCTACGAGCGCAGTCGCCGCACGCCTCCGGCGCTCGGCCATGCGGTCGCCGGAGAGCTCGAGGACGTCCTGAGCCAGACGCTGACCGAGCTGGAGTTCGACCCCGATCCGCGCCGCGCGGTGATCCAGGCGTACGTCCGGATGGAGACGGTGCTCGGCGAGCACGGGCACGCCCGCCGTCCGCACGAGGCGCCGCTCGAGTACCTCGCCCGCGTGCTCCGCGAGCTGGAGGTCCGCGCCGGGGCCGCGCATGCGCTCACGGAGCTGTTCGAGCGAGCGCGCTTCAGCAACCACGAGATCGATGCGGCGATGCGGGCGGAAGCAGTCGCGTCTCTCGAGGCAGTCCGCGACGACCTGAGGGCGGCCGCGTGAAGCGGGTGCTGCTGCGCTGGGTGCCGACGACGGCGTTCGTCACCGCCGCCGTCGGCCTGGTGCTCCTGGTCGTGCCGATCGACCGCGAGCTCGTGCTGAGGATCTACGCCCTCGTCGTCGGAGGGCTCGCGCTTGCCACGCTCACGGCGGCGACCGCGTACTCGGCCCAGCGGGCGCCGTCGCCGTTCGTGGCCGCCCTGCGCCGCCGGCCGATGCCCCACGGGCGCCCGGAAGAGCTCGTTCGGCTCGAGCGCCAGGTCGCCGTCTCGAGCGAGAACGCGACCGACTTCCACGTCAGGCTCCGTCCGATGCTCGTCGCGGCGGCCGACGCCGCGCTCTGGCGCCGCGACGGAGTCCAGCTCGATCGCGCCGAGCCGCTCGTCTCGCCCGAACTCTGGGCCGTCATCCGGCCGGGTCGCGAGATGCCGGCCGACCGGCGCGCACCCGGCCCCTCGCTGAAGCAGATCGATGCCCTGATCGACGAGATCGAGAGAATACGGGCGTGACCGAGCTCACTGTCGAACAGGTCGGCGAGCAGTCCGAGCGGATCCTCGACGAAGTGGAGAAGGCCGTCGTCGGCAAGCGCGGCCCGCTCGAGACGTGCCTGCTCGCGTTCCTCGCCGACGGACACGTGCTGCTCGAGGACTATCCCGGGCTCGCGAAGACGCTGATCGCACGCTCGTTCGCGCAGGTGTGCGACATGCGCTTCCAGCGTATCCAGTTCACGCCCGACCTGATGCCGTCGGACGTGACCGGGTCGGCGGTGTACGACCAGCGCGCCGGCGACTTCGAGTTCCGGCCGGGTCCGATCTTCGCGAACATCCTGCTCGGCGACGAGATCAACCGTGCTCCGCCGAAGACCCAGGCCGCCCTGCTCGAGGCGATGCAGGAGCGGCAGGTCACGATCGAAGGGACGACGCACCCGCTCGACCCGCCGTTCCTCGTGATCGCGACGCAGAACCCGATCGAGTACGAGGGCACCTATCCGCTGCCCGAGGCGCAGCTGGACCGCTTCCTCGTGCGCATCGGCGTCGGGTACCCGGAGCGCGAGCACGAGTGGCAGCTGCTCGAGCGGCGGATCGAACGGGCGGAGGACGAGGTCCACCTCGAGCGCGTCGTCGACCGCGAGACGCTGCTCTCGATGCAGCGGGCGATCGAGCAGGTCTACGTCTCCGAATCGATCGGCTACTACATCGTCGACCTCGTCGCGGCGACGCGGGCAAGCGGGCAGGTCGAGGTCGGCGCGAGCCCCCGCGGCTCGCTCGCGCTGCTGAAGCTCTCCCGCTGCCGGGCCGCGCTGTTCGGACGCGATTTCGTCACGCCCGAGGACGTGAAGGGCGTCGCTGTGCCGGCGCTCGCGCACAGGCTGATGCTCCGCCCGGAACTCTGGGTGCGGCGCGTGCGTCCCGAGGACGTCATCGAGCAGGCGCTCGAGACGGTCCCCACGCCCGCGCCCGAAGACGCCGCGAAGACGTGACCAGAGCCGCGACGGCGAAGCTCGCCGGGTACACCGGCTTCGCCGCACTCGCGCTGCTCCTCGGGCTCGCGCTGCGCCTGCCCGAGCTGACCGCGATCGGCGCACCGTTCGCGCTCGTCGTCGCGCTCGGGCTGCTCGCCGAGCGGCGACCCGATGTCGGCGTCACCGTCCGCCCGGACCGCGTGCGCGCGCTCGAGGGGGAGGAGGTCGAGCTCGAGCTCGACGTTCGCGCAACGGCGCCTGTCGAGCTCTACCTCCAGCTCCCGGATGAGCTCGAGCTCGTCGACGGAACCAACCCCTTCGCCGTCGACAGAGACGAGGTCGTGACGCTCCGCGTTCGTGCGGTGCGGTGGGGCGCGTACATGCCCGGTCTCGTGTATGTGCGGGCTTACGACCGCTTCCGCGTGGTCCGGTGGGAGACGTGCCTCGACGGCCGGACGCCGCTCAAGGTGTATCCGCAGGCCGACTATCTGAGGTCGATCGCGCGGCCGCTTCGCACGCAGGTGTTCTCGGGCAACCAGGTCGCGCGCGAGAAGGGCGACGGGATCGAGTTCGCCGACCTCCGCCCGTTCGTCGCGGGTGACCTCGTGCGCCGCGTCAACTGGCGCGCGAGCGCGCGGCGCGGCGAGCTCTGGGTCAACGAGTACCACCCGGAACGAAACTCGGACGTGATCCTCTTCCTCGACTCGTTCGCCGAGGCGCGGCGCGGTGCGTCGTCGACGCTCGACCAGACCGTGCGCGCCACCGCGGCGCTCTCCGCCCGCTACCTGCGCGAGAAGGACCGCGTCGGTCTCGTCAGCTTCGGCGGCACGCTGAACTGGCTTCTCCCTGCGACCGGGCTCGTGCAGCTCTACCGCGTCGTCGACGCGGCGCTCGACAGCCAGGTCGTCCTGAACTACGCCTGGCGGAACCTCGACATCGTGCCGCGGCGCACGCTGCCGCCGTACGCGCTCGTGCTCGCAATCTCGCCGCTGCTCGACGAGCGGACGACCGCGGCGCTGCTCGACCTCCGCGCGCGCGGGTTCGACCTCGCCGTGATCGAGGTCTCGCCGCTCGAGTACGTCCCGCCGGGGCCGAGGGAGGCCGACCGCCTCGCGCACCGGCTCTGGAGTCTCAAGCGCGAGGCTCAGCGCACGCTCTACGAGCGCGCCGGCGTGCCCGTTGCGGTGTGGTCCGCCGAGTCGTCGCTCGCGGGAGCACTCGAGGAGGTGAAGGCATTCAGACGCTACGCGCGAAGCGCGCGCTGACCGCTCTCGGCGCGTTCGCGGTGCTCGCCGCCGTGGTCGCGCACGGGGCCCTCACAGCCGACGAACTTCACTCGCCGGTTGCGATCGTCGGCGGCCTTGCGCTGCTGGCGCTCTCGGTGGGGCTCGCGGGCCGCTGGGCCCCGCTGCTCCAGCTGGCGCTCTCACTCGCGCTGGCCGGCTACATCGTGTCGCTGCTCGACACCGGGGAGCTCGACCCGTGGGCGCCGCTCGTGGCGGGCGCGTTCCTCGCGGTGGGCGAGCTTGCGTACACGTCGATCGAGCCTCCCGCACGCCGCTCCTGGCCGTTCTCGGCCGGGCTCGTCGCCGCCGCGGTCGGGGTCGGATCCCTGCTGCTCGGCGCGGCCGGAGCCGGCGGCGGCCGCCTGCCCGACCTCGCGCTCGGCCTCCTCGCGGCCGCGTGCGCGTTCGCGGTCGTCGCGCGGCTTGCCGCGACGGCCACGCGGCGCAGCCAGAACTAGAGCTTCGCCTGCAGCGCGTCGTCGATCGTCTCGTACAGGCCGAAATGCCGGTCGAGCCCGGAGGTCTCGAGCGCCCGGCGTGTCTCGACCGCCGCGGCGGCCAGCAGGAAGGCCCGACGGTTCGTCAGCTTCGTCCGAGCCTCGATCAGCACGCCCAGCGCCGTCGAGTCGATGAACCTCACCTGCGAGAGATCGACTACGACCCGCTCGGGGTCGAGCGCACATTCCGCGAGCAGCGCCTTGCGGACCTCGTGCGCGTTGTAGAGGTCGAGCTCGCCCGACAGGCGGACGACGACCGCCTCGCCGCTGCGCTCGACTCCTGCAACGGGAGGCTCGCGCAGTCCCTCGTGCTCCACTCCGTTCCCCACGACCGAGGCGGATTGTACGTCTCACGGGGCAACGCGTTGCCTATGGTCGATAGGCTACGGCTCCCGTGGCCGCGCCTCAGGCTTTCGCCGAGCTGAAGAAACGACTCCAGCAGGTCACCGACCTGAACCGTGTCCGACGCGTTCTCGCCTGGGACATGCAGGTGATGATGCCTCCGGCCGGGGCACGGGTCCGCGGCGAGCAGCAGGCGACGATCGACCGGATCGGCTATGACCTGTTCGCCTCGGCGGACACCGGGCGCCTGCTCGAGGAGCTGCGCTCGTACGAGGACTCTCTCGACCCGGACTCCGACGACGCGTCGCTCATCCGGGTCGCGCGGAAGGACTACGAGAAAGCGGTGCGCGTCCCTCCGGAGCTCCGCACAGAGATGGTGAGGGCGGCCACCGAGGGCTTCATCGCGTGGCGGAAAGCGAAGCCGGCGAACGACTTCGAGTCGTTCCGCCCGTATCTGGAGACCCACCTCGAGCTGCGACGGCGCTATGTCGAGCTCTTCCCAGAGGCCGGCGAGCCGTACGACGTCCTGCTGGACGACTACGAGCGCGGAATGACCGCGGCCGAGGTCCGCGCCGTGTTCGACCGGCTGAAGGAGGAACTCGCCCCGATCGTGACCGAGGCAGCGGAGCTCTACGGCGAGGACGACGGCACGCTCGACCGCGAGTTTCCGAAGGACGAACAGGTTGCGCTCTCAAACGAGATCGTCGAGCTGTTCGGCCTCCGCGAGGGCGCGTGGCGGCTCGATCCGACCGTGCACCCCTTCGCAAGCGGCGGCGGCGTCGACGACATCCGGATCACGACGAAGTACATGTCGACCGGGCTCGAGTCGTTCTTCGCGACGATGCACGAGTACGGGCACGGGCTCTACGAGCACCAGGTCGCGGCCGAGCTCGACCGGACGCCGCTCGGCTCCGGCGTCTCGCTCGGGCTGCACGAATCGCAGAGCCGCATGTGGGAGAACCTCGTCGGCCGCAGCAGGCCGTTCTGGCGCTACTTCTATCCGCTGCTCCAGGCGCGCTTCCCCTCGCAGCTGGCCGATGTCGACGAGGAAACCTTCTTCCGCGCGGTCAACCGCGTGCACCCGTCGCTGATCCGCATCGCAGCCGACGAGGTGACCTACAACATGCACGTCATCCTCCGCTTCGAGCTCGAGCAGGATCTGCTCGCGGGGAACATCGACCTTCACCGCCTGCCCGAGGAGTGGAACCGGCGCATGTTCGACTACCTCGGCGTGGAGGTGCCCGACGACGCCCACGGCGTGCTCCAGGACATGCACTGGGGCACGGGGACGATCGGCTACTTCCCGACCTACTCGCTCGGCAACGTGATGAGCGTGCAGATCTGGGAGAAGATCAAGGACGACATCCCCGACCTCGACGAAAGGATCGAGCGCGGCGAGTTTGCACCGCTCCGCGAGTGGCTCGGCGAGAACATCCACCGCCACGGCCGCAAGTTCCTTCCGCAGGAGACGCTCGAGCGCGCGGTCGGCGCGCGCATCGACCCCGAGCCGTATCTCCGGTACCTGCGCGAGAAGCACGGCGCAGCCGCCCCCGCCTGAGTAGCACGGGGGAACCCGTGGTTCCCCCGTGAGCCCCCTCCTTCTGCGCCGTTGACCTTCACTCGCGGTTCGCCTCCCGCGGGCAAAGCCCGCCTCCGGCGGCGACCGGTTGTAGGGAGACGCCCGCACCCGATGCCAAGCCCAGCACACACTTAGACCGCCTCGACAGGAACGAGAGCGGTGCCACCGCTCAGTTCCCGCTGCTCGCAACGCACGAGCGTCCTGCTCGGGAACTCCCACGCCTCGTCTTCAGGCATGTTCGTGGTGACCTGTACCCGGCACCCTCGCGGCGCACGTGGAAGTGCGTAGGCACCTTCTGCCTCTCTCCCCTGCGACAGGCTCTCGATCGCGCGACAGCACCAAGTAACAGTCTGTTACTTGGGAACGATCGCGTTGCCCCAACCGGTGGGCGCCGGAGGCGGGCTTGCCCGCCAAGAGGCGAACTGCGAGTAAGGGTCAGCGGCGCAGAAGGAGGGGCTCATCGGGGAACCACAAGTTCCCCAGTGCTACTCGACGACTACGCGCTCTTCCGGCGCGGCGCGGAGGACGTTCTCGATGTAGGACTTGACGGCCTCGTCCATGCCGACGTCGCGGCCTGCCTGCTCGGAGAGGTACCAGCGGTGGTCGAGCAGCTCGTTGAAGACCTGCGCAGCTGCGCGCTTGCCGTGGAGCTCCGGCGGGATCGCCTTGACGACGGTGGGCTCGAAGACGTCCGTCAGCCAGCGACCGGCGACCGCCACGTCCGACACCGGTGTTTCCCCGGCCTCCTCGAGCGCCGCCCGGAACGCGTCGATGTCCGCGAGCAGCCGCCGGGCCTGGTTCTCCTGCGCGTTGAGGCCGGTGAGGCGCTGAAGTCGCCGCCGGTAGTGGCCTCCCTCGACGAGCTGCGGGCGGACGCGCAGCCGGTAGCCGTCGTCGGTCTCGTCGAGCTCGATCTCCTCGAGGTCGAACCCGCGCTCGTTTAGGCGCTTCAGGCGCTCCTGCAGCCGCGACCGCTCGTCCGCGCGAAACTCCTCCTCGGCTGTCAGCTCGTCCCAGAGCCGCTTGTAGCTCGAGCGGACGTCGGCCGCGAGCTCGAACGGGTCGTCGAAGCCGAGGTCGCCGCGCTCGGCCTCGAGGTCGAGCAGCTCGCCGGAGATGTTGTCCTCGGCCACCTGCAGGTCGACCTCGCGCTGGCCGTCGCTCAGCTGCTCGTGCAGCTCGCCGGTCTCGACGTCGACGACGTACGCCGCCAACTTGTGCGCGTCGCGCCGGAAGAGCGTGTTCGAGAGCGAGCAGTCGCCCCAGAAGAACCCGGACAGATGGAGGTGCACGAGCAGGTTCGCGAGCGAGTCCCGCAGCCGGTCGCGCACGTCCGGGACGGGCTTGCGGGCGAGCACGAGGCGGTACGGCAGCGAGTACTCGAGGTGTCGCGTGATCAGGACGTCCTCGTGCTTTGGTCGGTGGACGATCCCCACCGCCTCGACGGCCGGCAGGCCGTGCCGGACGAGCTCCCGCAGCAGGCGGTACTCCCGGTGGGCGTACCTGTGCGGCAGCTCCTTGAGCGCGTAGAAGCCTCGGTTGTACTCGACGAAGCGCACGACGTGCCGGCTGATTCCGCGCTCGACCACGGCGAGCCGCTCGCTGTTCCACTCGTCGAGCGGCTCGTCCCAGGGGAGGTCGAGGAAGTCCGGGCGGCCGGGGCGCGGCACGAGCTGAAAGCGTTTCGCGGTCATCTCTCGAGCAGTGTGAGCAATCGCTCCGCGTAGCGGGGTGCGGTGGGCTCGTCCTCGTGTCGAAAGTATGCGTAGACGTCCACGCCCTGGTCGAGCAACGGCCGGATGCGCGCCGCGAAGCCGTCGAGGTCGCCCTCGGAGTACGGCGGCTCGCGGAAGCGCAGGTAGCGAAACGGCGCGTCGGCGTCCCAGTCGTTGACGCGGATCCCGGGTGACACGTCGACGTCCTGCCACGAGTCGTGGCGGAAGTCGAATGCGATACGCACGGCGGGGTCGAGCGAGCCGAACACGAGCGCGAGCAGTCCCGGGTCGGCGGCCTGCACCACGGTGACGCGGATCACCCCGAGCCGGTCGCCGAGGAGCGCGACGCGCTCCTCGAACGCGCCGAGCTGCCGCGAGAAGTGCGCCGGGAGCTTGACGGCGAAGCGAAAGCCCTCGGGCGTCTCGTCGGCCCAGCGCCGGAAGTGCCCCTCGGCGGGGAGCCGGTAGCCGGTCGTGTTCAGCTCGACCGAGGGAAGGCGCTCCGCGTACCGCCGCAGGAACTCGGGCGGCTTGGCCTCAGGCGGGTAGAAGTCGGGCTTCCAGCTCGGGTAGGAGAAGCCCGAGGCTCCGACATAGGCCCCTGTTACCCTCGCCGAGGTGGCGGTCATGCCTGAAGTCTTGCCTGACGGCAGCATTCCCGTGCTCGACCACGGGTTCGTACGGCTCGACGCAGCGATGGCGGACGATCTCTCGGTCGTCAACTCGGCACGCGTGAGCTTCGGTCGCCGCGTGACGGAGATGACGGACGCCGACGTCGGGCTGATCAAGTTCCTGATGCGTGACCGGCACGGCACGCCCTTCGAGCACAACTCGTTCCGGTTCCACGTCCGCTGCCCGATCTTCGTCGCGCGCGAGTGGTTCCGCCACCGCATCGGCTCGTTCAACGAGTTCTCGATGCGCTACGCGCGTGCGACCGAGGATTTCTACATTCCCGAGCCCGACGACGTGCGCTCCCAGGTCGGCAAGCCGGGGTCGTACTCGTTCGAGCCCGTCGAAGCCGAGGTTGCCGAGACCACGCGTGAGGAACTGCGCGCGGTCTACGAGACGGCATACGCGACCTACGAGCGGCTGGTCGAGCAGGGCGTGGCTCGGGAGCTCGCACGCTCCGTGCTGCCCGTCGGGGCCTACACCGAGTTCTACTGGACGGTCAACGCGAGGGCGCTGATGAACTTCGTCTCGCTGCGCGCCGCGGATACCGCACAGCGCGAGATCCGTCGCTATGCCGAAGCGGTCGAGCGGCTGTTCGCCGAGCGGATGCCGATCACCCACGGGGCATTCGTGGCGAACGACCGCACCGCGCCGTAACGCTAGACCGGCCCGCGCGTCGTCAGCAGAATCGTCTGGTTGAAGCGGTTGCGGCCGTGGACGTACGGCCGCACGACCCAGCCGTCGAAGAAGCTGAGATCGTAGGACGCTCCGAGACGCACCTTCGTCCGGCCCTCCGGCTTGACCTTGAAGGAGCCGCAGACGGCGACCGGCTTGCCGTCCCTCGTCAGCAGGAGCTCGTAGTAGCCACCCTTCGGGAGCGGCTTCAACCCCCACGCCGTCACGACCATCGGCCAGTTCCCGTGCGCGTCGCCGACTCCAAGCTCGATCAGCGCTCCCGCGCCCGGAGCCTTCGAGGTCGCATGCATCGGCACGGCGCTCCGGACCACGAAGTCGTCTCCGCCGTCGTGGAGGAACCAGCCTGCGCCGAATGCGGCGACCGCGAGCGCGGCGGCGAGCAGGAGTGCCGCGAGGCGCCTGCGCGGGAACGGATGAACGGGTGGCGAGGAGAGCCGGCCCGTGAGCTCCGGCGGAGGACCGGCCGTTACGAGCAGGTCGTGCACGTGCCGGAGCCGCTCCCGCTCGTCCGGGGGAACGTCGTCGCCGACGACCTCGTCGAAGTCGGGCGACCTCATGCGAACTCTCCTTCGAGCAGGTCGGCGAGCCGGTGCAGACCGCTGCGGGTGCGCGTCTTCACGGTGCCTAACGGGATGCTCAGGCGACCCGCGATCTCGCTCTGCGAGAGCCCGTGCCAGTACGCGAGCTCGAGCACGATGCGCTCCGTCTGGGGGAGCTCCTCGATCGCGCGGTGAACGCGCCACGCGGTCCAGCTCTGCTCGGCGCGGTCGAGCGGTCCCGGGTCCCCCGAGGGCTCGTCGTAGGGCTCTGCGACGGAGTCGACACGTGCACGTGCGCCGTCGACGATTGCGTTGCGCGCGACGGCGTACAGCCACGGTGCGCCCGGTCCGCGTTCCGGCTTGTAGGTGCGGGCCGAGCGCCACACGGAGGTAAAGGTCTCCTGGACAGCGTCCTCCGCTCTGTTTCGGTCCCCGAGCCGGCGCAGCGCCAGGCCGAAGACCGGGCGCGCGTAGCGCCGGTAGAGCGTCTCGAACGCTCCGCCGTCCCCGTGCCCCACGCGCAGAAGCAGCTCGGAGTCGCTGAGCTCTGGCTCAGGCATCTCAAGGATCCTTGCGGACGCGACCGCACGCGGCAAGGCGCCGATCAGCGCGGGACTCGTGGCCACGGTCTCCGTTCCTACGCATTTGGCCCCGATCCGGTTTGGACGAGGCGCCGCGTCACGCCTAGCTCACGCCTGGTAATGCTCCGCGACCGCGCTCCAGTTGACGACCTCCCACCACGTCTTGAGGTAGTCGGGGCGCCGGTTCTGGAACTTGAGGTAGTAGGCGTGCTCCCAGACGTCGATCCCGAGGATCGGCGTCTTGCCCTCCATCACCGGCGAGTCCTGGTTGGGCGTCGATTCGACCGAGAGCGAGCCGTCGGAGCCGCGGACGAGCCACGTCCAGCCCGAGCCGAAACGCTTCACGCCGGCGTCGTTCACCTGCTCCTTCAGCGCGGTGACGTCGCCGAACGCCTGCTCGATCGCGTCCTTGAGCGGGCCGTCCGGGGGGTCGCCGCCTCCGTCGGGGCTCATCAGCGGCCAGAAGAAACTGTGGTTGAAGTGCCCGCCGCCGTTGTTGCGGACGGGTGCGCGCTTGGCCTCGGGGAGCGAGTCGAGGCTCTGCAGCAACTCCTCGAGCGGCGTGTCGGCCCACTCGGTGCCGTCGAGCGCGGCGTTCAGGTTGTCCACGTACGCCTGGTGGTGCTTGTCGTGGTGGATCCGCATCGTCTGCTCGTCGATGTGCGGCTCGAGCGCGTTGTAGTCGTAAGGGAGCGGCGGAACCTCGTGCGCCATCTCGTCCTCCTGGTCGCGGGTCGATGTTGAGGCTAACCGTTATGCTCCGCCGCGCGCACCCGCCCCGCGAGCGAGGAGTTCCATGGCCCAGACGTCCACCTTCGAGGAGATCGTCCCCCGCGAGCTGAAGCCGGCCCTGCTCGAGCTCGATGGCATCTCGCGCGACACCGTCGAAGCGCACTACAAGCTGTACGAGGGCTACGTCAACAAGCGGAACGAGATCCTTCGCGAGCTGGACGGCATCGACCTGAGCTCTGCGAACCAGGTCTACTCGCAGCTGCGCGCGCTCAAGGTCGAGCTCACGTTCGCCGTCGGCGGGATCAAGAACCACGAGCTCTACTTCGAGCACCTCGGCGGGTCGGGCGGCGATCCCGACGGTGCCTTCGGCCGGCTCGTCGTGCGGGACTTCGGCTCGGTGGAGGCGTGGCGCGACGACCTCAAGGCGACAGGGCTCGCGGGCCGCGGCTGGGCCTGGACCGCCTACGACTGGGACGAAGGCCGGCTGTTCAACTACATCGGCGACGCGCAGAACACGTACCCGATCTGGAACGCGACGCCGCTCGTCGCGCTCGACGTCTACGAGCACGCGTACTTCCTCGACTACCGCACCGACCGCGCGGCGTACATCGACGCGTTCTTCGACAACCTCGACTGGACGACCGTGAACGACTGGGTGTCCGGTTACCAGATCCCGTTGAAGTGAGCTACGTGGCCGCCGTGATCGGCGGCTACCTCGCCGGGTCGATCCCGACGGGGTACTGGCTGGTGCGGCTGGTGCGCGGGATCGACATCCGCCGCGTCGGCTCACACTCGATCGGCGCCACCAACGTGTGGCGGGTGCTCGGATGGAAGGTCGGCGTGCCGACGATCCTGCTCGACGTCGCCAAGGGCTTCGTGCCGGCGTTCGTCGCGGCGATGCTGGTCAACGACCTCGCCGGCGCGCTCGCCGGCGGCGCGGCAATGCTGGGACACGCGCGCCCGATCTTCCTCAAGTTCGAGCGTGGAGGGAAGGCGGTCGCGACGACCGGCGGCGTCATCCTCGGCCTGGCGCCGCTCGTCGGGCTCCTTGCCGGCGGCGTGTGGGTGCTGACGTTCCTCGTCGCGCGCTACGTCTCCGTCGCGTCGATCGCCGCCGCCTTGTCCCTGCCGGTCTTCGCCTTCGCGCTCGACGAGTCCTGGCCGGTGAAGATTCTGACGCTCGCCGGCGCGGCCGCGGTGGTCTTCCTGCACCGCGAGAACATCCGCCGGCTGTTCGCGCACAAGGAGCCGCGAGTCCAGCTCGCGGCGATGTTCAAGCGCTAAGCCACTCGCGGAGCTCGGTGTGGTGCTCCGCCGGCCCGCCCGACTCCAGCTCGCGCCGGAGCTCCCCGACCGTGCCGTAGCGCTCCGCGACGACGTCGTGGTCGTGGATCGTCTCGAAGTTGACCTGGCGAGCGAGCAGGAAGTCGTCGCCGTCGAGCGCGGGGTAGCGTTCGAGCACGCCGGCGAGCGAGTAGCGCACCGAGTCCTCGACGAAGCGCGGCTGCAGGTGTGCGTGCTCGACGACGAACAGCTCGTCCGGGCGCTTGAGCAGTGCGTACACGGGCGAGCTCATCGACGCCTCGACCACGTCCGCGAGCTGCTCGGCGTTGACCGAGTGCGACGTCCCAACGTAGAGCGTGCCGCGACCCCGCTGGTTGTGCGTCGCGAGCGGGACGAGGGCGAGGATTCGTTCGACGTCACCTTCTTCGAAGCCCTCCTCGAGCAGCCGCTCCGAGGCACGACCGCGCACGAGCCCTTGCGCGCAGGGACAGGCGTTGATCCCCGGCGCCTCGACTCCGACGACGCGCCGCGCACCGCGTTCGCTCGCCGCCGCGATCCCGATCAGCGTGATCAGCTCCTGCGTCGGCAGTCCGGTCACGGGCGTTCGGCGCTCGCGCGGGTACCGGGTGACGATCCGTACCTCGGCCCGCCCCGCGTCCTGGCGCTCGACGATGTGCTGCGCGATGTGCTCGGCCAGCTCCTCGACGAGGAACGACTCGCCGATCACGACCTCGTCGATCGCCTCCTCGAACAGCTCCGGGAAGCGTGACATGTGCACGCCCTTCTGAGCGGGATCGAGGTCGACCGTGCAGTCGATCTCCGCCGGAATCAGCTTCTCGGTGCCGCCCCAGCGGAGCCGGATCGCCTTCTGCACGCGGGTGACGCCCGCGCGCGAGAGGCCGATCCGCACCTCCGGCTCGGAAGCCTGAAGGTCGGGTGTGAGAAGGTTCCGGCTCGAGTCCATGGCTCCGACTGAGGATACGTTCGCACGGTTGGTCTCGCTCGCCGTCCACGACCTGCGCACGCCATTGGCCACGGTGTCGGGCTTCGCCCGGACGCTGCAGCGCACGAAGCTCGGTGATCCCGTCGACGGTTACGTCGAGATCATGGTCGCGGCGTCCGCCCAGCTCGCCGAGCTGCTCGACGGCGTCGGCCTCGTCTCGAGAATCGAGGCCGGGCGCTGGGAGCCGAACGTGCAGGAGGTCGACTCGCTCGAGCTCGTGCGGGCGGCGCTCGCGGACGTCGTGGGCGCGAGCGTGGACGGCGACGGCGCACCGGTTCGCGTCGACCGCGACGCCGCCGAGACGGCGGTGCGCAGTCTCGCGGTCTGCGCGCTCCGGCACGGCGCCCTCAAGGAGATCTCGGTCGGCGTTCGGGGAGCCGAGCTCGGGATCTCCCCCGTGACCGAGGGGGCTGCCCCGGTCGTTCTCGGCGAGCAGGCGCGCGACCTCGGCGCGCTGATCGCCGGACGAATCCTCGCCGCGCTCGGCGGCGGCCGCGAGCTCGCCGGCGATCGGCTCGTCGTCCGGCTCCCGGCCTAGTGCCGGTCTCGGCCGCCCGCGTCAGCCTGCTGCGCTGGCTGCGGCGCCAGCTGCGGCAGCCGATCCCGCTCCGAGAGCATTTGGAGGCCGCGGTCGAGAACGACGATCCTGGCGAAGCGCGGCGTCTCGTGGAGCGGATGCCGTTCTCGGACGCGCAGCGGCGCCACGTCCTCTCGCTGGTCGACGCCTGGGAAGAGGAGGAGAGCCGGGCGCGTTGAGACGCGTATGGTGGACGCTGTGAGGACACGGCGCGAGTGGATCGCCCGGACCCATCACGGGGCAGTCGAGGCAGCGATGCTCGTCGCTCTCTACGGCGCATACGAGCTCACCCGCGGCGCGGCGGACGGGAGCTGGACGACCGCGCAGCGCCACGCGGACAGAATCATCGACTTCGAGCAGAACGTGGGCATGTTCTGGGAGTGGGACGTGCAGCGCTGGGCAGTGGCGCTCCCCGGAGTTCCGACGCTGCTCGGCGTCATGTACGTCGTCCTCCACGTCGTCGGGACGATCGGAGCGCTCGTCTGGATGCACCGCCACCACCGCGAGCACTTCGCGCTCTTCCGCACCGTCGTCGTCGCCGCCAGCGCGCTTGCACTCGTCTTCTACGTCCTCTACCCGACCGCGCCTCCACGGCTCGCCGGCCACGGCTTCACGGACACCGTCACGCTGCACACCGGCGTCAACCTCAACTCGGCGCTACTCGGCCGGCTCTACAACCCGATTGCGGCCGTGCCGAGCCTTCACTTCGGCTACGCGCTGATCGTCGGCGTCGCGCTTGCAACGCTCTCGCGACGCCGCACAGTGCGCGCACTCGGGGTGCTGTATCCGGCCGTGATGCTGTTCGTGATCGTCGCGACCGGGAACCACTTCTGGTTCGACGCCGCGGCCGGTGCGATCGTTGTCGGTCTCGCGTGGTGCGTCGCCCAGCCGCTGCACGCGGCGCCTGCGCGCGAGCTCAGCTCGCCTGTCGCTGCCAGCGGCTGAGCCGCAGCATCGCAGCCACGCCGAGCACCGGGCCCGGCGCGAGGAACGCGAACGCCCAGCCCCAGCTGACGGCGTCGACGAAGACCGGCACGAGCCAGATCGCCGCAACGGTCAGCGTGAAGCCGATCGCGAGCTGCAGGGCGAGGGCCGTCCCGACGTATGCCTGATCGGCGTGCTCGGTCACGAGCGTCGAGAAGAGCGCCGAATCGGCGACGACCGTGAAGCCCCAGACGAGAGCGACCGCGAGCAGAAGGGGGCCGGGCGCCCCGATCAGTCCGCCGATTGCCAGGGCGCAAAGCCCCGAGACCGCCATTGCCGCGGCCGCTGTCTCGGCCCGTCCGAACCTGTCGGCGAGCAGTCCTCCCGCGACGCAACCGAGGCCGCCGATCCCGATCGCGGCGAAGGTCGCATACGCCGCGCCCGACGCGGTCGAGCCGTGGCCGTCGCGGAAGAAGAGGAGGAGCCACGCCCACATCGCGTACAGCTCCCACATGTGGCCGAAGTAGCCGAGGGACGCGAGCCGCACACCCCGGTTCCGCAGCACCTGTCCGGCCTGCCGCGGGTCGAGAGGCGCGCGAGGGAACGGGTACGGCCCCTCGGGGACGAACGCTGCGGCGATCACGCCTCCGGCGACGGTGAGGACCGACGTCGACACGATCACGAGCTGCCAGTCGAGCCCTCCGAGCCCGTTCACGAGGTGGGGCGCGGCCGACCCGACGGTGAGCGCCCCGACGAGCGTGCCCAGCGCAAAGCCCCGCCCCCGCCGGAACCAGGTCGCCATGAGCTTGAGCGCCGGTGGATAGACCCCGGCCAGGCAGAACCCGGTCAGCGCACGGAGCGGCAGCGCCTCGGCTGGGTCCGACGTGAGCACGAGCAGCGCGTTCGCGCCCGCGGCGCCCAGCGAGCCGGCGAGAATCACCGCGCGCGGGGCGAGGACGTCCGCGACGTTGCCGATGCTCGACAGCACCGCTCCGACGACGAAGCCGAGCTGGACCGCGATCGTCAGCCACGCGGTTTCGCCGCGGTCGAGGCCCCACTCGTCGCGTAGCTGCGGCACGACCGCGGTCGCCGAGAACCAGGTCGTCATCGAGAGCACGAGCGCGAGCGACAGCAGCGCGAGCGCCCGGCCGGGAGTCACAGCGCGAGCTTAAGCGGTGGCGACTCTGCGCACGCCCTGGACGGTCCAGCCCCCGAGCGCGAGGACGAGCAGTCCGAGAAAGAGCATCGTGAGGATCAGTCGGCGGCCCATATCTACCGGACGTACTTCGCCCGCGGGATCTTCCCTGTTCACCGCAGGAGCCGTGAGAGCCGGCGGTCCTTCAGCACGCGGCCACCGGTCTGGCACTGCGGGCAGTAGTAGATCGTGTGTTCCTCGAAGTCCACTCGGGCGATGGGCGTCCCGCAGGCGAAGCACGGCTCGCCGAGCTTGTCGTGCACGCGATACGTCTTCTTGTCGTTCGCGCCCTGCTCGCGGAGCCCGAGCCCGCGGGTCAGCTCGTCGTCGATCGCGGCGGCGAGCCGCTCGACCTCCTCCGGCGAGAGGTCGGGCGCAAGCGCGTAGGGCGACAGCCGGGCCTCGTGGAGGATCTCGTTCGCCCAGGCGCGGCCGATTCCCGCGATCAGCCGCTGGTCGCGGAGCAAGGAGTGCAGCCGGCGCGACTCGCTCGCGCAGATCTCGCCCAGCCGCTCGGCGCCGAGCCCGAGCGCTTCGGGGCCGAGGTGCGCGAGCTCGGCCTCGGCGGCGGCGGGCGTGAGCAGCCACACGCCCGCCCGCTTCTTCGAGCCTGCCTCCGTCAGCACGAGTCGCGCGCCGCCCTGGAACGTGAGCTGGAACGCCGGTACCTTCGGGCCCTTGTCGCCTGCGAGCAGGTAGCGGAGCCGCCCGGCCGTCATCAGGTGCACGAGCAGGACGAGCTCGCCGTCGTCGGTCGGGAAGAGGAGCCGCTTCGCGCGACGCTCGGCGCCCGCGAGCCGCCGCCCGTCGAGCGTCGAGAGCGGTGGGTCGAACGTCTTCAGCGTGGCGACGTGCGCCGGCCCGGCCTTCTCGATCGGAAACGCCGAGACGGGGTCGTTCAGCTGCCGCCGCCAGGCCTCCATCTCGGGCAGCTCGGGCATGCGTCCAGCCTAGCCCCCGTCGGTGCCGCAGCCTGCGGCCCGACTCCGCCGGCGCCCTACGTTGCGGAGAACCCGCAACTTCGAACAGCGGATCCGCCGATGAGATCGGGCCGCGAGAGTCGCAGCCTTTTGGCAATGGGCTGACCCAAAGCCCATCACGACTGGACCGAGCCTCCGGTCGCGGCTCTCACGCATGGAAGGAGCATCTGATGAAGAGCCGCCTCGTGACAATGGTCGCGGCGATCGTCGTAACGCTCGCCGCGACGCTGGCGCTGCCAAACGGCGCGCCGGCACTACTTCGAAATACGGCTACCGAAGATTCCTACTCGCTGTCGGCCCAGGCACTGCTCGGGCTGACCCACACCGACCTCTACCTCACAGTTGCGAGCACCGGGGCCTCGTTGCCCGGGACGTTCGACAAGGTGAGGGTGAAGGTTCTCTCGGCGAGCGGCAAGCACCTTCGCACCGTCGAGTTCGTGCACGTCAAGGCGCCCGACGGGATGGGAGTCGTGGTGCTCAAACAGCTGCACCGGAACCAGATCCTCGACGTGACGGTCGAGGCCGAGGTCGACTCCGGCAAACGGGCCGACCACAACGACAAGAACATCAAGCTGCGGGCGAGGACGACTGTGCGCCTGCGGCCGGATCTGAGCGTTCGGCGTGCGACCGCGCCCGCCCGCGTAGTCCGCACGCACCCGTTCACGGTCGAGGCGGAGATCGCCGAGGTCGCCGGTGATACCGGCGCACACGCGACCGTCTCGCTCTCCGAGCGCGGGGCGGTTCTCGCGTCGACGCCTGTGGACCTCGGGCCGGGTGCGAGCGCGACCGTCTCGTTCCCGCTGCAGTACCCCGTCCGCGGAGGACACACCCTCCGCGTCGCGGTCTTCGCGGCGACGCCGGCCGAGGCGAAGTTCTTCAACAACAAGGCGGACGCTTCGGTCAACGTCGCACAGTACGACTTCGACGGCGCGGTCTCGAGCGACATCCCCGAGGTGACGACGGTCGGCCGTCAGGTCCTCGAGGGTGGCGGAAACGCCGTCGACGCGGCGGTCGCGATGCAGTTCGCGCTGGCCGTTACCGAGCCGCAGAACGTCGGGCTCGGCGGCGGCGCGACGATCGTCCTGCACATGGACGGCCGGGGCGACTTCGCGATCGACGCGCGCGAGATCTCGCCGGCGGCGACCGATCCGGATCAGTACCACGCGCCGGGAAACGTGAACCTCAAGACCAATGGAAACTCCAGCGGCTTCATCGTCGGCGTTCCCGGCTCGCTGAAAGCCGCGGAGGTCCTGCTCGAGGAGTGGGGCACGATCTCGCTCTCCGAGTCCCTCCAGCCCGCGATCTCGCTGGCCCAGGACGGCTTCACGGTGGGGAAGGGGCTCAGCACTGCGACTGAGCCGGGACGCCGCTGCCAGAACGTCGGGCAGCCGGAGACGAAGGCGCTCTTCTGCACGGGAAGCGGTCTGGCCGCGGGATCCATGTTCGTCCAGCCGGATCTCGCGAAGACGTTCCGGCTGATCGCCGACCAAGGGACGGACGTCTTCTACCGCGGTGAGATCGCGCCCGCGATCGTCGAGGCAACGCGTCGCACACGAGTGCCGGACGGGAGCGGCGTCGGGAACATGACGGTCGACGACGTCGCCGCCTACGACGTCGGCCGTTCGACGCCGATCTCGACGACGTACCGTGGCTACAAGCTCGAGAGCATCGGGGCCTCGTCGGCAGGCGGGATCGTCGCGCTGCAGGCGCTCAAGATGCTCGAGCGGTTCCCGCTCGGCGACGAGAGCGCCGGCTTCGGTTGGATGGGGCCGAACACGGCGCACGTGATGGCAGAGGCGATGGGGGTCGCCTTCGCCGACTACTTCTACTGGATGGGCGGCGGCGCGGTGCCCGTCGAGGGTCTCCTCTCCGACTGGTACCTCGCCGAGCGCGGGAGCATGATCAGCCTCGACAGCAGGATCCCGCGCGTGCCGAACCCGAACGTCCGCCTCCCGGCGGGGAATCCCTTCCCGTCAATCACGGCGATGGCCGCCGAGCCGCTCGAGCCGATGGAAGAGTTCGGGGACGGGACGACGAGCCACTTCTCCGTCCTGGACAAGAACGGGAACGCCGTCAGCTTCACGACGACGCTCACCGACGCGTTCGGGAGCGGGATCCTCGTTCCCGGCTACGGGTTCGTCCTGAACGACGCCCTGAGCAACTTCCAGGCCGCGCCGGTGTTCAAAGAGGGCGCCTTCCCCAGCCCCGGGAACCCGGGGATGAACGACCCGGGCCCCAGTAAGCGCGCGAGGGGGAACACCGCCCCCCTGATCGCGTTCAAGGGCGACGAGCCGGTCATCATCACCGGGTCGCCGGGCAGCGCGTCCATCCCGAGCGTCGTGCTGAACGTGGTCAGCAACATGATCGACCACGGGATGGGCATTCAGGAGGCCGTCGACCGGCCGCGCATGTGGTTCAACATGTCGACCGTGCTCTGGAACGTGAGCCCGTCTGGGCCACAGATCCCGGAGCCGACGCTCGCGCATGTGCGCGCGTTCGGTCCCGTCATGTCGGGGCCGCAGCCACTTCCCAACGTGGGCGGCGCCGAGTCGATCGCAATCGACCCGACGACGTTCGCGCTCAGCGTCGGGAAGGATCGGCTGATCCTCGATGCATCGGCGGAGCTCGTGCCTCCGCGTTGACGAAAGAGGTGGAGCCGGAGCCGCAGTCGCGGCTCCGGCTCCATCAACGCTCGTCGGGCAGCGGGAGCGGGCCCGGGATGAGCGCCTCGAACTCCGTCTCGCCTAGGCGCGGCTCCTCCTGGCCGGTGTCGGGCACCTCGCGAAGCGACTTGACAGGGCCGAAGAGGAGCGGTACCCACGCGAGCGAGCAGCCGATCGCGCCGACCCAGATGGCGGTGCGGAGGTCGAACGCGGTCGCGAGCCCGCCGCCGACGAGCTGCCCGATCGGCATCACGCCCCAGACGATGAAGCGGATGACCGAGTTCATCCGGCCCTGAAGCCGCTCGGGCGTGATCGCCTGGCGCATGCTCACCTGCGTGACGTTGTAGAGAACGACGCCGTAGCCGCCGACGACGCCTGCGACGACGAGATACGGGATCGCACCGCGCGCATCCTGCGGCGCGAGCGGGATCAGCAGCTGGGCGACGCCGCAGAACGCGCCCGCGAAGATCGCCGGGCCGACCCCGATCTTCGCCGAGACTCGGCTCGTCGTCAGCGCGCCGAGCAGGTAGCCGACCTGACCGATCGCGAAGATGATCCCGATCGTCGCGGGCGACATCTCGAGCCCACGAACGAGGTACAGCATGAGGATCGCCCACATCATCGACCCGAAGAGGTTGAAGGTCGCCGTCGACATCGAGATCGTGCGCAGGTAGGGGTTGCCGAACACCCAGCGCAGGCCCTCGCCGAGCTCCGTCCGCATGCTCGACTTCGACTCCTTGCGCTCGGCGCGGGTCGGCACGTTCTCCTCGCGCTTCTCGATCCCGAGGATGAACAGCCCCGACAGGACGAAGCTGATCGCGTCCGCCAGGATCGCGAACGGCGCCTTGAGGACCTGAACGAGCACGCCCGCGAACGCCGGCCCGCCGAGCTGGGCCGCCGACCGGCTGATCTCGAGCTTCGAGTTCCCGTCGACGAGCTGGGTCCGGTCGACGACCGACGGGAGATACGACTGGTACGCGACGTCGAAGAAGACTGTGCAGACGCCGACGAACGCCCCGACGACGTAGAGCTGCCAGATCGTGAGCACGTCGAACGCGTACGCGAGCGGGATCGTGAAGTACGCGATCGCGCGGCCGAAGTCGCCGAGAACCAGGATCGGCCGACGCGGCAACCGGTCGACCCACACCCCGGCGGGCAGCGAGATCAGCAGGAACGGCGCGAACTCGACCACGAAGAGCGCCGAGACGGCGAACGGGCTGACGTCGAGGGTGATGATCGCCACGAGCGGAAGCGCGAACCCGCCGATCTGCGATCCGAACTGGCTGATCGTCTCCGCCGACCAGAGCTTGAGGAAGTCCGGATGGCGCCAGAGCCCGCCGCTCGGCCAGAGCCTCACCGCTTCCCACCCTTCTTCTGCTTGGGCAGGTCGCGCAGGTCGGTCGCGTACACGCCGGCGACGAACCCGTACACGCGCTCGTCGGGTCCCTCGAGCGCCTGGAAGTCGCTCGCGAGCTCCTCGAGCCGCCGTGCGAAGCGGCGGGCGTCGGCGACGGGGACGCGGGCGTGGACGGCGACGAGGCTCGACGGATCGTCGGCCTTGCCCGCGTCCGGCGCGACCTCGTCGGCGGCCTGGCGGAGCATCAGCGCGCCCATCGCGGCCGCGTCGTACGGCTCCGAGTCGTCCGCGATGATGCGGTACAGGCGGGCGAGCCGGCCGTAGTACTTCTCGGTGATGGCGCGGACCTTCCGCGTGCGGACGACGCGGATCAGCACGGCGTCCTCGAGCACCTTGACGTGGTGGGCGACGGTCCCCTTCGGCTGTCCGAGCGCCTCGGCCAGCTCGGTCGTCGAGGCGGCGCGCTCGCGAAGGAGGCTGAGGATCCGGCGGCGCGTCGAGTCCGCGACGGCCCGGATCTGGACCTCCGAGCGAACCTCCAGCACGTCGTCCAGCGAATAGTCGGGAATAGTCGGACGTTCGATGATCGCCGGACGATAGCGCGGCCTTAGGGTTCAGTCAATGGAGCCGCCGCTCGAGGTCGTCGTCCGCCGGGGGCCGGTGGTGGAGGCGGTGCACCGCGTCCACGCCGTGGCGCTCCGCGACGGGGAGATCGTCGCGCAGGCGGGGGACCCGGGGCTCGTGTCGTTCCTGCGCTCGTCCTCGAAGCCGATCCAGGCGCTGCCGCTCGCCCGGGCCAGGGACGACCTCGACGACCGGGAGATCGCGATCGCCTGCGCCTCGCACCGCGCCGAGCCGGAGCAGCTCGACGCCGTCCGCCGGCTGCTCGCGGACGCGCCGGCCAAGGAGCGGGAGCTCGAGTGCGGGCTCCAGGAGGGAAGGCCGCCCGACCCGCTGCACCACAACTGCTCCGGCAAGCACGCCGGCATGCTCGCCCTCTGCCGCGCCCACGGCTGGCGCTCGGAGGGCTACCGGTACGCGGCGCACCGCGTGCAGCGGGCGATGGGCGCCGCGCACGGCGAGGCCGCCGGGGTGCACGAGGACTCGATGCCGACGGCCGTCGACGGCTGCGGGGTCGTCACGTTCGCGCTCTCGCTCGAACGGACGGCCCGGTCGTTCGCCCGGCTCGGGGCGCTACCCGGCGGGGAGCGCGTCGCGAACGCGATGCGGGCGCACCCGGCGCTGATCGGCGGAGACGGCCAGGCCGACACCGAGCTGATGCGCGCGCTCCCGGGCTGGATCGCCAAAGGCGGCGCCGAGGGTCTGATGTGCGCCGCCGGCGACGGGCTCGGCGTCGCCGTGAAGGTCGAGGACGGCATCCACCGGCCGATGCGGCCCGCGCTGCACGTCGTCTTTGGACTGCTCGGCCTCGAACTCCCCGAGGACTTCGCCCGCGTGCCGGTCCTGAACGCCCACGGTGAGCTCGTCGGGGAGATCGTGAGCGATCGGTGAGAAAACCTCTACCGATTCGTGAAGAAGCGGTGTAAGATCAGCGCCGTTGAGAGGGTGAGCCGGGAAAGTTGGCCGGCTCTTTGCGTGTCTAATGGCGTCGTTTCGTCCGCGCGAGGAGGTCCATGCTCACCGTCGATATCGCTCTTCCGGAAGTTGAAGAGCTTCAGAAGCTCGTCCAGGACGGCATCGAGAAGGGTTTTCTGAATTACGACGAGATCGCGACGGGGCTCGAGGAAGTCGAGCTGACGAAAGAGCAGATCGAGGACTTCTACACCTACCTAATAGACCACGGAGTCGAGCTGCTCGAAGGTGAGACGCACAAGCGCCCGCCGCACGAGCAGCCCGAGCCGGAAGAGGAGAAGGTCACACCGAAGCTCGACCTGACCGTCGAGCCGTCGCTGGACTCGCTGCGGCTCTACCTGCGCGAGATCGGCAAGGTGCCGCTGTTGACCGCAGACCAGGAGGTCTACCTGGCCAAGCGGATCGAGCGCGGCGACATGGGCGCGAAGACGCAGATGATCGAGGCGAACCTCCGCCTCGTCGTCTCGATCGCGAAGTCGTACCTGGGCCGCGGCCTGAGCTTCCTCGACCTGATCCAGGAGGGCTCGCTCGGCCTGATCCGCGCCGTCGAGAAGTTCGACTACCGGAAGGGCTACAAGTTCTCGACCTACGCGACGTGGTGGATCCGGCAGGCCGTCACGCGCGCGATCGCCGACAAGGCCCGGACGATCCGCATCCCCGTCCACATGGTCGAGAAGCTGAACAAGGTCGTGCACATCGAGCGCCAGCTCGTCCAGCGCCTCGGCCGCGAGCCGAATCCCGAGGAGATCGCCGAGGAGCTCGAGATCACGCCGGAGGAGGTCCGCGAGATCCTCCGCATGTCGCAGCTCCCCGTGTCGCTGGAGAAGCCGATCGGCGAGGACGAGGAGTCGGAGCTCGGCGACTTCGTCGAGGACGAGAGCGCCGAGTCGCCCTACGACACCGCGACGCTCTCGCTTCGCCGGGGCGACATCGAACGGGCGCTCGACTCGCTGCCCGATCGCGAGCGAAAGGTGATCGAGATGCGCTTCGGCCTGTCCGGCGCGCAGCCGTGCACGCTCGAGGAGGTCGGCCGGGCGTTCGGCGTCACCCGCGAGCGGATCCGCCAGATCGAGAACAACACGCTCAAGAAGCTCGAGTCGCTACCCGAGGCGCAGGGCCTCAAGGACTGCGTCTAGGGCACGAGCGGTGAACGTCGGCGTGCCCGCCCGCGCGCTGACGTGGCGGAAGTCCGGTAGATACGCGGTGCTGTTGCTCTTGAAGTCGACGCGCCACGGGCGGCCGGCCGGGATTGCGAACGTGATGGTGCGCCGCTCGCCCGGCCGCAATGTCACCGTGCGCGTCTCGGAGCCCGTGAACCGCAGCCGCATCGCCGGGATCTCCTTCGGAAGCGTGATCGGCAGCGTGAGCGTGCCCGCCGACGTCGGGTGGACCTCGATCCAGCCGTCCGCGGCGAGCCACCCGTCGTAGAAGCGGCCCGCAAGATAGAGCGAAAGCTTGGGCGTGCCGTGCGGCTGCCAGAGGTCGAACGTCGGGGTGTACGCGACGCGCGTCGCGTTGGCGAAGGTCGCAGAGACGGCGTAGCGGGGGATCAGGATCGCGCCGCGTAGCGCACGTCCCTCGCGCACGAGCGTCCCATCCGGCGAGATCTTCACGAACGGCTCATGAAACGCGTCGACCGCGTCTCCCTCGGGAAGGCGGACGACCTCGCCGATCGAGCGGTTCCAGAAGAGCTGTGAGAACGCGAGCTCACGCGGGCCTCCCGGTGTCTGCAGGTACGTGACCGGGCCGACGTCGGCGTGGTCGACCCAGCGCGAGTCGGCGGGGAGGTAGCTCCCGCGCACCTTCGGCGTGTTGTCGGCGTCGAAGGCGAAGGCGCCGGCCGAGGCCGTGCCGGCGAGGAGCACGGCCGCGCCGAGCGCGATCGGGGCCGCGAGGCGCGGGCGGAACGCGAGGCCTGCGGCGAGCAGCGACAGCGCGGCAACGGCGGCAGCCAGCGCGAGCGAGCCGTCGTCGTAGCCGATGTGCTTCTCGAGCCACCACAGCGCGAGCAGGAACGGTGAGTCCTGGCGACCGGTCGAGGAGGTGAATCCCGAGAGCGGGACGCGCGCGGAGACGAGCAGCATCGCGAGCGCCGTGAGAGCGACAGGGATGCGGGCAGGCGCCCCGCGCTTCAGCCAGAGGCAGAACGCGGGCGCGACGAGCGGCAGGATCGTGATCAGGTACCGCTCCTGGAAGCGTCCGCCGCCGGCGTCCTCGGGAGCGTTCGCCGCGTAGAGCGTCGCCTCGAGCAGCAGTGCGCCGACGAAGAAGACCGCGATTGCGGCAAAGGCACGCTCGTCGCGCGTGCGCGGCCGGGCGAGCGCGTAGGCGATCCCAGCGAGCGCGCCGGGGATGAGCACCCAGCCGCTCGAGTACGCGAGCAGCATCAGATCCATCGCTCCCCAGTGCGCCATCTCGAGCGGATGGACATCGAGGTTGGAGATGCGCGAGTAGTAGCCGAGGACGCGCATGGGCCCGACCACGAGTGCGCCTGCGACCGGGAGCGCGAACAGCACCAGCGTCAGCCGTAGCTTCCTGAACACCCGCCGGTCCGCGACGGCCGCCGCGAGGAGAAAGACGAGCGGCAGCACGATGAACTGCACGCGGGCGAAGGCGGCGAGGCCACTGCACGCGATGAGCCCGAGCTGGACGCCGCGCGTCGGCTCGGCGATCGCGCGCATTCCGAAGTACACGGCGGCGAGCACGAGCGGGTAGGCGATCGGCTCTCCCAGGATGTACGAGACGTAGAAGAGGTTGGGCGACACGACGGCGAGGAGCGCGCACCCGAGCGAGACCGCCTCGGAGAGTCGCAGCCGGCGTGCA
The DNA here is from genome assembly GCA_963700495.1 of uncultured Actinomycetes bacterium. Classification (GTDB taxonomy): domain Bacteria; phylum Actinomycetota; class Thermoleophilia; order Gaiellales; family Gaiellaceae; genus JACCTU01. The sequence continues at coordinate 31,435 of CAVOXT010000004.1, read as the reverse complement.
ATCAGGTAGACGGGGATCGCCGCGAGCGACATCGCGAGGGCGCTCAGGCCCTGTGTGAGGCGATACGCAACCGCAGGCTCGTCGAAGAGCCAGAACGGGGCGTTCAGAATCGGCTGAAGGAGGGCCGGGAAGCTCACGGCGTGGGCGCGGATGGCGATCCCGTCGCCGTCGGCGAGCGAGCGGGCGAGCGCCGAGTAGATGTACTCGTCCGGGAAGTAGACGGGGGTCGTGTGCGGGACGGCGAGCAACCAGCGGACGGCGAAGCTCAGGCCGACGAGACCGGCCAGAAGGACGCGCGCAGGAATCGCCGCGACGCGGCCGAGGATGAGCGGGCGTGCGAGGGCATCCGCGCTTGGTACAGCGACGTCGACAGCCACGTGCTGTCTATCGGCACGACGGCCGAGTCCCTTGAAAGAGCTATGCGGAGGGCTTCGCGGCGTCCGTCCGCTCGAACGGGACGAAGAGCCGGCAGTGTGGGCACTTGAAGCCGTGGTAGCGCGCGGCGCCGCCCTCCAGCAGCTCGGCTTCGAACGACTTCTTGCAGTGCGGGCACTGCACCTGGTAGGAGCCTGTGTGAGCAGTCGGCTCGGTCACGTTGTCAAGCTAGCAAAGGCCGTCCGGCCACCTCCCTAGGCTCTGCGTCGATGTCCGAGGACGCGTTCCGCCGCGCGTTCGCCGAGTTTGTCGGCATGTTCGCGCTCATCCTCATCGGGCCGGCTCGATCGTCTTCGCGAGCGGCCGGCTCGTCGGCGTCCCACTCGCGCACGTAGCCGGGATAGGTGGCGACTTGAGGCTCGGAGTCTTCACGGTGCTCTACCAGGAGCTCCCGCTCGACGAGATGCTCGACAAGGTCGCGGCGCTGGGGATCGAGGCGGTCGAGCTCGGGACGGGCAACTATCCGGGCGCCGCGCACTGCGATCCCGACGAGCTGCTCGGCGACGAGCGCAGGCGGCGCGCGCTTCTCGCCGCGCTCGAGCAGCGGGGTCTCGTGATCAGCGCGCTCAGCTGTCACGGAAACCCGCTCCACCCGAACGCGGAGGTCGCCGACTCGTCGCATCAGACGTGGCGGAAGACCGCGCGGCTCGCGGCCGAGCTCGGCGTCGGTGTCGTCAACTGTTTCTCGGGCTGCCCGGGCGACGGGCCGGCGGCGACCCACCCGAACTGGGTCACGTGCGCCTGGCCGCCGGACTTCCTCGAGGTGCTCGAGTGGCAGTGGAACGAGCGCGTCCTGCCGTACTGGACTGCCGAGGCGGCGTTCGCACGAGAGCAGGGCGTCCGGGTCGCGTTCGAGATGCATCCCGGCTTCGTCGTCTACAACCCGGAGACGCTGCTGCGCGTGCGCTCCGAGGCCGGCGCGGAGATCGGAGCGAACTTCGACCCGAGCCACCTGCTCTGGCAGGGCATGGATCCGGTCGAGGTGATCAAGACGCTCGGGCGCGAGGGCGCGATCTTTCACGCACACGCGAAGGACGTCTATCTCGACCGCACCAACATCGCGATCAACGGCGTGCTCGACACGAAGCCGTACGAGCGCATCCTCGACCGGTCGTGGACGTTCCGCACGATCGGGTACGGCCAGGGCGAGCGGTTCTGGCGCGACGTCGTCAGCGCCCTGCGCGCGGTCGGGTACGACCACGTGCTGAGCATCGAGCACGAGGACGTGCTCGCCTCGCTCGACGAGGGGCTGACCCGGGCGGTCGAGCTGCTCCAGAGCGTCCTGCTGCGGGAGCCGCCGGCCGCGATGTGGTGGGCATAGCCGAGGTCACGCCGCCTCGTACAGGTACTCGTACGCGGCGTCGTGGTCGGACGTCCAGTGCCGTAGGCCGCTGTTGAGCGCGGGCGAGACGATCAGCGCCTTTTGCCGGGGGCCCGGCACGGCCGAGCCCCCGGTCTTCGAGTCGGACGTCTAGCGCGAGTCGACGCTCACGACTTCGAAGTCCTCGTTGAAGTAGACGGTCGCCCTGCTCCCGTCGGACTTGACGATGTGCGCCTCGTAGGCGGCGTGGCCGTCGGCGTCGGTCTCGACGCGCTCGATCGTCGCGCCGTCCACCTCCGCCAGTGCTGCCTCGCGCACCTTCGTCGCGGTGCTGCCGCTCAGCAGCTCTTCGTCCGAACGCTGCGGTCGCGGGCCCGACGGCTGCGCGCTGTCGGTCTGGGTCGCTGCGGCCGAGCTGCCCGAGGCGTTGCCGTCTGCCGCCCCGGCGACGGCCGCGCCTCCGAGCGCGAGCGCCGCCGCCGCGGAGACTCCGAGGAGGGTGTTCTTGACCTTGTCCGTCATGGTGGTTCCTTTCTGTCGTTGTGTTCGTGCGGACGAGTTCAGGAGACCACCGCCGTCTCAGGGCACCCTGGGTGCGGGCTACGAAGACGCTGTGCGTCTTCACAGGCGATTCACAAGAACGGCTGCCACGATGACGCCGTGGAACGAAACGGCAACGAAAACCACCGGATCCTCGTCGTCGACGACGAGCCCTCGATCGTCGACGCGGTTGCGACCGCGCTGCGCTACGAGGGCTACCAGGTGGAGGAGGCGTTCAACGGCCGGCAGGCGCTCGACGCCGTCGCTCGCCAGGAGCCGGATCTGATCGTGCTCGACTGGATGCTCCCGGACATCGAGGGGATCGAAGTGGGTCGACGGCTCCGAGCGCAGGGCTTCAGGTCAGCCGTTCTCTTCCTTACGGCGAAGGATGCGACGGAGAACAAGGTCGAGGCGCTGCGCGCCGGCGGCGACGACTACGTCACGAAGCCGTTCAGCCTCGCCGAGATCGTCGCGCGCACGCAGGCGATCCTCCGCCGGACCGTTGGCCCGCTGCCCGGCGACGTGCTCCGTTTCGCCGATCTCATCCTGGACGAAAGTCGCCACGAGGTGCAGCGGGGCGAGACGCTGATCACGCTCACGGCGACCGAGTTCAGCCTCCTGCGCTATTTCATGCTCAACCCCAGGCGCGTGCTGTCGAAATCGCAGATCCTTCAGAACGTGTGGCGCTACGACTTCGGCGGGAACTCGAACGTGGTCGAGACGTACGTCAGCTACCTGCGCAAGAAGCTCGACGCGGCTGGTCCGCCGCTGATCAAGACCGTACGGCAGGCGGGCTACATGCTCGAGACCGATCAGCGCTGATGCTCGGCCGCCTCTCGCTCCGCGCACGGCTGGTGCTGGGCGTGATCGTGCTCGGCGCTGCCGGACTCGCCGTTGCGAACGTCGCGACGTACGCATCGCTTCGCTCCTTTCTCTTCGACCGCACCGACGCCGCGCTGGCCGACTCCGGCCGCGGGCTCGAGCACTCCGTCTTCGAGCACGGCTGCAGAGGCGGCGACCGGCCCCCGCAGGGCGTTCAGCCCGGCGACTACGTCCAGGTCAGCTCCTCCTCGGGCGAGGTCCTGTGCAGTTGGCAGCTGACTCCTCTGGGCGAGGAGGCTCCGTCGCCTCCGGCTTTGCCCGCGAACATCGACGCACCGGTCTCCGGCGGGGCGGTCTACTTCACCGCGGACGCCCGAACCGGTGGGGACCGCTACCGCGTGCGCGCATCGGCGCCGCCGGGCTCGTCGGACGTCGTGCTCGTCGCCACGTCGCTCGCCGACGTCGACGCGACGCTGCGCCGCCTGCTGCTGATCGAGCTGCTCGTCACCGCCGCCGTGCTCTCGGCGCTCGCCGGGCTCGGCCTCTGGGTCGTGCGGATCGGGCTGCGGCCCCTCGACGCGATCGGCGACACCGCGGCCGCGATCGCCGCGGGCGATCTCACTCAGCGGGTCGAGCGTGCGGAGCCGCGAACCGAGGTCGGCCGGCTCGGGATCGCGCTTAACGCGATGCTCGGCCAGATCGAGTCGGCGTTCAACGTGCGCGCTGCCTCGGAGCGGAAGCTGCGCCGCTTCGTCGCGGACGCGTCTCACGAGCTTCGAACCCCGCTCGCAGCCGTGCGCGCGTACGCCGAGCTCTTCGAGCGGGGCGCCGCAACGCGCCCGGCGGACCTGGAGCGCGCAATGTCGGGCATCGTCCGCGAATCCGAGCGGATGACCCTGCTCGTCGAGGACCTGCTCCTGCTGGCCCGGCTCGACGAGGGACGGCCGCTCGTTCGCGAGCTCGTCGAGCTCGCCGATGTCGTCGGCGACGCGGTCGAGACGGCGAGCGCCGTCGAGCCGGACCGGCCGATCGAGCTCGAGGCCGCGCCTGTAACGGTGCTCGGCGACGCCGAGCGGCTTCGGCAGATCGTCGACAACCTGCTCGCGAACGTTCGCGCGCACACGCCGCCGGATGCGTCGGTCCGCGTGTACGTCGGACCGAGAGACGGGCAGGCCGTGATCGAGGTCGCAGACAGCGGCCCCGGCATGGGCACCGAGGAGGCGGAACGCGTCTTCGAGCGGTTCTACCGCGCCGACCAGTCGCGGTCGCGGTCGAGCGGCGGCGTCGGCCTCGGGCTCTCGATCGTCGGCGCAGTCGCCGAGGCGCACGGCGGCACCGTCTCGGCCCACTCTGACCCCGGCCGCGGCGCGACCTTCACGATCTTGCTCCCGCTCGCCTCCGGCGCGAACGCCGGCAACGGCGCGGGCGCGGAATCCGCTTTCGTGACAACCCGAGAACAGGACGGAGACACGCAATGACCGACTACGAACTCACGAGGCGGCGACTGCTCGAGCTCGGCCTCGCGATCCCGGCGCTCGCCGCGGGCGCGGAGCTCTTCGCGCCGGACGCAGTCGCTCGCCGTGACGCCCGCGATCGCGGACGACGACGAGCCCGACCCCGGCTCAGACCGAGGGGCCGTACTTCACGCCGAACTCGCCGCTCCGCAAGGCGATCCTTCCGGCAGGCGCGGCGGGGACCCGGCTGACGCTCACGGGCCGCGTGCTGAGCACGGCCGGCCGGCCGGTCGCCCACGCACTGGTCGACTTCTGGCAGGCGGACGCGAGCGGCGCTTACGACAACAGCGGCTACAAGTTCCGAGGCCACCAGTTCACCGACGCCAAGGGCCGCTACGCTCTGACGACGGTCGTCCCGGGCCTGTATCCAGGGCGGACGAAGCACATCCACGTCAAGGCGCAGGCGCCGAGCAAGCCGACTCTCACCACGCAGCTGTACTTCCCAGGCGTCGCGCGGAACCGCACCGACAACCTCTACAGGCGCGGATCTCCTCGTGCAGAACTGGCGAAAGGTCGGAGCGAGGCGCGCCGCGCGGTTCGACTTCGTCCTCGACCTGGGCTGAGCGTGGGGCGTTCTCACCCCCGTCTCAGCGTCTTCTGCTTCCCTTCCCGTTGCACCCCGGACAAGGAGCCTCAGTGAGCAAGCAGCCCGACTCTGCCGCGCCCAGCCCCGCCGAGGCCAAAGAGCGCCTCGAGCAGGCCCTCTTCGAGATCCGCCGTGTCATCGCCGGGCAGGACGCGATGCTCGAGCGGGTGCTCGTCTGCCTTCTCTCGCAGGGTCACCTCCTGCTCGAAGGCGTGCCCGGCCTCGCCAAGACGCTGACGATCAAGACGACCGCGAGCGTCCTCGGCGGGACGTTCTCGCGCGTCCAGTTCACGCCTGACCTCGTTCCGTCCGACCTCGTCGGCACGCGCATCTTCCGCCCGGACGCCGGCAACTTCGACACCGAGCTCGGGCCGGTCTTCTGCAACTTCCTGCTCGCGGACGAGATCAACCGCGCGCCGGCGAAGGTGCAGTCCGCGCTGCTCGAGGTGATGCAGGAGCGCCAGGTGACGATCGGACACTCCACCTACCCGGTGCCGTCACCGTTCCTCGTGATGGCGACGCAGAATCCGATCGAGTCCGAGGGGACGTACCCGCTCCCCGAGGCGCAGGTCGACCGCTTCATGCTCAAGGTGCTGATCGGCTACCCCGAGCACGACGAGGAGTTGACGATCGTCCAGCGCCAGCTCGCCGACGCACCCGAGCTTCGGCAGGTGCTGACGCTCGAGGAGCTGCAGGGTCTCCAGGCAACGGTGCGTGCCGTCTACGTCGACCCGGCGCTGATCAGCTACGCCGTCGACGTCGCGACGGCGACGCGCGAGCCGGGCAGCGAGCTCGAGGACTACGTCGCGTTCGGCGTCAGCCCGCGCGGCCCGATCAGCATGGTGCAGGCTGCGCGCGCGCTTGCGGTGGTCCGCGGTCGCGACTACGTGCTCGCCGAGGACCTCGAGGCGCTCGGCAAGGACGCGCTCCGGCACCGGCTCGTACTTACGTACCAGGCGCTCGCAGAGGGGGTGAGTCCCGATTCGATCCTCGAGAGCGTTCTCGCCACGGTGCCGCTGCCGCAGCTCGATCTCGGGCGGGTGAGCGCTGCGTGACCGTCCTCCGCGCGCTTCGCGCCGAGCCGACCCCGGACCGCCCCGGCCCCGGGCCGATGCCCGACGCGCTCCTGCGTGCACTCGACATCACGATCGGGCGCCGGGTCGAGGCGCTGCTCGCCGGGGACTACCGGTCCTCGGTGCTCGGCACCGGCACTGAGCTCGCGCAGGTTCGTGCATACGTCCCGGGAGACGACCCGCGGCAGATCGAATGGAACGTGACCGCCCGCACCGGCCAGCCGCACGTTCGCGTGCAGCTCGCCGAGCGGGTGATGGTCACCTGGCTCGTGCTCGACACGTCGCTCTCGATGCACTTCGGCACGGCCGACCGTCGGAAGGCGGATGTCGCAGAAGGCGTTGCGCTCGCAGTCGGTCACGTCGCGACGCGACGGGGAAACAGGCTCGGGGTCGTCACGTTCGGGGGTGCCGATCCGCGTGCCGAGCCGCCGCGGCAGGGACGCGTCGGACTGACCGGACTGCTGCTCGCCCTGCGTGGCGAGAGTGAAGACGAGCAGGCGTCCGGGGCGACGTCGCTCGGTGAGGCATTCCTTCGCACCGGAGCGCTCGCGACCCAGCGGTCGCTCGTCGTGGTCGTCTCCGACTTTCGGGGCCCGCCCGACTGGCGCAGACCGCTGCTGCAGCTCGCCGGCCGTCACGACGTGATTGCGGTGGAGATCCGCGATCCGCGTGAGCAGGCGCTGCCGAACGTCGGCGAGCTCTGGCTCGTCGACCCCGAGACCGGAGAGCAGTTGCGGGTCGACACCCGCGACGCACGACTCCGGTCGCGCTTCGCCGAAGCTGCCGCGGAGGAGCGAACCGGTCTTGCGCGGACGTTCGCGGCGGTCGGCGTCCGCCACGTCGTGCTCTCGACGTCCGGCGACTGGTTACGGACACTCGCCGTCTTCCTCCGCGGAGGGCGCCCGCGTTGACGTTCGAATGGCCGCTCGCGCTGCTGTCACTGCTCGTCGTTCCGGTGCTCGCCGTGCTCTGGGTCTGGCGGGATCGACGACGGCGCAAGCAGGCCGCAGGCTTCGCGACGCCCGCGCTCGTGCCGAACCTCGTCCGCCGAGAGCCCGGACGGCGCCGCCTGATCCCGCTCGCGCTGCTGCTGCTCGCGCTCTCGACGATGCTCGTCGGGGTCGCGCGCCCGCACGCGACCGTTGCGGTCAGGCGCGAGGAGGCGACGGTTGTCGTCGCGATCGACGTCTCCGACTCGATGCGCGCGAAGGATGTCCGGCCGACGCGACTCGTCGCCGCGCGGCGTGCCGCGCGCGCATTCGCGCACGACGTGCCGGAGAAGTTCCGCGTCGGCCTCGTGTCCTTCGCCGGCCGCGCGATCGCGGTCGTGCCCCCGACGACCGACCGTGCCGCGTTCGACCAGGGCCTCGACGCGCTGCGACCGGCCGAAGGGACCGCACTCGGCGATGCGATCCGGCTGTCTGTCGATCTCGCGCGGCGCTCGGGCGCTCGCAGCGACGCGCCGCCGCCGGCCGCGGTCGTCGTCATCTCGGACGGCGCGCAGACGGTCGGGCGGATCCAGTCTCCGGCGGCGGCACGACGCGCCCGCGCGCTCCGTACGCCGGTCTACACGGTCGTGCTCGGCACCGCGAACGGACAGATCGAGCGCACGCTCGTCGGCGGCTTCAAGGAGATCACCCGCGTGCCTGCGAATCCGCAGGCGCTGCAGGCGGTCGCGCGCACCTCCGGCGGCGAGTTCTTCACCGTGGCCGACCCGGACGAGCTGAAGCAGGTCTACCGGCGGCTCGGCTCCCAGCTCGGCACGCGACAGGAAGAGCGGGAGATCACCGACTACTTCTCCGCGGGCGCTGCGCTCTTCCTGCTCGCAGGCGCGATGCTCTCGACGTTCTGGTTCCGGAGGGTCCCGTGAAGCGCGTGCTCGCCTTGGCCGTTTGTGCGGCGACGGCGCTGGCCGCAGGCGTTGGGGAGGCCGGCGCGACAAACGAATGCCGCGGGCTGATGGTGTGCGTACCCGTCGCCGGCCCGTGGGTCGTCGTCCCGGCGACACGCCGTGTCGAGTACCAGCTCGCTTGCCCGCAGAGCTACATCGTCGGCGGACTCGACGGCGAGCTGAGCGACCGCGCGATCGACCTCTCGTTCCCGGGTCAGATCGGCAGCCCTGTCAACCCCGGCATCACGACGTCGGCGTCGGCCGTCTTCGCGGCGCACTACACAGGTGCCGCCGCCAGGGCGACGACGTTCCGGCCGCACATCGGCTGCATCCCGACGACGGGTGGCGGCGGAAGCCCGCCGCGCACGATCTGGCTTCGGCCCGAGCGCGTTTCCGCCCGGCCGTCCGACGGTGCGGCGCGTGCGCAATGTCGCCGCGGTCGCGGGACGGACGACGCGCGGATCGCAGGGCTGCGCGCGCAACGAGCGTCTGGTCGGCGCGACGCACGCGGTCGGCATCTATACGCGTAACGCGCCCGCCGAGCGTCTGCTGAGCGCGGTCTCGGTCACCCGGGCCGTGCGCGCGGGGCGCGTCGCAGTCGTCGTGCGCACCGGCACCGCCCTTCGCGGCATTCGCGCGGTCGTGCAGGTGCAGGCGATCTGTGCGGGAGCCGGCCGGTGACCTTCGAGCGGCCGTGGCTCTTGCTGCTCCTGCTCGCGCTGCCGGCGGTCGCGTGGCTGTACGTTCTCGTGCAGCGACGCCGGACCCGCTACGCCGTCAACTTCACCAACCTCGCCGTGCTCCGAGAGGTGGCGCGCAGGCGCGCCTGGCGCCGATGGGCGCCGCCGGTGCTCGTGCTGCTCGCCCTTGCCGCGCTCTTCGTCGGCGTCGCGCGTCCGCACGTACGCGGCCTCGTGCCGCAGGACCGCGCGACGGTTGTGCTCGTGCTCGACGTCTCCCGCTCCATGGAGGCGCGGGACGTCAAGCCCTCTCGCCTGGGGGCTGCGAAGGAGGCGATCCGGCTCTTCCTCGACCGCGCTCCGGACCGTCTGCGGATCGGGATGGTCGTGTTCGCCGGCGTCCCTCAGGTCGCGTCGCCGCCGACCACGAACCACGAGCAGGTCAGCATCTCCCTCGACAACCTGGGCGACTACGCGACCTTCGGCGGTACCGCGATCGGCGACGCGCTCGGAATGGCCGTCGACGTCGGTCAACAGACGCTCGAGCGCGACCGTGCAGATGCCGAGACCGCGCCCGCCCCCGGTGACGACGAGACGAAGCTCGTCTCGATCCTTTTCCTCTCCGACGGCGCGCAGCGCGAGGGCGTCCTCCAGCCGCTCGAGGGCGCGCAGCTCGCGAAAGAGGCGTCGATGCCGGTCTACACCGTCGCGCTCGGCACGCCGAACGGCACCGTCCCCGGGGGAGGCGGTGGTTTCTTCCCATTCTCTCCGGAGCGAATCCCGGTTCCGCCGGACCCGGTCACCCTCCGCGCGATCGCGGAGGAGACCGGCGGCGAGTTCACCGAGGCCCGCGACGCCGAGACGATCAGCAACGCCTACGAGAAGCTCGGCTCGAACCTCGGCCGCAAGGAAGCGGACAAAGAGGTCACGTACGCCTTCCTCCTCGCCGCGGCCGGCCTGCTCGTCGCGGCGGGTGCGCTGTCGAGCGCCTGGTCGCCGCGGCTGCCCTGACCTTCCGATTGTCGCGACCGTCCTCACGCCGGTGATTCAACCGAAGAATTGCGCGCGTTCAGTGCGTTCTTGACTCCCTCCACGGGCGAGGGTACTTTCGGAAAGACAGCAAAACGGGGGTTCGTTCAGCGATGGTCAGGCCAGAGATCGTTGCTGCGGCTGTCTCACGGTGCGTCAATCCCGAGGGGATCGCACTGTTTGTCGAGTCGCGGGGTGGGTCGGTGCGTGCCGAATATTCAAACGGCGGGGTCGTTTGAGCGCGGACGCGCAGCGCCGCCTGCTCGTCGTCGAAGCGGGAGCCCCGGGCACCGAGGCACTTCGGCACGCGCTTTCGGTCGAGGGATACGAGGTCGTGCTCGCGGCAGGCGAGACGGAGGCCATGCGCCTGTTGGCAACCGGTTCCCCGGACGCCGTGATCGTCGATCTCCCTGCCTGCGAAGAGACGGCACTTGCCGTCTGCCGGCGGCTTCGAGAGAGTCAGAAGGACCTCCCGCTCCTCGTCCTGAGCCCGGGCGACAGCGTGCGGGACCGCGTGGCGGGGCTCGATGCAGGCGCCGACGACTACCTCGTTCGCCCGTTCGCGGTCGACGAGCTCCTGGCTCGTGTGCGAGCCCTCCTACGCCGTGGCGACGCGGACGAAGGTGTCCTTCAGGTCTCCGACCTGACGCTCGACCCCGCCACGAGGGAGGTGGCGCGGGCCGGTCGGCTGATCGACCTCACGCGGACCGAGTTCAGCCTGCTCGAGCTGCTGCTCCGGAATCCGGGTCGCGTGATCCACAGGACGGAGATCTTCCGGCACGTCTGGGGGTTCGACTTCGGGCCGTCGTCGAATTCGCTGAACGTGTACGTCGGGTATCTGCGCCGAAAGACCGAAGCGGCAGGTGAGCCGCGGGTGATTCACACCGTTCGCGGTGTCGGCTACGTGCTGCGCGATCGCTGACCCGGGTCGCGGAATTCTTAGCGAATTCTTCGGCGCCTCTTATGCACAGCCGTTGACTTCGAACTTCAGGTCGAGACAATGGCCCGAAGGCCTGGGGCAATCGCCCAGATCCTGCGCCCAGGTGCCACCAAGGAACATGCCTGCGGTCGTCCTTTCGAGGAGGAAACGCCCATGCGCAAGCTCGTTCTGTTGCTGGCTGCCTTTTTCGTGCTCGTCCCGGTCGCGAGCGCTGATCTGGCAGACGAGGTCCGAACTCTGGACGGAAGCGGAAACAACCGCCGCAATCCGACCTGGGGAAAGACGAACACGCAATACCTGCGGGCCGCCAAGACGAACTACGCCGACGGCATCGCAAAGCCGGTCGGCGGACCGTCGGTGCGTTACGTCAGCAACCGCATCTTCAACGACGTGCACCAGAACCTGTTCTCGGAGAACGGCGTCACTCAGTGGGGCTTCGTCTGGGGGCAGTTCATGGACCACACCTTCGGCCTGCGCCAGGAGGCAGGAGGCGAGAACGCGCCGCTCCCCTTCAGCAAGACCGACCCGCTCGAGACCTTCGTGAACACCGTGGGCTCGATCCCGTTCGTTCGCACCCCTGCCGCTCCCGGCACCGGGACAGGGAGGACGCCTCGGGAGCAGATCAACACGGTCTCGAGCTACATCGACGGCTTCAGCGTCTACGGGGGGACCGAGTCGCGGCTCGAGTGGCTACGCGAGGGACCGGTAGACGGGAGGCTCTCCAACAACGGGGCGAAGCTGCTGCTGCAGAACGGCTACCTGCCCCGGGCGGACGCCCGCGGTGACGCCGCAACGGCGCCGGTGATGGCGCTCATGGGCCGGCTGGAAGCACCCGGGGCGAACGTGAAGGCCTTCGTCGCCGGCGATCAGCGGGCGAACGAGAACATCGCGCTCTCGTCCACGCACACGCTGTTCGCACGGGAGCACAACCGGATCGTCTCGCAGCTTCCGAGCTTCCTGCCCGAGGAACTGAAGTTCCAGATCGCCCGCCGGGTGATCGGGGCGGAGCAGCAGTACATCACCTACAACGAGTTTCTCCCGGCTCTCGGCGTCAGCCTCCCGCCGTACCGGGGCTACAACGACCGGGTCGAACGCGAGCCTCGGGAACGAGTTCGCGGTGGTCGGGTATCGCGCTCACAGCATGATCCACGGCGAGCTCGAGTCGATCGGCGAGATTGCGGACTACACGCCCGCGGAGCTTGACGCGATCGAAAAGCAGGGAGTCGAGATCGAGGTCGACGGGGACGAGGTCGAGTTCGTGATCCCGCTCAACCTCGCGTTCGGCAACCCGGACCTGCTCGAAGCTCGTCCACCTCGGCCCGGTGCTCCAGGGCCTCGGCGCCGAGTCGCGAGTACAAGAACGACGAGCAGATCGACAACCAGCTCCGGAGCGTGCTCTTCCAGGTGCCGGTGGCGGGGAACGAAGCGTGCCTCGACGGTCCGACGCTGCCCGCGTGCTTCAAGGGCGTGGTCGACCTCGGCGCGATCGACATTCAACGCGGTCGCGATCACGGCATGCCGCTCTACAACGACCTGCGCCGGGCGTTCGGGCTGAGCGAGAAGAGGTCGTTCACCTCGATCACGGGAGAGTCGACCGACCGCTTCCCGAACAACCTCAACGATCAACGACCCGAGGATCCTCGACTTCGTCGCCCTCTTCGACGCCGACGGGAATCCGATCGAGCTCGGAAGCGAGGCGGCGGACGCTGAGGCCGTCGTCGGCGTTCGGCGCACGACCCTCGCCGCGCGGCTGAAGGCGATCTACGGAGACCCCGACAAGCTCGACGCGTTCGTCGGAATGCTCTCCGAGCGTCACGTGCCGGGAACGGAGTTCGGCGAGCTCCAGCTCGCGATGTGGAAGCAGCAGTTCCAGGCTCTCCGTGACGGGGACAGGTTCTTCTATCTGAACGATCCCGTACTTCCCGAGATCCAGCGATTGTTCGGGATCACCTACCGGCGCACGCTCTCGCAGATCATCGAGGAGAACGCCGGGATCGACGTGGCGGACAACGTGTTCGTCGACGCCGGCTAGCAGACCCAAGTACGCGGACCTCCAGGGAACCCCGCTCCGGCGGGGTTCCCTTCGTTCTCGTCCCGGTAGCCTGCGGCTCGTGGCCGTCGACGAGCACGTGAGCATCGCCGCCCTGCCGATGGAGCTCCGGTGGCTGGCGGAGCCCCAGAGCTGGAGCGTGCCGGACAGAGCCTCGCTGCTCGTCGCCGCGGGTCCGCGTACCGACTGGTTCGCCGACCCGCACCTGTCGGCGTCGGCGCAGCAGACGCTGAACGCGCCGGCACTCGTCGGCGAGCCGACCGGCGACTTTCTCCTGAGCGCGCGCGTCACTGTCGACTTCGCAGAGAGCTACGACGCCGGCGTGCTCGTTCTCTACGCGAACGACAGCACCTGGGCGAAACTCTGCTTCGAGTACTCGCCGCAGCACGACCCGATGGTGGTCTCGGTCGTGACGAAAGGGAGATCCGACGACTGCAACTCCTACGTCGTCGACGACGCGTCGGTCTGGCTTCGAATCGCGCGCATTGGCCCGGCGTTTGCGTTTCACTCGTCCGGCGACGGCGTGCGCTGGCGCTTCATCCGCCACTTCGCGCTCGAGGCGGGCGGCGAGCCGTCGGTCGGCTTCATCGCACAGTCCCCGATCGGCGAAGGATGTTCGGTCACGTTCGATCAGATCGCCTACGCGGCGGCCAGCCTCGGTGACCTTCGGAACGGCGAGTAGGGCGGTCGGGTGAAGATCCGAGCGGCTGTTCTCGAGGAGTTCGGTCGCCCGCTCGTCGTCGATCTCGTCGACCTCGACGAGCCGCGGGCCGGCGAAGCGCTCGTCCGCCTGGCTGCCTGCGGCGTGTGCCACACCGATCTCTACACCGCTTCGGGCGCCGACCCGTCGGGCTACGCACCGACGGTGCTCGGCCACGAGGGTGCGGGTGTCGTCGAGCGGATCGGCGACGGCGTGACCTCGGTCGCGCCGGGCGACCACGTCGTGACGCTCTTCTCGCCGCAGTGCCGCGAGTGCGTCCACTGCCTCAGCGAGCGCACGAACCTCTGCCTGGCGATCCGAGAGCAGCAGAACAAGGGCTACCTCCCCGACGGGACCACCCGGCTCGGTCGCGGCGGCGAGCCTATGCGGCACTTCATGGGAACGTCGACGTTCGCCGAGTACTCGGTCGTGCCCGAGATCGCGCTGGCGAAGATCAATCCCGAGGCTCCGTTCGGGCACGCCTGCGTGTTCGCGTGCGGGCTCTCGACCGGCCTCGGCGCGGCGATGAACACGGCGAAGGTCCAGCCGGGCTCGACGTGTGTGGTGTTCGGCGCGGGCCTGGTCGGACTCGGCGCGGTTGCGGGCTGTCGCCTTCAGGGCGCCGACCGGATCGTCGCCGTCGACCTCTCGTCGGATCGGCTCGAGCTGGCGCGCGGCCAGGGGGCGACCGACACGCTCGTCGGCGGGCCGGACGCCGTGCAGGCTGTCCTCGACCTGACCGACGGATTCGGCGCCGACTACACGTTCGAGGCGACCGGCATCGTCGACGTGATGCGGCAGGCGGTCGAGTCGGCGCGGATGGGGTGGGGTCTGTGCACGATCGCGGGCGTCGCCGGGAAGGGCGAGACGCTCGACATCGTCCCGCGCCACCTGATCACGGGCCGCCGGGTCGCGGGCTCCTCGTTCGGCGGCGTGAAGGGCCGAGACCAGGTTCCGCAGCTCGTCGAGCGCTACCTAGCGGGGGAGCTCGACGTCGCGCCGCTGATCTCGCACGAGCTCACGCTCGACGAGGTCAACCGCGGGTTCGAGCTGATGGAAGCGCAGGACGGCATCCGCAGCGTGATCCGCTTCGCATGAGACTCCTGGCGCTGCTGCTCCTGGCGTTGGCGATCGCCGCGCCTGCAGCCGCTTCGGCCTCGCAGCCGCGCGTCCTCGTCTCGTTCCGCCAGACCGGGGGGATCGCCGGGTTCGACCGTGGGCTCGTCGTGTACCGCTCCGGCAAGGTCGTGTCGGACGGCCTGCCCGTGAAGTCGAACAAGCTCTCGCCGGCACGCTTGAAGGCGCTCACGGACGCCCTCGTGAACGCGCGCTTCGCGACGCTCCGGCGGACCTACGCGCCTGAGCAGCCGATAGCCGACGGCTTCGTCTACCGAATCGCATACGGCGGCCGGAGCGTCCGGATCGAGGACGGCGCGAAGCCGCCGGCGCGCCTCGTGCGTGTGCACTCGCTCTTGCTCGGCCTCACCCGCTAGCTCTAGCAGCCTGCTCTACGTGAAGATGATCTGTCCGCCGGCTGCCTTTTCGTAGAACTCGCCGACGCTGATGATCTCCTCGACCTGGGGTACGAAGTCGTCCATCGTCAGCCCGAACATGTCGACCGTCGCCCTGCATGCGTACAGGTGCGCACCCGAGTCGCCCACGAGCTCGATGAACTCCGGGATCGGCGGGATGTCGATCTTCTCCATCTGCCGTTTCATCATCCTCGTCGCGAGCGATGAGATGCCGGGGACCGCACCGATCCAGGTCGCCATGTGCATGCCGGGGTTGCCGACGGTGGCGACCTTGATCTTCTCGTAGCGGTCCTTGCGGATTGCGTCGAGCCCGAAGAAGGTAAAGAAGAGGTCGGCCTCGATCCCTTCCATGCGGGCGCCGTTGGCCATGATCAGTCCGGGATAGATGCCCTCCAGGGAGCCCTTGGAGATCACGATCGCGACCTTCTCGATCGTCTTCGGCTCGGCGGGGGCGGTCTGCAGGTGTTCGAGCAGTTCGGTCATCGTGTGCTCCTTAGATGCAGCCTTTGGGCTTGGGGATACCGCCGATCTTGGCGGCCAGCTTGGCGGGCCCCTTGGGGAAGAGCTGGTAGAGCTCCTTGATGGGCACGCCGGACTCCTTGCCGAGCGAGCGAATCGACGGCGCGGTGCCGGTGGCGAGGTAGCGCTCGCGCATGAACTTGACGACGAGCCAGTGCCGGTCGGTCAGCTCGGCGATGCCGTTCTCGGCGGCGATCGCCTGGGCGATCTGCTCGTTCCACTGTTCGGCGTTGACGAGGAAGCCCTCGGCGTCGACGTCGACCGGGGCATCGGCGATCAAGGTCATGGTCATGTTCACTCTCCTTGCTCAGGCGTGGACAGGAGTGCGCTTCTTGCCGGCAGTCGGCATCGTCGGCCCGATGCCGGGGATCTCGCGGCCGGGAAGGAGTGCGTGCCAGTAGACCCACTGGAACATCAGCTTGCCGAGGTGGTTGAGCCGCGACTCGCGCAGCAGCGGCAGCCCGAACGCGGTGGGATAGTGCCCGGGGAGCGGCTCGGTCTCGTAGTTGAAGTCGATCAGCAGCGCCTTGCGGAACCCCGTCTCGATGAAGCAGTTGGCGTGGCCGTCATAGCCGGCGACGAGCGGGTCGTCCGAGAGGTAGCGGGCGATGTTCTCGGTCAACACCTCCGCCTCGAAGTGAGTGACGGATCCTGCCTTCGAGGTCGGTAGGTCGGTCGCGTCGCCGAGCGCGAACACGTTCGGCTTCGCCGGTGTCTGCAGCGTCCGCTTGTCGGTCGGGACGAAGCCGAGCGCGTCGCCGAGCCCGGGTGAGCGCTCGACATAGGAGGCGCCGCCGTGCAGCGGTACCGTCACGAGCAGGTCGAAGTCGACCTCGCGCCCGTCGTAGGAGACGAGCTTCCCCCGACGCCGTCGATCTCGCCCGCGCTGAACTCGGTCACGAGCTCGATCTCCTTCTCACCGAGCAGATGAGTCAGATGTTCGGAGGCGATCGGCTTGGTGAAGCAGCCGTCGAGCGGCGTCGCGAGCACGACCTCGCTGCGTGCGCGGAGTCCGCGCTCGCGCAAGAACCAGTCGGCGAGGAAGGCGAACTCGATCGGCGCCACCGGGCACTTGATCGGCATGTCGGCGATGTTCACGACGAGCCGCCCGCCGTCGAAGTCGCTCCAGCGCGCGCTCGAGCGCCGCGGCTCCGGGCGAGTCGTAGAAGGTGAAGACGCGCTCGTTCCAGCCCGGGCCTGTCATACCCTCGGTCTCCTCCGGCTGGAGCCGCACGCCGCTCGCAACGACGAGCACGTCGTAGGGAAGCACCGTTCCGTCGTCGAGCAGCAGTTCGTCCCGCTCGATCCAGACCTCCTGGACCTCGTTCTCGTGGAACACCACGCCGCTTCGCAGCTGGCGCCGCCGCGGCCTCACGATCTCCTCGATCTGTGCCAGCCCGAAAGGTACGAAGAGCAACCCCGGCTGGTACACGTGCCGGTCGTCGCGGTCGACTACGTGGATCTCCGCCTGATCCGGATCGAAGCGGCGGCGCAACCGGTTCGCGGTCATCGTGCCGCCCGTCCCGCCTCCGAGGATCACGATCTGCTTCCTCGCCATCGCCTGCCTCCTTGGGTCTACGTACAGGCTCGCCGTCGCCTGGCCCTCTGCCATCCGCGACAGCGCGGAAGGGAACGCGGACAACTACGCAGCCGGTCGCCCGCCCGTTCGGGCTCAACTCCGTCCGGCGTTCAACCGATAACAAGCAACGTGACCTCTGCGGTCGACGAGCACGGCGAGACGCCTGCGCAAGCGGCTCCTTCGGCAGGGACCATCCTCCTCGTCGACGACAACGAGACGGTCAGGCGATTCCTCACCCGCGCCTCGACGCCCTCGGATAGCCGTGCCGTTCTCGGAAGCGCATGGCGGCGAAGAGGCGTTGAGCTCGGCAGCAAGCGACGTCGCGTCCCGATCGATGCGTCCTCGTCCCACGACGTATCCATCGGCGATGCCCCGGGCTGAGCGGACAGGAGCTCGCGGGCCGCCTGGACCACCTGCCCGTCCTCTTCAGTCCGGCACACCGGTGTTGAGGCCCTGTCCACCGACCGGGGAATGCACGTGCGCCGCGTCGCCCGCCAGCAGGACCCGTCCCTTGCGATAAGACGCGGCCTGCCGAGTCATGTCGGTGAACCTGGTGATCCAGGTGGGACTGTGGATTCCGTAGTCGGTCCCGTAGACAGCGATGAGGCCTTCGCTCAGATCGCGCAACGTTGGCTCGCTCGTCCCGACGTGGGCTTCGGTGATCATGACGCCCACCGTCCCGCCTTTCCCGTAGACCACCTGCCCGTCCTTGATCTCGTACGCCACCTTGCCAATCGCATGCATGCCCGACGGAGTGCGGCGGATACCCGTTTCCGGCTCCTCGGTCATCTCGACTTCGGCGCGCAGGCTGCTCGTCGTCGGATCCCAGCCGGGGAACTCGATGCCGGCCGCCTTACGGACCACACTGCGTCCTCCGTCGCACCCGACGAGATATTGCACCCCCAGGACTGGCCGACAGCCAGAGCGTGGCATTCATGCAGAAACCGTTCTCGCTGGGCGAGCTCGCCCAGGTGCTCGAGACGCTGCTCGCCGGCGTGCGGCAAGCCGCCTAGGCGTCGGACTCCGACAAGACGCGCGCGTAGGCGTCGGGGTCGGTAGGTCCCTCGGTCGCGATCAGCAGTACGCGGCTGGCCTCTCCGAGCGAGATCGCGTCGCGAAGCGCACTCCCTTCCGATTCCGAGGCGAGCGCGCGCAGCGCGGCCAGCGGTGCCGCGCCGCTCTCTCCGATCGCGAGGCCCGCCGCAGCGAGCTCACGCACCGCGGCACGCGCCTCGGCGTCGTCCACGGTGACGGTTCCGTGGATGCCTCCCAGAAGCGAGGGCCACGCAGTTGCGGAGACCTCGGCGCAGTCGAGACCGGCCATCGACGTTCCCGGGGTCGCAACGACGGTCGACCGTCCCGCGCTCAGCGAGGCCGTCAAGCACGCGGCGGTCACGGGCTCAACGCCCACGACCGTGATGCCCGCGTGGGCCGCGAAGCGGGCTGCGGCCGCAGCGAGCGAACCGACGCCCACCGGAACGAAGATCACGTCGAACGTCGCTTGAGCCGCGGCTTCGGCGAACAGCGTCGCGTATCCGTCGATCACCCAGCTCGCCGTTGCCGAGGTTCCGACGTCGGCGATCTCGACGAAGCCGGGCTCTGCGCCGGCTGCTTCGGCCTGCGCGACGGCGTCCTCGTAGGTTCCGTCGACGACCACGACGTCCGCGCCCTCCGACTCGATCGCCTGACGTCTGGCGTCCGACGCTCTGGCCGGGAGGTAGATCCGGCAACGGAGGCCGCGCATCGCCGCGACGCGGGCGACGGCGCGGCCGTGGTTGCCTGCGCTCGCGGCGACGAGCGTGTGCGCGGCGGGACTCTCGGCGATCGCGCGCTCGGCTGCCCAGGAGGCACCGAGCACCTTGAAGGCGGGCAGGCCGAGCCGGTTCGACTCGTCCTTGAGCAGAACGGCGGCCAGCCCGAGCTCCGCAGCGACCTCGGCCAGCCCGCGGATCGGCGTCGGCTCGTAGCCGTCGAGCGCGGTATGAAAGCCCAATGCCTCGTCACTCGGCGCCGCCAGTGCGGCCTGCCGGAGATTGAGGTTGACGAGCGTTCTCACCCGCGGGGCCGAGTCGCCGAGAAGCGCTACGCGAGCGCCGCAGCCGTCGACGACGAGTCGTTGACGGCTTTGAGTGCGCGCCTGGTCGCTCGATCCAGGTTCGCCGCTGCGTTCGGGGTGAGGACGGTCGCAGGCGAAGTCCCAGTGCAGTGACACCCAGTCACCGGGCACCGGAGCGGTGACGAGCGCGAGGCCGTCGTCGCGCCAGCGCACGTCGCGGGAGGTCCACGGGCCGAGCTCGAGCGTGCGGCCGTTCCAGAGGAGCGGGCGCAGCCGGACACGCGCGGTGTCGCGGTCGACCGACTCGACGAGCGCGGGAGTCGTGCGACAGCGGTCGAGCACGTGCAGCGGCTCGTCGACCAAGCCGGACCGGAGCAGTCCGAGCCAGGGATAGACCGCGAAGACGTGGAACGAGTGGTGCGGGACGGCCCCGGCGGCGACCGCGGCGAGGACACGCTCCCAGCTTCGCCCGATCCGGCCGCGGAACCGGTCTTCGACGTGCCGGGCGAGCGCGTCGGGCGTGACCCCGTCGAGGAGGTCGTTGCCGACCCAGTACGCCTCGACCACGCGCGGGTCGAGCGGATCGGCGATGCGGTTCGCCGCCGCGATCAGCATCAGGTACGGCCACGCGCCCTCGAAGGTGCGCGCGAGCTCGACGAGGCCTCCGTCGGACGCGCGCGCGGCGCCGTACTCGAGCAGCGTCCGCGTCTCGTCGGCGCCGCAGTAGCCGAGCGCGTTCGGCGGGTAGGCGTAGCGCGCGAAGAGGAGCGGCCCGGCGGTCACGACGGCGCTATCCGGGGAGGCCGCCTGAGGGCTGCGGCGCCGGCGAGCGCGACGCCCGCCGTCACGAGCGCGATGCCGACGGCGTCGACTGCCGTTCCGTCGACTGCTCCGGCGAGCACCGCGGTCACCACTGCGCCGAAGACGAGCACCGCCGTCACGTCGACGGCCTGAGCACGGGCGAGCGCCGCGTACCACGTGGCGACGTAGCCGAAGAGCAGCAAGCCGGTGAGCAGCGCCCACCCCCACTGCTCCGAGCTCAGGCCGAGGAGCGCGCCGCCCCGGCCCGAGACGGCGATCCAGGCCAGGAGGACCACCGTGCCGAGCCCCATCCGTGCAGCTGCGAGCGTCCGTGAATCGATGTCGGCGACGAGTCGCTTGACGAGGATCACCTCGACCGCCCAGAGCAGCGTCGCCGCGAGGATCATCGCCTCACCGCTGCCGAACGCCACGGTGCCGAGACTGCCCGCGAGCCATGCCTGGCCTGCGACGACGAGCGTGATCGCGAGCACGTGCGGAGGCCCGATGCGTTCCCGCAGAAGCGGCACCGCGAGCAACGCCACCCAGATGACGAGCGTCTTGTGGATGAAGGCCGCCTGCGTGGCCGACGCGCGGGAGAGCCCCTCGAAGAAGAGGACGAAGGGGACGCTGCCGCCGATGCACGCCACCGCGGCGAGGCCGAGCCACTGGCCGCGCGTCTGCGGACGCCCCTGGGACTGCCCGGACGACCGCGGCACCGCGAGTACCGGGATCGCGAGCAGAAGGAGGAGCCCACCCGCGACCGCGTTCTTCGCCGTCGTGTAGACCGTCGCGTCGCCGAAGTGCGAGACGCCGCGCGCGTTCACGTAGACGGCGACGCCGCTCACGATCGCGGTCAGGAACGCAAGCCCGACGCCGACGGCTCGAGTTGAGAAGCGGGCGGCGAGCGAGGGGGCGAGCGAGGTCATCGGACTCCTCCAGGGTCGTGGGAACGCGCCTGCCCGCGGAGGGCCAGCGCGTCTGCGGCGTGAGCGGGATCCAGCACCTCGACCGGGATGCCGAGGTGCACGAGCACGTGCAGTCCGGCGCGGGCTTCCGGCACGAACGCGAGCGGAACGACCTCGCCGCTCTCGAGTCTGCCGACGCGCACGCCGTCCTCGTCCCAGGTCTCCTCGAGCAGCGAGATCGTTCCGAGGCACATCAGGCTTCGACCTCCACGCTCGCGAGCACGACGTCGCGCGCCCGCGGATCGTGAATGTCGCTGGCGAGCTCGGCGTCCACGTCCGCGCCCTCGGCGACCGTGCCTCGCGCCGAGTCTGCGAAGTGCTCGCGGAAGTGCTCAGGTGTGAAGTGCGAAAGCGCGCCGAGTTGAACCGAGACGTGCGTCACGCGCGAGGCGCCTTCGGCGCGTGCGACCTCCTCGATTCGCGCGATGACGTCCCGCATCAGGGCTCGGTCGTGCATCGCACCTCCTCCAGCAGTTCCCGCGCAAGAGACTCGACCGCCGTCGCGACGGCCGGACTGAGCCCCTCGCCGGCGGCGAACTCCTCGCCTTCGACTCCGTAGACGAGTACGCGGCCGGGCAGTCGACCGAGCGCGCGCGCGAGCTCGATCACCTCGCCGACGCCGAACGCGTGCGTCGAGCCGCGGAACACGCTGCTCGGCACCGCTCGCTCGCTCGCGTCGAAGCGGTGCACCGTTCCGGGCTCGGCGCCCGACGACACCGCGTCGACGACCAGAGCAAGGTCCGTGTCCACCCAGGCATCGAGCAGTCGCGACGGCTCCTGCTCGCAGCTGACGACCGCGACGCCGGCGCCGTGCCCGCGCACCCGATCGGCGACGGCGAGCCCGGCGCCGTCGTCTCTGCGATAGGCGTTCCCGATGCCGACGACGACCGCCTTCACCGCCGCTCGACCTCCAGGCTCAGAAAGTGTGTTGCGCACGAGATGCACGGGTCGTAGTTGCGGATCGTCTGCTCGCAGACGTGCCGCAGCTGCTCGTCGGGGAGCGAGGCGTAGCGGCCGACGACGGCGCGCAGGTCGTCCTCGATCGCGAGCTGGTTCTGGGACGTCGGCGGGACGATCTTCGCGTCGAGGATCGTCCCTTCGGCGTCGATCCGGTAGCGGTGGTAGAGCAGCCCGCGCGGCGCCTCTGTCGCCCCGTAGCCGACGCCCGCCGACGGCTCGACGACGACGGCGGGAGCGTCCGGCTCCTCGTAGCCGTCGATCAGGCGGAGAGCCTCGTCGCACGCGTAGACGAGCTCGACGCTCCGGACGACGATGCTGCGGAACGGATCGCGGCACGGCGCCTCGATGCCGGCCTCGCGGGCAGCCTCGAGCGCGAGCGGCGAGAGCCGGTCGGCGCTCGCGGCGAAGCGCGCGAGCGGCCCGCAGAGGTACGTCCCGCCGTGCTGGAGCCGCGAGTGGAGAGCATTCGAACGCTCGACGTGCTCCTCGACGAAATGCTCGTCGTACTCGCTCACGGCGATGTCGAGACCGCGGTCGGAGACGATTCGGCCGTGCTCGATCGCGTACTCGCCGGGCGTGGAGAGGGCGACGAGCTCGCACTCGACCTCGCGCTCGGGGAAGTCGAACCCTGCCGTCCAGCGCACGGTCTCGAGCGCCGCGTCGCGCGCCCGCTCGAGCGGGTCGACGAGCGCTCGGAGCTCTCGTCGCGTGGGCGCCCGGTAGAAGCCGCCGACGCGGACGTTGATCGGGTGGATCTCCCGTCCGCCGACCAGCGTCATCACCTCGTTCCCGGTCTTCTTGAGCGCGAGCCCGCGCTCGACGGCGCCCGGGTGCTCGCGTGCGAGCTCGACCGCGCCGTCGTAGCCGAGGAAGTCGGGCGCGTGGAGCATGTAGACGTGGAGCGCGTGGCTCTCGATCCACTCGCCGCAGTAGAGGAGGCGGCGGAGCATCCGGATCGGCTCGGGGATCTCGACGCCGCAGATGTCTTCCATCGCCTGGACCGCGCTCATCTGGTACGCGACCGGGCAGATGCCGCAGATGCGGGCCGTGATGTCGGGCGCCTCGTGGAACGAGCGGCCCCGGAGGAGCGCCTCGAAGAACCTCGGCGGCTCGAAGATGCGTAGCTCCACGTGCTCGACGACGCCGTCGAGGAGCCGGACGGACATCGCACCCTCACCCTCGACCCGCGCGAGGTAGTCGGTCTTGATCGTCCGCCGCTCAGACACGAGTCGACGCCTCTCGGAACGCCGGCTCGTCGGCGTTGAACGTGCCGTAGACGCGCTCGACGGCGCGGTCGTCCATCCCGAGCACCTTGAGCTGCCGCGTCAGCGAGACCGTGTTCGGCGTCTCCATCGGGCCGAAGCAGCCGTAGCAGCCGCGGTTGTACGAGGGGCAGAGCGCGCCGCAGCCTGCGTGCGTGACCGGCCCGAGGCACGGCGTCCCGTGCGCGACCATGACGCAGACGGTCCCGCGCCGCTTGCACTCCGTGCACACGCTCGTCGAAGGAATGCCCGGCCGGCGCCCGTGCAAGAACGCCGAGACCACCTCGAGCAGCTGGCGCTTGTTGATCGGACAGCCGTGCAGCTCGAAGTCGACGCGAACGTGCGCGGAGATCGGCGTCGAGGTCGCGAGCGTCGAGACGTATTCGGGCGAGGCGTAGACGACGCCGAGGAAGTCCTCCACGTCGGCGAAGTTGCGCAGCGCCTGGATGCCGCCGGCGGTCGCGCACGCGCCGATCGTGACGAGCGCCTTCGAGTCGCTGCGGACGCGCTGGATCCGCTCGGCGTCGTGCTGCGGTCGTGATCGAGCCTTCGACGAGCGAGAGGTCGTAGGGGCCCTCGACCGTCCCGCTCGTCGCCTCGAGGAAGTACGCGATCTCGACCTCGCCGGCGAGCGCGAGCAGCTCGTCCTCGCAGTCGAGCAGCGACAGCTGGCAGCCGTCGCACGAGGCGAACTTCCAGACCGCGAGCTTCGGCTTTCCGGTCACAGCTCGCGCACCTCCAGCCAGGGCTCGGCGACGTCGTATCGCGTAGACGGGGCCGTCGCGGCAGATCAGCGTCGGGCCGAGCTGGCAGTGGCCGCAATGGCCGAGGCCGCAACGCATGTTCCGCTCCAGCGACAGGTGGATCCGCCCGGGCGCGACGCCGCGTTCGAGGAGCGCTTCCAGGGTGAAGCGCATCATGATCTCCGGCCCGCAGACGAACGCGACCGCCGAGGCCGGATCGAAGCGGGCGGCCGGAACGAGCTTCGGTACGACTCCGACCTTCCCGGGCCAGCCGGCCTCTGCGGCGTCGACGGTCACGTCGACCGATGCGAGCTGGGCGCCAGCGCTCGAGCTCGGGGCCGTAGAGGAGATCTGCGGGTGTGCGGGCGCCGTAGAGGAGGACGATCTCGCCGTAGTCCTTCCGCCGCTCGAGGGCGCGCAGAAGCACAGGCCTGAGCGGCGCGAGCCCGATCCCGCCGGCAACGACGACGATGTCGGCACCCTCCGAAGATGCGATCGGCCACGCGGTTCCGAAAGGCCCGCGGACGCCGAGCACGGCTCCCGAGTCGCTCGCGCAGATCGCCTCGGTGACCGCGCCGACGGCGCGCACCGTCAGCACGAGCGGCGCCTCCCGGTCGAGGGCGCCGCTGACGGAGATGGGCACCTCGCCGACCCCGAAGACGTACACCATCACGAACTGGCCGGGCGCGACCGCCAGACCCTCGCCCGCGACCGGCTCCAGCGTCAGCGTCCACGTGTCCGCCGTCTCCTGAACGCGGTCTCGCACGGCGAACGGCCGTGGCACCATCGGGCCCGGCGCGGGCCGAAGCTCAGGCGCCGCGGTCGCCATAGACATCGAGCAGCCTCAGTCGCGTCCACCTGAGGCGTTCGATGAAGACCTGGGCGAACCGCTTCATCAGGTCGTAGCCGAGCGCCGGATCGTCCTCGCACTTGCCGCGCAGGCAGGCGCCGTCGAACGCCGTCGCGCGCACGTCGGACAACGCGCGGGCGTCGAAGTGCCAGCGATGGGGCGGGAAGAGCCACGACCACCCGATCACGTCGCCCGCCTCGATCGTCTCGATCGTCATCGCCCCGCGCGCCGGCGCGTGCATCTCGATCGCGACCGTGCCGTGGCGCACCACGTAGAACAAGTCGGCCTGGTCCCCCTCCCGGAAGATGACGTCGCCGGCGGCGAAATGCACGTTGGAGCCGCAGCCGGTGATCAGCGCCAGTTTCTCGCTGTCGATGCCCTCGAAGAACGGGACGTCCGCCAACACTTCGTCAAGCCGTCGGACCACGGTCTCCCTCGCTTTCTCGGATCGCCGCGACTTCCTCGGTGATGTCGATCCCGACCGGGCACCAGGTGATGCACCGGCCGCAGCCGACGCAGCCGGACGACCCGAACTGGTCGTGCCACGTCCCGAGCTTGTGCGTCATCCACTGGCGGTAGCGCGAGCGATTGTCCGGTCGAATGCTGCCGCCGTGGATGAAAGAGTGGTCGAGCGCGAAGCACGAGTCCCACGTCCGCCAGCGCTCCGCCGTGTCGCCCGCGAGGTCGGTGTGGTCCTCGACCGTCGAGCAGAAGCACGTCGGGCAGACCATCGTGCAGTTGCCGCAGGTGAGGCAGCGTTCGGCGACGTCGTCCCAGCGCGGGTGCTCGAGGTTGTCCGCGAGCAGCTGCCGCAGATCGCCCGCGTCCATGTGCCGGCCCATCTTTTGCGCCGCGCCGTCGACCGCCCGGGCCGCAGCGTCCAGGTCCGCCTCGACGGCGGGGCGTGTCGACAATTCGCGCAGGACCTCCGCGCCGCGCTCCGTGCCGACCTCGGCGAGCAGGCGGTGCTCTCCGTCGAGGATCTCGGTCAGCGCGAGGTCGTAGCCGGTCTCGGCCTTCGGGCCGGTTCCCATCGAGACGCAGAAGCAGGTGCCGCCGGGCTCGAAGCAGTTGACGGCGACGATGAAGGTCCCTTCGCGGCGGGCGGCGTAGTCGCGGTCGACGAAGCGGCCGCCGAGGAACACCCGGTCCTGGATCTCGATCGCGTGCAGCTCGCACGAGCGCACGCCCAAGAACGCGAGCGGCGTCTGCTCGAGCGGCTCCTCCTCGATCTCGTGTCCACCGTCTCCGTTTCGGTGTGCCTGCCAGAGCCGGATGCGGGGCGGGAAGAGGAATTGCTTCCACGAGTGCGGGCCGACGGCGTATCCGAACCGGGCGTCGTCCTCCCGCCGCTCGAGCCGGTACGTCCCGCCGTCCTGGCGATCCGTCCAGCCGATCGGCAGCTCGGTGGCCGATTCGAGCTCGGCGTAGACGATTGCGCCGTCCCGAACCGTCGGTCCGAGGACGAGGAAGCCGCGAGCCTGCAGGACGTCAACGAGTGCGTCGAGCGCTTCCGGGTCCAACACTGCTCGTTCGACGTTCTGCACGCGACCTCCTTACCGTGAAGCTCGCAACAGCGGCCGAAGCGTACATCGGTGCGGTGCCCGATCCCGCTGCGGGTTCTCCGCAATTCCAAGAGGCCTCGGTCAGGTCGTGCCGCGTTCGCTGTCGAGCGACGTCATCTGCTCGGTCTGGTAGCGCTCACCTGCGGCTGCGCCGGCCGGGATTGCCGCCTCGATCTGTGCCAGGTCGCCGGTGGTGAGGTCGAGGTCGAGCGCGCCGAGCGCTTCGGTGAGCCGTTCGCGTCTGCGTGCACCGACGAGGGGGACGATGTCGTCGCCGCGGGAGAGGGCCCATGCGATCGCGAGCTGGGCGACGGTTGCGCCCTTGGCGTCGGCGAGCGCGCGGAGCGCGGCGACCAGGGCGAGGTTGTGCTCGAGGTTCTGGCCCGTGAAACGCGGAGCAGAGGAGCGGAAGTCGTGCGGAGTCAGCGCCTGGGCGCGTTCTCTCGACCAGTGGCCGCTGAGCAGTCCTCGCGAGAGCACCCCGTAGGCGGTGATGCCGATCCCGAGCTCGCGGCAGGTGGGGAGGATCTGCGCCTCGATCCCGCGCGAGAGAAGCGAGTACTCGATCTGCAGGTCGGAGATCGGGTGAACGGCGTGCGCGCGCCTGACGGTCTCGGCGCCTACCTCGGAGAGACCGATGTGGCGGACGTAGCCCGCCTCGATCTGCTCCGCGATCGCCCCGATCGTCTCCTCGATCGGCAGGTTCGGGAAGACGCGTCCGGGCCGGTAGATGTCGACGTAGTCGGTGTCGAGCCGGCGGAGCGTGTAGGAGAGGAAGTTCTTCACCGCCTCCGGGCGCAGGTCGTTGCCGACGATGCCGCCGTTGGGCGCTCGCATCAGGCCGAACTTGACGCTCAGCACAACCTGCTCGCGCGGCCGGCCCCGCAGGGCCTCGCGCAGGAGCAACTCGTTGTGGCCCATGCCGTAGTAGTCGCCGGTGTCGAGCAGGGTGATCCCGGCGTCGAGCGCGGCTTGGATCGTGGCGACGCTCTCGGCCTCGTCGGCGGGGCCGTAGAAGTCGGACATCCCCATGCAGCCGAGGCCGACCGCGGACACGCGCGGGCCGGTCGAGCCGAGCGAACGGGTGGTCATGAAGTCCCTCCTGGTCTTCTCGCTATGAGGCCAGACTCACCAGGGCCCGCCGCCGGCGCTGTTGGCCTCCCGCAATGCGCCGACGTAGCCCGCTCGCTCGTAGACCGTCTCGTCCGCGCCGGCCGGGACGGCGAGCATCCCTCGCAGCTCGTCGACGGACGCAAATCCCTTGCGTGCCATCCAGTCCGACAGGCCGTCGAGCAGCACGGTTGCATGCTCGGGGCCGTGCCGCAGCAGTGCAGAGGCGGTCATCACGACGTCGGCGCCGGCGAGAAGGTACTTGGCCACGTCGGTCGCGGTCTCGACCCCGGTGGTCGCTGCGAGCGAGGCCCGCACCCGTCCGCGCAGGAGCGCGATCCACGTGCGCGGCAGCCGGGCCTCCGCCGGGTTGGAGAGGCCGACCTGGGGCACCACGGCGAGCGTGTCGGGGTCGATGTCGGGTTGCAAGAACCGGTTGAACAGCACCAGCGCGTCCGCGCCCGCCTCGTCGAGTCGCAGTGCCATCTCGCCGGTCGAGCTGAAGTACGGGCTCAGCTTGACCGCGACCGGCACGCTCACTGCGTCCTTGACCCGCATCAGGACGTCGACGTGCCGCTGCTCGACGTCGCGGCCCGAGGTGCGCGGGTCGCCGGGCAGGTAGTAGATGTTCAGCTCGATCGCGACGGCGCCGGCATCCTGCATCGCCCGGGCATAGTCGACCCAGCCGCTGGGCGTGACACCGTTGAGACTGCCGATCACGGGGACCTCGACCGCGGCGGTGGCGCGCTCGAGCAGGCTCAGGTAGTTCCGCGGGCCGGCCTCGTCTTCGGCGGCGGCCGGGAAGTAGGAGAGCGACTCCGCGAAGCTCTCGGTGCCGGCGTCGAACAGGCGCGCGTTCTCGGCCGCCTCCCGGCGCAGCTGCTCCTCGAAGAGCGAATAGAGGACAACCGCGCCGACGCCCGCATCGGCGAGCCGGCGCACGGCGTCCACGGTCTGCGAGAGCGGGGACGCCGACGCGACGAGAGGGTTGCGCAGCGCGAGCCCCATGTAGGCGGTCGAGAGATCCATCAGCGATCCTTGCGTGCGTCGGCGGCGAAGTGCTGTGGGCCGCGGGTCGCCATCTCCTCGTACACGTCCCAGCGCTGATCGACCGCCTCCTCGGCGAGGCCGTGCAGCCGTTCGGCCTCGGCCGGGTCGGTGTTCGTGAGCGTGCGATAGCGCAACTCCCGTTTGGTGTAATCGGAGAGGGGCATGCGCGGCCGCGGCGAGTCGAGCAGGAACGGGTTGCCGCCGGCGGCACGGAGCATCGGGTCGTACCGGATCAGCGGCCAATAGCCGGTGGCGACTGCCCGATACTGCTGGTCGAGCCCGTTTCGCATCTCGATGCCGTGCGCGATGCAATGGCTGTACGCGAGTACGAGCGAGGGGCCGTCGTAGGCCTCCGCCTCGCGGAAGGCGCTCAGCGTCTGCTGGGGATCGGCGCCCATCGCAACCCGGGCGACATAGACGTTGCCGTAGGCGATCGCCTGCAACGCGAGGTCCTTCTTGGGCACCGTCTTGCCGGCCGCGGCGAACTTGGCAACCGCGCCGAGCGGGGTCGCCTTGGACATCTGGCCGCCGGTGTTGGAGTAGACCTCGGTGTCGAGCACCAGCACGTTGACGTTGCGCCCGCTGGCCAGGACGTGGTCGAGGCCGCCGGAGCCGATGTCGTAGGCCCAGCCGTCGCCGCCGACGATCCAGACGCTGCGCCGGACGAGGTGATCGACCACGCTCTGCAGGTCGGTGACGGCGGGTCCATCCGCTCCGTCGAGCCGCCGCTTCAGCTCGGCCACCCGTTCGCGCTGCGCTCGCAGCTCCGACTCCCGTAGTTGCGTCGCGTCAAGGATGTCGTCCACCAGCTCCGCGCCGACCACGTCGCGCAGCTCGGCAACGCGCCGGCGGGCCAGTTCGGTGTGCCGGTCGGCGGCGAGCCGGAAGCCGAGACCGAACTCGGCGTTGTCCTCGAAGAGGGAGTTCGACCAGGCCGGGCCGCGCCCGTCGGCATCGGTCGTCCACGGCGTTGTCGGCAGGTTGCCGCCGTAGATCGACGAGCAGCCGGTCGCGTTGGCGACCATCAGCCGGTCGCCGAACAGCTGCGAGAGGAGCTTCAGGTACGGCGTCTCGCCGCAGCCCGCGCAGGCGCCGGAGAACTCGAACAGCGGCTCCAGGAACTGGGTGCCGCGTACGGTGCCGAAGTCGACCCGGGACCGATCGCTCGCGGGGAGCGTCTCGAAGAACGCGATGTTGTCCCGCTCGGCTTCGACCAGCGGCTCGCGAGGCGCGAGGTTGATCGCCTTGCGGACCGGGTCGCCCGGCGCGACCACGGGGCACGCCTGGACGCACAGGTCGCAGCCGGTGCAGTCCTCGACGTAGACCTGCAGGGTGTAGCGGGTGTCGGGCAGGCCGACCGCTTCGAGCGGAGCCGACTGGAACCCGTCCGGTGCACCCTCCAGGCGAGACTGGTCGTAATACCTGGAGCGGATCACGCTGTGCGGGCAGACGAAGCTGCAGTTGCCGCACTGGATGCAGAGGTCGGAGTCCCAGACCGCGACCAGCTCCGAGATGTTGCGCTTCTCGTAGGCCGCCGTCCCACTCGGATACGTGCCGTCAACCGGCAGCGCGCTAACCGGCAGGTCGTCGCCGCGTCCTGCCAGCATCTCTGCAGTAACAGTGCGAACGAACTCGGGCGCATGCGCGGGAACGACCGGCGGCAGCCCGCGGACGGCGGTCACCTGCTCGGGTACCTCGACCCGGTGCAGACCGTCCAGCGCGCGGTCGACCGCGGCCTGGTTGCGCTCGACCACCTCGGCGCCGCGTCGGCCGTACGACTTGGCGACCGCCGCTTTGATCCGATCGATCGCCTCGTCGCGCGGCAACACTTCGGAGACGGCGAAGAAGCAGGTCTGCAGGATGATGTTGATCCGTCCGGGGATGCCGGCCTCGCGGGCGATCCGGCCGGCGTCGATCGTGTACACGTCGATGTGCTTGGCGAGGACCTGCTCCTGGACCGGACGGGACAGCGCATCCCACACCTCGTCCGGGGCGAGCGCGCAGTTGAGGAGCAACGTCGCGCCGTCCGCCGCGCTCCCGAGCACGTCGGCCCGGTCGAGCAGCCCGAACTGGTGGCAGCCGATGAAGCCCGCCTGCTGCACGAGATAGGGAGCCCGAATCGGCTGCGGCCCGAAGCGCAGGTGCGAGACAGTTTGCGAGCCGGACTTCTTCGAGTCGTAGACGAAGTAGCCCTGCGCGTGCAGGCCCTCCTCGGATCCCAGGATCTTGATCGTGTTCTTGTTCGCACCGACCGTTCCGTCCGAGCCGAGGCCGAAGAAGATCGCGCGCACCGTCTCGGGCGGCTCGATGTCGAGCGCCGCGTCGTAGTCGAGGCTCGTCCCGGAGACGTCGTCCTTGATGCCGATCGTGAACCGGCGCCGCGGCCGCTCTGTCGCCAGCTCGTCGAACACGCCCGCCACCATGCCCGGCGTGAATTCCTTCGAAGACAGGCCGTAGCGGCCGCCGACGACCCTTGGCATCACCGCCCGCTCACCGTCCGCATACGACTCGGTCAGCGCTGCAACCGTGTCGAGGAAGAGCGGCTCGCCGATCGAACCAGGTTCCTTCGTCCGGTCGAGCACGGCGATGCTGCGCGCGGTCGCGGGCAGTGCGTCGACCAGCGCCTGCGCCGGAAACGGCCGGTACAGCCGCACCTGCACCACGCCGACCCGCTCACCTCGGGCGTTGAGCGAAGCCACGGTCTCCTGGACCGTCTCCCCGCCCGAGCCCATGATCACCAGCACACGCTCGGCCTCCGGATGCCCGGTGTAGTCGACGAGGTGGTAGCGGCGGCCGGTGCGATCGGCCAGGAGCGCCATCGCGTCCTCGACGGCGTCCGGTACGCGGGCATAGAAGGGGTTC
>CAVOXT010000003.1:0-661648 GCA_963700495.1 uncultured Actinomycetes bacterium | reverse complement strand
CGTAGTCGCGATAGGCGCCGGGTTGTTCCTCGAACAGGGCCCAGCACGGCATCGACACCACGCGCGCCGCGACCTGCTGCTTGGCGAGCATGTCGCGCGCCGCGAGCGCGATCGACACCTCCGACCCGGTGGCGAGCAGCGTGACCCGCGCGCCGGGTTCTTCCGCCAGCACGTAGGCGCCGCGCGCGCTGAGATTTTCGTCGGTGTGCTGGCGCCGTACCGCCGGCAGGTTCTGGCGCGTCAGCGCGAGGGCCGAAGGCCGGTCGCGCGCCTCCAGCGCCAGCGCCCAGCATTCCGCCGTCTCCACCGCGTCGGCCGGGCGGAACACGAGCACGCGCGGGATCGCCCGCAAAGCGGCCAGCTGTTCCACCGGCTGATGAGTCGGTCCGTCCTCGCCCAAGCCGATCGAATTGTGGGTCAGCACGTAGATCACCCGTTGCTGCATCAGCGCCGACAGTCGCAAAGACGGCTTCAGGTAATCGCTGAAGATCAGGAACGTGCCGGCATAGGGGATGATCCCGCCGTGCAGGGCCATACCGTTCATAGCTGCCGCCATGCCGTGCTCCCGCACGCCGTAATGGACGTAGCGCTGCCCGTAATTGCCGGGCCCGATCGGCTTCATCGCCTTGGTCTGCGTGTTGACCGAGCCGGTGAGATCGGCGGAGCCGCCGACCAGCTCCGGGATCGCCTCGGCCAGAACTTCGAGGGCCTCGCCAGAGGATTTGCGCGTGGCCCAGGCGGGCGCCTCGGCGGCGAGGCGCGCCTTGTGGGCGTTGAGCTTGGCGAGCCAGCCGGGCGGCAGCGCGCCCAGTATCGCGCGCTGGAACGCATCGCGGGTGGCCGGATCGAGCAGACCGAGCTGCTCGCGCCAGGCGCGGTGCGGCGTGGCGCCGCGCGCGCCGGCGGCTCGCCACGCGGCACGGATATTCTCCGGCACCTCGAACGGCGCGTGCGGCCAGCCGAGCTTCGCCCGCGCGCCCTCGATCTCCTTCGCGCCGAGCGGCGAGCCGTGCGAGGCGGCAGTGCCGGCCTTGGTCGGCGCGCCATAGGCGATAGTGGTGCGACAGGCGATCAGCGACGGGCGCGTGCTCGACTGCGCGCGCGCGATCGCGTCCGCGATGGCGTCGGGCTCGTGCCCGGACACCGCGTCGGTGTCCCAGCCGTACGACAGCGAAGCGCTGCAGCGTATCGTCCGACAAGGCGAGCGCGGTGTCGCCATCGATCGAGATCTGGTTGTCGTCGTACAACACGATCAGCTTGCGACAGGCCCAGATGTCCGGCGAGCGAGGCGGCCTCGTGGCTGATGCCCTCCATCAGGTCGCCGTCGGAGGCGATCACATAGGTGTAGTGGCTTACGACCTCGTCGCCGAAGCGAGCAGCCAAGTGGCGCTCCGCCAGCGCCATGCCGACCGCCGTGCCGAAGCCCTGGCCGAGCGGGCCGGTCGTGGTCTCGATCCCGCCGGCATGGCCGTATTCGGGGTGTCCGGCCGTGCGGCTGCCGAGCTGACGGAAATTCTTCAGCTCCTCCAGTGTCATGTCGGCATAGCCGGTCAGATGCAGCAGCGCGTAGAGCAGCATCGAGCCGTGCCCGGCCGAGAGCACGAAACGGTCGCGATCGGGCCAGGCCGGATCGGCGGGATCGAATTTCAGGAAGCGCGCGAACAGCACGGTGGCCACGTCCGCCATGCCCATCGGCATGCCGGGATGGCCCGATTTCGCCGCCTCGACCGCGTCC
The DNA here is from genome assembly GCA_963700495.1 of uncultured Actinomycetes bacterium. Taxonomy (GTDB): domain Bacteria; phylum Actinomycetota; class Thermoleophilia; order Gaiellales; family Gaiellaceae; genus JACCTU01. The sequence continues at coordinate 659,913 of CAVOXT010000003.1, read as the reverse complement.
ATGGCGAGCGCGCGCAACGCGTTCGCCATCTCCGCATGGGAGGCGGGTTTGGTCGCGGTTGCGATTGTGGGGGCGTTCTCGAGCGCAGCCATGTAAGGCGAATATGGTCGGTCGGGCGGAAGTTGCGCAAGCCGATTCCGAGGCGCGTCGGGGCACGATTCCCGAGGCCGAATCGGCGCCGGTCGGCGGCCGATGCGCAGGTAAGCTCTTGCTTAACCTTGTGCCGCTACCGTCATGCCATGGACCCGATCGAAGGCGCCCGAACGCCCGCGGACCGCGTGACGGTGCTGGTCGTGGAGGACGACGTCTCGGTACGAGACTTCGTCGCCGATGTCCTGCGCCGGTTCGGTTACGAGGTGATCGTCGCCAGGAACGGCGCGGAAGCCGTTTCGATCTGCGACGGCAGCCAGCGTTTCGACCTGCTTTTCACCGACGTGATCATGCCGGGCGGGGTGAGCGGAATCGCTCTCGCAAGCACGCGCGGGAGCGTCGCCCCGGCCTCAAGGTATTGCTGACGAGCGGCTACACCGGACATTCTCTGGTGACCGCCGATTTGGAATTCCCGCTGAATTCCGAAGCCGTACCGAATTCGGGAATTGTCCGCATGTATGCGTGCCGTGTTGGACGGCGGCGATCCCGCGGCCAACTCGGCCGACTGACGACAAGCCGCGGCGCCGCTGGCACGCCGCACCAGCCGGATCGCCGATCGGGCGCGTCCGGGCCGACCGAGACCCCGAATCCGAAGCATGTTAGCTTGCCCGTCCTCAGCGCAAGTCGGGAGCGAGCGATGACGTTTCCACTCAACATCACGATCCTCTACGCGGGGCTGCTCGGGCTGATCTGCCTCGCCCTCGCCTTCAACGTCAGCCGTGTCCGCGGCGCGGCGAACATCCCCCTCGGCGACGGCGGCAACCCTGCGGTGCTGCGGGCGGTCCGGATGCATGCGAGCTTCTGCGAATACGTGCCGCTGTGCCTGATCCTGATCGGGCTGATCGAGATGGCGCACGGGCCGCGCTGGCTGGTGCACGGGCTCGGCATCGTGCTGGTGGTGGCGCGGATCCTGCACGCGCAGGGCATCCATGCGAGCGCGATCGATTCGAGCACCGGCCGCAGCATCGGATGGAAGGCGGGCGCCGGGCTGACGTTCCTGGTGCTGCTGGTCTCGGCCGTCGTCGCGACCTATTACGGCGTCGTATGGCGCACCTGACATCCACGAATTCGCCCGGCCGGCATGCCGGTCTGGGCGTTCGTGAGCTTGATGACGGTGCTGACGGCCGCGTCGTCGCTGGCGAACAACCTGTTCCTGCCGTCGATGCCGGCGATGACGCGCGACCTGCACACCGAGGCCGCGGTGGCGCAGCTCACCCTCAGCGTCTTCACCATCGGCTTCGCCATCGCCCAGCTCGCGTGGGGGCCGGTGTCCGACCGCTATGGCCGGCGCGGCGTGGTGATCGCCGGGGTGACGCTCTACTTTCTCGCCAGCCTCGCCTGCTGGCTCGCCGCCACCATCGAGCTGATGATCGCCTATCGCCTGGTCCAGGCCGTCGGCGTGTGCTGCGCGCCGGTGATGGCACGCGCGATCGTGCGCGACGTGTTCGAGCTCCGCGACGCCGCGCGCATGCTGTCCTACGTTTCCGCCGCCTTCGCGCTGACGCCCATTATCGCGCCGGCGCTCGGCGCCATGATCGACGAAAGCTTCGGCTGGCGCGCCAATTTCCTGTTCATGGCGGCGACCGGCGGGCTGATGCTGGTCGCGGTCCTTCTGCTGCTGCCCGAGACGGCGCGGTACCGCGGCCAGATGCGCATCAACCCGGCGGCCGTGATCGCGGGCTACGTCTCGGTCCTGTCGAACCGGCAATTCATCGGCCACACCGCCTGCGTCACCTTCGCCTTCGCCACCATCTTCATCTTCAACTCCGTCGCGCCGTTCTTCTTCATCGGCACCGCCGGTATCACGCCGACGGAATTCGCCATCCCCTATGCGCAGACCGCCATCGTCTATGGGCTCACCGCCTGGTGGGCGGCACGGCTGACCCCGCGCTTCGGCTTCGACCGGACGGTGCTGCTCGGCGCGGCCATCTCGCTCGCCGGTGCCTTCCTCATGCTCGCCCTGGTGATCGCCGGAAGCCGCAGCGCGTGGCTCATCTGCGGCGCCATGGGAATCGTCACCGCCGGTTTCGGCTTCCTGTTTCCCAACTGCATCGCCGGCGCGGTGGCGCCGTTCCCCGAGCGCGCCGGGGCGGCATCGGCCATGTGCGGCTTCCTGCAGATGACCATGGCCGCGATCGCCGGCACGGTCGTGATGGTGCTGTACGAAGGCTCCGCGCTGCCGATGGCGGCGAGCGTCGTCGGGTTCATCGCGGCCAGCATGGTCTCCTACTGGGTGCTAATCGCGCGGCGCCGGGTCGCGCGATGAAGCGGCCGCCGCCCTGGCTGATGATCGCCGTGATCACCGCCATGACGGCGATCTCGTCCGCGTCCAACTCGCAATATTTGCCGTCTCTGCCCGCGATCGGGCACGACCTCGCCACCACCCCGGCGATGGTGCAGCTCACCTTGTCGCTGTTCATGGTGTTCTACGCGCTGGCGCAGCTCGTCTGGGGACCGCTCTCGGACCGTTATGGGCGCCGGCCGATTCTGATCGCCGGGCTCGGCCTCTACATCGCGACCAGCCTGGCGTGCTGGATGGCGCCGACCATCGAGGCGCTGATCGCGTTCCGCATCGCGCAGGCCATGGCCGCGGCGTGCCCGCCGGTGATCGCGCGCGCGGTGGTGCGCGATCTCTACGAGCTCAAGGACGCCGCGCGGGTGATGGCCTATGTCACGGCCTCGTTCTCGCTCGCGCCGGTGCTGGCGCCGATGGTCGGCGCGCTGCTGGAGCAGCATTTCGGCTGGCGTTCGAATTTCATGTTCATGGTGCTGTTCGGCACCGCGATCGCTTGTGCCGTGGTCGCTATCCTGCCGGAGACGCGCCGCCCGAGCCGGGCGCCGATCGACCCGCTCGGCGTCGTCGCGAGCTACGGCGCGCTGATCACCAGCCGCATGTTCCTCGGCTACACGCTTTGCATCTCCTTCGCGTTCGGCTGCATCTTCGTGTTCAACTCGGTGGCGCCGTTCTGGTTCATCGAGGCCGGGCACATGACCCCACCCGAATTCGCGCTGGCCTACGGTACGGTCACCGTCGGCTACGGCGGCTCGTCCTACCTCGCCTCGCGGGTGACGCCGCGCCTTGGCATCGACCGCACGATCTTGATGGGCATAGTGCATCTGCCTCGCCGGTGCGGTGGCGCCGTGCGTCGCGCGACGGTGTTCGGCGGCTATCGCCGGCATCGTCGAGGATCTGCGCCGCGATGGTGGTGGTCGGGCTCGGCGTCCGGGTTCATCTTTCCCGAACGCGCAGGCCGGCGCGATCGCGCCCTACCCGGAGAAGGCCGGCTCCGCCTCGGCTTTGATCGGGTTCATGCAGATGGCCGCGGCGGCGGGCGCCGGCATCATCGCCATCCACGCCTATCGCGGCACGGCGACACCGCTTGCCGTCGCCGTGCTCGCGCTCGTCACCGCCATGATCACCTGCTACTGGTTGCTGGTGCTGCGGAAGCGCGCCGCACGAACTTGAACACGCGGCTATCGCCGCCCGGCGCGTAGGCCAAAGCGAGCTTGCTTTCGTCGAAAACCTCGAAGAACACCTCCCTCGAGATCGGCTGCAGCCGCGACCGGTCGTCACCGTCGAAGGCGATCCGCAGGATGCCCCAATGATCGCCATCATCGGCGCCGCGCGCCCGCGCCGGACGCCCGCCGCGCCGCTCCGCCCAGCTGCGAATGGTGTCGTGATCGATGGTCGTCAGAAGGTCCGTCATGTCCACCCTTGTCACGCGACGGTGTCGCGGAGGTGGAAGACCAACGGGCGCGGCATGCCGATGTTCCTAAGGACTAATCCGGAGCGGATATGTCCTAGGTGACGGGGCGTTCCGCGGATGGATTGGGGATCGAGAGGTCAGGGCCGGGCGCGATCTCCGCTCGGTTCCCGTGGGGATCGCCCTACGTAAGGTATTGGGCGCATTCAACGGCAACCGCATGTGCGCTAGCCACGACCACTGGTCAGATTTTGCCGATCCAACCGTTGGAACGCGATGCTCGATAAATTGTTCGACTCGCGCAATACAACCGCGATTGGTTGAAATACCTGCTCGCGCGGTTCCACGCGCCGCAGGGCGAAAAGATATCGGCGTACCGCCTGCGCAACGGGCAAACCGTGCGCCTGCTTCCGGAAATCCGCTTCACGCTCAATGAAATCTACCTCGACCGGGTTTATGAAGTGCCGGGCGTCAGGCTTCGAGACTGCCGGACCATCCTCGATCTCGGCGCCAATATGGGGATTTTCGCGCTTTACGCCGCCGCCCAGGCGCCCGAGGCTCGAATTTCTGCTTCGAGCCGAGCTCCCGAAACTACGCGATCCTGCAACGCAACCTTGCCGAGAATGCGCCGAGCGCGCGCGGCTTTCCCTATGCGATCGCCGCGCGCAACCGCACGGCCATGCTCGCGGTCGGCGGAACCTCGGCCGAGTACGCCCTCACCACGGCAGGGACGGGCGATGCCGAGCAGGTCGAGTGCGTCGATCTCGATCGCATCGGCGTCCTCACCGGCGCGGCGTATTTCGATTTCGTGAAAATGGACATCGAAGGCGTCGAGCGCGAATTGTTCGCGGCCTGGAAGGAATTCCCGATCTGGCGCGCATCGGCGCCCTGGCGATGGAATGGCACCATTCGGATGACGAGCGCGATGCGATCGTGGCGCGGCTGCGCCGTGCGGGCTTCACCGCCGAATCGGTGAACGTCGGCAATGTGCGCTACGTGAAGGCGCGACGCGGCCCATAACGTTTGCGCCGCGTCGCCCGCCGAAAATGGCTGGCGACCCCGACAGGATTTGAACCTGTGACCCCCAGATTAGGAATCTGGTGCTCTATCCAGCTGAGCTACGGGGACGCGCGTGCCGACTATAGCAGACACCTGTTTCGCCGTAATCCGCCCGACCAAAGTCATACCTTCTTCCGCCCGTTTCGCCGGCAGTGTTCGTCGCGTTGCCCTGAAATCCGATTTTCTGGGTGGGACATGCGCAAACATCGCGCACCCGGTACCAGCACGGCGGCCTTCCGGCCTGCGAAGTCACGCACCTATCATCGGACAGTCTTCATTCTACAACCCACGAGCAACGGAAATTTCACATTGCCTTAACCGCGCGGACGCGGGTGGGTCACTCATTTCTTGCACGGTGCGTTCCGTCGCCGCCTTGGCGATGACCACACATTGGGGACTACTAATGAAATTGCTCGCAACCGCAGCCAGCTTAGCGCTCCTGAGCGCGACGACAGCCACGTATGCCGGTCCGTTTCCTCTGCCTGCCTCGGCGTCGGATACGACGGCGACGGAAAACACCGCTCCGTTCGTACTTTCCGTGGGCTCACGCAAAGCCAGATCACCAATCGGACCGTCCTGTTGTCCAAAGGCCTTCCATCAACACTCAACACCTGGGACATGTCGGCGTTCGACAAGAACAGCAAGAACGTCTTCATCCCGGCCGAAGTCGGGACCTGGGGCCGGTGCTCTTCCGCTACAACTTCAAGTCCGGAAACATAAAACGTCTGCTGAACGGCAACGACACCGGCGTCCGCACAGCCGATCCGGCACGTCTTCGATCCGCCAGTGGCGACTTCTTCCGCCTCGATCCCGCGACGTAGACGCCCTGGAAGACCGCTGCATCACTGGTGAGGAAACGACCGGTGGCCGGTTGTTCGAGATCACGAATCCGAACACCAACGCGCTGCACGTCAACGTGCGCTGGCTGAGCAAGGTCCCGGCTGTAGCCGCACGAAGGGCTTCGGTTCGACGGCGACGGCAACCTCTACTTCGTCGACGAAGACAACTCCGGGTCGCATCTACAAGTTCGCCCGTCGAAGGCCGAAGAATCTCTCGAAGACCGGCCAGACGTTCGTCCTGGTCATCGACGACTACGCGGGAGCGGCATCGGAGGTGTGGAATTCGGCAACCAACGCCGCCACTGTCCGTGTCGGTGCCGCGACGTGGGTTCCGATCACCAACGCGGATCGGCGTTCCTTTGACCGCCGCCAATCCGTTCGCCTACGTGACCGACGACGGGAGGGCGCACCGCTGCGGACGAGCTGGGCGGAACGCCGTACGGCCGGCCGGAGGACATGACGTTCAAGACGCTTGCCAACGGCAATGAGGCGTTTTTCTTCACGGCGACGAGCGAGCACGCCGTTTACAGCGTCGAGCTGACGGGTGCAATACCGCAACGGTGGGCATCTTCGCGGATCGCAACACGACCGACCTTGCGACCGGCTGCGCCGTCGGCGAGGCTCTCACCAGCCCCGACAACATGGCGACCGGGGCCGACGGGACCTCTATATTGTCGAGGACAACAATCCCGGCGATATCTGGAAGGCCGCCGACGCGGACAACGACGGCGTGGCCGAGAAGCGATCGGCCGCTGGGTGAGCCTCGGCGTGGCCGGCTCGGAGCCGACGGGGTTGGAGCAAGATCCGAACGATCCGAATCGGCTGATCGTCAATATTCAGCACCCGTCGAGCGGTAACGACGCGCTCTGGGAGATCCGGCTGCCTTAACGGCCAGCGTCGAGTCGATAAGGTCGACCTGGGCGATGGCATCGGCCATCGCCCAGGTCAAGTCGAACATGGTCGATGCCCGCACAAGAAATACGCGAAGCGTAAACTCCAATTCTTGATCGCTGGCATTGCGGTGATCGGCGTCACCGGATCGTCAGTTGCTCCGGCGACCCAGCGGCCAGGAGAAGATGACGGAGAGGATCTCGGTGCCGGGATTCGACTTGCCGATCCCGGCGTTCGACAGGTGATGGAAGCCGACGCCGAGCCGCGCGCGGTTGTCGAAGCGGAAGGCGAATTCGAGCGCCGGAGCGGAACTCGAGCACCGAGCCGAGATCCTTGCCGTCGCCGTTGGCGTACAGCGCCGACGGCCGTGTCGCCGGTCAGCACCCAGCGGCGGCCGAAATAGATGTCGACCAGCAGCCCGGCATAGCCGTAGACGGCGCGTGTCGGTCTTCACCATCGCGCCGCCGAACGGCTTCAGGAACCACAGCTTGTGGCTCGAGCGGTATTCGACGTTGAACGAGGTCGCACTTCGACGTTGTCGAACAGTCGAATAGGCCGATCGGCCGACGATGAAGGCCGGATCGTCGGCCCGCGCCGGGTGCCGGGCAGCCACGACGCCACGACCGCCGTCGGGCAGCGCCCCGATCGCCCGACGACGCGATGTGCGCTCCCCTTCTATCGTCAGCCCGCTGCCGTCGCCTTCGCTTTTATTCCCCGCCCGATGACCGCCGTCTCGCTCGGGGTCTCCGCCCCGATCCGATCGAGGAACGATTCGGTCGCCCGCACCAGCGCCGCGCGGATGCCCGGGATCGAGCGCCGAATGGCCCGCGTCGGGCACGATGACGTATTCCGCCTCGGGCCAGGCGCGCGCCAGCTCGTCCGCGGTGACGATCGGGCAGATCATGTCGTAGCGGCCCTGCACGATGGTCGCCGGCAGGTGGCGGATGCGCCCGAGGTCGCGCAGCAGCCGGTCCTCGCTGCAGGAAGTCGTCCTCGATGAAATAGTGCGTCTCGATGCGCGCGAGCCCGAAGGCCATGTTGGCCTCGCCGAAGGCGGCGACGGTCTCCGGGCTCGGGCACCAGGGTCGAGCACGAGCCCTTCGTAGGTCGACCAGGCGCGCGCGGCGGCGAGATGCACCGCGGGATCGGGATCGGTGAGGCGGCGGTGGAAGGCGTGCAGCAGGTCGCCGCGCTCGGCCTCCGGGATCTGGCGCGACGAACTTGCGCCACGCCTCGGGGAAGACGTTGCGCAGCCCGTACAGGAACCAGTCGATCTCCTGCGGTCGCGGGCGAGGAAGATGCCGCGCAGCACGAAGCCCAGGCAGCGCTCCGGATGCGCCTCGCCGTAGGCGAGCGCGAGCGTCGAGCCCCACGAGCCGCCGAACACCAGCCAGCGCTCGATGCCGAGCGTCTTCGCGCAGCTGCTCCATGTCGGCGATCAGGTGGCGCGTGGTGTTGTCGCGCAGCTCGCCGACCGGCGAGGAGCGCCCGGCGCCGCGCTGGTCGAAGACCACGATGCGATAGCGCCGCGGATCGAAGAACCGCCGGTGCACCGGCGTCGCGCCGGCGCCCGGCCCGCCGTGCAGGAACACCACCGGCACGCCGCGCGGGTTGCCCGACTGCTCCCAATACATGGTGTGGATGTCGTCGAGGCGGAGCCGGCCGGTCTGGTACGGCTCGATCGGCGGGTAAAGCTGCTCACGGGACATGGCTCTTCTATAGCCTATACTCGCGGTCCCCGTGAACACGTCTGCGCGCCCTCGCCTTCGCTGCCGCTCTGCTGCGGCTCGGCGCCCGGCGGCCGCGGCGGCGCCGGTCGCCGCAGGGCCGCGTGGTCGCGGTGATCGACGGCGACACGGTGACGCTCGACGGCGGGGCCGAGGTGCGGCTGGTCGGCATCCAGGCGCCCAAGCTGCCGCTCGGGCGGCCCGGCTTCCCGACCTGGCCGCTGGCCGACGAGGCCAAGGCCGCGGTCGAGGCGCTGTGCCTCGGCCAGGCCGTGACGCTCGCCTATGGCGGGCGCGAGATCGACCGCTACGGGCGGCTGCTCGCGCACATCGACGACCGGCGACGGGCCTGGGTCCAGGGCGAGATGCTCGAGCGCGGCCTGGCGCGCGTCTACACCTTCGCCGACAACCGCGCCCGCGCCGCCGAGATGCTGGCGCTGGAACGGCGCGCGCGGGCCGCGCGCCGCGGCATCTGGGCCGATCCGCTTCTACGCCGTGCGCGCCCGCCGAGCGAGCCGGCGCGATATCCCGTCGGCAGCTTCGAGCTGGTCGAGGGCCGGGTGTGCGAAGCGGCCGCGGTGGTCAAGGGACGCGGCTATCTCAATTTCGGCCCCGACCGGCGCACCGACTTCACCGTGACGATGGCGGCGAAATCCCTCGCGCGGCTTCGGCGGCGCGGCGGGATTCGAGGCTTATCGGGGCCAAACCGTGCGCGTCCGCGGCTGGGTCGAGCGCCGTGACGGCCCGATGATCGAAGCCACCCATCCCGAGCAGATCGAGGTGCTGAAATAGCGGCCAGGCGCGCTTCGCGCGGCGCTTACCTAATTTTTAATCCTGTCCTTCACCCTGGTCCGGTTCCGAAAGGAGAGGACAAGGGCATGGTCGCGCGCGCGTGCATCGTCACGATCGCTTTCGTCTACGCGGCTCTCACGACCGGGTCGGCCGTCCGTGCCGCTCCGGCCGCTGACGGCGCGCCGGTCGTTTTCTCCATCGCCGACGAAGCCGAGCTCGGGCGCGCCGAGCGCGCCACGATCCTCGAGCAGTTCGGCGGCGAGATCCAAGCGGCGGAGCTGCGCCGTTATGTCGAAAGCCTCGGCCAGCTCATCGCCCGCGGTGTCGAGCGCAAGAGACGCCACTTCAGCTTCACCGTTCTCGATACGCCGATCGTCAACGCCTTCTCCACGGTCGGCGGTTACGTCTATGTCACGCGCGGCCTCATCACCCTGGCCGATTCCGAGGCCGAGCTGGCCGCGGTGCTGGCCCACGATTTGGCCCACCAGGCCCGGCGCGACGGCGTCAACGCGGTGGCCGAGGTCCGCCTCGCCGGGCTGCGCGCCGCACCCCGCAACGTCCGGCCGAGCTCGGCCACGTGCTGGCGGTCGGCGCGCTGGTGTCCTTCTCCCGCGAGCAGGAAGCCGATGCCGACGACCGCGCCATCCGTTATCTGACGCGCAGCGGCCACGATACGGACGCGCTGGCGCGGATCCTGGATCAAGCTGCGGCGCGACGTCGAGTTCGAAGCCGTGCTGCGCGATGGGCGCCCGGAAAAGATCGACCCGTTCCATTTCGCGGCGCACACCCGTTGTCCGGCGATCGTATCGAGCGTGCCGGCCGGATGGCGTTGACCATGGCACCGCGCGATCCGCAACTCGCGCGCGACGCCTTCTTCGACAAAATCGACGGGCTGGCGTACGGCGATGCGGCGGGGCGCGGCTTCGTGAGCGGCCGCGTTTTCGCCGATCCGAACCGCCACATACAGTTCGAGGCGCCGCCCGGATTTCGCCCGTTCATCACGGCAGATGGCGTTACCGCGTTCGGGCCGCGCGGCGCGCGCATGGTGTTCGATTCCGTGCACGACACGTGGGGTCTGCCGATGCCGCGCTACATCCCGGAGGAGTGGGCGCGCGGCGTCGCCTTCGGCAAGATCGAGCCGCTCACCATCAACGGGATGGCGGCCGCCACCGCGATCGCGCGCGGCCGCACCGATGCGGGCGCCGCCGATGTGCGGCTGGTCGCCCTCCGCGCGGCGCCCGATCGGTCTATCGCTTCGCCTTCGCGACGCCGCCGGATCAGACCGCGTCCGTCGCCGAGGAGCTGCGCCGCACCGCCTTCAGCTTCCGCCGACTGACCGAAGCCGATGCACGCACCTTCAAGCCGATGCGCTTGCGCGTCCACACGGTCGGGCCGGGCGATACCGTGGACGGGCTGGCGGCGCGGATGCCGGTCGACGACGACCGCCGCGAACGGTTCGAGATTCTTAACGGGCTCGTCCGGGGTGCCAAGCTCGCGCCCGGATCGCGGATGAAAATCGTCACCGAATGACGAAGCCGCGGCCGACCGCGTTGAGCATTCGGACGTATTCAGAGCGGTCCGCAGCGCCTCGGAAACGGTCACCCAAATAGGGCGTTTACCGCGGTTATCCGCCGGTTAATTCCCCAGCAAGGTCTTTGCTTTTAACTGTTCGGCCATGCCGGACGGTGGCCGCCCCCTCGTCAGAGCTCGCCCTTCCAGGCTGCAGGCCCGCCTCCGCGTGCCGCGCCGCCTGGCCCGATTCCGATTCCGTTTCCGCATCTCCATCGTCACGGTTCTGGCGGTCGGCTTCGGCGCCTTGGTGCTCGCCGCCGTCGCAGGCGTTCTCGCGATCGGACTTCTGGAGCGCTTCGCGCAACACCGTCGATCTCCTGCGCGACAAGGCCGAGTTCGCGACCGAAGTCATGGTGATGCGGGCAAGCCGCCATCTGGAGCCGGCACGGGACCAGGCCGCCTTCCTCGCCAACCTCATCACCACGGGCGACCTCGACCCGGCGGACCGCGAGCGGATGTCGGACTATCTGATCGGCGCCATGGCCGCTACGCCGCAGGTACGCAGCATCGCCTTCATGAATACCGATTACGACGTGCTGCGCGCCACGCGTTCGTCCGAGGGACCGGTGATCGGGCTGGTGAACTGGTCGGACGATCGCCAGGTGCACGAGCAGATGGAAGAGGCGCGCGTGCGGACGCAACCTTACTGGGCCGAGCTCGTCTGGTCGCAAGCCGCGCAATCGACGTTGATCAACCTGCGCGCGCCGGTGCATCGGAACGGACAATTCCTCGGCTTCATCGTTTCGATCGTCACGGTCAGCGATCTGTCGCGCTTCATCACGTCGATGGAGGGCCAGCAGCGGGCGAACAGCTTCATCCTGTATGGCGGCGACTACGTGCTGGCGCATCGCGCGCTCGCGCAGGGTGCGATTCCCGCGCTCCGTTCGCCAACCCTTGCCGGGCCTCGACCAGGTCGACGATCCCGTGCTCGCCGCGATCTGGGATTCGGAGGTGCGCAGCGAATTGCCGCTCACGTTGACCGGCGAGACGCGCGGCCACATGGTCCGCGTCGACGGAAGCTCGTACGTGTTCCTGTATCGCCAGATCGAGAGCTTCGGCAACGTCCCATGGCTGGTGGGTGCGTATTTTTCGGCGGACACCGAGCTGCGGCGCGAGATGGGCCGGCTGATCTTCGCCGGCGCCGGCGGGCTCATCATCCTCTGCCTGTCGTTGCTCGCCGCCGTCGTGCTGGGTCGGCGCATGAGCCTGCCCATTCGCGCGCTGGCGGCGGCAGCGCAGGGCGTTGGTTCGCTCGACCTCGTGCACGTGCGCGAAATCAACCGGTCGCGCGTCCGCGAGCTCGACGACGCGGCGGCCGCGTTCAACACCATGCTGCGCGGGCTGCGCTCGTTCGAGACCTATGTGCCGCGATCGCTGGTGCGCCGCCTCATCCGTCGCGGCGGCACCACGCAGTCTGCGCTCGCGCGAGCACGAGGTCACGGTGCTGTTCACCGACATCGCGGGATTCACCGCGCTCGCCGAGCACAAGAGCGCGACCGAGACGGCCGCGCTGCTCAACGAGCACTTCTCGCTGATCGCGGGTTGCGTCGAGGGTGAGGACGGCACGATCGACAAATACATCGGCGATTCCGTGATGGCGTTCTGGGGCGCGCCGACGACCGATCCCGACCATGTCGAGCGCGCCTGCCGCGCGGCGTTGGCGATCCGCCGTGCGGTGACATTCGACAACGAGGTGCGGCGGCGGCGCGATGAGCCGCCCATCACCATGCGCATCGGCATCCACACCGGGCGGGCGATCGCCGGCAATATCGGCGCGCCGGGGCGCATCAACTACACCCTGATCGGCGACACGGTGAACGTGGCGCAGCGGCTTGTCCGAGCTGACCGCGCCTGCAGGCGGCAAGGTGGAAACCGTCGCCGTGATGGTGAGCGAGGCCGTCGCGGCGGCGCTCGGGCCCGATTTCACCCTGGTGCCGGAAGGCGAGCGCGAGATCCGCGGCCGCGACGGAGAGATCCACGTCTTCCGTCTGGTGTAACGCTCGACGCGCCCGCCCGGCTCACCGTCGTCGGACGCCCAAAACGCAACGGCCCGGCAATGCCGGGCCGTTGTGACGTGCATCCCGATCGGTTCAGGCGGCCTTGAGCACCGGCCTCGAGCTTCTGCGTTGCGGTCGCGACCTCGATCTTCTCAACCAGCGCCAGCTCGCGCGCGAGACGCTCGAGCGCCGCCTCGTACATCTGGCGCTCGCTGTAGGACTGGTCGGGCTGATCGGAGGCGCGGTGCAGGTCGCGCACAACCTCGGCGATCGATACCGGGATCGCCCGAGTTGATCTTGGCGACGTATTCCTGCGCGCGACGGCTCCACATGGTGCGCTTCGCGCGGGCGCGGCCCTTCAGCGTGGTGACCGCGGTTTCCATCTTGTTGCGGGTGGACAGCTTGCGCAGACCGGAGTCTTTCGCCTTATCGACCGGCACGCGCAGGATCATCTTGTCGGCCTCGAACGAGATCACGTAGACCTTGAGCTCGAAACCGGCGATCACCTGCTTCTCGATGCCGATAACCTTGCCGACGCCGTGGGTCGGGTAAACCACATGATCGCCCTTGGCGTACAGCAACTGCTTATGTCCGTTTGATTTGCTCGTGCTTGCCATCTCTCGTCTCTCGACAACAATCGTCGGCCCTGGACAAGTGGCGTTTTGCTGCGCCTTGCCCACCGGGGGGCCCTTTCGGCCCCGAACCGACCCTGTTTGAAGCGCCGTTACGATCCTTAACCAGATCGGGCGAGCGCCTATGACCATTCCCAATTAACATAACACAATCGTGGGGTTATGGACAGGCTTTATTGAAATAGGACGAGAAACTGGCGAGAATCCAGGTCCCTGCCGTGCTTTGCCGGTCACGAACTTGGCTGACGCGCCGCGTTTCAGCGCGGCGCCGGATTAGGACTAAAGTCCGTTCCTCGAACTTGTTCGCCTTGTCCTTCCAGTCGTCACCGTCGGCGGGCGGCTCTCCCTTGCGGGTGATATTCGGCCAGGTCTCGGCATATTGCCGATTGATCTCGAGGAACTTCACCGACACATCGTCCGAATCCGGGCGGATCGCCTCGACCGGGCATTCCGGCTCGCACACGCCGCAATCGATGCATTCGTCGGGGTGAATGACGAGCATATTCTCGCCTTCGTAGAAACAGTCGACCGGGCAGACCTCGACGCAATCCATGTATTTGCACTTGATGCAGGCTTCGTTGACGACGTAGGTCATACCGATTCCTCTTCGCTCAACCTTCGACGGCGCGTTTTTCGCCGGGCGTTTCTGCGCGCGCTCCCGGTTCCGTTAGCATAGGGCCTGAGGGTGCGCAAGCGGACGTAACGGCGCCCTCCGGGAACAGATCTTCGTACAGCTTGCGCGGCCTCCGGCGCCGGTCCGCGCCGTGACGGCAGCGCCAGCACCTTGACCACGCGGATCGCGCGCCCCTGGGGAAAGGTGAGCACGTCGCCCGGCCGTACTTGGTGGTGCGCGCTTGCCACCGGAACGCCGTCGACGCGCACGCGACCTTCCTCCACAGCTTGCTGGCCAGCGCGCGGCTCTTCACGAAACGTGCCTGGAACATGAACTTGTCGAGCCGCTGCGCGTCGCTCATGACACCCCTAGCTCGCGCAGCTTGGAGAAGGCGCCGCCTTCGACGCCGCTCCTTCGCGACGCGGTGCGCGACGCGGCGGCCGCTCCTCATGGCGGCGACGAGCGTCGGCCGCATCCTCGGCGTTCAGTCCGCCGAGGACATGACCTGCGGCCACGGTGCGCGGCCGTCGCCGCGGCGGGCCGCGGCGCAGCGCCCGTCGATGCGCTCCAGCATGTCGGCGCGCACCGCGCGACCGGCGACGACCGGATAGCCCACCGCCTCGTAGAACGTCTCATCGGCGTCGGGGTCGATCCTGACCGAGTTGCAGCCCGGCGCCGGCGCGGGCTGCACGACACCGCGCTCGTCCACGTCGACCACAGGAGTCGCGCGCAACCGCACCGGCGGCGGGCTTGAGCAACGCCGGGCAGGTAAAGCGTCGCGAAGCCGATACGCACGCCGCAGCGTCGCAGCGCCTCGCGATCGGTGCGGGTCAGCCGACCGGCGGCTTCAAGCGCGCGGCCCGCGCGCGACGGTGCCGAGCGCCTCGACGAGCTGATAGGCGAGGCCGCGCGCCGGACCCGACAGCGAGGCGCGCGCTCGAGCACCACGAGCGCCGCGAGGACGCGCCCGAGCTGCGCGTCCATCCACGCCGCGAGCGGCGACGCCGATCGCCTCGCGGTCGGCCGCCGAGAGGAACGCGCTGTCGAGCACCTCGACGGCCGGGCGCGAGCGCGCGCGCGCCGTGCACGAGCCGCGCCACCGACGGCGCCGCGCCAGGAGATGCGCCCATCGTCGCCCAGCGTGAAAGCGTCGTCGCGCGAGCTTCGACCAGGCGCGCGCACCCGGGCCGCGATCTCGCCCGTGAGCGCGCGGTTGGCCGCGGCGAGCAGCGCGCGGCGTGTCGTCGCCCGACGCGGTGACGTCGGGCGCGAAGCGGAACCCGTCGAGCCGGCCGACGTAATGCCCTTCGACCTCCACCTCGCCGGTCGCAGCGACGACCAGGCGTCGAGCTGCTCCTTGTCCTTGAGCCGCGTCAGTCCGGCGGTGCGGCGGTCGACGAAGCGCTGGGTCAGCCGGTCGTGCAGCGCGTCGGACAGCCGGTCCTCGATCGCGCGCGCGCGCTCCTGCCAATGGCGCGCGTCGTCCATCCAGCCGGCGCGAGTGCGAGATGTAGGTCCAGGTGCGCACATGGGCGATGCGCGTGGTCAGCGTGTCGATGTCGCCCTCGATGCGGTCGAGCCGCGCCATCTGGTCCGCCGCCCAGTCGGCGGGGATGCGCCCGTCCGGTCCCGCGCAGATGGAGCCAGATGCGCTTCAAGCAGCCGGGCATGCGCGTCGGTCATGGTCTTGCGGAAATCGGGGATCTGGCACACGTCCCACAGCAGCCGCACCGCCTCGCGGCGAATCCGCGCGCGCGGCGCAATCCGGATCGCCGACCATCTGCGCGAGCGCGAGCTGGTCGTCGGCGTCGCGCGCCGGGATCAGCCCCGACATCGGCGGCGGCGCGTCGAGCGAGGCGAGCAGCGCCGCGCGGCGCGGAAAAATCGAGATCGGCGTTGCGCCAGCGCAGCGCGCGCAGCGGCTCGAACCGGTGCTCCTCGAGCGCGTCGACCAGCTCGGGCTCGAGCGGCTCGCACGTCGCCGGTGACGCCGAACGTGCCGTCGTTCATGTGGCGCCCGGCGCGGCCGGCGATCTGCGCCATCTCGGCGGCGTCGAGGCGGCGCGGCGCCTCGCCGTCGAACTTCACCAGCGCCGGCGAAGGCGACATGGTCGACGTCCATGTTGAGGCCCATGCCGATCGCGTCGGTCGCGACCAGATAGTCGACCTCGCCCGACTGGTAGAGCGCGACCTGGGCGTTGCGCGTGCGCGGGCTGAGCGCGCCCATCACCACCGCGGTGCCGCCGCGCTGGCGGCGCAGCAGCTCGGCCATCGCGTAGACCTCGTCGGCCGAGAAGGCGACGACGGCGGTGCGGCGCGGCAGGCGCGTGATCTTCTTCGCGCCGGTATAGGTGAGCGTGCGAGAAGCGCGGCCGCGGTGACGATCTCGGCCTCCGGCACCAGGCGGCGCAGCAGCGGCCGGATCGTCTCGGCGCCGAGGAGCATGGTCTCGCGCGATGCCGCGCGCGTGCAGCAGCCGGTCGGTGAAGATGTGGCCGCGCTCGCGATCGGCGGCGAGCTGGATCTCGTCGACGGCGAGGAACTCGACCGGCCGGTCGAGCGGCATGGACTCGACGGTGCAGCAGAAGTAGCGCGCCGTGGGCGGGACGATCTTCTCCTCGCCGGTGATCAGCGCCGCCTGGTGCTCGCCCTTGAGGCGCACGACGCGGTCGTAGTTCTCGCGCGCCAGCAGGCGCAGCGGAAAGCCGATCATGCCCGAGGCGTGGCCGAGCATGCGCTCGATGGCGAGATAGGTCTTGCCGGTGTTGGTGGGACCGAGGACGGCGGTGACGCGGGGGCCCGACGGGACCTGAGCCATGCCTCCTACTTAGCGCGCTATCGGTCGCGGGGACCACTCGCGCGGGCGACTCGGCGCTTGGAGCGATCGGACCGCGGACCACCCCCGCCCCATCGCCGCTGCGCCGAGTCGCGGATCTGATGTAAAAACCCTTTACATGAGCTGGTCGAGGGATCGCGGACCGCGCCACGCGCGCGGCTATCATCACGGCAACCTGCGCGAGGATCTGGTGCGCGCGGCGCTCGATCTGATCGCCAAGCACGGCCCAGCCGGGTTCTGATACGGTGTCCGTAGCCCAATCGAGCTGCTTTGAATGACTGATTTCATCTGTATACAGGGTCTGAAACTTATTGGTACCATCCACCAGGTCAACACAGTTAGCCCAGACACCAGCTCCTTTGGAATATTCATAGGCCAGGACATAAGTACCTGCCCCCGCAGTGCCCACATCCTGAAGAATGGCATCAAATGGTTGTGTGAATCCCCAGTAGAAAGCATCGTTTACCTGAAGAGGAGCTGCTGGAAGCAACACCACATCATTGGTGGTGAAGTACTCCTCAAACATAAAGTCACAGCCGGTATCTGTTGTCCAGCTACCACCTGCAGTGCTGCTGTACTCCCGGTTACCGCCAGCATAGCCAGGAGAGGTAACATCTGCTCTCCACCTGAGCCCTGTGGCGGCGGTCCTAACCACAATGGCATACTTGGTGGCCGCACTGCGGCTGGCCGGAGGTGGTGAAGATAATCTTGTAATAAACACCTGGCGAGATATCGGTTATATAGCTGCTGTCAAATGTCAGAGAGCAAAGGTCAGCGCCGGTGGGATGGCCATTACCGTCAGTTGCTTTTATGGAGACGGTGGTGTTTCCCGGCCAGTTGCCCGGATTGCGATAAATCTTTAGTATCACATGGCGGAACAAGCCGGCTGATACCGTGGTAAAGGTCTGGGCCTCCCAGTTATTACCACCGGCTATATTCTTTTCGTTATCTTCCCCCGCGGTATAGCTCTGGTCTTTGGCTGGTCCTGATTTTTGCTGTGTGGTATAGTCGGTGACCACTCCGCCATCATCCAGGGCAGCCCCGGTAACAGGGATAGTCAGACCCAGAGCCCGATTTAGAGAAATATTCTTGCTACCGGCCTGGTCCGGGGTGAATACACCGCTTGATTTGGCCAGGGCTATTGCCGGGCTGAGTCGCTGTACTAACGTGTCACCGTCTTTACGGATCACGGTGGCCAGGGGCAAGTTGAGTGATTTTGCTTTACCGGGGACAAAAAGACCGGCGATTTTAGACAGGGCTATGTTAGCCGGCAGGTATCTGTTGTAGTACATACCGCCGGGGGCATACACCACAGGATTGAGCGGACCGGCGGAGGTCAGCACATAATGGACGGTCCCCGGAGCCAGGCGCTCCAGTATAGCCCCATTGTGCTGGAGGATATCTCCTATAGCCATTCCGGCTGCCACCTGCTTGATGTTGGTAATACCTTTACCGGCCCAGTCCTTATCAGCATCTATGGTCAGCTGTGACAGCTTATCGATGATAGGTGGTGCGATCAGAATAGACATCGCTCTCCTACGGTCCAAATGGATTTGGTGGCGGAGCCCAGGCCGGCATGCTGCCAGGTCCCTGGGAGGTCAGCTCCTCCGATATATTCCCCGGTGAAACCTTGACCAGCAGGCTGCCATTGTGCGCCAGGATATCGCCTTTGCTCATGCCTGCCGCCAACTCTTTCAGATTGGTGATGCCGAAGCCGTTCCAGTCCTTGTCAGCGTCTATCTGAAGCTCGGAGAGCCTGGTGACGCCCTGCGATATGGCCAGCACAGAGCTGGAGTTGCCGTAAAGGATACCCATCACATATCCTCCAGGTCGATGCTGTAAGTAATAGCCTTGCCGTTGTCTGCCTGCGTTGTCGCTCTGGCACTCCACCCTCACCGACTGGTCGATCTCTACCGTGCCGTTGACTACCCATATCCCCGGAGCCACCGTGCCTATGGTGAAAGTCTGTGGCATGGGCGGGTAAATCTTCTGCTCCACACCGTTGACCGTTTTATACATCCTTATGCTGACCTTGGCGCCCACTGTGAGAGCGGCCACTCCTACCACCAGCGAATGCAGCTTCTTCCTGGAGCCGTCAACTCCGAAGACGACCAGGTCGGCCCCTGCCTCACCGGAGGTAGCCACTCCGGACTGCCAGTTGGCCGAGACAGCACTTTCAATGGGGGCATTGCCCTTCAGCTTATCCGTCTGGGTCTTGACTGCCGCCATATAGTCCATCATGTTTTTCACCCAGTTAGGCATCAACCGCTCCTACCAGGTTGTCTTGGCATACGAATATTGACCGGTTACAGCGTAAGGCCCTCCTGCGGAAGCCCGGGCTGTAATCTGGAGTCTGTCTCCTGCCAGGCAGGGGAGTCCGAACATATCCATCAAGCTGTGATAGGTGCCGAAGTTGGCGGCATTGATCACAAAGGTGTCCACCACTATCAGCACGTTGTTCACCATCTCATAGAGCCATATTGCCACCGTGTTGGCTCCCGGATTGGCGCACTTGAGACGCAGATGGCGCACTAAATAACTGGTATTAGCATCAGCTAAATTGAGAATGTCTGTTTCGGCTGCAGCCACGGCGTTGATGTTGATGGCAGTACCGGGCTGCTCCAGGAGAACTCCGGTAGCCACGCCCATAGCAGCCAGGATATTGCTGATATCTGTACCAAGATCGCCGCCGGCATCCCAGCGAGATCCCAGGATCAGGTCCAATGAACGGGCGATATCGCCCAGCTTGGCCGTCAGGCTGGCCAGGGTGTCACCGCTGGGATCACCCAGGTCATCATGCAGTCTCCTGAGAACGGCGGCCAGGTTAGACTCCATCGGCGGGTGCTGCTGCAGCAGGGTACTCAGGCGATACCTGCCCCGGCCAGCATATCTTTCAGCTCCTTCAGGAGCTGCTCTAAATAGCTTATCCCTGGGGGCTTGACCTTTGAGCGGTAGAACTGGGCCTCATTCACGTTGTTTCTCTCCGAACATACCGCGTGTCATGGTTATCATCATCCCCATCATCATGGCCATGGCCATAATACCGATGATCCCCGACCAGTCGAATCCCGGTGTAGTGGTTGACGGTGCCGGCAGGAATGGCAGCGCAGGTGCCGGTGTAGATAAGTCAGTGCCCGCTGAAACCAGGACCACCGATGTGCTATCAGTGATACCGCCGAACTCCCTCTCATATAAATTGAAGGTGGCCACCGCATCGGTGTACTCACAGGCTATAGCGCCGGGCAGTCCCAGGACGTTGTGCGCTTCCACCACAAACCGCAAGCCGTTATCCACTTTGATCGGATATTCCGCCAGCGCTTTACCTTCTACAGTAGCTACTGTGATCATCATCATGTATTCCCGATCAACATCCGTGGGATTAGCCACATATATGTCACAGACCAGCTCCGTGCCGGGGGCATAGGCAATGGTCGGCGGCAGGTCTATAAATAAATCACCATACTGGCCTACCAGGTCAGGCATTCCTAAACCCTCTCATCAGGCCCATGGTCATCATGGCAAACATGCCCAGCCCCATCATGGGCATCATCATGCCGGTGATGTCGGTGCTGGAGCTCTGACGAAGTATTTTGGTCACCATGGGACCCATTGCTAACAGTCCATAGCCATAGCTGTTATCCTTGCTCAGAGGCGCGCTCTCCGGCTTGATGCAATATGCCGGGATCGCTGGCAGGATGTCGTTCCACAATGCTCTGTAGTTCTGACCGTACACCCTCCTTACCACCTCCCAGACCGGGCCGATAGCACCGCTGGCCACCGGGGCAGCAAAGCTGGTGCCGCTTTTAGACACGTAGGCGTTGTCGTTTTCAGCGGAGGCTCCCAGGATATCTGTGGCCCAGTACACCACGTCGGGTTTGATTATGGCCCCGTTGGTGGGACCCCGGCCTGAGTTCTCCCATACAGTGAACTCATCGCTGCGCACACCGCCCACCGCCAGCACTTTGGGATCTACCGCCGGTGACAGCACGGTGGACATCCCCGGGCCGGTGTTGCCTGCAGCAGCAATCACGTCCAGTCCATACTCCTCAACCGCTGTTCTGGCTGCTACCCGCATCGGCTCATTGGGATCACCTTCATCCTCAGCACCGAAGGACATGTTTATCACATTGGGATACATAGGGTCGGTCAGGGGCAGATTCTTCGACCTGGCCAGCTCCACCAGGCGACATACTTCATCGATACCCGCCACCACCCCTTCGGCATTGCCCACGCCAGTCTTATCGATCACCTTGATGTCCATGATGGCTGCGCCAGGCGAGGCCTCCAACACCACAAAGGCAACTGTTGTGCCATGGTTGAACTGGTCTTCAGCGCCCTCTCCGGGCACATAGCTTGCGCTGTAGACTACCTTGTCCACCAGATCGATGTGGGTCTGTCTTACACCAGAGTCCAGCACCGCTACGGTCAGCCCTTGACCGGTCAAAGGGGGATTAAGCGCCTGGAGCAAGGGATCAAAGAAGTCCCTCACCCGGTAGCCTGACTCGGAGGATGCTCCCACAGCCACCGGGACCTTTATATTTGCCGTTTGAACGTTGCTCAGAGGTTTAACAATCAAGCCAGGCTCAAGTGCCATCCTTCTGAAAGCATCGTCATCGAGTTCACAGGTTACCTGCCTGATGGCCTGCAGCACCAGGATCTCCCTGGCGCCATAGGCCTGGCATTTTCGTTTGGCTTCATCGAGGGTCAACCCTCTGAGAATAACAGCGTAGCGCATGGCTTCTCCTCAATCAGTGCAATCTTCGTCTTTGTCACGCACACCCAACTTATGTACCTTTGGGCAGATATCCTCAATGGTCTGCAACCTCTTTTCGATCTTGGTCAGTTTATCCGGGAGACCGTTCAGCCTCTCATCCAGCGAGACCAGCTGCTGCGGGATGTTCTCCAGCTTTCTTATACCTTCCTTGCAGTTCTTCACCTCGGTCTCCAGGGACCCAGCCCACTTGGCATTACCCTGCTTTTCCCGCATATAGACCAGCAATAGTCCACCAGCGCCTACGGCGGAGCTTATGGCCATCCCCGTTATAGCTATGGCATCTCCTGCGCTCATCTGTCACCTCTCACTTCTTGCCGAATGACGGCATCATGCCGCCCATCATGTTCATCACCATCATCATCACCATCAAAGGTAATAGCTGTGTCACCGATCCCAATAGCTGGTCTACAGATGAGCCTCCGCTGTGCCCGGTGATGGCGTTGATAATGCCGGTGATCCCTTCGTAAGCCAGGAAGCCTCCCAATATCCACTGCCAAAATTGGGCTGTCACTACACCGGGCTTCAAAACTACACCGGCTTCCAATGCCCACAATGTCCTGTTCTGGTTGCCATACAGCCTGATGTACAAGGGATCGGAGTAAGCTTGCAACCTGGCCAGGACAGCTTCGCTGATCTGCTCCGGTTCCATGGCAGTACCGGTGGTGAAGTCCACCCTCACCGTGGTCCAGCTAGAGGCGGTGGCCATATCTAGCGAATATAAGAGCTGGAGCTGCTGCGGTAATTCCAGGGCTATCATTCTTCTTCTCCGCCAAACATATTCATCATGCCTTTCATGGAGTTCATCATGTTCATCATCATCATCAGGGGCATCAGCTGCGTTATCATGGACATCATGCCGGTCATGTCCATGCCACCGCTGCTGCCACCCTGGCTGGTAAAATATAGTCTGAGCTCGTCAATAAATGGGCCGGTGGCTGCTGCACCGTTCCGATCTCGTTCACGTCGCGGACGACCCGCGCGAGTCCCTCGACGACGCCCGGCGACGCGGCGTACCCGTGCACGCCCTCGTCCTCGGTCTGATTCGCCCAGGCGCGCAGCCGGTCGGCGGTGACGCCCCAGAGCAGCTGCACGGTCGGGTCGTTGATCACCTCCGGGACGACGCCGAGCGCCGGCGGCGGAGTCCACTGCGACAGCCGCTCGAGGATCTCCTTGCGCCGCTTGATCCGCGGAGGCCAGTAGACCGTCCCGCGCGCAGCGGCGCCGCCCGACCACGCGAGCCCGAGGTCGGACAGCGCCTCGTGCACCTCGTGGATGTTGAGGTAGAAGACGTCCTCGGCGCTCTCGAAGAAGCCGTTCTCCGACATCACCGCGCCGATCTCGCGCATCTTGTTGAAGAAGAGCGAGGTGCCCCAGTGCTCGATGAAGAACTTGTGCCCCTCCGCGTGCGGGAACACATGGCGGCAGAGACCGAGCATCTCCTCGAACGACTTGCGCTCCTCGGGTGACGAGAGCAGCTCCGAGTACTCCGACGCGATCCGTTCGCGCTCCGCGAGCAGCCTCTCCTTCGGGCGTTCGAGGGTCGTGCCCGCGCGGATCTGCGCGATGTAGCCCGTGATCGCGGTGAACGGAAGGCGCAGGTCGTCGACCCACGCGCGGTGGTGGTGGTAGAAGCCGTCGCCGGTCGACATGAAGAACCACGGGTGCTTGCGCGACTCGAGATCCGCGATCCACGCGCGGCCCTCGTCGCTTTGCCCGAGCTCGGCCAGCACTTCCTCGGGCGTTCGACCCTCGACGAACGCGCCGTCGACGCCGCGCTCGAGCGCCGACGCGGCCAGCTCCTTCAGCTCGTCGTCGGGCCGGAACATCGTCGTGTCGTAGCCGGCGATCATCTGCGTCATCACCTGCGTCCCCATGTCGGGGAACGCCTGCTGGCAGAACTGGAAGAACGTCAGGTACGCGCCGTACGCGAGCAGCAGCAGCTCGAAGTGCAGCTGGTTCAGCTCGTTGTAGAGGCCGATGCACCGGTCGTACGCGGTCATCAGCCGGAAGTTCGAACCCAGCTTGTGGTCGTGCAGCAGCTCCTGCTCGTCCTCGATCGCGGGGAGGTGCGGCACCTCGAGCGCCGCGAGCTCCTCGATCGCCTTGTCGACCGCGGCCTGCCAGCGGTCGACGAGCATGTCCCAGTTCTCGTAGTAGAAGCCGATGCGCGGCAGGAAGACCTCGAGCCGCTTCTCGATCTCCGCGGGATCGCTCACCTCGTTCGAGGTGATGTAGACGTAGCCGTTGACGACGCGGTGCTCGATGCCGAGCACGGTCGGGATGTGGAACACACGGCCCTGGTACAGGCCGATCGAGAGGTAGCACGACTCGGCGGTGATCATGTCGAACGCCGGCATCGGCTCCGGGAAGTGCATCCCGTTGTAGAACCAGAAGCGGTTCTCCTCGGCGTCGCGCCGCTCCGGATCGAAGAGGAGGTAGTACGGGTACATCTCCTCCCAGCCCTCCGCGCCTTCGGGAGTCGGCACGTCGAAGGGGCTGAGGAACTTCGTCTCGGCGCGTACCTCGGTCATGCGGGCCTCCTGGCTGATTCCAAGCGGATGAGCGCGGGCATCGAACCTAGGTCTGTCCGGGCGGGATTGTCAAGATTCCGAGCCTGGACTGCAGCGCGATGCCCGCGGCGAGGACGTCCCAGTCGGACTGAGCCGCCCCGATGAGCGACACCCCCACCGGCAGGCCGCTGCGGCGGCCGACGCCGGACGGAAGCGCGGCAACCGGGAAGCCCGTCCAGTCCCAGTAGTGCGTGAGTGAGATCTCGGCGACGTCGGTGAACGCCTCGTCGTAGCCGT
The DNA here is from genome assembly GCA_963700495.1 of uncultured Actinomycetes bacterium. Classification (GTDB taxonomy): domain Bacteria; phylum Actinomycetota; class Thermoleophilia; order Gaiellales; family Gaiellaceae; genus JACCTU01. The sequence continues at coordinate 635,520 of CAVOXT010000003.1, read as the reverse complement.
CGCCGCGCGGGCGCGCAACGATCGGCACGGTCGGCTCGATCAGCGCGTCGATGCGGTGCTCGGCGAACCAGTCGAGCCACGACGCGGTCGCCTCGACACGCCGCTCCTGCACAGCGGCGTACTCCTCCGCCGTCAGTGCGCGGCGCTCGGCGTACTCGAGGAAGCCGCGGATCGACGGGCGGTAGCGGTCGCGCCGGTCGTCGAAGCGCCGGTGATACACGAGCATCTCGGTGCAGACGATGTCGAGGAGCGTGAGGCCGAGCTCGAGCTCGACGTCGGGCGGAGGGACGTCGACGAGCTCGGTGCCCAGTCTTCGGCAAGCGTCGAGCGCTGCGTCGAAGCCGTCGGCGACGTCGGCGTCGAGCTCGACGAGCCCGAGCCGTGGCGAGACGGCGATCCGGCGCAGCGGCGCGCGCTGCGGCGGTGGGCTCACGGCCGCCAGCGCGGCGAGCAGCGGCTCGCAGTCCTCGAGGCTGCGCGCCATCGGCCCGGCGTGGTCGAACGTCGAGGCGAGCGGCACGATCCCGCGGATCGGAACGAGACCTCGGGTCGGCTTGAACGCGGAGGTGCCGCAGAAGGCCGACGGAATGCGCAGGGAGCCGGCCGTATCCGTGCCGGTCGCTGCAGGCGTCATTCGCGCGGCGAGCGCCGCCGCCGAGCCGCCGCTCGACCCGCCGACGGAGCGGTCGAGCGCCCAGGGGTTGCCGACCTGGTCGGTCGTCCCTCCCGCCGCGAACTCGTGCGTGTGGAGGTGGCCGAGCAGCACCATTCCGGCGGCCTCGAGCCGCGCCCACGCGTCGCACGAGCGCTCGGGCACCTCGTCGAGCAGCCGGCTGGAAGCCGTGAGCGGCTTGCCCGCGACGGCGTAGAGATCCTTGAGCCCGACGGGAACGCCGCAGAGCGGCGGCGAGTCTCGCGCCGCGAGCCGCGCGTCTGCGCGATCGGCAGCCGCAAGCGCGTTGTCCTCATAGACGCGCACCCACGCGTTGACAAAGTTAGGGTCGCCGTCGTGACTGTGCACCCCGTCGCGCTCCCGGATGCGCGCGAGGCACGACTCGACGAGCTCCCGCGACGACAGCTCCCTCCGTGCGAGGAGGGCGATCGCTTCGACGACGCCGGCGTCTGCAGGATTGCTCACGGGTCCGCTGGGTTCGATGTTAGGCGGTGGGCCGTTGCGGGGAAACGGGCGATGAAGCTACAGCAGCGGACTCACGGGACCACCACACAGGAGGTAGTAGGAGCATGAACAGTCGCAGGTTGCTCGAGTACGGCGGAATCGCCGCCGGCGTCGTCATGGTCATCTTCGGCGTCGCCTCGCTCACCTTGGGCATCAACGCGCGCAACACCGTAGGGGACGAGTTGTCGCGGGAGCAGATCGTCGGCTCGGACGACATGAACCCCACCGACATCGAGAAGGCGGTCCAAGAAGCCGGCCTCAGCGATGTCCCGATCCCGTCGTGCGACGTGGCGGAGCAGGAGATCAAGACCGGGGACGACGCCCGGTGCTTCGCCAAGTACATGCGCATCCACGCGCTCGAGTCGTCAGGTGGCAACACGTACGCGCAGATGGGACGCTTTGTCGCCGCGGCGAACCCGACCGACCCGAAGGGCACCAGTGACGAGGCGTTGGCCGCGAAGGACGAGAGCGGCCACCCGATCTCGAACGCCGCCCGCAACACGTGGGTGACCGAGACCGCCCTCGCGACGGCGCTCAACGTCTCCTACATGGCGGAGCAGCTCGGGCTGTTCAGCATCGTCGTCGGAATCGCGCTGCTGCTCAGCGGTATCGGCTTCATCATCCTCGCCCTCTCCGTCCTCGGAGGAGGTGGCCGCAAGCCGGCAGAGAGCTGAGCGAACTGGGCGCGAGACGAGCGCGTCCGCCGCTACCTTCGAGGTGTGGAGAAGCGGTTTCCGAGCCCGGTGTCGCTGGTGCGCATCGGGCTCGTCGTCTTTGTGCTCGCCTGGATCTTCGGGCCGTACGCGCTGCAGTCGACGGTGCCGATCTGGATTGCGTTCCTGATCGCGCTCGGGGTCGAGGTGAACTTCTTCGTCGGCGCCCTTCGCGCGGACTCGGCGCGTGGCGCGGACCGCGGGCCGCAGGAAGTCGATCGCGAGCGCTTCGGCTACACGGACGACTCGGACGAGCTCCTGCTCATCCGCGAGGAAGGCGAGGAGCTCTGGATCCCGTACTCGGGGGAGACCGACGACGAGGTGGACGCGCTGATCGCCGCGGCTCGCGAGCCCGCCGCGGAGGACGAGGTCGCGTGGGAACCCCGTCGGCCCTGGCAGGTCGTACGCCGGTTCGTCGCCGGCCTCGTCGTCATCGGCTCGCTCGCGCTGCTTCTCTGGTTCGTCGAGAGCCGCACCGGTTGGGACGGTCTCTCCGCGGACACGCGGGCCGAGGCGACGATTCGGTTCTCCAACGAGGCCTCGTTCATCGCGAAGAAGCGGGTCACGGTTCGCTGCGACGAAGCCGGTGACTACGTCGGCGCCGTCCAGCACGCAGACGGGGTCGCCCTCGTCGGCGGGGACGTCGCCTACCTGACGCCGGAGCGCTGCCTCGACCTCTACCGGCTCGGGTTCAAGGACGAAGTGCGATCGAGCCAGACCGCCCGCGCGCTCGCCGTGCTCGCCCACGAGGCGTGGCACCTACGCGGCGTGAGCAACGAGGGCGTAACCGAGTGCTACGCGCTTCAGTCGGGCGTCGAGATCGGGCGGCGTTTCGGGCTCTCGGAAGGCACCGCGCGACAGATGATGCGGCAGCAGCTCACCGAGAACGCGCTGCACAGCCGATCGAGCCCCGAGTACCTCGTGCCGCCGGACTGCCGAAACGGCGGCCGCCTCGATCTCAACCCGGACAGCCCGAGCTTCCCCTAGGAGATCGACCTACCCTACGGCTTCGGCAGCTTTGAGGTGTTCGGAGGCAAATCGGCCCGTGAGCACTGCGATGTGGTCTGTGAAGTGCGCCCCCGCAAGGAGCCCCTCGGAGACACTCGTCACTTCACCGTGAACCACGTGCGCCGGCAGGCTCGAGAACTCCTTGGTCAACTGCTTGTCCACCAACTCGATCTGGCGCCGGGTCTTTGCTTCGCGATCCGCGATCGAAAGAGACTGCATTTGCGTCCTTCCCCCAAGCCTCGAAAGCATCGCCGACACACCCTGCATCGGCGTTCTGTTCAGAGTACAGGCGATATGGGCCGAGACACGCAGCGATGAGAAAAGACGTCCGAGAGTTCATCCGCCGACTCGAGGCTGCCGGTCTCACCGTCGAGTCGAGACCCGGCCACTACCACGTCTTCCGCGACGGCAACCCGCTCCGAAAGGCCAACGGGATGCCCTTCACGCTCCCGTTCTCCCCCGACACGACTCGCTGGCGCCGGACTGCGATCGTCGAGTTACGCAAGCTCGGCATCGACGTCTAGCCACCGGGGACGCCGCGTCTAGGATCGGGCGGTGGCGCCCGGCGACGTCCAGTTGGCTTTCGCGCAGGCGGCGAAAGAGGACGGCATCGTGCTCGGGAGTCAGTCGTTCGACTGGCTCTGCGAGCAGGGCCACGTCGGGCTCGAACGCGTCGCGAAAGCCCGGCGCGACCCGGCGCTCGTCGGGCCGGTGACGGCGGCACTCGAACAGCTCGGCGCGATCTACGCACGGCTCGGAGGCGACGTCTCGGTCCTGCACGCCTCGCGCGAGAACCTGCTGCTGCCGGTCGATCTGGTGCACGACCCCACCGGAACCGTGATCGAGGTCGACGAGTCGTTTCACTTCACCTCGTTCCGACTGGCGGCGCTCGAGCTCTATGCCGCCGACGTGACCGTGGGGTTCGACCTCGAGGAGTACGAGGATCTGTGCCGCGCGTGGCTGCTCGAAGACCGACGGCCTCGCGCGCGGACTCGCCGCGAAGGGCTTCGGATTCGGCGGCATGCAGCGGGAACGCGCGTACCACGACGCGCTCCGTGACCTCGCCACGCCGGCCATGGGCCACCCGCCGGTCGTTCGAATCGCGGCCGTCGACGGCGACGGGACGGCCGCTTACCGCCGCCACCGCGAGTCACTGCTGAGGCTGGTCGGCTCCTGACTTGGGGGCGGGTGCGACGTACCCGTCGATCACGGACACGTTCACCGTCGAGCAGCGCCCGCAGCGGACGCGGACCTTCTTCGTCATCTGCATCGGGTGCATCGCCCTGGCAAGGACGTTGCCGCACTCGACGCAGACGTAGTCGTCCGGGCCGTTGCCGTGGAAGACGGGCCGATCGGGATCCTCCTGAACCGCGGTCCCGCCGTCGCGCGGCACCTCGCCTTCGCGGACTTGTCGCATCGTGATGGTCGTCATCGGCGGCGGGTCAGAGCTCGACGAGCTTTCCGGCGAAGTCCGTCACCAGCGCGTCCAGCACGCTGACGACGACTCCCTCCCCCATCGACGCGGCCTTGCCCGTGATCTGCGCGTTGGTGTGGATCGTCCCGCCGCCGTCATTGAGCGTGAACGTGACGTCGGCGTTCGCGTGTCCCTGGCCGCCGGCCTCCTTGGACTTGACCCGCAAGACCACGCGATGCGCCGCAGCGTCCTGCTCGGCGATCTCCACGGTGCCGGTGAACGTCAACGACATCGCGCCCATCTTGACCTTGATCTCCGCTCTGACGGAGTCCGGTCCGCTCGCCTCGAGGACGGTACCTCCCTCGACGCACGGCACCACCCGCTCGAGGTCGAGGATCGTCGCGTAGGTCTCGTCGATCGGCTTCGCGGTGGTGAAGGAATGGTCAAGCTCTACGGCCACAGTGCGCTCTCCTCGCCGCTCGGTGACATGACATTATCGATCCGCGCATGGGACTCCGGGCAGGTACTCACAAGCTCGGGCCCAGGAACGGAACGCTCTCTGTGAGGACCGGCCGGGTCGGCGCCGCCGCCAAGGCCGGACACGATCTTCTGATCCACGTCACCGCCTGGGAAGCGACGCTCGAGGTCGGCGACGACGCGCAGACGAGCATCGTGCTCAACGTCGACGCCACGTCTCTTCGCGTGCGCGAGGGCACCGGGGGGATCCAGGCGCTCGGCGCCGACGACATGGCGAACATCGAGGAGACGATCGACGAGGAAGTCCTGAAGCGGCAGGAGATCACGTTCCGCTCGACCGACGTGCACGCCGACGGCGCGAAGATCAGCGTGCAGGGCGAGCTGACGCTCGTCGGCAACGCGCGTCCGATCGCCTTCGAGCTGGCTGTCGGCGACGACGGCAAGCTGACCGGCAGCGCCGTCGTCAAGCAGAGCGACTGGGGAATGAAGCCCTACTCGGCACTCTTCGGAGCCCTGAAGGTCGCCGACGAGGTCGAGGTTGCCATCGACGCAACCCTGCCGTCGAAGGTCGACGCCGGCCGGCTGCCGGGTGCGGAGACACCGATTCCGGGCTACGAGGCGATCGAGCCCCGCGAACTGAAGCCGGCGCTGCTCGAGCTCGAGGGCATCTCGCGCGCGTCTGTCGAGGCCCACTACGACCTCTACCGGGGCTACGTGAACAAGCGGAACGAGATCCTCGGCAAGCTCGCGGCCGCCGACCCAGGCAGCGCGAACCAGACCTACTCCGACTTCCGCGCGCTCAAGGTCGACCTCTCCTTCGCAATCAGCGGGATCAAGAACCACGAGATCTACTTCGAGCACCTCGGCGGCGGCGGCGGCGATCCCAACGGTGCAGTCGCCAGACTGATCAGGCGCGACTTCGGCTCGGCCGATGCGTGGCGCGTCGAACCTGAAGGCGACCGGGATGGCCAGCCGCGGCTGGGCCTGGACGGCGTACGACTGGGACGAGGGACGGCTCTTCAACTACGTCGGCGACGCGCAGAACACGTTCCCGATCTGGAACGCGACGCCGCTGATCGCGCTCGACGTCTACGAGCACGCCTATTTCCTCGACTTCCAAACCGACCGCGGCGCCTACATCGACGCCTTCTTCGACAACCTGGACTGGGCTGTCGTGGACGACTGGGTCACGACGTATCAAATCCCGCTGAAGTAGGCGAAGTCAATCGCTGTAGACGGTCTGCGCGTCGAGCCCGCCCTCGACCCCCGGCGGCAGGGCGCCGGTGCCGTGCGCGTAGAGGGCGATGTCCTCGATCGTCTTGACCTGCGTCGGGTCGCTTCCGTCCGCACTGACCCAGGCGCCCGTTGATCCACTTGAGGCTCTCCGGTGAGGTCTCGAGCGCCATGCCCGCGAGCAGCTGCGCCTTGTCGCGGATCTTCCCGGTCGCGCTGGCGATCGCGGCCGAGGTGCCGTCGGACGGGCTCGTGTTGTAGCCGTGACCGACGCCGAACCGGTCGGTGTCCGCGGGAACGACCTTGACGTCGAGCGCCGGGACGCCGAGCTCGTCGGCGACGAGCTGCGCGTACTGGGGCTCCTTCCCGTCGGACTCGGTGGTCAGGCTGAGCACCATCTTGCCGGTCGGGTGCACGCGCAGAAAGACCGCTCGGTACGCCTCGTCAGCCATCGCCGCATTCCCTCCTGGTTGGTCGCTCGTCGATCATCGCTCGCCCTCGGACGCATCGGGTGAGCCCTCGTTCGCAAGGCGCTGGCGCTCCTGGTGAGCGGTCAGCGCGTTGTGCTCTTCCAGGTCGCAGAAGGCGGGCTGCGGCCCGCCCAGCGGGTGCGGGGGCACGGCGGGCCGCTCGCAGCCCGGGTAGATGCACGTCTTGGCCGCTGTCTCATTCATCGGTCACCCACCCCGGGCGTGGTGTTGCCCCGGCTCGGGCCGTGCCCGCTCGGCATCCCGACCGAGCTGCCCGGGACCGGCGTGGCGCTGGCCCACGGCTCGTCCTCCTCGACCTTGACGGCCCGCAACGGCTTCCGCGCGCTGACGGCGAGCCCCGGCGGCCCCACGAGTCCGCCCCGATCGCCTCGGCGACCTCGCCGAGCGCCTCGAAGCTGTGGCCGCTCACGAGCGCGTCGCAGTGCGGCAGCGCGGCGACCATGCCGCCGGCCTGCACGGAGAAGGCGCCGGCGCTGACCCGCGGATTGACCCACACGATCCGGTGCGCCAGGCGCGCAAGACGCTCCATCTCGCGCCCGACGAGCATCGGGTCGCCGCGCTCCCAGCCGTCGGAGAGGATCACGATCACGGCGCCGCGGGCCATGCCGCGACGTCCGTGCCGGTCGTTGAACTCCTTCAGCGCGTCGCCGATCCGGGTCCCGCTCGACCAGTCGGGCGCGGCGGCGGCGGCGCGCTGGATCGCGCGCTCCGGGTTGCGAGAAGCCAGCGCGCGGGTCAGGCGCGTCAGCCGCGTGGCGAACACGAACGCCTCGGCGTTCGGACCGCTGCCGGCGGCGCAGGTCAGGAACTGCAGGTAGGCGCGCGCGTACGGCTCCATCGAGCCGGAGATGTCGCACAGCATCACGAGCCGCCGGCGGACGATCGCGCCGGCGACGGCGCGCGAGGCGGATCGGATCGCCTCCCGTGCGAAGGCTGGCGCGCAGGGTCCGGCGCATGTCGATGCGCTCCCCGTGGCGTCCCTTCTCGTAGCGGCGCGTGCGCCGCAGCGGGGTTGCGAGCTCCAGGCGCGACATCAGCCGGTAGAGCTGCGCGAGCTCGTGCGGCTCGAGCGCGTCGAAGCTCTTGCGTCCGAGCCGCTCCTCGTCGCTGGCCATCGCCAGCGGCACCTCGACCTCGCGTCTCGTCCTCGTCGCGCTCGCTGGGCGGTGACGACGACACGCCCGTGTGCGGTCCGGCGCATCCGACTCCCGGCGCGGGGCCTCGTGATCGGACTTCGGCCGGTCGTCCGGCGGCGAGGCGACGGTCTGCGCGTCTTCGAGCTCGAATCCTCGCCGACCGCTCGACTGCCGAAGACCGAGAAGAACACCGCGTCGAAGGCCTTGACCTGCGCCGGATCGGACACGAACACGGCGCGGGCGGTCCAGTACAGCCGCCGGCGCGTGATCGGCCGGACGAGCGTGAGCGCCTGCGCGAAGTCGGCCGAGCGCCCCGGAGTGATGGGCACGCCGGCGTCGTGCAGGCGCCGGCTCAACGCGCCCACGAGCGGCGGCAGGTCGAGCTCGATCGTCTCGACCCCGAAGTCAGTCACCGGCGCGCACGAGCTGCTCGAGGCCGGCCGCGCGGATCACCTCCTGGTCCTCGCTGTACTTCAGCACCGACCCGAGCGTGCGGTCGACCGCTGCGGCGTCCAGGCTGCTCGACGCCGAGCAGGCTCAGAGCCGCCAGCCAGTCGATCGCCTCGGCGATGCCCGGCGGCTTCTGCACGTCGCTGTCGCGCATGCGCGAGACGGCGTTCGCGACCTGTACCGCCAGCGTCTCCGACGCGCCCTTGACGCGGCGGCGCACGATCTCCACCTCGCGCTGCGGGGTCGGGTAGGCGATCCAGTGGTAGAGGCAGCGGCGCTTGACGGCGTCGTGCAGGTCGCGCGTCCGGTTGGAGGTCAGCACGATGATCGGCGGATGCGTCGCCCGGATCGTGCCGATCTCCGGGATCGTCACGCTGGCGTCCGCGAGCAGCTCGAGCAGGAACGCCTCGAAGTCGTCGTCGGCGCGGTCGATCTCGTCGATCAGCAGCACCGCCGGCCGCGGGCCGGGATGCTCGAGCGCGCGCAGGAGCGGGCGGCGGATCAGGTAGTCCGGACCGAACAGCTCCTCCTCGCCGAGCGTCGAGCCGCTGGAGTCGGCGAGGCGGATGCTCAGCAGCTGGCGCGGGTAGTTCCACTCGTACAGCGCCTCCGCCGCGTCGATCCCCTCGTAGCACTGCAGGCGGATCAGCGGCGTGTCCAGCACGAGCGCCAGCGACTTGGCGGCCTCGGTCTTGCCGACACCCGCCTCGCCCTCGAGCAGCAGCGGCTGCGGCAGGCGCAGGCTCAGGAACATCGACGTCGCCAGGCCCTCGTCGACGAGGTAGTCGACGTCGGCGAGACGCCGGGCGAGCGTCTCGATGTCGGGCACGAGCTGGCGGATCTCGCCGGCCGCCTCGCCCGTGACCTCGCGCGGGCTCACGCGAAGGTCTGAGCGCCGGTCGTCACTGCGGCGGCTCGGGACGCCCCTGCATCGCCGCCCACACGCGGGCCGGGGTGCAGGGCATGTCGATGTGGTCGACGCCGTGCGTCTCGTGCAGCGCGTCGATGACCGCGTTCACGATCGCCGGCGGCGACCCGACGTTCGGCGACTCGCCGACGCCCTTGGCGCCGAGCGGGTGGTGCGGGCACGGCGTGACCGTCTCGCCGAGCTCGAAGTCGGGGCACTCGAGCGCGGTCGGGATCAGGTAGTCCATGAACGACGAGTTGAGGCAGTTGCCCTCCTCGTCGAACGAGATGCAGCTCCATCAGCGCGATGCCGACGCCCTCGGCGAGGCCGCCGTGGATCTGGCCGTCGACGATCATCGGGTTGATGCGCACGCCGCAGTCGTCGACCGCGATGAAGCGCCTGACCGTGACGTGCGCCGTGTCGGGGTCGATGTCGACGACGGCGATGTAGGCGCCGTAGGGATAGGTGAGGTTGGGCGGGTCGTAGATCACCTGCGCGTCGAGCCCGCCCTCCATGCCGGCCGGCATCGGCTCGCCGCTGTACGCCCGCACCGCGATCTCCTCGATCAGCGCGCCCTTCTCGGGGTCGCCCTTGACGTACCAGCGGCCCTTCTCCCAGGCGAGGTCCTCCGGCCTGGTCTCGAGCATCGTCGCCGCGATCAGACGCGCCTTGTCGCGCACCTTGCGCGAGACGACCGCGACCGCGGCGCCGGACACCGGCGTCGAGCGGCTGCCGTAGGTGCCGAGCCCGTACGGCGACTGGTCCGTGTCGCCGTGGCGGACCTCGACGTCCTCGGGCGGGATGCCGAGCTCCTCGGCGACGATCTGCGCGAACGTCGTCTCGTGGCCCTGGCCCTGCGTCTGGGCGCTGATGCTGACCACCGCCTTGCCCGACGGGTGCACCCGCAGGTCGGCGCCGTCGTTCATGGCCAGGCCGAGGATGTCCATGTGCTTGCGCGGCCCCGCGCCGACGCCCTCGGTGAAGAACGACACGCCGATGCCCATCAGCTCGCCGCGGGCGCGCTTCTCCGCCTGCTCGCGGCGCAGGTCCTCGTAGCCGGCGATGTCCATCGCCACGCGCATCGTCTCGGCGTAGTTGCCGGAGTCGTACGTCCAGCCGGTGGTCGTCTCGTACGGGAACTGCTCGGGGGCGATGAAGCTGCGCATCCGCAGCTCGATCGGATCGACCTTCATCTCGAGCGCGAGCGCGTCGACCATCCGCTCCACGAGGTAGACGGCCTCGGTGATGCGGAACGAGCAGCGGTACGCCACACCGCCCGGCGCCTTGTTCGTGTACACCGCCTTGACCTGGACGTGCGACGCCTCGAGGTCGTACGAGCCGCAGACGATGTGGAAGAACCCGGCCGGGAACTTCGTCGGCTGCGCGGTCCAGTCGAAGGCGCCGTGGTCGGCGATCACGTCGACCCGCAGGCCGGTGATCTTGCCGTCCTTCGAGCACATCTCGGCGTGCATGACGTAGTCGCGGGCGAACCCGGTCGACATCAGGTTCTCGGTGCGGTTCTCGACCCACTTGACCGGCACGCCGGCGACGATCGAGCCGGCGATCGCGCACACGTAGCCCGGATAGACCGGAACCTTGTTGCCGAAGCCGCCGCCGATGTCCTGGCAGCGGATCCGGATCATGTGCTCCGCGAGCCCCGCGACGTGCGCGTAGACCGTGCGGTGGGCGTGCGGCGCCTGGTTGCCGTTGTAGATGTCGAGCTGGCCGGTCTCCGGGTTGAAGTCGGCGATCATGCCGCACGTCTCGAGCGGCGCCGGATGGCAGCGCGGATAGATGATGTCGCGCGTCACGACCGTGTCGGCCTCGGCGAACGCGCGGTCCGTCGCCGCCTGGTCGCCGGCCTCCCAGGTCGGGCTCGCGAGGTTGTCGCGCTGCCCGGTCTTGTCGTCGCGGATCAGCGGCGCGTCGGGGTCGAGCGCCTTGCGGGCGTTGACGATCGCCGGCAGCGGCTCGTACTCGACGTCGATCAGCTCGAGCGCGTCGTTCGCCGAGTACTCGTCGGTCGCGATCACGAACGCGACCTCCTGGCCCTGGAAGCGGACCTTGTCGCCCGCGAGCACGGCCTGCGTGTCGTAGGAGATCGTCGGCATCCACGCCAGCCCGAGCGTCTCGAGGTCCTTGGCGGTGACGACCGCGGCGACGTTGGGGTGCGCGAGCGCCCTCGAGGTGTCGATCGAGACGATGCGCGCGTGCGCGTACGGGCTGCGCAGCATGCGCGCCGTAGACCATCCCCGGCAGCCGGATGTCGTCGAGGTAGGTGCCCTTGCCGCGGATGAAGCGCGCGTCCTCCTTGCGCTTCAGACGGCCGAAGCCGATCGGGCGCTCGGTCTTCGGCGCTCGGAAGGTTCTCGACCATGGCCATGCTCAGACCTCCTGTTTCGCGGTGGCTTCGTGCTCGGCGGCCCAGCGCACGGCGCTCGACGATGTTCTTGTAGCCCGTGCAGCGGCAGATGGCACCCGAGATCGCCGTGCGGATCTCCTGCTCGGTCGGATCCGGGTTCTCGTCGAGCAGGGCGCGAGCCGTCATCAGCATCCCCGGCGTGCAGAAGCCGCACTGGAGCGCGTGCAGCTCGTGGAAGCCCATCTGGACCGGGTCCAGCCGGCCGTCGACCTCGAGCGACTCGACCGTGCGGATCTCGTGCCCCTCGCACATCGCCGCGAGGATCGTGCACGACTTGACCGGCTCGCCGTCCATCAGCACCACGCAGGCGCCGCAGTTGGAGGTGTCGCAGCCCCAGTGGGTGCCGGTCAGGCCGGGCGTCTCGCGGATGAAGTGGACGAGCAGCTGGCGCGGCTCGATCTCGCGGGAGACCTGCTCGCCGTTGATCGTTATCGAGACGTGCATGATCAGGCCTCCTGAGCCGGGCGCGTGCCGTCGCGCGGAGCAGGGCGCGTTTCGTGAGGACGCCGGCGAGATGGCGCTTGTAGTCGACCGGCCCCCGACCGTCCGCGCTCGGAGAGCAGTCCTCCGAAGCGATCTCGCCCGCCTGCGCGAACAGCTCCTCCGACGGAGCCTTGCCGCGCAGCAGCTCCTCGGCGCGCGAGAGATGGATCGTCGTCGGCCCGACCGCGCTGAGCGCGATGCCCACGTCGGCGATCGTGCCGCCGTCGATCCAGACGGCCGCCGACGCGGCGGCGATCGCCCAGTCGCCGGCGCGGCGCTCGACCTTCTCGTGCGCGCTGCCGCCGCCCGGACGCAGCGGAATCCGAACCTCGGTGAGCAGCTCGCCGTCGCCCACCGCGGTCGACGTAGGGCCCGACGTGGAAGTCCTCCATCCCGACCACCCGCTCGCCGCCGGCGCCGCGGATCACGGCCTTCGCCTTGACCGCCGAGCAGACGGCCGAGAGGTCCTCGGCCGCGTCCGCCTGGCACAGCGAGCCGCCGATCGTGCCGCGGTTGCGCACGACCGGATCGGCGATCACGTTCTCGGCGTCGCGAAACAGCGGGAAGTGCTCGGCGAGCAGCTCGGACTTCAACAGCTCCACGTGGCGGGTCAGCGCGCCGATCCGGACCTCGTCGCCCTCCTCGCGGATGTAGGAGAGCTCCGTGAGGTCGTTGATGTCGATCAGGTGCTCCGGGTTCGCCAGCCGGAGCTTCATCATCGGCAGCAGGCTGTGCCCGCCCGCGATGATGCGCGCCTCCGAGCCGAGCCTCTGAAGCGACGCGATCGCGCCCTCGACGCTGGTCGCGCGCTCGTACTCGAATGACGCAGGGGTCTGCACCAGGCTCCTTTCGTCTCTAGGCCGTGCGGCGGGGAGCCGCTTGCGCGGTGCCCCGATGTCTTCGCGCTGCTCGTACTGCACGGGCGCGTCGGTGCCGATGACCGGCGACCTGGGCAGGGACTCCGGCCTCGTCTGGCGGATCTCCGGGTACAGCTGCCGCGCCGCCAGGCTTCCCCGCTCGACGTCCCTCAGCGCGGGACCTGCCGGGTTCCCGACGGCGATCGGCGCCTCACGGCCGAGCCGTGCGAGCGTGAGCGTGCCCGTCGTGTAGACCTCGCCGATGCGCGGCGCCTTGATCGTCGTGCTCTCCGGGAAGTTCCTGAAGCCGGCGGCGGCCGCCCGGCGTACAGGCCGTCGACGAGGCCGACGGCGTCCGTCATGCCGGCCTTCTTGCACGAGCAGGCCCTCGAGCAGGTCGACGCCGGCGTCGAGTTGCTCGTTGATCGTCGTGACGACGTCGTTGACCGGCGCGCTCTTCTGCACGATCTCGCCGACGTCGGCGATGACCTCGTCCAGGCCGGCGGTGATCTTTCGAAGCTGCACGATCACCGAGACGAGGTAGTAGACGAGGGCGACGACGATCAGCACGACGGCGAGGATCGTGACCGCGCCGGCTGCCATGAATGCGACGACCGTGCATTCAGGCGTCGTCGAGGATCACGTCGAGGGAGCCGCCGTAGTTCGCGACGCCGGCAACGGTCTGGGTCACCTGGTCCTGCGTCGTCAGCAGCAGCGCGGCGGCGTCGAGGTCCTTCGACCCCGCGGCCGCCACCGTTGCGATCTCCTGCACGCTCGGGACGATGCTCTTGGCGGCGTTCAGCACGCCGCGGAGCAGGTACACGACGACCGGCAGGACGACCACGAGCAGGACGACGTCTGCCGATCCACCAGAGGATCATCGCGGCCTCCTCTCGGCGACGATCGCCGCCTTGCTGGCGATCCCCGGCAGCGCGCCGAGGATGATGTCGAACTGCCCGTTGATCGCCTTGACGGCGCCCTCGAGCGGACGCAGGTGCTCCGCCTCGACGCCCTGCAGCGCAGCCGCCAGCGTCGCGAGCCCGTCGGAGATCCTCGTCAGGCCCCGGCGCACCTCGATCAGCGCGACGGCCAGCACGAGCACGACGCCCGCCGCCAGCACGACGCTCAGGAGGACGAGTGCGTGCGTGGTGCTCATGCTCCGCCGAACCCGTCGGTGAGCGCGTTCATGTAGCCGTCCTGGACGACCGCCTCGTCCACGATCAGCGCCAGCACGGGCGCCGTCGCCTCGAGTTGCGGGATGTTCGCCGTGTTCGCGGCGACCTTGCCCGCGATCTCCAGCAGGCCGTCGACCGACTTCTCGATGCTCCCGACGGTCTTCACGAGCACCGTCAGCAGGATCGCGACGACCACCGCCGCGCCGAAGGCGATGCCCAGGGCGATCGCCCAGTAGCGTGTTGCGGACACCGCGGCGAGCACCGTCATTTGCCCGACCGCCACCTTTCGAAGCGACCGGGCGGCGTGGAGGATCCTCACGCCCGAGTCGTTGATCTGCGCGATGCCGCCGAGCTCGGCGGTCTGCTGGCGCACCACCTCGACCGCCTGCTCGGCCGTCTTGGCCTGCCTGGCGATCCTGCACGCCAGCAGCACGATCACGATCACGATCACCGCGGCCACCGCGATCACGACGCTCCCGAGCGCGATCCCGACCTGCCACTCGGTGGACGACGCGATCACCGCGAGCCGGATGGAACTCACCCGGTCCGACCTTAGTGCGCGGGTTGAAAACGCGTCAAGACGGCTCCGAACGCGGCCATTACGTTGCCGGGCTCGGGGTGGGTGTGGCCGCGGCGCTCGTGCTCGGCCGGGCTCGAGGCGCCACGCCAGGAACAGCATCAGCAGCCCGTAGATGATCACGATGATCCCGACGGTCAGCACCAGAGGCCCGATGAAGTCGATCTTCGAGATCGAGACGAGATGCACGTAGTTGCCTCGCTGGGTCTCCAGCACAGGGATCACGTCCGAGCTGAAGTACGTCCGAACGTCGGGGACGGTTTTGACCGGCGTGCCGTCGAAGCGCGTCGCCCCGTCGATGTTCTGCACGTTGTTCCAGCCGCTGGTCACGGTCGGCAGGTTGGTGATCGCCTGGGTCAGGCCCGGGAAGTTCGCCTTCAGCGCCGCGACCAGCTGGGCCTCCGTCACACCCAGCGTCTTCTCGAGGAACGCGAACAGGGCGGGCAGCTCGGCCGTCACCGACCGAGAGCGGGATCGCCTGCAGCAGCGCCGTCGTGTGCGGGAAGTTCGTCTGCAGCGCCGCGAGGACTGCGGCCTGCGAGAGCCCGGTCTGCTCCGAGACGAACGCGATCAGCTTCGGCACCTCGGCTGCGGCCCCGCCCTCCGGGGTCATG
Source organism: uncultured Actinomycetes bacterium (assembly GCA_963700495.1). Taxonomy (GTDB): domain Bacteria; phylum Actinomycetota; class Thermoleophilia; order Gaiellales; family Gaiellaceae; genus JACCTU01. Next base: position 620,386 of record CAVOXT010000003.1, on the reverse strand, counting down.
ATCGGATCCTCCGTGTCGACGATCGCGGAGACCATGTTGATCCCGGCGCGGTCGCCCTGTACGCGTGCAAGGTCGTTGGCGGGGCGCAGCGCATCGAGCAGCTTCTGCCCGTCGCTGACCCGCGGGACGAGCATCAGGCCGACCACGAGCCCCACGACCACCACGCCGACGACGACGACGACCGACGCGCTCGCCATCGCCCGCCCGCGCGACACAGGTCCCCTGAGGTTCAGCGCGATCATCAGCCCGGCGAACAGGATCACGATCAGCCCGACGATCAGCAGCAGGGGGGCGATCCAGTTGACGGCAGAGGTCCCGTCGAGACTGTCGAAGTTGCCCTGCTGGGTCTCCAGAACCGGGATCAGGTCCGCGCTCAAATACGTCCTCAGGTCCGGCACGGTCTTGACGGGCGTGCCGTCGAAGCGCGTGAGCCCGTCGATGTTCTGGATGTCGTTCCAGCCGTCGGTCACCGTCGGCAGGTTGGTGATCGCCTGGGTGAGCGCCGGGAAGTTCGCCTGCAGCGCCGCGACCAGCTGCGCCTCTGTCACGTTCAGCGTCTTCTCGAGGAACGCGAACAGGGCGGGCAGCTCCGCCGTCACCGCCGACAGCGGGATCGTCTGCAGGAGCGCCGTCGTGTGCGGGAAGTTCGTCTGCAGCGCGGCGAGGACTGCGGCCTGCGAGAGCCCCGTCTGCTCCGAGACGAACGCGATCAGCTTCGGCACCTCGGCTGCGGCCCCGCCCTCCGGGGTCATGATCGGATCCGCCGTGTCGACGTTCGCGGAGATGATGTCGATGCCGGCTCGGGCGCCGGTGAGACGCTCGGACGCGAACGCCGGCCTGGCCGCGTCGAGCACCTTCTGCCCGTCGTTCAGGCGCGGAATCAGATCGAGGCGCGAGGACGACCGTCACGACCAGAACGCCGACCACGAGCACGACGACCCACTGCAGGACTCCGGACCGGCTGCCGCTCGTGCCTTGCATCAGAACCTCCTCATGCGCTGGTCGGCGGCGGACGCTGTCGAGGATGGCCGCAGCATCGACAGCGTCAAGCCCTGACCGAGCTGTTCTCGCTCCGTCCAGCCGACCTTAACAGCGAAGCCAAGGCAGTCAAGACGCAGCTACGGCTCATGCTCGACGGCTGCGAAGCGCGAAGCGGTCATCGGACGTGCGCGAGAACACGCCCTCGGCCCGCCCCTCGAACCAGCCGAACCGGACATCGCCGGCCGGTGTGTCGAAGAGGGGCACGAACGGCTTGAGGTCGAGCACGGGCGAGCCGTTGAGGAGGTCGAGGCCTTCGACGACGACAGCCGTCGGCTCCACGGCCACGATGCGGGCGAGGGAGAGGCTGATCGGGTTAGGGCGGTGCGGCGAGCGCGTCGCGAACGTGCCGTGGCGCTTGTCGTCGAGGAACGCCCGCACCGTCGGGTTCCAGCCCAGCGACTCGTGCAGGTGCGCGAGCACCCAGACGTGCGTGAAGCCGTCGAGGTCCGCGAGGCATCCCCGATGTGGCTCCGAAACCTCGATCGTGGACTCGCCTTTGGTGTCTGCGATCGGCTGCAGCGGCATGCCGTCGAGGTCGGTGTGCGGAGACACCACGTAGCCGATCGGCCGGTAGATGACAGGCTCGACCGTGCGGCTGTCGAGCAGTCCCTCGACGAACGAGAGAGCGCCACGGCTCGCTGACAGGCGCCAGAGGGCGAGCGTCCGAGCGAACCCGGACGTCGTCGCGAGCTGGTGCTCGAGGGCACGCTCGGTCTGGGCGAGGATCGTCGCCTGCTGTTGAAGCAAAGGCCCCGGATCGAGAGCGGCCCGGTCGTGGAAGAGCAGCTTCAGCATGAGCTCCGAGCGCAGATCGCGCACGTGGGCGACGGCGCTTCCTCGCCAGCGGGCGAACGCCGAGCGGCCACGGCGCGTCGCGCCCAGCGTCGTTCGCGCCGGTCCTGCGTCGCTCGCGCTCGTCCCTCTCACCTCGGCGAAACCTGCGTCGCGCAATTGCGCGAGCGCCCGGTAGGCCAGCGCGCGCTTGCACGTGTAGACCCGACCGATCGAGCCCGACGGGCTGAGAGCCTGGGCGATGGCCCACCCATGGGTCGGCGCCTCACAGAGGACGCCGAGCGCGGCCCACTCAGGGAGCGACGGCTCGGTGCGCGGCGGGCGGCCCATGAGTCAGCTTACGCTAGTAGTCAATGAATTTCTACACTGTGGTAGGGTCGTCGGACGGATGAATCGGCGACGTTTCCTTGTGACGTCCGGGGGAGCGACGGCGGTCGCTCTCGGCGGCCCGTGGCTCAGCGCGGCGAGCGCGGCGACCGAGGACGAGCTCGCGTTCGCGAACTTCGGCGTCTCTGCCGAGTTCTTGCTCAAGGACTTCTATGCGAAGGCGCTGAACGCCAAGGTGCGGAAGGTAAAGGTGTTCGGCCGCGCGCAGGCCGCCGTGTTGCGAAGTGGACAGTCGGCCGCATCGCAGCACGCGAAGGCGTTGGCGGCCCTGCTCCAGACCGCCGGCGAGACGGTCCCGCTCGAAGCCGACTTTGAGTTCGTGTGGCCGAAGAACGCGTTCTCCGGAGCCTCCGCAGCGGTGAGGACCGGCCTGACCGCGCTCAGGCCCGTCCTGGCTTCGTACCAGACGGCCGCCGCGTCGGTTTCCGAGGCTGACTACCGCGTCCTGTACGCGAGCCTCGCTGCAAGCCTCGGCCAGCAGATCGGAGCGCTGGCTGCACTTTCGCGGCCTGTCGGCGCTCAGGCGTTCCCCGTCGCAATCGATCTCGAGGCCGCAAGCGCGGCAATCGAGGCGTACCTGGGATGAGACGAGGTTTCGTAGCGTCGGTCGTCGCGATCGCGCTCGTCGCAGCGTCGGGCGCGACTGCGCGAACGCACGCTGCAGCTCCGTTGACGATCTACGCGGCCGCATCCCTGACGGAGGTGTTCAACGCGTACGACCCGGCGCAGCAGCTACAACTTCGCCGGGTCGAACACGCTGGAGACGCAGATCAGGAACGGCGCTCCTGCAGACATCTTCGCCTCGGCAGCGCCGCTCAACACGCAGCGTCTCTTCACCCAGGGGCTCGTCGACAGGCCGGTCACGTTCACCGCGAACCGGCTCGTCCTCATCGTGCCGAGGTCGAACCCGGCCGGGATCCACTCGGTGTACGACTTGAGGCGCAAGCCGGTGAAGCTCGTCGTCGCCGGAGCGGCCGTGCCGGTCGGCGGCTACACGCGCACGGTCCTTCGCAAGATGGGCCTCACATCGGTGCTCTCGAAGGTCGTCAGCCAGGAGTCGGACGTGAAGGCCGTCACCGGAAAGGTCGCGCTCGGACAGGCCGACGCGGGGTTTGTCTACGCGACCGATGCGCGACCGGTCGCGGTCGGGTGACCGTGATCCGCATTCCGGCGTGGGCGCAGCCCCGCGTGCGCTACGAGATCGCCGTCGTGTCGAAGTCGTCCAACAAGGTCGGCGGCGCGGGCGTGGATCAGGATGCTCCTCTCGGCGAAGGGCCAGAGGGCTCTGAGGAACGCCGGCTTCCTGCCGCTACCAAAGGCGGCGCCGTAGACCGGCTCTTCCGCGCGGCGCTCGTCGTCACGACGGGCATCGCGTTTCTGTTTCTGCTGCTCCCGATCGTCGCGGTCTTCGTTCACGTCCCGCTGAGCGATCTGCTCTCGGCGCTCGGAAGCACTGCGGCGCTCGATGCGATTCGCGTCACGGCCGAGACGAACGCAATCGCCATGGTGCTCATCCTCGGCTTCGGAACGCCGGCTGCGTACTGGATCGCGAGCCGCCGCGGCGGAATACGAGACGTCGTCGTCACGCTCGTCGAGCTGCCGCTCGTCCTGCCTCCTGCCGTGGCAGGGATCGGCCTGCTCGTCGCGTTCGGCTCTCTCGGGCTCCTCGGCGGGACGATGGATGCGCTCGGGATCGACATCGCCTTCACGAAGGTCGCGGTGATCCTGGCGGTGACGTTCGTCGCCAGTCCGTTCTACCTGCGCACCGCGGTTGCGGCTTTCGAGGCGGTCGACCCGACGTTGCCCGCGGCGGGGCGCACGCTGGGCGCCGGCCGCGGCCGTGTCTTCTTCCGGGTGATGCTCCCGCTCGCCGCCGGCGGCCTCGGAGCGGGCGCTGCTCTCGCGTTCGCGAGGGGTCTCGGAGAGTTCGGCGCGACGATCATGTTCGCGGGGTCGCTGCAGGGCGTCACGCAAACCCTGTCTCTCGCGATCTACGAGCAGTTCGATCTCGACTTCAACGTCGCGCTCGCGATCAGCGCTCTCCTGATCGTCGTCAGTGCGCTCGTCCTTCTGTCCGTCAAGCTCATGACCAGATGGCACTCCGAGTACGGTTCACTCACCCTCTTCGCACCTTCGAAGCGTCAGCCGAGCTGACCGTCCGGCGGGGCGAGACGCTCGCGCTCGTCGGCCCTTCGGGTGCCGGAAAGACGACGGTGTTGCGGGTCGTCTCAGGTCTGCTTCGACCGCAGTCGGGACTCGTCAGCCTCGACGAGACGGTGCTGCTCGACACGGACACGGGAATCGACGTCGCGCCCGAGCACCGGCGCGTCGGCTATCTCTTTCAGGAGTACGCCCTCTTCCCGCATCTCGACGTCCGCGGCAACGTGCGCTTCGGCACCCGCGACAACGCGAAGGTGGACGACCTCCTCGAGCGGTTTCACATCGGCCACATCGCCCGCGCTCGTGTGCGCGAGCTCTCGGGAGGCGAGCGTCAGCGTGTGGCACTCGCACGCGCGCTGGCGCGGGATCCGGCGGTGCTCCTGCTCGACGAGCCGCTCTCCGCGCTCGACACACACACGAGAGCCGGAGTCAGAGCCGAGCTGCGAGGGCTGCTCGCCACCCTCGACCTGCCGACGCTCCTGGTCACTCACGACTTCGAGGACGCAGCGACGCTCGCCGACAACGTCGGCGTCATCAGCGAGGGCCGCATTCTCCAACTCGCAAGCGCGACCGAGCTCGTCTCGCTGCCCGCCGATCCGTTCGTCGCCACCTTCACCGGCGCCACGCTGCTCGCCGGCCACGCGGTCGGGACGCAGAACGGCCTCACCGAGGTCGCGCTCGACAGCGGCTTCACGGCCTGGAGCGTCGACCCGGCCACCGGGCCGGTGAACGTCGCGGTCTATCCGTGGGACGTGTCGCTCGGTCTGGCCGAGCCGGACGACTCCCGCATGAACCACCTCAGAGCGCCCGTGATCTCGGTCGCGCCGATGGGCAACCGCGTGCGCGTCCACATCGGACCGGTCGTCGCCGAGATCACCGCCGTGTCCGCCGACCGTCTCGACCTCCACCCGGGAGCAGTCATGACGGCGTCGTTCAAGGCGACGGCCGCGCGGCTGTTCCCCCGCTAGCGGCTACCGCGGCTGCATTGCGGCCCGCTTGACGTGCACGAGCCGGTTCGCGGCGACGCCGGTCATGCGGGTCTCGCTGCCGTCCGGGTACCGAACGACGAGCTCGCGCACCTTGGTCGCCTTGCCGAGCCCGAAGTGGACGCGCGGGTCCTCCGACGACAGGTAGCTGCTGCCGGCGAGCACCTCGCGGACGAGCCTGCGTCCGTCCGGCAGCACCGCCGTCACCGTGGCTCCCGGGTGGAACCCCGCCAGCGCGACCTCGAGCCAGTTGCCGGGCCGGTTGGTGTTCTCGACCAGGACGAGCCGGTCGCCGATCGTGTTGACCGCGAAGTCGACGTCACCGTCGTTGTCGAAGTCCGCCGCCGCGAGGCCGCGACCGTTGACGCGCAACCGCTCTTGCTTTCCTGCGAGGCCGCGGGCTCTGGTGAAACGCCCCTGAGCAGAGAGGTTCTCGAGCTCCTGGATCGGCTGGGCATCCTCGGCGAGGTTCATGACGGGGACGCCGCCGTTTGCGAGGACGAGGTCGAGGTCGCCGTCGAGATCGAGGTCGATCCACGAGGCGCCCCAGCCGGTGTAGCTCTTGCCGAAGGACGACGTGAAGTCCGCAGCGCACGTCCGCGAACGCGCGTCCCTTCGCGCCCGACGCTGCTGTAGACCGCGTGCCGCTGACCGCGCGAGTTCGAGACGAACAGGTCGGGTCGACCGTCGCCTCCGTAGTCCGCGTCGGCAATGCCCATGCCGGCGTTCTCGTCGGCAACGCCCGCGCGACGGGCGCGCTCCTCGAACCGGAAGCCGAGCCCCAGCGGGTCGGCGGCCGCACCTCCCGGCCACCGGACGTTCTGGTACAGCCGGTTCGGGTCGCCGTCGTTGGCGACGTACAGGTCGAGGCGGCCGTCACGGTTGAGATCGGAGAAGACGGCGCCGAGGCTGTGGTCGAACCGGTCCGCTTCGAGCCCGGCCAGCTCTCCGACCTCGCGGAACTCCACGCGGCCGTTCGACCCCCGGCCCTCGTTCAAGTACAGGAGGTCGCGAACGCCCTGGTAGGTGCTCGGGAACCCCGCGAACGACCCGGAGACCGGAGCGTTGAGATTCGTGTAGCCGGCCACGAAGAGATCCGGCCGGCCGTCGCCGTTCACGTCTCCCACCGCCGCGCCCGCGTGCCAGCCGAAGTCGTCGATCCCCGCTGCGTTCGCACCCTCGACGAACGTCCCGTCGCCGCGGTTCCACAGCAGCGCGTCGTAGGTCGCGGACGTGACGAACAGGTCTGTCGAGCCGTTCCGGTCGAAGTCGGCGGCCACGCAGCCGTTCCCCCGGAGCTCGAGATCGGCGCCGGAGGTGCGGCTCACGTCGACGAATCTGCCCTTGACGTTGTGGAAGAGGGCGCTACGGGGCAGGCCGCCGTTCTTCTTCCAGCGGGCGATCTCGCTCACCGAGTACGAGTTCACGACGAAGAGGTCCATCCAACCGTCGTTGTCGTAGTCGAGCCAGCACAGCCCTCCACCCATCATCGCCGCCGGATCGCCCGTGTCGACCGCGTAGCGGAACGAGCCCTGCTGGAAGCTGAGGCCGACCTTGTCGGCAACGTCCCTCAGGTGAACGCCGACGAAGCTGCCGGTCGAGCGCTCGGCCGGGGGCGCGGCGACGACGGTCGGCGGCTGTGACGACTCGTCCCTGGCGCCGACGATCAAGAAGCGACCGCTCCGGAACTTGAGCTCGATCGTTCGCTGAAAGCGGGCGGGGTTGCTGCGATGCTCGAGCGCCGACGGAGACCCCGTGTACGTGGCGAGCTCCACCGTCCCGTCGAGCGTGCAGACGACCGTGGGCGGGTCCTGGCCTTTCCCGGGCTCGAGGGTCATTCGGATTCGCTCGACGTGGTACGCCGGGACGACGATCGGACGGCCGCTTGACTCGCGGATCTGCCGACGCAGGCCGACGAGCCACTTTCCGGACGTGGCAGCCGTCGCGGGCTTCACGTCGCGCTGCTGCAGGGCGGCCGCCGAGCCGCGGAGCCCGACGACGACGTCGTGGGCGATCTGCAGTGAGGTGCGCCGGTCGATCTGCGTCGCGACGCCTTTAGCCGGGATGACGGTCACCTCGGGGAGCCCGGCGCCGTTCTGCACGGCCGCGCTCGCGGTTCCGGCACCGGGCCGGGCGGGAATGCCCGCCAAGGCGACCGCTCCAACGAACGCCGCCGCTCCCGCGAGTGCGAGCGCGCCCAGCGCGGCCCGTCTCCCGATCCCGACACCGAGGCGCTCGCCGCGGATGAAGGGCATCACGGCGGAGGAGCTGACGAGGGGCAGGAGCAGCTCGACGAGCGGCCGCATCGCGCAGACGAGCGCGAGCGATCCCAGCACGGCGACCTTGCTGCCGAACTCCGTCGTCTGTGGGGCGATCAGCAGCACCGCGAGGAGCCCGATACCGACCCCGAACACGCGGCGACCGACACGCCCCGAGGGAACCGTCTTCGGGTCCGTGATCATGAAGAAGAGAAAGACGAGGATCTCGGGCGAGAAGACGATCACCGCGCCAGAACTCCTCGCCCGAGATCGGACCGAGGTGCCAGCGTGCCGTCATCGCGTGGCCGCTGGCGGCGAGCACGCCGATCCCCGCGGCGAACGCAACCCAGAAGCCGATTGCGATCCCGAGCAGGTGCAGGCGGCTGAGGATCGCGAGTCCGCCGCCGACGATGATCGCCAGCGCCAGGACGAGCCACGGCGACATCGGTCCCCACCAGAAGTCGAGCGGCTCGGCGCGCGACGCGCCGAGCAACAGGAAACACAGGACGAGACCGAAGTTCGAAGGGTTGAAGACGTGCCGGCCCCGGAAGCGGATGAGGTACTTGGACAGCAGCGACACGGCCGCGGTCCCGGCGAAGATCCACCAGCCGTTCATGCTCCACCAGTCGCCGTGCTCGGTTCCGGGGACTCGGAGGATGAAGGCGACGCCGTTCCCGGTCAGGAGGGCGCTCGCCGGCCACATGATCACGTGCTGGCGCCTGAAGGCGATCCCGACCTCGAGCACCGCGCACGTGAGGAGCGACACGAGGATCTGCGCGATCGAGAGACGGAAGTCGAACGCCACCTGGCCGAGCACCTGAAGCGACACGATCACCGCCGCGAGGTGCAGACGCGGATCGCGGAGCGTCGGCAGCAGAACCGGGTACGTCGTGCCCCGGATCCGGAGCGTGGGTTTTGGCTTCGTGCTCACGTCTTCCTCTCGTGCAGTATGGGCGAGTGGAGCTCTCCGGATGACCCGATTTGACCCGCTCGTGGCGCGCCTCCGAGAGGCCGCGAACCCGGACCGCGAGGCTCCAACCGAGTTCGCGACCTACCTCGACAAGGTGCGGCACCGCGCCTACACGGTCACGGACGAGGACGTCGCCGCGCTCAAGGACGCCGGCTACTCGGAGGACGAGATCTTCGAGCAGACCGTGTCGGCGGCCGTCGCCGCAGGTCTCGAGCGGCTGGATGCCGGTTTGAGGACCCTCCGATGAGGCTCGGCTGTCTCGAGAGCGGCCACGACGCCCGTGAGGCGAGCGTCCTTGACGCGATTCGGAGCGAGCGAGGCGTCGAGCCTCCCGACGTCCTGAAGACGCTGCACTACCGGCCCGAGCTCTGGGGACGCCCGTACTCCGCGGCGCTCGACCTGGCGATGCGGGGCGAGTCGGACTGGAGCGCGGGCGAGCGCGAGCTCTTCGCGGGCTTCGTCTCCTCGCTCAACCAGTGTCCCTTCTGAACTGGCGCCCACGGCGCGGTCGCGTCGTACGCGCTCGGCGACGAGGTCTGGCAGGCGGTCAAGCGCGACTGGCGCACTGCGCCCGTCGACGAGCGGCTGCGCTCGACGCTCGGGTTCCTCGAGAAGCTCACGCTGCGGCCGGACGAGGTGACGCCCGCGGACGCGGACGCCGTCCTCGCCGCCGGCGTGACGGAGAACGCGCTCGTGGACGCGATCCACGTCGCCGCCCTGTTCAACATGATCGTCCGGCTCGCCGACTCCTTCGGCTGGCACGTCCCGCCCGACGAGGCGTTCATGGCGCGAGCACAGGCGAACCTCGAGGGGAGCTATACGCTGGAGACACCGTCCGCCTGAACGGCGGCTCGCATGGATGAGACCAAGCCGGGCCGGCATCTCCTCGAGGAGCTCAAGTGGGTGCACGAGCACATTCGCCACGACCTGCAGGTGTGCGAAGACCTCGCGCGGCAGGTGTCGGGCGGGCTCTCGCCGGCCGAGGCGCGTGCGGAGATCGACTCGCTGAAGACGAACAGCCCGCTGTGGAAGCTGCGCGTGAACTGTCTCTACTACTAGAGAAACGAGGCTCGACATGACCCGCCCACTCGAATTCGGGCTCTTTCTGACGCCCGACGCGACGGGCTTCCCGCACGCGCTGCGGCAGGTCGAGATCGCCGAACGAGACGGCCTCGACCTGGTCGGCATCCAGGACCACCCGTACCAGCCGCGGTTCCTCGACACGTTCTCGCTGATCGCGAACCTGCTCGGGCGCACCGAGCGGCTGCGCTTCTTCCCCGCCGTCGCCAACCTGCCGCTCCGGCCGCCGGCGATGATGGCGAAGGCTGCCGCCTCGCTCGACGTGATGAGCAACGGCCGGTTCGAGCTCGGGATCGGTGCCGGCGCAATGTGGGAGGCGATCGGCGCGATGGGCGGCCCAGTCCGCACGCCGGGCGAGTCGGTCGAGGCGCTCTCCGAGGCGATCGAGATCATCCGCCTCTGGTGGAGCGGCGAGCGCGCGATTCGATACACGGGCCGTCACTACACCGTCGACGGTGCGCATCCCGGCCCACCGCCGGCGCATCCGATCGGGATCTGGGTCGGCGCCTACAAGCCGCGGATGCTGCGACTGACCGGGCGCCTCGGCGACGGCTGGCTGCCGTCCCTCAAGTACGCGCCGCCCGAGTCGGTTCCGGAGCTCGTCCGGCACATCGAGGAGGGAGCAGCCTCGGCGGGCCGCGATCCGGCCGAGATCCGCCGGATCTACAACCTGAGCGGTGTGATCGCCGACGGGCCGACCAGCGGTCTGCTCCAGGGCCCACCGGAGCACTGGATCGAGACGCTGACCGGCTTCGCCGTCGAGCTCGGCTTCGACACCTTCCTCTGCTGGCCTCACGACAACGACCTCGGCCAGCTGGAGCGGTTCGCCCGGGAGGTCGTGCCGGGCGTGAGAACGAGCCTCTCGGCGCGCCCCTCTGCCACTTAGCTAGGTTCCGGACCGAGCGGAGCGATGAGTTCCATGACGTCGGCCGGTCTATAGGAAAACCGCAGCCATCAGGGGGACGACATGACGGACCACGACGGAAACCGACCGACTCCGCCCGACGCAGCCGAGCCTGGAACCGACCGGCTTGCAGCCCACGAACGCCTGTCGACCGGGGCGCTCGCGCGCTGGATGCGGGCGTGCGCCACGCATCCCTGGCGCGTCGTCTTCGCGTGGGTCGGCATCATCGCCGTCCTGATCCTCCTGGTCATCACGGTCGGCGGCAGCCTGAAGGACGAGTTCGAGATCCCGGGCTCGGACACGCAGAAGGCAACCGACCTGATCGAGTCCGAGTTCGCCTCCGAGCAGGGCGGCGTCCTCAACCTCGTCTTCGCTGCGCCCGAGGGCGAGCGGCTCGACACGCCCGAGCGCAAGGCGGCGATCGAGGCGGCGATCGCGAAGCTCAAGACCTCTGAGTTCGCGCCGACCGAGGACAAGGCCGGGATCGAGAGCGTCGGCGATCCGTTCAGCGCCGACACGTTCTCGGACGACGGGCGCATCGCGTACGCGGAAGCCCAGTTCGACCGAGTCATCTTCGACAAGGATCGCGAGGCCGGTCGTGGCCGTCGAGGACGCCGTCCGCGAGACGGTCGAGCCCGCCGGGGTGACGGTCGAGTACAACGGCGACGCCGAGTTCCCGCCGATCGAGCAGGGAACGCAGGAGCTGCTCGGCCTGCTCGCGGCGCTCATCGTGCTGCTCGTCGTCTTCCGCACGTTCGTCGCGACGAGCGATCCCGATCGTCCTCGCGATCATCGCCCTCGCGACCGCGTTCCTCCTGCTGTTCATCCTTGCCGGGCTGACCGACATCAACACGATCACGCCGCTGCTCGTGTCGATGATCGGCCTCGGTGTCGGCATCGACTACTCGCTGTTCATCGTCACGCGCTTCAGACAGCTCCTGCACGAAGGGCTCTCGCCGGCCGACGCCGCCGCCGAGGCCGGCGCCTCCGCGGGCCGCGCCGTGCTCTTCGCCGGCCTGACGGTCGCGATCTCGGTGACCGGCCTCGCCTTCTTCGGCCTCGACTTCGTCACCAAGCTCGGCATCGGCTCGGCGCTCGGCGTCCTGACGACCGTGCTGATCGCGAACTCGCTGCTCATCGCGGTGCTCGCGAAGCTCGGGCACAAGATCGACCGGCTGAAGGTGCCGTTCCTGCGCCCGATCGACGACTCCGAGGCGGCCCGCGAGAAGACCCCGATCGCCCGCTGGGGCCGGTTCGTGACCGCGCACGCGCGAGTCGTGTTCGTGGTCCTGCTGCTCGCGGGCCTCGTGCTGGCGTCGACGTCGGCGCTCGTCCGCCTCGGCGCCTCCGACCAGGGCACGCAGCCGAAGGAGCAGACGGCCCGCCGAGCGTACGACCTGCTCGCCGAGGGCTTCGGACCGGGCTTCAACGGCCCCATCCCGATCGTCGTCGACGTGAACGGCGACCCGCAGGCGCCGCAGCGGATCTACGACGGCGTGCAGGGCCTCGAGGGCGTCGCCTCCGTCGGCGAGCCGCAGTTCAACGACGAGAAGACCGTCGCGATCGTCTTCGTGACGCCGGACTCCGCTCCGCAGGACGAGGCGACCGGCAAGCTCGTCGACCGGCTGCGCAACGACGTCGTGCCGGCGGCGACCGAGGGCGGCGACGCGGTCGCCTACGTCTCGGGCCTGACGGCGGCGTTCAAGGACATCGCCGACCGGATCATGGAGCGGCTGCCGTTCTTCCTGCTCTACATCATCGGCGTCACCTTCCTCGTGCTCGCGATGGCGTTCCGGTCGATCGTCATCTCGCTGACGGCGGCGGTCACGACGATCCTGTCGGCGTTCGTCGGCTTCGGCGTGCTGACGCTGGTGGTGCAGGAGGGCCACCTGCTGAGCCTCACCGGCCTCGACCGGACGGGGCCGATCGAGACGTTCGTGCCGCCGATCGCCTTCGCGATCCTCTTCGGGCTCTCGATGGACTACATGGTCTTCCTGATGAGCCGCATCCGGGAGGAGCACGTCCACGGCCTGGACACGCGCGACGCGGTCGAGCACGGGATCGCGGCCATCGGGCGCGTCGTCGTCGCCGCGGCGCTCATCATGGGCACCGTCTTCGCGGCCTTCATCCTCACCGCCGACCGCATCTCGAAGGAGTTCGGGCTGCTGCTCGCGGTCGCGATCCTCACGGACGCGCTGGTCGTGCGGATGACGCTCGTGCCGTCGTTCCTCACCCTGATGGGCGAGAAGTCGTGGTACATCCCGCGCTGGCTCGACCGCATGCTGCCGAACATCACGATCGAGCCGCCGCACGAGCGCGAGGTTCCGCTCACGCCCGAGGTCGAGCACCCGGCAGAGCGTCCCGCAGAGCCGGTCGGCCCGCACTGACGGACGGGTGCAGAAGGGGCACGAGAGGCTGCCAGCCGGTGCGTAGGACCGCGACGAGCGAGGGCGGCGTGATCAGCAGAATCTCCTGACGCGCCGGTCGCGGCCTGCGTCCGACGTAGCCCGCCGGAGTCCAGCGCAGCAGTTCGGCGCCGAGCACCAGGCAAGGCGCGCCGTCCGCGAGCACGAACGCGCCGTCGGGGAGCTCGTCGAGCGGTGCCTCGTGGCGGAGCTGCGCGCGCGTGTCGGGATCGACGCGCTCGGCGTGGAGCTGCGCGTCGATCGCGTCGGCTCCGGCCTGGCCGGGGTGCAGCTCGCGCCAGATGTCGACGAGGCGCACGTAGTCCTCACGCCGGCAGAGCGCGCAGGGGCGATGTCCGGCGGCGAACGCGGTTGCCTCGTCGAGAAAGAACAGCTCGGTGAAGCGGCCGGGCTGCAGCAGCGGGCGCCGCTGCCAGCCGCGGAACTGGAGCCGGCACGCGATCCAGCGCTTGCCGTTGTAGCGCCGGCGGATGCGCCCGGTCTCGTCGTGGAGACAGCCGCGGTTTCCGTAGACGAGGCCGCGTGCGGGGTCTGCGATCAGCTCGCCGAGCGGCGTGACGCGGTTCTGCAGCGGCACTCGGTCACCAAGATGGATTCGCGAGTGCGGCGAGCGCGGTCACTGTCTTCCAGTTCCTGGTCGTTGCCGCGACAGCCAGCTGTCTCTCGAAGAACGCGTTGCTCAGCTTCGTGCGCCCGTAGCCGTTCGGGCAATGGAGGTAGACGTCTCGTCCGACGACTCGAAACTCGTCGCGCTCGTAGTGCCGTTGCTTCAGCTCACGGACGCTCGTTGCAGACGGCCGGTCCGCCAGGAACGTCACGTGCAGCGTCGTCGGGGCGATGCCCGGCTCGAGGAACGGATTTGCGCCGACGAGCTTCGTGAGCTGCTTCTTCGTCCTCAGCAGCGACGGTCACGTCTAGCCCGAGAGTGCGGTGGATGCTCAGCTCGATCGCCTGCGTCAGCCCGGCTTGCGGCCCGGCTGCTCCGGAACACGACGTTGCCGCTCTGGACGTACGTCTGGACGTCCTCGGCTCCGAGCGCTTCGAAGAGTTCGACGCAGGTCGGCCATGGCGACCCGGTTGTGGGCACCCAGATTGACGCCGCGAAGCATCGCGACGTACGTGTTCAGGGCGACGCTGCTGTCCGCGATCTCGCGCTGAAGGTTACGTAGCCGACATAGGCTGCACGGAGACGTGCGCCGCCTGTTCGCGCTGCCGGCGTTGCTCGCCGCGGCCGCGGTGCTCGCTCCGTCGGCTCTCGCGCACGCGAACCTCGTCTCGACCTCGCCGCAGGACGGCGCGATCCTCGGCACGGCGCCGACCGAGGTCCGTATCCGCTTCGACGACTCGGTCAGCGCCGGACCCGGGAACGCGGTCGTGGCGAACGGCGGCGGCTCCGTCCTCGCCGGGCGACCGCACGTCGTGAAGGACGGCCGCGAGCTCGTGCTTCCGCTGAAGCGGCTCGGGGACGGTGACTACAGCGTCCGGTGGCGGATCGTGTCGGACGACGGGCACCTCGAGGAGGGGGTGCTCGCGTTCCGCGTCGGTTCCGCTGCGAGCCGCAGCGGGACCGCCGAAGCCCGTGTTCGCGGCCGAGGCGACACGTCCGAGCCTGGCCGACCTGCTGTCGCGCTGGCTCTACCTCGGCGGGATCCTCGTGGCCGGCGGCACTGCGCTCTTCCGACTGCTCGTCTTCCGCGTCGGTGCGCGGCGCTCGGCCCAGACGTTCATGCTCTCGCTCTCGGCCGCCGCCCTTGGAGGGTCGTGGCTGCTGCACCTAGCGCACGCGGGCGACACGCGGTTCGCCCGCGTGACGACGGTTTCCGTGGTGATCGCGGCTGGAGGCGCGGCGGTCGCTGCGGTCTCGACCCGGTACCCGCGCCTGCTCGTCGCCGCCGGAGCCGCGTCGCTGGCGCTGCTCGTCGCGCCGTCGCTCGCCGGCCACGCGCTCGACCCGAACGGGGCGCGGGTCTTCTCCGTTGCAGCCGACCTCGTGCACGTCGTCGCGGCGGCGTTCTGGATCGGCGGAGTCGTCCAGCTCGCGCTGCTCCTGCGGGCCGGAGAGGACACGGGCCCCGTCCGCCGCTTCTCCCGGCTCGCCCTGCCCGCCGTCGTGCTGATCGCGCTCGCCGGCGGCGGGCGGGCGCTTGTCGAGCTGAGCGCCGTCTCGCAGCTCTGGTCGACCGGCTACGGGCAGACGATCGTCTTCAAGAGCGCGCTCCTCGCCGTGCTCCTCGTCCTGGCCTGGCTCAGCCGGGGGCGGCTCGACTCCGCGGCCCGGATGCTCCGAAGCGTGTCCACGGAGGTCGCGCTCCTTGCCGTCGTCGTCGGGGCGGTGGCACTGCTCACCGCACTTCGACCCGGGCGCGACGAGGCGGCGGCCCGACTGAACGCGATCGCTCCGGTCGAGGCTGCGCGACCGGCGCTGCCGCCGCGCGGCTCGGTCGTCCTCGCGCGCGAGTCGCGCGAGCTCGCGGTCGCTCTCGCGGTCCGTCCCGGCACGGCCGCTCGAGCTCACGGCGACGATCATCGGGCAGACGGGGCGCGGAGTCGACGGCCTCGACGTCGAGCTCGTCGCCGCGCGCGAACGCAGCGGCGCCTCGAACGCCGGCGCAGAGCTGCGGGCACGGCTGCTACTCGACGACGCTCGCCTTCGCCAATCCGACGAGGTTCGCCGTCAACATCGCCGGCAGAGGCAGGTTCCGCTCGGTCGCCTTCCCGCTCCCCGGCCCGTGGCCTCCGCCGAGCGGGCTCGACCTTCCTGCGCCGTGCGTCCCGGACCTTCCGCGCGCTCGACTCGGCCGTCTTCCTGGAGCGTCTCGCCTCCGGCCCGCGCAGGTCGATCCTGACGACCTGGAAGCTCGAGGCTCCCAACCGGGTCGAGTACGCGATCCACGGCGGGGCGGGCGGAATCGTGATCGGGAGCACGCGCTGGGACCGGGTCGCTCGCCGGCGCCGCCTGGAAGTCCTCGGAGGCGACGCCGCTCCTTGAGCCGGTCCCTTCTGGGGCTCGCGGATCGCAGATGCGCACGTGCTGCACCAGACTCCCGGCCGGGTGACGGTGTCCTGGCTCGACCCCGGCGTCCCGGCCTGGTTCACCGGCACGTTCGACCGGGGGACCGCCCATCCGGTCGAGGTGCGCATGACTGCGGCGGCCCACTTCATGCTGCACCGCTACCTCTCCTTCAACGGAGACGTCCGGATCAGACCGCCGGGCTAGCCCGCCTGCTCGACCGCTTCGACGAGGTAGCCGAGCTCGCGCTCGGTGTCGAAGTACGCGAACGCGCCGGACCCGTCGGCGCCGAAGCCGTAACCGTGCTGGATGCACTCGTAGCCCAGCCGAGCAAGCCGCTCGATCGTCTCGTCGACCGAGCTCCACCTCGTAGCCGAGGTGATGGAGCCCCTCGCCCCGGCGCTCGAGCCACTCGCTGAGGATGTCCGGTCCCTCGAGCGGCTGCAGCAGCTCGAGCTGCGGCCCGGACCCGCGCAGCGCGAGCCGCATCGAGAACTCGGCAGGCTCGCCGCGCACGTGCAGCCCGTGCATGTTCTTCGGCCCGTTCTCGACGATCAGCCACTCGCCGGGACCAAAGAGCGCGTCGTGGCGAAGCCGTGCCTGCTCCACGTCGGCGACGACGATCCCGATCTGGAACGGCTGACCGGGCAGCGGCGGCGACATCGCGAGGATGGTACGTCGCCGACTGCTCTACAGTCTCGCGCGTGGCGAAGGTCGGGCTGATGCTCTACACGATCCGCGGTGAGTGCGACCGCGACCTCGAGGGGACGCTGCGCGCGGTCGCCGGACTCGGCTACGAGGGGGTCGAGCTCTACAGCCTCCACGGCCACCCGGCCGAGCGCGTGCGAGGCTGGCTCGACGAGTTCGGGCTCGTCGCCGTCGGCCGGCACGCCGGTCTCGAGGCGCTCGAGACGAGCCTGCCCGAGCTCGCCGAAGAGGTGAGCGTGCTCGGGTTCGACCGCATCGCGCTCAGCTGGATCGAGCCGAAACGCTCCGCCGTCGGGCGAATCGAGGCGGTCGCGGAAGCGGCACGCGCACTCGGGCTCAGATTCGGCTTCCACAACCACGACCTCGAGCTGGCGCCGCTCGACGACGGCGGCGAGAACTTCCTCGACCTCCTGCGCGAGCTGCCGCGAGACCTGCTCTGGCTCGAGCTCGACCTCGGCTGGGTCTGGTACGCGGGCGCCGACCCCGTCGAGCAGCTGGAGCGGACGAGCGGCCGGTGTCCGCTGGTTCACGTGAAGGACTTTCGGAGCCGCGAGAGCCGCGACGACGTCCCGGTCGGCGACGGCGCGGTCGGGTACGAGCGGGTGGTGCCGGCGGCCCTTGCGGCAGGCGTCGAGTGGCTGCTCGTGGAGGAGGACGAGGTCGAGGGCCCGCCGATCGAGGCCGTCGAGCGCTCGCTGCGCGCGCTCGAACGGATGCTCGCGCGCGTGAACACGCCCGCACGCGTCGGCGTCGTCGGCTGCGGCGTGATCGCGGAGCACTACGTCGAGGACTCGGCCGCGTTCGAGTCCTGGCAGCCCGTCGCGTGCGCCGATCTCGACCAGGCGCTGGCCGAGACCTTCGCGTCGGAGCACGCGTTGAGGGCCGAGACCGTCGACGAGCTGCTGGCCGACACCGACGTCGACGTGGTGCTGAACCTGACGCCGCCGAACGCGCACGCCGCGGTCATTCGAGACGCGCTCGCCCGCGGCAAGCACGTCTATACGGAGAAGCCGCTGGCGACCACCGTCGAGGAGGGCGCGGAGCTCGTCGCCGAGGCCGAACGGCTCGGTC
Source organism: uncultured Actinomycetes bacterium (assembly GCA_963700495.1). Classification (GTDB taxonomy): domain Bacteria; phylum Actinomycetota; class Thermoleophilia; order Gaiellales; family Gaiellaceae; genus JACCTU01. The sequence continues at coordinate 602,593 of CAVOXT010000003.1, read as the reverse complement.
TGCGAATCGGCTGCGCACCGGACACGTTTCTCGGCAGCGCGTACGAGACGGGAAGCGGGCTGATCGAGTCGGGTGAGATCGGCGAGCCGCTCGGCTTCGCCGCGACGATGCTCGTCGGCGGGCCCGACTCGTGGCACCCGAACGCCGAGATGTTCTACCGAGCCGGCGGCGGCCCGATGCTCGACATCGCGCCGTACTACCTCACCGCGATCGCCGCGCTGGTCGGCCCGTACTCTGCGGCCGCGGCGCTGGCGGCGACGCCGACACCGGATCGCACTTTCGGGGCCGGCCCACGCACCGGAGAGACGTTCGCGGTCGAGGTGCCCACGCTCGTCGCCGCGGTCCTGGAGCTCGAACGCGGAGCGATCGGGACGCTCAACGTGAGCTTCGAAGCACGCGGCCAGTACGTCAGCGGCCTCTTCGTCTACGGCGACGCGGCGACGCTCTCGCTCCCCGACGCGAATGCCTTCGGCGGGGAGGTCAGGATCAAACGGGGGCGCGGTGACTGGACCACCGTGCCGTACGAGTCCCGCGGTCGGCAGGAAACGCGCGGCCTCGGCCTGCACGAGATGGTCGAGGCGATGACCGCCGGCCGCGACCACCGCGCCGGCGGCGCGCTCGGCCTTCACATTCTCGAGACAGCGACGGCGGTGCTGCGCGCTGCGGACGAGCGGCGTACGATCGACGTCGAGTCGCGGTGAGCTCGCCCCGCCCCGAGGTCCACTACGCCAAGAGCGGCGATGTCTCGATCGCCTACAGCGTCTTCGGCGAGGGGCCGATCGACCTCGTGTTCGTCACCGGGTTCGTCTCCAACCTCCTCTTCGGCTGGGAGCAGCCGCGCGTCGTTCGCTTCTTCGAGCGCCTCGCGCCTTTCGTGCGGACGATTCGTTTCGATCGTCGCGGCGGAGGCCTCTCGGACCGGCCGCGCGACGTGCCGACGCTCGAGACGCGGATGGACGACGTCCGCGCCGTCATGGACGCGGCCGGCTCCGAGAAGGCCGTGCTTGTCGGCACCTACGAGGCCGCGGCGATGACCGCGCTGTTCGCGGCGACCTATCCGGAGAAGGTTCCCGCACTCGTCATGTACAACCCGTACGCCAAGGGCGTCTGGGCTCCGGACTATCCATGGGCACGCAGCGCCGACGAGTGGCGGCGCGACCTCGACGAGATGGAGCGCGGCTGGGGCACCGAGGCCTACTTCGACAGCATCCTCCGGCGGAGCTTCCCGAGCGTCGCAGCAGACCCCGACTTCCGGCGCTGGTTCTTCGACGTGATGGTCTACGGCGCAAGCCCGGGCGCCGCGCTCACGATCCAGCGCATGGCGATGGACGTCGACGTGCGCGACGTGCTACCCGTGATCCGCGTGCCCACGCTCATCCTGCACGCACCCGCGATGGCGGACGAGGCCAAGTACATGGCGGACCGGATCCCGGGCGCACGGCGCTACGAGCACGGCGGCGCCGACGGCTCGATCTGGCTCCACGACGAGATCCCCGTCGAGATCGAGCGCTTCGTCAGGTCGGTCGAGGGAGAGCGCGAGCCGGAGACGGTGCTCTCGACGGTGCTCTTCACGGACATCGTCGGGTCGACCGAGCAGGTAGCGGCAATCGGCGATGCGGCCTGGCGCGAGCTGCTCGAACGCCACCATGCGGTCGTGCGTCGCGACCTCGACCGCTTCCGCGGCCGGGAGCTCGACACGGCGGGCGACGGCTTCTTCGCGACGTTCGACGGCCCTGCACGGGGAATCCGCTGCGCGCTTGCGATTCGCGACTCCTTGCGGGAGCTCGGGCTCGAGATCCGTGCCGGCCTCCACAGCGGCGAGTGCGAGGTGATCGGGGAGAAGGTCGGCGGCATCGCCGTCAGCATCGGCGCGCGAATAGCCGCGCGCGCGGAGGCGGGGGAGCTGCTGGTCTCGTCGACCGTCAAGGACCTCGTCGCCGGGTCCGGGATCGAATTCGCCGACCGCGGAGTCGAGGAGCTCAAGGGCGTCCCCGGCTCCTGGCAGCTGTACTCCGTCGTCAGCGGCTAGACGACGGCCGTGCCTGCCGCTTTCCGCGACGCGGCGGAGTGCCGCCTCTGCGCGGAGAGCTCGACCTTACGGAGGCGAACGTACGACGGCGTCACCTCGACGCACTCGTCCTCGCGGATCAGCTCGAGCGCCTGCTCGAGCGACAGAGGTCGCGGCGGGATCAAGCGCACGAGCTCGTCGGACGACGACGCGCGCATGTTCGTCAGCTTCTTCTCCTTCGTCGCGTTCACGTCGAGGTCTTCGGAGCGCGCGTTTCCACCGACGATCATGCCCTCGTACACCTCGACGCCGGGCGCGACGAAGAGCTGTCCGCGCTCCTGTAGGTTGAACAGCGCGAACGCGGTCGTCGGGCCGCGGCGGTCGGCGACGAGGCTCCCGGTCGACCTCACCCGCAGCTCGCCGTGCCAGGGCTCGTACCCGTCGAAGACGTGGTGCAGGATGCCCGTGCCGCGCGTCTCGGTCAAAAACTCAGTCCGGAATCCGATCAGCCCGCGCGCCGCGACGAGGTACTCCATCCGCACCCAACCGGTGCCGTGGTTGACCATGTGGGCGAGCCGTCCCTTTCGCAGCGCGAGCAGCTGGGTGATCACGCCGACGTACTCCTCCGGCGCGTCGATCGAGAGCCGCTCGACGGGCTCGTGCAGCTTCCCGTCGATCTCGCGCGTGACCACCTGCGGCTTGCCGACGGTGAGCTCGAACCCTTCGCGCCGCATCAGCTCGACGAGCACGGCCAGCTGCAGCTCCCCGCGGCCCTGAACCTCCCACGTGTCGGGGCGTGCCGTCGGCAGCACCCGAAGCGAGACGTTGGCGATCAGCTCCTGGTCGAGCCGCGCCTTGACCATGCTCGCCGTGAGACGGTTGCCGTCCAGGCCTGCGAGCGGCGAGCTGTTCGTTCCGATCGTCATCGAGAGGCTCGGCTCGTCGACGCCGATCACGGGGAGCGGGCGCGGATCGTCGGGATCCGCGAGCGTCTCGCCGATCGTGACCTCGGGGATGCCTGCGACCGCGATCAGCTCTCCCGGCCCGGCCTCCTCGGCGTCGACGCGGTCGAGAGCTTCCGTCACGTACAGCTCCGTGACCTTCGCACGCTCGATCTGCCCGTCCGTCCGGCACCAGGCGACCTGCTGTCCCTTGCGGATCGTCCCCTGCCGCACGCGACAGAGCGCGAGCCGGCCGACGTACTGGGACGCGTCGAGGTTCGTCACATGAGCCTGCAGCGGATGACCCTCGTCGAAGTGCGGGGGCGGGATGCGTTCGAGCAGGGTCTCGAAGAGCGGCTGCAGGTCGTCGGCGAGCTCGTCGGGGTCGAGTCCCGCACGGCCGGCGCGCGCGTTCGCGTAGACGATCGGGAACTCGATCTGACTCTCGTCGGCGTCGAGGTCGAGGAACAGCCCGTACACCTCGTTCACCACTTCCTCGAGCCGAGCGTCGGGCCGGTCCACCTTGTTCACGACGAGGATCAGCGGCAGCCGCGCTTCGAGCGCCTTGCGCAGGACGAACCGCGTCTGCGGGAGCGGCCCCTCGCTCGCGTCCACGAGCAGCAGCACGCCGTCGACCATCGTCAGTGCACGCTCCACCTCCCCGCCGAAGTCCGCGTGGCCGGGAGTGTCGACGATGTTCACCTTCACCGCGCCGTAGTGGACGGCGGTGTTCTTCGCGAGGATCGTGATCCCCTTCTCGCGCTCGAGGTCCATCGAGTCGAGCACGCGGTCGGCGACGTCCTGGTTCTCCCGGAACGACCCGGACTGCCAGAGCATCGCGTCGACGAGCGTCGTCTTGCCGTGATCGACGTGCGCGACGATCGCGACGTTGCGGATGTCCTCGCGGAGCGGCATCCACCCGAGGGTAGCGGCGACGGGCTCCAGAAGCGGGGGCGCCGCACGGCGCGGCGCCCCCGCCCGCAGCTGGCGGCCGGGCCGGTCAGCCGGGAAGGTCGCCGTCGCGATAACGACCCGACGCCGGCCGTTCGAAACCTGCGTACGCCTCCTTGGGGGACGGCGTCTCGGCCTCGACACCGGCGCCTCTCGCGAGCGCCGTGTCGTTCCTCGGGTAGCGGATCTCGGCCTCTCGCCCGAAGCCCTCGGGGCGCGCGCCCACCGCGAGCACGACGCACGGGCCCCCGCCTGCGCCGACGATCACGTGCTCCGCCCACGGTGGGCAGTGCACGAGGTCCCACCGCTTCAGCGGGCGCTCCTGACCCTCGATCACGAGCAACGCCTCACCGGCGAGCACGAGGAAGTTCTCCTGCGCGTTCTCACCGTGGTACATGCAGAGCGGTTCGCCGGGCTTCAGCACGTTGATGTTGAGACCGACCTCCGTGAACTTCGAATCGCCCTCGAACATCACGCCCGAACCGAAGGCGACAGAGTGCAGCCAGCGCGCGTCGCACGCGTTGACGACGAACCAGCCTTCCCCTTCCGGAACGAGTCCGTCGCCGGTCTCGACGAGCGGCGCTTCGGGGATCACGCGGCGTGTTGCGCGGGCATAGCGACGTAGTGGTCGTCGTCGACCTCGACGAGCACGCGGTTCTCTCCCTCGGCGTCGAGCTCGGCCTCGGCGTTCTCGTGGAGCTGCACGTCTTCTTGCCACTTCTCGTGCAGGTGCGGGACGGACGACACGAGCATCTGCGTGTACGGGTGCATCGGCTTCCCGAAGACCTTCTCCGTCGCCCCCATCTCGACGATCGCGCCGCGGCGCAGGATCACCGTCTTCTCGCTGATGTAGTTGCCGAGCGAGAGGTCATGCGTGATGAAGAGGACACCCAGGCCGCGCTCCTTGAGACCGCCCAGCAGGTTCAGGACGTCGACCCGCGTGGACGCGTCGAGCATGCTGATCACCTCGTCGGCGACGAGGATCTTGATGTCGAGCAGGAGCGCGCGGGCGATCAGCAGCCGCTGGAGCTGGCCGCCGCTGAGCTGGTGCGGGTACTTGTCGAGCACGTCGCCGGGGTTGAGTCCGACGGACTCGAGCGACTCCGCGATCTTGCGCCGCCAGTCCGCTTCGGCGACGCCCGAGAAGTACACGTCGCGGATCATGGTGAGGACGCGGTCGGCCTTGAAGATCGGGTTGTACGAGCTGAACGGATCCTGGAAGACGCCCTGCACGTTCCGGTAGTACTCCTTCAGCTTCCGGCCGTTCAACGCCGAGATGTCGACGCCGTCGAAGACGATCTTGCCGGTGGTGATGGGCGAGAGCCGCAGGATCATCTTCCCGACCGTGCTCTTGCCGCTGCCGCTCTCGCCGATCAGCGACACGACTTCGCCCGGCTTCAGCTCGAAGCTCACGGAGCGCACCGCGAGCAGCTCCGTGCCGCCGAACGTGCCGACCTTGTAGATCTTCGAGACGCCTTCGAGGCTCAGCATCGACTCATGCCGCGACCGCCCAGCAGGCGACGTGGCGGTTCGGCTCGACCTCGACGAACGGCGGCTGCTCGACGCACTTGTCGAACGCGAGCGGACAGCGGTGCCTGAAGCGGCAGCCGGTCGGTGGATCGAGCAGCGACGGCGGCCTGCCCGGGATTCCCGTCAGCCGCTTCTCCGTATAGCGAACGCCGACCTCTGGCAATGACGAGATCAGCATCCGCGTGTAGGGGTGCAGCGGGTTGTCCACGATCGCCTCCGACGTGGCCTTCTCGGCCAGATGGCCGGCGTACATGATGAGGATCGTGTCCGCGATCTGGTAGAGGACGGTGACATCGTGCGTGATCACGATCATGCTCTTGACGAACTCACGGTCACGGAACTCGACGAGCGTCTCCGCCACTGCGCGCTGCGTCGTGACGTCGAGTGCCGACGTGATCTCGTCGGCGATCAGCAGCGACGGGTCGAGCAGCGTCGAGAGAACCATCACGGCGCGCTGCTTCATCCCGCCCGAGAGCTCGATCGGGAACATCCCGAGCACTTCCTGCTTCAGGCCGACGAGCTCGAAGCGGCGCCTCAGCTCGGGCTCGACGGACTCGAACTTCACACCCCGCGACTCGAGCAGGTCCTCCGCGATCTCGCCGACCTTGCGCGTCGGGTTCAGTGCGCTCATCGCGTACTGCGGGACGATCGAGACCTCCCTCATGCGGAAGGCGTTCATGTCGGCGCCGTCCCAGATCGGCAACTCCGCACCGTCGAGCTCCACCCGTCCCTCGATGTACTTCATCCGGCCGTCGAGGCGGATGAGGCTCTTGCCGAGCGTCGACTTGCCGCAGCCGGACTCGCCGGCGAGGCCCATGATCTCGCCGTCGGCGATCTCGAACGTGACGCCGTCGAGCGCGTGCACGTCGCCCTTGAGGCTGCGGTAGTAGACCTTGAGGTTCTCGACCGAGAGGCTCACGTGTCGCGCAGCTTCGGGTTGAAGATCTCGTCGAGCCCGACGTTCATCACGTAGAGCCCACCGACGAGCGCCATGATCCCGAGGCCGGGCGGGATGAACCACCACCAGGAGCCGAGCAGCAGCGCGCTCCAGAGCACCGCGTTGTTCATCATCAGCCCGAGCGACATCGCATTCGAAGGGCCGAGGCCGAGGAAGTCGAGCGTCGCGCCGATGAGGATCGCGCCGCCGAAGAGCAGGATGAACATCATCAGCAGGTAGGAGCTCATGTTCGGGGCGATCTCCTTCGTGATGATCTGCCAGCTCCCCTTGCCGCTCAGGCGTGCGACGTCGACGAAGTCCCTCGTGACGAGCGAGAAGGTCTGCGCCCTAACCGCGCGCGCGGCCCAGGGCCACGACGTGAGCCCGATGAAGATCGCTTCCGTGACGAACCCCTGCACGCTGAGGTAGGCGGCGACGATGATCAGCACCGCGAGCGTGGGGATCACGAGGACGACGTTCGTGATCAGGCTCAGGACGTCGTCGATGATCCCGGATCGATAGCCGGCGGTGAACCCGACGACCATCCCGATGATCGCGGCGAGGCCGCCGCCGAGCGCCCCGACGAGGAAGCTGGCCCGCAGCCCGTAGACGAACTGCGAGTAGACGTCCTGTCCCGAGGCCGTCGTCCCGAGCCAGTGTTCCGAGGACGGGGCTTCGTTCGGGATGCCGCCGAAGGCAAGCGGATCGAAGTCGGTCAGGCGCGGGCCGAGGATCGCGATCAGGAGCAGCAGCGAAACGACGCTGAACCCGATCATGAGCTTCGTGTTCCGGACCGCGAAATAGAGGAACTCGGGCCGGCGCATCCGCGGGCGCCCGACCGGTGCTTCCGTGCCGATCGCCGCACCGGGCGGGCCGGGCGCGGCGATCGCCTGAGGGGTCGGGTCGGGAGGGAGCTCCTCGACCTCGGGACGCACTTGTGTCATCCGCTACCCGCCCTGCATCCCAATGCGAGTCCTCGGATCGATGATCACGTAGATGATGTCGACGATGAAGTTCGCGACCAGGACACCGACGATGATGAAGAGAAAGATGCCCTGAAGCAGGAAGTAGTCGCGGTTCTGAATCGCGGTCAAGGTCATGTTCCCGAGGCCTGGATACGTGAAGACGACCTCGGTGACGAGCGCGCCGCCCACGACGGCGCCGAGTGCGAGCGCGAGTCCCGTGACCTGCGGTAGGAGTGCGTTGCGATAAGCGTAGTTGCGCACGAGCCGCTGCGGCGCTCCGAGCGCCTCGAGGTAGTGCGCGTAGTCGGACTCGAGCTCGTAGATGATCATGTTCCGCATCCCGATCGCCCAGCCTCCGAGCCCGACGAGGAAGAGCGACATGAACGGCAGGAACCAGTGGGCCAGGAAGCTTCTCGCGAACTCCAACGACCACTCCGGCCGGAGCGCGAAGTCGTAGGCGCCCGAGATCGGCAGGACGCCGAGCACTGAGCCGAACACGTACGCGAGCACGATCGCGAGCCACATGTACGGCGTCGCGGTCAGGATGTACGAGGCCGGCAGCACGGTGTTGTCGAGCGCCTTCCTGCGCGGCGGCGAGCGCTCCGAGTTTGTTCCCGAAGTAGAAGCTGAGGAGAATCGCCGGAACGAGCAGCGCGAGCGTGTACGGCACGGCGTGCATGATCAGCGTCGTCACCGGGGTCGGGAACTGCCAGATGCTCGTGCCGAGATCACCGCTGAAGAGACCGGCCCAGAAGTTGAGGTACTGCTTCCAGAGCGGGACGTCGAGCCCGAACGCCTCCGTGTAGTACCCGGCGATCGCGTCCGCCGACTCGGGCTGCGCCTGCATCCGTGCGATCAGGCCCTGCACCGGATCGCCGGGCATGAAGCGCGGGATCGCCCAGTCGACCGTGGCGGCGAAGAAGAAGGTCACGACGTAGAGGAAGAGCTTTCGCCCGATGTACAGGCTCACCGACGAGACCTCCGGCGCTCACCCGTAAGCCGTCGCCGCCCCTCCGCTTCGTAGCAGGAGGGGCGGCGATCGACCATCGGTCGTAGGTTACCCAGCCGAGGAGGGCCGGATGCGCGTGAGCATCTCGATGCCCGTCATCTGCAGGTAGTTACGCCACATTGCGGGAAGTACCCGGTTCGTCTTGGAGTTCGGCCAGTTCGTCCACCGCGAGGTGTTGAACTGGGCCCAAACGCCGTTGTACCAAAGCGGGACAACCGGCAGATCCGTGAGGAAGATCTTCTGGATCTTGGACATCGTTGACTTCATCGCCGCCTGATTGCTCGTCGGCGTCCGGTCCAGCTGCTGCGTGAGGTTCCAGGCGGTCTGGTTCGTGTACCGCTGGTAGTTCACGGTCGTCTGATTCTCGCGAATCGGCAGCCGGAAGATGTAGTCGTAGAAGGTCCATGGCGTGTTGCTGAGCTGGCGGTCGTTGGCGATGACCAGGTCGTACCTGCCCATGCCGCGGTCCTCGACCAGCGTGTTGTAGTCGGGGTACGCCGGCGTGATCCGGATCCCCGCGTCCTTGGCGCTGTCCGAGATGATCTGAATCGCGGTCATCCAGTCCGACCAGCCGTTCGGGACGATGATGTTGAGCGCGATCCGGGACCCGTCCTTGTTCTCGACGAACCCGTCACCGTTCGTGTCCCGGTAGCCGGCCCCGGCCAGCAGTGCCTTCGCCCGGGTGATGTTGTACGAGAAGCCGAGTTGCGCGACGACCTTCTTGTCGACGTACTTGCTCCACGTCGGGAGCAGACCGGTCGCGTTCGCCTTGGTCACGATTCCGCCGTAGTCGGCCGTCACGATCCGGTTCACGTTGATCGAGAACGCCAACGCCCGACGGAACACCTTGTCGTTCAACGGCTTCCGCGTCGTGTTGGGGAACATCCAAGCCGTGTTCCCGGCCAGCATGTACGGCCTACCCGGGAAGTACGTCTTGATCCTGCCGCCGACCTGCCTGTTGATGCCCGGCACGAAGTTGTTGCTGATGTCGATGTTGCCGGCCAGCAGGTTCGCAAGCGACGAGGCGTTGCTGCCGTTGTAGATGTCGACGATGTACCGCGGCTTGACGGTCATGCCGAGCGCCTTCGTCGCCCACCAGCCGCTCCTCCGCTGCCAGGTGAACGTCTCCTGGGAGTTCAGACCGCTGTGGTAGGTGTAGGGCCCGGTACCGATCAGCTTCTTGACGTCGTTCGTGTTGCCGCTGACGATCTGGTTGCTCGTATAGCCACGCCAGACGTGCTGCGGCACGATCGGGATGTTGAACAGGTAGTTGTCGAACTCCTGGTAGTTCGGCCTCGCCCCGAAGGTGAACCGAACCACGTTGCCCTTCGTCGTCACGTTCTTCAGGCCCGTCGTCCACAACCCGTGCTGCGGGTGGGCTGCGATCTTGAGCTTGTCCATCGTGAACTTGACGTCGGCGGCGGTGAATGCCCGACCGTCGCTCCACTTGACGCCGTTGCGAAGCGTCATCGCATAGACGTTCTTCGACGTCCAGGTCCCCTTCGTCGCGAGCCACGGGATGAACTTGTCCTTGAGCGGGTCGTAACGGAAGGGCGTCTCGTAGACGAGCCCGACCGTTCCGGTGACGTAATCCCAGTTCTTGAAGGGGTTGAGGTCGTTGTACGGGCCCCACGCGGTGCCCGTCGTGTACAGCGTCTGTCCGCGCGGGAGTGCGGCCGCACTTTCGCTCTTTGCGCCAGCGCCGCCGGCTGTTGCGAACGCGACCACGACGAGGCCGAGGACCAGCAACAGGCCGACGCCGAGATTCGTTCGCTTTCTAGGGATTGCCATGATTCCGAATTGCCTCCTCTCGTCGCGCCTCTCGTTTCGTCCGAGGGACGCGTGTGACACGCCTTGACTTCGCCTCGCCGGCTCGGGATCGACCCGCATCTCCCCGAGTAGACGTCGACGGCATCCAAAGGGTCAGCACAGCGCACTCAGAGCCCGGCATCTCCTCCCTTCGCACTCGCCCGCAAACTGAAGGGAACAGTAACCTCTCTTGCTAAACCGGTCAAGTAGACCGTAGGATGGCCTCACGATCCGACCGACGCTTCCAGGAGGAGGCCCGTGTCAAGCCGAACGTTTCCACCCGATTTCGTCTGGGGAGCCGCGACAGCGGCGTATCAGATCGAGGGAGCGGCAGACGCGGACGGCCGTGGTTACAGCATTTGGGACGAGTTCGCCCGCACCCCCGGCCGGGTCGCGAACGGGGACAACGGAGACGTCGCATGTGACCATTACAGCCGGTACCCGGCCGATGTGGCGCTCATGGCGGAGCTGGGACTGGACGCCTACCGCTTCTCGGTCTCGTGGCCGCGCGTGCTCCCGAACGGGACCGGCCAGGTCAACGAGGCGGGCCTCGACTTCTACGACCGGCTCGTGGACGAGCTCCTCGAGCACGGAATTCAGCCGCACCTGACGCTCTACCACTGGGACCTCCCCCAGGCACTCGAGGACGCCGGCGGCTGGCCGCTCCGATCAACCGCTCTAGCGTTCGCCGAGTACGCCGGGGTGGTCGCTGCCCGCCTCGGCGACCGGGTGCGCGCGATCGCGACGCTGAACGAGCCGCACGTCGTTTCCGATCTCGGCTACCGGAGCGGCGCGCACGCGCCCGGCCGCGTCGAGCCCGACGCCGCGGTCGCGGCCGCTCACCACCTGCTCGTCGCGCACGGGCTCGCGCTCCAGGCGATCCGCGCCGAAGCGCCGGGCGTCGCGACCGGGATCGTCCTCAACTTCGAGCCCCAGCACCCGGCCACCTCGCACCCGCTCGACCAGGAGGCGGCGATCATCGCCCACGACCAGTACAACCGCTGGTACCTCGATCCGCTCACCGGCCGCGACTATCCCGACGACGGCGCGCGGGCGTGGAACTGGGCGCGCAAGGAGGTCGAGCCGGGCGACATGGAGTTGATCGCGGCGCCGATCGACTTCCTCGGCGTGAACTACTACACGAGGACGATCGTCCGCTCGCCGCTGCTCCCGCCGGTTGACACTCCGCCCGAGCCGGAGCAGACGGCGATGGGGTGGGAGGTCTACCCCAAGGGCCTCACCGAGGTGCTCGGCTTCGTGGCGTCGCGCACCGGCGAGCTTCCGCTCTACGTGACGGAGAACGGCTCTGCGTACGACATCGACGAGGTCGACCCGACGCGCGATCCGGAGCGCGTCAGCTTCCTCCGGCGCCATCTCGAGGCCGCGCTCGTCGCGATCGAGCGTGGCGTCCCGCTCCGCGGCTACTTCGTCTGGTCGTTGCTCGACAACTTCGAGTGGGCGCACGGCTACTCCCACCGGTTCGGAATCGTCCACGTCGACTACGACACGATGGAGCGCCGCGTGCGCGACAGCGGCCGTTTCCTGGCAGAGGTCGCGCGGACGGGAAACCTCGACGCCGCCGTCGAAGAACGGAGCGTCTCGTGACCTCACACCTCGACATCCCGACACGCCCCTCGACGCCCCCCGAGGCGATCCCGCCGATCCCATGGGAGGATCGCCCGCCCGGGGAGAGCGGCGTCATGTGGCGCTCGAGCCGCAATCCGATCATCGGCCGGGATCACCTTCCGCGCTCGAACAGCATCTTCAACTCGGCGGTGGTCCCGTTCGAGGACGGCTTCGCCGGCGTGTTCCGCGTCGACGACACGAGTCGCGCGATGAACCTGCACGCCGGCCGCAGCCGCGACGGGCTCGACTGGGAGATCGACCCGGAGCCGATCGCCTTCGACGCGGCCGACGACCGCGTCGCCGAGATCCAGGAGCGGTTCCTGCACGCGTACGACCCTCGAGTCACCTGGCTCGAGGATCGCTACTACGTCAGCTGGTGCAACGGATACCACGGTCCGACGATCGGGCTGGCGTTCACGCACGACTTCGAGACGTTCCACCAGCTCGACAATGCGTTCCTGCCGTTCAACCGGAACGGAGTGCTGTTCCCACGCCGCATCGGAACGCACTACGCGATGCTCAGCCGGCCGAGCGACAACGGCCACACGCCCTTCGGCGACATCTTCTACTCCGAGAGCCCGGATCTCGTCCACTGGGGCCGCCACCGGCACGTCATGGCGCCCGAGCCGTGGACGTGGCAGTCGACGAAGATCGGTGCGGGGCCGATCCCGATCGAGACCGACGCGGGGTGGCTGCTGATCTACCACGGCGTCCTGACCTCGTGCAACGGCTTCGTCTACTCGATGGGCGCGGCGCTGGTCGACCTCGACGAGCCCTGGAAGGTGCTCGCACGCGGCCGCGACTACCTCCTGTCGCCCCAGGCTCCATACGAGCAGATCGGAGACGTGCCGAACGTCGTCTTCCCGTGCGCCGCACTCGTCGACCGTCCCGGCGACCGCTTGACCGTCTACTACGGCGCCGCTGACACCGTCGTTTGCGTCGCGCACGGCTACCTCTCGGAGGTCATCGACGCGATCCGACGCTGAATCGGCCACACGGCGACCACCTGGTGCACCAGAATGCGACAGTGCAAGCTCTAATCGCGTGGACCTCCCCCGGCTTCGGCGGGAGGTCACGTTGAAGAAGCCGGTTCCCGCCCGGGTGCCCGGAGCACCGCGGCCGACGATCACGGACGTCGCCCGTCGAGCAGGCGTGTCGAAGGGCGCGGTCTCGCTCGCTCTCAACGACCGTCCCGGAGTCAGTGACGCGACGCGAAAGCGGATCGCCGACGCCGCGGACGCGCTGGGCTGGCGCCCGAGCGCCCGCGCCAAGGCGCTCTCGCAGTCGCGCGGGTTCGCAGTCGGCCTGATCCTCGCGCGCCCGTCCGGCCAGCTTGCGACCGACCCGTTCTTCGGACAGCTGCTCGCAGGGGTCGAGTCCGAGCTCGCGGCTGCCGGCTACGTACTGGTGTTCAGCGTCGTGGACGACGCCGAGGCCGAGGCCGAGACGTACCGGCGCCTCGCGGACGAAGGCCGGGTGGACGGCGTGCTCCTCACCGACGTCCGCATCGACGATCCACGCTACGCGCTCGTCGCCGAGCTCGGGCTCGAGGCCGTCGTCGTCGGCCGCCCGCATCCGGCGTCGCCGCTTCCCGGCATCGCCGCCGACGAACGCACCGCGATCGCGCGGGCCGTCGGCGTCCTCGTCGAGCTCGGTCACACGAGCATCGCCCACATCTCGGGCCCACCCGAGCTCGTCCACTCGGCCGAGCGCCAGTCCGCGTGGAGCGACGCGCTCCTCGCCGCCGGCCTCCCTGCCGGCCGCGTGGTGGACGGCGACTTCACTGCAGACGGAGGCGCACGGGCAACCCGGCTCCTGCTCAAGAGCCGCCGGCCTCCGCCCCCCACCGCGATCCTCTACGCGAACGACCTGATGGCGATGGCGGGCCTTCGCGTGGCCCGAGAGCTCGGGGTCAGGGTGCCGGAGGACCTCTCGGTCGTCGGCTTCGACGACACTCCGCTCGCTGAGCTCGTCGAGCCGCCGTTGACGACGATCCGCCAGGACCCCGTCGCCGCCGGAGTTGCGGCCGCCAGGGTCCTGCTCGGACGGCTGCGCGGCGAGCCGCTGCCGATCCCGGACCTTCCGGCGGACGTGCTGATCGTGCGGGAGTCCATCGGGCCGGCGCCGGTGCGCAGCTCGGCAGCCGCTCGTCGGCCGCGCTGATCAGGACGTCGCGAGCAACCTCGCGGCCTCCACGTGCTCCTCGAGGAGCCTGTCCCCCTCGAAGCCCCACCAGAGCGCGTGGGCCAGGCTCCAGCGCCGCATCCGATCACGGTCGAGGCCGAGCTCCGCGCTGAGGAAGTCCAGCCTGCGCGCCACGGTCGGACCGTCGACGGGCCGGCGGTCGCGCACGAGGGAGACCACTCCGAACTCACGCTCGGCGACGATCGGCTTCGGGTCGATCGCCAACCAGCCGCGGCCGGAGAGGAGGACGTTGCCGCCGTGGAAGTCCTCGTTGCAGAGCACGAGGTCGCCCTGGCTCGACGGCAGCTCGCGCAAGGCGGCGAGCGCTTCGCCGAGCAGCACGGAATCGAACGGTCTGCCGGCGAGCGCCTCGGCCCACGCGGGCGCCTCGTCGGCCAGGCGCCTGAACGGCGGGCCAGGATCGCCCGATTCGAAGATCCGCTCGAGCACGCTCGCCGCGATTCGGAGCGCTTCGTCCTCCGGGCGTTCCCAGAGCGTGGTGCCGGGCTCGCAGCGTTCGAGCAGCAGCGCGCCGCTGTCGCGATCGTGTTCCAGCACGCGCACCGATGCGGCGTCCGGCCAGAAGGCGAGCGCATCCGCTTCGTGCTCGGTCTCGGGCTCGACGAAGTTGAGCTTCAACACTGCCGGTGTGCCGTCAGCGCACTCGACGCCGAGAACGAACGCGACGTGAGCGTCGTACGGCTCGCCGAGCGTCAGCTCCCATCGCTCGGCGCAGGCTGCGACGAGGGCAGGCAGCCTGTCGAGCCAGGCCGCTCCGTGGGGCGTCGAGCGCCACCACTCGAGCGCGCGGGGCGGCTTCAGCGGATCGAGTGGAGCACGTCGAGGTACTTCCCGTACCCGGACGAGCTCGACCACTGCACCGCACTCTCGATCGCGGTCCCCTCGCCCCACTCGTTGAAGCTGATCACGAAGTGGAACTGGGCCGGCGAGCTCGCCATGCGCCGGACGCTGCGCGTCCACGAGCTGATGCTGCGCCGACGCGTCGGCTGGTCGGCCTTGGCGAAGTAGAAGCCGGGCGAGATCGCGTACGCGAACGGGAAGAGGTCGAACTCGTTCTTGTTCGCCGCGTACGGGTGCCACCCGTCCACGGCTGCCGTGCACGCGCGGTACCCCTTGAACGAGCGCATGACGAGGAACGCTCCGACGGTCTCGTTCGCAGCCGCCCAGCGGTTCGCGGCGCTGCAACCCACTCCGTCTCCCGCGTCGCCGTAGACGAAGACGACCGGCCGGCCGCCGAGCTTCAGGTACCCACGGCTCTCGGCGTACGTGTCGCGGATGTACTCCAGGTCGGCGCGGATCTCCTCGACGGACGGGTCGCTGTAACCCTCGAGCTCGTGGTAGATCGCCCACCTGAAGCCGAGCCGGGCGCCGGCGGCGAGGTGCGTGTCGAAGCGGCGGTCGGTCGGGCTACCGGGGCCCCACCAGGAGTACGTCGCTGCGGTGATACGCCCGTACTTCATCCCGCGGATGTGACGCTCGATCACGGTTGGGTTACCCGCGTCGTAGAACCCGAGCGAGGGGCGATAGTGCGTAAACGGGTTCATCTCGGCATACGTCCAACCCTCCGGAAACCAGGAGTAGTAGGCCGCGATGCGGATCGTGTTGAACGGTGCCGCCGACGCGCTCGAGGAGAGCAGCAATGCGGCGAGCGCCGCGACGATGACGAGCCGGACTCTCACTCGACACTTATATCGTCTGTTCAATGGAGCAAACACTCCCCTGGAGTTGGTATTTCGAGCCCGAGATCCTGCGTCGGGAGCAGGAATCGATCTTCCGGCGGACGTGGCAGTACGTCGGGCATCTCGGCCAGCTACCCGACCTTGGGACGTACTTCGCGGGGCGCGCGGGCGATGTGCCCGTAGTCGTAACGCGGGCGCAGGACGGGGAGGTTCGGGCGTTCCTGAACGTCTGCCGGCACCGCGGCTCGTTGCTCGTGGAGGGTGCGGGGAAGCGGGAGACGCTCCAGTGCCCGTACCACGCGTGGACCTACGGGCTGGACGGCGGGCTGCGTGCCGCGCCTCGATCGGATGAGACCGAGGCACACGACGAGCTCGGTCTCCTGCCCCTCCGCGTGGAGACCTGGGGGCCGTTCGTGTTCGTCAACCCCGCGGCCGACGCCGTCCCGCTCGCCGAGACGCTCGGCGAGCTGAAGGAGGCGCTCCTGGTCGACGGGCTGGAGTTCCACCACCGCGTCGACTACGAGCTCGAGTCGAACTGGAAGGTCGCCTGCGAGAACTACCTGGAGTGCTATCACTGCGCCGTAGCGCACCCGAGCTTCAGCGCCGCCGTCGACGTCTCACCCGACTCGTATCTGCTCCAGCGGCACCGCTGGCATCTGTCGCAGTATGCGCAGGCGCGCGGCAACGGCGCGCGAGGGCAGTTCCACTTCGTCTGGCCGAACCTGAAGCTGAACGTCTACCCGGGCCGGCCGAACCTCTCGATCGGGCCGGTCTGGCCGGAGGGGCCCGAGCGCTCTCGAGGGTTTCTCGACTACTTCTTCGCGCCCGGCGAGGACGAGGCGTGGATCCACGACCTGCTCGAGCTCGACGACCAGGTCGGCCGGGAGGACACGGCCCTCGTCGAGCGCGTCCAGCGGGGGGTCCGCTCAGGCGTCCTGACCGAAGGGCGTCTTCTGGGCGAGAGCGAGCAGCTGATCGCCCACTTCGACACCCTGATCCGCGAAGCCCTGGCCGAAGAAGCGTCTTGACAAGATTTGGGGTCTGACCCCGAATCTCGCCAATCCAGACGAAATTGGCTGAAGCAAGCGGCTTCGTACCTTTCGGGGTCTGACCCCGGAAGGTTCACGACGCGCGGCGGCGGCGGAACCACGTCGAGCGCGGCGGGAGCTCGTCGCCCTCGCCGAGGGCGCGCGCGGCGGCGAGGACGTCCTCCGCCTCGACGCGCATCAGCTCCTCGGGCTCGAGCTCCTCGAGCGGCCGACCGGAGACACCGGCGAGCCGCAGCGCCTGGGCGTTCAACGCCTGCTCGAAGATCGTCCGCGCGTAGCGGGCGTTGCCGAACCCCTCGCCCCGCTGCGCCGCGTCGAAGGTGCGACCGAGCACCTCCTCGGCGCCCTCGGTCAGCCGGTACTCGTTCTCACCCGCGAAGCGCCGGGTGATCGCGAGCAGCTCGGCCGTCGTGTAGTCGGGGAACACGATCTCGCGCGAGAAGCGCGACCGCAGCCCAGGGTTCGAGTCGAGGAACCGCTCCATCGGACGCGGGATAGCCGGCGACGATCACCACCAACCGGTGCCGGAAGTCCTCCATCCGCTTCAGCAGCGCCTCGACCGCCTCGGGCCCGAAGTCCTGCACCACTGCGTCGGGCGAGAGCGCGTACGCCTCGTCGACGAAGAGCACCCCGTCGAGCGAGCGCTTGATCGCCCGGTCGGTCTTCAGCGCCGTCGTCCCGACGTACTGCCCGACGAGCCCCGCGCGGTCGACCTCGACGAGATGGCCGCGCCGAAGGAGCCCCATCGCGCGGTACATCTCGGCCAGCAGCCGCGCGATCGTGGTCTTGCCCGTACCGGGGTTGCCGAGAAAGACGAGGTGCTGCGACGTCGCGACCTCCGGCAGCCCGTGCTCCAGCCGGCGGGACTGCACGCGGAGAAACGCGACCAGCGCGCGCACCTGCTCCTTCACCGTCTCGAGCCCGACGAGCGAGTCGAGCTCCGCCTGCAGCTCGTCGAGGGAACGCTCAGGCTCTCGCGCACGCAGCGGCTCGGGCAGGTCGAGCTCACCGGCGACCCGCCGCATCTGTTCGCGCACAGCATTCAAGACGTCGTCCAACATCGCGCTCGTCAGCCCAAAGCCTAGGGCTACCATGCTCCGATGGCGACGGAATCGCTGCGCACGCTGCTCGAGCAGGCGTTTCCGGACGCGGAGGAGGTCGACATCGTCGATCGGACCGGCGGTGGCGACCACTTCCACGTCACGGTGCAGACGAACCGCTTCGACGGGCTCAGCCTGATCGACCAGCATCGTCTGGTCTATGACGCGCTCGCGAGCCCGCTCGCCGACGGCACCATCCACGAGCTTCGGATCACGACGAGAGGAACCGAATGAGCGAGCTGGGAGAGCGAATCAAGGAGATCATCGAGACGGAGGACGTCGTTCTCTTCATGAAGGGAACGCCGCAGTGGGTGATGTGCGGCAACTCGATGCGCGCGCTCGAAGCGCTCCGTGCCGCCGAAGCGCCGATCGCCACCGTCGACGTCCTGCCCGACCCCGCGATCCGCAAGGAGTTGAGCGATCTCTCGGGCTGGCCGACGATCCCCCAGGTCTTCGTCAAGGGTGAGCTGATCGGGGGCGCCGACATCGTCCAGGAGCTCGCAGTCACCGGCGAGCTGGTGCCGAAGCTGTGCGAGGCGCTAGGCGACGACTATCGCGCCCCGGGGGACGAGCGCACGGTGGCGCTCGCGACGGCGCCGGCCTAGAAGGGCTTCAGCTCGGCGAGGACGCCGCGGATCTGGGCGATGCTCGCCTGGATCTCTTCGCTGCGTCGCTCGAAGTCCTCGACCTGAGCCTCGAACGCAGAGACACGACCCGGCGAGGCCTCGCGCGGCGCGGGAAGATCCTCGACGCGAAGGACGATCGGCCGAACAGGCTCGGCTTCGGCGAGATGGCCGGCCGAGCGCCTCGGCTCGGACTCCAGAGGCTCCTCGTCGTTCGCGTCCATCAGCCCGACCTGCTCGAGCAACACCGACGCGAGCGAGTGCTCGGACAAGAACCCGAACGTCACGAGCACCTCGCCGAGGCGCCGCCCGGTTCGGGTGTGTTCCTGGAGCGCGAGCTCGAGCTGGCGCTGGCTGAGCAGGCCACGCTCGACAAGCAGCTCTCCCAGGGGAAGCCAGGAGGAATCGATCGCTGCCATCAACGAACGGATCGGCCGAACGCGCGGCTTTTGAGTCCCTCGATGGAGTGATAGCCGGGTCGCGGGGACGAGACCGATACTCAACTTGGCGTCCCATGAGCTCGTTCCCACTCGAACCCCCTGTCAGCCCGGCGGCCGTTGGCCCCACGGGTGACCCTGCTCATCGGCGGGAGCTGACCGAGCAGGAGCTCGCGACCCTTCCGCTCCAGGCGCTCCTCGTGCGCACCGGACGGCTCACGCTCGACCAGCTTTCCGAGGCGCTCCGTGAGAACGTGTCCACGGGCCGCCCGGTCGAAGAGATTGCAGTCGCTCGCGGCTGGGTCCCGGCGGAGGACCTCGACCGCCTGCGTCAGGCGAAGGCTGCGTACGCGCCGCCCGAGCAGCAGGCGACCCGCGCCGGTTGCCTACGTCGCCCTGCCCCGCCCGTTGCGGCCCCCGTGGCCCCACCCGTTCCGGCCCCGGTTGCGCAGTTCGAGGCCGCTCCGGCTCCCGCTCGCCCCGCTCCCGCCCCCGCCCCCGCACCGGCACCCGTCTTCGTTGCATCCCCACCGCCTTCCGCCGCGACCCCCCAGTCGGTCGGCGTGTTCCTCCACATGGAGGACGGCGAGCGCGTGTGGGTCGGCCGGTTCGAGAGTCAGGAGGCCGGCGAGCGGCACGCGCAGCAGCTGATCGACTCGCTGATGCGACCCGAGCCCGGCGTCTGGCCGCGCTTCGGCGATCGCCTCGTTCGACCCGAGTCGGTCGTCGGCGTTGAAGTCAGCGTCCGCACCGACTGAGGGAACGGCGCTTTGACGCTGCTTCCCCCCAACGGGGGATTCGGCACTACGTCAAAACGGCGATGGTGACTACTGAGAGCGTGTACTGCTCTCCTGGGAAACTGCGGCGAAAGGACACCGTTGAACACTCTGCGGACCGTTGGGGTTGCTTCACAGCCGTATGCCGTCGCGTTCGCCGAGCCTCCGCTCAGCCCGCCGGTGAGCCGTCCGCTTGCAGCCGTTTCGGCGCCGGCCCCGAGCATGCCCGCCGTTGCAGCGCCCGCCCCGGTTGTCGCCGTCGCCCCGGTCGCGCAGTACGCGCAGCCCGCGGCGCTCGCTCAGTCCGAGCAGCCGGTGGTACCGGCCGCGCCGGTACAGCCCGCGCAGGTCATGCAGGCGCCGATTCCGGAGCCGGAGCAGGAGCTCCAGTCGATGGCCGTGTTCATCCACCTGAGCAGCGGCGAGCGGATCTGGGCAGGTCGGTTCGACTCCGCCGAGCTGGCCGAGCATCGCGCGACCGAGATCGTGCGTGCGCTCAACCGGCCGGAGCCCGGCGTGTGGGCGAAGTTCGGGAATCGACTGATCCGGCCTGAGGCCGTGGTCAGCATCGAGCTCTCGAAGCGGCTCGACCACTGACCGAGCCGTCGGCGGTGCCGGCGGATTCGCTATCGATACAGGCGTGCTCACGCTCTGGCAGGCCGAGTGGTGCCCGTACTCCTCGCGCGTCCGTGAGGCGCTGACGGAGTACGGAATCGACTTCGTCGCGCGACAGGTGGCCGCTGCGAGCGATGAACCGCGACACGATGCGGGAGGCGACGGGCACTGACGCGATCCCGCTGCTCGTGCTCGAGGACGGGACGGCAGCTCGGCGACTGGCAGGAGATGCTGGCCTGGATCCGCGAGCACCACGAGCGGCCTCCGGACGCCGACCGGCACCGGGAGAAGTGGTTCGAGGACGCGCCGCTGCGCGATCCGAAGCACGTCCTCACCTAGGAGGCACCCCTCGAACGAGTGACTCGGGCAGCCTCGGCGCCGACCGATATAGTTAACCAGGTGAACGTTTCCTTGGTTAACGAAGTTGAGCTCGCGAACCGGCTTCGTCCCGCGCTCCTCCGGCTGACGAGAGAGCTCCGGCGCGAGATCCACTCGCTCGGCGTCACGGGCGGCCAGGTCTCGCTGCTCGTCGCGCTCAAGTACTCACCCGGGATCGGTGTGCGCGAGCTCGCCGCACAGGAGCGGATGTCCCCCGCCGCGATCTCCAAGGCCGTCACGAAGCTCGTGCGGAGCGGTCTCGTCGAGCGAAGTGAGCACGAGGGCGACAGGCGCCGCGTCGGCCTGCACGTCTCGGAGAAGGGACACCACGTGCTGCGGTCGGTGCGCTCGCGGCGGACGATCTGGCTCGCCGAGCGGCTGAAGGGGCTCTCTGCGCAGGAGCTCGCCGCGCTCGAGGCCGCCGATCGAGCCGCTAGAGAAGCTCCTGCCGTGACCGCAAGGATCTTCAAGTCGCTCCGCAAGCACCGGAACTACCGGCTGTTCTTCGCGGGTCAGGTCGTCTCGCTCGCGGGATCGTGGATGCAGAACATCGCGCTCGCGTGGTTCATCGTCGAGCTGACCGACTCGCCGCTCGCCGTCGGCGGCCTCGCGTTCTGCCGCTTTCTCCCCTTCATGCTGTTCGGCCTCTACGCCGGCGTGATCGCCGACCGCATCGACAACCGGAAGCTCGTGATGGGGACGCAGGCGGGCCAGATGCTCGTCTCGATCGCGCTGACGGTGATGGTGTTCTCCGGCTGGGAGAACGTCCCGGCGGTCTACGTGCTCGCCTTCCTGGGTGGCTGCGCGCTCGTGCTCGACGCGCCCGGCCGCCAGTCGCTGACGTTCCAGATGGTCGGGCGGGACGAGCTTCCGAACGCGATTGCGCTCAACACGGGCCTCTTCAACGGCGCGCGGATCATCGGCCCCGCGATCGCCGGCGTGATCATCGGCCTCGGCGGCACGGGCGTCTGCTTCCTGATCAACGCGATCACGTTCCTCGCCGTCCTGACCGCGCTCGCGCTGATGCGCGAGGACGAGCTCTTCAAGGTGAAGCGCGACCCGCGCAAGCGCGCGGGCGCCGCGATCGCCGAGGGAGTGCGCTACGCCTGGGACAATCCCGAGATCCGTCTCGCGCTGATCGTCCTCGGCATCGCGAGCACGGTCGGCTTCAACTTCCACGTCATCATCCCGGTCCTCGCGGCGGACACGTTCGGCGCAGGCCCGGAGGTGTTCGGCATCCTCAGCGCCTGCTTCGGCGCAGGCGCACTGCTCGGCGCGCTGATCCAGGCGGCGCGGAGCAGGGCAAGCTGGAAAGCCCTGCTGATCGGCGCGACCGGGTTCAGCTCGGGCCTGCTCCTGCTCGCGCCCGTGACGATGGTCCCGCTCGCCTGCGCGATCCTCTTCGGCGTCGGCGTCTGCTTCACGCTCTGGGTCTCGAACACGAGCGCGATCCTCCAGCTGCGCGCGCCCGATCGGCTGCGCGGCCGCGTGATGAGCCTCTTCATGTTCGCGTTCGCAGGGCTCGCCCCGATCGGCGGCCTCTTCGCCGGCTGGCTGATGGAAGTCGGCGGGACCGAGCTCGCGCTCGCCCTCGGCGGCTCGCTCAGCCTGGTCGTGATCGGCTACGCATGGAAGAGCCAGCCGGGCCTGCGGGCCGACGTGTCGGCCCGCCGCAGCGTCCTGCTCGCCGAGCAGGAAGCTGTCCGCGCGTAGCTAGCCGTCGATGCCGGCGAGCATCCGGCGCAGCTTGGCGAGGTTCTCGACGAGCCCGCGCTGCTGCTCGTCGAAGTCCTTCACCAGCGCCTCGAGCCGCTCGACGAGCGCGCGGTTCGGGTCGCGCCGCAAGAGACCTCTCCGGCGCGGCTTCTGGTCGAACATCACGATCGGGCCGTGCTCCGGTTCGGCCTGCGGCTGCTCCTGCACCTGCACCTGAGGCTCCGGCTCCTCCGCGAACCGTGAGACCGGAACGCGCTCCGGCTCTCGCCGATGGACGGGCACACGCCGGGCGAGCTGGTCGCGGAGCCCGGAGCCGAATCCGTCCTGGGTCGACATGTCGATGCCGCACTGCTCGAGCAGGACGGTGGTCACCTGCTCGACCGAGACGTAACCCGCCTCGACGAGGATCTCGCCGAGCTTCCGGCCGGTGCGCTCCTGGTCCTCGAGCGCGCCCTCCAGGTCGTCCGCCGAGATCAGACCCTGCTCGAGCAGGATCGTCCCGAGCAGCCTCCAGCTCGGCTGAGCGCTCATACTCTTCCTCATCGAGCAAAATGGCACGAAGCTTGAGCGTTTTACGCTGCGTTTACGTTTCCGGTACCGATCCGTGATCCAGCGGGCACAGAATCAGCGCGTGAGGAGCAAACTGCTCGCCGCAGCGCTCGGCGCGCTGGCCGCGACCGCCGTCCTGGTCCCGACCTCGATCGGCGAGACGCTGGCGCAGTCGCTGCTCGGCCCGGGCCTCGTCCGGGCCGAGGTCGTCGCCAAGCACGACGGAGCGATCCAGGTCTACCGCATCGACCGGGGCAAGATCCGGGCGTTCGACCGCTCCTCCATCACGTTGCGCGAGCTCGACGGAACGATGGTCGTCGTCCCGATCACGCCCGGGACCCTGTTCGAGGTCAACGGGCGCAAGATCCGCTTCCGAGCGCTGCGGCTGGGGATGACCGCGACCTCGACGCGCGTCGGCGATGCGGCGGCGGCGCGCGTCGAGCTGACTCCACCTCGATGAGCTCGGCGACCGAGCTGGCCTGGGGGCCGACGGTGCTGCTCGTGGAGGACGAGGAGTCGATCGCCGGGCTCCTCCGTTCCTACCTCGCCGCACAAGGCTTTCGGGTCGTGTGGGTCCGCTCGGGCGAGGAGGCGCTCGTCGAGCTCGACCGGCACCCGATCCGCGTCGTCCTGCTCGACATCGGCCTCCCGGGAATGGACGGGTTCGACGTGTGCCGGGAGATCCGGTACCGCTCGACGGTGCCGCTCGTGATGGTGACCGCCCGCGACGAGGAGATCGACCGGGTCACCGGGCTCGAGATCGGCGCCGACGACTACGTCTCGAAGCCGTTCTCGCCTCGCGAGCTCACCGCGCGGCTCAAGGCGGTGCTCCGCCGCGCCGAGGATCGGGTCGAGCGTGCGGTCCTGGCGCTCGACGACGTGCTTCTGAACCGCGAGCGCCGGGAGGTCAGCGCCGGCGGCCTGCCGGTCGCGCTCACGGCGAAGGAGTTCGATCTGCTGGCGTACCTGATCGAGCACCCGGGCGTCGTGTTCACCCGCGAGCAGCTGCTCGAGCGCGTCTGGGGTCTCGACTACCCGACCGGGACGCGGACGGTCGACATGCACGTCGCCTCCTTGCGGCGGAAGCTCGGGCGGCCCGACCTCATCGAGACGCTTCGCGGGGTCGGGTACAAGGCGCGCAGGCGATGAGCTCGCTCCGAGCGCGGCTCGTCGCCGCGATCGGGCTCACGGTCGCGCTCTCGATCGGGCTGACGCTCGCGATCGGCTTCGTGCTCACGCAGCGCGAGGTCGAGCGCGCGACGCTCCGCGACCTCGGCCACCGTGCCGACGTCCTCGCCGAGCGCGAGCGGACGGCGCTGCTCCCGCTCGGCAAGCTGAAGTCGCTCCAATCCGCGCTCGAGGTTCAGGACGAGCGGGTCGCTGCGGCACCGCTGACCGGACCGACGCAGTACCTCGATGCGGGCGAGCAACGGGAGCTGCGGAACGGGCGCGGCGTCGAGGGAGTTCGCGGCGGCACGTACTACGCAGCGCGGCCCGTCGCGCAGAAGGCGCTCGTCCTGCTTCGCCCGCAGCGGCTGGACGCAGCGACGTCGCGCCCGTTTCTGCAGGGGCTCTTCGTCGCCGGTGCGTTCGGGATCCTGCTCGCGGCGGGCGCCGCGGTCCTGATCGCCCGAGCATTGGCGCGCCCGGTGCGGCGGGTGGCGGATGCGTCGAGGCGGCTCGCGGACGGCGAGCACGAGCCGGTGCCGGTCGAGGGGCCGGCCGAGCTCGCGTCACTCGCGACGTCCTTCAACGAGATGGCCACGAAGCTCCAGCGGGCACGTGACGCCGAGCGGAGCTTCCTGCTGTCGGTGTCGCACGAGCTACGAACACCGCTGACCGCGATTCGCGGCTACGCTGAGGCTCTCCGGGAAGACGCCGTCCCGCCCGGCGAAGCCGCCGACACGATTGCGGCAGAGGCGGGCCGGCTCGAGCGCCTCGTCCAGGACGTGCTCGAGCTCGCGCGCATGAACCGAATCGAGTTCAGCGTGCGGCGGGAGCCGATCGACCTGGCGACGGTCGCGCGGGACGCGGCGCGACGCTACGAGCCGCAGGCTCGAGCGTTCGGCGTCGAGCTGATCGTCGATACGAACGGAGGGGCGCCCGCGCTCGGAGACGCGGAGCGGTCGCTGCAAGTGGTCTCGAACCTCGTCGAGAACGCGCTGCGCGTCACGCCCGCAGGCGGCTGGGTTCGCGTTTCAGCCGATCCAGGGGTGCTGGCGGTCGAGGACTGCGGTCCCGGGCTCGCGCCCGACGACCTGCCGCACGCGTTCGACCGCTTCTTCCTCTGGTCGCGTTACGGCGACTCGCGCCGCGTCGGAACCGGCCTCGGGCTCGCGATCGTCAAGCAGCTGACCGAGCAGATGGGTGGGAGCGTGCGTGTCGAGAGCGATCCGGGCGTCGCCACGCGGTTCGAGGTGCGGCTCCCGGTTTTACGACCGTCTGACGTCGATCCATCGGAGCGTTGACGTAGACGTCGCACGATCGACGGGTCATCGAGCCCGGAGGTCGACAAGTGAAGCTGAAACTCATCATCGGAGCGCTGGTCGCGCTCGTTGCCCTGAGCGTCGTCGGAGTCGCGACAGCCGAGAAGTTCAAGGGAACCGAGGGCGACGACACGATCGTCGGCACGTTCGGCGACGACGTGATCTCGTCGCTCGGCGGCAACGACACGATCGACGCAGAGGCCGGGAACGACAAGATCTACGCCGGGCCGGGCAACGACCGCGTCCTCGCGGGCAGCGGGAACGACGTTGCCCGCGGCGGCGAGGGCAACGACGACGTCAACGGAGGCCCGGGCAACGACGTCGTGCGCGGGCGTCCGGGGGACGACACGCTGAACGGCGGCGAGGGCAACGACCGCATGTGGGCAGGCAGCGGCGACGACAGACTGTTCGGCGGTGAGGGCGACGACGTCCTCCACGCGCTGGCGAACGACAACCAGCCGGACGTCCTCGACTGCGGCCCCGGCAACGACCTCGCGATCATCAACAGGCGGGAGCCGCACGACCTCGCGGCCGCCAACTGCGAACGGGTGCGCAGGGTCAGCCCGTCGCCCAAGGAGACGACGGGGGACGACAACTAGCGGATGGTGGTCGGGCCCCGCAAACGCGGGACCCGACCACGGTCAACCTGTTAGATCTTGCGCCGCGTAGCGCGGCGCGCCCCACTTCGAGCTGCGCCGCGACCCCGCGTAGACGAGACGCGGACGCGCGACGCGCATTCCCTGTGCCTCGAACTGGGCGGTCTCACCGAACTTGCGGGCGACGTGGCTCACCTCGGCCTGCTGCTCCGGGAGCACGAGCGTGATCCCGGTGCCGTCGCGGCCTGCGCGTCCTGTGCGACCGACGCGGTGCGTGTAGCCCTTCTCGTCGGCGGGCGGATCGAAGTTGATCACGTGTGTGATGTCGTCGAGGTCGAGGCCCCGCGCGGCGACATCGGTCGCCACCAGAGTCGAGACCTTCCCCGAATCGAAGCGGGAGAGCGCCCGCTCACGTGCGTTCTGGTTCATGTCGCCGTGCATCGCAACCGCGACGACGTCGTGCCGCTTCAGCTTCTGCACGAGCCGGTCGGCACCGCGCTTCGTGCGGGTGAAGACGAGCGCGAGCCCGCGCTCTTGCTCGAGCAGGCTGACGAGCGTCTCGACCTTGTTCTCGGCCGTCACCGGCACGAAGCGGTGCTCGGTCTCGCCGCTCTCGAGGTGGGACGGGAGCTCGGCGTCGTAGCGGCTCGGGTTGAACGTGTACTGGCGCGCGAGCTCACCGACCTCGCCGTCGAGCGTCGCCGAGAAGAACATCGTCTGGCGCTTGCGCGGCAGACGCTTGACGATCGCGTCGACCTGTGGCTGGAAGCCCATGTCGAGCATCCGGTCGGCCTCGTCGAGGACGAAGATACGGATGGCGTCGAGACGGACGAGCTTGCGCTCCGCCAGGTCTTCGAGCCGGCCGGGTGTCGCGACGAGGACGTGCGCTTCCCGCGCGCGCTTGGCCTGAGCGCCGAGCGGCATGCCGCCGTAGACCGCGGCCACCTTCAGTCCGTGCGAGGACGCGATCGTCTCGAGCGCCTCGGCGACCTGGGTCGCGAGCTCGCGCGTCGGCACGAGCACGAGCGCCGAGGGCCGCGCCTCGGACGCGTTCAGACGCTGCACGATCGGGACCGCGAAGGCGAGCGTCTTGCCCGAGCCCGTCGGCGACCTTGCGAGCAGATCCTGCCCGTTCAGGCCGTCCGGGATCACGAGCGACTGGATTGCGAACGGCGTCTCCACGCCGCTGCGCGCGAGCGCATCGACGATTGCGTCGGACACGCCGAGCTGGCGAAACGACTTCATCTGTTTGTTCGACTCCTTTACGGGTTCGAGATCTGCCGGCCTCGAAACACCCGAAGGAGGAACGAGAAGCGAAATCTCACAGAACGGCACCACGCCGTCCGTGGAATCAGAGTAGCAGCGACTGGTACGTTCCGCGTTCCCAGTCGTTCAGGGGCCAGGAGCAGAGTCATAGCCGAGACGAAAGAGCAGAAGATCGAGATGGAGGGCGAGGTGGTCGAGGCTCTCCGGAACGGTTTCTTCCGTATCGCGTTGGACAACGGGCACGAGACGCTCGGCTACACCGCAGGCAAGATGAGGCGGTACCGGATCCGGATCTTCCCGGGCGACCGGATCAAGGTGGAGCTCTCGGCATACGACCTCGGCCGGGGACGCATCGTTTACCGTTACCGCGACTGAGAAACCTTCCTCAGCGTGACGATCGATCAGCCTGACTGGCTTCTCGCCGCGAAGCGGCGCCCTCGCCTGCGGGGAGTGCTCCACCAGTACGGCTTCTTCGTCTCGATCGGCGTCGGCGCTCTGCTCGTCGCCGGGGCCCAGGGCGGTGCCGCACGCGTCTCGGCGATCGTCTTCGCGGCGACCGTCGCGGCCATGCTCGGGATCAGTGCGCTCTACCACCGCGTCGTCTGGCCGCCGGGGCCGCGGCGCTGGATCCGCCGCCTCGACCACGCCGCGATCTTTCTCCTGATCGCGGGGACGTACACCCCGTTCGGGCTCGTCGCGCTCCACGGCTCGTGGAGCGTCGTCATCCTGGCGATCGTCTGGACCGGGGCGTTCGCGGCGATCGTGCTCAAGATCGCGTGGATCGACGCGCCCCGCTGGGTCGCAGCGTTCCTCGCACGTCCTGCTCGGCTGGGCCGGCATCGTCGCCGCGCCCGAGATCCTCGGATCGGTCGGCCTGACGCCGCTGACGTTGCTGGCCGCCGGGGGCCTCCTCTACACCGCCGGCGCGATCATCTACGCGCTGCGCCGCCCGGACCCGGTCCCCAGCGTCTTCGGCTACCACGAGCTGTTCCACGCGCTCGTCGTCGCAGCGGCCGCGTGCCAGTACGTCGCAGTCGCGCTCTTCGTCCTGTAGATGGAGGAGGGGCGCCAGCACTACAACGTCACGCTCGCCGCCCTCACGCTCGCCGGGACGGCGTTCGCCTTTCAGCAGACGATGGTCGTGCCCGCGCTCCCGGTGCTCCAGCGCGAGCTCGACACGACGACGACGTGGGCGACCTGGGTACTGACCGTCTTCCTGCTCGTCGCGTCGGTCTCGACACCGATCCTCGGCAAGCTCGGAGACCAGCACGGCAAGGAGCGCATGCTCCTGGTCAGCCTCGGGCTCTTCCTCATCGGTTGCGTCGGCTGCGCGCTCGCGTGGAACATCTGGTCGCTGATCTCGTTCAGGGCGCTCGCCGGGACAGGCGCGGCGGTCTTCCCGCTGTCGTTCGCGATCATCCGGGACGAGTTCCCGCCGGAGAAGGTCGGGGTCGGCATCGGCCTCGTCAGCTCCGTGTTCGGCGTCGGCGGCGGCTTCGGAATCGTGCTCAGCGGCGTGATCGTCGACCACCTGTCGTGGCGCTGGCTGTTCATCTTCGGCTCGATCGGTATCGCCCTGTCGATGCTGATGGTCGCCCGCTTCGTGCCGGAGTCGCCGATCAAGACCCCGTCGCGCGTCGACTTCCCGGGGGCGATCCTGCTCTCGTGCGGGCTGATCTCGTTCCTGGTCGCGCTGACCGAAGGCGAAAACTGGGGCTGGACCTCGGGACGGATCGTCGCGCTGCTCGTCGCGGCCGCGGTGCTGTTCGCCGCGTGGGTCCTCGTCGAGCTACGGGTCCCGGAGCCGATGGTCGACATGCGGATGATGACGCGCCGTCCCGTGCTGCTCACGAACATCACCGCGCTGATCGCCGGCTTCTCGATGTTCAGCGTCTTCGTGCTCGTTCCGAACTTCGTCGAGATGCCGCGCGGCGTGCCAGAGCAGTGGGCCGGGCTCGTCGACTACGGGTTCGGCGCGAGCGCGACGAAGGCGGGCCTCTACCTGCTGCCGGGTTCTCTCGTGCTGTTGTTCGCCGGCCCGCTCGGCGGGCTGATCGGCCGGCGGACGGGGTTCAAGTGGCCGCTGTCGATCGGCATGGCGCTCGTCTCGATCGCCGCCGCGATGCTGGCGATCTGGAACGACGAGCCGTGGAAGCTCGTCGCGAGCCAGCCCGTCTTCGGGATCGGGATCGGCTTCGCGTTCGCGGCGATGGCGACGATCATCGCCCAGTCCGTGCGGCCGACCGAGACCGGAGTCGCGAGCGGGATGAACACCGTCATGCGGACGGTCGGCGGCGTGATCGGCGGTCAGGCGGGCGCGGCGCTGCTGATGTCGCACACCATCCCGGGAACGCCGGTGCCGTCGATCGACGGCTTCGAGATCGCGTTCGCGGCGGGCTCCGTCGCGGCACTCATCGGCGCGGTCGTGGCGATCTTCATCACGCGCCCGCTGGCGCGTCCCGGCCGCCAGGTCGTGTTCGAGTCCGCCTAGGAGGGCGGCTCGCCGATCGACCACGTGTCGCCCGAGCCGACGAGTACGGCGAGGTCGCCCTCGCCCTTCGCGGCCCGCGCCTGCTCCAGCTGGGCCGCCATCTGCTCGTCGTAGACCGGGCGCTCGACGTCGCGAAAGACGCCGAACGGCGCCGCGCCCACGGCGTCGAGGGTGAGCCGCGACATCGCGAAGGCGATCGATGGCTCGACGTGGTGTGCGTCCCAGACGAGTGCGTCGCCGTCACCGTCGAAGACCTCGACCGAGCCGTCGTGCCGGAGGCGAACGCCCCGTTCGCCGTCCTCGCCGAAGCGAATCGGCTCACCGTGCCTCAGGTAGATGCGGTTGGTCTTGTCGTCTCGCACCGCGTCGAACGCACCGTCGTTGTAGATGTTGCAGTTCTGGAAGATCTCGACGAAGGCGGCGCCCCGGTGCATGGCTGCGGCACGCAGCACATCGGTCAGCTCCTTGCGGTCGGTGTCGAGCGCACGCCCGATGAAGGTCGCGTCGGTGCCGATCGCGAGCGACAGCGGGTTGAAGGGGTTGTCGATCGAGCCCATGGGCGTCGAACCGGTCCGCTGGCCGACGGGAGACGTCGGCGAGTACTGCCCCTTCGTCAGCCCGTAGATCTGGTTGTTGAACATCAGGATCTTCACGTTCACGTTGCGGCGCAGCGCGTGGATCAGGTGGTTCCCTCCGATCGAGAGCGCGTCGCCGTCCCCGGTGACGACCCAGACGGACAGATCGGGCCTCGACACCGCGAGCCCGGTCGCGATCGCGGGCGCCCGCCCGTGGATCGAGTGCATCCCGTACGACCGCATGTAGTACGGGAACCGTGCCGCGCAGCCGATTCCGGAGACGAAGACGATCTTCTCCCGCTCGAGGTTCAGCTCCGGCATGAAGCTCTGCACCGCGGCGAGGATCGCGTAGTCGCCGCAGCCCGGGCACCAGCGCACCTCCTGGTCGGACTTGAAGTCCTTCGCGGTCAGCTGGATCACGTGGCCGTTGCCTTCGCTCACAGCATCGCCTCGATCGCCTCGTGGATCTCGGTCGCGCGGAACGGCAGGCCGCGCACGCGGTTGTAGCCGACCGCGTCGACGAGGAACTCCGCGCGCACGAGCTTGAGCAGCTGGCCGAGGTTCATCTCCGGCACGAGCACCTGCTCGAAGCGGGCGAGCACATCCGCCGTGTTGCGCGGGAACGGGTTGAGGTAGCGGAGATGAACGTGCGCGACGTTTCGGCCCTCGTTGCGCACGCGCCGAACGCCGGCGTGAACTGCGCCGAAGGTGCCACCCCAGCTGAGCACGAGCAGCTTCGCCTCGCCGCTCGGGTCGTCGATCCGGATCTCCGGGATGTCGGCTGCGATCCCCGCGACCTTCTGCGCGCGCAGCCGAACCATCTTGTCGTGGTTGTCCGCGTCGTAGCTCACGTTCCCGGTGCCGTCTTGCTTCTCGAGCCCGCCGATGCGGTGCTCGAGCCCGGGCGTGCCCGGGATCGCCCAGGGGCGTGCGAGCGTGTCCGGGTCGCGGGCGTACGGGAGGAAGACGCCGTCCTCGGGCGGCTCGGTCGCGAACTCAGGGTCGAGAGCCGGGAGCTCGTCCATGTTCGGGATCAGCCACGGCTCCGACCCATTGGCGAGGTATGCGTCGGAGAGCAGGTACACGGGCGTCCGGTACTTGACCGCGATCCGCACCGCTTCGACGGCCGCGTAGAAGCAGTCGCCGGGCGTTCCCGCTGCGAGCACCGGCACCGGGCTCTCGGAGTTCCTCCCGAACAGCACCATCAGCAGATCCGCCTGCTCGGGCTTCGTCGGCATCCCCGTCGAAGGCCCGGCGCGCTGCACGTCGACGATCACGAGCGGCAGCTCGAGCGTGACGCCGAGGCCGACCGTCTCCGCTTTCAGGACGACGCCCGGCCCGGCGGATGTGCACACGCCGAGAGCGCCGCCGAAGCTCGCGCCGAGCGCCGCGCCGACGGCTGCGATCTCGTCCTCGGCCTGGAACGTCCGCACGCCGAACTCCTTGTGGTGCGCGAGCTCCTCGAGGATCCCCGACGCGGGCGTGATCGGGTACGCACCGAGGAACAGCGGCAGCTCCGACTTGACGGACGCGGCGATCAGCCCGTACGCGAGCGCCTGGTTGCCGGTGATCTGCCGGTAGCGGCCCGGGGCGAGCGACGCGGGCTGGACCTCGTACTGGACGAGGAAGTCCTCAGAGGTCTCGCCGTAGTTGTAGCCCGCGTTGAACGCGCGCCGGTTCGCCTCCGCGATCTCGGGGCGCTTCGCGAACTTCGTCTTGATGAAGTCGAGCGTGTTCTCGGTCGGCCGGCCGTACAGCCACGACATCAGCCCGAGCGCGAAGAAGTTCTTGGAGCGCTCGGCCTCACGCGAGGTCACGCCGTCGATTCCCTTCAACGCCTCGACCGTCATCGACGTCAGCGGGATCGCGTGCAGCCGGTACTCGTCGAGCGAGCCGTCCTCGAGCGGGTTGGCCGAGTAGCCGGCCTTCTGGAGGTTCTTCTCGCTGAACGCGTCGCGATTCAGGACCAGCGTGGCCCCGCTCGGGAGGTCCTTCTGGTTCGTGCGGAGTGCGGCCGGGTTCATCGCGACCAGCACGTCGGGGCGGTCCCCCGGCGTGAGGATGTCGTGGTCGGAGAAGTGGATCTGGAAGCCCGACACGCCCGGGAGCGAGCCGGCGGGCGCACGGATCTCGGCCGGGTAGTCCGGAAAGGTCGAGAGGTCGTTGCCGAGCGCGGCGGTGTCGCTCGTGAAGCGGCCGCCCGTCAGCTGCATCCCGTCGCCGGAGTCACCCGCGAAACGGATGACGACGTCGTGAACCTGCTCGACCTGCTTTGCCATTCGTTCACCCCAGGCTAGCGCGTCGCGCAGTCCACACTGCGGAACAGCAGTTCTTAGCGCGCTCTCACGGCTGCCTCACCGGCTTTTCACCGAGAGATGGTTTCGTGCGGAGCGTGTTCTTCGTCCGCTACCTGTTCGCCGAGCTCGGCCGGAGGCGCGGCCGTACGCTCCTGACCGCGCTCGGGCTGGCGATCGGCGTCGCGCTCGTCGTCGTCGTGAACGCGCTCTCGAGCGGGCTCGACCAGGCCCAGCAGAAGGTGCTCGAGCCGCTGACGGGCCTGGGAACCGACCTCGCCGTGTCGCGGCCGCTCGACCTCGACCCGGCCGCGGGCGGCGGCTTCCCGCGGCTGTCGGAGAAGGAGCAACAGCAGCTCCAGGAGGAGAACGGCGGGGCGCGGATCGGTCTCCGCGACCTCGGCGAGCCCGGTACGAAGTTCTCGCGTGACACCTTCGTCTCGGGGCAGCTGAGCTTCCCCGCGAGCGAGGTCGCAGCCGTCCGGCGAATCGACGGCGTCCAGGAAGCGGCCGGCTCGCTCACGCTCAACTCGCTCCACATCGAGGGCACCGTCCCTGAGCAGCCGGCGCAGCAGGGCGGCCGCTTCAGCGCGCCTGCGCCCGCCCCGGGCGGCCCCGACTCGATCAACGCGCAGTCGATGACCGTGACGGGCGTCGACATCTCTCGGCCCGGGCTCGCGCCGGTCTCTCCCGCCGAGGTCGAGACCGGGCGCTACCTGCGACGCGGCGACGAGGCCGTGCTCAACGTCGGCTACGCGCGCCGGAACAACCTCGACGTCGGAGACACCGTCACCATCGGCGGGAAGAAGCTGAAGGTCGTCGGCCTGGCCAAGCCTCCTCTCGGCGGGCAGGCGTCGGACGTCTACGTCTCCCTCGCCCGGCTGCAGAAGCTCGCCGACCGCAAGGGGCGCGTGAACGCGATCCAGGTCCGCGCGAACAGCGCCGACGACGTCGCGGCGGTCTCGACGGCGATCAAAGCCGAGATCGACGGAGCAACCGTGACGACCGCCGAGGACGTCGCCGACCGCGTCAGCGGCTCGCTCGTCGACGCGAAGAACCTGAGCGGCAAGCTCGGCACGGCGCTCGCGCTCGTCGGGTTGCTCGCGGCGTTCCTGATCGCGAGCCTGCTCACGCTTGCGTCCGTCGCCAAGCGGACGCGCGAGCTCGGCACGCTCAAGGCGCTCGGCTGGCCGCAGCGCCTCGTCGTTCGCCAGGTCACAGGCGAGGCGCTCCTCCAGGGTGCGCTCGGCGCGGCCATCGGCGTCGCGCTCGGCCTGTTCGGCGCCGCGCTTCTCGATGCTTACGGGCCGACGCTCACCGCGACGGTCGCCGACACCGCGCAGCAGGGCGGTCCGCGCTTCATCGGCGTGTTCGGGCAGGGCGCGGTCGCGGCGGGCTCCGAGACGGTCGCGCTCGACGCCCCCGTCAGCGCCTCCGTGCTTGCCCTCGCCGTCCTGCTCGCGCTGCTCGGCGGGCTCCTCGCCGGAGCCGCAGGTGCGCTGCGCGCTTCCCGACTTCGCCCCGCCGACGCCCTCCGGCATCTGGACTGAGATGACGCTCTACCAGCTCAACGACGTCACCAAGTCGTTCCGCCAGGGTTCGATGGAGATCCTTGCGGTGCGAGACCTCCAGCTCACGATCGCCGAGGGCGAGTTCGTCGCCGTCGTGGGGCCGAGCGGGTCCGGCAAGACCACGCTGCTCCAGCTGCTCGGTGCGCTCGACCGGCCGACGCGCGGCGAGCTCCTGTTCGAGGGCCGCGACCTCGCGCGGGAGAGCGACCGCGCCCTCACGACGCTGCGCCGCGACACGATCGGCTTCGTCTTCCAGCAGTTCAACCTGATCCCGACGCTGACTGCGGCCGAGAACGTCGAGGCCGCGATGGCTCCGACGGCGCGGTCGGGAGCGGAGCGCCGCGACGCCGTCGAGCGGTCGCTCGAGGCGGTCGGGCTGGCGGACCGCGCCCGCCACCTGCCCTCCCAGCTCTCAGGCGGCGAGCAGCAGCGAGTCGCGATCGCGCGTGCGCTCGTCAATGGCCCGCGCGTGATCCTCGCCGACGAGCCCACGGGAAACCTCGACTCGAAGACCGGCGACGAGATCGTCTCCCTGCTCCGGCGGCTCTCGTCCGAAGGAGGGCAGACGGTCGTGCTGATCACGCACAACCCGAGCATCGCCGCGCAGGCCGACCGGATCGTCGGCCTCGCGGACGGGCGCCTGGCGGCCTAGCCGGCTTCGGCGAGAAGCGCCGCGACGTCGAGCGGGGCGGTGAACATCGTGATGCCGTCTCCCGAGCGAGGCCACTGGTCGCGCGGGCGGTCGTGGTAGAGCTCGATCCCGTTCTGGTCGGGGTCGCGGAGGTAGAGCGCCTCGGAGACGCCGTGGTCGGACGCGCCGGACAGCGGGACGCCGTGCTCGACCAGGCGCTTGAGCGCGTTCGCAAGTGCCTTGCGGTCGGGATAGCGGAACGCGGCGTGGAAGAGGCCGGTCGTTCCGTACGGAGGCGGCGGCCCGCCCCGCGACTCCCAGGTGTTCAGGCCGACGTGGTGGTGGTAGCCCCCGGCGGAGAGAAACGCCGCCTCGTTGCCGAGCCGCTGCTGGAGCTCGAAGCCGAGCACGTCGCGGTAGAAGGCGATTGCGCGGTCGAGGTCCGAAACCTTCAGGTGGACGTGCCCGACGTCGACGCGGGGATCGATCGGCTCTGCCATTCCGAGAGTGTCGCACCCGCGAGGATCCAGACGACGTAGGCGAGCCACGGCGTCCCCAGGACGTCGGTCTGCACGGCGATGGCGAGGATTGCCGCGAACGCCGCGGCGGCGCCCGGCGCTCCCGTGCGGACCAGCGACCAGAGCAGCGCGAGGCTCCATGCGACGAACGAGAGCGCGCCGAGGAGGCCGATCTCCACGCCGAGTTCGGTATAGGTCGACTCGCCGGCCTTGAGCGGAACGTGGCGCCGCAGGGCCGTTGCGCCCGCGTTCCCGAGCCCGAAGCCCCAAGGATGATGGAGCACGGTGTCCACGCCTTCTCGAAAGGCCGTCAGGTGGCTCTTGATCGACGGCTCGTCGAGCGAGACGGCCTCGCCGGGCGGGACGCCGAGCTCGCGCGCTCGCTCCCGCTGGTAGGCGAGATCCGCCTGCGACCACGTCGTCTCCGGCGCGATCGACGGGTAGATCTGCGTCCAGGCGAGCCCGACGAATAAGGTCGCCCCCGCGGCGAGCACGGGCCACCACGAGCGGCGCACGAACGCGAACACGAGCAGCGCACCGACGAGCGCGATCATCGCCGCGCGGGTGAACGTGAACAGGAGCCCGACGGCTGCGAGCGCGGCGAGCGGCCACCAGGAGCGCGGGCGCACGGCCCACAGGCACAACGCGACGACGAGCATGTACGCCGTGCCGAGCGGACTGAGGAAGGTGGAGACCGCGCGGCGCAGCAGCTCGTTCTCGTCGCCCGTGTTGAACACGAAGTTCTCCGGCAGACCGCGCGGGCCGTGGAACTCGAACCCGAGCTGGTCGCTGAAGTACGCCGGAACGTCGGCGTCCACCCAACGGTCGATCGGGACGGTGTAGACCTCGACGACGCCGAGCACCGCAACGACCGCCGCGGTCGCGAGGACGAGCCGGCGGATCGAGGGCAGCACCACCGAGCGGCCGAGAAAGTACGCGGCGACGAAGGCCAGGTCGTGCCGAAGCGCGTAGAGGACCGTCTTCGCGTCGGCCTCGCCTCCGAGCCAGCTTTGCGGAAGCGCCGCGTAGAGCAAGACGAACCCCACAAAGACGAGCGCGAGCGCATCGACGAGCGCGGGGCGGAACGGCAGGGTCCGGGCGGCGGCCGCGTCCCGCGCGACGCGGGCGAGCGCGACCGCGAGCAGCACCTCCTTCCACGCCGCGATCAGCGTCAGCGGCGTTCCGTGCACACCCAGCCCGTAGAGCCCGGCCATGACCGCGTTGTGGAGCGCCAGGCCGACGACGAACGCGTAGACGGCGTAGACCGGGCGCCTCCAGACGGCGATGCCGCCCGCCGCGAGCGCCACGGCGTAGACGACGAGCGCGAGCACCGGCACGGAGCGTGAGGCTACAGCGGCGGGCGGGGGCCGTTCGACCGCCCCCGCCCGCGGCGTGGGGTCACATCGGCGGCCAGGGGCCGTCGCCGCAGACCGCGGCGACGATCAGCGAGCCGGCTGCGAGCAGCCAGATCCGGGCACGATGAGTCATGGAGGCACCTCCCTTCTCCCGATCGCGTGGGTGGGTGGGCCGAACCGCAGTACGACATACCGAACCACCCGGCCTTTTGTTGTCAAGAGCTTGTCGTTTGACCCCGTCCGGCAATCGCGTCATGATCGACCGCGCGGGTGGCCTTGGACGAGCCTGAGCCGATCGGGGTTCGACTCCGGCGACTGCGTTTGGAGCGCGGTCTGTCTCAGCGTGAGCTGGCAGGGCCCGGCGTCTCGTACGCGTACATCTCCCGGATCGAGGCCGGGACCCGCAGGCCGTCCGTGAAGGCCCTGCGCACGCTCGCCCGCACGCTCGGCGTGTCGGCGGAGTACCTGGAGACCGGCTCGGAGCTGCGCGACGTCGACGAGCGCGAGCTGCGGCTCGCCGACGCCGAGCTGCGCCTCCGGTTCGACGGCGAGCCCCAGACGGCAGAAGAGGCGTTTCGCAAGCTGCTCCATGCTGCGAACGAGGCGGGCGACACCGCCTCGGCGGTCCGGGCCGAGATCGGCCTCGGCCTCGTTGCCTGGCAGACCAACCGTCCCGCCGAAGCAGCCGAACACCTGCAGTCCGCCCTCGACTCCGGCTCCCTGTCGCCCGTCGACCGCCCAGACGCGTATGCGACGCTCGCCCGCAGCTACACCCTCGTCGGCTCGCACGAGCGGGCAATCGAGCTGCTCGAGACCTGCCTCGACGAGCTCGACCAGGACGATCCGTCGAACGTCGCCGCCTACGTTCGGTTCGCCGGCTACCTGAGCGCCGCACTCACGGACCAGGGTGAGCTGCAGCGCGCGGAGTCGGTCCTGAGTGACGCGCTCTCACGCGCCGAAGACGCCGCAGACGCCTATACGCGCGTCCGCCTGTACTGGTCGGTCGCCCGGCTCGCCGAGGCCGAGGGCCAGCCGGTTCGCGCGCTCGAGTATGCCCGTCGCGCAGTCGCGCTCCTCGAGGCAACCGAGGACACGAACCACCTCGCTCGCGCTCACCTGCTGTGTGCGTGGATCATGGGCCAGCAGGAGGGCAAGGCTGCAGAGGCGCAGCCGCATCTCGAGCTGGCCGAGTCGCTCCTCGGGCGCGCCCCCGACCCCACCGATCTCGCCATGCTTCGAGTTGAGCAGGCGAAGGTGGCTGCGAGCCTCGGCG
This sequence comes from uncultured Actinomycetes bacterium, assembly GCA_963700495.1. Taxonomy (GTDB): domain Bacteria; phylum Actinomycetota; class Thermoleophilia; order Gaiellales; family Gaiellaceae; genus JACCTU01. The sequence goes on along the minus strand of CAVOXT010000003.1, from coordinate 564,634 downwards.
ACGGCGACACCGCCGTGAGCAGGGCCCGCGAGGCGATCGCGACCCTCGGCAGTGCGTACGAGTCCGAGCAGGGCAGCGCGTGGTGGGCCCTCGCGGAGGGGCTCACGCTCCAGGGCGACCACGACGCCGCCGACGATGCGTTCCGCCACGCGGTGGAGGCGCTCGACTCGGGCACGCGCTACCGAGAGGCCGCGCAGTGCTGCCGCCGCTGGGCGAAGGTGCTGCGGGACGCCGGGCGCGATGCGGAAGCGCTCGACGCACTGGAGCGCGCGACCGACTACGCAGTACGAAGCCAGCCGTCCGTCCACCCGCCCCTCGAGCGTTGACGGTCACGGCCCGGATCCGTCCGGCCGGCCCGTACTCACTCGCCCTCACCGCCCAAGGTGCTTCCGACGCGACGCGCGTCTGGCGCGACGGGATGCTGCGCGCGGCGGTCGGCGGCGAGCAGGCGATCGCAACGCAGCTCCGCGACGGGACCGTCGTCCTGCGCGGACCGAGTGACGAGTCGGTCGAGCGTCTGCGCTGGATGCTCGCGCTCGACGCCGACCACACCGAGTTCCTCCGGCGCTTCAAGCAGGACAAGCTGCTGCGTGGGCCGATCTCGCACCTGCAGGGGAAGCGCGTCTTGCGCGTCGGAACCGTCGCGCAGGCGCTGCTGCGTGCGCTCTGTGGGCAGCTGATCGAGTCCTGGCGCGCGCGGGCGATGGAGAAGCGGATCATCCGGGCGGTCTCGGAGCCGGTCGGCGACCTGCACGCGCCGCCGGGCTCCTCGACGCTCGCGGGCCCGTCGCCGGCGCAGCTGCGCGCGCTCGGGCTCCACGCGCGGCGGGGAGCGACGCTCGCGCGGCTCTGCCGGTCGCTCGAGCTCGAGCGGCTGAAGGAGCTCCCGTCGCCGGTCGTCGCCGAGCGGCTCGAGCGCGAGCGCGGGCTCGGCCCGTGGTCGGTCGGGGTCGTCTGCCTCGAAGGCCTCGGCCGTCACGAGTACGGCCTCGTCGGCGATCTCGGGCTGGTGAAGCTCGCAATCGCGCTCAAGGGCCGCTGGGTCGAAGGCCACGAGACCGCCGAGCTGCTCGAGCCCTACGGCGAGTGGGCCGGGCTCGCGAGCGTGTACCTGATGGCCGGCTTCGCGCGCGGCCTGGTCCCGGTCCCCGACGGCGCACGCATCAGACGGCCGCCGTACCGGATCTCTTCGCGCGCGGCCTAGACTCACACCACGTGGTGCGCCTCGCGATCCTCGGGACCGGGAAGATCGGCGAGTCCCTGCTCTCCGGGCTCCTGTCGTCCGGCTGGACCGATGTGGTCGTCACGGGGCGCCGGCCGGAGCGCGTCGAGGAGCTGCGGGAGTGCTACGAGGTCGAGGCGACGCTCTCGAACGCGGACGCCGTTGCCGGCGCGGCGATCGTCGTGATCGCGGTCAAGCCGCAGGACATGGGCGCGCTGCTCGACGAGATCGCGCCGTCCGTCTCGCCCGCGCAGACGGTGCTCTCGATCGCCGCGGCGATCCCGACGGCCAAGATCGAGTCGCGACTGGCCGAAGGCGTGCCGGTGGTGAGAGCGATGCCGAACGCGCCCTCGACGGTGCACGAGGGCATGGCTGGCCTGTCGGCCGGTGCGCACGCGGGCGACGAGCATCTCGAGCTCGCGGAGAGCGTGCTCTCGAACCTCGGACGCGTCGTGCGGCTGCCGGAGAGCGCAATGGACGCAGTCACCGCCGTCTCGGGCTCGGGCCCCGCGTACTTCGCGCTGCTCGCCGAGGCGATGATCGAAGCGGGCATCCTGCTGAGTCTCTCGCGCGAGGTCTCCACGCAGCTCGTCGTCCAGACGATGTTCGGCACGGCCAAGCTGCTGCGGGACGAGCAGATGCACCCGGTCGACCTGCGCGAGGCGGTCACGTCTCCGGGAGGCACGACGATCCGCGCGATCAGGGTGCTCGAGCAGGAAGGCGTGCGCGCGGCGTTCCTGAACGCGATCCAGGCGGCGATGGAGCGGTCGCAGGAGCTCGCGGCGGGCGAGCAATAGACGTCGAGCTTCAGGTCACGGAGGACGCGGCCGGGGCGTGCGCCCGGCTGCTCTCCGCCGCGGCCGGGCACGTCGTGCTCACGGGCGGCACGACTCCCGAGCGGTCGTACGAGCTCGCCGCCGAGCGTCGGCCAGACTGGAGCAGCGTCGAGCTGTGGTGGGGCGACGATCGCTGCGTCCCGCCCGACCACGAGTGGTCGAACTACGGAATGGCGAAGCGCGCGCTGCTCGACCGCATCGCGACACCGCCGGCGGCGGTGCACCGGATCGCCGGGGAGCTCGGAGCCGAGCGGGCGGCGGACGAGTACGACGCCGAGCTCGAGGGCGTCGTGCCCGACCTCGTCCTCCTCGGCCTCGGATCAGACGGGCACACGGCCTCGCTCTACCCGAACGCACCCGCTCTGGCAGAGCGCCGGCGCCGCGCGATCGCCGCCGAGGCGCAACTCGAGCCGTTCGTCGAGCGCGTCACGATGACGATCCCGGTGTTCGTGTCGGCGCCGCTCGTCGTCTTCCTCGTCGAGGGGGACGACAAGGCGGACGCGGTGCGCAGAACCTTCGGCGAGCCGCCCTCGGAAGCGACACCCGCGAGCCTGATCCGATCGCAGAAGGGCCGCACCGTCGCGATCCTCGACCCTGCAGCGGCGCAGGAGCTTGCGATCTAGACAGTAGTGAGCGGTTCCTATATGTACTCGTCATGACCACCGGCTCGGGAGAGTCCCTCGGCGTCCTGACCATCGACAAGCCCGAGCAGCTCAAGGCCCTCGGGCATCCGCTGCGGTTACGCGTGCTCGAGCTGCTCGGGGAGAACGACGAGACGCTCACGAACCGTGAGCTCGCGAACCGGCTCGACGTCGACCCAGGCCACCTGCACTTCCACGTGCGCACGCTCCTCAAGGTGGGCCTGATTCGGCGTGTCGACGGCGGCCACGGCCGCGAAAAGCCCTACCGGGCAGTTGCGGACACGATCCAGGTCGCGCCCGAGCTTCTCACCGCGCCCGGCGCGACGAGCGACGTCCACGAGGCGATACTCCACGAGGTCAACGCGGGCTGGTCGAAGTTCGGGCCGCAGGGACGGTTCCGAAGCGCGCAAGTGACCGTCCGGATCGCCCCGGAGCAGGTGCGGGAGCTCTGGAACATGGTCTCCGAGCGCATCGACGAGCTCGAGGACCCGGAGCTCGACCCGATGGTGATCACGATCGTCTTCCACCCGCACACGGCGACCAGCGCCTAGGAGGGTTTGGCGGAATGGGCCTCGTCGCCGGGGTGCGATGGGCGAGTGCGATGCAAGGACGCAGGGAGCGTTCGTATCCACTGGATACGGGCGCGACTGAGGACGCGGCAGCGCGCCGTCCAGCGCGGCCCGGCGGCACAGCGCCTATTTCGCCAAACCCTCCTAATTGCGGTTGCCGAAGAAGACGAGCAGGTAGTAGAGGAGCGTCGAAAGCGCGGCCAGCGCTCCCGCGACGTAGGTCATCGCCGCGGCCTTCAGCACCTTGTCCACGCCCTCGCGCTCCCCGGACGAGACCAGGCCGAGCTCCACGAGCTGCTGCGACGCACGGCGCGAGGCGTTGAACTCGACCGGCAGCGTCACGAGGTGGAACGCAACCGCGACGGCGTAGAGCGCCAGCGCGACCGCGACGAGGTTGAGCGCTCCGAGCAGCGCCCCCGCGAGCAGGAGCCACATCCAGGCGTTCGAGGCGAACGCGACCGCGGGGTACATCCTCGAGCGGATCGCGAGCGGGGTGTAGCCCGACGCGTGTTGAAGCGCGTGTCCGCTCTCGTGGGCCGCGACCGCAGCTGCGGCCACCGTCGAGGGCTCGTAGACCGGCGGCGACAGGAACAGCGCGCGCTTGCGCGGGTCGTAGTGGTCCGAGAGCGCGCCGCCTTTCGCCTCCTCCACCGGAACGTTCTCGAGACCGTTCCGGTCGAGGACGGTCCGGGCGACGGCCTCCCCCGTGAGCCCGTTGGCGAGCGGCACGTTCGAGTAGCGCGCAAACGTCCGCTTCAACCACGCCTGCACGACCAGCCCGAGCACGAGCGGCGGGACGAGGAACAGGAGGTAGAGGCCGAAGCTCATCAGCGCGGATGCTAGCGTGGCAGTAGCGGCGAAGAAAGCTCGACACGGATGCCTCGCGGCTCGGCAAGCGCCTGCAGTACGAGCACCGTGTCGGCGACCGCGACGTCCTCCAGGTACTCGTCTCTCGTCTCGAACGACCCGAGCACGGACTCGATCGCGGCGGTGTAGCCGGCCGCGTCCGTGCGCGCCGCGATCGCCGCAAGCGCATCGGCGACGTCGCGCGGGAAGTCGTCGCGCGCTCGAATCGCGTCGGCGTGGACGCGCGCCTGCTCGTCCTCGCCGAGCACGAGCTGCGCGAGCGCGGCGGCGTAGCGGCCGATCGGGCTCTCCGCGTCGCCGGCGCCTGCGTCGAGCGCCCAGCGCGCCTCCGCCGCCGCCGGCTCCCCCGCGAGCACTCGGGCTTTCATCGCCCCGATCGGGCGGCCCCACGAGCCGGGAGGAGCGTCCGCCCAGCTCTCGCGGTACGCCTCGACCGCGCGGTCGAGCCAGGCCCGAGCCGAGGGGCGGTCACCGAGCATCAGACACGCGAGCCCGGCGCCGTACGCGGCGTTGCCCCGCAGCACGGCTCCCTGCGCTCCCTCCGAGCGCTCCTCCTGCCGGCGTACGACCTCGGCCCAGTCCACGGCGCCACCCTAGAACACCGTTGGTTGAACGGTCAGTCAACGGCGGGCTAGGCTTGGCCTCGTGCGCGAGGTCTACTACGTCGACGGCGTCCGGACGGCCTTCGGAAAGGCAGGCCCGAAGGGCCTCTTCTGGCGGACCCGGGCAGACGACATGGCCGTCAAGGCCGTCCGCGAGCTCCTGCGGCGAAACCCCGGCGTACCGCCCGAGCGGATCGGCGACGTGATCATGGCCGCGACCGCACAGGTCGGCGACCAGGGGCTCACGCTCGGCCGCGACGTCGGGCTCCTCGCCGGGATCCCGGAGTCCGTGCCGGGCTTCGCAGTCGACCGGATGTGCGCGGGCGCGCTCACGGCCGTCACCGCGGGCGCAGGCGAGATCGCCTGGGGCGCCGCAGACGTCATCCTCGCGGGCGGCGTCGAGCACATGGGCCATCACCCGATGGGCGAGGACGTCGACTTCAACCCGCGCTTCGTCTCGGAGCGGATCGTCGACGAGAGCGCCGCAACGATGGGCGCGACCGCGGAGAACCTGCACGACCGCTTCCCGGACCTCACGAAGGACGACGCGGATGCGTTCGCCGTGCGCTCGCAGCACCGCGCGACGGCGGCGTGGACGAACGGCGTCATGCGCGAGACGGTCGTGCCCATGAGCGTCTTCACAGAGGACGGATGGAAGGTCGCCGAGCGCGACGAGTTCCTGCGGCCCGACACGACGATGGAGGGACTCGCCGACCTGCGCGCCCCGTTCCGCGCCGGCGGGCGCGTCACCGCTGGAAACTCCGCCGGGCTGACCGACGGTGCCACGGCGGCGTTCCTCGCCTCGGGCGAAGCGGTCGAGGAGCTCGGGCTCGAGCCGAAGCTGCGGCTGGTCGGCTTCGCCTACGCCGGCGTCGAGCCGGAGTTGATGGGGATCGGGCCCGTGCCCGCGACGCAGCGCGTGCTCGAGCGGCACGGGCTGACGCTCGACGACGTCGGGATGTTCGAGCTGAACGAGCCGTTCGCGGTGCAGGTGCTGACGTGGTGCCGCGAGCTCGGAGTCGACCCCGAGGACGAGCGCCTGAACCCCTACGGCGGCGCGATCGCGTGCGGGCATCCGCTCGCGGCGACCGGGGTGCGCCTGATCGCGCAGCTCGCGTACGGCATGCGGGAACGAAACGTCGACTACGGGCTGACCGCGCTCTGCATCGGCATGGGCATGGGTGCCGCGGTGCTCTGGAAGCGTGTCTGAGACCGAGTTCAAACTCCAGCGCATCGGCGACCTCGCGCTCGTCACGATCGACAACGGCGAGGACTGGACCAAGCCGTCGACGTTCGGGCGCCACGCGCTCGAGTCGCTCGGGCGAACGCTCGACGAGCTCGAGTCGAACGAGTGGGCCGGGCTCGTCCTCACCGGCAAGCCGTACGTCTTTGCCGTCGGCGCCGACATCGACCAGTTTCCGAACGTGACGCCGGAACTTGCGCGCGAAGGCTCGCGCGCCGGGCACGAGCTCTTCATGCGCCTCCGCAACCTGCCGTTCCCGACGCTCGCGGCGATCAACGGCGCGGCGCTCGGCGGCGGGCTCGAGATCGCGCTCCACTGCGATCACCGGACGATCGCGCGCTCGGTGCGCCACGTCGGCTGCCCCGAGGTCTTCCTCGGACTCTTCCCCGCCTGGGGCGGCACGCAGCTGCTGCCGCGCCTCGTCGGCGCCGAGGGCGCGGTGAAGATCGTCGTGAGCAACCCGGTCAGGCAGAACCGGATGCTCGACGCCCAGAAGGCCTTCGAGCTCGGGCTCGCGGACGCCGTCTTCGACGACGTCGAGTTCCTCGACGAGTCGATCGCCTTCCTCCGGTCCGGCCCGCCGGAGCGTGCCGAGCCGGACCTTTCGGGCACCGGCGAGGCCGTGCGCCGGGCTCGCGGGGAGCTGATGGGCCCCGCGCGCGCGCCGCAGGTCGCGCTCGACCTGATCGAGAGCTCGGCGACGTCGTCGCTCGAGGACGGGTACCGGGCGGAGGAGGACGCGATCGCCGACCTCCTTCCGGCGTCGCAGGCGCAGAACTCGATCTACGCCTTCAACCTCGTCGAGCGGCGGCAGAAGAAGGGCGTCGGCGTTCCGGACGCGAAGCCGCGCAGGGTCGAGAAGGTCGGCATCGTCGGTGGGGGCCTGATGGCGCGCCAGCTCGCAACGCTGTTCGCGAAACGGCTCGAGGTGCCGATCGTCATCCGTGACCTGACAGACGAGATCGTCGAAGCAGCTCTCGCCGACGTCCGTCGGGACGTCGGCGAGCGGAAGCCGTTCCTCGCCACGATCGTCCGCGGTACGACCGACTGGGATGGGTTCGAGGACTGCGACCTCGTGCTCGAGGCGGTGGTCGAGGAGCCCGGCGTCAAGAAGGAGCTCTTCGCGACGCTGCGCGGGCTGGCCCCGACCGCAATCCTCGCGACGAACACCTCGTCGCTCTCCGTCGCCGAGATGGGCGCCGACGTCGGCATGCACTTCTTCAACCCGGTCGCCGTGCTCCCCCTCGTCGAGCTCGTGCGGCACGAGGAAACCTCCGACGAGGCTCTTGCAACGGCCTGGGACGTGTGCAAGAAGCTCCGCAAGCGCGGCGTCGTGACCACGGACGCGCCCGGCTTTGTCGTCAACCGCGTCCTGACTCGCATGACGAGCGTCCTGATGGACTCGCTCGAGCACGGCAACACCGTCGGGGAGACCGACGAGGCAATGGTGAACCTCGGGTTGCCGATGGCTCCATCGGTCCTCCTGCAGCTCGTCGGCCCGCGCGTCGCGAACCACGTGCTCGAAACGATGCACGAGGCCTACCCCGATCGCTTCCCGCTCTCGCCGACGCTGGCGAACTACGCCGCCGGAAGCGAGGAGATCGTCGTCGCGGGGGATCGCCGCCGTACCGTCGACGAGATCACGGACGCGGTGCTCGGGGCGCTCGCCGACGAGATCCGCCATCTGCTCGACGAGGGCGTCGTCGCCGAAGCGGCGGACGTCGACACGTGCCTGCTCCTCGGCGCGGGCTGGCCGTTCTTCCTCGGCGGCATCACGCCGTATCTCGAGCAGCGCGGCTACTCGGTGGTTCCGACCAGCGTGCGATAGAGCTCGACGGTCTTCGCCGCAACGCGGTCCCAACCGAACTCGTCGACCGCGCGCCGACGTCCTGCTTCGCCCATCCGCGCGGCGCGCTCCGGGTCGGCGACGAGCTCGTTGATCGCCGCGACGAGCGCGTCGGGATCCCCCGGGGGGACCAGCAGGCCGGTCTCACCGTCGGCGACGACCTCCGGGATACCGCCGACGCGTGACGCGACCACCGCGGTGCGGCAGGCCATCGCCTCGAGGTTGACGATCCCGAGCGGTTCGTAGATCGACGGGCAGACGAAGGCCGTCGCGTGCGAGAGCAGCTCGATCACGTCCTTCTTCGGCAGCATCTGCTCGATCCAGACGACGTCGTCGAGCCGCGCCACGGCCTCCTCAGCCTCGCGCGCGAGCTCGTCGGTGTCGGGAGCACCGGCGGCGAGGACCAGCTGAGCGCCCTCGATCGCGGGCGCCGCGGCGAGCAGCGTCGAGAGTCCCTTCTGCTTCGTGATCCGACCGACGAAGAGCACGTACGGCTCGCGCACCCCGTAAAGCTCGAGCGCGGCGCGCGTGCCGACACGTTCGTACTCCTGGGTGTCGATCCCGTTCCCGATCACGTGCACGCGGGACGGTTCGAGCGACGGATACACCGCGAGCACGTCCTCGCGCATGGCCTGCGAAACGGCGATCACCGCGTCGGCGCCTTCGAGCCCGACGCGTTCGCACCAGCTCGAGACCGCGTACCCCCCACCGAGCTGGTTGGCCTTCCACGGCCGGGACGGCTCGAGGCTGTGCGTGGTGGCGACGTGCGGGACTCCGTGCAGCAGCTTGGCCAGATGGCCGGCGAGGTTCGCGTACCACGTGTGGCTGTGGACCAGTTGCACACCGTCGAGCTCGGCGGCCATCAGGACGTCCGTGCCGATCGTCTGCAGGGCCGGATTGGCCCCGGCAAGCTCAGCCGGAGGCGGGAACTTCGCGAACGGCCGCACCTCGAGGTCGAGCACGCGCTCGAGCTCACGCGCCAGGTACGCGACATGGACCCCGGCGCCGCCGTAGACGTCTGGTGGATACTCTCGGGTGAAGAGCGCGATCCTCACGGTCACAACTTCTACCGGTCGGATCGTCTACAATGTGGGAGCGACGCCCGAGTTGGGGTCAAACCGGGCCGCACCTCTGATGGAAGCTGCAGCGCGACTTGGCGCTGCGATCGTGGCAACGACGACCGACCAGTTCACCGATTCGCCGCTCGCGGGCGCACAACTCGCCGAGGCGGCGCGAGAGGCCCAGACGTGGGCGGGCGAAGCTTTCCTCCACGACGGCGAGAGCGCCCCCGAGGTGCTCGCTCCCGGCACGGCGAGGCGGCGCGCGCTCGACGACGCCATTGCCGAGATCGCCCGCGGGCTTCCTGCTCCGTCGTACGGCTGGAAGGTCCGGTACGGGCTGATGCTCGGGTTGGAGCGCGTCCTCGTCGAAGAGAGGCCGACGCTGGCGTCCGGGACTGAGCTCCGACGCCACCAGGTCGACGCACTCGCCGGGATGCTGACCGAGCTGATCCACACGAACCAGAAGGAAAACGGGAACGGCAACGGCGCCGCCGTCGAGGCAGTTGCCGAGGAGATCCGCGAGCCCGTCGAGGAAGAGCCGGAAGACGAGCTCGGGTTGCTCGAGGAGGAGCCGGACGAGGACATCGAGGAAGACGTCTACCGCGGGCCCGATCCCGGCGCCGTTCGGCGGTTCCGCTTCCGCCACCCGACCGCTTCCGGCAAGACGATCGCCGCAGCCGGCTTCGTCGAGGCCTCGCGCACGCTCGGTGTGCTGATCCTCACGCACCGCCGCCTCCTCGTGCAGCAGTTCAACCGAGACCTCACGACCGAGGGCTACGGCGAGCGCTTCGCACCCGCCATCCTGCGAGGGGAGAAGCCGCCGCGCGAGGATCCGATCACGATCCAGACGTACGCCTGGTTTGCGCGGCACGTCGACGAGATCTCGCGCCACGCTTACCACCTCGTGATCGCCGACGAGGCCCACACGGCGCTCGGCGAGAAGACGTCGCAGGCGATCCGGTCCTACCACGAGCCGCTCTACATCGGGATGACCGCGACCGAGCAGCTGATCGCCAAGCAGGTCTCGGACGTCTTCCCGGCCTCGGTCGACGACCTGCCCCTCGCCGAGGCCGCGCGTCGCGGGTTGATCGCGCCGCTGCGTTCCCTGCGCGTGCCGCCGGTGGCGGCGATCAACAACGTGCCGATCATCGGCGGCGACTTCGATCAGGAGGCACTGGCAAGAGCCCTCGACCACCAGGCGCTCAACCTCGCAGCGGCGTCGCTCTACCGCGAGCGATTCGACAACACGCCGGGCATCGTCTACGCAGCCGGTGTCGACCACGCATACCACCTCGCGCAGGAGTTCCGGGCGGTCGGGATCAAGGCAGAGGCCGTCTCGGGCCGTACGCCGCCCGTGCGCCTCGCCGAGACGCTCGCAGCGTACGAGCGAGGAGAGATCAACGTCCTGATCAACGCGATGCTGCTCGCCGAGGGTTGGAACTCGCCGCGTGCGACCGTGTGCATGCACCTCGCACCGACGGCCTCGCGCCGCGTCTACCAGCAGCGCATCGGGCGGATCATGCGCATCCACCCGCGCAAGGAGGCGGGCGTCGTCGTCGACTTCGTTCCGAAGGGCGCAACGCACAACGAACGCGTCGTCTCGCTGCACTCGCTGCTCGACGCGGACTTCTACCGCGAAGGTGCGCGCGTCACGCCCGCACCGCGGCGACGGATCCAGCGGCGTGCAAAGCGAAAGCTGACGCCGGCTTCGTGGCTCGTGCCGGTGACGCCCGACGTGCGGCGCCGGCTCGCCGTGATCCAGCGCGAGTGGCAGCGCGTCGACCCGAAGTACCTCGACGACGACGAGCAGCGCTACTGGGCATCGATCGCCGGCCGGCAGATCCGCTTCGAGGAGCGGACCCAGTTCGTCGAGAAGCTGACGACCGGGCGGGCGACGAAGGGCGCGCTCGAGCAGTTCTTGGCGACCTGCGCTGCGGAGAACCCGAACCGGCGGCTCCGCCTGATGGCGCTCGCAGACCGCGTCTCGATGCGCGTCGACCGCGCCGACTTCGACGACCTCGTCACCCTCGTCATCTCGGCGCCGACGTGGGACAAGGATCGGCTGGGTGGGATCCGAACGCTCCTGCGTGCGATCGGGGAGGGGAACGCGGATGCCCCGGACCAGATCCTCTCGCGCTGGACGTGGCGGCTCGCCCACGCCGCGCGGAAGGTGCTCGACCGCAAGGCGTCGCAGGAATACCCGGAGGCGAAGCGGCTGCTCGGCGCGCTCGCCAACTCGCGCGGACACCGGCACGAGGAGAACGCAGCGAAGCTCGTCAACACGGCGCTCGAGCTGCCGAAGCCGGTGGGCGCCGCACTGCTCGCCTCGGCGGAGGCGTACACGCCGCGGGCGACGAAGCTGCTCGATGCGGCGCGGGAGCGCCTCGGGCCGATTCAGGAGGTCGCGTTCGCGCTCGCGGAGAGCCTGCCGCAGCCGAAGACGCAGCCCTCGCGCAAGCGGCGCAGGCGGCGGCGCAAGAAGAAGCCCGGCGAGGGCGCCGCGACGACCGCGCAAAGGCAGCAGCAGCAAAACGGCAAGCCTGCAGAGGCGCCGGCCGCCCCGGCCGCCCCGGCCGAGACCCCCTAGGGCTGCTCGCGCGGGCCGTCGGGCCCGCCGTTGTCCTTCTCGCGCTCCCGGAGATAGCGGGTCAGCTCCGCGGCGATCGCGTCGCCTGAGGGGAGGTCCGCCTCCTCCTCGATCTCCTCCGTTCGCTGCTCGAGCTCTTCGACATACGCAGCCGTCTCCGGATCCGAGGCCACGGCTTCGGTCACCTGCTGGGAGTACGACTCGCTCGCCTCCTCGAGCTCCGCCGTGTCGATCTCGGCTTGGAGCAGGTCGCCCAGCCGGCGGCAGAGCGCGAGCGCGGCGCGTGGACTGGGAGCGAGCGAGACGTAGTGCGGCACGGCCGCCCAGAGGCTCGCCGAAGGTAGACCGGCGTGCTTGCACGCATCGTGGAGGACGCCGACGATGCCGGTTGGCCCCTCGTAGCGCGACGGCTGCAACCCGAGCCGTTGGACGAGCCCAGCGTCCGACGCGCTCCCCGTGACGGGAGAAGGCCTTGTGTGTGGCACGTCGGCGAGCAGCGAGCCGAGCGTCACGACGAGCTCGACGTTGAACTCCGCAGCGAGGTCGGCGACGAGCGTCGTGAAGGTGCGCCAGCGGACGTTCGGCTCGACCCCGAGCATGAGCAGTGCGTCGCGCTCGGTGCCGGGAATCGCCGCGTGGTAGAAGGCGTTATCGGGCCAGTCGATCTGGCGAGTGACGCCGTCGACGAGCGAGACGTGTGGGCGCGTCGCCTGGAAGTCGAAGAACTCCTCCGGGTCGATGTCCGCAAAGCGCACCGCGCGCCACGAGCGGGCGAGGAATCCGGCTGCCAGCGAGGCGCCCTGGCCACCGTCGTTCCAGCCCCGGAAGGCCGTGATCAGCACGGGGCGCCGCAGGGTCGGCCGCGACGCGACTCGAAGCTCTCCCATCATCCAAGTCTACGTCCGAAGGCTCGAGGAGGTTGGGCGCCAGAAGAGCATCACGAGCCACACGGTGGTGGCCCAGATGCCCGCCGCGAGAGCCACGTGAATGAGCACGAGCCACCAGGGCAGCGCGTTCCTCCACTGGAGCTCCCCGACCGCCGCCTGGGTCGCAGCGAGCCCGAGCAGCAGGTAGGCGACGCGCCGGACGCCGAGCGGCGCGCGCCGGAGATACCAGACGAGCCCGAGCAGCGTAAGGCCGAACACTGCGGTCACGCGAACGTGCACCCAGATCGCGCGCTGGAGGTCCCCGAGCCGGTCGACGACGTCCGGGTCGCCGGCATGCGGCCCGCCGGCCGTGACGAGCGTCCCCGTGAAGACCACCGCCAGCGTCAGCGCGGCGAAGGCGAGAGCGAAGCGGCGCACGCGCAGCGACACGAACGGGGCCGCCCCCCCGACCTCGGCACGCCGGGCCTCGACGGCGACGATGACGGCCGCTGCGAGCACGACCACGGCGAGCAGGAAGTGCGACATGACGGCGACGGGGTCGAGGTCGAGTCGGACCGTGATCAGCCCGAGCGGCGCCTGCGCAATCGTGCCCAGCGCGGCGACCCAGGCGGCGATCCGGACCCAGCCCGGCAGCGTGCGCAGGAAGCGCGACGCGATCGCCGTCCCGAGCGAGAGCAGGATCGGGAAGAGGCTGACGACACGGTTCCCGAACTCGACGAACGAGTGGTAGTCCTTCTCCGGGAAGACGGCGCCGGGGGTGCAGCCGGGCCAACCCTCGCAACCGAGGCCCGAGCCCGTCAGGCGAACTGTCGCGCCGCTGACGATGATCACGTAGAGCGAGATCGCCGACGCCGTCGCGAGCGTCCTGAAGACCGACGGTGCGAGCGCGAACGAGCGGGCCGGTGGGGCAACGTGCGCCTCGGCATCCACCCGGCGAGCGTAGCGAAGCGTCAATTCAGCGGGTCGAGAAGCGCCGGGTACCCGTCGGCGCCGTCAAAGGGCGTCGGTCGCGAGCCGAGGAAGAGCGGCCGGTCGGCAGCGTTCAGCAGCACAGGCATCAGGTCGGGTCCCCGCAGACGGCCGAGGATCCCGCGCGCGCAGGTCGTTTCGCCGAAGGCCTCGACGTCGTCGGCGCGGACACCAGGGCCTGCGATCACAAGTGGAACGGGATCGCCAGAGTGGATCACGTCAGGCGAGGCAGGCGTCGCGTGGTCACCGGTGAGACAGACGATTCCGCCGTCGCTCGGCAGCTCTGCGAACGCCTCGTCCAACCGCTCGATCGTCGCCTGCTTGACGCGTGGGTCCTTCGTGTGCCCCGCCGCGTCGGTCGTCTTCTGGTGCACGAAGACGAACGTGTCACCTCCGTCCAACCGCGAACGTACGTGCGCGAAACGGCGCCGCAGGTCGTCGACCGGATCGTCCGTCTCCGGCTCCGCGATCGGCTCGAGCCCGACGTATGCGCCGAGGCCGCGCAGGAACGCGGACTCTCCGATGAACGAGCCGCCGACACCGTGCCGCTCGAGAAACGACGGTACGCGCGTCGGGCGTCCCCACCACTTCAGCGTGATCACGTTGAACCGCCCGCCTTCGAGCCGGCGCATCACCTCCCGCGACCACTCCTCCGCCGCGCGGGCCGTGCGCTCGGCTTCCGGCGCCGTCGCCTGCGGGCGCAGCACGGGATGACGATCGCGGAAGAACGCGTCGCTGTCGGTGACCCGGGGGTCGGCACCGCCTGCGACACGAAGCACGGCCTCGCCTCGCCAGACGTGCGTGAGCGAGAACGCCAGCCCGTCGACGCTCGATCTCCGCGCAACGCTCGACGAGACGCTCAGCCTCCTCCGCGTCACGGTCGGGGTCCGGCCGCCCCGTCAGCCACCAGGCGCCGTCGCGGCGCTCCGCGGGGCGAAGTGCCGCGTACGCGAACACGTGCTCGTCGGAGACCGGCTGGCCGCGCCCGACGGCCTCGAAGACCGCGCGCCCCGGAAACTCATCGGGCCGGTAGCCGAGCATCGACCAGTGTGCGACCTCGGACGACGGCGCCCGCCCCGGCCCGACCGCGTACAGAACCCCGCACGATGCTCGAGAGCAGAGCGCGTCGAGGTTCGGCGTCCGCGCGGCCTCGTTCCCGGTCAGCCCGCCGAGAACGTCGTGTGCACGGTCGCCGAGCCCGTCGAGCAGGACGACGACGATCGGGTACATCAGATGGCTGATGCCATGAGATCGCTCGTTCCGGGGCGCGGGCCGGCGCGTGCGGCCCAGACGCGCCAGACCGGGCCGTGGGACGCGCGAGACGTGGCATCAACCATCTAGACCGGGACGCGCTCGAGCGATCGAATCACGCGCGCGACGCCCGTCGGAACGAGCGGCTCCCAATCACCGCCGTCGCGCAGCGCCGCGCGCACGTCGGCACCGGAGACGCCTTTCTCGACGCCCTCGTCGAGCACGACGACCTCGTAGCCCGCGGCGCGCAGGCGATCGAGCTTCGTCCCGCCCCAGTCCGAGAACAGGCGGATGAACTGCGTCACGCCGTCGGGGACGTACGCGGGCCAGAGCTCGGGCTCGTTGACCGGAAACGGGATCACGTGCACCCGCGAGAGCTCGAGCTCGAGGTCGACCGAAGCGGCCTTCACCATCAAGAGACGCTCCGCGTACGACCAGGGGTTCGACTCGGGCAGGTGGCGCAGCGGATCCGAGGGCTCCGGCTTGATCCTCGCAGGGTCGGGGTTCGTGATCCCGACGAATACCTCGTCGGAGCGTTCCGCCGCGCCTGCGAGGTACTCGAGATGGCCCCTGTGGAACGGCTGGAACCGGCCGTGGATCATGCCGCGCCGGCTCAACGAACGAAGACTCCTGCCCCCTCCTCCACGGCGCCCACTCTGCGGACGAACAGCCCGCGCCGCTCGAACTCAGCCTCGAGCGCCGGTCCACGCTCGCGCGGGATCGAGACGAGCAGGCCGCCGGCAGTCTGCGGGTCGTAGCCCAGCGCGACGAACGTCTCCGCGACGCGCTCGAACGTCGTGTGCGGCGACGCAAAGTCGCGGTTGCGAGGGTCGCCGCTCGTGCGCACGCCCTTGCGCGCCATGTCGAGTGCGCCGTCGATCGCAGGGAAGCGCTCAGACTCGAGCACGAACGCGACGCCGCTGCGCGAAGCCATCTCGTGTGCGTGGCCGAACAGCCCGAAGCCCGTCACGTCGGTGACGGCGTTCGGTGAGACGCCGCGCAGCACCTCAGCGGCGTCCTTGTTGAGAATGCGCATCCAGTGGATCGCGCGCTCGAGCGGCATGGTGCCGGTCAGCCGCTTCTTGTAGCCCGACATCACCAGCCCGGTGCCGAGCGGCTTCGTCAGGAAGAGCGCGTCGCCGGGGCGTGCGCCGTTCTTTGGCCAGATCCCCTCGGGATGAACGGTGCCGACGACGGCGAGCCCGTACTTCGGCTCCTCGTCGCGGATCGTATGTCCACCGGCGAGCAGGCCGCCCGCCGCGCGGACCTGTGCGTCGGCCGCAGCGAAGATCGCGCCGAGCATCTCGGTCGGCAGGGACTCCGGGAAGGCGGCGATCGAGAGTGCGAGCAGCGGCGTACCCCCCATCGCGAACACGTCGTTGAGCGCGTTCGTCGCCGCGATCGCGCCGTAGTCGCTCGGATCGTCGACGACCGGAGGAAAGAAGTCGAGCGTGAAGATGAGCGCGCGCTCGTCGTCGAGGCGGTACACGGCCGCGTCGTCGGCAGGCGCGAGCCCGACCAGCAGATTCTCGGACTCGACCGGCACGAACCCGCGCAGCAACTCCTCGAGCCGCGCGGCCGAGTACTTCGCCGCGCAACCACCGCAGCTCGCGAGGTCCGTGAGCTTGACCGTCTCGGTCTCGGGGGACATCCTGGGCTCCTCTCTCCGCCGCAACTGTAGGCAGCCGTAGTCCTTTCGTCCATAGACGACGGGCGGTTCGGCGTTATTCCCGTCAGGAGAACCGGACGACGGCGGCCTGTTGGCCGCCGTCGCCTCAGGGGAGAGGGAGGAGCCTTCCAGCTCCCCCGCGCGTGCTTTCGGCACGCGCGACTGCGAACCTGCTACAGATCGCACATGCGTGCGGCGCTGATCACTGGGGGCTCTTCCGGGATCGGCCTCGCGATCGCGCGGATGCTTCGGGAAGAAGGGCTCGAGCTGACGATCGCTGCGCGCACGCAGGAGAAGGTCGACGCCGCTGCCGCAGACCTCGGCGCACACGCTGTCGTCGCAAACGTCGCCGACGAGGAGGACTGCGAGCGCCTCGTTCGCGAGCACGTGGAACGCTTCGGCCGGCTGGACGTGCTCGTCAACTCCGCCGGGGTTGGCATCGGCGGCGCGACCGAGCAGCTGACGACGAAGAAGTGGGACCTCCAGTTCGGCGTCAACCTGCGCGGCGCGTTCGTCGTGACGCGTGCGGCGGTGCCGCACCTACGGGAGTCGCGCGGCCTCGTCGTGAACCTTGCGTCGATCGCCGGCACGATTCCCACTCCCGGCCTCGCGGCGTACGGCGCCTCGAAGGCAGGCCTGATCTCGCTGACGAAGACGCTGAACAGCGAGCTCGAGCCCGACGGCATCCGTCTCTGCGCGATCTGTCCCGGCTTTGTCGACACGCCGATGGCGTCGTGGACGGCGATGAGCTCTGAGCAGATGATCCAGCCCGAGGACTGCGCGGAGGTCGTGCGCCTGCTGCTTCGGCTCAGCCCGGCGGCGCGGATCCCCCAGGTCGTGATCGAGCGGCTGGGCGACGCGCCCTGAGGTAGAGCAGTCCCCACTCGCGGGGATCGCTCGGCTCGATCGACTCCTCGAGCTCGAGCGTCGCGAGCCGGCCGTCGCCGTCGAGCGCACCCTGCCGGCGCTTCAGGTCACGGCGCCCGTAGCGGCGGAGCTTCTCGACCTCGAGGCTTAGCTCGCCCGCAGCCTCGCCGAGCTCATCGAGCCGTGGACCCGGCGGGACCCGCCGCAGCCGCGCGCGCCACGGTCGCTGAACGTCCCCTGAGTCGCAGGTGACGAAGAGCGCGCCGCCCGGGCGAAGCGCGTCGCGCATGCCGCGCAGCACGTCGCGCCACTCGGCGACGTCGTCGAGCATCTGCGTCGAGACGACCGCGTCGAACTCGTCGCGGTAGTCGAGCTCGCGCGCGTCCAGCACGCGCGTCTCGACGCCTTCCACGCGCGGCGGCGGCAGACGCGCATCGACGCCGACGATCTCCGGACGTTCGCGCACGGCGGCCCAGAGCGAGAGGTCGCCGCAGCCGACGTCGAGGACACGAGCCGGCTGCCGCTCGACGAGGTCGAGCAGCAGCCGGATCTTCGCGCTGTTGCCGGGAAGCGCCTCCCGGACTAGGCGGTCTTCTCGATCGGCACGTCCACGAGGTTCCCCCACTCCGTCCACGAGCCGTCGTAATTTCGCACGTCCTCGTAGCCGAGGAGCTCGCGGAGGACGAACCACGTGTGGGCGCTACGCTCGCCGATGCGGCAATAGGCCGTCACGGCCCGGTCGGGCGTGATGCCTTTCCCCTCGTAGAGCTCGCGCAGGGCGTCGGCGTTCTTGAAGGTCCCGTCGTCGTTCACGGCCTGTGCCCAGGGAATCGACTGGGCGGTCGGGATGTGCCCCGCCCGCTGCGCCCCCTCCTGCTCGTACCCCGGAGCCGCGATCAGCTCACCCGAGTACTCCTGGGGGGAACGCACGTCGACGAGCGCGTCGCGGCCGATCGCCTCGAGCACGGCGTCGCGCCGGGCCCGGATCGTCTCGTCCCGGTCACGCGCCGAGTACGTCGTCGGAGAGGTCGCCGGCGCGTCGGCGGTCAGGTCGCGACCCTCGTCGATCCACTTCTGACGGCCCCCGTCGAGGATGCGCACGTCCTTGTGGCCGTAGATCTTGACGTACCAGTACGCGTACGCGGCGAACCAGTTGTTCTTGTCGCCGTAGAGCACGAGCGTCGTGTCGTTGGAGATCCCGCGCTCGCCGAGCAAGCGCTCGAAGTCATCCTTCTCGACGAGATCACGCTCGACCGGATCCTGCAGGTCGTCTCGCCAGTGCAGCTTGATCGCGCCGGGGATGTGGCCCTCTTCGTACAGGTCGGGGTTCTCGTCCACTTCCGCGACCACGAGGTTGTCGTCGCCCAGGTGCTCGACGAGCCATTCCGTCGTCACGAGCACCGGCTTTGCGTAGCCGTTCTCGGCCATTGTCTGCCCTCCTGTTACTTCCCGATTTGAAGTGGACCCTATCGCTCCAGACGAGGGAGTGGGGAATCGCTTCCGCCCCGCGGGTCAGGCGAGATAGCGGGAGACCGCCGAGCCGAGCTCGCGCTCGGAGAGCGCACCTTCGAACTTCGCCTTGATCCGGCCGTCACGACCAACGAGGAAGACCCAGGGCTCGGTCGGGAGCCGCCACTCCTGAACCCAGCGGTTCTGGCCAAGCGCCGGGTTGTTCTCCTCGTAGATCTCGACGTGGATGAATTGAACGCCGCTGCCGTCGAATCGCTGCCGCACACGGTCGACCACGTCGACGACCGGACCGCACGTCCGGCTCTGGCAGAACTTCGGGGTGGCGAAGACGAGGACGAACGGCTCGTCCTGCTCGAGCGCATCGGCGACCGAGACGCGCAGGAGCTCCGTGTCCGGTGGGTTGCGCGTCGTCAGCTTCTCGGCCGGCGCATCGTCGAGCGTCGGCGTCCGGGACGGGAACGCCTCGGAGCCGACCGCGGGCGTGCTCGACTTGTCGGGGACGACCACGTTGCCGATTCCCTGGATCTTGTAGCCGCCGACCGGCTCGGCAAGGAGCCAGTACTTCCCGGGCTTCGAGATGTCGAGGTTGGCGACGTAGATCCGCTCGCCGTCACCGACGTTCTCGAGCCGCGCCGTCCCCGTGTGGAACGGCGTCTGGTCGAGACCACGCGAAAGCCAGACTCGGGCCGTCGGCCGCTCGATCGAGCGCGACTGCTTGTCGACCACGAGAAAGGAGATCCGCACCGGGCCGGGCGCGTAGTCGGACGTGCCCATCACGAGCCCGACGTCTTCGCCCGGTTGCTTCCAGAGCGCCTGGAGCGACCCGGCCCGTGCGTCGCGACCGCTTGTCGAGCCGTCGTCTCCGCCGCAGCCCGCCACCAGGACGAGCAGAGCGAGAACTAGGGCCGCCGAAGTTCGCACGGCTCGACTGTAGCGTCGGAGGGTCTACCCCCAGCCGTCCCAATGCCCGAGCCAGCAGAAAGAGCCGGCGAGGGACGAGGATACGAGGGCGACGAGAACTGCGAGGTGGGTGAGGCGAGCCTTCATCACTTGCGAAATCACCTCCTCTCCTAGAAACGGAAGTCCTGAAGCGCCTCGGCGGCGCGACGATAGAGATGCGCTGCCTCGCGGTCGTCGCCGCGCCGGGCGGCGAGGTCGCCGAGGGCGACCCACGCGGCGGCGCGATGGCTGAGCGACGAAAGCTGTTCGAACGATCCGTCGGCAGCGCGGAACTGCTCCGCTGCCTCGTCGAGACGATCCTGCTCGAGGAGCGCACGGCCGAGAACGAGCTGCGCGTTCCCGATCTCGTCCAGGAAGGCCACACGGCCGTCGAGGAGACGAAGCGCATGCCGAGCGTGCTCCTCCGCCTGGTCGATGTTGCCCGTGCGGAGCTGCACCTGGGCGAGCGACGAAACTGCGTAGGCGGCGTCGGCGTCGTGACCGAGATCGATCGCGATGCGGAACGCTTCCTTCAGGTGCGGGATGGCCTCGTCGGCATTCCCGAGCTGAAAGGTGATCGCGCCGATGTTGTTGTGGAGGCGACCGACGTAACGGTGCTGCGCGAGCTCTTCGTAGATCGACTTCGCGCGCTCCGCGTACGTCCGTGCCAGCACCCAGTGACCCTCGCGCTCGGCGACGATCGACGCCTGGAAGTACCCGTTCGCCATCGCCGGCCCGTCCTGTACTGCCTCGGCGAGCTCGAGCGCGCGCTCGACGTCCTCCTTCGCAGCGGTGAAGTCACGCTGGCGGCGATAGCAGCGCGAGCGCGCCTCGAGGATGTTCGAGCGAAGCAGGTCGCACGGCAGTCCCGAGCGCTCGGCGAGCTCGAGCGCCGTGTTGAACAGCGCAACGGCGGTCGAGATGCTCGAAAGCTTGTAGCGGGAGATTCCGAGCGCGTAGAGGACCTCCGCGCGCTCCGCGTCCGAGAACTGGGAGCCCTCGGAAAGCGAGCGTGCGCGCTCGAGCAGACCGATCGACTCACGCACCTGACCTTCGATCGCGCGCGCACGAGCCTCTCCGACGAGGGCCCGCAGCTCGAGGTCGGGCGACCCCGTCGCGTTCACGGCCGAGCGAATTGCCCCGTATTCCTCGATCGCATCGAGATTCTGGTCGGAACGAGCAAGCGCTTCGGCGCGGGCCAGGCCTCCCTCGACGCGGCCCCGCTGGTCGGTGGAAACGCCGTTCGCGAGGAAGCTCGGGTCGACGCCCAGGCGCCGTGCCAGCCAGTCGATCGTCTCGGTCGTCGGGCGCGTCTTTCCGCGCTCGATCTGGCTGACGTACTCCTTCGAGCACCGCTCCCCCGCGAGCTCACCCTGTGTCAGGCCGGCGGAGACTCTGAGCTGGCGCAGACGCTCGCCGAGGCCCAAGGCTGCGGGCCTTGTCAGGTGTTGCGGCTCGGTGCGGATAGTGCGGGGCATGGGCGGCCTCGAGAAGAGTGTTCTCGATACTTCACCCAAGTGCAAGTCCGGGTTGCTCGGTATCCCCCTAAAGGGGCATGTCTCCTAGAAAAACGGGTCAACTACTGCGGTTCGAGATCACTTGATCGAGTTACTTGACAGAGTTGGACACGGCTCCTAGAGTGAGGCCAACCTTGCCGCCCGGGCCGGACGCCAGGCACAGGCGCAGGGGACGCGCCAAGGCGACACTGAAACCCGGTGGCGTGGCTGGGCCGCAGAGCCAATGCCACCGGGTAGTCGCCTCAGGTGGGTCAGGCGCAGACAAAGGGAAACCCCCGGGGGGCCGCAGCCCGGGGGGTTTCTCTTTTCTGGGCGCCTTTACGACATCTTCGACGGCAGTTCGCGCCCGGTCAGCCACGCGTGGCGCGCCCGGGCGATCCGACGGAGGTCGTCGTGGTCGATCAAGCCGCCGAGCCGGTCCGCGACGGAGAGCAGCAGGCCGCCGGCGATGAAGAGCCAGGCCTCCGCCTCGGAGTCCCGCTCCGGCGGGATGCCGCCGGCCGCCTTTCCCCGCTCGAGCGCCAGCTCGATGAAGCCGTGCAACTCGCGCAGGTGCTTCCGGAGGTAGCGGCGGATCTCGGGATCCTCGCCGGCCTCCGTGATCGCCTGCACCCAGAGGTTCGGAGGGAGAACCTTCTGCGCACGTATCCCGATCAGCGAGATCCCGACCGCGGCGGCGGCGTTCTCGTCGCCGAGCTCGGCGATCTTCGTGTCGAACCCGTCGCGGAAGCGCTTCCAGGTCTCGTCGAGGCACGCGAAGTAGAGGTCGCGCTTGCAAGCGAAGTGCCTGTAGAGGATCGGCTCGGAGACTCCGGCCTCGCGCGCGATGTCCGCAGTCGTGGCACCTGTGTAGCTACCGCTCGAGAACACCCGCAGGGCGGCCTCGATCAGCGCCTGCCGGCGTTCCGCAGCCGGCAGGCGTTGACTCACGGGGCTGGTGCTCATGCGGCCTCGGCGACGGGGGCCGGCTCGTGCTGGACCTTGCGCACCGTGGACACGGCGACGACTGCACCGGCGAACGCGATGAATGCGGCCACGCGAAGCGCGACCGAGTAGCCCTCGACAAACGCCTCCGGGCCCGGCCGCCCGGCGACCTCGTGGATCAGGATCGCGCCGATCAAGGCGATCCCGATCGAGCCGCCGACCTGACGCATGCTGTTCATGACAGCCGACCCGACGCCCGCCTTGTCGACCGGCACCGATCCGATCACGGCCGCCGCGGACGGGGTCATCGTCGCCGCCATCCCCACGCCGCCGAGCAGCAGCCCCGGCAGCAGGTCGTAGAAGCCGGCGTCGGTGCCGAGCATCGAGTAGTAGAGGAGCTGGATCCCGAGGAGCGTCATCCCGCCGGTCATCAGCCACCGTGAGCCGGCGCGGTCCGCGATCCGCCCCGCGATAGGCGCGCAGAGGATGATCAGCACCGTCATCGGCAGGAACGACGCGCCTGCCTTGACGGCGGAGAACCCGAGCACGTTCTGCATGTAGAGCGAGACGTAGAAGAAGACACCGAACATCGCGAGCCCGACGAGCAGCATCACCGTGTTCGCCCCGACGAACGTCCCGTTGCGAAACAGCGAGAGGTCGAGCATCGGAACCGCCGTCCTGCGCTCCCAGACGACGAACCCGACGAGCAGCACGACCGCGGCGACGAAGAACCCGACGATGCGGCCGGACGACCACCCGTACGTGTTCCCCTCGATCAACGCGTACGTCAGCGAGAAGAGACCCGCGCCGGAGAGCAGCAGGCCGGCCGGGTCGAGCCGCTGGTTCGCCGACATGTCGCGAGACTCGTCGATCAGCAGGTAGCTCGCGGCGACGCCGGCCACGCCGACGGGAACGTTGATCAGGAAGACCCAGGTCCAGTCGATGTGCTCCGTGATCAGGCCCCCGACGAGGGGGCCGATCGCGAGCGCCAGTGCGGCGACGCCCGCCCAGATACCGATCGCCGTGCCGCGCTGCCGGGGCGGGAAGGTCGCGGAAATGATCGCCAGCGTGGCCGGGTTCATCAGCGCTGCCCCGACACCCTGCACGATCCGCCAGGCGATCAGCTCGTTACCGCTGTCCGACAGACCGCAGAACAGCGAAGCGATCGTGAAGATCACGATGCCGATCACGAAGATTCGTCTCCGGCCGAGCAGGTCGGCGAGCTTGCCGCCGGTCATCATCAGGGCCGCGAAGCTGAGCGCGTAGCCGGCCACGATCCACTCGAGCTCGGAGAGACCGACGCCGAGGTCGCGCTGGATCGACGGAATCGCGACGTTCACGACGGTGTTGTCGAGCATGATCATGAACAGCCCGACGGCGACGGCGCCCAGCGTCCACCACTTGCGGTTCTCACTCGTGTACAGCCGCTCTCTCACGTTCTGCACTCCTGAAGTTAGCGTGTACTAGGTTAGCGGCGGCTAAGTTAGCAAAGGTTAGGATCGCCGCGATGGCCTTCGTCTGGGAGCCCTCGCCGGAGAGGTTCGAGCAGGCGAACGTCGTCCGGCTCTGGCGCAAGCTCGGGTGCAAGAGCTACCACGAGCTGCACCGGCTCTCGGTCGAGGATCCCGACCGCTTCTGGCCCGCCGTCGTCGAGGATCTGGAGCTCGAGTTCTCGACTCCGTGGGAGCAGGTCCTGGACGACTCCGCCGGAGTCGAGTGGGCGAAGTGGTTCGTCGGCGGACGGGTGAACGTCGCCACGAACTGCCTCCACCGCTGGGCCGAGCGGCGGCCTGACGACCTCGCAGCGGTGTTTCTCGGCGAGGACGGCGAGCGTCGCGCCCGCACGTACCGCGAGCTCTCCGACGAGACGACGCGCCTGGCGGAGGCGCTTGTCGAGCTCGGGGTCGAGCCGGGAGACCGGGTCGCGATCTACATGCCGATGTGCCCCGAGGTCGCGGTCGCATCCCACGCGTGCGCGCACATCGGCGCGATCCAGGTGCCGATCTTCTCGGGGTTCGCTGCGCCGGCGATCGCGCAGCGGCTCGAGGCATCGGGAGCCAAGGTGGTCATCTGTGCCGACGGATCGCTCCGGCGCGGCCGCTGGGTCCCCATGCGCGAGACGGTCGCCGAAGCTTCGGCAGAGCTCGAGCTCGACGTGATCGCGTGGGACCGGCGTCGCGCCGAGTGGCCGGAGCTCGTCGCCCGGCAGTCCGGGACGCTGCCTGCGCTCCAGGTCGACTCCGAGCACCCGTACCTGCTGACGTACACGTCCGGCACGACCGGCGCGCCGAAGGGCGTGGTGCACGTGCAGGGGGGCTTCCTGGTCTCGATCGCCCGCGAGGTCGCGTATCAGACCGACGTGAACGAGGGCGACGTGGTGCACTTCTCGACGGACATGGGCTGGATCATGGGTCCGTGGACCGTCGTCGGCGCGGGCGCGGTCGGAGCGGCGATCGTCTTCGCCGAGGGCGCTCCCGACTGGCCCGAGGACCGGCTCTGGCGCACGATCGAGCAGGAGCGTGTGACGATGCTCGGGGTCTCGCCGACCCTGATCCGAGCGCTGATCCCGAAGGGTGAGCCGCAGGCCGACATGTCGTCTCTGCGCGCGATCGCGACGACCGGCGAGCCCTGGAACCCGGATCCGTACCTCTGGCTGCACGAGCGGGTCGGCGGGGGACGCACCCCGATCGTGAACCTGAGCGGCGGCACGGAGGTCGGGGCGTGCTTTCTCTCGGTCTGCATCGCGTACCCGATCAAACCGGTCTCGCTCGGCTTCCCCGCCCTCGGTCTGGACATGGACGTCTACGACGCCGACGGCCACTCGCTGCAAGGCGAGGTCGGCGAGCTCGTGTGCAAGCGCCCATGGCCCGGGATGACGCGCGGCATGTGGGGCGACCCCGTGCGGTACCTCGACACGTACTGGCGCCGCTTCCCGGGCGTGTGGACACACGGCGACTGGGCGTCCGTCGACGAGGACGGCTACTGGTTCCTCCACGGACGCTCCGACGACACGCTCAACATCGCCGGCAAGCGGATCGGGCCTGCCGAGCTCGAGTCGGCCGCCGTCTCCCATCCGGCAATAGCCGAGGCAGCCGCCGTCGGCGTGCCGCACGACGTCAAAGGCGAGGTCGCCTGGATCTTCTGCGTGCCCAAGCCCGGTGCCGACGTCGCAGAGGCGGACGTCGCAGCTAAGGTCGCGGACGTGCTGGGGAAGGCGTTCAAACCCGACCGAGTCCTCTTCGTCGGGTCTCTGCCCAAGACCCGCTCGGCGAAGATCGTGCGCCGCGCCGTGCGGGCGAAGGCGCTCGGGACGGACCCGGGTGACCTCTCGTCGCTCGAGAACCCAGACTCGCTGGAAGAGATCGCCCGTGCCGTCTGAGCTCGAGGGCGTGGCTCTCGTCACCGGGGGCGGCCGCGGGATCGGCGCGAACATCGCGAGGGAGCTCGCGGCCGCCGGGATGCGCGTCTCGGTCTCGGCGCGCACGAGCGCGCAGGTGGAGGAGATCGCGCAGGAGATCGCCGGGCTCGCGGTTGCCGGCGACGTGTCAAAGCAGGCAGACGTCGAGCGGATGGTGGCGGAGACCGAGCGTGAGCTCGGCCCGATCGACCTGCTCGTCGCGAACGCCGGGATCGCCCTGCGCGAGGAGAGCGCCTGGGACGTGCCGGTCGAGGACTGGTGGCACGTCCAGGAGGTGAACCTGCTCGGCGTCTACCTCTCCACCCGCGCGGTGATCCCGGGCATGCTCGAGCGTGGCCGCGGGCGCATCGTGATCACCGGCAGCGGCGCCGCCTACCTCCCCGGCTCGAAGCAGACGGCCTACTGCGCGAGCAAGGCAGCCGCGGTGCGCTTCGGCGAGACGCTCGCGGGCCAGCTCGAGGGGAGGATCCCCGTCTTCCCGATCAGCCCGGGCCTCGTCAAGACGGAGCTGACAGGGGACTGGTTCCCCGACGACGCGCCCTGGACGCCGCCCGAGTGCGCACCGCGCCTCGTGCGCGCGCTCGCGTCGGGTCGTTTCGACCGTCTGAGCGGCCGCTACCTGCACGCCGAGCACGACCCGCCCGAGCAGCTCGAGGGGCGGATCGACGAGATCCTCGCGGGCGACCTGAACGCGATCCGGCTACGGCGCTAAGGCGATCCAGGTCTGCCTGGCGCGGGCGAGCAGCTCGTCGCCACGGTAGATCGCCGTTCCCGCGAAGCCCTTGCGACCGTCACGGGCGATCGCCCATGCGACGACGACGCAGCGGTCGCCGGGCGCAGGCACCTCGAGCACCTCGCCGGCCATCCGGCCGAGCAGCCAGTTCCCGCGCCCGTCCCAGCCGACGCCGATCGCGCCCGGGCAGTCGAGTGCGGCCCAGCTGAGCACGCGCGAAACGTCGCGGGGGGCGACCCAGGGTGCCGCCGAGACGTCGCGGTCGTCGACCGAACCTGTGAACAACCCCAGCCCGTCGTCGCGCGCGGGGCCGCACACGTAACAGGTTGGGTAGTCGTGCTGGTCGAAGCCGGGGTAGCGGGTCGAGGCGAGCTCCGCCTCGCGGTACGAGACCGGTTCCGGCGGCTCGACGTCGAGCTCGGTCCGCTGCGCCTCCGCCACGAGCGTCTCGCCGTCCCAGAGCTGTCCGCCGTCGAAGCGAAGCGGGCGGCCGAGGGGAGGCGGCGAGCGGAGCGTGATCTCCGCAGGCTCGCCGACGAGCTCGGCAAGCAGGCCACACGTGTAGCCCCCGTTCGCGGACCCGGGGGGTCCGTTGAAACGCGGATCGATCACAATCTCCACCGCAGGTAGACTAAGTTTTCGACTGAGAGGCGCAAACCTGTGAGACTCGGGCTCGCCCAGATCAACACGACCGTCGGGGACCTCGACGGGAACCGGGAGCTGATGACGGAACGCATCGCCGAGGCGAAGCGGCTCGGCGTGGAGCTGCTCCTCTTCCCCGAGCTGGCGGTGACCGGCTACCCGCCCGAGGACCTGCTGCTTCGGCCCGGGTTCATCCGCGCCGCCGAGGAGGCGCTCGAGCTGCTCGCGCACGAGGCGCGGGGAATCGTCGTCCTCACGGGAGCGCCGCTCTTCGACCGCGACCTCTACAACGCCTGCGCGGTCTGCGTGGGCGGCGAGGTGAAGGCGGTCTACCGCAAGCGCTTTCTCCCCAACTACGGCGTCTTCGACGAGGCGCGCTACTTCGCGCCGGGCCGCGACCTGATCCTGCTCGAGCACGGGAAGACGCTGGTCGGCGTCACGGTCTGCGAGGACCTCTGGCAGCCGGGGCCGCCGGCTACCGACCTCGCGCTCGCCGGCGCGCAGCTGATCGTGAACATCTCCGCCTCGCCCTTCCACCTCGAGAAGGACCGCGAGCGAGAGGAGATGCTCGTGACACGCGCGCGCGACAGCTCCTGCTTCGTCGCGCTCTGCAACGCCGTCGGGGGACAGGACGAGCTGATCTTCGACGGTCACTCGGTCGTCCTCGACGACGAGGGCGAGGTACTCGCCCGCGCGCCCGGCTTCGAGGAGTCGCTCCTCGTCGTCGACATCGAGCCCGAAGCGGTGATCGCCCGGCGTCTGCGTGACGTGCGCCGGCGTGCGCTCGAGCAGGAGCGCGGCGAGGCGCCCCCGGTCTCGGTCGTGCACGTCGGGGCGCCGAAGGAGCAGGCGAACGGCCGGCACATTGCAGGCGAGATCGCGCCGATGGTCGAACCGCTCGAGCAGATGCGGCTCGCGCTCGAGCTCGGGCTGAGCGACTACGTCGGCAAGAACGGCTTCAGCGAAGTCGTGGTCGGCGTCTCGGGGGGAATCGACTCTGCGCTCGTGGCGACGCTCGCCGCTGAGGCGCTCGGCCCCGAACGCGTCCACTGCGTCTCGATGCCCTCGCGCTACTCGTCGGACGAGACGCGACGCGATGCCCGTCTCGTGGCCGAGAACCTCGCAGCGCACTACCTCGAGCTGCCGATCGACTCGATCTATTCGGGGCTCGAGGCCGTTCTCGCACCCGTGTTCGCGGGCCGTGAGCCGGATCTCACGGAGGAGAACCTGCAGGCGCGCATCCGCGGCGTGCTGCTGATGGCGCTCTCGAACAAGTTCGGCTGGCTGCTGCTCGCGACCGGCAACAAGTCGGAGCTGTCGGTGGGGTACGCGACGCTCTACGGGGACATGGCAGGCGGCTTCGCGCTGATCAAGGACGTCTACAAGACCGACGTCTTCCTGCTCGCCGGGCATCTGAACGAGCGCGCCGGCCGCGAGCTGATCCCGTCGTCGATCATCGAGCGCGCGCCGAGCGCCGAGCTCCGCGCGGACCAGCTCGACGAGGACTCCCTGCCGCCCTACCCGAAGCTCGACAAGGTGCTCGAGGCCTACGTGGAGCTCGACCGCTCGCGCGAGGAGCTGTCCGCCGACGGCTTCGACAAGGACGTCGTGGAGCGGGCGATCGCGCTGATCGACCGCGCGGAGTACAAGCGCCGCCAGGCTCCGCCCGGCGTGAAGCTTCGGCCAAAAGCGTTCGGCCGCGATCGCCGAACGCCGATCACGAACCGCTGGCGCGATTGAGCACGGGGGAACCCATGGTTCCCCCGTGTGCCCCCTCCTTCTTCGCGGCTGACCCTCACTCGCAGTTCGCCTCCCGGCGGGCAAAGCCCGCCTCCGGCGGCCACCGGTTGGGGCAACGCGAACGTTCCCAAGTAACAGACTGTTACTTGGCGCTCTCGCGGGTTACCTCGAGAATGCAACGCCGTCTCCGCGTCCGTCTCGTTCTTGAAGGCGACGCGTCTCACACCCGGCGCGGTGACTCCGACGAAGAACGAGTCGCCCTCGAGGGTCACGCGGGCAATGCCAGGCAAGTGACACCCTATTTCCTGGCGCCGGCGCGCTCGGCGAGATCCTGGAACAAGCGCAGCCGCTCCTGCCACGGGACGGCGGCGTTGGCCGGCGACGTGGACGGGAGGACGAACAGTTGCGTTGTTCCGAGCGTTCGCTCCTGGACGCCGAGCTCCGGGCGCTCTTTGAAGACGCCGCGGTAGGCCTCCTTGCCGACGAAGGCGATCCACCGCGGTTCGAGCTCGGCTGCGTAGCCCTCGAGCCGCTCCAGGCTGCCGGCGAAGTCGGCCCGGCGGAGATCGGACGAGCCCGGCGTCGTTCGCAAGGCGGCGTTCGTGATCCCGATGCCGTACTCGAGAGCTTCCCACTGCTCTGCCGGCGTCAGGAGCCTGGGCGTCAGCCGCGTCGCATGCAGCAGCCGCCAGAAGTCGTTGCGCGGGTTGGCGAAGTGCGCCGCAGCGGCTGCGGAGACTCGGCCGGGGTTGATCCCGCAGAATGGGACCGTCCGGTCCCTAGGACACGAATGCCTTCCTAACCGACGCGGCTGTCCACCGGTTCGTGCCGTGAATCGTCGGGACCTTCGTCCGGTTCAGCTCGTCGGCGATCTTTTGGAGCGACATCCGCTTTGCGAGCATCGCGTTGATCCTCTCCCGCCATTCGAAGTCACGTTGGGTTGCAGCGCAGATGCGCGAGCCGGACGTTGTCGCGGGTGAGCTGACCTCCGTGCATCTTGAGCATCGGATAGTGGTCGGGCGTCGGCATCCAATCGGAGTACGACCCTCTCGGATCGAAGTACCCGCGGCCCCGGGAGCAGTAGCACTGCGGCATCTCGCAACGCACGTCCACGATCTGCTCGTCCCTGGCGAGCTGCCGGAGGATTCCACGGACGCGCAATGCCTCGAACTTCTCGATCGCCGTCTCTCCTGCGTCCGCCGGTGCCGCTGGAGTTCCCGCGTGAGGGACCTGGTCTTCGTCGTTCATGCTCCGGCTCTCAGTCGTCGAGGGTGGCAGGCGTCTTGGAAACATATGAATACTCCTCAATGGCACCGAGAGCCCGACCTCGCCGCGCCTGACCGCAGAGGCTTGATGTGAAACTCCCGCGCGTTCTGGCCTCTACCAGCTACTTAGCAAGGATCAATAGGGCAGAACAGTCGCGTTACGTGGGAACACGCTCGCCCAGGCCACTCTCGCCCCGTTGGCTTCAGAGTCCTCGTCGGAGCCAATCGTCTCGGCGAACCTCGTACACCGTCATCGGCTCGCCCGAGCGCCCGAGGCCTGGGCCCCGCGCCGCGAATCCGAGGTTGGCGGCAAGGCGACGAGATGGTTCGTTCGCTCCCTCCTCGATGTAGGCCGTGATGATCTCGACATCGGTACGGCCCCAGAGGTCATCGATGGCTGCTTCCATCGCCTCGGTCGCGATGCCTTCCCTCCGCCGCTCCTCGGTCACCCACCAGCCCGCCTCGACCTCGTCGGGTGCGATTCCCTCGATGCCATGACCGGCAAGGCGCAGCTCGGCGCCGCCGAGGAAGCTCTCGTCCCGTCTGTCCCGGATCGCCCAGGGGCCGAAGCCGTGCTCTCGCCACTGCAGCTCGGCGGCGCGAGTGTCGCGCAATGCGTCGGCGGGGTTCTTCGACGCTCGTGCGTGCTCGGCCTCGTCGAGTCGTCTCAGCGGGATCAGGATCAGACGCGCTGTTCGGAGAACGATTCGACCGCGTGCCGGCCCCGCCGATTCGCCCGCGTAGCGTCCATGCACGCTCGCAGTATGGCCCGATGCGTTCTGGTGATATTCCCGAACTCATTGGCCCGCATCAGGGCGCTACCGCCTGCTGAGCGTGGGACGGCCAGCAGGCGCCACGAGACGGCGCAAATTTCACATCAACCCTACAGCCGCCGGGTTGGAAACTTAGGAATACTCCTCAAGAGCACGCGCAGATGCGGCGCGAGCAGATCGGGAATCGCGCTCTGGTTGCTTGTTACGCCGCTTCGACCTCGGGCTCGCGGGCGTCGAGGCGCTCCTCGAACCGGCGACGGAGCTCCTCACCCGAGACGCGAAGCGCTGCGCGCGGTCTCCGCGGCTCGATCCTCACGACCCGTACCTCGTCGGCGCCGCTAGCGCCGTAGCAGCGGGCGTAGCACTCGGCCTCCGTCAGGGGCCTGAGACGCCTCATGACCGCACGCTAGACCCCGGATCGGACGTTAGAACGCTTCGACGCCGCCGATCTCGAGCAGCGGCGCGAGACGCGGCGCGAAGGCGTGGACGTCGAACGCCTCGGCCGGCGCGAGGGCGCCTACGCCGCGCGCTTCGCCGGAGCGAAGCGCCTGGACGCCGTGTGCGAGCAGGACCGCAGTCAGTCCGTAGACGTCGCGGCCGGTGAGAGTTGCGCGCCGGCGCTGCGAGCCGCTGCGCGCCTCCGCAACGACCACCCAGCGATTCGCCTCGCGAGCGCTCTCCGACGGCGCACCTCCCATTCGTCCGGTCAGCCGCACGAACGGAGCTGCGAGCGGTGCGACGAGCCCTGCGAGCGCCGCGGCACGCGGAGCGCGGAAGCAGGACCGCACTGCCCGCACGCGTGTGTGACGGGGCACCGTGAGCGGCTCGGTTCCTCCCCACTCGACGACGGTGCGTTCGCCGAACGGGAACGTCACGCGATGCGTCGTCTTGCCGAAGCGCGACGGCACGAGCCCCTCGTCCCAAGCGACCATCGGCTGCCCCATGATGTGGCCGATGGTTCGCCTGGTTCCCCTCGACGTTCCCTGCGACGCGGTCGAGTACGCGACGACGATCTCATCCACCGGCTCGTCGAGGCCCTCCGCCGCGAGCCGGGCGGCGAGGTCGCCCGGAACGTAGTCGAACCCGAACGACGTCAAAAGGACCACGTCGCGTTCCTCGGCCGACTCGCCGAACCCTTCGTAGACCAGGCGCGCGAACGCCTGCTCGCCGCTCGTGTCGAGGTAGTGCGCGCCGACGGTGATGGCGGCGCCGACCGGTTTCGCGCCGACCTCGAGGAACGGCCCTGCCATCGAGGCGACCGCGAACGCGCCGTCGAAGGCGTCGATCAGGTCCGCCTCGTGTCGAGCGTCGGCGACCCGGATCTCCTCGCCATCGAGCGCGAGCGCTTCGAGCGCTTCGCGGCTGCGCCCGACGAGCCGCAGCGGCAGCCCGAGCGCGCGAGCCTGCTCGAGCACAAGCCGCCCGGTGTAGCCGGTCGCCCCGAGCACCGCGAGGGGACGGTTGTCGTTCACTCCGCGAGAATACGACGCGCACATGCCCCCGAAGGAGTTTCGCTACGAAGTCAGGCTCGACGACGGAGGCGGAATGCGCGCCGGAGGTTCAGGCCTGATCGCGCCGCCGGACGACTGGAAACCCGACCACTTCCTCGTCGCGGCGCTGCTCCGCTGCACGCTCGGGAGCCTTCGGCATCACGCTCGTCTCGACGGAATCGAGTCGTCCGGGCGCGGAGCGGGTCATGCGCTCGTCACCCGGCGCGTGAGCGACGGGCGCTACGCGGTCGTCGAGATCGAGGCCGTCCTCGAGGTCGCGCTCGAACCCGATCCGGGACCGGACGCCGCGGCTGCGCTCCTCGCGAAGGCCGAGCGCGACTGCTTCGTCGGCAACTCGCTGACCGCGAAGCCTTCGTACAGGTGGACCGTGAACGGGGCCGAGCTCAGGGCTCGAGCGGCGCCATCGTGAGGCCGTAGCCCTTCAGCTGCTCCCAGTAGAGCTCAGCCTGCTCCCGGTGCCCGCTCCAGACGAGCGCCAGACCGCTCTCGTGGATCTGGCTCGCGAACGCCATGCCGCCGTCGAAGTCCACGCCGGGTAACACGGAGGAGAGCGCGAAGGCGACGCCGTCGAACGTATTGTGGTCGTCGTTCAGCACGATCACGCGACTCGCGTCGCCCAGGTCGCCGCCGGGACCACGCGTACGCTCACGCTCGCGCGGAGGTGTCACAGTTGCCATCACTCTCACGATAGCCTCGTTTTCGTGGCCGCGCTCGCCCTCGACGTGAATGCGGTTCGGGCGCGCTTCTCCGCGCTGAACGGCGACTGGGCGCTCCTGGACGCGCCCGGCGGGACGCAGGTGCCGGACTCCGTGATCGACGCGATCGCCGCGTACCTACGCGAATCGAACGCGAACCTCGGCGGCTCATTCGAGTCCAGCGTGCGGAGCGACGCGCTCGTCGCGGACGCGCGGCTCGCCGCCGCCGGCTTCCTCGGCTGCGCACCCGACGAGGTCGTCTTCGGTCAGAACATGACGACCCTGAACTTCGCGCTCTCGCGGACGATCGGCCGTGAGCTCCGTGCCGGCGACGAGATCCTCGCGACGAAGCTGGACCACGACGGCAACGTCGCGCCGTGGCTCGAGCTCGCGCAGGATCTCGACCTGAACGTGCGGCTCGTCGACCTGCACGACGACACGACGCTCGACCTCGACGATCTCGAAGCCAAGCTGAGCGAGCGGACGCGTGTCGTCGCGTTCCCGCTCGCTTCGAACGCCGTCGGCACGCTCGTCGACGCAAGACGCGTCGCCGACCTCGCGCACGGCGTCGGGGCGCTCGCGTGGATCGACGCGGTGCACTATGCGCCGCACGGTCCGATCGACGTCGCCGCTCTCGGCGCCGACGTGCTCGTCTGCTCGCCCTACAAGTTCTACGGGCCACATCTCGGGCTCGCGTTCGGGCGCGCCGAGGTGCTCGGGCGCTGGCGGCCGTACAAGGTCCGTCCCTCGCCGCTCGAGCCGCTCGGGTCACGGTTCGAGACCGGCACGCTCGCGCACGAGCTGCTCGCCGGGTTCGTGGCGGCGGTCGACTACGTTCGCGACATCGGCTGGGAGCCGATCCGGTCGCACGAACGGGCGCTCGGCGAGCAGTTCCTCGCCGGGCTGCCGGACGGTTGGCGGCTGCACGGGCTGCCGACGATGGACGGGCGCGTGTCGACGTTCGCGTTCTCGCACGCCTCGCTGCGTCCCGACGCCGTCGCGGCGCGACTCGCAGAGCGGAAGCTCGCGGTCTGGGCCGGCGACTACTACGCGGTCGAGGTGATGAAGCGGCTCGGCCTCCCCGACGGCGCAGTGCGCGTCGGGCTCGTCCACTACAACACGGAGGACGAGGTCGAGCGGTTGCTCGCCGCGCTGCGCGAGCTCTACTGAGTGACCGAACGCTGCCAGCGCGTGCCGGCCGTGGCGCGTGCGAACGTCCGGGTCGCGGCTTCGTCCGCGGCGAAGGAGATCGGGCCGTGGACGACCAGCCCCTCCGAGGCGCGCTCCTTGAGCACGTTCCCGAAGTGGCTCTCGGCGAGCCATTCGCTGCCGCGCGCGACGGTCGCGCGCAGGGCGATGCGATGGAGGCCGTCGCCGAGCTCGTCCGCTCCCTCGATCCACGGACGCTTGATGAAGGTGGTGGGGCCCTCGGGCATCAGGCGGGAAACGCTGTACACGAGCCGCTCGGCCTGCTCGAGATCCGAGACGAAGACCTGCATCGTCAGCTCGCGAACGCCGCTCGGGAGCACGCGTACCGCGGGAATCTGCGAGTTGTGGATGTGGATCACTTCGCCCGTGAGCGCGCGTAGCTTCGTGTGGCGGAGTGAGACGTCCTCGACCATGCCCTGGAGCTCGAGTCCGGGGATCGCGATCGAGTCGCCCACCGAGAACCAACGCTCGATGAACATCGTCAGCCCGGCGATGATGTCGGTCAGTACTCGCTGGATCGAGAACCCGGCGAGGATGATCAGGAACGAGGCGCCCGCGATTGCGGCAAGGCGATCGACGCCACCGGCGAGCTGCCCGACGGTGAGGACTCCGGCGCACGCGAACGCGAGGTAGGTGACCGCGCCCCGGATGACGGAGACCAGCGTCTCGCGGCGCTTGATGTTCGCCATCTGAGAGCTCAGATCGACGCCTCCGGCGGAGTGGCGATGGTCGCTCCAGGCCAGGACCCGCCGCGCGACGAGCGTGCTGACGCGCCCGATGAGCCATGCGGTGGCAAACGCCCAGGCGATCACGATCAGCTTCTCGGCCATGCTCTTGAACGTAGTTGCGCTCCAGGGCACCCGACACCCCCGCCCATCGAATCCTTACGAGCCTTCATGCAGGATGAACGCGTGCGCCTGCTCGTTCTCGGCGGGACCCGCTTCCTCGGCCGTGCGCTCGTCGAGGAGGCGCTCGACCGCGGGCACGACGTCACGCTCTTCAACCGCGGGCAGACGAACCCCGAGCTCTTCCCCGAAGCCGAGAAGATCCGCGGCGACCGGACCGTCGATCTCTCGGCACTCGAGAGCCGGGAGTGGGACGCGGTGGTCGACGTCGCGACGTTCCTGCCGCGCGTCGTTCGCCTGTCGGTCGGCGCGCTGCTCGGCCAGGTCGGCAGGTACGTCTACGTCTCGAGCATCTCCGCGTACGCCGACCAGAGCACGCCGCCGGTCGAGAGCGCCCCGGTCGCCGTGCTCGACGATCCGGACGCCGAGGATCTCGAGCACTACGGCCCGCTCAAGGCGACCTGCGAGCGGATCGTGCTCGACGCGTTCGGCGACCGTGCGCTGATCGTCCGCCCGGGGCTGATCGTCGGCCCGCACGATCCGACCGACCGCTTCACGTACTGGCCGCGGCGGGTTGCGGCCGGCGGACGGGTCCTTGCCCCGGCTCCGCCTGAGCAGCCGGTGCAGTTCATCGACGCACGTGACCTCGCCGCGTGGATCGTCCGCGCGACCGAGGAAGGCCTCGACGGCCTCTACAACGCGACCGGCGAGACGATCACTTTCGAGCTGCTGCTGGACGAGTGCCGCCGCGTCGCCGGGGACGCCGACGTCGTCTGGGTCGCGCCCGAGCGGCTGGCCGCCGCAGGCGTCGGGGAGTGGATGGAGCTGCCGCTCTGGATCGTCACGCCGGAGTACGCAGCGACGCACCTGACCGACGTGTCCAAGGCGAAGGCGGCGGGGCTCCGCTTTCGCCCGCTCGCAGAGACCATTCGCGACACGCTTGCATGGGACGCGGTGCGAGAGATCCCGCGTGCCGAAGGCGTGGGGCTCACTCCCGAGCGCGAGCGGGAGCTGCTCGCCGATGCCTGAGCGCGACTATTCGGCGACGCCGCTCTCGAAGAAGCTCGGCGCAAAGCCCGGCGCCGGCGTCGTCGTCTTCTTCACGACCTCGCGGGCTGACCTCGCGAAGCGGTTCGCGAAGCTCAAGCGCACGCTCGAGCCCGCGGACGGGTTGTGGATCGCCTGGCCGAAGAAGGCGTCGAAGCTCGAGACCGACCTCGACTTCGACTCGGTGCAGCAGCTCGGCCTCAGCGCAGGCCTTGTCGACAACAAGAGCGTCGCCGTCGACGACGACTGGCAGGCCGTGCGCTTCGTCTACCGGCTCACGGATAGACCGCCCGCGCGCGGGCCCAGCGCTCGTCGTCGCGCCTGATCAGGTCCGGGTCGACACCGCGGGCGTCCGCGAGGTCGAGCGTCAGGAGCTGGAAGCGCACGATGTCGACGACGGGATGGACGCGTCGGCACGAGCGTCGACCTCGCAGCCGAGCTCCCGCAGCGCGGCGACCGCGTCGTGCGCGCGCTCCGCTGCGCGGCCCTCCCCCTCGAGCACGAAGCAGCGCACCCGCTCGTCGACCGCCGCGAGGTCGCCGTGCAGGAGCTGCTCGGTGTGGTGCGCCTCCGCTGCGACGAACGACGCCCTTCGCGCAGCTTCAGCACCGCCTCCTGGGCGGTCGGCCAATCCCGTCCGGCACCCGCGACGAGCCAGCGCTCGTGGTCCGAGACCGGTTCGCGCTGCCTCGAGCGCCTCCGCGACCGCGTCGGGAAGCCATGCGATGTCGTCGCCGCGGAGTGCGGCGAGCGCAGCGACCGCGCAGGTGTAGCTCGCGGTGTGGCACCAGCTCCGCTCGACCTCCGGGGCAGCGACCACCACCTCGTCGCAGAGCTCGCCGAGTCGGGCTGTCCGGCTTCGCGGTCACGAGCCACTTCGGGCCCGGGAACACCTGCGCGGCCTCGAGGCTCAGCGGCGTGTCGCCCTCGTGGCTCACGACGACGAGCACGTCGGCGTCCGGCGGCTCGAGCACGGCTTCGAGCGCCTGCACCGCGTCGCCGCCCGTCTGGGCTGCGTGGAACGAGGTGCCGCAGCCGGTGAAGACTGCGTGCCGGCCGTCCGGAAGACGGCGGTCCGTCGGCACGAGCCGCAGCCAGCTCGGGCTGCCCGAGGATCGCCGCGCGCATCGCGTCTCCGGCCACAGGGGCGTCTATACCATCCGGCCCGTGGAGGCGTTCCCGTTCGTGCACCGCGAGACCGCGCGTTTCAGCGATCTCGATCCGATGGGGCACGTGAACAACGCCGTGTACCTGACCTGGATCGAGAACGCGCGGATCGAGTTTCTCCGGCGGCTCGGTGCCTTCGACAAACCCGACACGAGCGAGATGGCGATGATCCTCGCGCGGGTGGAGGTCGACTTCCGTGCGCCGCTCGGCTTCGACGACGAGATCGAGATCGGCGTTCGCACCGCGCGCCTCGGAACGAAGAGCTTCGACCTCGAATACGAGCTCCGGAGCGGCGATCAGGTCGTCGCCGGCGCTCGGACGGTCCTCGTCGCCTACGACTACAAGAGCAACTCGAGCAAGGAGATCCCGGACGAATGGCGACGACGGCTGGCAGCCTGTTTTCGAACGGAACACCCTCGCGAACGGCGTGCGCCTGTTGACGGCGCCGATGCCCCACGTGCAGTCGACGTCGTGCTTCCTGATGTTCGCGGCCGGCTCGCGCTACGAGACGAAGGACTCGAGCGGGATCGCGCACTTCGCTGAGCACATGTTCTTCAAAGGGCACCGAGCGGCGGCCGACGCTCGAGGCTCATCGCGGGCGAGATCGACTCGATCGGCGGCGAGTTCAACGCGTTCACCGGCAAGGAGTACACGGGCTACTACGTCAAGTGCGCCGCAGAGCACGCGCCGGTCGCCTTCGACGTGCTCGTCGACATGATCCGCCATTCGCGCTTCGACCCGGAGGAGATCGACCGCGAGAAGGGCGTGATCGTCGAGGAGATGAACATGTACTTCGACACGCCGCGCGACTACCTGGGCGGGCTCTACGAGCAGCTGCTCTACGGCGACCAGCCGCTCGGGTGGGACATCATCGGCACGCAAGGAGACGGTGCGCGGCGCGACGCGCGAGACCTTCCTCGACTACATCGAGCGCTGGTACCAGCCGACGCGGCTGGTCGTCGGGGTCGGCGGGAAGTTCGACGGCGACCTGCTCGCGCGCGTCGAGGAGCTCGTCTCGGCGACCTGCCGGCGGACGACGACCGGGCCGGATCCGGTGCGCCTCGACGCGAACGGCGGCGCGCGCGTGACCGTGCACACGAAGCCGTCCGACCAGGCGCACGTCTCCATCGGCGTCCGCAGCTACCCGCTCGTGCATCCGGACCGCTACGCGCTCCAGCTGCTCGCGACGGTGCTCGGCGGCGGGATGTCGTCACGCCTCTTCACCGAGGTCCGCGAGCGCCGCGGTCTCGCGTACTACGTCTTCGGGACGAACAACAGCTACACCGACGCGGGCTCGCTCTACTCACAGGCGGGCGTCGACATCAACCGGATCGACGACGCGCTCGAGACGATCGTGCGCGAGCTGCGCCGGATCGCCGACGAGCCGGTGCCCGCCGACGAGCTCGAGAAGGCGCGCAACTTCGCGAAGGGACGGTTCGTCCTCGGGCTCGAGAGCCCGCACGGGACGATCATGTTCGGGCTCCGGCGCGAGGTGCTCGAGGGGAGCGCGACGGAGCCGAGCGAAGTGCTGGCGGGTCTCGACGCCGTCACGGTCGGAGGACATCCACCGGGTCGCGCAGGACGTGATCGCCCGGAACGCGCTCAACCTCGCCGTGATCGGGCCGTTCGACGACGCGGAGCGCTTCGAGCGCCTGCTTGCCTAGCGGGCGAGCTCCGCGAGGTCCTTGCCGATCAGCTCGCGATCCTCCTCGTCGGCGATCGCCGCGACCGCCTCGCGGCCGAGCTCGAGGTTGCGCCGGTACTCGCGGTCGTTCCCCGCGACGCGGTGCGCGCGCGCCAGAGCCTCGTAGGCTGCAGCGACGTCCCAGTCGCCGATCCCGTTCTCGACGCAGTGCTCGAGGCACCGCTCGGCGTGGTAGACCGCCGCCTCGCCGCGTCCGAGCACCGCGTTGACGCGCGAGATCTGCCATTCGGCGCGTGCCGCGTGCTCCGGGCCGGCGCCCGCCGCGGCTCCAGTGGTACGCCGACGCGTGCGTCGCGTTCAGCATCTCGTCGTCCTCCGCACGCGTGCGGTTCTCCTTCTCGAGCAGCGTCCACGTGTGATTGAAGAGATCGACGCCGAGCTGACGCTCGTCGAGGTCGATGCCCGTCCTGGGCTCCGCCATCAGGTTCTCCTTTCCTTCGATGAGTGCATTCAGCCGGTACTGCACGCCCTGCAGCCGCCAGACGCGCGCCTGGATCCGTTGCGCGTGCCGACGCAGAACGTCGAAGTCGTTGTCCGCGAGCACGTCGCGGATCTCATCCAGCGAGAGGTCGAGCGCGCGCAGCCGCTGGATCGCGCGGGCCTGCCCCAGCTGGTCCCGCTCGTAGAAGCGGTAGCCGGTGTCCTCGTCGACGCGCGTCGGGCGCAGGAGACCGACCTCGTCGTAGTGCCTGAGGGCGCCGATCGAAAGGCCGGTCAGCCGCGAGAAACGGCCGATCGAGAGCAGGTCCGCCATGGTCGGAGCCTAGGGTCTCGACCTACTTGAGAGTCAAGGCGACAGCGCGACGGCCGAGCGCCTGCGCTTCTGCGAGCGTGATCCCCGGCCGGTACGCGAGCACGACGACGATCCTCGGCGTCTTGCCGTAGACGATCGCCGCGCTCGCCGCGAAAGTCGGAGATCCATCCCTCCTTGTGCGCCACAGGAGCACGGGCGTACGGCTGCACGAGGCCTCCCGGGGTCGAGTGGACGAGCAACCCGAGAGCGCGCGCTGCCTGCGTCCGCGTCAGACCGGTGGTGCGCTGGACGTACCGGTTACCCCTTGCTGCGGCGTCGAAGGCGTAGAGGATCCGGCCGAGATCGTGCGCGGTCGTCACGCGGACGTGCGTCTGCGGCGGAGGCTTCGGGGCGTCGTGCGGTGACCGACGTGCCAGCTCGGTAAGGCCCTGGGTAGGTGCTCGCACGTGCGCCGAGCCGCCGCAGCTCCGCTTCGACCGCGCGCTCGCCTCCGATGTGACGCGTGACACGGTTGGCGGCGAGGTTCGAAGACCAGCCGGCCATCTGGCGAAGGTCGTACCAGAGCGGCGACGCGGGCCCGTGGCCGCGCCGCAGCGCCTCGGCGAGCACGCCGAGCTTCACGGTCGACGCGGCCGGGAACCGTGCGTCCGAGTTCCAGCCGGCCCACACCCCTGTGCCGAGGTCGTGGACCCAGAACGCAGCCCAGCCGCGGTACGACAGCCCGAGCTCAGCGAGTTGCGCGGAGAGCCGCGCGTCCTTCGCGCGCTCCGCACGTGCCCCAGGCGGGACGGCGAAGCGAGGAGCCTCGCGGCCGCCGTGCCAGGCGACGGGACGGCCGTCGTAGCGTTCCGCTGCAATCACCTCCAAGCGTGCACGTGCTGCTCCGGCGCGGTCGCCCGCGCGGAGTGCACGCTCCTCTGCGTCCCGCGCGCCGTCGTAGCGAGCCTGCAGCACCGTGGGGTCGGGCTGAGCGGCGAACAGCGAGAGCGCGGCGAGCGCTACGGCTTTCCACACCCGGTGCCTCAAGGTCAGCGGCACCGCGCCAGGCTCAGCCCTCGCTCGACTCCGTAGCCGCGCGGTCGCGGATCTCCTCCACGACCGCGGGATCGGCGAGCGTCGTCGTGTCACCGAGGGTGCGGTTCTCTGCGACGTCGCGCAGCAGCCGCCGCATGATCTTCCCGCTCCGCGTCTTCGGCAGCTCCGGGGTGAAGACGACGTTCGCGGGCTTCGCGATCGGCCCGATCTTCGTCGCCACGTGGTCGCGAAGCTCCTCGAGCATCTCCACGGACCCCTCCTGGCCGCCCCTGAGCGTGACGTAGGCGACGATCGCCTGGCCCGTCTGCGCGTCGAAGCGGCCGCACACCGCGGCCTCGGCGACGCTCGGGTGGTCGACGAGCGCGGACTCGACCTCGATCGTCGAGATGCGGTGACCCGAGACGTTCATCACGTCG
Source organism: uncultured Actinomycetes bacterium (assembly GCA_963700495.1). Taxonomy (GTDB): domain Bacteria; phylum Actinomycetota; class Thermoleophilia; order Gaiellales; family Gaiellaceae; genus JACCTU01. The sequence goes on along the minus strand of CAVOXT010000003.1, from coordinate 523,712 downwards.
TCGACGCGGCCGAGCAGCCAGAAGTCGCCGTCGCCGTCGATGCGGGCCCCGTCGCCGGCGAAGTAGACGCCGTCGTACTTCGACCAGTACGTCTCGACGTAGCGGTCGTCGGCGTTGTAGATCCCACGCAGCATCGCGGGCCACGGGCGTCGCAGCACGAGGTAGCCGCCTCCGCCCGGCCCGACCTCGTTGCCCTGCTCGTCGTAGACCGCGGCGTCGACGCCCGGGAACGGCTTCGTCGCCGAGCCCGGCTTCGTCGTCGTGATCCCCGGCAGCGGTGTGATCAGGATCATCCCGGTCTCCGTCTGCCACCACGTGTCGACGACCGGCGTGCGCTCGCCGCCGATATGGCGCCGGTACCACTCCCAGGCCTCGGGGTTGATCGGCTCGCCCACGCTTCCGAGCAGCCGCAGCGACGAGAGATCGTGCTTCTCCGCGTGCTCGTGCCCCCACTTCATGTGCGCGCGGATCGCGGTCGGCGCGGTGTAGAGGATGTCGACCTTGTAGCGCTCGACGATCTCCCACCAGCGGTCCTTGTCGGGGAAGTCCGGCGTGCCCTCGTAGAGGACGCCGGTCGTCCCGTTGCACAGCGGGCCGTAGACGATGTAGCTGTGGCCGGTCACCCAGCCGACGTCCGCCGCGCACCAGTACACCGAGTCGGGCTTGACGTCGAAGATGTAGTGGTGCGTCGTCGCGACGCCCGCGAGGTAGCCGGCGGTCGTGTGCGCGATGCCCTTCGGCTTCGCGGTCGTGCCGCTCGTGTAGAGGAGGTAGAGCAGATCCTCGGCGTCCATCGGCTCGCACGGGTACTCGGACTCGTCTGTCGCGACGTCGTGCCACCAGATGTCGCGCCCCTCCTGCATCGGCACGTCGTTGCCGGTGCGGCGCAGCACGACGGCGTTCCGCACGGACGGTGACGACTCGAGCGCCTTGTCCGCGGTGCGCTTGAGCGGAACGGTCGTCCCTCGTCGCCACGCCTCGTCCTGCGTGATCAGCACCTCGCACTCCATGTCCTGCAGCCGGTCCGAGAGCGAGTCTGCGGAGAAGCCGCCGAAGACGACGGTGTGCGGCGCGCCGATGCGCGCGCACGCGAGCATCGCGACGGCCGTCTCCGGGACCATCCCCATGTAGATGCCGACCGGCGTGCCCTTCCTGACGCCGAGCTTCTTCGAGCGCGTTCGCGAGCTTCGTCGTCTCGCGCAGGAGCTCCGCGAAGGTGACCTCGCGCCGCTCACCCTCGGGCTCGCCCTCCCAGTAGTACGCGACCTTGTCCCCGCGGCCCTGCTCGACGTGCCGGTCGACGCAGTTGTAGGTGACGTTCGTCTTGCCGCCGAGGAACCACTTCGCGTACGGCGGCTTCCACTCGTAGACCTGGGTGAACGGCTCGAACCACGAGATCCGCTCGCGCGCCTCGGTCTCCCAGAACTCCTCGAAGTCGCGGTCGTAGATGTCCGGCTGCGCGTTCGCCTGCGCGGCGAACTCCTCGGACGGCGCGTAGCGCCGCTCCTCGGTGAGGATCGTCTCGATCGCGTGCTTCGTCACGGCTCGAGGTCGTACGGGTAGTCGGTCAGGTTCTCGCAGCCGTTCTCCGTCACGAGGACGAGGTCCTCGAGCCGGCAGCCGCCGACGCCCGGCCTGTAGAGCCCCGGCTCGACGCGAGACGACGTCGCCGGCGATGAGCTCCTGCCCGAGCAGCCCGAGCGACGGCTCCTCGTGCACCTCGAGCCCGACGCCGTGGCCGAGGCCAGTGGAAGAAGCCCTCCTCGAGCGGCTTCCCCTCCTCCTTCGTTCGCTGCGTCTTGTAGCCAGCGGCCTCGAAGATCTCACAGGTGCCGTCGAAGACGGAGCGGCCCGTCACACCGGCGCGGATCTCGCCGAGCGCCCGGTCGAGCGCTTCCTTGCAGAGACGGTGCCACTCGCGCAGCTCGTCGCTCGCCTCGCCGATCACGAACGTCCTCGTCATGTCCGCGTGGCAGCCGGACTCGCGGTCGCGCGGCCAGAGGTCGATCACGATGGCCTCGCCCTCGCCGATCTCCCCCTCACCGCCGTGGTGGCCGATCGCCGACTGCCAGCCGTGCGAGACGATGAACTCGTCCGCGCTGCAGTCGTGCGCCATGAACTGCTGCTCGACCGCCGACTTGACCTGCTCGACCGTGAGCGGCAGCCCGCGGCGAAACAGCTCGCGGGCGGCGTCCATCCCGGCCTCTGCGGCCCGCTGGGCCCGGCGGATCCCGGCGAGCTCGTGGTCGCTCTTGGCCCGGCGCCTGCGGTCGAACGCGTCGCGGTCGGCCGTGAGCTCCACGCCGCGCGAGCGGAGGCTGTCGGCGATCTCGAGCGGGAAGTCGCCGGGCACGATCGCCGAGCGCACGCCGAATGCCTCACAGGCCCGCGCGTTGAGCTCGTCTCGGATCTCGGCCCTCGTCTTGCCCGAGCGGAGCAGCTCGTCGTAGCCGAACTCCTCCGGGGAATGGACTTCCAGCCCGCCCACGGAGCGGAGCCGGGGCAGCTCGAGCGCCCCGATCACCACGTGCCTTGTGCCGTTCCGCTCGACGTAGAGGAACGGATCCGGGACTGCAAGCGGGATCTCGTGGCGGAGCTCGGCTGAGCGAACGGTGTCCGCGTAGATCACGACGTCCGGCACGGCGGCCACGATCCTATACGGCTTGGAAACGGTGCTATTCTCGTGCCCCTGTCGGGTGGTTCCGGCAGGACCGGGGCTGTTGGAGTCGTTCGCCTGAAATGGAGCTTTGCATGTCTCAACTGCATAAGCGCGTGGGTACGCGCGCTCTCACCGTTGCTGCGCTGGCCGTTCGTCGCGCTCGGGGTGACCGGCGCAGCGAACGCCGAGTTCCCGTACATGAAGCTACGGGCCGTCCGTCCGCGGAACGCCGCAGGAGGGCCAGACGCTGACCGGTCAGACGGGCCAGTGGCTCTACACGAACGGCCTGAAGTGCGAGACCAGCGAGTGCAAGTACACGCTACACCTGGCAGCGGTGCAACCCGACGCCAGCGGCTGCGCGGACATGCCCGGCGCGACCGGCGTTCACGTACGCGCTCGGCGCCGCGCGACGTCGGACGGCGCATGCGATTCGTCGAGTTCGTCTTCAAGCACGACTGCGGCGAGATCAACTACTCCACCGGTACAGCAGGAGTGCCGCGACGTCACGAAGAACGGCGTGTCGACGCCGACGGCGGTTGTCGCCGCGAAGCCCATCACCACCGCGCAGTCGAGCGCGCCTCCGACGATCGCCGGTCTGGCGATGGAAGAGGAGATCCTCCGCGCGACCGGCGGGACGTGGACCGGTCCGGGCACGATCGTCGAAGGCGATCTTCTGGCAGCGCTGCAACGCGATCGGCGAAGGGTGCGCGACGATCGTCGGTGCGACGGGCGCGGCGTACAAGCTGACGTCTGCCGGACGTCGGCCAGCGCCTCCGCGTCGTCGAGACCGCGACGAACGAGGGCGGCACTCGCGCAGGCGGTCTCGACGACGACGCGCGGTCGGTCTCCGAGCTCAAGCCGACTGCCGCGCGCCCCACGGTGGCGGCGACGAAGGTCACGCTCCCGCACCGGCTGATCGCCGACCAGATCGTCGCCAAGCAGACGGGCAAGACGGTCACCGTCAAGGTGCGGATCTCGGACGACCGCGGCTTCAGGGTCACCGGCATCCTGGTGCGCGGCGACGCCGACGGCGCTCCTGAGCGGCCCGGCCGCGCGAGCGCGTCACCGACCGCACCGGTTGGGCGACCTTCACCTACAAGGCGACCGGCGCCGGAAGCACGTACGTCTACGTCGAGGCCCACAAGAAGGGCGAGAAGCTCCAGTCCGGGGTCTCGACCGCGAACCTCTTCCGGATCCGCGTCCGGTAGGTCTTCAGGGGAAGGCCGTTGCGGCCGATATCGAAGTCGTACCAGCGCCCTCCTGCCAGGCAGGAGGGCGCTCCTGATCCGTCAAAGGAGCTTCAGCACATGCACTCCCGTGTTCTCGCCGTCGCAACGGCGCTCGCTGCCGCCGTCGCCCTGATGCTCGCCGCCTCCGCTTCGGCCGAGTCGCCGAACATCAACACGGCGGCGACGATCTCCGGGAACGCGGTCGTGGGCCAGGAGCTGACGGCCCACAACGGGACGTGGCTCTACCTCGACGGACACTCGTGCGGGTCCGAGTGCGTGATGACCTACCAGTGGCAGCGGTGCCAGAGCGGCTGCGCGGACATCGCAGGCGCGACCGGCCGCTTCTACACGGTGCAGGCGGCTGACGGCGGCTTCGCCCTGCGCGCCATGGAGACGATGACCAGCGAGGACTGCGGCAACATCAACTACGCCACCGGCACGCAGGAGTGCCGCTTTGTGTCGAAGAGCGCGCCCTCGGGGCAGACCGCCGTCGTCGCCGGCGGCGCGTCGCCGACAGCGCCAACTCCGCCGCTGACGCCCACGATCCCGAAACCCCAGGCGCCGCTCGCGCCCACGGCCACCGCAGCGCCCGTCGTCACCGGCCTCGTGATGGTCGAGGAGACGCTGACCGCGACGCGCGGGACCTGGAGCGGCTCCCCGGTGCTCGCGCTCCAGTGGCAGCGCTGCGACGCGGAGGGCGAGAACTGCGAAGACCTCGGCCTGAGCGGTGACACCTACACTTTGCTCGACTACGACATCGGCAAGACGATCCGGGTGCGGATCAGCGCGTCGAACGCCGCGGGCACGCGGCAGGCGGTCTCGGACGCGACCGCGGTCGTCTCCGAGCTGATGCCGACGGAGGAGAAGCCCTCGATCGTCGCGGCCAAGGTGATCGCTCCGCACAAGCTCGTCGTCGACCGCGTCACTGCAAAGCCCGCCAAGCTCACGAAGCGCGGCAGCGTCACGGTCCGGCTGCGTGTGCTGGACGACCGCGGCTTCCAGGTCTCGGGAGCGCTCGTGACTGCGGTGCCGCTCCCCGGCACCGCGCTCGTCGCGCCGGTCGAGGCGACCACCGCCGACGACGGGACCGTCACGCTGACGTTCGCTCCAGGCACGAAGCTGAATCTGAAGAAGGCGGCAACGATCACGCTCGTCGTGACCGTGCGCCGCCCGGGAGATCGCGTGACCAGCCCGCGTGCAGCCATCGTGCGGGTGAAGGTCGCGGTCGTACCGCCGAAGCAGAAGACCATCAGGCGCTAGCGCGGCGTCCGTAGACTCCGGGGCGTGGAAGAAGCGCTCCAGCGCGCGCAGGAACTGATCTCGCTCTACGAGCGGGAGCTTCGCTCGGAGCTGCCCGAAGGCGCCGACATCTTCGACGCACACGTCCACCTCGGCGACGACATCGACGGGATGGCCGGGCGGTTCGACGAGCTCATCACCGGAATGGACCGCTACGCCGTCTCCCGCGCGTTCATGTTCTGTCTCGACGAGGCTGACCGGCATCCTGCCTTCCGGGCCGCGAACGACCGCACGCTGGAGTTCGCCGGGCGCTCGAGAGGGCGGCTGATCCCGTTCGTCCGGCTCGACCTGACCGAGGAGCCGCTCGACGAGGCACGGCGCGCCCTCGACCTCGGGGCGCGCGGGATCAAGCTTCATCCGCGGGCGCAGCGCTTCATGCTCAACGACGAACGCCTCGCCCCGATCTTCGGGCTCGCCGCCGAGCGCCGCGTGCCGATCCTCATCCACGGCGGGCGCGGGCTGCCGCCGATCGCAGACCACCTGCGCCGGCTGGTCGACGCGAACCCCGACGCGCAGTTGATCATCGCGCACGCGGGCATCGCGGACCTCGGCAACCTCGCTGCGTGCTTTGCAGGCAAGCGCGGCGTGTTCTTCGATACGTCGGTCTGGAGCGCCGTCGACCTGCTGGACTTCCTTCACCTCGTTCCGCCGGAGCAGGTCGTGTACGCGTCTGACTACCCGTACGGCCGGCAGCCGAACTCGCTGCTGATCGCGCTGCGCACCGCGCGCCTTGCGGGGTTCACGGAGGAAGAGGTCCGCAACATGCTCGCCGGGAACGCAAACCGGATCGCGGACGGCGATGACGCACTCGAGCCTTCGGAGCCGCGCGGCCGCTCGACGTTCAAGCAGACCATGGTCTTCGCGCGGATCCACCAGTACCTCTCGATGGCGACGCCGCTGCTCTGGACGCGCCAGCCGGACACGATCGGCGTGCTCGGATTGGCGTTGAACGCCTGCGAAGAGCGAAACGGCCGGCCCGGCGAGCTCGAGCGCATCCACGACCTGCTCATCACCGCCCGTGAGCTCTGGCGCGGACTGCCCGAGTCAGAGACCGAGAACGACCGGCTCGAGGCCTCGCGCGCGACCTTCCGCCTCATCCACCTCGCCGACATCCTTTCCGTCACGGCTGATGCGACTGACGGTTAACGGCGCGGGCCACGACCTCGACCCGCCCGTCGGCCGCTCGCTCGCCGCAACGCTCCGCGAGGACCTCGGACTCACCGGGACGAAGGTTGCCTGCGGCGAAGGACACTGTGGTGCCTGCACGGTGCTCGTCGACGGTGCGCCCGTGCTCTCGTGCATAACGCTCGTCCACGTCGTCGACGACCGCGAGGTGACGACGATCGAGGGTCTGCGCGATCACCCGCTCGTCGACGCATTCGTGCGCTGCGACGCGCTCCAGTGCGGCTTCTGCACGCCGGGCCAGATCGTGAGCGCGTCGGCGCTCGTCGCTGCGAACCCGGACCCGTCCATCGACGAGATCCGCCACGGGATGGCCGGCAACCTCTGCCGCTGCGGCACGTACCCGCGAATCGAGGAGGCGATCCAGACGTGGCGCGGCTGATCAAGACCGAAAAGGAGGTCGAGGGCCGCTACACCGAGACGTGGGTCGTCGTCGAGGAGGACGCAATCGACCAGTGGCCGACCGGGCCGCTCAGCGTCGTCGGACGGTCCGCGGCGAAGATCGACGGGTACGAGCGTGCGCGCGGCGAGGCCCGCTTCACCGCGGACGTCCGCCTACCCGGGATGCTGCATTCGGCCCTCCTGCGAAGCCCGCACGCGCGTGGGCGAGCGCTGCGGATCGACGCCGGCCGCGCAGCCCAGGCACCAGGCGTGCGGGCCGTCATCGTCGCCGGTGAGGTCGACTGGCTGACAGCCGAGGCCTCGTACGAGGGGCAGCCCGTCGCGGCGCTCGCGGCAGATACGTACGGGCAGGCGCGCGCCGCACTCGAGCTCATCGATGTCGAGTGGGAGGTGCTCGAGCCGCTCCTGGACCCCGAAGAGGCGGTCCGCCTGGGCTCGCTCGTGGGCAAGGAACGACGCTATGAGCGGGGTGACTACGAGCGCGGGCTGGCGGAGGCCGACGTCGTCGTCGAGTCCGAGTACCGCACGCAGACGCTCAACCACAACTCGCTCGAGACACACCAGTGCGTCTGCGACTGGCGCGGCGAAGGGCTCGACGTCTACGTCTCGACCCAGTACATCTGGGGCGTCCGAGACGGCGTCGCCGAGACGTTGGGTCTCCCGAAGGACAAGGTGCGTGTGATCTGCGAGTACATGGGCGGCGGCTTCGGCTCGAAGGCGAGCGCCGCCGGCTACATCTTCCTCGCCGCAGAGCTCGCGCGACGAACCGGCCGACCGGTGCGCTACGCGATGACGCGGCGCGAGGAGAACATGGTCGCGGGCAACCGCAACGCAACCATTCAGCGCGTCACTGCCGGCGCGCGCTCCGACGGAACGCTGACCGCGCTCGGCGGCGAGTACTTCTGCTCGCTCGGCTGGGGCGGCTGGCTTCCGTCGACCGCAGGGCCGATGCAGCTGCTGCACACGTGCGAGAACGTGCGCACGGTCGAGTACGGGGCACGCCTGAACCTCCCGCCGATGGCCGCCTTCCGCGCGCCCGGCTTCGTCGAGGGCACCTGGTCGCTCGAGTGCCTGCTCGACAAGCTCGCAGCGGAGCTCGGTGTCGACCCGCTCGAGCTGCGCCGTCGCAACTACGCGGACGTCGACACGATGGACGGCCGGCCGTACTCGTCCAAGAACCTGATGGAGTGCTACGACCGCGCTGAGCCGTACTGGAACCGGCGGCTCGAGGTCCGCGCGCGTTCGGACGAGACATGGAAGCGCGGTGTCGGGCTCGCGAGCCAGACCTGGTACGGCGGCGGCGGCCCGCCCTCGTACGCGTGGGTGGTCGTCGGCTCCGACGGCGGGGCGAACGTCGTCACCGCCATGCAGGACCTCGGAACCGGCACGCGCACCGCGATGGCCCAGATCGCTGCGGAGGAGCTCGGCCTGCCCCTCGAGCGCGTCCAGGTGCAGGTCGGCGACTCGGCGCGAGGGCCGTACGCGTCGATCTCGGGCGGCTCGTCGACGCTGCCGTCGATGGGGCCGGCGGTCCGCGCCGCCGCAGCGGACGCGGCCCGGCAGATCCTCGAGATCGCCGCGCAGCGCCTGGACCGCGAGGAGCGGATGCTCTCGATCAAGGACGGTCAGATCGTCTCGTCCGACGGCGGTTCGTGGCCGCTCGAGGAGATCACCGGCCTCCTCGAGTCCGGGCAGATCCTCGGCAAGGGCGCGCGCGGGCCGAACCCCGCCGGCATGCGCGTGCTCACGTTCGGCGTCCAGGTGGCCGAGGTCGCGGTCGACGTCGAGACCGGCGAGGTCGTCGTCGAGCAGATCTACGCGGTGCACGACGTCGGCCGCGTGATCAACCCGCTCGGCGCCCGCAGTCAGATCGAGGGCGGGATCATCCAGGCGATGGGACACACCTTCTCCGAGTCGCGGCTCGACGACCCGGCCACCGGCAGGATCCTCACGCTCACGCTCGACGCGTACAAGCTCCCCACGATCGCCGACGTTCCGAAGATCGTGTGCGAGCTGATCGACGAGCCGGACTCACAGCTGACGAACCTCGGCTCCAAAGGGCTGGGGGAGCCGCCGATCATCCCGACGGCGGCGGCGATCGCGAACGCCATCCGCGACGCGACGGGCGCCGACGTGACGACGCTGCCGATTACGCGCGAGGAGATCCTCCAGGCCCTGCGAGAGGCCCGCGAACGGGAGCGCATTGGAGCTCCTGCGGCCTAGCTCGCTCGAGGAAGCGACCGCGTCGCTCGGCGACGGGGCCCGTGCGCTCGCGGGCGGGACCGAGCTCGTTCCGCTGCTGCGCGAGGGCATCGTGCGCGCGGACCGCCTCGTCCACGTCTCCGGGGTCGTGCCTGAAGGCGTGAACGGCACGACGATCGGCGCCGGGACGACGCTCGCGGAGCTCGAGGCGAGCACGGAGATCCCTGACGCGCTTCGCGAAGCCTGCCGGCTCGCCGCGTCGCCACAGCTCCGCAACATGGGCACGATCGGCGGGAACCTGCTCCAGGCGACGCGCTGCTGGTACTGGCGCCTCCAGTTCCCCTGCCGCCTGCACGGCGGCGACGTCTGCCACGCGCAGACCGGACAGCACCGCGAACACGCGATCTTCGCGAACGGCTTCTGTGCATCCGCGCACCCGTCCGACCCTGCCGCGGCGCTGCTCGCGCTCGACGCGCGCCTCCGCACCGATCGGCGGGAGCTCGCTCTCGCCGAGCTGTACCGCCTGCCGTCCGAGGACGACCGGAACGTCACGACGCTCGAGGCCGGCGAGCTGATCCTCGAGCTCGAGTTTCGCCGGCCGCTCGCGAGCACGTACCTGAAGGCGATGGACCGGAAGCGGTGGGCCTTCGCGCTCGTCGGCGTGGCGGCCGCCCGCTACGACGACGGCACGCGGCTCGCACTCGCCGGGGTCGCCCCGATCCCCTGGGCGATCGACTCGCTGGACGCGCTCGAGGCGGCCGAGCCGCTGCCGGGCAACGCCTTCAAGGTCGACCTGGCGCGGGCTCTCGGGCGGCGGGCAGTCGTCGCGGTCACCCGTTAGCATCCCGCAGTCTTGGCACCACGGCTGATGTCGCTCCTCGTGATCGCGTGCGCCTGCGGGCTGGGCGCCGTGACGGTCTCGAATGCGAAAGCGGGCAAGCCGTCCGTGCCCGTCGCGCACATCCCGCCGATCCCCGCGACTGCCGGAACGGGTCCCCGCTGCCCGATTCCGGCGCGGTTCCGCCGGGCCTTCGTCGACGCTGCGCGGGAGACGAAGTTGCCGCTGTCGCTGCTCACGGCCGTCGCGCGGGTCGAGTCGGAGTTCCGGCCCCAGGCGATGTCGAGCGCCGGTGCCCGCGGGTTGCTCCAGGTGATGCCGAGGACGGCCGAGGAGCTCGAGCTCGACGCCGACCACCCGACCGAGAACGTGCTCGCCGGCGCCCGTTACCTCCGGCTCCAGCTCAACCGGTTCGCCTCGAGCGACCTCGCGCTCGCCGCCTACAACGCCGGCCCGACGGCCGTGGCGAGAGTCGGCCGCGCGCCCAGCGACGAGACGCTGACGTACGTCGCCGACGTGACGTCGATCTGGCGCTCGCTCGCAGGCTGCCGCTAGACACGGGAACCCCATGGTCCCCCAACGAGCCCACGCTCTCGCCGCGGCCGTCCTGCTCGCGCTCACCACGGCCTGCGGGGGCACCGACAGCAGCGCCGACACCGCCGGCACGACCACGGCGTCAGGTTGCCGGGCAGTCGAGAGCCCGGATCCCCGCGAGCCCGAGACCCGTGAAGCGCCGACGGTCGAGCTCGATCCCGACCTCACACACCAGGCCGTCGTGAAGACGAACTGCGGCGAGTTCACGATCACCCTCGATCCTGAGCGGTCACCGCATGCGGCCGCGTCGTTCGCCGCCCTCGCCGACGCGGGGTACTTCGACGCTACGACGTTCCACCGGATCGTTCCCGGCTTCGTGATCCAGGGCGGGGATCCGACCGCATCCGGGATGGGCGGACCCGGCTACACGACCGTCGACAAACCTGCGGCCGACACGACGTACACGAAGGGGACGGTCGCGATGGCCAAGACGCAGGCCGAGCCGAGCGGCGCCGCCGGGAGCCAGTTCTTCGTCGTCACCGGCGACGAGGTGATGCTCCCGCCCGACTACGCGGTCATCGGCAAGGTGACCGCCGGGCTCGACGTGGTCGAGCGGATCGGCGAGCTCGGCGACTCCGCGTCCGAGCAGCCGACGGAGCCGGTCGTCGTCGACTCGATTCAGATCCGGAGCAGCTAGTGGTCGCGGCCGTCGTGCTGGCGGCCGGCGCCGCGACGCGCTTCGGGTCGCCGAAGCAGCGCCTGCTGCTTCCGTACGTGCTCGAACGGGTACGGGCGAGCGTGGTGGACGAGATCATCGTCGTCAGCGGTGCCTACGAGCTCGAAAGCGACGCCCGCGTCGTCCCGTGCGCCGACTGGGAGCTGGGCGCCGGAGCATCGCTTCGGTGCGGGCTCGGTTCGCTTGCCGCCGACGTGGAGGCGGCCGTGGTCGTCCTCGCCGACGGGCCGCACCTCGCGCCCGGTGCGGTCGACCGCGTGGTCACGGCCTGGCGCGAGACGGGGGCAGAGGTCCTCGCCGCGAGCTACGGCGGCGAACGGGGCCATCCGGTCCTGCTCGCCAGGAGCGTCTGGTTGCGCGTACCCGACGAGGGCGCGCGGGCGTTCGAGCCCCGGCTCGTCCCGTGCGACGACCTCGGCGCTCCGGGAGACATCGATTCGGCCGATATGTGGAAGGAAGAACTCGGCTAGTCGCCGAATCGAGACCGTCCATGGAGCGTGCAACCGCCCTCGACCACAAACGCTCGCCTCTCGCGCAGGCGCGCCTCGCCCGCCAGCTTCCCGGTTCGCGAGGCGGCGGCGAAGGCAGGGCTGACCGAGGACGAGGTCGCCTGGCTCGAGGACGGCCGCGTCTACCGCTTCCGGACGCCCGACGAAGCTCTCCTGGCCCTGCTCCTCTACGCGACGGCGCTCGAGCTCGACCATCGCGAGGCACGCGTGCTTGCCGGCCTGCCCGTCGGGCCGAGGCCGTTCCAGGCGAACCCGCGCAATCGGCTCCTCGCGCTGGGGGCGGTCGCCGCCGCGGTCGCCGCTCTCACAGCAGCGTTCGTCCTCCCCGGCCGGGCCGACGAGCGTGATCGCGCCGCCGTCCTCGCGCTCGTCGCCGCCGACTCCAAGCTTCCGAAGCCTTGGCAGATCGACGTCGACGTCCTGAACGGCAGCGGGGACATCACGTTCACGCGTCGGACCGCGTCGCGAATCGGTGCGCTCGGCTACCGAATCGCCCACGTCCGCCGGGCGAATCGCTTCGACTATCCGGAGACGGCGATCTACTACGAGCAGGGCGGGTACGACGTCGCGCAACGGCTTGCACGCGAGTTGGGTGTCGGCACGAAGCCGCTCCCGGGCGGCAAGAACCCGCGCCGCCTCGTCGTGATCGTCGGCCCGCACCGCGGGCCCGCCTAGGTCTCTAGAACAGCGGCGTGCGAAGCGCGGCGAGCTTCGCCTTCAGACTTGCGGACATCTGCTCCACGCACGCGATCCGCACGTAGCCGCGGAGCTCCTGCTCGAACCGGAACCGCTTCGAGCACCAGGGGCACTCGGCGAGGTGCTGCTCGACAGAAGCCTGCTCCTCCACGGAGAGCGACCGGTCGAGATACGGCTGCATGCACTCTTCGCAGTGGTCGCAGAATTCCATCACTGGGCCTCGACGCTGCGCTCGGCGAGCTCTTTCTTCAGCACGCGCCGCGCTCTGTGCAACCGTGACATCACGGTGCCGATCGGGATGTCGAGGATCTGTGCGGCGTCCTGGTAGGAGAAGTCCCCGATGTCGACGAGCACGAGCACGTCGCGAAAGTCGTGTGGGACTGCAGAGAGCGCTCCAACCACGTCATCTTGGCTTAAACGCTCGACGATCCGATCTTCTTCCAGGGGCTTGCCGGCAGACTCCTCCAACCTGTTGTAGAGGAAGTAGTCGGTCTCCTCCATCGGCTGCGTCTCGGGTCGCCGCTTGTCGCGTCGCGCGCGGTCGATGTTCAGGTTCGTGAGGATCCGGAGCAGCCACGCGCGCAGGTTCGTCCCCGGCGTGAACGAGCGCCAGCTGCGGAACGCACGCTCATAGGTCTGCTGGACGAGGTCCTCGGCCTCCTCGCGCGAGTTCACGAGTCCGCGCGCGACGCGGAAGACCTGGTCGGAGAGGCCGAGCGCCTCCTCCTCGAAACGGACTCGATCGCGCGCTTCGTTCGCGATCCGTTGCCCGTCGCTCGTGTCCGTGTCGGACATCAGGTTTCCCGCGCGGGAAAGCCCGCCTCGGACATTGCGGCGACCAGCGCGTCGCGTGACGTCTGCGCCTCGTCCCAGCTCAGCGTGACCTCCCCGAGGAGGTTGGCCCGCGCGGCTTCGAGGCCCGCATGGCCCTCGAGCGCCACTCCGAGCCGCTGCACGCAGCGCTCGCAGCGCACACCGCCGACCTGGATCGTCTCCGTCTTCACGCGGGCGATGCTAGCGAGCGCTCGACCGCACCGGCGCACGCGGCCCGGGCGTCGGCCGCCTCGAGCTGGACTTCCGCCTCGCAGAGGCGACCGTCGAGCGCCGAGAGCAGGTCGGTGTCCGCGTGGGGCGCGATCCGCTCCAGCAGCTCGTCCAGGAGCCTGGGCACCTCGACGAGCCGGTCCTCGTCGGGGTGGATCAGGCGCGCCCGCGGGCCGAAGCGGGAGGCGAAGAAGCGGTTCGTGTGGCAGTCGGCCCTCGAGGCGGGGCGCAACGTGTTCTCGGCCGCCCAGACCGCCAGCGCGTGGAGGAGGGCGATCACCGCGCCGGTCAGGCGGAGATCGGTGGGCTGGTCGGGCGTGCGGAGCTCGAGCGTCCCGAGCGCCGGGTGCACGCGGACGTCCCACCAGGTCTGCGTGGGCTTCTTCAGCACTCCGGCCCGCTGCCACCGCTCGATCATCGCCGTCCACTCGCTCCAGGACGAGAACGGCGGCGGCACGCCGGAGCGCGGCAGGGTCGCGAGCACCTCGGCGCGGGTCGAGAGCAGACCCGTCCGCTCGCCGCGGAACCACGGCGAGTTCGCGGAGAGCGCGAGCACGAGCGGCAGCCAGGGGAGAACGCCCTCGTGTGCGCGCACGCACGTCTCGGGATCGGGCATGCCGACGTGTACGTGCAGGCCGCAGACGCCTTGGCGCCGCGCGGCCGGCCCCGCCAACTCGACGAACTCGAGGTAATCGCGGTTGTCGACGACCGGCGTGTCCTCGGGCAATGCAAACGGGTGGGAGCCGATCGCGAGCGCACGCAGGCCCTCCTGTGCACACGCGTCCGCGACGTGGCGTCGCAGCGCGACGACCGCGGCGAACGCCTCGGCCGGGGAATGGCAGATCGGGGTCGCGGTCTCGACGAACGAGGCGAACAGCTCGTGCTTGACGTTCTCGCCCGCCCGTTCGACGACACGCGTCGCAGCGGCGACAGGTACGAGCGTCTGCTCGTCGACGAGCAGCAGCTCCTCCTCGACGCCCACGGAAAACGGCGCGCTCTGACCGAACGAGTGCTCGATGCGTGAAGGCTATTGCCCGGCCGGTGCGCGACCGAGCTTGACGGTCACGCTCAGCCTGCGCCCGTCGCGATAGACCTCGACCTTGATCTCGTCGCCGGGACGCTTGCGCGCCAGGATCGCGCGCAACCGCTCGGGTGTGGTCACCGGCGCACCGTCGATCGCGACGATGATGTCGCCGCCGAGCCGCCAGCTGTCGCCGCCGACGATCACGGTGCGCCGGCCCTCCTCGAGCCCCGCCTTGTCGGCGGCGCTCTCGGGGACGACAGCGTCGACCAGGAGCCCCTGCCGGGTCGGGAGTCTGAACAGGCGCCAGATCTCCTCCGTCACCTGCGTCGCTTCCACGCCGAGGAACGCGTGCTCGACCTTCCCGACGCGGATGATCTGCGCCGCGACGGTGCGGACCGTGTCGACCGGAATCGCGAACCCGACGCCCACGTTGCCCTGCGAGCCGCTGGTCGTGGTGATCTGGGTATTCACCCCGATCACGTCGCCGAGCGCGTTCAGCAGGGGCCCGCCCGAGTTGCCCGGATTGATCGGCGCGTCCGTCTGGATCGCGTTGTCGATCGCAAGGTTGTTCGGCGCCTCGAGCACGCGGCCGATCGCGCTCACGATCCCGGCTGTCATCGAGCGCTCGAAGCCGAACGGGTTGCCGATCGCGACGACCTCGTCGCCCACGTTCACGGACGCGGAGCGGCCGAAGCGAAGCGGCGTCAGGCCTCGCGGAGGAGTGTTCACCTTCAACACGGCGAGATCGGTCGTCGGGTCCACACCCACGACTTTCGCGCGGACGGCCTCGTCGTTCGAGAAGCTGACGTTGACCGTCTCGGCACCCTTGACGACGTGGAAGTTCGTGACGAGGTAACCGGACTTGCTGATCACGAAGCCCGAGCCGAGCGTGCGGCTGCGGCGTGGGAACGGGTCGAAAGCATCGGAGACGAGCGGGCCCGTCGCCTCGATCTGGACGACGCCCCGCGAGTAGGCGGCGTAGATGTCGCCGGGTGTGAGCCCCGCCGAAGGCGGCCCGAACGAGACCGACGCGCTCGAGCCTTCGGGCGCGACCTCTCGAATCGTCTGCGTCCCGCCGAGCTTTCCGGTCGCGGACGCGCCCGCGAGCGCAGCCACGCCGCCGAGGAGTCCGGCGGCGAGCAGGGCGGCGAATCTGAGCAGGGAGCGGGAGTCCCGTTCCACGGACCGGTTATACCGCCCCACACCCCGCCGGTCCTTTGCGCGTTGGTTAACTAGGTTCCGTTGCTCCCGACCGTCGTGATCGATGCACGAAACGTCCTTCGGTCACAGTGGCCGAACATTCCGGAGGCGGACCTCGTCGAGCTCGCCCGCCTCTGGGCGGACCGCAACGGGATGCGTCCGCTGATCGTGTTCGACGGCCGCGCCCCGGTTGCTGCGGACGACGTCGTCGGCACGGGCCGCGAGAGTGCGGACGACTGGATCGCCCGCGAGGCGCCCGGCCACGCGCCGTACGTGCTCGTGACGTCCGACCGGGAGCTGCGCGACCGAGCGGGCGGGAGCGCGGAACGCGTGATCGGCGGCGGCAGTTTCGCCCGTGAGCTCACGCAGTCGCGCCGTTAGCGCCGCTTACGCATTTCGTAAGGACTCCTCAGAGCGGGCAGGAACACGCGTTTGAGCCGGGTAGGAATACTGCCGGCCTACGAGGAGGTTCACATGAAGCGCATCAAGCTGCATCGCCCATCGCCTGGGCTCGCAATCTCGATGATCGCGTTGTTCGTGGTGCTGGGTGGCACCGGCTACGCGGCCGTCGTGATCCCGAGGAACAGCGTCACCAGCATCCAGGTGAAGGACCGCTCGCTGCTCGCGAAGGACTTCAAGCTCGGCCAGCTCCCGCGTGGGGCCGTGGGTCCAGTCGGCCCCGCCGGCCCTGCCGGCCCTGCCGGGCCCGCCGGCCCCGCCGGCGCCTCGGGCGCGGCGAAGGCGTACGCCCGCGTGCTTGCGGGCGGCGACGTCGACGATCCGCGCGCGAAGGGCATCACCGACGCGTCGGTCTCGAAGCCGGCGGTCGGCGTCTACTGCATCGACGTCGACGGCGGCGCGCTCAACGTCGTCGGGACGCTCGACGCGAGCCCCGGCGAGATCTCGGCGAGCGTGCTGCTGACCACCTGCCCGCCGGGCAAGGAGGTCGAAGTGAAGACCTACACCAGCGCAGGCGCCGCAGCCGACCGGGCGTTCTACGTAGTGGTCAACTAGCACCCGTCACGGCCACGGGCCCGGTCGATAGCATCGGGCTCGTGGCCGACTCCTTCGCCGCACGCTCCACGTTGCGCGTGGGAGGCGGGGAGTACGAGATCTTCCGCCTCGACGCGCTGCAGGACCGCTTCGACGTCCGGCGGCTCCCCTACACGCTCAGGATCCTGCTCGAGAACGTGCTCCGCCTCGGTGACGAGCCAGACGTCGAGGCGGTCGCCGGGTGGGATCCGAAGGACGAGCCGAACCAGGAGATCGCATTCACGCCCGCGCGCGTCCTCCTACAGGACTTCACCGGCGTTCCGGCGATCGTCGACCTCGCGGCGATGCGCGACGCGATGCGCGACCTCGGCGGCGACCCCGAGAAGATCAACCCGCTGCTCCCAGCCGAGCTCGTGATCGACCACTCGGTTCAGGTGGACGAGTACGCAACGCGTCTCGCGATCCGACGCAACACCGAGCTCGAGTTCGAGCGCAACAAGGAGCGCTACGGATTCCTACGCTGGGGACAGGGGGCGTTCCGCAACTTCAAGGTCGTTCCGCCGAACACCGGCATCGTCCACCAGGTCAACCTCGAGTACCTCGCCCGCGTCGTCGAGTCGCGCGACGGGCAGGCGTACCCCGACACACTCGTCGGCACCGACTCGCACACGACGATGATCAACGGGCTCGGAGTCCTCGGCTGGGGCGTCGGCGGCATCGAGGCCGAGGCGGCGATGCTCGGCGAGCCCGTCTCGATGCTCGTGCCGCAGGTGGTCGGGTTCAAGCTGAGGGGCCGGCTACCGGAGGGTGCGACCGCGACGGACCTCGTCCTGACGGTGACGGAGATCCTCCGCAAGACCGGCGTCGTCGGGAAGTTCGTCGAGTACTTCGGCCATGGGCTGTCGTCCCTCCCGCTCGCCGACCGCGCGACGATCGGGAACATGTCGCCGGAATACGGCGCGACGTGCGGCTTCTTCCCCGTCGACGAGGTCACCCTCGAGTACCTGAGGCTGACCGGACGGACCGCCGATCGGATCGCGCTCGTCGAGGCCTACTGCAAGGAGAACCTGCTCTGGCACGATCCGGAACACGAGCCGGACTACACGGAGATCGTCGAGCTCGACCTCGACGAGGTCGTGCCGTCGATCGCGGGGCCGCGCCGCCCACAGGACCGCGTCCCGCTTTCGGGCGCGAAGAACTCGTTTCTCGGGGCGCTCGAGTCGTTCGGGGTCGACTACGGGGACGTGCACGACGAACAGCTCGCCGAGACGTTCCCCGCGTCCGACCCGACGGCCGAGCAGCACCCGGCGCACAACGGCCTCGACGGAGGCGAGGCCTCGGTCGAGGTGCAGGAAACGGTCGTCGCGGAGCGCGCGAAGCCGGTGCAGGTCACGTTGAACGGCGATCGTTTCGAGCTCGAGCACGGCGCAGTGGTGATCGCGGCGATCACGAGCTGCACGAACACGTCGAACCCGCACGTGATGATCGGCGCCGGCCTGCTCGCGAAGAAGGCCGTCGAGAAGGGCCTGACCCGCAAGCCGTGGGTCAAGTCGAGCCTCGCACCCGGCTCGAAGGTCGTGACCGAGTACTACGACCGCGCCGGCCTGACGCCGTACCTCGAGCAGCTCGGCTTCTACACCGTCGGCTACGGCTGCACGACCTGCATCGGGAACTCGGGCCCGCTGCCCGGGCCGATCTCCGCGGCGGTCGCCGAAGGCGACCTCGTCGTCGCGTCGGTCCTCTCGGGCAACCGCAACTTCGAGGCGCGGATCCATCCCGAGGTGAAGGCGAACTACCTCGCCTCGCCGCCGCTCGTCGTCGCGTATGCACTCGTGGGCCGGATGGACGTCGACCTGACGACCGAGCCGCTCGGCCAGGGCGACGACGGCAGTGACGTCTTCCTCCGCGACATCTGGCCCACCTCGGACGAGATCCAGACGGCCGTGGCGGCGTCGCTGGAAGGCGACATGTTCCGCCGCACGTACGCCGACGTGTTCACCGGTGACGAGAACTGGCGCTCGCTCGAGACTCCCTCCGGGAATCTGTACGAGTGGGGCGACGAGTCGACGTACATCAGGCGCCCGCCCTACTTCGACGGCATGTCACGCGATCCGCGAACGGTCGACGACATCGTCGGTGCGCGCTGCCTGGTCGTGCTCGGCGACTCGGTCACGACCGACCACATCTCCCCTGCCGGAGCGATCAAGCTCGAGTCGCCCGCGGGGAAGTACCTCGTCGAGCACGGGGTCGAGCGCAAGCTGTTCAACTCGTACGGCTCGCGCCGCGGCAACCACGAGGTGATGGTGCGCGGGACGTTCGCGAACGTGCGGCTGAAGAATCTCCTCGTCCCCGGCAGCGAGGGCACGTGGACGGTGCACGTGCCGAGCGGCGAGGAGACGACGATCTTCGAGGCGTCGCAGCGCTACCTCGAGGAGGGGACGCCGCTGATCGTGATCGCCGGCAAGGAGTACGGCTCCGGCTCGTCGCGCGACTGGGCCGCGAAAGGGCCGAACCTGCTCGGGGTGAAAGCCGTGATCGCCGAGAGCTACGAGCGGATCCATCGCTCGAACCTGCTGATGATGGGCATCCTCCCGCTCCAGTTCATGGACGGCGAGGGCTTCGAGGCGCTGGGTCTGAGCGGCCGGGAGGAGTTCTCGGTCGAGGGCGTCGAGAACGCCGAGGCGAGCGAGGTGACCGTCCGGGCGGACGGCCAGGAGTTCCGCGCCCGCCTGCGGCTCGACACGCCGCGCGAGCGGGAGTACCTGCGGCACGGCGGGATCCTTCGCTACGTGCTGCGCCGGCTGCTCGCGTAGCGGTCACTTAGGCGAGGACGAGCAGCTGGAGCAGAACCATCGCGCCGGCGGAAGCCGCGATCGCGGCGGCCACGACGCGCCGCGACAGGTCCTGGCGCGCCTCGGGCACGAGCTCGACCGCGACCATCCAGACCATCGCGCCGCCCGCGAACCCGAGCCCGATCGGCAGCACAGGCTCGGACCACTCGACGAGTAGGAACGCCGGGACGGCCATCAGCGGCTGCGGGAGGCTCGAGAAGACGCTCCAACCCGCAGCACGCCACGCGGTCACTCCGCGAGGGACGAGCACGAGACTGATCGCAAGGCCCTCAGGGATGTTGTGCACGGCGATCGCCGCAGTGATGAACACGCCGAGCGCCTCGCCGCCGCCGAACGAGACGCCGATCCCGACGCCTTCCGTGAACGAGTGGACCGTCATCACGCCCACGATCAGGATCCCCTTGATCGCATCGGCGCCGCGCAGCACGCCCATGTGGAGGTGGTCGTTCTGGTGCCCGAGCCGCCGCCTCGTCACCTCGATGAACCCGACCCCGACGAGCGCGCCCGCGAACGTCCGTCCGACGCCGATTCGTCCGGCTTCCCAGAAGAGCGCCGAGCTCGCTCCGAGCATGCAGCCCGCGGCGATCGAGTTCGACAGCCCGAGCCAGGAACGGCTCATGTCTTGGAAGAAGAAGAACGGGAGCGCGCCGAGCCCGGTCGCGAGCGCGGTGATTGTCGCAGCGGCGAAGACGGTCCAGACGTCCACGCCTCCAGTATCAGTTCAGGCGGCCGGCGAAGAGAACGACAGGCACACCTGACACGAAGAGGGCTTGGTTAGAGTGATCGCTCCGGGGTGCCTCGCGAGAGGCTGAGATCACACCCGCAGAACCTGATCCGGGTAATGCCGGCGAAGGGAGGGCCGAAGTGCGTCAACAGTCGTCGTGGGGCATCGAGCCGGTTCCCGAGCGGTTGCGGGTGTTCGGCCTGCTCGACCACGGGCTGCTCTGGGGTTCGCTCGGAGTCTCGCTGCTCGTGATCGTCATCGGCGCCCTCCTCGTACCTGCGCTCTCGCTGCGCGACGCACTGCTCGCGATTCTGCTCGGCGGGCTCGTCGGGAACCTGATGCTCGCCTCGGCCGGACTGATCGGCGCCGACGCACGCGTGCCCGGGATGGTGCTCATGCGCGCGCCGCTCGGGCGCGCCGGCTCGTACGCGCCCACGGTGTTGAACGCGCTGCAGTGCTGGGGTTGGGCGACGTTCGAGCTGATCATCATCGCCTCCGCGGCCGCAGCGCTCTCCGACGAGCTCTTCGGCTTCGGCGCGAGGTGGCTCTGGACGCTCGTCTTCGGAGCGATCGCCGCCGCGCTCGCGCTGTTGGGACCGATCAGCGTCGTCCGTCGCTTCATCCGGCGCTACGCCGTGTACGCGGTGCTGGCGTCGCTCGCGTATCTGACCTGGTGGTCGGTCGCGCAGGCCGACCTCTCGGGGCTGTGGGAGGCGAAGCCGGACGGTGGGATGACGGTCTGGCTGGGGATGGACCTCGTGATCGCGATCACCGTCTCGTGGGTGCCGCTGATCCCGGACTACACACGGTTTTCGCGCGATCGGAGAGGGGCGTTCTGGGGACCCGGTCTCGGCTACTTCGTCGCCGGCTCGTGGATGCTCGTGCTCGGCGTCTTCCTCGTCCTGACGCGTGGAATCTCCGATCCGGCGGAGCTGCCCGCGGCGGTCGTCGCCGCGGGCTTCGCCGCAGCGCTCGCGGTGCTCGCGGTCACCGTCGACGAGACCGACGAGGCGTTCGCGAACATCTACTCGAGCGCGATCTCGCTCCAGAACCTGCTTCCGCATGTTCCGCAGCGACTGCTCGTCGTCCTGGTGTCTGCCGCTGCGACGGTCTCCGCGCTCGCGTTCGACCTCCGCGACTACCAGAGCTTCCTCTTGCTGCTCGGCGCGTTCTTCGTCCCGCTGCTCG
The DNA here is from genome assembly GCA_963700495.1 of uncultured Actinomycetes bacterium. Lineage (GTDB taxonomy): Bacteria > Actinomycetota > Thermoleophilia > Gaiellales > Gaiellaceae > JACCTU01. Next base: position 502,401 of record CAVOXT010000003.1, on the reverse strand, counting down.
GGGTCCTGCTCGCGCACTGGCTGCTGAACGGCATGCACTACACACGAGAGGACGTCTTCGACGCACCGACGGTGCGCCCGGCATTCCTCGTCGCGTGGCTGGCCGGCTTCGCCGTCTATCAGTGGCTGCACCCGACCGGGCCGAGCTGGTGGGTCGACGCTGTCGAGGCGGTCCGCCCCCCGACCGGCGGCCTCGACGCGATCGGCGTGTCGATCCCGAGCTTCCTCGTCGCGTTCGCGCTCGCAGCGTTGGCCGACGCCGTTCGCCGGTTCGCGTTGGGTGCACCGCGCAGCGCGAAGGCACCGAGCTGAGGGTCAGGCGGCGAGCAGGCCGGTCGCGTACATCACCGCGATCCCTGCGAGAAAGCCGCCCAGCACCCAGCCGCTCGTCAAGCCTCCGGGTGCACGCACGCGCAGCCAGCGCCCAACCTCCACGACGACCTCGAAGGCGGCGCCGGCCGCGGCCGCGAAGAAGAGCACGCCCATCACGTCGCTCCGCACGAAGCCGCCGAGCCAGGCGCCGAAGATCGCCGGCGCGCCCGCGATCAGGACGAGCAGCGCGAGCCGCGTGAACTTCACGCGACGCTCGTCCGACGCGGCTGTCGCGATCCCGAGCCCCTCGGTGACGTTGTGGATCATGAAGCCGACGATCAGAAACGTGCCGAGCGCCAGCTCGCCGAACGCGAACGACGTGCCGATCGCGAGACCCTCGCCGAAGTTGTGCATGCCGATGCCGATCGCGACGAGCGTCGCGAGCGCGGCAAGTCGGTGTGAGAGGAAGGTGAGCGTGAGGTACGACAGCGCGAAGCCGAGCAGCACGACGCCGGCTCCGCCGAGGGCCGAGGGCAAGGCCGCCTGCAGCGCAAACGCCTCGGAGAGCGCCTCGAACGCGAGAAACGAGAGCAGGCCCGCCGTCATCGCCATGAACGCGGCAAGCCACTGGGGCCGTGCGCGCCGGAGCGACGGCAGCCAGAGCATGCCCAGCGCAACCGGAACGACGCCGACGAGCAGCCCGACGAGACCGAAGCCCAGGAACCCCTTGGCCGACGCATCTGGCGTCTCTACCGCCGCGGGGATCACCTGTGTCGTCTGGATTCCCGTCGAGCTCGTGACACCGACCGAGATCGGGTCGTCCGGCACCCAGTCGAAGGGGATCACGATCGTCGCCGACCGCAGCCGCTTGAGCGTTTGGTCGCCCTCGAGGGCGAACGGCACGATCGCGTCGTCGACCGTGGCCAGGGCGATCGTGATGTCCTCCTGCTGCGGGTTCGTGACGCGCACACGGATCTCGCCGGGCTTGAACTCGACGCGACGAATGTCGAACTCGTCGGCCTGGGGTGGCGTCCGGCCGAGCAGGTCGGTCAGCGAGTCGCCCGTCGTGGTGAACACCGCGACGATGCCGACAAGCGCGACGAGCGGGACGAACGCCCACAGGCGCCATCTCCCGCCCGATGCCGCTGCGACCGTCGTCACTCGACCACGTCGAAGAAGCCCATCCAGCCGAGCTCGGCGAACTCCGACTGGTGTGCGTGGAACATGAAGTGGCCGGTGTTGTGGAAGTCGATCTCGAGGATGCCGCGCTCCCCCTGGGCGAGCATCACCGTGTCCGTGTACTCGACCACCTCGTCGCGGCCGGTGCGGTAGTAGCGGAAGAAGTCGCCGTGGAGGTGGAACGAGTTGATCAGGTCGAACTCGGTCAGGTTCGCGAGGTAGATGCGAACCGTCTTCGAGCGCGAGACGCGGATCGGGTAGCGCGCGTAGTAGAACGCCGGCCCGTTGACCGCGTAGAAGTTGTTCTCGCCGTCTCCGTCGGTGTCGAACCCGCTCATCACCATCACCAGCTCCTGCGCAGGCTTGCGCGGCTTCGGCGGGTCGATGATGAACGCGCCGTAGAGACCCTTGTGGATGTGCTTCTTCAGGGGCGTCGAGTGGCAGTGATAGAGGTGCATTCCCCACGGTCGAGCCGGGAACTCATAGGTGAGCTCACCGCCGGGCGGAACGATCTCGAACACCCCGTCCATGTTCGCGGGGTGGATGCCGTGAAAGTGGATCGTGTGAGGGTGCGCGCCGTCGTTGCGAAAGTGGACTCGGAGCAGGTCGTCCTCGGTCGCGCGGATCACAGGCCCGGGCGACGTGCCGTTGTACGTCCAGGCTGCATACGTGACGCCCTGTGCGACCTCGATGTCGACGTCGCGCGCGACGAGCTCGTACTCGCGGAGCCGTCCCGGGCTGTGCGGAAGCGCCGGCGGCGGTGTGAGAAGCGCGTCGACTGCCGCGCTGCGCTCGATCGAGGGAACCTCGTCGCCGAGCATCGCTGCGTGCCCCATGGCGACATGCGCGTGTCCCTCGTGCGTCGCGCTGTGCTCTCCGTCGGCAAAGGCAACTCGCGCGAGGGGCCCGGCCGCGACGAGCGGCGCCGCCCCCACGAGGAGCTTCGTCCGACTGAATTTCGTCATGCCTAAAATGTATATTAGGTAAGCCTTGAACAAGACCGCAAGTCTGTCCCAGTCCGTGCAGGACTACGTGAAGGAGCTCTACAAGCTCCAGGCCGGCGGCCGCGCCTCGACGTCGGGACTGGCAGAGCGCATGGGCGTCGCCCCGGCCTCCGCCACGGCGATGCTGAAGAAGCTGGCGGTGCTCGGTCTCGCCGAGCACGAGCCCTATCGAGGCGCCCGGCTGACGGAATCGGGCGAGCGCGTCGCGATCGAGATGATCCGGCACCATCGCCTGATCGAGCAGTACCTCTCGACGACGCTCGGCCTGTCGATCGACGCCGTCCACGCCGAGGCCGACCGTCTCGAGCATGCAATCTCCGAGGAGCTCGAGGCGCTGATCGACGCCTCGCTCGGGTTCCCGACGCACGATCCGCACGGCGACCCGATCCCGAGCGCGACGCTCGAGTTCGACCCTGTGGCGCACCGCACGCTCGCCGACGTCGACGCCGGCGGCGCCGCCACGGTTCGCCGCGTCCCCGATTCGAATCGCGACCTCCTCCGCTACCTCGACGAGCTCGGGCTCGTGCCGGGGGCGAGCGTCGAGGTGATCACCCGCGAGCCGTTCGACGGGCCGATCGTCCTGCGCGCGCGAGGAGCCGACCACGCCATCTCCCGCGAGCTGGCTGCCAGCATCGGCGTCGATTAGCAAGGCAGCTCGTACCGCAACGCCGGGCGACGTCCTCCCCGGAGAGGCGCGCGTACTCGAAGCGGCAGAGCGCTCGCTGGCCGGCGAGCGGCACGGGCTTCGTGCGCTCTGGCCGTTCCTCGGGCCTGCCTTCATCGCCTCGGTCGCGTACGTCGACCCCGGCAACTTCGCGACGAACTTCGCGGCGGGCGCGAAGTACGGCTACCTGCTGCTCTGGGTCATCCTCTGCTCGAACCTGATGGCGATGCTGATCCAGACGCTGTCGGCGAAGCTGGGCGTTGCGACCGGGTTGAACCTCGCAGAGGTCTGCCGCGAACGCTTCTCGCGGCGGGTCTCGGTCGGGCTCTGGATCCAGGCCGAGGTGATCGCGATGGCAACCGACCTGGCGGAGTTCATCGGCGCCGCGCTCGGCCTGCATCTGCTCTTCGACATCCCGCTCTTTCCCGCCGGGTTGATCACCGGGGTCTTCGCCTTCGGGATCCTCTACCTCCAGTCGCGCGGGTTCCGCCCGCTCGAGGCCGCGATCGCCGGGATGGTCGGGATGATCCTCGCCGGCTTCGCGTTCCAGATGGTCCTCGCCGAGCCCTCGCCGTCAGGGATCGCGAAGGGGCTGGTGACTCCGCAGTTCGCCGACTCCGAGAGCGTGCTGCTGGCGGTCGGGATCCTCGGAGCGACGGTCATGCCGCACGTGATCTGGCTCCACTCCGCGCTCACCCAGCGGCGGATCGTCGGCGTGGACGAGGAGGCGAAGCGCCGCATCTACAGGTTCGAGCGAACCGACGTCGTGATCGCGATGACGATCGCCGGGCTGATCAACATGAGCATGCTGATCACCGCCGCCGCGGTCTTCCACACTCGCGGCTTGACCGAGATCACCGACCTCGACCAGGTGTTCGACGGGCTCGGCGCTGCGTTCAGCGAGCACGCGGACATCGCGTTCGGGATCGCGTTGCTGGCATCCGGACTCTCGTCGTCGTCCGTCGGCACGCTGGCCGGGCAGGTCGTGATGCAGGGATTCATCCGGCGGCAGATTCCGCTCTTCGTTCGCCGCGCTGTGACGATGCTGCCGGCGCTCGTGGTGATCGCGGTCGGCGTCAACCCGACGTCCGCCCTCGTCCTCAGCCAGGTCGTCCTCTCGTTCGGCATCCCCTTCGCGCTCGTACCGCTCGTGCTCTTCTCGCGCGACCGAGCCTTGATGGGCGGGCTCGTCAATCGCCGGAGCACGACGATTGCGGCATCGGTCTTCGCCGCGCTGATCATCTCGCTGAACGCTGTGCTCCTCTACCTGACGTTCCTCGGCTGAACCGCGAGGATTCCCCCGTGAGCACACTCGCCGTCCTCGGCAACGTTGCGATCGACGTGATCGACGGCGGCCCTCCGCAGGTCGGCGGCGGGCCGTACCACTGCGGCCAGGGGCTCCGGCTGCTCCACCGTCGGTCCCGCATCGTCGCGAAGTGCGCGCCGGACGATCGCCCGCTCGTCGTGCCCCCTCTCACCGCGCTCGGCGTTCCGGTGACGATGGTCGACGCCGAACGCACCGCAGGCTTCGCGCTCCACTACGAAGGCGAAGTGCGCACGACGGAGGTGCAGGCGGTCGGCGACCCGTGGTCGCCCGCAGACGTCACGCACGTCGACGACGTTCAGTGGGTTCACGTCGCCCCGCTCGTGCAGACCGACTTCCCCGCCGCGACGCTCGCAGCGCTCGCCCAGGGTCGCAGCGTCTCCTACGACGGGCAGGGCCTCGTCCGGGCGGCCGAGCTCGGCCCCGTCCGCCTCGACGAACACTTCGATCGCGAGGTGCTGCGGCACATCTCGTTCCTCAAGCTCGCCGAGGAGGAGGCGGCAGCGTTCCTGCCGGACCTGAGCGACGAGACGATCCTCGGCCTCGGCGTGCCCGAGGTCGTCGTCACGCTCGGCTCGCGCGGATCCGTCGTGTACGCCGGGGGCGGGTCGACGCCCGTCCCATGCGACCCGATCCACGGCGTCGACCTGACGGGCTGCGGCGACGTGTTCGCGGTCGGCTACCTCGCCGCACGCAGCGACGGGCTCGGGCCGACCGCCGCTGCACGGCGCGCGACGGCGCTCGTCGCGCTCCTGCTCACGAACCGACAGCGCGAGAGCTAGAAGCGAAACTCGCCGCGCGCGACGACGACGGCCGAGCCGCCGACCTCGACGCGCTCGATCCCGTCCGCCGAGCCGTCGGCCCGGGCGTAGAGCGTCGACGGCCTGCCGATCTCCACGCCCTGCGAGATCTCGATCTCGTCGCCCCAGGCGATGCGGCCGTGGCGGGCGAGGTGGACTGCAAGCGGCCCGGCGGCCGAGCCCGTGGCCGGATCTTCCGACACTCCCTCGCCGGGAGCGAACATGCGCGTCTTCCAGCGTGCATCCTCGCCGGCGAAGCAGTTGAAGCCGAGCGTCGCTCCGAATCGCCCGAGCGCCTTGACGTCGGGCTCGAGCCCGGCGACGGAGTCCTCGCTCGCGAGTGCGACGTAGACGTGGCGCATGCCGTTGTCGTACAGCTCGACGGGAAGCTCGGAAGACTCGACGCCGAGCGCCGAGAGCAGCCCGTCGTCGTCGAACGGCTCGATCGTCGGAATCGGCTGCTCCATCCGTCCGAAGACGATCTTCGGCCCCTCGCGTTCGAGCCGGACGGGCACGAGCCCCGACCCGGTCTCGATCCCGATCAGGTCGAGCTGCATCGGCTGGGCGAGCACGAACGCGGTCCCGAGCGTCGGATGCCCCGCGAACGGGATCTCCGAGGACGGAGTGAAGATGCGGATCCGCACGTGACCCCCGGCAGTCGGCGGATAGGCGAAGACTGTCTCGCTGAACGCCATTTCCCGCGCGAGCAGTTGCAGCCGCTCCTCCGGGATGTCACGTGCGTCGGTGAAGACGGCGAGCTGGTTTCCCGCAAGGGGTGTGTCCGTGAACACGTCGGCCACGACGTACCGAAACGTCGACACGACGCGACTCTAGGCGATCAGCCGACGGCGTCGAGAGCGAAGACGCCCGGCTGGTAGCACGCGCTGCAGCGCGCCTCGTACGAGTCGAGTGCGCCGATCTGGATCGTCGCGCCGTCGAACGGCGCCGGTTGACCGTCGACGAGGCGCTGCGTCCGCGTCGCCGGTCCGCCGCACTTGTGGCAGACCGCCTGGAGCTTGTCGACGAACTCGGCGAGGCAGAGCAGAAGTGGCATCGGGCCGAACGGCTCGCCTCGGAAGTCACGGTCGAGACCGGCGGCGACCACGCGCTTCCCGCGCGCGACGAGCTCCTGCACCGCGTCGACGATCGCCGCTTCGAAGAACTGCGCCTCGTCGACACCGATCACGTCGGAGGTCTCCGACCGGCGAAGTGCGTCGGCGACCCCGTCAACGGCGACCGCACGCATCCGCGCGCCTGCGTGGCTGACGACGTGAGCGACGTCGTAGCGGTCGTCGATCCGCGGCTTCACGATCAGCACGCGCTGACCCGCGATCTCCGCTCTGCGCAGGCGCCTGATCAGCTCTTCGCTCTTGCCGCTGAACATCGGGCCGCAGACGACCTCGAGCCAACCGCCGCTACCGGGAACGGTTCTGATCACGGCGCGGGACCCTACAGCGGGGTCCCGACGGCACCGTCGTATGCTTGTCGCGATGCGGCTGTTCATCGTGCGCCACGCCAAGGCTGCCTCCGGCGCTCCCGACGCCGTCCGCCCCCTCACGAAGGGCGGACGGAAGCGTGCGCGCCAGATCGGCAAGGAGTTCGCCGCGGACGGAGTCCGGCCCGACGCGATCCTCAGCAGCCCGCTGCTCCGAGCGCGCGAGACCGCGGAGGCGATCGGGAAGGTGGTCGGCGTCGAGGTGGATCTCGACGAGCGCCTCGCTCCGGGCGCCGACGCCGACGACGTGCGAACCGCCGTCTCCGGGAGGGGCGAGGTCGTGGTCGTCGTCGGCCATCAGCCCGACTGCGGCCGCGTCGCGGCCGCGCTCAGCGGCGGACCCGAGCCGCCGTTCCCGACGGGCGGCGTCTTCGCGGTCGAGCTCTAGCCCAGGTACCGCTTCGCGATCCCGTCCTTCGAGCTAGAGCGTTGCCGGTCTGAAGACGGCCCCATCGGCCATGACCCTCTGGCCGGTCACAGGTCTCTGACCGCCCCAGACGATCATCGCGTGACCGGTCCACACCGCGGTGGGGTCGAGGCGCCCCAGCACGGGTGCCCAGGGGAGCAGTGACCAGCGGTTGGCCCGCGGGTCGTAGCCAAGCCCCCGGCCTGCGATCGCGAGCGAGCCGTCGTCGCGGAACGTCCCTCCGCCCCAGACCAGGAGCCGCCGCCCGGTCCACACGGTCGCGGCGCGAGGGTGCTGCGACGGCATCGAAGCGAGTCGCCGCCAACGGTTGGTCGCGGGAGCGTAGGCGTAGGCGGATCGGCGTTGGGCGCCGCTCCCGACGACGAGGATCTCGCGTCCGTCCCAAACAGCGTCGCCGCCGAACTCGGGCAGCGGCGTGATCCGCCGCCACTTGTCGGTGACCGGGTTGTAGGCGGCCGCGCGGGCCAGCCGTGCCGGCCAAGGTTTCCCGCTTGCGGGATTGACCCCGCTCACGAACAAGACGAGTTCGCGGCCCGTCCAGGCTCCGATCGGCCGCTGCTCGGGCGCGAGGGGCGAGCGAGCCAGCTTGCGCCGGACATTTGTCGCCGGGTTGTACGCCGCGCCCTCGGAGGAGGCGTCCCCGCAGCAGCCGCCGCCCCAGCCGATCATCTCGCGACCGGTCCAGACGACGATTCCGTCAGGCACGGCATTCTCGGGCAGCCTCCGCCACTCGTTGGTCGCCGGGTTGAACGCCTCGCGGGTGAGGGGACCCAGACCAGCATCTCCTTGCCGGTCCAGACGGCGCTGTAGTGACCCTCGTAGTTGCCGGTCGGTCCCGGCGGAGGTGCCAGTCGGCGCCAGGTGTTGAGGCTGGGGTTATAGGCGGCGGCGACGTTGACGGACCACGGGGGATCTGGCTGGGCGCGGCCGAAGATCAGCATCTCCCTCCCCGTCCACACGCTCAGCATGCCGCTCGTGATCGGTGCCGGAGCGCAGGCGCTGCCAGGTCCCGGCCACCTCGTGCGCCCGGCTGGAGACAGATCCGGCGAAGGCTGCGGGCGCGACTACGAGCATGAAGGCGAGCGCGAAGCAGAATCGGCGCGCCGGAAGTCTTCCCCGCAATGACTCAAGCGCCCGGCTCCCGGGAGCACGCTGCGGGAATACAGGCGAACCGTGCACAGGGCTTCCCACCCTTCAGTCCTGGAGAACCATGCTCGCAGGAGCGCCAACCGGCGCCATCGGACCTAACACTGTTCGTGCTGCGGGAAACCCGCATCGGTGCGGTTGGGCCAGAATCCCCCGCATGGCGGCAGTCGACGTCCAGGGTCTCCGCAAGTCGTACGGTGGTTACGAGGCTCTTCGCGGGATCTCCTTCCAGATCGCAGAGGGCGAGGTCTTCTGCCTGCTCGGGCCGAACGGCGCGGGCAAGACCACGACGGTCGAGATCCTGGAGGGCTACCGGACGCGGGACGCCGGCGACGTGACCGTGCTGGGCCTCGACCCGCAGAACCGGGACCGGACGCTCCGCGAGCGAATCGGCGTCGTCCTCCAGCACTCGGAGACGTGGCCGAACGTGACGGTCGCGGAGACCCTGCGCATCTACGCCGGCTACTACCGGCACCCGCGCGGCGTCGACGAGGTGATCGAGCTCGTCGGCCTCGGCGAGAAGCGCGACGCGCGCGTGAAGACGCTCTCCGGCGGCCAGAAGCGCCGGCTCGACCTCGGCCTCGCTCTCGTCGGCGACCCTGACCTCGTCTTTCTCGACGAGCCGACGACGGGCTTCGACCCGCAGGCTCGCCGGAACGCGTGGGCGATGTTTCGCGGGCTCCGGGCACTCGGCAAGACGATCCTGCTGACGACGCATTACCTCGACGAGGCGCAGCAGCTCGCGGACCGCGTCGCCGTCCTCCGGGACGGCGTGATCGTCTCGGAGGGGACGCCGTCGGAGCTCGTCGCGACGTCTCGCACCGAGGTCCGCTACCGGGAGAACGGCGAGCTCAAGGTCATCGGGACCGAGGAGCCGACGCGCCTGCTGCACGAGCTCACGTCCCGTGCGGTCGCAGAGGGGCGCGAGCTCGAGGACCTCGAGGTGCGGCGCGGCTCGCTGGAGGACGTCTACCTCGACCTGCTCGACGAGGAGGGCTCGTGAGCCTGCTCGCGCACCAGATCCGAGCAGACCAGCTCATCTTCTGGCGCGGCCGCGAAAGCGCCGTCTTCGTCTTCCTCTTCCCCGTCCTCCTGTTCCTGCTCCTCTCGACCGTCTACACGGGCGAGTATCGGGGGAAGCCGCTCACCGACTACCTCGTGCCGTCGCTGATCACGTACGGCATCGCGAACACCGCGTTCGGCGGCCTCGCGATCACGCTCGTGCTGCGCCGCGAGTCGGGCGTGCTGAAGCGGATCCGCTCGACGCCCCTGCCCGGGCCCACGTATCTCGCCGGGACGCTCTGCTCGACGCTGATCGTGTTCGTGCTCCAGGCGGCTTCGATCATGGCGCTCGGCGCGCTGCTCTACGACTGGCGCCTGCCGTCGCAGTGGCCCTCGCTCTTCCTGTCGTTTCTGCTCGGCTTCTTCTGCTTCGCCGGGATGGGCTTCGGCGCGGCCGCGCTGATCCGCTCGGCCGAGGGGGCGTCCGCGGTTGTGAACGTGATCATTTTGCCGATGGCGTTCCTCTCGGGCGGCTTCGGCCCGACGAGAGACTTTCCTGAGTTTCTCCAGGCCGTCGCGGACGTGTTGCCGCTCACCTACCTCGTCGACATCGCCCAGGGCGTCGTGTACTCAGGGGAGACGATCAGCGACCAGCCACGCGCCGTGCTCGTCCTGCTCGGCTGGGGCATCGCGGGGACGCTCGTCGCCTGGCGATTCTTCTCCTGGGAGCCGCGGGAACGCTAGGAGCCCACTCCGGCCGCAGCAACAATGCGCGCATGCACGTTCGTGACGCCCGCCCGGACGACTGGCAGCGTGTGAAGGACCTGCTCGCCGAGCTCGGCCGGCCCGACGTTCGCGACGACCCCGGCGAGCCGCAGCACCGCGACGCGTTCGAGCGCTACCTCTCGAGGGACGACACGCTTGCACTGCTCGCCGACGACGGCGGCGAGGTGTTCGGTTTCGTCGATGTCGAGTTCCGGCAGCGGCTGAACTTCCTGGAGCCGCAAGCCTGGGTGCCCGACCTCGTCGTGGCGGAGTCCGCGCGGGGCAAGGGAATCGGGCGCCTGCTGCTCGACGAGGCGGAGCGCCGGGCGCGCGAGCGTGGCTGCTGGGGCATGACGCTCGAGTCGGCGAACTGGCGCGACGAGACGCACGCGTTCTACGAGCGCGTCGGCTGGAAGAACACCGGCAAGTCGTTCACCCGCCCGATCGGCGACGTCCAGTGGCCGCCGGCGCCGCGATGACGTAAACCAGCGCGCTACCGCCTTCCGCGGACGAGTGTCGTGAGCCGGCCCGTCCGCAGGTCGAGGCGACGCACAGCGGGAAACGGCCGGGTCTGGCCGATCAGGAGCGCGCGCCGGTCGCGGGTCAGAAGCAGGTCGGACGGGAGCAACGCGCGAGGCCCGGCGAGCGTCCCGTTCCCCGCAATCGTGGTCGCGGTCCCATCGGTCTCGAGCCGCAGCACACGGCCGCCGCGCGGATCGCCTTGCACGAAGTAGATGGTCCCGTCGGGCGCGATCTCGAACTGGAACGCCGAGACGTGCGCGACGGTCGAGATGATTCCGGTCGCCGCGTCGATCCGGCGGATCGTCTCGCCCGCGCTCAGATACAGGTTGCCCTCAGGATCGAACTCGATGCCGTGCGGCGACTCCACCCGCGCCTCGACGGCCGGCCGGCCGTCGCCCGACGACTCCGGCGTGCCGTCCCCCGCGATCCTGGTCGCTGCGCGTGTACGGAGGTCGATCGCAACGATGAAGCTCTCGAGCGACGAGACGTAGAGGGTCGAGTTGCGAAGCGCCAGACCTGAAGGGGCGCGCACGTCTGCGAGCTTCGTCACCCGGCCGCGACGGTCGATCCTGAGGACGCGGTTCGTCCGGATCTCGGAGACGTACAGCCCGCTGCCGTCACTGACGAGCTGCGCCGGCTCGGGCAGGCCGCGCGCGAAGACTGTCAGGCGCTTCTTCCCCAGGTCGTAGCGGAGCACGCGGCCGAGCCCGCCGTCGGCGACGTAGAGCGCCCCGTCGGGTCCGTATTCGAGCGCGTACGGGATCGCGAAGGTCGGCTGCGGTCTCGCCTGCTTGGCCGCCCCGGCTGAATCGCACGCGCCGAGGAGCACCGCGAGAGCGATCACGGCGAGCCGCTGCATGAGAGGACGTACACCGCGCCTGAGCGCCGGGTCACGCGCGTGAGCGGATCCTCCGGACTGCGGCTATTGTGAGCACGGCAGCGAGTAGTCGATTTCCCGCGCGCTCCAACGAGCGCCGCACTCCTCTCCTCATTGTTGCGATGGCGGGTCAATCGGCTGTTCGCTTTCAACCGAACGCGCGTGAAGGAGAGATATGGCCTCCCAGGAACAGCCGGCAGGGCTCGCGCTCATTGCGGCGGGTGACGATGGCAATCGGGCTGAACCGTCGCCGGCCGAAAGGGCAGTGCACACCACGGATGGGCTCCGGCTGTTCCTGAACGAGATCGGCAGGGTCGACCTGCTCACCGGCGCGCAGGAGGTCGAGCTCGCGAAGCGGATCGAGCGCGGCGATCACCGCGCGAAGCAGGAGATGGTCGAGGCGAACCTGCGCCTGGTCGTCTCGATCGCGAAGCGCTACCGCAACCAGGGGCTGCCGTTCCTCGATCTGATCCAGGAGGGAACGATCGGGCTCGTGCGGGCCGCGGAGAAGTTCGACCACCGCAAGGGGTTCAAGTTCTCCACCTACGCGACCTGGTGGATCCGCCAGGCGGTCGCCAGAGCGATCGCCGACAAGGCGCGGACGATCCGGATGCCCGTGCACGTCGTCGAGAAGCTCCAGGAGATCACGAACGTCGAGCGCAGGCTGACGGCGGAGCTCGGGAGAAACGCTTCGGCAGTCGAGATCGCCCGGGAGGTCGGCTTGCGCACCGACGAGGTCGAAGCGATCCGCAACACGGCTTTGGCGCCCATCTCGCTCGAGAAGCCGGTCAGCGAAGAGGACGATTCAGAGCTCGGGGGGCTGATCCGTGACGAGTCGGCTCCCGCACCCGACGAAGCGGCTCAGGTCGCGTTGCAGAGCGAGGCGTTGCACGGTGTCCTCGCGACGCTCCCCAGCCGGCAGCGCGAGATCATCGAGCTCCGCTACGGCCTCGACGGGAAGCCGCCGCGCACGCTCGACGAAGTGGGGCGGACGTTCAACGTCACCCGCGAGCGGATCAGGCAGATCGAGCAACAGACCCTGAAGACGCTCCGCGCGCGAGCAAAGATCGAATTGCTCGACGAACGCCCCTAGCGTCCGCGCTTCTGCCTTCTGGAGGAGGAAGATCGCCCACCGGGGGCCGGGGCGGGCGGATCGACCATTTCGGGCCACGAGGAATCAACTTCTCGCAGTGGATCCACAGTACAGGCAATCGAGAGCGTTCGCGGTGTTTCGTTCAGATCCGAATGGAGAGGGCCCGAGGGCCCTCCCCACACGAAACGCAACGCCTACAGGAGGCGTTAGACGGCGACGAAGCCGTTCTTGTGTGCGACGACCTTGCCGGTCGTGATCTTGGGCGGATTCGGGAGCGCGTTCTCGAGCTTCTCGTCACGAATCCAGCTGACGGCGACCTTGGTCGACTCGTCGGCCTGCTCGGGGGTCTCGAAGAGTCCGAGCGAGCTGATGATGCCGTTGTCGGCCTCGATCAGGTAATAGCCCTTGAAGCCCTGCATCTTGCTCAGCTTCGGGACGAGGGTCTCATTGACCTTGCCGGTCAACTCGACGATGCGATTCTGGTCCACACCGTCGTAGCGGCGAATGGTCGCATGCATGTGATGCTCCTTCGGCTCATCTCACAAGGCAGGAAAACCCGGTCGAGCTCTCCTGGGTGCACCTGTCCGGCGAAGTGGCAAACGAAGAACAGTTGCGGGTTCTTCGGCCAACACCAAAATCAAGTGCGCTGACCCACCATAGCCGCGATCTCGAACCATCGTCGAAATTGGTTCCGATAGGTCTCGTGCGCTATGTCACGCAACACGGCGAAGCGCACGAAGCGCGGGCTTCTCGGACAAGTCGTGCCGCAGGAGGCCGAGGTTTCGGAGCCACCCACCGCCGCGGTCGTCACGTTCGACGTAGAAGAACACGCGCCGCACGTATGCGTACCGCTCGCGCAGGAGACGAAGCGTGCGGATCACGAACGCGGCCTGCTGCCGTTCGGTCACGCCGCCCGGATAGGTCGACCAGCCGAGCTCGGTGATCCACACCGAGGCGCGCGGAACGACGTGATGGAGCGGTTCGAGCCGCCTGAGCGCGCGTTCCGGGGTTGCGTCGTGTCGGCTTGGATAGGGGTGTGCGGCGATCGCGTCGAACCGAGCGCCGGCGCGCATTGCCCGTCTCAACCAGCCGGGCTCGTTGTGCGCGAGCCCGCCGAAGAGCACCGGCTTTCCGGTGGCGTGCAGCGGCGGGTATGCCGCCGCGAGCAGACGCCCGTATTGCTCCGGCGTCCCCCGCCAGAACAGCCGGTAGTCCGGCTCGTTCCAGACCTCCCACGCGTCCGGCTCGAACGCCCACGCCGCGTACTCTGCGAACGACGCGAACACCTCGGGGCGCGCAGGAGTGCTCAACCGCCAACCGTGCCAGGCCGGAGTGCCCCACAGGATCAGCAGCACACGCAGACCATGGGCGTGCGCCGCGTCCACGTTCGTCCGAATCTTCCGCTCGTAGTCGCCGCCGAACACGCCGGGCTGAAGCTCGATCTGGCACCAGCACGCAGCGAGACGGACCCAGCCGACCCGCGCAGCCGACAGCTTCTCGAACACCCGGTCGCGCTCGAACTCGGTAAGCGCCCAATCGGCACGGACGTTCACGCCGACGATCGTCGGCCGGGCGCTGTCCGCCGTCGTATCGGACAGCGCGGTAGCGACCGCCAACCCGAGAGAGACGGCAACGAGGAAGCGGGTCACGCCGCGTTCGGTCTTTCCAGTCGGCGACGTCGCTAATCGCCGGCGCGCTGAAGCGACGATCGCGATGTGGCCGGCGCGAGCGCGTTCACAGCCTCCGGCACGATGCCGTCCGTTCTCGTTTCGAACTCGAGTCTGTCGCCGGCCGCGAGGGTCAGGCGAAGGTCGCCGGCGATGGACGCGCGATGAAGATAGAGGTCATAGCCACCCGTGTCGGGTGCGACGTAGCCGTAGCCGCGCGCCCGGTCGAACCACTTGACGGTGCCGGATGCCACTACGACGCCTCCCTGGCGGTCGCATCGAGCGACCGTGCCCGCGCGGCGGAACTCTGCCGCGCGGGCAGGCCGTCGGACCGGCCTCTGGGACCGGTCTCGGCGCCGTCGTGTCGGGCACGTACTCCTTGTGGTCGATACGCGGCGGGCTTTCGAGCCGTGCCGGCTTCCGCCCGGTGTTCCGGAGGATCAGGCCAGCGCAGCTGTGACATCCAAGGCTCCCAGCGCTCGAGCTCAAGCCGACGTTTCGTCGACCCTGGCGCCGGCCGAGGGTTGGAGCCGGAGAAGATCGTCCGCCGGACGTTGGGGCGGACGGGTGGACCGTAGCAACTGGGCGGCTCGGATGCGGCCGGCTTTTCAGCCCACGTCTAGACTTCGGGCGGACGGCAGGCTGTGCGCTACCGCGAGACCGAGCATCTCCGTGTCCTGATCGCCAACGAGCGGAAGGACCGGTTGACTCTCGTCGCTCCCATCGTTGCCGCGCTGGGGCACGAGGTGATCGCCCGCGAGATCGACGTCGCTGAGGTAGGCGCGGTCACCGCCAGGGAGCGGCCCGACGTCGCGCTCGTCGGAGCTGGGAGAAAGCTCCGATCAGGCGCTCGGCCTGATCGAGAAGATCGTCAAGGAAGCCGCGTGCCCGGTGATCGTCATCCTGCACGCGGCGGATCCCTCTTTCGTGAAGGAAGCCTCCAAGCGCGGCGTGTTCGCCTACATCACGGACCGCGACGCAGAGGACTGGCAGAGCTCGATCGACATCGTGCTGCGCCGCTTCGCCGAGTACCACGACCTGGAGGGCGCATTCGGACGCCGCGCGGTGACCGAGCGCGCGAAAGGCATCTTGATGGAGCGTCACTCGATCGACGAACAGCAGGCGTTCGCAATGCTCCGCGAGCACGCGCGCACGACGAACCACAAGCTCCTGGACATCGCACGAGCCGTCGTCGACGGGCACCAACTTCTTCCGAGAGACCCTCCGGCTTCGCCGTAGCGGCACCGCAGCTAACGCACCGACGCATTCGGGTTTCCCGTACGCAAGCTCCGGATGTGCACTGATGAGGACCTCTCCGAGTGCCAGCACGATGCAACACATGAAGCCAAACGCATGTGTGAGTTCACACAAAGGAGCGACCATGAACAGACTCCGAGTGGCCACCGCCTTGCTCGCGGCGGCCTTCGCGACAGCGGGGATCGCGGGCGTTGCGTCCGCGGGCACCTCCGCAAGCACGAAGAAGGTGCCCTTCACCGCGAAGTACGCCGGAAAGGCTGTCGTGAAGGTCAACGACAACGTCGCGGACATCTCCGCGAGCGGCGCCGGCAGCGCCACGAAACTCGGCGCCGGGAAGATCTTGGGGAAGGGCAAGGGCAACACCGCCGTCCGCCCGTGCATCCCGTTCACCGGGCTCGGCACGATGACCGGCGCCGGCGGAAAGCTGACCTTCAAGGTCGTAACCGGGTCGACGGGCTGCGGCGACGAGGAGGGCCAGGTGTTCAGCCTCTCCGGGCGGGCCACCGTCGTGAGGGGAACCGGGAAGCTCGCGAGGGCCAAGGGGTCGCTGAAGATGACCGGTGTCTACGACCGCGGCAAAGGCACCTTCTCCGTGAAGTTCACCGGCACGTTGACCGCGTAATCGAGGAGGCACCATGAAACGAAGGACTCTCATCATCGCCGGCGCATTTGCCGCGGTCGCGCTGACCGCGTCGGCGTCGGCACAGACACCGGGGGAGACGCCGTATCCGGCGAACAAGCTCCCGATCTTCGTCGCGGCGCAGACGGTGACCGCAGAAGGCGCGATGTCGAACTTCTACATCCGGGGCGCGAGCGTCGTCTTCAGGGCCTACGCCGGCCAGTCGAAGACGAAGAAGGTGCTCGACGCGAAGCGCATCAAGTCGTTCTACGTCCAGATCCCGGGGCAGCCCAACCTGAAGCTGTCCTACGAGCGAAGGGCGACGAGCCGGTACCACTGGACCGGAACCTGGACGATCCCGTCGGACTACGCACTCGGGATCGTGCCGTTCAAGATCTTCGTGCGCACCAAGTCGAACCAGGTCGCGCGCTACACGCAGATCCCCGTCGCCTCGTCCCAGCTGACGATCACGTCGTCGGTCGACGAGAGCTTCCTCGCTGAAGCCGCCTTGGCAGAGCGGACGGCTCCCGACAGGCTCGACGTCTTCCTGTACGTCGACAGTGTCAACGGCACGAGGCCGAGCGGCGCAAAGCCGCGGCCGGTGGGCTGCACGCAGACGACGACCTTCAAGCGAGGCGAGCAGCTCGTGTTCCGCATCTGGGGCAACGAGACCCCGACGGGCGCGATCCTCTCGACCGAGAACGTCAAGTACGCCTACGTGAAGATCCCTGGGCAGCCGTTCGCGAAGCTGAACTGGGGCGCGCACGGAACTGCACCGAACCGCGTCTGGTTCTGGACCGCAGCGTGGAACATCACGCAGGACTTCCCGCTCGGGACGGTCACGTTCCGGGTGGTGTTCAAGACGGAGTCGAACAAGTTCGGAATGTACGACCACGTCGTCACGATCATCCCGTAAAGGAGACGAAGGAGATGAGCAGCACGACACGCCACTGCCACTCCCGCCGGAGGAACCTCTCGGTCGCGATCGCGACCGCAGCGGGGACGTTGCTGCTCCTCTCCCCGGCGGCTCTTGCAGCACCGATCCCCGTCACGGCGCCGTTCGTTCCGGGAACGCCTGCGCTGCCGGGCCCGCTGATGGACGCGGGCACGCCGGCGGCGAGCATGCTCAGCCTGAAGGCATCCCCCGACGTCGCACCCGCGGGCACGAAGGTCACCCTCACTGGTTCTGGCCTCCGTGCGGGCAAGGACGTGACGATCGCGTGGATGACGGCGAACATCCGGTACATCCTCGATCCGAAGCCCGACAGTGTCGACTACATCGGTCGCAAGGTCGACAGGATCGCCGTCGCGCTCGCGAAGACCGTCACGACCTCGTCGGGCGGCTTCTCGGTCACGTTCACGGCGCCGGTCGACTTCGGCGGAATCCACGACCTCTATGCGGTCGTGGACGGCGTCCAGGTCGCGAAGGGCGGCTTCCTCCTCAAACGCACGGTGAAGATCAGCCCGACGCGCGGACCGGTTGGGACGACGATCACCATCAAGGTCGTCGGAATGGGCTCTCCGACCTACGAGAGCGTCGGGTCGGTGCTCTACGACAACCGCTTCACCGGCTCGCTGGCGGCGAACACCACGCGCGGCGTCCTGACCTTCAAGCTCCGCGCAGCAGGCGACGTCGGTGCGCACTGGATCGAGTACGCCGGGTCCAGCCACACCGTCCCGTACCTGAACATGGAGCAGTCGCCGGTCCCGTGGACCGACAGCCACCGGCGCAAGTTCACCGTGACGAAGGACCTCGGCGCGCCGCCCGTCCGGCTCGAGTGGCCGGCTTCGGTGCGTCCGACCATCGACGCGCGGACGACGCTGTCCGCGGCGAACCTCTCGACCCAGTCCGCGGGAACACTCGTGCAGCTGAGCTCGACGAGCGGCGCGATCCTCTCGAAGGTGCAAGTGACGGCGGCAGGCCTCACGCCGAATGTCCCCGTCCAGCTCTCCTGGTCGACCGTCGTCGGCAACCGCGTCAACTGCACCGGCACGTGCTGGAGCTTCGTGGACGTCCCGCTCGGGGGCGGTCTGGCCGGAGCCGACGGCTCGCTGCGATCCGAGATCACCGTCCCGGACGGTCTCGGCGGCTGGCACGTCGTCCAGGTGTCGCAGGCGGGCAAGGTGAAGGCGCAGATCCCGTACTACGTCAAGCGCAGCTTCGTGGCGATGCCGAAAGTCGTGAAGGCGGGCAAGCCGTTCGTGATCGAGATCAAGGGCGTCGGCTGGACTCAGCTCGACAACACGGTCGCCGTCACGTACGACAACGCCTACATCGGCTACGCGTGCGGGTTCAACAGCAACGGCTACGTGCGGATCCAGATGCTCGCGACCGGCAAGCCCGGTACGCATCTGATCGACCTCTATCCGCTCCTGTACACGCAGCAGCCCGCCTACCCGTACCCGCAGCTCGGGATGGTGCCGCTGCTCAGCTTCGCGCAGGATGCGCCGGGGCTCGCGGCCGGCTACGAGCTGCCGGCGTTCCGGTTGGCGATCAAGGTCGTCGCTTAGCTCCCTCCACCCGGGGAGGCGCAAGCCGCGCCTCCCCGGGCAGCCACCAGGTCCAGCGCCCGAGCACGGCCATCGACGACGGCACGAGCAGGGCGCGGACGATCGTCACGTCGATCAGCACTCCCACCGCAAGCCCGAGCCCGAGCTGCTCCAGGCCCGCGACGTGCCCGGCGACCAAGCCGGAGAACGCCGCCACCATGATCAGCCCGGCGGCGGTCACGATCCGGCCGGTTCGCGCGAGCCCGTGGGCGACCGCACGCGTGTTGTCGCCGACGTCGTCCCACGATTCGCGCATGCGCGTGACGAGAAACACCTCGTAGTCCATCGACAGCCCGAAGAGCGTCGCGAACAGGAAGACCGGGACCCAGGCCTCGACGTGACCGGTCGCCTCGAGCCCGAGCACGTCCGCCCCGACGCCCCACTGGCAGACGACGACGAGCACGCCGTAGACCGCCGCGACGGTGAGCAGGTTCAGGAGAACCGCCTGGAGCGGGAGCAGGAGCGAGCGAAACGCGAGCAACAGGGTCCCGTACGTCGCCGCGAGCACAGCGAGGACGAGCCAGGGAAATGCGCCGTACGTAGCAGAGAGGTAGTCGGCGCCCTGCGCCGGCGCACCTCCGACGACGACGGTGCTCCGCGTGGAGAACCCCGCGGCCGGGACGAGGGTGTCCCGGAGCCGCCGCACGAAGGCGCGTGTCGCTTCGTCGCCGTACTCGTGTCGTCCGACGACGATCACCCGGGCGTAGCGGGCGTCGTCGTCGACGTACGGCGGCCGCCTGCCGCTCGCGACGATGTGCACCTCGGGGTCGGCCGCGAGCTCGTCGGTCAGGCGTTCGACGTCGTTTCGCGTCGAAGCCCGGGCCGCAGCGCCTGAACGTCCGGCGTCGATCACGACGTGCGTCGGCGTGACCGCCCCCGCACCGACACCGGCACGCAGCAGCTCGAGACCCTGCGTCGACTCCGGCGCGTGCGGGATCCCCGAGAACGACCCCGGCGAGAGCCGCAGAGCGAGCGCGGGCGCCGCCAGCGTGAGCAGGAACGCCGTGCCGAGCGCGAGCACGACGGCCGGCCGACGCATGATCGTCCGTGCGAGCCTCGCCCACCATCCGCGGTCGGGGTCGGACGCACGGCGACGCGAGATGCGGTAGCCGAGCACCGACAGGAGCGCCGGCTGGAGGGTCAAGGCGGCGGCGATCGACACCAGCGGGACCAGCAGCCCGGCGACGCCCATCGACCGGATGAACGGCACCGGCACGAAGAGCAGGAGCCCGAGCCCGATCGCAACCGCCACGCCCGAGAAGACGACCGCCCGGCCTGCCGTCGCCATCGTCCGGATCACAGCTTCGTTCGTCCCGAAACCGCCCGCGAGCTCCTCGCGAAAGCGGTGGACGATCAGCAGCGAGTAGTCGACGGCGAGCCCGAGCCCGATCAGAACGACGAGGTTGGTGACGTACGTGCTCGTTGGCGTCAGCTCCGCGACGACGGCGACCGCTGCGAGCGCGCCGCCGATCGTGCAGGCGGCGAACACGAACGGGATGGCGACGGCGACCGAGAAGCCGAAGATCACGAGCAGGACGAGCAGGGCAAGCGGGAGCGCGACGGCCTCTCCCCGGCGCAGGTCCGACGCGAGGACCGGGTCGAGATCGTGCTGGATCGCCGGCTGCCCGGTGACCCACGCGTCCGGAGGACCCGTCGACGCGAGCGACGCGCGAAGCCGTCCCGTGTGACGCTTCGCCTCGCTCAGGTCAAGTCGCGTGACGACTTCGCCGTAGAGGATGCCGCCGCCCCGGCGCAGCTCGCGGGCCTGCCCTGACGGGATGGCGCCCGCCGCGGCCGCGAGCCGCCGCTGGAGTCGTCGCTCCACCTGCGGGTCCGATGGGTGCGCGACTCGGAAGACGACGACGAACGTCCCGTCGGGCCGCTCGCCGAAGTGCTCGTCGAGCAGCGCCCGTGCGTGCTCGGACTCGGTCCCGGGCACGGCGAAGGAGGTCGAGAGGAGCGAAGGCAGCTGAGTCGCCGCGTAGACGCCGGCGCCGAGAACTGCGAGCCAGACCACGAGCACGGCCACCCGGGCGCGGACGACGGCGGCGGTCCAGCGCTCGAGCACGGGAGGACACTACTGTCGATTCCGTAGTTCCCCGGTTACGCAACGCGCCGCCCTCGCGGGCACACTAGGGGCATGAGGTGGCTCGCACTCGGCTGCGTGACGCTGGTCGTCGCGATCGGCGCGCCGATCGGTGCGCTCGCAGCCGCGTCGCCGACCTTCCGCATGTCGATCGTCCACTACGTTCGCGGCTGTCACGTCTGGAAGACGGCAACGGTGCGCGGCCCATCGACCACGATCACGGTCAAGCGCGGCACCAGAGTCGCGATCCGACTCACGTGCCCGATGGACTTCGACTTCCGCCAGCGCGCCGGCCCGCGGCTCGCCCTCGGCAACACTCGCTCGATCGCCGGCACGACGCGGACGATCGTCTTCCGAAAGGCGGGCCGCTACGTGGTCACGGCGACGAACGTCCAGACCTCGGACGAGGTCGGCCTCGAGACGCTGGGCGAGGACAACGCCCTCACGCTGACGGTCCGCGTGAAATAGCGGCGCTACCCTGTCGCGGCGCCCCCGTAGCTCAGTGGATAGAGCAGCGGTTTCCTAAACCGCGTGCGCTGGTTCGATTCCGGCCGGGGGCATCGCTCTGATCAAGCGATTCCGGCTGCTGATCTGCGGCGCCATCAGCCGAAGCTTTCGATGTCGAGTCTTTACTGGCTGCTGGATCCCGAACCGTGCCAGTTCGTCCTCCGTGAATCCCCGCCCGGCGCGAGCCGCCGCACTGGCAAACAGGTCTGCGACATCGAGTGCGTGCTGCTCGATCCGGCCTACGGGCGTAGCGTGGAGGAGCCGACGGCCATCGGGGCTGAAAATGATCGCCCCGGACTGTCCAATGTCGAACGTCATCGTTCGTCGCCTCTCTTCGAGGTTCCAGATGCGAACGACTCCGTCGGAGAAGCAGGCGGCGACATCGCGTCCGTTGGGTGAGACGGCGACCGACTCGGGACCTGTCCCGCGTGGCCCGCCGAGCACCCCGATCTGTCGCCCGTCCAGGTCGAAGACTCGCACGGCTGAGTCTCCCTCGAGGCAAACGAAGGTTCCGGCCTCGCCGAACAGCACGGGCCGGGTTGACTGGAGGTCCGGCGCGTCGAGGACTGCGACTCTCCGGCCGCTTCGCTCCCAGAGGTTGGCGACGTAGGAGGGTCGCTGGTCAGGGTTGTCGGCGATCGACACCAGATGCGACCCGTTCGGCGCGAACTCGACGCACCGCACCTTGCTGCGGGTTTCGAGAGAGGCTTGAGGAGTCGGGAGGGGCGTGGGTCGGACGCTGCCGTCAGCGTGCGACTAGCCGAGCTGTGCGATGCGAGCGGTGCTGTCAGCTCGCTCCAAGTAGGCATCGAGGAGTGCAGCTGCTTCGACTTCGTTTCCGGGCATCAGGTGGCCGTAGCGATCGAGCGTGATCGTCACGGACGAGTGACCCATGTAGGTCGAGAGCGCCTTTTCGTTCACCCCGGCGGCGATCATCAGCGAAGCTTAGGACTCCTACACCCGATCTGAGGTACCCGATGACTAGGTTCGTCGTCGACGCAAGCGCCGTCCTCCACCTGGCGAGCGCGGGGGTCGAGGTCCCAGACGCGCACGAGCTCCTCGCACCGACGCTCCTTCGTTCCCAAACGCTGTCGGCGCTGCACGAGGCCGTCCAGCGGGGCGAGCTCCCGGCCGACGTCGCGCGCGAGCGCCTCACCCGAATCGGGCGGATGCCGATCAGGCTCCTCGGCGACGCCGTGCTCCGGCGTCGGGCCTGGGACCTGGCGGATCAGTTGGGTTGGGCCTCGACCTACAACGCCGAGTACGTTGCACTCACTCAGCTGCAGGCAGACGCGTTCGTAACGCTGGACGCGGAACTGGCGCGCAGCGTCGAAGGGATCGTCGTGACCGCGTCGATTGACGCGCTGCGCTAGCGCGTCCGCCGGCACACCCGGCAGACCGGCCACTTGCGGAGGGTCGGTTCTACGATGACGCCGTGGCCGCGACGCTCACCAAACAAGAGCTCGAGGCCGCGCACTGCTGGGAGGCCGAGGACCATGTGCCGCGCCGACCGGAGATGACCGAGTTCCGTCGGAGGCTGCGCTTCCACCAGGCGCAGTGGCGTGAGGCCAACGGGCACCCCATCGGTTCGCACCCGATCGCACCGCGCCCCGACGGTGGGCCGGCGCGACTCGTCGGGAGCCGCCTTCCACTCGCCTACGCCAAAGAGACCGGCGCGAACTTCCTCACCGCACGCGCACTCGACGCGGCGAGGGCCCGAACGTCGATCATCGAGCCTCACCAGAGCTTCGATCACCAGCGACTGTGGGCCGACCTACTGTCGCCGGTGTCCATGAGCTTCAACCTCTTCGGCGACCTGGCCGTCGACCTGGGGCTCGCCGACCGGGCCGTCCACACGTGGTGGCCAGACGCTCCCGGCACGGTGGGCGACGTCCGCTTCGCGCACTCGCCGGGGCGGCTCGATCCGGCCTGGCTCGGCAATCTCGTCGCGCTCGACGTCGCGTTCGTGCTCGACCTCGGCGACGGCGCCCAGGGGATCGTCGGCGTCGTGACCGCGTACCACGAGGTGAACAAGCGGCAGCCACCGAAGCCGAGCCGGCTGCCCCGATACCGCGAGATCACCGAGACGTCCGGCGTCTTCGGGCCAGGTGCGATCGACGCGGTCAACGGGACCGACCTCATCCACATCTGGCTCGACCACCTGCTGGTGCTGTCGATGCTCCAGCACCCGAGCCGCACGTGGCGCTGGGGCCGGCTCGTCGTCGTCCACCCTGCCGGCAACGTCGACTTCGCCGACGCGTGCAGCCGCTACCGAGCGCTACTCGTCGACCAGTCGACATTCGCCTCGGCGACCGTCGAGGAGCTCCTCGACGCCAACGCGCTCCCGGCACACACGGCCACGGCACTGCGGGATCGGTACCTACCCCGAGTCCGGTAGATGTGGCACCCTTGTTTCATGGCGCAGCCATCGTTCACCGGAGACGACCACACCGTCGGCGACGCTGATCGGCCTGCTCGCAGACGAGCAGCGCCTGCGCGTGTTCGCGGCGATCGCCCTTGGTGCGCGGACAATCGAGGCGGCGGCCGCAGCGGCGGGCACGGACCTCGCGACGGTCCAGACCGTGCTGCCGCGCCTGGTGTCGGCAGGCCTCGTCGAGCAGCGCGACGGGCTGCACGTGTCACTCGAAGCGCTCCGCGCCGCAGCGCGGGATCGCCCGATGCGCCAACGCGATCTGCCGGGCGCGACAGCCGAGCAGCAGCGCGTACTCCGAAACTTCGTCGAGGGCGGCCGGCTGACTCGTCTGCCCGCGCGACACGCTCAGCGGCGCGTGGTCCTCGAGTACGTCGCTGACCGCTTCGACACGGGCAGGCAATATCCCGAAGCCGAGGTCAACGAGCTTCTGAATTCGCTCCACGACGATCATGCGGCGCTGCGGCGGTACCTCGTTGACGAACGCCTTCTGGAGCGGAAAAGCGGCGTCTACCGTCGAGCATGAGCAGTAGCTCCCGGCTTGACGCGGGCCGCCCCAGCGAACCAACCGCGAGTGGTACGCTCGCCGCGCCGGTTCCTCGTGCCGCAGGAGAGCGATGGCAGTCGACTATTTCCTGAAGATCGACGGCGTCCCCGGCGAGTCGGTCGACGCCAAGCACAAGAACGAGATTCAGCTCGAGGCGTTCAGCTGGGGCGCGACGAACCAGGTCTCAGCCGTGTCCGGCACCGGAGCGGGTGCCGGCCGCGTGCAGATGCACGACTTCTCGTTCACGACGATCGTGAACAAGGCCTCGCCGAGGCTGCTGCTCGCCTGCGCGAAGGGCGAGCACCTCAAGCTCGCGACCTTCACGGCGCGCCGCGAGGGCAAGGCGCAGCAGGAGTTCCTCGTCTACAAGTTCACCGACGTGGTCATCACCTCGTACCAGACCGGCGGAACCGACGACGTCATCCCGCTCGACCACATCTCGCTCGCTTTCAAGAAGATCGAGATCGAGTACCGCGCGCAGAAGCAGGACGGGTCGCTCGACGCGCCGGTCAAGGCCGGCTGGGACGTCGCGCAGAACAAGCAAATCTAGGGCGCACGCTCGAGGAACCCGAGCTCGAGCAGCCGCTTGACGACTTCGAGCGCGGCCGCCGAGAAAGTCTCCCGATCTCCCTCGGAGACTCCGACGTCGCCGGCGGCGGCTGCGAGCGAGTCTCGGAGCGGCTGCGGCGACCCGAGCCGGCGGACGACCGCGGCCGCGTAGCGGTCGAGCCCGGCTCGAAAGCGGAGCCCGTCCGTCAGCTCGAGCGTCTCGGCGTCGACCTCGACACGCCCGTCGCGTACGGCCGTCGACTGCTCGATCCTGTGAGGTTCGACGAGGACGAGTCGCTCGTCGAGCAGCGCCCGGTCGTCGCGCAGAGCTGCGAGGAGATCTGCAGCCGCGAACACGCGCAAGGTGTGCGGCCCCGCGGTCTCGAGCCGGTCGAGCGGCAGCTCGTCCGTGCGGACCCAGTTCGTCCCGCTCCGGCGTCTGAGGACGACCGCGCCGTATCCGATCGCCTCGACCCCGAGGCCGCTCAGGTACCCGGCCCAGCGGTCGAGCGCCGAGTCGTACTCTCGCGGCCTCGTCGCCGCCAACGGGCTGAGCCAGTTCGCGGCGTGCGTGAGCGGGTCCTCGCTCTTGTAGTGGAGCAGCCAGGCATCACAGCCGCCGTCGCTCACCCAGACGCGGAGCGGGTCGGCCCAGTCGCCGTTCTCCGCGTGCAGCCAGCTGACGAGCAGGTGTGCGAAGCCGCCCTCCTCGAGGTGAGCGGGCGTCCCGGTCACGATCCGGCGGCAGATCTCGTCGCCGGGCAGACCGCTGTCGCGGTAGAGGTGGACCGAGTCGGGCGAGACGACGTAAGGCGGGTTCGCGACGACGAGGTCGAAGCGCTGTCCTTCGACCGGCGCGAAGACGTCGCCCTGCCGCAGCTCGATCGTCTCGGCGCCGTTGAGGACGGCGTTGAACCCGGCGAACGCGAGCGCCCGCCGGCTCACGTCGGTGGCGACGACGTGCTCGCAGTGCTTCGACGCGAGCAGCGCCTGGATGCCGCAGCCCGTCCCGAGGTCGAGCGCAGAAGCCACCGGCGTCCGAACGGCGAGCTTCGCGAGCGTCACCGACGGCGCCTGCACGCCGGCCACCCAGTCGGGAGGCGAGTCGGCGAGCGAGTCGCCGGCGAGGTCCGAGGCGAGGTAGTAGTCGCCGTGCGGCACGAGTCGGACGAGCGGCTTCACACCGCCGGTCGCCGGCTCGACGAGCTGCAGCGCGCGAAGCTGCTCCACCGTGACCGGCGCGAGCGCGCCCTCGACGCGCCGCGGCTCGACCGTCAGGCCGAGCAGGAAGAGCCGCGCAAGCGTTGTGAAGGCATCGTCGCCGACGAGCCGCCGGCGGTGCACCGCGACGTCGGCGACGCGTGTCGAGAGCTCGCCCGCGCCGAGCGCCGACTCGACACGCTCGACCGTGAAGTCGGCGGCTTCGAGGGCCATGCGCAACTCACCGACGGCCCGCGCGTCTGCGGCTGACGGCGGCTCCGGCAGGAGACTCACGGGGCGATCGTAAGCAGCTCCCGTTACACGGCGACCAGTTCACCGCCCGCGCGGTGCTCGAGCGGGACGTAGTCGCGCTCGCCCGCGCCGACGAAGACCTGCCGCGGACGTGCGATCTTCTGCTCCGGGTCGGTGATGCCCTCGAGCCACTGTGCGAGCCACCCGGCTGTCCGCGGGATTGCGAACATCACCGGGAACATCGCCACGGGAAGGCTGAGCGCCTCGTAGATGAGGCCGGAGTAGAAGTCGACGTTCGGATAGAGCTTGCGCGAGACGAAGTACTCGTCCTCGAGCGCGATCTTTTCGAGCTCGAGCGCGACGTCCAGAAGCGGGCTGCGGGCCGTGACCTCGAAGACCGCGTCTGCCGTTTCCTTGATGATCCGGGCGCGCGGGTCGTAGTTCTTGTAGATCCGATGCCCGAAGCCCATCAGGAGGACCTCGCCGGCCTTCACCCGCTCGACGTATGCAGGCACGTGGCGAACGTCGCCGATCTCGGCCAGCATTCGTAGGACGGCCTCGTTCGCGCCACCGTGAAGTGGGCCGTAGAGCGCGGCGGCAGCACCGGCGAGCGCGCTGTAGGGATCGACCCTGCTCGAGCCGATTGAGCGCATCGCGCTCGCGGAGCAGTTCTGCTCGTGATCGGCGTGGAGGATGAAGAGCACCTCGAGCGCCCTCTGGAGAACGGGATCCGCCGCGTACTGCGGCTCGGCCATGCGGAACATCATCGAGAGGAAGTTCCCGGCGAAGCTGAGCTCGTTGTCCGGATACACGTACGGCAGCCCGCGCGAGTGGCGGTAGGTCCAAGCCGCGAGTGTCGGCACCTTCGCGATCAGGCGTTTGGTCTGGAGGAGCCGGTTTTCCGGATCGTCGACCCGTGCCGCCTCCGGATAGAACGTGGAGAGCGCGGCAACGCCCGAGATGAACATCCCCATCGGATGGGCGTCGTAGCGGAACGCCTCCATCAGGGCCTTCATGTTCTCGTGCACGAAGGTGTGATGCGTGATCTCGTCCGTCCAGTCGTTCAGCTCGGCGCCGGTGGGAAGCTCACCGAAGAGCAGCAGGTAGGCGGTCTCGAGGTACGTGCTCTCCTCTGCGAGCTGCTCGATCGGGTAACCGCGGTAGCGCAGGATTCCCTTGTCGCCGTCGATGAACGTGACCGAGCTCCGACACGAGGCCGTGTTCAGGAACGCCGGGTCGTAGCTCATGAGCCCGAAGTCGTCTTCGTCGACCTTGATCTTGCGGAGTTCGGTCGCGTGGATCGCGCCGTCGGCAATCGGGATCTCGTACGCCTCGCCGTTGCGGTTGTCGATGACGGAAAGGCTGTCAGCAGGCATGGGTCTCTCCTCTCGTCGGGGCACTCGTCGATCTGGCCTACTCTCGGGTGACCGCAGCGGCCTCCGCATCGCGGTGTCTGCGGATTCGTGCTGCGCAGAACTACGTAGAGCTCGATGAAGAGAGCTGGAGCCGGAGGCGAGCCTCCGCTGCTCAGCCCGACGCCGCCGCCGGGCGGCTCGCGTTCCGGGACGCGTCGAATGCGCGAACGACGTAGTACGCGATTGCACCGGCCGGCGCGGACGCGTCCCTGTAGGTCGACCTCACGAGCGGCGTCGCGGTCAGCTTCGTGAAGGGGCCGTTGAGCATCGTTCCGCGGTAGACCTCGTACCCGGCAAGGTCGGCCTCGCGGCCGTCGCTCCAGTCGAGGACGACCCCGCCGCCCGCCTCGCGGTCGGCGACCACCGCCTCGGGCGCTCTCGGCGGCGTTCGGTCGCGCAGGAGGAACGGCAACAGCGACGGGAGCGGGACGACGTCGATCTCGAGCTTGTTCGAGCGCGGGAAGTCGCCGCTGCCGGGGAGCTCGTCACGGAGGCAGATCGCGGTGTCGGCGACGGCCGAATTCACGTCCGAAGCCCAGTTCAGCGCCGTCTGACCGTTCCCGTCCGCCGCGACCATCGCCGCGATGCGACGACGCCGCAGGTCGTCGGTCAGGACGCCGCGGGCGACCGCAAGCGTCGCGCGACGCCCGGCGAGGGCGCGAAGGTACGCCTTCCGCGAGCCGCCGAACGAACGCCGGATGACCTGGCGCTCCGCCGCGAGGACCTGTGCGCGAGGCACGGGAACCTGCGCGCCGAGCGCCGAGCGGGCAAAGAGCGCGGTGACGGCGGAGTGCCGGTCGCGGGTCAGCCGCTGGAGCTCCGCGACACCCTTGTTCCGCACCGCGCCGCCGGCGAACGTGCACTGGACGCCCGAGGGAAGGGCGATCTGTCCCTCCGTGAGCGATGCGTTGAACGCGGAGCCGCCGATGCCCGGCCCGTCGCACAAAGCCGAATCCCGCGCCCAGAGATAGACGCACGCGGCGTCCGGCTTGTCGGGGTCGACGCTCGGCGGACCGAAGGTCCCCCAGCCCCACGACCAGATCGTCGGGATCCGCTCGTCGCGCGCGATCTGGCGCGCCGTCAGCGCCTCCCACTTCACGACTCGGAACCACTCCTCCCGCGGCTGGAGCCCTTCGCGGCCACCCGTGCCGAGTGCGACGTGAAACCCCATCATGAACCCGAGCCGCTCGACCGGGACGCCCGCCGCGACGTACCGCCGCACGATGTTCCGCATCCCGAGCCGCATCCGCCGGTTGCCGACGATCGGCCCCAGCTGGCTGATGTTTTTCGCGTTGTAGTAGGACTCGTAGACGATCGCCGCCGAGCGGCCCACGCCCGCCCACCACGCGGCCGCGTCGCCCGCGACGCTCGGATCGCCGTGCACGAGCAGAGCGGGACGCGCACCGCGCTCCGCGAGGCGCTGCACCAGCGTCAAGATGTTCGCGCGATACTGCGTCGTGGTCGGTGACCACGGCGTTGCCGCGCCCGGGCCGAGCAACTCGTTCAGCGCGATCCAGGGCCGCTCGCACGCCGTCGAGGCCACGGCACTCGCGTACAGCCGATCCGCCTCGGGCACGACGGTCGCCGGGGGCTCGGGAGTCGCGGGCTCACCGACGTACTGGGGAAGGTTGAGCACGAAGTACGTGGTGGCCGCGCCCTTCGCGCGGAAATCGGCCGGGAGGACGGTGCCGCTCCCCGAGACGACGACGCCGGGGCGCGCGAAGACCGCGCGAACCTCGGGCGGCACCGATCCGGCCCCGAACTCGATCCAGAGCGGGACGGTGTGGGGCAGCCCGCAGTCGTGCGTTGCGGCCGACGGACGCGCCGACGGACCGAACAGGAGCGCTGCGAGGAAGGCCAGGAGGAGCGCGCCGATGCAGGTGACGGCGCCCCTGGAGATCGAGATCGTTCCAGCGCTTGTGGTCGAGAGCCGGGGTAGCCGGGTCATCGTCCTCTCCTCCCTGGCACGGCAGCACGATCGGCCGACGGCTCGTAGGTCGCACCCCGTCGGATCCTCGCGCGGACTGCGTCTCTGTCAGGCCAGATGCCCACCGCGAGACCGGCCAGCGCGGCGGCGGCGGCCGGCGTCACCGTCACACGAACTGGCTGACCCAGGAGTCCGCCGCGACCGTCTTCCCCGCCACGTTCTCGATCTCGATCGACTGGAACTCGAACGAGACGTCCTCGAGCTCGACCTCTTTGCCCTTCACGGACCGCTTGCTGTCGCCTTCTCCGTCCACGTAGTACCGCACGCGTGAGACCCGGGCGTTCTTGAGCTCGATCTTCTGGAACAGCTGCTCGCCGCCGTTCGGGTTCGCCTTCCAGAACTCGAACAGCACGCTCACCAGCGTCTCGTTCTGGACGAAGGCTGCGTAGATCTGGGGCGTCGTCAAGTCCCACTCCTTCGTCAGGATCACCGGCGAGCGCTCGTGCTGCATCGAGACCCCGGCGCCGACGGTCGTGAGGCCGACCTCGTAGCGAAAGTCGACCCCCGGGATCTTGTTCTCGAACCCCTTCTGCTTGGCGGAGCCCTTGAACTGTCCCTGCTGCTGACCTTTGATCGTGACGTAGAACGTCGCGGGTTCCCCTCCCGTCGAGACTATGACACAGGCTCGCGTCGTCGACAGGACATTGACTCAACACCGCAGATCCTCGTATGTTCCTCACGACGCTGCGGCGCCGTAGAAAGGACTCGATGGCTCGAGTCGCCGTGCGATTGAGGCACCGGCTTCGGCGGTCGCGCCGATGAGTCCTCGGGCGTCCAAGCTCGGCCGCCTCGCGATCGACGTCGAGAAGTTCGTCGGCGCCGCGTCTCTCGGGCTCCACCCGATCGACACGTCCGTCACGGTCGTCCGCCCGGAGGACCTGCTCGTCCTTTCCTTCGACCGCGTCAACCTGAAGCTCGAGGAGCAGGACGGGAGGAAGCAGCTCGTGCGAGCGGGCGACGGCCCCGCGTACCTGATCGTCGAGTTTCAGCCGCAGCACGTGCTCGAGCGCGCGTACTTCGAGAGCACCAAGGCCATGCCCGTCGCGGTCCCGCCGGACGTCTGGGAGAAAGCGCTCCTGGCTGCGCTCGCGGTGGTCCAGGCGCAGGGCTACGGCAACGCGTTCGAGTTCCTGGCCGCTCTCTACGCCGAGCTCGAGAAGCAGCTGAAGCTGATCGAGCCGGACCACGGCTCGACGACCTCCGACGATCCGGAGGAGCCGCCGATCGCCGCGCTGATCTCGCACCCGTCCCGACTGGTCTTCCGAGTGCCGGACGACCACCCGCCGATCACGTTCACGCTTCCCGACCTGCTCGGAGCGATGAAGACGCTCGAGCTGAGCGTCGTTCCGTACGCGCTCCCTCCATCGGACCCGCCCGCGCGTGAAGGGCCCGGCTGGCTGCTCCAACCGAAGGTCGCGCTCGCGACGGAGTCGGCAGCCGAGCTCGCGCTCATCCGGCCCGTCGCCGCCGCGTCGTTCGGGCGTGCCCGCCGACGTTCGCGGGTGATCGAGAACGCCCTCGGTTTGACGACCTCGAGCGGCTCGGCAACTGTGGGGCTCGGCGACCTTGCGTTCGTGGAGGCCCAGCAGAGCGGCGGCTTCGAGCTCTTCCGCCCCTTCTTCGTGCCGGAGGCACCGCGCGAGCCGAAGGGGACCGAGACGTCGATCGAGATGCCGTACCGCCTGATCGTCTCGCCGAGTGCCCGCGGCGCGTGGTTCCACGCCGACGCTGAAGCCGCCGCGACCCGCCCGGAGACGGGGAAGACCGAGCTCTGGCACACGCGCCTCGGCGCCAGGTTGAGCTCAGATCTGGTCGTCGAGGGCAAGCACCCGCAGAACATCCTCCGCGCGGTTTGGACGTGGGACCCGGAGCCGCTCACGCCGGACCACCCACAGTCGGAGGTCGTATATGTTCCGCCGCACCTGGACGACCCGTGGCGTGCGTCGCTCGACGCGTTCGACCGGGTCAACTTCGTGCACCTTTCGTCGAACTACCGGCTGTACCGCGAGGACGATCCGTACGACCCGCAGCCGCTCGACGTCGACCTCTTCATGCTCTCGGCGCTCGGCGCCTGGATGGACACGCGCGGCGCGTGGGACGCACAGCCGGCGGGTCTGTCCGTCGAGGAGTGGCGGCACCGCGCGACGCTCGGCCGCGACCACTACGTCCGCGTCGTCTATGCGGGCTTCCTCTTCCCGTTCGGCAACCGCGCCTCGGTGGTCAAGGTGACCGAGCGCAAGTTCCACGCGACGAAGAGGGGCAGGCGGGCGTACCTCCGACAGCGGATGTACATCCTCGTGCGCGAGCCGCTCAAGCTCTTCCCGCCGATCACGCATCGAACGCCGCCGCAGGGCGGCGAGCCCGGCGAGTCCTTTTACCTGATGAATCCGCTCAAGCGGGTGCTCGTGAAGACACGCGTGTCGCCCGACCTCGATCCTCCCGACGACGACATCGAGAAGGAGAAGCAGAGCTGCTTCTGGCCGGCCGTGTCGGGACAGCCCTTCAGGTTCCACGTCGTCGCCACCGACATCGAGGACAACGTCTCCGACCTGACGATCCCGCTGATCTTCGTCGGCAAAGAGATCGCCGACGTCCATCTCTCCGAGGGCTCGATCATGCCGAAGGTCCGGGAGAGGTACGAGACCCAGACAGACGACGACGGCAAGCTTCGCTCGGAGGTGAGCCTCGGCGGCCAGAAGGTCGCGTTCGCCCGCTCTGAGTTGCCCGACGACACGGCGTACGAGGTCGCGAGCCTGACCTTCGGCGCCGAGATTCCCGGCCAGGCCGAGCACGACCAGCTCAGCCGCTTCCAGCCGCGGTTCTTCCCGGTGATGCGACGTGCCGCGATCAACGTGCCGTCGATCCAACGGATCGCGCGAGTCTCGGAGCCGAGCAAGGTCGTCTACGCGGGCCGCTACCTCAAGCAGCCGGTCGGAGCGGAGTTCGGAGACGGAAATCCCGGCGCCATCTTTCTCCAGGCCGATCCCGAGGCGCAGGCGACGAAGGTCGCCTTCAGCACACAGGGCGACCGCTCCGGCGGGCTGATCACGCCCGATCTCGGGCTGACGGGTCTCTCGCGGGTGACGGGCCCGGTCTCCGGAGACGTCGAGGTCGCCGCCGACAACAGCTTCGACCCGAGCGAGTACTTCAAGGCGCTCGACAGCGCAAAGCTCTTCGGCGTGATCTCGCTATCCGACATCATCAAGCTGACCGCGCTCGACAACCTTGCGAGCGTTCCGCGCCTGACGGGCCAGACGCTCAACCAGGTCGAGCAGGCACTCGCCGATCTCGACCAGCTCCTCCTCGACGTCGCCGGCCTCACAGGGCCTCAGGTGCAGGCTGCAGCCACGAGCATCTCGGGGTTCACCGCGGCGATCGCAGCGGAGAACGTCGCCTCCTCGAAGGCCGCGCTTCCCGGGCTGGTGTCGAGTCTCCAGGCGCTCAAGGGCGCGCTCGGGGGCGCCGCGCCGGGAGTGCGGAGCGTCGTCGAGCGGCGGGTCGACGTCCTGCTGCCGGCTCTCGCGGTGCTCTCGGCAGCGGACGGCCCACTCGACGCACACCTCAAGGGGGACCTGCTTCCCGAGGCGGTCAATGCGCGGTTCGAGTGGCGGCCCGAGCTCCAGTCGAACCCGGTGTTCTCGCCCGATCCCGACGGTTCGCTCGTGCTCTCGGTCGAGGCAGCCGACAAGGCGGGAGCACCCGGCGAGCCGGCGTTCACCGTCACAGCTTCGCTCGACAACTTCACGCTGAACCTCATGGCGCTCGAGCTCGGGTTCGAGCGCGTCCAGTTCCGCGTCCGCGACGGCAAGAAGCCGGAGATCGACGTCGCGTTCCGCGACGGCGGGATCACGTTCAAGGAGCCGCTCGCATTCATCCAGACGCTGAGCGAGCTGTTCCCGATGGACGGCTTCGCCGATCCGCCGTCGGTCGAGGTCACGCCCGAGGGCATCAGCGCCGGCTTCTCCGTTGGGCTGCCGAACCTCGCGATCGGCGTCTTCAGCCTCGAGAACCTGAGCCTCGGCGCGGGCTTCGCGTTGCCCTTCGTGGGGACGCCGATGAGCGTCTCGTTCAACTTCTGCACGCGCGAGAACCCGTTCCTGCTCACGGTGATGATGTTCGGCGGCGGCGGCTTCTTCGGGATCACGATGAACGCGGACGGCCCGCAGGTGATCGAGGTCTCGCTCGAGTTCGGCGCCTCGATCTCCGTCGACTTCGGCGTCGCGTCCGGCGGCATCTCCGCGATGGCGGGGATCTACTTCAAGCTCGTCAAGGGGGACGCCGAGGTCACCGGCTACTTCCGGATGCGCGGAGAGGTCGAGGCGCTCGGCGTCGTGACGGTCTCGATCGAGCTCTACATCGAGATCCGTTACGAGTTCGCCACCCACAAGTGCGTCGGCAGCGCAACGATCACCGTGGAAGTCGACTGCACCTTGTTCAGCACGAGCGTCGAGATCAGCGCAACGAAAAGGTTCGCCGGCTCGGGCCCCGACCCGACGATGGCAGAAGCGCTCGACGTCGTCTTCACGCCCGACGCAACATCCGACCCCTGGGAGGCGTACTGTGCCGCGTTCGCGTGATCGACGATGACGGTCGAGCGCGTCACCTGGACGGCGCTCCCGAACCACACGAGCGCCGACGGCCAGCTGCGGCTGTCCGTCTTCGTCTCGCCGCGGCTCATGAACCTCGACGGCTCGGCGACCGAGCGGAAGCTGGGTGAGTTCCCGGCGTTCGCCAAGTGGCCCACCACACTCGCCGGCCTCGAGTTCGAGGTCGAGTTCGACCCACCGCCCCCACATCCGCTCGGACCGCTGTCACCGTCGGCCGCGGCCGACGACAACCTCTGGGGGCGCATCTTTCCCGACTCGACGCCGGTCAGCCCGTTCGTCTACCAGGATCACGCGTGGAAGAACCTGCACGTCTTCCCCGTGCGACCGGTCCTGCACTTCCTGGAGGGCGTCTACGGCGCACTGGCCGCGACGTCGCCCACGGACCTGCCGAGCATCGACGACCCCGGCAGCCCGCTGCAGCGGATCGGGGCGCTCGGCGACCTGCCGAGCCATGCTCGACACGTTCCCTCGTTCGTTACCGAACACAAGAAGAAGCACAAGCAGACGCTGGAGCCCGGCCAGCTGAAACCGCTCGGCGAGGTCATCGTCGACCCTGCGCCTTCGGGCGATATTCAGGCGCTGTCCCAGGCCTACCGCTTCTACCACCGGCCCGGCAACCTCGAGCCGCACCTGCCCCACCTGTACGAAGAGAAGAAGCCCGAGCCGCCGAAGCTCGATTTCCACGCGATCCTCTCGATGCTCGGCGACCAGCCCGAGGTGCTACGCAGGCTCGGGCTCATCGTCGATCTCGAGCTCCCGGCCGGGACCGAGATCGCGCCCGTGGGTCGCGTGCGCGTGAGCCCCTCGAAGCCGGTCGTCGGCGGCCCCCCGCCGCCCTGGACACGCTACGAGCACGAGGGGATCGTCTTCGGCGCGAAGCCGCGCGACGGCTTCCGCTTCCACCACTGCCTGCTACGTCTGACGAAGGAGTTTTTCGACCTGTACCAGGTCGACATCGACGGGGCAGCGCTCAAGGTGGTCGACTTCGCGGCAACGCTCGGGAACCTCCAGGATCCCGAGCGCCGGTCACACGCGACACCGTCCGAGGCCGGAGCTCCGTCGCTCCGGTCGGGCGGGTTTTCCATCTCGCGCCACGGACGAGGCGACCAGCTGCTCGAGGACCTCGACCTGAACAGGCAGAAGAACCTCGACGTGGAGAACGATCTCGAGGTCGAATTCGACCTCGAGGACCTCGTTCGCGGCTACCGGCTCGACGTGCTCGACGAGGACGCCCCCAAGAAGCCCGTCTGGCGATCGTTGCACCATCGACGCTGCTCCTACGCGATCGCCGACCCCGACGGCAACGAGGCGAACATCGAGTTCGAGCACGAGGACGAGGGCTACGTGAAAGGAGTCGCGGTCACGTCCGAAAAACAGGATCACCCGAATCCGTCGGACGACCTCTATCTCCACGAAACGATGTTCGGCTGGGACGGCTGGAGCCTCGCCGCGCCTCGCCCGGGCAAGCGGATCGTCGAGCCCGGTGAAGGCGAGGACGGCGGCTCGCTCGCCGACCACGATCCGGCGGAGGGCAACCCCCTCTCGATCACGACAGTGAGCCAACCGCTCGAGGGCTCGCTCCCCCGGCTTCGCGCCGGCCACACCTATTCGTTCCGCGCGCGCGCGGTCGACCTGGCCGGCAACAGTCTCCCCTCGACGGAGGAGGACCTCGGGCCGGACGGCGAGGAGCTGACGATCGGCCCCGAGATGTGCCACCGGTTCGAGCCGGTTCCGTCACCGACGGTTCTTCGCCGTCGGATCGACACGGAGGGCGAGTCGCTCGAGCACCTCGTGATCCGCTCGGCGCCGGGGCTCGACGCCGACGACTACGCGACCGATCCGGCGGTCCTGCAAGCGCTGGCCGATGCAGGAGCCGCTCACGTCTACCACGAGGACGCACAGCGGCACCTTGCTCCGCCGAAAGGCTCGCAGCAGATGGCGGAGCTACTCGGGCGCTTCGACGCGGCGTTCGGCGGCTCGCCGGCGGACGCGATCGCAGCGCTCCGTGTCGCGCTCCGCGAAGAGGGCACGTTTCTCGACGAGAAGATCGTCGATCTCGCCACCGGCCGTAAGACAATTCCGCAGCTCGACCAGGCCGTGCACCCGCCCGGCGTGACGCTGCCGACGCAACGAGGTCAAGGGCTCAAGCCGGGCGCATATGTCCTGTTCACCGGCGACGCGGTACTGCTGCCCTACCTCCCGGACCCGATGGCAGTCGGGGTCGCGGTGACCGCGTTCGACGTGTTCGGCAACGAGGCGTTCCACCTGCCGGTGGAGTTTCCGTCGAGCTGGCCTGAGCTCGAGCCGTTCCGCGTTCGTCTCTCGCAAGGGTCGATGGGCGCCGCGTTCGAGAACGGCGTCCTGGAGATCCGGCTCGAGCAGGCGGCGGTGCTTCGGATCAGGCTCAGCTCGCTCTTCGATCCCGGCGATCTCGACAAGTTCGCGATCTGGAGCTGGATCGACCCGAAGACGAACGATCTCGAGACGGCCGCGCAAGCGGGACGGCACTGGATGCTGACGCCGTACCGGATCCTGACGCTCACCCACGCCGTCCAGGCACCGCTCGAGCCGCCGGACTGCACCGCGATCACCCCCTCGCGCCAGCTCGGCGAGACGTTCGCGTCGTTCGGCGGGACGATCGGGTGCCACGCCCGCAGCACCGGCCGCCTCGACGTGTACGCGGACTGGACCGAAGACGTCGATCTCGTCACCGACGATCTTCCGAAGACGAGAGCGCTCGGGACAGCGGTCGAGAAGCAGGCTGTCGCGTTCGGGTTCGATATCGAGCCCGACGAGGACGCTGCGCAGCCGACGGTCCACTGGCACAGCCAGGCGGGATGGCGGTGGTGCCGAAAGTGCCAGGGCCTCGTCTTCGGCGGACATGGAGTCGGCGTGTGCCACGACAGTGCCGGCCACGACTTCTCGGCCAGCGGCAACTACGCCCTGCGCCAGAACGTTCCCGAGCCTCTCGGCCCCGAAGAAGAGGCCGAGTGGCGATGGTGCAACAAGTGCGAGGCGCTCGCTTTCGCGGGCGGGAGTCCTGGCAAGTGCCCGGCGACGGGCGCCGGCCACAATCACTTTGGATCAGGGAACTACAGGCTCGTCGTGGACAACGACGAGGCGCCCGGCCAGCGCGGCTGGCGGCGCTGCAGCAAGTGTCAGCTGCTCGTGTTCGAAGCGGAGTTCCCCGGGGACTGCACTGCGGGTGGCGGCCACGACTACGGCTCCTCGGGGTCGTACACGCTGCGGCTCGTGGCGTCCCAGCCGGTCGATCGCGTCTCGCGCCACTCGTTCGGCGATACGAAGTACCGACGAATCACGTACCACGGCGTCGCGACGACACGCTTCCGCGAATTCTTCCCGACCACGATCACGAGCGAGCCGGACCGGATCCAGAGCGTCGAGCCGAGCGCGGGCGACGACGGTCTGCCCCGGCCGGAGCTCGTCCGGCACATCCTCAACTCCGCGCGCCCGAGCGCTCCGGACGTCGTTTACGTCGTGCCCACGTTCGAGTGGGAGCGAACCGACGACGGCCCCAAGATGCACCATGTCCGCAAGGGGAACGGCGTCCGCGTCTATCTCCGGCGGCCCTGGTTCTCGTCCGGCGACGGCGAACTGCTCGGAGTCGTCCTCCGCAACCCGCCTCCGGGCCGGGTTGCCCGCTTACCAGGCAAGAAGCTCGGGGGGGGCCGGCTCGCCCCGACCAGGGTTCCAGTCGTCCGGATGGAGCCGCTACTTCGCAGCGCGCCGACGCCGGACTTCGCGCTGAGCTCGCAGAACCTCGGGCTCGTGCCCTACCTCCAGACGATCGACCTCACCGATCCCCTCGAGAGATACGTCTCCGACTGGGGCAGCGACCCCGTCTGGCAGGCGCCGGAGCCAAGGCGGTATCCGGCGATCTACGACTTCCCGAGGCACGTCGCACATGGGGCCCACCTAACCCTCGAAGAGGTCGCCGAGTCCTTCACCGTCTCTGTCGCCGGCCACGAGGTCTTCTTCGAGCCGGACCGCAAGCTCTGGTACTGCGACATCGACGTCGACGCGCAGTCGTCGTACTTCCCGTTCGTCCGTCTCGCCGTCGCGCGCTTCCAGCCGAACTCGCTCGACGGTGCGCACCTCTCCCGCGTCGTGATGACGGACTTCATCCAGCTCGTGCCGGACCGGATCGCCGACGTTTCGATCAAGCAGGGCAAGGCCGACGTGATGGTCTCCGGCGTCTCCGGCCGGAACATCGTCGGCCACCTGCAGCAGTCGAAGTTCGACTTCATCGCGCCCAGCGCGCCCGTGCCCAACACGGCGATGTCGGTCGTGCTGCAACAGCACGACCCGGCAATCGAGGGCGAGCTCGGCTGGCGCTCGGTTGGAGATCCTGTCCAGCTCGACATCTCCGAACTGAACGGCTTCCACGTCACCTGGAAAGGCTCGATTCCCACTCCCGCCGCCGGACAGGGGGCGGACCATCGGCTCCTCCTCACCGAGACGGAGACGTACCTGCGTCTGGACAAGGAGGCCGGCGATCCGAACGCGTTGACGTCCCCCACCGATCTCGTTCGGTCCCGGATCGTGTACGCGGACGACTTCGAGCTGCGCACCTCGGAGTAGGGCGACTCGACTCAAGCGAGCAACGCGCGGCGGAGCGCGAGCTGCCATTCGCTTCGCTGTCTTTCCACTGCGGCGCGGTCGGCTGACGGCTCATAGGTCGCACCACGCCGGATCATCGCCCGGACTGCGTCCCTGTCGGGCCAGATGCCCACCGCGAGACCGGCCAGCGCTGCGGCGCCGAGCGCCGTCGTCTCGCGTTCCGCGGCAACCTCGACGCGGCAGCCGAGCACGTCCGCCTGAAACTGCATCAGAAACGCGTTGGCGCTCGCGCCTCCGTCGGCGCGCAGGACGCGCACACCGTTTGGGAGCACGTCGAGGACGTCTGCGACCTGGAAGGCGATTGCCTCGAGCGCCGCGCGAACGAGGTGGGCGCCGGTCGTTCCGCGCGTGAGACCCGTGATGAGGCCGCGCGCCTCGGCGTCCCAGTGTGGGGAGCCGAGCCCCGTGAGTGCGGGAACGAAGTACACGCCGCCGGTCGATTCGACTTCCCGCGCGAGTGCCTCGCTGTCCGCTGCGTCGGCGAGGACCCCGAGGCCGTCGCGCAGCCACTGGATCGCAGCGCCGCTCACGAGGATCGCGCCTTCGAGCGCGTAGCCGCCGGACGCGGCAGCCGTCTCGAGCAAACCCGTCGGCGCCGCCTCGCGGACGGGCCCGACATTGACCAGGACGAAGCTGCCGGTCCCGTACGTCGCCTTCGCCTCGCCGCGATCGAAGCAGCCGTGGCCGAAGAGCGCCGCCTGCTGGTCCCCGGCGATCGCAGCGATCGGGAGCGTCACGCCGAGAAACTCCGCCTCGCCGACGACCTCGGACGAGCCGGCGATCCGAGGCAGGAGAGCGCGGTCGACTCCGAACAGCTCGAGCAGCTCGTCGTCCCACTCGAGCGAGCTGAGATCGAGCAGCATCGTTCGCGAGGCGTTGGTCACGTCGGTGGCGTGGACGCGCCCGCCGGTCAGCTTCCAGACGAGCCACGAGTCGACGGTGCCGAACGCGAGCTCGCTCGGCCGCGCCTCCGTGCGCGCGAGCAGCCACTCGAGCTTCGTCGCCGAGAAGTACGGGTCCGGCACGAGCCCCGTCCGCGTTCGGACGAGATCGGCCGGCAATTCGAGGCAGCGAGCGGCGGTCCGCCGGTCCTGCCAGACGATCGCCCGGGCGACCGGCGTCCCCGTCGAGCGCTCCCAGAGCAGCGTCGTCTCGCGCTGGTTCGTGATCGCGATCGCGCGAAGCTCGGACGGGTGCACGCCGGCGTCGCGAACTGCCTCCTCGGCCGCTTCGACGACGGTCGTCCAGATCTCCTCCGGATCGTGCTCGACCCAGCCCGGCTGCGGGAAGTACTGCGGCAGCTCTCGGTGACCGCGGCCCCGCAGGCGGAGCTCGTCGTCGACAAGGAGACACGTCGTCGACGTCGTACCTTGGTCGATTGCGAGGATCACGAGGGCTCGACCCTAGCCAGTTGGCCTAGCCAATCGGGTATGGCAGGCCCCCCGGGGCCGAACCTACTTTTCGTTCGCTCGTTAGTCCGTGGGGTTAGAGGGTGGTGGAGGCTCATATGTCTAGGAAATTCATTCTCGCGGTCGCCGTGGTGGCGTCGCTCATGGTCGTCGGTGCCGCATCGAGCGGCACCGTGCGCGGCCTGATCACGGGCGCGCAGATCAAGAACGGCTCGGTGGCCTCCGCGGACATCGCGGACAACACGATCCAGGCGCGCGATCTCAGCTCCGCGCTTCGAAAGCAGCAGGCACAGGCTGCACTCCCCGGTCCCGAAGGACCGCAGGGAGCCGCAGGGCCTGCCGGCCCGCAGGGCGAGAGCGGCGCCGCCGGCGCACAAGGCCCGCAGGGTCCGGCCGGTTCACAGGGTCCCGCAGGGGCCCAGGGTCCCGCAGGTCCGCCCCAGCCCACTGTCGTGATCGATCCGCTCCTGCCGCCGACGTCCCAGAGCAACTTCGACAACATCTTCATCAACAGCGCCGCCCTCCACGGCGGCTACCGATCCGGCCCGGGTAGCGGTGTCCAGGGCCAGACTGCCTCCTGGTCGGTCGCGCTGTCTGCCGGCACCTACTCGCTCGATCTCATCTACGTCCAGTGGCCCGACGCGGGAGTGATGACGTGGACGCTCGACGGGCAGACGATCGGCACGATCGACGCGTACTCAGCCGGAGGGCAGTTGAACGTCCAGGGATCGGTGCCGAACATCACGGTCGGAGTCGCCGGCACGAAGACGCTGACGATGACGGTCTCGTCGCAAAACGGCGCGTCCTCGGGCTTCCAGGCGTACCTCCAGGCGATGCAGCTGCGCCGGACGGGCTGAGGCCACGCGAGACTCCCTCGCTTGGGGGATGTCGGTCGTACGAGGCTTCATAGGGTGAGCACAGGGAAGTGAATCCCGCCCTCGCGCGGGAGAATGGGGAAGGACTACATGCGGCACGACGATTCGAAGGCGAGCGCCCTCTGGGGCAAGAGCGGAGCCGCCAAGCTCCGCCGCTATACCGCTGCGGTCACGGTGATCGCGCTGGCACTCCCGGCGAACGCGCTCGCAGGCTCGTGGGGGGGCTCGGCGGAGAGCAGTCTCGCGCCGGTGTTCACCTGGCTCGCGAACTGGACCTGGTAGCGCACTAAGCGTTGCGGGCGCTCGTCGGCTCAAGCGAGCCGGCGAGCGCTTCCGCTTCGGCGACCTCGGCCTCGATTGCGTCCAGGCCGCGATGCCAGAAGCCGGGGTCGGCGAGGTCGAGCCCGAGAAGAGCCGCAAGCCTTTCGGGCGAGTCCGATGACCCCATTCGGAGCACGTCGAGCAGCGGCTCGGCCAGCTCCTCGCCCTGTTCCTTGTAGCGCTGGTAGATCGAGAGCGAGAGCAGGGAGCCGAACGCGTACGCGTACATGTAGCCGGGCACCGCGATGAAGTGCGGGACGTAGCTCCAGAACGTGTGGAAGCCCTGCGAGGCCTCCACCGCGTCGCCGTGCAGGCCGCTCGCCGCCTCCGCCCACAGCTCGTTCAGCTGCTCGACGGAGAGCTCGCCCTGGGCTCGCCGCGCGACGTGGACCGCGTCCTCGAAGCGATTCCACGCCACCGTGCCGAAGACCGTCCCGATCGCGTTGTCGATCCGCGAGACGAGCAGCTCGAGCCGCTCGCGATCCGAGTTTGCGCGCGCGATCAGCGACTCGAACGCGAGTGTCTCGCCGAAGACCGACGCCGCTTCGACGAACGTCAAAGGGAAGTCGAGATTGAGGTAACCGCGGTCGGCCGCGAGCACGGCGTGCAGTCCGTGCCCGAGCTCGTGGGCGAGTGTCAGCGCGCTGTCCCGGGTGCCGCTGAAGTTCATCAGGATGAACGGGTGGGCATCGGCGACCTGCATCGCGCAGTACGCTCCCGGAACCTTCCCCACACGCGGCGCGGCGTCGATCCAGTTCTCGTCGAAGAACCGGGTCACGATCTCGCCGGCGACGGGCGAGAACGACGCGAACGAGTCGATCGAAAGCTCGCGGGCGTCCTCCCAGGTGACGGTCGCCACCGTCTCGCCGACCGGGGCGAACCGGTCGTAGTCGGCGAGCTTGGGTAGGCCGAGGAGCTTCGCGCGCAGCCGGAAGTGGCGGTGCACGATGTCGTAGCGCGAGACGACGGCGTCGATCAGCGCCTGCGCGGCCGAGTCCGAGATCTCGTTCTGCAGGTTGCGCGCCGAGATCCACGTCGGGAACCCGCGCAGACCGTCCTCGATGGAACAGTCGCTTGCGATCGTGTTCAGGACGATCGCGCGCAGGCGGATGTTCGGCTCGAGCGCCGCCCCGATCGCCTCCGACATCGCCCGACGCTCGTCGCGGTTCGTCAGACTGCGCAGTCGCTCGCGCGACTCGTCGAGCGAGAGCTCCTCGTCGCCCGACCGAACGCGGATCTGCGAGAGGAGCTCCGAGAAGAGCCGCTCCCACGCGCGGGCACCCGACAGCGACTTCTCCGCGACGATTCGCTCCTCCGGTTCGGAGAGCAGGTACGGGCGAAAGCGGCGGATCGACTCGAGGTAGTGACGGTGCCGCTCGAGCTCAGGTGACGAGAGCACGCGATCGGCGTGTTCGTCGGGGGCGGCGGCCCACTCGAGCTCGAAGAAGCGAAGCTCGTTCTCGAGCGCCGTCTCGCGCTCGCGGGCCCAGCCGAACCGCCTCGTGAAGCGCTCGTCGCTCGTGTTCGCGTCGAATCCGAGCTCCGCGTAGAGGCGCACGCGCCCGATCGCGCCCTTGATTCGTTCGAGCTCGACGGTTGCCTCCGCCAGCTCACTCGGATCCAGCTCTCCAACACGCCCGGCGTAGCGCTCACGAAACGCCCGCCCGTCCTCGAGCACCGCAGCGACGTCGTCCTCCAGCCTCGGGTCGTCGGCGTCGCCGTAGAGCGCGGACAGATCCC
This sequence comes from uncultured Actinomycetes bacterium, assembly GCA_963700495.1. Taxonomy (GTDB): domain Bacteria; phylum Actinomycetota; class Thermoleophilia; order Gaiellales; family Gaiellaceae; genus JACCTU01. The sequence goes on along the minus strand of CAVOXT010000003.1, from coordinate 459,132 downwards.
ACGCGACGTCGGTCACTTCAGCAGCTTTCGTTCGAGCCGCCTCGCCGTGAACCACACGCCGAGCGACATGACGCCGAGCAGATACGCGACGTGGATCAGATCGTCCCAGCCAACTTGCCCGAGCGTCAGGTCGCGCATCAGATCGACCCCGTGGTAGAGCGGCGTCAGCGGCAAGACCCACTGCAGCGCCTCCGGGTAGTCGTCGAGCGGCACGAACGTCGCGGAGAAGAGGAACATCGGAAGCGTCAACAACTCGACGAAGGCGAAGTCCGCCCACGACCGCATCATCGTCACGGCCGAGAGCCCGAGCGCCGCGAACGACGCACCGATCAGCAGCGCCGCCGGTATCGCGAGGACCGCCCAGGCCGACTCGAGCAGCCCGAGCGCCAGCATGATCACGACGAACGCGAACGCGTAGACCGAGCCGCGCATGAGCGCGAAGATCGTCTCGCCGACCGCGATGTCGCGGACGCCGAGCGGCGTCGCGAGCACGCCGTCGTACGTCTTCGCGTAGTTGAGCTTGAAGAAGACGTTGCCGGTCGTCTCGTAGATCGCGCCGTTCATCGCAGACGCCGCGAGCAGCGCGGGCGCGACGAACTCCTGGTACGAGATCGTCTCGCCGTTGTAGCTGATGTCCCCGACGAGCGTTCCGACGCCGACACCGAGCCCGACGAGGTAGAAGAGCGGCTCGAAGAAGCCCGAGACCATCACGAGCCAGTAGCGCCGCGCCGCGCGGAGGTTCCGGTACACGAGCCGGAGCGAGCGGTCGGCGCCGAACGTGAACCACGGCGTGATCCGGGTCGGGATCGAGTAGTCGGTCACTTGAGCAGCGCCCTCTTGTGGATTCGGATCGCGACGATCGTCCCGACCACGACGAACGCGGACAGGTAGACGACGTGCACGACCGCGAGCAGGACGTCCACGTCGCCCGTCGTGAGCATGCGGCAGAGCTCGACGCCGTTCCAGAGCGGCGTGACCCAGGCGACGGGCTCGAGCCAGTCGGGCAGCTGCGAGACCGGGAAGAACGTGCCCGCGAAGAGGAACATCGGGATCAGGACGAAGCGGTTGAGCGCGGGGAACCAGCCGTCGTCTCCTCCCTCGAGGCTCGCGGAGAACGCCGTGATCGGCGCGTTGAACGCGAGGCCCGTGAGCAGCGCGGCGAGCGGCGCGAGCACGGCAAGCGGAGACAGAATCGCGCCGCCGATCGCCGCGACGGCCGTGAAGATCACTGCCGACGAGAGGACGCGGATCGCCGACCAGCCGATCGTCCCGATCACGAGCTCGCCGACGCGCACCGGGGTCGCGAGCACGGCATGGTAGGTGCGGAGCCACCTGATCCCCGCCATCACCGGCCACATCGCGTCGTTCGCGCCCATCTGCATCGCGGTCGCCGCGAGCAGGCCGGGCGCGACGAACTCGACGTACGACAGCCCGCCCAGCTGCGCCTGGTTGTCGTCGACCAGCTGTCCGAGGAGGACGCCGACCGAGAGCAGGAAGAAGACCGGGTTGAGGAACGACGTCGTGATCGTCGCGCGCCAAGTCCGGCGGTAGCTCCGGGCCTGCCACGCGGTCACCGCCGTGGTGCGGTTGAACGTCGTCGTCGTGGCCGCGACGGTCGCCATCAGTCGACGAGCGTCCGCCCGGTCAACGTGAGGAAGACGTCCTCGAGCGTGCTCCGCCGGACGAGCACGCTCTCGATCGGGATGCCGAGCTCGTGCACGGTGTGTGCAAGCCCGTCGCCGTCGTCGGTGCCGATCAGCACCCGGTCCGCGAGCACCTCGGTTCGCTCGCCGAGGTTCTGGAGCTGGCCGTTCGCGGGCACGCCGTCGGGGAACCGGAGCTCGACCACTTCCCGCTGAACGTACTGTGCGATCAGCTCGCGCGGGGAGCCCTCGGCGACGATCTTCGCCTGGTCCATCACGACGAGCCGGTCGCAGAGCTGCTCGGCCTCGTCCATGTAGTGCGTCGTCAGCACCTGGGTCACGCCCTGCTGCTTGAGCCGGTAGAGCCGGTCCCAGAGCACGTGCCGGGCCTGCGGGTCGAGCCCGGTCGTCGGCTCGTCGAGCAGGAGGAGCTCGGGCTCGTTGACGAGCGCCCTCGCGATGGTCAGCCGCCGCTTCATCCCGCCGGAAAGCGGCTCGACCTTCGAGTCGCGGCGCTCGTTCAGCTGCACGAACTCGAGCAGCTCCTCGGCGCGCGCCTTGATCACGTCCTTCGGGATCCCGAAGTAGCGGCCGTACACGAGGATGTTCTCGTAGACGGTCAGCTCGAAGTCGAGCGTGTCCTGCTGCGGGACGACGCCCATCCGCTCCTTGATCTCGGCGCCGTTGACCGCCGGGTCGCGACCGAGCACCCGCAGCGTCCCCGCGGTCACGGGCGAGACGGCGCCGATCATCCGCATCGTCGAGGTCTTGCCCGCGCCGTTCGGCCCGAGGAAGCCGAACGTCTCGCCGCGCTCGACGGTGAAGTCGATCGCGTCGACCGCCGTGAAGTCCCCGAAGCGCTTCGTCAGGCCCCGCGCTTCGATCAGGTGGTCGCCGTCGCTCACGCCAGCACGCTACCCGTACGACGTCCCCCTTTAGGCACACTGAGTCCTGATGACACAGGTAAGGAAGACCGATCAGGAGTGGCGGGCGGAGCTGACGCCCGAGCAGTACCGGGTCCTTCGGGAGAAGGGCACCGAACGCGCTTTCTCGGGGGAGTACGACCACGTCTTCGACCCTGGCACGTACCACTGCGCCGGCTGCGGGGCCCAGCTCTTCGAGTCCGACGCCAAGTACGACTCAGGCTGCGGCTGGCCGGCGTTCTACGCACCCGCTGACGCAGACGCGGTCGAGGAGGAGACCGACGCCGGCTTCGGGATGGTCCGCACCGAGGTGCTGTGCGCGAGCTGCGGCGGGCACCTCGGCCACGTATTCCCAGACGGGCCGGATCCCACCGGGCTGCGCTACTGCATCAACTCGGCAGCACTCAAACTGGAGGAGAAGTGACAGATCGCGCGACGTTCGGCGCCGGCTGCTTCTGGGGCGTCGAGGCAGCGTTCCGGCAGATCGAGGGCGTGACGGCCACCGCAGTGGGCTACGCGGGCGGCCAACTCGAGAATCCGACGTACGAGGACGTCTGCTCGCACAAAACGGGTCACGCCGAGGTCGTCGAGGTGTCGTACGACCCCGAACGCGTCTCGTACGAGGAGCTGCTCGACGTCTTCTGGGGCAAGCACGACCCGACGCAGCTGAACCGGCAAGGGTGGGACGTCGGCGACCAGTACCGCTCGGTGATCTTCTTCCACGACGAGGAGCAGCGAGCCACCGCCGAACGGTCAAAGGCCGAGCGCGACGCCTCGGGCCGCTACCGCAGCCCGATCGTGACGCTGATCGAGCCGGCGCAGACGTTCTACCGCGCGGAGGAGTACCACCAGCGCTACCTCGAGAAGCAGGGCCGCTCGAGCTGCACGCCCGCGCTCAGCAAGGCGTGAGCGCGAGCTAGACCGTCAGGCCGCGACGCTCGCGAACTTCGGGATGATCTCGTCCCCGTAGATCTCGAGCGTCTGCTCCTGCTGCCCGGTCATCAGGTAGATGTTGAACTGGTCGACGCCGATCGACTCGAGCTCGCGCAGCTTCTCCGTCGCCTGCTCGACGGTGCCGAGCACGCTGAAGCGGTCACAGATCTCGTCGGTGACGAATTCGCCGTGCGCGGCGCCGACGCGGCTGTGGTCCTTGTAGTCGTAGAACTTCCGCGCCTTGACGAAGTCGGTCAGCGCGGCCGGGATCTCCGAGTCCCAGCCGTAGCGTTCGATCAGGTCCATGACGTGGTTCGAGACCATGGCCGGGAACCAGCGCGTCTGCTCGCGGGCGTCCGCGATGTCGTCGGTGATCATGCTCGGCGCGCCGACGACGCATTTGAGCGCAGCCGGGTCGCGGCCTGCCTCCTCGGCTGACGCGCGGGCGGTGTCCATGATCCACTGGATGATCTGCGGGTCGGCGAGCTGGATGATCACGCCGTCTCCGACGCGGCCGGCGACCGCAAGCGCCTTCGGGCCGTAGCCCGCGACCAAGAGCTCGATGTCGGGGAGCTCGGTGCGCACCCACTCGAGCTTCAGCTCCTTCTCGTTCCACGTGACTGGGCGGCCGTTCATCAGGTCCTTGATCATCGCGAGGCGGGCTTCGAACTCCGCCACCAGGACCGGCTTCAGCCCGACGACTCGGCGCGACGAGTCGCCGCGGCCGATCCCCATCACCATGCGGCCGTTCGAGATGTCGTGCATCGTCGCGTACCAGCTCGCCGTGATCGTCGGGTCGCGGATCCCGGGGTTCGTCACGAAGTGCCCGAGCTTGATCCGGTCGGTCTTGTCCGCGACGAGCGGAAGCGTCGCGTACGACTCCTGCCAGAGGATGTGCGAGTCGTAGGTCCAGCCGTACTCGAACCCGTGCCGCTCCGCCAGCTGCGTCAGCTCGATCAGTCGCGTGTACGGCGGGTCGGGCAGGACGGTGACGCCGAACGTGAGCATGTGCCTCCTCCTCGTGTCGATGTCGAGGATAACGCCGTCTATGCTGGCCCGCGATGGTCACGACCGTCGTCGGGAGCTATCCGCAACCGGACTGGCTGATCGACCGGCAGCGGCTAGGCGAGCGGTTGCCGCCGCGGGTGCGGGCGCGCGAGCTCTGGCGGATCCCGGAGCCGCTGCTCGAGCAGGCGCAGGACGATGCGACACGGCTCGCGGTCCACGACATGGAGCGGGCCGGCGTCGACGTGATCACCGACGGCGAGATGCGGCGCGAGAGCTACTCGAACCGCTTCGCGACCGCGCTCGACGGCGTCGACCTGGACAAGCCCGGCGTCGCGCTCGATCGCACGGGCCACCCGAACCCCGTTCCGAGAGTGGTCGGGCCGATCCGTCGCACCCGACCGGTCGAGGTCCGCGACGTCGAGTTTCTCCGCTCGGTCACCGACCGCCGGATCAAGATCACCGTCCCGGGCCCGTTCACGATGACGCAGCAGGCCCAGAACGACTACTACCCCGACGGGCGCAGCCTGGCGCTTGCGTACGCGGGAGCCGTCAACGAGGAGCTGCGCGACCTGAAGGCCGCCGGAGCCGACGTCGTCCAGATCGACGAGCCGTATCTCCAGGCTCGACCCGAGGCGGCGCGGGAGTACGCGATCGAGGCGATCAACCTCGCGCTGGACGGGATCGACGGCGACAAGGTCCTGCACACGTGCTTCGGCTACGCGGCGATCGTCCACCAGCGGCTCACCGGCTATCCGTTTCTCGCCGAGCTAAGCGGGTGCCACGCGACGCACGTCTCGCTCGAGGCGGCGCAGCCCGACCTCGACCCGGATGTGCTGCGCGACGTGCGGGACAAGACGATCGTCCTCGGCGTGCTCGACCTCGGCTCGACCGAGGTGGAAACGCCCGAGCTCGTGGCCGACAGAATCCGGAGAGCGCTGGCGGTGGTCGGGCCGGAGCGGCTCGTCGTCGCTCCCGACTGCGGGATGAAGTACCTCCCGCGCGAGCTGGCGTTCAGGAAGCTCGAGTCGATGGTCGCCGGTGCGCGCCTCGTCGAAGAGGAAGCACGTGCAGATCGGTAAGCCCGAGAGCCCGGTCAGTCACATCAGCCAGGCGTACCCGGACCGTGTCGAGGTGCGGGGACGCGATCTCTGCGGCGACCTGATGGGCAGGCTGACGTTCACCGAATACTTCCATCTCCTGCTCACCGGACGCGATCCGAACGAGGATCAGCGCTTCTTCCTCGACCTCTTGCTCGTCGCGATCGCCGAGCACGGGATGATGCCGACGAACGTCGCCGCGAGGATGACGCTCGCCGCCGACCCCGGCTCGCTGCAAGGAGCCGTGGCGGCCGGGATCCTCGGCGCAGGCCCGGTCGTGCTGGGCACGTCCGAGTCCTGCGCCCGCCTGCTCGAAGAGGCGCAGGAACAGGTCGCGTCCGGCGGTGAGCCCGCGGCGGTCGCGCTCGAGCTGGCCGGTGCGATCCGCGCGTCCGGCGACAAGGTCCCTGGGTTCGGCCATCCGGTGCACAAGCCGCTCGACCCGCGCGCCGAACGGATCCTCGAGCTCGCGGACGAGCGCGGGGTAAGCGGCCCGCACGTTCTGCTCGCGCGGAGCTTCCGAGACGCCGTCGCCGAGGCGTGGGGCAACCCGCTGACGATGAACGTCGCCATGCCGATCGCTGCGGTGCTCCTCGATCTGGGCTTCCCGTCCGCAGCGGTGAAGAGCGTTCCGATCCTCGCGCGTACCGCCGGCCTGCTCGCGCACCTGGCCGAGGAGCAGCAGCAGCCGCTCGGCTTCCTGATAGCCGCGGGCGCGGAGGAGGCAGTCCGGTACGAGCCGCCGGCGGAATGATGCTCGAGCCCGAGGTGGAGACGCTCCCGTGGGCCGAGCAGCTCGCGCTCGACGACGAGAGCTACCGCGCCCAGCTCGCGTACCTGTTCAATCGCTCTTCCTTCTACCGCGACAAGCTGACGGCCGCTGGAATCGCGTCGCCCGAAGCGGCGGGTGGGCTCGCGGAGATCGCGCGGCTCCCGCTGACCGAGAAGGGCGAGCTGAGAGCGACGTGCACGCCCGACGACCCGATCGGTACGCACCTCTGCGTGGACCGCTCCGAGATCGTGCGCATCTACTCGACGAGCGGGACCACCGGCACGCCGAGCTTCATCCCACTGACGGCGGAGGATCTCGACAACTGGGTGACCGGCTCCGCCCGGAGCTACGCGGCCTCAGGCGTCGTCGCCGGGCAGCGGATCGTCTCCACCTACAACGCCGGCCCGTTCGTCGCCGGCGCGGCGCTCGCCGCGTTCGACCGCATCGGCCTCAGCCACGTCCCGATCGGCACCGGAAACACCGAGCGGCTCGTGCGCGCGATCGACCTGCTCCGGCCCGAAGCGGCGGTGCTGACGCCGTCGTACGCCGCCCACCTCGTCGAGTGGACCGCGGAGCGGGGCTTCGACCTGAGCGGCTCGAGCGTCGAGCGCGTCCTCGTCGCCGGCGAGCCGGGAGGGGGCGAGCCAGCGTTCCGCGCGATGCTCGAGGACGGCTGGGGCGCGAAGGTCAGCGAGGCGATGGGCATCGGCGACATCGGCGTCTCGCTGTGGGGCGAGTGCGAGGAGCAGGACGGCATGCACCTCGGCGCGCGCGGCTTCGTCTACCCCGAGCTGATCGAGCCCGAGACCGGGGCCGGTCTCGAGCTGGAGGACGGCGCGGCCGGGGAGCTCGTGCTGACGCACCTTCGGCATCGCGCGGCTCCGCTGCTTCGCTTTCGCACCCGCGACCACGTCCAGGTCCGGACGACCCCATGCCCGTGCGGGCGCACCGGCCCACGGGTGCGGTGCGTCGGGCGGACCGACGACATGCTGATCGTGCGCGGCGTGAACGTCTTTCCCTCGGCCGTCCGCGAGGTCGTCAGCGCCTTCACCGCGGACGTCAGCGGCCAGATCTTGATCAGGCCGCAGGCGCAGGGCGTGAAGCAGGATCCGCCGCTGCTCGTCAGCGTCGAGCTCGCACGTGGCACGTCGGCGCGTGCCTCGCTCGCCGAGGAGATCCGTGAGAGACTGCGCAACGTACTCGTCGTCCAGACGACCGTGGACCTCGTGCCGTGGGGCACCCTGCGGCGCAGCGAGTACAAGTCGAGAATCGTCGAGCGGTGAGCATCAGTGCGAAAGCTTCAGAGCCAGGGCGTCCACCACATCACCATCGCCGGGCACGTCGCGGATGCGATCGAGAGACTCGTCGCGAACTCACGGCCGACGCTCTCGGACGACCGTTCGCCCAGGGACCCTTACGACAGCGGGAGGATGACATGGCCGCAAACACGCTGAACATCCTGAAGCCGAGCGTCAACAACCTCACGGTCCGGATCTTCGTTCGCGCCGCGGGGCTCGACTTCGAAGAGGTCGACGTCTGGGGGAAGACGACGTCGCCCGAGTATCTGGACAAGTACCCGGCGCACCTCACGCCGATGCTCGAGGACGAAGGACTGCCGAGGGGGTTCCTGGGCGAGAGCTGCGCGATCATGGCGTACCTCTGCAACAAGCACGGCCTGACGCAGTTCTACCCCGAAGCTCCCGGCGAGCGGGCGATGGTCGACAACGCGATGTTCTACTTGATCGGCACGCTCTATCCGGTGCTCACGCGCGCCACGTACCCGACGCTCGGCTTCACCCAGTACGCCGGCGAGGTCGGGACGTCCGACGCCGACGACGAGATGAAGGCGAAAGCGCAAAAGGACGCGGAGGCCGCGCTCGCCGACCCGCTCGACGTCTACCGCTCGTTCTTCATCGGCGACAAGCAGTTCATCGGGGGCGACCATCCCTCGATCGCGGACATTCGGTTCGCCGCGACGCTCGAGTTCCTGCGCGCGATCGACTACGACTTCCCGGCGTGGGCCGAGGAGTACATGTCGAGGATGGAGACGACGCTCGGCGACGCGTACTCGGAACCCGTCGCGGACGTGCGCGGGTACATCGAGTCGGTGAAGTCGCCGGTCGCCTAGCGCGTCCGCCCGTCCCCTAGGTCGCCGACGCGAGCCGCTCGAGCGTCTTCGACGTGAGGCGGTCGAGCGCCTGGACGCTCAGCTCGAGGTGCTCCGGCTTCGTGTCCTCGAGCTTCGTGTGCGAGAGGCCGCGCAGGCTCTGGACGAACACCATCACCGTCGGAATCCCTGCCCGCGCGACCTCGGCGGCATCGTGCAGCGGGCCGCTCGGCAGGCGATGCGAGGTCTCGGTCACCTCCCTGATCGACTCGTCTGCGAGCTCGATCAGCTCGGCGTCGAACAGGATCGGCTCGATGTTCCAGATCCGTCGCCACTCGACCTCGATGTTCTCCTCCTGCGCGAAGCGTTCAGACGCCTCCTTCGCGAGCCGGAGCAGCTCGGCGAGCTTGTCCGCGTCCAGATGCCGCTGGTCGAGGAGCTGCTCGGCGGTCTCGACGACCGAGGTGACGATGCCGGGCTTCGTGACCACGCCGCCTGACGTACAGACCGCTCCGCCGCCGACCTGCGCCGCGATCGGCCGGATCTCGAGCGCGAGCTTCGCCGCACCCGCGAGCGCGTCGCGGCGCTTGTCCATCGGCGTCGAGCCGGCATGCGCAGCCTGGCCCCGCCACGTGACGAGATGGCGCTCGACGCCGAAGGTTCCGAGCACGACGCCGAGCGGGAGATCCATCGACTCGAGCACCGGCCCCTGCTCGATGTGCAGCTCGAGGTAGGCGGCCGCGTGCTCGAGCTGGGAGCGAGCGGCGAGGGCGTTGTCGAGGTCGACGCCGTGCGCGGCGAGCGCGTCGGGCAGGGCGATGCCGTTTGCATCACTGCGCTGCCTGAGCTCGTCCTGGTCGGCCATCGAGCCGCGCGGCGGCGCTCGAGCCGAACAGCGAGCGGCCGAAGCGTGCGCCCTCCTCGTCGGCCCAGTTCACGAGCCGGACCGTCAGCGGCGGTTGCCCCTCCTCGGCGAGCGGCCGCAGCACCTCGACGCCGGCCATGACGTTCAGGCAGCCGTCGAGCCAGCCGCCGTTCGGCACCGAGTCGATGTGCCCGCCGATCAGGAGCGCGCGGTCGGAGGCGCCGGCGAGCGTGAACCACTGGTTGCCCGCCTCGTCGACCTCCTCCTCGGCGCCGGTCTCCGCGACCTTGCCGCGCAGCCACTCGCGCGCCTGCGCCCACGTGTCGGTCCAGGCCACGCGCTGCGCCCCGTCCTCGTCTCCCGGTCAGCTCCTGGAGCTCGCGCAGCTCGTCCACGGTGCTGCTTGGCGTCAGGGGCACGGCCTGGGAGGATAAACCGGTGCTCCGCAAGGGTGGAATGCTGCTCGCGGTGCTCGCGGTGCTCTGGGGTCTCTGGGAGGGCTTCAAGTGGCTCGGCGAGACGACCGAGCTCAAGCTCGGGACGTTCACCGTGACCGACCTGACGATGCCGCACCTGCACGACATCGTCGGACAGCTGTTCGAGCCGTCGCGGCGGAACGGCCCCCTGCTGATCGACGTGCTCTGGCACTCGGCGCTCTTCACGGCGAAGGAGGCGTTCGTCGGCCTGCTGCTCGGTGCGTCGATCGGGTTCGCGCTCGGCGTCGTGCTGCACCACTCGAGGCTGCTCACGCGCGGCTTCCTGCCGTACATCGTCGCGTCGCAGACCGTCCCGATCCTCGCGATCGCGCCGATGGTCGTGGTCTGGACTGGGTTCCCGCGGGGCGCCGGCCTGGTTCTCCGTCTCGATGATCTCCGCGTACCTGACGTTCTTTCCGGTCACGATCAACACGATCCGCGGCCTCGCCTCCGCCGAGCCGCGTGCGCTCGAGCTGATGCGCTCCTACGCGGCGAGCCCCTGGTCGATCCTCTGGAAGGTGAAGGTGCCGGCGTCGCTGCCGTACCTCTTCGTCGCGCTGAAGGTGTCTGCGACCGCGAGCGTCGTCGGCGCGATCATCGGCGAGCTCCCGTCGTCGATCCAGGACGGCCTCGGCGGCGCGATCCTGAACTTCAACCAGTACTACCTGAGCTCACCGCCGAGCCTCTGGGCGACGAACCTGATCGCGGCGCTGCTCGGGATCACGTTCTATCTCTCGATCGCGCTGCTCGAGAAGCTCGTCGTCCGCCGGGCGCCGGAGCACGTCGTTTGAGCTCGGCGGCCGCGGTCTCGCTGCGCAAGGTCGGCAAGACGTTCGCCGGCGCCGGAGTCGTCGCGCTCGAGGAGATCGACCTCGAGATCCAGCCGCAGCGAGTTCGTCTCGCTGATCGGCCCGTCCGGCTGCGGGAAGTCGACGCTGCTCCGGATCATCGGCGACCTGATCCAGCCGAGCGCCGGGCGACGTCGTCGTCAACGGCAAGTCGCGCGCAGCAGGCCCGGCTGGACCGCGACTACGGGATCGTCTTCCAGGACGCCGTGCTCTACGACTGGCGCACGGTCACGCGCAACATCTCGCTGCCGCTCGAGATCGCCGGCTGGGACCGCGCGCGCCGCGACGAGCGCGTGCGCGAGATGCTCGAGCTCGTCGAGCTGACGGGCTTCGACAAGCGGCACCCGTGGGAGCTCTCGGGCGGCATGCAGCAGCGCGTCTCGATCGCGCGCGCGCTCTCGTTCTCGCCGGCGCTGCTGCTGATGGACGAGCCGTTCGGCGCGCTCGACGAGATGACGCGCGAGCGTCTGAACGGGGAGCTGCTTCGGATCTGGGCAGGAGATCGGGCTCGACGATCGTCTTCGTCACGCACTCGATCGCGGAGGCCGTCTTCCTCTCGACGCGTGTGGTCGTGATGTCGGCGCGGCCGGGCCGGATCACCGCAGATCATCCCGGTCGACCTGCCGCAACCGCGGACGAACGCGACGCGTGAGGAGCCGCGGTTCTTCGAGCTCGTGACGCAGGTGCGCGAGGCGCTCCACGGCGGCTCTGGACACGACGCGGCGCTGCGCCTCGCGGAGGCCGAATCGTGAGCGGGTACACGGTCGCGCCGGTCACCGGCGACGGCCCGCTCGGCCGCACGAGCGCACCAGGCACGCGAGTGGGCTCCCGCCGTGGGCGTCCTCGTGCTTGGAATCGCGCTCTGGGAGGGCCTCGTGGCGCGGCCTGAACATCCAGCGTTTCCTGCTTCCGCCGCCGAGCGACATCGCACGCACGTTCTGGGACGAGCGCGACGTGCTCTGGGGCGCCGGGTGGTACACCTTCCAGGAGGCGCTCGGCGGCTTCGCTGATCGGCTGCTCCGCGGGCGTGCTCATGGCCGTCGTCGTGCGGCCGTTGGCCAGCTCCTCGGACGGCGATCATGCCGTACGCGATCGCGGCCAATGCGATTCCGATCATCGCCTTCGCCCCGATCACGAACCAGTGGTTCGGCCTCCTGAACCCGCTCTCGAAGATGATGATCGCCGCGGTCCTCTGCTTCTTCCCCGTGCTTCGTGAACACGCTCCGGGGGCTGACCTCGGTGCACCCCTCGTCGATCGAGCTGATGCGCTCCTACGCGGCCGGCGAGATCGACGATCTTCCGGCGCGTCCGCTTCCCGAACTCGCTGCCGTATCGTCTTCACGGCATTGAAGGTCGCGAGCGTGCTCGCGATGATCGGCGCCATCGTGGGCGAGTACTTCGGCGGGTCGCAGGAGGCGCTGGGCGTGCAGATCCGGAACTCGGCCGCGCTCTGTTCGCGTTCGAGACCGCCTGGGCGGCGATCCTCGTCGCGAGCATCCTCGGGATCGCGTTCTACGTCGCAGTGGCGCTCCTCGAGCGCCTGACCATGGGCTGGCAGCCATCCGCTCGGCACGGCGGAGTGACGAAAGGAGACCGATGAAGCGGTCGTACGACGTGGCTTCCTCCGGCTCGCCGCGCTCGCTTGCGGCAGCGATGTTCGCGCTCGCCGCCTGCGGTGGGCGACGACGAGGCGGCGACACCTCCACCGGGGCGTCGGCAGCCCGCGAAGGACAAGGTCACCCTTCAGCTCAAGTGGGTGACGCAGGCGCAGTTCGCGGGCTACTACGCCGCGCTCGAGAAGGGCTACTACGACGACGAGGGCCTCGACGTCACGATCAAGGTCGGCGGCCCGGACATCACGCCCGAGCAGGTCGTCGCGAGCGGCGGCGCCGAGTTCGGGATCGACTGGCTCCCGTCGCTGCTCGCCACGCGCGACAAGGGCGGCGACCTCGTCAACATCGCCCAGGTCTTCGCGCGGTCAGGCATGACCGAGCTCACGTGGAAGGACAGCGGCATCACCGACGTCGCCGCGATGAAGGGCAAGAAGGTCGGCGTCTGGTGCTGCGGCAACGAGTTCGAGCTCTTCGCCGCACTGACGAAGAACGGGATCGAACCCGAAGGACAAGAGCGACGTCACGATCGTCAACCAGCCGTTCGACATGAACCTGTTCCTCCAGAACCAGGTCGATGCGGCCGCGGCGATGACCTACAACGAGCTCGCGCAGGTGCTCGAGCAGAAGAACCCGGACACGGGACAGCTCTACACGCTCGACGACCTGAACGTGATCACGATGGAGGACGCCGGCACCGCGATGCTCGAGGACGGCGTGTTCGTTCGACGGCGACTGGATCGCGGACGCCAAGAACCAGGACATCGCGACGCGCTTCCTGAAGGCGAGCTTCCGGGGCTGGATCTTCTGCCGCGACAACCCGGACGAGTGCCTCCAGATCGTGCTCGACAACGGGCCGACGCTCGGTGAAGGCCATCAGCGCTGGCAGCTGAACGAGATCAACGCGCTGATCTGGCCGAACGAGACCGGAATCGGGATCATGAACGAGGACGACTTCCAGCGGACCGCAGACATCGCGGCGCAGTTCAAGGTGATCACGAAGCCCGCGACGAGCGATGCCTACCGCACCGATCTCGCGCAGGCCGCGTACGACAGCCTCGCCGACAACGGCGAGGACGGGAAGGGCGCCGACTGGCAGAAGGAGCAGGTGGCCGTCACCGAAGGCGGCAGCTAGCCGAATTCGCACGAGAAGGGAGATCCGCATGTCCATCTTGATCAAGGGCGGCCGCGTCATCACCGCGGCAGACGACTACGTCGGCGACGTGTTCGTCGAGGACGAGCGGATCTCCCTGATCGGCGAGTCCCTCGACGTCGACGCCGACCGCGTGATCGACGCGCGCGGGAAGTACGTGCTGCCGGGCTGCGTCGACCCGCACACGCACCTCGACATGCCGTTCGGCGGGCACGGTCACGATCGACGACGTCGAGTCCGGGCAGATCGCGGCCGCCTTCGGCGGCACCACCTGCCACGTCGACTTCGTGATCCAGCCGCAGGGCCAGTTCGTTCGCGAGCGCGCTCGACGAGTGGCACGGTCGAAGGCCGAAGGCAAGCAGGTGATCGACATGGGGTACCACATGGCCGTCACCGACCTGAAGCGAGGGCGGGACGCTCGAGGAGCTCGCGTCGCTGCCCGACCAGGGCGTCACCTCGTACAAGCTCTTCATGGCGTACAAGGGCGCGCTGATGGTCGACGACGAGACGCTCTTCCGGACGATGGAGGTCGCGGCCGAGACGGGCGCGCTCGTGATGGTGCACGCCGAGAACGGCGACGCGATCGACGTGCTCGTGAAGAAGGCGCTCGCCGAGGGGAAGACCGAGCCGAAGTACCACGCGCTCACGCGGCCCCCGGAGACCGAGGGCGAGGCGACGAACCGGGCGATCCAGCTCGCGCACGTCGCCGGGTCGCCGCTCTACGTCGTGCACGTGTCGTGCCGCGAGTCGGTGGAGCCGATCGCGCGCGCACGCGAGGGCGGCTGGAACATCCACGGCGAGACGTGCACGCAGTACTTCTTCGTCGACTACACGTTCCTCGAGCGGCCGAACTTCGAGGGCGCGAAGTACGTCTACACGCCGCCGCCGCGCGCGAAGGAGAACCAGGACGTGCTCTGGAACGCGGTGCGCACCGACACGCTCTCGGTGATCTCGACCGACCACTGCGCGTTCCTCTGGGACGGGCAGAAGACGATGGGCAAGGACGACTTCTCGAAGATCCCGAACGGCGGGCCGGGGCTCGAGAACCGGCTGCACATGATCCACGAGTTCGGCGTGCGGGCGGGGCGCATCTCGCTCAACCGCATGGTCGAGCTGCTCTGCACGAACCCGGCGAAGCTGTTCGGGCTCTATCCGCGCAAGGGATCGATCGCGGTGGGCTCGGACGCCGACATCGTCGTCTTCGACCCCAATCGAAAGCACACGATCTCGGCGAAGACGCAGCACTCGAAGACGGACTACAACCTCTACGAGGGGACCGAGGTGACCGGCGCGCCAGACATCGTGATTCTGCGCGGCAACGTGCTCGTGGACGGCGACGAGCTCGTGGCCTCGCCCGGTATCGGGCAGTTCGTCAGGCGCGCCAAGTTCGGCGCAGAGCTGAAAGGCGGCTCGCCGGTCGCGGCGGGGTAGTTCGGGACGTGGCCGTCAACGGCAGCTGACCTTCGGGTTCCAGGCGAAGAACGCGCCGCTCGGGTTCTTCTTCCACGCCCAGGCGTGGAGCGCGTATAGCCGGAGGAGACACAGATGCACTTCGCGAAGTGCGGCGCGTGGCAACCCTGACGAGCCACCGGCCCTTCGTCGGGCTCGATGGGTGAGCATCGAAATGACACATCTGTGTCCCGCAGGACTGCGAGGATGCTCACCGGTTGGTCACCCACCAGTCATGCGGGCGGGGCTAGGCTCGTACCGTGGACAGGAGCCTCCTGGTAGGAGACGGCGCCCATGCGCCGGCATCCGACGACGGCGGCCGCCCGCCCGACACCGCCGACCGGCTCGCCCGGGCGTGGCTTGACCGAGATCTGAGCTGGCTCGAGTTCAACCGCCGCGTTCTCCAGGAGGCGCTCGACGAGCGTACGCCACTGCTCGAGCGGGTCAAGTTCCTGGCGATCTTCTCGTCCAACCTGGACGAGTTCTTCATGAAGCGAATGGCGCTCCTCCGCCCGGCGGCCGGCGACCTGACCCCGGCGGTCCAGGAGCGGCGCGACCTGCTTCTCCGTTCGAGGGATCGGATCATGGTGCTGCTCGAGGAGCAGGCGGCGTGTTACAGCGAGGTCATCCGACCGAGCCTGGCAGACCACGGGATCCGGCTCGTCGGCTGGAACGAGTTGACGGAAGGGGAGCGGGAGCACGCCTCCTCGCTGTTCGATTCGGTGATCTCGCCGGTGCTCACGCCGCTGAGCTTCGACGCGGCGCATCCGTTCCCGTTCATGTCGAACCTCTCCACCTCCTGGGTCTTCCGGCTCGCGGACCCGGTGGCGGGCGAGTCGGTGCTCGTACGGGTCAAGGTGCCGACGGAGCTCCCGCAGTGGCTGCGGGTACAGACGGGCGGCGCGTCGGCGCCCTGCGTCTTCGTCCGCCTGGACGAAGTCGTCGCCGCCAACGCGCACAAGCTCTTCCCGGGCATGGCGATCGAGACTGCGACCCTGATCAGGGTCTGCCGCGACGCCGAGGTCGACCTCGACGACGATGGCCAGGGCAAGCGGGCCCTTGTCGAAGAGGAGGTGCGCCAGCGGCGTTTCGAGCCCGTCGTGCGCCTCGAGGTGCAGTCGAACGCGGATCCGGCGAGCGTGGCCGAGCTCAGGGAGCACTTCGGCCTCACGCCCGAGGACGTCTACGAGATGCGCGAGCTCCTCGACTACACGACGCTGTTCGAGATCGCCGCTCTCGACATCGACGAGCTGCACGATCCGCCGTGGAGGCCTCTTGTTCCGGCGAGCCTCGAGGCCGACGGCGAGATCTTCGCCGCGATCCGGGCCGGTGACATCCTGCTTCACCATCCGTACGACAGCTTCGACGCCAGCGTCGAGCGGTTCGTCCGCGAGGCGGCGGACGACCCACTGACCGTGTCGATCAAGATGACCGTCTACCGCGTCGGTGACGACACGCCGTTCGTGCGCTCGCTGATCCACGCAGCCGAGACCGGAAAGCAGGTGGCCTGCGTGATCGAGTTGAGCGCGCGCTTCGACGAGGAGCGGAACCTGCACTGGTCGCGCGAGCTCCAGCACGTCGGCGCCCACGTCGTCTACGGGGTGACGGGGCTCAAGACTCATAGCAAGACGGCGCTCGTCGTCCGGCGCGAGCAGGGGGGTATTCGCTGCTACGCGCACGTCGCCACCGGCAATTACCACACGCGCACCGCGAGGCTCTACGAGGATCTCGGTCTGCTGACGGCCGACCCCGCGGTCACCGACGACGTCGTCACGCTGTTCCACTTCCTCACCGGCAGGTCGCGGGCCCCGTCCTTCCAGACCCTCCTGGTCGCGCCGACGCACATGCGCTCGGAGTTCGTCCGCCTCGTCGAACGCGAGATCGAGAATTGCGCCGCCGGACGGCCCGCCCGGATCGTCTGCAAGATGAACCAGCTCGAGGATCCCGAGATGTGCGCCCTGCTCTCGCGCGCGTCGCAGGCCGGCGTGCCGATCGACCTCGTCGTTCGCGGCCTCTGCTGCCTCGCTCCCGGCGTCCCCGGGGTGACCGAGAACATGCGCGTCCGCTCGGTCATCGGACGCTTCCTCGAGCATTCCCGCCTCTTCCATTTCGCGGCGGGCTCCGAGGACCCGCTCGAGGGTGAGTTCTTCATCGGGTCGGCCGACTGGATGCACCGGAACCTCTCGAATCGGGTGGAGGCCGTGGTCCCGATCCGGCAGCGACTCCTCCGCGCGAGGCTGTGGGAGGTCCTCGAGACGTGCCTCGCCGACCGGCGGAACGCCTGGCAGATGCAGTCAGATGGGACGTACGTGCAGCTCTTCCCGGACCGGGAGGGCGACACAGGCTCCGAGGGCACGCATGCGACGATGATGCGCGTCGCGCTCGCGCGGCACGCCATCTAACGCGGCGTTTGAGGCCGGGTTCGAGCGGCGCCCGTTCTCGGCTTCCGTCCCGGGCCGTCCCCGGCTCAGAGAGGCGAGTAGGGCGGGACCGGCGGTGGCTCGGACATCCGCTTGCGCTGCATGCGGTAGAACGGGATTCCGAGCAGGAGGGCGACGCCGGCGTAGACGTACGGCGCCCAGTACGAGAACGTGCCCTCGCCTGCGCTCGTGTCGCGGGAGTACCAGATGAAGAGCGCCGAGAAGACGAGCGCGGCGACCGCGACCGCCATGTCGCGGCCGAAGTGCGCGGTCTCGACCGCATGGTTGTCGGCGCACGAGCGACGTCTTGCCGACACCCGCCTCGCCGCCGACGAAGACGAGCCTGCCGCCCGCCTCACGCACCGCGTCGAGCTGCTCGAGCAACGCGTCTCGCTCGAGCAGCTCTGGCATTGCGCGGAGGCTCCTAGCGGGTCTGCGGGAAGCCCAGGTCGACCTTCGAGGTCGCCGGATCGGGCCAGCGCGAAGTCACGACCTTGCCGCGTGTGTAGAAGCTGATCCCTTCAGGCCCGTAGATGTGCGAGTCGCCGAAGAGCGACGCCTTCCAGCCGCCGAACGAGTAGTACGCGACCGGGACCGGGATCGGGACGTTGATTCCGACCATGCCCGCCTGCACCTCGAACTGGAACTGCCGGGCGACGCCGCCGTCGCGCGTGAAGATCGCCGTCCCGTTGCCGTACGGGTTGTCGTTCACGAGCTTCACCGCGTCGTCGTACGTGCCGACCCGCGTGACGCCGAGCACCGGCCCGAAGATCTCGTCCTGGTAGGCCTTCATATCCGGCGTGAGGTTGTCGAGCAGCGACACGCCGAGCCAGAAGCCGTCTCCCGGCGGCGCGGACTCACGGCCGTCAACGACGACGGTGCCTCCCTCGGCCTCCGTGTTTGCGACGTAGGACGCGACCTTGTCGCGGTGCTCGCGCGTGACGAGCGGGCCCATCTCGGAGTCGGGCGCCATCCCGTCACCGACCTTGACCTTCGGAATCCGCTCCTTGATCGCTGCGATCAGCTTGTCCGCGACGTCGCCGACGGCCACGACCTGCGAGATCGCCATGCAGCGCTCGCCGGCCGATCCGTACGCGGCCGAGACGGCAGCATCGGCGGCCATGTCGATATCGGCGTCGGGCAGGACGATCATGTGGTTCTTCGCGCCGCCGAGTGCCTGCGCACGCTTGCCGTGCTTCGTCGCGTTCTCGTACACGTACTTGGCGATCGGCGTCGAACCGACGAACGAGACTGCCTTGATGTCGGGATGCTCGAGGACCGCGTCGACCGCGACCTTGTCGCCGTGCACGACGTTGAAGACGCCGTCGGGCACGCCGGCCTCCTTGAGCAGCTCGGCCGTGAGAATCGACGCCGACGGATCCTTCTCCGACGGCTTCAGCACGAACGTGTTGCCGCACGCGAGCGCGGGCGCCCACATCCACATGGGCACCATCGCGGGGAAGTTGAACGGCGTGATCCCCGCGGCAACGCCCAGCGGCTGGCGGATCGAGTAGACGTCGATGCCGTTCGAGGCCTGCTCCGAGAAGCCGCCCTTGAGCAACTCGGGCATCCCGCAGCAGTACTCGATCACCTCGATGCCGCGCGCGACCTCGCCCTTCGCGTCGGAGAGCACCTTGCCGTGCTCCGCGGTGAGCAGCTTCGCGAGGTCCTCGCGGTGCTCGTCGACGAGGTTGCGGATGCGGAAGAAGAGCTCCGTCCGGCGGGAGAGCGAGAGCGCCCGCCACGACGGGAACGCCTCCTTCGCAGCCTGCACAGCCCGGTCGACCTCCTCGACCGAGGCGAAGTCGACCTCTGCGGCCTGCTCGCCGGTCGCGGGGTTGTAGACCGGCCCGCTTCGGCCCGACGTTCCCTCGACGATCCGTCCCCCGATCCAGTGCGAAATCCGCTTGATCTGGCCGCTGGTCGCGGCAACCGGTGCCTCTGCAACTTCCGTCATGGCGGCTCCTCCTTGCTGATGCTTGGAGCCTAGCGCGGCTCGTCGTGCAGCCCCTGACCCGCGGTACGATCGCCGCGAGCGACGCGAAGGAGAGTCAGATGGCGATCGTCGAGGCGGATCCACAGCTCGGGCAGCGCATTCAGGAGCTCGACAAGCGCTACGTCCTGCATTCCTGGTCCGTGCAGGACCAGATCAGCCCGCTGCCGATCGCGGGCGCGGAGGGCTGCTACTTCTGGGACTACGAGGGCAGGCGCTATCTCGACTTCGCCTCGCAGCTCGTCAACGTCTCGATCGGCCACCAGCACCCGAAGGTGGTCGCCGCGATCAAGGAGCAGGCCGACAAGCTGACGACGATCGGGCCGCCGATGGCCCACGAGAAGCGGTCCGAGCTCGCGCGCCTGCTCGACGAGGTGACCCCGGGCGACCTGACGATGTCGTTCTTCACGAACGGCGGTGCCGAGGCGAACGAGAACGCCGTCAAGCTCGCCCGCTGGTACACCGGCCGCCACAAGGTGATCGCGCGCTATCGCTCATACCACGGCGCGACGGCCGGCGCGATCACGCTCACCGGCGACCCGCGCCGCTGGCCCGCCGAGCCCGGGATTCCGGGCGTCGTGCGGATGCTCGACCCCTACACGTACCGCTGCCCCGCCGGGCATCCGGACCCGTGCCCCGTCTGCTCGGGCGGCCCGCACCTCGAAGAGCTGCTCCAGTACGAGGGCCCTCACACCGTTGCGGCGGTGATCCTCGAGACGATCGTCGGGACGAACGGGATCATCGTCCCTCCTGACGGCTACCTCCAGTCGATCCGGGAGGTCTGCGACCGGCACGGGATCGTCCTGATCTGCGACGAGGTGATGGCCGGCTTCGGTCGGACCGGCAAGTGGTTCGCCTGCGAGCACTGGGACGTCGTGCCCGACATCCTGACCGTCGCGAAAGGGATCAACTCCGGCTACGTCCCGCTCGGGGCGATGGTCGTGAACGCGACCATCTCGGACTGGGTCAAGGACAAGTACTTCGCCGGCGGGCTCACGTACTCGGGCCACGTGCTCGCCTGCGCCTCGGCCGTCGCGTCGATCGAGGCGTTCAAGGAGGAGGGGATCGTCGAGAACTCCGCGTCCCTCGGCGAGTACCTCGCCGTCGAGCTGCCTCGCCTCGCGGAGCGCCACCCGTCGATCGGCGACATTCGCGGCAAGGGGCTCTTCTACGGGCTCGAGCTCGTCACCGATCGAGAGACCCGCGAGCCGCTCGTCCCGTTCAACGCGGGAGGCGAAGCCGCGAAGCCCGTTGCGCGGATGGCGAAGGCGGCGATGGAGCGCGGGCTCTACCTGTTCGTCCACTGGAACGTCGTGATCGTCGCGCCGCCGCTGACGATCACGCGCGAGGAGCTCGACGAGGGCCTCGGCGTTCTCGACGAGGTGCTCGCGATCGCGGACGAGTACGCGCGCTAGCGAGGCACGTGACGCTGGACGAGGACTCGGCCTTCGAGCCGGTTGCCGCGCTGCTCGATCGCGAGGTTGACGTCCCACCGCACGAGCAGCGCCGCGTCGCGATTCCCCGTGATGACGTTTTGCTCCAGGAGGACGTGGCCTCCGCCGGTGTCCTGTCCGCCGTTGAAGACGATCCCGCCGTGCTGCGGCGGCGTCGGCTTCGTGCCGTTGCGGAGGATCCGGTTGCCGGCGATCTCGATCCCGTCGGCGAGCACAGGCAGGCCCTGGTGGTTCGAGAGCGCGACGAGGATGCCCGGGCCCGCGTTGTCGACGATCTCGTTGTCGGCGATCCGGAGGCCGAGGATTGGCGCGCCGCGCCCACCCGGCTCGACGTCGATCCCGGCGGCGGGGTTTCCCCACGGGTGGCCGTTCGAGGGGTAGGTGTCGGTGCCGCCCGAGATGACGTTCCGCTCGAGGCTGACGCCGATCCCGCCGACGACCGAGACGACGTTCCTGCGGCCGGCGAGAAACCGCGAGTCCGTGACGGACACGCGGGCCGCGAAGCCGTCGTTCGCACGGCCGCCGACGTAGAGCGCGTCGATCGGCGCGCCCGTCACCTCGACGTTCCGCACCGTGACCTCGTGACCGAGAATCGAGAGCCCGTAGAGCTCCGCGGTCTCGGGGACCTGGAGACGGAGGCCCTCGATCGCGATCCGCGCCGGCGCGGGAGCAAAGACGCTCATCCGGCTGACGTAGAAGATCGCCTCCGCGGCGATCGGGTCGCCGTCGGTCGAGCGCATCCGGACCTCCCCAGGCCCGATCCCGACCACGCACGCGCCGTCAGGCGAGACGATCCGCGTGTCGTCCCGGCTGACCCAGAGCCCGCGCGTCGCGTAGCACTCGCCGCCGGCCAGCCTGGGAAGCACAAGCGTGCCGCCCGCATCCAGCTTCGCCTGCAACCAGGCCGTGTCGTCGCGTCCAGCCGCGCCGGCCTCGAGCCCGTCGCCTATGAGCGCCATCGCCATCGCCGCGACGCCGCACACAACCATCCTCCGCACCACGACCGCCTCCCTGGTTTGCGTATCGACCAAGGATGACGCGGACGGGGGAGCCGTGGGCTCCCCCGTCGACTACGCGCCTTTCAGCAGCAGGTCGCGCACCGTCTTGCCGCGGACGAGGCCGACCCTGCGGCCGAGCAGCTCGTGCACGTCGATCCGCTCCTGCTTCGCCGCCTGGATCATCTGCCGGACGACGTCTTTCGTTCGGCCCGCTCCGTCGAACTGCCAGGAGGGGTACAGCCATTCGCTCCTGCTCTCGTCCCGCACGGCGTAGAGCTCGCCCGCCCGGCGCATCGAGTCGATGCGGACGGGGTCGACGCCGAGCCGGAACGCGAGCCATGAGCCGGTCAGGTTCGCCATTGCAGCGTCTCCCTTCACGCCGGCCGGGGGCTCAGGGTCCCCGGCCGGGCGACGGACTTGATCCCCTGGGCGATCCACCCACCCACGGCCAGCGTGAGCAGCACGAGCGCCAGGATCGTCAGATAGCTCCACTTCTTCACGTCTTGCTGCCTCCTCTCGGTTACGCGGTCGCAGGGGCGGATTCGCCCGCCGGGACGTAGTTGGACTGGAAGCCGAAGATCCGGCCGGTCGGCGCGCCCAGGGCAAGGGCCGCCTTCTGCATCCACCTCGGCACCACCGGGAGCTGCACGTCGCCCAAGTGGTGGTTCGCGATCACCGCGAGCCGCAACGGGTTCGGCATCCCCTTCTTGTTCGTCTTGCCGTCGGCGGCGAGGCTGAACATCGTCTCGATCAGCTGCTCGAACTGGAGCGCCGGGCGCACCTCGCAGCGGAAGACGAGCTCGTCTTCGCCTGCGTTCCACCACTTGTGCGCGACCCGCGGCTCGACCACGAGCACGTCGCCGGCCTTCGCCTCGATCTTCTTCCCGCCGACCTTCGCGCCGAGCGTGCCGCTGATCACGTCGAAGGTCTCGGTCTGCGCCGGGTGGACGTGGGCTGCTGCCACGACTCCGCCGGGCGCGGCGCGAAGCTCGATCAGGACGTACTCGCCGTTCGTCTCGGCCGCCGTCTTCAGGAACGTCATTCGCTCCTTCGTCACGGGGTTCACCAGAGTGTCGCCTGCCTTGATCACCGCTGCCTCCTCAAGAGTCGTGTGGTCTCGGTTCAACTGCGGCGATCCTGCGTCAGCGGAGGGTGCGGCCGCATCGGGGCGACCCCCAAAGATCTCCACCGAGGTTTGGCCGGAGCGCCCCCTTAGGGGGTCTGGGGCTCAGCCGAAGGCCGGTGCGACGACGTCGGTGCTGAGGGCGCCCGCGAGCTGGGCCCGGGAGGAGATGCCGAGCTTGCGATAGACGCTCGAGAGGTGCACCTCGACCGTCTTCGGGGTCACGAAGAGGGCCTGGGCGATGTCCCGGTTGGTCATCTCCTTGGCGGCCATGCCGGCGACCCGCCGCTCGCTCGGGGTGAGGGCGTCGAGGCCGCTCAGCGCGATTCGGCGCGGCCGGGCGCCCGTCGCCATGAGCTCCTCCTGGGCCCTGGCGACGAGCGGGACGGACTCGCCCTGGTGGGCCAGATCGAGCGCCTGCCGCAGGTGCTCTCGTGCCTCGGAGCGCTGGTTCGTGCGCCGCAGGGCGGCGCCGAGCTCGACGAGCCCGCGCGCGCGCTCGAGAACCGCCTCGGAGTCCTCGAGCACCTCGACCGCCTCCTGGAGGAGCTCGACGCCCCGCTCGCCGCCCTCGACCATGCCCGCGACCCGGAGCGACTTCGCGATCGCGCGCGGCGCCCCCCAGCGCCTGGAGAGCTCGACCTCCTCGGCTGCGAGCCGCTGTGCCTCCTCCGTCTCCCCGAGCTGCTGGTGCGCCAGCGCCATCTGCGAGCGCCAGGAGATGACCGCCGGGTTGACGCCGCCGAGCGCCTCGAAGATCTGGCGTGCCTTGTCGAACTCGGCCAGCGCGTCGCGGTGGCGGCCCTGGAGGAACCGGAGACGGCCGCGCGCGTCGTAGACGAAAGCCTGCTCGCGCGAGGGCTCGGGGAGGGCGTCGACGCGGGCGAGCGTCTCGATCGCCGCCTCGAGGTCGCCCCGCTGCATTTGGGCGTCTGCGAGGAACGCGAGCGCGTAGGGCATCCCGCTTGCGAGTCCGTGCTGCTCGCTCGCCTCGAGAGCGTTCCGAAGGTCGGCCTCGGCTTCGCTCAGGTCGCCGGTGAAGATGTGGAGGTAACCGCGGAAGATCGATGCGACCGCGTACGCGGAGACGGAGCCGCGGAGCCGGGCGTCGGCGAAGGCGTCGTCGAAGATCGCCGCCGCCGTGTCCCAGCAGTCGGCGACGGTCAGGGTGACCGTCGAGAAGGCAAACGCCGGGTTGTCCTCGGCGAAGAGCGCCCCGCCCGCCACGGCCCTCTCGGCCTGGTCGATGCAGGTCGCGCGGTCGCCGAGCCCACGCGCATCCGCGAACGCGAGCAGGCCGAGGAGCATCCTGGAGCCGATGTCGTCGCCGAGCGGCAGTCTGCTGACCCGTTCGATCTGCTTCTGCGCGAGCGGGAACAGCGGCGCGAAGATCAGCGTGACGGTGAGCAGGCCGGCCTCGAGCCGCCGGCAGAGGTCGAGGTCCGTCCCGGCCACCGACTCGATCGCCTCCTCGAGCAGCTGCACGGCCTCCTCGACCTGGAGGCTGTAGAGGAGCGTCCGGCCGAGGTCGAGCGCGATTCGCGCGCGCTCGACCGTGTCCGCTTCGAGCGCGTGAGCCTCGCGCAGGTGCCTGACGGCAAGCGGGTTGTCGACGAGGCGCTCGGCCAGGCCGAGCCGGTACAGGAGCTCGGCCCTGTCTGCGTCCTCGAGCGGTTCCTCCGCTGCACGACGGAGGTACGCAGAGGCGGCGTCCGGGTCGCCCTTCGAGAGCGCACGGTCGGCCGCCTGGTACAGGACGGGGATGCCGAACTCGATCGCGCCGGGCCGGGTCAGCAGGAGGTGGGCCGCGATCTGCTCGTTCGGGGCACGGGCCTCCGCGAGCAGCTCGGCCGCCCGTGCGTGGTTGTGCTCGCGCTCCGCACCGTTGAGATCGGCGTAGACGGCGGAGCGCACGACGGGATGCACGAACGCAAGGCGCCGCTCGACCCTGAGGAGGCCGTTCCTGGCCAGCGTGGCCGCGGTATGCGCCGCGAGCTCGCGCTCGATCCCCGCGAGGGTCGCCGCGTCGGCGAGGCGGACGTCGTCGCCCAGCACCGCCACCGCCTGCGCGAGCGCGGTCGCCTCGGCGGGCAGGCGCGCGAGGCGCAGATGGACGGAGCGTGAGACGGCCTCCGGCCCGAGCTCGTACACACGCTCGGCGTTCCGCGCCTTCGGCGCGATCCCCTCACTCGCGAGTGCGTCCAGCAGCGCCCGCAGGAGCAGCGGGTTGCCGCCCGTCGCCTCGTGGCAGGCGTCGGCGAACTCCACGTCGACGTCGCGCGCGAGCGTCTCGCGGATCAGCGACTGCGCCGCGTGGAGCGTGAGCGCCTGCGGGCGGATCACGACGGCGCCGGGGTCGGAGATGATCTCGGCCACGAGCGACTCTTCGTTGCTCTGCGCGGGTGGCCGCGTGCCGGCGACCAGGAGGATCGGCATCCCCTCGAGCCGCCGGGCCGTGTAGTTCAGCCAGCGCAGCGAGGCCGCGTCGCCCCAATGGAGGTCGTCGACCGCGAGCAGCAGCGGCTGGCGCGTCGCGAGGTTGCCGGCGAGCCAGAAGAGGCCGTGAAGGGTCGAGAACGAGTTGTCCGCCAGCACCGCAGGGTCGCTCAGGCCGCGCTCGTCGAAGAGCGGCGCCGCGAGTGCGGCCGCGCCTGCGAGGAGCTCCTCCCGCTCCTCCTCCGCCGCCAGTGCGAGCATCGGCTCGAACAGCTGCCGGACGATCCCGAACGAGAACTCGTGCTCGCGCTCGCCCCCGCGGGCGCTGAGCACGCGCATTCCGGCGCTCGACGCGAGCGAGCGCGTCTCCGCCACGAGCCGCGTCTTGCCCATGCCGGCGTTCCCCTCGATCGCGACGAAGCGGCCGTTGCCGCTGCGGGACACCTCGATCATGGCCCGGAGCGCCGCCAGCTCCGCCTCGCGCTCGAGCAGGACCGCCGCGCCCGGCGCGGTCGGCGCGCCCGGCGCGTGTCGCGAGCGGCGGGAAGACGTCCGGCAGGTCCGGGACGACGAGCTGGAACAGACGCTCCGGCCGGTCGAGGCCTTCGAGCCGGTTCTTGCCGAGGTCGCGGAGCGAGACGTCGCGGGGGAGGTCGTGCTCGACGAGGTGGGCGGTCGTGCTCGAAAGCAGGATCTGGCCGCCGTGGCCGGCGTCGCCGATCCGCGAAGCCTGGTGCACGGCGAAGCCGACGTAGCCGTCCTCTCCGACGGTCGCCTCGCCGGTGTGGATGCCCATCCGGATCCGGACGACGGCCCGTTCCGGCCACTCCTGGTGGAGCACGGCCCGCTGGGCCTCGATCGCCGCCTGCACGGCCGCCCCGGCGCTCGAGAAGACGGCGAAGAACGAGTCGCCCTGGCGGTCGATCTCGACGCCGCCGGCCGCCTCGAACGCGTGCCGGAGCAGCTCGTTGTGGAGCGAGAGCAGGCTGCCGTAGTCGTCCCGGCCCAGGTCTTTCAGGAGCTGCGTCGAGCCCTGGATGTCCGAGAACAGGAAGGTGACGGTGCCGGTCGGAAGTGCGTTCATGTGCTTATGACCCCTGGGGGCGCGGGGCTTCCCAGCTAGACGCAGCGTACGGAAGTTTGCTTCCCCCGAGAAGACTGGGGTGACGTTTGGGGGGGTCGCCCGACGCGACCTCACCACCCACGGGCGCACGATGGCCGGGCGAACACGTCCACAGGAGGTTGAAGCCATGTCCGTCGTCGAACTCCGCGCCCCGCAGCCCGGCTCCGACCCGCTCGGGGAGTCAATCGTCAGCATCGACCGCGTCACCCGCCGCTACGGCGAGGGCGACACGGCCGTCGAGGCGCTGCGGGGGGTCTCGCTCGAGGTCGAGCGAGGCAAGCTCACCGCCGTCATGGGCCCCTCGGGCTCGGGCAAGTCGACGCTGATGCACATCCTCGCCGGGCTCGACCGGCCGACCGAGGGCCGTGTCGTTCTCGACGGCGTCGACATCTCGGAGCTGAGCGACAAGAAGCTCACCCTCTTCCGCCGGCAGAAGATCGGCTTCGTCTTCCAGTTCTTCAACCTCCTGCCGATGCTCTCGGCGGAGGAGAACGTGCTCCTGCCGCTCGACATCGCCGGCCAGAAGGTCGACCGCGAGTGGATCGAGGAGCTGCTCGTCACCGTCGGGATCGACAAGCGGCGCAGGCACCGGCCCTCCGAGCTGTCCGGCGGCCAGCAGCAGCGCGTCGCGATTGCGCGGGCGCTCGTCTCCAACCCGGCCGTCCTCTTCGCGGACGAGCCGACCGGCAACCTCGACTCGGCGACGTCGATGGACGTGCTCCGCGTGCTGCGGAACGCCGTCGACGACCTCGGCCAGACGACCGTGATGGTCACGCACGACGCCGGCGCTGCGTCGATGGCCGACCGGATCCTGTTCATCGCCGACGGCCGGATCGTCAAGGACCTCCAGGAGTCGACCGCGCGCGAGGTGCTCGCGGCCATGCAGGAGGTGACCGGTCGATGAAGCGCGTCGCACTCAAGGGCATCTTCGGGCGCAAGCTCCGCACCACGCTCACGGCGTTCTCCGTCATCCTCGGCGTCGCGATGGTGACCGGGAGCTTCGTGCTCACCGACACGATGTCGAAGGCGTTCGACTCGATCTTCTCGAGCTCGTACGAGCAGACGGACGTCGTCGTCAGCGGGCGCTCGCTCGTCGACTGGTCCGATCAGGGCAACGCCCTCGTCTCCGACCGGCTGCTGCGGCAGGTCCGCGCACTCCCGGACGTCGAGGCCGCCGCAGGCGAGATCCTCGACCTCAACTCGAGCGCCAACCAGGCCAAGCTGATCGACCGCAACGGCGAGATCGTCACGGGCAACGGCAACCCGACCTTCGGGCTCGGCGTCGACCCGTCACCGGCACAGGCGCGGTTCAACCCGCTCAAGCTCGTCAAGGGCGAGTTCGCCGACGGTCCGGGCGAGGTCGTGATCGACGCGAGCAGTGCCGACAAGCTCGGCTTCCAGGTCGGCGAGCTCGTGCGGATCGCCGTCGGCGGCCCGGTGCGCTCGTTCCGGCTCGTCGGGATCGCGCAGTACGGCGACGTGGACACGATCGGCAGCGCGACGATGGCCGTCTTCGACGTCGACGAGGCTCAGCGCCTGCTCGACAAGCCGGGCTACGACGTCGTCTCCGTCGCCGGCCGGAACGGCGTCTCGGACAAGCGGCTCGTCCGCGAGATCGAGAGCCTCCTGCCCGCGAACGCGCAGGTGCGCACGGCCGCCGAGCAGGCCGCCGCCGACAAGAAGGGCGTCTCGGAGTTCATCAGCTTCATCCGCTACGCGCTGCTCGGCTTCGGGGCGATCGCGCTCTTCGTCGGGGCGTTCGTGATCTTCAACACGCTGTCGATCACGGTCGCACAGCGCACGCGCGAGCTCGCGACGCTGCGCACGCTCGGCGCCACCCGGGCCCAGGTGCTCGGCAGCGTCGTCCTCGAGGCGTTCGCGGTCGGGCTCGTCGCGTCGCTGCTCGGGATCGCGGCCGGCGTCGGGCTCGCCAAGGGCCTGACCGCGCTGTTCGCAGCGGTCGACCTCGACCTCCCGCGGGCGGAGATGGTGTTCGCGACGCGGACGTGGGTGATCGCGCTGCTGCTCGGCACGATCGTCACGCTCGCTGCATCGGTCGCCCCGGCGGTTCGCGCCACGCGCGTGTCCGCGATCGCGGCGGTCCGCGAGGGCGCGACCGCGCCTCGCGGGGCGCTCGCGCGGCTCGCGTTCCCGATCTCGCTCGGGCTGGTCGGGCTCTCGGCAACGGTGCTCGCGTACGGGCTCTTCGTGCCCGGCGTGGGTGCCGGCACCCGCGTGCTCTCGCTGGCGCTCGGGACGCTCGCGCTGTTCGTCGGCGTCGCGATGGTGTCCACGAGGCTGGTCACGCCGCTCGCGCGCGTGCTCGGCTGGCCCGCCGCGAGGTTCGGCGGCGCAGCGGGCCGGCTCGCGCGCGGCAACGCGGTGCGGATGCCCGGCCGGACGGCCGCAACCGCGGCAGCGCTCATGATCGGGCTCGCGCTCGTCACCTTCGTGACGGTGATGGGGCAGGGCCTGCGCAGCTCGGAGCGTGACGCGATCGTGCAGCAGATCGACGCCGACTACGTCGTCGTCTCCCAGAACGGCTGGACGACCCTCCCGGCGCTCGTCGGCGAGACGGTCGCAGACGCACCGGGCGTCGAGGTTGCCTCGAGCATCCGCCGAGAGCGCGGCCGCGTGCTCGGAAAAGGCGTCGACGTGAGCGGAATCGACCCGGCCACGATCGGCGAGGTCTTCCACCTCGAGTGGGAGAGCGGCTCGCCCGCCGCTCTGCGGACGCTCGGGCCCAGCGACGCGATCGTGCGGAAGTCCTTCGCGGACGAGTACGGCTTCGCCGACGGCGGCTGGTTCATCGTGCGTACGCCGACCGGCAAGATGCTGAACCTGCGCGTCCGCGCCGTGTACGACCCGCCGCGCTTCGACTCGCTCCTCGGGAGCGTCGCCGTCTCGCAGGCGACGTTCGACCAGTACTTCGACCGGCCCGGCGACGCGCTCACGCTCGTCTGGTCGAAAGCGCCCGAGTCGACTCTCGCGGCGTCGCTCGCCGCCTACCCCGATGCGAGGCTTGTCTCGGACGACACGTTCGTGGACGAGCGGGTCGCCGAGATCGACGGCATCCTCAACCTGCTCTACGCACTGCTCGCGCTGTCCGTGATCGTGAGCCTGTTCGGAATGGTGAACACGCTCGTGCTCGCGGTGTTCGAGCGGACGCGGGAGATCGGGATGCTTCGGGCGGTCGGCCTGACGCGGCGGCAGACGCGCCGCATGATCCGGCACGAGGGCGTCGTGACCGCGCTGATCGGCGCGGCGCTCGGCCTGCCGGTCGGGATCGCCCTTGCGACGGCCGTAACGCACGCGCTCGCGGACTACGACCTGTCGCTCTCCATTCCGGTCACGCCGCTGGTCGTGTTCGCGATCGTCGCGGTCTTCGCCGGAATCGCGGCGGCCGTTCTTCCGGCGCGCCGCGCGTCGCGCCTCAACGTCCTGGAAGCACTCCAGTACGAATAGGCGAAGCGCTAGCGGCGGCGGGCCCTGCGGGGGGCCCGCCGCCGCGCGCGTGAGCGCTCGAGCGCCGCGGAGGCCTGCTCTGCGAGCGCCTCGACCGGGAGCTCCTCCGGCTCGGGCTCCGGCTCGGGCTCCGGCTCCGGCTCGGGCTCCGGCTCCGGCTCCGGCTCGGGCTCCGGCTCCGGCTCCGGGTCGAGTGCGGCGACCGGCTCCAGCTCGGCTTCCGGCGCTTCGGCGACCCGTGCCTCACGCCGGAACCAGCGGCGCCGCCGCGGCTGCGTAACTGCTACCTCGGCGACGACGACTGCCTCGGGGAGCTCCGGAAGCTGCGCCTCCTGCTCCCACGGGTCGACGCGGGGCTCCGGTGGTGACTCGACTTCGGCGTGCTGCGGCTCGGGCTCGACCGCCGCCGCTGCCGCACTCCTGCGGAAGATGCGAAGCCGTCGCTGCTCCACCTCCGGTTCCGGCTCGGCGGGCGGCTGCGCGTCCTCCTCGGTCGACACGTCCTCCTCGGTGGGCTCGTCGTCGACGACCGCGGCTTCGGGCAGGTCCTCTTCAGGCGCAGACGGCTCGACCGGTTCGGCCTCGGCGAGGATCGGGTGCTCGAACGTGTCGTCGATCGCCGCCGGCTCGAGCGGCTCCGGTTCCGGTTCCGGTCCGCGGGCTCCGGCTCCGGCTCGGGCTCCGGCTCCGGCTCCGGCTCCGGCTCCGGCTCGGTCTCCGGCTTGGGCATGACCTCGGCTTCGAGAGCGCCGGCGGTTCCTCGCCCCCCCCCGCCTCGACCTCCTCCACCTCCTGCGCGGGCTCGACTCCGAGCATCGTCATCGCCTCGGGGCCCTCCTCCGGCGGGACGACCCAGCCCTCGCCGGCTCCGGCGGGAAGCTCCTCGAGCTCCCTGTCGAGGTCGGGCGCCGCCGCCGGGGCCGTCGCGTGCGGGATCGCGCGCTCCCTTGCAGCCACCCACTCGATCAAGAGGACGACGCCGAGCGCGAGCGACATCACGAGCACGATCGTCAGCGACGGCCAGCCGGCGACCCCCACGACGACCCCGATCAGGATCAGGAATGCAAACTCGAGCGTGACCCGTGGAAACGAGGGCGGGGCCGTCCACTCGGTGACACGCCGCCGCTCGCCGTACCCACCTCCGCCTCCCCCCTGCCAGGACTGCACCGTCCAGCCCGACCCGCGGACGTTCCGGAGCTCGGCGCGAAGCTCGGCCGCGGTCCGCTGGAAGACCTCCACCGCCTCGAGCGTACGGAGCGTCGAGTCGAGCTCCGCAGCGTGCCGGTAGAAGGCGTCGAAGGCTTCGCGCACCTTCTCGCGGTCGTAGCCCTGCTCGGCGACGGGCAGATCCTCGACCCGCGGCAGAGATACGGACCGCCGCTCGGGCTCGCGCGGCGCGGCCGGTTCGGGAGAGGGCCAGTCGGCGTCGCTCATTCCGTCAGAGAGTATGCGAGTCGTCTCGCACGAGAGGCAGCGCGGTCGCCACCACGCGGCGGCCGCCGCGGTCGTAGACGACGTCGACGCTGTCGTTCTGGCGATAGGTGCCGGCGATCCCGAGCACGATGCTCAGCCAGCGCCAGAAGCCGAGCCGTCCTTCACGCATGAGCTGCCGTTGGAAGAGGAGCTCGCCCTCGCCGTGCCGCTCGAAGTCCAGGCCTTCCTCCTGGCGAATGCCGTTCACGTACACCTCGATCTCGCCGCCCACGGCGGGCGGCAGCTGAACCCTCGTCCGTGCGGCCACGACTCTTAGAATGCCACCGGCCGTGCGCCGCCTCGTCTTGACCGCCGCACTGATGCTCGGCGCGCTCGCGCTCGCCGCGCCGGCGCTCGCCGACAACGCCGGTCTCACCCCGGTCAACCCGGAGTCGCCGAACGCCGAGGCGATCAACCAGACCTACTACCTCCTGCTCGCCGTCACCGGTCTTGTCTTCGTCTCCGTCGAGAGCGTGCTGATCGTCTTCCTGGTCCGCTACCGGCGGCGAGACCGTCCAGTCGACGCGGAGGGGCCGCAGATCCACGGCAACACCAGGCTCGAGGTGCTCTGGACGATCATCCCGGTCTTCCTCGTCACGGTGATCGTCGCGTTCGTCTTCTACAAGCTGCCGGACGTGAGCGATGTCTCGACGGCGTCGAACGGGCCGCAGGCCGAGCCGAACCTCCACATCGAGGTGTCCGGCCGCCAGTTCTACTGGGAGTTCCGGTACCCCGACGGCAGGATCACCTACGACACGATGGTCGTGCCCGTCGGCCGCACCGTCGAGCTCGAGGTGACGGCGCCCGACTCGGACGTGATCCACTCGTGGTGGATCCCGGCGCTCGGCGGCAAGATCGACGCGATTCCCGGCAACCCGAACCACACCTGGTTCCGCGCGGAGAGGGCGGGCGACTACCTGGGGAACTGCACAGAGTTCTGCGGGCTGCAGCACTCCGCGATGACGATGACGGTGCGCGCCCTGCCCCCGGAGCGCTACGAGTCAGAGCTCGCGCGTCTCTCCGGGAGCGGGAAGGAGCAGTTCGACGCCGCCTGCGCGAAGTGCCACAACCTCGAAGGGCCTCAGCTGATCGGCCCGACGCTGAGCGGCAACCCCACGTTTGCCAACCCCGCAGGGCTCGCGCTGCTCGTGCGCAACGGCGGTAAGACCATGCCTCCGGTCGGACACGACTGGAGCGACGAGCAGATCGACAGGCTGATCGAGTACACGCGGACTGTCGCGGGAGACGGCGGCTAGTGGCGGTCCGGACCGAGACGATCTATCCCGTGCCGTGGTACCGCGGTCGCTTCGCGAGCTGGCTCGTCACGACGGACCACAAGCGGATCGGGATCCTCTACATCGCGACGAGCCTGTTCTTCTTCCTCGTCGGCGGAGTGCTCGCGCTCCTGATGAGGCTCGAGCTCGTCACGCCCGCGACCGCAGACGTCGTCAGCCGCGAGACCTACAACCAGCTCTTCACCATGCACGGGCTGACGATGGTGTTTCTCGTCGTCGTCCCGATCCTCGCGGGCTTCGGGAACTTCGTGGTGCCGCTGATGATCGGCGCCGCCGACATGGCGTTCCCGCGCCTGAACGCGTTCTCGTACTGGATGTTCTTCCTCGGCGGCGCTCTGCTGTACAGCTCGTGGTTCGCGGCCGGTGGCCCCGCCGACACCGGCTGGTACCTCTACCCGCCCTATGCGGTCCAGAGCGACACCGCGGTCGACCTGACGATCCTCAGCCTCCACCTCCTCGCACTCTCGTCGCTCGCCGGCGCGATCAACTTCGTCGCGACGGTCCACACGCTCCGGACGGCCGGGATGACCTGGATGCGGATACCGCTCTTCGTCTGGGCGATCTATACCTACGCCTGGCTGCTGATCGCGGTGCTGCCGGCGATCGCCGCCGCGCTGACGATGCTACTGCTCGACCGCCAGGCCGGCACGCACTTCTTCCTGCCTGACGAGGGTGGCAACGCCCTGCTCTACCAGCACATGTTCTGGTTCTTCGGACACCCCGAGGTGTACATCATGATCCTGCCCGCCTTTGGGATCGTGTCCGAGGTCCTGCCGGTGTTCGCGCGGAAGCCGATCTTCGGCTACACGGCGATCGCGTTCTCGACCCTGGGGATCGCCTTCATCTCACTGCTCGTCTGGGCGCACCACATGTTCGCGGTCGGCCTCCCGAACGCCCTGAACGGCTACTTCATGATCGCGTCTGTGCTGGTCGCCATCCCGACGGGCGTGAAGATCATCAACTGGCTCGCGACGCTCTGGGGTGGAAACCTCTACTTCGCGACGCCGATGCTGTTCGCGCTCGGCGTCGTCTCGATCTTCACGATCGGCGGCCTCTCGGGGATCTTCCTCGCGGCGTTTCCGTTCGACTGGCAGGTGCACGACACGTACTTCGTCGTCGCGCACTTCCACTACGTGGTGTTCGGCGGGTCGATCTTCGGGATCTTCGCCGGCCTCTACTACTGGTGGCCGAAGATGTTCGGCAGGATGCTCGGCGAGGGCCTCGGAAAGCTCAACTTCTGGCTCTTCTTCGTCGGCATGAACCTGACGTTCGGGCCGCAACACTTCCTCGGGCTGCTCGGGATGCCGCGCCGGGTCGCCGGCTACCGCGACGCGCCGTGGTGGCAGGCCTGGAACATCGTCTCGAGCGTCGGCTCGCTCATCGTCGCCCTCGGCTTCCTCGTCTTCCTCGTCAACGTCTGGCGCTCGCGGAACGCTCGCCGCGTCGGCAACGACCCGTGGCTCGGCGACACGCTCGAGTGGTACACGACGTCTCCGCCGCCGCCGAACAACTTCGACAAGCTCCCCTACATCTCGAGTCCGCGCCCCCTGCGCGACCTGCGCAAGCGCCTCGCGGAGCAGCAGACGTGACGCCGGGACCCTGGCTCCGCCTCTGCGGACTGCTGGCGACCGCGGCAGCCGCCGCGACCGTCGCGAGTGGCTCGCTCGGCGTCGTTCACCGCGCGCTCGCGATCGTCGCACTGCCGCCGCTCGTTGCGCTGGTCATCGCGGCCTGGACTGCGCACCGCGATCTCCTGCCCTGGACGGCCGCTGCGCTCGGCTCGTTCCTGCTCGCGATCGGAACGTGGTGGGCCGGCGCCGTCCACATCGCCGCGGCCGCGGTCGCGCTGGTCGTGATCGCCGTGACGACCGCGCAGCTCTTCCGGGGCGAACACGTCGCCGCCGGATCGTGGCGCGACTACGTGACGCTCACGAAGCCCCGGATCATGTCGCTGCTCCTGCTGACGGGCGCCTGCGGGATGTTCGTCGGCGCGGAGGGCGTGCCCCCGCTCGCCGAGCTCGCGGCGATGCTCGTCGGCCTCGCGCTGGCCTGCGGCGGCGCGAGCGCGCTCAACCACGTGCTCGACCGCGACATCGACCGGCTGATGGGCGAGCGCACGCGCTCTCGCCCCGTCGCGACCGGCCGTGTCGCACCCGAGCGCGCGCTCGAGTTCGGCCTCGCGCTCTCGGCGCTCTCGTTCGTCCTGCTCGGCACCTTCACGAACGTGCTGACCGCGGTGCTCGCGCTCGTCGGGAACCTCTTCTACGTGCTCGTCTACACCCGCTGGCTCAAGCGCACGACGCCGCAGAACATCGTGATCGGCGGCGCCGCCGGAGCCGTGCCCCCGCTCGTCGGCTGGGCGGCCGCGACCGGCAACCTGACGCTCCCCGCCCTCGCGCTGTTCGCGATCGTCTTCTTCTGGACGCCTCCGCACTTCTGGGCCCTGGCGCTCTTGATCAAGCGCGACTACCAGGCGGCCGGTGTGCCGATGCTCCCTGTCGTGCGCGGCGAGCGAGAGACCGCGCGGCAGATCGTCCTCTACACGCTCGTGCTGATCGCGGTCACGCTCGTGCCGTTCGCGTCCGGGATGCTCGGCGTGCCGTACCTTGCCGCAGCGCTGGTGCTCGGCGGCGCCTTCCTCTGGCTCGCCTGGCGCCTGCGCGCGGAGCTCGTTCCGGCCCGCGCCGCCCTGCTCTTCCACTACTCGCTCGCGTACCTCGCGCTGCTCTTCGTCGCAATGGCCGTCGACCCCCTCATCGCGTGAGCGACCGCGAGGCCGAGCGCAGAGCCCTCCTGATCGGCTGGGGCCTCTTCGCGCTCTTCCTCGTGCTCTTCGCGGGCTCGGTCGCGGTCGCGCTGCTCTACCTCGCCCTCGACTGAACACGGGGGAACCCGTGGTTCCCCCGTGAGCCCCCTCCTACTGCGCTCTCGCTGCTCGGCGTCTCGTGCGCTCCCGCCGGGCAAAGCCCGGCTCCGCGCGCAACTGGCTGTTCTCCTTGCCAGGAGCTGCTCAGAAAGGGCGCGGTGCGATTGGCAGCCGACTCCCTCGAGTGACGCGGCCCTTGCTCAAGGTTTGCACGGTTCCGTCGATCCCAGAAGGGATGCGCCGCCTGACGTGCCTCAGCCTGCTCGCGACCGCTCTCTGCGCGGTCCTGTCTTCGCCTGCGCAGGCGGCGCGGCTGGTGCTGCCCGAGACGCTCACGACGGCCCACTTCCAGATGCACTACGACGGCGCGCCCCTTACCGGCACGCCGGTTCAGCACCAGGGCGCCGGCGACCTCGCGGCGACCTTCGAGACCGCGTACAGCGCGCTCGGCGCCTGGGGCTATCCGCTTCCGCTCGACGACGGTGACGGGAGGATCGACGTCTACATCACCGACCTCTCGCCGTACGGCGCGCTCGGGGCGGCGTTCCAGGACAACCCGTCCAACTCCCAGTCGTCCGGCTACATCTGGATCGACGACGACTCGACGGGCACGAAGGACACCGCGATGCACGAGCTCTTCCACCTCGTTCAGTTCGGAATCTGGGGCAACATGGACGCGTACGTGCTGGAGGGATCAGCGGAGTGGGCAGGGTTCCGCTTCCTCAACTTCCCGCTCAACATCGACCTCGGCATCGGGGGGATCCTGCCGCTCGCCGCGACGCTCGGCAGCCCTGACATGTCGCTGACCTGCGTCGGGACCGCCTGCGGGACGAACGGCTACGACGTGAGCGGCTACTCGCGCTGGAACTTCTACGAATACCTGTCCGAGCGGTACGGGTCGGGAACGGTCAACGATCTGTTCCAGACGGGCAAGTCGCTCAACAACCCCTCTCTGACCGGCGTCGACCTGCTCGTCCAGACGATGCTGGCGAAGGGCGCCGGCTTCTCGGATGTCTTCACCGACTTCACCGTGGCCAACATGAGCGGCGCCTACTCGGCGGCCGGACTGAAAGGTGTGCTGCCCCAGGTCTACGCGAGCCTCGCCACCGGCGCGGCCGCGGGCGCGCTTCCTGCGAAGGACGTCGCCGTCAACCACCTCGCAGCGCGCTATCTCACGTTCACGCGCGACGCGGGCGCAACGGGTCAGTGCTACGCGGCCACGCTCACGATCAACGTCGCCCTTCCGGCCGGGCTCGGCGCGAGGCCGTACTTCTACCTCGACGCGGCAACGAGCACGCCGATTCCGCTCGCGGTCTCGGGTTCGTCGGCCTCGCTGAGCATCCCGTGGGACACCTGCAAGGCAACGGACAAGACCGGCTACCTCTCGCTTCCGAACCCCTCCACGACCGCGGACGCCGCGCTGTTCACGGTGAGCCCCACGCTCGAGCGTCGACAAGACCCGGATCGCCACTGCGACGCCGCCCCCGGACGGCTCGTACACCGGCCCGACCGTGCAGACACCCGATGCAGAGGAGTCGCCGTCGATCGCGCTCTACGGCCCGGAGAAGCTCCGCGTCTCGAAGAAGAAGCACCTGCTCCGGCTCGTCGTCTTCTCGAGCGGCGACGGCCAGCTCGAGGTGCAGATCGGCGGCACCGTGCTCGGAGTGCGCAAGCTGCGCGCCGGTAACAACGACCTTCGCCTCAACCTGCCGAAGACGATGATTCGCTCGCTCGCCGCGAACGGCGTCCTCCGCCTGACGAGCCTCTCCGCGGAGGGCACTCGTGGCGCCACCTTCACCCGCAAGCTCGTTCTGACGAAGTAGCGTACGCCGCACGAGCGAGCCGGACGGGATCTTCCTCGCGCAACCGGAGGCCCCGCCGGAGGGCGTTCGCCTGGCCGTCAAGGATCTCTTCGACACCGAGGGCCTGACGACGACCTACGGCTCGATCCTCTTCGCCGAGCACGTCCCCACCCGAACCGCAGCCGCGGTCTCGCTGCTAGAGGAGGCCGGCTACGTGAACGTCGGCAAGACGAACCTGCACGAGTTCGCCTACGGGATCTCGTCCCAGAACCCGCACTACGGCACGGTGCCGAACCCGCGCGCGCCCGGCCGGCTCGCGGGCGGCTCGAGCGGCGGGAGCGCCGCAGCGCTCGCCGCCGGGCTCGCCGACGTTGCGCTCGGCACCGACTCCGGCGGCTCGATCCGGATCCCGGCGGCCTGGTGCGGCGTGGTCGGGTTCAAGCCGACCTGGGGCCTCGTCTCGCTGGACGCCTGCTTCCCGCTCGCCGCCTCGTTCGACCACGCGGGACCGATGGCACGCACGGTCGAGGAATGCGAGGCCGTGATGCGCGTGCTCGCGCCCGGGTTCGAGCCTCGCCGGATCGAGTCGCTCGAGGAGGTCCGCGTCGGAGTCGTCTGGACGGAGCACGCCGACCCGCTCGTGCGGGCGCGCGTCGAGGAGGCCGTTGCACGCTTCCCGGATCGGCGGCCACTGGAGCTGCCCGGGGTCGAGGCGACCTACACCCAGTTCATGCGTGAGGTGGCCGACGTCCATCGTGAGCTGTTCGCCGAGCACGCCGACGCCTACGGCGACAACGTCCGGACGAAGGTCGAGCGCTGCCTCAAGGTCGACGACGCGGACGCAGCGGGGGCAGCTCGCCGGCGCGAGGAGCTCAAGGAGGCCTATCTCGAGGCCACCGCGGACGTCGACGTCGTGCTCGCCCCGACGGTGCCGATGGTCGCCCCGCCGGCGGACGTCGAGGAGCTGACGATCCGGGAGCGGGGGATCAGCCTGACGTACCCCTTCAACTGCGTCGGCTGGCCCGCGCTCGCGCTGCCCTGCGGCCCGGCCGAGGACGGCCTGCCGGCGTCACTCCAGATCGTGGGGAGGCCGGGTGACGACGCGCTCGTGCTCGCAGTGGCGGCGTCCCTCGAACGAGGGACAGCCTCGGCTTAGAAACTGCCGAAGACGGAAGGATGGTGCCGGCCCGCCTTCTCCTCGCGCTGCTCGCGACGCTCGTCCTCGCGACGACCGCGAACGCCTCCTCGAGCGCCTCCGCCACCGCCCCTCCGACCGCGCTGCGCGGCTTCATCTTCCGGGCGGACGAGCCTCTCCGGCACGAGTTTGCGCGAACACCCTCGTTCGCCTGGACTCCAGTCAAGGGCGCCGTCAAGTACGAGTTCGAGCTCTCGACGAGCAACGTCTTCCGCGAGAACGGGATCGTCTTCGCCGACCGTGATCTGAAGTCGCCCGTGGCCTCGGTGATGATGACGCTTCCCTGGATCAGCGGCTCCCCCTACTCGCTCTACGCGCGCGCCCGCGCCGTGATGCGGAGCGGGGTCACAGCGTGGAGCAAGCCGTTCGGCTTCAACATGCGCCAGGAGTCGGTGCCGCGGCCGCTCGCGACGAAGGCCGGCCTGCTCCGCTGGACGCCGATCGAAGGGGCGAGCGGCTACGAAGTCTGGCTGATCGACGCGAACAGGCACATCTTCTCGCGCACCAACGTCCTCGACGAGCGCGAGTTCTACACGTTCCATCAGAGCGACCCCTGGATCTCGAACGTGCGCTGGCGCATTCGGGCCTCCCGCCTGGGCATCAGCCCGTTGGCCGCCGCTTCCGGGGGGGCCAACGGCCCGCCTGCCGCGTCGTTCGGGCCGTGGAGCCCCGTCTACGAGACGAAGAACCCGCCGTTCGCGACCGGCCCACTTCACCTGGTCGGCACGCTCTCCGACGTCTCCGGGACCGGCCTGTCCTCCGATCCCGGGCACCGGCTGATGCCGGCGTTCCTCTTCGCCGGCAACCAGACGATCGACGGTGTCGAGGCGGAGCTCTTCCGCGTCTACGTGTTCACCGACCGCGACTGCATCAACCCCGTCTTCGTCGGCTCGGTCGTCGGCAGCCCTGCCTACACGCCGCGTCCGTTTGGGCCGCTCGGCCTGCCTGATTCGAGCGAGGCGATCACCACGATGCGCGGCGCCTACGGGGCGGACGGGGACCAGGACGCCACGTTCACCTACGACGACGAGCAGCTCACGCCGACCGAGTCGCTTGCGAAGGCAACGCCGACGACCGCGCTCCCGGCAGGGGCGAGCACACCGCCTGCCTCCGGCTCGGGGTCCACGCCCACGACTCCCACCGCGGGCACCGTCACGTTCCTGACCGTCACCGGCGACTTTGGAGCACCGATCGAGCTGTGGGACACCGGCTGGCCGGAGGGCGGCTACTACTGGACCGTCGTCCCGGTGGGCGCAACGTCCTCGGCGGCCGCCGCGACCACGCTCGCGAACGGCTCCTCGTCGGGCGCGACCACAATCGACGTCCTGAACTCCGTCGGGTTCGCCGTCGGCGACGTGATCCAGATCGGGATCGGCGCCACCAAGGAAGTCGCGACGATCACGACGATCAACGGCAATACCTTCACGCTCGGCGGCGCGCTCGGATCGGCGCACTCGATGCTCGAGCAGGTCTCGCGCGCGAGCGGGAACATCCGCTACCAGGACCTCGAGCTTCCCCAGGAGGCCTGCGCTCACGGGCGGGTGATGCGCTTCGGCAAGAGCAGTGAGCCGTCCCTCGTCGCCTCCGGCACACCGTTCGCATCCGGGCTCTCCCCGAAGGGCAGGCTGACCTCCGCGACGAGCGCCGCGACGAAGTTCTACGGCTCTCCCCTCGTGGCCTGGACGCCCGCACTCGGCGCCGACGCCTACCATCTGCAGTGGAGCAAGACGCGCGCGCCCTTCAGGCCCGTCGAGGCGAACTGGGAGGGCAAGGGCATCGCTGCGGGACTTCTCACCTTTGCGACGTCCGCCGTGCTTCCGCTCAAGCCGGGCACCTGGTGGTACCGGGTCCGGGGCGTGAGCTTCAGCCTCCCGACCGACGCGCAGTACATGAGCTGGTCGGATCCAACGCGGATCGTCATGAGCAAGCCGACGTTCACCGTCGCGAAGCCGAAGAAGAAGTAAGCCTAGGAAGCGGCGACGGCCGCCTCGTAGACGGCGTCCCTCGAGAAGCGGTCGAGCTCGCGTGAGAGCAAGTCGCTCGCCGTCATTCGATCCTCCCGTGCCTTGATCTCGTGACCGTCGAGCTCCAGCAGCTCGATCTGATCGGCCGGGTCGACGCGCAGCGCCACGTCGCGCCCGAGCCGCGAGCGAAGCCAGCCGGCGAGCAGCGACGCCTCGGCCGCTGGGCCGACGACGTGGAGCTCGTTCGGAGAGATCGGCCACCGCTGCGCGATCGTGCGGCGCCACCGCAGCGTGCGGCTCCAGACGATGTCGGAGATCGCGACGCGCTCGAAGTACGGGACAAGCCGGCGATTGCACTCCGGCGCGCCCGGCCACTCGCGGGAGTCCACGACGAGCCGGTCGACGACGTCGACCAGCTGCTCGAAGGCCGACTCGCCGAACGGCGGCTCGCCGCGCCAGCGGAGGAACACCGGCAGGTCGGGCAGGACGAGCGGCAGCACCACGCTCGCCGGCGCTCTCGCCCGATCGCCGTGGAGACGGAGCTCGATCACCTCCGAGCAGACGTGGCGCTCGAGCTCGGGCAGCGTGTAGCACTCCATCGAGAGCTCAGCGTCGAGGGCGTCGCGCGCGCCGTGCTGCGGGAAGAGCAGGATCGTGCGCGAAGGGTGGCGCTCGGCCATCCCGGCAAGCGTCTCGCGTGCGGCGTCCTGCCAATCCGGCGGCGCCCAGGCGAGGTGCGTCATCACGCTCGTGCGCAGGTCCATCGCGTCGTGCCGCAACTGCGAGAGCTCGTGCTCGATCTGCGCGACGGTGACGTCGCGCCCCGTCCACTCCTCCTGATGCGTCGTGCTCAATGGCGCCTCCACGAGCGGCCGTCCCGATGAACCAACTCGTCCGCCCCCTCAGGCCCCCAGGTGCCCGCGTCGTAGCTCGGGAAGTCGGGGATCTGGCCCGCCCAGCGCTCGTGCATCGAGTCGACGAGCCGCCACTGCTCCTCGATCTCGTCCGCGCGCGTGAACAGCGTCGGGTCGCCGCGCATCGAGTCGAGGATCAGCCGCTCGTAAGCCTCGGGGAGGCCGGCCCGGAACGCGCCGCCGTACAGGAAGTCCATGTTCACCGTCCGAACGGTCATCCCCTGGCCGGGCACCTTGGCGCCGATCCCGAGCGACACGCCCTCGTCGGGCTGAACGTGGACGGCGAGCACGTTCGGGCGCAGCCCGTCGGCATGGGCGAACAGCGACTGCGGCACGCGCTTGAACTGGATCGCGATCGTCGTCTCGCGGCGGGCGAGCCGCTTGCCGGTCCGAACGTAGAAGGGCGTGTCCGCCCAGCGCCACGTGTCCACGCGGAGCTTCGCCGCGACGAACGTCTCGGTGAGCGAGTCGGGATCGACACCGTCCTCCTCGCGGTACGCCGGCACCGGCGCTCCCTCGATGTGGCCGCGTCCGTACTGTCCGCGGACGACGGCGTCGACCTCGGTCGCGCGCAGCACCTTCGACTTCTCGTTCCGGATCGCGTCCGCGTCGAAGTCGATCGGCGGCTCCATCGCGGTGAGCGCGACGAGCTGCAGAAGATGGTTCTGGAAGACGTCGCGTGTTGCGCCGGCCTGCTCGTAGAACGCGGCGCGACCCTCGATCCCGATCGACTCCGCGACCGTGATCTGCACGTGGTCGACGTACTGGCGCGACCACAGCGGCTCGAAGATCCCGTTCGCGAAGCGCAGCGCGAGCATGTTCTGGACCGTCTCTTTGCCGAGGTAGTGGTCGATCCGGAAGACCTCGTTCTCGTGGAAGTGGCGCAGGATCTCGTGGTTGAGACGGCGCGCCGAGGCGAGGTCGCGGCCGAACGGCTTCTCGACGATCAGCCTCGCCCAGCCGTCGCTCGAGCGGCGCTCGCCGATCTCCCGCACGAGCATCTCGATCGCGATCGGGGGGACGGCGAGGTAGTAGACGCGATTGCCCTCCGTCCCGTACTCCTCGTCGATCTCGGTGAGCCTGTCCGCGATGCGGTTCTCACCGTGCTCGTCCTCGAACTCGGTCGGCACGTAGTGCGTCGCGGCCGCAAGCTCGTCCCAGGCCTCCTGCTTGAACTCGACCCGCGCGTGCTCCCGGACGGCCTCCTCCATCGCCCGGCGGAACTCCTCGGTGCTCATCGGGCTGCGCGCGCTGCCGAGGACGGCGAAGCGCTCCGGCAGCA
This sequence comes from uncultured Actinomycetes bacterium, assembly GCA_963700495.1. Lineage (GTDB taxonomy): Bacteria > Actinomycetota > Thermoleophilia > Gaiellales > Gaiellaceae > JACCTU01. The sequence continues at coordinate 416,445 of CAVOXT010000003.1, read as the reverse complement.
TGTGCCGGTAGGCGAGGGCGTAGAGCGCCGGGAAGAGCTTCCGCTTCGTCAGGTCGCCGGACGCGCCGAAGATGACGAGCGCGCACGGGTCGGGCGTGCGGCGAAGCTCGAGCCCTTCGAGCAGCGGGTTCTCAGCGACTTGGGTCAGAGTCCTCCGCCCGTTGCTCGGCTGCGCGCACGGCGTGCCCGCCGAACTGGTTGCGCAGCGCGGCGGCGACCTTCGCGTCGAAGTTGACCTCGCGGCGCGACACGAACCTCGCGAAGAGCGAGCTCGCGATCACCGGCACGGGGACGTTCAGGTTGATCGCCTCGTTGACCGTCCAGCGACCCTCACCGGAGTCCTCGACGTAGGGCGCGATGTCCTCGAGCTTCGCACCGTGCTCCTTGAACGCCTCGTAGAGGAGGTCGAGCAGCCAGGAGCGGACGACGGAGCCGTAGCGCCAGATCCCTGCGATCTCCTGCAGGTCGAGTTCGTACGGCGAGGCGTTCATCAGCTCGAACCCCTCGGCGTAGGCCTCCATCAGGCCGTACTCGATCCCGTTGTGCACCATCTTCACGAAGTGGCCGGCGCCCGGTCCGCCGACGTGCGCGTAGCCGTTCTCCGGCGCGAGGCTCGCCAGGATCGGATCGAGCCGCCCTGCGGGCTCGGCGTCGCCGCCGGCCATCAGGCAGAAGCCGACCTGGAGCCCCCAGATGCCCCCCGAGACGCCGACGTCGACGAAGTGCACGTCGTGCTTGCTTGCCCGTTCGTAGCGCTCGATCGACTCGCGGAAGTACGAGTTGCCGCCGTCGACGATCACGTCGTCGGGCTCCGCGTGCTCGAGCGCGTTCTGGAACGTCTGGGCTGTGATCTCGCCTGCCGGGACCATCAGCCAGACCACGCGCGGCGGCTCGAGCTGCGTGACGAGCTCCGCGATCGACCCGGCAGTCGACTCGACGTTCGGGTCGTAGGTCATCACCTCGTGCCCGTCGCGGCGCAGCCGCTCCGTCATTCCGGAGCCCATCCGGCCGAGCCCGATCATTCCGAGCTTCATTGGGCCACCGCGCGCGCAGGGTCGAGTTTGTAGCTCAGAGCCACAAACTCCCGAACCGCCGCGCGCTCTCGTCCCTGAGCCGAATCGCAGGTCAAGGCGACTTTGTGGCTCAGAGCCACAAACCGTCTCACAGGGACACCCGCACGATCCGCCGGCCGCGCTCCTTGAGCGACTCGAAGTCGCCCGCCGCCTGCGCCGCGATCAGCGTGCGGAAACCGAACGGCTTGCCCGGGATCGGCAGCTCCTCGCCGAGGTCGTCGACGACCTGCACGAAGAGGCCGGTGTTCGGGCCGCCCTTGTGCAGCTGACCGGTCGAGTGGAGGTAGCGCGGGCCGAGCCCGACCGCAACCGGCCGGCCCGTCGCGCGCGCACGCTCGACGAGCGGCTCGAGCTCGCCCTCGCGCGCAGGGTCGACGAACGCCTGGATGCAGACGTAGTCGCCTTCGCGCGCCGATTCGAGCAGCTCATCGAGGCTTCCCTCAGGCTCGACAGACGGCTCGCCGCCGCGCGCCAGCAGCTCGTTCGTCCGGTCCTTCGCGGCCTGCACGTCCGGCTGGTCGAACGGGTTGATCCCGATGATCGAGCCCGCGACCGCCGTCGCGAACATCCAGCGGAAGAATTCCTGGCCGACCTCGTACGGGTCCTCGAGCCGAACGTCGGGCCGCTGGACGTCGTCCGTCTCGCCGTGGACGACCGGCACGAGACCCTTGCCGTGCTTCCCGGTCGACTCCGCGAGCAGCTGCTCGACCCAGAGGCCGAAGTCGCCCTGGACGAGCACCTTGTCGCGGCCCTCCCGCCAGCCCTCACCGAGCGCGAGCCCGAGGTCGAGCCCCGGGTTGCCCTCGTCGAAGCGGCAGGCTTCCCGCATCTCCTCCGCACGGTCGAGCAGGCGGTGGACGTCGAGCCCCATCAGCGCGGCGGGCACGATCCCGAAGGGCGAGAGTGCCGAGTAGCGCCCCCCGATCGTCGGCTCGCCGTGGAACACGTGCGCGAACCCGCGGTCACCCGCGACGCGCTCGAGCTCCGACCCGGGATCGGTGATCGCGACGAACGGCTCCCCGTTCGCGCGCGTCTGCTCCCAGAAGTAGTCGGTGTGCGAGCGGGTCTCGAGCGTCGAGCCCGACTTCGAGGCGGAGATGAACAACGTGCCGCCGGTCTCGACGCGCCGGACCGCGTTCGGATGCGTCGTGTCGAGCGCCTCGAAGACCTCGACGCGGAAGAGGCGCTTCAGCACCTCGGGCGCGAGACTCGATCCGCCCATCCCGAGCAGGCATACGCGCTCGAACTGCACGCCCGCCGCGAACTCGAGCAGGTCATGAACGCGCTCGTGCATTCGCATCGGCTCGTCGAGCCAGCCGAGCCACTGCGCTTCGTCGGCCCCGGTCCAGACGCTCGGGTCGCGGCTCCAGATCCGGTCGACGAGCTGCGCGGTCTCGGTGGCCACTAGGCGGAGACGAGCTCGCCGCGCTTCGCGAGGATGCCCTCGAGCAGCTCGGCGAACGAGTCCGAGAACTTCTGCACGCCCTCGCGCTCGAGCGTCGCGACGACGTCGTCGTAGTCGACGCCCGCGCCCTCGAGTTCGACGAGCAGCTCGTGCGCCTCGTCGAGCCCCTGCTCGAGCGTGTCGGCGACGACGCCGTGGTCCTGGAACGCGCGGATCGTCTCGAGCGGCATCGTGTTCACCGTCTCCGGCCCGATCAGCTCCTCGACGTACATGACGTCGCGGTACTCGGGGTTCTTCGTCGAGGTCGACGCCCAGAGGCAGCGCTGCTTCGTCGCACCCTTCGCCTGGAGCCGCTCCCAGCGCTCGCCGGAGAAGATCGACATGTACCGCTGGTATGCGAGCTTCGCGTTCGCGATCGCGAGCTTGCCCTTCAGATCGGAGCGGCCGACTGCATCCAGGCGCTTGTCAGCCTCGGTGTCGACGCGCGAGACGAAGAACGACGCAACCGACGCGACGTGCGTGGGATCGCCGCCCGACTCGACCAGCCGCTCGAGCCCTCGGACGTACGCCTCGGCGACGGCCTCGTAGCGCGCGAGCGAGAAGATCAGCGTCACGTTGATCGACTTGCCTCGCGCGATGCACTCCTCGATCGCACCGAGGCCCGGCTCTGTGGCGGGGATCTTCACGAAGAGGTTCGGTCTGTCGACCCAGTCGTGCAGGTGCAGCGCCTGGTCGATCGTTGCGTCGCGCTCGTACGCGAGGTCGGGGTCGACTTCGAGCGACACGTAGCCGTCGCGTCCGCTCCCCTCGTCCCAGACGGGGCGGAAGAGGTCGCACGCCTCCTTGATGTCGGCCACTGCGAGCTGCCAGAAGATCTCGCGCGCGTCGTCTTCCTGCTGGATCAGCTCGCGGAGCTGGTCGTCGTACCAGTCGCCTTCGGAGAGCGCCTTCTGGAAGATCGTCGGGTTCGAGGTGACGCCGACGACGGCGTCCTCGTCGATCAGCCTCCGCATCATTCCGTCCCGCAGCCACTGGCGCGAGAGCGAATCGATCCAGACGCTCTGACCATGCTCGCTCAGCTCATGCAGACGTGACTTCGCCATGTGTCACCTCCCTTTCCAGTCGGGCGATCTTCTCCAATCTCCTCACGTAACGCTCGCTTCCGTCGAACTCTGCCCGGAGGAACGCCCGGACGAGCTCCCCGGCGAGCTCGTCGCCGACGACGTCGGAGCCGAGGCAGAGCACGTTCATGTCGTCGTGCTCGACGCCCTGGTGGGCGGAGTACGTGTCGTGGCAGATCGCGGCCCGGATCCCCGGCAGCTTGCAGGCCGCGACCGAGGCTCCGACCCCCGAGCCGCAGACGAGGACGCCGCGCTCGGCCGCGCCCCCCAGAATCGCCTCGCCGACCTCCCGTGCCTTGTCCGGGTAGTCGATGCGCGGCTCGGGCACGTCGGTGCCGAGATCGAGCGGCTCGTGCCCGAGCTCGACGAGTACCTCGAAGACACGCTTGCGCAGCTTGACACCGCGGTGGTCGAAGGCGACCGCGACTCGCATCGACTGGTTACGGTACACGGGTATGGCCGACTTCGATCTCTACCGCGAGCTCGGGCAGCAGCTGCGGGTGGACGCGGTCCGCGCGAGCGCAAAGGCCGGCTCCGGCCATCCGACCTCGTCGATGTCCGCCGCCGACCTCGCGGCGGTCCTCCTCGCCGGGCACTTCCGCTACGACTTCGACGACCCGAAGAGCCCCCGAAACGACCGGCTCGTCTTCTCGAAGGGCCATGCCTCTCCGCTCGTCTACGGCCTCTTCCGCGCCGCGGGTGTGCTGTCCGAGGAGGAGTTCGGAACGTACCGGCAGTTCGGCTCGCGGCTCGAGGGTCATCCGACGCCAGTCCTGCCGTGGGTCGACGTCGCGACCGGCTCGCTCGGCCAGGGGCTCCCGATCGGCGTCGGGATGGCGCTCGCAGGCAAGCAGCTCGACCGCCTGCCGTTTCGCGTCTGGGTGATCTGCGGCGACAGCGAGATGGCCGAGGGATCGATGTGGGAGGCGTTCGAGCACGCCGCCTTCTACGAGCTCGACAACCTGACGGCGATCATCGACGTCAACCGGCTCGGCCAGCGCGGCGAGACGATGCACGGCTGGGATCTCGGCTACTACTCGCGCCGGCTCGAGTCGTGCGGCTGGAACGCGATCGAGGTCGACGGCCACGACGTCGAGCAGATCGACGCGGCGTACACCCAGGCCGCATCGACGAAGGGGACGCCGACCGCGATCGTCGCGAAGACGATCAAGGGCAAGGGCTACTCGAAGGTCGAGAACCAGGACGGCTGGCACGGCAAGGCGATCTCCGAGGAGGCGATCGAGGAGCTCGGCGGCGTGCGCAACATCAAGGTCGACGTGCGCAAGCCCGAGCCCGGCGAGCCCAACCGGTTCGAGCCGACGAGCGTGGAGTGGCCGAGCTACGAGCTGGGCTCGAAGGTCGCGACACGCAAGGCCTACGGCGACGCGCTTGCGGCGCTCGGGGGCGAGGACGGCCGCGTCGTCGCGCTGGACGGCGAAGTCTCGAACTCGACGTACGCGGAGATCTTCGGCAAGGCGCACCCGGAGCGGTTCTTCGAGATGTTCATCGCGGAGCAGCAGATGGTGGCGGCCGCGGTTGGGATGCAGGTGCTCGGCTGGAAGCCGTTCGCGTCGACGTTCGCGGCGTTCATGAGCCGCTCGTACGACTTCGTCCGCATGGCCGCGATCTCGCGCGCGACGATCAAGCTCTGCGGCTCGCACGCGGGCGTCTCGATCGGCGAGGACGGGCCGTCGCAGATGGCGCTCGAGGACCTCGCGGAGTTCCGCGCGATTCACGGCTCGACGGTGCTCTACCCGAGCGACGGCAACCAGACGGCGAAGCTCGTGCGCGCGATGGGCGACCTCGAGGGAATCTCGTTCCTCCGCACGACGCGCGCGGACACAGCCGTCATCTACGGCCCCGACGAGGAGTTCCCCGTCGGCGGCAGCAAGACCGTGCGGGACGGTGACGACGTCGCGATCGTCGGTGCGGGGATCACGCTGCACGAGGCGCTCGAGGCGGCGGAGACGCTCGCGGGCGAGGGGATCTCCGCGCGCGTGATCGACTGCTACTCGGTCAAGCCGATCGACGCGGAGACGCTCCGCGGCCTCCGGACGCCGATCGTGACCGTGGAGGACCACTGGCCCGAGGGAGGGCTGGGAGAGGCCGTCCTGTCGGCGCTCGCCGACCTCGAGGAGGCGCCGCGGGTCACGAAGCTCGGCGTGCGCGACCTGCCGCACTCCGGCAAGCCGGACGAGCTGCTCCACGCGGCCGGGATCGACGCCGAGCACATCGCGGAGGCGGCCCGCCGCCTCGTCCGCGAGCGCGCCTCGGCCTAGCCCGCGCTCTACCCTTAGCCGCGATGGCAGTCGTCATCGCATCCAACCTGCGCAAGGAGCTCGGCGGCGACGTCCTCTTCGACGGCGTCTCGTTCAAGGTCGAGCGGCGCGAGCGCGTCGCCCTCGCCGGCCCGAACGGGGCGGGCAAGACGACGCTGCTCCGGATCCTCTCGGGCGAGACCGAGCTGCACGGCGGCGAGCTCGCCTTCCAGAAGGGCACGCGCGTCGCGCTCCACGACCAGCGCCCGCCGCTCGAGCGAAACCTGACGCTGCGTGAGTACGTGCTTTCGGGCGCGCGCGACCTGATCGCGACCGAGGAGGAGCTGCGCCGGCTCGAACAGGCGATGAGCGGCGGCGCGCACGACCAGGCGACGCTCCGGCGCTACGGCGAGGCGCAGGCCCGGCTCGAGCACGCGGGCGGCTACGCATGGCGCGACCACACGGGTGCGGTCGTCCGAGGCCTCGGCTTCGCCGACGCCGACCTCGATCGGCCGTTGACGACGTTCTCCGGCGGCGAGCTGACGCGCGCATCGCTCGCCCGCGCGCTCGGCGGCGACCCCGATCTGCTGCTGCTCGACGAGCCGACGAACCACCTCGACGTCGCGAGCCTAGAGTGGCTCGAGCGCGAGCTGCAGTCGCTCGACGCAGCGATCATCCTCGTCGCGCACGACCGCTGGTTCCTCGAGGCGGTCACGAGCGCCACGCTCGAGCTCGTTGCCGGGCGCTCGACGTACTTCGCCGGTCCCTGGCACGCGTGGCGGCTCGAGAAGGCGCAGCGTGCGGAGCACGCCCAGAAGACGGCCGACCGGATCGCCGTCGACATCGCGCGGCTCGAGCGCTTCGTCGAGCGGTTCCGCTACAAGAAGGACAAGGCGAAGCAGGCGCAGGCGAAGCTGACGCAGATCGGGCGCCTGCAGAAGGAACGCGCGGGCGCGACCGGCGAGGCCGCGCTCCTGACGCGGCGAACGCGCTCGCTCGGCTTCGAGTTCCTGAAGCCAGCGCGGAGCGGACGCACGGTCGCCGAGGTCGAGGATCTCTTCCTCTCGGCGGGCGACAAGCACCTGCTCGTGGACGCCGGCTTCGCGCTCGAGCGCGGAGAGCACGTCGCGCTCGTCGGACCCAACGGGTCCGGCAAGACGACGCTGCTCGAGACCCTGCTCGGCAACCGGGAGCCCGCCGCCGGCCGCACCCGTCTCGGCCACGGCGTGCAGCCTGCGTACTTCTCGCAGCAGGAGGTCGAGCTCGACGACCGTGGGACGGTGCTGCAGTGCGTGCAGTCGATGACCGGCCTCCAGCGCCCGCAGGCGCAGTCGCTGCTCGGCAAGTTTCTCTTCTCCGGCTGGGCCGAGCACGAGAAGCCCGTCAAGGTGCTCTCGGGGGGCGAGCGGCGGCGGCTCGCACTCGCCGTCGTGGTCGCCTCCGGCGCGAACTTCCTCGTGCTCGACGAGCCGACGAACCACCTCGACCTCGAGAGCCGCGAGGCGCTCGAAGCAGCGCTCGAGGCGTTCCCCGGCACAATCCTGCTCGTCTCGCACGACCGGGCCCTGCTCGACGCCGTCGCCGAGCGCACGCTGGCGATCGAGGGCGGGCGGATCAACTCGTACGACGGCGGATGGGCCGACTACGTCCGCATGCGTGACGAGCGCGCTGCGCTCACCGAACCGCCGAAGATCGAGAAGCCGAAGGCTCACGTGCGGCGGGAGCTGCCGACGCGCAAACGCTCAACGCGACCGACGGAGCTCGACCTGATCGAGGACCAGATCGGGGCGCTCGAGACGACGGTCGCGGAGCTCGAGCAGCAGCTCGCGGACGACTGGTCGAACGTCGACGTGCTGGCGAAGCACCGGCGCGCGCGCGACGACCTCCAGGCGCTTCTGTCCCGCTGGGAGACGCTGTTCGAGCGCTCGCAGGCGTGACTACGGCTTCGCGAAGGTCGCGATCAGCGCCTCCGCGACGACCTTGAGCGGCCTGCCGGAGACCTGGCTCGCCTTGCGCAGGCGTGAGAACGCCTCGTCCTCGGTCAGGCCCTCCTTCGCCATCAGCAGCCCTTTCGCCCGCTCGATCGCCTTTCGCGCCGCGAGCGCCTCGGCCAGCGAGTCGGCCTCGTCGCGCAGAGCGCTCAGCTCCTCGTGGCGCGCGCGGGCGGTGTGGATCGCCGGCAGCAGGTCCTGCTCGCGAAACGGCTTCACGAGGTAGCCGAAGACGCCGGCCTCGACCGCGCGGGCGACGAGCTCTTCCTGCCCGTACGCAGTCAGCATCACGATCGGCAGCGGCCGCTCGTCGAGGATGCGGCGGGCCGCCTCGATTCCGTCCAGCCGCGGCATCTTCACGTCGAGGATCGCGAGGTCGGGCCGCTCGCTCCGCGCGAGGTCGACAGCCTCCTCGCCGTCCTTCGCCTCGGCGCAGACGTCGAAGCCGGCGCGCTCGAGCAGGTCGCGGAGGTCCATCCGGATGATCGTCTCGTCCTCCGCAATCAAGATCCGCACCGCGGGAAGTATGGAGGGGTCCCCGAGGCGAGGGCGAACAGCAAGCGTTCGATGGAGCTTCCCGCGATTCCCGCCGCGCGCTACGCGCCCGGATACTTCGCGGTGGTCTCCGCGAGCATCCACGGGTTGCCGTCGGGGTCGTAGAAGCCCATCAGCTTCACCATCCCCTGGACGTCGAAGATCTCGTCGAGCTTCACGCCCAGCGACTCCAGGTGGCGCCGGCCCGCCTCGATGTCGGTCACGCCGAACGTCGGAACGGTGCCGCCCGCCTGCTGCTCTTCGGTCTGGCTGAGCCCGATGTTCACGGCCCCAAACGGCGTCGTCAGCTCGGCCCAACCGATGTCGTCCAGCCGATACTCGACCTCGAAGCCGAGCGCCTCGCGGTACCAGTCGATCGAGCGCTGGATGTCCGAGACGTTGACGGAGATCGTCAGGTTCTTGTGCTCGTAGCTGATGGCCCGAGCCTGCGGCTTGCTTGCGACCTGCTCGCTCATGACTGCCTCCCTTGCTGTTGTCCGGACCTCTTTTTATACTTCGGCTACTTCCATGTCAAGTCCGAGTCTCTTTCACTTCCGCTGGTCGCTGCCGGTGCTCGCCGAGCTCCATCGATCCCGGGGTGCGAAGTTCGTATCGCTGGCGAACCGACTGGGCGTCGGCCGAGAGACGCTGCGGCGAACGCTCGACGCGCTCCTCGAGGCCGGCCTCGTCGAGCGCAACCCCGGGTACGGGCATCCGCTGCGGCCCGAGTACGTGCTGAGCGCTCGCGGCCGGCAGATCGGCGCGGCGGCGACGAGGCTCGTCGACGAGCTCCGCGCCGAGGGACTCGAGGACGTCGGCCTCAAGAAGTGGTCGCTTCCCGTCCTCCTCGAGCTCGCCCGCGAGCGGCGGTTCGCCGAGCTGCGCTCGGGGCTGCGCGTGTCGCCGCGGGCGCTGACGCTCGCGCTGAAGGAACTCGTGCACGCGGGGCTCGTCGAGCGTCGCGTCCACGACGGCTTTCCACCTTCGACGACGTATCGCCTGACCGTTCGCGCGCGCCGCCTGCGCCGACTCGCCGCAGCGCTGTAGGGTCGCCGCGTGGAGCGCGTGCTCGGGATCGGCGGCGTCTTCTTCCGTGCCCGCGACCCGGAGGGTCTTCGCGCGTGGTACGCGGAGCACCTCGGCGTCGAGGTGAGCGACTGGGGCGGCCAGGCGTTCGTCAACGAGGCGGGCGACCAGACGGTCTGGTGCATCTTCTCCGCGGAGAGCGACTACTGGCCGCGCGAGCAGGCGGCGATGCTGAACTACCGCGTCCGCGACCTCGAAGCGATGCTCGCGCAGCTCCGCGAAGCCGGAGTCCAGATCGAGGACAAGGTCGAGCAAGAGGAGAACGGCTGGTTCGCGTGGGGCTTCGACCCGGAGGGAAACCGGTTCGAGCTCTGGCAGCCACGTACGTAACAGCCGATTGCCTCGCGCATGCCGCCGGCGACTTGGGGTCTGACCCCCGAAGGATCGGCAGTGTGACGGACTCTCCCCAGGAGGCTGTCAGAGCTTCGGAGCCTCCTTCGAGCAGGCTGTGGATCATCTGTAGTGGGGTCTGACCCCGAGCCTCGCTAGGCCGGGAAGACCACCTCGGCGCGCAGGCCGCCGTTCGAGTCGAGCGTGAGCGTCCCGCCGAGCTCGTCGCGGACGAGCGCTCGCACGATCGACAGGCCCGTTCCCGAGCTCGGCTCGCCCTCGATCCCCGTGCCGTCGTCGGTGATCGCGAGCACGGCCTCGCCGTCGCGACGCACGAGCTCGACCCGGACCGACGAGCCGCCGTGCTCGAGCGCGTTCTGGAGCAACTCGGTGAAGACGAGCGCCAGAGCCGTCGCGCGCCCGCCGGCGAGCTGGACCGACTCGAACGAGGAGTCGACCTCCTTCCCGGAGGCGAGCCCCTGCACGAGCGTCGCGCGCAGCCGGTCGAGCAGCTCGGCGAGATCGACCTCCTCCTCGCGGCGCTCCATCAGCACCTCGTGCACGGCCGCGATCGCGAGGATCCGGTTGACCGAGTCGTCGAGCGCCCTGCGCGGGTCGACGTCCTCGGCGCGAGCCTGCAGCCGCAGCAGCGAGGCCACGGTCTGGAGGTTGTTCTTGACGCGGTGGTGGATCTCCTGGGCGAGCACGCCGCGCATGACCGCGCGGCCGTGCTCGAGAGCGACTGCAGCGTGGCTCGCGATCGACGAGAGCAGCGCCTGGTCCTCGTCGTTGAACGGCGTGTCGCGGTCGCAGACGAGCTCGCCGATCTGGCGCCGCTTCCAGCGGAGTGGCAGGCGCACGGCGAACGCGCCGGCTCGTCCTTCGGGCCACGCGATCTTCCCGTCCTCGAGCACGAGCGCCGCGCCGGTCGCGCCGACTGCGCCCATCGTCGTCTTCACGATCGCCTCGAGGGACTCCTCGAGGTAGAGCGACTCGGAGACCGCTTCGGAGATCCGGGCGAGCGACTCCAGCTCGTGCACACGCCGCTGGGCCTGCGCGTAGAGCTGCGCGTGCTCGATCGACTGCGCGACCTGCGTCGAGATCGCCAGCACGAGGTCGATCTCCGACCGCGTGAACTCCCGCGGACTGATCGTCCGGACGTTGAGCGCACCGTCGAGCCGACCGTCCCGCGCCACGATCGGGACGGCGAGGATCGACTCGTACTCGTCCTCCGGCAGGTTCGGGAACGACTTGAAGCGCGGATCGAGATGCGCCTGCGCCGGGATCATCACCGGCGCCCGCTCTGCGGCGGAGGCTCCCGTGATCCCCTCGCCCGGCCGCATCCGGGGCGTGCGGGTCAGCTCCTCGACGTGCGAGCCGTGCGTGGCGCGGAGGATGAGCTCGTCGGTGGGCTCGTCGTAGAGGTAGACGAAGCACGCGTCGGCCTCGAGCACGTCTGCGACGCGGCGCGCGATCAGACCGAGCACCTCTTCGAGATCGAGTGACGAGTTGACCGCCGCGATCGTCTCGGTCAGCAGGCGGAGATGCCGTGCGCTCTCGTCCATTCGGCGATTGTGCCCGTCCGCCGGGTGTCGTAGCGTTGCGCCGTGTCGTTCTACGACTGGCTGCTGTTCCTCCACGTCCTGACCGCCTTCGCGCTCGTGGCGGCGCTCGTCGTCTTCTGGACCATCGGCATCGTCGCGCGTGACGTCGACCGGCCCGCCGAGTCGCTCCGCTACTTCCGGGTCGCGCGGCCGGCGAACGTCCTGATCGTCTTCGGGACGCTCGGGACGCTCATCTTCGGGATCGCGCTCGCAATCGAGCGGGACGCGTACCACGTCTGGGACGGCTGGATCCTCGCGGCGATCATCCTCTGGGCGATCTCGTCCGAGACCGGTCGCCGTGGCGGGACCACCTACACCGAGGCGCAGCAGCTCGCCGAGCGCCTCGCGACCGAAGGCCGAGCCGAGGAGCCGAGTGCCGAGCTCCGGGCGAAGCTCAAGGACCCCCGCGCGATGATGCTGAACGCCGTCTCGAGCGTGATCGTCCTCTTGCTCCTCGCCGACATGATCTACAAGCCCGGCGCATGAGCCTCCTCGCCGCCATCCGTCCGGACGACTGGAACTGGACGCTGCTGCTGCACGTGCTCGGCGCGATGCTCCTCGTCGGCGGACTGACCTGCGCCGTGTTCGCGTTCGTGGCGGGCTGGCGGCGCGACACGCCGACGCTCGCGCGGCTCGCCTTCTGGTCGCTGGCCGCCGTCGCGTTCCCGGCCTGGTGGCTGATGCGGATCTTCGGTGAGTGGACCGCGTCGAAGGAGGGCTTCGGCGGAGACGACGATCCGGCCTGGCTCGGGGTCGGGTACATCACGGCCGAGCCCGGCGGCCTCCTGATCCTGATCTCGCTCCTCCTGACCGGGCTCGGCGTCCGGCGTCTGCGCAGCGCCGACGGCCCTGCGACGAGCACGCTCGTCCGGGTCGGCGCCGTGCTCACCACCATCGCGCTGGCGTCGTATGTGGTCGCCGTCTGGGCGATGACGACGAAGCCCGACTAGCGCTGCCGTTTACACAATCCTTACCCCACCAGGGGGATTTTCTTTGCAGGCGGGGAATAGCTTAAGGACAGTGAGCGCGCTCGCCTACGACCTCCGCCGCACCATGGGCTACATCGTCGCGGACTCCCGCGGCAGGGTGATTGGCAAGGTCGAGTCGCCCATGTACGGCACGCGCCCCGACGAGCCCGATGCCGTTGCCGTCCGCAAGGGCTTCTTCACGCGCCGGCGCCATCTCGTCCCGCTCGAGGCCATCGAGCAGATCGACGGGACGAGCGGCGTGATCGGTCTCCGCGTCCCCCGCGAGAGCATCCGCTCCTTCCTCTAAGCCTCAAGTCCTTCGGACTTTCGGCTCTTGAAAGGCGCGCGCAGCGATCCTTCACGCGCACTAGCTCCCGGGCGGGCAAAGCCCGCCCTCCGCGCCGACGGCGAGCATCGGCCTCACCGATAACAGGGAAACCACGGGTTCCCCCGTGCTTTCTACGACCACGGGGCGTCGCAAATACGAACGCCCCGCGATCGGCCGTCAGTTGCCGGCCCGCTCGGCCGCAGAGCCTCTCAGGCCGGAGTCACCATCATGTCCGTCGGGGGCCGGTGTGTCCAGGTGCGCTCTACAGGACCGCCAGGTACTTCTCCATCTCCCAGGCCGTGAGCTGGACGCGGTACTCGTCCCACTCCTTGCGCTTCAACTCCACGTAGCGGTCGAAGATGTGCGGGCCGAGCGCGCTTCCGCATCAGATCCGACTGCGAGAGCTCGTCGATCGCCTCGCCGAGCGTCTCCGGCAGCGAGACGATGCCCCGCTCGCGACGCTGCTCCGCGGTCAGGTGGTAGAGGTTCGTCTCCATCGGCTCGGGCAGCTCGTAGCCCTGCTCGATTCCCTCCAGCCCCGCGTGCAGCAGCGCGGCGAAGGTGAGGTACGGGTTACACGCCGGATCGGGGCAGCGAAGCTCCGCCCGCGTCGCCTGCTCGGCGCCCGGCTTGTAGAGCGGGATCCGGATCAGCGCGGAGCGGTTCCGGCGCGACCAGGCGACGTAGACCGGCGCCTCGAAGCCCGGCACGAGCCGCTTGTACGAGTTGACCCACTGAGCGAACACCGCTGAGAGCTCCCGCGCGTGGCGTAGCTGGCCCGCGATGAACGCCTTGCCGACGTCGCTCAGGTTCCACTGGTCGTCGGCGTCGAAGAACGCGTTCCGGCCGCCCGTGAAGAGCGACTGGTGCGTGTGCATGCCCGAGCCGTTCTCGCCGAAGATCGGCTTCGGCATGAACGTCGCGTGGTAACCCGCCTTCTTCGCGACCTCCTTGACGATCAGCCGGTACGTGATCGTGTGGTCGGCCATGTCGAGCGCCGGTGAGAACCGCATGTCGATCTCGTGCTGCGACGGGCCGACCTCGTGGTGGTGGTACTCGATGGGGATCCCCACCGAGGTGAGCGCCCTGATCGTCTCGTTGCGCAGCTCGGTGGCCGCGTCCATCGTCGTCATCGCGAAGTAGCCGCCCTCGTCGAGCGTCTCCGTCCCCTTGTCGTCCTTGAAGAGGAAGTACTCGAGCTCGGGCCCGACGTTGAACGTGTCGAAGCCCATCGACTGCATCCGCTCGAGCGCCTGACGAAGCACGTGGCGCGGGTCGCCGGCGTACGGCTTGCCGTCGGGCGTCACGATGTCGCAGATCATCCGCGCGATCTTGGTCTCGCTTTCGGCGGCCGGCAGCAGCTGGAACGTCTCGGGATCGGGGATCGCGACCATGTCGGACTCCTCGATCGCGTTGAAACCGGTGATCGACGAGCCGTCGAAACCCATCCCGTCGTCGAGCGCGTCCTCCAGCTCGCTCGGGGTGATCGCGAAGCTCTTGAGGTGCCCCTCGAGGTCGGTGAACCAGAGGAGCACGAACTCGACCTTCTCCTTGTCGACGCGCTTCAGGACCTCCTTACGCGCGTCCTCGCTCGACGTGGCTCGGTTCTTCGTCTCGACCTGCGCCATCTACACCCTCCTGAAAATGAAAAAGCCCCAGGCGCGAGCGTCGCGCCCAAGGCAGCGTCGCCTTCCGGACGGGCGGAGTCTACACCGCGTCTCAGGTCACCGTCGCGCAGAGGGCCACCGCGGTCACCGACCACGTGCCGGCGATCGCGTCGGTCTCGTTCGCGGTAACGATCCAGCCGTTCGGGTTGCCGCCGCCGTCGATGGTGGGCTCGGAGCGGACGAGCGCGAGGTCGGCGGGGGCCCCGCCGCCTGCGACGAAGGTCGCGACGCCGCCGCCCCCGAGCGCACGGAGACCCGCTCCGCAGGTCGCGGTCGCGCTTTTCGTGGTGGCCGAGTCGACGACGGACGTCTGGGTGATGCGCACGAGCCCGGAGACGCCGGGGAGGCCCTGGATGCCCTGCGGGCCTGCAGGCCCTTGCACGCCGGCGGGACCCTGCGCGCCAGCGGGACCTGCCGGGCCGATCGGACCCGCCGGACCCGCCGGACCCGCCGGACCGACCGCGCCCGCCGGACCCGCCGGACCGACCGCGCCCGCCGGACCGACCGCGCCCGCCGGACCAACCGCGCCCGCCGGACCCGCCGGACCCGCCGCGCCCGCCGGACCCGCCGGACCCGCTGCGCCCGCCGGACCCGCCGGACCGCGCCCGCGGCCCGCCGGACCCGCCGGACCGACCGCGCCCGCGGGGCCAGTCGCACCCGTCGCACCGCTCGCACCCGGAGCGCCGGTCCCACCCGTGGCGCCGGTTGCACCGGTCGGCCCGGCGGGTCCCGCCGACCCTGCTGGTCCCTGCGGCCCTGCCGGGCCCTGCTCGCCCCGCTCGGCGAGGAACAGCGTGAAGATCAGCAGCGAGCGCCGCGCATCGAGCCGCCTGACCGTGAGGGTTCCACGCGCGTTCGCGTAGCCGCCCGTGCCGCCGAGCACGGCGAATGTCCTGGCCACGCCCTTCGCTACACCGCCCGCGGTAATCGACCCCGTGGGAAGCACAGCCGTGGACACGACGCTCCCCGACCCGCCGGCGAGCACGGTCGTCGAGACCGAGTGCGTGCCGATCCTACCGCCCACTGGACCCGTGCCCGCCGGCGCGGCCCGCCTGAGCACATGTCCAGTGAATCGGATGTCGCCGGTCGAGGAACCCTTGGCGCCGAGGTCGACGGATTGCTGCGAGGTGAGCGTCTCGATCAGCCGAACGGTCTGCACGTCTTCGGCGGCCATCGCGGGCACGGCGACCAGGCCGAAACATGCGGCGAGCACTACCCCTCCGACGAGTCGTAAGACCATGGCTCGTTCCCTCCGGGGCACCCTAACCGTCCGAAGCCGTGGTGTCGGCCACCCGGTCAGGGTGACTCGGCCGCCGCGATCTGGTCGCCAAGCGAGATCTTGCCCTCGGTCTCGCGCATCCCGGGCAGGAGGAAGGCAGCGACGCTGAGGGCGACGCCCCCGAGCCCGCAGGCGAAGAGCACGGGCCGGACGCCCACCAACTCGCCCAGCGGCCCGATCACGGCGAACGAGAGCGGGACGAAGCCGATCGCCGCGAGCCAGTCGACACTCCGCACCCGGCCGAGCAGCTCGGTGGGCACGGCCTTCTGAACCAGGGTGTTCCAGACGATCGTGCCGCCCATCCAGCCGCACTCGGTGCAGAAGGCCACCAGCATCGCCTGCCACGGAGCCTGCGTCAGGGCATAGAGCATCAGGTCGAACGCTCCGAACGCGAACATGCCGTACATGAACGCGATGTGCCGCCGCGGGATGCTGAACTGGGAGAGGCCGAGCGCGATCAGGATGCTGCTCGCGCCGCCGGCGGCGAAGACGAAGCCGACATCACGGGCGTTCCCGCCGAGGTCGTTCTTGACGAGGTAGGGCAAGAGGACCTCCCACGGCGCCCAGGCGAGCGGGAGCACGAGGAGTGACCACGTAAGCGTCCCCCACAGCCACACCCGCGCGCGGACGTAGCGGAAGCTCTCCCGAATGTCCTGAACAACGGTCCGGTGCTCGCCTTCCTCGAGCAGCCGCGCGGCAGGGCGCGCCGAGATCAGCGCGACGGCGACGGCGCCGACGACGAACGAGCCCGCGTCGACGAGGAACGCGGCGCCGGTACCGAACGCGGCGATCGTCAGGCCGCCGAGGGCGGGGCCGATGAAACGAAGCGCGAGCGGGTTCACGGTGAAGAGCGCCGAGTTCGCCTGCACGAGCAGGTCGCCCGGAACGAGCTGCGGCACGATCGAGCCGAACGCGGGCCCGGCGAACGCCTGCCCGAGGCCGAAGACGACCGCCATCACACAGAGGTGCCAGAGCTCGAGGTCGCCCGCGATCGCGAGCACGCCTACCGCTCCCACCGCGATCGCCCGAGCGACGTCGGCAACGACGATCACGCGCTTGCGCTCAAACCGATCAGACGCCACCCCGCCGACCAGCACAAACGCGAGGATCGCCCCGGTCTGGAGCGCTCCCACGAGCCCCATCGCCGAGGGCGAGTTCGAAAGCTCGTAGACCTGCCAGGGCAGCGCGACGAACATGAAGCCGTCGCCGACGAACGAGACGGTGCGTGCAGTCCAGTAGAGGGCGAAGTCCCTGACCCGAAACGGGGCCAGGAGCTTCACCCCTCTAGCCGGACCGCTTGAGCTTTCCGTGCTGCTTGGCGTACCGCTCACCGCGGGAGAACACCCACAGGCCGAGCGGCACGGAGACCACTCCGATGATGATCAGAGGCCAGATGTAGTCCCACATCTCGGTGACACCGGCACCCTCCATGATCGCCGCGCGTGATCCTTCCAGCGCGTACGTCGCGGGCGAGATCGTCGCAATCCACTGCATCCACTGCGGCAGCACCTCGACCGGGTAGTAGACACCCGAGACGACGAGCAGGACTCCCTGGGCGATGAAGCCCAGCTGCATGCCCTTCTCCGGCGAGATCAGCGGCATCACCGACGTCATCATCCCGATCCCGATGAACGAGACGGACGCGACGGCGACCACCAGTAGCGCGGCGAGGAAGTCCGCGTCCGGGAAGCTGAGGTCGAAGAAGAGCGCGACCACAGTGAAGAGCAGCGCGGCGCGGGCGAGTCCGTAGATGATCGCGAACACGCCCTGGCCTGCCAGGTGCATCGCCCGGGAGAGAGGCGCCATGAACGTGTACTCGATCGTCCCCTCCCAGCGCTCCCAGGCGACGGTCTCCGTCAGGAACTCGAAGATGATCCCGAGGTAGGCCCAGATCACCGCGCCGATCAGCAGCGAAGTGGTCGCCTTGTTGACGTCGATCACGCCGCCGGTCGCCTCGAACCCCTTGGCGATGAAGACGATCGTGAGGGTGTTCGCCACCGTCCAGAGGAAGAACGCGACATCCCACAGGAAGTAGCGCTTGGTCAGGTAGACGTTGCGCTCGACGACGCCCGAGAGCCCGATCAGCTCGGCTCGCATGGTTGCGGCTGCGCCCTTCATTCGTCATCTCCTTCCGCTTCGTCCTCGAGCGTCTTCCCGGTCGCGGCGAAGAAGGCCTCCTCGAGGGTCTCGCTTCCGAACTGCCGCTTCAACTCGTCCGCCGGAGCGAGCGCGATCAGCTTGCCGCGGTCGAGGATCCCGATTCGCTCCGCCAGCGTCTCGGCCTCGGTCAGGTCGTGCGTGCAGAGCAGCACCGTCGCGTCGTGCGACTCGCGGATCTCCCGGATGAACTCCTGCACCTCGAGCTTCGAGCGCGGGTCGAGGCCGGTCGTCGGCTCGTCGAGCAGGAGGAGGACAGGCGAGGTCAGGAGCGCCCGCGCGAGCGCGACCTTCTGCTGCGTGCCCCGCGAGAGGTTCTCCATCGAGTCGCCCAGCCGGTCCTTGGGAAACCGCACCCGCTCGAGGATCTCGGGGATCCGGTCGCGGGTCTTCGACGGCGGCATCCCGTAGAAACGCGCTGCGTAGCTCAGGTTCTCCGTCGCGGACATCTTCTTGAAGAAGCTGGCCTCGACCGAGACGCGGTTCACGAGCCGCCGGACCGCGCGAGACTCGACGAATGCGTCGTGGCCGAAGATCGTGACGCTGCCGCCGTCGTGGAGCAGCAGCGTCGAGAGCAGGCGGACCAGGGTCGACTTGCCCGACCCGTTCTGGCCCAGGATCGCGAGCGTCTCGCCCTTCTGCATCGTGAACGAGACGCCTTCGAGCGCGGCGACGCGCTTGCGCTCGCGTCGGAACCGGCCCGTCTTCTTCCGGCGGATGAACTCCTTGCGGAGCTCGACGACCTCGACCGCGGTCACGGCGCCCTGCCGGCGCACCCGGGGCGTGATCGTCGTCTTCTCAGCTGTGTCCAACATCGTTGCTCCTTAGACTCGAAACGGACGAGAGCTGGCGCGCGTAAGCCGCGCTCACAGGAGGAGCGCGTGGCGCCGGTGAGACCGCTCAGCCGCGTCGGAGCAACATCAGGCCTGGAAAGTAGCAGCCGCGCGCGAGGCGCGCCAGGCCTCAGTTGTCGCCGGAATCGCGGCCGTCCGCGAGCCTCGCCTCGTGATAGGCGATCCGCTCGCGCAGGAGCCGGGTGACGCGGTCGGAGCGAGCCTTCCACTCGGCTCGCAATTCAGGCGTCAGCTTCTTCCTCTTCTTCCCCATCATCGTCTCCGAGGAGTTCGAGAATCCGGTCTGATCTTCCATTGTAGGTCGAGGAGCGCAACCATGATCGCAGTCAGATCTTCGGGCTCCACGCGGGCAGCGTCGCGCGCACGGAATGCCCCGACAAGTGGCTAGTTCCTGCATGCCCCCTTGACTGCCGTCCGTCGAGACCGCTACGTTGCGGGCAGGTCGCGCGCCGCCGAAGGCGCCGGCCGAGGCAATGGAGCCTCAGGACCCAAGAGTCCTGGGGCTTTTTTCGTGGACCAACGCTGTGCTTGTCAATCCAAAGGAGCTACGGATGGCAGAAGTCGAGACTAGGCACTACCTGGCGAACGGCACCAAGCCCGACGCTCGAGAGGCGCTCGAATGGGCGAACCAGACGCGCGCCCAGATGGTCGACCTGAAGTTCTGCGACCTGTTCGGGCGCTGGCAGCACATGACGCTGCCCGTGACGTCGTTCGACGAGTCGGCGTTCGACGAGGGCCTCGGCTTCGACGGCTCCTCGATCCGCGGCTGGCAGGGGATCAGCGAGTCGGACATGCTGCTGATGCCCGACCCGACGAGCGCGATCCTCGACCCGTTCGCCGAGGCGCCGACGCTGTCGCTCCTCTGCGAGATCCGCGACCCGCTCACGGGTGAGGCGTACGACCGCGACCCGCGGCTCGTCGCGAAGCGCGCCGAGGAGTACCTCCGGACGACGGGCATCGCCGACACGGCGTTCTTCGGCCCCGAATGTGAGTTCTTCGTCTTCGACGAGGTCTCGTACGACCTTCAGCCGCACACGTCGCACTACTCGGTCGACTCGGCGGAGGGCCACTGGAACTCCGGCAAGCCCGGGCTCGGCTACACGGTGCGCGAGAAGGAGGGGTACTTCCCGCCGGCGCCGCACGACACGCTCAGCGACCTGCGCACGCGCATGGTGCTGATGCTCGAGCGCCTCGGGATCACGTGCGAGTTCCACCACCACGAGGTCGCCTCCGCCGGCCAGTGCGAGATCGACCTGAAGTACGAGTCGCTCACGCGGATGGCCGACCAGGTGATGACCTACAAGTACGTCGCCAAGAACGTCGCCCGGGCCGCAGGCAAGACGGTCACGTTCATGCCGAAGCCGATCTTCGGCGACAACGGCTCGGGGATGCACACGCACCAGTCCCTCTGGAAGGAGGGCACGCCGCTGATGGCCGACAAGTCGGGCTACGCCGGCCTGTCGCAGCTGGCCCGCGCGTACATCGGCGGCCTGCTCGCCCATGCGCCCGCGCTGCTCGCCTTCTGCGCGCCGACGACGAACTCGTACCGCCGGCTCGTGCCGGGCTACGAGGCGCCGGTCAACCTCGTCTACTCGCAGCGCAACCGCTCCGCGTGCATCCGAATCCCGATGTACTCGGACTCGCCGAAGGCGAAGCGGATCGAGTTCCGCTGCCCGGACGCGGCGGCGAACCCGTACCTCGCGTTCGCGGCGATGCTGATGGCGGGCCTCGACGGGATCGCGAAGGGCCTCGACGCCGGCGAGCCGGCGGACTACGACCTGTTCGAGGAGGACCGCGGCGTCGCGCAGGTGCCCGGGTCGCTCGCGGAGGCGCTCGACGCACTCGAGGCGCGACCACGAGTTCCTCACTGCGGGCGGCGTGTTCAGCGAGGAGCTGATCCGGACGTGGATCGACTACAAGCGCGAGAACGAGGTCGACGTGGTTCGGCTTCGCCCGCACCCGGCCGAGTTCTCCCTCTACTACGACGCATGATCGAAACGCACGTCGATGTTCGCGTGGACGCGCTCACCGCAGACGACTGGCCTGCGGTGAGCGCGATCTACGCGCAGGGGATCGAGTCCCGCAACGCCACGTTCGAGACGGAGATCCCGTCGTGGGAGGAGTGGGACGCGGCGCACCTCGCCGCTCACCGGCTCGTCGCCGTCAAGACGACGAGGTCGTCGGCTGGGCGGCGCTCTCGCCGGTGTCGGAGCGTTGCGTCTACAGCGGCGTGGCGGAGGACAGCGATCTACGTCACCCGCGGCGCGCGCGGCATGGGGATCGGCCGCACGCTACTTGCGGCGCTCATCGAGCGTGCGGAGGCGGCCGGCATCTGGACGATCCAGACCGGGATCTTCCCGGAGAACCCCGCCAGCGTGAAGCTCCACCTCGCCTGCGGCTTCCGCGTCGTCGGCGTGCGCGAGCGGATCGGGCAGCTCGACGGCGTCTGGCGAGACGTCATCTTCCTCGAACGACGAAGCAAGGAGATCGCCTGATGATCAAGGTCGAAGCAGTCGTCATCCGAGAGCGCGTCGAGACGGTGATCGACGCGGTCGAGGAGGAGACGGGTCACGTCGGTGTGACGGTCGTCGAGGCGATCGGTCACGGTCGTGAGCGCGGGATCACGCACGAGTACCGGGGGCGGGTGTTCGAGTCGCGCTTCCTGCCGAAGGCGGTCCTGACGTTCGTCGTCGCCGAACGAGATCGCCGGTGCGGTCGTCGCAGCGATCTCGGATGCGGCTCGGAGCGGGAACGAGTCTGGCGACGGGTTCGTCTGGACGTCGCCGGTCGAGAACGTCACGCACAACCGGACGGGCAGCAGCCTGGAGGAGGTGGAAGTCGGATGAGCAACAAGGACCTTGCGATCGCGGCGAGCACGATCTGGGTCGTCGTCGCGGCGATCCTCGTGATGTTCATGCAGGCCGGCTTCGCCTTCCTCGAGGCGGGCCTGACGCGGATGAAGAACGTCGGGCATGTCGCCGCGAAGAACGTGCTGGTGCTGGCGATCGCGTCGATCGTCTACTACCTGGTCGGCTTCGGGATCGCCTTCGGTGACGGCGGGAACGGGTTCGTCGGCGGGTCGGGGTTCTTCCCGAGTGTGGATGAGCTGCTCGCGATCGGCGCGTCGCCGTTCAGCTGGTTCTCGACGATCCCGGCCGGGGCGGGCTACTTCTTCCAGGTCGTGTTCGCCGCGGTGTCGTTGGCGATCGTCTGGGGGGCGATGGCGGAGCGGACGAAGCTCTGGGTCTACTTCGCCTTCGGGATCGTCTTCACGCTGATCTACTCGATCGTCTCGCACTGGATCTGGCAGCCGGACGGCTGGTTGTTCGCGCGCGGGATGCAGGACTTCGCCGGCTCGACCGTCGTGCACTACCAGGGCGCGCTCGCTGCGCTTGGCCGGGGCGCTGCTGCTGGGGCCGCGGATCGGGAAGTTCGGGCCTGACGGAAAGCCGAACGCGATCCCCGGGCACAACATGGCCTTCGTCGACCCTCGGGGTGATCATCCTCTGGTTCGGCTGGTTCGGCTTCAACCCCGGCAGCACGCTGAGCGTGGTGACGGGGGACAAGATCGGCTACTTCGCCTACGTCGCGCTGACCACCAACGTCGCCGCCGCCGCCGGAGCACTCGGCGCGGTCGCGATTTCCTGGATCGTGATCAAGAAGCCCGACCTCTCGATGATGCTGAACGGGGTGATCGCCGCCCTGGTCGCGATCACCGCCGCCTCGCGGGTTCGTCGCCCCCTGGGCGGCGATCGTGATCGGCGCCGTCGCCGGCTCGATCGCGGTCCTCGGCGTGCTCGGCGTGGAGCGGCTCGCGGGTGGACGACCCGATCGGCGCGGTCTCCGTGCACGGCCTCGCGGGGGTCTGGGGCACGCTCGCGACCGGGATCTTCGCGGTACCGGCGCTCGCCGAGAACCTCGCGACCGGGCAAGGCGGGCTCTGGTACACCGGCAGCTTCCACCAGCTCGGCGTCCAGGCCCTCGGCCTGCTCGCGGTCGGCGCCTTCACCTTCACCGCCAGCTTCACAGCCCTCTGGGTGATGAAGAAGACGTTCGGGATCCGCGTCGAGCCCGAAGTCGAAACCGCCGGCCTCGACGTCTCCGAGCACGGCATGTGGGGCTACCCCGAGTTCTACATCCCCGTCCCAGGCGGCTACGGCACCGAAACACACGGCCACCTCGGACCGGCACACGTGCACCACGCAGCTGCGCCGGCCCCGATCCCAGAGCCGGCGCTCGAAAGCTCGTAACCGTGAGAGCGCCCGCGTCGCCTTCCCGGGGCGGCGCGGGCGCTACGTTCCGCGCATGAACGCCGACGCGCCGCTGCGCGCGGACGTCCGACTGCTTCGGCGACATCCTCGGCCGCGTGCTCGTCGAGCAGGAGGGCGAGGAGCTCTTCGCCGACGAAGAGCGGATCCGCAAGCTCTCACGCGCCGCCCGAGAGGGCGCCCCGCGCGACGAGCTGCGGAGGCGGTCCGCGCGCTCGACCTCGAGCGGCAGGGGACGGTGCTGCGTGCGTTCGCGCACGTACTTCCAGCTCGCGAACCTCGCGGAGCAGCACCACCGGGTGCGACGGCGACGGCAATACGAGCGCGAGGAGCGCGTCCCGCGCGAGTCGCTCGACGCGGCGTTCGCAGAGCTCGAAGCCGCCGGCGTCCGGCCGGCTGAGCTCCGGCGTGCAGCGGCCGAGCATCTCGCTCGAGCTCGTCCTCACCGCCCATCCGACCGAGGCGACGCGGCGAACGCTACCTCGCCGCTCACGTCAGGCTCGCGCAGGCGCTCGAGGAGCTCGACGCCCCCGACCTGCCGCCGCGCCGGCGGCGCGAGCTGGTCGAGGCGATCGCCGAAGAGGTGACCGCGCTCTGGCAGACGGACGAGGTCCGCGCGCAGCGGCCGCGCGTCCGCGACGAGATCCGGCACGGCCACTGGTTCTTCGAGCAGAGCCTGCTGGACGTCGCGCCGAAGCTGGTCGCCGAGTACCGCGAGCGCCTGCCTGATGCGCCGCTGCCGCTTCGCTTCGGCAGCTGGATCGGCGGCGACCTGGACGGCAACCCGGACACCGGGCCTGAGACCGTCGAGGAGGCGCTCGAGCGGGCGCGCTCGCTCGTGCTCGAGCGCTACCGCGCGCGAGGTGCGCGCGCTCGCCGCCTCGCTCGGCATGTCGACGCTCGCTGACCGGGGTGTCGGACGAGCTGGCCGAGTCGATCGCGCGCGACGAGCGCGAGCTCGCGGAGTACGCGGCCGCGATCGGCGACGCAGAACCAGGGCGAGCCGTACCGGCGCAAGCTCTCGTTCGTCTGGTGGCGTCTGCGGCAACGACGGCTACGCCCTCGGCACGAGCGTTGCTGGACGATCTCGACATCGTCGCCCGGAGCCTGCGCGCGAACCGCGGCGAGCGGATCGCCGACGGCGCGGCTCGCCGCGCTCAGGACGTCGCGTCGAGCTGTTCGGCTTCCACCTCGCCAAGCTCGACGTGCGGGTCCACGCGAACGACCTGGCGGCCGGCGACGAGCGTGTCCGCGAGACGGTGGCCGCGGCGGCACGGGCACGCGCGAGACACGGCCCGCAGGCGCTCGACACGCTCATCGTGTCCGGCACGTCGTCGGCGCAAGACGTGCTCGCCGCGCTCGAGCTCTCCGACGAGCCCTCTCGGTCGTGCCGCTCTTCGAGTCGATCGAGGCGCTCCGCTCGGCGCCGGCGATCGTCGAGGAGCTGCTCGACGACACGCGCGTCGCGGAGCGCGTCCAGGCACACGGCGGGCTCGAGGTGATGGTCGGCTACTCCGACTCGGGCAAGGACGGCGGCTTCCTGACCGCGCAGTGGGAGATCCACCGCGCGCTCGAGGCGCTCGCCGACGTTGCCGCGGAGCGCGGCGATCGAGCTGACGATCTTCCACGGCCGCGGCGGAAGCGCCGGGCGTGGCGGCGGACCGACGTACTCGGCGATCCTCGCGCAGCCGCCCGGACACCCGCCCGGCCGGCTCAAGCTGACCGAGCAGGGCGAGACGATCGCCGTTCAAGTACGGCCTGCCGCGGCCTCGCGCACCGGAACCTCGAGGCCGCGCTCGCGGCGACGCTGCTCTCGGCCTTCCCGTCGGTCGCCCGCACCGAGCCGCCGGCACGGGTGCCCGCGAGACGCTCGCCGAGCTCTCGGCCCGCGCCGACCCCGCGTACCGCGCGCTCGTCTGGGAGGACGACGGCTTCGTCCGTTCTTCCGCGCGTTCACGCCGATCGACGAGCTGGCGCTGCTCCAGCTCGGCTCGCGGCCCGCGGCGCGGCCGGGCGGCGCACCGGACTACCTCCGCGTCGCTGCGGGCGATCCCTGGGTCTTCGCCTGGACGCAGAACCGCTGCCTCCTGCCGGCCTGGTACGGCTGCGGGACGGCGTTCGCGTCGCGCCGACCTCGTCGAGCTGCGTCGGCTCTACCGCGAGTGGCCGTTCTTCCGCACGCTCGTCGAGAACCTCGAGATGACGCTCGCGAAGTCGAGCATGGAGATCGCCGCGGAGTACCTCGAGCTCGTCGACGACGCCCGCCTCTGGGAGCCCGATCGCCGCCGAGCACGCGCGCACGGTCGACGCCGTGCTGGAGATCGTCGAGGCGCGTGAGCTGCTCGACCGCCATCCGCGTGCTGCAGCGCGTCGGTCCGGCTGCGCAACCCCTACGTCGATCCGATGAACGCGATCCAGGTCGAGCTGCTCGCGCCGCTACCGCGGCGCCGCCGGCGAGGAGGAGCGCGACCGCGTCACGCGGCCCGCTCCTTCGCTCGATCGCCGGCATCGCCGCGGCGCTGCGCAACACCGGCTAGCTGACGGCGAACGACACGGTCACCGTCGCCTGGATCTCCTGCGTCCCCGGCTCGACGCCGGACGCGGTCGCGGCGTCCCTGGCGGCGGCAAACGGCATCGCACCGCCACCGGCCTCGACCACCTCGGTCATCGCTCCGAGCGTGACGCCGGCGGCGGCGGCGAGAACCTCCGCCTTCGCCCGCGCATCCGCGTACGCCGAGCGCAGAGCCGATCGGTACAACGCGTTCTGGTCGGAGCGCGTCAGCGCCGGACCCGAGACCTGGTTGGCGCCCGCCCCGACCGCCGCGTCGACGACCGCGCCCGCGCGGCCGAGCTCGCGGATCTGCACCGACACGGAGCTCACCGCCGTGTAACCGACGATCGCCCCGCCGTCGTCGGAGGTCTGCGGCGACAGCGAGATCTGCTCGGTCTGGAGGTCGGCCGAGGCAACGCCGGCCTCGCGCAGCGCGGCGACGACCTTCGCCAGCTGCGCGTCGGCGGCCTCGAGCGCCTGGCTGGCGGTGCGAGCCTGCGCCTGCACGCCGAAGGAGAAGTGCGCCCGGTCCGGCACCGTCGTCACGACGCCGGTTCCCGTCGCGGTGATGCCGCGCTCGCGCGGCTCGACCTCCTGCCCCTGCGCCGACTCCGGCAGGCTGATGCCGACGACAGCGGCAGCTGCGAGCCCAACTGCCGCAGCGATCGCGATCCGTGCGAGTTTCATCGTCCCTCCTGGGTGGTTTCCCCCCTCTACGGCGCAGAGGGCGCGATTCGTCACACTCCCGGACGATGCGGGCCCAGTTCGTCGACTGCCGCTGGGACATCGAAAGCGCCGAGCGTGGTCGCGAGCTCTATCGCGTGGGCCACATCCCGGGTGCGTCGTTCCTCGACGTCGACGCCGACCTCTCCGATCTCTCGGTCGAGGGCCAGGGCAGGCATCCGCTTCCCGGCGCGAGGGAGTTCGCCGCGGCAGCGTCTCGCGCAGGCATCGAGGAGGGGGTGCTCGTCGTCGCCTACGGGAACATGGGCGGAGCGGAGCGCCTCTGGTGGCTGCTGCGGCACTTCGGGCACGACGACTGCGCCGGTCCTGCTCGGCGGGATCGAGAGCTGGGGCGGCGCTCTCCGAGCGGGGGACGAGGAGGTGGAGCCGGCCCTGTTCGTGCCACGCGAGCGCAGCGGTGACACCGTCGAGGCCGAGGAGATCCTCGAGCGCGCCGGCGAGCTCGTGGTCGTCGACGCCCGGCTCGCGTCACGCTGGCGCGGCGAGGAGAACCCGATCGACAAGGTGCCCGGCCGGATCCCCGGCGCGCTGAGCGCACCCTGGAACGAGCGGCTGCCCGAGCTGCCGCCGGGGGAGATCGCTGCGTACTGCGGCTCGGGAGTGACTTCGAGCGTGACGGTGCACCGCCTCTGGCTCGCCGGCCGCGACGCGCGCCTCTACCCCGGCTCGTGGAGCCAGTGGGAGACGCTCGGGCTGCCGGTCGAAACGGGCTAGCCCCAGCGGGCACGCGCATCCGCGAGCGCGTCGTGCACGCCACCCGGTCCCGGTGCGGGCCGCGGGCGGGGGGTGCCGGGCGCGACGAACGTCCCGTCGCGCACCTCCGCGGCGATCCGCTCGTGCGCCTCTCGGAACGGAACGCCTTTGCGGACGAGGTCCTCCGCCGCGTCCGTCGCGAGCAGAAGCGGGTCCGAGCAAGCGGCCGCGAGATGCCCGCGGTCGAAACCGAGTTCGGCAACGAAGACGGTCAGCGCCTCGAGGCTGAGCCGCACGTCGTGTCGCGCGGCGAACACCGGCGTCTTGTCCTCCTGCAGGTCGCGGTTGTACGCGAGCGGCAGGCCCTTGACCGTCGCGAGCAGGCCGGTGCAGGCGGCCGAGAGCGGTGCCTGCCTTGCCGCGGACGAGCTCGGCCACATCGGGGTTCAGTTTCTGCGGCATCGCGGACGATCCCGTTGCCGCGCACTCCGGCAGGTGCACGAACGCAAACTCACTCGACGCCCAGAGCACGAGCTCCTCGCCGATTCGCGAGAGGTGCGACGCAAGAACGGCGCACGCGTAGAGGTAGTCGAGAGCGAAGTCGCGGTCCGCGACGGCGTCCAGCGAGTTGCGCATCGTCGGACCCGGAGGAGGCGGCAGCGCGAGTGTCGAGCCGGCGAGCGCGGCGGCGCCGAGCGGCAGCGGCTTCGCCTGCTCGCGGGCGAAGCGAAAGCGGGTGCGGTCGCGGTCGAGCATCTCGGTCCACGCGAGCAGGTGATGGCCCACGGTCACTGGCTGCGCACGCTGCAGGTGCGTGTAGCCGGGCATCGCCGTGTCCGCCTCCTGCTCCGCGCGCTCGAGCGCCACGCGCGCGAACCGCTCGATCGCCTCGATCGCCTCTGCGCACGCGTCGACGACGTAGAGGCGCAGCGCGGTCACGACCTGGTCGTTGCGCGAGCGCCCGGACTGGATCCTGCGGCCGATCTCGCCGAGCTGGCGCTCGATCAACGTGTGGACGTCTTCGTCGCCCGACTCCCACGCGAGCCCGTCGAGCAGCCGTTCGGCGTCGCGGAGCTCTTCGTTGCTCAACAACCCGGCCGCATTGAGCCGGCGCGCGTGCAGCCGCGTCCCCTCGACGTCGTAGTAGAAGAGCTCGGCGTCGTCGGCACGGAGGAACTCCTCGACCTCGCGCGCAAGGCCCGTCGCGACTCTCCCGGACCAGAGCGTCATGCGTGTGCGAGCTTACGTTCGCGTGCGGCCGCCAGCTCCACCTCGAGCGCAGCGATCCGAATGAAGCCCTCCGACGCGTCGTGCGGGAACGTCTCGCCGGTGCTGTACGAGGCAAGTGTCTCCGCATAGAGCGCGTACTCGGAGCGGCGCCCCGTGACGACAGGCGCGCCCGCCTGCAGCGACAGACGAACCTCGCCCGTCACGAGGGTCTGCGTCGCCGCGAAGAACGCGTCGTACGCGGAGCGCAGCGGACTGAACCAGAGCCCGTCGTAGAGCAGCTTGGCCCACTTCGGCTCGAGCTCCCGCTTCGCGATCGCCTCTGCCTTCGTGAGCACGATGTCCTCGAGCCCCTGGTGCGCGGCGATCAGCGCGATCGCCGCCGGCGCCTCGTAGAGCTCTCGGCTCTTGATGCCGACCACGCGGTTCTCGATCATGTCGATCCGGCCGATCCCGTACGCGCCGGCGAGTGGGTTCAGCGTCGCGATCAACTCGTGTAGCTCGAGCTCCTCCCCGTCGAGTGAGACAGGCAGTCCCTCCTCGAACCCGACGACGGCGTCGACCGGCGACGGGGCATCCGCGGGGCGCGACGTGAGCAGGAATGCGTCCTCCGGTGGTGCGGCCCAGGGATCCTCGAGCACGCCCGCTTCGATTGCGCGTCCGAAGAGGTTGTCGTCGACCGAGTACGGCTTGCTCGCCTTCGCCTCGACCGGGATGCCGCGTGCCTCGGCGTAGGCGATCTCCTCGTCGCGCGTCCAGACGCGGTCGCGAAGCGGCGCGATCACGCGCACGCCCGGGTACTTCGCCTTGAACGCGAGCTCGAACCGCAGCTGGTCGTTCCCCTTTCCGGTGCAGCCGTGGACGACTGCCTCCGCGTCGAGCTCGAGCGCGACCTCGGCGACCGCCTCGGCGATCACCGGGCGCGAGAGCGCGGACACGAGCGGGTAGCGGCCCTCGTAGAGCGCGTTCACGAGCAGCGCCTTCGCGACCTGGTCGGACGCGAACTCGCGCTTGCGGTCGACGAGGACGACGTCGCTCGCGCCGGCCGCGTAGCCGCGCGCGATTGCGGGCTCGAAGGCGGCGTCCTGGCCGACGTCGACCAGGACGGCGACGACTTCGTCGAAGCCGTAGTCCTCGTTCAGCCACGCGATCGCGCAGCTCGTGTCAAGCCCGCCCGAGTAGGCGAGCACCGCGGTCCGGCTCATGTCTCTCCTTCCAGGTGATGTCGGAACTGCTCGGCGAGGTCGGCGCCCGTGAGGCCGTCGCGTGCCGCGACGAAGATCGTGTCGTCGCCCGCGACCGTCCCCGCGACGTCGCCGAGCGCGGCGGTGTCGAGAACGAGCGCGAGCGCATGCGCGTGCCCGGGCGGCGTCTGGATCACGAGCAGGTTGCCGGTCGGGACGAGCGTCACCGCGTAGCGGCGAAGCGCGGACGTGAGCTCGCTGAGCCGGTCGAGGTCGGCGGCGCCCGGGAGTGCGTAGACCAGCCTGCCGTCCTCGTCGCGAACCTTGACGAGCCCCAGCTGCGCGATGTCCCGGGAGACGGTCGTCTGGACCGCGTCGAAGCCGTGGTCGCGCAACGCCTCGGCGAGCTCCGTCTGCGTGCCGAGCCTGCGCTCGTTGACGAGGCGGAGGATCGCACCCTGGCGATCGAACTTGTTCATCCGAGCACCTCCTCGAGGATCGCGAGGCCGTGGTCGAGCTCCTCGTTGGTCAGGGTCAGCGGCGGTGTGAGCGCGGATCGCAGTCTCGCCTGCGGTGCCGACGAGCAACGCGCGCTCGAGGCAGTCGGCGACGACCTCGCTCGAGGGCCTCGACGTCTCGACCGCGAGCAGCAGCCCGCGGCCGCGCACGTTCGGGAGCCGCTCGGCGATCGCTGCGCCGTGCGCGCGCACGCTCGTCAGCAGGTCGTCGTCGATCGTGTCGCAGACGGCCACCGCCGCGGCGGCAGGCGACGGGGTTCCCGCCGAACGTGCTCGCGTGGTCGCCCGGCTGGAACGCACCGGCGGCCGAGTCGGCGACGAGCAGGCACCCGATCGGCAGGCCGTTTGCGAGCCCTTTTGCCAGCGTCGTCGCGTCGGGCACCACCCCGAGCTGCTCGAACGCGAAGAACGTGCCCGTGCGCCCGACGCCCGTCTGCACCTCGTCGAACACGAGCAGCGCGCCGGCCTCGTCGGCGAGAGCGCGGGCGGCCTCGACGAACGCGGCGTCGAGCGGGACGATGCCGCCCTCCCCGAGCACCGGCTCGAGCAGGATGCAGCCGGTCTCAGCGGTGACGGCCTGCTCGAGCGACGCGACGTCGTTCGGCCGGGCGAACGCGACACCCGGCAGGAGCGGCTCGAACGCCGCGCGCTTCGCCGGCTGTCCGGTCACTGCGAGCGCTCCGCAGGTGCGGCCGTGGAAGGAGCCTTCGAGCGCGACGACGCCGGGCTTGCCCGTAGCCTTGCGCGCGTACTTCAGCGCCGCCTCGATCGCCTCCGCCCCGGAGTTGCAGAAGAACGACTGAGCGCCCCCGAAGCGATCCGAGAGCCGCTCCGCGAGCTGCGTCATCGGCTCGGTCCAGTAGAGGTTCGAGACGTGCCAGAGGCGCTCGAGCTGCGCCTGTGCGGCCGAGAACGGCGCCGGGTGGAGATGTCCGAGTCCGACGACCGCGATCCCGGCAACGAAGTCGAGGTAGCGCCGGCCTGTCTCGTCGACGACCCATGCACCGTCGCCGGACACGAGGGTGACGCCGTGGCGCGCGTAGGTGGGGAGCACGGAGTGTTGTGCGACCGCACTCATGCGACCACCGCCGTCGCACCGATCTCCGCCTGCACGCCGAGGCGCGCCGCCGTGACCGCGGCGCGCAGCTTCGGCACGATCCCTCCTTCGAACTCACCGGCGTCGAGCATCCGGTCGGCGTCGTGCGCCGCGAGCGTGACCGCGACCGCGCCGTCGAGCAGCACGCCGGGAACGTCGGTGATGAAGACGATGCGGTCGGCGCCGATCCCCACCGCGAGCGCCGCCGCAGCTTCGTCGGCATTCACGTTCAGCGGCCCGACGGCGACCGGCGCGACGACCGGGATCAGCCCTTCGGCGAGCGCGAGCTCGATCGCGGGTGGACGGCTCGGCACGGGGTCGCCGACCAGGCCGAGCTCCGGCACCTGCACGGCGTGCAAGCCGATCTCGTTGCCGAGCAGGCCGACGGCGCGCTCGCCGACCGCGGCGCACAGCTCGCCGTTGACTTGCTCGAACGAGCGGCGGACGAGTACGAGGGCCTCGGGACCCGTGACGCGGCGGCCGCCGACGAACTCGACCGGCAGGCCGTGGCGCGCCATCTCCGCCGAGATCTGCGGACCCGCGCCGTGCACGACGCAGACCTCGTGCTCGGCGGCGAGCTCGAGCACGGTGGTCGCCGCCTCGGCCGCGACCGCACCGCCGATCTTCACGACCATCCTCACGAGCGGTACTCCGCGTTGATCCGGACGTAGTCGGACGAGAGGTCGCTCGTCAGGTACCTCGCGGCGCCCGGCCCGAGGCCGAGGTCGAGCGCGATGGTGACCGTGTCTCCGTCGAGCTCCGGCTCGAAGCCGCTCGGCGCACCGCGCTCCAGGACGCGCACGCCGTCGAAGTCGAGCGTGACGCGCTCGGGGTCGAGCAGGGCATAGCCCCCGTTGAAGGGAGCCGAGCCCGCGGCGGCGAGCACACGTCCCCAGTTGGCGTCGCGGCCGTGGAGCGCAGTCTTCACGAGCGGCGACGTGGCAATTCGCCGCGCGATTGCCTTCGCCTCCGCGACCGAGGCCGCACCCGTCACGCCGATCTCGGCGACGAGGGTTGCGCCTTCGCCGTCGGCGACGATCTCGGCTGCGAGCGCCGAGCACACCGCGTCGAGCGCGGCGGCGAACGCGCTCTCGTCCCGCTTCGCACCCGACACGCCGTTCGCTAGGAGCACGACCGTGTCGTTCGTCGAGCACTCGCCGTCGACGGAGATCGAGTTGAAACTCCGCTCGACGGCCGGCCGGAGGAACTCGAGCGCCTCACCGGGCTCGAGTGGATAGTCGGTCGTGACGACGGCGAGCATCGTCGCAAGGTCCGGGTGGATCATCCCGGAGCCCTTCGCCATGCCGCCGACCACGAAATCCTCGCCGCGCGCGACGGACTCCTTGGTGCACGTGTCCGTGGTCAGGATCGCCTCCGCCGCAGCAGCGCCGCCGTCGCTCGAGAGCCTGGACGCAGCCATGGGTAGACCTGCGAGCAGCGCGTCGATCGGCAGCGGAACGCCGATCACGCCCGTCGAGAGCACGAGCACCTGCTCTGCGGGCAGCCCGAGCAGGCTCCCGACGCTCGCCGCCGTCTCGCGCGCGTCGCGCTCGCCCTGCGCGCCAGTGACCGCGTTCGCGTTGGCCGAGTTGATCACGACAGCCTGCGGCTGCGCGAGACCGAGGTGCTCCTTGGAGACGATCACCGGCGCGGCCAGCATCCGGTTCACGGTGAACATCGCGGCGCCGGTCGCGGGCTCCGTCGAGCGGACGAGCGCTAGGTCGAGACTGCTGCGTCGGATGCCGCAGTGCACGCCGCTGGCGACGAAACCGCGTGCGGCCGTGACACTCATACGAGCACCCCCTGAAGCCGGAGCCCGGCGGTCTCGTCGAGTCCGAGCGCGAGATTCGCGTTCTGGACGGCCTGCCCCGCGGCGCCCTTGCCGAGGTTGTCGAGCGTGCAGACGACGATCGCCTTGCCGGTCGCGCGGTCCTCGAAGACGCCGATCTCCGCCACGTCGGTGCTCTGCACACGCGCGAGCTCGGGCGCAACGTCGGGTGGGAGCACGCGTACGACGGCCGAGCCGGCGTACGCAGCCTCGAGCGCCTCGCGCACCCCGCCGTCGGCGTCCGCGTAGCAGGTCGCGATCAGCCCTCGCCGGACCGGCACCAGGTGCGGGACGAAGCAGACCGGGAACCCGAGCGTCTGCTCGATCTCGGGGGCGTGCTGGTGCGTCCCGACCTTGTACGGCGAGACGTTCTCGAGCACGAAGCCCGCGTGCGACGAGGCCTTGAGCGAGCGACCGGCGCCCGAGACGCCCGACTTCGCGTCGACGACGACGCTCCGGGGGTCGACGAGCTCCGCGATAGGCGCGAGCGCGAGCAGCGCGGCGGTGGCGTAGCAGCCGGGGTTGGCGATCAGCGGCCCGGTCGGTGGGGTCAGCTCGGGCACGGCGTAGCTCCACTGGGCGAGCCCCGACGGCTGCGGGTGCTCGAAGCCGTACCAGGACTCGTACTGCCCAGCCTCCCGAAGCCGATGGGCACCGGAAAGGTCGACCACGACCGCGCCTTCAGGCGGCTCGAGCGCCGCGGCGTCCTCGTGGCCGAGGCACGCGAAGATCACGTCCGCACCGGACACGAGTGCCTCCGCGTTTGTCACGAACGACGGCAGGTGACCGTTCAGGCGCACGTCGAGCGCCGAAGCCGACCGCCCGGCAAGCGAATCGGAGCCGAGCGCGACCGGCTCGAGCCCGGGGTGGGCGAGCACGCGGTCGAGCGTCTCCTGGCCGGCGTAGCCGGAAGCGCCGAGGATTGCCGCGGTCTGCACCGGCGTAGTATGCCAGAAGTTGTGTTACTATGCGAAAGCTATGCAGGACGAGCAGGAGCTGAGCGACGCGTTGACCGAGCGCTTCGTGCAGATCGTCGAGCATCTCGACGAGACGGTCGCCTCGTACAAGCGGCTCGGCTTCGAGCAGGTGGTCTCCTGGCCGGGCCCGAGCGCGCTCTTCCGCACCGGCCCCGCGCTGCTCGAGGTCGTCGAGGCTCCGGACCGCTCCGCGTAGCATCGGGAGCGTGCGCGGCGCGGCCGCCTACCGCGTCGACCTCAATGTGCTCGAGCCGGCGGCCGAGCCGGTCTGGACCTCCGAGTGGCACGACCCCGGGTTCGCGTTCTCCCGGGCCACCGTCTCGTGGAACGCGACCACGCCGCCGGGAACGTGGATCGACGTAGAGCTGCAGGCCCGGACGGAAGCGCGGCGCGAGACCGCCTGGTTCGTGATGGGCCGCTGGGCCTCGGACGACTCGGGCTTCCGCCGCACGTCCGTGCCCGGCCAGGAGGACCCGGACGCCTCGGTCGCCGTTGACGTCTTCGTCGCCGAGCAACCGATGCAGGCCTACCGGCTGCGGCTCACGCTCCACGGCGAGCCGCCCCGCGTGACGAGGGTCTCGTGCGCCGTGGCGAACGACGCCCCGGCCTACTCGCCCAGTGAGACCACGCTCACGAGCGACCTCGTCCTCGACGTGCCGGCGTACTCGCAGGAGCTCCACGCGGGCCACTACCCCGAGTTCGACGGCGGCGGTGAAGCCTGGTGCAGCCCGGCGTCGACCGCGATGATCCTCGGCTTCTGGGGCGTCGGACCGGCGCCGTCGGACTACGCCTGGGTCACCGAGCGCGACCCGGACCACCCCGACCCGTGGGTCGACCACGCCGCGCGCTTCACCTACGACCACGGCTACCGGGGCGCCGGCAACTGGCCGTTCAACGTCGCGTACGCGTGCGGCTTCGGGCTCGAGGGGTTCGTCACGCAACTGCGCTCGCTCGCGGAGGCGGAGCAGTTCATCCGCGCGGGCATCCCCCTCGTCGCATCGCTCTCGGTCGGTCCGGGCGAGCTCGACGGCTTCCTGCTCGAGGGCACGCGCGGCCACCTGCTCACGATCGTCGGCTTCACCGCGACCGGCGACGTCGTCTCGAACGACCCGGCCGCACTCACGAACGACGAGGTTCGGCGCGTCTACGACCGCGAGCAGTTCGAGCGGGCGTGGATGACCTCGACAGGCGGGGTCGTCTACGTCCTCCACCCGCCCGGGACGGCGCTGCCGCTCTAGGCGCTCACGCCGCGGCGGTGGCCGCGGCGGCCTCGGGCAGGTACGGCCGCCAGCGGTCGGGGATCTTCGGCGCCGCGAGCTGGATGAAGAGCACCGGCGTCGGCGCGCGCGGCGGGATCCTCAGCTCCATGCGCACCTCGTGGAGGAGCCGGTTGCCCTTCTTGTGGTTGCACGTCGCGCACGACGTGACGACGTTCTCCCACACCGAGTCGCCGCCGCGGGAGCGCGGGATCACGTGGTCGAGGGTCAGGCGCCCGTGCGTCGTGCCGCAGTAGACGCAACGCCAGCCGTCACGCGCGAACAGCGCCCGGCGCGAGATCTTGCGCTGGATCGCCCGCGGAACGCGGACGTACTGGACGAGCCGGATCACGTGTGGCCACTGGAACGTCCCCGTGGCCGAGCGGAGTGGTCGATCCAGTTCTTCGATCACCTCCGCCTTGCCCTTGAACACGAGCACATGGGCGCGTCTGAGCGTCGTGACGTTCAGTGGCTCGTAGCTCGCGTTCAGCACGAGGACCTGCTGCATGGAGCTGAAATGTAGCTGCTCGACGGGTCAACAACCGCGCTTCAGAGTGAGGTAGTAGACGCTCTTCGGCCACTCCCATGCGATCCCCAAGATCCGGTTCTGGGTCGGAGGGTCGGCGCCCACGACGGCGAGCCCGTCGTGGTAGCAGCGGCGGACGATCATCCGGGCGCGGGGGACGTGATAGCTCGAGGTGACCACCACGACCGAGTCCCAGCCGCGCTCGCGCGCTTCCTGCGCGATCCACCGCGCCTCGCCCTGCGTGCTGTACGGGTCGGGTGTGAAGCAGATCGCCCGGCCGCTCCTGCACAGGCGGTTCGCCTCGTCCCAGCCGGGCGCGAGCCCGTCCGAGATCACGAGCGTGTCCGACACCCCCTCCCGGACCAGCTTCTGACCTTCGGCGAGCCGGTGCCCCCGTCCTCCCGAGAGGACGACGATCGCGTCGGCATCGGCCGGCGGTGTGTCGTCCCTAGGCCAGACGAAGAGGTATGCGGTCGCGCCGACGAACACCGCGAGCGCGATCAAGAGCAGGAGCTTTTTCAGTGCGCCATCGCGCGTTCGACTGCCTCGAGCTCCTCGGGCGAGAGGGCGGCGGACGGCCGCCCGCGGTCGAGCTCCTTCATGTAGATCCGCGCGTAGTCGCGCCCCTGGATCGCGCTGACGACGACGCCGGAGCGCGACGCGTTCAGCAACGCGAAGGTCGCGGACGACTGCCCGGCCTTGTCGCCGTAGGCGTCGTAGCGGAGGATCGAGGTCTTCGAAACACAGTCGTCGATCCGGCGGTCGACCCGCGAGAGCGCGCCGGCGACCTCGTCGACCGCGCGGTGCAGGTCGTCGATCCGCCCCTGGAGCGAGACGGCGAAATCGACGAGGTCGGCCTTGCCGCCGCCGAGCAGGACGAGCTGCGACGAGCGCACGCGGCGCACCTTCATCCAGGCCGTTGCAGCCAGCGCGACGGACGCGATCGCCACGATCGACGCGCCGATCGCGATCCACGCCGCGGTCGTCCCCGAGAGACCCATCAGCGCCCCAGGCTAGCGAGGGAGTGAGAAGACGACCTGGTACTCGGCCGTGTTGTTGTTCGTGCGCGCTTCGCCCGGCACCGGCTCGACGTCCACCTTCACCGGCGTGGTCGGCCCGAACGGCGGCTGGCCGAGGTTCTCGAACGTGACGCTCTTCGTCTCGCCCGAGTTGATCAGCTGGATCGTCTTCGTCTGCGTGATCGGCTCGGGGCTCTTCTGGATCGTCAGCGTGACTTTGATCCCGACCTCCTGGGAGTCCCCGCTGTTCTGAATCGCGACCCTGAAGGCGAGGTCGCTGGTCGCCTCGACGACCGTCTCCTCGGTCGTGGACAGCTGCTCGCCCGCCGGCAGGACCGTCGTCGAGATGATCCCGGTCCCGTGCAGGCCGGTGGGCGTGCCTCCTTCAGCAGCGCCCTGAAGCCGCTGGGCGAGCGCCACCATCGAGCGCACGCTGGCGAGGTCCGTCGTGATCACGAAGTTCGAGTCCGGGACTGCGACGCCGCTGATTCCCTGGGCCTCGAGCTCGGCCTTCGAGGGCTCGACGAAGAGGTCGTCCCAGATCACGTCGCTCGCGACGAAGCGCTCGGCCTGCGCCGCGAGCAGGGTGCCCGTACGCGTCGCATCTTGTGAGTCCGCCGTCTGGCGGAAAGCCGCCGCAAGCCCGTTCAGGCCGCTGACGCGGAACTGAAGCGACTCGATCGCCGCATCCTGCTCGTCGCGGAGCGGGCCGGGCGGGTCGATCTCCTCCGCGTTCCGCACGACCTGCTCCTGTCGGTCGGTCAGGCCCTCGATCGCCTTGACGAGGTCGGCCTGGTCGATCCCGGGCGTCGTCAGCTGCTCGTTCAGGTCGCGGCCGATCGCGGCCGACGCGTTCGCCACCGTCGTCATGTCGGCCATGTAGTTCTCGTAGGCGTTCGTCTTGCTCTCGCTGCGGCAGCTCTGGACCCAGAAGACGAGCACGATCACGACGAAGATCGCGAGCGCGATCAGCAGGACGAGCCGCAGGAGCGGCGCGGCGCCCTGCGGGGCCCGGAAGGACGGACGCTTCGGTCCGCCGCCGCCGGGTGGGCGGCCGCCCGGACGCTGGCGCTGCGCCGGGCGGCGCTGGGCCGCCTGCTCGGTCTCCGGCTCGTCGTCGAAGAAGTCGAACTCGATGATGTCGTCGTCGCGCTCGCTCATGAGCGGGGTGACTCTAACCCGCGCAGGACTTCGGGCCGGGGCGCTTAACCCCTTGTGAACGATGGCGAACGCGCTGGCCAGCGCCCCTGCGCCCGACCTCGCGCTCGGGCGCTACCGGCCTCTGCGCCCGCTCGGAAGCGGCGGGTCGGGCTCCGTCTGGCTCGCCCGCGACGAGAAGACGGGCCTCGACGTGGCCCTGAAGATCGTCCCGCGGGAGGGCAAGGCGGGCCTCCGCGCCGAGCGGGAAGCCGAGGCCGC
Organism: uncultured Actinomycetes bacterium; assembly: GCA_963700495.1. Classification (GTDB taxonomy): domain Bacteria; phylum Actinomycetota; class Thermoleophilia; order Gaiellales; family Gaiellaceae; genus JACCTU01. The sequence continues at coordinate 378,484 of CAVOXT010000003.1, read as the reverse complement.
CGCCCGCCTTCGGCACCCCAGCTGCCTCCGCGCCTACGCCTACGGGCGCGAGGGCGGCCACGTGTACATCGCGTACGAATACGCGCCCGGGAGCACCTTGCGCGACGTGCTCCGCGCGCGCGAGCTGACGGACGGCGCGGCGGTCGAGGCGTGCGCCCAACTGCTCGAGGGACTTGCCCACGCGCACGGGCGCGGCGTCGTCCACCGCGACGTGAAGCCCGCGAACGTCCTCGTGTCCGGTCAGTCGGTGAAGCTGCTCGACTTCGGCCTCGCTGCGTTCGCCGAGGCGGAGACCCTGACCGCGGTCGGCGACGTCCCGGGCACGCTCGCCTACATCTCGCCTGAACGCCTCGCGGGCGAGCAGGGCACCGCGGCCGGCGACGTGTGGGCGGTCGGGGTCATGCTCTGGGAGGCGCTGGCGGGCTCGCATCCGTTCTGGCGGCCCTCGCTGATGGAGACTGGGCGAGCGATCGAGGAGGGGGCGCCGTCCCTCCGGGCGAAGCGCCCCGACCTGCCCGCCGCGCTGCTCGACGCGGTCGACGGAGCACTCGCGCAGGACCCCCGCAAGCGGCCGACCGCAGCACGTCTCGCCGACGACCTCCTCCACGTCCGCCCGAAGCGCCGAGCCGCTCCAAGTAACAGACTGTTACTTGCTCGCTTCGGGTGGGCTGCCGCCGCGGGGGTGATCGCGGGCGGCGCTGCCGCCCTCCTCCCGTTCTGGCCGGCCGGGTTCGCCCCTCTGCTCGCGGCGGTCGCGGTCGTGCTCGCGCTCCTCCGCCCGCGGCTCGGGCTCGCGTGTGCGCTCGCGGTGGCGGTCTTTCCGCTCGGCAACCTGGCGCTCGGGCTCGCGCTCGCCTTCGCGGCCGCCGCCCCGGTCTGGCTCGCGCTCGCGGCGTTCGGCCCGGCGCCCCTCCGCCGCGCGACCCTGGCTGCGACCTCCGTGCTGGTCCTGGCGGGCCTGGAGCCGCTGGACGTGGCGGGCGAGGAGAGCCCGCTCGCGGCGGCCCGCGCCGTCGCAGGCGCGATCTCTCCTGACATCTGGCAGATCGCGGCGGCTCTCGGGCTCGCCGCGGGCACGCTGGCGCTCGTCCGGTCGCCGTGGCGCGCGGCCCTCTGGGGGGGCGGCCTCCTGGCCGCGCTCCTCCTCCCGAGCACGGACATCGCGGCGTTACCGGTGATCGCGGCGGTCTGGGCCGCGACAACCGTTCTGGCCCTCAGAAGCGCGACCTAGAATCGATTGGCGGGGAAACCCCCGTCTGCCCATGGTTCTCCGCGCAATAGAGCACAAGATCGAGGCGCTCGTCGAGGGCGTCTTCGGCCGTGCCTTCCGCACGAACGTGCAGCCGGTCGAGCTCGCGCGCAAGCTCGCGAAGGAGATGGACGACCACCGGCAGGTGTCCGTCTCGCGCGTCTACGTCCCGAACGAGTACACCGTCTTCCTCTCGCCCGACGACCGCGCCCAGTTCGAGGGCTACGAGCAGTCCCTCGTCGGCGAGCTCGAGGAATACCTAGGCGAGCACGCCCGCCGCGAGTCGTACGCACTCCTCTCCACGCCGAACGTGCTGATCGAGACGGACGAGGACCTCGAGCGCGGCGAGTTCGGGATCGCGACCCGCGTGGTACAGCGCGAGATCGCGCACGCCGACGAGGAGGCACCCGCTCCGGAGATCCAGGCGGGCGCGACGATGATCTACAAGCCGGCCGCGCCGCTTCTGACGGAAGGTGCGCCGCCCGCCGAGGCCGGCCTGGAGCGCGAGATCGTCTCCCTCAACCTGAACGGCGAGCGGCACGAGATCCGCAAGCGTCGGTTCGTGATCGGGCGCTCCAAGGACTGCGACCTTCAGCTGGACGATCCGAACGTCTCACGCCGCCACGCAGAGCTGCGCCAGGAGGGCGCGACGTACTGGATCGTCGACCTCGACTCGACGAACGGCATCGAGGTCAACGGCCACCGCGCCAAGCGCGCCAAGCTCGACCCGGGAGACACCGTCACCCTCGGCTCCACCACCGTCGTCTTCGACCGGGAAAGCGAGTGACCCCGATCCTCGGCGACTCGATCGCCGTCGACGAGGTGCTGCTCGTCCTCAAGGTCTTGTTCCTCGTCCTCCTCTACCTCTTCATCTGGCGGATCGTGCGGAGCGCGAGCAAGGACGTGCGGATCCCGCAGGAGAGCTTCATCCTGCGCCCCGCCGAGGCGGAGGCCGCCGGGTTCGCACCTGCGCCCACCGGCCGCCTCGTCGTGGTTAAGAGCCCGCGCCTCGAGGAGGGATCGATCTTCGAGCTGAACTCCTCGGCGCTCACGGTCGGCCGCGGCGGCCAGAACGACGTGCCGCTCGAGAACGACGAGTTCGCCTCGGCACGCCACGCCCGTTTCGAGCCGCGCCGCGACGGCGTCTGGGTCCAGGACCGCGGCTCGACGAACGGCACCTACGTCAACGGTGCGCGCATCGACCGGCCCCGGCGGCTCGCGCCCGGCGACGTCGTCCGCGTCGGCGAGACCGATCTGAGGTACGACCGATGAGGCTCGGCCGCTTCGCCGGCGCAAGCGATCCCGGCAGGCGTCGCCGCCGCAACGAGGACTCGTACGTGATCGAACCCCCGCTGTTCGCCGTCGCGGACGGGATGGGGGGTGCGCAGGCGGGCGAGGTCGCCTCGAGGCTCGCCGCCGCGGCGCTGAAGGAGCACGGAGCGGACATCGAGAGCCTGATCCAGGAAGCGAACCGGCGTGTGTACCAGCGCTCTCTCGACGACCCGAACGCCTCCGGCATGGGCACGACCCTCACCGTCGCCTCGGTCGAGAACGACGGCATCGTCTCGATCGGTCACGTCGGCGACTCGCGCGCATATCTCGTCCGCGGCGGGGCGCTCGAGCAGCTGACGGAGGACCACTCGCTCGTCGCGGAGATGATGCGGAGCGGGAAGCTGTCGGCCGAGGAGGCGGAGTCGCACCCGCAGCGCTCGGTGATCACGCGCGCACTCGGCACGGACCCCGACATCGACGTCGACATGTTCCCGGTCGAGGCGCGCGCCGGCGACCTCTTCCTGCTCTGCTCGGACGGGCTGACGACGATGGTCGACGACCAGACGATCCTGGGGCTCGTCGACGAGCAGCGAAACGACCTGGACAAGCTCGTGAAGGCGCTGATCAAGGCGGCGAACAGAGGCGGCGGCGAGGACAACATCACCGTGATCGCGTTCGAGATCGCCGAGTCGGACGATTTCGGCGAGACGGTGGCGATGCCACCGCCGGAGCCGGACGACGACGACACGCTCACGGAGGCCGACAACGTCCCGGCACCGACCGCGGGCGAGATCGCCGCGGCGTACGAGGTCGAGCAGCCGCGCCGCCCGTCGCCGGCGGTCCCTCAGGCGCGTGCTCTCGCTCCTGGTCGTGATCGCGCTCGTCGCCGGCGTCGCCTACCTGATCCTCCGAGGGCTGGCCCAGTGAGGCTCAGCGCGCGCAACCTCGAGCTGCTGAACCTGCTCGTCGTCGGGCTCCTCACCGGGATCGGCTTCGCGAGCGTCTACATCGCGCGCTCGGAGACCGTGTCGCCGGAGTCGCTCACCTACGCCGCGTTCTTCCTGCTGGTCTACCTCGTCGCACACGTCGTCACCCGGCTGACCGTCCCCTACGCGGACCCCTACCTGCTGCCGATGGCCGGGCTGCTGACCGCGATCGGGCTGACCGAGATCTACCGGCTCAACCCCGACGACGCGTTCCGCCAGGGGCTCTGGGTCGTGATCGGTGCCGCGCTCTTCTCGATCACGCTCATCGCACTGCGTCACGACTATAGGCGCCTCGAGTCGTACAAGTACGTGATCGGTCTCGGCGCGCTGGCGCTGCTCGTCCTGCCGGCCGTTCCGGTGATCGGGCAGAGCATCCGTGGGGCTCGGCTCTGGGTCGAGATCGGGCCCTTTCGCTTCCAGCCCGGGGAGTTCGCGAAGATCCTGCTGATCGTGTTCCTGGCGAGCTACCTGCGCGAGAAGCGCGAGGTGCTGGCGCAGGGGCGCTTGAAGGACTTCGGCCCCCTGCTCCTGATCTGGGGCGGGGCGATGGCCGTGCTCGTGCAGACGAACGACCTCGGCTCGGGCCTCCTCTACTTCGGGATCTTCCTCGGCATGCTGTACGTCGCCACGGGGCGGCTGGTGTTCGTCGCCGGCGGAGCGGCGCTCTTCCTCGCGGGAGCGGCGCTCGTCTACCAGATCGTCCCCCGGGTCCAGGACCGCGTGACGATCTGGCTCGACCCGTGGCCGTACGCGAACGACGAGAGCTACCAGCTCGTCCAGTCGTTGTTCACGATCGCGTTCGGAGGCTTCGGCGGCACCGGCCTGGGTCGCGGCACGTTTGCGACCGCGGGCGGAACGAACCTGATCCCGGACCTGAACACGGACTTCATCTACTCGGCCCTCGCGCACGAGCTCGGTCTCGTCGGTGTCGCCGCGCTGCTGCTCGTCTACATGCTCTTCGTCGCCCGCGGCTTCCGCGTCGCGATGCTCGCGCAGGACGGGTTCTCGAAGCTGCTCGCGGCGGGCCTGACGTTCGGCTTCGCTCTGCAGACGTTCATCATCGTCGGCGGCGTCCTGCGGCTGATCCCGCTGACGGGAATCACCCTGCCGTTCGTCAGCTACGGCGGCTCGAGCCTGCTCGCGAACTTCGTCCTGCTCGCCGGGCTGCTCCTCGTCTCCAACCGCGCGCTCGCGCCACGCGATTGAACCGCGCGATCTCACGGCTCGCGGTCTTCGCGCTTGCTCTGATCGGCGCGCTCATCCTCGCGACGACCTACTGGCAGGCTTGGGCCGCGCCCGGCCTCGCCGACCGCCAGGAGAACAGGGTCCTGGTCGTCGCGCAGTTCACGACCGAGCGCGGCAAGATCTACGCCTCCGACGGAAAGACGCTGCTCGCGACGAACCGGGCGCGGAGAGTGAACGGGCAGACGCTCTACTTCCGCTACTACCCGACACGCGGGCTCGCCTCGCACGTCGTCGGCTACTCGACGCAGGTCCGCTCGCGCTCTGGCCTCGAGAAGTCGATGAACGACTTCCTGACCGGCTCGAACGCGAACCTGAGCACCGTCATCGACACGAACGTCGACAAGCTGCTCGGACGGCACATCGTCGGCAACGACCTGATCCTGACGCTGAACGCCCGCGCGCAGCGTGTCGCGCTACAGGCTCTCGGCCGGAACTGCGGCTCCGTCGTCGCGATCGAGCCGACGAGCGGCCGCGTGCTCGTGATGGCGTCGTCGCCGACCTACGACCCGAACCTCGTCGAGGGCAGATACAACCAGATCAAGCGCATCCGGGCGGACTGCAGCCCGCCCGCTCCGCTCCTCAACCGCGCGACGAACGGCAGCTTCGTCCCCGGTTCGACGTTCAAGATCGTGACCGCGGCGGCGGCGCTCGAGAGCGGCCAGTACACGATGGAGACGCGCAAGACGGATCCGGGCTACTGCGTCGAGTACGGGCGGCGCGTCAACAACTACGACACGACTTCTCCGTTCGGGTCGGTGACGCTGTTCCAGGCGATCCAGTACTCGATCAACTCGTACTTCTGCGAGATCGGAATCGACCTGGGCCCGGGCCCGATCGTCGACGAGATGATGGACTTCGGCTTCTACCGGCTGCCGCCGCTCGAGACGCCGGCCGACGAGCGGCGCGCGAGCGGCCTCTACAAGAACGGCCGGCTCTTCGTGCCGAAGGACTCGAGCCAGGTCGACCCCGGGCGGCTTGCGTTCGGCCAGTCGGAGCTGCAGGTGACGCCCCAGCAGATGGCGATGGTCGCGGCAGCCGTAGCGAACCGCGGAGTCCTGATGGAGCCTTACGTCGTCGACCGGGTCGTCGGCCCGAACGGTGCTACGGTCACGCGGACGAAGCGCCACGCGATCGGGCGGACGATGAGCGCGAAGAACGCGGCCGACCTCGCGGGCGCGATGGAAGCGGTCGTCCAGGCGGGCACGGGAACGAGGGCTCAGATTCCCGGTGTCCGGGTCGCCGGCAAGACCGGGACCGCCGAGACGGGGCGGCAGGGGAAGAACCAGACGGCGTTCATCGCGTTCGCGCCGGTCGGCGCTCCGAGGGTCGCGATCGCCGTCATGCTCGAGAACCAGACCGGCGTCGGCGGCACCACCGCGGCGCCGATCGCGAAGCAAGTGCTCCAGGCCCTCCTGGGAGGTCCGTAACCTTCATGGATCGACAGCTCTAGAGCCCCGTGGCCGTCTCGGACACGCTGATCAACACGCTCTTCGACGGGCGCTACCGGATCATCCGAAAGCTCGGATCCGGTGGAATGGCGAACGTCTACCTCGCGGAGGATCAGGAGCTCGGCCGCCGCGTCGCGATCAAGATCCTGAACGAGCGCCACGCGAACGACGAGCAGTTCGTCGAGCGCTTCCGCCGCGAGGCGAAGAACGCCGCGGGCCTGTCGCACCCGAACATCGTCTCGATCTACGACCGGGGCGAGGCGGAGGGCACCTACTACATCGCGATGGAGTACCTCGACGGCCGCTCGCTGAAGGAGCTGATCATCTCGCGCGGGCCTGCGCCGGTGAACGTCGCGATCGACTACGCGCGCAAGATCCTCGATGCGCTCCGCTTCGCGCACCGAAACGGGATCGTCCACCGCGACATCAAGCCGCACAACGTGATCGTCGACGCCGAGGGGCGCGTCAAGGTGACGGACTTCGGGATCGCGCGCGCCGGGACCTCGCAGATGACCGAGGTCGGCTCGATCATCGGCACGGCGCAGTACCTCTCGCCGGAGCAGGCCAAGGGCGCGCCGGTCGATCAGACCTCCGACCTCTACTCGGTCGGGATCGTGCTCTACGAGCTGCTGACCGGGAAGGTGCCGTTCGGGGGCGACTCTGCCGTCGAGATCGCGATGAAGCACATCTCCGCGGTCCCGGAGCCGCCGTCGACGCTTCGGCCGGACATCCCCGAGGACCTCGACCTGATCATCCTGCGTGCGCTCGCCAAGACGCCCGAGGAGCGCTACGCGAACGCGGAGGAGATGGACACCGACCTCGCTCGGGTCGCGCAGGGACTCTCGGTCAGCCGCGAGACCGAGGAGGCCGCGACGCAGATCCTCGCGCGCTCGACGGTGACGCCGGGGACGATGGTCGGCGCTCCGCCGCGGCCGCCGGCGGAGGTGCTGTACGAATACGACGAGCCGCGACGCGGGCGCCCGGTCTGGCCCTGGGTGCTCGTCGCCATGCTGGTGCTCGCCGCGGGTCTGACGGGGTGGTTCGTGTACCAGCAGGTTCGCGACGAGCTCGCCGACGCCGGCGTCGTCGGTGTGCCCTACCTGATCGACCTCGGCGAGACGCAGGCGGTCGCCCAGGTACTTGACGCGGGTCTCGAGCCGAACGTGATCAGGGAGCCGAACGGTGACGTCGAAGCCGGCGTCGTGTTCGAGCAAGACCCCGCGTTCGGCGACAAGGTCGATCCGGGCACAAGCGTCGACATCCACGTCTCGACCGGACCGCCGCAGACGGAGGTGCCGGACGTGGTCGGCCAGAGCCGCGACGACGCCGTGGCGGCGCTTGCGCGGGCGAACCTCGAACCGAAGATCGTGGAGGTCTACTCCGGGAAGGAGCCGGGCACGGTCACGGGTCAGAACCCGAAGGGCGGCGAGAAGGTCGTGGAGGGAACCCGCGTCCAGATCAACATCTCGCGCGGCGTCAAGCCGCTGACGATCCCGTCGGTGATCGGACAGCCGTATGAGTCCGCGGCGTCGGCGCTCCAGGGAGCCGGCTTCAAGGTCAGTCGCACGAACGTCGACTCCGACGAGCCGGCCGGGACCGTCGTCGACCAGCAGCCCGGCGCCGGAACCGCGCCGGCGGGCACCACGATCACGCTCAGCGTCTCGAAGGGCCCGCCCGAATCGCAGGTCCCCGACGTGTCGAGCCAGGCCGAGGACGACGCCGTCGCGACGCTCCAGGCCGCCGACTTCGAGGTCAACGTCGAGCACGAGGCTACGGACGACCCCGCGTTGGACGGCTTCGTCCTGAGCCAGGACCCGGCCGGCGGATCCCGTGCCCCCAAGGGGTCGACTGTGACGATCGTGGTCGGCCAGTTCACTCCGTGAGTCCGCGGGTGAGGGTCGCCGTCCTCCTCGGCGGGCGTTCGAGCGAACACGAGATCTCCCTCGCTTCCGGCCGCTCGGTCGTGGCGGCGCTCGACCCCGAGCGCTACGAGGCGATCACGGTGGAGATCGGCCGGGACGGTCGCTGGGAGCTCGGAACGGGCGACAGCTCGATCGTCGAGACGCTCCCGGTGCCGGTCTCGAACGGCGTTCCCGCAACGCTCGCCGAGATCGACGTCGTGCTGCCCATCCTCCATGGACCCTTCGGCGAGGACGGGACGGTGCAGGGGATGCTCGAGCTCGCGAACGTGCCCTACGTCGGCGCAGGGGTCGCGGCGAGCGCGATCAACATGGACAAGGACCTGATGAAGGCCGTGCTCCACGCGCGCGGCGTGCCGACGACGCGAAGCGTGACGATTCGCGAGGGAGACCCGATCGACCACCCGTTCGGATACCCGGTCTTCGTCAAGCCGGCAAGGCTGGGGTCGTCGGTCGGCATCTCGAAGGTGCGCGAGCCTGAGGAGCTCGAGCCCGCGGTCGCGAAGGCACGCGCGCACGACGACAAGGTGCTCGTCGAGGAGTTCGTCGACGGCGTCGAGGTCGAGTGCGGCGTGCTCGGCAACCGCAACCCGATCGCGTCGCTGCCGGGCGAGATCGTCGCGCACGGCTTCTCCGGCGCCGACTGGTACGACTTCTCTGCGAAGTACGACGAGGGTGGGATGGACCTGATCGTCCCGCCGCGCATCGACGCCGAGACCGTCGCCCGCGTGCAGGAGATCTCGGTCGACGCCTTCGTCGCGACCGAGTGCGAGGGGATGGCCCGGGTCGACTGCTTCGTCACCGGCGAAGGCGAGGTGCTGATCAACGAGCTGAACACGATCCCCGGCTTCACGCCGACGTCGGTCTACGCGAAGCTGTTCGAGGAGTCCGGCGTGCCGTACGTCGAGCTCCTCGACCGCCTGATCGAGCTCGCGCTCGAGCGCCACGAGCGCAGGTCGCGGCTGAGGTTCTAGAGGTACCCGCGGGTCTCGGCCGCGTACCAGTCGAGCCCGAGCGACTCGAAGTCGGCCAGAGCGTCGCGTATGAGCGCGTCGTCGCCACGCACCCGGCCGAGGGCGCGGAGCGCGAACGGCCGAAGGTAGCTGTGCCGCCGGGCATACGGTGAGGCCTCGAGCTCGACGTCCTCGCGCAGCCCGAGCGCAGCGAGCGCGTCGAGCCGCGCGGCGACGTTCGCGAACACGAACCAGCCGCGATGCCAGCCGTGACGGGTGTCCGGCAGCGAGAGCAGTCGCGCGACTTCGTCGAGGTCATCGCGCGCGAGCGCGAGCCGAATCCGCGGTGTGTCGAGCGTGTGCCCGTAGCCCTCCATCCAGAGCTCGAGCGCGCGCTCCTCGAGGGCGCTCGCGGCGGCGCTGTCACCCGCGTGCTCGTTCGCGACCGCGGAGACGAGCAGCACGCGGGGATTCCGGACGCACGGGGTTTCGAGGTTCGCGTCGACGGCCAGCTCCGCCCGGTCCCGCGCTGACCGCACGAGGTCCCAGCGCCCGAGCAGCTCCTCGACCTCCACCTCGATCGCGACGCCGTGCAGACGGTGATGCGGCGTCAGCGTCGACACGATCTCTTCGTGAGCTCTCGCGAGCCGGCGCGCCTCGCCGAAGCGGCCACTCCAGATGCAGCCGGAGATCGGCGCCGAGTGGATGTCGGCGCGCAGGTCCGGGTCGGAGATCTCGTCGAGCAGCTCGAACCGGCGCTCGGCCCAGGCCCGGCCGTGGTCGAACTCTCCCGCGACGAAGGAGACGATCCCGCGTGAGTCCCAGGCCGCGGAGCGAAGCTCCGCGTCGCCGAGCAGCGCGGCGATGCGGGACGCCTCGATCGCGGCCTGCGCTCCGGCCGACGGGTCCCAGCGCGCCCGCGCGATCAGCGCCATCGCCCGCGCGCGGCTGTCGGGCGGGGCTCCTACGAGGGCGCGATCGACCCAGTCGTCGACGGTCTCCCGCCGCGGCATCTCCTGCCAGATCCCCGACCGCACCGCCGACTCGAACGCGATCTCGGCATAGAGCTCGCTCCGCACCTGATCGTCGTCGGTCTCCGCGATCGCCGCCTGCATCGCGACCCAGAACGGCTCTCCCGCGAAGTTGAGCGCGTTCGCGCGACCAATGGCCCTGTTGACGGCGGCCCGGTCCGCCCGGGTCTCCGCGAGCGGCAGCGCCCGGTCGAGCAGCGAGAGCGCATCTGCGAGCTCGTAGCGCTGCATCGCGAGCGCGGCCGCCCTGCGCAGCCACTCGAGCGCCTTCGAGCGCACGTGCGCGAGCTCCTCGGGTTTCCCGACCCACGCGATGTCCGCGTCCTCGGGCCGGGCGGCTTCCGCGTAGTGGTGGGCGAGAAGCGAGGCGAGTTCGTCGCGGTCCCCGGCGCGCTCCTCCATCCACTCGGCGAACGCGGCGTGGAGCCGTGCGCGATCGGCCTTCGGGATGCCGGCATAGGCAGCCTCCCGAGTCAGCGCGTGCTTGACCGAGTGCTCGCGGTCGCCCTCGAGCCGGGAGCCTTCTCGGCGCCTGATGAAGTCGCGCTCCTCGAGCAGGGCGAAGTCGGCATCGTCGTCGATCAGCACGCGCACCGGCTGTTCCCAGAAGACGCGGCCGATCACGGACGCAGCCTGCAGTGCGCGCTTCTCGCGTACCGGAAGGAGGTCGATCCGCGCCGCGAGGACGCCCCGCACCGAGTCGGGCATCGACAGCCGCTCCGGCAGGTCCGTCGCCTGCCAGCGCCCTTCGCGCTTCGTCAGCCTTCCGCTGTCGATCAGCGACTCGGTCAGCTCCTCGACGAAGAAGGGGTTGCCTTCCGAGCGGTCGATCAGGAACTCCCGCACGCCCTCGGGGAAGTCCGCCACGAGCCGGGCGGCCGCGTCGCGCGGCAGCGGCTCGAGCTCGATCGCGATCACGTTGTGGCGGCCGCCGCTCCAACGGAGCTCGGGACGCGAGGTTGCGACAACGAGAAGCGGGCCGCGCACGCTGCGGACCGTCCGCTCGAGCAGCTCGAGCAGCGGATCCTCGGCCCAGTGCACGTCCTCCACTAGCACCGCGACCGGGGCTTCGGCGGCCGCCTCGCCGAGCAGGTCGATCCAGGCGTCCCAGAAGCGGTCGCGCGCGGCCAGAGGGTGTAGGTCGCCCCCGACGTCGAGCCCGAGCGCGAGCCCCAGGATCGCGCGGTTCCCGAGACGCGCGAGGAGCTCCTCGCGCGTCGCCGCGTCGGGCAGGTCCAGGTGCTCCTGGAGGACCTCCCGCACCGGCCAGTACGTCGTCGCCGATCCGTAGGAGAGGCACCGGCCGACGCGGAGCAGCGGACGCTCCGGGCGTTCCGCGAGCCACCTCCACAGCTCGCGGGCCAGCCGGCTCTTGCCGACGCCTGCTTCGCCGAGCACCAGGGCGAGCTGCGGCTCGCCGGTGTCGACCGCGCGCGTGTACGAGCTGCGGACCGCGTCGAACTCGCGTGCACGCCCGACGAACGGGCGCTCGAGCTTGCCGCGGGGTCGCGACCTCGCCAACGCACCCAGGAGCGCGCGGCACGCGACCGGCTCAGTCTTCCCTTTCGCATCGACGGCCCGCGGCTCGCCGAACTCGAACGCGCCGCGCGCGGCCTGCGCCGTGCGCTCGCCGACGAGGATCTGGCCGGGCTCGGCGTTCTGTTCCAGGCGCGCGCAGACGTTCACGGCATCTCCGGTCACGAACGAGCTGTGCGCGGTCGCGTCGACGACGACCTCGCCCGTGTTGACCCCCACCCGGAGCTCCAGCGCCGGATCAAGCTCGCCGAGCCGGCTCTGCATCGCGAGCGCGGCATGCAGCGCACGATCCGCGTGGTCCTCCAGCGCGTCCGGGGCGCCGAAGGCCGCCATCACGGCGTCGCCCGCGAACTTCTCGACCGTCCCCCCTACGCGCTCGACCTCCTCCGCCATCGCCGCGAAGAACCGGTCGAGCAGGAGCCTCATCCGCTCTGCATCGCTCTCGCTCAGCTGCGTCGAGCCGACGAGGTCGGCGAAGAGCACGGTGGCCACCTTCCGCTCCACGGAAGGATTCTCTCGCAGGGCCGGTGCGTCAGGTAGTCGAGGCTTCGCCGTGGACGACCGGCGGGTGGGCGTGCTCGAGCGCGTCCTCCCAGACGTCGAGCGCCTCGTCGAGCTCGGCGTCGGCCAGGACGAGCGGGCAGAGCACGCGGATGCAGTTCGAGTAGATCCCCGACTTGAGCAGGAGCAGCCCGCGCTCGGCAGCGGCCTCGATGACCGCCGTCGCCAGCTCCGGGTGCGGCTCCTTCGTGTCGAGGTCCTTGACGAACTCCATCGCGAGCATCGCGCCCAGACCTCGAACGTCGCCGATGTGCTCGAAGCGCTCCCGCCACGAGATCATCCGCTCCCGGATCCGCTCGCCGATCTGCTGCGCGCGCTCGACGAGGTTCTCTTCCTCGAACACGTCGAGGACAGCGAGCGCGGCGGCCTGCGCCACGGGGTTGCCGACGTAGGTGCCGCCGATCGCCGAGTCGGCCGGCGAGTCCATGATCGCGGCCTTCCCGAGCACGCCTGAGAGCGGGAGCCCGCCTGCGATCGACTTCGCGATCGTGATCAGGTCGGGCTCGATTCCGTAGTGCTCGATCGCGAACATCCGCCCCGTGCGGCCGAACCCGGTCTGCACCTCGTCTACCACCATCACGATCCCGTGCTCGTCGCAGACGCGGCGGATTCCGGCCATGAAGTCGCGCGGGGCGACGACGAAGCCGCCTTCGCCCTGCACCGGTTCGACCACGATCGCAGCGACCTGCTCGGCCGCGACCTGCGTGAGGAGCGCGCGCTCGAGCGCCGCGAGCGCCGTGCGCGTGTCGGGCCCGCGGTAGTCCTGCGCGAACGGAACGCGGTAGACCTCGGGCGCGAAGGGCCCCAGGCCCGCCTTGTATGGGTGCGTCTTCGAGGTCATCGTCATCGAGAGCATCGTCCGGCCGTGGAACGCGCCTTCGAAGACGACCACCGCCGGGCGCTTCGTGTACGAGCGCGCAAACTTGACCGCGTTCTCGACCGCTTCGGTGCCGGCGTTGAAGAACGCCGCCTTCGCGGGGCCGGTGAACGGCGAGAGCGCGATCAGGCGCTCCGCGAGCGTCACGTAGACCTCGTACGGGACGATCGTGAAGTCGGTGTGGGCGAACTTCGCCAGCTGCTCCTGCGCAGCTTCGACGACCTTCGGGTGCGCGTGGCCCACGTTGAGGCAGCCGACTCCGCCGGTGAAGTCGATGAAGGTGTTGCCGTCGACGTCGGTGAGCGTCGCGCCGCGGCCCTCGGCGACGACGACGGGTAGGAAGATCGAGAGCGGGCTCGCGACCACCCTGTCCTTGCGCTCGAGAATCGCCCGCGAGCGAGGGCCCGGAATCTCCGTCCGGAGCTCGATCGACTTCGTCAGCGCCATGCCCTGACCCTAGCGGAGCGCCCGGCCGCGCTGAATAGCTGCATAAGCGGTTCTCAACTTCCGGGGTCAGACCCCTGTAACAAAGGACCCACAGCCGCTCTCGCAGCGAGCCGGAGCCTTGAGCCAAGGCTGTGGAGAGTCAGCGACAGCTTGGTCCGGAACGGGGTCAGACCCCGGATCTCTACCGACCCCGGATCTCTACCCGGCGGCGCTAGTACCCGCGCCAGCGGGCGGGTTCGAGTGCGCCCGGGGTGTAGATCCCCGCGGCGTTCCAGAGCAGGTAGCCGCCCGTCTTCGCGCGACGGGCGGAGTCGATCTGCGCCTGGACGTCTGCGATCGTGTACGTCCGCCCCCAGGAGAAGTCCTGCAGCCACGGGATTATCCGAACGCCCTTCGTCGCTGCGAGCTCCTTGTTGAAGTCGCGGAGCGCGTAGGCGACCGTCGCGCCCGGGTTGTCGTTCGGATCGTCGAGGTTGTACTCCCCGGAGCCGAAGTGCGAGGGATAGACCATCGGGTAGATCGCATCGAGATACCTGCCGACGCGCCTGGGGATCTGGCCGATGCCAAGATCGCGGGTGGCGGACAGCCCGAAGACGTCCGCGGAGACCCGAACGCCCAGCGGCTTCAGCCGCTTCGACGCGTAGTGGATGAACTCGGCGATCACCCAGCCGGGCGGCGTCGACGTCTTGCGGGGGAAGACGGCGGCGCTCATGTCGCCGTCGCTCGGGAAGCGGACGTAGTCGAACTGGATCTCGTCGAACCCCGTCCGAGCCGCTGCGACGGCCACGTCGACGTTGTAGTCCCAGACCCGCTTGTCGTAGGGGTTCGACCAGCCGAGACCCGCATTGTTGAGCCAGCGCCCACCGCCGCGGTTGAGGATCGCAAGGTCCGGTCGCTTCGCCGAGAGCGCGGGATCCTCCATCACGACAACGCGGCCGATCAGGTACATGCCCTTGGCGTGAACCTTCTTGGCGATCTCCCTCGGCTTGTAGTACGGCTTCGCCGCTCCGATCTGCTGAGCCAGCGGCACCGACGAGGGGATGAACCCAACGTCGCCGTTCTCGTCCTTGACGTCCAGCTCGATCGCGTTCAGTCCCGAGAGCCGCAGGTACTCGTCGATCTTGCCCGGGATCGACGCGAGCCCCATCGTGACGTGGATGCCGCGGATCGTCTTCGGCGGCTGGAGCGGCTTCGCGACCTGCGGCGCGCGGCTCACGATCTGCGCCGCGCGCTCGGGCTGCGTCGCGGCCTCCCGCTCGGCACGAGTCACCCGTGCTGCGTAGGCGACCGCGGCTGCGAGCAGCACGAGCATGACCGTCAGGATCGCCCGGCGAATTCGCCTCCGTCGGCGCTGCTTTCGGCGCCGCTCACGGTAGTGAACGTTGCGATCGACAGGCTGGAGGACCACAGGACCGGGGAGTATGCCCCCTCAGGGGCAGGTCCCGCTACTGGACGCGCCGCCTAGAATCGCCCCGTGGTCCTCTCCGACCGGACGATCTCACGGTTCCTCCGCGAGGGCCGGATCGAGATCGATCCCTACGACGAAAGCCTCCTCCAACCCTCGAGCGTCGACGTCCGCGTCGATCGCTATTTCCGGGTTTTTCACAACGCCCGGTACCCCTACATCGACGTGCGCCAGCCCCAGGAGGAGCTGACCGAGCTCGTCGAGATCGAGGGCGACACGCCGTTCATCCTCCACCCGGGCGAGTTCGTGCTCGGCTCGACGCTCGAGCGGATCAAGCTGCCGGACGACCTCGTCGCGCGCCTCGAGGGCAAGAGCTCACTGGGGCGCCTCGGACTGCTGATCCACTCGACCGCCGGCTTCATCGACCCCGGCTGGGACGGGCACGTCACGCTCGAGCTCTCGAACGTGGCCAACCTCCCGATCACGATCTACTACGAGATGAAGATCGGGCAGATCTCGTTCGTCCAGCTGACCGAGCCCGCGGACACGCCGTACGGCGCCGACAAGCTCGGCTCGAAGTACCAGGGGCAGCGCGGCCCGACGCCGTCGCGGTACTGGAAGAACTTTGCGGCTGAGCCACCTGCCTCTTCGCAGCCGCAAAGTCCCGACGAGGCCGACGCCGAAGGCGGCGGAGCTCGAGGAAACTTCGAGACCATCGAGTCGTGAAGGTTCTCGTCACCGGGGGCACGGGCTTCGTCGGGCCGGCAGTCGTCCGCGCGATCGCCGAGCGCGGGCCACGACGTCCGTGCGCTCGTCCACTCCAGCGGATCGGACATCGAAGGCGCCGAGCTCGTCCAAGGGGACATGACCGACCCGGCCAGCCTGCGAACCGCCGCTGAAGGCGTCGAAGCGGTCGTCCACCTCGTCGCGATCCGCCAGGGGAAGCCCGAGGCGTTCCGGCGGATCATGGTCGACGGCACGCGCGACCTGATCACCGCCGCGCAGGAGGCCGGCGCCTCGCGGTTCGTGCTGATGAGCGCGCTCGGAACGAGCGACGAGACGAAGGACCTGGTGCCCTACTACGGCGCGAAATGGGAGCAGGAGCGGATGCTGCGCGAGTCGGGGCTCGACCACGTCGTCTTCCGACCGAGCTTCGTCTTCGGCGCCGACGGCGGCATCCTTCCGACGTTCCGCCGGCTCGCGAAGCGAGCGCCCGTCACCCCGATCGTCGGTCCCGGCACGCAGCGAATCCAGCCGATCTGGGTCGACGACGTGGGTGCGTACTTCGCGCGCGCGCTCGACGAACCGGAAGCAACGAACCGCACGTTCGAGGTGGGCGGACCCGAGGCGGTGACCTGGAACGAGTTCTGGAGCCGGCTCAAGCGCGCTCTCGGGATCAGCCGGCCGACCGTGCACATGCCCATGGCCTTCATGCGGGCGAACGCGCTCGTCACCGAGCGGCTGCCCGGAGACATCCCGCTCACGCGCGACCTGCTGAAGATGCTCGAGGCCGGCGACAACGTCGTCACGAACGACGACGCCGCCGAGACGTTCAAGCTCCCGCTCGTGGCGCTCGACGAGCAGCTTCGCCGGGCGGCGTAATGGGCATCACGGAACGGATCGCGCACGCCTGTGCCGCCCATGCCGGGCGGACGATCGCGGCCTGGGTGGTCATCCTGGTCGCCTCGGTCGCGGCGCTCGGGGTCGTCTTCACCGGGCTGAGCACGGAGGCGTCGGGAACGAACAACCCGGAGTCCGAGCGCGCGGACGAGCGCCGCTTCCAGGCGTTCCCGCCGGACCCGAACCGGGTCGTGACCGACGTCGTGATCGTCCGCTCGACTCGCTACACCGTCGGAGACGACCGCTTCCGCAGCTTCGTCGAGGCGCCTCGACCGGGCCGGCCGGGACACGCGCGCGATCGTCAGCGCGAGCACGTACTACGGAACCAACGACCCGTCGCTCGTCTCGGCGGACCGCCACGCGACGCTGATCCCGATCTTCATCCAGAGCGAGGACCTGGCTCCCGACGTCATCGCCGCCGTCGAGCAGGCGGACGCTGACCCGGACTTCGAGGTCGGGATCACCGGCAGCGAGACCCGGGACCACGACTCCAACAAGCTCTCGGAGAGCGACCTCCAGAACGGTGAGTTGAAGTTCGGCCTGCCGGCCGCGCTGATCATCCTCCTACTCGTCTTCGGGACCGTCGTCGCGGGCCTGGTGCCGCTGCTGATGGCGATCGTGTCGATCATCTCCGCGATGGGCCTCGTCGCGATGGTCACGCGGTTCTTCGAGCTCTCGATCTTCACGACGAACATGCTCGTGGGCATGGGACTCGCCCTCGGAATCGACTACTCGCTGTTCGTGATCTCCCGCTACCGCGAAGAGCGCGGGCGCGACCTCGGGCCGCACGCCGCGATCTCGGCGTCCGGAGCGACGGCGAGCCGTGCTGTGCTGTTCAGCGGCTCCGCATTCGTCGTCGCCATGTTCGGGTTGCTGATCGTCCCGTCGACGATCTTCCGCAGCCTCGCGGCCGGCGCGATCCTCGTCGGGATCACGTCGGTTCTGGCCGCGTTGACGCTCCTGCCGGCGCTGCTCGGGCTCCTGCAGCGACCGGGTCGACGCGCTGCGACTGCCGTTCTTCGGCGGGGCGGTCGCTCGAGCGCGAGAACCCGGAAGGCCGGTTCTGGAGCGCGATCGTCGATCGGGTCCTGCGGCGCCCCGGCTGGAGCGCGGCGCTCGCAACCGTGTTCCTGCTCGCGCTCGCCGTGCCGGCGCTCGGGATCTCGATCGGCAGCGCGGGGGTGAGCACGTTCCCGGACAGCGCCGCGTCGAAGCGGGGCTACCTCGCGCTTCAGCGCTCCTTCCCCGCTGCGGCGACGGACCCCGTCCACATCGTCGTCGTCAACTCCACAGGCGAGGTGCAGGCTGCGACCGAGCGCCTGCGCAACCAACTTGCCGGCGATCCTCGCTTCGGACCAGGCGAGATCCGCCCCGGCACAGGCGGCGTCGACGACCTCGTCGGTGCCGGTTCGCGGTGACCCGGCAGGCGACCAGGCGGTCAGCGCGGTGCGCGACCTCAGGGAGCGGCTCGTCCCGGAGGCCTATGCCGGAACCGACGCCGACCCGCTCGTCGGTGGAACGTCGGCCGAGAACATCGACTACTTCGACGGCGTCACCGACCCGGCGCCGATCGTGTTCGCGTTCGTGCTCGGCTTGTCGTTCGTGCTGCTGACCGTCGCGTTCCGGTCGGTGGTCGTCGCGCTCACCGCAATCGCGCTCAACCTGCTCTCGGTCGGTGCTGCCTACGGCCTCCTCGTGCTCGTGTTCCAGCACGGCGTCGGGGCCGGACTGCTCGGCTTCACGCAGCTCGACGTGATCGAGGCGTGGGTGCCGCTCTTCCTCTTCTCCGTGCTGTTCGGACTCTCGATGGACTACCAGGTGTTCCTGCTCAGCCGGATCCGCGAACGGTACGACGGCGGGCACGACACCCGCGACGCCGTTCGCTGGGGCGTCGCGTCGACGGCTCGGATCATCACCGGCGCGGCGCTGATCATCGTCGCGGTCTTCGCCGGGTTCGCACGCGGAGACCTCGTGATGTTCCAGCAGATGGGCTTCGGCGTCGCGGTCTCGCTCCTCATCGACGCCACGATCATCCGCTCGGTGCTGCTGCCGAGCCTGATGGCGTTGCTCGGCGAACGGAACTGGTACCTGCCGAGCTGGCTCGAGTGGATTCCGCACCTCGAGGTCGAAGGGCAAGCCGCTCCGGCAACTGCTCACCAGAACGATTGAGGGCCGGTCTCCCGGCCCTCAATCTCGGTCACCAGCGTTGAAGTGGTAGGGGCGCTTCCGGCCGAGTGGTACCAATCGGCGGCGCGAGACGCGAGTCCCCCACGCTGGCTAGGCGATTCCCCGTAGGTGCCGGGGACACGTCCCTACCCGCTGGTACCTCCGCTGCCCGTACTTGAATCGCTCACTGTCGGGACCACCTCCTTTCCGCGTTAGCGGGAATCTAGCGGTCCGAGCGGAGGACAACCGAGAGCTCGAGACCACTGTCCAACGGAACCGTCGTGCTGAGCAGCGTCGGGTCGGCCTGCCGCGCGGCCGAGTACTCGCCAAGGGCGTCGGCATGCGAGAGGACGTTGTCGGCCAGGATCAACGCGCCCGGCTCGACCTTGTCCCGGGCCCGCGCGAACAGACGCTCGTAGTCCTCCTTCTCCGCGTCGATGAAGACGATGTCGAAGACGTCCTCGATCCCGCCAAGCACCTCGAACGCGTCGCCCTCGACCAGTTCTGCCCACTCCTCCAGCCCGGCCTCCGCGATGTTCGTACGCCACGCCTCGGACTTCGCAGGATCGTGCTCGATCGAGAGGACGCGCCCGGAGAAGTGCCGCACGGCTGCGGCCCACCAGATCGTCGAGTAGCCCCGCGAGCCGCCGAGCTCCAGCACGTTGCAGTCGTTCATCGGCGCGGCGAGCGAGAAGAGGAACTGCCCGGTCGTCCGCCGGACCTGTCGCGAGCGTCCCGCCGCAGGAACGCCGCGCTGCCGCTCCTCCGCGTCCTCGACTTCCATCCTTGCGAGCACCCGGAGGACGCGGTCGTCGAGCACGAGGCGAACGATAGGCTCGACGCGTGATCGAGGTCGAGCACACGCTCGAGATCGCCCGGCCGCAGGAAGAGGTCTTCGACTACCTCGCCGACGTCTCGAGGCTCCCCGAGTGGCAGGCGAGCTCCGAGGAGGCGACACTCGAGGGCGACCTCGGCCGGGGCGCGCGAGTCAGAGAGGTGCGCAACTTCATGGGTAAGCGCGCCACGTCCACGCTCGAGATCACCGAGTACGACCGGCCGAGGCGGTTCTCGCTGCGCGTCGTCGACGGGCCGGTCAAGTACGCGGTCGAGCACACGCTCGAGAGCCACAACGGCGGGACGCGGATCAGGCTCGTCGGCCGCGGCGAGACGGGCAGGGTCCCCCGGCTTCTGCTCGGGACGGTCCGCCGCACGGTCGAGCGGCAGTTCGTCAAGGACCTGGAAACGCTCAAGAGCACCCTGGAGTCGCGGTGAGCCGCTCGATCGACCTGCAGGACGACGGCGTCCACGTTCGCTACAGCGGCCTCGACAGCGCGCTCGCGCTGAAGCGAGAGCTGCACCTTCCCTACCACGCGATCGAAGAGGTCGGCGTCGGCCTCGACGACGCGCCGTCGACCTGGACGCTGCGCCGTGCCGGCACCGCAGATCCGTTCACCGGAACGCGGCGGGGCCACTTCTGGGTCGCCGGCAAGCGTTACTTCCTCGACTTCCGCCACCCCGAGCGCGCGGTCGTCATTCGCCTCAAGCCGGGCTACGACGTCGCGGTCGTCGCGATCGAGACCGACCATCCGGAGTCGCTCGTCGCCGCGATTCGCGACCGCACCGGCTAACGGACGTCGACTTTCACGTACCCGTCCTCGACGATCACCGGGAAGGAATCGACGGGCTCGAAGGCCGGCAGCGTCAACGGCCGGCCGGTGCGAAGGTCGAAGTTCGCTCCGTGCCTCGGGCAGACGACGACGCACGTCTCCCGGTCCCAGTCGCCCTCGCAGAGCGGCCCGTCGTCGTGCGAGCAGCGATCCTCGATCGCCGAGAGCTCGCCGTTGCAGTTGTAGACCCCAACGGTGATCGAGCCTGCCTGGACCAGCTTCATCGAGCCCGGCGCCAACTCGTCGACGGGACAGACCTCGATGAGCACGGCTAGCTCAGCGAGAGCTCGTCGTACCCGGCGAGGCCCTCGGGAAGCGGCGTGCCCTTTGCCTTGTGCAGCGCGACCTTCAGGGTCGTCAGCCCGAGCAGCGCGCACTTCAGCCGGATCGGCGAGAGGGGGATGCCGATCTCCTCGAGCAGCTCCTCCTTCTCGAGCTCCGCGACCTGCATCGCAGTCTTCCCCTGCACCATCTCGGTCAGCATCGACGTCGCGGCCTGTGAGATCGCGCAGCCACGACCGGCGAACTTGACCTCGTCGATCGTCTCGGAGTCCGGGCCGAAGCGGACGTAGATCGAAACCTCGTCGCCGCAGAGCGGGTTCTGTCCCTCAGCTTCCGCGTCGGCACTGTCGATCACGCCGTGCCCGCGCGGGTTCTTGT
Organism: uncultured Actinomycetes bacterium; assembly: GCA_963700495.1. GTDB lineage: Bacteria > Actinomycetota > Thermoleophilia > Gaiellales > Gaiellaceae > JACCTU01. The sequence goes on along the minus strand of CAVOXT010000003.1, from coordinate 357,442 downwards.
AGTGGTCGAGGATGACCTCGCGGTAGAGCTGGTCGAACTCGCTCACCCGAGCACCTTCTTGACCCGCTCGATGCCTGCGACCAGCCGGTCGACCTCGTCGGGGATCGAGTAGAGGTAGAAGCTGGCCCGCGAGGTCGCCGCGACGCCGAGCCGTGTCATCAGCGGCTGGGTGCAGTGGTGTCCGGCCCGGATCGCGACTCCCTCCCAGTCGAGCACCTGCGCGACGTCGTGCGGGTGGATCGCGCCGACGTTGAACGAGATGATCCCGGCGCGCCGCTCCGGCGGCGGGCCGTAGCAGGTGACGTCCCCGATCTCGTCGAGCTTCTCGAGGGCGTAGGCGACGAGCTCGTGCTCGTGCTCCGCGATCGCCTCGAGCCCGATCTCGCTCAGGTAGTCGACCGCGGCGCCGAAGCCGACCGCCTCCGCGATCGCGGGCGTTCCGGCTTCGAACTTGTACGGCAGCTCGTTCCAGGTCGTCTGCTCGATCTTCACCGAGCGGATCATCTCGCCCCCGAGGTTGAACGGCGACATCTTCTCGAGCAGCTCCCGCTTCCCCCAGAGCGCACCGACACCCGACGGGCCGCACATCTTGTGCGACGAGATGGCAACGAAATCGGCGCCGAGCGCCTGCACGTCGACGAGCCGATGCGGCGCCGCCTGGGCGGCGTCGACGACCATGATCGCGCCGTGCTCATGGGCCCAGGCCGCGAGCTGCGCGGTGGGGTTGATCGTGCCGAGCGAGTTCGAGACGTAGTTGTTCGCGACGACCTTGACGTTCCCGGCATCCGCGATCTCGTCCAGTGCATCGAGCACGAGCTCGCCCTGGTCGTCGAAGGGGATCGCGCGGAACTCGGCGCCGGTCCGCTTCGCGACGTACTGCCAGGGAACGAAGTTCGAATGGTGCTCGAGCTCGGTCACGACGACGACGTCCCCGGGTCCGAGGTTGTCGAGCCCCCAGGCATACGCGACGAGGTTGATTCCCTCCGTGGCGCTGCGCGTGAAGATGACCTCGCGCTCGCTCGGGGCGTTCAGGAACTTCGCGATCTTCCCGCGCGCGCTCTCGTAGCCGGCCGTCGCGTCCTCGGCGAGCTTGTAGACGCCGCGGTGGACGTTCGCATAGGACGTCTCGTAGAAGGTCCGGATCGCGTCGAGGACCTGGCGCGGCTTCTGCGACGATGCCGCCGAGTCGAGATACGCGAGCGGTTTCCCGTTGACCTCCCGCTCGAAGATCGGAAAGTCTGCTCGCAAGCGATGCGCATCCAGCTTCTGACGGGTCTCGACAGCCACATGTCCATCGTACCCGGGCGAAGAACCGCCACTTCCGCAGGAAGTCGCCGACCGAACGCGTACCCGATTCCGTGATCTTCTGCACGAACTGCGGCGTTGAGCTGCCGCTCGGGGCGCGGTTCTGCCCCCGCTGCGCGTCGCCGGCCCCGATCGTCCCCGACGAGCTCGAGCCCGAGGAGCCTCCACCTCGAGCCCGCCGGCTGATCGAGCGCGTCCTCTTCGCGGTCCTGCTCCTGCTCCTCGCGGCCCTCGTCGTCTTCGCCGTGCTCGTGATCGGCTTCGGCTTCTTTGTCGAGGGATAGCGAGCCCTATAGGCATTTCGGCAATTCCCCCGTATTCTCTGAAGGAGTACGGGTATCCGTTCTGCGGCCTATGACAACAGTCCTCGAGCTCGCCACACACGCCGACCTCCCCGTGGAGACGGTTCTCCGCGTGCTCCTGCGGGAGCCGACGAACGAGGCCGCGCAGCGGAAGGTCGCCGAAGCGGTGGCAGTCCTCGGGCTGCCGGACTACCCACGGCCCAACGGGCACGTGGACGTGGTCCCGCTCGAGGAGCCGGCGCGCGACCCGTCCGTCGAGCTCGCGACCGCGGCGTCGGCGGCCCACGAGCTGGTCGCCGAGCTCCGCAGCATGTTCGCGGAGGTGCTCGACCGGCTCGACCGCGAGCGCCGAGAGAGAATCGACGACGTCGGCCTCACGACCGAGCTGATCACCGAGGGTTGGCGCACCGTCGACCGCCGGCTCGGGCGGCTGGAGAAGATCGTCGAACGGCTCGACCGGTACGAGTACTTCGAGCGGCAGGGCACCGACTCGGGCGCAACGGCCGAGATCCGGCGGCTCGACGACGTCCGCCGCTCCGGCGCGTAAGCGCTTCTCTCGCCGCGCGTTACGGTTCCGCCGTGCCTGTGCACGACGCAGACCCGGCCGAGCTCCGGGTGCTCGGCTGCCTGATCGAGAAGCAGCGGACGACCCCCGACGTCTATCCGCTCTCGGTCAACTCGCTCCGGCTCGCCTGCAATCAGTCGACGAGCCGGGACCCTGTCGTCGAGTACGACGAGTCCACGGTCCGCGACGCGCTCCAGCGGCTCTCGTCGAGAGGGTGGGCGCGGCTCGCGAGCGGGCGGACGAGCCGGTCGGTCAAGTACCGGCACCTGTTCGACGAGGCGCTCGGCCTGTCGGGCGCGGAGCTCTCGCTGCTCGCCGTGCTCATGCTGCGCGGGCCGCAGACGGTCGCCGAGCTGCGGTCGCGCACGGAGCGGCTGCACCGGTTCGAGTCGACCGCCGCGGTCGAGGAGACCCTGAACGCGCTGGCGGAACGCGAGCTCGTGGTCCGGCTCGAGCGACGGCCCGGGCAGAAGGAGGAGCGCTGGTCTCACCTGCTCGACGGCGAAGGCGACGAACCGAGCCCGGCCCCACCCCGAGCCTCGCTCGAAGACCGGATCCGGCTGCTCGAAGATCGCGTCGCCGCGCTGGAAGAGCTCACTTCCAGACGTAGTTGAGCGAGCCGCTGATCACCGCAACGGCAACGAACACGACGGCGAGCGTTGTTTGACCGGCGCCGTGGAGGGCAGCTCCCGCAGCTGCCCAGACCGCAAACTCGATCGCGAGCCTGACGGGCGGCGGCGTCTCGAGCTTCCGCTTCGGGGCGACGAAGAGACCCCAGACGACGGCCACGGCCGCCACGGCCGCGAGCGCGAGCAGGAAGCCGCCGGCGTCCCAGCCCCACCAGCCGACGGCCGCGAGGGCGCCGAGCTCGAGCAGGAAACGGAGGCCGAGGTTCGCGCCCTTGACGACTCGCACGTCAGGCGAGGGTCATGTCGCGAACGCGGTCTTGTGACGCGGCTCATAGAGGAGGATGTCGGCGCCGCCCGGTAGGCGCATCGTCACGCTGCGCACCGCCTCGGGCTCCGACGTGTACACGAGCGTGTGCGTCCCGATGATCGCCACGACTGGCATCGTAGGACGCGATGCAGTTCGTCACCAAGCTCGCGGTCGTCCTCCGAGACGATCTCGCCGTCTGGCAGAAGGCGAACGTGACGGCATTTCTCGTCAGCGGGATCGCCGGGACCGCCCCGGAGACCGTCGGCGAGCCTTATGTCGACGGCTCCGGCAACCGCTACCTGCCGATGTTCCGCCAGCCGGTGCTCGTCTTCGCCGCCGACGCGGCTGCGCTGCGGCGCGCCTACGAGCGGGCACGGGCGCGTGACGTCGAGCTCGCGATCTACACGCACGAGCTCTTCACGACGAGCCACGACGAGGCGAACCGCGCCGCCGTCGCCGCGGTGGCCGCCGAGGAGCTCGACCTCGTCGGGATCGCGATGCGGGCGGAACGCAAGCTCGTCGACAAGATCCTCGACCGCCTGAAACCGCATCCCTAGCCGCGAGACGCGGACGGGAAGGGACCCGCCGCTATCGTGCCCCGGCGATGAGCGACTACGTCTTCACGATGTACCGGGTCGACAAGTTCTACGGCCCCGAGCGCCAGGTGTTGGCGAACATCTCGCTCTCGTTCCTCCCGGGCGCGAAGATCGGCGTGCTCGGGCCGAACGGGGCGGGCAAGTCGACAGTCCTCCGGATCATGGCCGGCCTCGAGGAGCCGTCGTCGGGGGTTGCAGAGCTCGCGCCGGGCGCATCGGTGGGGCTGCTCTCCCAGGAGCCCGAGCTCGATCCGGAGAAGAACGTCCGCGAGAACGTCGAGGACGGCGTGCGCGAGGCTCGCGACCTGCTCGACCGCTTCAACGCGATCTCGGCCGGGTTCGCCGAGCCGGACGCGGACTACGACGTGCTGCTCGCGGAGCAGGCGACGGTGCAGGACGAGATCGACCGGCGCGACCTCTGGCAGCTCGACGCGACGCTCGACCGTGCGATGGACGCACTGCGGCTTCCCGAAGGCGACCGCGACGTGACGACGCTCTCCGGCGGGGAGCGGCGCCGCGTTGCGCTGGCCCGCCTGCTGCTCTCGGCGCCCGACCTCCTGCTGCTCGACGAGCCGACGAACCACCTCGACGCCGAGTCGGTCTGGTGGCTCGAGCGGTTTCTCGACGACTACAAGGGCACCGTCGTCGCCGTCACCCACGACCGCTACTTCCTCGACAACGTCGCCGGCTGGATCCTCGAGCTCGACCGCGGCAAGGGGCTTCCGTTCGAGGGCAACTACTCGTCGTGGCTCGAGCAGAAGCAGGCGCGCCTCGCGGTCGAGGAGAAGCAGGCGTCGGCGCGGCAGCGCACGCTCGCGCGCGAGCTCGAGTGGGTGCACGCGAGCCCGAGGGCCCGCCAGGCGAAGTCCAAGGCGCGCCTCGGCGCCTACGAGAAGCTCTTCGCCGACGAGCAGAACGTGAAGCTCGACCGGGTCGAGATCCACATCCCGTCGGGGCCGCGCCTCGGCGACCTCGTGATCGAGGCGGACGCAGTCGCGAAGGGCTTCGGCGACCGGCTGCTCTTCGAGGACCTCACGTTCTCCCTTCCGCCCGCGGGGATCGTCGGCGTGATCGGGCCGAACGGCGCCGGCAAGACGACGCTGTTCCGCATGATCGTCGGCGAGGAGACGGCCGACGACGGGACGCTGCGGGTCGGCGACACGGTCGAGCTCGCGTACGTCGACCAGTCGCGGGAATCGCTGGATCCCGCCGCAACGGTCTGGAAGGAGATCAGCGGGGGCAACGACATGATCGAGCTCGGGAACCGCGAGGTGAACTCGCGCCAGTACGTCTCGTGGTTCAACTTCCGGGGCGGCGACCAGCAGAAGCGGGTCGGCAACCTCTCGGGCGGCGAGCGAAACCGCGTGCACCTGGCGAAGCTGCTGCGGAGCGGCGGCAACGTCCTGCTGCTCGACGAGCCGACGAACGATCTCGACGTCGACACGCTCCGCGCGCTCGAGGAGGCGCTGCTCGACTTCGCCGGCTGCGCGGTCGTCATCTCGCACGACCGCTGGTTCCTCGACCGGATCGCGACGCACATCCTCCACTTCGACGGCGACTCGCAGGTGACGTGGTTCGAGGGCGGCTGGCAGCAGTACGCCGACTGGATCAAGGAGACGAAGGGCGCCGAGGCGCTCGAGCCGCACCGGATCAAGTACAAGCCGCTCGTCCGCGCCTGAGGTCCCCACACGCGGAAGGCGGGGGGAACGCGAAACGCTCCCCCCGCCTCGGTTGGACTAGACGAACGTCTTCAGGAAGACGTCGACTTCCTCGACGGGGAAGGTCTCGGTCTGGATGACCTCGAGCTGCCCGATCTTTGCGAGGGCTCGGAAGGCGGCCTCGACCTCCGGGTACTCCACGATCGTGAAGAAGTCCCAGGGGCCCATCATCGCGAACACCTTCTCCAGGTGGCCCCCCTCGGCCTCGACGATCTTCGTGATCTTGGCGAGGTACTCCGGCGCCTTCGAGAGGTTCTCTCTGCCCTCGGGCGTCAGCTTGATCAACCCGACGTAGGTGAACATCACGCTCCTTTCGGGTGATGGTGAACTGAAGACCACTGGCGAGCATCCGACATCGCCCAGGCCGCGCGCATCCGCGGGTTACCGGACGCGCCGTGCCTCAAACTACGGACTCCCGTGCGAAGCGCAGAATGCAGGACTGGGAGGAGTTCGCCGGGATCCTCGAGGACGCCGACGTCGCGCCGGCGATGCTCGTCGAGGAGCTCATGGGCTCCACGGACGAAGGCGCGGAATCCAGCGCGGCACGTGTGAGCGGTAGCGGTCGTAGTCCTCGCCGAAGCGGCTCCTGAGTCCGGGCTCCTCGACGAGCGGCATGTACACCGCATTGACCGCGAAGACGATCGCGAGCCACAGCAGCAACGGCCCTGATCGGAGCGCTATCGCCTCGCCCAGCACAATCGCGAGCACGCCGCTGATCATCGGATTGCGCACGTAGCGGTACGGCCCGCGGACGACGAGCCGCTGTGTCGCGTCCCACGGCGCGAGCGTCCCGCGCCCGATGCGCGCCAACAGCGACACGGTGCGAGCGAGAAGGAGAAGCCCGAGCGCGATCAGCACGACTCCGACCGGCGTCCACCACCCGAGCTCACCGCCGTTCCGCCAGACGACGTAGCCCGGTACGACGAGCGTGACCGTCCCGGGCAGCAGCCCTATCGCGCGCACGTGTCGCCAGACGCTCACGTCAGCGATGGGCGTCGGGGTGCAGCGCGGCGAGCGCGTCGCACACGCGCGCGGCCTCGGAGGTGTCGAGCAGTCGGAACGCCGGCTCCGCCATCGTTCAGCCGTACTCTGTCGGGAACGCCGGCCCGGCGGTTCGTGTCAACCCGAAAGCCGGCTGGGCAGCTTGGGGATCACGAAACGGCGGGAGATGCCGATACCAGTGACCGTGGCACAGTTCATGTTCCCCTGGCGGCTTCTCGGCGAGCTTCTCGTCGAGCAGGAGCTGATCGACCCGGCGGAGCTCGAAGACGCTCTGGCCGAGCAGCGCGCAACGGGACGGCGGCTCGGGGAGGTGCTCGTCTCGAGAGGAGCGCTCGGTGGAGCACAGCTGACGCGCGCCCTGGCGCAGCAGTACGGCATCGAGCTGGCCCCGTCGACGATTGCCGCCGTGGAGAGCGCGGCCGCGCCTGCCCCGTGGCAGCCGCTCGGCCGCCTGCTCGTCTCGCGCGGCAGGATCTCGCAGCCGGCGCTCGACGACGCGCTCGAGGTCCAGCGGCGAACCGGCCGGCGCCTCGGAGACATCCTCGTGAGCGACCACGGCGTCTCGATGCTCGAGCTCGGCGCCGCCCTCGGCGAGCAGCACGGCGTCACGCTCGAGGGCAGCACACCCGAACCCCCTGTGACGTGGCGGTTCGCCGACGAGTCCGTCTACGAGGTGAAGGAACCGGGCCGCGCCGCGCTCTTCACAACCGACAGCTTCCTCGAGGCGACCGACTTCGCGTTCGAGTACCTCTCAGCCGAGTCGCCGGACATGCTCGAGATCGTTCGCCAGCGCGGCCCCGAGCGCGAGCGCGTCTGGGAGTGCGACCAGCGGGTCGTTCCGACCGGCGGCGGCGACCCGACCAAGGTGTACGGCTTCGACCCGAACTCCTGGACGGGCCCGACGCTCTAGTCGCTCAGCGGCTGGTCGCTCTCCGGCCGGTCGCCGTCCGACTCATCGGCCTCGGGCTGCGCGTCGTCGTCGAGTGTGACGCCGGACGCCGCGGCGAGCTTCGCCTCTGCTGCCGCCTGTTTCTTCTCCTGCTTCTTGATGCGCTTCTCCTGCACCTTTCGCTCGCGCGTGAGCTTCGCCATCGTCGTCTGTCTCTTAGTCGCCATCGATCACGTCCTTCCCTGGTTTGCAGTTCGGGTTCGCCCGACGCGCCCCTCCGTGTGGGTTCTGTCCCGTCGGTGCAGGACTTACGCCTGCGGAATGCGCGCCTCGAGCGCCTCGCCCAGCGTTTCGCGCACGGGCTCGAGCTCGATCCGGTCGAGGATGTCCTGGAAGAAGCCCCTGACGATCAGCCGCTCCGCCTCCGCGCGGCTGAGGCCGCGGGCCATCAGGTAGAAGAGCTGCTCGCGGTCGACCTGGCCCAGCGTCGCGCCGTGGGTGCAGCGGACGTCGTTCGCGAGAATCTCCAGCCCCGGGATCGAGTCGGCGTGCGCCTGCTTCGAGAGCATCAGGTTGCGGTTCTCCTGGTACGCGTTCGTCTTCTGCGCGTCCTTCTCGACCCGGATCATCCCGCGCCACACCGCCCGTCGCCTCGTCGCGTAGCGCGCCCTTGAAGGCAAAGTCGCTCGTCGTGTTCGGGGCGATGTGCTCCTGGAACGTGTCGTAGTCGAGGTGCTGGTCGCCGTCGGCGAAGTACGCGCCCGTGACCCGGGACGTCGCGCCCTGGCCGGCCAGGTCGTTCTGGATCCGGGTCTTGCCCTTCTTCGAGCCGAAGCCGGCGGTGACCCAGTCGAGCTCCGCGTCTCGCTCGACGCGTGCGTGATGGGACGCGAAGTGCCACGTCTCGCGCGAGAGATTCTGCAGCGAGACGTACTCGAGCTTCGCCGCCTGCTCGACGAACAGCTCCACGGCGGCGTTCGTGTAGCCGCCGAGGTCGGGCGACGCGCTCGTGTACTCCTCGATCAACGTCGCGCTCGAGCCCTCCTCGGCGATCACGAGCAGGCGGAAGAACAGGGAGCCCTGCTCGATCGTGTTCGCGATCCGAACGTAGAGGGGTTGCTCGATGTTCATACCTTTTGGTATGACGACGAGGAGGCCGTGCTCCCAGAGCGCCGCGTTGTGCGCGGCGAACTTCTCGTCGTGTCCGACGAGGCTGCCGAGGCGCTCGTGGTTCTCGTCGAGCGGCTCGAACGTCACGCCCGCCGGCGCGCGCTCGATCTCGATCCCCGACTCCGTCACGACGGCCACGCCCGCGACGTCGATGTCGAGCATCGACGTGTCCGGAGTCCGGCCTCCCTGGCCGTCCGAGCCGAAGGCATCCGGGTCGAAGCCCTTCAGGTCGGTGAAGCGCCAGGGCTCGTCCTGCGTCGTCGGGAGGGGGAGCGCGCGGTAGCGCTCGAGCAGCTCAGCTCTCGTCACGACGCCTCCTTGCCGCGTACCGGCGGTGGAGGATGATCACGTTGCCGTCGGGGTCCTTGACCAGGCCCATGTGGCAGACGCCCGTGTCCTCGATGCCGATCACCTCGCCGCCGGCGGCGCGGAACTCCTCGACCGCTTCGTGGACGTCGGGAACCCGGAGCGCGATGCCGTTCTCGTTCGGGACGAACGGCTCACCCTGCTCTTCCGGCATCCAGAACGTGATCGTCAGGTTCGCCGTCTCGACCTCACCGGGGCTGTACTCGCTCTCGCGCAGCTCGAGCACGTCGCGGTAGAACGCGACGGCACGCGCGAGGTCGCGCGTCGGAACGGAGACGAAGTCGACCTGCTCGACCTGCATGACTAGGGAAGCTCGACGCCGATCACGGCGTCGTCCCGTCGGCGTAGGCGGCGTAGCGGCGATGGAGCATCAGACCGTTGCCGTCCGGATCGGCGAACGGTGCGATGTGGCAGACCCCGGAGTCGATCACTCCGGCCGGGAAGAAAACGCCCGCGGCCTCGAGCTCCGCCATCGCCTCGGCGACGTCGGGAACGCGGAATGCGATTGACCCGCCCGGCAGCGTTCGGAACTCCTGTCCCGCCGAGGTCGGGTCGACGAACGCGAGGGTCACGTTGCCGGTCTCGTATTCGACCCAGTCGTCCGTCGAGCGCGGGTTGCGCTCGAGCCCGAGCGTGCCGCCGTAGAACTCCTCGGACTTCGCGCGGTCGCGCGTCGGCACGGCCACGAAGTCGACGCGCCCGCGCGGAGCCTCGGCCGTCGCACCGTCGGCGAACGGCGCGTACCGGCGGTGGAGCATCATCCCGTTGCCGTCGAGCGCGGTGAACGCGGCGCCGTTGCAGACGGTCGAGTCGAAGGTCTCGCCGAGGAACTCGACGCCGTGCTCGGAGAGGCGCTGACGCTCGTCCTCCACGTCGTCGGCGCGAACGACGATGGCGGCGAACGGAAGCGGCTCGTGCTCGCCGGGCATGTAGGCGTTCGGGACGAGCGCGAGCGTCACGTTCGGTGCCTCGTACTCGACCCAGCGCTCAGTCGAGCGCGGGTTCCGCTCGAACAGCGCGAGCGTCTCCCTGAAGTAGTCGTCGGCCGGCGCGAGCTCGCGCACCGGCACGCCAAGGAAGTCCACGCGCTCCACGCCGATCAAACGTCGAACCTCCGATGGAGCATCAGCGAGTTGCCGTCCGGATCCTTGAAGAAGGCCATGCGGCAGACACCCGTCGTGATCGTCTCGCCGTCGAATTCGATGCCCTTCGCCTCGAGCTCGGCGCGCGCGGTGTCAACGTCGGGCACGCGCAACGCGAGCCCCGCCGGCGAGGGCGCGAACGGCTGGCCGATGCTCGCCGGGTTGAAGATGTCGAGCGTCACCTGGCCGCAGCGAAACTCCATGTCGTTCTCACCCTCGGTCTCGATCTCGAGGCCGAGCGTCTCCCCGTAGAACTGTTTCGCCCGCTTGATGTCCTGCGTGAGAAACGAGACGAAGTCGACCCGCTCGACTTCGATCATCCCGGCACGGGGGAAACCGTGTTTCCCCCGTGAGCCCCCTTCCTCTTGCTCGGGAGACCCTGACTCGCTGGAGCGCTCCCGCCGGGCAAAGCCCGGCTCCGCGCATCACCGTCGGTTGCAACGGCGACGGGTCTAACCAACCGACCCTTCCATCTGGAGCTGGATCAATCGGTTCATCTCGACCGCGTACTCCAGAGGGAGCTCCTTCGTGATCGGCTCGACGAAGCCGGAGACGATCAGCGCGGACGCCTCGGACTCGGAGAGACCGCGCGACATCAGGTAGAAGAGCTGCTCTTCGCCGATCTTCGAGACCGTCGCCTCGTGGCCGATGTCCACGTCGCTCTCGTCGATCCGGATGTACGGGTACGTGTCCGAGCGCGACTCCTCGTCGAGGATCAGCGCGTCGCAGACGACCTTCGACTTCGCGCCGACGGCGCCCTTCGCGACCTCGAGCAGGCCGCGGTAGCCCGCGCGGCCGCCGTTCTTCGAGATCGACTTCGACGTGATCACCGAGGTCGTCTTCGGCGCGACGTGCACCGCCTTGCCGCCCGCGTCCTGGTGCTGGCCCTTGCCCGCGAACGCGATCGACAGCACCTCGCCGTGCGCGCGCTCGCCGAGCAGCCAGATCGCCGGGTACTTCATCGTCAGCTTCGAGCCGAGGTTCCCGTCGACCCACTCCATCGTCGCGTCCTCGTAGGCGACCGCACGCTTGGTGACGAGGTTGTAGACGTTGTTCGACCAGTTCTGGATCGTGGTGTAGCGGCAGCGTGCGCCCTTCTTGACGACGATCTCCACGACCGCCGAGTGGAGCGAGTCCGACGAGTAGATCGGCGCGGTGCAGCCCTCGACGTAGTGCACGTACGCGCCTTCGTCGACGAGGATCAGCGTGCGCTCGAACTGGCCCATGTTCTCCGCGTTGATGCGGAAGTAGGCCTGGAGCGGCATCTCGATCTTCACGCCCGGCGGCACGTAGATGAACGACCCGCCCGACCACACGGCCGAGTTGAGTGCCGCGAACTTGTTGTCGTTCTGCGGGATGATCGTGCCGAAGTACTGCTTGACGATGTCCTCGTGCTCGCGGAGCGCGGAGTCCATGTCGAGGAAGATCACTCCCTGCTTCTCGAGGCTCTCCTGCAGCTTGTGGTAGACGACCTCGCTCTCGTACTGCGCGCCGACGCCGGCGAGGTACTTCTTCTCCGCCTCCGGGATCCCGAGCTTGTCCCAGGTGTCCTTGATGTCGGCGGGGAGGTCCTCCCAGTTGTCCGCCTGCTTCTCGGTCGGGCGGATGTAGTAGTAGATGTTCTCGAAGTCGATCTCGTTCAGGTTCCCGCCCCACTGCGGCATCGGGCGGGCGAAGAAGTAGTCGAGCGACCGGTGGCGGAACTTCCGCATCCAGTCGGGCTCGTTCTTGTGCGAGGAGATCGCGTCGACGATCTCGTGGTCGAGGCCGCGCCCGGACTTGAAGAAGTAGTCCTCGGGGACGCTGAAGCCGTACTTGATCTCGTAGTCCGAGCCGATTCCCTGGACGACCTCGGTTTCGGTCTGCGCCACTACGACACCGCCTCTCTCTCCTGCTCCTTCGGCATGAACGCCTCGTAGCCCTCGGCCTCGAGCTTGTGCGCGAGCTCCGGGCCTCCTTCTTCAACGATACGCCCACCCACGAACACGTGCACGAAGTCAGGCTCAATGTAGTTGAGGATCCGCTGGTAGTGCGTGATCACGAGGGCGCCCATCTCCGGGCCGACGATGTCCTGGACGCCGTTCGCGACGATCTTGAGCGCGTCGATGTCGAGCCCCGAGTCGGTCTCGTCGAGCACCGCGATCCGCGGCTTCAGCATCGCCATCTGGAGGATCTCGACCCGCTTCTTCTCGCCGCCGGAGAAGCCCTCGTTCAGATAGCGCTGGGCGAGCTCGCGCGGGACCTTGAGCCGGTCCATCGCGGCGAGCAGGTCGGTGCGGAACTCCTTGACCGGAATCGGGTCGTCGGTACCGCCGTTCCGCGCCTTGCGGATCGCGTTGATCGCGCTCCGGAGGAAGCTCGTGACGGTCACGCCCGGGATCGCCTGCGGGTACTGGAAGGCCAGGAACAGACCCCTCTGGGCCCGCTCGTCGGCGCCCGCCTCGGTCACGTCGACGCCGTCGAAGAGGATCTGGCCTTCCGTGATCTCGTACGCCGGGTGGCCCATGAGCGCGTAGGCGAGCGTCGACTTGCCCGAGCCGTTCGGGCCCATGACCGCGTGGACCTCGCCGGTGTCGACGGAGAGATCGACGCCCCTGACGATCTCGGTGCCGTCCTCGATCGCCACGTGCAGGTTCTTCAGTTCGAGCAGTGCCAAGTTTGTGCCAGCCTCCTCTAAGTGCCAGAGCCGAATTTCGCCCGGCTTCGTGACGCATCGTAGCCGAGCGTTCGAAACCGACGTCTGAGCGCTCCCAGTCCTCGAAGACAGTGCGGATACGGCGGAGAAGCAGTGCTACGCTCTGCTCGTGCCCTTCGGAATCGGTGCCACCGAGATCGTGATCCTCCTGGTCGTCGCGCTGCTCGTGTTCGGTCCGAAACGGCTGCCGGAGATGGGCCGCTCGCTCGGGAAGGGAATGCGAGAGTTCAAGGACTCGATCGCCGGCAAGGAGTCCGACGACGAGCGGCGGGAGCTCTCGCCGCCTGCCGGCGAGGACGAGCCGGTCGTCGCAGCGCGCGAGCGCGACTCCGCCTAGGCGCGTGGCCCGGCTTCCCCGGCGCCTCGCTCACGGCGAAGAGGCGACCCTCGTCGAGCATCTCGGCGAGCTCCGGACGCGGCTCCTCGTCGCGCTCGGCTCGGTCACCGTCGCGTTCGCGGTCGCGTTCGCCTTTCAGGAGCGGATCCTCCGCTGGCTCTCGGCGCCGCTCCCGGACGACAAGACGCTCGTCACGCTCGGCGTCACGGAGCCGTTCTTCACCGCGGTCAAGGTCAGCCTCTACGCGGGCATCGCCATCGCGCTGCCGATCGTCCTCTACCAGCTCTGGAGCTTTCTCGCTCCCGCGTTCGAGCAGCACACGCAGAGGGTGGTCTCGATCTTCGTCCTGCTCGGAACGGGTCTCTTCGCCGTGGGGGCGGCCTTCGGCTACTTCGTCCTGCTGCCGCGCGGCCTCGCGTTCCTGACGGACTACAACAGCCAGTTCTACGACATCCAGATCCGGGCGAGCTACTACTACAGCTTCGTCACGATGGTCCTGCTCGGGATGGGCCTCGTGTTCGAGCTGCCGATCTTCATCCTGACGCTCGTCCGTCTCCGCATCCTGTCCGCCGACCGGCTACGGCGGAACCGCCGGGTCGGGATCTTCCTCGTCGTTCTGGCGGCCGTGCTGCTGCCAACTGTCGACCCGATCTCGCTCGCGTTCGAGACCGTACCGCTCCTCGTGCTCTTCGAGCTCTCGATCTGGCTCGCGGTTGTGATGGAGCGGCGCTGGGAACGCGCGTACCAAGAATCGCTCGCCGAGTCCTAGGTTCCCTTACGAAATCCGAACGTCCGGTCGCTACCGTCCGGCGCGTTTGCTCGTCTGAACGGAGGAAGCTCGCCCATGAATCGCATCGCCCGCCTCGCCCTGCTGCTCTTCCTCGTCGCTCTCGCCGCTCCGGCGGCCGCGAGCGCCGGCACCGCGCATGTGGATGGGCTTCCAGGACGACCCGTACTTCCGCTGGCTGCCGGAGCGCTTCTTCGTGCGCGATCGGGCGATGCAGGCGAACGCGACGCTGATGAAGACGACCGTCTACTGGTTCAACACGGCGCCGCGCCGGCCGGCGAACGCCGCAAATCCGTTCGATCCGGCCTACCGCTGGGAGGACCTCGACGAGTTCGTGCGCCAGGCGGAGGATCGCGACCTCGAGGTGATGCTTTCGATCTGGGGCACCCCGACCTGGGCCGGGCCCGGCGAAGAACCGCCTTCCTCGGCGGCTCGCCGACGTCCAGAACTTCGCACGCGCGATCGCGACCCGCTATTCCGGGCGCTACCGCGGCTACCCGTTCGTGCGCTTCTACTCCGTCTGGAACGAGCCGAACCTCCAGCTCTTCCTCGCGCCGCAGTACGACGCCAAGAAGCGGCCCGTCGGGCCGGCGCTCTACGGGAAGCTCTTCCGCGCCGCCTACACCGGCTTCAAGCTGGGTTCGCCGACGTCGCTCGTCGCCGTCGGTGAGACGTCTGCCCGCGGCTTGAGCTCGTCGCCGTCCTTCACGCCGGGCAAGTTCGCGGAGCTGCTCGCGCAGGTGCGCCCGAAGCTGAAGTTCGACGCGTGGGCGCACCATCCGTACGGGTCGCCCGCGAACCAGCCGCCGACCCAGCTCGTGCGCTGGCCGAACGTCTCGATGACGACGCTGCCGCGGTTCGGCGCCTCGCTCGACAAGTGGTTCGGACGCAAGAACATCCCGATCTGGCTGACCGAGTACGGCCACGAGACGCGCCCCGAAGAGCCGAAGGGCGTCACGTACGCGCAGCAGGCGTCGTACATGCGCACGGCGATCGCGATGGCCAAGAAGCAGGCGCGGGTGCAGATGCTGATCTGGTTCGCGATCCGCGACAACCCGGTCAACCTGTGGCAGAGCGGCCTCCTGACCTACGGTGGGCTCGAGAAGCCGGCGTTCGATCTCTACTCGGTGCTCGCCAAGCCCGTCGACGCCCGGAACCTGATCGTGAACGTGAAGGGCGGGAGGGCGAATCCGGCGGTCCGGGTCCCGACGACGAAGCTCGCCTATCGCAGCGGTTCCGGCTCGCGGGTCGGCCTCACCTACAAGGTGTTCGAGCGCGGTCGCCTGCTCGTCGTCGAGCAGCCCGTGACGACGATCGGGCTCGACGGCTGGATCACGATCCGGCCGCACTTCACGCCGGCACGCGGACGGACGTACACGCTCCAGGTGGAAGCCGGTGACGTGAACGGCAACAAGGTCGAGCGCTTGCTGACGCTGGTCGGCGTCAAGTAGCGCGACCCCGACTAGCATCGGCGGCGTGACGGTCTACGCCGCCGACTGGGTCCTTCCCGTCGACGGGCCACCGATCGAGCGCGGCGCTGTCGCGGTCGAGGCCGGTCGCATTGCCGCCGTCGGCACTGAAGAAGAGCTCGGCCCTGCCGATCGGCGCTTCGAGGCCGCCGCGATCATCCCCGGCTTCGTGAACGCTCACTCGCACCTCGAGTACGCCGTCTACGCGGGTTTCGGCGACGGGCTCGACTTCGGGCCGTGGCTGCTCGTGCACATTGCGCGCAAGCGTCTGCTCGACTGGGAGAGCGCGCTCGACATCGCTCGGCTCGGCGCGGCTCAGTGCCTCGCGTCGGGGATCACGACGACTGCGGACGCAAGCTTCTCCGGAGCGGCGGCGCTCGCCTGTCGCGATCTCGGCCTGCGGGGCTTGATCTGCCTCGAGGTGTTCGGGCAGGACCGCGAGCGCGTCGCCGCCTTCCACGAGAAGCGCGCGCGCGTGGACGAGGCCTGGGGAGAGCTCGTACTGCCCGGGATCTCGCCGCACGCGCCGTACACCGTGTCCGCCGATCTCTACGCGGCCTCCGACGAGCTCGGGCTTCCGGTCGCGACCCATCTGCACGAGAGCGTTGCGGAGCAGCAGTGGCTGCTCGACGGTTCGGGGCCTTGGCAGGAGTACGCCGAGCTGCTCGGGCCGCCGCTCGGGACGACCGCGATCAGGATGCTCGCCGAGCGCGGGCTCCTGAACCAGCGCCTGACCGCCGCACATTGCGTGCACGTCGACGACGAAGAGATCGACCTCCTCGCTCGGAGCGGCGCCGGCGTCGCTCACTGTCCCCGCTCGAACGCGCTGCTCGGCTGCGGCACGGCGCCGGTTCGCGCGCTGCTCGACGCGGGGGTGAAGCTCGGGATCGGCACCGACAGCCCCGCTTCGACGCCCTCTTTCGACATGTTCGACGAGCTCCGGGCCGCCGTCGGCGCTGCGCGGGCGCGCGAGCGCCGCTCGGACGCCCTCTCCGCCGCCGACGTCCTCGAGCTCGGGACGCTCGGATCCGCGCGGGCAATCGGCCTGGAGCGCGAGATCGGTACCCTGACTCCCGGGAAGAGCGCGGATCTCGCGGCGGTGTCGCTGGCGGGATCGCCCTACTTCCCAGTCGAGGATCCGGCCGCAGCAGTCGTGTTCGGAGGCTCAACCGAGCGCGTACTCTTCACACTCGTCCAGGGGGACATTCGGTATGAGAAGGGAGCCACGGATTGGCACGAGCTGACCGCCGCAGCGTCAAGCGCGCGGGCGCGCATGCTCGAGGAAGCGCCGGAGCCAGTACGCGGGCTCCCGTAGCGACCGACGACACGCTCTTCTTCTCCCGGATTCGCAACCACGCGAAGTGGGTGTTCGTGTTTCTCGCGATCACGTTCGGCTCGAGCTTCGTGCTCTTCGGCGTCGGCACCGGCTTCGGCGGCCTCCAGGACATCCTCCTCCAGGAGCGCGTGGTGGGCGGCGGGCCGTCGGAGAGCGAGGCGCGCAAGGAGATCGCGCAGAACCCGAACAGCGCGCAGGCCTACCGCGACCTCGCCACCGCGCTTCAGAACAACGGGAAGGCGGACGAG
Source organism: uncultured Actinomycetes bacterium (assembly GCA_963700495.1). Classification (GTDB taxonomy): domain Bacteria; phylum Actinomycetota; class Thermoleophilia; order Gaiellales; family Gaiellaceae; genus JACCTU01. The sequence continues at coordinate 340,579 of CAVOXT010000003.1, read as the reverse complement.
TCGATCGCGCCGCTCGCGAAGTACGCCGAGCTGAAACCCACCGACATCGACGCGCAGCGCGAGCTCGCCGGGCTCTACCTCCGCCAGGCAAGCCGCCAGCGACAGCTGGCGATCGCAGCGCAGGTCGCGCTCCAGGAAGAGGTGCCCGGCAGCACGTTTCAGCCGTCCTCCTCGTCGAAGATCGGGCAGGCGCTGAGCACCAATCCGGTGACCCAGGCGCTCTCCACCAAACACAACGCGGCGCTGAACGTCGCCTTTACGAAGATGACCGACTCGTTGACGAAGGCCGTTGCGGCCTACAAGGCCGTCGCGAAGGCCCAGCCGAACGACGCACCGGTGCAGTTCGAGCTCGGCCAGACGGCGGAGGCCGCGAGCGACCTCCCGACCGCGATTGCGGCTTACAAGCGGTTCGTCAAGCTCGCACCGGAGGATCAGACGGCGCCGGCCGTCAAGCAGCGGATCAAGGAGCTCGAGGCCCGCGTGGCTCCCGCAGCGGAGGGGTAGACTCCGCGCGTCCAGCCGCGAACCGGGGGGAACGGATGAACTTCGACATCAAGACCGAGCAGCTGGGGGATGACACCTACGTGATCTCACTCGCGGGCGAGGTCGATCTCTACACGGCTCCCGAGTTCAAGCAGCAGCTCCTCGACGTGATCTCGCAGGGTGGCAAGAGCGTCGTCGTGGACTTCTCGGACACGACGTTCATCGACTCGACGACGCTCGGCGTGCTCGTCGGCGGCGTCAAGCGCCTACGCACGAACGACGGACAGCTCTCGCTCGTCTGCAGCGACCGCAACATCACGAAGATCTTCGAGATCACCGGTCTCGACCGCGTGTTCACGATCTACCCGACGCGCAACGAAGCGGTGGATCAGCTCCAGACGTCGGGACCCGCCGCCTAGCTTGGCGCGGCTCGCGGCGCTCCTGGCTCTGCTCGTACTCGCCCTGGCAGGCTGCGGCACGGGAGGCCCCGTCGACAACGAGGTCGGCGTCGAACGGGCAGGAGCTCTTCACCCAGAAGTGCGGCGGCTGCCACGAGCTCCAGGCCGCGGGCACCCGCGGCACCGTCGGGCCCTCGCTCGACGCCGCGTTCGCCGCCTCCCGCGAGGAGGGTTTCGCCGAGGACTCGATCCGCGAGGTCGTGCTCGGGCAGATGCGCTTCCCGATGCCTCCGATGCCCAAGCCGGACTCGGACGTGATGTTCCCGTCGAGCGACTTCACCGACCAGGAACGAGACGACGCGATGGAGGCGATTGCCGTGTACGTCGCCTCGGTGGCTGCGAACCCGGAGGCGATCGCGCAGGCTCGCGCGCAAGGCGGCAACGCAGCGGCCGGCGACCCGAAGGCGCTCTTCACGACGAACTGCTCGAGTTGCCACACGCTGGCCGCGGCCGGCGCGAAAGGGCAGGTCGGCCCGAACCTCGACGAGATCTCGCCTGCGCTGGAGCGGATCGTCGAGCAGATCCACAAGGGCGGAGGCGGAATGCCACCGTTCGAGGGTCAGCTGACCGAGGAGCAGATCCAGGCCCTCGCGAAGTACGTCTTCGAGAACCGCGGCAAGTAGACCTAGCGGACCTCTTCGCGCTCTGCGTCGACGTCGACGACGACGTGCGTGATCGGGACGACGAAGCGCTCCCTGGCCTTCGAGACGACCCCGCGCTCGAGCCAGTTCGAACGGCCCTCCGGATGTGTCGAGATGATGATCTCGTCCGCGCCGAAGGTGCGGAGCGCGTCCTCGATCGCCTGCAGCGGCTCCGAGTCACCGACCTCGCCGTGCACGTTGATCCCGCTCTTGCGAAGGGCCGCCAGCGAATCCTCGAGACGCTGCTCGGCCTCCGCCCGCGCGCGGTCGTCGTCGGAGGCCCAGTGGCGAATCGGGGAGTTCAGGGCCGGCGCGACGACGAGCACATCCTCTGAAACGCCCTCGGAGCGCTCGTGGATCACGTCGCGGAGCGGCGTGCCCCCGACGGTCTCGTTCGCGACGACGAGGATCCGCCGCTCGCCCTCGCCGCTCTGCCGAGCGGGCGCGGTCTGGATCGGTCGCCTCCTCGGTCCACCGCGGAAGAACAGCCACCAGACGACGACCCCCGTCTCGACGACGAACACGACGACGCCGAGCCAGGTGTTGATCGAGCGCCGCGATCACGATCACGGCGCAGTAGACGATCGTCCGGATCAGAAACCGGAACGCCTCCTGCTCGCTCCGGAACGGGTTCTGCACGTCGGTCCCTAGAGGATGTAGATCGAGGTGTAGACCACGATCCACATGACGTCGACGAAGTGCCAGTAGATCCCGGGGATCTCGACGCCGTGGTGGTGCGCCGCCGAGTAGTGCCCTCGGAATGCCCTGATCGTCGTGAACGTGAGCAGCGTCAGCCCGACGAAGACGTGCGCGCCGTGCAGGCCGGTCAGCCCGTAGAAGATCGTTCCGAAGGCGCCGTCCTGCGGCGAGAAGCCGACGCGCGAGTACTCACGGGCCTGAGTGAGCAGGAACACGAGGCCGAGCGCAACCGTCAGGACGAGCCCCGCCTGCATTCCGGCGCGGTTGTCGCGCTTGATCGACTGGAGCGCCCAGTGGATCGTGAACGACGACGTCACGAGGATGCAGGTGTTCACGCCCGCGACGAACACGGGCAGATGGAACGGCGGTTGCGGCCACGGTGAGCCGCCGACGACGCGAACGAAGAAGTAGGCCGAGAAGAACGCGCCGAAGAGCATCACCTCCGACGCGATGAAGAGAAACATCCCGAGCACACGCGAGTCGACGCGCGAGCTCTGGTGCGCCGGCGGCGGCCCGTGATGGTGCTCGACGGCTTCCGCGTGCACTACGCGGACACCTCCGCGGGCTCCAGCTCCGACTCCGAGACGACGTGCTCGACCGGAAGCCCCGTGTCCTTCCGCAGCCGCTCGACGAGGTCGCGGCGCAGCCAGCCGCTCCGCCGGCCCGGAAATGTCGAGACGATGATCTCGTCCACGCGCTCGTCGTGCACTGCCTGCATCGCCGCCGTGTGCGGGTCGGGGTGCGCGATCTGCCCGTGCGCCTCGATTCCGACCGCACGCAGGTCGCCGACGAGTCGGCGCAGCCGCCGCTCGGCGTCGCCCTGCCCGGCGTAGTCGTGCCCCTGCGGCGCAACGATCAGGAAGCTCACGGCGTCCCCCTGCGCCCGCTCGCGGATTGCCTCGAGCAGCGGTCCCGACACGAGCGTCTGGTTTGCGACCACGAGAACGTTCGTCTCCTGTTCGTCGGCGGCCGGAGTCGCGATGACGTGCTCGACGTCGAGCTCACCCGCGGCCGCCCGGATGCGGTCGACGACGTTGCGCCGCATCCAGCCCGAGCGCTCGCGCGGGTGCGTGGAGACGATCACCTCCGTCACGGGCGGCTCGAGCTGCGCGAGCGCATCCTTCAGCGCCGCGACCGGGTCCGACACGACGACCATGCCGTTCGCGCGGATCTGCTCCCGGTGCAGGGTCTGGAGCGTGCGGTCGAGCCTGCGGCCGGCGGCTGCGCGACGCGTGTCCTCGTAGACGACGTAGCCCTCGGTCGGCTGGTTGACCGGCGCGATCACGGTCACGAGCGGGTTGCCCTCGGCCGCGATCTCCTCGAGCTTGTGGATCAGGCTCTCGGACGCAGCCGTCTCGTTCGCGATCACGAGGATGTGCCGGCTCATGTCGTCCTGGCCGGCTCGAGACCGGCCGCCGCGCGGTCACCGTTCAGGATCGCGTGGCGGGCGCCCTTGACGCCGTACTCGTAGGGATTGCCGACGACCTGCGGCACCTCGTCGAAGTTGAAGACGGGCGGCGGCGACGACACGAGCCACTCGATCGTCCTCCCGCCCCACGGGTTCGCAGGTGCGCGAGGCCCGCTCTTCCAGGACACGATCATGTTGTAGACGAAGATCATGAACGACGCGCCGAGCACGAACGACGAGATCGAGATGAACATGTTCCAGTCGGCGAACCGCGGCTCATAGGTCGCGACGCGGCGCGGCATTCCCTGGATCCCGATCAGGTGCATCGGGAAGAACGTCGCGTTGAACGCGACCAGCGTCATCCAGAAGTGGATCTTCGCCAGCCGCTCGTTGTACATGCGGCCGGTCATCTTCGGGAACCAGTAGTAGATCCCGGCGAAGATCGTGAACAGCGAGCCGCCGAGAAGCACGTAGTGGATGTGCGCGACGATGAAGTACGTGTCGCTGACGGCGATGTCGATCGGGACCGCGCCGAGCATGACCCCCGAGAGTCCGCCGATCACGAACATCGTGACGAACCCGAGCGCCCAGAGCATCGGCGCGCTGAAGTGAATCCGCCCCTCCCACAGCGTGGCGAGCCACGAGAACACCTTGATCCCGGTGGGAATCGCGATCAGCAGCGTCGTCACCATCATCGGCACGCGCAGGTACGTCGCCATCCCGGAGACGAACATGTGGTGCGCCCAGACCGAGAAGCCGAGCACGAGGATCGCCATCAGCGAGAGCGCCATCAGCCGGTAGCCGAAGATCGGCTTGCGCGAAAAGGTCGAGATCACCTCCGAGGCGATCCCGAAGCCGGGCAACATCATGATGTAGACGGCCGGGTGCGAGTAGAACCAGAAGATGTGCTGGTACCCGAGCACGTAGCCGTACTGCTCCGGGTTGAAGAAGTTCGTGTGCATCACCTTGTCGAAGAGGACGAAGAACTGCGAGCCGGCGATGAACGGCGTCGCGATCACCACGAGCAGTGAGGTCGTGAAGTTCGCCCAGACGAGCAGCGGCATGCGCCAGAAGGTCATCCCCGGCGCGCGCATGGTGATGATCGTGACCAGGAAGTTGAGCGCGGTCATGATCGAGCTCGCGCCCGCCCACTGGACGGCCATCGAGAAGAACACGTTCCCGAACGGCTGCTCGACGGACAGCGAGGGGTAGTTCGTCCAGCCGGCGCCGACGCCCGGGAAGAAGAACGACGACAGGAGCATGACGCCGGCGATCGGCAGCAGCCAGTACGACAGGGCGTTCAGCCGCGGGAACGCCATGTCGGGCGCGCCGATCATCAGCGGGAGCACGAAGTTCGCGAGCCCGGCGAACGCCGGGATGATGAACAGGAAGATCATCAGCGACGCGTGCACCGTGAAGAGCTCGTTGTAGGTCTGCGTGTCGAAGAACTCGGTCTCCGGGCGTGCGAGCTCGGCGCGCACGAGCATCGCCATCAGCCCGCCGGCGAGGAAGAAGAAGATCGTCGTCGAGACGTACTGGATCCCGATCACCTTGTGATCGGTGTTGACCCGGAAGTAGTCCTTCCAGCTGTACGCGCCGTGGCCGGAGTGGTCCTCCGGCCGCGTGGGCTGGCCGATCGCGTACGAGACCCAGTAGTCGAAGGCGCCCAGGCCGGCCAGGAACCCCAGCGGTGCCATCGTCAGCGCGGCGACGACGATGATCGGCTCCCAGAAGATCGCCGGCTCGTAGCCGGCAAGCGCCCGCAGCCCGACGACGATCAAGAACCCGAGCAGGAAGAAGAGCCCGGTCATCCAGACCGCGCGCGGCCAGCCGGCTCGGAGGAGCCAGTGACGCCGAGGCGGCGGCTCGTGCGCCGTGTCGTGTCCCGACGCGTGTGAAGGAGCCGTCGTCGCCTCGCTCATTGGTTCGCCCCCGTCAGATACTGCACGAGCGCATTGATCTGCGCGTCGGAGAGCTGGCCCTCGAACGGGGGCATCCCGCCGCCCCCGTTACGAATCTGCTTTTCGACGGCGTCGGGTGTCAGGGCAAGGTCGTCGAGCTTCGGGCCGACCTGGCCGTTCGTGCCCGCCTTCGTCAGCGTGTGGCAGCCGCCGCACGTGGAAGCAAACGTTCCTTTGGCGTCGACCTCTCCGCCGCCGCCCTGCGCAGCACCCTGACGCTGCTCTTGCACCCAGCGCGCGAAGCCGCTCTGGCTGAGCACGATCGCGCGGGTGCGCATGAGCGCGTGGCCCAGTCCGCAAAGCTCCGTGCAGATGACCCGGTAGTTCCCCACCTTGGTCGGGGTGATGATGAGCGTCGTGACGATCCCCGGCACCACGTCCTGCTTCTGGCCGAACTCCGGCACCCAGAAGGAGTGGATCACGTCGGGGCTGCCGTCGGAGTGGATCGAGGTCATGACCAGCTTCGTCGAGCGGTCGACGGGCAGGTAGAGCCTCGTCGCCTTGATGTTGCCCTGCTCGGGGTACGTGAACTGCCAGGCGAACTGCTGCGCGCGCACGTCCACGCGCATCGGCGTGCCCTTTGCGTCGTCGTTCTGGGCGAGCACGACCGCGCTCAGCACGGCGATCACCGTCACGAAGATGGTCGGCACGGCCGTCCACGCGATCTCGAGCCCGGTGTGGCCGTGGATCGGCGGGCCGTCCGAGTCGTCGTCGGGCTTGACGCGGAAGTTGATCCCCGCGTAGATGGAGACCGCTGCGACGACGGCGAAGACGAAGATGCAGATCCCGATCGTGACCCACATCACCAGGTCGATCCCCTGGCGCTCCTCGGAGGCCGACTCAGGGAGCCAGTCGACGAAGACGGCGAGTGCCGTCGCCGCGGCAGCGACGACCAGCGCGATCGCAATCAAGGAGAAGATCGCTCCCCTGCGCAAGGCCGGTCGAGCCTACTGAACGGGCTTGACGGGTGCCAGATTGAGCCGCGCGCAACGAAGACGAGGTTTTCGGTTCTGAGGCACCGGCAACCGTTCCGAGCCTGAACCCTTCAAGGAGGTCTAGGTGGGAATCGGAGTGAGCGTCTTCCTGATCGCGGTGGGAGCGATCCTCGCCTTCGCCGTCACCTACGAAGTCTCCGGCCTCGACGTGCAGGTGGTCGGCTGGATCCTGATGATCGTCGGGATCCTCGGACTCGTGCTCTCGATGGTGTTCTGGTCGTCGTGGGGCGGCCCCGGATACTGGTCTCGACGAACATACGCCGACGATCAGCGGCCTCCCCTCTGATTCAGGGGACGAAAGCACCCGGCTGCTGCCGGACATCGACTGCGTACAGCGTTCCTCAAGGAACCCTCCAGTGTCCTGCGTCACCGTCGCGACACAAGCATGACGCGGCACCGCGCCGCTCCGATCGAGGGACAGCTCGACACGACGACCGGAGCGCTTCTCTTCGGCGCCTGCGTGCATCCGGTAACCGGCGGAACGGAGGACTTTGCGAACGCACAGGGCACGATCACGATGAAGGACACGCCCAAACCTGACGGCAGCGTCGTTACGACCTACGTCGGGAAGCTGCTCGGCTGAGCGTGGCCGGCAACGCCAAGGAAGGGGGCGGGCGAGACGTCCCGCCCCCTTCCTCGTGGCCGTCGATGAGCGACAATCGCGAGAGATTGGGGTCCGAGCACAAAGCAGTGACTGGGTCCACCGTCGCCGGCTACGAGCTCGGCGAGCTCGTAGGGCGTGGGGGCATGGGCGACGTCTACAGAGCCCTCGACGCCAGGCTCAATCGTCCCGTGGCCCTGAAGCTGCTCGCCGAGCGTTTCGCGGAGAACGACGCGTTTCGAGAGCGCCTCGTCCGCGAGTCGAGGCTCGCCGCGAGCCTCGACCACCCCAACGTGATCCCCATCTACGACGCCGGAGAGGCCGACGGCCGGCTGTACCTCGCGATGCGGTTCGTCGACGGCACCGATCTCAAGGCACTACTCCGCCGCGAGGGCGCGCTCGCGCCTGAGCGGGCGGTTGCGGTCGCCGCCCAGGTCGCCGACGCACTCGACGCTGCGCACGAAAGAGGCCTCGTGCATCGCGACGTGAAGCCGTCGAACATCCTGCTGGATCAGCAGAGCGGTCGTGAACACGCGTACCTGGCCGACTTCGGTCTCACTCAAAGCGCTTCGGACCGCAGGCCTACCGACGGCCAGTTCATGGGGACGGTCGACTACGTCGCGCCGGAGCAGATCCGCGGCGACGACATCGACGGCCGGGCCGACGTGTATTCGCTCGGCTGCCTTCTCTTCGAGACGTTGACAGGCACGCTCCCCTTCTCCGGCGCGTCGGACGTCGCCGTCGTCTACGCGCATCTGGAGCAGGAACCGCCCAGCGCGAGCGAGCGCGCTGCGGCGCTACCCCCCGCGGTCGACCGGGTGCTGGCGCGCGCGATGAGCAAGGACCGGGCGGAGCGGCAGCCAAGCTGTCGCCAGCTCGTCGAGGAGGCGCGCGTCGCGCTCGGACTCGCGGCCGCTCGGCCGTCGCGACGCGTTCTCGTTCTCGCCGCTTCGCTGGTCGTACTCGCCGGTGTTGTCGCGGTTGCGGCGGCTCTGTTCGCCCGCAGCGGTGGGGAGGGAGCCCTTGCATCCGGCGGCACCATCGTCCGGATCGACCCGGCGTCGAGCAAGGTCTCTGCGACATACACGGTCTCGTCGCACCCGCGAGCGGTGGCGACGAGCAGTAGTCGTGTTTGGGTCGGCGACTACCGCGACGGCTCCCTCTGGCGTCTCGATCCCGCTACCGGCGACGTCGAGCGGTTCACCACCGCCGGCGAGCCGCGCGACGTCGCAGCGCTCTCGGACGACGTCTATGTGGCAACGGACGGGGGAACGGCGCTCAACGGGAGCGTCACACGCTACGACTCGGTCACCGGCAACCGGGAAGCGGGCGTGTCGGCGGACGCGTGCTCGATCGCCGCAGGTGAGCGTGTCGTGTGGGTCGCCGGCTGCCCCTCCATCGAGCGACTGTCCACGAGCGTCGGGCGGCTCAGGGTCGTCGAGGCGGCGCGCGTCCCGTTCCAGATGCCGCGTTCCGCCGAGACGGACCGGTGGTCGATGCGCGACATGGCGGTCGGGGAGGGCGCGCTCTGGATCGTCGGTGACGCGGCCGACCGCCGCGTGTTCAAGGTCGACCGCCTGAGCGGCAAGATCCTCGGGATCACGCGCCTGCCTTTTGCGCCGCGGTCGATCGCCGCCGGAGAGGGAGGTATCTGGGTCAGCGGCCCGATCGATGACGTCGTGGGCCGCATCGACCCGGCAACAGGTCGGCTGACGGCGACGATCGACGTTCCGCGCGGCGCAAGCGGGGTGGCAGCCGGTCTCGGCAGTGTGTGGGTCGCAAGCGCACTCGACGGCTCGGTGAGCCAAATCGATCCACGCACGCGGAAAGTGGTCAAGACAATCGACGTCCAGGGCTCTCCGCGCGAGCTCGCGGTGGGCGCAGGAGGCGTCTGGGTGACCGCGGATGACGACTAGGTCGTTCCTCCCCACGATGGCCGCCGCGGCTCTGCTCCTGCTCGGTGTCACGGGCTGTGCCGGCGACGAGGATCCGATCAGAATCGGGCTCCTCACCGATTGCCAGGGGCCTTTCCGCGCGTACGAGGAGGTCGAGCTCTCGGGTGCCGAGCTCCCGCTCGTGCGCCGAGGAGCCCGACTCGTCGGCGTCACGCCAACTGCAGGAGTGACACCAGCCGTCGTCGCGGGTCGGAAGGTCGAGCTCGTGCGCGGCTGCTCCGAGCTCGGCGAGCACGCGGTGTTCATCGAGGAGGCACGCCGGCTCGTCGAGCAGGAGCACGTCGACGCAGTCGTCGGAGGCGCGTCGATCGCGGCACGCGAGGTGGCTCGTCTCTATCCCGACGTGCCGTTCCTGGCCACGTTCTGGGAAGAGCAGGAGACCACGTTGCGCCGACCCGCACCGAACCTCTATCGGTTCACGGCGGACTTCGGTCAGCAGGCCGCAGGGCTCGGCGCCTACGCGTACAACCAGCTTGGCTGGCGGCACGCGAGCATCGTGGCCGGCAATCAGCCTGCAGGATGGGGCGGCGCGGCTGCGTTCGTGGCCGAGTTCTGTGCGCTCGGAGGAACGATCGACACGCAGGTCTACCGCTCCCCGTACCCCCCGGAGAACGACGCGTCAGTCGCCGCACGTGTCGTCGCTTCGGGCAGCGACGGCGTGGCGTCGTTCCTGACGCCGTTCGACTCGGCGACGACGGTCGTCGGCGAGCTGCTCAAGCGGCTCGACGATCCGTCCAGGCGGCTGCTGCTCTGGGACCAGCAGCTGGAGGACTCGACGTTCCTGTCGACGCTGGGCGCCAAGCTCGACGGGGTGGCGCTGACGTCTCGGTTCAGGTCCGGGGCTCCGTCCAAGGCGCTCGCGGACTACCAGGCACGCTACCGCGCCGCCTTCCCACGCATCCCGGCGGGCTTCGAACAGTGGTCGCTCGTGGTCGGCTACGCAGACTCGGTCGAGGCGTTGCTCACCGCGCTCGAGCGAGCAGACGGCGACCTGTCCGACGGTCGCGCCCGTCTGCGGGAGGAGCTCGCACGGATTCGTCTCGTACTCCCTCGCGGGGACGTCCACCTCGATGCGAACCGGCAGGTCGTGACCGACGTGCCTCTGGTGCGCCTTCGCCGACGCGGCGGCGCCACGGTCACCGAGCCGATCAGCATCGCGAACGACGTCGAGCAGACGTTCGCCGGACTCCTGTCGCAGGCGCCGCCGCCGGGCCCGAGAAGCCAACCCTGCCGGAAGACGACTCCGCCGCCGTGGGCACGGCCCGGGGCGATCAGCCGGCGAGTGTCCAGGTAAACCGGGTCTCGTTGCCATGCGGGGCAAGCCCTCCAGGGCGGAGCCCGCGACGGACGAGGAGCGTCGGATGGTGCGGCGACGCGGCGAGCGCGGTCCGGGTACGCCCGACCCCGTCACGCCGCCAGCGATCGGTCAGCCCCATCGCGACGACCCCTGCGTCACGTGCGGCCTCGACGAGGGCGTCCGGTGTCGGTTCCACGAGATGTGGCTCGGCGTCGACACCCAGCGCGCGCTGTACCGCGAGCGACGCGCTTGCAAGCAGCCGGCTGGCATCTCGACCGTCGCCGCCGACGGCCGAGCCGGCGAGGACGAGTGGGGTCGCACGCGCGCGAGCCAACCAGGCGCCAAGCTCGACTGCGGCCCAGTCGTGCTCCACACCGGTGAACGGGACGAGCACCGGCCCGGGGCCCGGCTCCTCTCCGACCAGCACGGCGACGTCGCACGGCGCATCGTCGAGCAGGGCGAGCAGACGGCCGTCCTCGAGGAGCCGCTCCGGTGCATCGACCAGGAGCAGGTCGGCCTCCTGCTCGACAGCGACTCGTGCAAGGTCGGCACCGGGCGTCAGCGACGTGAACGCAGCAGCGCGAACGTCGAGGCCACTCGCAACGAGCCTCTCGCGCTGCACCCGAACCTCTGACGAGGCGCCTCCGAGCGCTCCCGCCTCGGTCACGGTCGAAGCGACGACGATTTCACGGTCTCCTTCGCGCGCAAGCTGCTCTGCGAGCGCCACCAGATGCCCGGCGGCGGCAAGGTCGAGGGCAGCGACGACGATCGTGTGGGAGCTCCGGCCCCTCACGGACCCGCGCTCGGCAGGGCCGTCGAGAGCCCGGTCGTGACGCAGAATCGCGGCCTCGAGCTCCTGCAGCGCCGCGGCGGGCTCCAGCCCGAGCTCGTCGACGAGCCTCGCCCGGGTGGCGCGGTAGACGGCGAGCGCATCCGCCTGACGTCCGCAGCGATAGAGCGCGAGCATGAGCAGGGCCGTGGGCCGTTCGCGCAGCGGGTGCTCGGCCGTCAGCACCTCGAGCTCCGCGACGAGCTCGCGCTGGCGGCCGCACGCGAGGTCCGCCTCGACACGACGCTCCTGCGCTACGAGCCGAAGCTCGTCGAGACGTGCCGCCGCAGGGCGCAGCACGTCACCCTCGGCGACGCCGGCCAGCGCCTCACCGCGCCAGACGGTGAGCGCGTCCCGGAGCAGCCGCGCGGCCTCGTCGTGCCTGCCGTCCTCGAGCGCACGAGCCCCATCCGTCGCAAGCCGCTGGAACCGGTCGAGGTCGAGCGCGTCGGGGTCGAGCCGAACCAGGTAGCCCGGCCCCTGGGTTTCGACGGCGTCCCGGCCCAACGTCTTGCGCAGCGAGGAGACGTAACCCTGGAGGACGTTCGCGGCCGTGTCGGGCGGACGGTCGCCCCACACCGCGTCGATCAGCCGCGACGCGGACACGACCTGCCCTGCGTGCAGAAGCAGAACCGCGAGCACCGCGCGGGGACGAGGCGCCAACCGGACGGTACGGCCGTCGACCAGCGCGTCGACCGGGCCGAGCACCCGGAACTCGGTCGTCACACGGCGACGGTAGCACCGCTGGCCCCGCGGTCGGATCTGTGGCCGAGTGCGTCTCGAGGATGCTTGCTCGCGAAAGCGTACGTCCGTGGTGTTGCGGCCTCGAGCGCCCCTTGGCGGGCGTGAAGCCACCAGAACGATGCGATCGTGAATCCGAGCGGGCCGTCCTTGCCGAATCCAACTTTCCTCTAGCCCCACACCTCAGGGTAGGCTGTGCTCACCGTTCCAGGTCTAGGAGGTGCACAGCACATGACCAAAACACATTCAGTCTCGGTAGACGACCGTGCGGGTAAGTCGCTTCAGACGAAAACGTATCTAGACGAAGACGAGAACGTCGACCTGATCGTCGTCAGCGACGTCGCCGCTACGATCGTCGCGGTGCCGAAAGCAGCCGTCGGACGTCAGGCCGGACTCGGTGCCAGCGACCTCGAGTGTCTCGCGAAATGCATCAAAATCGATGACTTGGAGAAGCGGCTGAACTGCATCTTGCTCTGTCCCGCTGCAAAAGCGTTTGATGTCTATATGAGGGTGGAACGGCGGTAGTAGCTCGTGGCCGCCGGCGCCCGACTCAGCGGGTGACGCGGAAGCGGTCGCTTTACAGGATGTTCCGAATGGGCCGTGGAGGAATCGAACCTCCAACCTTGGGATTAAGAGTCCCCTGCTCTGCCAATTGAGCTAACGGCCCGCGGGCGGGATGCGAAGTCTAGCGAGCGAGGGCGCGGCGTCTGTGAAACTCGCTGGCGCTCATGAAGGTCCTCTCGGTCGTCGGCAACCGCCCGCAGTTCGTCAAGTCGGCGCCGCTCTCGCTGGCGCTGCGCGTGCGTGGGATCGAGGAGGTCCTGCTGCACACCGGTCAGCACTACGACCGCGAGCTCTCGGACGTCTTCTTCGAGGAGCTGGACCTGCCCGAGCCGGACGTGCGGCTCGATCTGCACACACCCGACGTCGCGGCGATGACGGCTCCGATCCTCGACGCCGTACGGGCTGCGGGACCCCACGTCGTGCTCGTCTACGGGGACACGAACTCGACCCTGGCCGGAGCCCTCGCGGCCGTCGGGGCCGAAGTGCCGCTCGCGCACGTCGAGGCCGGCCTGCGGAGCGGCGATCTCTCGATGCCGGAGGAGCGGAACCGGATCGAGGTCGATCGGCTGGCCGCCGCGCTCTTCGCTCCGGACGAGCGCTCGCGAGAGACACTCGCCGCAGAGGGCGTCGGCGGTGTCGTCGAGGTCGTCGGCGACGTGATGGCCGACGCGACCGCGCGGCTCGCGCCCGCGGCTCGGCGGCGGTCACGCATCCTCGCCGAGCTCGAGCTGACGCCCGGGCGCTACCTCGTCGCCACCGTCCACCGCGAGGCGAACACCCGCTCGGAGCGCCTGGCTCGGATCGTCGAGGGTCTGAACGGGCTGACCGAGCCGGTCGTCTTCCCCGTGCACCCGCGCACGGCGGCCGCGCTCGAACGTGACGGGCTCGTGCTCCGCGAGCACGTCCTCACGCTGCCGCCGCTCGGCTACCTCGACTTCGTGGCGCTCGCCGCGCAGGCACGCGTGATCGTGACCGACTCCGGCGGTCTCCAGAAGGAGGCGTACTGGTACGGCGTCCCGTGCGTGACGCTCAGGCCGAGCACCGAATGGGTCGATACGGTCGAGGTGGGCGCCAACCGACTCGTCGACGACGACCCGGCCGCGCTCGCGCGGGCGGTGGCCGAGGCGCGAATGCCCGCGGACCGGCCCCAGCTGTACGGAGACGGTAAGACTGCGAATCGGATCGCGGACTCCCTCGCTAGGCTCTTCGGGTCATGATCGAAAGAACCGAGACTTCAGCAGCCGCGACGGCGGCTCCAACGAAGACATGGGACGTCGCGATCGTCGGCGCCGGCTACGTCGGCGTCCCGCTCGCACACACCTTCGCGACCGCAGGGCGCAGAGTTCTGCTCGTCGACGTCGTCCAGAGGGTCGTGGACGCACTCAACAGCGGCGAGAGCCACATCGAGGACATCCCGGATGCGGAGCTCGCTCCGCTCGTCGCCGACGGGCGCCTGACCGCGACCTCGGACTACAACAACCTCCGCCGGGCCGACGCGATCCTGATCGCGCTCCCCACCCCGCTCTCCAAGCAGCGCGAGCCCGACCTCTCGATCGTCCTCGCGGCGACTCGCGAGATCGCCCTGCGGCTCCGGGAGGGCCACCTCGTCGTGCTCGAGTCGACGACGTATCCGGGGACCACACGCGAGAAGCTGATTCCGATTCTCGAGTCCGGCGGGCTCAGGGCCGGCGTGGACTTCAACGTGGCCTTCTCGCCGGAGCGGGTCGACCCCGGCTCCCCCTGGGACGTGCGCGACGTCCCGAAGGTCGTCGGCGGGCTCACGGAGGAGTGCTCGCGCCGGGCGAGCGAGCTGTACGCGTCGGCGATCAAGGTCATACACCCCGTCTCCTCGCCGGAGGCGGCCGAGCTCACGAAGCTGCTCGAGAACATCTTTCGCTCGGTCAACATCGCGCTCGTCAACGAGCTCGCCCAGCTCTGCGACCGGATGGGGATCGACGTCTGGGAGGTCGTGGACGCGGCCGCGACGAAGCCGTTCGGGTTCATGAGCTTCAAGCCGGGCCCCGGCCTCGGCGGCCACTGCATCCCGATCGATCCCTTCTACCTCACCTGGAAGGCGCGCGAGTACGGCTTCACGACCGAGTTCATCGAGCTCGCCGGCAAGGTGAACGAGGCAATGCCGTACTACTGCCGGTCGCTCATCTCCCAAGCGTTGAACCACGGCAGCCAGAAGTCGATGAGCGGCTCGAAGATCCTCGTCCTCGGCGTTGCCTACAAGCCGGACATCGGCGACATGCGCGAGTCCCCTGCACTGAAGCTGATCGAGCTGCTGCGAAACGCCGGCGCCGAGGTCTCGTACCACGATCCCCACGTGGCATCCGTGCCCGAGCTCGCGATGGAATCTGTCCCGCTCGAGCCTGAGCAGTACGACTGCGTCACCATCGTCACCGACCACTCGTCGATCGACTACGAAGACCTCGTCGCACGTTCGAGTCTCATCGTCGACCTACGAAACGCCACCGGCCACGTCGGCCGGCTCTCCGACAAGGTCTGGAAATTGTGAGCGTGAAGGTCGCGGTGGCCGGACTCGGCCACTGGGGCAAGAACCTCGTCCGCAACTTCGACGACCTCACCGACCTCGTTGCGCTCTGCGACATCTCGCCGGAGCTGCGGAGCGAGTTCACCCGCCGCTACCCGTACGCGCGCAGCTGCGAGGACTTCGGCGAGCTCCTCGACGACCCCGAGGTCGAGGCGGTCGTGATCGCGACGCCCGTCCCGACCCACTACGCCCTCTCGAAGCAGGCGCTCCTGGCCGGCAAGCACGTCTTCGTCGAGAAGCCGCCCGCGATGCGCGGCGAGGAGATGGAGGAGCTCGTCGCGCTCGCCGAGGAGCGCGACCTGACGCTGATGCCCGGGCACCTCTTGCTCTACCACCCCGGCGTGCGCAAGCTGAAGGAGCTGATCGACTCGGGCGACCTCGGCGACGTGCTCTGCGTCTACGGAAACCGCCAGAACCTCGGGGTGATCCGCAAGGACGAGAACGCACTCTGGTCGCTCGGCGTCCACGACCTCTCGGTCATCCTCTTCCTCCTCGACGAGGAACCGAGCGAGGCCTGGGCGCACGGCAACTCGTTCCTGACGCCCGGCGTCGAGGACGTCGTGTTCTGCTACCTGCGCTTTCCGAGCGGGCGGATCGCGCACATGCACCTCTCGTGGCTCGACCCGCACAAGATGCGGCGGATCACCGTCGTGGGGCACGACAAGATGGTCGTGTTCGACGACATGGAGCTCGAGCGCAAGATCACGGTCTACGAGAAGGGCCCGTGGCAACCCGCCGAAACGTACGGCGAGTGGCAGACGCGCACCGGCGATATCTACAGCCCGAAGATCCAGAACGACGAGCCGCTCAAGCTCGAGTGCCTGCACTTCCTCTCGCTCGTCCGCGGCGAAGGCGACCGGCGGCAGGTCGCTCGCGACGGGCTCGGCGTCGTCCGCGCTCTCGAGCAGCTCCAGAGCTCACTCACAGCCATACCCGCGTGAGCTACGACGTCGGCGAGAACGTCGTCATCTATCCGGGAACGGTGATCGCCGACGGCTGCAAGATCGGCGACAACGCCGTGCTCGGAAAGCAGCCGTCGCTCTCGCCGCGCTCGACCGCGAAGCGTGAGCAGCTCGCGCCGCTCGAGCTGGGAGCCGGGACGATCGTCTCGACGGGCGCGATCGTGTTCGCCGGGACGACGATCGGCGAGCGTGTGATCGTCGGCGACGGCGCGCGCGTGCGCGAGCGCTGCGTGATCGGCGACGACGTCGTGATCGGCAGCGGCACGCTGATCGAGAACGACACGACCGTCGGAGCGCTGACCAAAATCCAGGCCGAGGCGTACATCACCGCCTACTCGACGCTCGAGGAGAACGTCTTCATCGCCCCGTGCGTCGTCACGACGAACGACAACTTCATGGGCCGCACCGAACGTCGGCACGAGCTGATCAAGGGACCCACGATTCGCCGGGGAGCGCGCGTGGGCGGCGGCGCGATCCTCTGCCCGGCAGTGGAGATCGGCGAGGAGGCGTTCGTCGGCGCCGGCGCCGTCGTGACGAAGGACGTCCCGCCGCGTGTCGTCGTCGTCGGGAACCCCGCGCGCGTGCTCCGCGACGTGCCCGAGGACGAGCTGCTCTAACGCTTGGTGAAAGCGAGCCTGTACGAGCCCTCGCCCGGCTGCGCGATCTTCACCTCGACGTAGTACCACCCCGCCGACTTCGCGCTGTAGACGATCCGCTCGCGCGCGCCGGGCGCGGCCGACATCGCGACGCGCTGGCGCAGCAGCGAGAGCGAGAGCCCTTCGACGCGCTGCGTGCCAGGCTTCCAGAGCATGAGATCGGTGTTCGTCCGGCGCGGGCCGTCGAGCGTCACGACGACTCGCTGCTTCTTGCGCAGGTAGAGCTTGTAGACATCCACGTGGTCGTCCCAGAAGTCGATCGTGGCGGCAAAATCGGCCCGGGACTGACGCAGCGGCGTCGCCTGTCCACCGGCGTCGTCGTTCGACTCGTACCGGTCAGGGCCCGGGATCGGGCCCTGGAGCGCTGCGAGCGTCTTCGCGACGTCGATCCGGCCCCAACCGCTGTACGGATCGCGTTGCTCGGCGCACGGCTTGCAGCCCGTCGACGTGTTGACGTCGTCGGAGGAACGCGTGAGGAGGTACGCGACCTGGTCAGGCTGGAGGAGCGGACGGACGCTGAGCAGCAGGGCAGCCGCAGCGGTCACCTGCGGCGCCGCGAACGACGTTCCCTCACCCGAGCGGTAGTCGTCCGACGCGCAGAGCGAGTAGCCCTGCTCGGCGCAGTTGGTCCGCAGCGCGGTCAGCTGGCGCGGGAAGGTCGAGACGAGGTCCTGTCCCGGCGCAGCGATGTCGTTGTAGATCGGGTCCCGGTTCGAGAACATCGGCACCGACCCGTCCTTCGCAAGCGCGCTGACGCCGATCACGTGAGGCAGCGCCGCCGGGTAGCTCGCATACCGCCACGGACTCGTCGGCGCCTGGTCGCCGTTCCCGACCGCCGCGACGACGACCACGCCGTGCGTGTAGGCGTAGCGCACCGCGGCGGCTTCGAGCGCGGAGTACGTGTCGCGGCTGGGATCGCGCGGGTCGCGCAGACCGCCGAGCGAGAGGTTGATCACTCGAGCGCCGTTTTCCACCGCCCAGCGGATCGCCTGCGCCTCGGCCTCGAGCAGGACCTGCCGGTTCGCCCGGACCACCTTCGCGATCAGCAGCTGCGACCCGAGCGCCATCCCGGCGATGCCCTGGGCGTTGTTCGTCTGAGCCGCGATCAGCCCCGCGACGAACGTTCCGTGGCCCTGCTGGTCGGTGAGCGCGCTGCTTCCGACGAAGCTCCGGCTCGCGGCGATCCGTCCCGCGAACTCCGGATGGGTCCCGTCGATTCCAGAGTCGATCACGGCGATCTTCGGACCTGCGAGCGCCGGGAACTCGGGCCAGAACTCGAACGCGTGATCCTGGTCGAGGTGCCACTGCTTCACCGCGAGCGGATCCGTGACGGCGAACGCGAGCCTGCGCGGCCTGTCGATGCGCTCGACGTACTGGACGCCCTGCAGCCTGCGCAGCGCCCGAGCCGAGCGGGTTTCGACGACGAGCGCGCCGAGCGCGCCGAGCGAGCGGTCGGTGCGTGCATTCGCCGCCTGCTCGACGCGGGCGGCGACGTCCTCCAGAGACGCGCCCGGCTCGATGCCGACCGCAAAGCGACCCGCCTGGGCGGGAGCAGCCTGGAGCAGCGCGACGACGAAAGCCGCCACGACCAGGCGGGTCACCCCGCGACGACCTGAAGGACGGGCGAGACGCCTGCGACGAAGCCGCGGCCGGGCGCGACGCGCGCGCGGTAGGTGCCCGGTGTCAGCTGGAGTTGCGCCTCGAACGCGCCGGCGGCGTCGAGCGCGGCCGTCGCGGCCGGCCGCCAGCTCGTGCCCTCGAGCCGCTGCACGTCGACGCGGGCGCCCGGCAGCACCGGGCGGACGAGGCCGCGAAGCGAAGCGGGAGAGGTCGCGGGCTGGAGGCGAACCCGCGGCGCGACCGCGAGCTTCACGGTCGTGCTGAACAGGGTCGGCGAGACGGCGAGGCGGTACTGGGTCGAAACGAGCGGCTTGACCGTGATCGCAAAGCTGCCGTCGGCCGCCGGGGCCACGCGAGCCGCGGGCTCCCAGATCTGACCCGACACGCGCTGCTCGAGCATGACCTTTGCATTCCCGCGGGCGACGCCCGTCAACTTCGTCTTCTTGCCGTACTCGAGAGCCCGCTGTGGCTCGATCGAGAGCACACCCACTCGGAACCAGGTCGAGCGGAGCCCGAGCTTCGCACGCACGACCTCACCCGTGACCACGACCTCGCCTTCCGTGCCCACCAGCGTCATCTCCCTCACGCGCTGCGACGGGTTGACCGCGATCTTCACGTCGAGCAGCGTGCCCGGCACCTTGAACGTCGAGGTGAGCTTGGCAGCGGTGAACCCGAACGGCCCCCAGACGTGATGCGGCGAGGCCGTGTCGTACGGGTCCGGCACGGAGACGAGGTACGGGGTCGGCTCGCCGCGTGCCCAGGCATCCTCGATCGAGGCCGTCCGCCCACCCGAGGTGGAGAAGAAGTACGTCGTGGCGACCTTGCCTTCGAACAGCAGCACTTGGCCGGACGTCGCGTCGACGGCAGCGGTCGTCGTCGGTTTCTCCGCCGCGATGCCCCCGTAGACCTGACTGCGCGTGTCGGCGAAGAGGTCGAACGCGGCGCCGCTCTTGCGGACCGCGAGCGCGTAGGAGCGCGCCACGACGGCCTGCGCCTTGAGCGCCTCGGCCGGCCACGCTGACGGAACCTCACGAGGAACGACGCCGTAGAGGTACGGCTGGAGCCCGAGCGAGTTGACGAGCTGCAGCGAGTTGCCGACCACGTTGACCTGCAGCTGGCCGCGGTACTCCTTGCCGCCGTACTTGAGCGGCGTCGCGCCCGGCAGGAAGACGAGCGGGCCGGGAAGCGCCCGCGCCGGCTGCGCCGGGTCGACCTTCAGCTTGAGTCCCGGACCGAGTGAGTACGGCCCCGGTTGGAGCTGGTGGACTGCACCCGAGGCGTCCTTCACGGAGAACGGGGAGTCCGAGGAGACCGCGATCGCCTTCTTGCCTTCGCCGAGCAGCACGCGAACACGCGAGACCGGCGCGTTGCCGAGCACCGTGCCGGTGTAGTAGTGCGAGAGGATCTGGTCGTAGGTCGTCCCGCGCTGCGCGTACCCGTAAGCGCCCCACTGGCTCATGCCGATCCCGTGGCCCCAGCCGCGCCCGCTGATGAAGAAGCTGGCCCCCTTAGGCGCGGCCACGGGCGCCACCTCCCGCGCACGAGCCCCTGCGAGCGCCGTGACGGCGAGCGAGCAGACGGTTGCGAGGAGGAGCGCTCGGCGAAGCATCGGCGAAGTTTGAAGCCCGCGACGGAGGCTTGATCGAGGCTAGCGCATCCTGGCGAGGATGGCCGGTCGCGTTCACGGAATCCTCAAGATTCGCCGCTGAGCGGCGTCTTCCACCGTCGCTAGTTCGCGAGGCGGCCGGCGTACTGCCGCTCGTAGTACTCGCGGAACTCACCCGACTTGATCGGCTCCCACCAGGAGCGGTTCTCACGGTACCACTCCACCGTCCGCGCGAGGCCCTGCTCCTCGAACGAGTTCTGCGGCGCCCAGCCGAGCTCGCGGAGCTTCGAGTCGTCCAACGCGTAGCGGCGGTCGTGACCTGGACGGTCCTCGACGTGGGCGATCAGCGACTCGTCCGCGCCCGTCAGCTCGAGGATGCGCCGCGTGACGTCGATGTTCTCCCGCTCCTCGCCGCCGACGTTGTAGATCTCGCCCGCAGTCCCTTGACGGAGCACGAGCTCGATCGCGGCGGAATGATCCTCCGCGTGCAGCCACTCGCGCACCTGGCGACCGTCGCCGTAGACCGGGAGCGCGTGCCCGTCGAGGGCGTTCGTGATGAACAGCGGCAGCATCTTCTCGGGGTACTGGCGCGCGCCGTACGTGTTTGCACCGCGCGTGATGCAAGCGTCGACGCCGAACGTGCGAACGTACGCGAGCACCTGAAGGTCGCCGCCCGCTTTGGAGGCGCTGTACGGGCTCGACGGGCGAATCGGATCGCCTTCCTTCGAGCGGCCGCCGCCCTCGAGGTCGCCGTAGACCTCGTCGGTCGAGACGTGGACGAGCCTGACCCCTTCGCGCCGCGCGAGCTCGAGGAGCACCTGCGTCCCGGCGACGTCGGTCTGGATGAACTCCGCCGCCTCGAGAATCGAGCGGTCGACGTGCGTCTCGGCCGCGAAGTTGACGATCGCGTCACAGCCCTCGGCTGCCTTTGCGACAGCCTCGGCGTCGCAGATGTCGCCCTCGTGGAACACGTGCTCGACGTCTTCGAGGTTCGCCCGGTTGCCCGAGTAAGTGAGCTTGTCGAGCACGACGACGACGTCGCCGGCCTCGGCGACCCGTCCGGCGAAGTGAGATCCGATGAACCCCGCGGCCCCGGTGACGAGCAGACGCATCCGGCGAAGCCTAGTTGCGTTCTCGAGTCAGCCCGACGACTGGGCGACCAGAGGCACACCGAGCACCCGCGACAGCCCTGCGCCCCCCCGCTTCATCACCGCGTGGTGGTTCCAGGCAAAGACCGGCCGCCCGACCGGCGCGACCGCGTTCATCCACGTCTTGGTCGTCCGCACCGCCCAGTCGTACGTCACCGCGGTACCGAGGGGGCCTTCGAAGAGCCGAAAGGTGCCGGTGCCCGACAGCCCACCCTCCGCGCTCGCGGCGATCAGGTGCGGCCTGCGCACCTTCGTAACCTCGACGTCGAACCGGACCGAGTACGGGATCTTGGAACGCCAGACCTGGCGGTAGACCGTCCCCTCACCCTCACCGTTGCCGTGCGAGAGCTTGGTCACGCTCAGCACGCCGCGCCACCACTCGGGCCACCGCTCGGTCGCGTGGATCACCTCCCACACCGATTCGATCGGTGCGTCGACGATCCAGGTGGTCAGGAAGTGGTAGTCAGCCAAGTCGTTCGAGGCATTCGCTCAGGCCTTCCCGCCAGTTCGGCAGAACCGGGGTCCCCGGTTTGTCGCTGCGCAGCACCGAGTACGCGGGCCTCGGCGCAGGACGCCCGAGCTGCTCGGTCGTGATCCTCCGGACCCGGCAGTCGATTCCGGCCTCCTCGAAGATCGCCTCTGCGAACTCGGCCCACGTGCAGTCGCCCTGCGCGGCAACGTGGTAGATCCCGAACGGCAAGTCGATCAGCGAGCGCGTCGCTTCGGCCAGATGTCCGACGTACGTCGGAGCGCCGCGCTGATCGTCGACGACCGCGAGCTCGTCACGCTCCGCCCCCAGACGGAGCATCGTGCGGACGAAGTTGTGCCCGGTCGAACCGAACAACCACGACGAGCGAACGATCCACGCCTGATCGCCTGCGGCGGCCTCCCCGTGCAGCTTCGTCCGGCCGTAGGCGGAGAGGGGATTCGGCCCGTCGGACTCGACGTACGGCTCCCGCTTGTGCCCGTCGAAGACGTAGTCGGTGGAGTAGTAGACGAGCGGCGCGCCGAGCGAGGCCGCGTTCGCCGTCCCGGCGACGTTGACCGCCGCCGCCCCCTGCGGATCGTCCTCCGCGCCGTCGACGTCTGTCCACCCGGCGGCGTGGAGCACGAGGTCGACCGGGCCGAGCGACGGGGCCGGAAGCGTCACGTCCCAGTCCTTGTGGCTCAGAGCCACTAACTCCCGCCCGGCGAACGATTCGGCCAACGCACGGCCCAGTTGGCCGCCTGCGCCCGTGATCACGACCCGCTCGAGGGGTTTGTGGCTCAGAGCCACAAGCTCACGACGAGGAGGCGTCCAGGTCCCGCTGCGACAGCGTCGGTGACGCCGTGCTCCAGAGGTGCACGACGCGCGGGTCGTTCCAGGCGATCGCGTGCTCGTCCGGGTTCGAGGCGTCGTACTCCTCGGTCACGTGGTAGCAGAACAGGAGATCGGTGAGCGCCTCGAAGCCGTGCGCGTGGAACCCTGGGATGTAGATCGCGACCGGGTTGTCGTCGCCGATGTCCTCGGTGAAGGTCTCGCCGCTCTCACGGTCGAGCACGACGACGCGCGCCGTCCCCTGCACGCAGGCGAACAGGTCGTCCTGGCCGCGCTCGTGGTAGTGGAGCCCGCGGATCACACCTTTGCGGGAAAACGAGAGGTTCGTCTGCCCCCACTCCTTCGCCAGTCGCGACCTGCTCGCGAGCTCGACGAACCAGCCGCGCTCGTCCTCGAACTTCTGCAACGGGATCCGCTCGAGCCCCTTCATGCCGGCTTGTTCGCTCCCGTCTCCTCGACGAGCGCTCCGAGATCGGCCAGGGCCTCGTGCGTTCCCGCGTCGTGCCACCAGCCCCGGACGCGGTGCACCCCGAGCCGGCCACGCTCCGCGTAGACGCGGTTGACGTCGGTGATCTCGAGCTCGCCGCGGCTCGACGGCGCCAATCCCCGAATCACGTCGAACACCTCGCCGTCGTAGCAGTAGAGACCGACGACCGCGTCCGGCGTCGGGGGCGTCGGATAGCGCATGTCGACGACGCCCGCCTTCTCGACGACGTCGGTGACGCGGCCGTCGTCGCCGTAGACGACGACACCGAAGCGCTCGGGGTCCGGGACCTCCTTGACGAAGATCTGCGCGCCGTCGCCGCTCTCGGCCCACGTGCGGATCGCTTCGACCTCGGCGAACTCGAACAGGTTGTCGCCGAGACAGACAACGAGCTTGCCCTCGCCCGCGAAACCCTCGGCCATGCCGACGACCTGCGCGATCCCGCCGGGCTCGGTCTGCACCTTGTACGAGATGTCGAGCTCGAACAGCGGTTGCTCCGAGCCTCGGGCGGGCATGCGACCGTCGCCGAGCAGGTCGATCAGCTGCCCCGCGTGTCCCTGACCGGTGACGATCAGCACTTCGCGGATCCCCGCCAGCTGAAGCAGTTGGAGCGGGTAGTAGATCATCGGCCACCGCCCGACCGGCAGCAGATGCTTGTTCGCGACGCGCGTCAACTCCCCGAGCCGCGTCGCCTCGCCTCCCGCCGCAATCAGGCCTTTCGTCTTCACGGAAGGCGATGGTACTCAGCGGACGCGCAATGCCGCGCTGAGCTCTCCTCGCGACGAGACCTGCACCGTCGTCCCCGTCGGGACGCGCACCGTGACCGTGTAGAAGCCGCGCGGGCTCGTCGTACGCATCCCGCCGAGCCAGCGCCACGCGCCGCCGGTCGAGTAGCGCAGCCGGTACGGCTGCCGGCCGGCTCCCGGACGCACCTGCCCCCAGAGCGTCACCGTCGAGCCGCGCAGCGACGCCCGCGCGAGCGGAAGCCGGAACGCCGCCGCGGCGAGCTTCGCGTCGTTCTGGAACGTGAACAGACCGCTCTGCCAGCGTCCCACGAGCTCCTCGTCGCGCACGAGGAAGTGGATCAGCATGTCGACGCGCGGCGCGCGGTACGCGCGCAGCGCCGCCTCGCCGAGGTAGCGCGCCTGCAATGCCTGCGAGACGCCCAGCATCCGGTCGGGCGGGCTTGTCTGGTACCCGTACTCGGTCAGCCAGATCCGCTTCGATCCGAACGCGCGTGAGACCTCGGAGAGCAACCGCTCGAGGTTCGCCATCGTGATGTTCTCGCACGAGCGGCAGCCGCCCGTCGTCGGCGTCTCGCCCCGGCTCGTCGGGTACGGATGGTGTGCATAGGCGTCGAGGCGTGCGCCCGCGCGGTCCATCCCGCGGATCCAGTCCACCGGCGAGACGCTTCCGGTGCCGCCGCGCGGCGCGGTCACACCACCGCCGACGAGGTTCGCCCGGTTGGCGCGCTTGAGCGCGTCGTAGGCCGGGTTGAGCAGCACCTTGACGTACGTGGCCGGGCTCGTCGGCCTGAGCTGCCAGTACTTGTTCGGCTCGTTCCAGACCACCCAGTGCCGCACGAACGGATAGCGCGTGGCGGCTGCGTAGGCGAAGTTCGCGAACGAGCTCGGGCTCTTCGGCGCCCAGTTCGACGCGCGGCCGCCGTTCGCCCACCGCGGCGCGCCGACGAGCGTGACGACGGGCGCGATGCCGCGCGAGCGCAGCCCCTCGAGCAGCACGTCCGCCTCGTCCCACCGGTAAGCGGGGTCGAGCTGCGACGACGGCTTCGCCGGCCGTTTCGCCGCGATCCGGTCCCAGCGGAGGTTGACGCGAACGACGTCGACACCCAGCTCGTCGACGAGGTCGAGCCGCTCGTCGAACGTCCCCGGCCCGCCGAGCAGCCATGCGTCGTCCTGGATCCCGTACTGCACGTACGGCGAAGCCTCCGCGCGGACGGCGTACAGGAGGAACGCGGAGACCGCGAGGATCGCTGCGAGCATGATCCGAAGCACGCAGCCAACGTAGCCGCGCACTGTTTGCAAGTAGTAAGGCGGAGCTCAGGGCCTCGAAAGGATCCGTGCACGACGGCGGGCGGCCTTTCGCCGCCGCACCTCGGGCAGGTGCCGCACCGCCTCGAACCAGAGGACGACCAGACCGAGCAGGAGCGCCGCGACGAGCTTGACGAGGCGCATCACGTTGGGCACGAGTGGGAACTCTACGCTGTAGCGAATGGCAAGACGTCGCGACATCGACCGGCTGACGGAGCTCGAGGAGCTGTTCGTAGACCTCTGGCAGGTCCCGCGCTTCGCGGCCGGGATGCGCCTTGCGTACCGCCCGCAGATCGACGTCTGCCGTACCGAGGAGCCGCCCGAGCTGACGATCGTGGTCGAGATCCCGGGTGCCGACCCCGACGCGATCCTCGTCGTGCTCGAGGGCCGCAGGCTGCTGATCGCAGGACAGCGACCGCGGCCACACGGCCCGAAGCAGGTGTGGTACCGAAGCGAGATCGAGTACGGCCCGTTCGAGCGCGAGGTGATGCTCGCGCTCGACGTCGGCGTCGACGACGCCCGCGCGACGTACGAGGGCGGCCTGCTGTGCATAGTGCTGCCGGTCGTCGAAGAGGCGCCCGCGCCCGCACGCGTTCCGATCCAGATCCGGCGGGCCCGATGACCGAGATCGAGACGCCGCTCGTCGAGCCCGGAGAGGTCTCGATCCCCGAGAGCCTGCCGATCCTCCCGTTGCGCGAGACCGTCGTCTTCCCCGAGTCGATGATGCCCCTCGCGATCGGACAAGAGCGGTCGATCCGGCTCGTCGACGACGTCGTCGCAGGCGACCGCATGCTCGCACTGCTCACCGCACGGGACCCGGAGCACGAACAGCCCGGCTTCGGCGACCTCTACACGATCGGGACGGCCGCGGTGATCCACAAGATGATCCGCGTCCCCGACGGGACGCTCCGCGTGCTCGTGCAGGGCCTGCGCCGGATCCACCTCGAGGAGCCGATCGAGACGGATCCGTACCTCATCGGCCGCTTCGCCGAGACGCCCGACGTGCTGGAGGAGACGCGCGAGGTCGAGGCGCTCACCCGAAACGTGCAGAACCTCTTCGCGCGGATCATCGGCCTCGTCCCGTACCTTCCGCAGGAGCTTCAGCTCGCCGCGGCGAACGTGGACGACCCGAGCGCTCTCTGCCACCTCGTCGCGTCGACGCTGCGGATCAAGACCGAGGAGAAGCAGCACCTGCTCGAGCTCACGAGCGTCGAGGAGAGACTGCGCGAGGTCTCGAAGATCCTGAACCGCGAGCTCGAGGTGTTCGAGCTCGGATCGAAGATCCAGACGCAGGTCCAGTCCGAGATCGAGAAGGGCCAACGGGAGTTCTTCCTCCGCCAGCAGCTGAAGGCGATCCAGGAAGAGCTCGGGGAGAGCGACCCGGAGCGCGCAGAGATCGAGGAGCTGCGCGAGCGGCTCGAGGCGCTCGAGCTCCCCGAAGAGGCGCGCAAGGCTGCCGACCGTGAGCTGGCCCGGCTCGAGCGACTGCCCGCCGCCGCGGCCGAGCACGGTGTCATCCGCACCTACCTCGAGTGGATCCTCACGGTTCCGTGGGACAAGACGACCGCGGACAACCTCGACCTCGACCACGCGCGCACGGTGCTCGACGACGACCACTACGACCTCGAGAAGGTGAAGGACCGGATCATCGAATACCTCGCGGTCTCGAAGCTGAAGAACGACCTCAGCGGCCCGATCCTCTGCTTCGTCGGGCCGCCCGGAGTCGGGAAGACGTCGCTCGGCCAGTCGATCGCACGCACGCTCGGACGCAAGTTCGTACGCATCTCTGTCGGCGGAGTGCACGACGAGGCCGAGATCCGCGGGCACCGCCGGACCTACATCGGCGCGATGCCCGGCACGATCATCCGCGCGCTGCGCGACGCCGAGTCGAAGAACCCTGTCTTCCTGATCGACGAGATCGACAAGATGGGCAGCGACTTCCGCGGCGACCCGTCGAGCGCGATGCTCGAGGTGCTCGACCCCGAGCAGCACTCGAGCTTCCGCGACCACTACCTCGACCTGCCGTTCGACCTCTCGAAGGTGCTCTTCATCTGCACCGCGAACACGACCGACACGATCCGCTCGCCGCTCCTCGACCGGATCGACGTGATCACGCTCTCCGGGTACACCGCGGAGGAGAAGTTCGGGATCGCGCGGCGCTACCTGATCCCGAAGCAACTTCGGGCACACGGCCTGACCGCCTCTCGCGTCACGATCCACGACAAGACGGTGCGGCTCGTGATTCGCGAGTACACGCGCGAGGCCGGTGTGCGGGGCCTCGAGCGCCAGCTCGCCGCCCTGTTCCGCAAAGCGGCGACGATGATCGCAAAGGGCGAGGCCGAGAAGGTCAAGATCGACGAGGCCCGCGGACGCGAGTGGCTCGGTCCGCGCCGCTTCACCAGCGAGGTGCGCAAGCGGACGTCGGAGCCCGGTGTCGCCACGGGGCTGGCATGGACTCCGGTCGGCGGCGTGATCCTCTTCATCGAGGCGGCCGCGTACGACGGTCGCGGCAAGCTGCAGCTGACCGGCCAGCTGTCCGAGGTGATGCAGGAGTCGGCCCAGACCGCGTTCTCATGGGTCCGCGCCAACGCCGTCTCTCTCCAGATCGACCCCGGCTGGTTCGGCTCGCATGACGTGCACATTCACGTGCCCGCAGGCGCGGTCCCGAAGGACGGCCCCTCGGCGGGCGTCGCGATGGCGACGGCGATCGTCTCCCTCGTGACGGGGCTGCCGGTCGCGGCCGACGTCGGGATGACCGGCGAGGTGACGCTCACCGGGCAGGTGCTCCCGATCGGCGGCGTCCGCGAGAAGGTCCTCGCCGCCGAGCGCGCCGGTCTCAAACGGGTGATCCTGCCGCACGAGAACGAGTCGGATCTCGAAGACCTTCCGCCGGACACGAAGGAGAAGCTCGAGTTCGTGTTGGCCGACGAGCTGCCGGAGGTGCTCGAAGCTGCCCTCGACGGCCGCGGGAAGACGCGCATCCGGCGCGTGCAGGGGACCGAGCGGCGCGCGGCCCGGGGACGCTAGACGAGGCGGAAGGAGCGGCGGAGCAGGGCGCAGGCCGCGGTGCCGGGTTCCGGGTCGTCGGCCGCGATCCGGCACGTCAGCTGAAACTCCCGCCGGCCCTCGAGCACGAACGCAACCCGGTCGACCATGCTCGAGTCGCCGCGCGTGTATTGGATCTCGTACGCGCGGGCACGGCGGCCGGCGATCGTCGTGTCGCGGCTCTCGATCACGAGCGCACTCGGCCCGAGCCGCTCGGCGAGGCGGGCTGCCGACGTCGTTGAGCTCGCCGACGGCCTCGTCCCACAACGCGGGCTTGAAGGGTCGGGCAAGGCGGAAGTACGGCCACCGACACCGTCTCCCGGCCGTCGGGGTTCTCCGCAGCGACGGTGCGCGGCGCCCTGGACAGCCTCCAGCCCATCGGGGCGGCCGCTGTGAACCCAGGCCCGCGCAGCTCCGGTCGCTGCTCTTCCGACCCAGCCCCGCCGCAGCCTGCGAGGATTAGGCTCGAGAGCGCAACGGGTAGAACAGATCTACAACCAAGCGAAAGGACGCGAAACGAATGGCCAAGACGAAGGAACGGCTCTACGACACGGCGGACACCGTCCGCCCGTACGTCGAGCGTGCCGTCAAGGACGAAGAGCTCCGGAAGAACGTCCGCGACGCGTTCGACGCAGCACGTGACATCTACGGCGACCTGATGGGCCCGCGGGGCACGGTCTCGCTCGCCGCGCGCGTCGCGACCGACGAGGACATCCAGGAGAGCCTCAAGAGCGTCGTGGACGACTTGCGCAAGGCGGCGAACCGGCTGCAGGGAACGAAGGATCACTCGACCCGGAACGCGGTCCTGCTCATCACCGGGATCTCGATCGGAATCCTCTTCAACCCGGTGACCGGACCGGCGACGCGCAGCTGGCTCAAGGGCCTGCTCGGCGGCTCGGACGAGGACTTCACCTACCAGGGCAACAACTCGAGCAGCTAGGGCTGCTGCTCGCCGGCGCCTTCGCGCACGCCGTCCTGAGCAGCCGGCGGCGCGAATGCGCGGACCAGCGAGCCGTCGCCCTCAGCGGAGACGGGCGCGACGAAAGCGCGTGCCACCGAGCCGGGGCGAAGCCCGCTGGCGGTTGAGATGTCGGACACCTGCAGAACGATGGCTCCCGGCTTCGGCGCCGACGACCCGGCATTCGGAGCCGGCGCCCAGCCCGCGCCGTCGGGGAACGTGATGTCCTGGACGCGCCGCCACGCGACGAGATAGGGATACGGCGCCACGACACCGTCGTAGCCCATGTGCAGCATCCCGAGCGGGTGGATCTCGAAGTGAAGGTGGTACGGCGTGCCCGCAGCGTCGCCCGAGTTCCCCATGAACCCGACGACGTCGCCCGCCTTCACCTCGGCACCGTTCTGCGCGAGCGGCGAGAACGCCGAGAGGTGCGCGTAGTAGAACTGGTTTCCCTGCCGATCGCGTAGCCAGAGCCGGTAGCCGCCGACGTCGTTCCAGCCGACCGAGAAGACCGTCCCGTCCGCTACGGCGAGCAGCGGTGCTCCGAGCGACGAGAAGATGTCCTCGCCGTGGTGCCACGTCGTCGTGGCGCGCGGCGCGCCGAACGTGTTCGTGAACGACGACTGGCCGTAGACCGGGAAGACGTAGCGGCTCGGAGTCAGCTTCGGCTTCACGCCGATCGGCGGCTGTCGAATCACGGGCGGGATGCCGTTCGACTCCGGGGGGCCGACCGACCTCGGACCCTTCCGGTTCTTCGTGGTCGGCACCGGCGTCGTGGAGGTCGTCTCCGTCGACTGGGGGTCGGGTGCAGTGACCGAGGCCTCGGCGTAGCCGACGAGGATCTGGGTGCCTGCCGGGAGTCCACCGTGGTCGACGGTCAGCCGGATGTCGAGCGCCGTCACGTTGCCGCGAAACGACGTGTCCGTCGGCGCGGAGCCCTGCGCGAGCACGATCGCGAAGCCCCAGTCGCCGAGCGCGACCCGCGCGTTCGGCGAGATCGCGACGGTCTGGCCCTGCACGACGAGCGTTCCGACGTTCGAGCCCTCGAAGTCGCCCGATGCTCCGGCGGAGCTCGAGCGGGCCTGCACCGCGCCGCGGATCGACGTCGCCTGGACCTCGCCGCTGAACAGCGAGAGCGAGCTCACCTCGGCCGCGGCGTTGGCGGTCACCGTCTGGCCCGGGCTCGCGGAGGCCGACGCCACCGAGCCGCCCCACGAGACGACGTCAGCGCTCGGATAGGACGCCGCGTTCCCGAAGGAAACCGCGTCGACCGGCGCTGCGACCGCGGTCGTCGAAACACCGCCCTGACCCGGAACGATCACCTTGAGCGCATAGGCCTGCGAGGTCGCGCCGCCGTCCCGCGACGACTCGGCCCCGGCGAGACCGGGAGCGAGTGCGAGCGGGATCAGAGCCAGGGCGATCGAGAGGCGTTTGCCCACGAAACCACGATTCTCGCACAGGCGTCCGTGAGCCCATCAGCTCGGAGCGATCCCGGAGTTGCGACTGAGAATCATTCTCAGTAACATGCGTCGCCGATGCCCGAGCTCACCCTCCCGAAAGACGTTCGCATAACGCCGCAGCGCCGGGCCGTGCTCGACGCGGTGGCCGCGCAGCCGGGCTCGTTCACAGTGGTGCAGGTCTACGACCGGGCGCGCCGCCGCGAGCCCTCGATCGGCCTCGCGACCGTGTATCGCACAGTCGAGCTCTTGCGTTCGACGGGCTCGATCCGGCCTCTGGCAGGCGCCGGAGAGGGCGCCTACGTCCGCTGCCATCCGGGCCACCATCACCATCTCGTCTGCCTCACCTGCGGAGCGGTCGAGGAGACCGAGCTGTGCGGTGCGCCCTCGCCTGCAACACTCGCGCGCAGGCACGGATTCACCGCGGAGAGCCACGAGCTCGACGTGTACGGAACGTGTCAGCGCTGCGCCTGATCGGTGCAGTCGCAGTGCTCCTGATCGCCGGCTGCGGGGGCTCGTCGCAGGTCGGCACCGGCAAGCGACAGGTGGTGGCGTCCTTCTATCCGATTGCCTACGCGGCAGAGCAGGTCGGCGGCGGCAAGGTCACGGTCACCAACCTGACGCCCCCGGGCGTCGAACCGCACGACATCGAGCTGACCGCGCGCGACGTCGGGCGGGTTCGCGATGCAGACGTCGTCCTCTACCTCGACTCGGGGTTCCAGCCGGCAGTCGAGGACGCCGTCGAGGGGGCGAGCGGGACCGTGGTCGACCTGCTGGACGGGATCCAGCTCAGAAAGGCGACCGACGACGAGCTCGTCTCCGACCCGCACGTCTGGCTCGATCCCGTGCTCTATGCGGGCATCGTGCGGCGGATCGGAGTCGAGCTCGGCGCTCAAGGACCTGCCGCGCAGCTCGCCGCCCGGCTCGAGGCACTCGACCGTGAGTTCGAGCGCGGCCTCTCGCACTGCGAACGACGACAGCTTGTGACAAGCCATGCCGCGTTCGGCTACCTCGCCGAGCGCTACGGGCTCGAGCAGGTGCCGATCACGGGCATCGCGCCGGAGGCAGAGCCGACGCCGCGCCAGCTCGAGGACACCGTCGAGCGCGTTCGAGAGACCGGCGCGACGACCGTGTTCTTCGAGACGCTCGTCTCGCCCCGCGTGGCGGAGACCGTCGCGCGCGAAACGGGTGCGTCAACCGCGGTGCTGGACCCACTCGAGGGCCTGACCGAGGGCGAAGCCGACCGGGGCGACGACTACTTCTCCGTCATGCGGGCGAACCTCGCCGCGCTCCGAAAGGCGCTCGCATGCCGCTAGCGGTCGAGCTCAAAGACGTCTCCTTCGCCTACGGGAACGGGCCGCTCGTCCTGCACGACGTCGACCTCGCGATCGGAACGGGCGAGTTCGTCGCCGTCGCCGGACCGAACGGGGGCGGCAAGACGACGCTGCTCCGCGTCCTGCTCGGGCTGGAGCACCCTGCGAACGGCGAGGCGCGGCTCTTCGGCGAGTCCGCGGACCGGTTCTCGCGGCGCTCGACGATCGGCTACCTCGCGCAGCGCGCGCAACTCGGCGTGGACGCCCCCGCCACGGTGCGCGAGGTCGTATCCGCCGGACGGTTGGCCGTCGGAGGACTGCTCGGTCCACTCCGCCGCCGCGACCGGGCAATCGTCGACGAGTCGATCGAGCGGGTCGGCCTGGCTGCACTCGCCGACCGGCCCGTCCAACGCCTCTCCGGTGGACAGCAGCAGCGGGCGTTCATCGCGAAGGCGCTCGCGGCTGAGCCCTCGCTGCTCGTGCTCGACGAGCCCACGACCGGCGTCGACGTCGAGGCGCAAGAGGCGCTCGCCGCGCTGCTCGACCGGTTGCATCGCGAGCTGGACGTGACGGTGCTCTACGTCTCGCACGAGTTCGGCTCGGTCGAGCGGTTCGTCGAGCGGCTCGTGCTCGTGCGCGGCACGATTGTCTTCGACGGCCCGCCCCGCGATCTGCCGCCGGTCTGGCACGACCCGTCGCACGTCCATGCTTGAGCTCGAGTTCATGCGGCTGGCGCTCGCGACAGGCGCTGTCGTCGGGCTGCTCGCCCCGGCGGTCGGATTCTTCCTCGTCCAGCGCCGGCTGAGCCTGATCGGCGACGGGATCGGCCACGTCGCGTTCGCGGGAGTCGCGCTCGCCTACCTCCTCGACCTCCCGGTCGTCGCGACGGCGCTCGTGGTGGCCCTCTTCGGCGCCGTGGCGATCGAGTGGCTGCGTGCCAGCGGCACTGCGGCCGCAGACCAGGCGCTCGCGATCGTCTTCTACGTCGGCATCGCCGCGGGTGTCGTCGGCGTCTCGCTGGCGGGCGCGTTCGACGTACGCCTCTTCTCGTTCCTGTTCGGATCGATCCTGACCACCACGCGCACGGACTTCGCGACGGTCGCGGTGCTCGGCGCGGCCGCACTCGGTGTTGTTGCGCTGCTCTACCGCGCATTCGCCGCGGTCGCGCTCGACGAGGAGGGAGCTCGGGTCGCCGGCGTGCCGGTGGCAGCGCTCAACGTCGCGATTGCGGGGCTCGCCGCCCTCACGATCGCGATCTCGATGCGGATCGTCGGAATTCTGCTGATCGCCGCTCTGATGGTGCTGCCCGTCATCGCAGCGTCGCGCCTTGCCTGGAGCATGCGTTCGACGATCCTCCTCGCGATGGCGATCGGGGTCGGCTCGGTCCTGATCGGCTTGACGGGCGCGTACTACGGCGACCTGCCGCCCGGGGGAACGATCGTCCTCGTCGCCGCGACCGCAGTGCTCGTGGCAGCCGGGCTGAGGCGTCTCGTCGGGGCTTAGCTGTCCTGCCTACAGAGGTTGTGAACGGCTGAGGTAGTCGTCCGGCCCTCCTTCGAGGCTGTGGGTCTTCCCGGACCCACGCTCGAAGGAGGGCGCGGATGTATCTGCACGCTAACGCCAAGCTCGGACTGGCTGGCCGTTTCGCGTTGGTCAAGGCGATCGAGGAGGGGATGTCGCTGAGGGCAGCCGCGGCGGTCTTCAACGTGTCGCCGGCGACGGCGCACCGCTGGTGGCATCGCTGGCTCGAAGCGGGCGAGGAGGCTCGCCGCACGCTTTCCTGTCTGTTTGATCGGTCGAGCCGTCCGCGCCGCTCGCCGCGGCAGCTCGCGCCGGAGCTCGAGGAGACGATCTGCGTCTGCCGCCGCGCAGACCGGCTGGGGACCGAGGCTGGTCGCCGGCGCGACTGGCTTCGCGCACTCGACCGTCTGGAAGGTGCTCAAGCGGGCCGGGATCTCGCGGCCGCCGCGAGCGGTCAAGGAGCCGGCCAACCGCTACGAGTGGCCCTGCCCCGGCGATCTGCTGCACATGGACACGAGCCGCTACGCGCGCTTCCTGCGGCCCGGCCACCGGGTCACCGGCGACCGCTCGCAGCGCTCGCGCAACTGGATGCGTCCCGAGACGAGGGTCGGCTACGACTACGCGCACGCGATCGTCGACGACCACTCGCGGCTCGCCTACGTCGAGCTCCACGACGACGAGAAAGCAGCGACCGTCACCGGCTTCCTCGAACGGGCGCTCGCCTTCTTCGCCGAGCACGGGATCGTCGCGAAGCGGCTGATGACCGACAACGGCTTCAGCTACGTCAAGAACCGCTCGCTGCGCGAGCTGCTCGCCCGCGCAGCGGATCCGGCACCTGACCACCGAGCCCTACCGGCCACGCACCAACGGCAAAGTCGAGCGCTTCCACCAAACGATGGCGCGCGAATGGGCCTACGGCCTCGCCTACCGCTCACACCGACACCGCAACCAGGCGCTGCCACACTGGCTCGACCACTACAACACGCGCACGACCACACAGCTCGATCGGAGACCGGCCACCGATCAGCCGCATTCACAACGTCCGTGGGTAGGACACCTAGCTAGCCGCCGAGCTGCTTGCGGGCGAACTCGCGGAAGCGGGTTCGCGTCTCCTCGTCCGGCCCGAGCGGCTCGTCCTCGGCGTACTTCGGGTCGGCGGCGATCTCCTCTGCGACCGTGCGAACCTCGCGCTCGAGAGCGGCACGGTGCTCCGGGGACTTCAGCAGAACGTCGACCCAGGTCTCGGAGCCGTCATAGGGCTGGACGTCGTGGTCGAAGAGCATCTGCCCGAGGACGAGGCCCACGCGGATGTAGGCGAAGGTCCTGAAGGCGAGGACACGGTGCGGCGACTCGACGAGCTCTGCGATGTCCGGGTTGTCGCGCTGGATCCGATCGACGATGCCTCCAATCGGCTCGTCGACGAGTGGGAACCAGAGCTCATCGTGCTCCGCCATCGTGGAAGGATGGCCTATCGGGCGCGTGCGCGCCAGGCCAGCTGCCCAGCGACTCCGAGCAGGAGCACTCCGAACAGGCGACGGAGAAGGTCCTCCGGCAACGAAAGGGCGACGAGCGCGCCGAGCTGAACGCCGATGACCGATGCGGAGCCGATTATCAGCGCCGGCTTCCAGCGGACGTTGCCGTAGGACGCCTGCCGCCAGGTTCCGGCGATGACGGTCGGCAGGATCGCGGCGAGCGAGGTGGCCTGAGCCTCGACCTGGCCGAGGCCGAGCGCGACGAGCGTCGGCACGAACAGAATCCCGCCGCCGACGCCGAACATTCCGGCGACGACCCCCGCGGAGAAGCCGAGCAGCACGGCGAGCGCCAGCGTCATACGAGCAGCCAGACAGCGATCGCGACGAGGAAGCCTGCGAAGAGGAACGAGAGCTCCCGCGCACGCACTCGTTGCTGGAGCGTCGCGCCGAGCGTTGCACCGAACGCCGCAGGAAGGCCGACGAGCGCGGCGTACGCGAAGTCGACCTCGCCCGCGATCGCGAACGTGATCGTGCCGGCGAGCGCCGTGATCCCGATCGCGGCCATCGACGTCGCGGTCGCCATGTGCGGCGCGTACGCGAGCGTGAGGATCAGCAGGGGCACGACGATGATTCCGCCGCCCACGCCGAACAGTGCGCCCAGGAATCCCGCGAGCAGCCCGATCGGGATGAGCCTCACGGCGCGTATCGTAGGCGGGTGGAGCCCGACGAACTGCTCGACCCGCTGCGCGCGGAGCCGCGGCGGGCCGGGATCTTGCTCGACGTGGACGGCGTCCTGGCTCCGATCGTCGACCGCCCGGAGGACTCGCGCGTGCCGGACGAGACGCGCGCCGAGCTGCGGCGTCTCGCCGCGAAGTACGCGCTCGTCGCCTGCGTGAGCGGGCGTACGGGCGAGGAGGCGGAGCGCATCGTGGGAGTCCGACGAGCTCGTCTACGTGGGCGGGCACGGCCTCGAGCTCGACCCGGAGGCTCCGCAGTGGCGCGGCCGCCTGCGTGCGTTCGCGGACACCGTCGACTGGCCGGTCGAAGACAAGGGGCTGAGCCTCACCTTCCATTACCGGACGGCTGAGGACCCGCAGGCTGCCGAGGCGTTCCTGCACGAAGTCGCCGAACGCGCGCGCGCCGACGGGCTCGTGCCGCGGTTCGGACGGATGGTGCTCGAGATCCGGCCGCCGCTCGAAACGAACAAGGGCACCGCGATCCTCCACCTTCTCGGCGCGCGCGGCCTGACGCGCGCGCTCTACGCCGGCGACGACTCCACCGACCTCGACGCGTTCCGTGCCCTGGACGGGCTCGAATGGGGCGTGCGGGTCGGCGTCGTCGCCGACGAAAGCCCGCGCGAGCTTGTCGAGGCCGCAGACATCGTCGTCGGCTCGACGGTCGAGCTGCGCGAGCTCCTACGCTCGCTCTGAGCTCCGCCGGCGCACCCACCAAAGACCGGCGGACCCGAGCACGAGCGCGACGAGAGGCACGATCAGAACCGGATGAAACCGCGACGAAGACGGCTCGTAGTCGAGCGTCCCGGCGATCGCCGCGGGTTGACCCTCGACGGTGATCGGCACCCGCCAGTTGAAGACGTGGTGCGGCTCGCCGGGGGCGTCTCTCACCTGACGCGGCGGGATCGTGCTCATCCAGTGGATCCGGTGGTCGTGCCACTCGTACGTCCGGCCGTCGGCCACCTTGTCCCACTGAGGCTTCGCCTTCGCGTCGGCCACCGCCGGCAGGTCGACGTCGGCGTAGCGTGCCTCGTTCAGATACGTCGCCGGTGAGCGAGTGTTGCGAAAGACGCCGGCGCTCGTGAACTTGAGGTACGGCTCCTTCTCGTAGCCGAAGATCGTCGTCTCGCGCTCGGCGGTCAGCCTCAACCGATCGTCGCGGTCGAGCACGATCACTGTCAGGCCCGTCGGGATCGCCGTCACCTGTGAGCGGTAGTTCGTCCCGCCGCCGCCGTGAGCGGCGGCGGCGGGACAGGCGACCAGCGCGGCCGCGAGAACGAGGAGCGCTCGCCTCACGCCGCCTTCGGCCGACGGAAGAGCACGAGCCCGAGCGCCGCGAGGCCGGCAGCAAGGCCGGCTGCGCCGAGGACGATCGCGACCGTCGTCATGCCGTCGCTGTCGTCATCGCTCTCGTCGGCGGCCGCCGCGGAGGCGTCTTCGTCTTCCGCTGCGGCTCCGTGCTCGTCGCCGCTCGAGGCCACGAGCATGACGCCGGGAGCCGGCGTGTCGGGCTCCTCCTCACCGGCGACCGGGATCTTGATCCACCGGGTCTCGCCCTGCTCGCAGCGTTGCACGATCGGGAACCAGACCGTCTTCCCGACGCTGTCGGGCATCGTCATCGCGAGACCGAAGTCGGCGAACTGGTCGTGCGAGAGCGGCCCGCCGGTCCACGTGACCTCCGTCACGCCCTCGGTGAGCGTCTCGCCTTCGTCGGTCGTCACCGGCTGTGGGAGCTTCCCCTCCTTCATCGTCACCTCCCAGCCGGGGATTGCCTGCGGGCTGACGTCGACGACGCCTTCCGGGATGCTGACGCTCAGCCCGGTGGTGTCCGACTCCTCGCACCCGTGCGGGACTCGGAAGCTGATCACGACCTCCCCTCCGGCCGGCGCCTCGGATGGGTTGGCGGTCACGTGCGCGAGCGCCGCAGCCGGGAAGGCCAGCGCGGCGGCGAGCACGACGAGGATGGTGCGCTTCATCTGGGTTCCTTTCGGATCGGAATGGAAACGGTGGCGCTGAGCGCTTCGAACTCGCCGCGCCGCGCCTCGACGGTCAATTGCCAGGTGCCCGGAAGCGGGAGATTCGCCCCGTGCACGATCGAGTGACCCGGGCCTGCGGGGTGCGCGGGGAACCGGAGCGGGCCGATGCCGCGGCTCGGCAGCGACGCGAGCACATCCGCGGCGGCGACCTTCGCCGGACGGCCGTCGGCCCCCAGGAGGTACAGGTGGATCTGGTTCGAGCCCACGGTGGCGGGGTCGACCACGAGGTTGAGCTCGAGGTTGCCGAGCTCGGCCGTCACCGCCTGCGGGCCTGTCGGCTCGACCTGCGCTCGGGCAGGCGGTTGGTTGACGAGCATCGCGGTGACGCCCACGACCGTGGCCATCAGGACGAGCTCGACGCCGGCCGTCCGCAGGAAGCGGCGCTGCTGAAGCGGCGATGCGGTCTCGGCGCGCAGCTTCGGCACCGCGAAGCGGTTGTTGTACGCGCCGAGGGCCAGGATCGGCAGCACGAGCGCGACCTTCGCCAGCAGCAGCAGGCCGTACGTCGTCTCCCACAGGCCGCGCCACTCGCGGACCTGGAGGTAGCCGCTGATCACCCCGCTGAGCACGAGGACCGCGACGGCCCAGACGGCGATCGTCGAGAACCTCGGCACCGCACGCGCGGCGAGGGGCCAGCGACCGGGCCCTGCGACGACGAGCGCCGCGACCACGAGCGCGAGCCCTCCCGTCCAGAGCGCAGCGGCCTGTACATGCGCGACGTCGGTGACGAACGCGAACGGGCCCGAGACACCCGCGTGACCCGCGGCCGCGGGGGTTGCGACGAGCGCGCCGCCGGCGAGCAACGCTGCGCTGAGCACGAGCTCGCCGCGCGACACGCCGCGACGCAACGCGAACGCAAGCGCCGCGAGCACGAGCGCGAGCCCCGCGCGGACCGCCCAAACCTCGCCGAAGCGGGTGTGGAGCACGGCCGAGACGGACGTCCGGCGCACCGCGTCGTCGAACGGAAGGCCGCCGGCCACCGCGGCCTGGAGCGGCAGACCGACGATCGTCACGGCGGCCAGTGC
Organism: uncultured Actinomycetes bacterium; assembly: GCA_963700495.1. GTDB lineage: Bacteria > Actinomycetota > Thermoleophilia > Gaiellales > Gaiellaceae > JACCTU01. The sequence continues at coordinate 301,984 of CAVOXT010000003.1, read as the reverse complement.
GAGAGCCGCGAGCGCCACCACGCCGAACAGGCGCCGGCGAACATGCTCCACCTCGTCGTCCGGACGAACGACGAGCGCGAGCGCCGCCGTGCCGCCGAAGCAGAAGAGGATGAGCGCGAACGCGAGGAACCTGTCGACCGCGAACGCGACGCGGACTGCGGTCGAGCCGCCCTCGTCGTGGAGCACCTCGGCTGCGATCCCCGCGGGCTTCGCTCCCGGTGCGCCGACGTGGAACACGAACGCGCCGTGGACCGGGTGGGCATCTGCAGAGATGACGTGCCACGCGACGGTGTACGTCCCGCGTGCAAGCCCGCTGTCGAGAGCGACGGCGACCTCGCGCGAAGACGGATGTGTCGGAGCACCGTCATCGACACGCCGTGCGTCGGCGTCGAACACCCGCACCGACCCGAGCGCGATCTCGACCTGCTCGTTGAAGCGCAGGACGACCTCTCCGGGTGACCTGGCGACGATCGCGTCGTCCGCCGGCCGTGTTTCGACCAGCTGCGCATGCCCCAGCGCGGCCGGTGCGACGACCAGCGCGACGAGTGCGACCCAGATTGTCGCGACGAGCTTGCTCGTGGCTTTCCTCTCCTCGAAGTTCGCGGCGCCGCGAGCGCGGCGCGCTCGCTCAGCGGCTTCGAGGAGGGCCGCGCTGCGCGAGCCCGAAGGCGAGTCGCGGCAGCGAAGAGAGGCGGAGCTCGAGCGGGAGTGGAAAGAAGCTGGTGCTGCGAGAGCGAGGCGCACCGCGTAGGCGCGCCGCCAGCGCGTCGACGGCCTGCAGCAAGAGCCGGGCGATCGCGTAGGCAAGCAGGGCAAACGGCAGCTGGAGCGCGAAACCGACGAGCGTCGTGGGCTCGATCAGCGCGGAGAGGTCACCGCCGCGCTCGAGGACCTCCTGGAGCGCGAACGTCGCGACGGGGACGACTGCGAAGGGCCACGCCGCGAGCTCACCACTCCGGCCCCGGGCACGTGCGACGAGCGCGAGCCCGATCACCACCAGACCAAGCGCGACGGCGAACGGAAAGTGCTGGAGATAGCCGTGGCCGCTCTCGGCGAGCACGTGAGTGCGCTCCTGCGTGTCCGCGTACACGAGGCGGTAGGCCTCGGCATGCGCCAGCTGCGAGCCGCCGATCACGAGGGGGAGCGTCAGGAGCCAGGTGGTCGCGCGCCGCATCGGCCCCATCATGAACGTTTCGGTCGAAGCGTCGCGGCGGATTGGCCCGCGTTAACGTGAGCTTCGTGATCGACCAGGGCCTGCTCGCATTCGTCGGCGTCGCGATCGTCCTGACGCTCACGCCCGGGCCCGACATGGCGCTCGTGCTGCGCAATACGGTCCGCGGCGGCCGGAGTGCGGGCTTCCGAACCGTCGCCGGGATCGCGGTCGGACTGCTCGGTTGGGCGACGGCGAGCGCGCTCGGCGTCGCGGCCGTCCTCTCGGCGTCGGCGACGGTCTTCACGGCCCTGAAGCTCGCGGGCGCCGTCTACCTCGTCTACCTCGGCGTGCAGGCGCTGCGCTCGGTGCGCCGAGAGGATGTCCACGAGGAGGACGCGAGGCCGGCCGGCTCGCCGTTCCGGCAGGGCCTCGTCACGAACCTGTTGAACCCCAAGCTGGCGGTGCTGTTCACGACGCTGCTGCCGCAGTTCATCTCGCAAGACGATCCGGCTGTCGCGAAGTCCGCGCTCCTGGCCGCGATCTTCGTGACGATCGGCCTGAGCTGGCTCGTCACGTACACGCTGATCGTCGACGTCGTCGCGAGAAGCCGGACGTTCAGGCGGGTGATGGAGGCGATCAGCGGCGTCGTGCTGGTCGCACTCGGTATTCGGCTCGCGTTCGAGCGCTAGCGCTTCTTCAGCTTCTCGATCTGCTTCCAGGTGTGCGTGTTCAGGACGTGCTCCTTCGTCAACCACGCGCGCCGCGCCTGCGCGATCCCGATCTCGATCCAGTCGAGCGCGCTCACCTGGTGCGCATCCGTATTGACGGGGAGCTTCAGCCCCGCCTCGCCGGCGCGGCGTGCGTTCACGTCGCGCAGGTCGAGCCGGTCGGGCTGCGAGTTGATCTCGAGCAGCGTCTTCGTCTCGAGCGCCTTCTCGATCACGCGCTCGATGTCGACCTCCGCCGGCGGCCGCTTGTTGATCTTCCGCGCCGTCGGATGGCCGATGCAGTGCACCTGCGGGTGATCCATCGCGCTCATGATCCGCTCGGTCGGGCTCTTGTCGAACGCCTGGTGGAGTGACGCGATCACCCAGTCGCACTCCGCGAGCAGCTCTTCGGTCACGTCGACCTCGCCGTTCGCGCGGATGTTCGCCTCGATCCCGCGCAGGATCCTGAACGGCGCGAGTCGCTCGTTCAGCTGCTCGAGCTCGCGCCACTGCGCCTCGAGCCGCCCCTCGCGCAGGTAGTGCGAGTGGTCGGTGATCGCCATGTACTGATAGCCGCGCTCGATGCAGCGGCGCGCCATCTCCTCGATCGTGTTCTTGCCGTCCGACGACCACGTCGAGTGGACATGCAGGTCCCCGCGGACGTGCGTCACCTCGACGAGCTCGGGAAGCTCGCCCTTTCGCGCCGCGTCGACCTCGCCGAGGTTCTCGCGCAGCTCGGGCGGGATGTACTGGTAGCCGAGGAACTCGTACAGCTCGGCCTCGTCGCGCGTCGTGAAGATCTCGCCGGTCTCGACGGTCTTCACGCCGTACTCGGAGATCGAGAGCCCGCGCTTCACGGCCGCCTCGCGAAGCGCCACGTTGTGGTCCTTCGAGCCGGTGAAGTGCTGGAGCAGGTTCCCGAACGACTCCGGCGGGACCACGCGCAGGTCGAACCGCAGCCCGTCGTGCGAGACGACGGTCGCCTTCGTGTCGCCGTGCGCCGCGACCTCGGAGACCCAATCGAGCGCGACGAAGTAGTCGATCAGCGCGCGGGGGTCCTTCGCCGTGGCGATCACGTCGAGATCGCGGAACGTCTCCTTGCGCCGCCGCACGCTGCCGGCCTCCGACACGAGGTCCGAAGCGGGGTGTTCTCGCAGAACCCTGACGGCCTCGAGCACCGGCACGAGCCCGGCGCCGAGCAGCGGCCGAACCGGCTCGAGCGTCTGCTCCTGGTCGAGCGCGTGCAGGATCCGCTCCTCGGTCCGCGCGCCGAACCCGGTCAGCGCGCGCAGCTGTTCCGCCTCGGCTGCCGCCTTGAGGTCGGCGACCGTCGTGATCCCGAGCTCCTTCCAGATCTTCGCGGCCGACTTCGGCCCGAGGCCGGGCAGCCGCATGAAGGTGACGACCTCCTCGGGGACGAGCGCCTTTCGCTTCGTCAGCGCGTGGATCTCCCCGTCGTCCACGATCTGCACGATCTTTTCCTCGATCGTCTTGCCGATCCCGGGGAGCTCCTTCGCCTTCCCGTCGAGTGCGAGCTGGGCGACCGCGCCCGGGGTCTCGCGGATGCGGGTCGCCGCACGGCGGTAGGCGATCACGCGGAAGGAAGGCTCTCCCTCCAGCTCGAGGAGGTCGGCGAGCAGCTCGAGTTGTTCGGCCACCTGCTGGTTCTTCGGGAGCGCCTTCGCCACCGATAGCGATCATAGGCGCGTGCAGGCGACCGTCTGTCTCCCCACCTACAACGAGCGCGACAACGTCGAGCGCATGGTGCGTGCGCTCGTGGACGAGGGCGTCCGCGTGCTCGTGATCGACGACAACTCGCCCGACGGCACGGGCGAGATCGCCGACCGGCTCGCGGCGGAGCTCGACGCGGTCGAGGTCATCCACCGCGAGCAGAAGCAGGGGCTCGGACCGGCGTACCTCGCCGGCTTCCGCCACGCGCTCGCCACGGACGCCGAGCTGATCCTCGAGATGGACTGCGACTTCTCGCACGACCCGAAGGACGTGCGCCGACTGATCGAGGCTGCGGAGGGCGGCGCCGATCTCGTGCTCGGCTCGCGCTACGTGCCGGGCGGCAGCATCCCGAACTGGAACCTCCTGCGCCGATTCATCTCGCGCGGCGGCTGCGTCTACGCACAGCTGTGGCTGCAGACGCGGGTGCGCGACCTGACCGGCGGGTTCAAGTGCTACCGCCGCCGCGTGCTCGAGACGATCGACCTCGACGCGATCGAGGCCAAGGGCTACGCGTTCCAGATCGAGGGGACCTACCGCACGCTCCGAAAGGGCTTCCGAGTCGTGGAGGTTCCGATCACGTTCGTGGACCGCGAGGTGGGCGGGTCGAAGATGTCGCACAGGATCGTGCTCGAGGCGGTGTGGATGGTGCCGGTGCTGCGATTCGACGCGCTCAGAGGCAGGCTCTGAGGCTCAGCGGAAGTGCTCCCAGCCGCCGGCGGGGACGCCCTCGACCCCCGAGCCCTCCTCGCAACGGCCGATCACGGTGAACTCGAGCGGATCCGGCGTCGCCGCCAGCAGCTCGAAGTCCTCGCCGAAGCCGAGGTCGTCGACCGTCGCGCCCGGGGCGATCGGCACGCTGTCGAGGTCGATGACGCAGCGAACGCGCGAGCGTGCCGCGATGTGGCCCGCGTCCTTCGCCAGGCCGTCGGAGACGTCGAGCATCGCCGTCGCGACGCGCGCCAGACGCCTGCCCTGGTCGAGCCGGAGCGGCGGACGCTCGTAACGGCCGGCCCGGAACGCGGCGCCTGCGGCGCCCAGCGGCCCGGTCAGTACGAGGAGGTCGCCGGGCCGCGCGCCGCCGCGGCCGGGGATCCGCTCCGACCGCCCGAGCGCGGTGACGCTCAGGAAGACGAGCTCCGAGCGCGTCGTGTCGCCGCCGAGAACCGCGACGCCCGTCTCGGCGATCCCCTCGTAGAGCTCGAACACGTCCTCGACACGCGTGCTTCCCGGCGCGGCGAGCGACACGATCAGGCCCGACGGCGTCGCCCCTGACGCCGCGAGATCGCTGAGGTTGACGGCGGCGGCACGCCAGCCGAGGTCTCGCCACGAGATCCAGTCGAGCCGGAAGTGGACGCCTTCGACGAGCGCGTCCTGCGTGACGACGAGCCCTTCGATCTCGGCCGCGTCGTTCTCGATCCCGCGCGCGAGACCTCGCCGCTCGAGCTCCGCGAGGAGCCCGAACTCACCGAGCTGCGAAAGCTCCATCGATCGCCTCCCGGAGGAGCCGAGCTTCGGGCGCGGCGCGGATGACCGCGACGCCCGCCGCCCCGGCCGAGATGCAGTCGCCCGCATTGGTCGCGTCGATCCCCCCGATCGCGACAACCGGGATCGAGACGGCTTCGGCGATCCCGGCGAGCCCGTCGAGACCGATCGGCGGGTCGGCGTCCGGCTTCGACGGCGTGGCCCAGATCGGGCCGGCGCCGATGTAGGCAGCTCCCGCGCGCTCAGCGGCGAGCGCTTCGCCGACGTCCCAGGCTGAGACGCCGACCAGGAGCCCGGCCTCCCGCGCGCGCTCGAACCCTTCGTCGCTTCGCCCCAGGTGCACGCCGTCCGCCTCGAGCCGAGCGGCCGCCTCGACGTCGTCGTTGACCACGAACGTGACTTTGTGGCTCTGAGCCACAAGCTTGAACGCACGGCCCTTCCGGACGAGCTCGTCCGTCGGCTCGCCCTTGAGCCGGAGCTGGAGAACCGTGGCCCCGCCGTCGATCGCGGCGCGGGCCGTGTCGAGATCGTCCACGACCGCATGGAGCTTCATTCGACTTTGTGGCTCTGAGCCACAATCTTCGCCCGCTCGTCCACGCTGGACGGGGCGAGGTTGTAGAGGGCGTCGTAGAGCGCAACGTGGAACGAGCCCGGGCCCCTTGCGCCCAAGGCGGCGTCCTCCCCGGCGATCCCGAACACCGCGAGCGCCTCGGCCGCGGCCTCGAGCGGCGCAGCCGGCTTCGCTGCGAGGAAGCACCCCGTGATCGCCGTGGACATGCACCCGGTGCCGGTGACCGTGCCGAGCAGCTCGTGACCGTTGCCGACCGAGAGCACGGTCATGCCGTCCGAGACGTGGTCGACCGGCCCCGTCACCGACGCGATCACGCCGAGCGTCGCCGCCGCCTCTCGGGCGAGCTCGGCCGGCTCACCGCCGACGCTGATCGACTCGACACCGCGCACCTCCGCCTCGGCGCCGACGAGGATCCCGATCTCACCGGCATTGCCACGGAGGACCGTGACGTCAACCGCGTCGAGGAGCCGCTGCGCAGTGTCGGTCCGGTACCGCGTCGCGCCCGCTCCGACCGGGTCGAGGACGACGGGGATGCCTTTCGCGTTCGCCGCACGCCCGGCCGCAAGCATCGCGTCCACCCAGGCAGGCGAGAGCGTGCCGATGTTGATCACGAGCGCACCCGCGATCGCCACCATCTCCTCGACCTCCTCCCGCGCGTGCGCCATCACAGGGAGCGCGCCGAGCGCGAGCGTCGCGTTCGCCGTCTCGTTCATGACGACGTAGTTGGTGATCTGGTGGACGAGCGGCTTCTGCTCGCGGATGCGGGCGAGGCTCGTCCCGGGCGAGACGTTCACGCGGCTCCTTTCAGGTTGAGGACGTCGACGGGCCCCTCGCCGGCGCCGAGCTCGCTCAGCCCGTGCCGGACCGCCTCGGATGCTGCGCGCGCTGCCCCGCGGGCTGCGCCCTCCAGCGAGAGGCCCCTCGCAAGCAGCGCAGCGAGCGTCGCCGAGTGCGTACAGCCGGCGCCGTGCGTCGCAGGCACGTCATGCCGCTCGACGGGGATCTCGACGTGACGCCGCCCGTCGAAGAGATGGTCGATCGCGTCCTCCCCGTGACCGCCGGTGACGATGACAGCCTGCGCGCCGAGCTCATGCAGTCGTTCGCTCAGCTCTCGACGTGTTCCGTCGAAGCCTGCGAGTGCGACCGCTTCGTTCAGGTTGGGTGTGACCACCGTCGCAAGCGGGAACAGCCGCGCGACGAGCGTCTCGACGGCGTCGTCGAGCAGAAGCGTCGCCCCTGAGCTCGCGACCATCACCGGATCGACGACGAGTGGAACGCGATGTGCCTCGAGAAAGTCGGCGACCACGTCGATCAGCTGCTTCGAGAAGAGCATCCCCGTCTTCGCGGCGTCGACGCCGATGTCGCCCCAGACCGCCTCGAGCTGTGCATGGACGAAGCCGGGCGGAAGCTCGTGGACATCTGTGACGGCAACAGTGTTCTGGGCCGTCAGCGCGACGAGCGCGGACATGCCGTGCACGCCGGCGGCCGCAAATGCCTTCAGATCGGCCTGGATTCCCGCGCCCCCGCCCGAGTCGGACGTGGCAATCGTCAGCACTCGAGGGATCAACTGCCTCCCTTCGCCGGCATTACCCGGATCAGGTTCGACGGGTCTGCTCTCAGCCTCGACCACGAGGCACCCCGGTGCTTCGAGTCTACCGGCACGATGTACGCGTGGCGTTCGAGGCGGCGGTCTGGGACGAGTTGCTCGAAGGCGAGGAGATCGCACACGTCTCGACCGAGCCTGCCCGCATGCCTCGGCTCACGCCGCTACCGGAGGACGTCGACGCCCGCGTGCGCGATCGGCTCGAGCACGACTCGCTGTTCTCCCACCAGTCCGAAGCGTGGGAGGCAGCGCGGCGCGGCGAGCACGTGATCGTCACGACCGGGACGGCGAGCGGCAAGACGCTTGCGTTCAACCTGCCGGTCCTCGACTCCCTCGCGCGCGAGCCGAAGAACCGTGCGCTCTACCTCTACCCGACGAAGGCGCTCGCGCAGGACCAGCTCCGGACGCTGCAGGCGCTCAAGGTGCCCGGTGTCCGCGCCGCGATCTACGACGGCGACACCGAAGGCGACCGGCGCTGGCAGATCCGTAGGTGGGCGAACCTGATCCTCACGAACCCGGACATGCTCCACATCGGCGTGCTCCCGCATCACGACCGGTGGGGAGACGTGTTCCAGAACCTCCGCTACGTCGTCGTCGACGAGGCGCACGTCTACCGCGGCGTCTTCGGCTCGCACGTCGCGAACGTCCTGCGCCGCCTGCGCCGCGCGGCGGCGATGTACGGCGCAGAGCCGCAGTTCCTGCTCGCATCGGCGACGATCGCGAACCCGGCAGAACTCGCAGAGAGCCTGCTCGGGCTGGAGACGACGGTTGTCGGCGACGACGGCGCGCCGCGCGCCGAGCGCACCGTCGTGCTCTGGAACCCCGAGCTGATCGACGAGGAGCTCGGCGTGCGCGCGTCGGCGCTCGGCGACGCGTCGCGCCTGCTGGCCGAGCTCGCCGGGCGAGGCCTGCGCACGATCTGCTTCGCCAAGTCGCGCAAGGCCGCGGAGCTAATCCACCGCTTCGCCGTCGACCGTCTCGACGATCCCGCCCTGCGCGCACGCCTCGCGCCGTACCGCGCTGGCTACACGCCGCAGCAGCGGCGGGAGATCGAGCGGCGACTCGTCGAGGGCGACCTCCTCGGCGTCAGCGCGACCGACGCCCTCGAGCTCGGGATCGACATCGGACTGCTCGACTGCGCCATCTCGGTCGGCTTCCCCGGCACGATGGCCTCGCTCCGGCAGCAGTGGGGACGAGCGGGCCGCCGCGGACACGGGCTCGCGGTCCTCGTCGCGAGCGAGGACGCGCTCGACCAGTACTTCATGCGGCAGCCCGAGACACTGCTCGGCCGGCAGGTCGAGGCCGCGATCCTCGACCACGCGAATCCGCGGGTCCTCGACGGACACGTGCGCGCAGCCGCGTTCGAGGCGCCGATCGACGACGCCGACCGCGCGACGCTCGGCGACGCCGCGCTCGAGCGCGCCGCCGAGCTCCCGGAGCTGCAGCACACGCCGCGAGGCTGGGTCTGGGCAGGCCGCGACTACCCGGCCGCCCGTGTCCCGCTCCGCTCGACCAGCCCGGACTCGTTCACGGTCGTCGACGTCGAGACGGGCTCGCTCCTCGGCCTGGTCGAGCGAGAGCGCGCGTACTCGACCGTCCACGACGGCGCCGTCTACCTCCACCTCGGCGAGCCCTACCTCGTCCAGGAGCTCGACCTCGAGGGACGCCGCGCGCTCGTCCAGCCGTTCTCGGGCGACTGGTACACGCAGGCGAAGAAGGAGACGATGACGGAGATCGCCGAGCCGCTTCGCGTCGAGCGGCGCCTCGGGCTCGAGCTCACCTTCGGCCGCGTCGTCGTCACCGAGCAGGTCGTCGGCTACCAGCGCAAGTCGATCCGGGACCAGTCGACGCTCTCGCTCGTCCGCCTCGAGCTCCCGGTGACCGAGTTCGAGACCGAGGCGGTCTGGTATCTGCCCGAGCCCGAGCAGCTCGCCGACCTCGACCGGGAGCCCCGCCTGCTCGGCACGCTCCACGCCGCCGAGCACGCGATGATCGCGATCCTGCCGCTCTGGGCGATGTGCGACCGCTGGGACATCGGCGGCCTCTCGACGAACATCCACCCCCAGACCGGCCGGCCGACGATCTTCGTCTACGACGGCCACCCGGGCGGGGTCGGGATCACCGAGCACGGCTTCGAGGTCTTCGAGGGCTGGGTCGAGGACACGGCCCGGATGCTCGCGGGCTGCCCCTGCGAGCGTGGCTGCCCGTCCTGCGTCCAGAGCCCGAAGTGCGGCAACCTGAACGAGCCGCTCGACAAGCACGGCGCCCTGACGTTGCTCCGCCGCCTTGTCGATTTTCCGGCCGCGCAGTCGTCATAGAGGATGGAACCGACCAAGAAGGAGGGCTCATGCAGTACATGCTCTTGATCTACGACGACGAGAACGTGTGGGGCTCGATGGGCGAGGACGAGCGCAACGGCGTCATGCGCGAGTACTTCGAGTTCACGAACGAGGTCAAGGAAGCCGGCAAGTACGTCGCCGGCGACGCGCTCCAGCCGACGTCGACCTCGAAGTCGGTGCGACTCCGCGACGGGCAGACCACCACGACCGACGGCCCGTTCGCGGAGACGAAGGAAGCGCTCGGCGGCTACTACCTGATCGACGCCGACTCGGACGCGGAAGCGCTCGAGTGGGCGGCGAAGATCCCGTCGGCGCGCTACGGGACGATCGAGGTCCGCCCGGTGGTCGTCTTTCCCGCCGAGACGCCTGCCTGATGCGTTATCTCGCGCTCATCTACGGCGACGAGGGCGCGTGGGAGTCGTCGTCCGAGCAGGAGAAGAAGGCGATGTACGCCGAGTACAACGCATTCGCGCAGGCAGTCGGCGAGCAGCTCGTCGACGGTGCAGAGACCGCGGCCAGCAACACCGCGACGACGGTCCGGGTGCGAGACGGCAAGACAAACGTCAGCGACGGCCCGCTCGCGGAGTCGAAGGAGCAGCTCGGCGGTTTCTTCGTCTTCGAGTGCGGCTCGGAAGACGAGGCCCTCGAATTGGCGAAGCGGATCCCTGGGCTCGACCGCGGCGCGGTCGTCGTCGTGCAGCCCGCGTACGTGGAGGCGGCGGCATGAGGTACCTGATGCTGCTGACGAACCCGACCGAAGCGGTCGCCGCCTGGGAGCAGCTGACGCCGGCGGAGGTGCAGAAGGCCCGCGAGGAGGAGATCCCGAAGTGGGGCTCCTTCATGGAGTGGGCGGGCGAGCAGGGCTTCCAGCTCGACGGGCTCGAGCTGGACGCTCCGAGCACGGCGAAGACCGTCCGCGGCGAGAACGGCGACACGATCGTCACCGACGGGCCCTTCCCGGAGACGAAGGAGGTCATCGGGGGCTACTTCATCGCCGACTGCAACGACCTCGACCAGGCGATCGAGATCGCCTCGCGCATCCCCGTCGCCCAGACGGGCTCGGTGGAGATTCGACCCCTCGTCGAACAGACGTGACGGTCGAGTCCCTGTTCCGTGAGGAGTGGGGACGAGCGGTCTCGATCATGATCCGCGTCCTCGGCGACTTCGAGCTCGCCGAGGACGCGGTACAGGACGCGTTCGCGACCGCGCTCGAGCGCTGGCCGCGCGACGGGACCCCGCGCAACCCGGCCGCCTGGATCGTCACGACCGCACGGAACCGCGCCATCGACCGCATCCGCCGCGAGCGCACGCTCGCGCGCAAGACCGAGCTGCTCGCGCGGCTCGAGGAGCTTCGAACCCAGGAGGAGGACGACGTGAGCTCGATCCCCGACGAGCGGCTGAGCCTCGTCTTCACCTGCTGCCACCCGGCGCTCGCGCCCGAGGCGCGCGTCGCCCTGACCCTGCGCGAGGTCGGCGGGCTCCACACGGCCGAGATCGCACGCGCGTTCCTCGTCCCGGAGGCAACGCTCGCGCAGCGACTGGTGCGCGCGAAGCGGAAGATCCGCGACGCGGCCATCCCCTTCCGCGTTCCACCCGACCACCTCCTGCCCGAGAGGCTCCGGTCGGTGCTCGCGGTGCTCTACCTCGTCTTCAACGAGGGCTACTCCGCGACGTCCGGGGACGAGCTCGTGCGCCGCGACCTCTGCGACGAGGCGATCAGGCTCTCGAAGCTGCTTGCCGTGCTGATGCCGGACGAGTCCGAGGTGCTCGGGCTGCTGGCGCTGACCCTGCTCCAGGACTCCCGCCGCGACGCGCGCGTCGGACACGAAGGCGAGCTCGTGCTGCTCGAGGAGCAGGACCGCTCGCTCTGGGACGCGCAGAAGATCGACGAGGGGCTGCGGATGCTCGAGCGCGCGATGGGACTGCGGCGCCCCGGCCCGTACCAGCTCCAGGCGGCGATCGCGGCACTGCACGCGCAGGCGCGAACCGCCGACGAGACGGACTGGCAGCAGATCGCGGCGCTCTACGGGCGCCTGGAGGACATGACGGGCTCCCCGGTCGTCTCGCTGAACAAGGCCGTCGCCGTCTCGATGGCGTGGGGCCCCGACGCGGGCCTGGACGCGGTCGAGCGCCTCTCGGGGCTCGAGGCCTACCACCTCTTCCACGCGACGCGCGCGGATCTGCTGCGGCGGCTCGAGCGCGCCGAAGAGGCCGCCGTGGCCTACCGACGCGCGCTCGAGCTCGCGACGAACCCCGTCGAGCGGCGCTACCTCGAACGCCGCCTCCGGGAGGTGGCCTGACTCAGCGCTTGGACTCGACGAGCGCGAACGCCGGGGCGGCCTCGCGCTCCGCAGGCGCCACCGCGACGGGCACCGGGAGCGGCTCCGGGGCGAACATCGCACGCCGCCGCAGCTGCCGGATCTGCTCCGCCGCGAAGTAGCTGCCGAGCACGAACACCGCCGCGCCGACCTGCGCCGCAACGCCTTCCCACGTCGGGAACACGCCGAGCCACAGTCCCGCCCAGTACGGCAGCCGCAGTCCTTCGATCGGATGCACCGGAACCCAGCCGACGACCTGGAGCGTCTGGATGGTCGTGCCGGCCATGACCACGAGCACCCACGTGATCAGCAGGCCCGTCGCCATCAGCATGCGCTTGTACGGGAGCTTTCGCTCGAGCGCCATCGTGAGGAGGCCGACCGCGATCGTCGCCGTCAAGCCGATCGCCACGCCGAGCAGCACCGACGCGGCGCCCGCCTCGAGGACGAGCGCCTGAAGGAAGAGCGTCGTCTCGAACCCCTCGCGGTACACGCTCGAGAACCCGAGCGCAGTGAGCCCGAGCACGGGGACGCCGGCGATGGTCGCGCCGCGCAGAAGCTTCTTCTTCCGCCCCTGGAGCCCGGCGAGGTGGTCGGTCCAGTAGACCCGGTGGTAGAACCAGTTCAGGACGAGCAGGAGCATCCCGATCGCGACGAGCGAGACGATCGCCTCGAGCTTCTCGCCGTAGCGCCCGAGCGATCCGAGCACCGTCTGCGCGACGACCCACGTTGCCGCACTCGCCACGAACGCAACGGCTGCGCCGAGCAGCAGCGGACGACGGAAGCGGCGGCGTTCGCCGACCATCCCGGCGAGAAGCGCTGCGAGGATCAGCACGGCCTCGAGCCCCTCGCGGAAGACGATGATCGCCGTGTTCGTGACGATCGCGGTCGTCGACTTCGGCCCGGCTCCGACGGCGTCCTCCGCGTCCTTGAGCGAGCGGTCGAGCGCCAGCGAGGTCGCCGTCAGCTCCGCGGGAGAGGCCTTCTGGCGCACGAGCTGCGCGAGCCCTGACTCGCCGCCGTCGCCGTACCAGAACAGGCCCTCGACCCGCGTGAACAGCTCGGGGGCGAGCCCGCGCAGACGCTGCTCCGGACCGAGCTCGAAGATCGCGTAGGCCTCGAGCCGCGCCTGCTCGGCGGCGCCGTACTCGCCCGCCGCGAGCGCACCCCGCAGCCGCAGGAGCGAGGCTCGGATCACGTCGAAGTCCGCACTCGACCCCGAGCCCTTCCAGCGCTCCGGGAAGGTCGCGTCGGCGAGGCCGAGAGCCGTCTGCGTGTCGGCCTTGATCGCATCGGGATCGGCGACGCGGGCATCGCGCGCGGCTTCGTCGAGCGAGCGCGCGAGCTTCGCGATCACCGCTTCCATGCGCGCCGTCCGGCCAGGATCGCGAGCGGAGAGCGCGGCCTCGAGGTCGCCGAACGCCTGCGCCGCGCCGTCTCGGAACGTGATCGCCTCCTGGATCTCGAAGGCCCGCGTGACCCGCCCGTCCGCAACGCCGCGCCCGTACTCGACGGGGACGAGACCGAGGAAGCGGTGGAACTGCGCCGCACGACGCTCCTCCTCGGCTGGGCTGAGCGGGGCGGCGCGGAAGCCGGCGAGCGCCGCCGCGGAAGCCTTGGCAGCGTCGGCAAGAGCGCCGCGATCGCCCACTCGTGCAGCAGCAGCGAGCCGGGCAAACGCAGCGGTCGCGGCCCCAGACGCGGCTGCCCCGCGTTGAGACCGATACGAGGACGCGAGCACGGCGAAGTAGCCTCGCGCCAGCGCGGCCTCGGCCGCAGCGCGGGACGTGAACCCCTGTGCAGAGGCGCCGTCGAGCGTCTCGAGCGCTTCACGCAGGCGGCCCTGGTAGGTGTCGAGCAGGTCGGCGCGGACGGCGGCGAGTGCCTGTGCGGGCTTCAGGCGGCCGTCTGCGAGGGCCCTGAGTGCACGCGTGCCCTCGGCGCCGGGGCGGGAGAAGCGAGTCGGCGCGCGGAACTCGCGCACGAGCAGCCATCCGCTTGCCTCATCGACGTGTCCGGCCTGGACGGCAGCCAGGGTCGCCCGGTAGCTGCCGGCAAGGATCGCCGTCCAGACCTCCGCGCGCGCGGCTGCGAGCGCCGGCGCGTCGCCCCGCTCGGCCGCGTCCACCGCTACACCGAGACCGCGCTCGACCCGAAGCGCCGCAGCGGGCGCGACCGGGCGAAGCGCTGCGAGCAGCGGGCCTGCCGAGGCCTGCGCGGCACGTGCTCCCTGCGCCGCCCGGGAGTTTCCGTGGAGAACGAGCTCGAGCTCTGCGTCCGCGAGCCCACCGCGGACGTTCGCCGCCGCGCCGCCACGGCGCCGCCGTGGCGGTCCCCGCGAGCGCGAGCAGCCCGAGGGCTGCGAGAAGCGACGCTGCGAGCAGCCGCCTCACCGGCTACTGCTCGATCTCGATCCCGAGCTCCGAGGCGACCTGCGACACCTGGCCGGCGATCGCCGTCGCCCGCGACTGCGCCTCGGTGCCGAGCTGGTCTGCCTGCTCGGGCGTGAAGCGCTTATCGGCCTGCTCCTGCTCGTAGAGGTCGGAGACGAACGCGGACAAGCCCTTCAGCTCTTCCTCCGTCTGCGCGACCCGAGCCTTGCCGGCCTGCGCATAGAGCGGCTTGCACGCCCTCGAAGATCACTTCGAGGCTCGCCACGATGTCGTGAATGTCCGAGAGCCGCGAGACGACGTTGAACGACTCCGAGTCGGCCTTGTTCCCGCGCACGAAGCGCGACTCCTTCCACTGGCCGAAGTACTCGTTCATCGTCGGCACCATCACGACGAGCGCGGTGAACGCGTCGGAGGGCGAGGGCTTCCAGTCGCTCGACGCGCTCGCCAGCTCGAGGGCGTACCGGTGGAACTCGGCGCTCGCGGCGGCGATCAGCTTCGCGTCCGGTAGCACCTCGCCGAACGCCTGTGTCCCGTCGCCGTCGAGGTCGACCGGCGTGCTCGGCACCTTGGCCGCCAGATCGGCCGGCAGCGTGCCCCAGAGCGCACCCTCGGTCAGGTTGTAGAAGTTCCCGGGCTTCTGCAGGACTCGGCCGTCGACGAGCTCGAGGTTGAACGGAACCGCTCCGGCGGGATCCTCGGAGGCGCTCGCGCCCGCGTCGATGATCACGTCGTACTCCGCGAGCGACGGCGTGCCGGCGACGACGCCTTCCATCCGCTCGTAGTACGGGTTGCCCTCGACCCAGAGATCCTTGAGCTGCTGCACGAGCGGAGCGACCTCCGTGCGGTCCCGGCTCCAAAGCTGCGCGGTGTCGAAGTCGTGCGCCTCGGCGAGGTCGAAGTAGCGGGCGCCCAGGGTCTTGAAGCGCGCGGTGAACCCCGTCAGGAGCGCCGTGTGCTCGAGCAGGTACGCCTTGACGCCGCTCAGGTCCGCCTGCTGCGCCGGCGCGCTCGGAGTCGCCGCCGTGGGCGTCGCGGCCTCGTCGTCACCTCCGCAACCTGCAAGGAGCGCGCACGCGGCGACGAGCGCGAGGAGAGAGGCAGCCCTTACACGCAATGTAAGGCGCACCTTACAAGAGCTCCTCGCGCGTCGCCAGGTCGAGGGCAGAATGCATCCGATGTCGATGACCGCCCCGCTCCGGCGCGTCTTCGTGCGACGGCCCGCCGGCGGGGAGGGCTGGCGGGAGTTCGGGTGGCGATCGGCGCCCGATCCCGTTCGGCTCGGCGAGGAGCACGAGGCGTTCTGCGGCGTGCTCGAGGAGGCGGGGGCCGACGTCATCGTGGGCGACCCGCTGGCGGGAAACCCCGACGCGGTCTACGTGCACGATCCCGCGACCGTCGTCGACGGCCGCGCGATCCTGCTTCGCCCGGGCAAGCCGGAGCGCCGGGACGAGGTCGAGGCGCTCGCCGGCGATCTGGGACGGATCGGGATCGACGTGGCGGCGAGGCTGTCGGGCGGCGAGCATGCCGAGGGCGGCGACATGCTCTGGCTCGACGCGCACACGCTCGTCGTCGGCCGCGGCTATCGCACGAACGACGCCGGAATCGAGGCGCTGCGCGCAGCCCTGCCCGAAGTCGAGGTGCTCGCCGTCGACCTGCCCCACTACCACGGCCGCAGCGAGGTGATGCACATGCTCTCGCTGATCAGCCCGCTCGCCGACGACCTCGCCGCCGTGTACCTCCCGCTGATGCCCGTGCGGCTCGTCGAGCTGCTCGAGGAGCGAGGAATCCGGCTCGTCGAGGTTCCCGACGACGAGTTCGAGACGATGGCCTGCAACGTCCTCGCGCTCGCGCCGAGAGTCGCACTCGCGCTCGAGGGCAACCTGGAGACCCGCCGCCGGCTCGAAGCCGGCCGGCGTGGAGGTGCTCGTCTACTCGGGCGACGAGCTCTCGCGGAAGGGCGACGGCGGCCCGACGTGCCTGACGCGCCCGCTGGTTCGAGGCAAGTAACAGTCTGTTACTTGGCTGCGGCGGCCAGCGCGAGATCGACGGCTTCCCTGGGGCTTCCCGCGCGCGGCACGTCGTCGAGCTCCCAGCCCGGCTCGAGGACCACGACGTAGCGCCCGAGAGCCCGGGCGAAGCCGATCTCCGCAAGCGTCCCCCAGCGCCCGCCGACGGCGATCACCGCGTCGCCCGACGCGACGACCGCGAGATTGCGCGCATGGCCGATGCCCGTGACGACGACGTGGTCGATCCACTCGTTCGCCGCGACTGCGCGACTCGCCCGGCAGGATGCCGATCGTCGTGCCGCCTGCGGCCTTCGCGCCGCGCGCTGCCGCGGCCATGACCTCGCCGTGTCCGCCGCAGACGACCGTCGCGCCGCGCTCAGCGAGCAGCCGGCCCACCTCCTCCGCGCGCTCCTCGTGCTGCGCACCGCTTCCGATCACCGAGATCTGGACCGCCATCAGGGGGTCCGGCGCCGCAGCGTCGCCGCGGCCAGCACGAGCGCGAGCAGCGTGATTCCGATCACGACCGCAGCGTCTCGCGCGATCAGGCTCGCAGCGTCGCCGTCGATCGCCCGCTGGAGGCCCTCGTACGCCCACGTCAGCGGCAGGAACACCGAGATCCACTCGAGCCACTCGGCCATCTGGTCGCGCGGCACCAGCAGTCCGCAGAGGAGGAACTGCGGCAGCACGAACGCGGGCATGAACTGGACGGCCTGGAACTCCGTCTGCGCGAACGCGCTCGCGAACAGCCCGAGCGACATCCCGAGGAGGGCGTTGCACACGGCGAGCGCCACGACGACCGCGACGGATCCCTCCACGTCGAGCCCGAGCAGGCCGAAGGCGACGGCCGACGTGATCGCGGCCTGAAGCGTCGCCAGGGCGGCGAACGCGAGGGCGTAGCCCGCCAGCAGGTCGAGCTTCGAGAGCGGCAGCGTCATCAGCCGCTCGAGCGTGCCGGTCGTCCGCTCGCGCAGCATCGTGATCGAGGTGACCACGAACATCAGCACGAACGGGAAGATCCCGACGAGCGGGCCTCCGACGCGGTCGAACGTCTCCGGCTGCCCGGCGAACACCTCCTTGAACAGCGTCAGGAGAAGCGGGGGCACGATGAAGAGGATCGCCAGCGTTCGCGGGTCACGGCGCAGCTGCCGCAGGACACGGTGCGCGGTCGCGAGGGTGACGCGAGCCGTCACGGCTGCGCGCCGGCGATCAGGACGAGGAAGGCGTCGCCGAGGTTGTCGGTCCCGGTCCGGTGCAGCAGCTCGAGTGGCCCGGCCTGGGCGATGATCCGACCGTCCCGGATCAGGATCAGCTCGTCGCAGCGGTCGGCCTCGTCCATCACGTGAGACGACACGAGCAGCGTCGTGCCGTCCTCGGCGAGGCGCCGGAACGAGCCCCAGAGGTCGCGTCGAAGCAGCGGATCGAGACCGACGGTCGGCTCGTCCAGCACGAGCACGTCCGGGCCGGCGAGCAGCGCGGCCGCGAGCGAGACGCGCGAGACCTCCCCACCCGAGAGCGACCGGACCTGCCGCCGCGACAGCCGAGCGAGGTCGACGATCCCGAGCACCTCCTCGACGCGCTCGGGGCCGACATCCGCGATCCGCGCGAAGTACTCGAGGTTCTCGCGTGCGGTGAGGTCGCCGTAGACGGACGGGCTCTGCGTCATGTAGCCGACGCGGCGGCGGAGTTCCGGCGTGCCCGCGGGCAGCCCGAGCACCTCGACCGTGCCGCTCTTGACGACCTGCACGCCGACCACGGCCCGCATCAGCGTCGACTTGCCGGATCCGCTCGGACCGAGCAGGCCGGTCACGCGGCCCTCGGGGACCTCCACGCTGACGGAGCGGAGCGCATGCGTCGATCCGCGCATGACGTCGAGTTCCGAGACACGGACCGCGGCCACGCTGCGACGATAACCCCATGGCCACCGAGCGTCTCGCGAGAAACGGCACGCTCGTCGTCGGCGGCGGGTACGCGGGAAGCGTCCTCGCGCGGAGTCTCGGCGAGGCGACCATCGTCTCGCCGGAGAACTACATGCTCTTCCGCCCTCTGCTCGCCGAGGCTGCGTCAGCGACGCTCGAGCCTCGGCACGTCGTCGTGCCGTTGCGGATGATGTGCCCGAAGGCGGAGCTGATCGTCGGCAACGCGACCGAGCTCGACGAGGCGGCGCAGACCGTCGCAGTCGAGACGCACGCCGGCCGCTTCGACGTCCGCTACGAGCGGCTCGTGCTGGCACTCGGCTCGATCGCGCGCACGCTGCCGATCCCCGGGCTCGCGGAGCACGCGCACGGCTTCAACGACCTCGCCGACGCGATCGCGCTCCGCAACCACGTGCTCAGCGAGCTGGAGGCAGCCGACGCTGAGGTCGACCCCGGCCGCGCGCGCCGCCACCTCTCGTTCGTCTTCGTCGGCGCCGGCTACGCAGGCGTCGAGGCCCTCGCGGAGCTGCACGACCTCGTCCGCGACGCGCTTCGGTACTACCCCCGCCTCCGAGAGCCGTCCCGCAGCGCTGGGTGCTCGTCGAGGCGACCGACCGCATCCTTCACGAGCTGACCCCGCGACTGGCCGACTACGTGGCCCGCCTGCTCGGGGACCAGAGCATCGAGGTCCGAACGGCGACGCGCCTCGAGACGCTCGACGCCGAGTCCGCGACGCTCTCGGACGGCGAGCGCATCGAGACACACTCGCTCGTCTGGACGGCGGGTGTGCGGCCGCACCCGCTGCTCGCCGAGTGGAATCTTCCGGTCGACGAGCGGGGGCGCGTGCGGGTCGACGATCACCTCCGCGTCGAGGGACGCGAGCGCCTCTGGGCGCTCGGCGACTGTGCGCGCGTGCCGAACGCGGCCTCGGGGTCCGCCGACCCGCCGACGAGCCAGCACGCGCTCCGCCAGGCCCGCCAGCTGGCGAAGAACCTGGGTGGTGACCCGGGCCGTACCGCTACCGGATGATCGGCCAGGGCGCCACGCTCGGACGGTTCAAGGGCGTCGCCGAGGTGTTCGGCTTCCGGCTCCGCGGGTTCCCCGGCTGGTTCGCCACACGGACGTATCACCTGTTTCAGCTGCCGCTGCTGACGCGGAAGCTCCGAGTCGTCACGGACTGGACGGTCGCGCTGTTCTTCCGGCGCGACATCGCAGAGCTCGGCAGCCTCGGGCACCCTCGCGGGCTCCGCTGACGGGATCTCCCTCGAACGGGGGACGATCACGGTGCGGGAACGGCCACACGATGAGCACGAATGTTGCGGCAGTTGACCCGCGAGCCGGCCCTCGCGGTGGGGATCGCCTTTGCGATCGTCCCACCAGCCCTCCTCCACTTCTTCTCGCACGAGAAAGTCGTGTGGAGCGGCCTCACGCACGCGCTCTTCGTCGGGTTGAGCGCCGGCGGGGCGACGATCGCGGCGATCGTGCTCACCGTCGCCGCGGCACGCCGCCGGGACGGGCGCAGCATCATGGTCGGGACGGCGTTCGCAGTGATGGCCGCGCTCCTGACGCTGCACGGCATCTCGACGCCGAACGTGATCTTCTCCGACTACGGCGTCGTTGCATTCTCGGGCGCGGCGACGATCCCCGTCGGGGGCGCAATCCTCGCGCTCTGCACGCTGCCGGTGCTCCGGCGCCCGGGTGCCGTGAAGCCGCTGCTCGTCCTCCAGGCGGTCTTGCTCTTTGGTGTGGCGTCGCTCGGCTTCGTCGGGCTGACGTTCTCGAACACCGTCCCCGGCGTGCCCGAGCCGCGCTCCCTTCCCGCCTGGATCACGCTCGGCGTCGGGCTTGCGTTCTACGCGCTCATCGGCTGGCGCGCGTTCCGCACATACCGCCTCACACGGCGCCCAACCGACCTGCTCGTCGTCGTCGGGACGGTCTGGCTCGCCACGGCGCTGGGGGCCTCGCTGCTCCTGACGTTCATGGAGCTCGGCTGGTGGATCGGCCACGGCTTCGAGGTGATCGGGATCGCGGCGATCGGCATTCCGGTTGCGCTCGACCTCCGGCGAGGCGTGCAGTCGCGCCCGCTGGTCGGAGACCTGAGCGCCTGCGACCTCGTCGCCACGGAAGAGTCGTTTCTCGGCGGACAGGTCAGTGCGCTCACGCACCTGCTCGCCGAGCGTGACGCCTACACCGGGGAGCACACACGTCGCGTCGCACTTCGTGCCGTCCAGGTCGGCGAAGAGCTCGGCCTGCCGCCGGAGCGGCTCCGCGTACTCGCCGCAGGCGGGCTGATGCACGACATGGGCAAGCTCTCGGTCCCGGACGAGATCCTGAAGAAGCCCGCCGCGCTGACGAAGGAGGAGTACGACGTCGTCAAACGACACTCCGAGTGGGGCGAAGAGCTGCTCGCCAACCTCGGCTTTCCGAGCGACGTCCGCCGGCTCGTGCGCGACCACCACGAGCGACTCGACGGCTCGGGCTATCCGCTCGGCGCCCACGGCGCTCAGCTCGACCTCGAGACGCGGATTCTCGGCGCGTGCGACGTCTACGACGCGCTCATCTCACCGCGCGTCTACCGCGGCGCCTGGACGCACGCGCGTGCGCTCGGGCTCCTGTGGGAAGAAGTGGACAGACAGTTCGATCGCCGTTGCATCGAAGCGCTCGAGCGCGTGCTCGCGCGAGAGCAGCCCCAGCTCGCGATCGCCGTCTAGGACCTCCCCAGCGCCTTCATCGCGTCCGTCAGACGCTGCCTCGTCGTCAGCACGCCTTCGAACAGATCGCCGTGCTGCTCGATGCGGCGGCGGACCGCCTCCATCGTGAAGGACATCGGGTCGAGGTCGACGGTGACCTCTTCCCAGCGAAGCGGAGTCGACACGGGAGCTCCGCGGCGCGGCCGGACCGAGTAAACCGACGCGATCGTCTTCCCCTCGCCGTTCTGGTTCGCGTCGATCAGCACCCCTCGGCGCTTCGACTTCGTCCACTCCGTGGTCGCGAGCCCGCGGTTCGTGCGTGCGATCGCTCCGGCGACGATCTCGGCGAACCGGCGCGTGTCCTCGTAAGTGTATCGCCGCTCGATCGGCACGAGGACGTGCATCCCCTCCGCGCTCGAGGTCTTCGGGAAACCCACGAGACCGAACGCATCGAGCGCCGCCTTGACGAGCAGCGCTACCTGCACCGTCTCCTTGAACCCGACGTCGGGCGACGGGTCCAGATCGAAGAGCACGAAGTCGGGCCGCTCGGGCCTGTCGACCCGCGAGTACCACGTGTTCAGGTCGATGCAGCCCATGTTCACCATCCAGAGCAGTGCGAGCTCGTCGTTGACGAGCGGGAAGTCGACCCACTTCCTGCGCCTGGGCGACTCGCGGGTCGAGACCAGCGCGCGATACCTCGGAATCCACTCGGGCATGTGCGAGGGTGCGTCCTTCTGGAAGAAGCGCTTGCCCCCGACCCCGTCGGGAAGCCTGAGCATCGTGAACGGCCTGTCCTTCAGGTGCGGTACGAGCACCGGCGCGACAGCGCGGTAGTACGCGAGCAGGTCGCCTTTCGTGATCCGCTCGACCGGGAAGAACAGCTTGTCGAGGTTCGACAGCTTGAGCACGCGGTTGCCCTTCCGGAGCTCGGTCGGGAGCGGCTCCTCGACGTGCACCTCGCGCGGAGCCTTGTCCTCGCGCTGACCCACGTAGACCGGTGCGCGCAGACGCTGGTCGTGCGTCCACTCCGCGAACTCGACCTCGGCGATCAGGTCAGGGCGCACCCAGACGATGTCGCCTTTGCGGACCCGCGGCGGCTTGGGGACCGGCTCGAACGGCGGCTCGTCCGTCTCGAGCGGGCGGAGCAGGTTCAGCAGGCGTTCGATCTCGCGGTCGTCGAACCCGGTGCCGACGTTCCCGACGTAGCGCAGCTTCGTCGCGCCCTCGTCGTAGACGCCGAGCAGCAGCGACCCGAACGACTCGGCCCGCCGCCCTTCACCGTGGGTGTAGCCGCCGATCACGAACTCCTGCCGGTTGCTCGTCTTGACCTTGACCCAGTCGCGTGAGCGGCGGCCCGGGCTGGTACGCTCGAACGTGCGACGCTTGGCGACGACTCCCTCGAAGTGCTGCTTCTGCGCAGCGGTGAAGAGCGCCTCGCCGTCGTCGAAGGACTCCGAGAACTGCACGGTCCTTACGCGCCGGTCGAGAAGCCCGTCGAGGCGGTCGCGCCGAGCGGTCAGCTCCCAGCCGATGACCGGCTCGCCCTCGACCTCCAGCAGGTCGAAGGCGACGTAGACGTAGCGCGTGCCCGGACGGCCCTGCTGCATCGCGGAGAACGTCGCGCGGCCGTCCTCGTCGAGCGCGCACACCTCGCCGTCGAGCACCGCGTTCGGCGTGCGGAGCGCCTTGCCGATCGCCTTCGCGACGTCGGCGAAGCGCGCCGTCAGGTCGTTGCCGTTCCGGCTCACGAGCGCCACCTCGCCGCCGGTGACGTACGCGACCGCCCGGTAGCCGTCCCACTTGACCTCGTAGACCCAGTCGTCGCCCTTCGGGACCTTCTTGTCGAGCGTCGCGAGCATCGGTGCGTAGCGGGCCGGGCGCTTCGCAAGAACAGTCGGCTCGTCGTCTCGCTTGCGGAGGATCAGCCAGTTCTTCTCGTCTCCGCCCAGCTTCGCCGGCACGAGCGCCCAGACCCCGTCGAGCTTCTCGCCGTGCAGCCGAACCGTCAGCCCACCGTTCCGCTTGCGCTCGAGCAGCTCGTAGCTCCCGGTGTCCCAGATCTCGACGGTGCCCGCGCCGTAGTTCCCCTTCGGGATCTCGCCCTCGAACGTCGCGTAGTCGAGCGGGTGATCCTCGACGTGGACGGCGAGGTGCTGCTGTCCGGGCTCGACCGGCACGCCCTTCGGAACCGCCCAGCTCGCGAGCGCGCCGTCGAGCTCGAGCCGGAAGTCGTAGTGGAGGCGCGTCGCGTCGTGGCGCTGCACGACGAAGATCGGGTCGGCGCTCGGGGACCGGCTCGACGCGAACGGCTCGGGTGTCTTCTTCCGGTCGCGCTTGCGGCGGTACTCGGCGAGCGGCGGCACGCCCTGACTCTGCCTGACGGAAGTCAGGCCGTCCTCTGTGGAGGAAGTGGACAGCGGAGAGAGCCTCCGGGTTTCGACTCTCGCGTCGGCGGACAAGACGACCTCCGGAGAGGCTTCTCTCCTAGTGGGGGGTTCCGCACTCGAGGCCGGGTTTTCCCGGCCTCGAGTCATAAAAGGGGCCGGGGAAAACACTGTGGACACTGTGGAAGAGACCGCCGGGAAGCCGCTTTCCTAGGCGAAAACGCCGATCGAGCGGAAGCGGGCACGGCGACGCCGGGTCAATTCGTCCACAGGAACCGCGTCCAGGTCGTCCAGGGCCTCCCTGAGCGATGCCCCGAGCAGGCGCGCGGCCTCGTCCGGGTTGGTGTGGGCGCCGCCCTCGGGCTCCGGAATGATCCCGTCGATCACGCCCAGCTCGAGGCAATGGAGCGCGTCGGGCTTGAACGCCGCGGCGGCCTTCTTTGCCTCCGACGCGTCGCGCCAGAGGATGGCGGCGCAGCCCTCGGGCGAGATCACCGAGTAGATCGCGTTCTCCTGCATCAGCACCCGGTCGCCGACCGCGATCGCGATCGCGCCGCCGGAGCCGCCCTCCCCGATCACCGCGGTGACGACCGGGATCGCGAGCCGGAGCATCGTCGCCTGAGAGGCGGCGATCGCGCCGCCCTGCCCGTGCTGCTCGGCCGCCACGCCCGGATAGGCGCCGGGTGTGTCGACCATCGTGACGAGCGGAAAGCCGAAGCGGTCGGCGAGCTTCATCACCCGCATCGCCTTGCGGTAGCCCTCCGGATAGGCCATGCCGAAGTTGCGCTTCGTGCGCTCCTTGACGTCACGGCCCTTCTGCTGCCCGACGAGCGCGATTGTCCGTCCGTCGAGCCGGCCGATCCCTGCCACGATCGCCGCGTCGTCGGCGCGGCCGCGGTCGCCGTGCAGCTCGAACCAGTCGTCGAGAAGCCGGCCGACGTAGTCGAGCGTGTAGGGCCGGTCCTGGTGCCGCGCGAGCTCGACCGAACGCCAGATCTCGTCCTCGGTGGGCGCCTCGGTGACCCGGTCGAGTTGCTTCTGCAGCCGATCGAGCTCGCCCGAGAGGCGCGCCCCGCCGAGGAGGCCGATCGACTTCAACTTCGAGAGCCGATCCCGGAGTCTGAGCTCCGCCTCACTCGCCATTGGCGAACAGGCGCAGCAGGCGCGCGATCTGGGGCTTGAGCTCCGCGCGCGGGACGATCGCGTCGACGTGACCGAAGCGGAGGTTTGCCTCTGAGAGGCCGAAGTCGTCGGGCAGCTTCTCGCGGGTCGTCTGCTGCACGACCCGAGGACCGGCAAAAGACATCAACGCGCCCGGCTCGGCGAGCAGCACGTCCCCGAGGCTCGCGAAGCTCGCGAGCACGCCGCCGGTCGTCGGGTGTGCCAGGACCGAGATGTACGCGCAACTCGCGTCGTGAAGATCGGCGACGGCCGCGATCGTCTTCGGCAGCTGCATCAGCGCGAGAATGCCCTCCTGCATGCGGGCGCCGCCCGATGCGCTGACGGAGACGAGCGGCACGTTGCGGGAGGCGGCGCTGTCACACGACCGCGCGAACTTCTCGCCGACCGTGCTCCCCATCGAGCCGCCCATGAACGCGAAGTCCATCACCGCGAGCTCGCACGCCGTCCCGTCCACGGCGGCGCGGCCGATCACCATCGCCTCGCCGAGCCCGGTGTTCATCTCCGCCTCGGCCAGCCGCTCCGCGTAGGGACGCAGGTCGAAGAAGTCCAGCGGATCCTCGGACCGGAGATCCTCGGCCTCCTCGACAAAGCTCCCGTCGTCGGCGAGGCTCGCGATCCGGGCGCGGGCACGCATGGGGAAGTGGTGGCCGCACTGGGTGCAGACCCACAGGCTCTCCTCGAGCTCGTCGTCGCGGAAGTGCGAGTGGCACTTCGGGCACGTGTTCGGGTGCTTCTTCTCGACCTTCGCCGGAGCGTCGTTGGTCTCGACCTGAACGTCGATGCGCGGCTCGGCCATTCCGCGATCTTAGACCCGTCCGCCCGGCGAGCCGGTTACAGCCCGAGAGCGCGGGTGAGCCGCTGCAGCCGCTCGACGTTCGCCGGGTCGGGCGCCATCCCGCTCAGACCGGCGCCGATGACCGTCGAACGCTCACGCAGCCCGGCGAACAGCTGCTCGACCTCGTCGAGGGTCAGCCCGTCCGGCTCCGGCATGAAACACGTGATCTCGGAAGGGTCGAGCGAGTCGACGTCGAGCGCCACATAGACGTAGCTGCACCCCTCTAGCGCCCGCTCGAGCGCGTCGGCGCCCGTGTGAATCCCGGCTTCGGCGATGAATTCCACCTCGGGCGGGTCGAGATTCCGTGCCCCGACGAGTGCGACGTTCTGGGCGCGGACGGTGCCCGAGTCGAGGACCATCCGCAGCGGCATCCCCCAGACGTTCCCGCTCGGCGAGCTCTCCGGTGTGTTCAGGTCGCCGTGAGCGTCGAGCCAGAGGACCGCGATCTCGTCGTGACTTGCGGCAAGCCCCTCCAGCGCTCCGACATGCGACGAGCAGCAGCCGCCGACCACGAGCGGACGCTCGGGCAGCTCGGCCGCGAGCGCAAGCGTCTGGTCGGCGAGCGAGTCCTCGAAGACGACGGCGGCCTCGGGGTAGTCGAACGGGAGGTGCGCCGCCTGCTCCATCGCCTGGCCTCCGTCGCCCCAGGCGCGTGGCACACGAACCATGGCGGCCGCGAACTCCCGTCCGCACGAGTGGCACTGGTACTCCGGCCCGAGCGCCACCGCGGTGTACGTCTTGCAGTCCGGGCACTTCGCGCGCAGGCGCGACACGCCGACACCCTAGCTGCGGACGGGACGCTCCAGGAACACGGTGTCGCGGTAGACGGTCATGCCCGCGCGCTCGTAGAGACGTGTCGCGCCCGTCGGGCTCGAGGCGTCGACCCCGAGCGTCGCGCGTGTGTAGCCGCGTACCCGAAACGCGTGGAACGAGTGGAGCAGGAGCGCCTCGCCGAGCCCTTTGCGGCGCCACGGCCGTCGCACTCCCAGCAGGTTGACGTAGCCCGCACTTGGATCGGTGTCGTCCGGCCGGCAGAGCGAGAACGCCACGAGCTCGTCCCCTGCGTGAGCGAGAAACCACAGCGACGCGTCGAACCCCTCGCGTTTCGTCAACCAGTGCTGCCAGTCCTCGAAGGTTTCATCGACGGGGTCCGAGGCGTCCTGCCAGACCTCGATGTGGGCCTCGTGGACAGCCCGTTCGTCGGCCGGCTCGAACTCGCGCACGGTGATTCCGGCCGGCCAGGCCGGCTCGCGCAGCTCACCGGCAAGGGACATCTCCATCCGGTACGAGTGGCGGGCCGGCTCGAAGCCGTCCTGCTCGTACGCGCGCAGCATCCGCTCGTCGTTCACGCCCGTCCAGGTGCGGAGGATCCCGGAACCGGCCCGCTCGTCGGCCCAGCGCAGCAGCTCGGGGAGGATCGCGCGCTCGTCCTCGTCGGGCGCGATCTTGATGTCCGACCACCAGCGGCGCGGGTCGTCGCCCGTGAAGTCCACGTCCACGTAGCCCACGAGGCGTCCGTCGCGCTCGAGCAGCCGAACGTCGCGCTCCGGGTCAATCGACGGCGTCGTCAGCCACGTGCGGAACTCGTCGGCGGTGACGTCGGCCTCGCCGTACGCAACGAGATGGTGCGCGTTCATCAGCGCCAGCATCGGCTCGAAGTCCTCGTCCCGCGGAGGGCGGAGGCTCACGTGAGCTCCTTCTCGTACGCAACGTCCTCCGACTCGATCGACATTCCGGCTCGCTCGTAGAGACGGGTCGCCCCGGTCGGGTTCTCGGCGTCGACGCCCAGCCGCACGACGCGAATCCCGCGCCGATGGAACTCGGCGAACGCGAAGCGCAGGAGCGCGAGGCCGAGACCGCGACGCCGCCACGCCGGTCGCACGCCGATCACCCCGACGTGGCCTCCGTCGGGCCGGCTCTCGCAGCGCGCCACCGCTGCCAGCTCCTCCCCGTCGCGCGCAACGAACCAGAGGCCGGCATCGAACTCCGGCCTGTCGATCCGGAAGCGCCGCCACTCGTCGAACTCCAGCTCGATCCAGCCCCAGTCGTCGGCGAACGCCTCGTTCAGGGCAGCGTGAAACCCTCTGGCGTCCCCGGGGCGGAACGTCCCCAAGACGATGTCCTGAGGCTCTTCCAGGGCCGGCGGCTCGTCGCCGAGGTCGATCCGCATCGTGAAGAAGTGCCTGACGTCGCGATAGCGGCGAGCGACCAGGAGGGTTGTAGCCGCGCGATCCTCGGCGAAGCTCCCCACCCGCATCGTTCCGAGGCCGTACGCCCGTGTGCCGCGCTCGCCGAGCTCGAGCAGCGCGCTCCCGAGTCCGCGCCCGACCCGATCGGGCCGCACGACACCGAAGAAATTCGCCGCCTCGCCGTGGCGGAGCAACAGCCCGCTCGCGACGAGCTCACCTTCCTCGTGGAGCAGCCAGCTCCCGGTCGCAAGGTCGACGAGACGCCACAACGCCAGGACGTCGTCCGCCGTCCCGGTCGAGCCTCGAACCGCCGACTCGGACGCACGCAGCAGCCCAACGGTCGCCTCGCGGTCGTCCTCGACCGCCGGGCGAACCTCGACACCCTCAGGCAGGAACGAGCTCATCCAGCACCTCCGGAAGCCGCACGAGGTCCACGAGCTCGCGGGTGGGCCTCGTCTCCGAGGTCTCGCCGCGCCGGTTGATCCACACCGACGGGAGACCGAGCTCGTTCGCGACAACGATGTCGTGGAACATGCTCTGGGCGACGTGGACGTGTCGTGCCGGGTCCGCCCCCGTCCGGGCGGAGAACTCCTCCCAGTGCCGGTGCGAGGGCTTGTACGAGCCGATCTCCGACGCGACGATCGTCTCGTCGAACGGAACACCGATCAGCGCCTTCGAAGCCTCGATGAAGTCGCGATCGGTGTTCGAGAGGATCGCGAGCTGCCAGCCACGGGCACGAGCATCCTCGAGAGACGCGCGGACCTCGGGGAACGGCTGCCACCCCGGCAGCGAGACGCCGAGCGCGTCTTCCTCGCCGGCCGGCACCTCTCCGAGCTCGGCGAGTACGCGCCGCATGACTTCTCGGTAGGCAAGCGCGGGCTCGTCGCGCTCAACGGCGCTCTCGCGCTCGTGGTAGCGGAGGAGCAGCTCGTCGGCGTCCTTGTCCGGCCAGAGCCGGGCGAGCTGCGCCCGGATCCCGCCGTTCCAGTCGATCAGTGTGCCGTAGCAGTCAAACGTCGCCCAACGCACGAAGCGGACGATACGCAAGCAGCTCCCAGCCGTGGTCGTCCAGCCACGCACGCTGCTCGCGAAAGTCCGCTCGCGCCCGCTCGACGAGCGACCAGAAGCGCCGCGAGTGATCGTGGTGCACGAGGTGACAGAGCTCGTGGACGACGACGTAGTCGAGAACCCGTCGAGGCGCGAGTGCAAGACGCCAGGAGAACGACAGCGTACCCTTCGCCGAGCACGAGCCCCAGCGCGTGTGCGTATCGCGGATCGCGATCCGCCCGTAGGTGACGCCGAGCCGCTCCGACTCGGCTGCGGCAGTCTCGCAGACGAGCCGACGCGCGAGCTTCCGCCCCTGCGCTTCGGTTACCTGCGGGAGCTCGAGGAGACTCGGCTTTTCGCTCGCGAACTGCCGGGCGAGCCAGGGCCCGTGCAGACGCAGCGCCCGGTCGATCACGCGCTCGCTCGTCCCGACGGGGACGACGAGCTCGGCGGGCAGCCCCGGCCGGTAGACCGCGCGTACCGTGCGGGAGCGAGGTGACTCGCGCACCTGAACCTCGACGAGCCGCTCCCCGATCTGAACGAGCCGCATCTCCCCAAACGTAGCGCCGCCGGAGGCGGGCTTCGCCCGCCGGGAGGCGAACAGCGCACATCGGTCAGGTACGAAGAAGGAGGGGGCTCACGGGGGAACCACGGGTTCCCCCGTGCGAGGCGGTGACGAGGGCGTCAGCCCTCGAACCGCCGGACGACGATACAGGCGTTGTGGCCGCCGAAGCCGAACGAGTTGGAGCACGCAACGTCGATGTCCGGCGCGTCCCTTGCCTCGTTCGGGATGTAGTCGAGGTCGCAACGCGGATCCTCGACCTCGTAGTTGATCGTCGGCGGCAGCTTCCTGTCGCGCACGGCGAGCACGGTGAAGACCGCCTCGACCGCGCCGGCGGCGCCGAAGCAGTGCCCCGTCGCGCCCTTCGTCGACGAGATCGGCGTCTTCATCGCGTTTTCCTCGCCGAGCGCGATCTTCAGCACCCGCGTCTCGCCCGCATCTCCGAGCGGCGTCGACGTCGCATGCGCATTGACGTAGCCGATCTCGCTCGGGTCGACGCCGGCGTCTTCGAACGCCATCTTCATCGCGCGCGCCGGATTCTCGCCCGTCGGATCGGGCTCGGTCATGTGCGCGGCGTCGGCGGAGACCCCGTACCCGACGAGCTCCGCGTAGATCTTCGCGCCCCGCGCCTTCGCGTGCTCGAGCTCCTCGAGCACGAGCGCCGCCGCAGCCTCGCCCATCACGAGACCGTCGCGTCCGCTGTCGAACGGCCGGGACGCACGCGCCGGATCGTCGTTCCGGCGCGAGAGCGCGCGCATCGAGTCGAAGCCCGCGATCCCGACCGCCGTGACAGGCGCCTCGGTGCCGCCGGCGATCATCGCCTCCGCGCGGCCGACTCGGATCGCGTCCAGCGCATCGCCGATCGCCATGTTCGACGCCGCGCAGGCGGTGCACTCGGACATCAGCGGCCCCTTCGTCCCAAGCTCGATCGAGACCCACCCGGCGCCCATGTTGGGGATGATCGAGGGAATCGAGAACGGCGAGACGCGGTCCGGCCCGCGCTCCTTCAGCACGTCGTAGCAGTCCTGGAACGAACGGAGCCCGCCGATGCCGGTCGCGATCGACGCGCCGATGCGGTCCGGCTCCTTCGAGATGTCGAGCCCCGAATCCGCCTCAGCCTGGCGGGCCGCCGCGAGAATCATCTGCGCGAAGCGGTCCATCCGGCGGGCCGACTTCCGGTCGATCCACGTCGTCGGCTCGAAGTCCTTCAGCTCGCAGGCGAAATGGACCGGATAGTCCGTGTGGTCGAACTGGGTGATCTCGGCAGCGCCGGACTCGCCCGCGAGCAGGCGGGACCACGACGTCTCGGCGTCGTTCGCGAGCGGGGTAACCGCTCCCATCCCTGTGATGACGACTCGACGCCGTCCGTTTGCGCTCATTCGCTCACATCCCCAATCCGCCGCCCACGACCAGCACTTCTCCGGTGATGAAGCCTGCGTCGTCGGAGCTCAGAAACCGTACCGCCCGCGCGACGTCCTCCGGCTCGCCAAACCTACCGAGCGGGGTCAGTCCTAGCATCTGGGTCTTCGCCTCCTCCGGGATGACGTCGGTCAACTGCGTCTTGACGTAGCCCGGCGCGACGACGTTGACCCGCACGCCCCGGGAGCCGAGCTCCTGCGCCAGCGACTTCGAGAACGCGACGATGCCCGCCTTCGACGCGGCGTAGTTCGTCTGGCCCCAGTTGCCGTGCAGCCCGACGATCGAGGAGAGGTTCACGATCGAGCCCGAGCGCCGCTTCATCATCCCCCTGGAGACCGCGCGGCACGTGTAGAAGACCGAGCTGAGGTTCGTCTCGAGGACCGAACGCCAGTCCTCGTCCGACATCCGCGCGAGCACGCCGTCGCGGGTGATGCCTGCGTTGTTCACGAGCACGTCGAGGTCGCCGGCCTCCTCGACGATCCGTTTCGCATCGTCGGCGTCTGCGACGTCCGCCTGGATCGCCCGGCCGCCGAGCTCCGACGCGATCGCCTCGGCCTCGTCCTGCCCGGAGCGGTAGCCGACGATGACCGACGCACCCGCGGCTGCGAGCTCGCGCGCGATCGCAGCACCGATTCCGCGGGAGCCGCCGGTCACGAGCGCAGTCTTCCCCTCGAGGGAGGCGAACTCAGGCACGCAGCGAGTGGGTGACTTCGTCCAGCGTCTTCAGGTCGTTGACCGAGAAGATCCGTACCGATCTGTCGATCCTCTTCAGTAAACCGCTGAGGACGTTCCCCGGCCCCACCTCGACGAACGTCGTGACGCCGTGGCCGACGAGCGCACGCGCGGCCTGCGTGAACTTCACCGGCGCGGTGAGTTGCTCGACGAGCAGCGAACGGTAGCGCTGGGCTTCCTCGAGCTTCGCCGTCACGGTCGACATGAACGCCGCCCTCGGTGCCGTGAAATCGACGCGCTCGATCGCGGGACGGAGCCGGTCCGCCGCGCGGGCGACGAGCGGCGAGTGGAACGCGCCTGACACACGCAGCTTGATCGCGCGCTTCGCTCCCTCCCGCTCCGCTTCCACGCACGCGGCTGCAACGGAAGGGTCGGCTCCGGAGATCACGATCTGGCCGGGGCAGTTGTAGTTCGCCGGCCAGACGTGGGAGATCTTCTTGCAGAGCGACTCGACGACCTCGTCCTTCAGGCCCAGGATCGCCGCCATCGAGCCGGGGCTCTCCTTGACGGCGGCAGCCATCGCAAGTCCGCGCTCGCGAACGAGACCGATCGCCTGCGCGGCCGGGAAGGACCCTGCCGAGGCCAGCGCGGCGAACTCGCCGACGGAGTGCCCGACGACGTAGTCCGGGTTGATCCCGCGCGCACGAAGCGCCGCGTCGAAGGCCAGCGACGTCGCGACGAGCGCGGGTTGCTGCACCTCCGTCTCGACGAGCTCCTCGACCGATGCCTCGAAGCAGATCCGCTTCAGGTCGAGCCCTGACGCGATGCTGCCCTCCTCGTAGATCGTCATCGCCTCGGGCACGGCCTCGGCCACGTCGCGGCCCATGCCCACCTTGAACGACCCCTGCCCCGGGAACATGAACGCCAGCTTGGTCATGCGGCCATCTCCTCCGTCCATTCGATCAACCCCGAGCCCCACGTGAGCCCGGCGCCCATTCCCGTCATCAGCACTTTCGAGCCCGGCTTCAACCGGCCGTCCGCGGCTGCGTCGGCCAGGGCCAGCGGGATCGACCCCGACGACGTGTTGCCGTACTTCTGCACGTTGATCACGACCTTCTCCGGCGGGAAGCCGAGTTTCTTCGCCGCGTGGTCGATGATGCGGATGTTCGCCTGGTGTGGAACGTAGACGTCGACGTCTTCCACCGTCATTCCCACCTCGTCCAGCAGCTTTCGCGCTGAATAGACCAGTACCCGAGTTGCGAACTTGAACACCTCGCGCCCGTTCATCTTCACGAACGACTCGGGGTCGTCGAAATGGCGCGAGCCGCTTCCGGGCAGCCAGAGGGTGTTGCCCCCGCCCCCGTCTGCGCCAAGCTCGAAGCCGAGGAAGCCACCGCGCTCGACAGGCTCCATCACGACCGCACCCGCGCCGTCGCCGAAGAGCACGAACGGTGGAGCGGTCCTCGAAGTCGAGGATCTTCGAGAGCACGTCGCCGCCCACGACGAGCGCCCGTCGCGAGAGCCCGGCCGCGAGCATGGCGTAGGCCTGGGCGATCGCGTAGACGAAGCCCGTGCAGCCGGCGAGCAGGTCGTACGCCGCAGCGTCCGGCATACCGAGCTCGTCCGCGATGATCGCCGAGCTCGTCGGGAACATCATGTCCGGGGTCACCGTCGCGCACAGAACGAGATCGATCGACGACGGCTCGACGCCCGCGTCCTCGAGCGCCTTCCGGGCAGCGGGCAACGCGATGTCGGTCAGCGCTTCGTCCTGTGTCGCGAACCGCCGCTCGTGGATGCCCGTGCGCTCGACGATCCACTCGTCCGAGGTGTCGACGAGCTTGGCGAGATCGTCGTTCGTCACGATCTTGTCGGGCACGTTCACGCCAAGGCCGACGATCCCGATCCGCGCCCCATTGGCTTTCCCGATCATTGCTCCACCGCGAAGGTCAGCGTCCCGCGGACGGCCAGCTCGCCCCCGACGGTAGCGCGCGCCTTGCCGCGCCCGATCGGGCCGCGCACCTGCTCGACAGAGCACTCGAGCCTGAGCTCGTCCCCCGGGCGCACGATGCGCTTGAAACGAACGTCGTCGATTCCCGCGAAGAGCGCGAGCTTGCCGCGGTTTTCCTCCTGGACGAGCACGGCGACCGCACCGGCCTGCGCGAGCGCCTCGACCATCTTCACGCCCGGCATGATCGGATTCCCGGGGAAGTGCCCCGCGCAATCGGCCTCGGTGACCACCCTGCGCGCGACCACGCGAGAGCCCGGCTCCAGTTCGACCACCTCGTCCAGGAGCAGGAAGGGATCGCGGTGGGGGAGAATCTGCTCGATCTCGGCCTTGCCAAACGGTGCTTTCACGCGACTCGCTCTTCGAGCCGCTCGCGCAGCCGGTTCCGGGCTCGATGCGCGTAACACTTCGCCGTCCCGACCGGCATTCCGCTCGCAGCCGCGATCTCCTCGAAGGAGTAGCCGAAGGCGTCCTTGAGGACGACGACGCGCGCCTGGGCCGGCGGGAGCTCGAGCAGGCACGCCCGCAGCTCCTCCCGATCCGAGACGTCGCCGGCGGGGCGGGCGCGAACGTCGTCGGGCAGCGGCTCCCACGTGCGGCGGCGCGCGGCCGCGTCGCGGCACGTGTTCACGACGAGACGGTGCAGCCACGTGGCGAACTGCGACTCGCCGCGGAACTGCTTGATGCGCGTGCAGAGCTTCGCGAGCGACTCCTGCGCTGCGTCGCGTGCGTCTTCGGGATCTCGCAGGATCCGCCGCGCGAGCTTCTCGATCGTCGGCTGGTGCCGGGCGCAGAGCACCTCCAGCGCCCGCCGGTCGCCGTCCTTCGCACGCTTCACCAAGATGGGGTCGCTCAGCCTCTCGTATGCGAGCGGTTGCTCCGCCCGCAGGGGTTGACGGATTGGACGGTTCTTCGGGCGAAGCGGTTGCACCTCGGACACTCTACGAGCAATGGCCGATTCACTCGCCCCGGAAGCCCTGCTGCCGCTCCTCCGCGGCCGCTTCGGCCGGGAATACACCTTCGTCGAGCTGGTGCGAGTCGACGCAGCGGCTGCTCCCCGACGATGCGCCCGAGGGTGCCGTCGCCGCGGCGGACGAGCAGACCGAGGGCCGCGGCCGCCTGGGGCGGGAGTGGCTCGCGCCAGCGGGCTCGAGCGTCTTGGCCTCGATCGTCCTGCGTCCGGAGGTGCCGACGGCGAGCCTGTCGGAGCTGTCGCTCGTCGCGGGACGTGCCGTCGCCCGAGCGCTCGGCGAGATCGCGGATCTCGCCGCGGAGGTCAAGTGGCCGAACGACGTGCTGGTGAACGGCCGCAAGGTCGCCGGAATCCTGGCGGAGGCGCGCGAGGGACGGGTCGTGCTCGGGATCGGCGTCAACGTGTCGCAGGCGACCGACGAGCTGCCGCTGCGCCCCGAGTACCCGGCGACCTCGCTGCTCCTCGAGACGGGCGCCGGCTGCCGCGGGCTGAGGTCCTCGCGGCCGTGCTCGACCACCTCGAGCGCGAGTACGACGCCTGGGTGGCCTCCTACCGCTGACGGAACGTCGAGCGGTTCCCCGCGACGTCCCACGCCGTGATCGCAATGCGCCCCGGCGCCGCCCGTGAGCACGAAGCGGCCCTGGCCCGACCTTCGCGTTGACCGCGACGCCGCCGACGGTTCCCGTGATCGTGCACCTGCTCGTTGACGCTGAAGCGCCGGGCCGCCCTCGACAGCAGCCGGAGCTTCGGCTTCGTCGTGTCGACGGCGAACCGCGCGGTCTGCCCGCGCAGTGCCGAACGGCCCGGTCGCCTCGAGCACCGCCGCGTACTTCCCGTCCGGCATGCGGTGCCTCCCAGCGTGAGCTCCTGCGGCCCGGCGGAGCAGATCGCCCTCGTAGACGGTCGCGCCGCCGGCGATCCGGAGCTTCACGTGCGCCGGTGCGGCGAGCACGAACGTGAAGGCGAGCTGGTCGGCCGCCGGTCGCCGTTCGGCGAGAAGACCGCCGGCGTCGCCGCGAACGCCGCGAGCGTCCGGTCGACGACGATCGGGATCGTCGATCCGCGCCGTCCTCGTCGCCGACAGCGCATCGAGCGACAACCGTGTAGCGCGCCGTCCGCGACGCCGGTGGCGGTGAAGCGGAACGACTGCGCGGCCCGCCTTCTTCTGCTCGGAGAACAGCGTCGCGAGCGAGTCCCGAAGGGGTCGCGCGAGCGTCGCCGTCACGGTGGCCGCGAGGCTGAGCGTGTAGCTGATCGACGGTCGAGTCGGCCCGGCTGTCGCCGTTCGGCGTGAACGTCGTGGGCCGTCGCCAGCGCGCCGGTCACCGTCAGCGCCGTCACGGCGCCGGCCGATCGATCCCGTCGCAGGCCGGACGTCCGGGCCGGCGTCGATCGACGTACGTGTAGGCGCCCGGCGCGGCGAGCGTCGCGTCCCACGTCCAGTCGACGGTCTGGCCGTCACCCTGGCCCGAACGCCACCGTCGCGCCGGTCGCGTCGTTCACGCGCACCGACCACGGCGCGCCGGAGAGAGCCGCGCGGTGAAGCGGATCGGCGCGCCGACGAGCCCCTGAACGACCGGGTCGTAGAGCTTCGGCAGGCCGAGTCGCCGCCGCCTTTCGCGCGATCGCCGGCAGCTGGCGATAGAGCGCGTTGCCGGGGCAGGCCGTGAACCCGGTGTCGCGGTGACCCGAGATCGCGGGAGCGGGACGAGCGTGTCCGACGGGAACCGCGCGTTGCCGCCCGAGACGCCAGGTCAGACGCGAGAGCGGATCGACGTGCGCGACGTCGAGCCGCCAGGCGAGCAGGGACGCGATCGCGTCGAGCGCCTTGCCCGTCGGTGCCGTGTCGCCGTAGGTACCCGAGAAGTGCGACCCCGACCGATCCGGTGTTGAACCCTTCGGCGTGCGCACCGACGACGTTCCGGTCGGCGCCCGCCGTAGCGGCCCTCGAACACCTGCCCGTACTTGTCGACGAGAAAGTTGTAGCCGATGTCGTTCCAGCCGTTTCCCTTGACGTGGTACACCTGGATCGCGCGCACGATCGAGGCGGACTGCGCCGCCGTGTAGTTGTTGGCGCCGGCGGTGTGGTGGACGACTGCAAACTTGAGCGACGTCGCGTACAGCGGCCCGGCGCGGCGGATCGCCTCGTTCGCCCCCCACGCCGCGCGCGGCGCCACCGGCGGCGAGCCGGCGATCGAGAGCGTGCGAACGGGAACGGCCTTCACCGGGCTCTGCACGAAATACGCGCGCAGACGCGTGACGTGACCGCGCAGCCGGTACTCGATCCCGTTCGACGGACCGACCCAGAACGGGTTGCCGAGCTTCCACAGGCGCGCCGACTTCCCCTCGGACGGTGTTCGCGTCGGGGAGGTCGAGCGCTTCGGGCATCGCCGCCCGCCAGCCGCTCCACCGTCCCGAGGTCGACCGGGTCCGGAAGAGGACGTTGCCGGGGCCCTGCCAGTGCAGGCCGACGAGGTCGAACGCTGGAGGCGTCGCAACGGCTAGCGTCCGGGCGCCGTGCAGGGGCACCTCCTGGGTGACGAACCCGACGTCCTCCGCGAACGCGGCGGCCGGAAACGCGAGCGCAACGACGAGTGAGGCGAGGAGTTTCACGGGGCGAGGTCCCAGAGTCGCAAAGGAACCCCTTCGGCGTCGAGCGCTACGACACCTCCCTGATAGAATCCTTACGAGTGAAAAAGGCTGCTGTGCGGGGCTTTTTCTTTCTGCTCCTCGCGGCAGCAGCCATGCTCGCGTTTCCCGGGGTCGCCTCGGCCAGCCGCGTCCTCGCGCTCGAGTTCGACAACGACGTCAACCCGGTCACGCGGGACTTCGTCGAGCAGCAGATCGACCGGGCGAACGAGGAGGGTTACGACGCCGTCGTGATCTTGCTCGACACGCCGGGCGGGCTCGTCACCTCGATGGAGGACATCGTCAAGGCGGAGCTCGCGTCGAAGGTGCCCGTGATCGTCTACGTCTCGCCCGAGGGCGCGTCGGCGACGTCGGCAGGCGCTTTCATCGCGCAGGCCGCCGACCTGCTCGCGATGGCGCCGCAGACGACGATCGGATCGTCCACCCCGGTCGGGAGCGGCGGCGAGGACTTGCCGGCGGACCTGCGCGAGAAGGCGGTCGAGAAGCTCTCGGCTCAGCTCCGGGGGCTCGCGAAGGACCACGGCCGAAACCCGGACGTCGGTGAGCTCGCGGTGCGAGGCGGGGACAGCTGGACGGCGGAGGAAGCGCTCGACAAGAACATCATCGACCTGATGGCGGCAGACCTTCCGACGCTGCTCGACAAGGCCGACGGCCGCACGACGAAGCCGAAAGGAATCGTGCTCGAGACAGCCGGCGCGGACGTGACGATGGTCGAGCTCAGCATCTGGCAGCGGATCCTCGACATCCTGATCGACCCGAACGTCGTCTTCCTCATGGTCTCGATCGGCCTGATCGGGATCGTGGTCGAGCTCTGGAACCCCGGGATGATCTTCCCGGGCACCGTCGGGGCGATCTCGCTGATCATCTCGCTGTTCGCCGCCCAGGTGCTCCCCGTCAACTGGGCCGGCCTGCTGCTGATGCTGCTCGCTGCGGCCTTCATCGCCGCCGAGCCGTTCGTCGTCAGCCACGGTGCACTGACCGTGGCGGGGGCGGTCTGCTTCGTCCTCGGTGGACTGCTGCTGTTCGAGCCCTCCGGAGGCGTGTACGACGTCTCGCTCCCGGTCATCCTCGGCGTCACGGCGACCATGGTCGGCCTGATGGCCCTGATCGTCGTGAAGATCGTCGCGGTCCGGAAGCAACCGGTCGAGGTCGGCACCACGACGTTCGTCGGCGCGAACGGCGTCGTCCGGCGCGACGGGCATGGTGTTCGTGAACGGCGAGCTCTGGCAGGCTCGGTCCGAGACCGGCGAGCCGCTTCGCACCGGCGACGAGGTCGACGTCGAGGGCGTCGAGGGGATCGAGCTGATCGTGACGGCCCCGCGGCACATAGGATCGGGTTTCTTCTCGCGAAAGGACCGCGATGGCACTCCTGATCGTTCTCGGCGCCGCCCTCTTCATCCTGCTGCTCTTCCTCTCGGCGGCGGTCAAGGTCGCGCGGGAGTACGAGCGCGGAGTCGTCTTCCGGCTCGGCCGCCTGCTCCAGCCGCCGAAGGGCCCGGGCCTCTTCCTGCTGATCCCGGTGATCGACCGCATGGTGCGTGTCGACCTGCGAACGATCACGCTGAACGTGCCTCCGCAGGAGGTCATCACCAAGGACAACGTCCCGGTTCGCGTGAACGCCGTCGCGTACTTCCGGATCATCGACCCTGCGGCGGCGATCGTGCAGATCGAGAACTTCATGGTCGCCACGTCGCAGATCGCGCAGACGACCCTGCGCTCGGTGCTCGGTCAGCACCTGCTCGACGAGCTCCTCTCGGAGCGCGACAAGATCAA
Source organism: uncultured Actinomycetes bacterium (assembly GCA_963700495.1). Classification (GTDB taxonomy): domain Bacteria; phylum Actinomycetota; class Thermoleophilia; order Gaiellales; family Gaiellaceae; genus JACCTU01. The sequence goes on along the minus strand of CAVOXT010000003.1, from coordinate 263,391 downwards.
CGCGATCCTGCAGCAGATCATCGACGAGGCGACGGCGCCCGTGGGGAATCAAGGTCTCGATCGTCGAGGTCAAGGACGTCGAGATCCCGGCCGGGATGCAGCGTGCGATGGCGCGGCAGGCCGAGGCCGAGCGCGAACGGCGCGCGAAGGTGATCGCAGCAGAGGGCGAGTTCCAGGCCTCTGAGCGGTTGAAGGACGCAGCGCTCGTGATGGCCAACACGCCGATCGCCCTCCAGCTGCGCTACCTGCAGACGCTGCTCGAGCTCGGGCCGTCGGCGTCGACGACGATCGTGTTCCCGGCTCCGATCGACCTGTTCAGGCCGTTCATCGAGCGCAGCGACCGCGAGCCGCGCTGAGCGGAGAGCTTCGCGAGGACCCGCTCTCGGGTCGTCAGGTCGTGATCGCACCAGGCCGCGCCAAGCGGCCCGGTGCCGGCTGGCCTCACGTCGAAGACCCGACGCCGGAAGAGCTCGACAGCTGCCCGTTCTGCGCCGGCCGCGAGGACCGGACGCCGCCGCAGACGCTCACGATCGGAGAGCCGTGGCAGGTGCGCGTCGTGCCCAACCTCTATCCCGCCTTCGAGCGCCAGGAGGTGGTCGTCCACACGCCGGAGCACGTTCGAACGATCGGGGCACTCGGCGACAGCCAGCTCGAGCTCGTTGCTCAGGCCTGGCGCAACCGTCGAGAGGCGGAGCCCCAGGGCTACCTGCACGCTCTCGTCAACGAGGGCAGGGCGGCCGGCGCCAGCCTCGCGCACAGTCACTCGCAGCTCGCGTGGTTCCCGGGACCGCCACCCGCGGTGACGCGCGAGCGTGAAGTCGTGCTCGAGGGCGAGCTCGTGTTCGAGCGTGACGGCGTCCTCGCGCTCCTTCCCCACGCCGGCCGCGTTCCATACGAGGCCCTGATCGCTCCAGCCGAACCGGAGCCCGACGCCTGGGCGAGCGACCGCCTCGCGACGGCCCTTCAGCTCCTCGCCGAGCTCGTCCGCCGGCTGCACGCGATCGGCGAGGGCCCGATCCCGCTCAACGCCTGGCTCCACACAGGCAAGAGCTGGCACCTCGAGGTCTTCCCCCGCCTGACGGTCCTCGCCGGAATCGAGCTCGGCGCGGAGGTCTACGTCAACACGGTCGCGCCCGAGGAGGCAGTCGAGCAGCTACGAAGCGTCCGCGGCTGAGCCTAGGGCTCGAGCAATGTCTCTTCGGTCCCGTTCGCGGGGCCCGGGGTGCCGAGGCGAGCCCGTTCCTGTTCCCGGAATCGGCGCGCTGCATCGATCGCCGCGCCGAGGTTCAACCCCTTGTCCTTCGCTTGCTTGATCAACATGACGGTCTCCAGCGCCTCGATGTCGTAGATGCGCTGTTTCTTCCCCTTGGTCGGGATCTGCGCCTTATTCGTCCAGTAGTCCAGCTGCATCTTCGAGATGCCTGCGATCTGGCATACCTGGCCGAGGTACAGCTCGACCTTCACGAGATGGTCCGCGAGGTTGATCGGCTCGAGGAGGTCCACCTGTCTGCTTGCTGCCACGGGAAGCTCCTTCAGGAAATCTGCACGGCGAGAGACGTTACCCCCGTTTTGGAGTTATATAACCGAAAGTCAATTTTGGGAAGCGTGGGCCGCGAAGGCATCCCTCGAACGGGTGAACCTCAGTCGGGCTCGGAAGGGGTCGTCTCGATGCCCTCGACCACCGTTTCGTCGGACTCGTCCGGCTCGGGCTCGACGACCGGCGCGAGCGTCGAAACCTGCTCGCCCTCGCGCAGGCGCATCACGATCACGCCCTGGGTCGACCTTCCGAGCCGCTTGATGCCGCTTACGGGCATCTTGATCACGGTGCCGCCCGTCGAGATCAGCATCACCTGATAGCCCTCCCGCACGACGCGGGAGCCGACGAGGTGCCCGCGCGCCTCGGTGAGCTGGACGGTCTTGACGCCCATCCCCCCTCGGCCCTTCACCGGGTACTCGGCAACCCGTGTGCGCTTGCCGTAGCCGTTCTCCGTGACGACCAGGAGCTCGGCGTCGTCGTGTGCGACGTTGACCGCGATCACCTCGTCACCGGCGCGGAGCCTCATCCCCTGCACGCCGGAGGCATCGCGCCCCATCGCCCGCACGTCCTGCTCGTGAAATCGGATCGCCTGGCCGTTCTGCGAGATCAGCAGCATGTCGTCTTCACCCGAGGTGTGGCGCACGCCGATCAGCTCGTCTCCCTCGCGCATCTTGATCGCGATGATCCCGTCGGACTTCAGCGGCGTGTTGTACGACGACAGCTTCGTCTTCTTGACGACACCGTTCTTCGTCGCGAAGAAGAGAAACTCCGCCTCCTCGAACTCGCGCGTCTGGATGACCGCGCGCACCGCCTCGCCTTGCTGGAACGGCAACAGGTTGACGATCGCCCGACCCTTCGACTGGCGAGAGCCGAGCGGCAGCTCGTGCACCTTCAGCCGGTACACCTTGCCGACGTTGGTGAAGAACAGGATGTAGTCGTGCGTCGAGGCCACGAACAGGTGCTCGATGTAGTCCTCGTCCTTCAACTCCATTCCCATCACTCCGATCCCGCCGCGCTTCTGCTCGCGGTAGGTGGTGACGGGTAGCCGCTTGATGTAACCGGAGCGCGTGATCGCGATCACCATGTCCTCTTCCGCGATCAGGTCCTCGAGCTCGAGCTCGCCTTCGGCGGCGACGATCTCCGTCCGGCGATCGTCGTTCCGGCCGTAGATCCCCTTCAGCTCGAGCAGCTCCTCGCGAATCACGCCGTCGATGCGCGCCTCGTCACCGAGGACCGCGCGAAGCTCCGCGATTCGCTCCTTCAGATCGGCGAACTCCTCCTCGACGCGCTTGCGCTCGAGCCCGGTGAGCGCGCGCAGGCGAAGGTCGAGGATCGCCTGCGCCTGGATCTCGGAGAGCTCGAAGCGATCCATCAACGCGCTGCGTGCCTCGTCTGTGTCGCCGGCGCCGCGGATCAGCGCGATCACCTCGTCGAGGTTGTCGAGCGCGATCAGGTAGCCCTCGAGCACATGCGCGCGCGCCTCCGCCTGTCGCAGCTCGTGCTTGAGCCGACGGCTGACGACGACGCGCTGGTGCTCGAGGTAGTGGTAGATCAGGTCGCGCAGCCCGAGCGTGCGCGGAACACCGTCGACGAGAGCGACCGCGTTGTAGCCGAACGTCGTCTGCAGCGGCGTGTGCTTGTAGAGCTTGTTCAACGCAACCTGCGGAACCGCGTCGCGCTTGAGGTGCACTTCGATCCGCATCCCCGTCCGATCCGAGAGGTCCTTCAGGTCGGCGATCTCGGTCAGCGTGTTCTCCTTGACGAGGTCCGCGATCTTCCGGATCACGCCCTCGTCGCCACCTTTCCTGACGCCGTAGGGCAGCTCGTTGATCACGACCGCAGTGCGGCCGCCGCGCAGCTCCTCGATGTGCGCACGCGCGCGCATGATGATGCGACCGCGACCCGATCGGTACGCCTCGCGAATCCCTTCGCGCCCGACGATGATCCCGGACGTCGGAAAGTCCGGCCCCTTGATGTGCTTCATCAACCGCTCGACGTCGATCGACGGCTCGTCGATCATCGCGACGACCGCGTCGATCGTCTCGCCGAGATGGTGGGGCGGAATGTTCGTCGCCATCCCGACGGCGATCCCGGAGGAGCCGTTCACGAGCAGGTTCGGGAAGCGGGCCGGCAGGACGGTCGGCTCGCGGCGCGACTCGTCGTAGTTCGGCTTGAAGTCGACCGTGTCCGCGTCGATGTCGCGGAGCAGCTCGGTCGCGAGCTGCGTCAGCCGGCACTCCGTGTAGCGCATCGCCGCGGCCGGATACCCGTCGACGTTGCCGAAGTTGCCCTGGCCGTCGACGAGCGGGTACCGCATCGAGAACGGCTGCGCGAGCCGGACGAGCGTGTCGTAGATCGCGGAGTCGCCGTGCGGGTGGTACCTGCCCATCACGGACCCGACGATGTTCGCCGACTTCTTGTACGGCCGGTTCGGCTGCATGCCTTCCTCGTGCATGCCGTACAGCACGCGGCGATGCACCGGCTTCAGCCCGTCGCGCACGTCGGGCAGCGCGCGAGAGACGATCACGCTCATCGCGTAGTCGAGGAAGCTCGAGCGCATCTCCTGCTCGAGCTCGCGCGTCTCGATTCTTCCGGGGTTCAGACCCCCGGTGTCGACCTCAGACATCCAGGAACCTGACGTCCTTCGCGTTCTGCTCGATGAAGTCGCGGCGCGGTTCGACCTGGTCGCCCATCAGCGTCGAGAAGATGAGGTCCGCGGTCGCCGCGTCCTCGACCTCGACGCGCACGAGCACGCGCTTCGCCGGATCCATCGTCGTGTCCCACAACTCTTCCGGGTTCATCTCGCCGAGACCCTTGAAGCGGGACATCGTGATCCCTTCCTTCGCGAGCTCGAGCGCCTCGTAGCGGAGCTCGGAGAACGTCTCCGCCGTCCGCTTCTTCTTGCCGAAGCTGATCTTGTACGGCGGCGGCCCGGCGATCTCGGAGAGCTTCGCGTACGCCTTCCGCAGGTTCGCGTAGACGGCGGAGGCGAGCAGCGCAGCCGGCACCGTGACGTGCGTCGCGGCGCTCGTCTCGCGCTCGATCACCTTGGCCTTGAACGAATCCTCGAGGATGTCGACGATCGTGACCTCGTAGCCGTTCGGCTCGATCGAACCGAGTGCCTTCGTCACGTCCGTCAGCAAGGTCGCCTCGGTCTCGACGAACCGGTGCGCGACGACGAAGTCGGCGGCCGCTGGTCCGAAGTCCGACCGCAGCCGTCGACGACCATCCCTCGAACTCGGTCAGCGCGCGCGTGAACCGGCCCCAGCGCGCCTCGGTCAGCTTCTGCGTCGTGCCGTTTCGGTCCACGACGTCGAAGTCCTTGACCTTCTCGCGCACGAGCATCTCCTCGAACTGCGCTTCCTTCTCGATGTACTGCTCCTTGTTGCCGATCTTCACGCGGTAGAGCGGCGGGACTGCGATGTACACGTGACCGTTCTCGACGAGCTCCTGCATCTGGCGGTAGAGGAACGTGAGGATCAGCGTGCGGATGTGCGAGCCGTCGATGTCGGCGTCCGTCATCACGATCACGCGGTGGTAGCGCAGCTTCTCGCGGTCGAACTCCTCGCCGATACCGGTCCCGATCGCGGTGATGATCGCCTGGATCTCCGCGTTCGAGAGGACCTTGTTGATCCGGTTCTTCTCGGCGTTGATCACCTTTCCGCGCAGGGGCAGGATCGCCTGAAACAGACGGTCGCGCGCGTCGACCGCGGACCCGCCGGCCGAGTTGCCCTCGACGAGGTAGAGCTCGGAGACCTCGGGGTCGTTGCTCTGGCAGTCGGCGAGCTTCCCCGGCAGCGACGAGCTCTCGAGCGCGCTCTTGCGACGCGTGAGCTCGCGCGCCTTGCGCGCCGCCTGCCGCGCGCGGGACGCCGCGATCGCCTTCTGGATCACCTGGCGAGCGTCGGTCGGGTTCTCTTCGAAGAACTGCGCGAGCTTCTCGTTCACCGTCTGCTCGACGAGACCGCGAACGCCCGGATTACCGAGCTTCGTCTTCGTCTGCCCCTCGAACTGCGGCTCACGCAACTTGACGGAGATGACCGCGGCGAGTCCCTCGCGCACGTCCTCGCCGTCGAGGTTCTCCTCCTTCTCCTTCAGCAGGGCCATCTGTCGAGCGACCCTGTTCAGCGTCCCGGTCAGGGCGGCCTTGAAGCCCGAGAGGTGCGTACCGCCCTCGTGCGTGTTGATGTTGTTGGCAAACGTGTAAACCGAGTCCTGGTACGACGAGTTCCACTGCATGGCGACCTCGACCGCGCCCTGGTCGCTCTCCCCCTCGAAGTAGACGATGCGCTTGTGGACGGGGTCCTTCGCGCTGTTGACGTGCGCGACGAAGTCTCGGATTCCGCCTTCGTAGTGGAACTCGACCGTCTCGCCGCCGGCGCGCTCGTCGACGAGCTTGATCCGGAGGGCGCGCGTGAGAAACGCCGTCTCGCGCAGCCGCTGCCGCAGCGTGTCGGCGGACAGCTCCATCTCCTCGAAGACCTCGGCGTCGGGCAGGTAGCTGATCGTGGTGCCCGTGCGGTTCGTGGGGCCGATCTTCTTCATGTCGCCCGTGCGGAACGCCGCGCTCGAACTCCTGGCGATAGATCTTTCCGTCGCGGTGAACCTCGGCGACGAGCCGCTCCGACAGCGCGTTCACGACCGAGAGGCCGACGCCGTGCAGACCGCCGGAAACCTTGTAGCCGTCGCCGCCGAACTTGCCGCCGGCGTGCAGCTTCGTCAGCACGACCGTGAGCGCCGGCATGCCGGTGCCCTTGACGACGTCGACCGGAATGCCGCGACCGACGTCGATGACCGTGACCGAGTTGTCCGGATGGATGGTGACCTCGATCGAGTCGTTGTGGCCGGCGAGCGCCTCGTCGACGGCGTTGTCGACGACCTCGTAGACGAGGTGGTGGAGACCCCTCGAACCGGTCGAGCCGATGTACATCCCCGGGCGCAGCCGGACCGGCTCGAGACCCTCGAGGACCTGGATGTCTTTTGCGGTGTACGTAGTTGGAGCCATCACGAAAAAAGGCCTGCATTTGAGGCCTTTACCGGCCCGAAGAAGTGTATCAGAACGACTGGTCGCACCCGGCTCGGAACAGGCTCTGAGCGGCCGCTTTCGCGACCACTTTGCGCAACTCCTCGTCCTCGATCTCGGCCGCCAGCTCAGCCCCTCTTCGAACGTCCTCCGGGCCCGGATCGGCGGACGTCCGCATCGTCCGTGCGAGGTCGTCGTCCAGCCCGAGCTCGGGGAGCTTCCCGACCGCGAATCGAATCTTCGCCGGCGCCTTCGACCCTGTTCCTTCCCGGAGCCGGCGGCAGGATGTCCGGCTCGAGCTGGCCGAGCTCGAACGCCCACGACGCGGAGCTCGTGGCGACGTGCAGCGTCCCGTCCCGCGAGAGTCGAGCAGGCCACGCGTTCCGCACGATCGTCGTGCCGACGGCATCGGGCCATGCCTCGACGATCCTGACCATGCCCTCCGCAGGACCGAACCGCCCGAGCTCTCGCGTGACCTCGGCGGCGAGCCTCTTCACGCGACCCGCACCTCCCCGGGCGACACCTCGAGCAGCTGATCGGGCTCGAGCGGCAGCGCGTCGGCGGACGTGGACGTGACCAGCGTCTGGCCGCCTTCGGGCAACACGCGCGCAAGCGTCGCGCGCCGCTCCGAGTCGAGCTCCGAGAGCACGTCGTCGAGCAGCAGAAGCGGCGGCACTCCGCTGCGCTCGAGCAGGACAGACGCCTCGGCGAGGAGCAGCGAGAGGACCGCCAGGCGCTGCTCGCCCTGTGAGCCGAAGCTCCGCAGGTCACGATCGCCGGCGAGGATCGCGATGTCCTCCAGGTGCGGCCCGAGGCTCGTCGTTCCGCGTTCGAGGTCGCGAAGGAGCCGTGCGTCGAGCTCCTCCCGGGAGACGGCTCGGCCCTCGTAGACCAGGCGGCCGGGCTCGAGCCCGAACTCGCCTGTGAGCCGCGCGAAGGCGGGTGCGAGCGTCTCGAGCGTCTTGCCGGCGCGCGGCGGAGAGCTCGCTCCCGAGCACCGCGACCTGCTCGGTCCAGGGCTCGACCGCATCGCGCGACGAGAGGCCGAGCGAGACCCGGCGCAGCGCCGAGTTCCGCTGGCCGACCGCCGCGCCGTACTCGGCGGACAGGCCGGCGCGGGCCGGAAAGAGCCGCCCGACCGCACGGTCGAAGTACGCGCGCCGCACGGCCGGAGCGCCCTTGACGATGCCCAGCCGGTCCGGAGTGAACACGAGCGTCGAGACCTCGCTGCGAAGCAGCTCCGCGGCGCGTAGCGCACCCCCGTTCAGCTTCGCGCGCTTGCCCCGCCCGGGCTCCAACGTGACCTCGAGCTCGACCGGCGTCTCGGCGCGTATGCCGCGGATCGACACGCGGCCGGCGCTCTCGCCGAAGCGGACGAGTTGCGCGTCGTTCCGCGTGCGCGGCGAGAAGCCCTGGGTTCCGACGTGGAGGGACTCGAGCAGGTTCGTCTTGCCGGCTCCGTTCGGACCGACGACGAGGACGAGCCCCTGCTGCAGCCCGAGCTCGAGCCTCGCGTACGAGCGGATGTTCCGGAGCGAGACCTGCGTGACGATCAGCTGCTCGGCAGGCGGATCGGCATCACGAGGTATGTGAAGTCGTCACTCTCGCCCTGGATCACAGCGGGCCGGAGGGGGCTGATCAGCTTGAGCTGAACGTCGTCACCCGTCACCGACTCGAACCCCTCGCGCAGGAACTCCGCGTTGAAGCCGATCTCCATCACGTCTCCCGAATAGCTCACGGGAAGCGACTCGTGTGACTCGCCGATGTCCTGCGTCTGCGCCGAAACCGTCAGCTCGCCCTCTGCGAAGCGAAGCCGGAGCGGCGAGTTCCGCTGCGCCATCACGCCCACGCGGCGAACCACCTCGAGGACTTCGGTCCGGGCCAGCGGGACGACCTGCTCGTAGCTCTCCGGAATCAGCTGGTTGTAGTTCGGGAACTGCCCTTCGATCCGCCGGGTGGTCAGCGTGACGCCGTCGGCGACGAAGACGACCTGGTTCTCGTGGACGCCCAACTCGAGCGAGTCGGCGCCCGCAGCGATTCGCGACACCTCGGTCAGCGCCCGCGCCGGGATGATCGCCTCGAGCTCGGGCACGTCGCCCTCGAGCGGGCTCTCCTTGACCGACAGCCGGTAGGAGTCGGTCGCCGCCATGACGAGCTTGCCTCCCTGGAAGCGGACGAGGATGCCCGTCAGGACCGGGCGCGACTCGTCACGAGACGCGGCGCGCGAGACCCGGGCGACCGTGTCGAGCAGCGTGTCCTTGTCGACGGCGAAAGTTCCGATCGCCTCCACGTCCGGCAACCGCGGGAAGTCGTCGGCGTTGTACGTGTGCAGTCGCGAGCTGTACGTTCCGGACTCGATCCGGACGACGCCTTCTTCGGGCCGATGCTCGATCTGAACGTCCTCGGTCGGCAAGAGCCGTGCGATCTCGACCAGCGTCTTCCCGAGAACGACGACAGACCCTTCGCCCTCGACCTGCGCATCGAGCGACGTTCGCAGCGAGAGCTCCATGTCGGTCGCGGCCAACTGGACCTCCCCGCCCTCCGCACGCAGGAGCACGCCTCCCAGCACGAGGACCGTCGTTCTCGCGGAGACAGCCCGCGAGACGATCGAGAGCTTCTGGACGAGCTCGTCTCGCGCGCAAACGACCTTTATCCCCGAACCCACCGCCACTGCTTCTGACTCAATCATCTATCTAAAGAATCCTTTCAGTCGTAGTAGGGAGTGTGGGGACCGGGGAAGACGGTGCTCCTTGGCTCTGAGAGCGGGTTCGCCCTTGGGACGGGCGCTGGGGAGAAAAGTGGGTCGTACACAGGGTCTCGGCGTCAGCGGACCTGTTTGATGCGAGCTGTGAGTTCTTGGACGAGGTTGTACACAGACCTGTCCTCGCGGATCAGGCGGGCGATCTTCGACGTTGCGTGGATGACGGTCGTGTGATCGCGGCCGCCGAACTCCTTGCCGATCTTCGGCAGCGAGGAGTCGGTCAGCTCGCGCGAGAGGTACATCGCAACCTGCCGCGGATAGACGATGTTCTGAGACCGCTTCTCGCCGAGTCAGCTCGCTCAGTGGGAGGTTGAAGCGCTCCGAGACGGTCTCCTGGATCCGGCGAATCGAGACCTCGGCCGCCTCGCCCTGGGGGAAGACGTCCTTGAGAACCTCCTGGGCGAGCTCGACCGTCATCGGCCGGCCGGTCAGCGACGAGAACGCGACGACCCGTGTGAGCGCACCCTCGAGCTCCCGGATGTTCGTCTCGATCCGGCTCGCGACGAAGGTGAGCACCTGCGGATCGGGGACGTGGATCCCGTCGATCTTCACCTTCTTGCGGAGGATCGCGATCCGGGTCTCGAGGTCGGGCGGCTGGATGTCCGTGATCAGCCCCCACTCGAACCGTGAGCGCAGCCGCTCCTCGAGCGTCGAGATCTCGCGCGGGGGGCGGTCCGAGGACATGACGATCTGGCTGCCGGCCTCGTAGAGCGAGTTGAACGTGTGGAAGAACTCCTCCTGGATCCGCTCCTTGTGCTCGAAGAACTGGACGTCGTCGACGAGGAGCAGGTCGTACGCGCGATAGCGCTGCTTGAAGCCCTCGATCCGCTTGTCTCGGAGCGAGTTGATGAAGTCGTTCATGAACGTCTCGCTCGTGACGTACTTCACGCTCATGTCGCGAGAGTGCTGCATCACGTACTGCGCGATCGCCTGCATCAGGTGCGTCTTGCCGAGACCGGTGCCGCCGTAGATGAAGAGCGGGTTGTAGGCCTGGGCCGGCGCCTCTGCGACCGCCAGCGCGGCCGCGTGGGCAAAGCGGTTCGACGACCCGATCACGAACAGGTCGAAGATGTACTTCGGGTTCATGCCCGCCTCGCCGCGCTTCGGCGGGCGCTCCACCTCGGCCGGCAGGGGCTCCGGCAGGCCGCGGTCCTCCACGACGCGCAGGTGCACCCGGCGCTCGTGGCCGGTCGAGTCCTTGACCGCGGCCTTGATCAGGCCGAGGAAGTGTCCCTCGATCCACTCGCGGGAGAAGTCGTTCGGGACGGCGAGCACGAACGCGTCGTCGGTGAGCTCCTCACCTCCGACGTCGTCGAACCACGTGCGGTACGTGGTCTCGTTGAGCGCCCCCCTGAGCCGACTGGAAACCTCGTCCCACAGACTCTCGGCAGTCAGCTCGACTTGGTGTTCCACCGAGGGGGGAGGCTCCTTCGAGGGGGACGCGCGCAGCGAGCGACAATAGCAGCCGCGCACCGCGGTCACAACATGGTGAACCTTGGCCAAAAAAGTGTCCCCTTGCAGGGATTTCTCAACGTCCACACGACTCTCCACACCTGTGGACGGAGGCTCGTTTTCGGCGTCTCTGCAGGAGCTTCGTGCTGTGGATAACAGTGCGTGCGACCGCTTGTCTATACTGGCCGCTCGCCCCCGAAAGGGGCGCGAATTTTGCCTCGGATCGAGTACTCATGAAGCGCACCTACCAGCCCAACGTGCGTCGGCGGAAACGCAAGCACGGTTTCCGCGCGCGCATGTCGACCCGCGCGGGCCGTCTGATCCTCAAGCGCCGCCGGGCGCGCGGGCGCAAGCGGCTCTCCGCCTGAACAGCGTGCAGCGCCGACATCGTCTCTCGCGGTCGCGGGACTTCGATGCCGTCTACCGGCACGGCCGCTCGGTGTCCTCACGCTTCCTCGTCCTCTACTGGTTCGACCGCTCGGAGGACGGCGACGAGCCGAGGCTCGGGATCGCGGTGCCGAAGCAGCTCGGCGGTGCGGTCGTCCGCAACCGGATCAAGCGACAGCTGCGCGAGAGCTGGCGCTCGCTCCTGGAGCAGATCCCGGCGGGCAAGGACTACGTGCTGATCGCACGGCCCGGTCTGCCCGAGGCCGTCGAGGCGCGCGGGTTCGACTGGCTGTGCGAGCGCATCGACGAGGTGCTGCAGAAGGCGGCCGGCATGAGATACATCGGGATCGGCCTCGTGCACGGATATCGCCTCACCTTCGGCCGGCTCGTTCCGGCCGGGACCTGCAAGTACCACCCGTCCTGCTCGCAGTACGCGCTCGACGCGCTCCGGCAGTACGGCCTGGTCCGAGGCTCGCTGAAGGCGGCGTGGCGGCTCCTTCGCTGCAATCCGTGGAGCCACGGGGGGTTCGACCCGGCGTGACGCCGCTCTTCATCCTCGAGCCGATCGAGCGGCCGCTCACCTGGCTGCTCGAGTGGCTGCACGCCTCCGTCGGGCTCACCTGGGCCTGGGCGATCGTCGCCACGACGATCATCGTCCGCACGATCCTGCTGCCGCTGACCGTCCGGCAGATCCACTCGATGCAGCGCCTGCAGCGCCACGCGCCGGAGATGAAGGCGATCCAGCAGCGCTACAAGGGCGACAAGCCGAAGCAGCAGGAAGAGCTGATGAAGTTCTACAAGGAGAACAGGATCAACCCTGCCTCCTCGTGCCTGCCGATCCTGTTCCAGATCCCGGTCTTCCTGTCGCTCTTCTTCGTCCTGAAGAACTTCGAGAAGGAGGTCTTCCCGAAGTACCCGGGCTCGGACCTCGGCTGGCTCTGGGGTCTCGTCCCGGACATCACGCAGCCGCTCAGCGACGACCCGCTCTCGGCGGTCATCCTGCTGATCCTCTACGCCGGCAGCCAGACGACCTCGACGCTGCTCATGTCGACGACGATGGACAAGACGCAGCGGTACCTGCTGCTCGCGCTGCCGCTCGTCTTCCTGTTCTTCGTCGTGAACTTCCCGGCAGGGCTGATGATCTACTGGGTCACGACGAACCTGTGGACCACGGGTCAGGGCCTCGTCACCCGGGGCCTGCGGCCGAAACCCGTCCAGCCCGAGAAGCGGAGCTCGCGGACGGCGCCCGGGAGCGACGGGAAAGCGCGCTCCGAGGCCAAGGAGCCCGCCGGCCTCCCCGGCTTCGCCGCCCCGCCGGGTCAAGCGCAAGAAGAAGCGCGCCAGGCGATGACCGGCGGGTCGCTCCAGGTCGAGGCGACGGGCGAGACCGTCGGCGAGGCGAAGTGGGCGGCACTACGCGAGCTGGAGCGGCTCGACCCGGGGCTCGACAAGTCCGACGTCCAGTTTCAGGTGGTCTCCGAGGGCGAGCGCGGCTTGCTCGGAGTGGGGTATGCGCCCGCTCGGGTGATCGCGAGCGTCGACGAGCGCGCGCCGGCAGCCCCTCGCGACGAGAGCGAAGCCGGCGGGCAGGCCCGTGAGATCGTCGAGCGAATCGCGGACGCGATCGGCGTCGACTGCCGGGTCGACGTTCGCGAGGACGACGAGGCGATCCACGTCGTGTGCGGCGGCGCCGACCTCGGGCTCCTGATCGGCAAGCACGGGCAGACGATCGACGCGATCCAGTACCTCGCGAACGCGATCGCCCGTCGCGGCGGAGCCGAGGCCAAGGACGTGGTCGTCGACGCGGCCGGCTATCGCGACCGTCGCCGAGCGACGCTCGAGACGATGGCGGTGCGGAGCGCGCAGCAGGCGCTGCGCGAGGGCCGCGTCGAGCTCGAGCCGATGACGTCGATCGAGCGCAAGATCGTCCACCTGCGGCTGAAGGAGTTCCCGGGCGTCGAGACGTCGAGCGAGGGCGCGGAGCCCAACCGGTTTGTCGTGATCACGGCGTTCGACGGCTAGCGCCGTCGTGCACGCCTCGCACGGGGGAACCCCGTGCGTTCCCCCTCCGCCGGCGTTTCGTTGCGATCCAACTCGGCCATGCGTGATCCGCGGCTCGAAGTCTGGATTCACGAACTCATTGCTCTTCCCGGCTGACAGCGATCAAGGATCCCGAGGAGGCCTGGCACGAGCACGTCGAGCGCTCGCTCGAGGCGGTCGGGGTCGTCGCGCGGTACGACGGGCCGATCGTCGACGTGGGCTCGGGGGGCGGCTCGCCCGGGATTCCGCTGGCGGCGGTGTTCCCGGGCCGCGAGGTGACGCTGCTCGAGTCGCAGGAGCGGAAGGCGCACGCGCTCGAGCGTTTCGCGCAGCCGTTTCCCAACGTGCGCGTCGTTCGGGGCCGCGCGGAAAGCCAAGTAACAGACTGTTACAAGGTTGCCGTCGCCCGCGCGCTCGCGCCGCCGCCGGTTGCGGCCGAGTGGTGCCTGCCGCTCGTCGAGCCTGGAGGCGCCGTCGTCCTCTTCGTAGGCCCGTCCGCGGACGCCGAACGCGTTGCGAAGGTGGCCGCGCAGGTCGGGGGAGGCGAGGTCGAACGGGTGGGCGGGCTGCTCGTGATCCCGAAGCTCGCACCCACACCGACCGGGTTTCCCCGCCGTCCAGGGGTCGCGAAAAGGCGTCCGCTGGCCTGAGTAGTCTGGCCGCGTGGGGCGAATCTATGCGGTTGCGAACCAGAAGGGCGGCGTCGGCAAGACCACGACCGCCGTGAACCTCGCGGCGTGCCTCGCCGAAGCCGGCGAGACCGCGCTCGTGGTCGACCTCGACCCGCAGGCGAACGCAACCTCAGGCCTCGGCGAGAGCGCGAACGGGGTCTCGAGCTACGACCTGCTCGACGGCGCCCCGCTCCACGAGCTCGCAAGGCCCACGCGGTTCGCGAACCTCTCGCTCGTGCCTGCCAAGGCGGAGCTTGCGGGGGCGGTGGTCGAGCTCGCCCGCCGTGACGACGGCGACCGCTACCTCGCGCAGTCCCTCGCGGACGTGTCCGGGTACGCATATGTCTTCCTGGACTGTCCACCCTCGCTCGGGCCCCTGACGGTGAACGCGCTGGCCGCGGCCGACCGCGTGCTCGTGCCCGTCCAGGCCGAGTACTACGCGCTCGAGGGGCTCGCCGAGATCCTGCGCTCGATCGAGCTCGTCAAGACGCGCCTGAACCCCCGCCTCTGCCGTCGCAGGTCTGCTGCTGACGATGGTGGACGGACGCACGCGGCTCGCGCACGACGTCGAGGACGAGGTGCGGCGCCACTTCGGCAAGCTCGTGTTCGAGACGACGGTGCCTCGCTCGGTGCGGCTGGCCGAGGCACCGAGCCACGGACTCCCTGCGATCGCGTACGACCGCCGCTCGCCCGGGGCGGATGCGTACTGGAAGGTGGCGATGGAGCTTGTCGAGCGCGCCTAACCGTCAGAGGCCTCGGGCAAGGGTCTCGAGGTCCTGATCGGCGGCCGGGACGGCGGCGGCTCGGAGCTCGCCCAGCTGCCGGTTGACCAGATTCACCCCAACAAGCGCCAGCCGCGCCGGCGGTTCGAGCCCGATGCGGCCGCCGGCCTCGCATCGTCCGTCCGCGCGCAGGGCCTGCTCCAGCCGATCGTCGTTCGGCCTCGCACCGAGGGCGGCTGGGAGTTGATCGCCGGCGAGCGCCGCTGGCGCGCCGCGAAGGAGGCGGGCCTCGAGTCGCTGCCCGCGCTCGTTCGAGATGCCGACGATCGAGACACGCTCCTCCTCTCGCTCGTCGAGAACGTCGCCCGCGAACAGCTGTCCGCCGTCGAGGAGGCGCGTGCGTACGCACTTCTGCTCGACGAGTTCGGCCTCTCCCTGGGTGACGTTGCCGAGCGGGTGGGCAAGGCGAAGCCGACGATCTCGAACCGCGTGCGCCTGCTCGATCTCCCCGACGACGTCCTCTGGATGGTCGCCCGCGGCGAGCTGACGGAGCGGCACGCGCGCGCGGTGCTCGCCGTCCCGGATCGCGAGGGTCAGAAGAAGCTGGCGAGGCGAATCGTCGAGCAGGGGCTGTCCGCGCGCGCCGCCGAGCGGGCTGCGCAGGACGCCGGCGCCAGGCGCAAGCCGCGCCGCAAGACACCTGTCGACCCGGCGCTCGCCGCACGCGTGCGCGACGCATTCGAGCAGGCGACGGGCTTCAAGGCTCGCGTCGCGGCAGGTCATGTCGAGGTCGAGTTCCGCGACGAGCACGAGCTCGAGGAACTCGCCGAAGCGCTCGAAAACCTGACTCCGTAGACCGTATCCCGAGCCCCGGTGCGGGCGTTTAAGCCGTAGGGATGGTAGGCCTATGGATGCACAATGATCTCGAGTCGCTCGAGGCGATTTCGCAGAACCACGACGCGAAGCGGATCTTCCTTCGCATGGCTGCGATGTCGCAGACGGGCCGCCTGCCGCAGTTCCTGACCGAGCTCCACTTCGACCCCGAGGTCGACGACGACATCAAGGGAAAGCTCACCGAGCTCGCCAACGACCCGTCGTTCCTGCTCGCGGTGGAGGACTACCTCCGCCTCACACAGATTCTCCACTGCAAAGTCGCCGCCTTCGGCGGCTCGACTTTCAGCGGGTCACGGCGGTCTCCGTCAGTCGATCTGAGCAGGCACGCGCAAAGCCCGCACCTGCGGCGAAAGTCACTCCTTGGGCCGCCGGTACACTCAGCAGGCGTTCGGGCGATTAGCTCAGTTGGTTAGAGCGCCGCTCTGATAAGGCGGAGGTCCGTGGTTCGAATCCACGATCGCCCATCACCCTCTGGACAGCGCGACGCCGACTTGACGGCTCATTCAGGGGATCTCCCCCGCTTCGGGTGACGCCGATTCACCCATTGGAGTTACTGCGGCAATGGCAATAGGCGACCACGTCCTCTATCACGGTCGTCGCTACCGACTTCGGGGATTCGATCCGATGAGCGTGAGCGACCGGCAAGCCGAGCTCGAGGATCTCGAGACGGGCGAACGCGTGCGCGTTCCTCTGGACGAGGTCGAGTCGAACGATTCTGTGAACCGCGAAGCCGATGGGTTTTGAGGAAAAGAGCCTGAGCTAGACTCAACCTCAGGAGCCGTCCTGATGCAGGAGATGGACATCTACGGGGTCAGCTTCGACCTGGTTGGGAAGCAGCCGATCGTCCTGCTGAAGACGAAGGACGGCAACCGGTACCTCCCGATCTGGATCGGTCAGCCGGAGGCGGCTGCGATCCTGATGAAGCTGCAGGGGGCGTCAACGCCGCGGCCGATGACGCACGACCTCCTCACCGAGATCCTCGGCCAGCTCGATGCCCAGGTGACCCGCATCACGGTCACGGAGCTTCGCGAAAACACGTTCTACGCCCAGGTGACCGTGCAGATGGACGGCACGGAGATCGAGGTCGACTCGCGACCGTCGGACGCGATCGCGCTCGCGATCCGCGCCGAGGCGCCGATCTTCGTGGCCGACTCGGTGATCGAGGAGTCGGCGATCGAGTTCGAGGGCGAAGAGGTGAACGAGGAGGAGATCGTCTCCGAGTTCAAGCGCTTCCTCGACGACGTCTCGCCCGACCAGTTCGCGGACGCCGAAGAAGAAGAGCGGTAGCGCTCTACCAGTACACGTAGATCGTCTGACCCCAGCCCGTCTCGGCGTAGAGCTGCGGCGCGACCCACATGGGTACGCGAACGCAGCCGTGCGAGGCCGGGTACGCGGGAACCGACGGGTAGCCGTGGATCGCGAATCCCCGCAGGAAGTACATCGGGTACCAGAGCACCCAGTCCCAGCCGGTCACCTTGCGGTAGACCTGCCAACGGCCGATCGGGGTGTTGCCCGTCGCACCGGTCGAGACGTGGACGACCGCGCGCACCTCGCCGCCACGGACGACGAGCAGGTACTGCCGGCCCTTGCTGACCTCGATGTGGTCTCCGCCGTAGCGCGGTCTCGGCACCTGCGCGCGGGAGAGCGCGCGCCAAAGCCGTGCATCGGTCCGACCGGTCCACGGAAGCCGGTTCAGCTTCTGGAACGCGAGCACCGCCTGATACGTGTCCAGTCCGTAAAGGGAGTCGACGCGTGGAAGCACGAAGCGAAGCTCCTGCAAGCGCCGCTCGAGCGCTCGCACGCTCGGGCCGCGTGAGCCGAGCTCGAGCCGCGGCTCCACCGCGCTTGCGGTCAGCGTGCGCGCCGCCCCGAGCCACGGGCCGGCAGCGTCCACGCTGACCCGCACGCGAAACGAGCCGGGCGCACGCGTCGAGAGCCCGATTCGCGCTCGTCCCTCGTAGGTCTTCGAGAGCGTCACCCTCCTGCCGCGCCGAATTTCGACGTGAAGCGATCCGGCGGGCTGAACCTGCGCCTCGAGTCGAAGCCGCCCGCCGACGACGCCGGGACCGACGACCCGTGCGATCAGACGCGGCCTTGCCGCCAACGCCACCGTCGGGGAAGCAAGCTCGCCCGCCGAGGCCGCGTACGACGGCCGGGCCCTCGACCCTGGTGCGAAAGACGAAGGTCCCGTCGCCGGACGTCCTCGCGGTCCCGATGCGCGTTCCCGTCGCGGAGGATCGTCACCGGGGCGTCGACGAGCGCCGGCGTGACCCTGCCGTGCAGCGCAACCGTGTCGCCGAAGGTCGAAACCGGAAGCGGCGCCAGCTCGAGCGTGAAGGGCGAGGCCGACGCCGACGGTGCGAACACGAGGGCGACGCAGACGAGCGCGCGACGCACGTCCGGAGGATAACCGGGGCTTCAGCCGGCGCTCAGCGCGGCGCCCGCGATCGCGATCGCATTGAAGGTCGCGTGCAGCACGAAGCCGGGGACGACGCTGTCGCTCACCTCGCGGATGATCGCCAGGCCGAGCCCGAGCACGAAGATCAGCAGGAACCCTTCCAGCAGCCCGTGGACCGCCGCGAACGCGAACGCAGAGCCGAAGCACTGCGACGCCGCGGCCGAGCGGGCGGAGCAGTCCGAAACCGACTCCACGGAAGAGCAGTTCCTCCGTGAGCGGGCCGATCAGGACCACGAGCGCGACGTTCACGGCGAAGACGGTCTCGTCGGGCGGCGGCCAGTCGTCGGGGACGAGGCCCTGCTCCTCGGAGGGGTTCAGCGACAGTGCGCTGAGCAGAATGCCCAGAGCGAAAACGAGCAGGAACGTCCCGAGCGCGATCAGGACCGCGCGTCCGACTCGACGCGGGCGACGCAGGGCGAGCAACGGCCACGCGCCCGCAGCGAGCCCGAGCGTGATCGCGCCGAGGAGCACCCACTGGGACAGGCTCGCGGCGGCGAAGCTCGAGCTGTAGAGCGGATCGTCGAGCTCGGCGGAGTCGGCCACGTAGCGACCGTAGAGCTGCAGCGCCGTCAGGAGCACGATCAGCGACGCCCAGATCGCGAGCCGGGTGGAGTGGACCGTACGGTCGATCACGCGCCGGCGCCGACCGCGGTCGCGAGCGGTGCGGGTGCGAACGCGACACCCGCCGCAGCGGCTGCCTCGCGGTCGTGCTCCGTGTCGCCGATGTGCAGCGTTCGCGTCGGGGACACGCCGAGTCGCTCGAGCGCGAGCCGGAAGACAGCCGGGTCGGGCTTCGCGGCGCCGGCCTCCGCGGATGTCACGACCAGGACACCGAGCCCGTCGATGCGCTCGTGCAGCGACACGTCCCAGTTCGACACGACCGCGAGCGCGAGGCCGCGTGCGCGCAGGTGCTCGACCGCCGCTCGAGCGCCTCCGACCCACGCGAAGTCGAGCGCGCCGACGAACTCCTCGGGACCGAGGGCCGAGCCGAGCACTCCGTTGAAGACCGCGACGCAGTCGGCACGGAGCCGGGCAAGCGACTGCGGATCCCGGCCCTCGATCGCGTGCTCCGTGTAGTACTCGACCTCGGCGCGGAAGGCCAGTTCGATCGCGTGTCGGTCGAATCCCGGCAGAACGCCGGCAAGCGAGGCCACTGGGTCAGGCAGCTCGAGGAGCGTCCCGTAGGCGTCGATCGTGACCGCGTCGACCGAAGACCAGTCTCGTTGACCGCGGGGCACCTCTGTCTCGATCATACGGGCATGCCTCCGCGCCGCTTCACCCGAGACGAGGCCAACGCGCTCCTCTCTCGCATCCGTCCGCTCGTGGAGAGACTGATCGCGCATCGAGCCGAGCTCGCCGACGCGGAGGCGAAGCGGGGCGAGCTCGCGCTCCGGATCGCCGGCAACGGCGGCGGAGTCGACTCTCACGAGCTTGCCGGCCTCGGAGAGCGGATCGGCCTCGAGCTCGCCGGCGTCGCCCGGTGCGTGAACGCGATCCACGAGCTCGGCGGTGTCGTCAAGGATCCCGACAGCGGCCTCGTCGACTTCCCCGCGCAGGTCGACGGCGTCGAGGCGTACCTGTGCTGGCAGCTCGGAGAGGACGAGATCGCCTTCTGGCACGGCATCGAAGAGGGTTTTGCGGGCAGGAAGCCCCTCGACCCGTAGGGAACTAGGGCCACATGGACTGGCAAGCCCTGGGCATCGCGGCGGGCGTGATCGTGCTCGCTCTCGTCACGGCGAAGCTCGTCGAGAAGTGGATGTCCCGCAGGACGCTCGATCCGGGTGTCGCGACGCGGTACCGCGTCCTGCAACGCACCATCTCGACGATCATCATCGTCGCCGGGGTCATCTCGGCGCTCCTGACGATCCCCGCAGTCCGCGCGGTCGCAGTCGGGGTGCTCGCGTCGACCGCGATCCTCGGCCTGATCCTCGGCCTGGCCGCCCAGAAGACGCTGTCGAACTTCGTCGCCGGCATCCTCATCGCCGTGGCACAGCCGGTCCGCCTCGGCGACCTGGTCACCGTCGGCAACCAGACGGGCCGGGTCGAGGAGATCGGCCTCACGTACACCTTCATCAGGCTGGCCGAGGGCGCCAGGCTCGTGATCCCGAACGACACGCTGGCCTCGGATACCATCCGGAACTCGACGATTCGGAGTGTGAACACGGTGGCCGAGATCAAGGTGCAGGTGCCGCTCTCGCAGGACGTCGCCGCCGCCGTCGACGCGCTTCGTGAGGAGATCGCCGACTACGAGGGGGCGCAGGTCGTGCTGAGCGGACTCGACGGAAACGCGACGCTGGTCGTGCGCGTGCCCGCGCCGCAGGGAAACGCCGAAGCGTTCGAGCAGGAGCTGCGCCTGCGCGCCCACGGCCGGCTGCGGGCGGCCGGGGTGCTCGCGTGAGCCCGCGCCGACCTGCGCAGCAGGAGTTTCCCGAGCTGCAGCGCCGGCGCAGGAGCCGCCGCCGCTCCAGGCGGCGCCGTCACCACAAGCTCGCGCTGCTCGCCGTCGCGGCGATCGTCCTGATCCTGATCGTGCTCCCCGCCGGAGGGGTCGGGGGTGCCGCGGTCATGTGCGCGAACGCGGATCTCGATCAGCTTCGCCCGGTCGAGATCGGCGAGAACTCGTTCGTCTACGCAGCCGACAACTCGTTCCTCGGCTCCATTCCGGCGGAGCGCAACAGGCAGCCGGTGTCGCTCTCGAAGGTCAGCAAGTGGATGCCGAAGGCGACCGTCGCAATCGAGGATCGACGCTTCTACCACCACAGCGGTGTCGACGTCGAAGGCATCGCGCGCGCGGCGCTCAAGAACCTGAGCGAGAAGCGCGTCGTCGAGGGCGGATCGACGATCACGCAGCAGCTCGTGCGCAACCTCTACATCTCGAACGAGCGCACCTACGAACGGAAGCTCCGGGAGGCCTGTCTGGCGATCAAGCTCGACCGTGCGTGGTCGAAGAAACGGATCCTGACGAGCTACATGAACCAGGTCTACTACGGCAACCACGCCTACGGGGTCGAGGCTGCCGCTCGGACGTACTTCTCCGTTCCGGCGCGCGCGCTGACCCTGGAGCAGTCGGCGCTGCTGGCCGGGTTGACCCAGGCGCCTTCGACCTACGATCCGATTCTCCAGCCCGAGCGCGCGCTCGGGCGGCGCGACGAGGTGCTGCGCGCGATGTTCACCACCGGCGCGATCACGGCCGCCCAGTTCAACGATGCGGTCGCGAACCGCGAGCTCGGCCTCAAGCCGGGGAACCTCTACCGGCGGATTCGCGAGCCGTACTTCTTCTCGTACGTCTACAACGAGCTCGTGAAGGAGTACGGCGGCGCGACCGTCCGGTCGGGCGGCCTGCGCGTCTACACGACGGTCGACCGCCGCCTTCAGATCGCCGCACGCCGAGCGATCACCGAGACGCTGCCGTACAAGACCGACCCCGCGTCCGCGCTCGTCTCGATCGACCCGAAGACGGGCGCGATCAAGGCGATGGTCGCGGTCACGCCGAACACCGCGAAGAACCAATACAACCTCGTCTCGCAGGGGCGGCGGCAGGCCGGCTCGACGTTCAAGACGTTCGTGCTCACGGCCGCGGTCGAGCGCGGGGTCAACCCCGACACCACGTACTACAGGTCGCAGCGCTTCATCTACCAGCCGGATCCGCTGACGGAGCCGTGGGAGGTGAAGACCTACAGCGACAGCTACCTGGGCCCGACGTCCATCACCCGGGCGACGCTCGCCTCGGACAACACGGTGTATGCGCAGCTCACACTCGATCTCGGGCCCGAGGCGGTGGCGGCAACGGCGCGGAAGATGGGCGTGACGGTTCCGAGATCGGAGGTGGTCCCGGCGATGGGCCTCGGCGCGATCTCCGTCTCGCCGCTCGAGATGGCGTCGGCCTACGCAACGCTTGCCGCAGGAGGTGTCCACTCCGAGCCGATGGCGATCCGGAAGGTGGTGCTCCCCGGCGGCAAGGAGGACCGGGACGCGGGTTGGGGGAAGCCGAGGCGAAACCGCGTCTTGCCCGACTGGGTTGCCTATGAGGTGACGCGAATTCTCGAGGACAACGTGCTGTTCGGAACCGGGGTCGGCGCTCAGATCGGGCGGCCGGCGGCCGGTAAGACCGGGACGACCGACAACCACGCGGACGCGTGGTTCTGCGGCTTCACGCCCCAGCTCCAGACGACCGTCTGGGTGGGCTATCCGCAGGCGCAGATTCCGATGGAGAACGTGCACGGGATCGCGGTTGCGGGCGGCACGTTCCCGGCAGACATCTGGCGCCGGTTCATGACCGTCGCAATGGAGAACCGGGCTCTGTTCGAGTGGCTCCAGCCGAACCACAGCCCGGTGTGGGAGCCGTTCGACACCGGCCAGTACGCGGTCGAGTACGTCGGCGGGACGCCCACGTCTTCGATGAGCACCTCGACGGACACGAGTCCGGCCCCACCGCCCGAGGCTCCGGCAGAGGAGCCGCCGGTGACGGAACCTTCGCCGCCGGTGACGGAGCCTGTCCTGCCTCCGCCCACGGAGCCGCCGCCCCCGCCGCCGACGCTGCCAGGCGCTGTCTCGCCGTGACCATCTGACCCGGCTCGCGCCGGGCCTGGTCGTCCTCGTTCTCGTCGCGGGCTGCGTCGCGCTTGCGTGGCCCGACGATTCGCCGCTCGTCCCCGAGGCCGGGGGTGCGCTCGTCGGCGACAGCGCATGGGCCTGGGCGTTTCTCGTACTGCTTGCGCTCGCGTTTGTCGCGTATGTCGTGGGCCTGCGCGTGCTCGCGCGACGCGACGCGAGCGTCCGTGCGGTCGTCACGCTCGCCGTCGCCGTTCAGCTCGTCCCCCTGGCGGCGCCGCTGCTGCTCTCGAGCGATGCATGGACGTACTGGGACTACGGCCGGATCGCTGTCGTCCATGGTGCGAATCCGTACCGGGAAACTCCGTCCGACTTTCCGGACGATCCCGCCTACGAGTGGACGGGCGAGCAGTGGCGCGACCGAACGTCGGTGTACGGCCCGGGCTTCATGCTCGCGGCCGAGCCGATTGCCGCTGCGGCCGGGGAGTCGCACAACGCCGCCGCCTGGATCTACAAGTCGCTGGCGGCGCTCGCGGCCGTGGCGATGATCCTGCTCGCGGCGGGCGCCGCCGCAAGGCCCGCCCTTGCCGCGGCGTTCGTCGGGTGGAACCCGGTGCTGGCGGTCCACCTCGCGGGCGGCGGTCACAACGATGCGTGGGTCGGAGCGCTCGTGCTCGCCGCACTCGCGTCTGCCGGGGCGCGACGTCAATGGGCCGGCGCGGCTTGGGTGCTCGGCGCGTCGATCAAGTGGATTCCGGTCGTGCTGTTTCCGCTGCGGGCTCTCGAGGCTCGCGCGACCGGGCGTCGTGTCGGGCACTTGGTGTTCGCGCTGACGGCTGGGATCGTGCTCGCACTCTCGGCGTGGCGGTACGGGTTCGCGTGGCTGGGTGCCGCCGGCCCCCTCGCAGACAATGCGCGCCAGACGACGAGCTACGCGCTGCCGCACCGGCTTTCGCAGCTCGGTGTGCCCCAGGGTGCCGCGATCGCGCTCTTCGGCGGCGCTCTTTCTGGCGGCCTACGCGGTGCTCGCGCGAGGGGCATGGCGCGGCCGTGCACGCGTTGCGCTCGCCGCCGGGCTGCTCCTCGCCTGTGCCCCGTACGTCACGCCGTGGTACCTCGCGTGGGTCGTGCCGCTCGCGGCTGTGGAGGAGGACGCGGTCGCCCGTGGGCTCGCGCTCGCGCTCACGGCGTACCTCCTCCCGCAGACGATTCCCGTCTGAACACCAGCACGCCGTCTTCCTCGAACACGACGCGCCAGCCTGGGTCCCGCCGCAGACGCGCGATCGCGGCCGCGTACGGGGCCGGTGCGAAGCGGTCGAGGTAACCCGGCGACGTCTCGTCCACGGCAATCCACTCGGCGTCGCCGCGCACCGGGAAGCTGAGCACGCGCCGCCGCGCCGAGAGGTGTGCGCCGAGCGAGTTCGACGCAGACACGACCGCGTCGCTGGGGATCGCCTCGAGCGCACGCGCCGCGACGCGGTCGTGGGCGCTGACGAGTGCCGAGCGCGCCTGCAGGTCCTCCCCACCGGGAAGCGCCGCCCACACGGGAATCGCTCCGAGCACGAAGTTCGCGATCAGCATCAGGACGACGAGGGCGCGTTCGATCGCAAACCGCAGCTTGGCGGCCGCGAAGATCGCGGCGGCGAAGAACGCCGGAATCAGCGGCGCCGCGTAGTGAAAGTGGATCGACGTCTGCGTGCGAGTCGAAGAGAGGAGGTTGAGTGCGAGGTCGGGGACCGCCGGCAGCAGTGCGAGCGGCGCCCCGAGCGGCAGGAACGCGAGCGGGAGGAGCAGCGTGAGGAGGTAACCGACGCCGCGGTCGTCGAACGCGACTCGGGCGAGCCGGAGCGGGTCGGTCAGCGCCGTCTTCAGGATCCCGCCGACCGAGCCTCCGACCTCCTCGTACCTGCCGGCAAAAGGATCCCCGCCGTCGCCGAAGTGTGGTTGCACGACGCCGATCGCGATCGCAGCCGCCGCGATTCCCGCGACGGCGATCGCCGCGCCCGCAGCTCTTCGCCGCCGGGCGAGCGCGTACCAGGCACCGAGACCGGCGACGGCGAGCGGGATCTCCTCCTTGGTGGTCGCGGCGAGTGCGGCGAAGAGCGCGAACGGCACGAGCCGGTCCTCGTCGAGGTACCAGAACGCGAACAGGAGCAGCGGGCAGGCGAGCGCGACCGGGTGGAATTCCGCGAGCACCGTCCACTGCGTCGCCGGGTAGAGGAGGTACGCGAGCGCGAACCCGAGCCCGCCGCGGCCGGAGCCGAGGTGCTTGCGCGCGAGCCAGTAGACCGGCAGCGCGCCGAGCGCGACCGCGACCGACTGCACGACGAGGAGCATCGACGGGCTCGGCCAGACGAACCAGAGCGGCGCGAACAGAACGAGGATCGGGTCGACGTGCGAGGCGAGCCGCGACGACTGCTCGCCCGCGAGGTTCGTGACCGCAAGCGGGTCGCCGTGCGCGGTCGACCAGACGGCCTGCACCATGTTGCCGAGGTCGAACCGGCCGGTCTCGAACGACCGATGGCGAAGCACGGAGAGCGCGCCGAAGCCGGCCGCGAACGCTGCCATCGCGGCAACGAGGAGGCGGCGATCCGTCACGCGGTCGCGCGCTCGAGGACGCCGAGCCAACGACGCCCGAGCACCTCCTCGCTCGCCCGCTCGCGGTACGCGGCCAGGCCGCCCTGAGCGATGCGCTCGCGCAGGCTCCCGTCTGTCGCGAGCCGGCGCAAGGCTGCAGCGAGCGCTTCCGGGTCACCCGTCCGCACGAGCAGCGCACTCTCCTCGTCGACGAGCAGCTCCCGCGCCGCCGGCGTGTCGGCGGTGACGAGCGGCGCGCCGCAGGCGATCGCCTGAAACGCCTTGTTCGGGATCACGCGCGCAGCCTTCGCTGACGTGCCGAAGATGCCGAGGGCGGCTCCCGCGTCGCGGTAGAGATCTCCGAGGTGCTCGTAGTCGACCCACGGCAGCCACTCGACGTTCTCGGGCCGACGCTCGAGCTGTGCATCGAGCTGCCCGCTTCCGACGAGTCGGAACGCGAGCTCGGGCGCGAGCCTGGCGGCCTCGAGGATCGTCTCCAGCCCGTGCAGCGGGATGAGCTTTCCGACAAAGAGCGCGTGCGTGAACGTCGTCGGTCGCGTGCCCGGCCGGAAGATGCGCTCCTCCGCTCCGACGAAGCAGACCTCGACCCGCTCGAGCCCCGCGAGCTCGGCCAGGAACCCGGCGTGGGCTTCCGTGTCCGCCACCACGACGTCGGCCGTGCGCAGCGCCAGCCGGTCGAGGAGCTCGAGACCACGCGCGGCGAACGACCCGGCTCGGAAACGGCCGCGGTCCGCGACGAGCGTGTCGGAGAGCGAGACGAGCGGGTTGAACACGACCGGCGCCCCACATGCCGCGCGCCTCGCCGCCAAGAGGTCGAGCTGGCCCGGGTACCCGACGACGACCGCGTCGTAGCGCCGCCCGCCGTCGCGCCGCAACAGACGAGCCTGCGCGCGGACGAGCCGCACGAACGTCGAGAAGCCGGCGCGCCAGGCGTCTCGCCGTCCCTCCCACACCGGCTCGTGCCGCTCGGTCACCTCCACGCCGACGCGGCGCAGGCACGAGATGACCTGTGCGTTCCGTGGATAGCCGCGTTCGTACGTCCCGAAGTAGAGGATCTTCAGGAGAGGATCTCGTCGACGTACAGCTCGTCGCGCCCGCGTTCGAGCGCGCGCTCCTCGTGGTGCGTCGTGATCATCTCGCCGATCAGGCCGAGCGAGAGGAACTGCATCCCGACGACGACGAGCAGGACGCCGAGTGTGAGCAGGGGCCGGTGGCCGATGGCGCTGCCCGTGAGCCAGAGCACGGTCAGGTAGAGGCAGATGAGAAAGCCGGCTCCGCCGAGCGCGAGCCCGAGACCGCCGAACAGGTGGAGCGGCCGGTGGCGGTAGCGGCCCATGAACGTGACGGTGATCAGGTCGAAGAACCCACGCAGGTAGCGCTCGAGGCCGTAGCGTGAGCGGCCGTGCTCCCGGGGCCGGTGGTTGACGGGAACCTCCGCGATTCGGTAGCCGCGCTCGTGCGCCAGCACAGGGATGAAGCGGTGCAGCTCGCCGTAGAGCGCGAGGCCCTTGACGACCTCGGCCCTGTACGCCTTCAGCCCGCAGTTCATGTCGTGCAGTTGCACGCCGGAGATCCAGCCGGTCACGCCGTTGAAGACGCGTGAGACGAGGCGCCGTCGCCACGGGTCGCGGCGCTTTGTCTTCCAGCCGGAGACGAGGTCGAAGCCCTCGTCGAGCTTCGCGAGCAGGCGTGGGATCTCGGCGGGGTCGTCCTGGCCGTCGGCGTCGATCGTGACGATCACGTCGCCGGACGCTTGCGCGAAGCCGGCGGCGAGCGCCGGCGCCTTGCCGAAGTTGCGGCGCATCCGGACGACCCGGACGTTCTCCGCCCGGGCATGGAGGCGGGTCAGCGCGGCGAACGAGCCGTCGCCGGAGCCGTCGTCGACGAACACCGCCTCCCAGTCCGGCCCGAGCGGGTCCAGCGCGGCTGCGAGCTCGTCGTAGAGAAGCTCCACGCTGCGCTCCTCGTTGTACACCGGTACGACGACCGACAGCACGGCGCGAGGGTACCGGGACTAGGGTGACGGCGTGCCCGAGCTGCTGACGCTCGACGAGGCGATCGCCGCCGTGCTCGCGCGGGTCGAGCCGCTTGCGGTGGAAGCAGGTCGCGATCGAAGCTGCGTCGGGCCGCGTGCTCGCGGAGCCGGCGCGCGCCGCGGTCGACCTGCCGCCGTTCCCGAGCTCCGCGATGGACGGCTTCGCCCTGCGGAGCGCCGACACTCCGGGGGTGCTCCCGGTCGTCGCGCGGATCGCCGCGGGCCGGCCCGCCGGGCGGGACCTCGAGGCGGGGGAGGCGATGGGGATCGCGACGGGCGGGGTGGTCCCGGCCGGTGCGGATGCGGTCGTGCCGATCGAGCATGTTGCCGTCAGGGACAACAGCATCGAGATCGAACGGGCAGTTGCCGGAGCAGACAACGTGCGGCCGCGTGGAGGCGACACGACTGTGGGCCAAACGGTGGTCGCCGCCGGGACGAGGCTCGGGCCGGCGCAGATCGGCGCGCTCGCGGCGGCGGGGGTGGCCGAGGTGGTGTGTGCCCGGCGACCGCGGACTGCCGTTCTCGCGACGGGGAGCGAGCTCCGCGCGCCGGGCGAGCCGCTCGAACCCGGTCAGGTGTACGAGGCGAACGGCGTGATGCTCGCGGCTGCGCTGGAGGCTCAGGGTGCCGTGGTCGACCGGATCGCGTCGGTGGAGGACGACGAGGAGGCACATCGCACCGCGCTCGAGCGGGCGCTCGGCGCCGACGTCGTCGTCAGCTCCGGCGGTGTCTCGGTCGGTCCGCACGACCTCGTGCGAGCGATCAGCGCAGAGCTCGGCGTCGAGGAAGTGTTCTGGCGCGTCGCCGTCAAGCCCGGCAAGCCGGTCTCGTTCGGCGTTCGCGGGGCGACGCTCGTCTTCGGCCTCCCGGGCAACCCGGTCTCGGCACTCGTCGGCTTCGAGCTGTTCGTCCGGCCGGCGCTGCGGGCGCTCGAAGGCGAGACCACGCCCGGCCCCCGTTGGGAGCACGGAACGCTCGGGCACGCGGTGCCGAAGAACGCGACGAGAGACGAGCTCGTCCGGGCGCGGCGCACGGACGCGGGCCTGGTCCCGGTCGGCGGCCAGGAGTCGCACATGATCGTTCGGGCCGCGTCGGCGGATGCGCTCGTGCTCGTCCCGCGCGGCGAGGGTGAGCTTGCGGCCGGCGAGCCGGTCTCGTTCCTCCGGCTCTGAGCGCTCAGCCTTCCATCGCGCGTCGGTCTGCCGTGGCCTTGCGCCGTCGTTCGACGCCGACCAGCATCGTTCGCACGAGCGTCCGGAGCGGCCCACGCGGCGGTCGCTCCTGGGCAGAGGGGTACGGCGCGTAGCGCCGCGCGGCGAGCGCGCCGAGCTGGCCCGCAACGGCGAGCCAGCCGAGGAAGAGCACGACGAGCGGTACGGGCACGTACCCGATCGCGACGAGCCCGACGAGGTACGCCAGCGCGTCCGCTCCGAGGTCGAGCCGCTGCGCGAGCGACCAGACGAGCAGCGCCGGGCCCACGAAACCCGCGGCGAGCACCGACGCGCGGACCCAGACCGGCCGGGCCTGGACCTGTGCAAGCCAGAGCCACGCGTGGAGCGAGGGCAGGATGAACACGAGCGCGAAGGCGTTCACCGCGACGACGAGCAGCGCGAGGAGCCCGAGCACCAGCAGCGCCGCGGTGTGCCCGGCGAGCTCTTCCTCCGACGTGATCGCACGGCGCGGGATCAGGCGCTCGCGCGCGAGGATCCACGCGGCAGCCACGGCCACAGCGAGGACGACGAGGGCGGCGACCGGCCACGTCCGGACGGGTTCGATCTCGGGCGCGGGCGGCAGTGGGTCTCCCTGCGGCCAGCCGCCCGCCTTCGCGACCACTGCGAACGCGAGGCCGGCGAAGAGCCAGAACGCGAGGCGGTTGACGTAGCTTCGGACCGCCGGGCCGAGCGGGATCCGGCGCCTGCGGCAACGGGCGAACAGGTCGACCGCCACTGCGAGAAACGGCAGCAGCGCTGCGATCAGCACGAGCTGAACCGCCCATCCCCGGACGGCGCGCGAGCCGAAGTAGAAGTACGGCGAGCCGCCGCGCGTCACTTCGAGGCCCTGGTCGATCGAGCCGATGAGGGTCTGCGCGGCACCGCCGATCTGGCCGAAACGCGGTCGTCCGAGCAGCCTGTGGAGCCGCGCTTCCGTGTCGAGCTCTGCGGGGGTCGTGTCGTCGCCCTCGGTCGTGATCGTCAATGCCGAGATGCCGCGTCCGACGAACGTGGATTGCTCGTACAGGTTAAGCGGGAACGCGAACTCGAGCAACTGACGCGACGCGGTCGGTCGGAGCGGCGGGCGGCCGGTTTGCTCCGCGATGCGGGTTGAGGCCGTTCGCACGAGCGTCCAGCCGGGCGAGCGTGGGCGATCGCCGGCGATCTGGAGGCGTGGCGGCCCGGGGCCGGCGATCGCGTCGAGGTTGATGACCGCGTCGACGTTCTCGCCCTCCGTCTCCGCGAAGTGGTTCGCGCCGACGCCGCCGAGCGCACCGCCGTCGGTCGACAGGAAGACGAGCGTGTGCGCCGGTCCGAGGCGGTCGTCCTCCGAGGAGAGCGGCGTTGCGAACGATCGCGCCAGGACGATGAGCGCAGCGGTTCCTGTCGCGTTGTCGTTCGCGCCGGGCCCCGTCCCCAGGTCGTCCCGGTGCGCCATGACGACGATCCGCCGCGGCGAGCGCCCGCGTACGGTGGCGATCAGGTTCTCGAACCGGAGGTCCCCGTAGCCCGGCACCTTCGCCGTGAAGGGCTGAGACCGGACGTTGAGCCCGTACGGCTCCAGTTGCCCCTGGAACCAGTCCGCAGCCGCTGTCGCCCCGTCGCTGCCCGGAAAGCGCATCGGGTAGAAGCGGGCGAACTCCTCGGCCAGCGTCTCCGCCGAGGCCGCGTCGAATGCGGGCGGAAACGGTGCCGGCAGCGGCGCCGGGCGGGCGACGCTGAAGGCGGAGAGGAGGAGCGGAATCGCGAGCACGAGCCACGTGCCGCGGTACATGCGGGCGTTGACCGGTCGCTCGAGCGAGCCCGGCCGTGCCCGCCGCCGCCCCGTCGGGGGCTGAACGGCCATGGCGAGGGAGTCTAGGGGCGGCTCCCGTGTGAGGGGACGCAGGGCATGATTCACGACATGACGGATGCGTCCACGATTCTGCTGGTCGACGACGAGGAGTCCGTCCAGAAGCTGCTGACCTACCCGCTCGAGCGCGACGGGTTCCAGGTCGTTCCCGCCCACGACGGCGAGGAGGCCCTGCTCCGCTTCTCGGAACAGCCCTTCGACCTCGTCGTCCTCGACCTGATGCTGCCGAAGCTGGACGGGCTCGAGGTCTGCAAGCGCCTGCGCGCCCAGAGCTCCGTGCCGATCATCATGTTGACCGCCCGCGACGACGAGTTCGACAAGGTGCTCGGTCTCGAGCTCGGCGCCGACGACTACATCACGAAGCCGTTCTCGATCCGGGAGTTCCGGAGCCGCGTGCGGGCGCTGCTCCGCCGGGTCTCGGCACCGCGCCCGGCCGGCGGCGAGAGCTCGACCATCGAGGCAGGCGGCGTGACGATCGACCTCGCCCGGCGGACTGTCGAGGTCGAGGAGCGGCCGGTGCAGCTGACCTACGTCGAGTTCGAGCTGCTCCGGACGCTCGCCTCCAACCCGGGGGTCGTCTTCTCGCGGCAGCGCCTGCTGGAGGCGCTCTGGGGCGGCTCGGACTACCGGGAGCCGCGCACGATCGACGTGCACGTGCGCCACCTCCGCGAGAAGCTCGAGCACGACCCGAGCGAGCCGCAGTACCTCCAGACGGTGCGCGGCGCGGGCTACCGGTTCTCCGCCGCGTGAACCCGCTCCGGAGCGTCGGCGCCCGGCTCAGCCTCGCACTCCTCGCGGTGGTTGCAGCGGCACTCGCGATCGTCTACGCCGGCCTCGTCCCGATCCTCGAGCGCAACCTCGTCGACGCGAAGGTCGATCAGCTCGTCCCCCTCGCCGAGGGTCTCGCGGGCCGCGTTCCCGACGATCCTTCGCGCTGGCAGGACTTCACGGAGCGGAACGCCCCGAGCGTGAACGCGCGGGTGATGCTCGTGGACCTGCTCGACTCCCCCGACCCGGCCGTGGTCCCGCTCGCGGACTCACAGCTCACGCAGTCGACCCAGGTCACCGACGCGCTCGCGGTCGCGGCCGGCACGACCGGCGAACCCCAGAGCGGTCAGATCGTTCGGGCCGGCGAGCCGTACGCGGAGGCTGCCGTGCAGACGGCGCAGGGCGCGGTCCTCGTCCTCCGGGCACCCCTCGAGGACACGTTGGCGAACGTCGCGCTGGTCCGGCGGCGCCTCCTGCTCGCGGGCGCCGTGGCGCTCTTCCTCTCCGTCGCGATGGGCTACGGCGCCGCATACCTGTTCGCGCGACGGCTACGACGGCTCGAGCGGGCCGCCGACCGGATCGCGAGCGGCCGCTTCGACGAGCCGATCGTCGACACCGGCGGCGACGAGGTCG
The DNA here is from genome assembly GCA_963700495.1 of uncultured Actinomycetes bacterium. Lineage (GTDB taxonomy): Bacteria > Actinomycetota > Thermoleophilia > Gaiellales > Gaiellaceae > JACCTU01. The sequence continues at coordinate 231,798 of CAVOXT010000003.1, read as the reverse complement.
CACAGCTCGCGGCCGCCTTCGACCGCATGCGCCTGCGCCTCGCCGGGCTCGAGCGGGCGCGGCGGGAGTTCATCGCCAACGCCTCGCACGAGCTCCGAACGCCGATCTTCTCGCTCGGGGGCTTTCTCGAGCTGCTCGACGACGAGGAGCTCGACGAGGAGACTCGCCGCGAGTTCCTCGGGACGGCTCGGGAGCAGGTCGAGCGCCTGACGAAGCTCGCCACCGATCTACTCGACCTCTCCCGGCTCGACGCCGGACGCGTCCAGCTCGAGCGGGAGAAGCTCGATCTCGGCGCAGTCGCGCAGTCGATCGGCTCGGAGTTCGAAGCGGTTGCCCGTTCCAAGCAGCACCCGATCGAGACGGCGGTGGAAGGCTCGCCCGAGGCGGTTGGAGACGAGCTCCGGACGCTTCAGATCGGCCGGATCCTGCTCGAGAACGCCCTGCTGCACACGCCGCCGGGGACGGGCGTGCGGATCCGCGCCGCGCAGAACAACGGGCGCGCGTTCCTGGAGATCGAGGACGAGGGGCCCGGCATCCCCGAGGCGCAGCAGGAGCAGGTCTTCGAGCGCTTCTACAGGGTCGACGGGGGCGTCGACGACCGGGAGCGGCCTCGGCCTGGCGATCGCGAGGGAGCTCGCGGAGCTGATGGGCGGGACGATCGAGATCGACTCGCGCCCGGGCTCGACGACGTTCAGGCTCGCCCTTCCCGCGGGGGCCTAGTCGTTTTCCGGTGAAAACGACCGCGAGGCAACCGCGGCTACAGTGATTCGGTGCGCCCGGCAGCCCTCGTCCTCGTCTCCTTGGGCTGCGCGATCCTCGGCGCGTTCGCGGCGATCGGGATCGGAACCGCGGCCGGCTGGATCGGGGACACGGACACCGTCATCGTCGGCGCCCCGCAGCAGCGCTCCGGCGACGCGACATCGGCGCCGCTCCAGAGCTCGGCGAAGCCGCTCGTCGGCGGTGACTTCGACCCGGCCAGGATCTACCAGGCTCGCCTGGGCGGCGTCGTCACGATCTACGCGTTCTTCGGCGACGAGAACGCCGACACCGCCGCCGCCTCCCAGGGCAGCGGGTTCGTCGTCTCGAACGACGGGCTCGTGCTCACGAACTCGCACGTCGTCACGACTGCCGGCGAGGGGAACGACACCGTCGAGACCGCCCGCGCGGTCTACGTCCAGTTCGCCGACGGCGATCGGGTCAAAGGTCAGACCATCGGGTACGACCCGTTCACGGACGTCGCGGTCATCCGCGTCGCCCGCGGCGCCCACAAGATCACGCCGGTGCCGCTCGGCGACTCGTCGAAGGTCGCCGTCGGCGAGCCCGTCGCTGCGATCGGCAGCCCGTTCGGGAACGAGAGCTCGCTGACCGTCGGGGTCGTGTCGGCCACGAAACGGTCGATCGCTTCCCTGACCTCGATCTACAACGTCGTCGACGCGATTCAGATCGACGCACCGATCAACCGCGGCAACTCCGGCGGCCCGCTCTTCGACGCGAAGGGCCGGGTGATCGGGATCAACGCTCAGATTCGCAGCGAGACGGGTCAGAACGAGGGCGTCGGCTTCGCGATCCCGATCAACGCTGCGAAGCGCTCGCTCGAGCAGCTCGTCGACACCGGCTCGGTGCGCTACGCGTACGTCGGCGTGACCACGACCGACCTGACGCCGACGCTTGCCCGCCGCTTCCACTATCCGGTCGGTCGCGGCGCTGTCGTGAGTCAGGTGCGACCGAACAGCCCCGCCGCGCGCGCGGGGCTCCGCGCCGCCGTTCGCGACGAGGAGTTCAACGGTCTCTCGTTTCCGGTCGGCGGCGACCTGATCGTCGCGATCGACGGCCAGGCCGTCCGCAGCGCGGACGACGTCGTGCGGATCGTGACCGAGCTCGAACCCGGGAAGATCGCGGTCTTCACCGTCGTCCGCGACGGCAAGCGTCGCCGGGTCGCGATTCACCTCGGCGAGCGCGCACGTTAGCTCTGCCGGATCCTTGGGTACAAGTCGCTGGCGGCCTATCCGTGACCGAGGATCCGGTAGTTTCAACTTGCTGAGACCCAGACAACTCTTTTCCAAATGGCAACACTTGATCTGGACCTGCAGGTGAACGAAACGACGGCCGCCCGCGAGGTGCGGCTGACGATTCCGGCGAAGCCCGAGTACATCACCCTGTGCCGGCTCGCCCTGACCGGGATCTCGCGGCTCCGGCCGCTCAGCGAGGAGACGCTCGGCGATCTCAAGCTCGCACTGACGGAGGCGTGCTCGAACTCCATCCGGCACGCATACGCCGACGGTGACGGCACGGTCGACATCCGGTACGAGCTCCACCCCGACCGCCTGGTGATCGAGGTAGCCGACGACGGCGACGGTTTCGACCCACCTGAGACGCGGGACGGCGACGGCGAGCTTCCCGAGGGCGGGCTCGGGATCGCGATCATCCGGTCGGTCGCCGACGAGCTCGAGATCGGCTCCGGTGACGGTGGCCGCGGCTCGCGGCTCCGTTTCGTGAAGGTGCTCGACAACTAACCGGCTCTCGCGTCTATCGTCTCACGCTTCGTGCTGCAAGCCGTCAACGTCGGACACAAGGCGCTCGCCGATTACGCGACCATCGCGACGCGTGGGCTGATGGACGAGATCCGCCGTCTGGCCGAGCCGCTCACGGGAAAGCGTGTGGCTCACATCTCGGCGACCGCGTTCGGCGGCGGCGTGGCCGAGATCAACTACACCCTCGTCCCGCTGATGCAGAGCGCCGGGCTCGAGGCCGACTGGCTGATCATTCGCGGCGCCGACGAGTTCTTCAACGTCACGAAGACGATTCACAACGCGCTCCAGGGCAATCCGCAGGGGCTCGACGACGAGCAGCAAGAGATCTTTCGCCGCTACAACGAGATGAACGCGAAGGAGTTTGTCGACGACTACGACTTCGTGATCGTCCACGACGCGCAGCCCGCCGCGATGATCGAGTGGTTTCCGTCGTCCCGGGCGAAGTGGGTCTGGCGCTGCCACATCGATCTCTCGACGCCGAACCGGCAGGTGATCGACTTCCTGCAGCCGTGGATCCAGCGCTACGACGCGTCGATCTTCCACCGAAAGGAGTACGTCCCGGGCGACGCCGACCTCGCGCGTGCCTACATCTGGCCGCCCGCGATCGATCCGCTCGCGCCGAAGAACATGGCGCTGTCGCCCGAGGACGCCGCGTACATCGTGGATCAGTTCGGCATCGACGTGTCACGGCCGCTGCTGACGCAGGTGTCGCGCTTCGACCCGTGGAAGGACCCGCTCGGCGTGATCGACGCGTACAGGCTCGTCAAGGAGGACGTACCCCGACGTGCAGCTCGCGCTCGTCGGCTCGATGGCGCACGACGACCCCGAGGGCTGGGACTTCTACAACCAGACGGTCGCCTATGCGGCCGGCGACCCCGACATCTACATCCTCTCGAACCTGAACAACGTCGGCTCGGTCGAGGTCAACGCGTTCCAGGTCCACTCCGGCGCGGTGATCCAGAAGTCGATCCGCGAGGGGTTCGGCCTGACCGTGAGCGAGGCGCTCTGGAAGGCACGGCCGACGGTCGGCGGGAAGGTCGGCGGGATCGTCGACCAGATCACCCACCGAGAGACGGGTTGGCTGGTCTCGTCGTCCAGCGAGTGCGCCGAAGCGTGCATCGAGGCGCTCGGGGACCCCGAGCGTGCGCGGCACATGGCGCTCGCGGGCAAGGAGCACGTCCGGCGGCACTTCCTCACGCCGCGGCTCCTTCGCGACTGGCTCGCCCTCTTCAACACGATGCTGGGTTTCGAGACCGACGGCGTCGAGCTCGCAACGGCCGCGGCGGGGTAGGGCGACCATGGCGGCCGTGCGCCGCAAGCTGATCGTCGTCTCGAACCGTGGCCCGGCCGGCTACGCGCGGGCCGAGAACGGTGAGCGGATCGCGCGGCGCGGCGGAGGCGGTCTCGTCACCGCGCTCCGCGGTCTCGTCGATCGGCACGAGGTCACGTGGATCGCAAGCGCGATCACCGACGAGGACCGTGTTGTCTCAGCCGAAAACAATGGCGAGGCGTTCGAGGAGACTTCACGCGAAGGGTCGCCGTTTCGCTTCCGTCTCGTCGCACACGAAGCGCAGGCGTACGACTGGTTCTACAACGTGGTCTCCAACCCGACGCTGTGGTTCATCCACCACCACCTCTGGGACCTCGCGGAGTCGCCGAACCTCGACCAGGCGTTCCACCACGCGTGGGACGAGGGGTACGTCGCGGTCAATCAGAACTTCGCGCGTGCGGTCGCCGACGAGCTCGAGCGCGAGCCCGGGGCGACGGTGTTCTTCCACGACTACCACCTCTACCTCGCGCCGAAGCTCGTGCGCGACGAGCGTCCGGACGCCGTCCTCCAGCACTTCGTGCACATCCCGTGGCCCGAGGCCGACTACTGGCACGTGCTGCCGCTCCACGTGCGGCAGCGGATTCACCAGGGGATCCTCGCCAACGACGTCGTCGGGTTCCACACGACCCGCTGGCGCCGCAGCTTTCTCCGCTGCTGCGAGGACTTCGTCGGTGCGGACTGCGATTTCGAGAGCGGCTGGATCGAGCACGACGGTCGCACGGTGCGTGCGACGGCCAATCCGATCTCTGTCGACACACGGGAGTTCGACGAGCTGGCCGAGAGCAGGGCGGTGCTGATGGCCGAGGATGCGCTCCAGGCGCGGCGTCCGGAAAAGCTGATCCTCCGCGTCGACCGCACCGACCCCTCGAAGAACATCGTGCGCGGCTTCCGCGCATTCGAGCTCCTTCTGGACGAGCACCCGGACTTGCACTGGCGCGTCGGCATGCTGGCACTGCTCGATCCGTCGCGTCAGGACATTCCCGAGTACGCCGAGTACCTGGGCGCGATCCAGCGAGAGGCGCGGCGCGTCAACGACAAGTACGCGCCGATGGGCTGGACCCCGATCGAGCTGCGCGTCGAGGACGACTTCGCCGCGTCTGTGGCCGCGTACAAGCAGTACGACGTGCTGCTCGTGAACGCGATCTTCGACGGGCTCAACCTCATCGCGAAGGAGGCCCCGCTCGTGAACACGCGGGACGGCGTGCTCGTCCTCTCCGAGAACGCGGGCGCGCACGACGAGCTCGGGGAGTTCGCGCTCACGATCAACCCGTTCGACGTTGCGGGGCAGGCAGCCGCAATCCACGAGGCGCTGGGGCTGAGCGAGGGAGAACGCCGCCGCCGGATCGAGGGGATCAGAGCCCGCGTTCGCGAGCACGACCTCGTCGCGTGGCTCGAGGCGGAGCAGCACGCACTCGACGGGGTCTCCGCCGCACGGAGCTAAGCTAGGCCCGAGATGGCCGCTCCGACCGGCAGACGCTACCCCGGTCGCGCTTGACCGGTCTTTCGCACGTCGATCCGTCCGGGACGGTCCGGATGGTTGACGTGGGCGATAAGGCCGTGACTCGCCGGCGCGCGGTCGCGTCGGCCGAGGTCCAGATGGCGCCGGAGACCGCGGCGCAGCTCCGCGCGCTGCCGAAAGGCGATGCGCTGACGACCGCCCAGCTGGCGGGGATCATGGCCGCAAAGCGAACGAGCGAGCTGATCCCGCTCTGCCACCCGCTGCCGCTGTCGAACATCGAGGTCAGCCTCGAGGTGCGCGAGCGCAGCGTCGCCGTCACCGCGGTTGTCGAGACGACGGCGCAGACCGGTGTCGAGATGGAGGTCCTCACCGCCGTCACGGTCGCAGCGCTCACGGTCTACGACATGGCGAAGGCGATCGACAAGCAGATGACGATCGGCGACGTCCGGCTGCTCGAGAAGACGAAACAATGAAGGCGGCGGTGCTGACGGTCTCCGACGGCGTCGCTGCGGGGACACGTGAGGACACGAGCGGCGCCCTGCTCCAGGAGCTGCTCGAAGCCGACGGGTTCGAGGTCGAGCGCCGCATCGTGCCGGACGACGCGGACGCGATCGCCCGCGCGATCGTCGCGCTCGCCGCGGAGACGCAACTCGTGATCACGACCGGCGGCACCGGCGTCGCGCCCCGCGACGTCACGCCGGAGGCGACGGCTTCCGTGCTCGAGCGCGAGGCCCCGGGGATCGCGCAGGCGATCCGCGCGGACTCGATCGCGAAGACCCCGCACGGGCTCCTTTCCCGCGGCATCGCGGGCATACGCGGCGGGACGCTCGTCGTCAACCTGCCCGGCTCGAACGGCGGCTGTCGCGACGGGTATGCGGTGCTGCGTCCGGCGCTCGACCACGCTCTGCGGCTGTTGACAGACGCGACAACAGAGCACGCGCAGACATGATCGCGTATCCCGCGTACTTCGCGCGGCTCGTGAAGATCGAGCACACGGTCTTCGCGCTGCCGTTCGCGTACGTCGGCGCCTTCCTCGCCGTCGATGCCGTGCCGAGCGCGACCGACCTGTTCTGGATCACGATCGCGATGATCGGCGCACGTTCGCTCGCGATGGCGCTCAACCGCTTGATCGACGCTGAGCTCGATGCGCGCAACCCCCGCACCGCGTCACGCGAGCTTCCCGCAGGACGGCTGACGCGCGGGCAGGTGCTTGCCTTCTGCTTCGCGTCGCTCCTGGTGTTCCTGATCGCCGTCTGGCAGCTCGATCCGATCGTCCGCTGGCTCTGGCCCATCCCCGTTGCCGGGTTCGTCATCTACCCCTACCTGAAGCGCTTTACGTGGCTGGCGCACCTGTGGCTCGGCGCCGTCGATGGTCTCGCTCCCGTTGGTGCCTGGGTCGCGCTGACCGGCCAGATGCCGTGGCAGGCATGGGCGCTCGGCGGTGCCGTCGCGTGCTGGGTCGCGGGGTTCGATCTCTTCTACTCGCTGCTGGACCTGGACGTCGACCGCCGGGAGCGGCTCCACTCGTGGGCGACGCGCTGGGGGACGCAGGGTGTGTTCCGCAGCGCGCGCGTGCTGCACGTGCTGACGGTGCTGTTGCTCGTCGCAGCCGGTACAGGACTCGACGTGGACGTCTTCTACTGGATGGGCGTCGTCGTGGTCGCTGTGCTCCTCCTCTACGAGCACCTGCTCGTGCGGCCCGACGACCTAAGCCGGCTCGACGCTGCGTTCTTCACCGTCAACGGTGTGATCAGCGTCACGTTCGGCGTCTTCGTGCTCGCGGATGTGCTCACGTCTTGACGCGGCTCTACACCGACGACGTCGAGCTCTACGACATCGTGTTCGACTGGGACCTCGGGGGTGAGGTCGACTGGCTGCTCGAGCGGTTCGGCCCGTCGTGCAGCAGCGTGCTCGAGCCGGGGTGCGGCTCGGGCCGCATGATGGAAGCGCTCGCGCGGCGGGGGTTGGAGGTGGTCGGGCTGGACTCGTCTCCGGAGATGGTGGAGTTCGCTCGTGCACGGCTGGCGAAGTCGGGTGTCGCCGCGGAGGTCGTCGAGGCCGACATGACGGACTTCGACCTCGGACGGCGGTTCAGCGCGGCCGTTTGCCCGATCAACACGCTCACGCATCTTTCGCCCCACGAGCTGGGGCTGCACCTCGTGCGAATGGCTGCTCACCTGGAGCCCGGCGCGCGTTACCTCGTGCAGGTCGCGGTGTTCGACGGGACCGAGCTCTCGCCGCCGAGCGAGTGGGAGGCCGAGCGCGGCGGGGTGGGCGTGCACATCACGTGGGCGTCGGTGAAGCGCGACCTCGAGCGGGGCCGGGAGGAGCATCACTCCCGTCTCGAGGTGACGTCGGGTCCCCGCAAGGGCGAGGTGATCGAGGAGACGCACGTCATGACGGCATGGACGTCGTCGACGTGGCGGCGCGCGATCGCGGCGTCGTCGTTCACCGAGGCGGCGTCCTACGACGGCGGCGAGAGCGGCTGGCCCCGGGTCGAGCTCGAGCAGGGCGGGGGGTTGATGTGGCACGAGCTGGTCACGCGGTGATCCGCGCGCGCGGGCTCGAGCGCCGCTACGGGGCCAAACGTGTCCTGTGTGGGCTCGACCTGGACGTCGAACGCGGCGGCTTCGTTCTCGTGACGGGCCCGAACGGCTCCGGGAAGACGACGCTGCTGCGGGTCGTCGCCGGACTCGCTGCTCCGACCGCTGGTGAGCTGGAGGTCACTGCCGAGCGCGGCGAGCTCGGCTTCCTCGGCCACGAGCCGCTCGTGTACCGGGAGCTGACGGCGCTCGAGAACCTCGACCTGTACGGACGGCTCTACCGCGTGGCGGAACGGCGCGAGCGGATCGGGATGCTGCTCGAGCGATTCGGGCTCTGGGACGCGCGCAACGACAGGGTCGGGTCGTACTCACGCGGCATGCTGCAGCGCCTCGCGCTCTGCCGGACGCTCCTGCACGAACCCACGCTGTTGCTGCTCGACGAGCCGTACTCGGGGCTCGATGCGGAAGGCGCCGAGCTGCTCGATCGCGAGCTCGGCGAGCGGCGAGGCCGCGCGACGTTTGTCGTTGCGACGCACGACCCGCACCGGCTTGCACCCATCGCAACCGCGGCGCTCGCGCTGTGACGTACGCACGCGACGTCGTCGCGCTCGCGCGCAAGGATCTCCTGCTCGAGTTGCGGGCAAGAGAGACGCTGCCCGCGATGGTGCTGTTCGTCCTCGCGACGCTGGTCGCGTTCCGCTTTGCGCTTCCCGGCGACGCGGATCGCGCCGCGGCGGGGCTGCTCTGGATCGCGATCCTGTTCACCGCGCTCCTGGGTCTGACGCGCGCATTCGTCCCGGAGCGCGAGCAGCGCGTGCTCGACGCGCTCGTGCTCTCACCCGTCGACCGGAGCGCTATCTGGCTGGGCAAGGTCATCGCCACGCTCGCGTTCCTCGTTGCAGCGGAGTTGGTCGGCATTCCGGCATACGCGATCTTCTTCCAGGGCATCTCTTGGGAGACCGCCGTAGCGATCGGGCTGGCAGACGTCGGAATCTGCTCGGTCGGCGCGATCCTCGCCGCGATGGCCGTCGCCGGTCGCGCGCGTGAGCTGCTCTTCCCACTGCTCTTCCTTCCGCTCGCGCTTCCGATCGTGATCGGAGGCGTCGGCACATCAGTCGCCGACGATCCCGGCCGGTTCCTGGCCTTCCTCGCTTTGTACGACGCCGTTTTCGTGATACTTGCCTGGGCGAGCTTTGAATACGTGGTCACGGAATAGAGGCGGGTTGACCGTCGCGTCCGCCGCTGCCGCGGCGCTGGTCGTGGGCGCGACACTGGCGTTGCTCTGGGTGCCCGAGGACGCCGACCAGGGGCCGAGTCAGCGGATCTTCTACCTCCACGTCCCGATAGCGCTGACCGCATACGTCTGCTTCGGTTGGGGCGCCTGGAAGGCGTTGCGGCTGCTCTGGACCGGCGACCTGCGCTACGACCTCGAGAGCTACACCGCGGTCCACATGGGCACGATCTTCGGCACGCTGACGCTCATCACCGGCTCGATCTGGGCGAGGGCGTCGTGGTCCGTCTGGTGGAGCTGGGGCTCGCGGCAGCTCGTGCTCTTCCTCGTGCTCTTTCTCTTCTATGCGGCGTACTTCATGCTGCGCTTCTCGCTCCCGGACGGGCCGGGCCGCGCGCGCATCTCGGCCGTCTACGCGTTGTTCGGCGTGGTGCTGATCCCGATCAGCTTCCTCGCGATCCGGCTCGCGGAGGACATCGTGCACCCGGTCGTGTTCAACCAGGACGGGCCGCAGATGTCGGGCCAGATGTTCTTCACGTTCTGCGTGTGCCTTGCCGGGACGCTCCTGCTTGCCGGGGCGCTCTACCTGAACGAGCTCGCCGGGAAGCGGCTCGACGTGCGCCTGCGCGAGTTGAGGGAGGCGCTTGAGCTCCGGTGAGAAGTACCTCTGGGCGGCGTACCTCGTCGTTTTCGCGACGGTGCTTGCCTACGTCGTGATCATCTCGGCGAAGCTGTCGCGGCTCGAGCGCGAGGTCGGCGAGCTGGCCGAGCTGGCGCGGGAACGCCGTGGCTGAGCTGCTCTTCTGGCCGGTGCTGCTCGCGTACGGCGAGGCGGCGGTCGCGTACGTCGGCGTGCTGCGACGTCCTGAGCTGGCGACGCGGCTCGCGATCTGGGGCGTGCGGATCGGCTGGCTCGCCCAGACGGCGCTGCTCGCGGCCGAGGCGTGGCGCGCGGACGGGTTTCCATGGGCGAGCTGGTCGGGCGCGCTCAACCTCTTCGTCTGGCTCGCGGTCGGCGCGTACCTGATCTGGGGCTGCAGCCCTCGCTACCGCCTGCTCGGGCTCGCGGTGATGCCGGCCGCGGCCGCGCTGTTCGCGATCGCGGGGGTCGGCGGCGTCGCCGAGCAGCGGAGCTCCGATCTCTTCGTCGCGATCCACGTCGGTCTCGTGCTGGCGGGGGTCGCCGGCTTTGCGCTCGCGGCTGCACTCGCCGGGCTGTACCTGTGGCAGGAACGGCGGCTGAAGCGCCGGCCCGTCGGGCTGCTGCGCCTCGGCCCGCCCTCGCTCGTGACGCTCGACCAACTTGTCGGCCGCGTCTCGGCGATCGCGCTCGTGGTTTTCACGGGCGGGATCGCGCTCGGATTCGTGCGCGGTCACGATCTCGATCTTGCGGTCGCAGGCGCGGTGGCTGCGTGGATCGTGTTCGGCAGCGCGCTGTTCCTCCGCCGCGAGCTCGGCTGGCGCGGCCGGCGTGTCGCCTATCTCACTCTCGCGGGCTTTGCGCTCGTGGCGTTCCTGGGTCTGCCGGCGGGTCACCTCTGATGAGGGTCACGCTCGTCGGTGTCTCTCACCACGGCGCCGGCGTCGAGCTCCGCGAGCGCGTAGCGCTCCGGCTCGAGGACGCAACGCGCGTTGCCGCCGGGCTTGCCGCCGCAGCCGGCGAGGCGGTGTGCCTCTCGACGTGCAACCGGACCGAGCTCTACGTCGCGCACGACGAGTCAATCGACGCGGAGGCGGTGGCGACCGCCGTGCTCCTGGAACGTGAGCCGGAGCTCGCGAACGCGCTCTATCGGCTTCGTGACGAGGCAGCCGCGTTACACCTGTTCCGAGTCGCGGCCGGGCTCGACTCGCTCGTGCCCGGCGAGGGCGAGATCCTCGGCCAGGTGCGGACCGCGTTCGAGGCGGGCACCACCGGCGCCACTCTCGACCGCCTCTTCCGGCAGGCGCTCTACGCGGGTCGCAAGGCACGCACGCAGACCGCGATCGGCGAGTCGCCGGCGTCCGTCTCCGCTGCCGCGGCGGCCCTTGCGCAGCAGGTCTTCGGCGACCTGCGCGGACGCCGGATCCTGCTCGTCGGCGCGGGAAAGGTGAGCGAGCAGGCCGCGCTGAACTTGCTCTCGCGCGGCGCCGAGATCACGGTGGTGGCGAACCGGACGCTCGACCATGCCGTCGAGCTCGCCGAGCGGTTCGGCAGTGCCGCGCTTCCGCTCGACCGCGTCGAGGACGAGCTCGAACGCGCGGACGTCGTCGTCTCGTCGACGAGCTCGCCCGAGCTCGTGCTCCGCCGGGAGCAGGTGGAGCGCGCGGTTCGCGCGCGACGCGGCAGGCCGCTGTTCCTGATCGACCTTGCGGTCCCGCGCGACCTCGAGCCTGCGATCAACGAGCTCGACGGGTGCTATCTGTACAACATCGACGATCTCGAAGCCGTGGTCGCAGAGTCGCTCGGGTCGCGGCGGCGCGAGGCCGCGAGCGCCGAGACGATCGTCGCCCGCGAGGCCGAGCAGTTCCGCTCGTGGCAGGCGTCGCTCGACGTGGTGCCCGCGATCGCGTCGTTGCGCGCGCGCGCGGAGGAAATCCGGCGCGGGGAGCTTGCGAAGGCCGAGTCACGTCTCGGACAGCTCTCCGAAGCCGAGCGGAATGCGGTCGAGTCCATCACTGCGCAGATCGTGAACAAGCTCCTCCACACGCCGACGATTCGTTTGAAAGAGGCGGCTGCGGCAGCCGATGGCGTGGTCTATGCTGACGCAGTGCGCCACCTCTTCGGCCTGGAGGACGAACGGTGAGCACCGCCGCTCGTGCACCGACCTGGCGGCCGCTCCCGGTGCAGACGCCGACTGCCTTCGTTCGCATCCGGCCGCGCGGCCGAGGCTGCGGCGAGCCGCGGGCGGGGCGGAGGCCGTGTGGCGCTGATCTGCGTCGGGTCGCGCGGAAGTAGGCTCGCGCTCACGCAGGCAGAGCTTGCCGCCGACGCCCTGCGCGCGGCAGCACTGACGGCAGTCGAGGTTGCGCTCGTCCCGATCACGACCGCCGGAGACCGGGATCGCACGAAGCCGTTCGGCGAGATCGGCTCCCGCGGCGTCTTCGTCAAGGAACTCGAGGAGGCGCTGCTCGAAGGCCGCATCGACGTCGCCGTGCACTCGGCGAAAGACATGACCTCGACGGACGTGAGGGGACTGGTGGTCGGCGCGTACTTGCCGCGTGAGGATGCGCGCGACGCGCTCTGCGGCGCGGACGAGCTGCAACCGGGGATGCGGATCGGCACGGCTTCGATCCGGCGGAGGGCGCAGCTGCTGGCGCTCGAGCCCCAGCTGGAGATCGAGCCGCTGCGCGGGAACATCGACACGCGGCTCCGCAAGCGAGTGGAGCGCGGCCTCGACGCGGTGGTGCTCGCTGCCTGTGGTCTCGACCGACTCGGGCTCGCCTCCGAGATCGGACGCCGCTTCGAGCCGGACGAGCTACTCCCGGAAGCCGGTCAGGGGGCGCTCGCGGTGCAGGTGCGCGCGGGCGAGGAAGCTCTCGTTGCCGCACTGGACGACGCCGAGACTCGGCGCCGCGTCGAGGCGGAGCGAGCATGCGTTGCCGAGATCGGCGGCGGCTGCCTCGCACCGGTCGCGGCGTACCACGACGGTGAGATCCTGACGGCGCTGGTCGCTGCGGAGGACGGCTCGTGGGTGGAGCGGCTTGCGGGCGACGATCCGGCCGCGCTCGGCCGCGCCCTCGCCGACCTCGAATCGGCACAGAATCGGCACGAAGCCGTGACGGACACGTGACACGATGCTCGGTAACGTGCCGGTAGGGGACGTCGCATCCCCCCTTGGGGGGCGGGGCATGGGGTTCGGTTCGACCTGCGCGAACCGGCCGCTGTGAGAGTCGTGACGCTGTGAGAGTCGTCGTGACGCGCCCACGCCCGCAGGCGGGGCCGCTCGTCGAGCGGCTCGAAGCGCTTGGGTTCGAGGTGGTCGATTGCCCGCTGATCGAGATCGAGCCGTTGGACGAGCCCCGTAAGGTCGACACGAGCGGGTACGACTGGGTGGTGATCACGAGTCCGAACGGAGCCGATCTGTTCGCCCGGCGGCGGGTGGGCGACCAGGCGCGGATCGCAGCGGTCGGGCCGGGCACCGCCGAGACGCTGCGGCGGTTGGGAATGGAGCCCGACCTCGTCCCGAGCGTCGCGACCCAGGAGGGACTCGTCGACGAGTTTCCGCACCCGGTCGGCCGCGTCCTCTTCGTGGGCGCGGAAGGCTCCCGCCGCGTGCTGGTCGACGCGCTCGACGCCGACTTCGTCCCCCTCTACCGCACGCGTCTTCTCCGGCCCGCCCCACCCGACGGTGACGTCGTCGTCCTCGCATCCGGCTCGGCGGCTCGCTCGTTCGCCGCGCTCGGTGCCCCGCTGCCGGCGGTGTCGATCGGGCCGCAGACGACGCGCGCCGCGCGCGCGGCCGGTCTCGACGTCGTCGCAGAGGCGCGCACCCACGATCTCGACGGCCTGGTCGACGCCGTCTCCGAGGCATGTTCGTCACGTTCCTGAGCGACTTCGGGCTCCAGGACGACTTCGTCGGCACCTGCCACGGCGTGATCAAACGGATCGCGCCTGACGTGCAGATCGTCGACATCACGCACGGGATTCCCCCGCGCGCGATCGTGCAAGGCGCGCTCGTGCTCGCGAACACCGTGCAGTACATGCCGCACGGTGTCCATCTCGCCGTCGTGGATCCGGGGGTCGGGGGTCCACGCCGGGCGCTTGCGCTTCGCGACGCCGACGGCCGGCTGTACGTCGGTCCGGACAACGGGCTGCTGCTCCCCGCGGCGGATCGCGCCGGCGTGGAAGAGGCGCGCGAGATCGTGAATCCGGAGTACGCGCTCTCGCCGGTGTCTCGCACGTTTCACGGGCGCGACATCTTCGCGCCGGCCGCCGCGCACCTCGCGCGCGGTCTGAACCCAGCGGAGCTGGGTCCACCCGTCGACCCGGCCGCGCTCGTGCGGCTCGAGCTTCCGCACCCGGAGGTGCGCGCGAACCGCATCTCCGCAACAGTGCTCTATGTCGACGCGTTCGGGAACATGCAGCTGAACCTGACACGCGAGCACCTCGACGCGGCGAATGTCCAGCCGGGGGCCCGCATCGAGCTCGAGCTCGCGGGTCAGCGCTACTACGCGGTGGCGGCGCGCACGTTCTCGGATGCGCGCGACGGAGACCTGATCCTCTACGAAGACTCGTACCGCAACGTGGCCGTCGCGATGAACCGCGGGAATGCGGCGCAGACGCTCGCCGCCGCTGCCGGCCAAGACGTGCGGATCAACCTGGACGTTCCGTGAGCCTGACCACCCGACTCGCCCGGGTCGCGACCGACGCGGTCGTTCGCTGGCCGCGGCTCTGGCCGCTCTTCCGCCGCTCGATGGAGCGCCAATTCGACGCGCTCGCCCCGCGGTGGGACGCGATGCGGAGCGGAGAGCCGTTTGCCGCGTTCGAAGCGGCGCTCGCGGCGATTCCAGGCCCGGTCGCGGACGCCCTCGACCTCGGGACCGGAACGGGCGACGGCGCTGGCGCCGTCAAGCGCGCCTTTCCCGACGCCCGAGTCGTCGGGGTCGACGTGTCCGAGCAGATGCTCGGGATCGCACGGCAGAAGGTCCCGGAGGTCGAGTTCGTGCGGGTCGACGCGGCGGCGCTCCCGTTCCCCGAAGAGTCGTTCGATCTCGTGACCCACGCGAACATGATCCCGTTCTTCGACGAGCTCGCTCGCGTGCTGAGACCCGGTGGGTCGGCACTGTTCGCGTTCTCGCTCGGCCCCCGGACGCCGATCTACGTTTCGTCCGAGCGGTTGCGGAGCGAGCTCGGCCGCCGCGGTTTCACGGATTTTGCGGAATTCGCGGCCGGACCGGGCACCGCACTCCTCGCGCGGAGACGTTAACCTCAACCGAAAGGGACGTTCGCGACACGGTAACACCGGTCCGGACGTCTCTTTTTGAGCACGGGGAACTTCTTTCGACGAGTGGCGAGGGCCAGAATCGAACTGGCGACACCACGGTTTTCAGCCGTGTGCTCTACCAACTGAGCTACCTCGCCCGCGGATGCGAAGTGTAGCCCGGGGCCGGTCAGGCCTTCGCTCGGACCGAGCGTAGCCGGCCCATCAGCGTCTCGGCGAAGTCCTCCTTCACGAGCACGTCGTCGGCGCCGGCCTCCCGCACCGCATCGTGAATCCGCTGCGCGAGGTCGCCCGTGAGCGCGATCAGGCAGAGGGTCGGATAGTCGCGACGTAGTCGGGCGACCGCCGTGACGCCGTCGAGGAGCGGCATGTGCAGGTCGATCACGACCGCATCAGGTTCCAGCTCGTCGACGAGCTCGATTGCGGCCAAACCGTTCGTGGCGGTCCCTGCGACGCTGAGCTGCGGTTGACTCTCGATCAACGACCGAAGTGCTTCGAGAAACGCCTGGTCGTCGTCTGCGAGCAGCACTCGGACGTTCGCCGCAGTCAAGGGGCTAGCCTACTCGCTCGCGATGTCTGCAAGCGACAGGCAGGCCGGTCGCCGTGATCGGCGCGCCGCTCGACCTCGGACAAGGTCGTCGCGGCGTCGACATGGGGCCGTCTGCGATCCGCTACGCAGGCCTCTACGCACGCCTCGCAGAGATCGGCAGACGCGTTGAGGACTGGGGCAACGTCGAGTCCGCGGTTGCGGAGGCGGCCGAGGTCGGCGACGAGCGCGCGCGCTTTCTCCTGCCGGTTCTGCGCACGTGCGAGCGCATCGCCGCGCTCGTGAAGCGCACGACCGAGGGAGGAGCGACGCCGGTCGTCCTCGGCGGCGACCACTCCGTCGCGCTCGGCTCGATCGGCGGGCTCGCCTCGCTCTACGGTGCGGGCGGTGTGCTGTGGATCGACGCCCACGGCGATCTCAACACGCCGGAGACGACACCGAGCGGGAACGTGCACGGCATGGTGCTCGCCGCCGTGCTCGGTCTCGGCGGGTCCGCGTTCGAGAGCGCCGCGTGGCCGCTGCCGTCCGTCGAGCGGCAGCGCGTCGCGCTGGTGGGCGTGCGGTCGCTCGACGCCGGCGAGCGTGAGCTCGTGCGAGAGCTCGGCGTCGCGGTGTTCACGATGAGCGACATCGATCGGCTCGGTGTCGAGCGCGTGGTCCGCGAGTCGCTCGCGCACATCGCAGGTCCCGGCTTCGTGCACGTCAGCCTCGACATGGACGTCGTCGATCCCGACGTGGCTCCCGGTGTCGGCACGCCGGTCCGAGGCGGGCTCTCCTACCGCGAGGCCCACCTCGCGCTCGAGCTCGTCGCCGAATCCGGCCTGCTCAGCTCGCTCGACGTCGTCGAGGTGAATCCGGTCTACGACCGCCGGAACGAGACCGCGCAGGTCGCGGTCGAGCTCGTCGCCAGCGCCTTGGGCGCAAAGATTCTCTGAGACCTCTCAGCGCAAGAAGCCGTCGACCACGTTCGCCGTCGCCTCGAACGCGTCCCAGAGGGGGACGTGCCTGCCGGGTACGGTCGCGACCTCGAGCAGCCCGCCGAGCTCGAAGCGGAGAGCGTCGACGAGAGCGGGCGGGACGACGTCCGTGTCGGCGCCGACGACGAGCAGCGTCGGCACCTGAAGCCGCTCCCAGTCCGGAGGCGGCTGGGACAGCTCGCCGTACGCGGCGATCACCGCCGCCTGCGAGTAGCGGAATCGAAGTCTCCCGTCCTCGCCCCGGACAAGGTGCTCGCGAAACTCCTCGTCGAGCAGCTCGCGGGGCGTGAGCGGCGACAGCAGCCTGCGTTCGGCGAACGCCTCGTCGACGTTCGCGAAGGAACGGTCGGGGCGGTGCGCCTCGGCGTGTTCGAGCGCGACCGGAGGCGGGACCCAGACCGCGGGATCGAGCAGGACCGAGCGCTCGACGATGCCGATCGCGGTGAGCTCGAGGGTCAAACGGCCGCCGAAGCTGTGGCCGATCACGTCGGCACGTCCGACGCCGGCGGCGGCGAGTGTCTCCCGGATGTCTTCCACGTGCTGCGCGAGCGTCCAGGGCGGCTCCCAGCTCGAGCGACCATGCCCGCGCAGGTCGACTGCGAGGACGCGGAACCGAGAAGCCAGGCGCTCCTCGGCGAGCTTTCGGAAGCGGAGGCCGTGCGCCTGCACGCCGTGCAGGCAGACGACCGGCGGAGCGGCGGGGTCGCCCCACTCGTAGAGGTGAAGGAGCATGCGCACTAGAAAACCAGACCGCGCGGCGTTACGTTTCGCGGCGGTGCCTAGACCGAGTGCTCGGCGTCCTCTACGACATCCACGGGAATCTGCCGGCGCTCGAGGCGGTGCTCGCAAGCGCGGACGAGGCCAGGGTTGACCGCTGGCTGCTCGGAGGCGACTACGGGATCCCGAGCCCCTGGCCTCTCGAGACGCTCGATCGGCTCGACGCGCTGCCGAACTCGACGTGGATTCGCGGCAACGGCGAGCGCTGGACACGGGAACCGCCCGACCGGCCCGACGTGGTGGAGGCCTTCGCGCAGCACACCGCGTCGATCCCGACCGACGTAATCGACCGTCTGTACGACCTGCCGACGCGGGCCGAGCTCGACGGGATCCTCTACGTGCACGGTTCGCCACTCTCCGATGTCGAGAGCTTCGCCCGCGAGCCGGGCGCCGACGACGAGCGCCTGCTCGCCGGCGTCCACGACCGCACGGTCGTCTTCGGGCACAGCCACTTGCAGTTCCGGCGGCCGGGGCCCAACGGAACCGACCTCGTCAACCCCGGCAGTGTCGGGATGCCGCTGGACGGCGACCGCCGCGCCGCGTGGGCGACGTGGGAGGGCGACTTCACGTTTCGCCGCGTCGAGTACGACATCGAGCGCGCCGCGGCCGGCTACCGCGCCATGGGCGACGGCTTCGGCGAGTTCGCCGCCGAGCGGATCCTGCGCGGCTCCGACTAGGCCAGCGCCGCGTCCACCGACAGCTCGACGTTCCCCTTCAGCGCGTTCGAGACGGGGCAATTGTCCTTCGCCTGCTCGGCCGCCTGTCGGAACGCGTCGTCGGTCGCGCCTTCGACCTTCCCGCGCACGGTGAGATCGATCTTCGTCATCCGGAAGCCGGCGTCGGTGCGGTCGAACGTCGCGACCGCGTCGGTCTCGAGCGTCTGGGCCGTCGTTCCCGCCTCGGCGAGCGCATGCGAGAGCGCCATCGAGAAGCAGCTCGAGAGCGCAGCAGCGATCAGCTCCTCGGGGCTCGTCTTGCCGCCGGACTGCTCCTCGGTCCGCGCGGGCCAGCTCACCTGCTGCGGGCCGGTCGCTCCGCTACCGAGCGTGAACGTGCCCGAGCCGCTCAGCAGATCGCCTTCCCAGGTCGTGTGCGCGCGCCGTTCGGTCGCCATTCGATCCTCCGTTCCGTTTGCAGGTCTCCCGGCAGCCTAGAGAACGTGCGCTCAGTCGTCTTCGTGCTCCTCGCCGTTTCCGCTCGGGCGGTAGTAGGTCGTCCCCTTCAGCTCGTCCGGTAGATAGTCGACCTCGAACCCGCGCTCGTCGTCGTGCGGGTAGACGTAGCCCGCGCCGTGGCCGAGCTTCTTCGCTCCCCGGTAGGAGTTGTCGCGGAGCGACTTGGGCGGTCGCAGGTTTCCGCGTTCCTGAACGTCCTGCGTCGCCTCCTTGATCGCGACGTAGCTCGCGTTCGACTTCGGTGCACGTGCGAGGTAGATCGCCGCTTGCGAGAGGTTGAGCCGCGCTTCGGGAAGCCCGACGTGCTCGAGGGCGTGAGCGGCCGCGACCGCGACGAGCAGGGCACGCGGGTCGGCGTTGCCGATGTCCTCGGAGGCGAGCACGATCATCCGCCTTGCGATGAAGCGCGGGTCCTCGCCGGCCTCGATCATCGCCGCGAGGTAGTAGACCGCCGCGTCGGGATCCGACCCGCGCATCGACTTGATGAAGGCGGAGATCGTGTCGTAGTGGCGGTCGCCGCCCTTGTCGTAAACGAGCGGCCGCTTCGTGGACGCGTCCTCGACGTGCCGGGGCTCGAGCTCGAGGCCCTCGGCGCGTGCGGTCTGCACGGCGAGCTCGAGGATCGAGAGCGCGTTCCGGGCGTCGCCGCCGGAGAGCTCCGCGATCTGGGTGACAACGTCGTCCGTCAACTCGACGCCGAGCTCGTCCGCGCCCCGCCGCACGATCCGCTCGAGGTCGTCCTGTGAGTGCGGTTCCAGCTCGTAGAGCTGCGCTCGTGAGAGCAGGGCGGAGTTGACCTCGAAGTACGGGTTCTCTGTCGTCGCGCCGATCAGCGTGATCACGCCCTCTTCGACCGCGGGCAGGAGCGCGTCCTGCTGCGCCTTGTTGAAGCGGTGGATCTCGTCGAGGAACAGGATCGTGCGCTGCCCTTGTGCTCCCAGTCGCTCCCGCGCGCGGGCGATCACCTCCCGGACCTGCGCGACCGTTGCCGAGACTGCCGAGAGCTCCTCGAACGCGGCGCCGGTCGCGTTCGCCACGATCCGGGCCAGCGTCGTCTTGCCGCTGCCCGGCGGCCCGTAGAGGATCATCGAGCGAACGCGATCCTCCTCGATCGCGAGCCGGAGCGCAGAGCCGGCTCCCAGCACGTGCTCCTGGCCGACGAACTCGTCGAGCGTCTTCGGCCTCAGGCGGAGGGGCAGCGGCGCGACCTGCGGGATCCGCTCCCGTGCGGCATCGGAGAAGAGGTCGCTCACGCAGAAAGTATGCTCCGCACGCCCGTGACCGAGGTCGAGGACTTCTCAGAGCCGATCCTCCCCGGGACGGCTGCAAGCGACTACGAGCGCTACCTGCGGACCGACGAGCTGCTCGCGCTCCAGAAGGCGCCCGCCGAGCTTGCCCACCGCGACGAGCTCCTGTTCATGACGGTGCACCAGTCCTCGGAGCTCTGGCTGAAGCTCGCGACGTTCGAGGTCGAGACCGCAGTTGGCCTGCTGAAGGCCGGCGAGCTCGCCGGTGCACTGCGACTCCTGCGACGTGCGCACGACTGCATGAAGAACACGACCGCGGCGCTCGACATGCTCGAGCACATGTCGCCGTGGGAGTACACGGCGTTCGTGCGGCCGCTGCTCGGTCACGGCAGCGGTTTCGACTCGCCCGGGTTCCGCGAGGTACGACGCGTCTCGCCGCTGCTTGGTGATGCGTTCCACCGTCTCCGCCGAGATGCAAACCTGACCGTGGCGGACGTCTACCGGCACGGCCGAGACCACGAGGACCTGTACCAGCTCGCCGAGGCGCTCGTCGAGTGGGACGAACGCGTCACGCTCTGGCGCGTGCGCCACTTCAAGGTGGTCGAGCGCATCATCGGCGCCGGCGCGATCGGGACGCAGGGTACGCCGGTCGAGCTGCTCGGCCGGCTGATCCACAGCCGCATGTATCCGGAGCTCTGGGACGTGCGCGACGAGTTGACCGAAGCCGCGAAGCAGCAGGGTGGCTGACCGCTGAGCGCCGTCTCGACAGTGCGGGCGGAGGTGACGGAGCTCCTGCAGGAGCTGATCCGGATCGACACCGTCAACCCGCCGGGGAACGAGACGGCCGCGGCCGAGCTGCTTCGCGACTACCTGGAGTCGAACGGCGTGCGCTGCGAGCTCTATGCCAGGAGCGCCCGGCGCGCGAACCTCGTCGCGCGCATTCCCGGAAGCGGTGGACCGCGGCTCGCGCTCCTCTCGCACACCGACACCGTGCTCGCGGATGCCTCGGAGTGGGACCGCGACCCGTGGTCGGGCGACCTGCACGAGGGTGAGGTGTGGGGGCGCGGCGCGCTCGACATGAAGGGCGAGGTGGCGGCGAAAGCCGTCGCGATCGCGTCGCTCGCGCGCGACGGCTTCGAGCCGCGCGGCGATCTCATCTTCATCGCCGCAGCTGACGAGGAGGTGAACGTCGGCTACGGGCTCTCGTGGCTCTGCGGCGAGCATCCGGAGGCGGTGCGCGCGGAGTTCGCCCTGAACGAGGGTGGCGGCGAGCGTGTCGACCTAGGCGGCCGGCCGTTCTACCTCGCGGCGACGGCCGAGAAGATGAGCGCACCCTTCGTGATCCGCACGCGCGGGCGCAGCGGGCACGCTTCGATCCCCGGGATCGCGGACAACGCGCTCCTGAAGGCGGCGCAGCTCGTCGAGCGCATCGGGGCCTACCAGGCGCCGCCGACGCACACGCCCGAGACCGAGGCGTTCTTCCTGGCCGTGACGGGCGAGGTGCCCGCAGCGGAGGACGCCGCTGCGAGGGCCGCCGAGCTTCACCCCGTGTTCGGAGGCTACATCGAGGCGCTGCTCGGGGCCACCTACGCACCGACGATGATCGAGGCGTCGCAGAAGCGGAACGTGATCCCGAACCTCTGCGAGATCACGGTCGACTCCCGGCTCCTGCCGGGTCAGACGCCCGCGGACTCGGAGGCGATCGTCCGCGAGGTACTCGGCCCGGGCGACTACGAGCTGGAGTGGATCGAGGCAGCCGGCGGCACGCGCTCGCCCGTCGAGTCGCCGCTCTGGCGCGCGATCGGCTCCTGGGTGCGCACTGCCGATCCCGAGGCGGCGGTCGCGCCGCTGACGCTCGCAGGCTTCACCGACAGCCACTGGATGCGTGCGGCCTTCGGCACCGTCGCGTACGGCTTCTTCCCGATGCGGGCGATGCCCGCGGAGGTCGCGATGCTGCTCGTTCACTCGGCGAACGAGCGGATTCCCGTCGACGATCTCGAGCTCGCGGTCGGCTTCTACCGGCACGCTGCCCCTCAGGTCTGCGGCTAGCCTTCGGCAGATGCCCGAGAAGGTCAGGCTCGGAGGGATGGCGCTCGCAAACGGCGTGCTCGTCCACGGACCCACCGCGTGGGCCTGCGCGATCCGCCGGGCGGATGGGACGATCGAGGTCGCGGCAGAGCCGAAGCGCTTCCGCAGCGACGAGCGCACGCCGCCGCTCCTGCGCGGGCCGTTGAAGCTGCTCGAGGCGCTCGCGGTCATCCCCTTGGCTCGACGAGCGCTTCCCCAGGCGAGACTTCCGTTCGAGCGGCCCGCGGTGGTCGCGGCGCTCGTCGGGAGCGCAGCGGTCGTCCGCGTCGTCCGCAGCTCCCGGCGGCTCGGGCCGGCGGCGCAGGAGCTGCTCTCCGCGGCCGTGTCGTTCGCGCCGGCGGTGCTCGCGCTGCGCAGCTCGGAGCTCGCGGCGTACCACGGTGCCGAGCACGTCTCGATCGGGACGTACGAGCACGACGAGCCGCGTGCAAAGGAGCACGAGCGCTGCGGCTCGCACCTCGTCGGGCCGATCGTGCTGACGACGATGCTCGGGAATGCGCTTGCCGCGAAGGTGCCCGCCCGTTTCCGTGCGGCCGCGCGCCTGGGTGCGACGCTCGGCTCGCTCGCCGTGTCGACCGAGGTCTTCGCCTGGATGGTGCGGAACCCGGAGCACCCCCTCGCGCGGGCCCTGGCAAAGCCGGGGCACGAGCTCCAGCACCGTTTAGGCACCGACGAGCCCTCGCCGGCACAGCTGGAGGTCGCCGAGGCTGCCCTTCGCGCCTGCCTCGAACTCGAGGAGTCTGCCGCCTCTCTCTAAGGCTCTCCGCCGCGGCTGCCGATGGAGAGTCGGTATGGACATGATGGAAGCGTTTCGCGACTGGGTGTCCCTGTGGCTTCCGGTCTTCTTCCTCGCGATGCTGGTGCTGATGGTCGCCCTGATGTGGCGGATGCTGAAGCTGATGCCGCAGGTGAAGCCGGCCACGATCCAGCCCAACTCGAAGTCGTCGGCGACCTGGGCCGACGTCGCCGGCAACGACGAGGCGCGCGAAGAGCTCGAGGAGGTCGTCGACTTTCTGCGCTCCCCGCAGCGCTTCGAGCTTCTCGGAGCGCGAGTCCCGAAAGGGATTCTGCTGCACGGACCGCCGGGCACCGGCAAGACGCTGCTCGCCAAGGCTGTTGCAAACGAGTCGGGTGCGAAGTTCTACCCGGCGAGCGCGTCGTCGTTCGTCGAGATGTTCGCCGGGCTCGGTGCCGCACGGATCCGGACGCTGTTCAAGGAAGCGCGCAAGCATGCGCCGTCGATCGTCTTCATCGACGAGCTCGACGCCGTCGGCGCCGCCCGCACGGGCCACGGCTTCAACCGCGAGCAGGATCAGACGTTGAATCAGCTGCTCGTCGAGCTCGACGGGTTCACCGGCGGCGACAAGATCGTCGTGATGGCTGCGTCGAACCGTCTCGGCGACCTCGACCCCGCACTGCTTCGCCCCGGCCGGTTCGACCGCCAGATCCTCGTCGGGCCTCCCGACGTCACCGGTCGCGAGCAGATCCTCCGCGTGCACACACGCGGCAAGCCGCTGGCCGCGGACGTCGACCTCGGGTTGATCGCACGCCAGACCGCGGGCCTCACCGGTGCAGATCTCGCGAACATCTCGAACGAGGCGGCGATCTTCGCCGGCCGCCGCCGGGCCCAGTACGTCAGCGCGATCGACTTCGACGACGCCATGGAGCGTGTCGTCGCGGGTCTCCAGCAGCGCAAGGTCGTGACGGAGAAGGAGAAGCGGATCCTCGCGTATCACGAGGCGGGCCACGCGCTCATGGCGCATCTGATGGGAGACGTGATGCCGGTGCAGAAGGTCACGATCGTGTCGCGCGGACAGGCACTCGGCTACACACTCAACCTTCCCGTCGAGGACCGCTACCTGCACACGAAGGAAGAGCTCTGCGACGTGATGACGATCATGCTGGCCGGCCGTGCCGCTGAAGAGGTCGTGTTCGGGCGCGTCACGAACGGCGCCGCGAACGACCTCCAGAAGGCAACGGACCTGGCCCGCGCGATGGTGTTCGACTACGGCATGTCGACGGCAGTCGGGACGCGCACGATGCGCGCTGACAACTATGCGCTTTCGGAGGAGACGAAACGCGTCCGCGATCACGAGCAGTCGCGCCTCACCGACGCAGCGTTCGGCGAGGCCCTCCGCCTGCTCGAGAAGCACCGCGGCCCACTCGACCGGGTTGCGCACGCGCTGCTGGAGAAGGAGACGCTTCTTCGCGACGAGCTCGAGGGGATGCTCCACGACGTCGCCTCGGAGAGCCAGGCGTCCGAGACGGTCGGTACCCCGAAGGTCATCTCGCTGCCCGACTAGGCGTCGGTAGGATCGCTTCCGAGTGGAGGCGAGAGGGATCCATCACCTTGGAGTCGCCGTCGAAGACCTCGACGAAGCGGTGCTGACCTACGAGCGGCTGTTCGGTGCGCGCGTCGAGCATCGCGACACCGTGCCCGAGCAGGGAGTCGAGGCCGCATCGCTCAGGGTCGGCACGAGCCGGGTCGAGCTGCTGGCGTCCCTGGGCGACGAGACCCCGGTCGGCAAGTTTCTCGCGAAGCGCGGTCCGGGGATGCACCACGTCGCCTTCGGGGTCGACGACCTCCCGGGCTCCCTGGCGGAGCTCGAGCGCGAGGGCGCGGAGCTGATCGATCGTCAGCCGAGGCAAGGACTGTTCGGGCTCCAGGTCGCGTTCGTCCACCCCGACGCCGTCCACGGCGTCCTTGCGGAGTTGGTGAGCGATGCCCGCTGACGACAAGGTCCGGGTCGAGGTCGCCTACGAGGGCGGCCAGGCCTTCACGACGTTGATGCCGGTCGAAGCCGCCGACGAGCTCGAGCAAAAGCTGGCGAACGGCGACGAGGGGATCGTCGCGATCGAGGCGGAGGACGGGCGCTACGCTGTCGTCCTCAAGCGGGTCGTCTACATCAAACGATTTATGCGAGGGTCGCGGGTCGGGTTCGGCAATCCCGGCCCGTAGTTACGGCCACCGGCGGGCAGGGCACATCTCCCGAGATGCCTGAAGGGACCATCGAGCGAACCAGGGAGTCCGCTGCGCGGGTCAGGAGGCTGGTCGAGTTGGCCCAGCGAGGCGACCGGGCGGCGCTCGAGGAGCTGTACCTGATCCACTTCGACCGGATCTACAGCTACCTGCACATGACGGTCGGCAACCGGCACGACGCCGAGGATTTGACCACGCAGACGTTCCTGCGGATGCTCGAGTCGATCTCGAAGTTCCGTCTCCAGGCGGCGCCGTTCTCGGCCTGGCTCTTCCGGATCGCGCACAACCTCTCGATGGACCACTTCCGCGCCTCGCGACGCGTGCAGCCGGAGGAAGAGGTCCCCGAGCCGCTCGACGCCGAGCAGGACTCCGCCGAGAGCGAGGCGATGCACTCGATCGGCCGGCAGAGCCTGCTCGCGCTGATCGAGGACCTCTCGGAGGAGCAGCAGCGGGTGCTGACGCTGAAGTTCGTCTTCAACTTCGCGAACGGCGAGGTGGCGACGATCCTCGGCAAGACCGAGGGCGCGGTGAAGTCGCTTCAGCATCGCGCGCTCGTGTCGCTGCAGAAGCAGATTCAATCCGGCTGAGTGGCACTCCAGGTCGGGATCGTAGGCCTGCCGAACGCGGGCAAGACGACGCTCTTCCGCGCGCTGACGGGCGCAGTCGCGACGGGTCGCGACAACGTCGGCATGGCCGCGGTGCCGGATGCGAGGCTGCAGCAGCTGGCCGACACGGTGAAGGCCAAGAAGGTGACTCCGGCTGCGATTCGCGTCATCGACGTCCCGGGGACCGGCGCCGAGCTGCTCGGGAACCTGCGCCAGGTCGATCTCGTGCTTGCCGTGCTCGACGGGTGGTCGGGGACGCGGAGTCCCGACGCGGACTACGAGGAGCTCGAGCTGGAGCTGCTCGCCGCCGACCGAGACCTCGTCGGGCGTCGGCATGAGCGCGTCGCGAAGCAGGCGAGGTCCGGCGACGCGAAGCTGCGCGCCGAGGTCACCGTGCTCGACGCCCTCGCAGTCCAGCTCGAGAGCCTCAAGGCCGTGAGCGAGCTCGGCGGCGAGCTCGAGATCCCGCCGGAGCTCGAGCTGCTGACCACCAAGCCGATGATGAGGATCGAGAACGGGCCGAACGGGATCGACCTGAAGCTCGAAGCTGAGCTCGCCGAGCTTCCCGACGAGGAGGCGGCAGCATTCCGCGAGGGCGAGTCGGCACTCGCGGCGGTCGTTCGGGAGCTCGTGCGGGACCTCGACCTGATCACGTTCTTCACCGCCGGAGACAAGGAGACGCGCGCCTGGCCGCTGCGCAAGGGCGAGACCGCACTCGACGCGGCCGAAGCGATCCACAGCGACATCGCACGGGGGTTCATCCGCGCCGAGGTGATTCGCTGGGACGACCTCGTCGCCGCCGGCTCGCACGCGGACGCACGCCGCCGCGGCCTGGAGCGGGTGGAGGGGAAGACGTACGTCGTCGAGGACGGCGACGTGCTGAACATCCGGTTCAACGTCTGACTACACGAAGCGTTCGAGCAGGTAGCGGATCCCCAGCGGGTAGCGGTACTCGATCGCGGCATGCGTGGCGTCGAAGAGCTCGGCGTGCAGGTCACGTACGCCCAGCTCCGTGAGACGGCGGCGCATCCACTCCATCGTCAGGTCGACGTACCACTCGTCGCTTCGGCCGCAGTCGAAGTAGATCGCGCGCATGTTCCTGAGCGCATCCGCGTGGCGTGGCACGAGCGTCGGGTAGTCCCACTCGAGCCAGCGTTCCCAGAGCTCGGGGATCACTTCTGCGGTCGCGAGGTCGTACGGGAGGCGGACCGTCCCGTCGTCGTCGGCCGAGTAGGCGGCGGCGAAGCCCCACTGAAGCAGGATGTGGATGTCGTCGGGGTGCGCAAGCGGCGCCGGGCTCGTGCGCAGCTCCGTGAGGAAGCGCTCGACCGAGCCGTCGTAGCGATCGCGGAGCGCCCGCGCGACGACGCGGAAGAAGGGCCTGATCGTGACCTCGAACAGCCCGCCGCCGGCGTGGCTCGCGAAACCCTGGAAGAGATCCGGCCGCAGCATCGCTGAGACCGCCGCGCCGTAGCCTCCGCTCGACTTCCCCGAAACGCCCCGTACGCCGTTCGTGCGGTAGCGGGCGTCGACGAACGGGATCAGCTCGTCGCAGAGGTACGTGTGGTAGCGGCCGGAACCGTTCGAGTCGACGAACTGCGAGCCGCCGAGCGACGTCGCCGCGTCGACGAACACCACCACGCACTCCGGCGCCTCGCGCGCGAGCAGCTCGGGGAACGTCGGCCGGAACGAGAGCCGGTTCTCCCACATGTCGAGCACCCCGGTGTAGCCCTGGAGCAGGTAGATCGACGGATAGCTGCGGCTGCCCTCGGCGTACCCGGGCGGAGTCCACACCCAGACCGGCCGCACGTGCGGGTCGCCCAGCGGGTTGTTGCGGAGCGCCTCGCTCTCGATCGTCAGCCGGTCGATACGCGGAGCATAGGAAGGCCCCGCGCGCGACGGGGCCTCTCCGGTCAGCAGCAGTCTTCGTCGCCGTCGCAACAACCGCCGCCGCAACAGCCGTCTCCGAACGGCGAGGGACGTGGTCGTTCTACCGGCTCAATCGCAGCGCGGTCGCCGCGCTCGCGCTCTCCCCCTGAGCTAGGCGGCGGCGGCGATCAGGCTGACGCCCGCGATCGCCGCGGCTCCGCCGATCGCCTGCGTACGCGCGGGGCGCTCGTGCAGCACACTGATCGCGAGCAGGACGGTCACCACCGGGTAGAGCGAGGCGACCACCGTGACGAGGCTCACGTATCCCTCGTTGAGTGCGAAGGCCAGCAGCACGTTCGCGCCGACGTCGAAGAGGCCGATTGCGATCACCACCGGCAGCGCCGCCGACGGAACGTGGAGCGAACCCCGAAGAGCGGCGACCGTGAGCGCGAGCGAGGAGGACGCGGCGCGTGCGACCACGACGGCCCAGAAGGCGTCGTCCGAGCTGGCTCGGTCGATGAAGAGGAAGTACGAGCCGAAGCCGGCCGCGGCCACGAGCGCGAGCGGGACGCCCGCGGCGAGCCCCCCGCTCGCGCCCGGCTCCCGAGAGACGAGGACCACGCCGAGCAGCGCGACGACCACGCCCACGAGCTGGATCGGCGCCGGCCGTTCCCCGCGGAGAAGCCCTGCCGCAACCGGAATCACCGCAGCGGAAGCCGAGATCGGCGCGACGACCCCCATCGACCCGACCGCCATCCCCTGATAGAGGCCCGTCAGGCCGATCGCACCGGCGACTCCAGCTGCGGCGGCCGCTGCAATCGCCGTCGTGCCGAGGAAGTCACCGCCGAAGACCACCGCCACGAGCGCGACCGCGGTAAACCCCGCGACCTGGGAGATCGCGAGCACGCCGAGCACGGGCAGCCGCCGAGACGTGACGCCGCCGAGGAAGTCCCCGACTCCCCACGCCACGCTCGCCCCGAGGGCCAGCGCGATCGCGATCACTCGTTGTCGACGGGTCTCGTCGCCGCGACGGCGTCGAGCTGGTTCGCGTGGTAGAGCACCGCGGCCTCGGCGGTGCGCGCGGCACGCAGATCGTGGTGGCAGGCCACTGCGTGCAGCAGCTCGGCGCGAGCCTCTGAGTCGAGCGCGTCGGCGCGCTCCTCGATCAGACGCAGGCCGAGGTGCACGTGGCCGAGCAGCCGGCCCTCGTCGGTCGGCCGGAACGTCGGCGCCGAGCCGAGCTCCCGCGTTCGGCCGAGGTCGTGCAGCACCGCGGCGGAGAGCAGCAGGTCCGAGCGGAGCCGGGGATGCAGCTGCGCCGTCTCGCGGCAGATGGTCGCGACGCCGACGGTGTGCTCGAGCAGCCCGCCGGCATACGAGTGGTGTCCCTCGAGCGTCGCGGGCAGCGTGCGGAGCCGTGTGCGAATCTCCGCGTCGTCGACGAATCTCCCGACGGTCTCGCGCAGGCCCGGGTGGGCCAGCTCGCCTGCGAGGAACTCGAGGAAGCCGTCGAGCTCGTCGCGGTCGCGGCGGATCGAGGGTGTGAGCGAAGCGGGGTCTGTCTCGGAACGCTCGAGCGAGCGCACGTCCACCTGCAACCGGTCCCGGAAGCGCTCGACACGCCCGAGCACCCGCACGGCGTCGCCCTCGGCGAACCGCGAGTCGAGCAGGTCGACGTCGGTCCAGACCCGAGCGTCCACGCGCCCGCTCGGATCGACGAGCTCGAGGGCGAGGTACGACGCGCCGTTCTTCGTGCGCAGGCGCTGCTTCCGCGCGACCGCGTAGACGCCCTCGACGACCCGATCTTCGGCCAGGTCGGCGATCGCGCTCACGGAGCCGAGTCTAGGGTACGGTCCGGGCGTGGCAGAGGTCAGACCGTTCGCCGCGCTCCGCTACGACGAGCGGCACGCGGGCCCGCTCGAGACGCTGGTCGCCCCGCCCTACGACGTGCTCTCGGAGGACGAGCGCGACGCCTACCTGGAGAAGAGCCCGTACAACGTCGTCCACCTCACGCTGCCGGACTCCGAGGAGCAGGCGGCACGGGATTTCCGGGCCTGGCGCGACGAGGGCGTCCTTGTCGAGGAGGTGCCTGCGTTCTGGGCGCTCGAGCAGGACTACGTCGGGCCCGACGGCGTCGCCCGCAAGCGGCGCGGGATCGTCGCCTCGCTCAAAGCCGAGCCCTACGAGTCGCGGGTCGTGCTTCCGCACGAGCGCACGCACCGCGAGGCGAGGGAGGGACGCCTGCGGCTGGTCAAGGCGGTCGGCGCGCAGCTCGAGCCGATCTTCCTGCTCTACGAGGGCCCGCCGCCGATTCCTCAGCCCACAGGGGAACCGGCGCTCGAGGTCGACGGCGCGAAGCTCTGGCGCCTCTCGGAGACCGACGAGATCGTCGAGGCCTTCCGGGATCGGCAGCTCCTGATCGCCGACGGCCACCACCGCTATGAGACCACGGTCGAGTACGCGGCGAGCGGCGGCTCGCCGTGGCTGATGGTCGTGCTCGTCTCGACGAGCGACCCCGGCCTGACGATCTTCCCGACGCACCGCACCGCGGGCCGCTTCGACGCAAGTAACAGTCTGTTACTTGCCGATGGCTCCGACCCGCGCGCCGCCCTCGAGGACCTTTCCGGCGACCGCCCCGCCGCGGTCGTCTACACGCGCGAGGGCGTCAAGGTCGCCGAGGGAGCGCCCGGCCTGCTCGACACGCAGCTCGTCGAGGCGCTCGTTCCCGGCGAGGTCGGCTACACCGCCTACGTCGACGAGGCGATCGCTGCGGTGGACGACGGCCGTGCGGAGGCAGCGTTCCTGCTCCGGCCGACGCGCATCGAGGACGTCTTCACGGTTGCGAAGCGAGGCGACGTCCTGCCGCCGAAGACGACGTACTTCTACCCCAAGCTCGTCTCGGGTCTGCTCTTCCACCCGCTGTGAGCGAGTGGCTCGACGTGTGCCGCGCCGCCGTCGCGGACACGCGGCGCGTGCTCGAGGAGCTGCCCACCCGCGCGGAGCGGGAGCCGGTCCTGAGCGTGGGGATGGGCGGCGACGACACGACGGCGATCGACGACGCCGTCGAGCGGGCGGTGATCGAGCTGCTCGACGAGCGACTGGACGACTACACCCTCGTGTCGGAGGAGATCGGCGAGGTGGTCAAGGGCTCCGGCGGGCCGTGGCTCGTGCTCGACCCGATCGACGGTTCGCTGAACGCCAAGCGCGGGGTGCCGCACTTCTGCCTCTCGCTCGCCGTCGCCGAGGGGCCGACGATGAAGGACGTCACCTTCGGGTACGTCTACGACTTCGGCTCGGGCGAGGAATGGACGGCGCGGCGGGGAGAGGGCGCGTGGCTCGACGGCGTGCCGCTCGGCTCGACCCGTCCGAAGGGCGAGATCGAGCTGCTCGCGTTCGAGGCGACGCTGACCTCGTCGATCGCAGAGAAGGCCTCGGCGGTGGTCGGCCTTGCACATCGGCTTCGCGTGATGGGCTCGCTCGCGCTCGCGCTCTGCAACCTCGCCGCGGGACGGCTCGACGGCGTCTGCTCGCTCAAGGGCGCGCGCTCGGTCGACATCGCGGCTGCGCAGCTCCTCGTGAGAGAGGTCGGGCTCGCGATCGACCTGTTCGAAGCGCCGCCGTTCGGGGACGCACCGCTCGACCTCGAGCCGCGCTCGCGTGTCGTCGCCGCTGCGAACGCCGAGCTCTGTGGGCGGCTTGCCGCCGCACTCTCATGAGTCGTCTACGCAGGCCCGCGACGCTCGCGCTCGTCTGTCTCGGCCTCGCGTACGCGAGCCTCGCGCAGGGAATCGGCTGGAACCAGCTCGCGCACTACTCGCTCGTCCGCGCTCTCGCCGACGGTACGCCTGTGATAGACGCGTACCGCGGCGAGACGGGCGACGTCTCGTGGGTCGACGGCCACTACTACGCGGCGAAAGCGCCTGGGCTCGCCTTCGCGACCGTGCCGGTGTTCGTGCTGCTGGACGCCACCGGTGCGAAGGAACGGCTCGCAAGCGCCCCGGGGGCGACGGACGAGACCGTCGGGATGCTGTGGGCGCTCGGTCTCGTCGGCTGCGTGCTGCCCGCGCTCGCGATCGCGGTGCTCGTCCGGCGCCTCGGCGACTCGCTCGAGCCCGGCTACGGCGTGCTCGCCGCGATCGCCGCCGGCGCCGGCACGCTGCTCCTTCCCTTCGCCACCCTGTTCTTCGCCCACGTGCTCGCCGCGTCGCTCGCGTTTGCGGCGTTCGCGACGCTGTGGCTGCGCCGGTGGGGTCTCGCGGCAGGGGTGCTCGCCGGGCTCGCGGTGGTCGCCGACTATCCGCTCGCGCTGGCCGGCGCGATCGTCGGCGTGTACGCGCTCACGCGCTCGTGGCGAACCGGTCTCGAGTACGCCGCCGGCGCGCTCGCCGGCGTACTGCCGCTGCTCGCGTACCAGTGGTGGGCGTTCGGCTCCCCGCTGCACCTCGCCTACGAGGACGCCGTGCTCGTCGGCGGTGAGAGCGGCCACGACGTCCTCGGCGCGAACGCCTCGGGGTTCTTCGGCGTGGGGACGCCGAGTGCACGCGTCGTCGCGGAGCTGCTGTTTGCCCCGGTCGGACTGCTGCGCATCAGCCCTGTGCTCGCGCTCGCCGTGGTCGGTCTCGCGCTCGCCTACCGGCGAGGCTTCCGCGCCGAAGCGCTCACGATCGGTGCGGTCGCGGTCGGCTACCTCGTCTACAACTCGGGCTACTTCCAGCCGTTCGGGGGCTTCGTCCCGGGTCCGCGCTTCCTCGTCCCGATCCTGCCGTTCCTCGGCGTCGCTCTGGCGCCCGCCATCCGGCGGCTGCCGCTTACCTCGATTGCGCTCGGCGGCGTCTCCGTCGCGCTCATGAGCGCCGTCACGATCACGGGTCCGCTGCTCGCGTTCGACGGGCGGTGGCACGAGCGACTCTTCGACGGCTGGTTCGGCGGCCGCAGCTGGCTCACCGTGGTGCCCTTCGTCGTGCTCGTCGCACTCGCCGTCCTGTTCGCCGTACGCGCGACGCCGATCACGCGCGCCGACGATCTCGCCGTGGCGGCAGCTGCGATCGCCGCGTGGCTCCTGCTCTGGGTCGTCGCACCTGAGCAGCTCGAGGGCTGGAGCGCTTCGGAAGCCCTCGTCGTCGGTGCGCTCGCAGTCGCCGGCGCCGCCGTCGCGACCGTGCTGGCACGCAGCGTTAGGGTGGCATTGCCGCATGGAAGTTAGGTCGTCGCTCGTGGACACCCTGGCGCAGACCGCGCTCTTCGCCGACCTGACGCGCCCCGAGCTCGATGCGGTCGCACACGAGTTCGAGGAGGAGGCGTTCGCGGAAGGTCAGCGCGTGCTCCGGCAGGGGTTCTCGGGGACGGGGCTCTACGTCATTCTCGACGGAGCCGCCGTCATCAAGCGTGACGGCGACGAGATCGCACGGCTCGGGCGCGGCGAGTTCTTCGGCGAGATCTCCGTCCTGAGCGACTCTCCTCCGACCGCAGACGTCGTGGCCGCGTCCCTCTTGCGCTGCCTCGTGATCCCGCGCCCCGACGTCGAGCGGTTCCTGCTCGGGCGCCCGCGCGTGATGCTGCGGATGCTGCGTTCCGAGGCGAATCGCCTCCGCGGCATGCTGGAGGGGCTGGCGTAGAGCAGCCGTTCGAGCCGGGCACCTACGGTGTCGTCGTCGTCGGCAGCGGTCCGGGCGGGCTGCAGGCGACCTACGAGCTGAAGCTGAGGGGCGTCGATCACGCCGTGCTGTCGTCGGACGATGGGCCCGGCGGGATGTTCCGCCGTCTGCCGATCTTCGAGCGGCTGATCAGCTGGACGAAGCCGGAAGCTCCCTACGCGCGCGGCACGCGTGAGTACGAGCTCTTCGACCACAACAGCCTCGTCGCCGAGGAGGTCGAGTACCAGGCCTGCGCACCCGCAGAGATGGACCGCAGCTACGACGTTCCGTCCCGGGCAGAGATGGAGGCGGCACTGCCGCGTTCGCCGAGCGCGCCGGACTTCGCGTGCGCTACGGCTGCCGCTGGGAGGCGACGCGTCGCGAGGACGGAGGCTTCGTGCTCGAGACGAGCGACGGCGAGTACCGCTGCCGCGCCGTGATCTTCGCGGTCGGAGTGACGACGCCGTGGACGGCGCCGATCCCGGGGCTCGAGCAGGCGACGCACTACGTCGACGTGCGGCGGGCCGAGGAGTACCGGGGCCGCAGCGTCTTCATCGTCGGGAAGCGCAACTCCGCCTTCGAGATCGCGAACAGCCTGCTGCCCTGGGCGAGCCGGATCGTGCTCGCGTCGCCGCGGACGATCCGCACGGACGTCCTCGGCCACTCGCCGCTGCGGACGCGCTATCTGCAGCCGCTCGACGAGCACGTGCGCGGCGGCTTCGGGACGTCGATCGTCGACGCGTCGATCGAGCGGGTCGTGCGAACGCCGGACGGCTTTCGCGTGGAGGCGCGGGGAACCTCGTGGTCGGGGCCGCTCATGTTCGACTGCGACGAGGTGATCGCCGCCACGGGCTTCCGCGCGCCGCTGAAGGACCTGCCGAGAGCTCGGTGTCGCCACAGTGGCGGACGGGAGGATCCCGGCGCAGACGGCCTTCTGGGAGAGCGTCTCGGTGCCGGGGGTCTACTTCGCCGGCAACGCCACGCAGGGCTCCCAGGGCTGCGCAAGCAGGGGCTTTCCAGCAGCTCGACGGCGGTGAGCGGCTTTCGCTACAACGCGCGCGTGCTCGTCCGCCACCTGGCGGAGAAGCACTTCCTCGTCGAGCCGCCGCGCCCGCTCGTGCCGAACGAGCGGCTCGTGCCTCACCTGCTCCGCGAGCTGGCGCATGCGCCGGAGCTCTGGATCCAGAAGGGCTATCTCTGCCGGATCGTCAACGCCGCACCGGACGGCCTGCGCGACGACGGGATCCTGCCGCTCCAGGTGTTCGTGGACGAGCCGGGGCCCGACGCGGTCGCGATCGCGATCGAGATGGCCGCGGACGGGACGATCTACCCCGCCGTCTACACGCGGCGGCGGAACCAGGTGACGGAGCATCCGCTCGACCCCCATCCGCTCCACGACTACGAATCGGACGAACATCGGGCAGCGCTGACTGAGGTCGTGGGGCCGTTGCTAGGCTCGACGTGATGGCGCCTTCCCGCGAAGAGATCATGCGAGCACTCGAGGGAGTGATCGATCCCGAGCTCCGGCGGCCGGTCACGGAGCTCGACATGGTGCGCGACGTCCGGATCGACGGCGGCGACGTCGTCGTCACGATCGCCTTGACCATCGCCGGGTGTCCGCTTCGCGAAAGCTTCCAGCAGCAGGTCCGCGACGTGCTCTCGCCGGTCGACGGCGTCGAGCGGGTCGCGCTCGAGTTCGACGTGATGACGCCGGACGAGCGCGCCGCTCTGACCGACAGGCTGCGCGGAGGCGTCACGGCTCGCTCGAAGGGCATCTCCCTCGATCGCAACACCCGCGTGATCGCCGTCGCGAGCGGCAAGGGCGGCGTCGGCAAGTCGACGCTCTCGGTCAACCTCGCCGCCGCGTTCGCGCAGCTCGGGCACCAGGTGGGCGTGCTCGACGCGGACGTCTACGGGCACTCGATCCCGCACATGCTCGGGGTCTCGCAGCGGCCGGTGGTCGTGGACAAGCTGATCGTCCCGCCGGTGAAGCACGGCCTCAAGCTGATGTCGATCGGGTTCTTCCTCGACGACAACGCTCCCGTCATGTGGCGCGGGCCGATGCTCCACCGCGCACTCGAGCAGTTCCTCTCCGACGTGCACTGGGGCGAGCTCGACACGCTCGTCGTCGACATGCCCCCCGGCACAGGCGATGTCGCGATTTCGCTCGGCCAGCTTCTTCCCCGCGCGGAGGTGGTCGTCGTGACGACGCCGCAGCCTGCGGCCAAGGAGGTCGCGGTGCGCGCGGCCGTGATGGCGCAGAAGACGAACATGCGCCTGATCGGCGCGATCGAGAACATGACCGGCGACGTGTTCGGGCGCGGCGGCGGCGCGGCGCTCGCCGCCGAGCTCGAGGTGCCGCTCCTCGGTGAGATCCCGCTCGATCCGAGGCTCCGCGAGCAGGGAGACCTCGGCCTGCCGCTCGTGCTCGCCGATCCCACGTCGCCGACGTCCGAGGCGATCTGTGCCCTGGCCGAGGCGATCGACGCGACACGTCGCGAGCAGGGCGTCGGGATCGTCAAGGCGCTGCCCATCGTCTCCTGAGCGCTGCGGCGTTCTTCGACCTCGACCGGACGCTGCTGCGGCGTTCGAGCACGCTTGCGCTTGCGCCGGCGTTTCGCCGGCACGGTGTGATCACGCGGACGCAGGTCGCGAAGGCCGCACTCTGGCAGCTCCTCTTCGTCCTGCGCGGGACGAGCCACGAACGCGTGCGCGCTGCCTCCGAGGAGGGGCTGATGCTCCTGCGCGGTTTTTCGCCACGGCAGATGCAGGAGCTGGTCGCGGGTGCGCTCGAGCCGGTGCTGCGCCCGCTCGTCTACGACGAGCCGCTGCACCTGCTTCGGCGGCACCGTGAGCGCGGCGAGCGCTCGTACATCGTCTCCGCCGCGCTGCAGGAGGTGGTCGACGCGATGGCGGCGGACCTCGGTTTCGACGGCGCGCTGGGAACGATCTGCGAGGTCCACGACGGCGTCTACACCGGCCACAGCGTGCGCTCGCTCCACGGCGAGAACAAGGCCGCGGCCGTGCGCGAGCTCGCGGAGGAGCAAGGCTACGATCTCGCGTCCTCGACCGCGTACTCCGACAGCCACACCGATCTCCCGTTCCTGGAGGTCGTGGGAAACCCGGTCGCCGTCAACCCCGACCGCGAGCTCCGCCGGATCGCCGACGACCGCGGCTGGCCGGTGCTGAGGTTCACACAGCGTGCAGCCTGAGGAGGCGCGCGCTCGGATCGCGGCGCTCGGCTTCTCCGAGGCCGATACCGAGACGCTCTTCCGCCACTACGACGACGCAGAGCGGCGCGGCAAACGCGGGCACGGCTACTCGCGGATCCCGTGGCTCGAGACGCTGGACGATCTCGACCCGTCCGCGCGGCCCGTGGCGGAGTTTGTGGCTCAGAGCCACGAAGTCTGGGACGGTCGCGGTGCGCTCGGCTACTTGACCCTTGCGGCCGTCTGCGACGCGCAGCTCGCGAACCCACCGGACCACTCCCGTGTGGTCGTGGCCCGCCGGTGCTTTCCGACGGGGATGCTGGGGCACTACGTGCGCCGGCTCGCCGACGGAGGGCTGGTCGGGGTCCTGACCGCGACGTCTCCACCGAGGCTCGCCCACCCCGACGGAAACACCCCGCTTGCAGGGACGAATCCGCTTGCGATCGGCATTCCGAGCTCCGACGGCTCCCCGATCGTCGCCGACGTCTCCCCCGCGAAGGCGACCTGGGGCGAGGTGATCGCGGGCGTCGCGCGCGAGGAGGACGTCGTCCCGTTCGGAGGTGACCAGGCGCACAAGGCGTTCTCGCTCGCACTCGGCCTCCAGCTGCTCGTCGAGGCGTTGACTCCACTTAGTGGCTCAGAGCCACAAAGTCCGACCTACGGTGCGGTGCTCGTGGTCGCGCGGCCCGAGGCCGACCCGGTGCCCGCGCTACGGGCCGCCGCCGCCGGTCTCCACCTGCCCGGTGATCGCTAGGAACTCCGGGTCGCCGGCGAGCGAGGCGAAGTCTTCGTCCTTCCTCGCCCACACTGCTGCCCGGGGCTCGATCTCGACCGAACGCCGGAGGTGGGCGAGCGCGTCGTCGCGGCGGCCGAGCAGCGCTTCGTAGCAAGCGACGTTGTAGAGATGGGCGTAGTGGTCGGGCTGCGCCTCGAGTCCTTCGGCGACGACAGCGAGCGCCTGCTCGAACTCACCGCGCTCGCGGTACGGAGCCGCGGCGAAGGACCACTCCCAGGCCGACGGCTCGTAGGCGATGCCCGGCTTGCCGCCGATCGCGAGGACGGTCGTGCCGTCCTCGAGCGCGATCGCCTCTCGCTTCGTGGTGGGATCCCGCAGATAGACAAGCGTTCCCGACTCGGCCTCGACCTCGTCGCCGTCACCGAGCACGAATCGCGCCCGGCCCGCGAGCACGACGTAGACCTCCTCGTGTCCGAGCTGCGACTCCGTGTGCCTCTCGACGACATGGTCGCCTGCGTTCGCGGTGTACGCATTGATTCCGTAGGCGCTGATGCCGAGCGCCCGCCGGATCGGCCGCCAGGTGATCCCCGCGTCGGCGACCGCGATCTCTTCCAGCTCGTCGATTCGTTTGACCTCGTACGCGCTCATCGCGTTCTCACCTCGCCTTTCGAAGCTCGTCCAGGACTACTGGGTCGATCGCGTCCTCGCCGTCGACTCGCTCTTCGAGGTTCGCGACGCCGGCCCAGTCGTCGAGACGCTCGAAGCCGAGCACCGCAAGCCGCTCCGTGATCTCGCTCCGCAGCGCGTCGTCCACCGTCAGCCAGCGGTCGCGGGGCGTCCGGCCGAACAGCTGGTCGTGGATTCCGAACAGGCGTCGCAGCTCGTCGATCGGACGTTCGTGGTCGTCGACGCGCAGGCCGACGAGCGTATCGGACAGACCCCCGTAGCCGCCGTCGCGCTCGACCACGAGCAGGGACGCGGACTGCTGTCCGCGCCGGTCGCCGCCGGCCGCCTGCGCCGCGGCGAGGCACTCGAGCAGCCGCTCGGCGAGCGGGCCGGTCGTCGCCTCGAACGTCTCGGCGAGCGCGTCGACCGTCTCGCCGGAGACGAGGATGTTTCCCTGTGCTGCGTAGCCGTCCCCGGTGCGGCCGCCCGCCCACTCGTGGCACTCCTCGCCGGTGAAGCTCGCCGACCCGGCGCGGGCATCGACGACGCCGACCTGCCGCTCTGCACGCCCCGCGTCTGCGCGGACGAGCTCGTCGACCACGTCCTGGGCCGACCGTCCTTGGCGCAGCATTGCGAGCCCCTCCGGTCCGTAGCGCGGGTTCGCATAGGACTGAGTCGCCACTGCGCCGGCGCCCGGCTCGGCCCACGGCACGACGGAGCCGACCGCCAGGAACTTCGACTGCACGGCAACGCCCCACTGTCCGGCCTCGAGGTCGCAGGCGACGATCGAGTACGTCGCGATCGGCTCAGCCATACGTCAGCTTCGTCAGGTCGAGGTCGATCAGCTCCCGCTTCGACTCCGGCACGACCACGGCCGCGACCTCGGGCCGCGCGAGAGCGCGAACGATCGCCTCCTGGGAGTCCGCGCGCACGACGACAGGTGTCCCTGACGCGTGCGCCTCGTGCAGGCGGTCGACGTCCTCTACGTCGTCGAGCACGAGGGCCTCCTCGAGCGGCAGCTCGCTCTCGAGCGTGATCTCGGGGACCCGCCTCCCGCTCGAACCCCACCAGCGCTCTCTCACAGGTCGATCGACTCTCCCGGCTCGACGTCGTGGATCTCGACCCCGGGTGCGAGCCGTTTCAGCTCGGCGGGTGTGCCCTTCAGCAGCGGGAACGTCCCGTAGTGGCACGGGACACATCGGCTGACGCCCAGAAGCTCGAGCGCGACAGCCGCCTCGCGCGGCCCCATCGTGTAGTGGCCGCCGATCGGGAGCACCGCGATCTCGGGCTCGTAGATTCGGCGGATCAGGTCCATGTCCCCGAAGACGTTCGTGTCGCCCGCGAAGTAGATCGTCGTACCGTCCTCGAGCTCGAAGACGAGCCCACACGGCTCGCCGGTGTAGCTGTTCTCGATGCTGCTCGAGTGGTTCGCGTCAGTGAGCGTGACGCTGATCCCTTCCCACTCCCACGTGCCGCCCTTGTTCGGGTCGTTCCCGGCGGCGCCGTCGACGCCCTTCGACTCGAGCCACCAGCGAAGCTCGACCGGCGCGACGACGGTGGGATGGTGCTTCTCGAAGAGCTCGACCGTCGAGCCGACGTGGTCGTCGTGCCCGTGGGTGAGCGCGATCAGGTCGATGCGTTCCGGCTCCTTCTCGTTGTCAGGACACTTCGGGTTGCCGAGAAACGGGTCGACATAGATGCGCTTGTCGCGCGGCGTGTCGAGTCGGAACGTCCCGTGTCCGAGCCAGGTGAGCGAGCCGTTCGCCATCTCTCTCCTTTGCTGTCGTGGGCGGCGGCAGCCTATCGCCCGCGAAGCCCGAGCAACCGGCACGCGGGCACCGGGTCGCGCTTGCCCTTTGCCTCGACCGGCGGCAGCGGCTCGACCAGCGCGTCGTCGCCGATCGCCTCACGTGTCGCGGCCGAGATGACGACCTCGCCCGGGCCGGCCGCCGCCTGGAGCCGCGACGCGGTGTTCGTCGTGTCGCCGATGACCGCGAAGTTCCGCTGCTGCTCCGCACCCACGTAGCCGACTGCCGCGGGCCCGGTGTTCACCCCCACGCGGAGGCGCGGCCACTCCGTGTGTCGCGCGGCCACGGCGGCCGTGCGCTCCTGCAGCTCCAGCGCGGCCGCAGCCGCCCGGCGCGCGTGATCGGGCTGATCACCTTGCGTGTTGAACACGACCATCACGGCATCGCCGGCGAAGCGCTCGATCACGCCGCGGTGCCGCTCGAGCACGACCGGGACGGCCGTCCCCCAGTACTCGTTCAGCATGTCGATCACTTCCGCCGGCGGGCGCGTCTCGGAGTAGGCGGTGAACCCTTCGAGGTCGGCGAAGACGACGCTCACCTCTCGTTCCTCGCCTCCGAGTGCCGCCGGCTCGCGCTCGAGTCGCTCGGCGACCTGCGGCGACAGCTGTGGCCGGAACGCGTCGTCGAGTTGCCGGATGCGACCGGCGGCGCGCTCGATCAGCTCGGCCTGCTCGCCGCTCAGCCCGAAACGCTGAGCGACGTCCTCCGCACGCTCGCGATGCTCGACGACCTGCCGGAGCGCGGTCGCGTACGCGGCGTTCGTGCGCGCGACGGTCTGATCGAGGTAGAGCGAGGCGAACGGCCCGCCGGAATAGCCGCGTTGCCGCTCGGTGCGCACGACCACGGCGACGAGGGTGAACGCGACCGCCATCAGAACGTGCCACTCCCACCACGACAGCTGCCAGTTCCGGCCGAACGGGATCGCGATCATCGCCTCCGCGAGCAGGACCCAGGCGGTCAGGATCGCGAGCGGGAGGTTGGCGCGCGTGCGCACGTAGAGCGTGCGGTACCGAAGAGCGGCCACCGCGTACAGCGCGACGCCGACCAGAGCGGTGACGCGAAGCGGCCCCTCCGCCGCCTCGGGCGTCAGAGGATCGTCGAGCGGCGGCAGCGACGCGAGCGAGGCGATACCCCAGCCGAGCAGGAGCAAGAGCAGGGCCGCCCGCAGCAGCCGCTGGCGCTCGACGACCGCAGCGCCCGAGCGGCCGGAGAGCTCGAGCGAGGAAGCGACCGCGAAGACGGCGGCGACGAGGAGCCCGACCGGAGTCGCGATCGTGAAGCCCGCGTTCCCCTTCTCGAGCAGCACCCCCGGTGTCGCGAGGGCGTGCAGCCCCAGGAATCCCCCGGCGGCGAGAAACGCGAGCCCGACGAGGAAGATGCGAGGGTCGCCGCGCCGGCGCCCGGCCTCGCTCATCCCCAGGCCGAGAGCGGCATTGACGCCCGCGACCGCCAGGACGAGCCAGAAGTGCGACGGGTGGTTCTCCCAGCGAACGTCGAGGCGGGGATAGCCGAGCAGCATGGCAAGCCCGGCGAGCGGCAGTGCGAGGGCGAGCGACCAGACGGCGGTGCGGATGCGGCGAGCCTACTCCGGGAGGACCAGCCGACCGGGTCGCGAAGCTGTGCGGGTGGCCGTGCTCGTGCTGCTCGCCGCGATCCTCGCCGACACGCTCGGTGCGCACGGAGCGGCGTTCTACCTCCTGCTCGGCGCGGTCGTCGTGACCGCGCACACCACACTCCAGGCGTACGGCCGGGTGGTCGAGCTACCGGGCAACTCTCCGTTGCTGGGCGCCGCGCGGATGCAGGCCGCCCTCGGTGTCGTCGCGCTCGTGCTCGTCGTCGTCGCCGCCGCCGTTCGGGCACCCGCGCTCGGGGACGGCACGGTGCCGCCTGTCGGGCTCTCGTCGGTGGTCGCCTCGCTCGCGCTGCTCGGCCTCCAGGGCGCCGTGCGGCTCGCCTCCCGCTAGAAGGGCAGTACGGCTGCGGCCTTGCCTGCGAGGTCGCTCAGCTGCTCGACGAAAACGAACGACCCGAACACGACGGCGAGCGAGAGCGCGACCGAGATCGAGAGCAGCGTGTCGCGCGGCGGGGAGCCGCCGGCTGGCGCGAGCTGGAGCTCGACTCCCGTGCGCATGTAGAGCGACCGGACGATCGCGAGGTAGTAGTAGACGCTGATCGCGGTCGCGACGACGCCGACGATCACGAGCCAGATCATGTCGGCCTCGACTGCCGCCGAGAATGCGTAGATCTTCCCGAGGAAGAGGCCTCCCGGCGGCAGCCCGATGAACGCGAACGCGAACATCGCGAGCGAGAAGCCGAGGAAGGGCCGCTCCCAGCCCATGCCGCCGAGGTTGTCGAGCGTTACGGGCCGGCCGAGCTCCCGCTCGCGTGCGGCGACGACCGCGAACGCGCCGAGTGATGCTGCGCCGTACGGAATCAGGTAGTAGAGGAGCGCTTTGGCGCCGAGCTCGTTCGCCGCGGCGATCGGGATCAGCATGAAGCCCGCGTGCGAGACGGACGAGTACGCGAGCATCCGCTTCACGTTGCGCTGGACGAGGGCAGCGATGTTCCCGATCGCGAGCGAGGCGACGGCGAGGGCTGCGATCGCGCCTCTCCAGAGATCCTCCTGCGCGGGGAACGCGGTGTTGAGCACGCGCAGCGTCACGACGAGCGCGGCCACCTTCGTCGCCGCCGACATGAACGCCGTCACCGGTGTCGGCGATCCCTGGTACACGTCGGGCGTCCACATGTGGAACGGCGCCGCCGAGGCCTTGAACCCGAGTCCGGTGATCACCATCGCGAGCCCGACGAGCAGCAGCGGGTCGTTCTCGAGCAGGCTGCCGGCTGCGCCGATTGCCTGAAGCTTGATCGCGCCCGTCGCACCGAAGACGAGCGTGAAGCCAAAGAGGAGCACGGACGAGCCGAAGCTCCCGACGATCAGGTACTTCAGACCCGACTCGAGCGAGGTCTCGAGCTCGAGGTCGATCGCGCAGAGCACGTAGAGGCTGATCGAGAACCACTCGAGCCCGAGGAAGATCGTCATCAGGTTGTTCGCCGAGACGATGAACATCATCCCGGCGGTCGCCGTCGCGAGCAGCGCGAAGTATTCGCCGACGTGCTCCTGCTTCGGCCGGTCCGCGTACGCAACACCGACCGCGAGCAGACCGACGCCTGCGAGGATCAGCTGGGCGAACGCGGCGAGCCTGTCACGCCTGGCGGCGTCGTCGACGACTCCCCGCGCCTCAGGGCTCTTCCAGTAGACGTACGCCGCGAATGCGAATGCGACCACGAAGCCGACGGCAACGAAGAACGCGGCGGCCGGCCGGCGGGCGGTCTTCGGGAGCAACACCGACAGCAAGAGCGCGATCGCGGCGGCGGCGAGCGCCGCCAGCGTCGGCGAAAGCGCGAGCCAGTCGATGGTCGGGGTCGGGATCACCTGAACTGCGCCTCCACGGCGCGGGCCGCGTCGTCACCGGGAAAGGCGCGCTCGCTGATCGCGGCCGGCCAGGCGGAGAGCGCAAGGACGCACGCGACCAGCGGCACGAGGATCCCGAGCTCGGCGGGCCGCAGGTCGAGCGCGGCGTCCGTCACCGCCGACCCGCGCGCCTGGTGCAGCACCGCGGAGATCAGACGGAGCATGTACATCGCTGCGAGGACGATCGCGACCGCCCCGACGACGGCCCAGCCCCAGCCCTGGTTGAAGACGCCGAGCAGGATCAGGAACTCACCGGCGAATGCGGCGGAGCCCGGCACCGCGAGTGCGATGACGCCTGTCGTCATGAGCAGGGTCGCGAGCGCGGGTCGTCCGTGCGCCATCCCGCCGAGGAGCGAGAACTGGCCGGTGGAGGTGCGCCGCTCGATCGCGGCGGCGAGCAGGAACAGCGTCGTCGAGACGAGCCCGTGCACGACCATCTGGAGCACCGCACCGTCGAAGCCCTGGGCGTTGAACGCGAAGAGCCCGAGCGTGATCAGACCCAGCTGCGCGAGGGACGAGTACGCGATCACGCCGCGGACGTCCGGCGCGCGGAACGCGAGCAGCGACCCGTAGACGAGCCCGGTCGCCGCGAGCACGAGCAATGGGATCTGGAAGTCCTGCGCCGGCTCCGGGAACTTTACGATCGCGATCCGGAGCAAGCCGTAGGCGCCCACTTTCGAGACCACACCAGAGAGCAGTGCCGCCACCTCGGGCGGCGACTCGCGATAAGCGTCAGGCAGCCAGCCGTGGAACGGGAAGAGCGGCGCCTTGACCGCGAACGCGACGGCAAAGCCGAGGAAGACCCACGTGCTGTCGCTCGCGCCCGACTCGACCAGGTCGAACGTGCCTGCGTTGAGCCCGAACACGACGATCGCCGCGAGCATCAGCAGCGAGCCGGCCATCGTGTAGATGACGAACTGAAGGGTCGCGCGAGTGCGCCCGGTCCGCCCCACACGCCGATGAGGACATAGAGCGGGATCAACATTCCCTCGAAGAAGGCGTAGAAGAGGACGAGGTCCTGTGCGGTGAAGACACCGACGACCGCGCCGACGAGGAACAGCATCAGCCCGAAGTACGCCCGCGCGTGCACGCGTCCGGCCCACCATGCGTACGCGATCGCCGCCGCCCCCGCGACGATCGTCAGGCCGACGAGCCACAGCGAGAAGCCGTACATCCCGACGTGGTACGAGATGCCGAGGTCGCTGAACCACTCGTGCTGCTGTTCGCCCTGGAGCCCGGCGGCCTGGAAGTCGAAGTCGAGCAGCGCGAGGATCCAGAGCCCGACCTCGACGAGTGCGACGAGCGTGGCGATCGAGCCCGCCCAGAGCTCGGACCACGGAAGCACCCAGAGCATCAGGCCTGCGGCGAGCGGCAAGATGATCAGCGTGGTGGTGAGCCAGCCGCTCATCGCAGGGCCACGAAGACGACAGCGAGGACCGCCAGGCCGGTCATCAGCGCGAGCGCGTAGTTGCGGAGGTAGCCGCTCTGCACGAGCGTGGCCGCGCGCCCGGCCTCCTGGGCGCCGCTCGCCGTCGCCTCGATCGAGCCGGTCACGAGCGGCTCCTCGACGCCGCGCTGGAGCGCCTGCGCGATCGCGACGGTGGGCCGGTAGAAGAGCAGGTCGTAGAGCTCGTCGAAGTAGAACTTGTGCTCGAGCACCTGCCGTGCGAAGGCCGCTCGAGGGACCTGGATGCGGCCCTTCGCGTAGATCGCCCAGGCGAGCCAGATCCCGGTGAGCGCGACGGTGACCGCGACGACCGACGTGACCCAGTCCTGGAGCACGGACGGCTCGACGCCCGGCGGCGCGACCGGCTCCAGCCATTCGGCGAACGGGTCCCAGACGCCGGGGATCTGAAGCCAGCCGCCGATCACGGAGAGCACCGTCAGCACCGCGACCGCCGCGCCCATCGAGAACGGCGCTTCGCCGTGGCTCGTGTCGTGCAGGTGCTCACGTGCGTGGGGCGAGCGCTCGCCGCCCCAGACGAGAAAGATCATGCGGAACGTGTAGAGCCCGGTCAGGAACGTGCCGATCAGCCCGGCGACGAAGAGGATCTGGCCGTAGGTTCCCGCTGCGAGCGCCGAAGCGAGGATCGAGTCCTTCGACCAGAAGCCCGAGAGCGGGAAGATTCCGGC
Source organism: uncultured Actinomycetes bacterium (assembly GCA_963700495.1). GTDB lineage: Bacteria > Actinomycetota > Thermoleophilia > Gaiellales > Gaiellaceae > JACCTU01. Next base: position 186,861 of record CAVOXT010000003.1, on the reverse strand, counting down.
GAGCGCGAGCCCGCCGATCAGCATCGCCCAGTACGTGCGCGGCAGCGCGTCGCGCAGGCCGCCCATGTTCCGCATATCCTGCTCGCCCGCGAGCGCGTGGATGACGATCCCGGCGGAGAGGAAGAGCAGCGCCTTGAAGAACGCGTGCGTCATCAGGTGGAACATCCCGTTCCCGTACGCCGCGATGCCCGCGGCCAGGAACATGTAGCCGATCTGCGACATCGTCGAATAGGCGATCACGCGCTTGATGTCGGTCTGCACGAGCGCGATCAGGCCGGCGAGAAGCAGCGTGATCGCGCCGAGGGCAGCGGCGAAGTGCTGCACGAACTCGGCGGCCTCGTAGATCGGGTTCAGCCGGACGAGCAGGTAGACGCCGGCGGTCACCATCGTCGCGGCGTGGATCAGCGCGCTGACCGGCGTCGGGCCCTCCATGGCGTCAGGGAGCCACGTCTGCAGTGGAATCTGCGCCGACTTCGCGACCGCGCCGCCGAGCAGTCCGAGTGCCGCGAGCGTGACGACGGTCTCTGAGAGCCCGTCCACTCGCTCGAACACGCCGGCGAAGTCGACGACACCGGTCTGCCAGAAGAGGAGGAAGATCGCGAGCGCCATCGTCGCGTCGCCGACCGCGTTCATCACGAACGCCTTCTTCGCGGCGGAGACGGCCGACGGCCGCTCGTGGTGGAAGCCGATCAGCAGGTACGACGCGAGGCCGACGAGACCCCAGCCCGCGAGCAGCAGCACGAGGTTCGCGCTCTCGACGAGCAGCAGCATCGAGAAGACGAAGAACGCCATATAAGCGAAGTACCGGCGCTCCTCGTCCTCGCCGTCCATGTAGCCGATCGAGTAGGCGACGATCAGCGAGCCGACGCCGGAGACGATCAGCATCATCAGCATGCTCAGCGGGTCGACGAGGAGGCTGAGGCCGGCTTCGAAGTCGCCCGCCTTGAGCCACGTCCATGCCGTCGTGATGTGCTCGCGCTCGTCGGGGTGCTCGCCGAGCATGCTGATGAAGCCGACCACCGCAGCCCCGAAGGCCACGAAGGTCGAGGTCGTCGCGAGGTAGCCGGCGCCGCGGCGCGAGAGTCGGTCGCCGGCGAGCGTGATCAGGATCGCACCGGCGAGCGGCGAGACCACGCAGATCCAGCCGGTGGCCGCGATCATCCGCGCAGGCTCGTCATCCGGTCGACGTCGAGAGGAAGGCGGCGGTGCGACATCGCGACGATCAACCCGAGGCCGACGACGACCTCAGAAGCGGCGACCGCCATGACCGTGAGGGCGAAGATCTGACCGGTGCCCGTCCCCTGATGGCGGGAGAACGCGATCAGCGCCAGGTTCGACCCGTTGAGCATGATCTCCAGCGAGAGCAAGACGATCAGCGGGCTGCGGCGAACGAGCACACCGAGCGCGCCGATCGTGAACAGCAGCGCCGAGACGACGAGGTACCAGGTGACGTCGGGTCCGTCTACCGGTCGACCTCCACCGAGAACCGGCGCGCATGTGCGCCGAGGATGACGCCGCCGACCGCCGCGACGAGCAGCACGATCGACGTGATCTCGAACGCGAGCAGGTGGTCGGTCAGGAACAGGCGCCCGATCTGGTGAGGCCCGCCGAAGAACGCGTCGATCGGGGCTGCGGACGAGAGCCGCCCGTCGGCCTTGAGCCCGACCGCGACGACGACCTCGACGAGGATCGCTCCGGCCGCGCTGGCCGCGGCGACCTGCTGCCACGTCGCGCCGCCCGCCCAAGGTGCGTCGGCGCGGCCGCCGAGGTAGCCGATCACGAACAGGAACATCACCATCACCGCTCCTGCGTACACGAGCACCTGCGCCGCCGCGACGAACTCGGCCGAGAGCAGGAGGTAGAGCACCGCGAGCGAGGCGAGGTTCCCGATCAGCGCCAGCGCCGAGTAGAAGGGGTTCGTGAACGCAACGACCGCGACGCCCGAGCCGAGACACCCGAACGCGGCCAGGAACCAGACGATCCAGACGACGACGTTGCCGGCGTCCATCTCTACGCGTTCGTCTTGTAGTAGGGGACGGGCGTGTCGTACAGCTCGGCGTCCGCGACGGGCACCCTCTTGACCGGCTCCGCCAGCAGCATGTCCTTCGTGTAGATCAGGTCGTCGCGCGAGTACTCGGAGATCTCGAACTCGTTGCCGAGGGTGATCGCGTCGAAGGGGCACGCCAGCTCGCAGTAGCCGCAGAAGATGCAGCGCGACATGTTGATCTCGTAGATGCGCGCGTACCGCTCGCCCGGAGAGACGCGGTTCTCCGGCGTGTTCTCCTCGGCGACGACTCGGATGCAGTCCGCGGGGCAGGCCGCCGCGCAGAGCGAGCACCCGACGCACTTCTCGAGTCCGTTCTCGTAGCGGTTGAGCCGGTGGCGGCCCCGGAAGCGCGGGTAGACCGGGCGCTTGTACTCGGGGTACTGCTGTGTGAGCGGCTTCTTGAAGATCTGCTTGAACGTGACGCCGAAGCCCTTGAGCGTCGAGAAGGGCTGCGGACTCACAGCGCCACCACCAGGATCGCCGTCACGACCGCGTTGATCGTCGCGACCGGCAGCAGCACCTTCCAGCCGAACGACATCAGCTGGTCGTAGCGAAGCCGCGGGTACGTCGCGCGCAGCCAGATGAAGAGGAACAGGACGATCGCGAGCTTGAGCACGAACCAGACCGGCCCGAGCCAGTCGAGCCAGAAGAAGTGCCAGCCGCCGAGAAAGAGCGTGACGGTGAGCGCCGAGAGCGTGATCAGGTTGATGTACTCGGCCATCTGAAAGAGCCCCCAGCGCATGCCCGAGTACTCAGTGTGGTAGCCGGCGACGAGCTCCTGCTCGGCCTCGGGTAGGTCGAAGGGCGCGCGGTTCGTCTCGGCGATCCCCGCGATGAAGAACGTCACGAAGCCGACGAACTGCGGGACGATGTACCACATCGTGCGCTCCTGCTCCAACACGATGTCGGTCAGCGAGAGCGAGCCGGCCAGCATGATCACGCCGAGCACCGTGAGTGCGAGCGAGACCTCGTAGCTCACGAGCTGGGCGCACGTGCGCATCGAGCCGAGGAGCGAGTACTTCGACTCGCTCGCCCACCCGCCGACGATGAAGCCGTAGACGCCGATCGAACCGAGCGCGAAGATCAGCAGCAGCGCGATCGGCACGTCGATGACGTAACCCGTCACCTCGTAGCCGGCGATCTCCCAGCCGCCCCCCCACGGGATCACGGCGAACGCCGCGAGCGCCGTGAACGCCGACAGGACCGGCGCTGCGATGTACGGCAGGTCGATCGCGGCCGCCGGGAAGAAGCTCTCCTTGCGGATCAGCTTGACGAGGTCGGCGATGGGCTGAAGCAGGCCGTACGGGCCGGCCCTGTTCGGGCCGTACCGGAGCTGCATCCGCCCGAGCAGCTTGCGCTCGATCAGCGTGAGGTACGCGAAGGAGAGCAGGACGAGGTTGATGACCACGACCGCCTTGATCGCGCTGATCCACCAGACCTCGGTCACGCGGGCGCCACCTCCACCGGGCCGGGCGTCAGCTGGTCCGCCGCGCCTTCCGGCACCAGCACGACGCCGGCCTCGAGCCCGCGGCGGAGCCGCGCGCGAAGCTCCGCGGTCGTGCCGTTGGTGCGCAGGGCGATCGTGTCGCCGTCGCGCAGTCCGAGCCGCCTCGCGTCGTCGTACGACACCTCGGCCTCGCCGTTCGGCCGCTGGAAGTCGAACTTCGGGACGCGCTCGACGAGCGGCCCGGAGAAGAGCGGCCGGTACCGAACCAAACGAGTCCCCTTCGGACCTGGCAGGTGCCTGGCACCGGTCGGGTCCGGAGCGGACACGTTCAGCGGGGCCGTCTCGCCGAGCGCGTCGAACGCTTCGCCGAACAGCTCCTCGTACACGAGCGACGCGTGGGGCGAGAGCTCGACGCCGAAGCTCCCGGCGAGCTTCGCCAGCCAGGCGAGCTCGTCCGGCCCGGGCGGGATCACCGCGCGCCGCAGCCGCTGTACGCGCCCCTCCATGTTCGTCATCGAGCCGTCTCGCTCGAGGTAGCTCGTGCCGGGCAGGACGAGGTCGGCCCAGCCGACGACGAGCCCCTGGAACATCGTCACGGCGATCACGGACCCGGCTCCTTCGACCAGCTCGCGCAGGGCCGGGTCGGCCGCCGCCTCGTCCCCCGAGACGAGCACGAGGGCCGGTGAGCCAAGTAACAGACTGTTACTTGCGTTCGCCCCGGCACGCGCCACCGCGTGGGCGACGCCGATCCCGTTCGGCGTGCGCGGCACGCGCACGGAGATCTCCTCGCCCGCGGCCCCGTTCCGTCGACCCTGTCTGACCCACAGGTCAGCGACCGGCGCCGACTCCTCGAGCGGCACGTCGTCCTCGACGGCGACGGCTGACGCGTGCGCGAGGTCGGAGAGCGGTCGTCCGAGCGGCTGCGGATCCTGCTCCGGCAGCACGACGGTCCCGCCGACCGCGGCGGCGAGCTTCGCGAGCCCGTACGCGAGCTCGTTCGTCTCGGTACCGGAGAGCGCGACGACCACGTCGGAGCCCGCCTCGCGCGAGCAGTCGCTCTGCCTCGGCGACCGCCTCGTCCCACGAGACCTCGCCGAAGCCGCGGCGCCGGACGCGGCGGAGAGGATCGACGATGCGGTCCGTCGCGCGCAGCGCCGGGAACGCGAAGCGCCCCTTGTCGCACAGCCAGCCCTCGTCGATCTCGGGGTGGTTCCGCGAGAGGATCCGCTTCACCTTCCCCTCGCGCGTCGTCACGCTGATGTTGCAGCCGACGGGGCAGAGCCCGCACACCGACTGCACGCTCTGGATCTCCCAGGGTCGCCCCTCGAAGCGGTACTCGGTCGACGTGAGTGCACCGACCGGGCAGAGCTCGATCACGTTGCCGGAGAACCGATCGCGGTACGGCTCGTCCTCGAACGTCGCGATCTCCGTGCTTGCGCCTCTGTTGATCGCGACGAGCTCGCCGTCCTCCGCCACGTCTTCGGAGAAACGCGTGCAGCGGTAGCAGAGGATGCAGCGCTCGCGGTCGAGCGCGATGTGCGGCGAGATCGGGATCGGCTTCTCGGTCGTCAGCTTGTCGAACGTCATCCGAGTGCGCCCCGGCCCGTAGCGGAACGTCAGGTCCTGCAGCGGACACTCGCCGCCCTTGTCGCAGACCGGGCAGTCGAGCGGGTGGTTGACGAGGATGAACTCGAGCGTCGCGTTCTGTCCCTCGGCGGCCTTCTCGGAGGTCTGCGCGGTCCGGACGACCATGCCGTCCTGCGCGGTCATCGTGCAGCCGGCCTGGAGCTTCGGCATTCCCTCGATCTCGATCAGGCACATACGGCACGCTCCGACTGGGGCGCCGAGCCGGGGCTCGTAGCAGAAGACGGGGATCTCGACCCCGGCCGCGAGCGCCGTCTCGACGAGGCCGGTGCCCTTCGGCACCTGAATCTCACGGTCGTCGACGACGACGGTGACGAGCTCAGGCGATGACATGTGCGTGAGCGTGCTGGTCGACGGGAGCGAGGACATGGTCGAGCGGCGAGCCGGGGAACGGACAGGCACCCTCGTCGACGTGCCGGCGAAACTCGTCGCGGAACTTGTCGACGTAGCTCGCGACCGGCATCGCTGCCGCGTCGCCGAGCGGGCAGAGGCACTTGCCGAGGATGCGGTCGCAGACGTCGAGCAGCAGGTCGAGGTCCTCGTGCTCGGCGCGCCCGCCCTCGATCTTCTCGAGAATCTGCACCATCCAACGCGTGCCCTCGCGGCACGGCGTGCACTTCCCGCACGACTCGTGCATGTAGAACTGCGCGACGCGAAGCCCGAGCTGCACCATGCAGCAGCGCTCGTCGATCACGATCACCGCGCCGGACCCGAGGAACGTCTTCAGCGCGGCCATCGAGTCGAAGTCGAGCGCCGCGTCGACGTGCTCGGCCGTCAGCACTGGGCACGGACGAGCCGCCCGGGATGATCGCCTTGAGCTCCCGGCCCTCCGGTATGCCGCCGCCGACGTCGTAGATCAGCTCGCGGAGCGTCGTACCGAGCGGCAGCTCGTAGTTGCCGCCGCGGACGACGTTGCCCGAGAGGCGAGAACAGGCGCGTGCCGGTCGAGTTCGCGACGCCGATCTTCGCGTACTCCTCTCCGCCGAGCTCGATGATCTTCGGGACGGTCGCGATCGTCTCGACGTTGTTGATCAGTGACGGCGACGCATAGAGGCCCTGCACGGCCGGGAACGGCGGCTTCGAGCGCGGCTGACCGCGCTTGCCCTCGAGCGACTCGAGGAGCGCCGTCTCCTCGCCGCAGATGTACGCGCCGGCGCCGCGGTGCAGCACGATCGTGACGCCGTCGAGCAGCTTCGCCTTGCGCACCTGGTCGAGCGCAGCGCGCACGACTCTCGAACTCGGCGAGGTACTCGCCGCGGATGTAGATGAAGACGTTCTTCGATTCGATCCCGTGCGCCGTGATCAGGCAGCCCTCGATCAGGCGGTGCGGGACGCGGAACATGAGCTCGCGGTCCTTGAACGTGCCCGGCTCCGACTCGTCGGCGTTGACCACGAGGTACGTCGGACGGCCGGTTCCCTTGGCGAGGAAGGACGCCTTCTTGCCCATCGGGAAGCCCGCGCCGCCGCGGCCGCGGATGTTCGACGCGAGGATCTCCTCGATCACGTCCCCCGGTTCCATGCCCCGCGCCTTCGCCAGGCTCTCGTAGCCGCCCACCTCGCGATACGCCTCGATCTGCGTGAGGTCGTGGTCGGCAGCGCCGGCGAGCACGATCTCCCTAGTCGGCACTGCGAAGCTCCTCGACGATCGCGGGCACGTCGTCGGGCAGGACCGGCTCGCGGTAGCGATGGTCGACCGCGACGACCGTCCCCCACCCGCAGCCGCCCGCACACTCGACCGTGCGCAGCGTGAACTCGCCGTCGTCGGTCGTGCCGCCCGCACGCACGCCGAGCTCCGACTCGAACGCCTCCAGCACCTGCTGCGCGCCGACGAGCGCGCACGACACGTTCGTGCAGACCTCCACCAGGTGCCTGCCGACGGGCGCGAGGTGGAACATGTCGTAGAAGCTCGCGACCGCCTGGCAGTACGCGGGCGAGAGGTCGAGCGCGAGCGCCACCTCTCGGAACGCCTCGCGGTCCAGGTGACCGCGCCACTCCTGGGCGAGCCGCAGCGCAGGGAGCACAGCCGATCGGCTGTCGGGATATTGACTCGCGACTTCCGCTACCTGCCGGCGAAAGTCCGAAGGATCTTCGACGGTTGTCAACGGTCGGTGTCCCCCATGACCGAGTCGAGCGACCCGACGATCGCGATCAGGTCTGCGACGTAGGCGTTCGACATGCACGTCGCGGTGGCCTCGAGCGCGACGAACGACGGGGCGCGGAACTTGACGCGCCACGGCCTGGAGCCGCCGTCGGAGACGACGTAGCAGCCGGACTCGCCGCGCGGCGACTCGATCGCGACGTAGACCTCGCCCTCGGGCACCCGGTAGCCCTCGGTGACGATCTTGAAGTGGTGGATGAGCGACTCCATCGACGTGTGCAGCTCGTGGCGCGGCGGCAGCACGACCTTGCGGTCGTCGGCGATCCACGGCTCGCCCTCCATCTCCTCGAGCCGGTCGAGGCACTGCGCGACGATGGTTGCCGACTCGCGCATCTCGTCGACACGCACCTTGTAGCGGTCGTAGACGTCGCCCCCGCCGTACACGGGCACGCCGAAGTGCACCTGGTCGTACGCCAGGTACGGCTCCGCCTTTCGCAGGTCCCACTCGACCCCCGACGCGCGCAGGATCGGCCCCGACTGTCCGAGCGCGAGCGCGTCCTCCGCCGACAGCAGCCCGATCCCCTTCGTCCGCTCGAGCCAGATCTCGTTCTGCGAGAGCAGCGCCTCGTAGTCGTCGACCGCCTTCGGCATCCACTCGGCGAACTTGCGGCACTCGGGGAAGAAGCCGGACGGGATGTCCTCGGCGAGTCCTCCGGCCTGGAAGTAGCGGGTGTGCATGCGCGTCCCGGCCACCAGCTCGAACAGGTCGAGGATCAGGTCGCGCTCGCGAAAGCAGTACCAGAACATCGAGATCGCGCCCAGCTCGAGCGCGCCGGTGCCGAGATAGATGAGGTGCGAGTGGATCCGGTTCAGCTCGCAGAGCAGCATCCGCATCCACGTCGCCTTCTCGGGGACCTCGAGCTCGAGCAGCTTCTCGATCGCGAGCACGAAGACGAGCTCGTTGTTCTGGTATCCGACGTAGTCGATCCGCGCCGGATACGTGATCCCCTTCCACCACGTCTTCTGCTCCATCGACTTCTCGAATCCGGTGTGCAGATAGCCGATCACCGCGGAGAGCCCGACGACCTCCTCGCCGTCCAGGTCGACGATCAGCCGCAGGACGCCGTGAGTGGACGGGTGGTTCGGCCCGAAGTTGATCTGGAGGATGTCGCCCTGGTCGCGCGCGTCGTCCGTGACCGCGAGCACGGTCGGGGTCGGGAAGGGAATCCGCGTCCCCTCGTAGAGCCTGCGACGGGGAGCGACGGCCACCGCTATTCCTCTCCGGAGAAGCGGACGGGCTCGCCGCCGATCGGGTAGTCCTTGCGCAGCGGGTGGCCCTGCCAGTCGTCCTCCAGCAGGAGCCGAACGAGGTTCGGGTGCCCCTGGAACGTGATGCCCATCAGGTCGTAGGCCTCGCGTTCGTGCCAGTCGGCTGTCGGCCAGACCTCGATCACGGTCGGCACCGGCTCGCCGTCGTCGACCCACACTTGGACGCGAGCTCGGGCCGGCTCGGGCCCGACGCGAAGCAGGTGGTACGAGACGGAGAAGCGCTTCGGCTTTTGCTCCGGCAGGCGCTCCAGCCCCCAGGAGCCGGGCGAGCTGATGCTCCGTCCGCCTGTCGTTCCGATGTACCCCGCGACGTCCTCGTGCCCGCTCGGCCAGCCGAGGTAGTCCGCCGTCGAGATGTCCGCGAGCACGTTGAAGCCTTCGCCGTCGCGCAGCTGCAGGCAGGCCTCGACGATGCGGGGCGTGTCGACGACCAGGGTGGTCTCGCCGAGCCGCTCGACCGTCCGCACGAGGCCCGGGACGCCCTCGTACGTCACGATGCGACTCCGCGGATCTCGTAGGCGGGCGGGATCCCGGCGAGCACCTTCTCGTGCAGGCGCACGATGCCCTCCATCAGCGCTTCCGGCCGGGGCGGGCAGCCGGGCACGTGGATGTCGACCGCGACGATCTTGTCGACGCCCTGGAGCGTCGTGTAGTTGTTGAACATCCCACCGGAGCTCGCGCAGGCGCCCATCGCGATCACCCACTTCGGCTCGAGCATCTGGTCGTAGATCTGCCGCAGCGGCGCGGCCATCTTGTGCACGACCCTGCCCGAGACGATCAGCAGGTCGGCCTGGCGCGGCGAGGAGCGGAACGCCTCCATCCCGAAGCGGGCGATGTCGTGCCGTGCCGAGACGATCGACATCATCTCGATCGCGCAGCAGGCGAGCCCGAACGTGTCGGGCCACATCGACCTCGTCTGCGCCCACGCGACCGCCTTCTCGAGCGACGTGAGCATCAGCCGGTCCTCGAGTGCGGAGACCTCCTGCTCGAAGACGCCCGGCTGCGCGCCGAGTCCGAGCACGCGCTCGGATTGAAGGCCGTAGCGCCGCAGGGGCTTCATTGCCAGTCCAGCGCCCCCTTGCGCCAGACGTAGACGTACGCGAGCACGAGGATCCCGATGAAGAAGAGGAACTCGAAGACCGCGAACCACCCCAGCTGCTCGAGCATCACCGCGAGCGGATAGAGAAAGACGATCTCGATGTCGAAGACGATGAAGAGCATCGCCGTCAGGTAGAAGCTGATCGTGTAGCGCTGCTGCGGAACCGGCCCGGCGCTCACGCCCGACTCGAACGGGATCATCCGCGCCTTCGGCTGCCGCGTCGGGCGCTGGGCGAACACGAAGGACATCACGATCATCGACGCCGGGATCGCCAGCGCCAGCCCTCCGTAGATCAGGAAGGGAAGCCAGCTCTCCAGCACGGCCGCGACCGCCACCCGGCGCAGAACGCTAACAGGTCCCAGAAGGTCACGAGCGGACTCGAAAACGGCTCAACCACGCCTGCAACTGGTGTCACTAAGTCGAGTGTTTCCAACGTCCCAGACGTGGGGTACGATGGGTGCATGGCCACCGTTGAGACCCTCCTCGAGCTGACCCCGCGCGCAGCCGAGAAGATCATCGAGCTGCAGTCGACGGAGCCGGCAGGAGAGGCGGAGGTCCTTCGCCTCGCGATTCAGGGCGGAGGTTGCTCGGGCTTCCAGTACGGGCTCGGCTTCGACCGCGGTGCGCTCGAGGGCGACCACGAGCTCGAGCAGCACGGCGTGCGGATCGTCGTCGATCCCTTCAGCGCGCCGTACCTGACCGGCGCGACGATCGACTGGCTCGACGGCCTCCAGGAGTCGGGCTTCAAGATCGACAACCCGCAGGCGACGTCGTCTTGCGGATGCGGCCACTCGTTCCAGGTCGAAGAGGGCGAAGGCGAGACGCACGACCATGCAGCCGGCGGCTGCGGCTCCGGCTGCGGCTAGCGCCCCGCCTCGGCTGTCACGCGCTCGCGCGCCGTTAGCATCAACGGCGTGAGCAGCAACGCCGTTGTCGACGTGACGATCCTCGGCGCAGGCCCGTCGGGCCTCGCCGCCGCGTACTACGTCGGCCACCGGGACGGGACCGTCAGGATCGTCGAGAGCCTCGAGCAGATCGGCGGCCAGGTCGCGGCGACGTACCCCGAGAAGCACGTCTACGACGTCGCCGGCTTCCCGAAGATCCTCGGCCAGACGCTCGTCGACATGTGCGCCGAGCAGGGGCTCCAGTACGGCGCCGAGGTCAGCCTCGGCGAGGAGGCGAAGACGCTCGAGCGCGTCACCCGGGACGGCGAGGAGCTGCTGGCGCTGACGACCGACCAGGGCAACGTCTACCTCTCGCGCGCGATGATCATCACGGCCGGCCACGGCGCCTTCGAGCCGCGCAAGCTCGGCGTCGAGGACATCGACGACTGGCAGGGTCGAGGGCTCCACTACGTCGTGCGCGAGAAGGCGCAGTTTGCCGGCAAGCGCTGCGTGATCGTCGGCGGCGGCGACTCGGCCCTCGACTGGACGCTCGGCCTGCAGGACACGGCCGACCTCCCGATCACGCTCGTCCACCGCCGTGACCGATTCCGCGCGCTCGAGTCTTCAGTCAACGAGGCTCGCAAGCTCGAGAAGGAGGGCAACGTCCGGATCCTGACTCCGCACGAGGTGCGCGAGGTACACGGCGACGGGACGATCGAGGCGGTCTCGATCGAGAACACGACGACGGGCGAGGTCGAGCGCTACGACTGCGAGGCGCTGATCACGCTCCTGGGATTCGTCTCGCACCTGGGCTCGATCGCCGAGTGGGGACTCGAGCTCGAAGGAAAGCGGCAGATCAGGATCGACCCGATGACCTGCGAGACCTCGATGCCGGGCGTCTACGCGGCCGGCGACGTTGCCGGCTACCCCGGAAAGATCACCCTGATCACGGTCGGGATGGGCGAGGCCGCCGTCGCCGCGAACAACGCGATTGCGATGATCCGCGGCGAGAAGGTTCAGCCGAAGTACTCGACGGACTAACCCCTTCGAGGGACAAGACCAGGCTCACAGGACCGCCGAAGAACAACGTGATGGGGACGCTCCCGATCGAGTGCCTCCGCTGCGGCAAGCGTCGCTCGGACCTTGAAGAGCACCCGGACTGTCCGCGGTGCGGGTATCTCGGGCTGGGCTCGTTCGTCCGACCTGGACGAGCACACGCGCAGGATCCTGCGCGAGCGGCCGCCCGAGCAGCGCAGGCTGCGCGCAGTCGCCTAGGATCCGTTCCGTGGCCACCGCGGAGCACAAGGAGCTGTGGGGCGCCGAGACCGGCAAGGCGATCGCCAACTTCCCCATCTCCGGCGAGCCGATCCCCGTGCACGTTGCCCGCTGGCTCGGCCGCATCAAGGGCGCCTCGGCGCGTGTCAACGCCGAGCTCGGCCTGCTCGACGCGGAGAAAGCCGAGCGCATCGCGGCCGCGGCCGAGCGCATCGCGGCGGGAGAGCTCGACGATCAGTTCCCGATCGACGTCTTCCAGACCGGCTCGGGCACGAGCTCGAACATGAACGCGAACGAGGTGCTCGCGAACCTGGCCGGCGAAGGGGTCCACGCGAACGACGACGTGAACATGGGGCAGTCGTCGAACGACGTCTTTCCGGCGGCCGTCCACCTCGCGGCGCTCGAGCAGCTGACGCACGACCTGCTCCCCGCCCTCGACGCGCTCGCGTCGTCCCTCGAGGCGAAGGCGCTCGAGTTCGACGACGTCGTCAAGTCCGGTCGCACCCACTGGATGGACGCCGTGCCGGTCACGCTCGGCCAGGAGTTCGGCGGCTACGCCGCGCAGGTGCGCCAGGGGCAGAAGCGAGTCGAGGCGACGCTCGGCCGCGTCGGCGAGATCCCGCTCGGCGGCACGGCGGTCGGCACCGGCCTGAACACGCACCCGGAGTTCGCCGCGCGCGTCCGGCGGCTGCTCTCCGACGAGACCGGGCTGGAGATCAACCCGCCCGCCGACCCGTTCGAGTCGCAGGCGGCGCGCGATGCGCTGGTCGAGGCGTCGGGCGCGCTCAAGACCGTCGCCGTCTCGCTGACGAAGATCGCGAACGACCTGCGCTTCATGGGCTCAGGCCCGCGCGCCGGGCTGGCCGAGATCTTCCTGCCCGAGCTCCAGAAGGGGAGCTCGATCATGCCCGGCAAGGTCAACCCGGTCATCCCCGAGGTCGTTACGCAGGTTGCCGCCCAGGTGATCGGCAACGACCAGGCGATCACGATCGGCGGCATGAACGGGCACTTCGAGCTGAACGTGTACGTGCCGATGATCGCGCGCAACCTGCTCGACTCGATTCGCTTGCTCGCGAGCGTGACGCGGCTGCTTGCGACGAAGTGCGTCGACGGGATCGAGGCGAACCGCGAGACGTGCGAGCGCTACGCGGAGCTGACGCTGTCCGCTGCGGCTGCGCTGAACCCGTACATCGGGTACGACCGTGCGAGCGAGATCGTCAAGGAAGCGGCCGCGTCGGGCCGCTCGCTGCGCGAGGTCGCACGCGAGCAGGGCGTCGAGGACTCGGTGCTGGACGAGGCGCTCGACTACCGGGCGATGGCCAAGCCGCACGCCCGAGACGAGGGTCGCTAGCGCACCGAGATTCATAGAGGCCCGAATATCGAGAGCCAATATCGGAGCCTTGATGCCGAGACCTTTACACAGGGTCCTGTGCCGCGCTAATGTCCCGCGTCCCTGCGTGCGGCCGGCGCGCTGGGGTTCGGATGCAGGGCGCTCACGAGACGAACCGCCGCAATCCGAGGGTCACCGGCACAGCGGTGCGAGGCACCGCACGAAAAAACGAAACGAGGGGAGAGGTAGTGACGCGAATCCGAGCAGTGCTCGTGATCTCTTTTGCGAGCCTGACAGTCGCGCTGCTCGCACTCGTCGGTCCCGCCAGTGCCCGCGTGACGGGCTCAGGAGCGAACGCGTTCCCGATGGTCGGCGACGGATCCGTCGGGGCGGCGTACATGACGCCCCTGGGGCTCAACCACGAGCCCACCACCGTGATGGTGCAGGTCGAGGGATCGACCGTCGCGGAGGTACAGGGTGAGCGCGGTACCAAGCTGAGCAGAGAAGAGAAGCAGCAGGTCAGGGCCCAGTTGCGGGCCAAGCAGGACGGAATCAAGGGACAGATTGAGTCGCTCGGTGGCCAGGTGGTCGCCGACTATCAGAACGCCTACAACGGTGTGAAGGTGCGCATCTCGCGCGACAAGGTCTCGCAGCTGGCGACCTTGCCGGGCGTGGTGGGTGTCCACTCGCTGTTCAAGGTCAAGCCGGACAACATCCACGGGATTCCGCTGATCAACGCACCTGCCGTGTGGAACGGCACTGCGGGCTTCCGCGGAGAGGGCATGAAGATCGCCGTGATCGACACGGGCATCGACTACACGCACGCCGACTTCGGCGGGCCCGGCACCGTAGCCGCCTACAACGCGGCGAATGCCACTGACACTGCGCCGGCGAACCCGGCACTGTTCGGCCCGGCCGCTCCGAAGGTCAAGGGCGGAACCGATCTCGTCGGCGACGACTACGATGCCGGCGCCGATCCGGGCTCTCCGGCCCTGATCCCGCATCCCGACCCGAACCCGCTCGACTGCTTCGGCCACGGAACGCACGTCTCCGGTACGGCCGCGGGCTTCGGCGTCACCGGTGCCGGGGCGACCTACACCGGCCCGTACAACGCGTCGACCGTCTCGGGCAACTCGTGGAACGTCGGTCCCGGCGTCGCGCCGAAGGCCGACCTCTACGCAATCCGCGTGTTCGGCTGCGAGGGATCGACCGACCTGACCGTCGACGCGATCGAGTGGGCGGTCGAGAACGACATGGACGTGATCAACATGTCGCTCGGCTCAGCGTTCGGCTCGGACGACGATCCGAGCGCGATCGCGGCGACCAACGCAGCCAAGTCCGGCGTGATCGTCGTGGCTTCGGCCGGCAACAGTGGTCCGAGCCAGTACATCACCGGCTCGCCCGGCACGGGCACCGGTGTCATCAGCGTCGCTGCAAACGATCCGACGTCCGAGTTCGCGGGCGCCACGATCGGAACGCCTGCCGGCAACGTGACGGCGATCAATGCGAACGGCGAGCCGTTCTCGGCGATGACACTCACCGTCAAGAAGCTCGTCGACAACCCGGCGACCCCGTTGGAGAACGAGGCGCTCGGGTGCTCGGTTGCGGCATTCGGCGGGCCTCTGCCCCCGAACACGATGGCAGTCGCCCAGCGCGGCGTCTGCGCCCGCGTCGCGAAGGCGATCTTCGGCCAGCAGGCCGGGGCGACCGTCGTCACGATGGTCAACAACGTCAACGGGCTGCCTCCGTTCGAAGGCAAGATCACCTCGAACCCGGACGACGGCACGCCGTTCGTCGTCACGATCCCGTTCCTCGGCGTCAGCCTTGCCGACAACGCGAAGTTCGTGACCGGCCAGAGCGTGACCCTCGCGCCTGCCAGCATCACAAACCCGAACTTCAAGGGCTTCGCGAGCTTCAGCTCGGGCGGCCCGCGAACGGGTGACAGCTGGCTGAAGCCCGACATCACGGCACCGGGCGTCAGCATCCAGTCCGCGGGCAACGGGACCGGAAACGGAATGGTCATCATGTCCGGCACGTCGATGGCGGCTCCGCACGTTGCGGGCGTCGCCGCACTGACGCGCCAGGCACATCCGAAGTGGAAGAAGGTCGAGGACCTGAAGGCCGCGATCGTCAACACCGGTGATCCGGCGGCGTGTGCTGGGCTACCGGACGAGTCGAGGCGGCAGCGGGTTCGTGCAGCCGGTCGGCTCCACGAAGACGAACGTCGTGGCGATCGGCGACAAGCTGACCGCGACCCTGAACTACGGGTTCGAGCAGCTCACGTCCGACTTCTCGAAGAAGAAGTCGATCAAGCTCCGCAACCACGGGAGCTCCGACGTGTGGTTCCAGGTCAGCGCTACGAACGCGGCCGGTTCGCCGCACACGATCTCGCTGAGCGACTCGCTCGTGAAGGTCCGGGCGGGGAACGACGCCGAGGTCGACGTCCGGCTGACGGTGCCTGTTGCGACCGTCGGTAACGCGGACGCGTTCCGCGAGGTCGCGGGCCTGATCACCTTCACGCCGGTCTCCGGTGGGAACTCGGGCATCGCCCTCCGCGTGCCGTACTACCTCGTGCCGCGGGCGCTCTCGCGCGTGGACTCGAAGGCCGACGACAAGCGGCTCACGGGCCCGGCTCCGTCCACGACCGTCGTGGTCCGCAACCGCGGTCCGATCGACGGCACGGCGGACTTCTACGCCTGGGGCCTCGAGGATAGGAAGGACAGGGGGAAGGTCTCCAACGACCTGCGCGCAATCGGCGTGCAGAGCTTCCCGGGCACCGTCGTCGGCGGAACGGCCGCCGAGCGGTTCCTCGTCTTCGGTCGTCAGCGTGTTCGACCGCTGGTCGAACGCGGCGACGAACGAGTTCGACATCTTCGTGGACGTCGACAACGACGGCACGGATGACTACGTGGTGGTGGGCGTCGATGTCGGCGCGATCACCGCAGGCGTGTTCGACGGCGTGATGGGGAGCTTCGTGTTCAGCACGCGGAGCGCTGGTGCCTCATGCATCTTCAACGCGTTCGCGCCTCATGACAGCACGACGCTGCTGTTGCCGATCCTGACGAGGCAGCTCTGCCGCACAGGCCAGCCGTGCCTCAACGCGACGACGCAGCCGCGCTTCACCTACAGCGCCGTCGGCTTCGACCTCAGCGAGGGCGGCGTCGACCCGATCGACGGAACCGCGAAGTTCAACGCGTGGACTCCGTCGATCTCGAACGGGATGTTCGAGACGGTGACACCGGGCGGTGCGGTGTCGGTGCCGGTCTCGATCGATACCACCGAGTGGGCATTGACCCCTGCGAAGGGTGTCATGGTCATCACGCACGACGACAAGGCCGGGCCTGACGAAGCCGACCTCGTCGAGATCGGCCTGCGGACGAGGTAGCTCGACCGCATGGACTGACGGAAAGGGCCCCGCCTCGGCGGGGCCCTTTCTCGTTCCCTAGTCCTTGCGGATGCAGTCGACCGCGAGTCGCGTCGCGTAGCGCGCAACCGTCCCGCGCGAGCCGACCGCGAACACGAAGACTCGCGCGCAACGCCCGGCGGAGAACGCGAAGCGCTCGCGGAACGCACCGTTGCCGTTGGCGGTCACCGACTCCGTCGCCGAACGGCCGGCGGAGACGAGGAGGTGCACGCGCTCGCCCGGGCGGAAGCCGGTACCGCTCACCGTGATCGGCGATCGGGCGGCCAGCCGCACGATTGCGGGAGCGGGCGCTGCGGCGGCGGTCGCACCCCAGCCGACGAGGAGCGCCGCGGCCACACAGGCGATTCTGATCATGAGCTCAGTATGCCCTCGTCGGGGGCGGATCGCTTGATTCGCGCTCGGCTAGTAGGCGACGGCCCCGCGGCCGGTCTCGGCCGCGTGGCGCTGCTCGTCGGCGCGATAGCTCGAGCGAACGAGCGGGCCGGAGAAGACCGACCCGAAGCCGAGCGCGTCGCCCTGCTCGCGGAACCAGCGGAACTCGTCGGGGTGCACCCAGCGGTCGATCGTCGCGTGCTTCGGCGAGGGCTGCAGATACTGGCCGATGGTGACGACGTCGACGCCGTTCGCGCGGAGGTCGCGCATGGTGTCGACGACCTCGTCGTTCGTCTCCCCCAGTCCGACGATGATCCCCGACTTCGTCAGCACGGGGTAGTCCGCAACCTCTTTCGCCCGTCGGAGCAGCCAAAGCGCCTTGTCGTAGCTCGCCTTTGCACCCCGCATGCGGCGGTGCAGCCGGCGCACGGTCTCGATGTTGTGGTTGAAGACATGAGGCCGCTCGGCCAGGATCGTGGCGAGCGCCTCCTCCTCGACGTCGAGGAAGTCGGGCGTCAGGATCTCGATCGACGCCTGCGGCACGGCGCGCTTGAGCGCGCGGATCGTCGCGGCATAGTGGCCTGCGCCACGGTCGGGGACGTCGTCTCGGTCGACCGAGGTCACGACGACGTGCTTCAGCCCCATCTGCCTCGCCGTCTGCGCGAGGCGCAGCGGCTCGAGCGGGTCGGGCGGCGACTCCGGGCCGGCCGGAGTGGACGTAGCAGTACCGACATGCGCGCGTGCAGGTCTCGCCGAGGATCTGGAAGGTCGCCGTGCCGCGGCCCCAGCACTCGGCGATGTTCGGGCAGCGCGCCTCCTCGCAGATCGTGTGGAGGCTCGCGCCGTGGATCAGCTTCTTGACGTCGAAGTAGCGCCCGTTCGCGCTCGGGGCGCGGACCTTCATCCACTCGGGGCGGCGGGGGCGCTCGGCGACCGGCAGCGACGACTGCATCGCCGGCCAGTCTAGGGACCGGGCCGCGCGCAGGGCCGAACGACCCAAGTAACAGACTGTTACTTGCCCCCGCCATTCGGCACGAACTCGGCACACAGTCGTAACTAGGAGCCGCGACACTCGGTAGACGACTCCGTCGGCCCCACGCATCGATGCGAGGCTCCTCGCCGCCATCGCGGCGCTGGACGATCGAGCCCACCCGATCGCTGAGACGAACCGCCGTGTTGGTGCGCTCGCCGCTCGGCTCGGGCTGCCGAAGCCGAGTTACGAGCAGGTGCGCTCGATCGTGCATGCGGCTCGGAATCGCCCCCACACGTACGGCTGGAAGGACGCCGCGCTCGACATAAGCTTCCGCGCTCGGGAGCCACGGGCCGCGCTCGAGCTGGCGATCGAACGCGCGCCGATCCGCGAGACCAAGTAACAGTCTGTTACTTGGCTCCCGCCAGCCGGGCGTGCAATGGTTGCGGCCAGAGGTCGGCCGTCACAACCGCCGGTAGCTCCTCGAACTCGAGGCCGAAGACGGTCTCGAGGGCCTCAGCGGCCGGGCCGCGCACCTCGTCGACCGTCATCGGCCGGCCGAGCTCACCCGCCATCGTCGTGAACGCGGCGCCCTCGAGGCCGCAGGCGGTGATCCAGTCCGTGAAGGGGGCCGGGTCGAGGTCGACGTTGAGCGCGTAGCCGTGCGTCGTGACCCATTTGTGGATGTGGATCCCGATGCTCGCAATCTTTCGCGGAGGCGGCGTCAGCCAGAGGCCCGTGAGCCCGTCGATCGTCTCGGCCCGGAGACCGAACGGCTCGAGCGTGAGCTGGAGCGCCTGCTCGAGGTCGCGGCAGTACTTCTTGACGTCCTGCCCGTGCCGCGCGAGGTCGAGGATCGGGTAGCAGACGAGCTGACCGGGCGCGTGGTAGGTCGATCTGCCGCCGCGGTCGGTCTCCACCAGCTCGACCTCTGCCTCCTCGGGCACGTGGAGCTCCTCTCCCTCGGCCCGCCTGCCGAGAGTGATCACAGGCGGGTGCTCGAGCATGACGACGGTGTCCGGGATCGCCGCCTGCGAAACTGCAGCCGCAAGCGATCGCTGCAGGTCCCACGCTTCTCGATAGGGGGTGACACCGAGGTTGAGCAGGTATGCGCCTCGCTCCACGTTGCGAGCGTACCTACGCAACCAATCCGAACCGATCTCCGTTCCGGGGAGAATGGTTCACGTGCGCCGAGCCCTCGTCGCTCTCGCCATCCCGGCGCTGATTGCGGTCGTGCTCGCGGTCGACCACTTCGTCGGCGTGACCGGGCAGGTCGTGCTTGCAGGAGTCGCGCTCGCGGTCCTGGCTGGCATCTTCCCGCGCCTCCAGCCGCACGTTCGGGCGCAGGCGGTGCTCGTCATCGTCGTGTCGGCCTTCGGCGAGGTGCTCGCGTCGCTCGTGTGGGGTCTCTACACGTACCGGCTCGAAAACGTTCCGGCGTTCGTTCCCCCCGGTCACGCGCTCGTCTACCTCGGCGGTCTCGCGGTTGCCGCAGCCTTCGCGGGCAGGGAGCGCTGGCTCGTCGCCGGCGCCTTTATCGCGACGGCAATTTGGGCGGTCGCCGGCGTGACGGTGCTTCCCCGGATGGACGTCGCGGGTGCGGCCGCCGCCGTGTTCTTCCTCGTCGTGCTGCTCCGCGCCTCTCGGGCCCACGTCTACGCGGGCGTCTTCGTCGTTGTCGCATTCCTCGAGATCTATGGGACGGCCATCGGCACGTGGACCTGGGCTGAGCACGTTCCCGGCTTCGGCATCGGCAGCGGGAACCCGCCGAGCGGAGCGGCCGCGGGCTACGTTCTGCTCGAGGCGACCGCGGTCCGGGCGGCCTGGCGCCTGCGCGGTGTTCGCAATGCGCTTGAATTCGTATTTCGTGGACGTGGGACTGACCGAGTCGATTCGGAGCGCGATGCCGTTCGCCCGGGTGCTGAGCCTGGAGATGCTCTCGGCGTCACCTGAGGAGGTGCGAGCACGGCTCGCGTGGGACGAGACGCTCTGCACCGTCGGAGGCATCCTGCACGGCGGGGCGCTGATGGGCCTCGCCGACTGCGCCGCCGGCTACTGCGCCTACCTCAACCTGCCTGAGTCGGCGGAGGGGACCGCGACGATCGAGTCGAAGACGAACTTCTTCCGGCCGGTCTCCTCCGGGCATGTTGATGCCGTCTCGCGCGTCCTGCACAGCGGCCATACGACGATCGTCGTCGAGACCGACCTGCACGATGCCGACGGCCGGTACGTCGCCCGCGTGACTCAGACGCAGGCTGTGCTCTAGTAGTCCGACTCTCCCCAGCTCTCGAGCTTCGCGCGCAGGTCGCGCAGGAAGCGTCCGGCGAGCGCGCCGTCGACCAGGCGGTGGTCGTACGTCAGGGTCAGGTTCATGATCGGCCTGATCGCGATCACGTCCTGGCCGAGCTCGTCCTGGACGACCCAGGCGCGCTTGACGACCGCGTACGTCCCGAGAATCGCGGCCTGCGGCTGGCTGATCACCGGCGTCCCGTGGAATGTTCCGTAGCCGCCGGGGTTCGTGATCGTGAACGTCCCGCCCTGCACCTCGTCGGGAAGCAGCTTCTTGTCGCGGGCGCGCTGGGCGATGTCGGTGACGCCCTTCGCGATCCCGAGCAGGTTGAGCGTCTCGGCGTTCTTCAGCACGGGAACGATCAGGCCCTTGCCGTCCGCGAGCTCGACGGCGAACCCGATGTTGATGAAGGGCCGTGTGACGATCTGGTCGCCGCGGATCTCGCCGTTCACCCACGGGTACTCGCGCAGTGTCTCGACGGCGGCGCGCGCGACGAACGAGAGGTACGTCGGGTTGACGCCGTATTCCGCCTGGAAGGCCTTCTTCAGCTTCTCGCGGATCGCGACGACCTTCGACATGTCGACCTCGATCGCGCTCGTGACGTGTGCCGACGTATCGAGCGATCGGCGCATGTGCTCGGCGATCCCGCGGCGCATCGCGGTCATCGGCTCGAGCTTTTCGCCGTGGACCGGCTGCGGCTGTTGCGAAACGGCGGGAGCGGGTCTCGGGGGCGGAGGGGCGGCCGGAGCAGTTGGCGCGGCCGGCGCGGGCGCAGCCGGGACGGGCGCGGGTGCCTGTTCGATGACCGGCGGCTCGATAACCGCCGGCGGCGCGGCCGGGACAATAGTCGGCGGGGCCGGCGCGTCCGCGGCGCCGCTCTCGACGAACGCAAGAATGTCCTGCTTCGTCACGCGTCCGCCGCGACCCGTGCCCTGCACGTCGCGGGGGTCGACGCCGTGCTCGGACGCGATGCGGGCGACGACCGGAGAGACGAAGCTCTTGCCGTTGCCGCTCGCGTCGCCCGTCGTCTCCGAAGCGGCGGCCGGTGCGGGCCGCGCCTCCTCGACTCTCTCCGCCGTCGGCAGCGTCGTCGGCGCGTCGCTCGAGGCGCCGGCCTCCGCCGCGGCCTGTGCCGTCGCCGGCTCGGGCACGCCGCCGTCGGTCGTCGGGGCGGGCACCTCCGCACCCTCGGGCGCGATCACGGCGAGCTTCGTCCCGACGTCGACCGTCTCGCCCTCCTGGACGAGGATCTCGACGACGACGCCGCCGGCGGGCGAGGGCACCTCGGTGTCGACCTTGTCGGTCGAGATCTCGAGCAGGCTCTCATCGGCGGTGATCGTCTCGCCGACCTGCTTGAGCCACTTCGTGATCGTCCCCTCGGAGACCGAGACGCCCATCTGGGGCATGACCACGTCGACTGCGCCTGCGACAGCCACTAGTACTCGCTCAACTCCTTCAAACCGCGGACGACGTCTTCCACCTGCGGGAGGTACGCCTTCTCGAGCACGGGCGAGAACGGCACGGGCGAGTCGGGCGCGGTGATCCGCATCAACGGCGCGTCGAGGTCCTCGAACGCCTCCTCGGCGATCGTCGCAGCGATCTCCGCACCGAAGCCGCCGGTGCGGGTGTCCTCGTGCAGGACGAGCACCTTCGAGGTCTTGCGCACGGACTCGAGCACAGCCTGCTTGTCCCACGGAAGGATCGAGCGGAGGTCGATGATCTCGACCGAGACCCCGTCGAGCGTCTTGGCCGCCTCTTCGGCCGTGTAGACCATTGCCCCCCAGGTGATGACGCTGAGGTCGCTCCCCTCCTGGTGAGTGCGCGCCTTCCCGATCGGAATGGAGTAGCGCTCGTCGGGCACGTCGGCCTTGATCCGGCGGTACAGGTGCTTGTGCTCGAAGTAGAGGACCGGATTCGGGTCCTCGATCGCGGACACGAGCAGCCCCTTTGCGTCCGCGGGCGTCGCCGGGCAGACCACCTTGAGGCCGGGGATGTGCGCGAACGACGACTCCGGGTTCTGGGAGTGGAACGGGCCGCCCGAGAAGCCTCCACCCGACGGCAGGCGGACGACGATGGGCACGGGCGTGCCCGCACGCCAGCGCTGCTTCGCCGCGATCGTGATCAGGTGATCCCACGCGCAGGAGACGAAGTCCGCGAACTGCATCTCGGCGACGGGGCGAAGACCCATGATCGCCGCCCCGGTGCAGCCGCCGACGATCGCGGTCTCGGCAAGCGGTGCGTCGATCACGCGCCACGGCCCGAACTCCTCCTGGAAGCCGAGCGTGACCTTGAACGCGCCGCCGTAGACGCCAACGTCCTCGCCGATCACGAAGACGCGGTCGTCGCGGCGCATCTCCTGCCGGAGCCCGTCGCTGATCGCCTGGAGATAGGTTCGCTCGGCCACTACTTGTGGTGGGGGGTCTCGAGGTCCTCGGCCGTGGCGTAGACGCCGTCGAGCAACTCCGAGGGGTCCGGCAGCGGCGACTCCTCCGCGCGCTGGAGCGCGTCGTTCAGCAGCTTCTTGACGCCGTGAGCGATCTCGTCCTCTTCCTCCGTCGTCATGTTTGCGTGCTCCTGGAGCCAGACGCGGAAGCGCTCGAGCGGGTCGCGCTTGGCCCATTCCTCGAACAGCGGCTTCGGGACGTAGAACGCGTCGTCGTGCACGGCGTGGCCCTCCATCCGGAGGGTCTGGCACTCGAGCAGCGTCGGCCCGCCGCCTTGGCGCGCCTTTTCGATCGCCCGCATCGCCTCACGGTAGACGGCGAGGACGTCGGTGCCGTCGACGACGACCCCGTCGAAGCCGTACGCCGCGGCCCGGTCGGCCACGTGCTCGGTCGCATACTCGAGGTGCGTCGGCGTCGAGTAGGCCCACTGGTTGTTGTCGCAGACGAAGACGACCGGCAGGCGGCGGGTGCCCGCGAAGGTCATCGACTCGTGCGCGTCGCCTCTCGCAGAGGAGCCCTCGCCGAACCAACCGACCGCGACGCGGTGCTCCCCCCTGATCCGAAACGCGAGCGCACAGCCGACCGCGACGGGGAGCATTGCGGGCAGGTGGCTGACCATCGCGATCATCCCGAGACGCGCGTCGGCCATATGGACGTTGCCGTCCTTGCCTCTCGACGGCCCGTCCTCGCGCCCCATGAACTGGGCGAAGATCCTCCAAGGCTCGACACCGCGGGTGACGTGGACGCCCATGTCGCGGTGCAGCGGCGTGCCGACGTCCTCCGACCCCATCGCCGTCGCGATTCCCACGGCGGCGGCCTCGTTGCCGCGACCGGTGTAGAAGGAGCCGGGGATCTTGCCCTGGCGGTAGAGGATGTGGCCGCGCTCCTCGATCCCGCGCGTGATCAGCATGTTGCGGTGGATGCCCAGGAGGTCCTCGCGGTCGAGGCCCGCCTCTTTCACTTCGCTCAGCGAGGCGACCGGCTCAGCCTCTCTGACAGCCATGCGCAAACCCCCGTAGTGGGACGGCCAGACTCTAACGACTAGCCTGGAGACCATGAGAGCGCGACGACCGCCCGACTGGCTGATCGAGGAGCGGCGGAACGCCCTCGGACACTGGGCTGCCTTCTGCCTTTCCTGCGGCCACACGCTGCGCTACTTCGAGGAGTCGGAGGACGAGGTGCCGACGGAGTGCCCCCAGTGCGCCGGGCCGATCCGGTCGCGCTGCCCCTCGTGCAGCGCGAGGTTCTCGTCGGCGTTTGCAACGACCTGCGAGTCCTGCCACGCGTCCTTGCGGCCCGACGAGCTTCTGGGGCTCAGAATCAGGCGGGACGGCTGACGATCTGGGAGAACCGGATCACGGTCACGGTGTCTTCAGGCGTGACCTCGCGGTTGTAGAGCTGCGAGAGAAAGGTCCCCATCTCCTCGGGCCGGCGAATCTCGGGATTGTCGTGCTCGATCTCGCGCGGTGAGAGGTCTCTAAGCTCCTTCACCTCGACCTTGTCGATCACCGCGTCGAAGACCTTCTCCCGGGGCCCGAAGCGGACGCCGCAGAGGACCGAGACGACCATGCCCTTCTTGTACTTGCTCGACTTGTCGCCGAGACGGATGGTCGCCGTCTTGCGGTGGCTGCGCAGCTGGTCGGCGACCATGGGCGAGTAGAAGTTGAGGGCGTACACGATGTCGTCCTTCACGAAGAGCCGCCGGCCGCGAGCATCATAAGCGCTTTCTCCGCCATCTCCCGCTCGCCCTGATAAGCCAGGAGCCTGGGCAGCGTCCTCCAGGGGGAGCCAGCGGGCCTCTGCGACCTCGTGGCCGAGCTCTGGCGGGACGTCACCCAGCCGTCCGCGGCGGTAACGCACGAGGAAGAAGCTGACCACCTTGAAGATCCGCTCGCCGCGAAAGGTGTAGACGTAGCGGACGTCGCCGAGCTTCCCGAGCGAGCGGCCCTCGACCCCGGTCTCCTCGGCCACCTCGCGGAGCGCGGTCGCCTCGGCGCCGTCGTCCCCGTCGATCAGCCCCTTCGGCAGTGCCCAGACGCCCTCGGGCTTCCCTCCCGGCCGGATCGCCGCGAGCCAGTGGCGGCCCGACATCGATCGTACGCAGACGGCGCCGGCGGAGAACTCGCGCTTCACGCCTCGTTTGTAACACGTGGGTGAACCGCTGCTTGCGAGGCGCCGGGAATTGCCTATAGACTGGCCTGGCACTCTCGAGCCGAGAGTGCCGATAGATGTCACAAAGTCGGCAAGAGACGGAGGAAAACATATGAATCTCCAGCCGCTCGGTGACCGCTTGATCGTCGAGGTCCTCGATGAAGAGGAGATGACCTCAAGCGGGATCGTGCTGCCTGACACGGCCAAGGAAAAGCCCCAGCGCGGTCGCGTGCTGGCGGTCGGGCCGGGCCCGCGGGACGAGGACGGCGAGTACATCAAGATGGACGTCGAGGAGGGTGACGAGGTCATCTTCTCCAAGTACGGCGGGACCGAGATCAAGCTCGGCGCCGACGAGGTCCTGATCCTGCGCGAGTCGGACGTGCTCGCGAAGGTCGTATCCACCGGCGAGAAGAGCAAGGGCAAGAAGAAGCTTGCCGGTGCCGCCGCCTAGTCAGAGACGCAGGAGGAAAGAGCAGACATGGCTCATAAGGAACTGAAGTTCAACGAGGATGCACGCCGGGCTCTCGAGCGCGGTGTCAACATCCTCGCCGACGCGGTCAAGGTCACACTTGGCCCGAAGGGTCGGTACGTGGTGCTGGACAAGAAGTTCGGCGCCCCGACAATCACGAACGACGGCGTCACGATCGCACGTGAGATCGAGCTCGAGGACGTGTTCGAGAACCAGGGTGCGCAGCTCGTGCGCGAGGTCGCCACGTCGACGAACGACGTCGCCGGCGACGGCACGACAACCGCGACCGTCCTCGCTCAGGCGATCGTCCGCGAGGGTCTGAAGAACGTTGCCGCCGGAGCGAACCCGATGGGTCTGAAGCGCGGGATCGAGAAGGCGGTCGAGCAGGTCGTCGAGCACCTGAAGTCGCAGTCGAAGGAAGTCTCGGGCAAGGAAGACATCGCCCGGGTCGGCGCAGTCGTCTCGCGTGAGCGCGAGATCGGCGACGTGATCGCCGACGCAATCGAGAAGGTCGGCAAGGACGGCGTCGTGAACGTCGAGGAGGGCCAGACGTTCGGCCTCGAGCTCGAGTTCACCGAAGGCATGCAGTTCGACAAGGGCTACCTGTCGCCGTACATGATCACCGACGCCGAGCGCATGGAGGCCGTGCTCGAGGACCCGTACATCCTGATCGCGAACCAGAAGATCGGTGCCGTGAAGGACCTGCTGCCGGTGCTCGAACAGGTGATCCAGGCCGGTCGCCCGCTGCTGATCGTGGCGGAGGACGTCGAGGGCGAGGCGCTCGCGACGATCGTCGTCAACAAGCTCCGTGGCACGTTCCAGGCCGTCGCCGTCAAGGCGCCGGGCTTCGGTGACCGCCGCAAGCGCATGCTCGAGGACATTGCGATCCTCACGGGCGGCGAAGTGATCACCGAGGAGCTCGGTCTGAAGCTCGAGAACACGAAGCTGGACCAGCTCGGCAGGGCCCGCAAGGTCGTGATCGACAAGGACTCGACCACGATCATCGACGGAGCCGGCGATCCCGAGGGGATCAAGGGCCGGATCAAGCAGCTGAAGGCGGAGGTCGAGAACACCGACTCCGACTTCGACCGCGAGAAGCTGCAGGAGCGGCTGGCGAAGCTCGCCGGCGGCGTTGCGGTCGTCAAGGTCGGAGCTGCGACCGAGACCGAGATGAAGGAGAAGAAGCACCGCGTCGAGGACGCCCTGCAGGCCACGAAGGCCGCCCTCGAAGAGGGCATCGGACCGGGTGGCGGCGTCGCACTCCTGAACGCCGTCGAGGCGATCAAGGCCGACGAGCTCGAGGGTGACGAGCGGACGGGCGCGCAGATCATCGTCCGTGCGCTCCAGGAGCCGGTTCGCCAGCTCGCCGAGAACGCGGGCATGGAGGGCTCTGTCGTCGTCGACAAGGTCCGCTCCGCCAAGAAGGGCGAGGGCCTGAACGTGGTCACGGGCGAGATCGAGGACCTCGTCAAGTCCGGGATCATCGATCCGACGATGGTGACCCGCTCGGCGCTGCAGAACGCCGCGTCGATCGCGAAGAACATCCTCACCACCGAGGCCATCGTGGCCGAGGCGCCCGAGAAGGCCGGGGCCGCGGGCATGCCCGGCGGCATGGGCGACATGGGCGGAATGATGTAGGGACCGAGAAAAGTCGCGCCTTCGGCGCTCAACTTTTCCCGGTTGATCGAAGGGCCCGGCAAAGCCGGGCCCTTCGTCCTTCTTCGCTCAGAAAAGCAAAGAGACCGGCGAGGGGGCCGGTCTCTTCGAGGGGTGGGGAGGTGGGTCACACCACGTATCGGGCACCTGTGGAAAACGCTCAGTAACCCTTTCGAGTGAATCTGCGCCGGGGCTCAGAAGCCGTAGCGCTCCTCCTTCCAGGGGTCGGCGTCGTTGTGGTAGCCGTAGCGCTCCCAGAAGCCCGGGCGGTCGACTGCAAGGAGCTCGATGCCCCGCAGCCACTTCGCGCTCTTCCAGAAGTACTTGCCCGGGATCACGAGTCGCAGCGGCCAGCCGTGGTCGGGGGTGAGCGGC
This sequence comes from uncultured Actinomycetes bacterium, assembly GCA_963700495.1. GTDB lineage: Bacteria > Actinomycetota > Thermoleophilia > Gaiellales > Gaiellaceae > JACCTU01. The sequence continues at coordinate 159,557 of CAVOXT010000003.1, read as the reverse complement.
TCGCCGTCGGCCTCCGTGGCGAAAAGCGCGAGATCGTCTTCGAGGTACTCGAGCGGCACGTTCGAGGTGAAGTCGTTCTCGGCGTGGGCGACCACGTAGCGCGCAGTCGTCTTCGGCCGGACGAGCGCCGCCAGCTCGCGCCAGTGGACGCCGCCGAAGCGTGAGTCGAAGCGGCTCCAGCGGGTGACGCAGTGGATGTCCTGGACGTTCTCCGTCTTCGGCAGCTCGACGAACTGCTCCCACATCAGCGTGATCGGGTTCTCGACCTCGCCCCAGACGCGGAAGTTCCACATTGCGAGATCGGTGCGCGGCACCCTGCCCGCGTGCAGGACCGGCCACTTGTCGGTCAGGTACTGGCCGGGCGGAAGGCGTGCCGGGTCGTAACCAGCGGCCCGGACCTTCTTCTCCGCTCTGCCTCTGAACACGCTGCCTACACTAGTCAGGGTGCCGAGCGTCACAGCAAATCGGCCCCGCGGGTTCATCGGCGTCGCCGGACCGGACGCGGCCGACTATCTCCAGCGCATGCTCTCGAACGACGTCGAGGCGCTCGCTCCCGGTGAGAGCTGCGAGGCACTGCTGCTGACCGCGAAGGCCCGCGTGATCGCGCCGCTCCGGGTCCTTCGCCGGGGCAGCGACGACTTCCTCTTGCTGACAGAGCCGGAGCTCGGCGAGCGCGTACGCGCGGAGCTGGCCCGGATGCGTTTCGCGGCAAGGGCCGAGATCGAGCCGGAGACGCACACGTCGACGCTCGTGTTCGACGAGCAGCCCGACGGAGCAATCCCGAACGCCGACTACGGGCGCGACGCCTGGGAGGTGCTCGACGCCGACCTGAACGGCGACCGGCTGAGCGACGACGACCTCGAACGCATGCGCATTGCCGCCGGGACGCCCCGCTTCGGCCGCGAGATCGACGATCGCGTCCTGCCCGCGGAGGCAGGGCTGACCGATCGGGCCGTCTCGTTCACGAAGGGCTGCTACCCCGGTCAGGAGCCGATCGCACGGCAGCACTACCGCGGCAAGGTCAACCGCCGACTGCGCGTGCTCGAGGTGGACGGCGACGTGGCGCCGGAGGCGGAGATCCGACACGGCGAAAAATCGGTCGGCCGAGTGACGAGCGCCGTCCCCGGCCTTGCGCTCGCCTACGTGCGAACCGAGGTTCCCGACGACGCGGCGCTCAGCGTCGACGGCGTCGAGGCACGGCTACACTGACCGCCGCGCGCCCGTAGCTCAGGGGATAGAGCGCTGCCCTGCGGAGGCAGAGGTCGCAAGTTCGAATCTTGCCGGGCGCATCGCTGGAAAGACCTGCAAGCGACCGTTTTTCGCGCACTCACGACGGAGCATCCTCAGTCGGCCGTGTCCGAAAAATGTCCGTTGCTCGAAGAAATCCTCGCGTCGAAGGCGTCGAGGAGCCCCAACTCGTAGTCGTCGGCATCCGGCGTGGCGTCTCGCGTCGCTTCGCGCGTTGGTCGCCCTGCACGACGCATGGGGCAAAGCCGCCCGCCGTCGTCGAACCCCTCGTCGATTCCGGCCCGCTGCTGACCGGCTGACCTCCCGGAGACCCTCAGGGCTCCTTAAGGGTCGGGTCGTAGCGTCGGTCGAAGTCGATGCACGAGCCGAAAGGAGCATCCGTGAACGACACCTCGGGGAAGCTGGCGCTCCGCCGTCCGCTCCTGCTCGCCGCCGCCGTCCTCGCCGCACTCACGATCGGATTCACGATCGGTGTGGCGCAGGCGGCCGACCAGCGGCTGGACGACGCGCGGCTCGCCCTCGAGAAGGCGCAGGCGCTCGTCGAGGCGTCTCAGCCCGGAGGAATCCCGGAGAAGGCGGAGCGGAGGTTCGAGCGGCATCGCGGCCGCGCGCTCGACCACATCGCGAAGGCGATGGAGCAGATCGGCGCCGCCAAGGACGCGGTCGACAACCCGTAGGACTGAGCCGGGTCCGAAGGGAGGAAGACGATGAAGAGGTCGCTGTTGCTTCTAGGAGTTGCAGCCACGGCCGCCGTGGCGGTACCGCTCGCGGTTTACCGTGCGACGTGGAGCGACGTCTCGAGCGCTGCCGTCGCGGATCAGGAGTTCACGCGCGGCCGTGTTCACGTGGGGCGGGTGCTGACGGCTGCCGGCCTTCAGCGCGCGCTGCGGGAGCATCGAGGCGGCGTCGCGCCCGGGCCACCGACGACGAGCGACGCCGAGGAGGAGAACGAGTCGACCCCCCCGATTTGCGTCGGCCACTGCCTCTTCGAGACGGTCGACCTCGGCAAGCTGGGGCCGAACGGGCCCCCGGCGGCCGTCCTGAAGAAAGGCCTGGTCGGGGTCGACCCGCAGGTCGCCGCGAGCAATGCGTTCGTCGTCGTGGGTCTACGCGACCATCTTCGTTTCTACGACAAGTCGGGGGCACCGCTGACGAACACGGACGGGACGGCGATCAGCTATCCGGTGCCGCTCTGCACGATCTTCAAGAACCTGACGCCCAGCATCAACGCCAACCTGCAGCTGCCCACCCAGCTCAAGGACGCCGACGGCAACTTCATCACGGTCGGGAACGGCTACGGGCTGAACTGCGACGCCGCCACGGGCGGCACGCGGCCAGCCAACTGGTCGCACGATCGCAACGACAACGGCGTCATCGACGACGGCGATTTCTACTGGCCGAACGGCACCTACTACGACGCGCGCGTGCTGTTCGACGAGACACACAAGCGGTTCGTGATCGGCGCTCTCTACCTCAACAACAACACCCCGTACCGGAAGAAGGATCTCGACGCCCCAGGGAGTCGGAGCATCAACGTGCAGGCGGCGAGCCGTTCCGGCTATGCGGTCGCTATCTCGATCACGTCCGATCCGCGCGGCGGCTGGTACACGTACTGGTTCCCCGCCTTCGAGGGCGCGTACGCGTGTCCGGCAGGCTGCGACGAGAGCGAGCATCACTGGGAGGAGCGCCGAGCCGACTACGTCCACATGGGCATCTCCGCCGACCTCCTCGCAATCGAGGCCGACACCGCATCCGTGCTGAAGGACCCGCCCGTCGACCCAACCAAGACCACCACGACGGATGACCGTCCGACGGTGACGCTGCTCCCGCTCGGGCCGCTGGCCGCCGGCACTGTCTGCCCCTGCTTCTACTACCAGTCGCGGGACTTCACGTACCCGAACGGTGTGCCGGTCACGGCCGGCGCGCCGCTGGAGCCGGGCGTCCATCACGGTACCGCTGCGAACGTCTTCCTGCTCGCACACTCCTACGTCGACCCGGACCTGCCGGAGCAGGATCGCCACAGGATCGCCGTCTGGAAGCTGCAGCTCCAGAGCGACCAGGTCGGCGTCACGAGCTTCTCGCGCGCCGTGCGGATGTTCGCCGGCACGGGAGGAGCCGAGGCGCCTCAAGCGGGAGGCGCGCCCTGGGACATCGCCACATGGGCGAGCCCGAACTCGTTCGCGGTGCGCGGCAACGACCTGTACCTGACCTGGGACGAGTGTGCCGAGGCCGCCGCGGGCACCTGTCTGCGCTCCGGGATTCGCTTCGTGCACCTCAAGCTCGGTGGTCCGGTGGTACAGGACGAGACCTTCGGCGGCCGCACGCTCTGGACCCTCCCGGAACGGTCGGCTGGTACGGGCTGCCGGCGCTCGAGGTGAACAAGCTCGGCGACGTCGCGCTGGTTTTCAACCACTCCGCCTCGACGATCTTCCCCACGGCCGCCTATACGGTCCGCACCGCCGCCGACGGCTATACACCGCGAACCAGCTGGGCGTTGCAGAGCGGCACCGGCAACGTCGGCGGCTGGCATCACTACGTCGGAGCCGGCCTCGACCCCTGGGACCAGACCGGCGTCTGGGTGATTACCGGCTACGGAACACCAGGCGGCTTCCGCTTCGTCGTCGGCAAGATCTTCGGCGGCAAGGCTCCCGACCTGACCGTGCTCAAGGCCGCGCTGAAGGCAGAACCTACGCTCGGTGTCTACTCGCTGACGCTCACCGTGCGAAATCAGGGCGACCGTCGCGCACCCGCCAGCACGATCGCCGGGCACCTGGATGGAGCAACGCGACCATTGACCCGCTTCGTGCTGCCTGCGCTCGGTCCGGGAGCGAATCGCACGGTGGCTCGTCGCCTCACCATCCCGGACGCGACAGCCAGGCGCACCGCGGCTCGCGTGCTGCGGCTGACGCTGGACAGCGGTCGCTCGCTCAGGGAGTACGAGGAAGCCAACAACACACGGCTCGTACGACTCCCTTGACAACCACCGGGAGTCGAGCCGGGCTCCGGCTCGACTCGCGACAACGGCAGAGGAGGACCGAACAATGGCAGTCAAGACCGATCTGATGAAGACGTTGTGGCCGGTGGCGCTGGTCGCCGGAATCGCGGCCTCCGCGGCCGGGTTGTGGCTCGCGGCGCCCGGCGCGTCGCAGGGCCTGGTCGAGAGTCCGGCTCCGCTGGGGATGGTCGGGCTGTCCGAGGAGGAGACGCTGCGGGTCTCGATCGCCTCCGTGGCCGGCTTCGACCCGCAGCCCGACCCGCCGCGCTGCCTGCTGCGAGCGGGCTTCGTCGACGAGGAAGGCAACGCGATCGGCAACCCGGGCATCTTCGAGCTGCGTCCAGGGGCGAGCCGCTCGTTCGACTTGCCCGCGACGCGGGCCGGCGACGTCGGGCGCGTCTACGTGCGGCCGGTCGTGTCCGACCTGCTCCCGCGGCAGAACTGTCCCGCCGTCGTCACGACCGAGGTGCTCGGTCGGGACGGCGCGACAAGCGGGATCATCATCCACTACACGCCGGTGTCGCTGCAGCCCTGGAAGTGACGCACGCCGGGATGCCGTGGTTTGCCGAGTCGCCCGACGGACAACGGCCGGTTCTGGACGCTGACCGACCACGCGATCTGCGCGCACGTGGCGCCGTAGACGCACGCGAAAGGAGAACCATGAAGACCATGCGAGGGCGTTCGACGAGGCGCCTCCTGCCGCTCCTGGCCGTCCCGCTCGCCGGCTTCGCCGGGCTCGGCGCCACGCAGGCGCCCTCGGGCGCGCAGCGGGTAGCGGTCGTCTGCGGACAGACGCTGAGCTCGAACACGACGGTCGCCAACGACCTGACGAACTGCGCCGACGGCATCAAGATCGGAGCCGCCGGGATCACCGTCAACCTCAACGGGCACACGATCGACGGAGCCGGCCTCGTGAACTCGGTCGGCATCAGGACACGGGCTTCGCGGACGTCACGATCCAGAACGGCACAGTCACCGGATTCGACGAGGGAATCCGGCTCGAGCAGCCCACGACGGACAACCGGCTCCAGAACCTGCGGGTCTCGGGTGCCTCGGAGACGAACGGCTCAGGAGTAAGCGCTCACGGCCAGGGGCTCACGATCGTGAACAGCAGCGTCTTCGACAACGCCGGCGCCGGGATGATCGTGACCGGCGACCGCAGCCGGATCACGAACAACGTCGCGAGCAACAACGGCAGCGACGGCATCCGTGTCTTCGGCACGGGAACGATCGTGAGCGGGAATCGCGCGATCTCGAACGGCCAGGACGGGATCGCCGTGCCCGTCGGCGAGAACACGCAGCTCACCGGCAACGTCGCCAACGGCAACGGCGAGCGCGGCTTCGACCTCGCCGACCGGACGGCCACGCTCACGAAGAACACGGCCTCCTTCAACGCCCAGCTCGGGTTCAACACCACCTCGGGCGGGATCACCGACGGCGGCGGCAACCGGGCGGACGACAACGGCAACGCGCGCCAGTGCGAGAACGTCGTCTGCGCGCCCTCCTAGCCCACCGACCCGCAGGAGGAGAGACGCATGACCCTTCCGACCATCACCCGCGCACGCCGCCGCCGCAACGTGGGGGTGCTCGCCCTTGCGGCCCTGCTCCTCGCCGCCGCGGCCGCGCTCGTCGCCCTGCACCCCGCGGGGGCGGCGAGCACGGCGCCGGCGTTGCGCGCAGTTGTCGTCAGCTGCGGGCAGACGATCACCGTCAGCATCGTCGTCTCCAACGACCTCGACGACTGCCCCGGCTACGGGCTGATCGTCGGCGCGAACGGGATCACTATCGACCTGGGCGGCCACACGATCGACGGGGACGCGATCAGCGGCGGCGACGGCGTGTCGAACGGCGGCTTCGACAACGTGAAGATCCAGGACGGCACGATCACGGGGTTCGGCTTCGGGGTGCGCCTGTCGTCGTCCGCCGACGGCAACAAGATCACCAACATCCGTGCCGACTTCAACACGTACGGGATCGTCGTCGAGGCGGGAAGCGAGGACGCGACCCTCACCGGCATCAGCGCAGCCGGCAACAAGCACGGTGTCCTCATCTCCGAAGCCGACGGCCTCCAGGTGACCAACAGCGCGATCAACGGGAACGGGTTGTTCGGCGTCTGGGTCACCGACGCGGACGACATCGTCATCTCCGGCACGAAGGCCGTGAGCAACGGAAGCGGCATCTCCGTCGATCCTTCGAGCCGGAGAGCCGAGATCAAGACGAGCGTCGCCAACAGCAACCGTCACGACGGGATCCTGGTCGAGACGCGGACCGCGAAGCTGACCGGCAACACCGCCCTGTTCAACACGGAGCTCGGGATCGACGCCACAGCCGGCGTCACCGACGGGGGCGGGAACAAGGCGCACGACAACGGCACCCTGCACCAGTGCGAAAACGTCGCCTGCGGCTGACGTCAGGCGCGGAGGAAGGCGAGGACCGCGTGCACGCGCCGGTTCTCGCCCGCGTCCGCGGGGAGGTCGAGCTTGCTGAAGATGCTGTGGATGTGCGCCTCGACCGTCCTGCGGGTCACGAACAGCGCCTCGGCGATCCCCCGGTCGGTCCTCCCCTGGGCGACGAGCGCGAGCACCTCACGCTCGCGCGGCGTGAGCTCGGCGAGCGGATCCTGGGCGGCCGGGGCGTCGAGCAGCTCGCGCACGAGCGACGGCTCGACGACCGTCCCACCCGCAGCGACCCGCCGGAGCGCGGCCACGAACTCGCCGGTGTCGGCGACCCGGTCCTTGAGCAGGTAGCCGACGCGCCCCGGCGAGTCCGAAACGAGCTGCAACGCGTACTCGACCTCGACGTACTGCGAGAGCACGACCGTGCCCACGTCCGGGTGCGAGCGCCGGATCTCGGCCGCCGCGAGCAGGCCCTCGTTCGTGTAGCTCGGCGGCATCCGGATGTCGATCACGGCGACGTCGGGCGGGTCGGCGGCGATCAGCGCCAGCAGCTCCGCGGCGTCGCCCGCCTGCGCGAGCACCTCGACGCCGTTGGCGGCGAGCAGGCGGGCGAGGCCCTCGCGGATGACGACCGCGTCGTCGGCGAGGATCACCCGCACGGGATTGTTGCGGTGAGGTGGGTGCCGTGGCCGGGCGGGCTGTCGACGTGGAAGCTGCCGTCGAGGGCTTCGACGCGGTCGCGGAGGCCGCGCAGTCCGGGGGCGTCGGGTGTCGGCGCCGCCGATGCCGTCGTCGGCGATCTCCACGGTCAGCCGGCCGTTCGCGCGCGCGACGTCGACGGTTGCTTTCGAGGCGTGTGCGTGCTTGGCGATGTTGGCGAGCGCCTCGGCGGTGACGAAGTAAGCCGTCGCTTCGACCGCTGCGGGGAGGCGGTCGGTGTGGACGCTCAGCTCGACGGGGACGGGCGTGCGCCGGGTGAGCGCGGCGAGCGCGGCGGGGAGTCCTTCTTCGGTGAGGATGGCGGGGTGGATGCCGCGGGCGAGGGCGCGCAGCTCGGCGAGCGCGTCGACTGCCTCGGTGTCGGCCTCGGCGAGCAGCTGGTCGAGGGCGGCGCCGCCGTCCGCGAGCCGGCCGCGGGCGAGCTGGAGCGCGAGCCGGATCCCGAGCAGGTGCTGCTGGGCGCCGTCGTGGAGGTCGCGCTCGAGCCGTCGCCGCTCGGCGTCGCCGGCCTCGACGATGCGGGCGCGGGAGGCGCGGACCTCGGCGAGCTGGGCGCGCAGCTCGGCCTGGAGGCGCGAGTTCTCGAGCGCGAGCGTGGCGGCGGCGCCGACCGCGCGGACGAGCTCGGGGTCGTCGAGCAGCGCCGCGTCGTGGACGAGCGCTGCGAGGCGTTGGCCGTCGTGCTCGAGCACCGTCACCGCACGGCCGGGCTCCTCGGCGATCGTGAGCTCGCGTCCGTCGGGGTCGACGTAGCGTCCCGAGTCGGGGAGCCAGAAGGCGAGCACGAGCGAGGGGTCGCCGAGCGTGCGCGCGATCGCGTCCCGCACCTCTCCCGGCTGCGACGCGGAGCCGAGCTCGACCACGAGCTCCGCGACCCTCGACCGGTGCATCCGCGTCCGCAGGAGACCGACGAGGAACGCGACCGGGATCATGGCGAACGTGATGTCGCCGAGCCAGAAGACCACGCTGGGCGGGATCTCCGCCACGGCGAGGACGTCGAGCACGAGCAGCGCGGAGAACGGCACGATGGCCACGGTCGCCGCCAGCAGGACGGGGGCGTATCGCCCGGCGGGTCGGCCCCGTCGCCCGGCGGACCTCCGCACGACGAGCACCGCGGTGGTGGCGAGGATCGCCACCGCGACGAGCAGCGAGACGAGGTCGAGCGCGTCGAACAGCGCGGGATTCCGGCTGACCAGCAGCAGGTTGCGCGGGCAGCCCGGGCACTCGCCGTCCGCGCGCGGATCCCAGAAGAGCTGCCAGGCGGGCGAGACGACCAGCCAGGCGCCGTACGTGGAGAGCACGAACGTCCGCTCGAACCGCGAGGAGAGCCGGCCGCTCGGGAAGGCGAGGATGAGGTGCACGAAGACCGCGATGCCGAGCCCGAAGTTGAGCTCGGCCAGGGTGAACGGCAGAGCCGCGTCCCAGGTCAGGTGCGGCAGTGAGTTGGCGAACCCGAGCGCGACCATCAGGGCGCCGACCCGGTTCTGCGGGCGCCGCTGCCAGGCGACCAGACCGGTCACGATCCAGAGCGCGGCGATCGCCGCCTCGACCGCCTGCTCGGTCGCGTCGAGGTCGTCGTAGCCCTGCGCGGTGAGCTCCAGCGACGCGGCGGTGCCGGTGACGACCGGCGCCGGCGAGCGCGATCCGATGAGCGCGCGCCGGCTCATCGACGGGTCGGCCGCGAGCGCGCACGGGATCGTCGCGGTGAGGTGGGTGCCGTGGCCGGCCGGGCTGTCGATGCGGAGGCGTGCCGTCGAGGGCTTCGACGCGGTCGCGGAGGCCGCGGAGCCCGGGGGCGTCGGTGTCGGCGCCGCCGATGCCGTCGTCGGCGATCTCGACGGTGAGCCGGCCGTTCGCGCGTGCGATGTCGACGGTCGCGCGGGTGGCGTGGGCGTGTTTGGCGATGTTGGCGAGCGCTTCGGCGGTGACGAAGTAGGCGGTGGCCTCGACCGGGGCGGGGAGGCGGTCGGTGTCGACGGTGAGCTCGACCGGGACCGGGGCGCGCCGGGCGAGCGCGGCGAGGGCGGCGGGGAGTCCTTCTTCGGTGAGGATGGCGGGGTGGATGCCGCGGGCGAGCGCGCGCAGCTCGGCGAGCGCGTCGACGGCTTCGGTGTCTGCTTCGGCGAGCAGCTGGTCGAGGGCGGCGCCGCCGTCGGCGAGCTGTCCGCGGGCGAGCTGGAGCGCGAGCCGGATCCCGAGCAGGTGCTGCTGGGCGCCGTCGTGGAGGTCGCGCTCGAGCCGGCGGCGCTCGGCGTCGCCGGCTTCGACGATGCGGGCGCGGGAGGCGCGGACCTCGGCGAGCTGGGCGCGCAGCTCGGCCTGGAGGCGCGAGTTCTCGAGCGCGAGCGTGGCGGCGGCGCCGACCGCGCGGACGAGCTCGGGGTCGTCGAGCAGCGCGGGGTCGTGGACGAGCGCGGCGAGCCGGTTGCCCTCGTGCTCGAGCACCGTCACGGCGCGGCCGGGCTCGTCGGCGAGCGGAGAGCTCGCGTCCGTCGGGGTCGACGTAGCGTCCCGAGTCCGGGAGCCAGAAGGCGAGCTCGAGCGAGGGGTCGCGGAGCGTGCGCGCGATCGCGTCCCGCACCTCGGCGGGCTGCGACGCCGAGCCGAGCGCGACGACCAGCTCCGCGACCCTCGACCGGTGCATCCGCGTCCGCAGCAGACCGACGAGGAACGCGACCGGGATGAGCATGAAGGGGATCCACGATGAACGTCCCCGGCGATGCCGGCCGCGGCCGTCGCGCCGATGACCTCGAACACGAGCAGCGCACAGAACGGGGGAATCATCGCGGCCGCGACGACGAGAACGGGCGCGAGCGCACGCCGCGTCGGGCCCCGTTGCATGGCGGACGCGCCGGACGACGAGCACGGCGGTCGTGGCGAGGACGACGACGACCACGACCGTCCCTACCGCGCCGATCGCACCCGCGACCGTGTGGTTCGCGTCGACCAGGAGGAGGTTGCGCGGGCAGCCCGGGCACTCGTCGTCCGCGCGCGGATCCCAGAGAGACTGGCCGGCGAGCGAGAAGACGAACCAGGCCGCATACGAGAAGGCCACGAGCCGCCGCTCGAACCGCGACGAGAGGCGTCCGCTCGGAAACGCGAGGAAGAGGTGCACGAGGACGCAGGATCTCGAGGCCGAAGAAGAACTCGGCGAGCGTGAACGGCAGGGCGTGCGTCCCACCTGATCTGGTGCGCGAGGCCGATGGCGCCGATCGCGGCCATCAGGACGCCGACGATGTTCTGCGGGCGCCGGTGCCAGGCGATCAGACCGGTGAGGATCCAGAGCACGTAGAGCGCCACGACTCCCCGTTTGCTCGCCCGAGTCGATCGTCGTAGCTCGACCCGCGACGAGCGCCAGCGATGCGGCGGCGGCGGTGACGACCACGCCGGCGAGGACGACGACCGTGCGCCGGCTCATGGCGGGCCGGCCGCGAGCGCGGCGAGCGCCGTCCCGGAGAGATCGTCCTTGTGGATGAAGCCGCGCGCGGGGCTTCGTTCGAGCCGTCCCGCGAACTCGACCGCCTCGCGGCTCGACGTCAGGATCACGACCGGACGCTCCACGCCGTCGACGAGCTGCTCGGCGACCGCGAAGCCGTCCGTGTCGGGCAGGACGACGTCGAGGAGGACGAGCTCCGGGCGGAGCGCGGTGCAGGCGGCGAGCGCCGAGGTCCCGTCGTGCGCCTCGCCGACGACCGTGAAGCCGCCGGCCTCGAGCAGCCGGCGGGCGAGGCGGCGGAAGCCCGCGTGGTCGTCGACGATCAGCACCGTCCGGGCCACGTGCGAATCGTCGCATGCCCGCGGGCGCAGGGTCATTGGGGAAATCCCCAGTCTTCGCCGCCGGGGATCAAGGACAGGGGTTTTCATCGATGCGGTCGCCGGCCGGCGCGTCCTAGCGTGGCGGCATGGTCGGCAAGGGTCTCCTCCGCGATCGGCGCGGCGGCGGCGCTCGCCGGCGCGCTGGCACAGCTGCTGGCGACGGTGCTCGAGCCGGTGCGGAGCGGCGACGTCGAGGCGGACATCCGCGTCGTCGCGGACAGCGCGCATCTGGGACTACAACCGGCTGCTCGATCTCGTCGGCGTCCTCCTCACCGTCGCGGCGCTCACCGTCGTCGCCCGCACGATCACCGAGCCGCCGGGCCGGGACTGGGCCAGGCTCGGACAGCCCTTCCTCGTGCTCATGGGCGCGCTCGGCGCGGGCGGCGATCCTGGCCGGGGCGACCCTGAAGGAGATCGCCGACCCGTGGGCCGCGGCCGCGCCGTCCGCCAGGCAGTCCTACCTGCCCGTCTTCGGGGCGGTGAACGACCTGACCGACGCGCTCTTCTTCGGCGCGTTCCTGGCGCTCGGCCTCTACCTCGCGACGCTCGCCGCGGCGATCCTGTCCGGGAGCGTCTACGCGCGCTGGATCGGCTGGGCGTCGGCGGTCGGCGCCGTGCTCGTGCTCTCCGGCGACCTGCTCCTGCTCGTGTCCGAGGACGCCTTCGTCGCCGTGCTGCTCGGCTTCGCGATCTTCCTGGTCGTCCTCGCGGCGCTCGGCGTCGCGCTGTGGCGGCTCGCGGCGCCCCAGCCGAGAACCTCGCAGCGTGCCGTCGCATGGCCGGCGGTGTGGCCGGGGCCGTGATGCGCGCCGACTCGCTCGCGGTGCACACGCTGGGCGCCTTCGCCGTCCTGCGCGGCGGGCGACCCGTTCCGTTGGCTGCGTGGCAGTCCCGGAAGGCGCGCGACGTGTTGAAGATCCTGGTCGCGCGGCGGGGCCGGCCGGTTCGGCGCGACGTGCTGATGGAGGCGCTCTGGCCGGAGCAGGATCCCGCGCGGACGGCGAACCGGCTCTCGGTCGCGCTCAGCATCCTCCGCGGCGTCCTCGATCCCGGGCGGGGAGCCGCTCCCGTCGTCGTCGCCGACCGGTACGCCGTCGCGCTCGACACGGCACGCGTGGAGATCGACGTCGAGGCCTTCCTCGCGCTCGCCGCCGACGGCCTGGGTCTCTGGCGGCGGGGCTCGCGCGAGGAGGCGCTGGCCGCGCTCGAGGCGGCCGAGCGGGCCTACGCGGGCGACTTCCTCGAGGACGAGCCGGACGCGGAGTGGGCGGTCGCGCTGCGCGAGGAAGCGCGCGCCGCCTACCTCGCCGTCGCCGAGCTCCTCGCCTCGGCGTCGTCCGACCCCGATCGCGCGGTCGGCTACAGGCTGCGCATGCTCGAGCTGGATCCGTTCGACGAAAGCTCCCATCTCGCGCTGGTCGCCGGCCTCGCCGAGCTCGGCCGCCACGGGGAGTCGTTGCGCTGCTACCGGCGCTACGTCGAGCGGATGACCGCGATCGGACTCCGGCCCGCGCCGGCGCTCGGCGCACCTCCAAGCCGCGTGGCGGCCTGAGCCCGAGTCCACCGTGACCTTCCACCTCTTCCAACCCCGCCGTAGACCCGACAAGCGACGTCCGAACGGGAGGCAGCGATGAAGACGAACATGCCACACTCGATCACGAGATTCAGCGTCGGCGTCGCCGCCGGACTCGCCGTGCTCTCCGTGGCGGCGGGAGCAGGCGCTCGCGTGGCCGGCCCGGCGCTCGCCGTCACGATCAGGACGGCACCGGCGAACCCCGCGCGCTCCGGCGAGGCAACCTTCGAGTTCGACGCAAACGAGCCGGCGTCGTTCGTGTGCGGACTCGACGGCGGTCGGCCTGCCTCGTGCCAGTCGCCCGTGTCCTACACAGGGCTCGGAAGGGGCTCGCACTCCTTCGCCGTGACCGCCACGAACACGGACGCCGCAGGGCGCCGTTACACCGCTCGGGCCTCGTATGCGTGGACGATCGAGGCACCCGACCCGACGCCCCCTCCGCCACCAGCGCCTCGAGAGGCCCAGCTTGTCGTGTCGGTCGTGGGGTCCGGGGCCGTGACGAGCACGCCAGCGGGAATCGCGTGTCCGGGCGACTGCGAGGAGGTCGTTCCGGCCGGGGCCGCCCTCACACTCAGCCCTGCGCCGGCGAGCGGGTTTCGCTTCGTCCGTTGGGGGGCGGCGTGCACCGGCAGCGGCGGCTGCACGGTCGCCGTCGGCGGCCCGACCGTGGTCCTGGCGACGTTCGGTGTCGACGCGTCGCCGCCCGTCGTGTGGGCGCCGCTCGACGGCGACGGCGACGGAGTCCGCGGCCGCGAGGACTCCTGCCCGGACACGCCGAGCGGCGCGCCACCGCTCGCCGTCGGCTGCTCGGCCGTCGACCTCCTCCACGAAGCACCCGCGCAGTCAGGCCGGATCGCGGACGGAACGCGCGCAGCGAGCGTGATCCTGCGCGCGATCGGCGCGGCACCGGACGTCCGGCGGCTCGCCGAGGGCGTGGTGAAGGTCAAGACCGGGGCTCTCGACTATGCCCGCGGCGGAATCTGCCGCGGCGCGGCGACCGCTCGCGCGGGACTGCGCGACCTCGAGGCGGTCTCCGGCCCGACCGGCACGCTCGCGACGGCCGTCTACCAGGCTCTCGCCGCCGACGCGACCACGCCCGTCGAACGCGCCCGGACCGCCCGGCTCGTCGACGCCCGACGCGAGCTCGAGACCGCCGTCACGGCGGCGTCGAGCCTCGCCCGGGGACTCGACGCCGCCTGCTCGGCGATCGGACGACCGCTGACGCTCGAGGGAACGGTGACCGAGACGGACGACGCGCGCCGTCTCGTCGTCGTGGGCGGCCAGACGATCGCGCTCCCGATCGACCTCCCCAGGGCACCGATCGCAGAGGGCAGCCCGGTGAAGGCGGTCGCGCGCCTCGTCGGCGGCGGGCCCGCGATCGCGACGAGCGTCGCCCCGATCGCACTCCCCGGGACCTCCCCGAAGGCGCCCCCGTGCCAGGCGTTCGTGATCGCGCCGTTCCAGGACTTCAGCGGCCGCCAGAAGCCGATCCTGCACGACCCGCGCGGATATCTCGTCGACGGCGAGCTGGTCCTGGAGTACGGATCGCGCGCAGCCGTGTCGAAGTCGTGCGGCCCATCGGAGGACGGGCGGTACAGCGTCGTGCTCAGCATGCCCGGCGAATGGTTTCTCGACGATGTTCCGATCCAGTGGCAACTCGGCTTCGATCTCGACTCCGACGACGCGCCGGTGCCCTGGCCTCATTACGCGTACGGCTACGGAGGTGTGCACGAGCTCATCGTCGAGCAGCGCTATCAGGGGAACGACTGCGCGCTGCCCGCCGAGGCGAACGGGACGCCCGCTCGATCGACTCGCGCTCCCGCAGGGGCCCGGAAGTCGTACCCGTGTCCGATCGTCGTCCTCTCGAAGACCACCTACCAGCTTCGGTTGCATTGGCCGGGAGAACTTGCCGAGGCGACGTACGACGAGACGTCGTTCAGCCTCGAGGCAGGCCCGCAGCCCGCGAAGGTGACCTCGCACACCGGCCCCGGGTTCTTCCGGGCCGAGGCGCTCGCATTCCCGGCGGCCGGCAGCGCGGGCTACGAGACGATTCAGCAGGGAGAGCCGTTCACGATCTGGCCGGACGCGCTCTACGGGCTGCCCGTCGCGCACGCGGCCCTCACCCCACCGTATTCCTACGAGAGCCCGATGAACCCATCGACGATGCTCGGCGCGATCGGCGTCTACCACTTCGCGGGGCTCGTCTGGCCGCGCGTCGAGGGAACCCGTAACGGCGGCTACCCGTTCCGCTACGCGGCCGAGCTGCCCCGGATCGTCACCGACCTCCTGCCCGGCTGTCCCTCGAAGACGTGCTTCCAGCGCCTTCCCTGGCAGGCGGGAAGCGTCGGCTGGGGCTTCTTTCCGTCCGCCCTTCCGGGCGCCTCAACCGTCATCTTCTCCGCGACGACCGGTGTCCTCGCGATGCGCGGCGGACGCGTGAACGACGTCTTCGGTCCGGACGCCACCGGCGCCGACTGGTGGATGGTGGCCGTCCAGCAGCACGACGGGAGTTCGGCGCAATACTCGCATCTCGGCGGCGTCGACGTCCACGACGGTGACATCGTCGAGCGCGGCACCGTGCTCGGGCCGCAGGCGCTCCCCGGGTTCAAGGCCTCGCCTGGAGGTCCGACGCCATGCTTCGAGGCTTTCACGCTCAGCGCCGGCTCGATCGCGTACTCGCCGTGCGTGACCCCGAAAGCCGGGAGCGTCCTCATCTCGACGAACGGCTGACGCGAGCTCGTGGCGAGCCCGGTGGACGCATGAGCACCCGGGCGTCCCCCGTGGACGCCTCGCACACAGCATGGAACGTTCGCATCCGACCCGCGTACCCGAGAGGAGGATCCATGAAAGGTGATCGAGAGGTCCGGACGTTGCTCCGCGGGCGGCGCCCCAGTCCGCTGCCGTTTCTGCTGGTGATCCTCGTCGGTCTCGCAACCGTCGGCGCCGTCACGGTGATGCCGTCGTCGGGCGCGCCCGTCGTCGCAGCGTCGCCGGCGCCGCTCGACCCGCTGAGCGCCGACGAGATCGCGACCGTGTTCGAGGTCGTCCAGGCGCTCGAGCAAGTACCCCGCGGGCGGCGTTCTTCCCGATCGTGAACCTGAAGGAGCCGACGAAGGGCGAGCTCGCCGCGTGGTCGCCGGGCAAGCCGTTCTCGCGGCAGGCGTTCGTCGAACGTCTTCGACCGGCCGCGCGAACAAGCTCTACGAGGCGGTCGTCGACCTGCGGACGCAGAAGCTCGTCTCGTGGGTGCAGCGGCCGGGCTTCCAGCCGCCCGTGTTCGCGACCGAGTACGCGGATGTCGACGCGCTCGTGCGCGCGGACCCGCGCTGGCGGAAGGCGATCCGCGACCGCGGCATCGAGCCCGACGACGTGTACCTCGACAGCGGCTGGGGCGTGGGCGACGTGACCGTGCCGGGCGTCCCGGCCGGGACGCGGCTGCTGCGCGCGCTCTCGTTCTTCCAGGGCGACCTGCCGAACCCGTACGACCGCCCGATCGAGGGCGTGGTCGCGACCGTCGACATGAACCGGCT
Source organism: uncultured Actinomycetes bacterium (assembly GCA_963700495.1). Lineage (GTDB taxonomy): Bacteria > Actinomycetota > Thermoleophilia > Gaiellales > Gaiellaceae > JACCTU01. Next base: position 143,279 of record CAVOXT010000003.1, on the reverse strand, counting down.
CAAGGTCGTCGAGGTGATCGACACCGGCATCCGGCCCGTGAACACGACGATCACCGGCAACGCGGACACGACCCGCACCGGGCTGAAGCCGCTCCGCGTCGTACCAGCCGGACGGTCCCGAGCTTCACGCTCAACGGCAACGAGCGTCGAGTGGCAGGGCTGGCACTTCCGCGTCGGCTACAGCCAGCGCGAGGGACTCGTCCTGTACCAGATCGGCTACGAGCAGGACGGCGCGGTGCGGCCGATCATCCACCGGATCGCGCTCGACGAGATCTACGTCCCGTACGCGATCCCCGACCCGAACTGGTCGTGGCGCGCCGCGCTCGACATCGGCGAGTACAACCTCGGCCAGCTCGCGAAGTCCCTGAAGAAGAACGTCGACGTCCCGAGAACGCCGTCTTCCTCGACGAGGTCGCGCCGCTCGACATCGAGAGCGAGGGCGAGCTCTCCTACGAGATGAAGCACGCGGTCGCGATGTACGAGCGCGACGGCGGGTCGCTCTGGGACCGGACCGATCCGACGACGTACGAGGAGGATGCGCGCTTCGCGCGCGAGCTCGTCGTCACCGCGGCGTACCCGAACGGCAACTACACGTACACGGTCGAGTACGTGTTCCGGCATGGACGGCGGCATCGACGTGCGCGCCGGCTCGACCGGGACGACGCTCAACCGCGGCATCCTGAACGACGCCGAGGGCCACCAGTTCGGGACGCCGGTCGCGCCGAACATCGCGGCGCCGATGCACCAGCACTTCTTCAACTTCCGGATCGACTTCGACGTCGACGGGCCGAGCAACCGGCTCGTCGAGGAGAACACGCACAGCGTGCCGAGCGCGACCCGGAACGCGTTCGTCGTCGACGAGACCGCCATCGACACGGAGGGCTTCCGCGACCTCAACGCGGCGACGAACCGGCACTGGGCGGTCGAGAGCACGACGCGGGAGAACGCGCTCGGGCACCCGACGGGCTACGAGCTCGTCCCCGGCGCGAACAGCCCCGTCTACTCGCAGCCGGACTTCGGGCCGCTCCAGCGCGCGCTGTTCGCGCAGCACCCGCTCTGGGTCACGCGCTACCGCGACGGCGCCGAGCTCCACGCGCCCGGCGACTACCCGAACCAGGGCCCGGCGGGCGAGGGGCTGCCGAAGTACGTCGCCGACCACCAGAGCGTCGACGGACGCGACCTCGTCGTCTGGTACACGGCCGGCGTTCACCCACTCGACCGCGGTCGAGGACTACCCGGTGATGCCGACCGCGACGATCGGCTTCTCGCTCCGCCCGCACGGCTTCTTCGACGAGAACCCGGCGCTGGACGTCCCGTGAGCGCCGGGCGCGTCTAGCTGGACTGACCACGCAACTGCGAGACACCTGATCGGGTCCGGGCCCCCGCCCTCGATTTTCGGCGCATCGTGTTTTCCTTGGGCGGTTCGTGGGCGATGCCGGGCACAGCCCGCCATCGCGGCGTCGGTAGGACCCCCTGGCCCGCTGCCGAAACTCTCTGTCCGTGGCTGAGATTCCTGATCAGCTTTCGCTTCGGCGCATTCGTGATCTCGAGGCTAGTCGCGATCTCTTGATTCGACGCGTGCTGCTTTCGTTTCGTCGGAAAGCGCTGACGTGCCGCTCTACCTGACCGAGGCCGAAGTGGCCGAGCTGGTCTCGCCGCGGGACGCGCTCGGCGCCGTCGAGGCCTGCTTCGAGCGGCTCGCCCGTGGCGCGATCGAGAACCGCCCGCGGACGAGCATCTCGGTCGGCGACGGCGTCTTCGCCTACATGGGAGCGGCGGACTCCGAGCTCGAGCTCGCGGCGGTCAAGTCGTACACCTGGCTTCCCGGCGGCACGCCGTTCGTCGTCCTGCTGTTCGACCTCGAGCGCGCAGAGCTCGCGGCGGTGATCGAGGCGGACAAGCTCGGCCAGCTCAGGACCGGCGCGGCGAGTGGAGTGGCGGCGAAGTATCTGGCGAAGCCGGACGCCCGCACGCTCGGTGTCATCGGCTGCGGGTGGCAGGCCGAGTCGCAGGTCGCCTGTATCCGAGAGGCCTGTCCGACGATCGAACGGGTGGTCGCCTACTGCCGCTCGGAAGAGCGGCTCGAGGACTTCTGCCGGTTGACCGGCGCGGAGGCCGGTGAGACCCACCGCGACGCCGGCGAACAGGACGTCGTCGTGACCGTGACGACCTCGAAGGATCCCGTCCTCCGCGGAGAGTGGCTCCAGCCGGGCGCGCTGATCTGCGCGGTCGGCGCCAACGACCCGACCTCACGCGAGCTCGACAACGCGGTGCTCGAGCGCGCGACGTTCGTCTGCTGCGACCTGCTCGAGCAATCGAAGCTCGAGTCCGGCGATCTGATCGAGCCGGTCGTCCAGGGGCTGCTCGACTGGCTCGAGGTGCACGAGCTGCACGAGGTCGTCGCCGGCGAGGTGGCCGGGCGTCAGAGCAGCGACGACATCGTCGTGTTCAAGTCGAACGGGATCGCCGCCTGGGACGTCGCGGCGGCGTCCGTAGCGATCGAGCGCGCGCGAGAACTGGGAGTCGGCCGGAAGCTCTGAGCTCGAGCTATCTCGTCGAGGTCATCGACGTCCGCACCGACTCGATCGTGTCGTTGCCGATCGCGTGCACGAGATCGGGATTCTCGAGCAGGCGCTGGAGCTGCTGCGGCGTCGTGCGGTTGAGGATGTAGCGGTCGTTCAGGACTTCCTCGAGCGTACGGCCGCGGTCATGCTCCCGGATCACGTACGCCGCGAGACGATCCTCCTGGCTCGAACGCGCGAACAGGAACGACAGCGGGTTCCGAAACAGCTGCGAGATGCTGGCCAAGAGCCCTATCGTATGTCACTCGTGAGGAGGAGAGGGACAGCGGGCAGGTTCGCGGAGCGCGAGATCCGCGGCGTCGACGACCAAGGGACCGAGGAGCGAATCGTCGTCTGGATCGAACGGCGGGAAGGGGCGCTCTGGGCCGTCGGGCGGGCCGTGAACCCGCAGCACCGGGAGAGCGACGAGCCGCGCTCCGACGACTACGTCTTCGAGGGCCACGAGCTCGAGGACGCGCTCGAGCGGGCGAACGACGTGCTCGAAGACGATCTGCGCGTCTCCGAGGACGACGGCCAACCGCAGTACGTCAAGCCGTTCACGCGCAAGGAGCTGCTCGGTCCGCTCGAGCGGTGGTTCTTCGGGCGCAGCGCAAGCACCGGCCGCTAGCCTCCCCGCGTGCTGATCAGGCTCGGCCACAGTCCCGACCCCGACGATGCGTTCATGTTCTGGGCCCTCGCCGAAGGCCGCGTCGACACCCGCGGCTTCGAGTTCGAGCACGTCCTCCAGGACATCCAGACGCTGAACGAGTGGGCGCTCGAAGGCAGGCTCGAGGTGACCGCGATCTCGCTGCACAGCTACCCCCACGTGCAGGACCGGTACGTGCTCCTCCCGCACGGCGCGAGCATGGGCTCCGGCTACGGGCCGATCGCGGTCGCCCCTCGTGCGCTCTCGCGTGAGCAGCTGAGCCAGGTCGAGATCGCGATTCCGGGCACGATGACGACCGCGTTCCTCGTGCTGCGCATGTACCTCGGGGACTTTCGCTATCGCGTCGTCCCGTTCGACGAGATCCTCGACGAGGTTCTGAGCGGCCGTGCCGAAGCCGGGCTGCTGATCCACGAGGGGCAGCTGACGTACGGCGCACACGGCCTCGAGAAGTGCGTCGACCTCGGCGAGTGGTGGCTCCTGGAGACCGGTCTGCCGCTACCGCTAGGTGTCAACGTCGCGCGCAGGGACATCGGCGCGGAGCGTCTCGCCGACCTCTCGGCGGTCCTGCGCGACTCGATCCAGGCCGGGCTCGACAACCGCTCCGAGGCGATGGCGTACGCAATGCGCTTCGGCCGGGGCCTCGACGAGGGTCTCGCCGACCGCTTCGTCGGGATGTACGTGAACGAGCTCACGTGCGACTACGGCGATGAGGGGCGCCAGGCAGTACACGAGCTCCTCTCGCCGCGCTGAGCGCCTGGGCGTGTACGAGCACCCGGTGCACGTCGAGTTCGTGGAGTAGTGGCCCGCGCGGTCGTCCTCGCGGGGGTGCGCACGCCGGTCGGCCGTTACGGGGGCGCGCTGTCAGGCGTGCGGCCCGACGATCTCGCGGCGCTCGCGATCGGCGCCGCCGTCGAGCGCTCGGGCGTGGATCCGGCGGCGATCGAGGACGTGTACTTCGGCTGCGCGAACCAGGCCGGCGAGGACAACCGGAACGTCGCGCGCATGGCGGCTTTGCTCGCGGGGCTGCCGCAGTCCGTTGCCGGCGTGACGCTCAACCGGCTCTGCGCCTCGGGGCTCTCGGCGGTCGTGTCCGCGTGTCACGCGATCGCGGCCGGGGACGGCGAGCTCTTCGTCGCCGGAGGCGTCGAGTCGATGAGCCGCGCGCCGCTCGTGCTGGCGAAGCCGGACAAGGCGTTTCCCCGCGGCGACCGGACCGTCTACGACTCGACCCTCGGCTGGCGCTTCCCTAACGAGCGGATGGCCGCGATGTTCCCGCTCGAGTCGATGGGCGAGACCGGCGAGAACGTCGCCGAGCGCTGGGAGGTGACGCGCGAGGACCAGGACGCGTTCGCGGCGGAGTCGCAGCGCCGCCACGCCGACGCGGTCGAGGCAGGCCGCTTCGACGACGAGCTGGTGTCCGTCGGCGACGTCACGCGGGACGAGCACCCGCGGCCGGACACGACGCCCGAGAAGCTCGCCGCGCTCAAGCCCGTCTTCCGCACCGGGGGAACCGTCACCGCCGGCAACTCGTCGGGCGTCAACGACGGCGCCGCCGCCCTCGTGATCGCGAGCGAGGAGCGGGCGCGGCAGCTCGGCGCCGAGCCGCTCGGCGCGTTCGTCGGCGGCGCCGTGACGGGCGTCGATCCGCGCGTGATGGGGATCGGCCCGATCCCGGCGGTCCGGAAGCTGCTGGAGCGCTCGGGCGTCGACGTGGGCGACCTCGATCTGGTCGAGCTGAACGAGGCGTTCGCGTCGCAGAGCCTCGTGGTCATTCGCGAGCTCGGACTCGACCCCGAGAAGGTGAACGTCAACGGCGGCGCGATCGCCATCGGGCACCCGCTCGGGATGACCGGCGCCCGCCTCGTCGTCTCGCTACTGCACGAATTGCGCCGCCGGGGCGGGCGCTACGGACTCGCGACGCTCTGCGTCGGGGTCGGCCAGGGGCAGGCCGCGCTCTTCGAGCGCCGGGACGCCTAGGCGATCGGCGGGCGCACGTAGATCACGCCTTCGTGCTTGATCGGAACGAACGGCGCGCCGAGAGCCATGACGAGGTGTTCGACCTCCGCGAGCATGTCGTCGGCGGCCGGATCTGCATCGTCCTCGAAGGGGATGATGATCTCGACCTCGCCCAGCGCCTTCGCAGGGAGGCCGTGCTCGACGAGCGTCAGAAGGAGCCGATCCCGATCTGGGATCCGAGCTGCCTCGACGAGTACGGTTTCGGACACAGAAACACTCTACCTCGGATCCAGGACGGCCGCTCGGTTAGGGTTGGTGCGATGGCGGTCGCAACCGAGCGCGAGTACGGCCTCTTCATCGCGGGCGAGTCGGTCGAGCCCCTGTCGGGCGAGATCCGGGAGCTCTTGGAACCGGCCACCGGTGAGCCGCTCGCACGCGCGGCGATGGCCGGAGCGCAGGACGTCGACCGCGCGGTCGAGGCCGCGCGCGCCGCGCTCCTGGGTCCCTGGGCGAAGACGCCGCCGAACGAGCGCTCCCGCGTTCTCCATGCGCTCGCAGACGCGATTGTGTCCAACCGCAAGGAGCTGGCGGAGCTCGAAGCACGGAACGTCGGCAAGGCGATCTCCTCGGTCAAGGCCGAGCTCGCCGGCGCGGTCGAGAACTTCCGCTTCTTCGCCTCCGCGCTCGGCTCGATCGGAGGCCGCTCGAACCCCGTCGGCGGGTCGCTCCTCTTCTACTCCCTCAAGGAACCCGTCGGCGTCTGCGGCCAGATCGTCCCCTGGAACTACCCGCTCCTGATGACGACCTGGAAGCTTGCGCCCGCGCTCGCGGCCGGCTGCACGATCGTGCTGAAGCCCGATCCGCAGACGCCGCTGAGCGCGCTCCGGCTCGCAGAGCTGGCGCTCGACGTCGGGATCCCGCCGGGTGTCGTCAACGTCGTCCCGGGCGACGGGCCGGTCGCAGGCGCGCACCTTGTCAAGCATCCGGGGATCGACAAGGTCGCGTTCACGGGCTCGACGCGCACGGGCGGCGAGATCATGCGGCTGTGCTCGGAGCCGATCAAGCGCCTGATCCTCGAGCTCGGCGGCAAGAGCCCGAACGTCGTCTTTGCCGACGCCGACCTCGCCGACGCGATTCCGAGCGCTGTGTGGTCGATCTACTACTCGGCGGGCCAGAGTTGCGAGGCCCGCTCGCGTCTGCTCGTCGAGCGGTCGATCTACGACGACGTCGTCGCGCAGTTCGCCGACAAGGCGGGCGGGCTGAAGGTCGGCGACCCGCTCGACCCCGAGACGCAGGTCGGCTCGCTCATCAGTCAGAGCCATCGCGAACGGGTGCACGGGTTCGTCGAGCGCGGGCGCGAGGGCGGCGCGGAGGTCGTGATCGGCGGCGAGCCCGGCGAAGGCAGGGGCGCGTTCTACAAGCCGACTGTGCTCGCGAACGTCGACACCGGCATGGAGGTCGCGCAGGAGGAGATCTTCGGGCCGGTCGTGACGGTGATCCCGTTCGAGGACGAGAAGGACGCCGCCCGGATCGCGAACGACACGAAGTACGGGCTGTTCGCGACCGTCTGGACGGGCGACCCCGCGCGCGGACATCGGCTCGCCCGGCAGCTCAAGTCCGGGCATGGTCGGGATCAACACGCCGTACACCGCGTTTCCGGGCATCCCGTTCGGCGGCTACAAGCAGTCCGGCTTCGGCCGTGAGCTCGGCCTCGAGACGCTCGAGCTCTACCTCGAGACGAAGAGCGTGCTCGTCTCGACCTCCCCCAAGCCGTACAACCCGTTCGGCCTGTAGGCGGCTCGTCGTACCGCTGGGCCGTTCTCGCCGCGGGCACCGCGGCGCAGGCGGCGTTCTCGACGATCACGCTCGGGCTGCCCGCGATGGCGCCGGCGCTCCGCGAGGCGTACGACCTCGACCTCAAGGGCGTCGGGCTCTTCCTGGCCGCTGAGTGGGTCGGCTTGACGCTCGCGCTCTTTCCGTGGGGCCTCATCACTGACCGGATCGGCGAGCGGCGCGCGCTCGGGCTTGGCCTCGGCAGCTGCGGTGTGGTGATGGCGTCGATCGGCCTGGTCGAAGACGCACTTGCCGCCGGGCTGCTCCTTGCCGTCGCCTGCGCGCTCGGTGCAAGCGTGCAGTCGGCAAGCGGGCGCGCCGTGATGCAGTGGTTCGGTCCGAGCGAGCGCGGGCTCGCCTTCGGCGTGCGGCAGACGGCGGTCCCGGTCGGCGGTGTGATCGGTGCGCTGACGCTCCCCGCGCTCGCAGAGACCTGGGGCGTCGAGGGCGCGTTTCTCTTCATCGGCGCGTTCTGCCTCACGACCGCACTCGTCGGTTACGCGGTCGTGCGCGAGCTGCCGAGCGAGGGCGTCGAGGCTGCGGAGGTCCAGTCGGTGCTCCACGAACGGCGGCTGTGGCTGCTGTCCGGCGCGAGTGGGTTCTACGTCACGGCGCAGGTGGTGCTGTTCGGCTTCCTCGTTCTCTACCTGCACGACGAGCGCCGCTTCTCGGCTGCCGGTGCCGCGGCCGTGCTGGCGGTAGCGCTCGTCGCGGCCAGCGTGCTGCGGATCGCAGCAGGGCGCTGGTCCGACGTTCTGCACTCGAGGGTCTTGCCGCTCCGACGGATCGGGATCGCGACGACCGCCACGTTCGCCGCCGCCGCGGTCCTGCTCGGCGCGCCCAACGCGGTCGTCGTTCCTCTGCTCGTTGCGGCGACGGCGTTGTCGGGTGCCTGGAACGGCCTCGCGTTCGTCGCGGCGGCGGAGGTCGCAGGCAGCGCGCGAAGCGGCGCCGCGATCGGCTTCCAGCAGACCGCCTTGTCCGTTACGGGCGTCGTCGTGCCGCCGCTCTTCGCGGCATTCGTCGACGCCAGCTCCTGGCGGGCGGGCTTCGGTGTCGCCGCCCTGGCGCCGCTCGTCGGCTGGGTCTTGCTTGGCCGAGTCCGTCGCTGACGGCTACTTCCGGAGCGAGAGCGCGGCGCCGACCGCGAGCAGACCGATCCCGACCAGACGCGCCCAGCCGATCGGGATCCGCTCGAACCCGAACAGGCCGAAGCGGTCGATCACCGCGCCCATCGCGAGCTGCCCCGCGATCAGCAGCCCGATCGTGGCCGCGGCTCCGATGCGCGGCGAGGCGAACGTGATCGCGAGGATGACGATCAGACCCATCAACGCGGCCGCCCAGAGCCAGAGCGGCGCTCGCAGCCCGTCGGTGTAGCCCGCGACGGTCTGGCGTGCAGCGAGGAGGAGTGCGAACGCGAGCACCGCCGTCAGCAAGGTCGAGAACGCGAGGGCCTCGAAGACGCCGATGCGTTCGCCGAAGCGGCCCATGAGCGCGACCTGAACCGAGCCCGCGACGCCCGCGACGGCGGTCATTCCGACTGCGAGGGCGGTACCTCCAGACACCGCGGGCAAGCTATACGCTCGTCGCTCCGTCACGAAGGGGAGGTGCAGTGGTCCGCGTTTTCGTCCTCTACGAGCAGGAGCCTGACGCCGCGCACTACGAGGAGCACGCGGAGCTGTGTCGCAAGGTTCCCGGCGCCACATTTCGCCACGGCAAGGTGTTCGGCGCGCCGATGGGCGAGCCGAAGTTTCCGTACTACGCCGAGTGGGAGTTCGCCGACATGGACGCCTTCAAGGCGGCGGCGCGCACGGAGGAGTTCATGACGACCGGGAAGGATGCGATGCAGATGGGCGTTCCCTTCCACGTCCACTTCGCGAACGTCGAGTGACCGAGCCTACGCATCCGAGTCCGCGCGACCCGAGCGAGCTCGGCTTCGAGCGGATCGTCTACGAGAAGGTGCCTCCGCGCGCGACGATCACGTTCAACCGGCCGGAGCGGCTGAACGCGTTCGACTTCCAGATGCTGCGCGAGCTCGCCCGCGCGTGCGAGGACGCCTCGTGGGACGACGAGATTCGTGTCGTCGTGCTCACCGGGGCGGGTCGGGCGTTCTGCGTCGGCGCCGATCTGAAGTCGTGGGCCGAGGAGTATCTCGGCAAGCCGAGCGAGTACTGGAAGTGGTTCGGCGCGTTCAAGGACGCGCACGACCGGCTGCGCGAGATCGGCAAGCCGACGCTCGCGCGGATCAACGGAGTCTGTGTGGGCGGCGGCAACGAGCTGCAGATGGCCTGCGACCTCGCGGTCATGGTCGACGACGCATTCATCCGGCACGTCGGCCCGGAGCATGGCTCGGTGCCCGCGGGCGGTGCGACCCAGTGGCTGACGCTCTTCGTCGGCGAGCGCCGCGCGCGCGAGATCGTCCTGATGTGCGAGCCGGTCCCGGCTGCGACGTGTGCGGAGTGGGGTCTCGTCAACTGGGCTGTGCCTGCGGCCGAGCTCGATGCGAAGGTGGACGAGGTGGTGGCGAACCTCGAGCGCAAGCTGCCGCAGACGACGCGCTACGCGAAGCAGCACCTGAACTTCTGGAAGGACCTCGCCTGGCACCAGACGATCAACCACGCTCGCGACTGGCTCGCGCTCTCGATGGCGACAGAAGAGCCGCAGGCCGCGGTGCGCCGCTTCCTGGAGAAGGGTGACTGAGGAGCCGCTCGTCCTCGTCGAGCGGGACGGGGCGGTCGGCGTCGTCCGGCTGAACCGCCCGAAGCAGCTGAACGCGCTCTCGGCGGAGCTGATGGACGAGTTGGTTGCGGCCGTGCGGTCTCTTGACGACGACGACGCAATTCGGTGCATCGTGCTCGCCGGCGGCGAGCGGGCGTTTGCGGCGGGTGCGGACATCGCCGAGCTTGCCGCGGCGACGGCGATCTCGATGTACGACGCACGCCGCGTAGACCAGTGGGACCAGTTGCGTGCGGTGCGGAAGCCACTGGTCGCGGCAGTCTCGGGTTACTGCCTCGGCGGCGGCTGCGAGCTCGCGCTGGCCTGCGACCTCGTCGTCGCCTCGGAGACCGCGCGGTTCGGCCAGCCGGAGACCGCGCTCGGCCTGATCCCCGGCGCGGGCGGAACGCAGCGTTTGACCCGCGCGGTCGGCAAGGCCGTCGCGATGGACGTGATCCTGAGCGGGCGGATGCTGACGGCGCGCGAGGCGCTCGCGGCCGGCCTGGTCGCGCGTGTGACGGCGAAGGAGGCCTGGCTCGACGAGGCGAAGCGGGTCGCGCGCGAGATCGCCTCGAAGGGGCCGATCGCGACGCGGCTGGCCAAGGAGGCGGTGAACCGTGCGCACGAGGGTCCGCTCGCGCTCGGGCTCGACTACGAGCGGCGCCTGCTCTACCTCGCACGCGCGTCCGACGACGCGACCGAGGGACTGACCGCCTTCCTCGAGAAGCGCCCTCCCGACTTCCAGGGCCGTTAGCCGCCCGACGTAGCCAGCCCTTGCATCCCCACCCCCGGTAGGGGGTGCACGAGCACCCCTACCGGAACGCTATCGACGCCCGCCGCACAGGTGTGTGCCGGAAATGCGCCAAGATTGCGCCGGTCGTTCCACAGGTGAAGGGAGATGCGCGTGGCCGAGGTCGAGACGAGTCGCGACGGCGCGGTGCTGACGATCACGCTGAACCGCCCCGAGGTCTACAACGCCTTCAACGCGGCCTTGCACGCCGGGCTCGCCGCCGGGTTGAAGGAGGCGCGCGATCCCGAGATTCGAGCGGTCGTGATCACGGGGGCCGGCCGCGGCTTCTGCGCCGGGCAGGACCTGACCGAGTTCCGAGACGCTCCGACGGACGTCGGCGACCGGCTCCGCGCGACCTATCACCCGAACATCCGCGCAATCCGTGGGCTCGAGAAGCCCGTCATCGCGTCGGTGAACGGGCCCGCGGCGGGTGCCGGGCTCTCGCTCGCGGCCGCCTGCGATCTCCGGATCGCCGCGGACAGTGCGACGTTCGTTCCCGGCTTTGTCGGGATCGGGCTCGTGCCGGACTCCGGCGGCTCGTTCTTCATCGTCAGGCTGCTCGGAGTCGCCCGGGCCTTCGAATGGATGACGACGAACAGGCGGCTCTCCGCGGCAGAGGCCCACGCGTGGGGTTTCGTCAACGACGTCGTCGAGTCCGACAACCTCGCCGCGCACGTCGCCGGCCTGGCGGGTGTCTACGCAGCGCTGCCGACCAAGGCGATCGGCATGACGAAGCGGCTGTTCGACAACGCACCGCTCGTCACCCTCGAGGAGCAGCTCGAGCTCGAGGCGCAGCTGCAGTCCGCCGCGACCCAGACCGGCGACTTCCGCGAGGGCGTGACCGCGTTCCTCGAGAAGCGCGAGCCGCGCTTCAGCGGGGCTTGAGCTCGACGCGGAGGTCGCAGTCGAGCGCCTCCGCGATGCGCAACAGCGTGTCGATCCGCGGCGGGCGCCCGCCGCGCTCCAGCCGGGCGATCGCCGACTGCGTGGTGCCCGTCAGCTCGGCGAGCTCGCGCTGCGAGAGCTTCCGTTCGGCCCGGCGGGTCGCGACGTCGTCCGCGATCTGCGCGAACAGGTAGCCCTCCCTCGGCGCGAGCGCGTGGTGGGCACGCTCGCGCAGCCGTTCGATCGCGGTCTTCCGCTCGAGCCTGGCCATAGCGATCATGCTATAGGGAGGCGAGGATCTCGTCCACTTCGGGGAATCGCCCCTGCTCCTGCTTGGAGAAGAGCAGCTTCCCGTCCGCGAGCACGTCGAACTGGCTCTTGGCGCCCTCGTGGATCTCGGCCTCGTGCTCCGTCCTCGAGTTGATCTCGGCCGCGAGACTCGCCGCCCGGTGGTCGTAGCCGCGTCAGACCGGGCAGTAGTGGATCGTCGACGCGCACCGGAGCCTTTTACCACTCGGCGGCTGGGCGGAACATCCACGGCTGCGCGCATATAGTCGGTCGCATGGCGGTCACGCCGGAGACGCGACGCTGGGAGCGGCTCTTCGCGGCGCGCACGCGCGGGGACGTCGGCGAAGGGATCGCCGAGATCCTCGCGCTCCTCGGCGTGCCGAACCTGATCTCGTTCGCCGGTGGCTTTCCCGACCCGCAGACATTTCCCCGCGAGCGCATCGCGCAGTTGCTCGAGGAGTTCGCCTCGGCGGGCGAGGCAAGCGCGTTTCAGTACGCGCCGACGCGTGGGCTCCCGGGGCCGCTCGACGCGATCGCCGGCCGGCTCGAAGCGCTGCAGGGCAGGCGGCCGCGCCGACGACGAGCTGCTGATCACGAGCGGCGCGATCGAAGCGCTCGAGCTGCTCGGCAAGGCATTCCTCGACCCGGGCGATCTCGTCGTCGTCGAGGGCCCGACCTACCTGGGCGCGATCATGGCGTTCCGCAGCTTCGAGGCCGAGGTCGTCGCCGTCCCGATGGACGACCGACGGACTCGAGGTCGACGAGCTCGAACGGCGTCTCGCCGAGGGGCTGCGGCCGAAGCTCGTCTACACGATTCCCGACCACCAGAACCCGGCCGGTGTCAGCCTGACCGGCGAGCGGCGCGAGCTGCTCGTCGAGCTCGCCCGCCGCCACGGCTTCCTGATCGTCGAGGACGTCGCGTACCGCGAGCTCGGCTTCGGCGGCGACGCGCTGCCGAGCCTCTGGAGCCTCGCCCCTGACGTCGTCCTTCAGGCGGGCACGACCTCGAAGACGTTCTTTCCCGGGGTGCGGCTCGGCTGGGCGGTCGGCCCGGCCGACGTTTCCGCCCAGCTCGTCGCCGCGAAGCAGAACACCGACCAGTGCGCCGGCGCGCTCGGACAGCGCCTCTTCGAGGAGTACGCGCGCCGAGGGTGGATCGACGAGCAGCTGACGCTCTCGCGCGCGCTGTACCGGCGAAAGTGCGAGCGCATGCTCGGCGGCGCTCGAGCGCTTCATGCCTGCGAGCGACGCGCTGGACCCGCCCGCAGGGAGGCTTCTTCACGTGGCTGACGCTGCCCGAAGGCGCGGACGCAGGGGACCTCGCGAAGCGGGCGGTCGACCGCGGCGTCGGGATCGTGCCCGGCTCGCCGTTCTTCACGGACGGACGTGGGAGCGACAACGTGCGGCTGTCGTTCAGCATGGTCGACGAGGCAGTGATCGACGACGGGATCGAGCAGCTGGCGTCGCTCGTCGGGCCGCGATGACGGACCCCGACCGCTACTTCGCGGCGAACGAGCAGGCGCAGGGCGCCGGCAAGGGGACGTTCGTGAGCTGGATCGAGCTCGATCCGATCGAGATGGTCCCGGGGCTCAACTTCCAGCCTGTGCTCGGCGAGCAGGTGATGGTCAACTTCGTCCACTTCGCGCCTCACACCGAGGCACCGCTCCACTGGCACGACGAGGAGCAGATCTACGTTCGTGCTGGACGGCGAGTTCGAGTTCGAGGTCGCCGGCGAGAAGCGGATCGTGCGCCGCGGCGAGGCGATCACGATCCCGCCCAACGTTCCGCACGCGGCGCGCACCGCCGACAGCCCGTGCCTCGAGGTCGACGTGTTCCACCCGCCTCGGAAAGGTCTGCTCGAGGCGATGGGGCTCGCCGAGCCCGACTAGGTGGAGCTCGGGCTCAGCGGCCGCCGGGCGCTCGTCACCGGCGGATCGAAGGGGCTCGGCCTCGCGATCGCACGTGACCTCGTGAGTGAGGGCGTCAGCGTGGCGATCTGCTCGCGGAACGAGGACGAGGTCATGGCCGCGGCCGAGGAGCTCCGCGGCGAGAGCGCCGTCGTCTACGCGCAACGGGCCGACGTGACCGACCCCGAGCAGGTGCGCGACTTCGTCGCGCGCTCGGCGGAGGAGCTCGGCGGCGTCGACTTCCTCGTCAACAACGCGGGCGGCGCGCACCCCGGCGGTTTCGAGACGCTCACCGACGAGGACTGGATCGGAGATCTCGACGTCAAGCTCTTCGCGCTGATCCGCTGCTCGCGCGAGGTGCTGCCGCACATGCGCGCGGCGGGCGGCGGGCGCATCGTCAACATCGGCGCCGTCTACTCGCGCTACCCGGACCCGATGTTCTTCGCGACGTCGGTCAACCGCGCGGCCGGCAACTCGTTCACGAAGACGCTCGCGCTCGAGGTGGCGAAGGACAACATCCTCGTCAACGGCGTCAACATCGGCTTCGTCGTCACGCCGCAGTGGGACAACATCCACCGGCGGCGCGCCCCGGAGTTGGAACGCCAGGAGTTCTTCGACAGGCTGGCAGCGCGGGAGGTTCCGCTCGGACGCTTCGGGACGCCGGACGAGGTCTCCGGCATCGTCGCGTTCCTGCTCAGCGAGCGCGCGAGCTACATCACCGGGGCGTCGATCGACGTCGCAGGCGGCATGGGCAAGTACGTGTAGACGAGGAGGGACGGTGGCTGAAAGTCCTCCAACAGCCTGGGGTCGGATCTTCATCAGCTATCGGCGGGAGGAGACCGCCTACCCCGCGGGCTGGCTGTTCGACCGCCTCGCCGACCGGTTCGGCAGCGATCAGGTCTTCAAGGATGTCGACTCGATCGAGCTGGGCGACGACTTCGTCGAGGTGATCACGACGGCGGTCGGCTCCTGCGACGTCCTGCTCGCGCTGATCGGCGATCAGTGGCTCACGCTTCCCGATCAGCGTGGGAGACGCCGCATCGACGACCCCACCGACTTCGTGCGCGTCGAGATCGAGGCGGCCCTGTCGCGCAAGGTCCGCGTCATCCCGATCCTCGTCGACGGGGCGACGATGCCGCTGGCCGAGGAGCTGCCGCCGAGTCTCGCCGCGCTGTCGCGCCGTCAGGCTCTGGAGCTCAGCCCGAGCCGCTTCGATTTCGACACGAGTCGGCTCCTCAAGGTCCTGGACCGGACCCTCGCCGAGGTTCGAACGGCGCAGGACGACGCTGCCCCGCCGAGCACGCCGGCGCCCGCCGCTGCCGAAGCCCCTGCCTCGGCGGGCCCGCGCAGATGGCTCTTCACGCGGCAGGGGATGCTCGTCGCCGGCGGTATCGCCGCGGTGCTCGTCTTGCTGTTGGTTGGGGCGTTGATCTCCACCTCGAACAACGGCGACGGGGACGCGGTCGTCTTCGAGGATGACTTCTCGGGTCAGGCGTCCGGCTGGACGGGCGGCGAGTACGCGGACGGCGCGTATCGGCTCAAGTTCGAGACGCTCCCCGGCACCACCGGTTTCAGCGTGCTGGGTCTACCGAAGAACGCGGACAGTGTGTACCCATCCGCGCCGGAAAACGTCCGCATCGCAGTCGACGCCCGCAGGCTCTCGGAGAACAACCCGGAAGGGGCGTACGGCATCACCTGCCGGAACGGCAGGGATCGCGCCTACACGTTCACGATCTGGGGCAACCACGTCGGGATCGCGAAGTACGGCGTCCCGGACTCTGACGCCTACGAAGAGCTGACGGCTCAGGTCATTCCCAACGCCGTCGACGAAACCGGCACGAACCGTCTGGAAGCAGTGTGTAAGAGTGACGGGCAGCAGGTGCTGCTCGAGTTCCGGGTGAACGGCGAAGCGGTCGCCGACGCTAGAGACACCGAGAACCGGCTTCACACCGGCGCCGTCGGCCTGGTCGTGTCGACGGGTCCAGAGGGCGTGATCGAGGCGGAGTTCGACAACTTCGTCGTCACGAACGACTGAGATCCCGGCGACTAGATCGTCTTGAACTGCTCGAACGGCTGCCTGCAGCTCGCGCAGTAGCGAATCGAGCGGCACGGCGTCGGGCCGAAGATGTTCTCGAGCTTCGTGTCGCGCGAGTTGCAGTACGGGCAACGGAAGACGGCCGACTGAAGCTGCACGAGCGTCGGCGCCGAGGCCTCGCGTGGCGCCGGCGGGGCGAACCCGGACGCGCGCAGCTTCTCGCGCCCCGCGGGCGTGATCCGGTCGGTCGACCACGAGTCGTCGGTGATCACGCGGATGTCGGGGTCGGCGCCGAGCCCGCGCACCTTCTCCGCCATCGCGTCGCGCATCGCGTCGAGCGCCGGGCAGCCGAGGAACGTCGGCGTGAAGTCGACGCGGACACGCTCGCCCTCGACGGCGACGTCGCGCACGACGCCGAGGTCGACCACCGAGATGATCGGGATCTCCGGATCGGGGATCTCGGCGAGCGCGGTCCAGACCGCGGCTTCGGTCACCACGTCGCGCCGGGAATGCTGCGCCGCACCATCGTCATCTCCTCCCACAGCTCGCGCAGGTCGTCGGTGTGGTCGCCCCGCTCGACAGCGTCGCCCTGTTCGCGGCCGACGCGCTCGGCGAACACGGCGCGCTGCTCCCCCGCCAGGACTCCGAGCGCGTAGGGCCACAACTCGTCGACCGCCTCCTCGAATCGCGGCACGCCGCGCAGCCGCTCGACCCACATCTCGGCGTGCATGCGGTGGTACACCTCCTCGCGGTCCATCTTCGCCGCGAGTCCCGCCACCTCCGGATCGTCGGAGCCCTTCAGCGCCTCGAGCCGGATCTCGTCGGCGGTCTCGTAGAGCCAGCGCCGCGCGATCGTGCGCACCCAGTCGAGGCGGTGGAGCTCGACGAGGGGCGAGTTCGCGTACTCGGACGGGTCGCGGTCGAACGCGAGCGCGTCGGCCGTCGTGCCGAGGTCGCGTGCGGCGAGCTCGTAGAGAGCGCGCGCGTGACCGATCTCGTTCTGCGCGATCGACGAGAAGGCGACGTCCTCCTCGAGCGAAGGTGCGATCCCCGTCCACTCGGAGTCGCGCCAGCCGAGGATGAGCTCGTCGTCAGCGATCTCCAGGAGCTGTTGTGCCCGCTCGGTCACGTGCCTCCTTCAGCTTCGCCTTCAGCGAGTAGCCGTCGACGCGGTGGTAGGTCTTGTTCAGCTCGTCGGTGAAGTCGTGCACCTCGTGGATCGACTCGCGCGGCACGACCCACAGCGCCTCCGACTCCTGCCGGCGGCCGTACAGCTCGCGCGCCCAGGTCTCGGCGAACAGGATGTCCGGCGCAGCGATCGCGCCGGCATGCTGGAACGGCTGCCCTTTCCGCTCCTGGCGAAAGACCTCGAAGATCAAGCGGCTTCCGCGAGCACGACCTCCCGCACCCACGCCTCCTGGTCGAGGAAGCGGCGTCGGAAAGCGAGCCGTTCGGCCGTCTTCGGCCCGTTGCCGGTGACGACGCGCCTGAGCTCGTCCCAGCCGGGCTCGCTGTACTCCCACGCGCCGTCGTCGCGCTTCTCGAGCTTCGGGTCGGGCACGGTCAGCCCGAGCTCCCAGATCTGCGGCACGTACCCGTCGAGGAACTGCTGGCGCGCCTCCTCGTTCGCCTGCGACTTGATCCGCCAGTAGACCATCGGATCCTCGTCGGCCGAGATCGGGTTGCCGTGGAACGTCATCAGCGGCCCCCACCACCGGTTCAGCGCCTCCTGCACGAGCCCGCGCTGCTCGTCGGTGCCGTTCATCATGGTCAGGATCACGTCGCGGCCGTGGAGGATGTGGAACGACTCCTCCCAGCAGATCTTCTTCATGATCCGCGCGTACGGCGCGTACGAGCACTTGAGCAGCGCCTTCTGCGAGATGATCGCCGCCGCGTCGACGAGCCAGGCGATCACGCCGACGTCGCCCCAGGTCTTCGTCGGGTAATGGAAGACGTTGTGGAACTTGGCCTTGCCGTCGACGAGATCCTGGAGGCATTGCGCCCGCGGCTTGCCGAGGTCCTCGACCACGCGGTAGATCAGCTGGGCATGCCCGACCTCGTCCTGCACCTTCGCGGTCAGGGCGAGCTTCCGCTGGAGCGTCGGCGCACGGAGGATCCACTCGCGCTCGGGCAGGACGCCCATCAGCTCCGAGTTGCCGTGCATCTCGATGAACTTGATCAGCTTGGCCCGGTAGTCGTCCGGCATCCAGTCGGTCGTCTCGACCTGGCCCCCGTCCTGCACGTACTCGACGAACTCCTGCGTGCGCGCGTCCACGGCTCTTTTGCCTCCCTACCGAACGGTCGTTAGGCTCCAGTCTATCTCCGCGCGCCGCTCCGAGCTGACCCGCCAGGCCGCCCGGCTCTTCGCCGCCCGGGGCTACCACGGCACCTCGATCGGCGACCTCGCCTACGCGCTCGGCGTGCAGAAGGCGACCGTCTACACGTGGATCGACTCGAAGCAGGACCTGCTCTTCGAGGCGATGCGCGACGGCGCCGCCGCCTTCCACGCCGGGCTCGACACGATTCCGGACGACCTTCCCGCCGCCGAGAAGATCCGGCTGGCGCTCCGTGCGCACCTCCGCACCGTCTCCGACCAGCTCGACGTCGCGACGGTCTTCATGCGCGAGTGGCGCTACCTCGAGGGGGAGCGCCGCGAAGAGATCCTCGCCGAACGGCGCCGCTACGAGGAGCGCTTCCGGGCGCTCTTCCGCGAGGGCCGCGAGCTCGGCGAGCTCCGCAGCGACCTCGACGAGTCCACCGCAGCCCTGCTCGCCCTCTCGGCGGCGAACTGGGCGTACACGTGGCTCGTTCCCGGGCGCGACACGGACGAGCTCGCCGACCGTTTCTTCGCGCTCATGCTGGACGGCGTCCGCGGGTATGCGACCCGCAGCGGCCGGAACCCGTAACCCCCGTACCATCTGCGCGCCGATGGCGCGGGCCGTACTGATCGTCAATCCCTACGCGTCCCGTGTCACCGACGAGAGCGTCGAGCGGGTCGTCGCGGTGCTCGGCGAGGTCGAGGTGCTGATGACCGAACGCGCCGGGCATGCGACCGAGCTCGCTCGTGCCGCCGAAGGTGAGGTCGACGCGATCTACGTCTTCTCCGGCGACGGCGGGTTCAACGAGGTGCTGAACGGCGTCGCCGGTCACACGCCGCTCGGCTTCGTCCCCGGCGGCGGGGCGAACGTGCTGTCGCGCGCGCTGGGGCTCCCGCGCGATCCGGCCGCGGCTTCGATGCGGCTGGTGGGCGGCAGAACGCGGCGCATCTCGCTCGGACGCGTGAACGGCCGCCGTTTCGGGTTCTCGGCCGGCGTCGGGTTCGACGCCGAGCTCGTGCGCCGGGTGGACGCGCGCGGGCGGACGAAGGAGCGCGGCCGGGCGGGCAACCTCACGTTCGCCGTGGAGGCCCTGCGGCTGCTCACTGCCGAGCGCTTCCGGCTCGAGCCGGTGCTCGACGTCCATGGACACGGTCGTGCGGCGTTCGCGCTCGCGGCGAACTGCGACCCGTACACCTACGCGGGCCGTGTCGCGCTGCACGTCGCGCCGCTCGCGAGCTTCGAGCTCGGGCTGGATCTCGTCGGCGCGCGCCGGGTGAAACCCGCCGCACTCCCACGCTTCGTCACGTATGTGCTGCGCGGCCGCGGCCAGGAGCGCGCGAAGGACGTCCTCTACGCACACGACGTCGACCAGGCGGAGATCGTCTGCGACCGGCCGCTCCCGTTCCAGTGTGACGGAGAGGATCTCGGCGACACCGCGCACGTCCTCCTGGAAGCGGAGCGCGACGCGGTGACGGTTCTGGTCTAGCGGAGGCGAAGCGCGGCCGTGAGCACGGGGTCGCGCCCGGCGAAGAAGTCGCGGCCGGTCAGCGGGACCGGTACCTCGGGGCTGAGCATGAGGCCTGTCTGGCCGGGCTGCTTCTCGAAGTAGATCCGGGGGACGTTGATCGTGTAGCCGCTGACCGGCAGCTCGACGGGATCGGTGTCGCTGTAGTGATTCGGGCTTCCGCCCGTCGGCTCGCCCACGAAGATCGCGCGGGTCCCGCGGTCGAGGTCGACCGCGAAGTGCACCGCGGCCGAGAACGTCGTGCGCCCGATCAGCACCACGAGCTTGCCGCGCTTGTTGATCGAGCGGGACTTGAGCGTGTCGAGGAGGATCGGATACGTGTTGATGTCGCCGCCGCCGTTGTTTCGCAGGTCGATGATCACGCGGCGTGTCTTCGGCTTGCGCGCGAGCCGCAGGATCTTGTTCGCCGTGTCGAACGTCTCCTCGGTCACGGTGTTGTAGAGGAAGTAGACGACCAGGCCGCCGTCGAGCGTGGTCACCCACTGCGACGTGCCGCGTCGCTGCACGAAGAGCGGCTTCGCACGCTTGGGCATCCCGTCGAGGAAGAGCGGATACGCAGGCCGCAGCTGCGTCACGTACGCGTTCGCAGTGACAGGCGTCACGTCGGCGTCTACGCGCACACCGGATGCGTCCTCGACCGAGAACGTCGCGCGCTCCGCAGTCGGCGTCACACCCACCCCGTGGAGGATCTCTGCGCTGACGAGGTACGGGCTTCGATGCGAGGCGAGCGAGAGTGGGTTGTCGTACGTGACGAGCGGATCGACGAGCCGGAGGACCTCGGCGATCGGCCGACCGTCGATCGCGACCAGCCGTTTTCCGACGAGCTGTGGACGCCCCGGGGCGGCGACGACGTAGACGCCGTCGGCGAACTCGTACGTCGCGAGCGGGTACAGGTGGAGCACGCGGCGATGGCCGCCGGCGAGCGGGTTCATGTTCGCGTGGCCGTCACGCTCGCCGAGAAGTGCGACGAGCCGCAGCAGCTCGACCATCAACTGGTCGTCGTCGAGCTCCGGCAGGCGGGCGATCAACCGGTCTCCGGCGGCGCGGTACTCCGCCTTCGACACGGCGTGGTAGGGCTTCGGATGGATCCGCTCGAGCTCCAGGAGGTAGTGCTCGACGTCCGCGGCCGTCTCCGGCGGCGCCGCCGCCGCGCCGCCGCCGATCCCGCAGGCTGCGAGGAGAGTGGCGGCGGCGACGACGGCCAGGAAGGTGCGCATTCCGTTGCGGAGTATTCCGGTCTGGACTATGATCGTCAAGGTGCCCACCGCGACACGCGTCTCGACCCGCACGCTCACCACGACGGAGGCTGCGGTGCTCGCGTTGATCGCGATCGAGGGCGAGCGCTCGGGCTATGACCTGCTCAAGCAGGTCAAGAGGGCAATCGGCTACGTCTGGGCCCCGGCACGCTCGCAGCTGTACGTGCTCCTGCCCCGCCTCGTGAAGGACGGTCTCGCCGTCAGCCGAGCCGTCGCCCAGTCCGACAGGCCGGACAAGACGCTCTACCGGATCAGCGCGGACGGCCGTCGCGCGCTCGATGCGTGGTTGGAGACCGATCCGGACGACAGAGACGGGTTCCACCTGCGCCTGTTCGTCGGTGCGCTGACGACGGACGAGGTGCTGATCCGCCACGCCGAGGCGTTCCGCGACAAGCTCGAGAGCAAGCTTGAAGAGCTGCGGGCGATCGAGCCGACGAACAGACGGCGCGAGGCCGACTATCTACCACTACCTCCTGCTGCGCTCCGGCATCCAGCACGCCGAGCTCGAGCTCGAGTGGGCGGACTGGGTGCTTCGATCGCTGAAGCGCACTCACCCGTGACGCGCCGGGGGGCCTTGGTCGGCCCCCCGGCGCAGCGCGGTTCGCTTAGTGGTCGTCGCCGCGCCGCTGCACGGCGCGGAGCGCGTCGATGATTCCGTGGCCGTAGAACCCGTTGAACCTGGGGCTTCCGGCGCAGAACGCGTCGAAGCTCGGAGCACGGAGCTTGTCGGCGTAGCTGTGCAGGCGCGGCTCCGGGCAAGCGTGCTCGGTCGCCGTCTGCTCGAGGATCTCCTGGACCTCGCGCGGGCTCAACCCGTCGTGGCCCTTGTCGTTGGCTTCCGACGATCAGCGCAGCCACGCCGACCGCGTGCGGTGACGCCATCGAGGTGCCCTGGAGGTACTGGTAGTACGCGCACGTCGAGCCGCGGCAGTCGCGGACGACGAACGGCGTGTTGCTCGTGCCGTCCGGGTTGATCTCCCCGAACTCGCGGGCGACGTTCTCCGGGTATGCCGCGAGGATCAGGTTCGGGATCCCGGCGAGGTTGCGCACCGCGGGGGGATCCGTTGCCTTCCAGAGCGGGTCGTCGCGGAAGAACCCGCCGGGTGCAGCGACAGTCGTCTGCTCGAGACCGTAGTTCGAGTAGTCGGCCTTGCGAGTGCTCGGCCCCAGCGCGTTGATGCTCATCACGTTGTTGCCCTCGTTGGGCAGGTCGAGGCATGCGTTGTCGACCGTGCGGGTGTACTCGGTCCCGGGCGGGAAGTCCGGGCTGATGGTGTCCGTCTTCGTTGCGTCGCCGAGGTCGGTGTCCTCGTTTCCGGAGGCGGCGATCATGACGACGCCCTTGCGATGTGCGTAGTCGAGTGCGCGCTGTGTCGCCCGGATGATCGTCCGCTGCTCGAGCTGCGCCTCCGGCGAGTCCGCCGGGTTGTTCGCGCAGTTGTAGAGCCACGGGTCGATGAAGTAGCTCATGTTCACGACGTCGATCCCGTGGTCACCGGCGTAGGTCAGCGCGTCGACGGTCGGCTGCAGGAAGAAGTAGCCCGAGTCCTGTCCGGCGCGCAGGTTGACGAGCGTCGCGTCGGGTGCGACACCGGCGACACCGAGCTGGTTGATCGGCGAGCCGATGATGCTCGCGACGTGCGTTCCGTGCGAGTTCTCGTCCACGTCTGCGGGATCGGAGCACGACTGGTCCGGCTCGTCCTCGCACGGACCGTCGACGAGCGGGATGTCCGTCGTGAAGTTGCGGCTCAGCTTCTTGCTGAAGTTCGGTGCGATGTCCGGGTGGCTCCCGTCGACGCCGGTGTCCATGATCCCGACGAGGACGTTCCGGCCGCGCTCGCGCGCGTACGAGCCGTCGGTCGTCGCATGGATCATCTTCATCCCCCACTGCAAGTCGGCCAGCGGCTCCGCGTTCCCGTGGCGGCGGGAGCTGCTTACGCCCGAGTTCGTTCCTCGTGCAGAAGCGCGCGCGATCGCGAGCTCCAGGTCGGCCCCCGACGGCGTCCCGAGCGCGCTACCGATCGGGCGGTCGAGCGCCGCACCGGCCAGAGCCTTCTGGCGCATGACGGCCCTGACGAACTTCGGGTTGCCCGAGACGGCGGTCGCGACGCCGACCCTCAGGTTCTCCTTGACGATCGTCCCGCCCGCCGACGCAACGGCGCTGCGAGCGGCTTCGGTCGACGCGCCGAGGTCGTACAGGACGACGTAACTTCGGTCGGGCGCCGCGGTCGGAACGCTCGCGGCTCCGAGCAACGCCAACGCAATTGCCCCTGTTGCGACCAGCAACAGGACGTAGATCCTCCCCATGCTCTCTCCCCTCCTCGATTCCGGGCCCCAGAGGGCCCGACGGCTTCGCCGACTATGACGCGCGGGGGGGAAAGGTCAAGCGGCTGGGGTAGATTCCGGTGCGATGGCGCAGGTGCTTCCGGCCGAGCGCGACCTCCGGCGCGTCATCGGCGACGGCGACTTGGTCCCGGACGGCCAGGTCGACGGCCTCACCGACGACGACCTCCTCGAGCTCTACCGCTCGCTCGTCTTGCTGCGAACCTACGACGAGCGATCGGTCGTCTACCACCGCCAGGGCCGCATCGGCACCTACGCGATCTTCTGGAACCACGAGGCGATGCAGGCGGGAGCGGTCGCACGCGCTCGAGGACGACGACTGGATCTTCCCGAGCTACCGCGAGTCGGCGATCGGGCTGCTGCGGGGAATGCCGCCGCGCGTGATCCTCCAGTGGTGGCGGGGCCACCCGTCGGGCTGGTGGAACCCGGCCGACTACAACGTCGCCTCGATCTGTGTCCCGATCGCGACCCACGTCCCGCACGCGGCGGGTCTCGCGTGGGGAAAGAAGCTGCGCGGCGAGCCGGCCGTCGCGATCGTGTTCTTCGGCGACGGTGCGACGTCCGAGGGAGCGTTCCACGAAGGCGCGAACTTCGCAGCGGTCACCGGCTCGCCGCTCGTGCTCTTCTGCAACAACAACCAGTGGGCGATCTCGACGCCGGTGTCGGCCCAGACGCACGCCGAGGCGCTCGTCGACAAGGCCGTCGGCTACGGCATGCCGGGCATTCGCGTCGACGGCGGCGACGTGCTCGCGGTCTACGAGGCGACGCGCGAGGCGGTCGCACGTGCGCGAACCGGCGGCGGCCCGACGTTGATCGAGGCCGTGACCTACCGCGCGGCGCCGCACGCGACGGCGGACGATCCGCGCGCGTACATCGATCTCGAGCGTGTCGAGGAGGAGAAGAAGAACGAGTGCGTCGGCCGGTACGAGCGCTACCTCGAACGGCTCGGCCTGCTGGACCGGCGACCATGGAGCAGATCCGCGCCGAGGCTCTCGATCTGCTGCGCGCGGGGATCGCCGAGGCGGAGGCCGAAGGGCCGGGCGACGTCGTCGCTGCTCTTCGAGCACGCCTACGTCGAGCCCCTGCCCTCGTTCGAGGAGGAGCTGCGGGAGTTGCGCGGTGGCTGAGCTGACGCTCGTCGAGGCGATCAACGACTGCTTCCACGTCGAGCTCGCGCGCGACGCCGACGTAATGGTGATGGGCGAGGACGTCGGTCGCGCGGGCGGCGTGTTCCGCGCCACCGCCGGACTGCGGGACCGCTTCGGTGCCGAGCGGTGCTTCGACACGCCGCTCGCGGAGGCCGGGCTCCTGGGAGCCGCCGTCGGGCTCTGCATGGCCGGCTGGCGGCCCGTCTGCGAGCTGCAGTACGACGCGTTCTCGTATCCCGCGCTCGACCAGTTGATCACGCACGTCGGGCGCTACCGCTGGCGCACCGGCGGCAAGATGGCCTTTCCGCTCACGGTGCGGATGCCCTACGGAGGCGGCGTCCGCGCGCCCGAGCTGCACGACGACTCGCCCGAGGCGTACTACGTGCACACGCCCGGCGTGAAGGTCGCGATCCCGTCGACACCGGCCGACGCGAAGGGGTTGCTCGCGGCTGCGATTCGCAGCGACGACCCGGTCGTGATCTTCGAGCCGAAGCTCCACTACCGCACGTTGCGCGGCGACGTGCCCGAAGGCGAGCACGTCGTCGAGCTCGGGAGGGCGCGCCTCGCGCGGGAGGGGACGGACGTCACGCTCGTCGCGTACGGCTCGATGGTGCCGCTCTGCGAGCAGGTCGCCGACGCGCTCGCCGGCGACTGCTCGTGCGAGGTGCTCGACATCCGCTCTCTGAAGCCGCTCGACGAGGACGCGCTGCTCGCGTCCGCGGGGAAGACGGGGCGCGTGGTGATCGTTCAGGAGGCGCCGCGGACGGCGGGGTACGGCGCAGAGCTGGCCGCCGTGCTGGCGGAGAAGGCGATCCTCGACCTGCGCGGGCCGGTGTTGCGCGTGACGGGCTACGACGTCCCGTACCCCTACTGGCAGCTCGAGGACGCGTACATGCCGTCGGTCGAGCGTGTGACGTCGAGCGGTCCGGAAGCTCCTCGACTTCTGAAGTCGTGATCCACGAGATCCCGCTCGAGCGCCGAACCCTGCACGGCCACTTCTCGCGAGAACTCGAGCCGATCCTCTCGATCGACCCCGGCGACACGATCGCGTTCGCGTGTCCGAACGCGGGGTGGGACCTCGAGCGCGACACGAAGTTCGAGCCGCGCGACGAGGAGCTCGACGCGGGCCATGCGCTGATCGGACCTGTCGAGGTGCGAGGTGCGAGGCCGGGGGCGACGCTCGTCGTACGCGTCGACGGCGTGCGCCCCGGCGGGTGGGGCTGCACGTTCGGGAAGCACACGAAGGTCGACTGGCGCCTCGAGGACGGCGTCGCGGTCGACGAGCGCGGCGTCCGGATCCCGCTGGCGCCGTTCCTCGGCGTGCTCGGGATGCCGCCCGACGAGCCCGGCCGGCACTCGACCGGCCCGCCGCGTCGCTGCGGCGGGAACATCGACTGCAAGGAGCTCGTCGCGGGGACCACCCTCTACCTGCCGATCAGCGTGGACGGTGCGCACTTCTCGGCGGGCGACTGCCACGGCGCACAGGCGGACGGTGAGGCCTCGGGCACGGCGATCGAGTGCCCGGTCGAACGCGCGGAGCTGACGCTCGACCTTTCGGAGCTCGAGCTGCGCTCGCCGATCGCGCGGACGGCGGACGCCTGGATCGCGTTCGGCTTCGACGAGGATCTCGATCTCGCCGCCGAGGAAGCGATGGCGACGATCCTCGACCTGATGGAGCGCGAGCTCGGCCTCGACCGCGACTACGCGCTCGCGCTCTCGAGCCTCGTCGTCGACCTGCGGGTGACGCAGATCGTCAACGGGGTCAAAGGCGTCCACGCCGTGCTGCGCGACGGCGCGATCGGGTAGAAGTCGGCGCCGTGGCGTACGAGTTCAAGCTGCCCGACCTCGGCGAGGGCCTGACCGAGGGCGAGATCTCGCGCTGGCTCGTCTCGGAGGGACAGGTGATCGCCGAGGACGACCCGCTCGTCGAGATCCACACCGACAAGACGACGGTCGAGATCCCGTCGCCGGCGGCGGGAGTCGTCTCCAAGATCCTCGTCGGGGAGGGCGACATCGTGCCGGTCGGGAACGTCATCGTCGTGATCGGCGACGGCGAACCGGGTCGCCCGACACCACCCGAGCCTGCACGGGCCGCACAGGCTCCGAAGAGCGAAGGCGGGCCGGTGCGAGCGACACCGCTCGTTCGGCGAGTGGCGCAGGAGCTGGGTGTGAACCTCGAGGCGATAACGCCGACCGGGCCGTCAGGGCGGGTGACGGAGGCCGATGTCCGTGCGGCCGCCGGCGGCCGGACACCGATCCAGGCGGAAGGTCGGCGAGAACCGCTGCGCGGCGTGCGCCGGTTGATCGCGGAGCACATGACGCGCGCGCAGTTGATTCCGGCCGTGACCTGGGTCGAAGAATGCGACTTCGGCAACGTCGACCTGAAGCTGCTCGTGCCGACCGTCCTGAAGGCGGCCGCCGAATCGCTCAAGGAGTTCCCCGAGCTGAACGCACGCCTCGACGGTGACGGCATCGTCTACCTCGACCGCTACGACCTCGGCATCGCGATCGACACCGACCAGGGCCTCGTCGTCCCGGTCGTCCGGGACTGCGACACCCGCTCGGTCGAGGAGCTCGACGCCGAGGTCCGGCGCCTGGCCGAGAGCGCGCGCGCAGGGACGCTCAAGCCCGAGGAGCTGCGCGGCTCGACGTTCAGCGTCACGAGCGCGGGCAAGTTCGCCGGCGTACTGGTCACGCCGCTGATCAACCACCCGGAGGTCGCGATCCTCGGCGTCCACCGGATCGCGGAGCGGCCGGTCGTGCGCGACGGCCAGATCGTCGCGCGGCCGGTCGGTCACGTCTCCGTGACGTTCGACCATCGCGCGCTCGACGGCAAGCGCGCGGCGGAGTTCGGGCTCGACGTGATCAGCCGGCTCGAGCGGCGGTAGCGGAGCCCGGAAGGGCCGGACTCCGCCCGCCGATTCAACGTCGGAGCCGCCGGCGTTCGCTAGTCGTCGCCGTGGCTCCGCTCGTTCAGCTGGCCGCGGATCTCTCCGCCGGGCCACTTCGTCGAGTGCACGTTCGCGTACGCGACGCCTGCGCGGATCGCCGCGATGACCTCGGCGAACGCGAGCGGCTCGATCCCCTGACCTGCGGGGCCGATGACCTCGGCGGCCGTTGCGGTTCCGCTCACGGTTCCGCCCGGCGAGGGGCACGGCTTCGTCCCGGCAGGGCCGGGTGCAGCCGCGGTCCCGCACAGCCAGACCGCGATCCCACCGGACAGCGCGCGCTGCCCGAAGTGGATGTGAGCCTGCGTGACGGCACCCTCGAGATCCTTGTAGCTCAGCGTCCACGAGAACGAGGTGCCGTCGTGGTTGATCTTCGCGCGGAACGAGCCTTCACCCGTCGTCGAAAGCGTCAACGGTGTCTCCTGGTACCCCTCGAGCCCGTCACGCGCCTTGATGTCGCGGGAGCCGCCGTCCGCGGCCGCGAATGACGCGACGGCGAGCGTCGATGTCACTGCGACGAGGACCAGCAGCAGCAGTAGGTACTTCCGCATCCGATCTCCTCCTCCCCCGAGGCTGGATCCAGCACTGGACACCGGACCCTACTCCGGGGCGAGGCGTTCGGATTCAGGCAGTCGCAGGCGCCGGCACGAGCGTCGGCGCGGGCGACGGCAGGTGCGGCTCGAGCATCTGCTCGATCCGCGGGGCGCTCACGCGCCCTTCCATCCGGGCGACGGCGCGCTTGCGCTTCACGAGCACGAGTGTCGGCACGGCCGTCACGTTGAACTTCTCCGCCAGCTCAGGTCGCGCGTCGATGTCGACGAGAACGGTCCGCGAGGCGCGCGCGTTCCTTGCGGGCGAGATGGGCGAGCAGGCTCTCCATTCGGCGAGCGGGGCCGGAGAGCTCGCTCGTGAAGAACACGAGCAAGGGCCGAGCGTCTTCGCTCATGTGATCCTCCTAGTGTCGGTGGGTCCGCAAATACAGGGGGAAGCGGCTTCTTCCCACCGCACGGTCGGAGCAAACGTCGTCAGTACACTCGACTGCGTGGGCACGTGGTACTGGATCGGCGTCTGCGCCGGCCTCGGGGCGGCAATCGGCGTGCTCGCACTGGGTGTGCTGCTCGACGTGCGCATCGCGGTTCCGGTCGCGGTGGTCGTCGCTGCCGTCGTGGGCTGGCTGCTCGGCGACTGGGCGGGGGCGGTCGCGGGCAGCGTGGGAAGCGTGCTGGGGGCGCTCGGTGCGAGCCCGACCGTGCGCGGCGCGCTCGCGCGCGGAGGAACGCGCGGAGGGACGGGGCTCCTCGTCGGGGCTGCGTCGCTCGTCCTCGCGGCGCATCTCGTTCGTGCCGGTCGCTCGGCTACCTGATCGCGGTCGCGCTGCCCGTGCTCGGCGCGCGGCTGAGGAGGCGGCAAGGGGAGCGTCATGCCGGCCTCCGGATCCTTGCCCGCGACTAAGGCGATAGCGATCGTCATCGACGGGCTCACGCCCGCGATGTTCGAGGACGCGGTCGAGCGGCGCGCTACGCCGGCGCTGGCGGAGCTGTTCGAGCGCGGCCGCTACGCACGCGCGTCGACCGTGTTCCCGTCGCTGACTCCGGTGTGCCTGTCGTCGCTCGTCACGGGCGCGTACCCCGACGTGCACGAGATCCCGCACCTCGTCTGGTACCACCGTGGCGAACAGCGCATCGTCGAGTACGGCTCGTCGTTCGCCGCGATCCGGCGGTCGGGCACTCGCCGCGGGATCCTCGACGCGATCTACCGGATGAACGAGGAGCATCTCTCCCGGCGGGCGGTGACTCTCTACGAGTCCGTCGAGGACGCCGGTCGCGTCGCCGCCGCGGTCAACATCGTCTGCTACCGGGGCCGCACCGCACATCCGACGCGCATTCCCGGAGTCACTCGTTCCGCATACGGGCCGCAGCGGTTCTTCTACTTCAACCTCTTCGAGTCGGATCCGACCGGCGCGCCGTTCCAGGTTGGCGCGCGCCATCTCGGCTCGAACGACCGCTACGCCGCGGCGGTGGGACGCTGGCTCGTGACCCGTGACGGCTTCGACCTCCTCGTCTACTACCTCCCCGACTACGACTACGCCTCGCACGCCGAGGGGCCGGACTCAGCGCACGCGGCACTCCTGCGGGCGGACGACGCGGTCCGAGCGCTGATCGAGGCCGCCGGCGGGATCGACGAGTTCCTCCAGCGCTACGCCGTCGTCGTGTGCTCCGATCACGGCCAGACGCACGTCGAGCGGCCCGTCTCGCTCCACGAGGCTTACGCGGGCGTCGGCGACGTCGTCGTGACGGCGTCGAACCGCGCGGGGATGGTCTACGACCTGCGCGGCGGCAGAGCGAGGGCGCTCGCAGAGCGGCTCGACGGGAACCCGGCGGCCGAGACGGTGCTCTTTCTCGAGAACGGAGAGGTCGTCGCCCGCCGTGACGGAGGGGAGGGCCCCGACGTTCTCGCGTCGTACCCAGACGGCCTCGCACGCGCCGAGGGTGCGCTTCGCAACCCGAACGCCGGCGATGTGCTGGTGTCCGGAGCCCCGGGCTTCGAGTTCACCGACCTCGCGGGCCGCCACCACGCCGGCGGAGGGAGCCACGGCTCGCTCGTCGCGGGCGACTCCGAGGTGCCGATGCTGACCGTCGGTCTCGGCGCACCACCGGCGGGCCTGACCGGCGTCGCGTCGCTGCTGCTCGACCATCTCGGGGTCGACCGTCCGGTGTACGCGCGGTCCCTCGTCGATGTCGCCTGACCGTTCGGCCGAGCGGCTGCGGATGGTCGAGCGGCAGCTACGCCGACGCGACATCGTGGACGAGCGCGTGCTGGAGGCGATGGAGCGCGTGCCGCGCGAGCTCTTCATCCCAGAGAAAGTCAGGACGCGCGCCTACGACGACGCCGCGCTTCCGATCGGGTCGGGGCAGACGATCTCGCAGCCGTACATGGTCGCGCGCATCTGCGAGGCGCTGTCCCTCCGCGGGCACGAGCGGGTGCTGGACGTCGGGACCGGCTCGGGCTACCAGGCCGCGGTGCTCGCAGAGCTGGCCGGTGAGGTGCACACGATCGAGCGGATTCCAGAGCTCGCCGAGGCCGCGCGTGCGGCCCTGGAGGCGGCCGGCTACGGCGACCGGGTGCACGTGCACGTCGGCGACGGCACGCTGGGGCTTCCCGAGCAGGCGCCGTTCGCGGCCATCGCCGTGGCGGCTGCGGCTCCCGGATTGCCGACCACGCTCTACGACCAGCTCGAGGAGCGCGGCCGGCTCGTCGTGCCGATCGGGGGCCGGCGCGGGCAGCAGCTCCAGCTGATCGTGCGGAGCCCGGAGGGGCCCGCGGTCGTCAAGTCGGTCCCGTGCAGGTTCGTCCCGCTCGTCGGCGAGGAGGGGTTCTCCGCCTGACCCGTGACCTCTGGTCCGGTAGGCACAATCACTCTCCGTGGGCGGGGTCTCGGTCGAGCGTCTGCTGGGCCTGCCGGTTCGCCTGAGGGGCATCGACCTCGGCCGCCCGGTGGATCTCGTCCTGGACCGAGAGCACCGGCGTGCGCTCGGGTTCGAGGTGAGATGCGGCGACGACGAGCGGCGCTTCCTGCCCTACGCGGTCGCGACTGTGCGGGAGCACGAAGTCGAGATCGGCTCGTCGCTCGTCCTGCTCGAGGCGGCCGAGCTCGCCTTCTACACGAAACGCGGGAGCACGTTCGGCGCCCTGCGCGGCTCCGACGTCGTGCGCCGAAGGGAGCGGCTCGGGGAGCTCCGGGACCTCCGCCTCGACCTGGACGGGACCGTCTCGACGGTCGTCGTCGCCACCCCACGCGGATCCAGAGACGTCGACTACGGACCCGACGTCACGCTGGGGGCAGCCGCCTCGAGGGTCCGGGCCGCTTCCTGAGCGGCTAGGCTCGGGCGTGGTGGAGCGTTCGTCCTCGGCCGGCGTCGCCGCGACTCTCGCCCGCACCCGCGCCGGCAGGGCCCTTCGCCGTCCTCACAACTGGATCCAGCTGGCGAAGTTCTCGACGGTCGGCGCGAGCGGGTACATCGTCAACCTCGCGGTGTTCTCCGCGCTCGTGCTCTGGGCCGACGTCAACCACACGCTCGCAGCAATCTGCTCGTTCCTCGTCGCGGTGACGAACAACTACATCTGGAACCGGGTGTGGACCTTTCACGGACAGCGAGGCCACGTCGCCTACCAGGGCATGCGCTTCCTCGTCGTCGCGACGCTGGCGCTCGTCGCGAACCTGATCGCGCTCGAGCTGCTGATCGCACTCGGCCTCGGCGAGATCGCCGCGCAGGCGATCGCGATCGTGCTCGTGACGCCGATCAACTTCATCGGCAACAAGCTCTGGACCTTTCGCCGGAAGCACTGAGGCGTTTCCGGCGACACGCGCTCGTCGCCGTCGCCGCCGGCCTCTGGCTGGCACAGCCCGCTCCCGCGCAGACCGTCACGCAACCCGTCTTCGACGGGAGAGGGAATCTCGTCCAGACGCCGTTCGTTCCCGCGCCCGAGCCGGCGCGGCTGACCGAGCAGCGTGCCGAGCGGATCTTCCTCGCCTATCCGAAGGTGCGCGACTGGCTCGACCGCTACCCGCGCACCGACCGTGTCGTCCAGGCGGAGTACGAGCAGGAAGACGGCACGTGGCGGGTCAAAGTCTGGTGGGGCGAGGCGGGGCAGATCGCCGACGGCCGCGTGGGCGACCGCAGCGGCCTCGTCACCGAGGCTTGGACGGGCCCTCAGGTCGCGTGGAAGATGGCGCGCGGGGGAAAGGGTGCGTTCGGCGGCAGGGAGATCAACCGCCCCGCCGTCTGGCTGGCGTTCTGCGTCGTCTTCCTGCTCGGGCTCGCGGACCTGCGGCGGCCGCTGTCGCTCCGCAACCTCGACCTGCTCGCGCTGCTCTCGTTCTCGATCTCGCTCTGGTTCTTCAACCGCGGGGACATCTTCACGAGCGTGCCGCTGGCGTACCCGCCGCTCGTGTACGTGATCGCTCGGATGGCGTGGATCGGCACGACCGCGCGCGTGAAGCCGGCGCGTCCGGTGTGGCCGGTCTGGCTGCTCGTCGCGGCGGCTGTCTTCCTCGCCGGGTTCCGCATCGGGCTGAACGTCGAGACCTCGAACGTGATCGACGTCGGCTACGCAGGGGTGATCGGCGGCCACCGGATCGTCAACGGCCAGGCGCCGTACGGGAACTTCCCGGTTCAGGACGGCCTGAAGGCGTGCGGTGAGGCGGATGCGAACGGCGAGATCCGCGAGCGCATCCAGACGAACGGCCGCTGCGAGTCCTCGAACGACCGGGGCGATACCTACGGGCCCGTCGCGTATCTCGCGTACGTCCCGGGCTACGTGCTCTTCGGGTGGACCGGCAAGTGGGACGATCTGCCGGCCGCGCACTTCACGGCCATTGCGTTCGACGTGCTGTGCCTGCTCGGGCTCGCACTCGTCGGCTGGCGCTTCGGCGGGCAGAGGCTTGCGGCGACGCTGCCCTTCGCATGGGCGGCGTACCCATTCACGCAGTACGTGTCGAGCTCGAACACGAACGACGCGATCCTGCCGGCGCTGCTGATCTTCGGGTTCTTCTTCGCGGCCCGGCCCGGTCTGCGCGGCGGCTTTGCGGCGCTCGCGGGCTGGACGAAGTTTGCGGCGCTGATCGTCGCGCCGCTGTGGTCGACGTACCCCGAGTGGCGGGTGCGCGAGGTCGCGCGTTTCGCCGCCGGCTTCGTCGTCGCAACCGCGCTCGCGTTCTCCATCCTGCTGCTCGAGCCGAACGTCGTCGATGCGGCGCGGACGTTCTGGGACCGGACGCTCGGCTGGCAGCTCGGCCGCGAGTCGCCGTTCTCGATCTGGGACTGGGGCCAGTACCATGCGCGTGGGATCCCCGACCTCGAGCGGCCGCATCAGGTGGTCGAGGCAGTGGTGCTGGCGGCCGCTCTTGTCGCGGCGTTCGTGCCGCGGCGGAAGTCACCGTTGCAGCTCGCCGCGCTGACCGCGGCGCTGATCGCCGCGTTCCAGCTCGTGCTGACGCACTGGTTCTATCTCTACCTCCCGTGGTTCTTCCCGTTCGCCGCCTTCGCGCTGCTCGCCCGTGACCGGTCGGAAGCCTGACCTCAAGCAGACCGTGCTCGCGGTCCTGCTCTTTCTCGCCTCGTGGGGGCTGCTGCACGTCGGCTTCTACGAGCGCGACCAGATCGTC
This sequence comes from uncultured Actinomycetes bacterium, assembly GCA_963700495.1. GTDB lineage: Bacteria > Actinomycetota > Thermoleophilia > Gaiellales > Gaiellaceae > JACCTU01. The sequence goes on along the minus strand of CAVOXT010000003.1, from coordinate 109,938 downwards.
GACACGCCGGTGTACGAGCGTTACGGCGAAGCGATTGTGGCCGGCGACCTCCCGTACCGGGACTTCCGGGTCGAGTACCCGCCCGGCGCGCTCCCCGTGTTCGTGCTGCCCGCGCTCGGCGACCACGACTTCCGCGCCGCGTTCGAGTGGCTGATGGCGCTCTGCGGGGCCGGGACGGTCGTCGCGGTTGCCCTGGCCGCGCGGCGCCTCAAGCTCGGCTTCGGCACGCTCGCGTTCGTCGCGCTGTCGCCGCTCGCGATCGGCTCGGTGATCCTGACGCGCTTCGACCTCTGGCCCGCGATGCTCGCGTCGTTCGCCCTTGCCGCGCTGCTGCACGACCGCCTGCGGGTCGGCCACGGGCTCCTCGGCGCGGCGATCGCCGCGAAGCTCTACCCGGTCGTGTTCGCGCCGCTCGCCGTCGTCTACGTCTGGCGCCGGCGAGGCCGGCACGAAGCGATCGTGTGCGGCTGCATCTGCGCGGCGGTCGTGCTCGCGGTCTATCTGCCCTTCGTGATCCTGGCGCCTGCCGACGTCGGCTCGAGCCTCGGTCGACAGCTTTCGCGCCCGCTGCAGATCGAGAGCCTCGGCTCCGGGCTGCTGCTGGCCGCGCATGCCGCGTTCGGGCTGGGGATCGAGATGAAGTCGAGCCACGGATCTCAGAACCTCGTCGGGACGCTTCCCGCCGTGCTCGCGGCGCTCCTCTCGATCGTGCAGGTTGCCCTGCTCGCCTGGCTGTGGACGGACTTCGCGCGGCGGGAGCGGACACCGTCCGCGATCGAGCTCGCGGCCTACGCCGCAGCCGCCCTGACCGCGTTCGTTGCGCTCGGCAAGGTGCTCTCGCCGCAGTTCCTCATCTGGCTCGTCCCCGTCGTCCCGCTCGCGCGACGGTGGGGGGCAACGGCTCTCCTTGCGTGCGCTCTCGTCCTGACGCAGGTCTGGTTCCCCTACCGCTACTGGGACCTCGTCCGCGAGTTCGATCCGACCGTCTCCTGGCTCGTCCTCGCGCGCGACCTCGTCCTCCTGGCCCTGCTGGCCGTGCTCATTCGCACCGCGACCCTCCCGGACCGGTCCGGTGCCAGGCACCTAACAGGTCCGCAGTGGACGCGTCGGGGAGGCGGATCCGCGCCAGGAGTGGACTGACGGGACCAGCCGACCGTTCTGGACCTGCCCGGTGCCTGGCACCGGGCAGGTCCCGGTGGGTCACGTCTCTAGGAGATCGGCGGTGCCGTTACGGGACGGGGACGCGGACCGTCTCGCAGCGCGTTGCTCGGCCGTCGGCGCCGCACTCGATCAGCGCGCCCTCGATCCGGACGCCGCCCGGCGCGGTCTCGAAGCGCACGGGCAGGCCGGTGCGCATGCGGGAGATGGCCTGATGGGCGGTGACGCCGATCACCGAGTCGTGCGGGCCCGTCATCCCGGCGTCCGTGAGCGCGGCGGTCCCGCCGGGCTGCACGCGCGCGTCGTTCGTCTGCACGTGCGTGTGCGTACCGATCACCGCGGTGACGCGCCCGTCGAGCCACCGTGCGAGCGCGACCTTCTCGCTCGTCGCCTCGGCGTGCATGTCGACGAAGATCACCGGCGTCTGCGCCTGCGCCTTCTCGACGAGCTCGTCGATCACCTCGAACGGACCGTAAGCGACCTCGAGGAAGAGGCTGCCCATCACGTTGATCACCCCGACGAGAGTGCCGTCTCGTGCCGGGACGACGGTCAACCCGCTCCCCGGCGCGAATTGCGAGAAGTTGCCGGGCCGGACGACTCGGTCGGTCGAGTCGATCCAGGGCGCGAGCTCGGGCCTGCGCCACGTGTGGTTCCCGAGCGTGATCGCGTCAACGCCCATCTCGAGCAGCTTGCGGGCGAGCTTCGGCGTCAGCCCGATGCCGTCAGCGGCGTTCTCGCCGTTCGCGATGCAGAGGTCGACGTCCAGCTCCTCGCGCAGCGACGGCAAGCGTTCCTCGAGCGCGCTCCGCCCGGGGACGCCCACGACGTCCGCGATGAAGAGAAGGATCAGGGCAGCGAGAGCACTGCGGCCGGGAAGACCTGGACGGTCACGTGGTTCCCCGCGTCGCGCGTGTAGCGCGCGAGCGCCTGGCGCTCGAACTGGGAGAGGTCGAGCACCTCGCCGATCCGGTTGCGGCCTGCAGCGACCGCCGAGCCGACCGACAGAGCGGGGTCGGGCTCGAGCCGAGTGACCGAGACGATCAGCGCAGGCGCCGACAGCGGCCGGATGTCGATCCGCATGCCGTGGCGGGCGCCGTTGAGCACGTACGGCGTGATCCCCGCGATCGTGCCGTCGACGGGTGCGTAGACGTCCGCGCCGGGTGCCGCGCCGATCGCGAGCGCCGACGTCGCCGGCCCGGAGCCGCCTCGCAGCTGGTACCACGTGAGGCTCGAATCGCCGGCCCCGAAGATGCGGTCGACCAGGCGCCCCAGGAGTCCCTGGTTGCCGCGCCGCCCGAGCGGATGCAGCGCCAGCGCGGCGTCGCCGGAGTGGTAGCCGATCGCGGTGACGCGGTCCCGCTCGATCGGCAGCTGGATCCTGAGCGCGCCCTGGGTGGCGACGACGAGAGGCTCCGGCGGGCCCGACGGGAGCAGGCGGTCCGCAGGCGCGGGGCCGGAGCGGGCCGCCAGCTGCGGTGCATTCGGACCGAAGGCGGTCACGAGCAGCGTGATCACTCCGACGGCCGCAACCAGGGTCAGGCCGGCGAAGCGGCGCAGCCGGTGTGCGGCACGCCGCTGCGCCCGGCGGGCACGGCGAGCAGGCCCAGGGGCGTTGGGCGGCATCGCGGGCACGGTAACCGACCCCTGTCGTGGGCGCAAGGAAGGCGGCACGTCCGGACTTTGTAACAGGCGCAGCCCAGGAGCCTCGGGCATTTCGTCCCACAGATCGTGACGGTCGAGGGCGAGGTTCCCGTCCTCGGCGAAAGACCAGTCCCAGACAGGCTCCTTTGGCCCCGAGAGGCGCGCTGTACCATCGCTCGCATGGCGGAAACGCCGCCTCCGGTCGTGGGTGGGCGTGCCTCGGCGTCGTCGATCGAGATCCCTCGGTGGATCCAGCTCGTCGCGCTCCCACTCGTGCTGCTGCTCGCCTGGGCGGTGGCCGGCGCCGTGCGTCATGCCGTCTTCCTCTTCCTCGTGGCGGCGCTCGTCGCTCTGCTGCTGAACCCGCTCGTCCGGGGACTCGGGCGGTTGCGAGTCCCTCGCGGCTTCGGAGTCGCGATCGTGTACCTGACATTTGCCGCGGTGCTCGTCATCGCGGTGGTGGGGCTTGCGACCGTCGTCGTCGATCAGACGCGGAGTGCGTCCGATCGGATCGACGCCTACGTTACGGAGAAGGACGGACGGACCGGGAAACACGGCCGCCGATCGTGACATCGACCGGCTCCAGGTCTGGCTCGACGAGCACCGGCTCGGACGGATCCAGATCGAGAAGCAGGGCCGCGAGGTCGTCGCGGACCTCGACGTCGAGCGGTTCACGCGCACGGCGATCGACTGGGCCGAGGGCGCGGCGCTCGGAATCTTCGCGTTCCTGTTCGGTGCCGTGCTCGTCCTCGTCGTGTCTGTCTACATGCTGCTCGACTTCAATCGGTTGCACCGCGCACTCGATCGCCGCTTTCCCCCGCCCGCGGGCTCGCCGTCGCTCCTGCCGAGCATCGAGTCAGCCGTCGGCGGCTACGTGAAGGGACAGGTGCTGGTGTCGGCGATCATGGGCACGAGCGCAGGCGTCGCGCTCTGGCTGCTCGGCATGATCGGCTGGCTCCCTCCGGGATTCGAGACGTACGCGATCCTCTTCGGAGCGTGGGTCGCCGTCGCCGAGCTGATCCCGTACCTCGGTCCGTGGCTCGGCGCGATTCCGCCGGTGCTGTACGCGCTCGTCGTCGATCCGCTCTCGGCTGTCTGGGTCGTGCTCCTCTTCCTCGCGATCCACCAGATCGAAGGGCACATCGTGATCCCGAAGGTGATGGGCAGCGCCCTGCGGCTGCACCCGCTGCTCGTGATCTTCGGCCTGCTCGCCGGCGGCGAGATCTACGGCCTTCCAGGCGTGCTCGTCGCGCTGCCCACGCTCGCCGCGGGCCGCGCGATCTGGGAGTACTTCGGCAGCCGGGTCGCGCTCGAGTCGTGGGAAGGCTCCGGGGCGGTGCCGGTCGAGGTCGAGCTCGAGCCGCCCAAGGCCGTTCGCGGTTAGTGCGAAGATTGGCCGCGTGAGCGCGTTTCCCGCCACGAGGCTGCGGCGCCTGCGCCGAACGGGCGCGCTCCGCTCGCTCGTCCGCGAGACGCGCCTCGACCTCGACGACTTCGTCATGCCGCTCTTCGTCGGGCCGGACACCCGCGCGAACGACGACCTGCCGCCGATGGGCCGCTTCTCGGTCGCGGACCTCCCGCGCGAGGTCGAGGAGCTCGCTGCACGCGGCGTCTCGGCGGTGATCCTCTTCGGCATCCCCGACGAGAAGGACGAGGAGGGCTCCGGCGCCTGGGTCGACGACGGCGTCGTGCAGCGCGCGCTGCTCGAATTGCGGCCCCGCTTCCCGGAGCTCCTGCTGCTGACCGACGTCTGCCTGTGCGAGTACACCTCGCACGGGCACTGCGGAGTGATCCGCGACGGCGAGATCGCGAACGACGAGTCGCTCGAGCTGATCGCGCGCGCAGCCGTCTCGCACGTCGAGGCGGGCGCGGACGCGGTCTGCCCCAGCGACATGATGGACGGGCGCGTCGGCGCGATCCGGGAGCAGCTCCCCGAGACGCCGATCGTCGCGTACTCCGCGAAGTACGCCTCCGCGTTCTACGGGCCGTTCCGCGAGGCCGCCGAGTCTGCGCCGTCGTTCGGCGACCGCCGCTCGTACCAGATGGACCCGCCGAACGTCCGCGAGGCGCTGCGCGAGTGCGAGCTCGACCTGGCCGAGGGCGCGGACGCGATCATGGTCAAGCCGGCGCTGCCGTACCTCGACGTCATCCGCGCCGTGCGCGAGCGCTTCGACGCTCCGGTCGCCGCGTACAACGTCTCGGGCGAGTACGCGATGGTGAAGGCGGCGGCGCGGCACGGCTGGCTCGACGAGCGCGCGGCGGCGCTCGAGTCGCTGACCGCGATCAAGCGTGCGGGTGCCGACCTCGTCGTCTCGTACTGGACCAAGGAGCTCGCCTCGTGGCTCTGAGGACGCGTTCGGGGCTCTTCGCGCGCGCCCGGCGGGTCATTCCCGGCGGCGTCAACTCGCCCGTGCGTGCGTGGCGGGCGGTCGGGGACGACGATCCGTTCTTCGTGCGCCGCGGCGACGGCGCGTACCTCGTCGACGTCGAGGGTCAGCGGTACGTGGACTGGGTGATGTCGTGGGGCGCGTTGATCTTCGGCCATGCCGACCCGGACACGGTCGACGCGATCACCGAGGCCGCGCGCGACGGCACGAGCTTCGGCGCCCCCACCGAGCGCGAGCTCGAGTTGGCCGAGGAGATCGCCGACGCGTTCCCGTCGATCGAGTTGCTGCGGCTCGTGTCGTCCGGAACCGAGGCGGCGATGAGCGCGATCCGCGTGGCGCGCGGGTTTACGAAGCGTGACCGGATCCTCAAGTTCGAGGGCGGCTATCACGGCCATGCGGACGCGCTGCTCGCCAGCGCGGGCTCGGGGCTCGCGACGCTCGGGATCCCGGCGAGCGCCGGGGTCACGTCGGGGGCCGCCCGCGACACGATCGTCGCGCCCTACAACGACGTCGTTGCCGCCGCCCAGGCGGTCGAGCGCTACGGCGAAGGTCTGGCCGCGATCATCGTCGAGCCCGTCGCGGGGAACATGGGCGTCGTCCCGCCGGCCGACGGCTTCCTCGAGGCACTTCGTGCGCTCAGCGACGCGTCCGGCGCTCTGCTGATCTTCGACGAGGTGATCACCGGCTTCCGCGTGGCGCGCGGCGGCGCGCAGGAGCGCTTCGGTGTCAAGCCCGACCTGACGATCCTCGGAAAGATCGTCGGAGGCGGTGTCCCGCTCGCAGCGTTCGGCGGTCGCGCCGACGCGATGGAGCGGCTCGCGCCGGGCGGCGACGTCTACCAGGCCGGGACGCTGTCGGGCAACCCGCTCGCAACCGCGGCCGGGCTCTCGGTGCTGCGCCGGCTGCGCGACCCGAACGTCTACGAGGAGCTCGAGGAGCGCAGTGCGCGGCTCGAGCAGGGACTGCGCCCGTTTGGCCACGTCCAGCGCGTCGGCGCGATGTTGACCCTCTTCCGCCCGGGCTTCGACGAGCTCTTCCGCGGGCTCGTGGAGCGCGGCGTCTACGTCGCGCCGTCGCAGTACGAGGCGATGTTCGTCTCGCTCGCGCACGGCGACGAGGAGATCGAGCGGACGATCGAGGCCGTGCGTGGAGCTCTGGGCGACGATCGCGTCTGAGGCCGGGCGCGAGAGCGTGCTCTGGCGCGACGCTCTCCGAGGTGCCGACGAGCGCGAGCTCGAGCCGGTCTTCTCGACCCTCGCGGACGACCGGTACGCGCTCGGGCTGGAGACGATCTACGAGGGCTACCTCGTCCACTACGGCCGCTCGCGACTGTTCGAGGAGCAGGACGCCGACGCCGCGCTGCTCCTCGGCGACTACCTGTACGCCCACGGACTCGTTCGCATCGCGGAACTCGGGCGCGTCGAGGCGATCCAGGAGCTCGCCGGGCTGATCTCGCGCTGCGCGCACCTGCGTGCGGAGGGGGCGCCCGGGGACGGCGAGGCCTGGGCCGAGACCGCGGCGCGCCTCGACGGGAACGGCGACGCAGCCGCACGCGAGCTGGCACTCGCCGCGCACGCCCGGCGCGTCGGATAGATTCACGCGCCGTGACCACGCTCGCGACGATCCTGCCGCTCTTCGCGGAGGCGCCCGACGCCGCCGAGGAGGGCAAGAACGTGATCACGGCGATGCTGATCGTCGGGCTCGTCTTCGTCAGCGTGATCGCGCTCGGGGAGCTGTCGAAGTACGTCGTCCACCGCCGGCGCGACTCCTAGTTCGGCCCTCTAGACTCGAACCGTGACCCCGCCCGCGGACCTGCGCGAGTGGATCGCGCTGCTCGAGCGCGAGGGCGAGCTCGTTCGCGTGGGTGCCGAGGTCGACGCCGACCTCGAGATCACGGAGATCAACGACAGGGTCGTCAAGGCGGGAGGGCCTGCGCTGCTGTTCGAGCGGGTCAAGGGATCCACGCACCCGCTGCTGATCAACCAGTTCGGAACCGAGCGCAGGATGTGCCTCGCGTTCGGGGTCGACCGGCTCGACGACGTCGCCGATCGCGTCACCGACCTGATCGAGATGCAGCCGCCCCAGGGTCTCGTCGAGAAGGTCCGCGGGCTGAGGAAGCTGAAGTCGATCGCCGACTCTCAGCCGCGGTCGGTGCGCTCCGGCCCGAGCCAGGAGATCGTCCTCACCGGCGAAGACGTCGACCTCGACGCGCTCCCGATCCAGCGTTGCTGGCCGGGCGATCCGGCGCCGTTCATCACGCTCCCGGCCGTGATCACGAAGGACCCTCGGAACGGCGTTCGGAACGTCGGCATGTACCGGATGCAGAAGGTCGACGCCCGCACGACGTACATGCACTGGCAGATCCACAAGGACGGCCGCGCGGACTACCTCGCCTCCGATGGGCGGATCGAGGTCGCGGTCGCGCTCGGGCTCGACCCCGTTACCGCGTACTCCGCCAGCGCGCCGCTGCCGAAGCACATCGACGAGTTCATGTTCGCCGGCTTCCTTCGCGGGGAGCCCGTCGAGCTCGTGCACGCGAAGACGGTGGACCTCGAGGTGCCGGCGAACGCCGAGATCGTGCTCGAGGGGACGATCGCGAAGGACGAGCTCGGCCTCGAAGGACCCTTCGGCGACCACACCGGCTACTACACCGCGAGCGAGCCGTTCCCCGTGTTCCGGCTGTCCGCGATCACGATGCGCCGCGACGCGGTCTATCCGTCGATCGTCGTCGGCAAGCCGCCGCAAGAGGACGCGTGGCTCGGCAAGGCCACGGAGCGCATCTTCCTCCCCGCGGTCAAGATGACCGTGCCGGAGATCGTCGACTACGACCTCCCGGTCGCGGGCGCGTTCCACAACTGCGTGATCGTCTCGATCCGCAAGGCGTACCCCGGCCACGCGCAGAAGGTGATGCACGCGATCTGGGGGCTGGGGATGCTCTCGCTGAGCAAGGCGGTCGTCGTCGTCGACGAGTGGGTGAACGTGCACGACTACGAGGAGGTCTTCTTCACCGTCGGCGCGAACGTCGACCCGAAGCGCGACGTGCTCCTGACCGAGGGCCCGCTCGACCACCTCGACCACGCGCCGACGCAGCAGTTCTACGGGGGCAAGATCGGGATCGACGCGACTCACAAGGGAGAGCTCGAGGGCACCCGCGAGTGGCCCGAGCTGATCGAGATGAGCCCCGAGGTCCGAGCGCTCGTCGACAGCCGCTGGGGCGAGTACGGCATCGAGTTGCCAATCGAGACGAACGGCACCAGCAGGTCGCGCCTGCTGCCCGGGAAAGTGGCGTAGCATCCGCCGCGGGTGATGGGGTAAGTGGTAGAGACGAAGGGCCCGGCAGGGCCGCCTCAAGGGCCGGCGCCGAGCCTCTGGCCGCTCGGTTTCGCCATCGGTCTCACGGTCACGCTCGTCGGGCTGGTGATCGGCAGCTGGGCGACCAGCCGGCGTCGGTGCCGTCCTGCTCGTCGTCTTCGGGATCATCTGGGCGTACGACGTCGTCTCCGGTCACCCGGAAGAGCTCGGCGGTCGGCGAGGCGACGCCTGTCGCCGCGCCGGCTGTCGAGGAGGACGAGGAGGACGAGGACGGCGACGCGATCCCGCGCAGCGCGTTCCTCTCGCTGACGACGCTCGGTCTCGGAGGCGTGATCTCCGCAGTCGTCGTCGCCCCCGTCGTCGGCTTCGCGGTCGGGCCGGCCTTCGTCGACCAGGGCCACGGCGAAATCGACCTCGGCCCGATCGAGGACTATCCCGAGGGCGACTTCGTGGTCGCGACCTTCCTGCTGAAGCCCGAGGAGGGCGAGGTCTCCCGGCGCACCGCCTACGTCCGGTACAACGGGACGAAGGACGGCGAGCCGAGCTTCACGGTCCTGTCGAACCGCTGTGTGCACCTCGGCTGCCCCGTTCAGGTCAACGGGCTCACGCTCGAGAACCAGAAGCAGCGGGTCAAGGTCGACGACGGGCCGCCGGTGGATCTGACCCCGACGAAGGCGGCCTCGGGCTTCGGCTGCCCGTGCCACGGCGGCCAGTACGACACCGAAGGCAACCGCATCGCGGGCCCGCCCGTGCGTGCACTCGACCGCTACCAGTTCCTGATCCGCGACGGCCACCTCGTCCTGTCCGGCCTGTTCTCGGTCGGCGAAGTCGAGGGTGAGGGCGCGGACGCGATCATCCACGCGTACGACTGGGTCAACCCGAGCGTCCACGTGGACGGCCCCGAGGCGATCTTCTACCCGCTCGAGCCGCCCCACTGATGGCGACCGCGGCCCCTCGCAGGCGCAAGCAGTCGAAGCTCCTCACGGTCGTCATGTACCCGCTCGACTGGCTCGAGGAGCGCTCGGGACTCGTCGGCGGCGTCAAGTACTTCCTCTTCAGGAACGTCCCGCGCGACACGAGCTGGTGGCACACGCTCGGCTCCGCGACCCTGACCGCGTTCCTCGTGCAGGCCACCACGGGCGTGATCCTCGCGATGTACTACGAGCCGTCCCCGGACAAGGCGTATGCATCGATCGAGAAGATCACGAACGACCTGACGCTCGGCTGGCTCGTGCGCGGCATGCACCGGTGGGGTGCGAGCGTCTTCATCATCCTGATGTTCTTCCACATGGCGCGCGTGTTCCTGTTCGGCGCGTACAAGTACCCGCGCGAGCTGAACTGGATCGTCGGTGTGCTGCTGCTGATCACCGGCATGTTCGAAGGCTTCACCGGCTACCTCCTGCCGTGGGACCAGACGGCGTACTGGGCCACCGTCGTCGGGATCAACATCAATGCAAGCGCGCCGTTCCTCGGCCCGTTCATCGCGCAGTTCCTCCGCGGCGGCGCCGAGATCGGCGCGGACACGCTCGCGCGCTGGTACGCGCTGCACATGCTCGTGCTCCCCGGGCGCGCTGTTCGGCCTGATCGGGCTGCACCTCTACCTCGTCGTGCGCCTCGGGGTCTCGTCGCCGCCGTGGTCGCGTGTCGCCGCCGGGCGTGATCGGACCGCGGTGAAGCCCACAGGCCGCGCCGGCCTGCTGCGAGGGAGCCGGCGATGAGCGCCGCCGACGACGAGCGCCGCGCCGCGTTCGAGCGCTACAAGGAGGACGTCAAGAAGCGAGGGGAAGCCGTTCTTCCCCTACGCGATGTTCCACGACACGGTGATGAGCCTCGTGGTCGTGACGGTGATCGTCGCCCTCGCGTGCGTCTGGTACTTCACCGCGGACGGTACGACCGCGGGTGCGATCGGGCCCTGGTACTCGGACGAAGCCGACCCGGGGACGACGAACTTCATCCCGCGTCCGGACTGGTACTTCTACTTCCTCTTCTACCTGCTCCGGATCTTCAAGTGGCCGGAGTCGGTCATCCTCGGGACGGTCGGGATCCCGACGATCCTGATGATCGTGCTCTTCGCGATCCCGTTCATCGACCGCCGCCGCGAGCGTCGGCTGCTGCGTCGCCCCGTCGCCGTTCTCGCCGCGGTCGTGACCGCGATCTCGATGGGGGTGCTCACGTACAAGGGCGCAACCGCGAAGGAGTCGCTGGGAAGCGAGGCGGTCGCCGCCGTCGACTCGTGGTCGGAACAGCAAGGAGGCTTCTCGCCCGAAGCCCACGACGGCGCAGAGATCTTCGCGCAGGTCGGCTGCCTGCAGTGCCACGTCTACCTCGGCTCCGGCTCGGCGAACGCCGGCGCGCCCGAGCTCTCGAGCATCGGCTCGTCCGGGCGGGACGCCGAGTTCTTCAAGCGCTACGTCGCGAATCCGGCCGCGTTCGGCAACAACGTCATGCCCTCGTTCGAGAACCTCGGCGACGAGAACTTGACGAAGCTCGCGGCCTTCCTCGTAGAGTCCAAGGGCGGCCAATGACCCCATTCCGCCCATGCACGTCTTCCTCGGCATAACGGGCGCCTCCGGCGCCCCGTACGCATCGCTCCTCCTGCGGCGCCTTGCGGACGCGGGCTCCGAGCTCGGCGTCTGCATCTCGCGGTCCGGCTACGAAGTGCTCGCGACCGAGCTCTACGGCGACCCGTCGCTTCCGCGCGACGAGATCGCGTCGCGCTTCGTCGAGGGGACGGATGCGCGCGTCTATGCCGAGAACGACTGGAAGGCGCCGTACGCGAGCGGCTCCGCGAAGGTCGACGCGTACGTGATCTGCCCCTGCTCGATGTCCACGGTCGGCACGCTGGCGACCGGCGCGATGGCGAACGTGATCCACCGCGCGGCCTCCGTCGCCCTGAAGGAGGAGCGCAAGCTCGTGCTCGTGCCGCGCGAGACGCCGCTCTCGCTGATCCACCTCCAGGGGTTGACGGCGCTGCGGCAGGCGGGCGCGACGATCCTGTTCGCGGCGCCGGGCTTCTACCACGGCTGGTCGACCGTCGACGACCTGATCGAGTTCGTCGTCGAGCGTGCGCTCGACCACATCGGGCTCGACCGCGAGGGGGTCAGGCGGTGGGGGCAGTGACCGTCACGGACCGGCACGCTCTCCGCCCGACGGCGTCCGCTCGATGTTCGACCGGATCGCGCCGGTGTACGACGTGATGAACCGCGCGATGACGCTGGGTCTCGACCGGCGCTGGCGGCGGCTCGCCGCGGAGGCGGTCGTGCGGCCGGGTGACCACGTGCTCGACGCGGCGTGCGGCACGGGCGACCTCGCGCTCGCGGCTGCGCGCGCGGGAGGCGTCGTCACGGGGCTCGACTTCTCCGAGCCGATGCTCGAGCGGGCGCGCCGCAAGTCCGCGTCGATCGAGTGGATCCAGGGCGACGTGCTCGAGCTGCCGTTCGAGGACGCCGCGTTCGACGCGGCGACGATCGGCTTCGGGATCCGCAACGTCGCGGACCTCGAGGGCGGGCTGCGCGAGCTCGCGCGTGTGCTGCGACCCGGTGGGCGGCTCGCCGTCCTCGAGATCACGCGGCCGACGGGGCTCTTGCGGCCGTTCTTCCGGCTCTGGTTCGACGTGCTCGTGCCGCTCGCCGGGAAGGTGCTGCCGGGCGGCGCCGCCTACACGTACCTGCCCGCGAGCGTGCGCCGCTTCCCCGGGCCCGACGACCTGAAGGACGCACTCGAGCGCTCGGGCTTCGCGGGAGTTTCGTACCGCCTGCTCGCCGGCGGGATCGTCGCACTCCACGTCGGGGAGCGAGCGTGAGCGCGCAGGCGGTCATCCAGGCCGCGCGGCCGTACCTCGACGAGCTCGAGGAGCGCCTCCGCGCGGCCGTGTCGCGCTACCCGGGCGTGGTCTCGCAGGTCGGCCTCGACGCGCTCGATGCCGGCGGCAAGCGGCTGCGGCCGCTGCTCGTGCACCTGACGCGCCGACGATCGAGAACGCGGGCTGCGTGGAGGCGTCGCGGTCGAGCTCGTGCACACCGCGACGCTCGTCCACGACGATCTGATCGACGGTGCGGAGCTTCGCCGCGGCCGCGCCGCGGTCTGGCACGCGCACGGTGCGGACGCCGCGCGGGCCGCCGGCGACTATCTCTTCGCGCGCGCGTTCGGGGAGCTCGCCGAGGCGGGCGACCTCGACGGCGTGCGGATCCTCTCCGAGACGTGCCTCGCGCTCGCACGCGGCGAGGCGCTCCAGCGCACGCAGCTCGCACGATCCGGACACGAGCGACCGACGCCTACTTCGAGCGGATCGCGCTCAAGAGCGGGGCGCTCTTCCAGGCGGCGTGCCTGCTCGGCTCGCGCGAGGAGCGGCTCGGCGAGTTCGGGCTCGCGCTCGGGATCGCCTTCCAGATCGTCGACGACATCCTCGACTGCTCGGGCGACACGATCGAGACCGGCAAGATCGCCGGCACCGATCTGCGCGAGGGCACGCCGACCCTGCCGCTCCTGCTCGCCGCCGCGGAGGACGCGGTCGTGCGCGCCGCGCTCGCCGGGCGGCCCGCTCGACGGCGCGCTGCTTCGTGTCGGCGCAACGGGTGCGCTCGAGCGGTCCCGCGAAGTTGCGCTCGACTACGCTAGGAAGGCGAGGGGTTTCCTCGACGGGGAGCCGAGACTCGAGGCTCTCACGCACATCGTCATCGACCGGGAGCGTTAGGTTGGCCGTCCTCGAGATCTCGACGCTGGAGAGCATCCGCGACAAGGTCGAGGCCGGTGAGCGGCTCGACTTCGAGGACGGGCTCGCGCTGCTCGAGTCGGACGACCTGCTCGCGCTCGGCGAGCTCGCGGACCTCGCCCGCCGCGTGCGCGGCGGGACCGACGAGGTCTACTTCGTCCAGAACCTGTACCTGAACCAGACGAACGTCTGCCGCGTGAAGTGCAAGTTCTGCGCGTTCGCGAAGACGCAGAAGCAGTCCGACGCGTACACGACGACGCCGGACGAGCTCGTCGAGGACGCGCTGCGGCAGCGCGAGGCGACCGGGTTCACCGAGATCCACATGGTCAACGGCGAGAACCCGCACGTCGGGTTCGACTTCTACGTCGACACGATCGCGAAGCTGCACGACGCGATGCCGGACGTGCACCTGAAGTGCTACACGGCGAGCGAGATCCACCACATGACGAAGCTCTCCGGGCTCACGCACGAGCAGGTGCTGCGCGAGCTGCAGGACGCGGGCCTCGGCTCGCTCCCCGGCGGCGGCGCCGAGGTGTTCGCCGATCGCGTGCGCAAGCTCGTGGCGCCCGGCAAGGAGCACCCGGACTACTGGTTCCTGACGCACGACACCGCTCACCGGCTCGGGATCCCGACGCACTGCACGATGCTGTACGGGCACGTCGAGACCCACGAGGAGCGTGTCGACCACTTCCTGCGCCTGCGCGAGCAGCAGGACAAGACCGGCGGCTTTCTCGCCTTCATCCCGCTCGCGTTCCATCCCGAGAACACCGTCTTCGAGCGGCGCGGCTTCCGTCACACGACGGGCGCCGACGACCTGAAGATGATCGCGGTCTCGCGGCTGATGCTCGACAACGTGCCGAACATCAAGGCCTACTGGATCATGATGGGCATGCCGATGGCCGCAGGTCGCGCTCCACTTCGGCGCGAACGACGTCCAGGGCACGGTCGTGCGCGAGGAGATCTTCCACGCTGCGGGCGCACGGACGGAGACGGAGCAGAAGATCGGCGAGCTCGTGCGCTTCGTCAGGGAGGCGGGCCGCATTCCCGGTCCAGCGCGACACGCTCTACAACGAGGTGCGGCGCTGGTGATCAGGCTCGGCCGCATCTCGTACGTGAACATGGCGCCGGTCTTCCACCGGCTCGACGCCGACGTCGAGGAGGTGGCCGGCGTGCCGACCGAGCTGAACGCGCGGCTGATCGCGGGCGAGATCGACCTGGCGCCGATCTCGTCGATCGAGTACGCGCGCAACGCCGACCGGCTGCGCATCCTCCCGCGCCTCTGCGTCGGGTCCGAGGGCGCTGTCGACTCGATCCAGCTCGTCTCGCGCAAGCCGCTCGAGCAGGTGCGGACGGTCGCGATCACGCCGGAGAGCGCGACCTCCGTCGTGCTGACGAAGGTGCTGCTCCCGGAGGCCGAGCACGTCCCGCTCGGGCGAGGAGGCGGACGCGAAGCTGCTGATCGGCGACGCCGCGCTCAAGTCCGCGTTCGAGGACCCGACGCCGCACTACGACCTCGGACGGCTCTGGCTCGAGCGCACGGGCCTGCCGATGGTCTTCGCCGTGTGGGCTGCTCCGGAGCCGCTCGCGGACGGCCTGGCCGAGCTCGAGGAGGCGCTCGTGCAGTCGGTGCGCCTCGCGCGGGCGGAGCCGGAGACGCTCGCGTACGAGGCGAGCGAGCGCTACGGCTACCCCGCCGGCTTCCTCGCGCGCTACTTCGAGAAGCTCCGCTACCGCTTCGGCCCGCGCGAGCGCGCCGGCCTGATCACGTTCCTCGAGCTCGCGCGCGACGCCGGCGAGCTCGACGAGGTGCCGGAGCTCCGCTTCGTGCAGCCGGAGGCGGCGCGCGCGTGAGCGCAAGTAACAGTCTGTTACTTGCTCCCGACCCGGCGCGCGCCTGGAGTCTCTCTGCGCTCGCTGCCGGCGCGGTCGCGGCGGTGCTCGACGCGGTGCTCATTGTCGCCACCCAAGACGATCTCGCGGACCTCCTCTGGCCGCTCGTGCTGCTCCCGGTTGTGCTTGTGCCCGCACCCGTCGTCTGGCCGCGCGCCTCGGTGCGCGTCGGCTGCGGCCGTCATGCTGGCCGGGTGGTGCTTCGTGACGATGTTCTCGCTCGGGCCGCCGTTCGTGCTGTGCCTGTTGCTTATGGTCGTCGCTGCAGCGAGGAGTCTTCAGTGAGCGTCGTCGAGGTGCTCGAGAAGGCCATGGACGGCGGTCGCATCGACGAGGACGACGCGCTGACGCTGCTCCGCTCGCGCGACCTTGTCGCGGTCGGGCGCGCGGCGAACGAGATCCGCTCTCGAAAGGTGGATCCCGGCCGGATCACGTTCATCGTCGACCGGAACCTGAACTACACGAACGTCTGCTACACGGACTGCGACTTCTGCGCGTTCTACCGGCGTCCGGGCGACACGAACGAGGGCTACCTCCTCCCGAAGACCGTCATCTTCAAGAAGATCGAGGAGACGATCGCGATCGGCGGGACGGGGCTGCTGATGCAGGGAGGCCATCACCCCGACCTCGGCGTCGACTACTACGAGGACCTCTTCTCGTCGATCAAGGCGCGCTACGCGATCCACCTGCACGCGCTCTCGCCGTCCGAGGTGCAGCACGCTGCCCGCCGCTCGAAGCTCACGATCCCGGAGGCCCTCACCCGTCTGCGCGACGCCGGGCTCGACTCCATCCCCGGCGGCGGCGCGGAGATCCTCGTCGACCGCGTACGCGACATCATCAGCCCGAAGAAGACGACGTCGCGCGAGTGGCTGAACATCATGCGCGAGGCGCACCGGCTCGGGATGTCGACGACGGCGACGATGATGTACGGCCACGTCGAGACGCTCGAGGAGCGCGTCGAGCACATGCGCGTGATCCGCGAGCTCCAGGACGAGACCGGCGGCTTCCGCGCGTTCATCTCGTGGACGTTCCAGGACGACGGCAACCGCCTGGGCGCGCTCGTCCCGCGCGAGACGATGCCGACGAGCTTCGACTACCTGCTCACGCAGGCGGTCTCGCGGCTCTACCTCGACAACGTGCCGCACATCCAGTCGTCCTGGGTGACGCAGGGGATGAAGATCGGCCAGGTCGCGCTCGGCTTCGGCGCGGACGACATGGGCTCGGTGATGATCGAGGAGAACGTCGTCTCAGCGGCCGGGACGACGCACCGCACGTCGACGGAGGAGCTCGTGCACCTGATCAAGGCGATGGGCAAGACGCCCGTCCAGCGCGACACGCTCTACCGAGACGTCAAGGTCTGGAACTGAGGCTCGAGCAGTCCCCGCGGCCCGACTGGAGCCCGCTGCCGTTCGAGGGGTGCATCGACGTCGAGGGGAAGGTGCTCGTGAACGAGCCGGGGTTCTTCCTGTCGCTGCTCCGCTTCGCTCCGGGCGGGACGATCCACGAGCACCCGGGCCCGAACGAGACCTACGTCTCGTGCATCGAAGGCGAAGGCTGGACGAGCGTCGCCGACGAGCGGTCGCCGCTTCGTGCGGGCGAGTTCGTCGTCTGGCCGAAGGACGTGCGGCACCGGCTCTGGACCGAGGGCACGACGATGACGACCCTGATGTACGAGCGAACCGACCGGTAGGTCAGGCGCGCTCGGCCTCGAGCGCCTTCCAGAGCAGGTCTCGGAGCGTGCGCTGCTCTGCCTTGCTCAACGACGCGATGCCGGGAGCCGGCTCGAGAAGCGCTCCGCGCCGAGTTGTCGCAGCTCCTCGCCCTTCTTTGTGAGCACGAGCAGCTTGACCCGGCGATCCTCGGGCGACGGCCGGCGCTCGATCAGCCCGCGGCTCTCGAGCCGGTCGACGATCCCCGTGATGTTCGAGTTGTCGCAGCCGAGCCGGCGGGCGAGCTCGCCCATCGGCATCGGCTCGTCGAGCAGCCACATCGCATAGCCCTGCATGTCGGTCAGACCGAGCTCGAGCGAGATCTCTGCGAAGCGCGGCTTCTGCGATTTGAAGTACTCGTAGAGCGCAAGCCAGGCCTCGGAGCCGACGCTCAGCTGAGGCTTCCGGCGCACGGTGACCTTCGCCTTGATCTCGACGCGGACGTCAGGCATCGGACCGAATGATACTTCACCAGTTCGATACTTGACAAGCTCAATCTTCGAGTGCTAGGGATATCGACGATCGAAAGCTGTCGGAGGGAGTTGTCATGGAGAACCTGACCCGTTTCGTCCTCAGGCACCGCTGGCCGGTGCTCGCAACCTGGCTCGTCCTCTTGGTGACCGCCGGCGCGGCCTCGTCGGGCCTCGCCGACCTGCTCACGAACCGCTTTCTGCTCCCGGGCACCGACACCGCGAAGGTCGAGGCGGTCATGCAGGATCACTTCGGCCAACTCCCCGACGGCGCGTTCATGGTGATCGCCGAGGGAGCCGACCAGGCCGACCTCCGCGCCGCGGCGCAGCGCGCCGCCGACCAGCTCCCGGGCGGGCGCGTCGCCGCAGTCCAGCCGGTTTCCGACGACCTGTCGACCGCGCTGATCGTGTCGAAGCTCGAGCGCGCAGAGTCGAAGCCCTACACCGACGACATCCGCGCCGCCGTCCGCGGCCTCGACGCGGAGCAGGTCTGGGTGTCCGGTAGCCCCGCGATCGAGCACGACCTCGATCCGGTGTTCGCGCATGACCTGAAGATCGGCGAGCTGTACATCGCGATCCCGATCGCGCTGCTCATCCTCGCGTTCGTGTTCGGAACGCTGGCGTTCGTCGTCCCGTTCATGCTCGCCGCATTCGCGATCCCCGTGACGCTCGGGATCATCTGGATCTTCGCGCACTCCATGGAGCTGACGACGTACCTCCAGAACCTCGTCATGCTGATCGGGCTCGGGATTGCGGTCGACTACTCGCTGCTCATCGTCTACCGGTTCCGCGAGGAGCTGCGTGCGGGCAAGCCGCGTGACGAGGCGCTCGTGACGACGATGTCGACGGCCGGCCGCGCGGTCGTCTTCAGCGGCACCGCCGTCGGGATCGGCCTCGCGGCGATGCTGTTCATGCCTCTGCCGTTCATGCGCGGCTTCGGGCTCGGCGGGCTCGTGATCCCGGCCGTCTCGGTCGTCGCTGCGCTGACGGTTCTGCCCGTCCTGCTCTCGTTCCTCGGTCAGCGCCTCGACCGCGTGCGCTTCGTGCCGCGCCGGCGTCGAGAACCGGCGGGCCGACCACGAGGCGAACTTCTGGGGCCGCCTCTCGCGCTTCGTGATGCGCTTCCCGGTGATCATCGCGACGTCGACCGCCGCACTGCTGCTCGTGTTCGCCGCGCCGGTGCTCGACCTCCAGCTCGGGCCGGGGACGAACGAGGGCCTGCCGCAGAACCTCGAGGGAGTCCAGGGCATGAACGCGCTCACCGCCGCCGTCGGTGCCGGCGCGCTCACGCCCACCGACGTGATCGTCGATACGGGCCGTGCGGGAGGCACCGAGAATCCGGCGGTCCAGGAGGCGAACGCCCGCCTGATCTCAGGCCTTCGGGCCGATCCGGAGGTGGCGGGGGTGCGCTTCGAGCCCGGGGACGAGCAGTACGTCGATCCGACGGGCCGGTATCTGCACGTCGAGGTGGTCGGCAAGAACGACTACGGGACGCCGCCGGCGCAGGACTTCGTCGACCGGCTGCGCGGCGAGATCATTCCCGCCGCGCAGTTCCCGATCGGGACCGAGGCGCTTGCGGGCGGCGCGCCTCCGGGCGGCGTCGACTTCCTCGACCTGACCTTCGGTGCGTTCCCGTGGATGGTGCTCGGCGTGCTGCTCGTGACGTACGTCCTGCTCGTGCGGGCGTTCCGTTCGCTGCTGCTGCCGCTGAAGGCGATCGTGATGAACCTGCTCTCGATCGCGGCCGCCTACGGTCTCCTCGTGGTCGCCTTCCAGTGGGGCTGGGGCGAGCCGTTCGGGCTGATGCAGGCCGACCAGATCGAAGGCTGGATCCCGGTGATGCTCTTCGCCATGCTGTTCGGCCTCTCGATGGACTACGAGGTCTTCCTCGTGAGCCGAATGCGCGAGGAATGGGACAGCGGCCGGTCGAACGAGGACGCGGTCGCGAACGGCCTCGCCAAGACGGGCCGCATCGTGACCGCGGCGGGCCTCGTCATGTTCGCGGCGTTCTTCGGCTTCGTCGCGGGATCGATCGTCGGCCTGCAGCAGTTCGGCTTCGGCCTCGCGGTGGCGGTGCTGATCGACGTCACGATCGTCCGCGCCCTGCTCGTTCCGAGCGTGATGAAGCTGATGGGGCGCTGGAACTGGTGGCTGCCGCCGTCGCTCGCCAAGGTGCTGCGGGTGAAGCCCTCGCCGCTCGAGCCGGCGCCCGCAGCCGCGTAAGTCCTCGTAAGCAGGCGGTAAAGGCCCGGCCGGCGCGGCCGGGCCTTCCGCTACCGTCTGGCGCGGGTCGTGCTCGGGAAGGCAATTCTCACGTCCGCTCTGGCGGCGCTCGTCCTCGCACCTGCGTCGCTCGGGCAGGCGCGCCTGCTCATGCCCGGAGTCTCGTACGAGCGCACCGTCTCGTTCACCACGCACGGGCCGGTCGTCGTGCACGTCCTGCGCGGCCCTCGGCCCGTCGGGCTCTACGCGCTGAAGCCGATCCTGTCGAACGACTTGATCATCGGGCGCGAGCGCGTGACCCAGATGCAGCGGCGCGCGGCTACCACTGCGACCGTCGCAGGCGTGAACGGCGATCTCTTCAACGCGAGCATCGGCCACCCGAGCGGGTTGCTGCTGATGAACGGCATCCTCGCCTCGCCCCCGAATCCCGACCGCTCGAGCACGGGTATCGCGCCGGACGGGACGCTGCGCGTCGACAAGGTCAAGTTCGCCGGGACGTGGCAGGGATCCGGGCAACGGCGTCCGCTCGTGCTGAACCGGGACCCGGGCGGCAACGGCGTCGCTCTCTACACGCCGACGTACGGCCCAGCGACGCCCGCGGCCGTCGAGACGGTCGAGCTCGTGCTCACGCCGTTTCCGGCAGCGCAGCCGCTGCGCGACCTCGTCGGCACCGTCGTGCAGGCGAAGCAGGGCGGCGCGACGCCGATTCCCCCGGGCGGGGCTGTGCTCGTCGCCCGTGGTGCGACCGGGGCGGGCCGGCTCGCCGCCGAGGCTCTGCCCGGGTCGAACGTGACGGTTCGTTTGACGCTGACCCCCAACTGGTCGGATCTCGTGGACGCGGTCGGCGGCGGGCCGGTGCTCGTCCGTGCCGGCCGGCCGGTCTTCCGTTCGAACGAGGGGTTCACGTCGAACCAGCTCGTTCCGCGCCAGCCGCGGAGCGCAGTCGGTCAGACGCAGGACGGGCGCATCGTCCTCGTCACGGTCGACGGACGGCGGTCCGGCTACAGCGTGGGGATGACGAACTTCGAGCTTGCGCTGCTGCTGATGCGTCTCGGCGTCTGGACCGGCTCGTCGCTCGACGGCGGCGGCTCGGCGACGATGGCCTTCGAGGGAGAGCTGCTGAACCGTCCGTCGGACCCCTCCGGCGAGCGCTCGGTTGCCGAGTCGCTCAATCTCTTCTACTACGGCGTGCACGCACCCGAGCTTCCGGTCGACGTCGTGTCGCCGAACGGGGACGGCGTGAACGATCGCGAGACGCTCGCCTACAAGATCGTGCGGCCCTCGACGGTGAACGCCCGGCTGATCGGGCCGGACGGCGGCGAGCGTCCCGTGGAGGTCGGCCCGAAGAGCGCGCTCGGCACGTACCGGTTCCAGTGGGGCGAGACTGCGCCGGAGGGGCTCTGGCGCTTCGTCGTCGACGCAACCGACGACCTCGGGCGCAGCTCGCAGGCCGAGCGCTCGTTCTTCCTGAACCTCACGCTCGGCTCGCTCAGCGTCTCGGGCGCCCAGCGGGGCGGGACGGTGAGCTCGACCTTCCAGCTCACACGCCCGGCACAGGTCCGCGGGACGGTGCTGACGGCAGGGGGCGCGACGCTGCGCACGCTTCCGCCGCGCAGCCTCACGGCCGGCCCGCAGACGATCACGTGGAACGGCCGCAACGCGTACGGTTCCCTCGTGCGCGCAGGCCGCTACCAGCTTCGCGTGACCGCGCAAAACGAGATCGGCACGGTCTCGCTCACCGGCCCCGTCACGATCGCTCCGCGCTAGTGCTCGTCGCCTCCGTCACCTCGGTGGTGACAGACAAGGTCACGGAGGTCATCGGCGACCACGGGCTCTACGCCGTCTTCTTCCTGATGCTCGTCGACGCGGTCTTCCCCGCATTCAGCGAGCTCGTGATGCTCTACTCCGGTGCGCTCGCGGCGGGGGCGTTCGCCTCGGGCGTCGTGCTGTTCGGGCACGACTTCGACAACGGATTCGGCGCCTGGGTCGTGATGGTGCTCGCCGGAACGATCGGCTACACGATCGGCGGGTTGATCGGCTGGGCGATCGGGATGTACGGCGGCCGCCCCTACCTCGAGCGACACGGCCGCTGGCTGCACCTGCCGCCGCCCAAGCTCGAACGAGCCGAGCGCTGGTTCGACCGCTGGGGCGGCTGGGCCGTCTTCCTCGGCAGGATCACGCCGGTCGCGCGCTCGTTCATCTCGATCCCCGCGGGCGTCTTCCGCATGCCGCTCCTGCGCTACACCGTCGTGACCTTCATCGGCTCGACGATCTGGTGCATCGCGTTCGCGGGAGCCGGCTACGCGCTCGGGACGCGCTGGGAAACCTTCCACGAGAACTTCCACTACGTGGACTACGTCGTGCTCGCGGCGATCGTGATCGGCATCGTCTATCTGGTGGTGCGCCGCCGGCGCTCCAGTACCCTTTCTCGCCGTGCCGATCCCGCTCGTTGACGTCAAGGCGCAGTACGCGCCGCTGATCGAGGAGCTGCGTGCACGCTTCGACGCGGTGCTCGCGTCGGGCGAGTTCATCCGCGGGCCGAACTTCTACGCGTTCGAGGAGGAAGCGGCGACGTACCTCGGCGTGCAGCGGACGATCGGCGTCGCGAACGGCACCGATGCGCTCGTGCTCGTGCTCGACGCGCTCGAGATCGGCCCAGGAGACGAGGTGATCTGCCCCGCGTTCACGTTCTACGCGACGGCCGAGTCGATCGCGCGCCGCGGCGCGACTCCCGTCTTCGCCGACATCGACGCTGCGACGCTGAACGTCGACCCGGACGACGTCGCCGCGCGCTTGACCGAGCGCACGAAGGCGATCATGCCGGTGCACCTCTTCGGCCGGCCGGCCGCGATCGGCGAGCTCGGAGGGTTCGGCGCACCGGTGATCGAGGACGCCGCGCAGGCGTTCGGCTCCCCGGGGATCGCGACGAGCATCGTCTCGACGTTCAGCTTCTACCCGACGAAGAATCTCTTCTGTCTCGGCGACGGCGGCCTCGTCGCCGCGAACGACGACGAGCTCGCCGAGCGTGTGCGGATGCTTGCGTTCCACGGCTCGCGCGACAAGACGGACTTCCAGTTCGTGGGCTACAACTCGCGGCTCGACGAGCTGCAGGCCGCCTTCCTGCGCCTCTTCCTGCAACACCTGGACGAGTGGACGCGCGGCCGGCGTGAGGCTGCGGCGCGCTATGCCGAGCTCGGGCTGGGCGAGCTCGTGGAGCTGCCCGTGGACGAGCCCGGCCACGTCTACCACCTCTTCGTCTGCCGCTCGCCCGAGCGCGACGCCATCCGCGACGCGCTGCGGGCGGCCGAGATCGCCTCGGCGACGTACTACACGACGCCTCTGCACCTGCAGCCGGCGCTGCGGTTCCTCGGGTGGGAGCCGGGGTCGCTGCCCGAGACCGAGCGGGCGGCACGCGAGAACTTCTCCGTACCGCTGTGGCCGGGGATCGACCCGGCGGTTCAAGAGCGGGTCGTCGACGTCGTCCGCTCCGCGGTGGGCGTCCGCGTGTGATCCCGATCACGCGGCACCGTCTGTGGCAGCTCGCGGCGGACGCCGTGATGATCGCCGCCGCCTGGTACCTCGCGTTCCAGCTGCGGTTCGACTTCGAGGTGCCTCCCTTCTACGAGACGATGCTGCGCGAGACGATCCTGATCGTCGTCGCGATCAAGCTCTCCGTCTTCGTCGCGATGGGCTTCTATCAGCGGTGGTGGCGCTACGTCTCCACCCGCGACATGTGGCGCGCAGTCGTCGGCGTCGCGATCGCGTCGGTGCTCGCGATCGCGGCGGTCTACTTCTTCTATCCGGTCCAGCAGGTGCGTCTGCCGCGCGGCGTCGCGCTCGTCGACCCGCTCCTGCTGCTCGCGTTCGTTGCGGGCTCGCGCCTGCTGGCGCGGACCGTGATCGAGCGCCCCAAGGGTGGGATCATGGCGCGCGGCCGTGAGGTGCTGATCGTCGGCGCCGGCGACGCGGGCGAGCAGACGCTGCGCGAGCTCCAGCGCTCGAAGCTCCTCGACTACACCCCGGTCGGCCTCATCGACGACGATCCGCGCAAGCGGGGAATGCGCCTCCACGGCGTCCGCGTCCTCGGTACGACGGCGGACCTGCCTCACATCCTGCGCGACAACCGGCCCGACGAGTTGCTGATCGCCGCGCCGTCCGCCGCGGGTGACTTTCGGCGACGCGTCGTCGAGGCCGCCCGGGTGGAGAACGTCCCGGTCAAGACCCTCCCCTCGCTGCACGAGCTGATCACCGGCGTCGTCGATCTCGCGCAGATCCGCCCCGTCGAGGTCGAGGACCTCCTCGGCCGAGCGCAGGTCGAGGTCGACCTGCCGGAGGTCGCCGCGTATCTGCGCGGCAAGACCGTGCTCGTCTCGGGCGCAGGCGGGTCGATCGGCTCGGAGCTCTGCCGGCAGATCGCGCGCGTCCAGCCCGCTCGGCTGATCCTCGTGGACTACGCCGAGACGTCGCTCTTCGAGATCGAGCGCGAGCTCGTCGAGGAGCGCGAGTTCCCGGCGAGCGTGCCGGTGCTCGCCGACTGCGGCAACCGCGTGAAGCTCCGCCAGGTGTTCGAGCGCTACCGGCCGGAGGTGGTCTTCCATGCCGCGGCGTACAAGCACGTCCCGCTGATGGAGGCGAACCCGATCGAGTCCGTCCGCAACAACGTGCTCGCGACCCGCGCGATCGCGGACGTGTCGGCCGAGTTCGGCGCCGAGCGGTTCGTGCTCGTCTCGACCGACAAGGCCGCGAACCCGAAGACGGTGATGGGGCAGTCGAAGGCGCTCTGCGAGTCCGTGGTCGAGACGTACGGGCACCGCAGCGACGTGCCGACGCGCTTCGTCGCCGTTCGCTTCGGCAACGTCCTCGGCTCGTCCGGCTCGGTGGTGCCGATCTTCCGGCGCCAGCTCGGCCGCGGCGGCCCGCTGACGGTCACGCATCCGGAGATGACGCGGTACTTCATGACGATCCCGGAGGCGTCGTCGCTCGTCGTCCAGGCGGGCGCGATCGGCGGGCGGGGCGACGTCTACGTGCTCGACATGGGCGACCCGGTCAAGATCGTCGACCTGGCCGAGAACATGATCCGGCTCTCGGGCAGGACGGACGTCCAGATCGAGTTCGTCGGCACGCGCCCGGGCGAGAAGCTTCACGAGGACCTCTGGAACACGGGCGAGACCGTCCATCCGACCACACACTCCAAGATCTCGCGCGCGACCCGGGAGCCGGTTGACGCCGTCTGGCTCGAGGAGGAGCTGAACGTGCTCGAGCGGCTCGTCGAGGAGGGTGACACGCTCGAGCTCGTGTCGCGGCTCGCCGCGATCGTCAAGGCGCCTGTGCGTGCATCGGCACAGACTCGTTCCACCCCCGTCACACCGGCGTAGCGGTTTCCTGCGGGCTCCGTCCCGTGCCCTCTCTACGGTTGAACGTCCGATGGACCAGGAGGCGATCCTCGAGGGGCTGAACCCGGAGCAGCGCCGCGCGGCCGAGACGGTGCGCGGGCCGGTCTGCATCCTCGCCGGAGCGGGCTCAGGGAAGACGACGACGATCACGCACCGGATCGCGAACCAGGTCGCGAGCGGCGCGTTTGTCCCGGAGCAGGTCCTCGCCGTCACGTTCACGGACAAGGCCGCAGGCCAGATGCGCGAGCGTCTGAGCCGGCTCGGCGTCGAGCGCGTCCGTGCGGCGACGTTCCACTCGGCTGCGCTCGCCCAGCTCTCGTTCTTCGGCAAGGTGGGGCAGCTGAACGTGCTCGCGTCGAAGGTGCTCCCGCTCCGCTGGATCGGGAACGCGCTTCCGATGCCGTACAAGTTCACCCCGGCCGCCGACCTCGCGACGGAGGTGGAGTGGGCGAAGAACCGGCGTCTGACCCCCGAGACCTACCTCGACGGCTTGGACGGGCACGAGCCGCCGATCCCGCCGGAGCTGATGCATCGCGTCTTCCGCGACTACGAGCGGCGCAAGGAGGAGCGAGGGCGCGTCGACTTCGAGGATCTGCTCGCCGGCGCGGTCGAGCTGTACGAGCAGGACCGCGACGCGCTCGGGGTCGTCCAGGGGCGCTATCGGGCGTTCACGGTCGACGAGTACCAGGACGTGAACCTGCTTCAGCAGACGCTGCTCGAACTCTGGCTCGGTGATCGCGACGACGTCTGTGCGGTCGGAGACGACTACCAGGCGATCTACGCGTTCACGGGCGCAACTCCGCGGCACCTGCTCGAGCTGCCCGAGCGGTATCCGCACGCGCTCGTCGTCAGGCTCGAGGAGAACTACCGCTCGACGCCCGAGGTGCTCGGGCTCGCGAACCGGCTCGTGGGCGAACTCGGCGGCGCCGAAAAGACCCTGCGCACGACGCGGGAGTCCGGACCCGAGCCGATCGCCCGTCCGCTCCCGTCGCTCGCCGACGAGCTCGACTTCGTCGTCGCGCGTGTTCGGACGCTGCACGCCGGGGGCGTTCCGTACGAGGAGATGGCCGTGCTCTACCGGATGAACGCGCGCTCGGCCGACTTCGAGCAGGCGTTCGCCGGGGCGGAGATCCCGTTCCAGGGCGCTGCGCTGCTCGAGCGCGATGCAGCGCGTCAGCTGGTGAAGGCGCTGCGTGGGCGAGGCGACGAGCCGGCCGCTCAGGAGGTCAGGCAGGTCGCAGGCGAGCACGGTCTGCTCGAGGCGCCGCCGCAGCGGATCGGCGAGCGGGAGGAGACGCGCCAGAAGGACCTGAAGCTGCTCGTGTGGATCGCGGAGTCGCTGCCGGGCGCGACGGTTGCGGAGTACGTCGAGCAGCTACGCGCGCGGTTTGCGAGCGGAGCGAAGGGCGGTGTCCACCTGCTCACCTACCACCGTGCGAAAGGCCTCGAGTTCGACGCCGTGTTCCTGCCTCGGCTCGAGTCGCGCGAGCTGCCGTCGAAGCGGGCGAAGACGCCCGAGGACGTCGCGGAGGAGCGGAGGCTCTTCTACGTCGGCCTCACGCGTGCGCGCCGCCACCTGACGATCACCTGGTCGGCCAAGCCCAGCCGCTTCCTGACCGAGCTCGGCGTCGGGGGCGCTCCGCCAGTTGCGCCGGACGACCCGCTGCTCGCGTCGCTCAAGCGGTGGCGGCTCGACCGCGCGAAAGAGGAAGGCAGGCCCGCGTACGTCGTCTTCCACGACACGACGCTGGCCGAGATCGCGGCACGCCGCCCGGCAAGCCTCGCCGAGCTCGGCGCGGTCTCGGGCGTCGGCCCCGCGAAGCTCGAGCGCTACGGAACAGCCGTGCTCGCGGCCGTCGCCGAGACCGCCGCCTAGCGGGCGGACAGCAGCAGGTCGAGCATGACCTCAGGGTCGCGCCGCACCCGCGCTTCGGTGTGGTCGCGCTTGCGCACGGCGAGCGCGCGCGGGTCGTCGAGCGTGACGAGCCGCCCCTCGCGGATGAGCGCCTCGTCGACGCCGCCGAGGCGTCCGCCGAACACCGTGTAGACCGGCACGCCGAGCGCGACCGCCTCGCGGTTCATCGTCCCGCCCGCCGAGACGACGAGGTCGGCGAACGCGATCAGGCTCTGCGCGTCGACGGCGTGATCGGGAACGATCACCGACGGCAGCTCCAGGCCTCGGACGAAGCGCAGCTGGTCGTACGTGCGCGGGAGCACGAAGGCATGGACGTCGTCCCGGCTGCCGAGCGCGTCGAGCGTCTCGGGGAAGAGCGGGTTCGCGTGCCGGTGGT
This sequence comes from uncultured Actinomycetes bacterium, assembly GCA_963700495.1. GTDB lineage: Bacteria > Actinomycetota > Thermoleophilia > Gaiellales > Gaiellaceae > JACCTU01. Next base: position 82,753 of record CAVOXT010000003.1, on the reverse strand, counting down.
ACAGGGCGACGTCGGGAGGCGGGCGCAGGACGACCAGCACGCGGCCGGGATCGAGCTCCCACCTCTCGAGCACGCGCCGGTCGGGCTCGAAGTCGGAGAGGTAGTACTCCTCTTTAAGGCCCTCGTACCGGAGCAGCTTTCCGCCGCCGACCCCGTAACGCCGCAGCCGCTCCGGCGGGATCGACTCCGGGACGACCACCTTGGTCGCCGCCCGGCAGCCGAGTTGGTGCTGTAGCCACGCGAACTCGTAGTCGAAGGTCGTCGAGCTCGGAATCCCGAGACTTCGCGCGGTGATCGTCAGCTCGTGCGAGCCGTGGGCGAGGGCGACGTCGAAGCCGCGGCCTTTCGCCCACCGGTGAAGCGCCCGCAGCCTCGACCCCAGCGCGCGCGCCTTTCCGAAGCTCGAGCCCCCGCCGTGATGGCCGATCGCCTCGGCCTCGAGCCCGTGGAGGTCGAGCAGCTCCAGCGTCTGTCCGTACTCGCGCGCGGTGATCTCGACCTCGTCGCCGCGCGCGCGCATGATCTCGATCAGCGGCCGGTAGACGAGCACGTGCGCGCTCGCCGTCATGTCGATCCAGACCTTCACGAGAGCGCGTCTTTGGCGCGCACGGTTCTGCCGATGCCGGGCACGGGGAGGGAAACTATCGTCCCGGCGTGGAGCTGCACTCACAGGAGCTGTGGCAGCTGCTCGGCCTGCTGGTCGGAGTCGGTGCGCTCCTCGCGCTCGCTTCGCTCGTCGGGATCCCGTATCCGATCCTGCTCGTGCTCGGCGGGCTCGCGCTCGGCTTCGCCCCCGGTCTCCCCGACTTCGAGCTCCCCCCGGAGCTCGTCCTGGTCGCGTTCCTGCCGCCGCTCCTCTACTCGTCGGCGTTCTTCACCTCGCTCCGCGACCTGCGTGCGAACGTGCGCCCGATCTCGCTGCTCGCGATCGGCCTTGTCGCTGCGACGACGGTCGGTGTTGCCGCCGTCGCGCATGCCGTCGTCGACGGGCTCACCTGGCCGGCCGCGTTCGTCCTCGGCGCGATCGTCTCACCGACCGATCCGATCGCCGCGACGACGATCGCTCGCCGCCTCGGCGTACCGCGCCGGCTGGTCACGGTCATCGAGGGCGAGAGCCTCGTCAACGACGCGACCGCGCTCGTCTTCTACCGCACCGCGGTGGTCGCCACGGTGACCGGCGCGTTCTCCCTCTGGGAGGCCGGCGGCCGGCTCGTGATCGGCGCCGTCGGCGGCGTCGCGATCGGGCTCGCGGTGGGGTACGTGATCCGCCAGGTACGCAGGCGGCTCGACCACTCGCCGACCGAGATCACGATCGCGCTTCTCACCGGCTACATCGCCTACCTGCCCGCCGACGCACTCGGGCTGTCCGCGGTGCTCGCTGCGGTCACGGCCGGGGTCTACATGGGCTGGTACACGCCCGAGCTCACGAACTCGCAGACGCGCCTCCAGGGCGACGCGTTCTGGTCGATCCTCGTGTTCATCCTGAACGCCTCCCTCTTCATCCTCGTCGGGCTTCAGCTGCCGCAGGTCCTCGACGGTCTCGATGCATGGTCGACGAGCGAGCTCGCGACGGCGGCGTTCGCGGTCTGCGCAGCGGTGATCCTGATTCGCCTGGTGTGGGTGTACCCGTTCGCGTACGGGCCGCGCTTTCTGTTCCGACGCATCCGCGAGCGCGACCCGTACCCGCCGTGGCAGGTTCCTGCCGTGCTCGGCTGGGCGGGTATGCGGGGCGCGGTGTCGCTGGCGGCCGCCCTGGCGATCCCGCTCGAGACGGACTCCGGAGCCCCCTTCCCCGGTCGCGAGCTGATCATCTTCCTCGCGTTCTCCGTCATCCTCGCGACGCTGGTGTTGCAGGGCCTGTCCCTTCCGTTCGTGATCCGCGTGCTGGGGCTCGAGGAGGACGGGCTCGACGCGCGCGAGGATGCGAAGGCGAGGCTTCGGGCGGCCGAGGCGGCGCTCGCACGGATCGACGAGCTCGCGGATGAGGACTGGGTGCGCGACGACACGGCCGAGCGCCTTCGCGGCGGGTACCGGTTCCGCATCGACCGCTTCGGCCAGCGGCTCGGCGGGGGGACGGCCAGATCGAGGAGCGCTCCGGCGCGTTCCAACGCCTGCGCCGCGAACTGCTCCGCGCAGAGGAGCAGGCCGTCGTCGAGCTGCGACGGTCGGGCGTGATCTCGGACGACGTCATGCACCGCGTCCTTCGCGACATCGCGCTCGAGGACGTCAGGCTCGACGTGAGCTAGCCGCACATCAGTCATAATCAACGCTTATGGACACGCGGCAGCTTGCTGCATTCTGCGCGGTGGTCGAGCGCAAGAGCTTCTCCCAGGCGGCCGAGCGGCTCGGTGTCACGCAGCCGGCCGTGAGCCTGCAGATCCGGGCGCTCGAGAAGCGCCTCGGGAAGCAGCTCCTCGACCGATCGGGGCGCCGGGTCGAGCCGACCGAGGCAGGCCGACGGCTCTATCGCAGTGCCCAGCGGATGCTGGCGCTCGAGGATCAGCTGCTCGAGGAGGTGGCGACCGTCGGCGAGGGAGAGCTGACCGGCACGCTCGAACTCGGTGCGTCGACCGGTCCGGCCGCGATCGTCGTGCCGCTCCTGCTCTGCGAGTTCCAGCGCGAGAACCCGGGCGTGAAGGTCTCGCTCACGGTCGCCGACACGCACGCCGTCGTCGAGCACGTGGCCGCTCGGGAGCTCGAGCTCGGGATCGTCGGAGCTGCCCGCCGCCAGCGCGGCGTGGCCTTCGAGTCCTTCTTCCGCGACGAGGTGATCCTCGCGACCCCGGCGGATCACCCGTTCGCCGGGCGCACGATCACGCTCGACGAGCTGCGCCAACAGCCGCTGATCGTGATGCAGGAGGGAGGCGGCGTGCGGCAGCTGCTCGAGGACGAGCTCCGCCGGAGCGGCGAGCGGTTGCGCGACTTCGACGTGCCGCTCGAGCTCGGCTTGCAGGAGTCGGTGCGGAGCGCCGTCCTCGCCGGCTACGGAGTCACCTTCATCTCACGCTCGGCGGTCGAGTCGGAGCTGGCCGCCGGCACGCTCGGCGAGGCGCGCGTCCGCGGGTTGAACCTCGTCCGCGACGTCTCGCTCGTGCGGGCGGCGAGAAAGTCGCCGACCCGAGTCGCGGATGCGTTCGTCGCGTTCGGCAGGGAGCGGCTCGGGTGATCGTCCGCTGGGGGCTCGGCGCGCTCCAGGACGTGCTCGACGAGGTCGGGATCGAGCGGCCGCTGCTCGTGGCCAGCGGGCGCTGGTCGTCCCTCGACCTACCCGCGCACGCGACGTGGACCGAGATTCCTTCGCACCGAATCGACGCCCCGGAGGACATCGACGGGCTGCTCGCCGTGGGAGGTGGGAGCGCGATCGACACTGCGAAGGCGCCCTCGGCCGCGCGCGGGCTCCCTGTTGTCTCGGTTCCGACGACGTACTCGGGCTCCGAGTGGACCCAGGGGTTCGGCGTGCGCGATCCGGACCGGCGGATGGTCGGCGGCGGCGCCGGCGCACGGATGGCCGGGATCGTCTACGAGCCGAAGCTGACTCTCGACCTGCCGCGGCCGCTGACGGGCGGAACGGCGATGAACGCGCTCGCTCACACCGCGGAGGCGCTCTACGCGAAAGGCCGGAACGACGAGGGCGACGTTCATGCGCTGGAGGGCGCCGGGCTGATAGCCGACGTGCTGCCGCACGTCCTCGAGCAGCCTGGCGATCTCGACCTGCGGACGCAGTTGCTCGAAGGCGCCGCGCACGCAGGCGAAGCGCTCGCACTCGCCGGGCTCGCCCTCGGGCATGCGATGGCGCAGGCGGTCGGAGGGGCGTACGGGCTCCCCCACGGGACGCTGAACGCGATCTGCCTCCCGGCCGCGCTCCGGTTCAACACTGCGTATGCGCCTGACGCCGTGCGGCGGTTCGGCGAGGCGATCGGCGCACCGGATGACCCGGCCTGCAGGGTGACCGAGCTGGCGGCACTGTCCGGCCCGACCCGGCTGCGGGAGCTCGGCGTCCCCGAGGACGATCTGCCGCGGCTCGCCGAAACGGCCGCCGGCCGAATGGGGAACCAGCAGAACCCACGACCGGCATCGCCGGCCGAGGTCGAGGAGCTTCTCCGCTCCGTCTGGTGAGCTTGCCGCCTTGCCCGGCGGCTGGCAGCATGCAGTGTGGTGAATCGCATCCGGGTCGCCGTCCCCGGACTGCCGCGGCCGGTCTGGATCCTGAACGTCGGCATGGCCGTGAACTCGGTCGGCAACGGGCTTGTTCTCCCGTTCCTGCTCATCTACCTCCACAACGTGCGCGGGTTCTCGCTCGCGGTCGCCGGCCTCGTCCCGACGGTCCACTTCGCGACGGCGCTCGTGTTCGGGATCGTGGCCGGGTCGACCTTCGATCGTCTCGGCGGACGCGCGACGGCAGCCGTCGCGCTCATCCTGGTCGCCGTCGGGTTTGGACTGTTCCCGTTCGTGCGGGAGCCCTGGCAAGCCTTCGTCCTCGCCGCGGTTGCAGGTGCCGGCCGCGGAGCGTTCTGGCCCAGCTACTCCGGCCTGCTCGCGGCGTTGACGCCTCCCGAGCTCCGTCCGTCGGCGTACGCGGTCCAGCGCGTCGGCAGCAACCTCGGGCTCGCCCTCGGGAGCCTGCTTGCGGGCCTCGTCGTGGTGGTCTCGGACCCGGACACGTTCACCTTGATCTTCCTGCTCAACGCGCTGACGTGCGTGGTCTTCGCAGCGAGCCTGCTCTTCGTTCCGCACGTGGCCCCGACCCAGGGGGAGCACGCAGGCGGCCGGTATGCGGACGTTCTGCGCGACCGCACCTTCGTTGCCCTGATCACGCTCAACTTCGTCTTCGTGACCGCGGGCATCGCGCTGCTGAACTCGGTCCTGCCCGTGTTTGCCGAGAACGACGTCGGTGTCGACGAGCGGGTGATCGGGCTGATCTTCGTCGTCAACACGGTCACGATCGTGCTCGCGCAACTCCCCGTCACGCGTCTGCTGGAGGGGCGGAGAAGGATGCGGGCGATCGCCGTCGCCGGCGGCATCTGGGCATTCAGTTGGCTGCTCGCGTTCGCCGCGGTCGGCACAGAGCGGGTGGAGCTGGCGGCGGCGTTCCTCCTCGCCGCGGCCGCCGTCTTTGCGATCGGCGAGTGTATTCACGGGGTCGTCCAGGGCCCGCTCGTCGCCGATCTCGCTCCGGCTCAACTCCGCGGCCGGTACATGGCCGCGTGGCTGACGACCGCCCAGCTCGGTTTCGCGATCGGCCCGGCGCTCGGCGCGCTTGCGCTCGCCAGGTCACCGGCGCTCCTGTGGCTCGGTGCCGCCGCGATGTGCACGCTCGGCGGCATCGCCGCCCTTGCGATCGAAGGTGGCCTCCCGACCGTGCTCCGCCGCTCGCCGCGCGCCAAGGCCGCTCCCATCTAGATAAGTAAGCCTTATGCGACTGATTACGACATCGGTGATAGATTCATCGGGTGCAGTACGACGTGCTCGTGATCGGCAGCGGGGCCTCGGGCCTGGCTGCCGCAGTTGCAGCTGAGCGCTCCGGCGCCCGCGTGGCCGTGGCGGCGAAGGGCTCGCTCCAGTCGTGCAACTCGGCGAAGGCGCAGGGCGGGATTCAGGCCGCATTCGGAGAGGACGACTCGCCGGAGGTCCACGCCGAGGACGTCTGGAACTCGAGCCATCAGACCGCGGACCCCCGGCTCGTCGAGGTCCTGACGACGGAGGCGCCCTCGGCGATCCACTGGCTGGAGGAGCTCGGCGTCGAGTTCACGCGCGACAACGGCGGCTACCGCCTTGCGCGCTGCGGCGGTGCGACACGAAAGCGCCTGCTCCAGGTCGGCGACCGCACGGGGCACGCGATCACGAAGGCGCTGCGCGAAGCGGTTGAGTCGTCGAGCGTCACGACGTTCTCGAAGTCTCCGCTCGTCGAGCTCGAGCCGATCGAGCACGGCTGGCGCGCCCGCTGCGGCGAGCACGTGCTCGAAGCGGCAACGGTCGTCCTCGCGGCGGGTGGCCGGTGCTACCGGGAGGCCGAGGAGCGAGGCGAGCTCTCCACCAACCACCCCGGGGCGACAGGCGAGGTGACGCAGATCGCGCTCGACCTCGGCGCCGAGGCGCGGGACCTCGACGCGCTCCAGTACCACCCGAACGGCGGAGCGTGGCCTGAGACGATGCAGGGCTACTCGATCCCGGAGACGACGCGTGCGTACGGCGCCGTCCTGCTGAACGCCGACCGCGAGGAGTTCACCGACTCGCTCGGTCCGCGCGACGCGGTCTCGCAGGCGATCTTCGACGAGGTGGCGAACGGCAAGGGCGTCGAGACGCCCGACGGCCGCCCGGCCGTCTATCTCGACACGACGCGCATCGCGGAGGCCGACGCCGAGATCTCGCTGCCGTACATGCTCAGGCGCTACCGCGGCGGCGGCATCGACCCTCTGCGCGAACCGCTCTTCACGTACCCCGTCCTCCACTACCAGAACGGCGGGCTCGTGATCGACGAGCATGCCGAGACGACGCTCGAAGGAGTCTTCGCCTGCGGTGAGATCGCCGGCGGCACCCACGGGCGGAACCGCATGATGGGCAACTCCCTCCTCGAGTGCACCGTGTTCGGCCGCCGCGCAGGCAAGGCCGCCGCGGAGAAAGCGAAGGCATGAGCGTTGACGTGACGACCGATCTGCAGCTCGTCGTCGAGGACGCGGCTGCGCACCTCTACGTCTGGGCGCTGAAGGACATCCCGCAGGACCTTCGCGACGCGCTGGTCGCAGCGCGGGATCGCGAGACCTCCGTGCCGGGACGCCGCGTCCTCGAGACCATCGTCCGCAACGTCGGCATCGCGGACGACGAGAAGAATCTCGTCTGCCAGGACACCGGCATCGCGGTCTACCACTGCCGCGTCGGCGAGCACTTCCCGCTCCACCCGGCGAGGATCTACGAGGGCCTGCGCGACGGCACCGCGCGCGCGACGATCGAGCACCCGCTGCGCTCGAACGCCGTGCACACGATCACGCGCGAGAACACCGGCCCGAACATCGGCTACCGGCTGCCGATCGTGCACTGGGAGTTCATCCAGGACTGGGACGGGCTCGACGTCAAGTGCGTGCCCAAGGGCTCCGGCAGCGAGAACATGAGCTTCCTGAAGATGTGCGTCCCCGCCGACGGCGTGAAGGGGATCAAGCAGTTCGTGCTCGAGTCGATCGTCGGCGCCGGCGGGAAGCCGTGCCCGCCCGGGATCGTCGGCGTCGGGATCGGCGGCAGCGCGGACTACGCGATGCACCTCGCGAAGGAGGCGATCATGCGGCCGATCGGAACGCGCAACGGGGACCCGATCGTCGCACAGCTCGAGGACGAGCTGTTCGCGCTCCTGAACGAGACCGGGATCGGGCCTATGGGCCTCGGCGGAGACGTGACGGTGCTCCAGTGCCACATCGAGCACGCGGACACGCACATGACGCTCAACCCCGTGGCCGTCAACTACCAGTGCTGGGCTGCGCGGCGCGCATCCGCCCACATCGGCCCCGACGGCGCCGTCGACTTCGATCGCGAGTTCTGATGGCGACCCACGAAGTCACGTTCCCGATCACGGACGAGAACGAGATCCTCAAGCTCCGCGCGGGCGACGAGGTGACCGTCCAGGGCCACATCATCGGGATCCGCGACCGCACGCAGATGAGGATCTTCGACCAGGGCGTCGAGCCGCCGATGGACCTGCGAGGCGCGTTCCTGCTGCACACGGCCCCGGGCGTGCGCAAGCTCGAGAACGGGCGCTACGAGAAGGTCTGCATCGGAACGACCACGAGCGCCCGCATGGTCCGCTTCACCGAGCCGCTCGGCACGCAGTACGGGGTCAGGGCCATCTGCGGCAAGGGCGGCTTCCCCGACGAGGCGATCGAGCCGATGCAGAGGCTCGGGATGGTCTACTTCGCGATCGTCGGCGGAGCTGCGGCGCTCGAGACGACGCAGATCGAGGAGATCGAGGAGGTCGCCTGGGAGGAGCTGATGCCGGAGTGCCTCTGGAAGTTCCGCGTCAAGGACTTCGGGCCGCTCACCGTCGGCATCGACGCGCACGGCAACTCGCTCTACCACGACGTCCAGGAGCGTGCGCAGGCGAAGTTGAAGGAGCTCTTTGCACGGTTCTAACGGCGACTTTCTCGACCTCCCCCAGCGCCCCGGCAAGCCTCGCGCCGAAGGCCTGACCCATGTCATCGACAAGGGTCTGAACCTGCGCGACATCGAGGGGCTCTTCGACACCGGCGGGCAGTTCGTCGACATCGTCAAGCTCGGCTGGGGCACGAGCTACGTCACGAACAACCTCGAGAAGAAGATCGCGCTCTACCGCTCGTTCGAAACGCCGGTCGTGTGCGGCGGGACGCTCTTCGAGGTCGTCTACGCGCGCAACCGCATCGACGAGTTCAAGTCGTGGCTGGTCGAGCAGCGCTTCTCGCACGTCGAGATCTCGGACGGAACGATCGAGATCCCGCGAGAGCGCAAGCTCGAGCTGATCGCCGACTTCGCCCGTGACTTCACCGTGCTGAGCGAGGTCGGGTCGAAGGATGCCGAGGTCGTGTTCGCGCCCTACCAGTGGGTCGAGTGGATCAAGGAGGAGCTCGAGGCCGGGGCGTGGAAGGTGATCGCCGAAGGCCGCGAAGGCGGTACGGCGGGGATCTACCGGCCGACCGGCGAGATGCGCACGGGCCTGATCGACGAGATCGTGCACGAGATCGCCGTCGGAGAGCTGATCTTCGAGGCGCCGACGAAGTCCTCGCAAGCGTGGTTCGTGAAGCACTTCGGCCCGAACGTCAACCTCGGGAACATTCCGCCGGACGAGGTCATCCCGCTCGAGACGCTCCGCCTGGGGCTGCGCGGCGACACGCTCAAGGAGGTCTTGCTTGGCGGCGAGCCTGCAGCCACCTGACGTCGCTGAGCTGACGGCGGAGGAGCTGCTCGTGTGGGCGCACGAGCGCTTCGGCGACCGGCTTTGCCTGACGTGCTCGTGGCAGCGGCAGTCCTCGGCGCTCGTTCACATGATCAGCGACCTCGGGCTCGAGGTCGACGTGGTCGAGCTCGACACGCTCGTGCTCTTCCCCGAGACGTATGCGACGCGGGACAGGCTCGTCGAGCGGTACGGGCTCGAGCTGAAGTCCTTCCGGCCCGTCGATCCGCCGGACCGGCTCTGGGAGACCGACCCGGACCGCTGCTGCGGGATCCGCAAGGTCGAACCGCTCGAGCGGGCGCTGGCCGGCTACGACGCGTGGATCACGGGGATCCGACGCGAGCAGTCTCCGACGCGCGCGAACGCGCAGAAGGTCGAGTGGTCCGAGCGCTACGGCGTCTGGAAGATCCAGCCCATCGTCGAGTGGGACTCGAAGCGCGTCGACGCCTACATCGCCGTCAACGAGATTCCGTACAACCCGCTGCACGACCGGGGCTACCCGTCGATCGGGTGCATCCACTGCACCCGGCCGGTCAGCGCCGGCGAGGACGAGCGGGCCGGCCGCTGGGCCGGCTCGGACAAGCTCGAGTGCGGCATCCACCTGAACGCACCGCTGATCAAGGAGAGCAATGACTGAGCACATCTACGCGCACGAGCACCCGGAGTCCGACCGCCGCCGCGACGGCGGGTTCACGCTCTGGTTCACCGGGCTCTCGGGCGCAGGCAAGTCCACGATCGCGCACCTCGTCGGCCCCGAGCTCGAGCGCCGCGGCCACGTCGTCGAGTACCTCGACGGCGACACGGTTCGAACCCATCTCTCCAAAGGGCTCGGGTTCTCGAAGGAGGACCGCGACACGAACATCGAGCGGATCGGCTGGGTCGCGTCGCGCTTGACGCGCCAGGGCGGCGCCGTGATCGCCGCTGCGATCTCGCCGTACGAGGAGACGCGGCAGAAGGCCCGCGCGATGGTCGAGGAGTGGGGCACGTTTGTCGAGGTGCACGTGAAGGCGTCTGTCGAGGAGTGCGCGAGGCGCGACGTGAAAGGGCTCTACGAGAAGGCGTTCGCCGGCGAGATCAAGGGCTTCACCGGCGTCGACGATCCCTACGAGGAGCCCGTGAGCCCCGAGCTCGTCGTCGACACCGAGCAGCACGACCCCGAGGACTCGGCCCGGCTGATCGTCTCGAAGCTCGAGGAGCTCGGGCTGGTCGAGTCAGGCGTGACGGCGTGACCGCGGTTGCGACCGACCGGCTGATCCGTCCGCACGGCGGCGAGCTGGTCGACCGGACCGGCGAGCGGCCGGACGACCTCGACTCGCTCGAGGTCGTGACGCTCACGTCGCGAGAGGTGTCCGACCTGGACATGATCGCGTCGGGTGCCCTCTCCCCGCTCGACGGGTTCATGGGCCAGGAGGACTACGAGCGCGTGCTCGAGGAGATGCGCCTTGCGAATGGGCTCCCGTGGGCCATCCCGGTGTGCCTTGCCGTCGACGAGCGGCCCACCCACGATCGTGTCGCGCTTGCCGACGAGGCCGGGCGCAAGCTCGCGGTGCTCGAGGTGGCCCAGGTGTACCCGTGTGCCACCGAAACAGAAGCGCAACAAGTCTTCCGCACCACCGACGCGGCGCACCCGGGCGTGGCGCGGCTCTACTCGCAGAAGCCGAACTACCTGTCGGGTCGAGTCACGGTCTTCGAGCGGCCCGAGCCGGAGTTCCCCGAGCTCGCCCTCGATCCCCGCGACACACGTGCGGCCTTCGCCGAGCGCGGTTGGAAGCGCGTCGTCGGCTTCCAGACGCGGAACCCGATCCACCGCGCGCACGAGTACCTGACCAAGGTCGCGCTCGAGACGGTCGACGGACTGCTGATCCACCCTCTCGTCGGAGAGACCAAGGGGGACGACGTGCCTGCGGACGTGCGCGTGCAGTGCTATCGGACGCTGCTCGACGACTACTACCCGCCCGAGCGCGTGCTCCTGTCGGCGTTCCCCGCGGCGATGCGCTACGCCGGGCCGCGCGAGGCGATCTGGCACGCGATCTGCCGGAAGAACTACGGCTGCTCGCACTTCATCGTCGGCCGGGACCACGCCGGTGTGGGCGACTACTACGGCACCTACGACGCACAGCTGATCTTCGACGAGCTCGAACCGCACGAGCTCGACATCGAGCCGATGTTCTTCGAGCACTCGTTCTGGTGCAAGGCGTGCGGCTCGATGGCGAGCGCGAAGACCTGCCCGCACGACCGGGAGCAGCACGTCTTCCTCTCGGGGACGATGGTGCGCGAGATGCTCGGTGCGGGAGAGGTTCCGCCGACCGAGTTCACACGCCCGGAGGTCGCCGAGGTGCTCATCGAGGCCTATCGCTCGTGACCCTGCGGACGGCCGATCCCTACGTCGACACCGACGTGATCGACTCGCGCGCGCCGCGGTTCAACCAGGCGGTGATCGGGACGCTGTCGGTGCTCGCGGTCGCGACAGGCTGGTGGTGGCTGCTGGCTCTGCTCGCGCTGCAGCTTGCCGTCGGGCTCGTCTTCGGGCGCCGGTACTGCCTGCCCTGCCTCGCGTACTTCGAGCTCGTGCAGCCGCGCTTCGGCGAGGGACCGCTCGAGGACTCGCGTCCGCCGCGTGTCGCGAACATGGTCGGGCTCGTCGTCCTCACCGCGGCGTCGGTGGCGTACGGAGCGGGCGCGGAAACGGCCGGCGTCGCGCTCGGGCTGCTCGTCGCGGCCCTGGCGCTGCTCGCTGCGGCGACCGGGTTCTGCACCGGCTGCGAGGCGTACAAGCTCGCCTGCCGTCTGAGCGGCCGACCGTTCGTCTCCTGCCCGCTCCCCCCGCAGCCGGGACGATGACTCGTCTCATCGCGCTGCTCTTCGCCGTCCTGGCCGTCGCCGGGTGCGGTGGCTCGGATTCCGCGGGCGGTGCGGGCGGCGACGGCGGTGAGCTGACGCTCGTCGCCTACTCGACGCCGCGCGAGGTGTACGAGGTGCTGACGAAGCGGTTCACGGAGACGCCGGCCGGCAGCGGCGTCTCGTTCTCGACGTCGTACGGCGCGTCGGGCGAGCAGAGCCGCGCCGTCGCCTCGGGTCTCGATGCCGACGTCGTGGCCTTCTCGCTCGAGCCGGACGTGACGCGGCTCGTGGACGAGGGGCTCGTCGCGTCCGACTGGGCGAACGACGCGCACAAGGGAATGGTCACGGACTCCGTGGTCGTCTTCGCGGTTCGCAAAGGCAACCCAAAGGGCATCCGCACGTGGGACGACCTGCTTCGCGACGACGTGGACATCGTCACGCCGAACCCGTTCACATCGGGAGGCGCCCGCTGGAACCTCATGGCGGCGTACGGCGCGCAGCTCGAGCGAGGGCGCTCGCACGAGCAGGCGGTCGAGTACCTGCGCGGGCTGATCGGCAACGTCGTCTCGTCCGACAAGAGCGCGCGTGAGTCGCTCCAGACCTTCATGGCCGGTCGCGGCGACGTGCTGCTCGCCTACGAGAACGAGGCGATCTTCGCGCAGGACAAAGGGCAGCCGCTCGACTACGTCCTCCCGGACGAGACGATCCTGATCGAGAATCCGGTCGCCGTCGTCGCGAAGAGCGAGAACGCGGCCAAGGCGCATGCCTTCGTGGACTTCCTGCGCTCCGAGGAGGCTCAGCAGCTGTTCGCCGACGCCGGCTACCGGCCCGTGCTCGAGACGGTGGCACGTCGTGCCGACTTCCCCGAGCCCCGCCACCTCTTCACGATCGCGGATCTCGGCGGTTGGCCCGAGGTGGGCGAGCGCTTCTTCGAAGGGGAGAGCGCAATCGTGGCCCAGATCTATCGAGACGCGGGCCAGTCGGCGGGTTGAGCGGTTCTCGTTTGACGGCGCCCGGAGCCTCCTATAAGACTCCGCTAATAGAGCGTATTAGTGGTATCTATAAAGGAGGCTCCGTGCGCAAGACCATTGTCTCATCTCTCCTGGCGGTTCTGGCGCTGGCGGGCGCCGCCGCCGCTTCCGCCCGCGTCGACTCGGGCAGCATCTCTCTCGTCGCGTACTCGACCCCCCGGGCCGCCTACGCCGACCTGATCCCGGCGTTCCAGAAGACGGCGGCCGGCAACGGCACGTCGTTCCAGCAGAGCTACGGCGCGTCCGGTGAGCAGGCCCGCGCGGTCGAGGCCGGGCTGAAGGCCGACGTCGTCGCGCTCTCCCTCGAGCCCGACATCACCTCGCTGGTCAACAAGGGTCTTGTTCCCAAGAACTGGAAGAGCAACCAGTGGAACGGGATCGTCACGCGCTCCGTCGTCGTCTTCGCGGTGCGCCGCGGCAACCCGAAGAAGATCCGCGACTGGGAAGACCTCGTCAAGCCGGGCGTGCAGATCGTGACGCCCAACGTGCAGACCTCGGGCGGAGCGAAGTGGAACATCATGGCCGCGTACGGCGCGATGCTCCGCAAGAAGAAGACGCACGCGCAGGCCGTCGCGTATCTGCGCAACCTCTACAGCCACATCGTCTCGCAGGACAAGAGCGCGCGCGAGGCGCTGCAGACGTTCCTCGCCGGCCGAGGTGACGTGATGCTCGCGTACGAGAACGAGGCGATCTTCGCCAACCAGAACGGCCAGGAAGTTCCGTACGTGATCCCGAAGGCGACGATCCGGATCGAGAACCCGATCGCCGTCACGACCACCTCGGAGAACAAGGCGACCGCGAACGCGTTCCTGCGCTACCTGCGCACGGTTCCCGCGCAGCGCATCTTCGCCCAGAACGGCTACCGCCCGATCGTGCCGGCCGCGGCGCGGGGCTTCTCGTTCCCCGTCCGTCCGCAGCTCTTCTCGATCAAGTGGCTCGGCGGCTGGGCGAAGGTCGACCAGCGGTTCTTCAACGCCAACAACGGGATCGTGACCTTGATCCAGAAGCAGTCCGGAAACTGAGCTCGCACGCCCAAGCCGCTTCGCCCCCGGGCGCAATCTCGCGCCCGGGGGCGGCGCTGACCCAGGGGCTCGTGACGGCGTACCTGACGCTGATCGTCCTCCTGCCGCTCTCGGCCGTCGTCTGGCAGGCGACCAAGGGCGAGCGGAGCTTCTGGGACGCGATCACCGAGCCGCAGGCGGTCGCCGCGCTCAAGCTGACGCTCGTCGCGTCGGTCGCCGTGACCCTCGTCAACGCGGTGATGGGAACGCTGATCGCCTGGGTTCTCGTCCGCGACCGGTTCCGCGGCCAGGGCGTCGTGAACGCGCTGATCGACCTGCCGTTCGCGTTGCCGACCATCGTCGCGGGCCTGACGCTGCTCGCGCTCTACGGGCCGAACGGGCCTTTCAGCGTGGACATCGCCTTCAGCCGCACGGCGATCGTGGTCGCCATGCTGTTCGTGACGCTTCCGTTCGTGATCCGGACCGTCCAGCCGGTCCTGCTCGAACTCGACCGCGAGATGGAGGACGCCGCGGCATCGCTCGGCGCGAACTCGCTCCAGGTCTTCCGGCGCATCGTCTTCCCCAACCTGTTCCCGGCCGTGCTCTCCGGTGTGGCGCTCGCGTTCGCTCGTGCGATCGGCGAGTTCGGCTCGGTCGTGCTCATCTCGGGGAACCTTCCCTTCCACACCGAGATCGCGTCGGTCTACATCTTCGGCAGGATCGAGAGCGGCGACCCCGCCGGCGCGGCAGCGGTGTCCGTTGTGCTGCTCGTTCTCTCCTTCGCGACGCTCTTGCTCATCGGCGGGCTTCGCCGACGCGTGACGAGGCACGACCGTGTGGCGTAAGTACGCGCTTCGCTTCACCGCCCTTGGCTACCTCGCGTTCCTGCTCGTGCTTCCGGTCGGGATGGTCTTCTTCCGCGCCTTCGAGGACGGGGTCGGCGCAGCGTGGGACGCCGTGACCACTCCGGCCGCGATCCATGCGTTCCTGATCACGATCCTGATCACGGCGATCGTCGTCCCGGCGAACACCATCTTCGGCATCGCCTGCGCGATCTCGATCGTGCGCTATCGCTTTCCGGGAAAAGGGATCGTGAACGCGGTCGTCGACCTGCCGCTCGCGCTGTCGCCGATCGTGGTCGGGCTCGCGTTCCTGCTCCTGTTCGGGACGGGAGGCTGGCTCGCGGACCTGCCGTTCGACGTCGTCTTCGCGCTGCCCGGGATGGTCCTTGCCACGATCTTCGTCTCACTGCCGTTCGTCGTACGAGAGGTCGTGCCGGTGCTCCGCGAGATCGGAACGGAGCAGGAGCAGGCCGCCTCGACGCTGGGTGCGTCGCCGTGGCAGACGTTCAGGCGTGTCACGCTCCCCGCGATCCGGTGGGCGGTCGCCTACGGCGTCGTGCTCACGACTGCCCGCGCCCTCGGCGAGTTCGGCGCAGTCAGCGTCGTCTCGGGTCGCATCGTCGGCAAGACGGAGACGATGACGCTCCACGTCGAGGAGCGGTTCCAGTCGTTCGACCTCGTCGGCGCCTACGCGGCCTCGGTCGTGCTCGCGCTGCTCGCGATCGGGACGCTCGTCGCGATGAGCATGTTCAAGCCGAAGGAGGGCACATGATCGAGGCGCGATCGGTGTCGAAGCAGTTCGGAGACTTCGTCGCGCTCGACGACGTCTCCGTGGAGGTGCCGGCCGGGTCGCTGACGGCGCTGCTCGGCCCGAGCGGCAGCGGCAAGTCGACGCTCCTGCGGATCATCGCGGGCCTGGAACAGCCGGATGCGGGTCGGGTGCTGATCGAGGGGAACGACATCACGTCGCGTCCGCCGCAGAAGCGCGGCGTCGGCTTCGTGTTCCAGCACTACGCCGCGTTCAAGCACATGACGGTCTGGAAGAACGTCGCGTTCGGGCTCGAGATCCGCCGCCGCCCGAAGAGAGAGATCAAGGAGCGCGTCGCCAAGTTGCTCGAGCTCGTGCAGCTGAGCGGGTTCGCCGACCGCTACCCCGCGCAGCTCTCCGGCGGTCAGCGCCAGCG
Source organism: uncultured Actinomycetes bacterium (assembly GCA_963700495.1). GTDB lineage: Bacteria > Actinomycetota > Thermoleophilia > Gaiellales > Gaiellaceae > JACCTU01. The sequence continues at coordinate 66,946 of CAVOXT010000003.1, read as the reverse complement.
CATGGCGCTCGCCCGCGCGCTCGCCGTCGAGCCGAACGTGCTCCTGCTCGACGAGCCGTTCGGCGCTCTCGACGCGCGCGTCCGCAAGGAGCTGCGCGCGTGGCTGCGTCACCTGCACGACGAGGTGCACGTGACCACGATCTTCGTCACGCACGACCAGGAGGAGGCGATGGACCTCGCCGACCAGATCGTGGTCATGAACCACGGGCGCATCGAGCAGGTCGGCGGCGCGCGCGAGCTCTACGACAATCCCCACAACGAGTTCGTGATGACGTTCGTCGGCGAGGTGAACCGCGTCGGGCAGTCGTTCGTGCGCCCGCACGACGTCGAGTTCGGCGAAGGCGACGAGGCCGTCGTCGAGCGCGTCGTCCATCTCGGGTTCGAGGTGCGGGTCGAGCTGCGGCTCGAGAACGGCGAGGAGCTTTGGGCGCAGGTCACCCGCGGCGAGGCCGAGCGACTCGAGCTGGTCGAGGGTGCGCGCGTACGCGTTCGCCCGAGGCATACGAAGGTCTTCGGATAGCCTCGCGCGCGGGTTGCCGCGCGTCGTCTCCACGCTGCTCGTGCTCGGGCTCCTGGGCGGCACCGCGGCCGCCTTCGCGGTCACAGAGCGCCTGAAGCTCGTTCCCTCGCCGATTGTCGCGCCGAGGGTGACCGAGGCGTTCTCGCCCGTGTGCCGGTGCGCGACGGACGAGGCGGTGTTCAGTTTCGGCCTGCGCGACCCCGACCGGCTCACGGTCACGATCGTCGACGGGGAGAGCAGGCCGGTGCGAACGCTCGTGGAAAGCACGCCGTTTCGGGCCGGGCGCGTGACATTCCACTGGGACGGTCGCGGGGTGCGCGAGGGCACCTATCGGGCCCGCGTCCACCTGGCAAACGCACGACGAACGATCGAGATCCCGAACCCGGCCCGCCTCGACACGACGCCGCCCGAGCTGACCGTCCAGTCGGTGGCGCCGCGCGTGTTCTCTCCGGACCGCGACCGGAACTCAGACTTCGTCCGGATCCGGTTCTCGCTCTCCGAGCGTGCGCGCGTGATCCTCATCGTCGAGGGCGAGGAGGTGCTCGAGAGCACCGCACGGCTTCGCAGCAAGATCGAGTGGCGCGGCAGCCGGCTCCCGCCGGACACCTACGTGCTGCGGATCGTCGCCGAGGATCTCGCGGGCAACCGCTCGGCCGCACAGCGAGCCGTCGTGCAGCTTCGGTTCATCGAGCTGGCGCCGCGGCGGATCGTCGTACCGGCAGGCGCACGCTTCGGCGTCCGCGTCTCGACCGACACGCCGCGGTATCGGTGGCGCCTCGGAGCCCGCACCGGCTTCTCGAGCGCGGAGACCCTCGTACTCCCGGCGCCGGAGCGGCCGGGCCGCTACACGCTGAGGGTCAGCTACTCGCGCTACGCCGATGCGATTCCGGTGTTCGTGAGGGCTCGGTGATCGCCGGAGGCGTCCTCGCCGCGCTCGGCCTCGCGGTGCTGATCGTCGCGCGCGGCCGGGGAGTTCGGCTCGCGGCGCTCGCGGTGACGCTCGCCGGCGGGACGGTCCTGCTGGTGACGCTGCGGCCCGAGGGGAACGACGCCCGGATCGCGGTCGGATTCGTGGTGGGCGGCGCCGTCTCGGTCGCGCTCGGTGCACTCTTCCTCCGCCGGCCCTGGCTGCTGCCGATGGCTGCGCTCGCATGCACGCCGGCCCGCGTGCCGGTTCGGATCGGGGGGCAGGAGTCGAGCCTGCTGCTGCCGCTCTACGTCGTCGTCGCGGGAGGGACGGTCGCGCTTGCGTGGGAGCTCTGGCGCCGAGACGGCCGCGCGCGTGAGCTCGGCCCGCTCGCGTGGCCGCTCGCCGTCTTCCTCGGGTGGGCGGGGATCTCGCTGCTCTGGAGCGACGGCGCGCGTCTCGGCGCCGTCTCGCTCGCCGCGTTCTACCTCCCCTTCGGGTTGCTTGCGCTCATGTGCGCCCGCCTGCCGTGGCAGCGGCGCTGGCTGAAAGCGCTGACGATCGAGCTGGTCGCACTGGCGGCTGTCTTCGCGGCGATCGGCGTCTACCAGTGGCTGACGCGGGACATCTTCTGGAACCCGAAGGTGATCGTCTCGAACGCGTTCGCTCCGTTCTTCCGGGTCAACTCGGTCTTCTGGGATCCGTCGATCTACGGCCGCTTCCTCGTCGTCGCGATCGTCGTCGGGCTCGTCGTGGCGCTCTACGGCGCCCGTCGCGACGCGATCGTCGCCACCGTCGCCATCGTCGGCCTCTGGGTCGGGCTCGTCTTCTCGTTTTCGCAGTCGAGCTTCGTCGCGCTGATCGCCGGCGTCCTCGGCGCGGTCGTGCTCGCCTGGGAGCGCCGCGCGGTGATCGCGCTCGCGGCTGCCGCGATCGCGCTGCTCGCGGCCGGATTCCTCGTGCCTTCGGTGCGCGCGGAGATCCTCGACAACACGGACAGGGCGACCGGCAACCGCTCGACGCTCGTCAGCGAAGGCTCGCGCATCGCGCTCGACCACCCGATCGGCGGCGTCGGGCTCGGCGGCTTCAAGAGCGCGTACGGCGAGCGCGTGGGCTTCCTCGCGGCGGACCCCGCCCGCGCCGCCTCCCACAACACGCCGGTCACGGTTGCTGCGGAGCTCGGGTTGCCGGGGCTCCTGCTCTTTGCGTGGCTCGTCGCGACCGCACTGTGGCTCCCGTTCCGTCGCGCTTCACGGAGCTTCGCAGGGCGCGCGTCGCTCTGCTTCGGTCTCGCGCTGGTCACGATCCTCGTGCACTCGCTCTTCTACAACGCGTTCTTCGAGGACCCGATGAGCTGGGGCATCCTCGGCCTGACGGGCCTCGGCTATGCGTGGCGAACGAGCGCTCGCGCGAGCCGTGCCCGCTCGACCGGGAGGTAGAAGCCGAGCGCGAGCAGCGCGAACGGGAACACGAGTACGAGCGCGATCGAGACGTCGAGCCGGTCGATGTAGCGGCCGGCGAACGTGAGCACCGCGGCCGTGCCGATCACCGTGACGACGCGGCGCCACTGGTAGGCGACCGGGTAGATCCGCTGCGAGTAGACGGCCATCGCGACGAACATCAGTGCAAAGGCCGTCACGGAAGCCGCAGCCGCTCCCTCGATCCCGTAGCTCGGAATCAGCAGCAGGTTCAACGCGACGTCGACTGCGGCCGCCGAACCGGTGATCACCCAGTTGAACTCCGTGCGACGCGTGCGTCCGATCCCGATCGCGACGACGGTGTATGCACCCCAGAAAGTGCCCGCGAAGGCGAGCGGCGCAACGACGTTCGCGCCCGGCCAGAACGACGGGTCGCTCGCGAGCAGCTGCACGATCCACGGTGCAAGAACGCCGAGCGCGAGCGAGAGCCAGCACGCGACGTACAGGAGGTACGTGAGCACGAATGAGTACGTGCGCCGTGCCTCGCCGTCGTCCTCGATCGAGTAGGCGAACGCGGGCCAGGCGGTGCGGAACGCGTACAGCAGCAGCACGATCGCCGACGCGATCCGGACGCCGATCGAGTAGCGGCCGACGGCGTCCTGGCCGGCGAGGTGCGCGAGAAAGAAGCGATCGCTGAAGCTGAGCGTCCAGAGAGCGAGGCCCGACGGCACGAGTGGAAGTCCGAAGCGGTTCATCCGCCGCAGCAGCGGCCGGTCGAACTGGAACCCGAGCTGCTCGCGCCGGTAGCCGAGCAGCGCGAGGTAGACGAGCAAGGTGCCCGTGAAGTTCCCGACGATCACCCCGAGCGAGCCCTGGTCGAAGCGGACCACGAGCACGACCGTCGCGCCGATCGTGAGCAGCACGTTCGCGAGGCTCGCCGTCACGAACGCGACGGAGCGCTCTTCGACGCGGAAGAGCGCGGTCATCTGCTCGTAGTTCATCAGCGCCCACAGCCCGACGAAGGCGGCGCGCACGAGGCCGTCCTGGTTCACGCCCAGGTTGAGCAGGTCGGCGATCTGCGACGCGAACGCCCAGCCGAGCACGAGGCCGACGGTCGAGGTCGCCATCGTGAACCAGAACGAGGTGCGCAGGACGTTCACGCGTGCGGCCGGGTCGGGTGAGTCGAAGTAGAAGCGGAAGAACGCCGTCGAGATGCCCGCGCGCAGGAGCGTGACGAGGATCGCGGTCAGCGCGACGAGCGTCTCGACCCGGCCGTAGTCCGCGGTCGTGAGGTACGCCGTGTAGAGCGGCAGGAGGAGGACGGCGAGGATCCGCGAGACGAGCCCGCCGAGGCCGTAGATGGCCGAATGCTTGCCGAGCCGCCGAAGCTGTGCGCCGATCACGCCTACAGCCGAGCGTAGAGCGCGAGCAGGCGGTCGGCGATCTTCTCGTCGTCGTGGACCGCCTCGACGTAGGCACGGCTCGCAGACGCGAGGCGGCTTCGCTCCTCGGCGTCGGCGACGAGTGGTCGCAGGACGTCGACGAGCGTCTCCTTCGTCGCGTTGACGATCGGTACCCGGATCCCGAACGCCTCCTCGGTGCGCCGCACGGCTTCGTCGTGCAGGAACGTGACGACCGGCTTGCCGAGTGCCATCGCCTCGATCGCGAACAGCCCGTACCAGCCCGCGTTCAGCTGGTCGACGACGAGGTCCGCCCGCCGGTAGCGCTCGACGGCCTCCTCGTGCGTGACGCCGTGCACGACCTCGAGGTCGACAGGCAACTGCGCGCACGCGGCCTCGACGAACTCCGTGCCCTTGCTCGCCTTTCTCGAGGGAGCGTGGACGACGAGCGGCCGGTCGCCCCCGCGGCCGGGAGAGGGCACGTACCGCTTCAGGTCGACTCCGGGCGGGATCACGTCCGCGTCCGGCACCCAGCGAACGGAGTCGTACGAGCCGACGACGCGCGCATCTGCAGCCCGGGTGTACGCGAGCTGCTCGGGCGTCTTGCCGCGGATGTCGGAGCCGACGAAGTGGTAGACGGCCTTACGCCCGGTCGCGCGCAGGATCGGGAACTGCAGCCGGCGGGGGACGAGCGTCAGCCCGAAGTAGAAGTGGAAGACGTCGGTCCGCGGGAGGAGCCGCGCAAGCGCGCGCCACTGCGTCAGCTGCGCGCGGACGAAGCCGTCGGGGCGGTTCAGGTTCCAGTCGTACTCCGTCGGCCGGAACGGCTGCGGCTTGAAGACGACGAGCCGCGCGTCGACGCCGCGGCGCTTGAGCGCTTCGACGTTCTTGTACGCGATGCCGGCCATGTTGACCGGGCAGTGCGTGACGCGCAGGGGCCTGTTCACGAATCGACCCGAAATCGGCACGAAGAGGGCACACCCGCGTCACGCCGTGCGCAATAGGCTCGAACGGAACCCCTCCGTTCCCCCTCTGGGAGGGTGGGGGGTGTGTGGGTGGGGTCGGCCCACGCCCCGCGCCGGCTCACTCGTCCCACTCGACCTGGTCGAAGTAGCGCAGGGCTCGGCGTGTCGGGCGGATTCGCGCTGCCTGGGCGGCGAGATCGTCCTCGGTGAGCTCGCCGAGTGCGAGCTTGACGCCGAGGTACGGGAGGTTGAGGTCCTCCTGGTAGACGATCGTCGAGATCCGGGGGTTGATCTCGATCACGCGGTCCCCGACGAGCTGGATGTTGAAGAAGTGGTCGAGCTCGAGCTCACGGACGATCGAAGCGGCGACCTCGGTCAGCCACGGGTCCTCGAGCGTCTCGAAGTACATCGCGAGTCCCGCGCGCATCTCCTCGCGCGTCTTCGGGTGGCCGAGCACGATCCGCCCGCCGCGCGCGATCCCGTCGATCGTGCGCTCGCGGCCGCGCGCGAGCTCCATCACGAGCAGCTCGGGGCCGCCGTCTTCGGGCAGGAGTGAAAGCAGCTCCTCGAGGCGGAGCGCGGGCGCGACGCCGGGGCGGCCGGTGAGCAGCTGTTCGAGCGGGTCTGCGGATGCCGAGAGGACGCGGAAACCCCGCGAGCCGGAGGACTCGAGCGGCTTGACCGAGACGTCCTCGCCCGGGTAGCCGAGCTCGCGCGCGGCCGCCTCCACCGCCGCCCGCCCGTGCGCGCGCCGCCACGCCGGGCCCGGCGCGCCGATCGCGTCGAGCAGCGCGTAGGTCTCGGCCTTGTCGTTCGAACGCCGGACGGCCTCGGGTGACGCGACGAGGACGGCCGCGTCGAAGCGGTCCCGCCCCTCGGCGAGCGCAGGCAGCTCGTACGACGACTGCGGCAGCACGGCGTCGACGCCCTCCCGCGAGCACACGTCGACGAGCGCATCGACGAAGCCGGGGTCAGATCCACCCGGCACGACGTGGAAGGCGTCGCACAGGTGGCGCCCGACCGCGAGCGCCGACATGTCCGTGCCGACGACGCGCACTTCGCGCTCGCCGTTCTCGCGCAGCGCGCGGATCAGCGCGGCGGCACCCGGCACGCCGGCGGCGGTGAGCAGAACCGTGAGCGGTCTCACGACAGGTCGATCCGGTCGTCGGCGAGCGCGCTCCAGGTCGCGGGTCGCGCTCCGCCTCGAGCATCGCCAGCATCGTCTCGCGCATCGTCGTTCCCGGGAAGACCCAGATCTCGGGATGCGTCAGCAGCTGCAGCCACTCGAGCTCGCCCGCGCGAGCGCCTCGTGCGGGCAGCCGGAGCGCCAGTGCTGGTTCGAGTCCGAGCGGTAATGCTCTCGCGAGAACCACGGCGCCGACATCACGTTGACGACGCCGTCGACCGGGTCGGTCATGAACTCCGGATCCGGGTTGTGCCACGCGACGCACGCGGGTCGAAGCGCTCGTCGAGATCGACGCGCGGATACACCGCGTGGTGGCCCACCCGATGGCCGAGCCCGCGCAGCCGGTCGATCGTCCGCTCGCCCTCGTCGGAGTCGAGGTTGTAGAAGACACTCCGCGTCATCAGGAAGTACGTGGCCTACGCGCCCGCTTCGGCCTCGAGCTCGGCGAGCCGCAGCGCGGCGTCCAGCGAGAGGTCGACGTCGTGGCGCAGGAAGAGGTCGCCGGGCTCCGGCTCCCGGTCGAAGGAGGCGAACCGGTAGCCGCCGTACCCCGCTGCCTCGAGCAGCTCGCCGTAGTGATCGAGGTCGAACGCGCAGCTCACTCGACGAACACCTCGACGAGCGTCGCCGCCGCCTCGGCGCGCTCGAGCGCCTCGAGGTTCGTGTCGGCGACCGCGATCACGTATCCGCGCCGGTCGCCGTCGAGCCGGACCGGCCGGATCGTCTCGCCCTCGCTGCGAGGTAGAGCGTCGGCCTGCACGACGCCCGGGAAGCCGCGAGCACCCTCTCGAGCCCGCCGAACGACCTGCACCGTCCCGTCGGCAGCGGGCCGGGCGACGCGGTGAGGAAGCGGATCGCCAGCGGCTGCGTGAATCGGGGCAGCACGAGCTCGTCCGGCACGTCCTCGCCGAGCGCCTGGCGCAAGGCGACCTCGACGAGGTCGACGCCCACCGCGTGCCGGGCGAGATCCGCCATCTGCCCGCCGGGGATGCGCGCTGCGACCTCGATCACGAGCACGCGCCCGTCGTCCGTCGCGAGCAGCTGCGGAAACGCGATCCCGTTCTCGAGCCCGAGCGCCTGCACCGCATGCACCGCGACGCGCTCTGCCTCCTCGAGCTGGTCGGCGTAGATCGTCGCGGGATACAGGTGGATCCACCCGACGCCGAATCCGATCCCGGGCGGGCGCAGCCGGTCGGAGAGTGTCAGCGTGAACGCGTTCCCGTCTCGCACGACCACCAGGCCGTTCAGCTCCAGCCCCTCGACGTACGTCTCGATGATCGCCTCGTCGGTCGGCGACTCGGCCAGGGCGACGTGGAGGTGAGCCTCGAGGTCGTCCGCCGAGTCGAGCAGGAAGACGCCGCGCTGCCCACCCGAGTCGGCCGGCTTCAGGACCGCAGGGAGACCGACGCGGTCGAGCGCCGTGTAGCCCTCCCGGACGTTTCGCACGGCGACGTATTCGGGTTGCGGTACTCCCGAGTCGGCGAGCACGCGCCGCATGGCGACCTTCTGCGTCATCGCGTGCGCCGTGGCTCGTGCCGATGCCCGGCAGGCCGAGCGCCTCTGCGACGGCGGCGACGACGGGAACGGCCCGATCCGCCGAGACGGTCAGCACACCGTCGACGCCGTGGCGCCGGCCTGCCTCGATGACCGCGGCGACGTCGCTGAAGTCGACGACCTCGGCGACGTCAGCCTCGGACAGCCCAGGCGCTTCCTCGTTGCGGTCGACCGCGACCACGCGCAGGCCTCGCATCGCGCGCCTGCGCGATCGCTCGGCGCTGGTGTCGGCCTGCGCCGACGAAGAGGACCGTCTTCACGACGGCGAAACGCTACGCGCCCAGCGAAGGCAGCAGCGGCACGACCCGTTTCCAGCGCGCGATCTCACAGCCGTTCCGCAGGCGGAACATCGCCCAGACGCGCCGGCCTCGAAACGTGCCGCGCACGAACGCCACGTCCGGCCCGCCGTAGATCTCCGTGCAGATCGCATTTCTCGGCACGGGGCGGAACGGCGCCGACTGACCCATGATCTTGCGGCAGGCGGCGACGCGCGACGGGTGCGTTCCCGAAACGGGTCCGCAGCGCAGCGTCCACGTTTGCGACGGGCCGTCCGTTCCCTGCGGCCAGACCGTGATGGTCAGTGCGGCGACCGCTGCTGCGAGCGTCACGGGAGCGAAGCGTACCCGGGCCACTAGACTCGCCGCGTGGCTCTCGAGGGCAAGCGAATCCTGATCACCGGCGGCGCGGGGTTCATCGGCACGACGCTTGCTCGGCAGCTCGTCGAGCGGAACGAGATCGTGGCCCTCGACAACCTGCACCGCGACGCGCTCACGCAGACCGATCTGCTCGACCACCCGAACCTGACGTTCCACCAGGCCGACGTGCTCGACGCCGACGTTGTTCGCGAGCTCGCTCAGGGCGCGACGCACATCGTCCACTGCGCCGGGATCGCCGGCGTCGACACCGTGCTCCAGAGCCCCGTGCGGACGATGCGCGTGAACGTGATCGGCACCTACCACGTGCTCGAGGCCGGCCTTGCCGCGCTCGGGACGCTCGAGCGGCTCGTCGACTTCTCGACGAGCGAGGTGTTCGGCTCGCAGGCCTTTCGCGTCGCCGAGACGAGCGCGACGGTGACCGGCTCGGTCGGCGAGGCGCGTTGGACGTATGCGGTCTCGAAGCTCGCCGGCGAGCACATGGCGCACGCCTACCACGCCGAGCTCGGAGTGCCGACCACGTCGGTGCGCCCGTTCAACGTCTTCGGGCCCGGCCAGATCGGCGGCGGGGCGATCCGCGCCTTCATCGAGGCCGCGCTCGCCGGGGAGGACCTGACGATCCACGGTGACGGCTCGCAGATCCGCGCGTGGTGCTACGTCGACGACATGGTCGCCGCCACGCTGCTCGTGCTCGAGCATCCGAACGCGGTCGGCCAGAGCTTCAACATCGGCAATGCGCGCTCCGCGGTGACGATCTACGACCTCGCTCAGCGGATCAAGCGGCTGACCGGCTGCCCGGGCGAGATCGTCTTCCGCCCGCTCCACTACATCGACGTCGAGCTGCGTATCCCGAACGTCGACAAGGCGCGGGACCTGCTCGGGTTCGAGCCGTCCGTAGAGCTCGACGAGGGCCTCGCCAGGACGGTCGCTTGGTACCAGAGCCGGGCCTTGACACGAAGTAAGTGATCACTTACTATCTAGACCGATGAGTCCGACCGCGACAAGGATGACCGCCGAGGTTCGCCGCGAGGCGGTCCTCGAGGCGGCCAGGGTCGAGTTCGCCTCGACCGGCTTCCACGGCACGTCGACGGAGACGATCGCCGACCGGGCGGGTATCTCGCAGCCGTACCTCTTCCGCCTTTTCGGGACGAAGAAGGAGCTCTTCCTCGCGAGCCTCCGCCGCTGCTTCCGCGAGACGCTCGAGACGTTCCAGCGGGCGGCGGAGGGAAAACGCGGCGAGGAGGCTCTCAAGGCCATGGGAGAGGCGTATCTCGCCCTGCTGAGCGACCGGAGCCGCCTCCAGGCGCAGATGCAGGCGTACGCCTCGTGCGACGATCCCGAGGTCTGCGCGGTCGTCCGTGAAGGCTACGGCGACCTCTTCACCTGGACGGAGCGCGTCTCCGGCCTGCCGCCGGCGGCGCTGAGCGCCTTCTTCGCCCGCGGGATGCTGCTGAACGTCGCCGCGTCGATGGACCTGCTGAACTCGGACGAGCCGTGGGCGCGCCGGCTGCTCGACGGCTGCAGGGATGACCAGTAGTGGAAGACGGCCGCTCTTTTTTTCGTCCTGAAGTAAGTGACTGATCACAACACATGAACAGGGAGGCCCTTGTGTCACGTGCGCACACCCTCTGGACGCTGGCGATCACGTCGATCGCGCTCTTCATGGTCGTGCTCGACAACCTCGTCGTCTCGACCGCGCTTCCCGTCATCCGCGTCGACCTCGGCGCGTCGATCGAGGAGCTCGAATGGACGGTGAACGCGTACACGCTCACGTTCGCCGTGTTCCTGCTCACCGGCGCCGCCCTCGGCGACCGGTTCGGACGTAGGCGCATCTTCGCCGCCGGGATCGGGCTGTTCACGCTCGCGTCAGCGGCGGCCGCACTCGCGCCCTCGATGGACGCGCTGATCGCAGCGCGCGCGATCCAGGGCATCGGCGGCGCGCTCGTGATGCCGCTCACGCTCACGATCCTCTCGGACGCGTTCCCGGCCGAGCGCCGCGGCGTCGCGCTCGGGATCTGGGGAGCGATCGGAGGCATCGCGATCGCAAGCGGGCCTCTCGTCGGCGGCGCGGTGATCGAAGGCATCTCGTGGCAGTGGATCTTCTGGCTCAACGTTCCGGTCGGGCTGCTGCTCGCACCGCTCGCGCTCGCGCGGCTGCGCGAGAGCTACGGCCCCGACAAGGCGCTGGACCTGCCAGGGCTCGCGCTGGCGAGCGGTGGACTGCTCGGCGTGGTCTGGGGCCTCGTGAACGGCAACGGCGACGGCTGGACCAGCCCGTCGATCGTCGCCTCGCTCGTTGCGGGGATCGTCCTGCTCGGGGCGTTCGTCGCGTGGGAGCTCCGAACCGCGCAGCCGATGCTGCCGATGCGCTTCTTCCGCAACCGCAGCTTCTCGGCGGCGAACGCCGCCGCGCTCGCGATGTCGTTCGGGATGTTCGGCTCGATCTTCCTGCTGACGCAGTTCTTCCAGACCGCACAGGGCTACTCGCCGCTCGAGGCGGGCCTGCGCGTCCTGCCGTGGACGGCGATGCCGATGGTGGTCGCCCCGATCGCGGGTGCGCTTTCCGACCGGATCGGCTCCCGGCCGATCCTCGCAGTGGGGCTCGCGCTCCAGTCGATCGGGCTCGCGTGGATCGCAGCCGTGTCGACCGCCACGGTCGGCTACAGCTCGCTCGTCGGGCCGTTCATCCTGAGCGGCATCGGCATGGGGATGTTCTTCGCCCCGATGGCGAACGTCGTCCTCGGGTCGGTCAAGCCCTCCGAGGAAGGCAAGGCCTCCGGTACGAACAACGCCTTTCGCGAGGTCGGCGGTGTGTTCGGCGTCGCGGTGCTCGCGTCGGTCTTCTCGCGCTACGGCGGGTACGAGTCGGCCACCACGTTCAACGACGGGCTCGTCGTCGCGACGTGGGTCGGCGCGATCGTCGTCGCCCTCGGCGCGGTCGCGGCCCTCGCGATCCCGCGCAAGCGCCGTCCCGCAGAGGCGGTCGTGGGCGAGCCCGCGTTCGAGGCCGCCGTCTAGGCAGTCAACGCCGGGAGCCGGCCGCGAACGCCGGCTCCCGGGGCTCTACGGCGCGAACGGCTAGGCTCAGCCCGACGATGGCCGAACCCGAGGTGTTCGCGGTTCCCTCGGCGCCAGCCGAGCCCGAGCACACGCCGGAGGTGTCGGTCGTCGTGCCGATCTACAACGAGGAGGGGAGCGTCTACGAGCTCTACCGGCGCGCGGTCGCAGCGCTCGAGGAAGACGGCCGGCCGTTCGAGCTGATCTTCGTGGACGACGGCTCGCAGGACGGGACGTTCACGGGCCTCAAGCGTCTGCACGACGCCGATCCGCGCGTGCGCGTCGTTCGCTTCAAGCGGAACTTCGGGCAGCACCCGGCGATGCATGCAGGGCTCGTGCGGGCGCGCGGGGACATTCTCGTGACGATGGACGGTGACCTTCAGAACGCACCGGAGGACATCCCGAAGCTCGTCGCGGCCGTCGAAGCTGGGTCCGACGTTGCGAGCGGCCGCCGCGCGAAGCGGCACGACTCGTGGGGCCGCACGCTGCCGAGCCGGCTGATCAACGGGATGCTGCGGCGCTTCACCCACGTGGACATCTCCGACTTCGGCTGCGCCTTCAACGCGTATCGCCGCAGCGCCGTCGAGCCGATGCTCGGCGCGATCGGCAAGCAGAAGTTCACGAAGGCGCTGATCCTCTCCGGCGGGGCGAGCGTCGTCGAGGTCGACGTCGCACACTCTCCGCGCCAGGGTCGCTCGCGCTACTCGCCGCTCCGGCTGACGCGACTCGCGCTCCACGTCCTCGCCGGCTTCTGGCCGCAGCCGATCCAGTGGATCGGCGTCGCGCTTGGGATGGTCTGCAGCCTGCTCGCGCTCGCGCTCGGGATCTACGGCGTCTGGTGGTGGATCGACCGGGGCAACTTCCCGGGTCCGCTCCTCGGCGGCGTCGCGGTCCTGTTCGTGCTCGGGATCCAGGGCTTCATCCTCGCGCTGATCGGCGAGTACCTAGGCAGAATCCAGCGGGACGTCGAGGGTCGACCCCTCTACACGATCGACAAGGAGCTGTAGTTGCGGACGAAGCGGGTGCTCGTGACCGGCGGCGCCGGGTTCATCGCCGCGAACTTCATCCACCACATGCTGCGGGCGACCCCGTACGAGCTCGTCTCGCTCGACGCGCTGACGTATGCGGGCAATCCGTCGAACCTGGAGTCCGTGATGGCGCACGAGCGGCTCTCGTTCGTGCACGGCGACATCCGCGACGTCGACCTCGTCGCCGAGGTGGTCGCCCAGGTCGACGTGATCGTAAACGCGGCGGCGGAGTCGCACGTGGAGAAGTCGATTGAGGAGGGCGGGTCGGAGTTCGTGACGACGAACGTCGAGGGGACGCAGATCCTGCTCGACGCGGTGCGCCGCACACCCGTCGAGCGCTTCATCCTGATCTCGTCGAGTGAGGTGTACGGCACAGCGGAGTCGGCTCCGATGGACGAGGAGCATCCGATCAACCCGCGCTCGCCGTACGCGGCGACGAAGGCGGGCGCAGACCGGCTCGCGTACTCGTACTTCGTCACCTACGGGCTGCCGATCGTGATCGTGCGCCCGTTCAACAACTACGGGCCGCGGCAACATCCGGAGAAGGTGATCCCGCGCTTCGTCACGCAGGCGCTCCTCGACCAGCCGCTGACGATCCACGGCGACGGACATGCGTCGCGCGACTGGCTCTACGTCGACGACGACGCGGAGGCGATCGAGGCGATCATCACCGCGCCGATCGACGACGTCGCGGGCGAGGTGCTCAACGTCGCGACCGGCGTCGACATCTCGGTGTCCGAGATCGCCGACCGGGTGCTCGATGCACTCGGCAAGCCGCGCGGGCAGACCGCCCACGTGCCCGAGCGGCTGGGCCAGGTCGACCGGCACATCGGGTCGACCGAGAAGATGGAGCGCCTGACGGGCTGGCGTGCGCGAACGTCGTTCGACGACGGGCTCGCGCGCACGATCGACTGGTATCGCGAGAACGAGGCCTGGTGGAGAGAGGTTCTGGCGCGGCCGAGCGGCGTCGCAGGCGCCTCCTCGTCCTAGGCGCCGGAGCGGCGCAGCTCGGGCTGCTCGAGGCCGCCCGGGCGCTCGACCTGTTCGTGATCGCGGTCGACCGTGACCCTGCGGCGCCTGGGTTTCCCCTCGCGGATCGCCGCGCGATCATCTCGACCGAGGACGAGACGGGGATCGAGAGGCTCGCCGAGGCGGAGCGCATCGACGGCGTGATCGCGCCGGGGATCGACTGGCCCGTCGGGGTGGCGGCACGCGTCGCGCGCCGGCTCTCGCTGCCGCATCCGCTCACGCCCGAGACCGCGCAGCTGACGACGTCCAAGCTTCGGCAGCGCGAGCGGTTCGCCGAGACGGATGTCCCTCAGCCGCAGACCGAGATGTGCAAGACGCTGGACGAGGCGCGTGCGGCGGTCGAGCGGCTCGGGTTCCCGTGCGTGGTCAAGGCGCCCGACCGCCAGGGCCAGCGCGGGCTCGCGCTCGTCGAGGACGAGTCGTCGTTCGAGGCAGCCGTCGAGGCTGCACTCGAGGCTTCCCGCTCGGGCGCCTGCCTCGTCGAGGAGCTGATCGACGGGCAGGAGGTGACGGTCAACGCGTTCTCGCTCGACGGCCGCTTCTATCCGCTGACCGTGACCGACCGCGTGCGCGCGGAGCCGCCGGCGTTCGGTGTCGCTCTGGCTCACGTCTGGCCGAGCGCGCTCGAATCCGTGCAGGTGGGTGCGGCGGTGGAGGCGGCACGCGAGGCCGCGGCCGCGCTCGGGATCGAGAGCGGACCGACCTACACGCAGGTCGTCGTGGGAGCCGGCGGAGTCAAGGTCGTCGAGCTGGCCGCGCGGGTCGGCGGCGGCCACGACGCCGAGCTCTGCGACGCGGCTCTCGGCGTCGACCTGAACGAGCTCGCGCTCGCGGCGGCGCTCGGCGAGCCGATCCCACCTCAGGTGCTCGCGCCGCTCGATCCGGTCGGCGGTGCGGTGACGCGCTTCCTGACGGCGCCGGCCGGCGAGCTGCGCGCGGTCGAGGGAGTCGAGGAGGCCGTCGTGCTCGAGGGGGTGATCCGGGTCCGCGTCTACCGCGAGCCCGGCTGGCGCTTCGGCGAGCTGCGCGTCGGCGCCGACCGTGCGGGCGCGGTGCAGGCGATCGGCGACTCGCGCGAGCAGGCGCTCGAACGGGCGGGCGCGGCGGCGCAGCGCATACGCTTCGTCACCGCCGATGTCGACGCCAAAGCTCTCGCGTAGGCGGGAAACCTTCCTGAGCTTCCAGCCTCCCGCCGTCGGCGAGGAGGAGATCGAGGCCGTTGCGGAGACGATCCGGTCCGGTTGGCTGACCACCGGCCCGCGCACGGCCGAGCTCGAGCAGCGCTTCGGCGAGTACGTCGGCGCGCGGCATGCGATCGCGCTCTCGAGCGGGACCGCAGGGCTCCACCTCTCTCTGCTCGCGCTCGGCGTCGAGCCGGGAGACGAGGTGATCACGACGTCGATCACGTGGCCCGCGACCGCGAACGTGATCGTCCACGCGGGCGCAACGCCCGTCTTCGTCGACGTCCGCGACGACGACCTGAACATCGACCCCGACCGTGTGCGCGAGGCCGTCACCCCGCGCACGAAGGCGATCATGCCCGTCGATCTTGCCGGCCAGCCCGCCGACCTCGATCCGATGCTCGAGCTCGGCCTGCCGGTGATCGAGGACGCCGCGCACGCCGCCGAGTCGGTCTACCGCGGGCGCAAGGTCGGCTCGATCGCGGCGGCGACGTGCTTCTCGCTCTACGCGACGAAGAACATCGCGGCGGGGGAGGGCGGCATCGTGACCACCGAGCTCGACGACGTCGCCGAGGCGATCCGCGATCGGCGGCTGATGCGCCGCGGGCACGGAACGCTCTACGACATCGGCGTGCCCGGGTACAAGGCGAACCTCAGCGACGTGCTCGCGGCGATCGCGCTCGTGCAACTCGCGAAGGTCGGCCGCCACCGCGAGATCCGCGAGCGCCACGTCGCGCTCTACGACGAGGCGGTCGCCGAGCTGGACGGCGTCACGCCGCTCGTGCGTGACCCGCGCGACGTGCACGCTCTGCACCTCTACATCGTCCGCATCGACCCCGAGCGCGCGGGCGGAACGCGCGACGAGTACCAGCAGGCGCTCACGGAGGAGAACATCGGCACCTCGATCCACTTCCTCCCGGTGCACCTGCTGAGCTGGTACCGCGAGCGCTGGCCCGACGTCTCGCTGCCGGTCACGGAGCGCGCGGGCTCCGAAGTGCTGTCACTGCCGCTGTCGCCCGCGCACTCCGACGCCGACGTCGAAGACGCGATCGCAGCGCTGCGGCGCGTGCACGAGCGCCTGGCGAGCATGAACAGGCGGACACTCCGCATCGGGGCGACGCTCGCCGTCACCGTGCTCTGCACGTGGTACGTGCTCTCGCGGGTCGACGTCGCGGAGACGCTCCAGCTGCTTCGCGACGCCGACCCGTGGTGGGTCGCGGCGGCGATGACGTTGACCATCGGGACGGTGCCGTTCATGGCGTGGCGCTGGCAGCGCATGCTCGAGGCGCGCGGGATCGTCGAGCGGTGGCGGTGGCTGCTGCGCGCGTACTTCGTCTCGTACTCGGCCGGGCAGGTGCTTCCGACGGCGGTCGGCGGCGACGCGCTCCGGATCGTCGAGACGAGCCGCCGTCACCCCGGCCGCGCCGGGCCGGTCGCAGGGATCGTCCTGCTCGAGCGCGCCCTCGGAGGCGCTGCGACGCTCGTCCTCGCGGCGATCGGCTTCGTGCTCGCGATCGGGCACTACGACGTCGGCGTCTACCTCTGGCTCGAGGGGATCTTCGTCGTCTTGACCCTCTTCCTGGGGGTCGCGCTCTTCTCCCGCTCCGCACGGCCGCTGCTCGCCCGCACGCAGCCGCTCCTGCGCTTCTTCCGGGTCGAGCGGCCGATCCGCGCCGTCTACGAGGGGATCCACGGCTTCCGCAACCACGTGGGGTTGCTCGTCGGCATGTTCGCGCTCACGCTCGTGCTCCAGGCGATCCGCGTGCTCGGGATCTGGTCGACCGGCAAGGCCGTCGGGCTCGACCTCTCGCCGCGCGTCTACTACGTGATGGGTCCGCTGCTCTTCCTCGTCATGCTCGTTCCGTTCACGATCAACGGGCTCGCCGTGCGCGAGTCGTTCTTCGTCAGCTTTCTCACCGGCGTGGGCGCGACGCCCGACCAGGGATTCGCGACCGGGCTGCTGTTCTTCCTGATCACCGTTGCGATGGCGCTGCCAGGCCTCGCGATCGTGGCGGTCGAGAGCGTGCGCGGTGCTCCGCCGCGCCTGCGGCCGGAGCAATGAGCGGAGTCGCGGTCGGCGTCGTCACCTACAACGCCGAGCCGTGGCTCGAGCGCTGCCTGGAGAGCGTGCGCGGGTATCCGACCGTGGTCGTCGACCACGGCTCGAGCGACGGGACCCTCGAGACCGCGCGGCGCTTCCCGGACGTGCGCGTCGTCGAGCAGGAGAACCGCGGCGTCGGCGCCGGCTGGAACCGCGCGATCGCCGAGACGAGCGAGCCCTGGGTCTTCCTGCTCAACTCGGACGCGTGGGTGCTCGGCGAAGGCCTCGCGCGGCTCGTCGAGCGCGGTGATGCGCGGCCCAACGTCGCGCTCCTCGGGCCGAGACTGCTCAACCCCGACGGAACGCTCCAGCGCTCCGCGCGCGGCTTTCCCACAGCGTGGCGGCTCGCAACGGAGTTCTTCTTCCTGCGCAAGCTTGCGCCCAGGTCGCAGGCGCTGAACGCGTTCTACGCGGCGGGCTGGGACCACGCCGAGGAACGCGAGGTCGAGTGGTTGAGCGGCGCGGCGATGCTCGTGCGGCGTGCGGCACTCGAGCACGTCGGCGGGCTCGACGAGAGCTTCTTCATGTTCAACGAGGAGTCTGACCTGCAGTACCGGCTGCGGATCGGCGGCTGGCGCGTCGTCTACTTCCCCGGCGCCGAGGTCGTCCACGTGGGCGGCGCTTCGACGCAGCGAGAGTGGACGCCGATGTTCGGCGAGCAGGTGACGAGCCACGTCCGCTTCCTCGCCAAGCATCGCGGCCCGCTCCACGCAGAGCTCGCGCGCCGGCTGCTCATGCTGGCTCTGCGGCTGCGCGGGGCGCTGTTCCGCGGCGAGCGCGGCGCGACCTACCGGGCGGCTGCCCGCCGGCTGTCGTCTCGAGAGCTTCTGGAGCGGTGACACCCGGCCCCGACGGGATCGAGCTCTATCTGCGGCTCGCGGGCGCAACCGTGCTCGTGCTCCTCCCGGGCGCACTCGTCGCACGGGCGTTCGGGCGGGGCGGTGCCGCCGGGACGGTCGCCTGGAGCCTCGCGCTCGTGTTCGGGGGGCTCCTGCTCGTCTTCGCGCTCGAGACGTCGCTGACGCCGGCGTTCGCCGTCCTCGCCGTCGCCGGACTCGTCGCGCTGCCGTTCGCCGCAAGGCGCGGCGGGACCCGCCCGTCGGGGCTCGCGACAGCGGTCTTCGCCGCGGGGACGGTCTTCGGCTGGCTGCTCTGGCGCGTGCTTCCGTTCGTCACGGGCGACGCGATCTTCCACCTCGCCCGCGTGCGCAAGCTCGCCGAGCTCGACGACCTCTCGCCCTCGCGCGTGTCGGAGCTCGCCGGCGGAGGCCTGCATCCCGGCTACGCGTTCCCGCTCTGGCACGGCTTTCTCGCGCTGGTTGCGGAGGTCGCCCACGTCGACCCCGCGCTCGTCGTCCGCCGCGAGGCCGCCGTGCTCGCACCGCTCGCCTTCCTCGTCGCGTACGAGGCGGGCGAACGCGTCTTCGACTCGCGGTGGATGGGCGTCGCGACGCTGCTCGGCGCGCTCGGCCTGACGGTCTTCGCGGCGGGGAGCGGCGGTGCGTACCGCTTTCTCGCGCTTCCCGGGACCGCGGGTGGGCGGCTCCTGCTCGTGCCGGTCGCGATCGCCCTCGTATTCGCGTACCTCCGCGACCGCTCGCGCGGCGGGCTCGCGACGGTCGCGGCGGGAGGGATCGCGCTCGCGCTCGTCCACCCGACCTATGCGCTGTTCACGCTGCTCGTGCTCGCCGGCTTTCTCGCCGTGCGCACGCTCGTCGCGCGGCACGATCTCGTGCCGGGCGCCGTCGCCTGTGCTGCGCTTGCGGTTCCGACGGCGCTCTTCGTGCTCTGGCTGCTGCCGACGGTCCGCGAGACGAAGGGCCACCGGCCCACGGACACAGTGCTCGAAGGCGGCTCGGGCGTCGAGCGCTACCCGCGGCAGATCGTCTACACGTCGTCGCACCGCTACAGGCTCTCGGCCGGCGTCCTGACCCGCTCGGGAACCGTCCCGATCGCAGCGCTCAGCCTCGTCCCGCTCGCGCTCTTCGCCGTGGGCCGCCGCTGGGCCGCACTCGTGCTCGGCGGGACGCTCGCGTGCCTCGCCCTGCTGCTCGTACCGTGGCTCTTCCCGCTCTTCTCCGACGCGGTCTCGGTCTCGCAATCACGTCGGCTGGCGGCGTTCGTGCCGTTCGCGTTCGCGCTCGCGGGCGGGGCTGCGGTGCTGACCCGCTTCGTAGGCCCGGTCGTGCTGCCGCTCGCGCTCTGCGCAGGCGTGCTCCTGCAGTGGCGCTACCCGGGGGACTTCGGGTACGTCCTCCGCGAGGGCGGGCCGGTGCTTCCCGTGTGGATCGCGGTCGTGGGCGGCAGTGCCGCCGTCGTCCTCGCCCGGCGCGTCAGGCTCGCCCCGCTCGAGCGCCGCGGCGTGCTCGCAGCCGCTGCGGTCGCCCTCTTCGTCCTGCCGACCGCCGTCGCGACCGCGTCGACGTGGGACGACCGGCCCCGGCCCGAGGACGAGCTGACGCCGGCGCTCGTCCAGGCGCTTCGCCGCGATGCGGACCCCGGGGACATCGTCTTCTCCGATCCCGAGACGAGCTACCGGCTCGCCGCGTACGTCCCGGTGTACCTCGCCGCCTCGGCGCCGTCGCACACCGCCGACACGAAGACGAACCGTCCCCACGAGCGCGCGGCGGACACGCTCCGCTTCTTCCGCACCGGCGATCTCGCGATCCCCCGTCGCTACGGCGCCGACTGGGTCGTCGTCGACCGTCGCCGCCACCCGCGCACCTTCGTCCGGCTCCCGCGCGTGTTCTCCGACGCGCGGTACGAGCTCTACCGCTTGCGCAGCAGGTAGACGAGCGTCGGCACGGCGGGCATGAGCGGGCGCAGGGCCCACTCGGGTGCGCGCAGGAGGAGCGCGGTCGGCCCTTTCGGCGCCTCGAGCCGGTCGTAGGCGCGGATCGCCGCTAGCGTCACCTCTTCGGCCTCCAGGCCCGCCTCGCCGACCAGCCGTTCGAGCCGCCGGCGCGTCGAGAGGTCGCAGTCGTAGAACTCGCCCTTGCCGGTCGCCCGCACGTAGCGGTCGGCGACGCCCTGCGGGAGCCAGGAGAGAAACGGCAGCCGGAAGTGCGGCTCGACCAGGATCCACTTGTTTGGCGTCGCGAGGTAGCAGATGCCGTCGTCGGCGAGCACGCGGTGCACCTCCCGCAGGTGGAGCAGCTGCTCGTCCGGACCGCCGACGTGCTCGATCACGTGGTTCGAGAGGACGACGTCGAACGAACGGTCCTCGAACGGCAACGTGGTTCCTTCCACCTGCACGAAGCGGAAGCCCTCTTCTACCCGGCGCTGGTCGCGCACGTCGACGCCGACGACCTCGGCCGCGCGCCGTCCGAGCTCGGCCGCCATCACGCCCGAGCCGGTGCCGATGTCGAGGATGCGCGCGCCCTCGATCCGCTCGGCGCCGACGAGCTCCTCGATCTTGCGGGCCTTCAGCACGCGCGACTCGGGGTCGAGGATCGCGTGCGGCTGCCGCTCGGGCGTCGCCATCGCCGCGCAGGCTACGCGGCTGCGACCGGGACGGTCACGGCGGGCGGCTCGCGCTCGACGCGCACGTCGTCGCGGCCGGTTGCATCGGCATAGGTGTCGAGTGTCGCGCCGAGCACTCGCTCCCACGAGCAGAGCTCGGTGATCCAGGCGCGGGCGGCGCGGCCGAGCCGCAGGCGGAGCGCGGGGTCGGCGAGCAGGCGGTCGATCGCGGCGCGAAGCTCGGGCGGGTTGCCCGGCTGGACGAGCAGGCCTGTCTCCTCGTCTCGAACGAGGCCGAGCAGGCCGCCCGTGGCGCCCGCGACGACGGCCTTGCCGCGCGCCATCGCCTCGGCGCAGACCACGCCGAAGCCTTCGCTGCGCGACGGGACGACGACGACCGCGGCGCGGGCGAAGCGCTCCTCGAGCTCGGCGCGCGAGATGAAGCCGAGCGCGTCGGGCACGAGGTGGCGAAGCGGTCCGTCGCCGGAGACCACGAGGTTGAGGCCTTCGCGAATCGCGACGAGGTCCTGGATGCCCTTCTCGGGCGAGAGGCGGCCGGTGTAGAAGACCTCCGCCGGCTCGACCTCGTCGCTGCGGGCCTCGGGAATCTCGATCCCGATCGGAATGAACGCGATGTTGCGGATCTTCGCGGCGCGCGCGGACTCGACGAGGGCCTCCGAGATGCAGATGGTCGCCTTCGCGCGGTGGAGGATCGGGCGCACGAGCCACGGCACGCGGCGGAGAAGCAGGAAGTCGTCGAGCACGCCGCCCGAGATCGAGCCGAGCAGGCTGACGACGAAGGGCTTGCCGGAGAAGAGCGCGACGACACCGCCGGCGAGCCACTGCGCGTGCACGAGGTCGGCGTCCTTCGCGGCGCGCCGGAGCGTCCGGATCATCGAGAGCGCGAGCAGCGGCACCAGCCAGGGCCGGCGCTTGATCCCGCGGATGATCCCGCCGCCGTCGAAGGTGAGCCCGTAGTCGTTGTAGACACCCGGGCGCACGACCTCGACGTCGATCCCGCGCGCCCGGAGGCGCTCGACGGGCTCGGAGACGAAGCGGCCGGCGAAGTCGTTCTCGTCGCGCGGGTAGGAGGTCGTGAAGACGACCACCTTCAACGGCCGCTTGCGGTCCGCCCAGGGGCGGCCTGCACGGCGCTGCTCGACGAAGCGCTCCGGCTGCACATCCCTCGTATCGGTCGGCGGCACTACGCTCTTGAGCGTGGCCGTGCCAGCGATCGTCGTCGACGTCGGCTTCGTCAACGGCCTCTCGGCGATCCGCCAGCTCGGGCGGGCCGGGATCCGGGTCTACGCCGTCGACCACCGCCCGAGCGCGCTCGGGTTCCGCTCGCGCTTCGCGACCCCGGTGCTCGCTCCAGGGCCGCTGGAGGACGAGGAGGGCTTCGTAGAGGCTCTCCGGGCCCTCGGGCCGGGGGTCGCCCTCCCCACGCACGACGAGGGCCTGGCGGCGATTGCGCGGCACCGGGACGAGCTCGAGCTCCTCTGCCCCTTCCCGCGTGACCTGGAGCGGATCCAGCGCAAGCGGGTCCAGCTCGAGGCTGCGCGGGACATTCCTGACACCAGATACCCGCAGAGCGCGGCGGAGGCCGTCGCGGCGGCGGCGGAGATCGGCTACCCGGTCCTGCTGAAGCCCTCCGAGCCCGTCGGCTTCCGGCAGCAGTACGGGCGGCAGGCGGTCATCTGCCGAAGCGCGCGGGAGGTCGAGGAGGCGTACACCCAGACCGAGCCGTGGGAGCCGATGGTCCAGGACCTGATCCCGGGCGGCGACGACGAGCTCTACAGCCTCGGCGCCTACCTCGACGAGTCGCTCGAGCCGCTCGCGCTCTTCTGCGGGCGGAAGCTTCGCCAGACGCCGCCGGGGATCGGCACGGCGCGGCTCGGCGAGGCGGTCTGGGTCGACGAGGTCGTCGACGCGGGCGTCGAGCTGATGCGCAAGCTCGGCTGCAACGGGCTGGCGCAGGTCGAGTTCAAGCGCGACCCGCGCGACGGGCGCTTCAAGCTGATGGAGATCAACCCGCGGCTCTGGCAGTGGCACTCGCTCGCTGCGGCGTGCGGCGTCGACCTCCCGCTCGTCGCGTACCGCGACCTGACGGGTGAGGCGGTCGAGCCGGTGCGGATGAACGGGCGCCGCCGGAAGTGGGCGCTCGCGCTGATGCCGAACGAGTGGCCGCTCGTGCCGCGACCGCCGTTCGTCGAGCCGACACTCGCCTGGGACGACCCGAAGCCGGCGCTCGTGCACGCCGCCCGTGTCGCACTCCGAACGATCCGCCGCTCGTGAAGGTCCTGCTCGTCACGATGTACTGGCCGCCCGCGGGCGGCGCCGGCGTGCAGCGCCCGCTGAAGTTCGCGACGCACCTGCCCGCGCTCGGGATCGAGACGCACGTGCTCGCGCCGGACGACTCGAAGTGGATCCACCGCGATGACGAGCTCCAGGCGCCCACGCAGGCCTGGGTGCACCGCGCGCGCTACATCGGGCCGAAGGGCCGCCGTCCGGCCGAGGAGCTGTACGGCGCCGGCGCGCTCGAGCGCGCCACGAAGATGGCCTTGCTGACCTACCGCCGCGTGCTCGTCCCGGACGAGAACGTGACCTGGAACGCGACAGCGATCCCGGCGGCGATCCGGCTCGTCCGGTCGGAGGGGATCGACGCGGTCGTGACGACCTCGCCGCCGAACTCGGTGCACCTGATCGGCGCCGCGGTGAAGCGCGCGACCGGCGTGCGCTGGGTCGCCGACGTCCGGGACTCGATGTTCCAGAACGCGGATCGTCCGGTCGAGCGGCTCGCCGCCCGCGCGAAGGAGAAGACGCAGGAGGCGGTCGCGCACCTGATCGCCCACTACGCCGACGCGTCGGTCGCGGTGTCCGACTTCATCGCGGAAGAGCTCAAGTCGGTGGGTGCCCGCGGTCCGGTGACCGTGATCTCGAACGGCGCCGACTTCGACGAGTTCGCGGGGCTCGAGTACCGGCCGGACGGGCGCTTCCGCGTCACTCACGCGGGCGCGTTCTTCGGCAAGCGCGACCCGCGCCCGTTCCTGAACGCGTTCGAGCGCGCAGACCTCCCGGACTCGGTCGCGCGGTTCGTGGGCGACTTCCGCCAGGCCGACCGGGAGTGGGTCGAGCAGCTCGAGCTCGGCGAGCGGCTCGAGCTGCACCCGTACGTCCCGCGGCGGCAGTCGCTCGCGTTCCAGCGCGACTCCGAGGTGCTCCTGCTGCTGATGCCCGAGGTGCCCGGGCGGGGCTCCGGCGTGATCGCCGCCAAGGTCTTCGAGTACCTCGCCGCCGAGCGCCCGATCATCGCGGCGGTGCCGCCGGACGGCGCGACCGCCGCGTTCGTGCGGGACGCGGGCGCCGGCATCGTCGTGCCGCCGGACGACGTCGACGCGATCGAGGGTGCGCTGCGAGTCCTGTACGCGCGCTGGCAGACGGGCGAGCTCGACGGGCCGCCCCTCTCGCCCGAGCAGCGCACGAAGCTCGACCGGCTCACGCGCGCCGAGGAGCTCGCGGGGTTCCTGGAGGAGCTCGAGTGACGCGCTTCCTCTTCCTCGCGACGGTCTTCAGCGTCACGTTCGAGAAGGTGCACTGGTCGGTCGGCGGGACGCTGACGCTCGCGGACGTCTTGACCGCCCTCTTCCTCGCCTCGTTCGTCGTCGACCGCGTGGCCGCGGGTGACTGGCGGGTTACACGGACGGCGCTGATCGCCTCTGCGTTCGCCGGCGCGTTCCTCGCCGTCTACCTGATCGGCTTCTACAACCTCGACACGACCCAGGGGGTCGCACAGTTCGGCAAGGGGCTCGTCAAGTTCGCGCTCCACTTCGGCTTCCTCGCGGCCGGCGTCGCGTACCTCGTCCGGCGCGGCCGCCGCTTCGCCTTGACCGCGTTCGGCGTCTTCGTCGCGGGAATCGCCGCGAACGCCGCGTACGGGCTCGTCCAGCTCGCCTCCGCGCGCGCCGGGTTCAACCTCGACACGCTCGTGCTGAGCCCGCTGACCCGCGGCGCGAGCCAGATCAACGTCTACGGGTCGGTCGGCGGCGAGCAGAGCGTCTACCGGCCGAACGCCCTCACCGGCGACCCGAACCACCTCGGGATCATGCTGCTCGTCCCGCTGCTCGCGCTCACGCCGGTCTACCTGCGCACGCGGCAGGTGTGGCTCGGCGCGCTGCTCGCGTTCCTGCTCCTCGTCGAGCTCGCGACGCTCTCGCGCAGCGGCCTGCTCGGGCTCGGCGTCGGCTTCGTTGTCCTGCTCGCGCACTACCGCAGCGAGCTGCTCTCGCGCGCGCTCGCGGTCCCGCTCGCGGTCGTCGCGGCGTTCATCGCATGGGTCATCGCACGGCGCTCGGACTTCTTCCTCGAGGTGATCCGCTCGCGCATCGCGACCGGGAACAACTCGACGTCGGCGCACTTCGACGTCTACGGGTTCATCCCCGACGTCCTCGCGAGCCATCCGTTCTTCGGGCTCGGCCTGAACAACTTCTCCGTCTACTACGAGTTCGTGACGGGGAAGGACAACTGGGGTCCGCACTCGTTCTACGTCGCGCTGCTCGTCGAGACCGGGCTCGTCGGCACGCTCCTCTTCGGCGCGTTCCTCGTCTGGCTCTTCCGCCGGCTGCGCGACGCGCGCCCGTTCGAGCCGCGGCTCGCGTGGGGGCTGACGGCCGCCCTCGCCGGGACGATGGCCGCCAACCTCTTCTACCTGACGATGCAGTTCTATTACTTCTACGTGCTGGCGGCGTTCGTGCTCGCGCTGCCGGTCGTCGCCGCGCGTGAGCCTCACCGAGACACTGCGTGAGCACGAGCGGGCGTGGAACGAGCGCCCGCTCCTGCGCCTGATCTACCGCGACTGGTTCGCGCTGCTCGCCTCGCGGCTCGCGCGTGTGGACGGTGCGACCGTGGAGCTCGGGTCGGGGATCGGGCAGCTGCGCGAGTTCGTGCCCGGCCTCGTGACGACCGACGTCGAGCAGACGCCGTGGGCGGACCGCGTCGTCGACGCGGAGGCGCTGCCCTACGGCGACGGCGAGCTCGCGAACGTCGTCATGCTCGACGTCTTCCACCACCTGCCGCGGCCGGCGGCGTTCCTCGACGAGGCGGTGAGGGCGCTCGCGCCCGGAGGCAGGGTCGTGATGCTGGAGCCGTACGTATCGCCGGTGTCCGGCCTCGCCTACCGCCTCCACCACGAGCGGCTGGAGCTCGATGCGGACGGCTTCGCCGAGAGCGACTCGCCCGACCCGCTCGACGCGAACCTCGCGCAGACGACGCTCGCGTTCTTCCGCCAGCGCGAGGAGTACGCGCGACGCTGGCCCGAGCTGCCACTGGTCGAGGGGCAGCTGCTCTCGCTCGTCGTCTATCCGCTCTCGGGCGGGTTCACGAGGCGGCCGCTCCTGCCGTCTGCGGCGTACGGCCCTCTGTCAGCGCTCGAGCGCGCCGTCACTCCGGCGCTCGGCAGGCTCGCGGCGTTCCGCTGTCTGCTCGTTCTCGAGCGGACGCCGGCCGGCGATCGCGACTGAGCCGGCGATCGCCCGTAGCGGCGTCCGCTCGACCAGCCGCTCGACCGCGGTGACCGGCCCGATCAGGCGGCGCGGCGTCGAGGGATGGAGGAACTCGAACGGCTCCGCGACGTCGACGACGAGCCCGGCCTGCTCGAACGTTCGCCTGAGCTGCCCGGCGCGGAACGCGACCTCGTGCGGGAGCACGTGCCGCATCCGCCGCAGAGGCGCGAACCGGCGCTCTGCCCAGACCTGCGGGTTGAGGATGTTCGGCTCGGCGAAGGCGAACCGGCCACCCGGCCGGAGCAGGGGGAAGACGTTCGCGAGGCACGCGTCGAGGTCGACGTGGTGCAGCACGGACACGCCGACGATCGCGTCGAACTCGCGGCCCTCGAGACCCTCGGCGGTCTCGATGTTGCCGACCACGACCTCGGCCCGGCCGGCTGACGCGTTCGCGGCAGCGCTCGACGCTCGCCTCGCTGATGTCGACGGCCGTCAGGGTGCAGTGCGACTCGACGAGCCGGGTCGTGAACTCGCCGGTGCCGCAGCCGAGCTCGAGCGCCCGCACACCCGGAGCGAGCCCCGTGGCGGACGTCAGAAACGCAGCGCGCCGGGCCGCGCGGATCCGTCCGGCAGGGCTCGACCAGCCCCAGGCGCGCTCCATGTCTCCCGAGGCGAAGCGCTCGCCCTGGCGCCGCTCCGCGGCGTAGCGGTCGGCGCTCACCAACCCTCGGTCACGCCGGGCCCGCCGACGATCTCGGCGACCATCCCGTTCCCGGGGGCGATCGTGAACCGGCCGAGGTCGCCGAGATCGACCTGGGTCGCCGCCGTCAGGTTCACGGCCTGCGGCCCGACGAAGAAGCGAGGGCGAAACCCTCGCGGCCGCGCGTACGAGCGGACGGCCGACGTCGCCGGCAGGTAGCGGTACGGGTACTCGGGCGTGTGCGTGACGTAGATCTGGACGAGCTCGAAGTAGCGCGCGTCCGCGAAGGGCCAGTAGGACGGCACGATCGCGACTTCACCCGGGCGGAGGTTCGCGTCGACGTACTCCTTCGCTGGAGCGACCAGCGCCGCGAACTGTTCCTGCTCCGTGGCCGTGCTCTGGCGGTGGTCCCACGCCGGCAGCACGACGTACAGGACGACGACCCAGGCGAGGAGCGGTGTGCGTGCGCGCGGCTCCCGCTGCAGGAGCCAGAGCACGGCGAGCGCCGCGAGCACGAACGAGGGCGCGAAGTAGTGGACGTTCGGAGGCCGCGCGTACGCGAAGACCCCGGTCGCGAGCGCACCGACGGCCCACACGACCGGTACGGGCTCTCGGCGCACGACGCCGACGATCCCTGCGGCGAGCGCGAGCAGGAACAGGATCACGACGGGCGTCCCGACGATGTCGTCCAGCGCCGACAGCGGCGTCGAGAAGGGATCGATCCCCTCCTGCACGCCCGAGCCGCTCGTGTTCTTCGCGATGCGAACGAGCGCCTGCGTCCCGTCCTGGACGTCGAGGGTGACGGGGACGAGCAGCCCGGCGACGAACGAGACGACGAGGAACGCGTTGAAGCGGCTCGCGATCCTCCGCACCGAAGCGGGGGCGTGGAGTCGCGTCGCGGCCTCGGCCGCCCCGACGGCGGCGGCGCAACACGCGAAGACGAGCAGGGTGACCCGAACCTGTGACGCCGTCGGGTGGAACGGGAAGCGGTCCCAGTTGAGGAGCACTGCGAGCAGCAGCCAGAGACCGGCGGCCGTTCCGAGCGCAACGGGGTGGGAGCGGGCAACACCGCGGGCTCGCGCGATCGCTTCCCGCACCGCCCCCTCGGGCGGCGGCCGCCACAGGGCGCCGACGATCAGCGGCACGAGCAGCGCGAGGGCGTGCAGCTTGACCATCGTCGAGAAGCCGACGAGCGCAGCCGCGCCGGCAAACCAGGCGACCGAGCGGCGCTCGACCGCGCGCGCGATCGCGAAACCGAACACGAGGCAGAGCACCGCGAGCAGGACGTCGGGTCGGAGCTGGATCGACATCGCGATCAGGCCGGGTGCTGCGAGCCAGAGCAGCCCGTTGGCGAAGCCCCAGCTCCAGTGCCCGAACAGCCGCTGAGCGAGGACGAACGCGAGCAGGGCGCCGAGGAGGTAGAAGGCGACCGCGAAGCCGCGGAACAGCCCGCGCGCCCGGTCGAGGTCGAGCAGCGTGCGGTCGACGTAGTGCAGTCGCGCGGCCTGCGACAGGCTTCGCTCCTCGAGCAGGGCGTCCACCCCCGCCGCCACCGCGACGGCTTCGGTGATCGGGAGACCGGGATGGTCGACGAACGGGACCTCCTCGCCGAGCATCAGGTTGAGCGCGGACGCCGTGTACGACGCGTCGGCGTCGGCGTACGTCCACCAGGGCGAGCGGATCGGCTGTGCGTCGACGGCGAGCGCAGCGAACGTCACGACGGTCGCGAGCGCGAGCATCGCCCAGCGCCGCGCCCAGACGTGCGCGGCGATGCCGCTCAGACTCCGCGGCGCGAGAAGGGGGCGACCTTGAACTTCCAAAACGCGAAGAGCGTCATCCGGAGGAGCAGCACGCCGTGGCGCCAGCGGCTGATGTTCGTCTCGCCGTACGTTCGCGGCTGGTAGCGAACCGGCAGGTCGACGATTCGCATGTTCAGGCGCGCGGCCCCGAAGAGCAGGTCGAAGTCGCCGAACGGGTCGAACTCGCCGAAGTACGCGCGGCCCGCCGCGATCCGCTCGTAGTCGGCGCGGAGCAGCACCTTCGTCCCGCACAGCGTGTCCTTGACCTGCTGGCCGATGATCCACTTGAGCAGGCGCGCGAACGTGCGGTTCCCGAGCATGTTGAGGAACTGCATCGACCCCGGCTCCATGTCGTAGACGAGCCGCGAGCCGTTCACCAGCTCCGCGCGGCCGTCGACGAGCCCGCGGTGGAACTTCGGCAGGTCCTCGGGACGGACGCTGAGGTCGCCGTCGAGGATCATCAGCACGTCGTGCTTCGCGGCGGCGAAGCCGATGCGGACGGCGTCGCCCTTGCCCTTCCCGGACTGCGGGAGGAAGCGGATGTCGCGCTCGGGGTGCGCCTCGATCTGGCGCAGGATCTCGCCGCGCGTGTCGTCGGTGGAGTTGCCCTCGACGAAGATCAGCTCGGTCGGAGCGCCGAAGTCGGGGATCCGCTCGATCAGCTGCGCGACGTGCCCCTGCTCGTTCCGGCATGCGCAGACGATCGAGACACCGTCTGTGGAGAGCTCCTTCGGCAGCGGGCGGGCCACGATCCAGTACGTCAGGCAGAGCAGGTTGATCGGCCACAGGCTTCCGAGGAAGCCGTTGAAGAACGTCGAGAGGAGCGGCACCTGCTTCGGGAAGAGGATCCGTGCCTGCGAGGTGACCGTCTCGAAGCCGGCCAGCTCGAGCAGGTTGCGCACGTCTTGCGGTGAGACCCAGTTGCGGAGCGGCTTGCGCGGCTTCAGACGGAGCGCCTCCGCGAGCTTGACGATCGGACGCCACGCACGGCTGTACGAGTGGATCACGACACGCGTCCGCTCGTGCGAGTGCGCGGCGACGCGCTCGAAGAGCTCGAGGAGGTCGTACACGTACGGCATCAGGTCCGAGAGGACGATGTAGTCGAACGTCTCGCCGAGCTCGAGCTGCTCGCCGGCGACCGCCTCGAAGCGAAGCTCGGGGTGCTCCTCGCGGGCCCGCTCGACCATCTTCGGGCTCACGTCGACCCCGACGCCCCTCGACGGCTCGAGCGAGGCGAGCAGGTCGCCCGACCCGCAGCCGATCTCGAGCACGCTCGCGCCGGGCGGGACGTTGAAGCGCATCAGCTGCCGGACGAGCCGGTGATACGTCGAGTTGCGCTTCTTCCACCGGGGCTCCTCTTCCGCGAACCGGTCGAAGAAGGCGACGAGCTCGGCGTAGGGATCGGCGGCGACGCGCTCCTGAGGGGCGATCGCGGTGGCCATCGAGCCCTCGATCGTAGTCGAGCAGAATGATCGCACTGTGAAGGCGGCCGTCCTCACGACGTCCTATCCGCGCTCCCCGGGCGACGTCGCCGGGCGCTTCATCGCCGAGTCGGTGGAGCACATTCGCGCGGCGGGGGTCGAGGTGGAGGTGGTCTCGCCGGCCGGCTTCCGGCACTTCGGGCTCGCCTACGGCTCAGGGATCGTCGGCAACCTTCGGCGGCGGCCGTGGCTCGCGCTTCTCCTGCCGCTCTTTCTGCTCTCGTTCCTTCGTGCAGCCCGGAGAGCCGCGAGGGACGCTGACGTGGTCCACGCGCACTGGCTTCCATCGGCGGGGGTCGGGCTGCTGACGGGGCGGCCGACGATCGCGCAGGTGTGGGGCACCGACGTCGAGCTTGCGCGGCGGCTGCCGCGCCTCGCGCGGATCGTCCTCCGCCGGGCGCGGCTCGTCGTCGCGCCCTCGACGGCTCTGGCCCGGGCGGCGCGGGAGCTCGGCGCGCGGGAAGTGCGGGTGATCCCGAGCGGCGTCGACGTCCCGGACGACGTCGGGGTCGAGGACGAGCCGCCGTTCGTCCTCTTCGCGGGGCGGCTCTCGGCTGAGAAGGGCGTGCTCGAGCTCGTCGAGGCGGCGAACGGCGTACCGCTCGTCGTGGTGGGCGACGGACCGCTGCGGGAGCAGATCCCGGGCGCGCGGGGCTTCGTCCCGCACGAGCAGCTGGTGCAGCTCTACGAGCGCGCGGCGGTCGTCGCTGTGCCGTCCTACCGCGAGGGCTTCGGAGTCGTCTGCGCGGAGGCGATGGCGCACGGCCGTCCGGTCGTCGCGAGCGCAGTCGGAGGGTTGCTCGACCTCGTCGTCGACGGCGAGACGGGCATCCAGGTGCCGCCCGGCGACGTCGACGCGCTGCGGCGCGGCGCTGCACCGCCTGCTCGACGACCCCGAGCTGCGGCACCGTATGGGAGAGGCTGCGCGTGCACGCGTTCGCGAGCGCTTCTCGTGGGACGCCGTCACCGACGCGACCGTGGCCGCCTACCGCGACGCGCTAGGCGAACGCGCGTAGCGCGTCCGCGACCCGGTCGAGCTCCGCGTCGGTCAGCCGCGTGTGGAACGGGAGCGCGAGCGCGCGCTCGTAGGCAGCGTCCGCGCCGGGGAACTCGCCCTGGTCGGTGTACGCGCCGAGCCGGTGGAGCGCGTACGTGCCGATCTGCGCCTCGATTCCCTGCTCGCGGAGCGAGCGCAGCGCCTCGTCGCGGCGGTCGAGCTGGACGACGTACGCCTGCCAGCCGTGGACGTCGCCCTCGTCGGCGCTCGGCGTCGTGACCATGCCGGCGAGCCGCTCGGTGTACGCGGCGGCAACTCGGGCGCGCGCGGCGAGGAGCTCGTCCAGGCGGCGCACCTGCGGGATCCCGACCGCGCACAGGATGTCGGCGAGGCGGTAGTTCGGCCCGGGCGCCCTGATCTCGAAGTCGCCGCGCGGCTCGACGCCGTGGTGCCTCATGCGCCGGATCGCGTCGGCGTACGTGTCGACCGACGTCGTCACGGCGCCGCCCTCGCCGGTCGTGACGATCTTGCGCGGGTGGAACGAGAGACAGCCCATCGCGCCGAGGCTGCCGCACGCGCGTCCCTGCCGGCGCGCGCCGAGGGCACCGGCCGCGTCCTCGACGAGGACGACCTCCTCCGGGACGACGGCGCGCAGCGCGTCCCAGTCGAGCGGCCGCCCGAACAGGTGCACCCCGATCACCGCGCGCGTCCGTTGCGTAACCGCGTCGGAGACCCGCGCGAGGTCGAGGTTCATCGTCGCGGGCTCGACGTCGACGAGCACCGGCCGCGCGCCCGCCAGCGCGACGACGTTCGCGGTCGCGGGGAACGTGTACGCCGGGAACGATCACCTCGTCGCCGGGCCCGATCCCGAGCGCGAGCACGGCGAGGTGGAGTGCCGCAGTCCCGGACGAGACGGCGACGGCCTGCGACGTCTCGCACACGCGCGCGAGCTCGCGCCTCGAACTCCGTCACCTTCGGCCCCATCGTCAGGTAGCCGCTCTCGAGCACCTCCGCGACGGCCTGCGCCTCCTCGGCGCCCGACATCCGGCCGCGCGAGCCGAATCGGCCCGTCAGCCACGCCGCACGACGAGGTTCCCGAGCACGAGCAGGTCCATCTTCGTCTTCCCGAACGTCTCGACCGCGTGCTCCGGGGTCATCACGATCGGCTCGTTCTCGTTGAAGGACGTGTTGAGCACGATCGGGACGCCCGTGCGCTCGCCGAACGCCTTGATCAGGCCGTAGTAGCGCGGGGACACCCGCTCCTCGACGGTCTGCAGGCGCCCCGTGTCGTCGACGTGGTTGACGGCCGGGATCTCGCCGCGCTTCTCCGGCGCGCGTCTTGTAGACGAGCACCATGAACGGCGACGTGTAGTCCTGCTCGAACCACTCGCCGGCCGCCTCCGCGAGGATCGACGGGGCGAACGGGCGGAAGTGCTCGCGGTGCTTGATGCGCGCGTTGAGGATGTCCTTCATGTCGTGCGCGCCGCGGGTCGACGACGATCGAGCGGTTGCCGAGCGCGCGCGGGCCGAACTCCATCCGGCCCTGGAACCAGCCGACGACGTCGCCGTCCGCGATCCGCTCGGCGACGTGCGTCGAACAGCTGCGCGTCGTCCATGCGCTCGGGCTCGAACCCGGCGGCGCGGATCGCCGCGCTCGGCCTCGGCCTCGGTGTACTCCGGCCCGGTGTAGGCGTGCTCCATCACGAAGCTCGCGCGGGTTGCCGAGCACCTGGTTCCAGACGTAGAAGGCGGCGCCGACGGCGATCCCGGAGTCGCCCGCGGCCGGCTGGACGTAGACGCCGTCGAACTCCGTCTCGGGACGGATCCGCCCGTTGGCGACGGCGTTCAGCGCGACGCCGCCGGCCAGGCAGAGGTTCCGTCGAGCCTGTGCGCCGGTAGGCCAGGCGCGACGAGGTGGAGGTACGCCTCCTCGAGCATCGCCTGGAGCGCGGCGGCGACGTCCATGTGCTCCTGCGTCAGCTCGGTGCGCGGCTCGCGCGCGGGGCCGAACACCGTCTCCATCCGGTCGGAGAAGAGCCGGCCGATCGTCGGCGTCTGCTCGTCCCACGTCATGTCGACGCCTTCCTTGTGGTGCACGAAGAAGTCGAGCTCGAGCTCGAAGCCGTCGCCGTCGAGCTTGACGAGCTCGCGCATCGTCGCGAGGTAGCGCTCCGGGTCGCCGTACGGCGCGAGGCCCATCACCTTGCCCTCGTCGCCGTACTTCGGGAAGCCGAGCCACTGCGTGACCGCCGTGTAGAAGATCCCGAGCGAGTGCGGGAAGAGCACGCGCTCGAGCACCTCGAGCCGGTTGCCGCGGCCGTGGCAGAGCATCGTGGAGGCGAAGTCGCCGAAGCCGTCGAGCGTGAGCACCGCCGCCTCGTCGAAGGGCGAGACGAAGAAGGCGCTCGCCACGTGCGCGAGGTGGTGCTCGACGTTGTGCACTTCGGCGCGAAGTCCGTCGGACTCCACGCCGAGGGCCTCGGCCAGCTGCGTCGCCGACGTCGCGGACCTTCGTCGCGTTGCGGAAGCGCTCCATCACGTAACGCGGGCTCGGGCGGTTGAGGATCGTCCGCACGACCTTCGCGCCGATGTTCGCGCGCGGATCGCGCCCGATTGCGACGTGGTCGAGCTCCCGCGGGTCGAGCCCGGCGTCCTCCAGGCACCAGCGCGCGGCAAGCTCCGGAAAGCCGGCGCAGTGCTTGACGCGGTTGAGCCGCTCTTCTTCGACCGCGTTGACGAGCTCGCCGTCGATCACGAGGGCCGCGGCCGCGTCGCCATGGAAGGCGTTCAGGCCCAGGATCGCGGTCACGAGCCGCTGATCCTAGTCAGGTGACGAGCGCCCGCGTCCCGTCGAACCCGCAGTTGAGGAGCGCGTCCACGATCGAGAGGCCGGGAACCGGAGCCGGCGCGAGTTGCGGGTACTCGGGGTGCTCGTACTCCTGGAACCGCAGCTCGAGCCCGGCCTGAGCGAAGCGCTCGTCGTCCTGGTAGCCGCCCGCGCCGTCGCCGCTCAGATAGACGGTTCCTCCGACGGCACGGGTCACCGCGATCAGCAGGTCGGTCCCCGCACTCTCGACTGCCAGCTCGGAGCTGCGGACGAGCTTCGACTCGTCGAGCCCGAGCTCGGCCGCCAGGCGCCTCAGGTTGCGGTCGTTGTACTCGGCCAGCAGCTCCGAGTCCGTCTCGACGAGGGAGCGGACCAGCGAAAACGTCTCGCCGAAGGCGGCAGCCTTCGAATAGTTGAGCTCGATCGTCCGCAGCAGCTTCTTGCGCCAGGGCTGCGAGTCGTCGATCCGGACCTCATTGACGAGCTGGACGCCGCGGCCCGCGCGCAGGATCGGAACGGTGATCCACTGCGGCTCGCCGGCGACCACGATGCGGACGCGGTTCGTCCACACGCCTGCCCCCGTGCGCGGGAACTGCACGTCGTCCAGGAGGACGAGCACGTCCGCCCGGACGAGCTTGTCGAAGAAGCCGAGCCAGGGGAGGAAGTTCGGCTGGTGTGCGGCGACGATCACGGTCTAGGCTGCCGCGATGCTGCGCGGCGAGCGGATTATGCTGGCGCCGCTCCGCGACGAGGATTCGCGGACGCTCTTCGGCTGGATCAACGAGCGGGGTGACGTTCTGCTCAGCGCGCCCTACAAGCCCGTTCACCACGCCGACCACGTCGCCTGGTTCGATGCGATTCGCAGCCGCGACGACGTCGTCGTGTTCGGGATTCGCCGGCTCGAGGACGACGTGCTGGTCGGTTCGTGCCAGCTGCACGGGATCGACCCGCGCAGCCGCAGCGCCGAGCTGCAGATACGCATCGGCGTGCCGGACGCGCGCGGGCAGGGTCTCGGCTCGGAGGCGCTCGAGCTCCTCGTTCGCTACGGCTTCGAGGACCTCAATCTCCGGCGCATCTTCCTGCACGTGTTCGCGACGAACGAGCGTGCGCTGCGCGCCTACCTCGCAGCAGGCTTCGTCGAAGAAGGGCGCCTTCGCGAAGCCGCCTACGTGGACGGCGAGTTCGTGGACGTCGTCGTGATGGCGCGTCTGCGCACAGCGGCCGTGTAGGCGTCGGCCGTCGTTCGCGCGACGACGACGGGGTCGTGCCAGCGCTCGACGAACGAGCGTCCGCGACGCCCGAGCTCGACCAGCTCACCGCGACGCGTGGTCAGCAGCTCGCGGAGCACGGCGTGAACGCTGTCGCTCGTCGCCCTCACGATCGGCAGCTCGTGCACGAGGTTGGCCGGTGCACGCGCGGCGTCCTCGTCGGCGACGTACGCCACGACAGGCTTGCCGAGGGCCATCGCTTCGACCGAGATCCCCCCGTACCACCCGGTGACGAGCTGGTCGACCACGACGTCTGCCTGCTCGTATGCAGAGCGTGCCTGCTTGCGGGTCACGCCTTCCACGAGGACGAGCTCGACCTCGACCCCCTCGCTGCGGAGCCGATCGACCGCCGCGACGAGCTGATCCGTTCCCTTCACCGCTCTGTCGGTCGGGGCGTGCACGACGACGGGGACTCCCTCGAGGCGCGGATCGATCGGCTTCCACTCGCGTGGATCGACGCTTGCGTACGCGAGCCACCGGGCGGAGGGTGGAAGGACATCGAGCAGGTCGGGATTGAGCGCGAAGATTCCGTCTGCCCTGCGTGCGAGTCGTGCGATCGAGCGTCGCTTCGCCGCGTCGACGGCGGGATCGAAGTAGTCGGCCGGCAGGGCTTCGAAGCGCGGCTGTCGCTGCCGCGCGTCGTCGCCCTGGTAGGTGACGAAGACCGCGGTTCGCCTCGGCAGCAGCCTCAGGTCGAGGCCCTCGGTGAGCGCCGCGTACAGCCGAAGGGCGGCCGGCGACTGCGGGTGGCGTGCCGGCATCAGCGTCGAGCCGAAGTTGAAGTGGACGACGTCGTACTGCCGCAGCTCGCCGAACGCCGCCCGCCAGCGTCGCCACTCGCGGGCAGCGCGACTCAGCCCCGGCGGGAAGAGCACGACGTCCGCCTCGTAGCCGTAGGGAGACTCCACGAGCGCGAGCGTGCGGCTGTCCAGCCCGAGCTCACGCTCGCCGCGCGCGAGGCCCGCCGCGTGGCCGCCGACGAGCGCTGGCAGATGCAGGACCCGCAGCGGCGGAGTCGGCGCTGCGTCGGACACCCGGCATAAGCTAAACGCTCTCGTGGAGCCCACGTTCTCGACGGCCACGTTCCGTCTGCTCCTGCGCGCGGGCCGCGACGGCGGCTTCACGTTCGCGACCTTCGACGAGACGCCCGGACTCGAGGCCGATCGGGTCTGCGTGCTCAGGCACGACGTCGACTCCGATCCGGAGGCCGCGCTCGCGATCGCCGAGATCGAAGCCGAGGAGGGCGTTCGTGCGACGTACTTCCTGATGCTGCGCTCACCCGTCTACAACCTGTTCGGACGAGAGAACCAGCAGCTCGTCGAGCAGATCGCCGGGCTCGGGCACGCGATCGGGCTGCACTACGACCCCGGTTTCCCGCCCGCGAGCGGCCGGTCGCACACCGAGCAGATCGGGAGCGAGCGCCGAGCGCTCGAGGACCTGCTCGGCCTCCCGGTCCGGTCGGTGGCGTTCCACCAGCCGAGCCTCGTGCCGGGCGCGGCCGAGATCGAGGTCGAGGGCGTCGTCAAGGCGAACGGCCTTTCCGGCTACCACTTCCTCGCCGACCCGAACCAGAGCCCTCGCGTCTTCGAGGCCTTCGACGTGTTCCGGACCGGCACGCCTCCGAAGCTCCAGCTCCTGATCCACCCGATGTGGTGGATCGGCGGGTCCGCCGTCTCGGCAGAGGAACTCTGGGAGCGCGCGATCCTGCGCGGACTGGGAGCGGTCCCAGCGGCAGCTGCTGATCGAGCGTGCGTACGGACCGCCGCGCCGGCTGACGCTCGAGCCGGAAAGCCGGCCGCGGGCGGTCGAGGGCCGACGCGCTCAGTAGGATCGGCGCCCGTGCAAATTCGCGGGCAGCGGTTCGTGGTCACGGGCGGGACGGGTTTCATCGGCTCGTTCGTCGTCGAGCGCCTCGTGCGGCGAGGGCAGCGGACGTGCTCGTCGTTCGACGCGACGCCGCGGCCCGAGAACCTCGGCGACGCCGCCGAGCGATCGAGATCGTCGAGGGCGACGTCAGGGACGTCGACGCGCTCGCGAAGGCGACCGAAGGCGCCGCTGGCGTGTTCCACATGGCGGTGCTGCCGCTCGGCCCGACGATCGAGCAGCCGCGGCTCGGCCTCGAGGTGAACGTCGTCGGGACCTACAACGTGCTCGAGGCGGCGCAGCAGGCCGGCGTGCAGAAGGTCGTCTTCTCGTCCGCGTCGTCGGTCTACGGCGACACCGACGAGACGATGGACGAGTCGCACCCGCTCGGTGCGCGCACGATGTACGGCGCGTCGAAGATCGCGGGCGAGTATCTCCTGCGCGCGTTCGCCGACGAGGGTGGCGTTCGAGTACGTGACGCTCCGCTACATGAACGTCTACGGCCCGCGTCAGGCCGGCGGGCTCGTGATGAGCGTGCTCCGGAGGATCCTCGCGGGCGAGGCGCCCGTGATCGCCGGCGACGGCAGCCAGTCGTTCGACTTCGTCCACGTCGCGGACGTTGCCGACGCGAACGTGCGCGCGATGGCGTCCGACGTGAGCGGCGTCGAGCTCAACGTCGGCAGCGGCACCGAGGTCTCGGTCGCAGAGATCGTGCGGCGCCTGCTCGAGCTCACCGGCTCGGATCTCGAGCCGAAGTTCGACGAGTCGCAGAAGGTGCACATGCGGCGCCGGGTCGGGAGCAGCGAGCGCGCCCGCGAGCTGCTCGGTTGGAGCGCCTCGCGCGACCTCGACGACGGCCTGCGCGACGTCGTCGCCTCCGTACGCGGATGAGGGTCCTCGTCACCGGTGCGACCGGCTTCGTCGCGCCGCACCTGATCCGGCGCCTGGTCGCGGACGGACACGAGGCGGTCGCGCTCGGTCACGACGAGTCGCGGATTCCGGCCGGCGACGGGATCACGCCGGTCGTCGTCGACCTCACGGCGCCGCTCGACGACCGCGAGATCCCGGAGTTCGACGCGGTCGTCCACCTCGCGCAGGCGAACGTGCCGTTCCCCGACGGCGCGAACGCGCTCTTCCGTGTCAACGTCGCGAGCACCCAGGAGCTCCTCGACCTCGCCCGCCGCCGCGGCGCGTCGCGCTTCGTCTACGCGTCCTCGGGCTCGGTCTACGGGCTGGGCGAGGGAGCGGTCGCCGAAGATGATCCGCGTCGCGCCCACGACTTCTACGGGGTCACGAAGCGGAGCGGCGAGCTCGTCGTCGGCGCCTACCGCGACCACGTGGGCACCGCGATTCTGCGGTTCTTCGCCCCCTACGGGCCTGGGCAGGTCAACCGGTTGATCCCGGGCCTGATCGCGCGGGTCTCCCACGGCGACGCGGTGACGCTGCGCGGTGGCGGGCGCCCGCGCATGACGCCGATCTACGTCGACGACGCTGTCGAGGCGATCGTGCGCTCACTCGAGAAGGACGTGCATCTCGTCGTCAACGTCGCGGGAGACGAGACCGCGTCGATCGGAGACCTCGCCGAGCGCATCGGCCGCGTCGTGGGCCGCGAGCCGTTCTTCGAGGACGCCGGCGGCGACGCCGCGGGCGACCTGATCGGGCGCAACGACCGGCTGCACGAGCTGCTGGACGGCGACCACGCCCTCGTCCCGCTCGACGAGGGGCTGCGCCGGACAGCCGAGGGTTGATGCGCCCGGACGTTGAGGGCGCGCTCGCGTGCCCCGACTGTCGCGCGCGGTTGCTGGCCGACGAGGACGCGTTCGCGTGTACGGGCTGCGGCCGGCGGTTCGAGGTTGAGCGCGGGGTTCCGCGGCTGCTCCCGTCCGAGGGCCTCGGCGCGGACTGGGAGGCGAGGCAGCAGCTCGGCGAGGAGGAGTACGAGGACGCGCCCGACGACGATACGGCTGCGGTTGCGCGACGCTTCGCCAGGTTCGCCGACGTGGACGGCCTGGTGCTCGACGTCGGCGCGGGCGTCGAGCCGCGGCCGGCGTACCTCGAGCCGGGCAAGCGCCGCACGTATGTCGGGCTCGACCCGCTCGTCGGGGCGGCCCAGCGCGACTTCGACTTCGTACAGGGCCTCGCGGAGCGGCTGCCCTTCGGGGACGAGACGTTCGACGGCGCGATCAGCGCGACGATGCTCGACCACGTGCCGGATCCCGCGCGCGTCCTCGACGAGATCCGCCGCGTTCTCAGGTCCGACGGACGCCTCGCCGTCTGGATCGGCGTCGTCGACGAGCAGGACCTCCGGGAGAAGACGCTCGGGCCGCTGGGCATGCCCAGCAAGCGGGGGCTCCAAGAGCTCGTACGTAGGCACGGACTCGTGGGTCTCGCTTCCCGGGGGTTCAGGCACCTTGTCTGGAACCGAGCGCGTGCCGCGGCGACTACGCTGCGCCTGCGTTTCGCGCGGCGGGGGCTCGTGGCCGAGGTCTATGCCGACCGTGCCAGGTATCACTTCCGGTTCTTCGAGGCCGACGACGTGCTCGAACTTCTGCGACAAACAGGCTTTCGCGTTCTCTCAACGGAGCGCGTCGAGACGCCCGCGTCCGGGACGTCGCTCTTCGTGCTCGCGCAGCCCAAGGCCGAGCGCTGATGTGCGGGATCGCTGGCATCCTCGATCTCCGCGGCGAGCCCGTCGCGCAGTCTGAGATCGACGCAATGGCTGCGTCGATCGCGCACCGCGGTCCCGACGACCGGGGCACGTTCGTCCGTGGCCCCGTCGGGCTCGCCAGCGACCGGCTCGCGATCCTCGACGTCTCCGACGCCGGTCACCAGCCGATGACGAGCGAGGACGGCCGCTACGTGCTGGTCTACAACGGCGAGCTCTACAACTTCCGCGAGCTCGCGCCTGAGCTGGAGGCGCGCGGGCGCTCCTTCCGGTCGCGCGGCGACACGGAGGTCGTGCTGCGCGCCTGCGAGGAGTGGGGCCCCGCGTGCGCTCGACCGCTTCGACGGGATGTTCGCGTTCGCGATCTGGGACGATCTCGAGCGGACGCTCTTCCTCGCCCGCGACCGTTTCGGCGTCAAGCCGCTCTACTACGCCGAGCGCCGGCGGCCGGCTGCTCTTCGGCTCCGAGATCAAGGCGCTGCTCGCGGCCGGCCTGCGCGCGCGCGTCTCGACCGACGCGCTCGCGCGAGTACTTCACGTTCCAGAACGTCTTCTCCGACGCGACGCTCTTCGACGGCGTCCGCATGCTGCCCGCTGGACATCTGATGCGCTCGTCGTCGTCTCGGACGGGCGAGCCCGAGCGGTACTGGGACCTCGAGCTCGAGCCCGACGAGTCGGTCGGCGAGAGCGAGTGGGTCGAGCGGATTCGCGCGGCGTTCGAGGCGGCGGTCGAGCGGCAGCTCGTCAGCGACGTCCCGCTCGGCAGCTACCTCTCGGGCGGGATGGACTCCGCGTCGATCGTCGCGGTCGGCGAGCGCGCGCATCCCGCGGCTGATGACGTTCACCGGCGGGTTCGACCTCTCGTCCGTGAACGGCCTCGAGCTGGTCTTCGACGAGCGCGCGGACGCGGAGCGCGTCGCGAGCGCGTGCCGGACCGAGCACTACGAGATGGTCATGCACGCCGGGGACATGGCGTGGGTGCTCCCCGAGCTCGTGTGGCACCTCGAGGACCTGCGCGTCGGGATGTCCTACCCGAACCACTACATCGCCCGGCTCGCCTCGAAGTTCGTGAAGGTCTCGCTCGCGGGGACCGGCGGCGACGAGCTCTTCGCCGGCTACCCGTGGCGCTACGAGCTCGTCGAGGGCGTCGACGATCCCGAGGAGTTCGACAAGCGCTACTTCGCGTACTGGAGCCGGCTCGTTCCCGAAGCGCAGCACGGCGGAGTTCTTCACGGGGAGCATCCGCAGCGCGTTCGCGAGCTCGCCGTTCGACCACTACCGAGCCGCGATCGAGCCGGCGCGCGCGCTCGACCCTGTCTCGAAGGCGCTCTACTTCGAGGCGAAGACGTTTCTCCACGGGCTGCTCGTCGTCGAAGACCGCGTCTCGATGGCGCACAGCCTCGAGGTTCGCGTGCCGTTCCTCGACAACGAGCTCGTAGAGAT
The DNA here is from genome assembly GCA_963700495.1 of uncultured Actinomycetes bacterium. Classification (GTDB taxonomy): domain Bacteria; phylum Actinomycetota; class Thermoleophilia; order Gaiellales; family Gaiellaceae; genus JACCTU01. The sequence goes on along the minus strand of CAVOXT010000003.1, from coordinate 25,944 downwards.
CGCTCGGCGCATTCCCGCCGCATCTCAAGCACGCGAACGGCGGTGGGAAGCGGCTGCTCCGTCAGGCGATGAAGGGGCTGCTCCCGCAGGAGGTGCTCGACAAGCGCAAGCAGGGGTTCAGCCCGCCCGACGAGTCCTGGTACCGCGGCCCGTCGATGCAGGAGATCGCCGACCTCCTCCTGGACGAGCGCGCGCTCGGCCGCGGCTATTTCGAGCCGGAGTTCGTCCGCCGTGTGCTCGACGAGCACCGTGCGGGGCGGCAGAATCACCGCCTGCTGATCTGGTCGCTGATCTGCTTCGAGTGGTGGAACCGCCTCTTCATCGACGGCGACCCGAGGACGCGCCACAGCGCCTGGCACGCCGCCACCGTGCCGTGAGGCACCTCGTCCGCCGCGCGCTCCACGCGGCGGCGATCGCCTTCACGCTCATCCTCTTCGTGCCGGTCGGTCTGGCCGGGCGCCTGCGATCGACACGACGGCGACGCCGCGGGGAGCGTCCCGTCATCGTCCGGGGCCCCGTCCCGATCGTCAGCATCCACTATGCGGCGCGGGCCGACCGGCTACGCGGCTATCGGAGCGAGACGATCGTCTACAGCACGTACCGGATCTCGGCGCGCGGGCTCTTCGATCACGACCTGAGCCGGTGGCGGGGCATCCCGCTGCTCGGCCAACTCGTTCCCTATGCGGCCTTTCTCTGGGCGCTGACGCGCTACGACCTCTTCGTGTTCTTCTTCGACGGCGGCCTGCTCGGCGAGACTCCGGCGTGGCGGCTCGAGCCGACCCTGCTGCGCCTCGCGGGCAAGCGCATCGTCGCGTACCCCTACGGCGGCGACGCGCGGCTCGCGTCGCGGACGCGCGCGATCCCCGGCTGGCACGCGTACAGCGACATCGCGCCGGGCGACGAGGATCGCGAGGAGGCGGACGTCGCTGAGCGGCTCGACGTCATCGGCCGCGGCGCGGACGCTGTCCTCGGTTCAGCGGATCTCGTCGAGGATCTCCCACGGCTCGACGGGATCTTCCCGTTCCCGATCGACGTCGACGAGTGGCTACCGACGCCGATGCCGAACGACGACGTCGTCCGGGTCGTGCACGCGCCTAACCACCCGCAGTACAAGGGCACGCGCTACGTCGCAGAGGCGGTCGCGCTGCTGCAAGACGAGGGCGAGCCCATCGAGCTCGTGCTCGTCCAGGGCGTGCCGGGCGATCAGGCCCGCCGGCTCTACGAGCAGGCCGACGTTGCGGTCGACCAGCTTCTGATCGGCGCCTACGCGCAGTTCGCCATCGAGTGCATGGCGTTAGGCCGGCCGGTCGTCTGCTACCTCAACCCGCGCTTCGCCGAGCATCATCCGGAGTGGGAGGAAGCGCCGATCGTGAGCGCGACGCCCGACTCGCTCGTCGACGAGCTGAGAACGCTTGTCCGCGACCGCGGACTCCGGCAGGAGCTCGGCGCACGCGGGCCCGGCTACGTGCGGCGCTACCACTCGCTCGAGGCCGTGGGCGAGAAGCTCGAGGCCGTGTACCGCTCCGTCTGGTCCGTCCGGCGATGAGAACCCTGCTGCGGCAGGTGGCGATCTACGGATCGGGTCGCCTCGCGCTTCAACTGGTCAGCTTCCTGACGTTGCCGATCCTCACCCGGATCTTCACTCCCGGTGACTACGGCGTGATGGAGACGATCTCGACGATGCTCGCCGTGGTCGCGATCGTCGCATCGTTGTCGCTCGAATCGGCGGCCCAGCGGAGCTATTTCGACTACGCCCCTGAGCAAGTGAAAGAGCGCCAGGTCGTCCTCAGTTCGGCGTTTTGGCCGAGGGTTCTCTGGGCCGGGCTCTTGGCCGGAACGATCGTCGCATTCTCGGCTCCGCTCTCGAGACTCCTGTTCGGCACCGACGACGATGCGACCGTGATCGCGCTGGCGGTCGCGGCGCTCCCCGTCGCCGTGGCGAGCACGTGCTTCCTCGAGGTCATCCGACTCCGGCGGCAGGCCGGGCGCTACGTCCTCGTCAGCTGGTTCGGGGCTCTGCTCAGCGTCGCCCTGATCCTCTACCTGGTCGCCGTCAAGGATCGCGGTCTTCAAGGCTTCTATCTGGCGGGCGTGATCAGCGCCGCGCCGACCCTCCTCGTCGCGGCGGCCGCTGCGCGGCACGCGATTCGAGCGACCGTCAGTTGGCCGGAGCTGCGGACGATGCTGCTGTACGGGCTGCCGCTCATTCCCGTTGCCGCAAGCAACTGGGTGCTCCAGTTCGTCGACCGGCTCTTCGTGCTCCACTACGCCGATCTCTCCGACCTCGGGATCTACGCGCTCGGGATCCGCCTCTCGAACGTCTTGCTGCTCGCCGTCACCGCCTTCGCGTTTGCGTGGTCGCCTTTCATCCTCGATCTCTTCAGCCGCGATCCGGAGGGCGAGCCGCCGGTCCGTGCACGCGCGCTCACCTACGTCGCGTTCGCCACCGGTCTTGGCGCCGTCTGTCTCTCGGTCTACGCCCGCGAGTTCTTTCGCACCGTCACGGGTCCCGCCTTTGCGGACGCGTACAAACTCGTCGGGATTCTCTGCGCCGGCGTCTTTGCGCTCGGTCTGAACGCCGTCACCATGACCGGGATCAGCATCTCACGGCGCACGCGGTACTTCGCGCAATACGCCTTCTACACGGCGGCGTTGAACATCGCTCTGAACTTTGCACTCATTCCCCCCTTTGGGATCATCGGCGCGGCAATTGCGACATCGCTGACGTTCGGGGCGCTGGCGTTGCTGTACTACCGACGCGCACAGATCCTGAGTCCCGCTCCGTTCAACTCACGTCGGGTCGGTGAGATCGCGGTGACGGCAGCGGTTCTGATCACAGTGGGCACGCTCATCAACCTCGAGCCGCTCTGGTTGAGCGCGCTCGTAAAGGTGCCTCTCGTGCTCGCTTTTCCCGCCATGGCGTGGGCTCGCGGATGGCTCGAGCCCGCGTCGTTCTTGTCTCTCCGACCATGGCGTCCGCGCCGGGGCTGAGTCGTTGCGCGTCCTGCACTTCGGAAACGTCGCGAACAACGGGTACAACAACGCGAAGCTCCTGCGTCGCCTCGGCACCGCCGCTGACGTCCTCTGCGACGAGTCGTACGCGCTCGCACAGCCGGAGTGGGAGGACGCGCAGTTCGACCGTCCGATCGATCCGCTCGCACCGGCCGCTGCAATCAAAGACGTGGTCTCCTGGACGAGACCCCCTTGGGTCCTGCCGGTCTACGACCCGTTCGCGCGGCGGCGGTTCAAAGGCCAGTACCGGATCGAGCGCGCAGTCGCTCGGGCGCGGGACCTGCGGTCGGTCCGCCGCGGCTACCGGCAACTGAAAGCCGACTACGCGCCGCTCGAGGACGTCCTCGGAGCGCCCCTCGGCTTCGACGACGTTCTCGAAGCTCACCGCGCGGCCTGGATGCACGGGCTGATTGTCGGCGGCCTGGGCCGGCTGCTCGGCCGCTACGACCTCGTCCAAGCCTACGCCACGCATCCGAGCTTCGTCCTCGTCGCCGCGCCGGACGTCCCGCTCGTCTGTTTCGAGCACGGCACGCTCCGCGAGCTTCCGTTCGAGGACAGCTGGCGCGGTCGTCTGCTGAGCCTCGCGTACCGGCGCGCGGCCAAGGTGATCATCACGAACGCCGACGTGGTGTCGTCCGCGCGCAGGCTCGGGCTCGAGAACACGGTCTTCATCCCGCACCCGGTCGACGAGTCGAAGTACACACCGGGCCGCTCGGCGCTCGACGACGAGCTGCGCGGGGGCGGGGCGGGGCCGATCTTCTTCGCGCCTGCGCGGCAGGACTGGCGCGAGAAGCGGAACGACGTAATGGTGCGTGCACTCGGCGAGCTCGTGCGAGGCGGCCATCCGAAGGCGCTCCTGCTCCTCGGCGACTGGGGTGAGGACGCGGCGCGAACACGCGCACTCGTCACCGAGCTCAGGCTCGACGCCAACGTCCAGTGGACGCGCCCCGTGCCCAAGCTGCACCTGATCGAGCTCTACCGCGCCGCGGACGTCGTGCTCGACCAGTTCACGTTCGGGACGTTCGGCGGGATCGCGCCGGAGGCGATGGCGTGCGAGCGTCCGGTCGTGATGGCCTTCGACGCAGCGCTGCACGAATGGTGCTTCCCCAAGCCCCCGCCTATCGTCGACGCGCGCGACGCGCGAACCGTCGCGGAGTCGCTGCGGCGGCTCGCGGACGACCCGGACGAACGCGTGCGGCTCGGCCGCGCCGGCCGTGCGTGGATCGAGCGCTACCACGGCTGGAGGCTCGTCGCCGAGCGTCAGCAGGCGGTCTACGAGGAAGTGCTCGGCGTCAGCGCTTGAGCCCGCGTACGGTGAACCCGGCGTCGTCGACGTGGAAGCGGGTCACCTCGACCTCTGATTCCTCGTACCAACGGCGCACCTCCTCCTCTGTCTGCCGCCACGCGTAGCGCGGGGCGTACCAGTCGAAGTTGAGGTGGTTGTTCTCCTCGAACGTCATGTCGGCGTTCCAGAAGAGCTTCGCGACGTTCCAGTAGACGAGCCGCTGCACGTCGTAGCGCCCGGCCTTGATCCCGAGGAGCGGAACGTCCTCTGGGACCTCGATCTCGGTCTCGAGCTCGGCAAGCGCCTGCCCGAGCTTCGTCAGCGGCCTGAGCGCCTCCCACGCCTCCGCCGGCGTCAGGTCTGCGAGCAGTTCGCGCACGTAGTCGTCGGTGAACTCGCGGATCGGCGCCTTGCGCGCGTAGACGTAGATCATCAGCTCGCCTCCGGGGCGCAGCAGCGGCACGAGCGCCTTCAGCGCGCGCTCAGTGGACGGCGTGTGGTGCAGCACGCCCTCCGAGAAGACGACGTCGAAGCTCTCGGGCCTGAACGGGAGGTCGAGCACGTCCGCCTGGACAAAGTGGGTGCCGCCGAATCCGCCGAGGCGCTCGCGCGCGACGTCGATGGCTTCCGAGATGTCGGCGCCGACCCACTCGGCGCCGGACTCGTTCCAGCCGTCCCGCATCCACGCGGACGTCGCGAAGCCGGCGCCGCAGCCCGCGTCCAGCGTGCGCTCGCGCGACGCGAAGAACTCCCGCATCTCGTCGCCGGACGCGAACCCGTAGCGGTCGAGCAGCCATCCGTGCAGCGCTCTTTGCATTCCCTCGGAGCCGAACGAGTCGCGCTTCGTCCACTTGAAGCCGAAGCTCGACTGCGTCTGCGCCTGGCCCTCGTCCTCGACCTCGACGAAGCGCGGGATGCTGTGGCGGATCGGATACGAGCGCCCGTACTCGCTGCGGAGCGCGCCCGCGACGATCTCGTCGCCGTCGCGCTCATACGGCTCGAGCGACAGTGCTCCGCCGCCGGCGGGGTCCTGGAGGATGTCGACGAGCTCGCTACGCACGGGTCGCAGTGTCTCCCCACGCCCGCGCGAGCGCCGCGCGCTGAGCTTCGGCGTTGTAGCGCTCGACCGCCGCCCGTCTTGCGTTCGTCCGTAGTTGCGCGAGGCGGTCCGGGTCGGCAGCGAGCGACTCGAGCGCCTGTCCGAACGACTCCGGCGAGCCCGCCTCGAAGAGGATTCCGAGCTCCTCGTCCGCCAGCCAGCGTAGGCCGGGTAGGTCGGGAGCGACGACGGCGAGCCCGGCCATCAGGTACTCGAACAGCTTGTTCGGCGAAGACAGCTCGGCGTTCCGCGTCAGCGGCCGGTCGAACAGGACCCCGACGTGGTGGCCGTGGAGGGCCGTGACGACCTCGCTCGGCGGGACGGGGTCCTCCACCGACACACGTTCGCGCAGGTCGGCCGGCAGGACGCCCTCGAGCTCTTCGCGGGTCGAGCGGTTCACACGCAGCGTCAGCTGCACGCTCGGCGCGCGCCTGACCGCCTCGAACAGGTCGTCAAGCCGCCTGCCGGTTCCGAACGCACCCTGGTAGACGGCGCGCAGCGGGCCTGCACCCGGCTCCGGAGGCTCTCGTTCGTCGAGTTCCGGCGCGTTCAGGACGACGATCGGCTCGACTCTCAGCCGGCGGCGCAGCTCCTCGGCGAGAGGCTCGCTCACGGTCACGACCGCGTCGGCACGACGCGCGAGCCCTCGCTCGATCCGCGCGAGCATCGCGCGGGCGATCCGCGGGGGATCCGGCTCGTGCTCCGCGTAGAGCTCATGCGCGTCGTAGACGAGCCGCGAGTGGAGCTCCTTCGCGAGCAGGTAGCCGGCCGGGAGCGTCTCGAGGTCGTTCGCATGGATGACGTCGGTGCGGCCGATCGTGCGGCCTGCGCGCCGGAGGCCGCGCGTGCGGAGACCGAGGCGCGCAAGCCGGTAGAGACCGCGCAGCTCGCGGAGCGGCGCAGGTTCTCGGCGTGCGGACCCGCCGGTCTTCCACTGTTGGCTCGTGTGCCCCTGTGAGCCGGTGCGGACGATCTTCACGCCGTCGAGCGGCGCGGGCTCCTCGCCCGAGACCCGGCCGGTGAGCCCGACGACGGAGAACCCGAGCGCCTTCGCGGCTGCGGCCGCGCGGCGCGCGCGAGGATCGCGCGTGAGCTCCGCGGGGGTGACCAGCAGCAGGCGGGGCACTAGAGGAACTCTCTCGCCCAGAGCTCGACGCAGAGGGCCCGCCAGAGCTCGAAGCCGGCCGGCCGCTCGCCCGACCGGTGGCGATCGAGGCTCCGGCGGGCGGCGTCCGCGTCGACGAAGCCGCGCTCGCGGAACTCGCGCGACGCGAAGACGTCGGCGGCGAGCTCGCCGAGTCCGTTCCGCAGCCACGACGCCTCGGGCGTGACGAAGCCGAGCTTGTCGACCCGGTCGCGGACGACGGGTGGAAGCAGGTCGCCGAGCGCGCGGCGCAGCACCGCCTTCGTCCGGCCGCGCTCGATCAGGTCGCCGGCGCCCAGGGAGAAGAGCAGCTCGACGAGGCGGTAGTCGAGGAACGGCACGCGCGCCTCGAGCGAGTGCGCCATCGAGTTGCGGTCCTCGTAGCGCAGGAGCTCGGGAGGCCGCGGCTGCGTCAGGATCAGGTGCATGCTGGCGGTGCAGGTAGCCGGCCGCCGAAACCGTTGACGTGCTCGGCGTCGCGCTCGGCGCGGAGCGTCGGGGTGAACGAGCGCGGAGCCGCCTCGCACGCGGCCGCGGGCGGCCCAGCGCACGCGCTGCGGGCACGAACGGCCGCGCGAGCGCGACCGCCGTCGTGCCCACGCCCGCGCCGTGGAGCGACCGGTACGCGCGCAGCTCGGCGCCGAGCTCGCGCAACTGACCGTGCCGTGAGCAGGTCGGCGAAGAACGGGCCGAAGTAGCCGTGGTAGCCGGCGAGCATCTCGTCGGCGCCCTGGCCGTCGAGCATCACCTTCAGGCCCGCCGCGCGTCGCCGCGCGCATGACGAACCACTGCGCGACGATCGCACGTCGACGCCGAACGGCTCGTCCTGCGTCGCGACGATCGACGGCAGCGCGCTCGACGAGCTCGGCCGACGTCGAACGAGACCCAGTGCGGCTGCGAGCGCGTCCGCTCGACGACGGCCTCCGCGATACGGCCGCTCGTCGAAGCCCGGCTCCTCGAAGTACGCCGTGAAGGTCCTCTGGCGGTCGCCGACCGGCCGGCGTTCTCGGCCTCGGTGCGCAGCAGGTGGTCGATCGTGCACGGCGATCGCGGACGAGTCGATCCCGCCGGAGAGGCACGTGCCGACCGGGACGTCGCTGCGCAGCCGCAGCCGCACCGCGTCGAGGAAGAGCTCGCGGACCGCCTCGGCCGGGTCGGCGGGCGCGTCGCGCGGCTCGAGCGACCAGTAGCGCTCGATGCGCAGGCCGCCGTCGTCGACGACGAGCGAGTGCGCGGGCGGCAGCTTGCGAATCCCGGCGAAGAACGTCTCGTCCGTGTGGTCGACGTAGCCCTGCTCGAGGTAGTCGCGCACCGCGCGCAGGTTCGGCTCGAGCGCGCACCGCGGGTCGCGCGGAACGCCTTCAGCTCGCTCGCGAACGCGAAGCGCGCGCCGTCCCACGAGTAGTAGAACGGCTTCACGCCGAAGCGGTCGCGCGAGCAGAAGAGCCGCCGCCTGCCGCCCGTCCCAGAGCGCGAACGCCCACATGCCGTTGAAGCGGCTCGACGCAGTCGTCGCCCCACTCCTCGTACGCGCGGAGCACGACCTCGGTGTCGGTCTCGCGTGCGGAAGCGAGTGCCCGCGCGCCTCGAGCTCGCGGCGCAGCTCGCGGTAGTTGTAGATCTCGCCGTTGTGCAGGAGCTGCAGCGCGCCGTCGTCGCTCGCGAACGGCTGCATCCCGGCGTCGCTCAGGTCGATGATCGCGAGCCGGCGGAACCCGAGCGCGACGCCGTCGTCGTCGAACGAGCCGTCGCCGTCGGGGCCGCGGTGGTCGAGCGCGGCCGCCATCAGCGCGCACCGTCTCGGTCTCGGCCGGACGCCCGAGCGCGACGACTCCGCAGATGCCGCACATCAGGCGGCGATGGGCTCGGAGCGCGGTACGGGCGCCGGCTCGGGCTCGAGGCCCAGCAGCTCGTCGTAGACCGCTTCGACCGCGCGCGCGTTTCGAACGGGGTCGAAACGCTCCCGCGCATGCTCGAGCGCTGCGCTGCCGAGGCGCGTGCGGAGCTCAGGCTCGGCGATCAGCTCGCGCAGCGCCGCCGCGATTCGCTCCGGGCGCGCGTCGTCCAGCAGGAAGCCGGTCTGTCCAGGGAGCAGGATCCCCGCGCCGTCTCGCGAGCCCGACGCGACGACCGGCTTGCCGTACGTCGCCGCCTCGAGCACCGGACGGCCGAGTCCGACGCCCTGGTTCGGGAACGTGACGACGTCGAGCGCGCTGTAGATCTCGCCGGTGTCGGCGGTGAAGGGCAGGAACGAGAAGTTCGGGTCGAGGCCCTTCGCGCTCACGAGCTCCTTGATCGCAGACTCCTCGTCGGTGAGCAGGTTCGTCGCCTCGAGTGCGCGACCGCGGAGCGTGCGGAAGTACTCGGGCGGGCGGACGCCGCCGCCCATGATCACGAAGTGCGCGGGCGAGCCCTCGCGGACGAGGATGTCGGCCGCCTCGACGAGCTCCGGCCAGCCCTTCTGTCGGCGCACGAAGCCGGCGAACCCGATCGCGACGCGGTCGGTCGGGAGGCCGAGCGCCGTCTTGCCGGCTCCGTTTCGCGAGACGGGCGGCTCGACCGAGTTGTGCACGATCGTCAGCGGCAGTCGGATCGGGAAGCGCTCCGCGACGTCGCGGTCGATCGCGATCGCAGCGTCGCCCCAGCGCTCCATCAGCGCGCCGATCGCCCGCGAGCGGTGGTCGCGACCCTCGCCGGCGAGCGCCGAGCGCAGGTGCCAGACGACCTTCGCGCCGTTTCGGTGCGAGACCATGGCGGCCGCGAGCAGCGGCGAGTCGTTCAGGTGGACGATCGGGAAGCGATGCGTCCGCATCAGCCGCTCCAGCTGGCGCAGGTGCGGCGGCAGTGCGGCAACCTCGCGCCCGAGCACGAGCCAGCGCAGGCCCTCGTAGGGCGAGTCCCACGCGTGCGCGAAGATCGAGACCTCACCCTTGTGCACGGTCGCGCCCGCGTGGGCGAACAGGTCGGCGGCCGGGCCCTCCGGGCAGAAGACGTGCGGCTCGAAGCGCTCGTCGAGGTTGCGGATCAGCTGCGCGAGCGACGACGGCGCACCGCCGAGCTGCGGGCGGTGGTGGACGTAGAGCACCGGGATGCGCTCGCGCTGCGGTGCGATCTTCCGGTAGATCGCCTCGATCCGGCGCGCGTTCTTCGCCGGATCGAAGTTCTTCTCGGCGTGCGCGCGCGCCGTGCGGCCGAAGCGCTCGCGGCGGTCCGGTTCGGCGAGCAGCTCGGCGACCGCGTCGGCGAGCGTCTCGACGCCGAAGTTGTCGACGAGGATGCCGGTCTCGCCTGGCACGACGACCCCGCCGCCGGTACGCGAGCCCGACGCGACCACCGGCACACCGGAGGCGGCAGCCTCGATCACCGGACGACCGAGCTCGGGTCCCTGCGACGGCGCGACGACGACGTCGGACGCCTGGTAGAGGTTCGCGGTGTCCTGCGTGAACGGGACGAAGCGGAACAGATCGGTCAGTCCGAGCTCGTCGACGAGCTGCTTCGCCTCCGACTCGTAGTTCCGCGTCAGGTCGGCGAGCTGCAGCGAGCGGCCGACGAGCGTGCGGAAGAACTCCTCGCCGCGGACGGCGCCGCCGACGATCAGGTAGCTCGCGTCGAGCTCGCGGTCGCGCAGCCGGCCGGCCGCCTCGATGAACTCGCGGAAGCCCTTCGACGGGTAGATGAAGCCGAAGTACGAGACGACGGGGCGGTCGGCAGGCAGCCCGAGCGCCGCCTTCGCGCTCCCCGGGTCGCCCGGGTGGAAGCGGTCGAGGTCGACCGAGTTCGGGACGACCGTCGAGCCGACGCCGAAGACGTTCGCGACGTCGTGCGTGATCGCGATCGACGTCGTCGCGAGCCGCTGAATAGCTGCGCGCACGAACGCCGAGCGCCTGTCCTTGCCCCCGTCGGGCAGCGCGGAGCGGAGGTGCCAGACGACCGGCAGGTGCTCGCGGCGGGCGAGCCAGGCCGCGGGGATCAGCGGCGAGTCGTTGAAGTGGACGAGCTCGAACTGGTTGCGGCGGAGCGTCCGCTTGAAGCGCAGGACGTGCTGCGGCAGCAGCGCCAGCTCGCGGGCGAAGAGCAGCCAGCGGCGGCCGCGGTAGGTCGAGGCCCAGATGTGCGTGAAGCCGGCGACCGGCCCCGTGTGCACGTGCGCGCCGGCCTCGCGGAAGAGCTCGGCCGCCGGCCCGGGCGGGCAGTAGATGTGCGGCTCGAACTGCTCGGGGTCCAGCTCGCGGATCAGGTACGACAGCGACGCCGGCGCACCGCCGAGCTCGGAGCGGTGGTGGACGTAGAGAACAGGCGTGCGGAGGCGCTTGGGCATGGGAGACCGGCCTCTCGGCGGCGAGCCTATGCTAGCGCCGGGGTGCGTCGTCTCCTGCACATCTCCCAGTCCGACGCGCTGGGCGGCTCGGGCCGCTCCGCGTACCGCCTCCACTCGACGCTTCGCCGGCACGGGCTGACGTCGCGGATGCTCGTCGGCCAGCGCCGCACCTCCGATCCCGACGTGCGGCCGCTCAAGCGGAACATCCTCTGGCGCGCGGGCGACCGGATCGCGGGCACGATCGCGGACTCGCTCGACCTCCAGTACGTGTTCTTTCCTTCGTCCTTCGGCGTTGCCTCAGACCCGTGGTTCCGGGACGCCGACGTCGTGCAGCTCTACAACACGCACGGGTCGTACTTCAGCCACACGGCGCTCCCGTTTCTCTCGCGGCTTCGGCCGGTGGTCTGGCGGCTGAGCGACATGTGGGCGTTCACCGGGCACGTCGCGTACTCGTACGACTGCGAGCGATGGAGGCACGGGTGCGGCTCTTGCCCGTACCTCGGCGAGTACCCCGCGCTGTCTCGCGACACCACGGCGACGCTCTGGCGTTGGAAGAACGCGGTCTACAAGCGCTCGAAGCTGACGATCGTCGCGCCGTCACGGTGGATCGAGCGGCTCGCCTCGGAGAGCCCGCTGCTCTCGCGCTTCCCGATCGTGCGGATCCCGAACGGGATCGACCTCGAGCGCTTCAGGCCCGTCCCGCGCGAGGAGGCACGCGAGCGGCTCGGGCTGCCGAAGGAGGGGCCGGTCGTCCTGTTCTCGGCGCCGGACGTCTCCGACCGCCGCAAGGGCGGCGCGGTGCTGAACGAGGCGCTCGAGCGGCTCGACGGAATTCCGTTCCGGCTGCTCGTCGCCGGCGCGAACGAGACGCCGCCGTTCCCACGCTCGTTCTGGTCGCTGACCCATCTCGTCGACGAGTCCGAGATCGCGCTGTCGTACGCGGCCGCCGACGTGTTCGTGCTGCCGACGCTCGCGGAGAACCTGCCGAACGCGGCGCTCGAGTCGGTCGCGTCGGGAACTCCGTGCGTCTCGTTCGACGTCGGCGGTGTGCCCGACGTCGTGCGTCACATGGAGACGGGCTACCTCGCGAAGCTCGGCGACGCCGGGGAGCTCGCGGACGGGATCCGCACGCTTCTCGACGACGACGACCTGCGGCGGAAGATGGGCGAGGCGTGCCGGTCGCTCGCCGAGTCCGACTTCGGCGCCGAGCTCGAGGCGCAGCGCTTCACGGACCTGTACGAGCAGGTCACGACGGAGTTTGTGGCTCAGAGCCACAAACTCCGCCCACGCCCCGGGTCCGCCCGTGGTTGACCCGTTTCGCACGCTCGGCGGGGACTTTGTGGCTCAGAGCCACAAAGTCCGAGCGGCCTGATGTGCGGCATCGCCGGCGTCGTCGGGCGCTGGGACGACGCGCTCCTCGAGCGGCTCGGGGCCTCGCTCCGGCATCGCGGGCCTGACGGCGGTGGGGCGGTCACCGACGGCGACGTTGCGCTCGTGGCGCGCCGTCTGGCCATCCTCGACGTCGAACGCGGCGTGCAGCCGATGACCTCGCCGAGCGGCCGCTCCACGATCGTGTTCAACGGGGAGATCTTCAACGCCGCCGATGTTGCGCGAGCAGCTGGAACGCAAAGGGCGCAGCTTTGCGAGCGACCACTCGGATACCGAGGTCGTGCTCGCGCTCTGGGAAGAGCACGGCGAGCGCGCGCTGCACCTGCTGAACGGGATGTTCGCGTTCGCGCTGCTCGACCGTGAGCAGCGGGAGCTCGTGCTCGTGCGCGACCGGTTCGGGATCAAGCCGCTCTACTACGCCGAGTCGCCGTTTCGCGTTCGCGTCCGAGCTGCGAACGCTGCTGCACGTGCCGGGGGTCGAGCGCGAGCTCGACTCGGAGAGCCTCTTCCACTACCTGAGCCTGCGCTTCGTGCCGGGTGACCGGTCGATCCTCGCGGGCGTCCGGCGGCTTCCGCCCGCGCACCTGCTCCGCTACGACCTCGAGACACGAACGGCCGACGTCTCGCCGTGGTGGAAGCTCGAGTTCGGCGACCGGCGGGCGATGCCCGGCGGCTGCGCGAGGCGCTGCGGAACGCCGTCGTGCGCTGGACGCTCTCGGACGTGCCGGTCGCCGTCTCGCTCTCCGGCGGCCTGGACTCGAGCGCCGTGACGGCGCTGCTCGCGAGAGTCGGGTGCGCGCGTTCGCACCTACTCGCTCGGCTTCGCGGGCGAGGACGACGAGCTGCCTCTTGCCCGCGCGCTCGCCGAGCGCTGGGGCACCGACCACCACGAGGCGGTCGTCGACGCCGACGAGCTCCTCGACGATCTGCTCCAGATGGTGTGGGCGCTCGACGAGCCGTACGGCGGCGGGCTCCCGTCCTGGTACGTCTACCGCTTCATGGCCGACGACGTGAAGGTCGGCCTGACGGGCACCGGCGGCGACGAGCTCTTCGGCAACTACCGCCGCTTCGTGCCCGTTCGAGCGGGCGCGGCTACGCGCGCTTCGCCGCGGCGACGTGCGGCGCTACCACTTCGAGCCGTCGTACTACTTCACCGACGCGAGAAGCGTGAGCTCGCGGGTCGACGGCCCGGACACGTCGGAGCTGCTGCAGCGGATCTACGACGAGAGCGGCAGCGCAAACGCGCGCGACTCGGTCCTGTACCTCGACGTCGGCGACGCAGCTCCCGGACGAGTTTCTCCACGTGACCGACCGCTTCTCGATGGCGCTGGTCGCTCGAGGCGCGCACGCCGTTCCTCGACCACGAGCTCGTCGAGCTCGTCGCGTCGATTCCGCCCGAGCTGCGCACCGACGCCGACGATCCGAAGCGGCTGCTGCGCGAGGCGGTCGCCGACCTGCTCACGCCCGCGCATCTCGAAGCGCCGAAGCGCGGCTTCGTGTTCCCGCTTGCGCGCTGGTTGCGCGGCCCGCTCGCGCCGCTCGCCGAGCGGCTGCTCTCGCCGGAGCACCTGCGCTCGCAGGGGATCTTCCGCGCCGGACTGCCGAGTTTCTCGGCGCTCGACGCAGCGAGCGGCTCTGGCCGGTGCTGATGTTCCAGCTCTGGCACCTGCTCTACGTCGAGGAAGCGCTGAGCGACGCACCGACGTTCAGCTGGCGCGACGTCGCGGTGCCGACGTGAGCTACGCGCCGCACGACGTCGAGTGGACGCCGGAGAAGGTCGCGCGCGTCTGGGACTTCTACGGCTCGGTCGACGCCTTCAGGCTGCTCTACTTCAGCGCTCACTCCGGTGCGGCGATCGTCGGCCGGGTCGACGACGAGCTCGGCCTGCACGGCAAACGTGTGCTCGACTTCGGCGCTGGTCACGGCGACCTCCTTGCGCACCTCTTCGCGAGGGGGATCGGCGCCAGCGGGCTCGAGTTCTCGTCCGGCTCGGCTCAGGCGACCCGCGCTCGGTTCGCCTCCGAGCCGCTGTTCGGCGGCATCGAGCTCGCGGACGAGCTGCCGTCGCCGTATCCCGATGCGTCGTTCGACGTCGTGTTCCTCGTCGAGGTCGTCGAGCATCTGCTCGAGGAGCAGCTCGAGCCGACGGTGCGGGAGGTCGAACGCCTCCTCGGGCCGGGCGGCCACGTCGTCGTCACGGCGCCGAACGCCGAGACCCTCGTCCTCGAGCACGTGCGCTGCCCGGACTGCGGTGCGACGTTCCACCGGTGGCAGCACCAGCGCTCGCTGACAACGGCATCGCTGGCCGCGCTGTTCGGTTCATTCGAGACCGTCCGCTCGGAGAGCCTGCACTGGGGCGGGGGACTGCGGACGCGCGTCGCGCGCCGGCTCGGAAGCGGCGGCGCGGCGCCGCACCTGCTCTATGTCGGGCGGCGACCCGTGACCTCGATGCCGTTCCCGCCGTAGCGCACGTCTGCGTCTGTAAGCCCCGCCTCCTCCACCCACGTGCGCACCGTCTCCAGCGTCTGCGGCTCGTCGTACCGCGGCGAGAGCGCATCGAACGTGTCGAGCACGGCCCAGGTGGTGAGCTCCTCCCGGTCGAGCGGGAGCAGGCCGGTGTAGTTCCAGCAGGGCACGACCGCGGTCAGGAAGCGGCCGAGCTTCGGCACGCGCGCGAGGCGTGTGTCGAGCGGAAGCCACTTCGGCACGTACCACTCGACGATCCGCCGGAGCGTGCTGCGCGGCAGCCGTCTCGTCAGCGGGCGCCAGAGCGTCTTCGCCGACCAGCGGTCGATGTACGGCGCCCGGCGGTAGACGTCGGCGGCGATCGAGCCGCCGTACTCGCACGCCGTCAGGAACGCGCGGCGCGGGTCCGGCGTGTGCTGGATCACGCCGTAGCAGAGGACACGATCGAACGACCCCCGCTCGAAAGGGAGGTCGAAGAGGTCGGCCTGAGCGAGGTGAAGGCGTTCGTTGTCGCCGAGGTTCTCGTGTGCTGCGTCGACGGCCGAGGAGGCGTCGATCGCCCAGACCTCGGCACCCGCGTCGAGGAGCACTTCCGTGAAGCGCCCCGCGCCACAGCCGATCTCCAGGACGCTCTCTCCGTCGAGCCGGTCCGGCCAGCCGGTGCCGTCGAAAAGCCGGTCGCGCGAAATCGGCTTGCCGGTCACAGAGTCGAGCTGCACGCGGCGCCAGTGGTTCCACTGCTCGCCGAAGCTCTCCGCGTAGCCGTCGTCCGGGACGAACCGCGGGATCCCGTTGCGCGTGGTGAGGGGCTGCCGCGTGAACAGGGCTGCCTAGGATAGGCGGCCGTGTCGGCGCTGAACGTCCTGCACATCAGCGAGTCGGACGCAGCGGGCGGCGCGGGCCGGGCTGCGTACAAGCTGCATCGCGGCCTGAACGGCCTCGGGCACGTCTCGCGCATGCTCGTCGGCCGCAAGGTCACCGAGGACAGCGACATCCGCCCGTTGAAGCGGAACCTGCTCTGGCGCGTGCTCGATCGTGCGGCCGGCGAGCTGTTCGACCTGCTCAGCCTGCAGTACGTCTTCTACCCGTCGTCGTTCGGCGTCCTGACGGACACGTGGTTTCGCTCGGCGTCGATCGTGCAGCTGCACAACCTGCACGGGTCGTACTTCGGCTTCACCGCGTTGCCCGCGATCTCGCGCCTGAGGCCCGTCGTCTGGCAGCTGCACGACCAGTGGGGTCTGACCGGCCACGTCGCCTACTCGCTCGACTGCGAGCGCTGGCGGCACGGCTGCGGCGCGTGCCCGTACCTCGGCGAGTACCCGCGCCTGCGGAACGACACGACGGCGCTGCTCTACCGGCTCAAGGACCGCGTCTACCGCGGCTCGCGCCTCAACCTCGTCGTGCCCTCGCGCTGGATGGCCGACATCGTCGCCGCGAGCCCTCTGCTCAACCGCTTCCCCGTGCACTACATCCCGACGGGGATCGACATCGACGTCTTCAGGCCGGGCGACCGCGACGACGCGCGGCGCAGGCTGCGGCTCCCGCTCGACCGCCGGATCATCTTCTTCGCCGCCGCGAACATCAACGAGCGCCGCAAGGGGCTCCACCTCTTGGCGGGCGCGCTGCGGCGGCTCGACGATCCGCCGCTGCTGCTCGTGGCGGGCAACGGCACCGTCGAGCGCGGGATCGAGACTCGCTACCTCGGGCCCGTGCTCGACGAGGAGATCCTGGCCGACGCCTACCGCGCTGCCGACGTGTTCGCGGTGCCGACGCTCGCGGACGTGCTCACGCAGACCGCCCCCGAGAGCATCGCGTGCGGGACGCCGTGCGTCGCGTTCGACCGAGGCGGCGTGATCGACGTCGTGCGCCACCTCGAGACGGGGTACCAGGCGCGGTTCGGCGACGTCGACGACCTCGCCCGCGGGCTGACGACGCTCCTCGGCGACTCGGAGCTGCTGGAGCGTCTGTCCCGGCGGTGCCGCGAGGTCGCGGAGACGGAGTTCGCCGTCCACGCCCAGGTGCAGCGCTACGCCGCGCTCTACGAGGAGCTCGCCGCTGTCCCGGCCGCTCGTTAGCGTCGTCGTCCCCTCGTACCGGCAGGGGCGCTTCCTCGAGGAGGCGCTGCGCTCCGTGCTCGAACAGGGGTACGAGCCGCTCGAGGTGATCGTCGTCGACGGCGGCTCGACCGACGGGAGCGTCGAGGTGATCCGGCGTTACGCCGACCGGCTCGCCTGGTGGGTGAGCGAGCCCGACCGCGGGCAGGCTCATGCGCTCAACAAGGGCCTGGGACACGCACGCGGCGACGTGCTCGGGTGGCTGGCATCGGACGACGCGCTGCTGCCGGGCGCGATCGCGCGCGTCGCCGAGGAGTTCGAGCGCGACGAGGACGCGTTGCTCGTCTACGGCGAGGCCGTCTTCGTCGACGAGGACGGCCGCGAGATCTTCCCACTGGAGGCCCGCCCGTTCGACGTCGAGGCGATGGTGCGCGCGTGCGCGAACTACGTCGTGCAGCCCGGCTCGTTCTTCCGTCGCCGCGCCTGGGAGGTCGCGGGGCCGCTCAACGAGGACGGCCACTACCTGTTCGACTTCGAGTTCGCGCTCACCATCGGGAGCGCCGTGAGCATCCCCGACCGGCTCGCGCTGTATCGCGTTCATCCCCAGTCGAAGTCCGGCGGGGGCTCGCTGCTGAAGGCGAAGGACTACGTGCGCTTCGCCGACGAGTTCCTCGCGACTTCAGGGCTGCCGGGAATCGACGAGGGTCGCGCGAACGCGTACCTCGCGGCGGGCGACTACTTCTACGACGCGGGCGAGCTCGGTGACGCCCGGCGCGCGCTGATGCGTTCGATGCGGCTGAAGCCGACACGTCGCGGGGCCGGGCTGCTCGCCCGCACGCTCGCCCGCTCGGTGGTGCCGTGATCCGGCTCGGGATCGACGCGACGTCGCTCGCCCCGGACGGCAAGGGCATCGCGCGCGTGCAGCGCGGGACAGTGCGCGCGCTCGCTACGGACGGCCGTTTCGAGCTCGTCGTCTTCGCGCGGCATCCGCAGGAGCTGCCCGAGGTCGAAGCGGTTCACGTGACGATGCGTCCGACGATCGCCTGGGAGCAGATCGGCCTGGCGCGGGCGTGCCGTCGCCACCGTCTCGACGCGATGCTCACGTGGACGGAGCGGCTGCCGGTCGTCGGCCGAGGCCGTTACGTCGTCTGGCTGTTCGAGCCGCCGCAGCACCGCATCGAGCAGAACAGACGCACCCGCGCCGGTCGGTGGCAGCGGGCGAGCGACTACCTGACGCTCACGCTGTGGAAGAAGAGCTTGAGACGCGCAACCGTGGTCTTCACGGGCTCGACCGCGACGGCCGACGCGGTTCGGGACGTTGCACCGGCTGCTCGGGCCCTGTATCCGGGGCTCGACCCGTCCTTTTCGGTTGGTGACGGCCGCTCGTCCTACGTCCTGCACATCGGGTCGAACGATCCGCGGGACGACACGGCGACGGCGCTCGAAGCCGCGCGGCTCGCCGAGGCCAAGCTGGTCGTGGCGGGCGGGTACACGGGCCCTCCGGACGGCGCTGAGCTCGCCGGGCGCGTCACGGACGAGGCGCTTGCGGACCTCTACCGCGGCGCCGGGGCGTTTCTGGACACGAGCCTCTACGAGGGCTTCGGCTACCAGGTGCTCGAGGCGATGGCGTGCGGGACGCCGGTCGTGGCCTCGGCGACCACGTCCATCCCAGAGATCGTCGGCGAGTCCGGGCTGCTGTGTCCGCCGGGCGACGCCCACGCGTTCGCGGCGGCACTCCGGCGGCTCCGCGACGAGCCGGGGCTCGCCGACGACCTCCGTCAACGCGGACTCGCGCGCGCCGCCGAGTTCACGTGGGAGCGCACCGCGCGCGAGCTCGCCGCCGCGGTCGAGGAGGCCGTCGGGTGATCGCATTCGTGCACGGCCTCCGCAACTGGGGCGCCGTCGAGGAGTACGTGGCCGCCGTCGTCCGCGGGCTGCAGGCCCGAGGCGAGGACGTCGCGCTGGTGTACCCCGACGACCCGGTGCTCGCGCCGTTCGCCGAGCTCGGCGCTGCCGGCGGGCCGTACGACCTCGACGCGCCCCGGCTGACGGCGCGCCTGGCACGGCGTCTCCGCGCGCTGAAGCCGCGGGTCGTCCACGCGACCGACGTCTTCCCGCAGGCACAGGTCGCGGCGCGGCTCGCGGGAGTCCGGCGCCTCTACGTGACGCACCACACTCCCGAGTTGCCGCGCAGCGACAACGCCGCCGGACGACTGTGGCAGCGCGCCGGCTGGTGGACGCGACCCGAGGTCGTCTACACATCGGACACCGACCGGCGGACCGACCGGCGTGCCCTCCGCTCCCACGTCGTCCCGCTCGGGATCGACCTCGCGCGCTTCACGGCCGGGCGCCGCACGCTCGAGGGGCGCATCGTCGGGAACGTCGCGCGCCTGGCCGAGCAGAAGGGCCACCGCGACCTGGTCGCCGCCGCTCCGCACGTCCTCGAGCGCCACCCGGACGTGCGTTTCGTCGTCGCGGGTGACGGAGAGCTGCGCGAGGAGCTCGCCGAGCTGGCCCGGCCTCTGGGTGATCGCTTCGAGTTCCTGGGCGCCCGCGACGACGTGCCCGACCTGCTCGCGTCGTTCGAGGTGTTCGCGTTTCCGTCGCGCTTCGAGGGCCTCTGCCTCGCAGTGATCGAGGCACAAGCGGCGGGCGTCCCCGTCGTCGCGACGCCGGTCGGCGGGATCCGCGAGACGGTCGTCGACGGAAAGACGGGGTACCTCGTGCCGCCGCACGACGTGGACGCGCTCGCCGAAAGGATCTCGTGGTGCCTCGAGCACCCCGACGATGCCCGCCGGGTTGCGGGCGATGCACGCGCGCGAGTGCTCGAGCGCTTCTCCGTCAACCGGATGGTCGCCGAGACCCTCGCGCTCTACGGCATCTCGTAGAGCACGTACGTGCCGTTCGCGTACAGCCGCCTGAACGAGCGCGGCACGTTCTCGTGAGCGCGGGTGACCGCGTAGTACGAGCGGAATCGCCGCGAGCGCGCGACGTCGGCGGGAGCGCGTCGCCGTGAGGACGGCGCGATTCAACGCGAGCCGTTCGTCACGCTCGTCCGGCTGCGAAACGAGGCGACCGTCGTACCACCCGGCGATGTAGAGCTGCCGTCCGGCGACGAGGGGTAGTTGTTCCAGCCCGCGTTCGGAGATCACCCGGCGGCCGGTCATCGTCGTGAACACCAGCCCGTCGGCGGGGACGCGGTCGCGAACCGCGCTCCAGATGTCAAAGTCGCGTGGCGTCAGCGTGACCGCGGGCGTCCCGACCGCGAAACGACCCGTGCCGAGGGAGAACGCCGCCGCGACGATCGCGATCGCCCCGAGCGCCGGCACCGCCACGCGGCCGAGGCGGGGGGCGCCGAGCGCGAGGACGGCGACGAGGGCGCCGCCGATCAGGCCGACGAGAGCGAGGTCGGCGAGCGCGAGCAGGCAGACGGCCATGGCCGTCGCAACGGCGGCCCGGAGCTCCGCCGGGCGCGCGCCGACGAACGGGAGCAGGCCGATCCCCAGAGTGAGCGAGGCCGGGACGCGCGCCGAGCACGTCCCGCATGGGTACGGACAGCCCGATCAGCAGCGCGGCTGCGAGCAGAGCCGGTCGGCCGTGCCGTTCCGCCGCAGCTCGAGCGCCGCGACGAACACGGATCCCAGCGCGATATCGAAGGCGTAGCCGGCCACGAACCACGTCACCGGGACCACGAACCCGACCGCAGCGACGAGCGCGAACCAGCGCCGCCTGACGAGAGCGACGAGCAGCAGCACCTCGCCCGCCATCATCGAGGCGAGTCCGAGCGTCCGCGGGTGGACGTCCCCGTCGCGAACGGCGCGCGCGATGTCCAGCGGGAGCGACTTCGGATCGAGGAGCGTCGCGTACCAGCCGGCGGTCGCGAAGAGCAGGGCAATCACGAGCCCCGCGCCGAGCACGAGCAGCGAGGTTCCGATCACGACGAGCCGCCGGAAGTCCGGGCGCCTGCGCGTGCGCTCGACGAGCGCGGCGACGAGAAACACGCCGAGCGGCACGACGCCGAGCACCTTCGTGAACAGATAGTCGACTGCGACAACTGCACTGAGTGCCGCGAGCCAGGTCGGCGAGACGGAGTCGCGCCAGATGCGGTGCAGCGAGAAGGCGAGCGGCAACGCGAACGCGGCCGGGGGCGTCTCCGTCAACCAGGTCGGATACACGACGACGGCAAGCCCGAGAAGCGCGACCGCCGCCGCGGTCCAGCCGTCGACCGTGCGCGGTCGCTCCGAGGTGAACGGCGAACCCCACACAGACCCCCGCAACGGCGAACGTCGGCAGCGTCGCAGCGTTGTAAGAGCACCGGGTCGAAGCCCGGGAGCACGTCGAGCGCGGCGCCGAGGAAGCTCGTTCCGGCCTCGGCGTAGATGATCCGCTCCCCAGGACGAGCAGGTCGCGGAAGGGTGCGATCGTCTGGCCCGCCGAGACGACCTTGTCGACGTAGAACAGCATCTCGCCGTATGCGGCGGAGTCGACTTCGTCCGTCGGTCGTGGGGCGCGTGCCGAGCCCCAGGCCGAAGCCGGCGCTTCCGCCGAGCGCGAGGAGCCACGCACGAGCGGGCGCACGGCGAGCAGGAGCCGAGGACGGGGCGTCGCACACCACGAGGACGGCGCCACCAGCGGCAGCGTGAGCGGCAGCAGCCGAGGCCACGAGCACGAACCAGGACGCGAGCACGCAGACGAGCAGGCCGACGGGGTACGCGAGCAGTTCCGCCTCGCGCCGGACGACGCTCAACCAGCCGAGCCGATCGCCCACACGAGCGCCGCCAAGCCCACGCCGAGAAGCGCGTGCGCCGCGATCGATGCGATCACTTCGCCCACCGGTCGCCCGCGGAGCTAGAGAGTAGCTGCGTGGCCGTGCCGAGCCGCACCCAAGCGCGCTTGCGCGACGCCTTCGGCGTACGGACGCGCATTTCGCGTTCGTACGCAGAACGAGCGCGACTACCGCGCGTTCCGCCGCCGGTACGAGGAGATCCTGCGCCCGACGCCGCCGCCGACCGGCGGCATCGCGCTGTTCGCGAGCCTCAGCTACTCGACCTACCAGGCGAAGCAGGAGGGCATGTTCGCGAAGGCCTTCCAGCTCAAGGGTCTCGAGCCGGTCGTCGTCACCCTGCCGGACGCGCGCAACACACGCCGCTTCCACGAGCTGTTCGGAATCGAGCGGTTCGTGACGCTCGACGAGTACTTGACCCCCGAGTTGGAGGAGAAGGCGCGACAGACGGCCGCCGAGCTCCACGCGGCCGTCCACGGTCCCGCTGACCTGAAGGAGCTCCGCTACGAGGGTGCGGACGTCGGACGCGAGTCGCTCTCGACCGTCTCGCGCTACCTGCACGACGGCGGAGTCGACCTGGACGACCCGCAGGCGCGAGAGCTGCTCGAGCGTCTCCTGCACGAGGCGGTGCGGACCGCCATGGCCTCGAAGCGCATGCTCGCCGACCTGCAGCCGCGCCTCGTCCTCTTCAACGAGCGCAACTACGCGGGCGAAGGCCCGCTCTGCGACATCGCACTGCTCCGTGGGTTCGACGTGATCCAGTTCGTCGGCGGGTTCGAGGACGACACCACGGTCTTCAAGCGCTACACCGAGGAGACGAAGTCGATCCACCCGCGCTCGCTCGCCGAGGAGTCGTGGCAGCGCGTGCAGCATCTCCCGTGGACGCCGGAACGCGACGCCGAGCTGGATGCGGAGTTCGTCCGGCGCTACGACAAGGACGCGACCTTCCTCGCCCGCTGGAACCAGGGCTGGACGAAGCGGCAGACGCGCGGCGAGATCGTCGGCAAGCTCGCCCTCGATCCGAGCAAGCCCACGGCGGTGCTGTTCTCGCACGTGCTCTGGGACGCGAACATGTTCTTCGGGCGCGACCTGTTCACCGATCAGGAGGAGTGGTTCGTCGAGACGGTTCGCGCCGCGTGCGCGAACGACCGCGTCAACTGGCTCGTGAAGCTCCATCCGGCGAACGTCTGGAAGCTCAGGCGCGACGGAGTCTCCGGCGAGCTCGGCGAGCACGTCGCGATCCGCGAGCACGTGGGCGAGCTGCCGCCGCACGTGAAGCTGCTCGAGCCGGAGACCGACATCTCGACGTGGTCGCTCTTCGACGTCACGGACGTCGGCGTCACGATCCGCGGCTCGGTCGGGTTCGAGCTTCCCTGCCTCGGCAAGCCCGCGCTCACCGCGGGAACCGGCTTCTACTCGGGACGCGGCTTCACGGTCGACTCGGACACGCGCGAGGACTACCTCGCCAGGATCGGGCGCATCGAGGAGATCCCGCCGCCGGACGCCGAGCAGGTCGAGCTTGCCCGGAAGCACGCGTACGCGCTCTTCCGGCTGCGCCAGACGCGGTTCACGAGCTACCGGTCCGTGTACAAGCCGGTCGAGCGCGTGGACGATCCGTCCGAGGCGTCGATCGAGGTGCTCGTGCGGTCGGCCGAGGAGCTCGCGGCGGCCGAGGACCTACGTCGGCTCGCCGACTGGGCGGTCGACACCAGCGACCTCGACTACCTCGAGCTGTAGGTCGTTCGTGTCGATCCGGGGCAGCTCGAGCAGCGAGTCCCCGGGCGTCGCACGCCGCGGCTCGGTCGTCAGCCCGGCGGCGCACTCGAGCTCGCGGAGAAGCCGAAGCGTCGTCTCGTCGCGGCTTCCGTACGGGTAGCAGAGCGCCCAGGTTCCGCCCACGGACTCGACGAACGCGCGTGTGCGCTCGAGCTCCTCGCGCTGAGCCGCTTCGTCGAGGAGGCCGAGGCGGCGGTGGCGCCAACCGTGGCCGATCACCTCGTGCCCGCGGGCGACGAGCTCGCGGCACTGCTCGACGGTGAGGTACAGCTCGTCGGCGAACGCGCGCTCGTCGCCGGTCACGTGCTCGTGGAAGAGGGCGTCGAGGACCTCGCCGCGCCGTGGCTCGGGCAGCCCGTCCTGGAGCGCTCGCTTGACGAACACGGTCTCCGGCGGGTCGAAGCGGTGTGCCGGCGTGTTGCGCGCTCCAGAGCTGCTCCGGCTCGTCGGCCTGCGCGAGGATCTCGTCGCCGAGCGCGCGGTGATCGGCGCCCGACGCGAGCAGGAACTGCGTCTTCTGCACGTCGAGCGGGCGCCGGTCGACGATCGCCTCGCCCGGCGGGCAGAACACGCCTGTCAGCCCGCGGCGCTCGAGCGCGGGCGCGACCGTCGCCAGGTGCTCGACCAGGCCGTCGTCGAACGTGAGCAGGCAGCCGTCGTCCGGCCACTCGCCCGCGACGACGTCCTCCAGCCGCACGCACGTGTATCGCGCGGCGACGTGGTCGAGCTCGCGCTCGAAGTCGCCGACGCTACGGGCGTGCACACGCGCGCCGTCGCGCACGTAGTGGTACATCACGATCGTCAGCACGTCACGAGCGCTCGAAGACCGAGACGAACGCGGTCGAGAACGCGAGTCCGGCGGGCGAGCGCTCGAGCGAGCGCTGCCAGGCGTGTGCAAGGCGGTTGTACGTCCGCGGCGCGAGCGGCTCCAGCGCCGGCGGCAGCGGGTGCGGGTGCAGGGCGAGCAATTCGACGGCGCCGAAGCCGTTGCGTTCCGCGGCGGTCTCGAGGTCCCGCGGCGTGTGCTGGCGGCGACCGCGTTGAAACGCGCGCGCGTGGTCGTGCAGCTCGGGCGGCGGCACCTCGCGATCGACCTTCGCCGCCTGCTCGAGCTCGCCGGCCGCGGCAGCGAGCGACTCGGCGAGCGCGTGCAGCTCCTCCGGCCGCGTCTGGGAGAGGTGCTCGCGGAGCTCGTCGAGCAGGCGCCTCGCCTCGCCGTCGAGCTCGCCGGCCGTGTAGTCGTTGACGCTGAGCAGGTTGTAGAGCCGGTTCCGGCACGACACTGCGAAGCGGCCGCCGGGCCTGAGCAGGCGCGCCGCTTCCGCGAAGAGCGCTGTCGTCGTCCGGGAGGTACTCGATCAACCCCATAGCCGTCACCGCGTCGAATTCCCCGTCCGGCAGACCCGACTCGTCGTACGACGCGACGATCCAGTCGATCTCGAGCTCGCCGGCGGTCGCGCGCGACTCGTCGATCATCCCCGGAGCGCTGTCGACGCCCACGGCGCGCCAGCCGAGGTTCGCCGCGTGAACGCAGAGCTGCCCGCCGCCGCAGCCGAGGTCGACGAGCCTGGCTCCCTCGCCCATCGCGGGCGCGACGCCCTCGATCGCAAGCCGCAGGCGCTCGGCGCCGACGGGAAAGCGGACATCGGCCGTGTAGGCGGCCTCGACCCACGCATGGGCGTGCCGGTCGAAGTACTCCTGGACGTAATCCTTCACAGGCCGAAGCTAGCATCGCCCCGGTGAGCGCGGTCAACGTCATCGCAGAAGTCGGGATGACCCACGACGGCAGCCTCGGCCACGCGATTCGCATGGCGGAGGTGGCGGCGGAGTCGGGAGTGGACGCCGTCAAGTTCCAGCTGCACGACGCCCAGGCGGAGACCACGAGGGACGCGCCTTCGCCGCCCTACTTCGAGCACGAGACGCGCTGGGAGTACTTCCAGCGGACGGCGTTCACCGACGAGCAGTGGGCGACGCTGAAGGAAGCCTGCGAGCGCGCGGGGGTCGAGTTCCTCTGCTCGGTCTTCTCGGTGGAGGCGGTGGAGCGCCTCGAGCGGATCGGGGTAGGCCGCTACAAGATCGGCTCCGGCGAGGTGACGAACCTCGACCTCGTACGCGCCGTCGCGGCCACGGGGAAGCCGGTGCTCCTCACGTCGGGGATGTCGTCGTGGGAGGAGCTCGACGCGGCGGTGGCGGCGGCCGGCGACGACGTCACCATGCTGCAGTGCACGTCGCAGTACCCCACGCCGTCCGAGCGCGTCGGCCTGAACGTGCTCGCCGAGCTGCGCGAGCGCTACGGCAAGCCGGTCGGCTTCTCCGACCACACGCTCGGCAACTACGCGGCGTTCGCGGCGGTGACGCTCGGCGCGGTCGTTGTCGAGAAGCACTTCACGCTCTCGCGCGACCTCTACGGCCCCGACGCACGGTTCGCGACCGAGCCGCCGGAGTTCGAAGAGCTCGTCGACGGCATCCGCGAGCTCGAGCTGATGCTCGCGAACCCGGTCGACAAGGACGACCTCGAGCCTTTCGCCGAGATGAAGCAGGTCTTCGAGAAGTCGGTCGTCTCGACGCGTGAGATCCCGGCCGGCGTCGCGATCTCACGCGAGATGGTCGCAGCGAAG
>CAVOXT010000002.1:0-168487 GCA_963700495.1 uncultured Actinomycetes bacterium | reverse complement strand
GTCGATGCGCTGGGCGCTGATCTGGGGCGGCATCTCGTCGTTCATCCTGATCGCTGCGCTCCTCCTCGCCATGCCGGAGAACGACCCGGTCGCGGCGACCGTCGAGGGCGGCGGTGTTCCATTCATCCTCGGACAGCTCTCGAGCGGAATGCAGGACTTCCTCCTGCTCCTCATCATCTTCGCGTTCTTCTCCTGCGGAACCTCAGTCCAGGGTGCAGGAAGCCGGCTTGCGTTCTCCTATGCCCGCGACGGCGCACTCCCCGGATCAGCGTGGCTCTCGCGCGTGCACGAACGCTTCCGGACGCCTGTAAACGCCCTGCTCGCAGGGTCGGTGATCACTCTGCTCTTCGCCCTGCTCGTCTACTACGCGCCTTCGAAGAACGTCGACATCGGCTTCATCACGTATCCGGCGAACGTCAACGGCCTCGTGGCGCTCGTGTCGTTCAGTGTCAGCGGCATCTACCTCTCGTTCCTGCTCACCGTGATCGGGGCGATCGTTGCGCGGGCCCGCGGGTGGGTCCCCGAGGGCGCGTTCCAGCTCGGTCGCTGGGGGTGGACGGTGTCCATCGTCGCCGCGGGATACCTCGGCCTGATGCTCGTCAATGTCGTGCTGCCGACCGGCCTGAGCAGCCCCCGGGCGTACTTCAACCTCGACTGGATCACGCTGGTCGTCATTGCCGTCATCGCAGCGGTCGGCGCGATCTACTTCTTCGGCGCGCGGCCGGACAAGAAGGTCGTCCAGCACGTCCACGACGAGCTCGAGCCGACGGGGGCCGAGCGTCATTCCTAGCGACCCTTGATCAGTCGCTAGGCGGGTAGACCGCGTCCGGCTTCTGCTCGAGGCCGGGAGGTGCGTCGAAGATCTCCGTGATCAGACCGAGATCCCTGTCGGTGGAGAGATACGCGAAGGTGACGCCGTTGTACTCGCCACCGAGGACAACGCTGTGGCCCTTCTCCTCGAGCTCGGCGATCGTCCCGTGGAAGTTCGGCACCGCGACTCCGACGTGGTGGACGCCCTCTCCGTTCGCGGCCAGGAACTTTGCGTAGATGCTGTGGTCGTCGAGCGGCTGGACCAGCTCCCATTGCACGCCGCCGACTTGCGACAGCGCGAGGCGCCAGGCGCGCTCGACCGGCTGTCCGTCTTCCCGCATGTCTCGAACGGTGTCGGGGTTGAACTCGTAGATGTCCCAAGGGCCGATGCCGTATTCGTGCACGTAGGTCCGAACCGTCGCCTCGAGGTCACGCACGACCAACGAGATCTGCAGGGTCTCGGTGAACACGGGCTCGCGCATCGGGCAATCGTACGTCGCCATCGGATCGAGCGCTTCCGAGGGCACGTACTCACTGGTACTGCATCAGTTGACGACGATGGATAGAGTCGCCTCGGTGCTCCGCATCGGCTCGATCGTTCTGCGTGTCGACGATCTTCAGCGCCAGACCGAGTTCTGGGAGGTGGCTCTCGACTACGTCCGGCGCGACGTACCGAGCGACGACTTCATGCTGCTCCGACCGCGCGATGGTGTCGGGCCGAATCTGTCGCTCGACAAGGTTCGCTCGACAGTGCAAGTGCCGCCGCGTATTCACCTTGATCTGTACACAGAGGACCAGGCCGGCGAGGTGGAGCGCCTAAAGGCGTTGGGCGCTACCGAAGTGCACTGGAACAAGCGGCCGCCGGACGCCGACTACGTCATCCTTGCGGACCCCGAGGGCAACCGCTTCTGCGTTGTGGACATCAGCTAGTGCGGCCGCTCGCTGTCCGGTAGGCGCGTCCACGCGCGCCCGTGGACGACGTCGTGCCTCAGCTTGCGGATCAACCCGCATCTCGGATCCTCTCCAAGCCGTCGAGGATCAGGTCGAGCCCGAACTCGAACTCGCTCGGTTCATCGGGGTTGGGCTCCGCGAAGTGTTGTTCGGCGTGCTCGATGACGTACGGGTACTCGTCGGGGCGGATCTCGCGGAGGAAGTCCTCGGCCAGATCCAGCAGCTCCTCTCTGGTGTCGAACGGAAAGCTCACCTGCCAGAGCGTGAATCCAATGATGTGGCTGTCCAGCGCGTGATACGCGTGATGTGTCAGGTTGGGCGAGAAGCCCGCTTCCCGAAACGTCCTGAGAAGCCATTCCATCCACTGCAACCGCGGGAGGCTCACCCTCGGTGTCGCCATCATGAGGCTGCACGCCCACCGGTGGCGCAAGAGAGCGTCGTGATGAGAGATCGCGCTCTGGCGTATCGCCGCCTTCCACTCCGTTCCGTTGGGAGGCACTTCGATCTCGCTCATGACGATGTCGACTATGCCGTCCCGGATGTCGTCCTTGTTCGCGACGTGGTTGTAGAGCGACATCGCCTGAACCCCGAGCTCCTGGCCGAGCTTGCGCATGGTGAGTGACTCGAACCCGCCTTCGTCGGCGAGCCGGACGGCGGCGCGCAGCACCCGGTCCCTGCTCAGGGGGACACGAGGCTCGGCGCTCGGGTTGGGCTGCGTAGCCATCTGCCTCTTCTCCCTTGCTCCTCACTCTAACGTACAACGTAAGTGCCGCACCGGGTGTAAATTGACAGACTGACGCCGTAAGTGTAACGTACGCCGTATGCTTACAGCGTACGCACGAGGTCGCGTCTCGCGCCCGGCGTCCCCCCTCGAGGAGAGGCAGCCATGAACACAGCAGCAGACCCGGTTGTTGGCTCGTCAGGCAACGGTTCGACGGAGACCGGCCCTGGCACCCTCGCGCCCGCCACGGCTAGGCGGGGCACGATGAAAGCGATCGTCCACGAGCGGTACGGCCGGCCTGATGTGCTCGAGCTCCGCGAGGTCGACAAGCCGGTCGTCGGGGACGATCAGGTGCTGGTGCGCGTGCACGCGTCCTCCGTCAACCCGGTCGAGTGGTACGGGGTGACCGGCCCCTGGTTCGCACGGGCTCAGACCGGGCTGCGCAGACCCAAGAGCACGGCCGTGGGAGCCGACTTGGCGGGGCGGGTCGAAGTCGTCGGGAAGAACGTCGAGGAGTTTCAACCGGGTGACGAGGTGTTCGGCACGGCACTCGGCGCGTGGGCCGAGTACGCGCCTGCCCGCGAGGCGCGCCTGGTGCGGAAGCCGGCTCACCAGTCGTTCGAGGAAGCGGCGGCCGTACCTGTGGCGGCCGTGACCGCCCTGCAGGCTCTGCGCGACAAGGGGCGGATCGAGCCCGGGCAGAAGGTTCTGATCAACGGCGCGTCCGGAGGTGTCGGGACCTTCGCCGTGCAAATCGCGAAATCGTTCGGAGCAGAGGTGACCGGCGTGTGCAGCACGAGGAATGTGGACCTGGTCCGATCGCTCGGGGCAGACCGCGTCATCGACTACACGCAGGAGGACTTCACGCAGTGCGGCGAGCGTCACGACCTGATGCTGGACATCGCCGGGAGCCGCTCGTTCTCGCACGTCAGACGCGCACTGACACCCGAGGCGATTGTCGTGTTGGTCGGAGGACGGATGACATATCGAGGGCTCGGGCCGCTGCCTCACCTCGCCAGAACGCTCTTGGCCTCAAAGGGCCGAAGCCAAACGGTGAAGTTCTTCGTCGCAAAGATCACGAAAGAGGACCTCCTCTTCTTGCAAGAGCTTCTCGAGGCCGGAAAAGTGAGGCCGGCCATCGACAGGCGCTTCGAGCTGAGTGAGGCCCCTGAAGCTCTCGGATATCTCGGGGAAGGACACGCGCGAGCGAAAGTCGTCATCGCCGTGTGAAAGCCTGATGAGAGCCGTTGTCCACGACAGATACGGGGCGCCGGACGTTCTGCGACTCGAGGAGGTCGAGCGACCCGTGCCGAACGACGACGAGGTCCTCGTCAGGATCCACGCGACGACGGTCAACCGGACGGACTGCGGCCTCCGCAAAGCCAAGCCGTTCATCTCCCGCTTCTTCACAGGCCTCCGCCGACCGAAGCGGAAGATCCTCGGCATGGAGCTGGCCGGCGAGGTCGAAGCAGTCGGCGCAGCTGTCACCGAGTTCGAGGTCGGTGACCTCGTCTTCGGCGTGAAGGGCTCCGGGGCGCACGCTGAGTTCGTCTGCATCGGAGAGAGCGCCCCGCTGGCGCACAAGCCGGCCGGCATGACCTTCGAAGAGGCTGCTGCGGTCTGCGACGGAGCGAGTCTCGCACTGGCGTGCCTCCGTAAGGCAGACCTTGGGAGTGGGCGGAGCATCCTCGTCTACGGCGCCTCGGGATCCATCGGGACCGCAGGGGTGCAGCTGGCCAAGTACTTCGGTGCCGACGTCACTGCGGTTTGCAACACGAAGAACCTCGAGCTCGTGAGATCGCTCGGAGCGGACAAGGTCATCGACTACACGCGGGAAGACTTCACCAGGAACGGCAAGACGTACGACGTCATCTTCGACGCGGTCGGCAAGCACTCGTTCAGGCGGTGCAAGAGCTCACTGAAGCGAGGCGGGGTCTACCTCGCAACCGACGGGTTCCACAATTTCATCTGGGCGTTGTGGACCTGGCGGATCGGAGACAAGAGGGCCACGTTCGGCTTACCTCGATACACAAAGAAGGACGTCCTGTTCCTCAAGGAGCTCATCGAGGCCGGGAAGTACCGGGCGGTCATCGATCGGTGCTACCCGTTGGAGGACGTGGTCGATGCGACCAGGTACGTCGAAACGGAGCAGAAGACCGGAAACGTCGTCCTCACCGTCGACGGCGTCCGCTCGAGGCCGGGAATGTGACACCGGTCGCGCACTCCGCGACGAGTTGAGCGATCATCGGCGCGTGGAGTCCATTCTCGAAGCGATCGGGAATACGCCGCTCGTCCGGCTCCGCCGCCTCGCGCCGGCCAACGGCGCCGAGCTGTGGCTGAAGCTCGAGTACCGCAACCCGACGGGGTCGATGAAGGACCGGATGGCACTGGCGATGATCGAAGGCGCTGAGCGAGACGGCTTGATCTCACCAGGCGACACGGTGGTGGAGTACACCGGCGGCAGCACCGGCCCGGCGCTCGCGCTCGTCTGCCGGGCCAAGGGATACCGCGCGCTGATCGTGATCGCGGACTGCTTCACCGAGGAGCGGTTCCAACTCATGCGCGCGATCGGCGCCGAGCTCGACATCGTCACGTCGGTGGAAGGGCGGCCCAGGGTGACGGCGCAGGACATCCACAACATGGTCTCCCGCGCGGCCGAGCTCGCGGCTCGTCCCGGCCATTACGCGACCGATCAGTTCAACAACCCGTACATCATCCCGGACCACCGCGACCGGCTCGGGCGGGAGATCTGGGACGGGATGGGAGGTCGCGTCACCGCGTTCTGCCAAGGGGTTGGGACGGCGAGCTCGCTGATGGGCGTCTCCGACGCGCTGCGGCCGCGCGGCGTCTTCATCCAGGCGCACGAGCCCGGAGGATCGGCGGCGATCAGCGGCGGCGCGCAGGGATCGTTCCTCATCCAAGGCTGGACCGGCATGGTGATGCCGCACTGGTACGAGGACCGTGTCGACCACGTCGAGGCGATCCCCGACGACGCGGCGCTCGAGATGACGCGGCGGCTCGCGGCAGACGAAGGGATCTTCGCCGGGATCTCGACGGGCGCGAACGTCGTCGGCGCCCACCGTCTCGCTGAGCGCCTGGGCCCCGAAGCGGTGATCGTGACGCTCGCCGTCGACACCGGCTTCAAGTACATGAGCGTCAGTCCGTACGCTGAGGACGCGTAGTCTCGCCTGTCAGGCCGTGCTCGTCGAGCCAGGCCTTCGCGATGCGCTTCTGCGCCCGGGTCAGCCACGCCTCGACCACCGCGTCCTGTAGCTCCTCTCGATCGAGGCGGGCGAGAGCCGGGATGCGGATGAGCACGGCCGCGTAGCCGTCGAAGTGCGGTGTCGTGAAGAAGACGCCGCGGTCGTCGGCGAGCATGAGCTCCTTCACTCCGAGATCGGCGACGCGGAACATCAGCACGTCGTCGAGCCGCTCGCCTGTCTTCGGATCGATCGCATCTCGACGGCGGCTGCGATGGCAGCAGAAGAGCTTGCCGTGCACCAAGTACGCAGGCCGGCCGTCGTCGGAGAGCTCCTTCGTCGTCTGCGGCATCGACAGGGCGAAATCGTCGAGGTCGGCCATCGTCGCCACGGCGCCACTTTGCCACGCGGAGTGTCAGGACGCGCGAGCGATCGCTCGGTCCATGGCCTCGAGCGGGCTCTCGACCACCTTGCCGTGCCCAGGCGCCAGACGGGCGGGGGCGAAGGCGCGCAATGCGCGCGCGCTCTCGAGCTCCGTCGGACGGTGCCAGGTGAAGAGGGCAAGCGGGAAGAGCGGGTTGACCTTCGCCGATGTCGCGACGCCGCCGAGGGTCGAGTAGACATCGCCGCAGTAGAGCGTGCTGTCACGGGGGTCGAGCAGGGCGATGTGGCCCGGGGTGTGGCCGGGTGCCGCGATCACTTCGAGCGAGCCGATTCGATCGCCGACGTCGACGGTTCGGTCGGGCTTGGTCTCGGCGCCCGGGTAGCCGCCGCGCAGCTTGTCCTGCGGCTCGTCCGGATCGAGGCTCATGTCCTTGCGAAGCAGCCTGGCGTCGCGGGACGAGATGATCACCTCGGCTTCGGGAAGCCTCTGCTTCAGCGCGTCGAGCGAGCCGATGTGATCGCCGTGGGCGTGGGTGAGGACGATGCGGACGATCGGCCCTCCGCTTGCCTCGGCGCCCGCGATGATCTTGCCCGCGGAGCCTCCGAACATCGTGTCGATCAGGGTCAGGCCGTCGTCTTCGCGCACCAGGTACGCGTTCACCATCCCCAGCCGGCTGATCCGATTCACGTCAGCCATCGGCCCAGGCTATAGAACAGAGGCCGCCGGACGGGGTGCCAGGGCAGCATCGGCCTCACGCGCGTGCCTGTGAACCGGCCGGGGCCTGCCTGCGAGAGTGATCCGAGAGCGCGGGATGGGCCGAGTCGCGTTTCGTGGGCACCGATGCCGTGTCGTTTTCGAAGCGATGACGCCGTGCGGCGTGCCTGTGGTAAAGCCGCCGCTCGAGCCGCCGTTCAGTTGGTCAACGCTTTAGGATCGCCGCGATGCTTCGCAAGGACTCCAAGATCGAGTTGCTGAGGAACGTTCCGCTCTTCTCGCGCTGCAACAAGAAGCAGCTCGCGGCGATCGCGAGCCTCGCCGACCTCGTCGGACTGCCCGCGGGCACGGAGCTGATCAGGGAGGGCGCACAGGGCCGTGAGTTCATGGTGATCGTCGAGGGTGCGGCCGAAGTGCGCCGCAAGGGCCGCAAGATCGACACGATCGGCCCGGGCGACTTCATCGGCGAGATGGCTCTCATCGTGGGCGGCCCGCGGAACGCGACCGTCAAGACGACCAGCGACGCGTCCCTGCTCGTCGTCACCGACCGCCAGTTCTGGAGCTTGCTCGATCAGGCGCCGGAGATGCAGAGGAGTGTGCTCGAGGCGCTGGGCGAGCGACTGCAGCCTCTCGTCATCTGAGTGCGCCCTAGGCGAGCTGCAACACGAGCAACGTGACCGCGAGCGTGACGACGGCCAGCGTCATCGCCCTCAGGGCCGCTTCCGGAGCGCTCACGAGCGTGTCAGCGGTGATCCGCTCGACCCCGCCCTCGCGGTAGGCGATCGTTCCCGTGACGGTGTTCGCCCTCCGTCTCACGTTTCGCACCTGCGTCGAGAGGTGCCGCTGGGCCAGGCTCAGGAACGCGGCGAACGTTGCGCCGAGAACAGCGACGGGCCGGAGCGTCTCGGCAGCGCCGACGTACGCGGTCAGCACCGGAAACGCGCCCCACGCAAGCGCGAACCACGCGTCCGAGTGGAAGCGTCCGCCGAAGAGCTCGAGGTTGTACGCGACGACGATGAACGTCCCGAACGCGACGAAGGGAAGGAGCCACGCCGTCCACGCGAACACCGCGACGAGCCCGATCGAGGCGGCTATGCCGATCGAGAAGATCGCCGTCACGACGAGGACGCGGTCGGGGATCGAGGTCCGCAACGGTCGTCCGTGCAACTCGTCGAGCGCGTGCGCGCCGAGCCCGAGCGCGAGGAAGAACGCGACGAGGCCCCACACGAGCCGGTCGACCGGCAGCTCGGGCGCCAGCGCTGCGCCGATCACGACGTACGACAGATGCCAGAGCGTGTACGGCGGGTGAAGCAGTGTGACGTAGTCGCGCCAGCCGCCCTCCTCGAGCGCGTAGAACGCCGGACGCTGGGTGACGCTCACCGCCGACAGCCCCACATGACCACGCCCCCGCCGAGGCTCAGCCGGCGGACGCGCACGTCCTCGATGTCGGCGCTGCGCCACAGCTCGGCGATCCGCTCCGGCGGCGGCAGAGCCCGGATCGTCGGTCCGAGCACCCGGCCGACCTCGTACCAGTCGCGCGAGATGGCCCGCCCGGCGACGGGTAGGCCAATGCGGACGTAGAGCTCCCAGAGTGCGCGCCAGAGCAGCGTCGGGGGAACGCCGAACTCGAGTGAGGCGATCGTGCCTCCGGAGCGCGTCACACGCGCGAGCTCACGCACGGTCGCGGCCGGTTCCTCGACATAACGCAGGAGATAGGTGAAGGAGAGCGCATCGAACTCCCCGTCGGAGAACGGGAGCCGGTCTGCGGTCCCCTGCACGAGGCGAATCCGCTCGGAGAGTCCTGCACGCTCGACTTGCGTGCGTCCGACCGCGAGCATCTCGGCGCTCTGGTCGAGCCCGACGACGGAGCAGCCGTTGCGCCGGACGACCTCGATCGCCACCGCGGCCGTTCCCGTGGCGACATCGAGCACGGTCGCGTCCGGGCCCACGTCGATCTGCGAGACGAGGAAGCGTCGCCAGCGGGGATCCTGCCCGAAGGAGAGCAGACGCGCGTATCGGTCGTACGTCGGCCCGAGCGGCGCGAACAGCTCCCGTGCCAGTTGGACTTGCGGAGCAGTCATCCCGTCGGTCCGGTCCCTTCGCTCGATGTCCCCGGCCGGACTCGAACCAGCAAAGCAAAGGAGAGACCGGTTGTCGAGCTAGTGCCTCGCGCCCGCGGGAGAGCGGCCGCTCGTCGCGGTGAACAGGGCGCGACCGTTTCGGCTCTCGGACAGCCGGGGGTCGAGCAGCACACTCAAGGACGGGACGACGCGCTCGGCGCCGAAGCCTCGCAAGAGTTCCTCCTGTGCTTCGTCACCGACGCCGATGACGGCAACCCCTGCCGCGTGCCCGGCGGCGACACCGGCCGGGCTGTGCGTGAAGGTGACGGCCTCCTCTGGGACGACGCCCAGGCGGCGGCAGGCAACCAGCAGCAGATCCGGGGCGGGACGCGAACGCAGTCCCTCGGCACGCATGACGTACGCGTCGATCCGCTCGTCGATGAGCGTCGCCAGCCCCGCGAGCTCGAGCATCGACGACGTGTTGGCGCTGGCCGAGACCACGGCGCGCTTGAGGCCGGCATGACCGGCGGCCTCGAGATAGCGACGCGCTCCGGCAAGGGCGGTCACGCCGCGCTGGCGCATCGCCCGCGCGACCGCCTCGCCCTTTCGCTTGACCAAGCCGCGGGCGGTGTCGGCCTGGGCCGGGTCGTCGGGACGTCCCTCGGGCAGGCTGATCCCGCGGCTGCCCAGAAAGGCGTGCACACCCTCGAGTCTCGAGCGCCCGTCGATGTAGGTGCGGTAGTCGGCGTCGCGGTCGAAGGGGATGACGTGCCAGCCGGTCTTCTCGTCCAGACGCAGCAGGAACTCGTCGAAGACCTCACCCCAGGCCCATGCGTGCAGGACGGCGCTGTCGGTGAGGATCCCGTCGAGGTCGAACAGACAGGCGCTGACGTCGGCGGGGAGACCGAGCATCCCCGCGTGCACCGGCACCGGCGACAGCCACGGGACCGGCCGGACCCCGGTGACGTCGGCCAAACGCGCGAGCACGTCTGCAGTCAGCTGTCGTTCCCGCACGAGTTCGACTTGCCGTCGCTTGAGATCGACGGCGGGGAGCGAGCCGTCGGCAGCGTCTAACGCCCGCTGGGCTGCGTCCAACGCCAGCTGCCAGTGCGAGCTGATCGTCTCCAGCTCGAGTTTCTGCGGTGCTTGGTCCGCGACTTCGAGTGATCCTTTCCTAGGGAAGCATCCTCGGCCTCAGTATCCACGCGCCGGCGGCGATCCTTGCCGGCCGGAGAGATCGCGGAGTTGACCGAGGCAGCCTCGCGCCCACACGCAAGGACTGCGCGACCATCCACAGGAGTACAAGCGTCGGGTCGTTGGTTTCTTCGATCGAGCGCTGAAAGAAGGCTCGTTATGTACTGCCGATCTCGCCCGGCTCACCAATCAGGGACGATGTTGCTTCCCTGAGACGTCAGCTTTTGCTGGTCGCTCCCGTCCGCGTTCATGATGTAGATCTGCGCGATCTGGGATCGCGGGTAGTCGTCCCGGGTGCTCTGGAACACGATCGTGCCGTTGTCTGGAGCCCACGCGGGGTTGTAGTCGTTCAGCTGCGTCTGGGTGACGCGGAGGACATTACTGCCGTCGGCGTTCATCACATAGATGTTCTGGTAGTCCCCGCTTCGGAGGCTGTGGAATGCAAGTTTTCGCCCGTCGGGTGACCAGGAAGGGTTGAACTCGACTGCGGGATTCGATGTGAGCCGCTGCTGATTGCCGCCGTCGGCGTCCATCACGTAGATCTCGAAGTTGCCTTGGTCCCGCGTGCTCGCGAAAGCGATCTTGCGCCCGTCGGGAGACCACGACGGGTCGAGGTCTTCGGCCGGCTCGTTCGTGAGCCGTCGCACCGAGCTCCCGTTCGCGTTCATCACGTAGAGCTCGCGGTTCCCGTCCCGGTAGCTCTCGAAGGCGATTCTCGTCCCATCGGGTGACCAGGTCGGATTTCGGTCGACCGCCGGGTGGTTGGTAATGCGCGTCTGGCTGCTGCCGTCCGCGTTCATGACGTAGATCTCGGAGTTGCCGTCGCGCGCGCTGTTGAACGCCAGCCGCCGGCCGTCGCGCGACCACTCGGGATCCTCGTCCAGCGCCCCGTTCGACGTCAGTCGCAATTGGGTCTGCCCGTCGGGGTCCATGACGTAGATCTCGAGGTTCCCGTCGCGGTCGCTCGTGAAGGCGATCCGGCTCGAGTCGATCGTCCA
Organism: uncultured Actinomycetes bacterium; assembly: GCA_963700495.1. Classification (GTDB taxonomy): domain Bacteria; phylum Actinomycetota; class Thermoleophilia; order Gaiellales; family Gaiellaceae; genus JACCTU01. Next base: position 157,454 of record CAVOXT010000002.1, on the reverse strand, counting down.
GCTGTAGACCTGGGACCTGAAGTTGCCGGATGGGTCGGTCGCCTTGACGGAGAACCTGTGAGGCCCCGGCTTCAGGTGGTCAAGGCGAAGCGGGCTCGTGCAGAGCCGGAAGACTTCGTCGTCGAGAGCGCAGCTGAAGATCGCCTGCTCGTTGGCGTTGAAGCCGAAGCTCGCCCGCCGGACCGAAGAGCTCTGGCGCGGCCCTTCCATAGACAGCGTCGGACGCTCTTTGTCGACGTCGGGACGTGTCCCTTCGAGCTCGCGGAACGTTCGGCGTTCGGCGCTCGTCAGTCGGATCTGGCCGGGCTGCGATGGATCCCGGCCCACCGGCACGGCGACCTGCTGCTCACGGCCGAGGACGACCGCCTTCGCGAGATTCCCCAGGCGGGCGACGACGGTCGCGCCGCGGCGTACCTTCACGGTCGTCCGCTTGTTGCGAACGGCCAGCGAGAAGACGTTCCCTCCGGACGCTGCGCCGCCCGCGGTGCGCCTTGCCACGAGCGGAGATTCCTCGAGGCCGAGGTCGTTCAGCTTCACCAACTGAAATCGAGTCTCGAAGTGCCGAAAGGCCTCGCCGGACGAGCTGCAAGACACGTTGCCGGAAACGAGGTAGACGAGCACACTGTCCCGCTTCGGAGGGCGAACCTGCAGCTGCGTCATGGCTCCCAGCTCGCAGACCGTTGCGCCCTCCCGCAAGCAGAGCTTCCCGGCGCCGCCCTCAGTCGTCTTGACCCAGTCCCCGTCCCGAACGAACTCCGGCGTGGTGACGCGCTTGCCCCGAAGCTTCAGGTGATCCAGCTCGCGGACGGCCTGACCCGTATGTGTGCCCGGGGAGCAGGCGAGCTTGGCACTCCCACCCTGGCGCAACGGTGCCGCGCCTTGGGCGAGTGTCGAGGCCGCACCAGCTGCCGCAACGCCGGCGAGCCCTAAGGCGATCGCCGTCCGTTTCACAATCCTGAGGATCCCGCGATTACAGGAGCGTGTCAACCATCTCCCGCAGGGTGGGGTTGGAGCTGGCTAGTCCGAGCAGCGCGCAGACCAGGAGCAGCCGGTAAACGATCACCTCGACGCGGTGATGGAGGAGGAACTCGTCTGACGGATTGCGCTTCGAGCGAGGACCCGCGATCGCGAAGGTCTCGAAGAAGCAGGTGAGGAATTCTCCGCATGCCGTGCTCCAGCGCCGCCAGCGAGGGGGTTCGTAGAGCGGACGCGGCCTGCTCCTCCGGCGCGCCGAGACCATCCGCAACACGGCCGCCAACGCAACCAGCCCGGTGAGGACGATGATCGGGTGCAGCGGGCGGACGAGGTAGCCGGCAACGCCACGGTAGAAGACAACGTCAAGCGCCCGCCAGAAGGGCCTCCGCTGCTTGCTCTCCAGCACCTGGAGCTCGTAGTGCGCGTCGTTCGCGGTCGCGAGATCCTCTCGTGCCTTCGCGCTCTCCTCAATCGACCGCAGCACAGGCTCCTGCGTCCCCTCGTCGACCTGCTTGACCGCGTCGACGTCAAGTACGAGGTCCCCGACCTGCAGCCGGTCCATCGCAATCTGGGACTTGTGGAACTCGGCGTCGCGCAGGTTCAACGCCGCGGACGAGACGAGGTTCGAGAACGTCGCGAGCTCGCCGGCGAAGTTCGCGAACGTGAAGTTGAGGTCGCTGACGGACGACACGCTCTGAAAAGTCGCCACTTCGTCCGCGCTCTTGGCATAGAACTGCGCGGCGAGGAAGGACGCACTCTCGGAGAAACGGGCGTTGCGGAACTTGGCGCCGTCCTCAAACTTCGCGCGTGCGAAGTCGGCCCGGCCTCGGAAGCTGGCTCCGACGAACGACCCGCTCTCCTGGAACGTGGAGTCGCCGAAGAGCGTGGCTCCTCGAAACGACGTGTCGTCGAACGACGACCCCTGCCGAAAGCAGGTCCAGAGAAACGTCGTATCCGAGAACCTCGCGTCCCGGAACGTGACCGGCGCATTGAAATCCATCGCTGCGAACGAAGCGAAGTTCTCGAACACGGCAAGCGAGAAGTCGACCGGCTGCTCGAACACGTTCGTCTGGGTCTGCGGGCCGCATTCACTCCTCTCGATGTGCTCGGCGCGGAAGAGCGCCGGCCCCCTGAAGATCGCGCCGCGGAAGTCCACCGTGCGTTCGAACGTCGCGCCGCTCACGTCGAACGTCCGCTCGAAGACGACGTCGGCGGCGGAGACGGGCCCCGTGAACGTGCAGTCGCGGCACTTGAAGACGCTGCGGACGACGTCGTCACTGGAGAGTCTGAACGGACCGACGATCGTGCGACCGTCGAGCACGACCGCCTGCCCTGAGCGGAGCGCCTTTGCGATCGACTCGCCCGAAGTTGTCTTCGAGGCGGCGAACGCTTCCGGCGCCGCGCAGGCTGCGACCAGCACGACAGCGCACGTCACACCGGAGCATCGAATGCGCGCTCCCATCTGTCCTCCTGCGGAGGGCTGAAGCTTAGAAGTGCGTCGGACGTCTGTCCATGTGTGACGTCCAGCAGACGTACAGGACCTGCGACCTCACGTCACCGGTGCCTCCCAGATCATCCGCCAGGTGTTCTCGCCGACCCGGCCGTCGACCTCGAGGTGCTTCTCGCGCTGAAACGCACGGATCACGCGCTCGAGCTCCGTTGTGAACTTGCCGTCGACGGCGACTGCCCAGCCTCGCTCCTTGAGCCGCTGCTGGAAACGGCGGACGTCCTCGTCCGGTTTCTTCGTCTCACGCCAGAGCTCGGCGCTCATCAGATGTCCGGGGAACGCCGGCGCTTTCTTGCCGGGCCTCGTGGGGATGGACGGGTCGATCGGATCGTCGACGCCGCCGTGCAGGCTCCGCCACTTCTCAGAGACCTGCACCTGGAGCCGGGGGTCGAACGGCTCGGGCCTCGGGACGCCACCCTCGTTCGGCGAGAGCGAGAAGTGCATCGGGTCTTTCGCGCTGCGCCAGTTTCCGCCCCAACCGAAGCCCGCCTGCTTGAAGGCGGCGATGAAGGCGTTCGGCATGTCGGTCACGAGCGTGGTCGACGAATAGGGATTCTTCTCAGGGTTGATGTCGACCGCGATCGGCCACGCGTGGGCGGAGATCGAGCCTCCCGCCGTGGTCGACCTGGGGTTGTAGCTCTCGATCCGGTAGACGCGGTAGTCGACGTCGTAGGCGAGCAGGGCGGCTCGGAGCAACTGGTTCGCGGCCTTGCGCGCGAACGGGAGGGTCGTTCCGAACACGCGCACAGGAACCTGGTTCGTCCCCATCGCAGGCCGACCGTAGAGCGGCTGCAGCACCGTTTGACTCACCATCTCGCTCCTCCTTCTCGCACCCTCCGAGTCTTCCGCATCTTGACCCAAACCGGTGGCCGGTGAGAAAGTGGGGACGTGGCTCGACGCCGTCAGCCAGTGCGACGCAAACCGGCGCGCCGGAGGGCCGTCAAGCGCATCCTCAACGTCGAGCCCTCGCCGCTGACCGACGAGGACTGGACGTTCGAGCACGCAGAGGCCGCGGACTTCGTCGACGCGGCGCCGAAGGTGCCGCCCTCGAAGGACCTGCGCGCCCAGTGGTGGACGATCGCGGACCAGGGCTCGACGGGCTCGTGTGTCGGGTGGGCTGCGGCGGACTCGGTCCTGCGCTGGCACTTCGTCAAGGCGGGACGCCTTCAGCAGACCGAGAAGCTCTCGCCGCGCTTCGTCTGGATGGCCTCGAAGGAGACCGACCAGTCGAACTCGCGGGCGACGACGTTTATCGAGACCGAGGGAACGCATCTGAAGGCCGCGCTCGACATCGCCCGGAAGTTCGGCGTCGTGCGCGAGCCGCTCCTGCCCTTTGCATCGGGCGCTCTGTACCCGAAGGACGCGAAAACGTTCTACGCGATCGCTGCGCAGCTGAAGATCCTCGCGTACTTCAACCTCGGCAGGAACCTGGCCAACTGGCGCGTCTGGCTGGCGACGAAGGGGCCGATCCTGACCCGCATCGATGTCGACGCGACGTGGGACGCCGCAGCGGCGAACAACGGAAACCTCGACGAGTACAAGTCGGACAAGACCCGCGGCGGGCACGCGGTCGCCGTCGTCGGCTACCGGCCGGGGCGGTTCATCATCCGCAACAGCTGGGGAACGTCGTGGGGAGACAAAGGCTTCGGCTACGCGTCGCTCGACTACGCGCAGAATGCGTTCGACGAGGCGTACGGAATCGAGGTCTAGCGGGTTAGGGCGCGAATGGGGAACGTCCCGCGTAGCTCCGTAGGCAGCTCCTTCCTCGAGCTCGACGGTGTCAACTGCGGCCCCCTACAGTCCGCGACCGGCGGCGAAGTCAGCGCGGAGGTGGTCGTGGAGACCGTCGGCCCCGACCCGTTCCCGAAGAAGCACATCGGCCAGCCGAGGTACGAGGAGTTCGAGCTCCGCGTCGGCGTCGGAATGGGGCAGAGCCTCTACGACTGGATCGCGACGGCTTGGGGAGCGAAGCACGAGCGCCGGAGTGGAGCGATCATCGATGCGGACGCGAATCTCAACGCGAAGGTGGAGCACCGCTTCGTCGACGCGTTCCTCACCGAGACGACAATCCCCGCGATGGACGCTGCGGTGAAAGGCTCGGCATACCTGACTGTCAAGTTCGCTCCCGAGTCGATCGCGTTCAAGAAGGCCTCCGGCAAAGTGACGGCTCCGCGATCGAAGCAGAAGCAGTTCATCGCGTCGAATTTCCGCCTCGAGCTCGCCGACCTCGACTGCTCGAAGGTGAGCAAGGTCGACGCATTCACCGTGAAGGTCACTTCGACTGCGGACCCGGTAGGAACGAGGAGGAGAGCGGCGCGCGAGCCAAGCGGCGTCGAGTTTCCGAACCTTCGGGTCACGCTCGCCGAGAGCTCGGCCCAGACATGGCGGGATTGGTTCGACGACTTCGTCGTCAAAGGGAACAGCGGCGACCAGCAGAGAAGAGCGGCGCGCTCGTCTTTCTCGACCCAGCTCGCAAGACAGAGCTCGGCCGGGTCAACTTCGCAAACGTCGGGATCTTCGCGCTGCGACGCGCAGGCGGCGCAGGCGAGCAACTTCCTCGCGTGGTTGCGGATCTGTACTGCGAGAAGATGGAGCTGAAGATCAGCTAGACGGCGGGCACATCATCTCCGCAGACCTCTCAACTGACACGTTTCGTGAGGCGCATGTGCATGTCAGTGCTCATGCGCACCGCACTCCGGTCCTCGGCTCACGCTCGCTGAGCGTCGAAACCGACTTCGACGTGTTCCTGAAGGCCGAGTCTTTCCAGCGCACGGGCTCGTACAAGATCCGCGGTCCGCTGAACAAGTTCGTTCACCTCAGCGACGAGGAGAAGCGTGCGGGCGTGATCTGCTCGTCGGCCGGCAATCACGCGCAGGGTGTGGCGCTCGCCGCCGCGCTCTTGACCGGCTCGTCGATGCGCCCAGGGGAGCCCGTGTCGTCTGCGTGCTGAGCGGCGGGAACATCAACCTCGACCAGTTGCGCGACGTCACCTGGAATTAGCCGATCTGACGATCGGGGCAGTTACTTTCGGGTGCGCGCGAGCATCCCCGGCGTTCCGATCGTGCAATTGCCGTCCTCGTCGAGCGTGACTCGTCCACGCGCCAGATAGCGGCGGTTCGAAAACAGCAGGTGCAGCCCGAAGACGATCGGCGCCAGCACGGCCAGCGCGAGCTCGATGCCGGCGCGCGCGACCGTCTCGCGGAACCGGAGCTTGCCGAGCCGCTTGGTCACGAACGAGAGCGTCACATAGGCGAGGACGAGAACGCCGAGCGCGCCGACCGTGAGCAGCGTCTGGTCTCTCCACGCCCAGAACGCGTACGCGACCGCCAGCAGGGCCAGGGCGACCAGCGCCAACCCGCCCGCCCGCGCGACCCGCGAGAGGCGGAGCAGCTTGAAGAACCGCTCGCGTGAGACGCGAAGCACCTTCTCGAGCTGCTCGCGGTTCTTCGCGTCCGGCCGCATCAGCGGCTCGACCACGAGGAACGGCCAGTCCGCTTCGACCCTCGACGTCGGGAAGTCCCGGAGGGACCGGTCGAACTCGGAACCGGTGATCTTGTAGCCGCTCGTCATCAATGCGTACGACTCGGCGTCGCTGAACGCATCGAGGTCGGTGCGAACGCTCGAGAGCAGCCTCTGGATCGTGCGCGAGATCCCATAGGACGTCGGCTCGAGCTGTGCACGCTCGGACGGATCATCGGTCTCGTTCCAGTCGACGACGCGAAGCGGCAGCTCCTGCTTCATGTGGACGAACATGAGGCCGCGAAGTACCGATGCGCGGAGACGGGCGACGAGGTCGTTGTACTGTGCGCCGCGCACTCGCGCCATCAGGATCGACGACGAACGCAGCGGGACCGACGTGAGGCCCCCGCTCGGGTCCTCCTGCGTCCCCATCTGGCCGCTGGCGTCGGAGACGAGCATGACGGCGCACGCTTGCTCCACGAGGCTCGCGATTCCCTGGTTGTCGTGCACGCCTCCGTCGACGAGCCGCACGGTCATCGAGACCGGCCTGCCGCCGACCTCGCCGTAGAGATCACGCAGGACAATGGGGTTGAACAGGCCGGGAACGCACGCCGACGCGGCGACGGCGTGTCCGAGCCGGATCTCCTTGTGGGGGTCCGGAGCGTCCCCGTAGTACATCCGCCTGAGGATGTCGTTCCGATCCGCCGGGTTATCGGTCCCCGCCGGCGGCTCTCCCATCCAGGAGGCTGTGAACTGCCAGTTGTGTCCCGTGTTCAACGTCGTCGCGTTCAGCACCAGCATCGGCACCTTCGCCCGCCGAAGCCAGTTGTGCCGCTTGGGCTCGAAGCCGTCCGGAGCGCCCTTCGGCTCGACGAAGAGATCAGTCAGCCAGCGGTCGCCGGCTTCCTCGCCGTCGCGCACCTTCGAATAGAGCTCACGCTCGAACAGGACGCCGATCGTCCGGGTGGTGTAGTCGGGACGGACGATCGTTCGAAGGTGCGTAATCGGATTCAACCCGCCGCGGCAGCGGATGTTGGACTGCAGTCCCGCGACGAACTCGTCCGCCAACTCGCGCACGAGGTCGATGTAGTCCTGCTGCGTTACCTCCTCGTCGCTCTTGGCCTCGAGGAGCTTGCGAACCTTCAGGTAGTAGTGCGCGCCGATGATCGACCCACCGGAGACGCACGACAGGACCTCTACCCGGCGAAGCACGTCGAGCTCCGCCAGCTTCGCGAGGACGCCGATGTGGAAGATCGAGGCGCGGAATCCGCCGCCCGAGAGCGCGAGCCCGATCTTCCCGAGGCGTGCCGACATCGCGGCTTCTGCGGCGGCCGGTCCGAGGAAGCCGGTGACAAACCGCGCAGGCTCGCTGGCGTCGAAGGCCTCCTGGTCGAGTCGCCCCGGACTGCCCACCCGGAGCTGGGCCAGCGTGGCGAGCTGGCGGATCGTGGACTCGAACTGCCAGGCGGCGACGTCGCAGCGATTCGCGTCCTCCAGGCTGGCGTTCGCGCGCTCGTAGTCCTCGAGCCCGAAGTACGCCTCCGCGAGTGTCGCGTGGAACCACCACTTCTCGCCGAGCGACTCCTTGCCGGGCGTGCCGGGGAGTGTTGGAAGCACCTCGGTGATCTCGTGACGGATGCGTTTGGCCTCGGCGTGGCGTGTGTCATCCTGCGGCCTTGCCTCGCCGCCCGCCGCCGCGTCCTCGGCGTCGAGCGCAGCGAGCAGGTCGAGCAGGAACGCCGTGTTGACGGCGTTGTAGCCGTCGTCCTCCGCAATTCCGGCCTGGTAGCCCCGGCGATAGAACGCAAGCGACCGTTCGAGGTGCCGGACGTCTCCGTCGAGATCCCACCATCGCTTCAAGATCCCGCCCGCGATGCCTAGCGTCTCCGGATCTCGCGTCGTCGCGAGCTCCGCGGTCTGCTCGAGAATGCCGATGGCGTCCGCGTAGCGCGTCGAGGGAAGGTCGAGATCTCTCGAGGTCGCAAACGCATGCTGCTGTCGCAGCTTCAGGACGAGACCTGGATCGCCGGTGGGAGCGCGTGTTGCGCGCTCGAGAACCCTGCGCGCGTACGAGACGTCGCCCTGCTTCAGGAGCGCTTCCGCGAGCGCGACGGCTTCCGAGAGAGGCAGGTTCTCTCCGCGGAGGTAAGCCTTCGCCTCGCCGACTTCCGGTGGAAACGTGCGACCGGCCACTAGGCCACGGTCACGCCGAGCAGCTCGCGTTCGACCTCTTCGGTCCAGGGCAGCGTCTCGCCGCGCTCGCTCCGTGCCTCGCGGATCATGCGGAGGTTGTTCGCCGTGCTCTCCGGCTCCCACGGCTCGCGCACCGCGGCCAGAGCCGGCGCGAGGGCGTCAGCGGCAGCATTCTCGTCGCGCGCGATCACCGCGAGCTCGACGAGCGTGGCGTAGTCCCAGTAGTCGGGCTCGCCACGGGCCACCCGGCGCTCGACCGCATACCGGACCACAGGCAGGAGCTTCTGGATCCGCGGGTCCGCCGCGTCCTGGATCTCGAGGAGCGTGACGGCGTTGATGCCGGGATAGGCGTCCCGCCAATCTGCCTCGAAGCCCTTGGTGTAAGCGTCGATCGCGCGCTCGAGCAACCCGCGCGCGAGCATCCGGTTCCCGGCCTCCTTCGCCGCCATCCAGCGGTCCTTGTAGACCCTGCCGAGGATCCCGTAGGTCTCGCTGCTCGGGCCGCGCCGCTCGAGCAGGTCGAGAAGCTCGCGCTCTGCACGCTCACCGTCGCCTGCTCGGTTAAGCGCGAGCGCGAGCTGTTCACGAACCATCGCTGCGGCCGCGAGCGGGGGCGACATCTTGTCGACGAGCGTGATCATCTCCGGCCACGCCTTCACGGAGCGATAGGAGAGGAAGAGGTCGATCACGACCTCCGCTTCCGTGTCCTCGATCGGGCCGAGCCCTGCCTCGACGGCGCGGACCGCGTCCACTCCATCCTTGCGCGCCTGCGCGAGCTTCTCCTTCAGCTCGGCCGAGTAGCGAACGCTGTCGCGGAAGATGTCGGTCTTCGCACGGTCGATCTCGGGCGCGGGCAGGCCGTCGATCAGCTGGAACAGCGGGCTGTCGGTCGTGTGTTCCCGGGCCTCGTGCAGCTTCTGCTCGAGCAGCCGCCGCGTCCCCTCGACGTCGGTCGGCGTCCCTCCCGCCGAGACGGTGTACGGCAGTGCCCGCTGAGGTGCGACGTCGAACGGAAGCCGGCCGCCCTCGGCGTAGATCAGCACCGTGCTGTACGGGCGCAGCGCGTGCCGGATGCCGAGCTCGTAGAAGACGTTCGGGTTCGCGGTCGTCAGGTCGGAGACGGCGTACTCGCAGAGCAGCAGCCGCTCGAACATCGCCTTGTGGATGATCCCGCCCGTCTGCTCCTCGTCGGCGCGCAGCGGCTCGAGGCCGGCAGCCTTGATCGCCGGCGCGATCACGTCGGCGTAGACGGCGTCGAAGTCGATCGAGCCGCCGGCGCCGTCCGGCTTCTTCCCGAACGGCATCAGCACGAAGCAGAGCGGACCAGTGACGCTCTCGAGGCTCGCCCGTCGAGCCGCCGTTGTCAAGGGTGGACTTGCCCCGCTCGAGGAGTGCAGCATGTGAACATGGCGATCAGCGCGAAGAAGACGGGCAACCGAGCGGTCTTCACGAACGAGGACGGGACCTGGGAGGTCTGGCTCAAGCTGACCCGGAACGCGACGACGGGCGCGGTCGTCGGCCCCGGCCACCTCGGTCGCGTCACCGCCGCCGACGGGACGCGCATCGTCGACGACTTCTTCCACGCGGATCCGAACCTGAACGACGGCCGGAACGGTGGTCTCGGCTCGTTCGGCTGCCACCTCTCGCGCCGGAACGAGCACTTCCCGGACGGCTACGTCTGGAACTACACCTGGAACCTGACCGCACGGATGGACGCCGCCTCGAACGGCTTCGGGATCTCCCGCGTCGAAGTCCTCGACGGCCCGAGAGTGGACGGCAACGGTGTCGGCCGGCTCGCGGTCGCCAGCGAGCTCTCGGACATGTACTCGTACCCGAAGCCGATCATCCTGCTCCGGCACACGTACATGTTCCGGCAGAAGCGGGTGGAGCAGCAGATCGACGTTGCGGCGGCGTGGGACGGTACCGGCCCCGCGGTGTTCGTCAAGGAGCCGAAGCTCACCTGCCACTCGATCGGGCCCGTCGGCGGGCCCCGCTACCGCTACTTCTCGGTCTACGCGCGCGAGGGCGATGTCCTGCTGGACAACTTCGACATCTGGTCGCTGCCCAGCCCGATGGTGCACACGAAGCAGATCCCGCAGCCGCGCCGCTGCCGGCTCGCCTTCCTCGACGAGAACGGTGGGTACCCGCTCACCGCGGTGTGGATGGGGTACGGAGAGAACGGCAGGGCGGTGTGGTACGGCGGGCCGGGGCTGGACGAGTGGGCTCGCGATGCGAACGGCTGGGAGCGCCTCCTGACCGACTGCAAGGCCTACTGCCTCCAGGGGCCGAAGGACGCGCAGGGGAATCGCACACTGAGCCGGAAGTGGGAGCTCGGCCGCTGGGCGAGCAGCGGCGCCGGCTCGGAGCCCGATCCAGAGAAGCCCCAGGCGGGCGCCGCGATGCACGCATGGGAGGGAGGGATCGGACCTCCGGATTGCCACTGCGCCAGTCGCGCGATCCCGCCGTTCGGGACGACCTACCGCGCGTGGGCCTGCTACTCGCTCAGCGACGGCTGGATCACGTAGCCCGCTCTTGACGCTCCTCCACGAGAGGAGTAAAGGAGAGGGCGCATGTCGAGCCGTCAGGAGACCGCCGACCTCGAGGCGCTGCTGAGCTCGCCCGAGGAGACCGGCGACTACGACTGCACCGTGCCCGAGGAGTTCAAGGGCGAGTCGGGGCTCGATCTCGAGATGCCCGCTCAGCCGTTCAATGCCGTCTGCTCGCGGGAGTACACCGCGGTTCGGCAGAGCGGCACGCGCAGCCTCTCGCAGGTCGGGTTGATCGTCATCCACTGCACCCAGAGCAACTCCGCCCGCTCGTCCGCCCAGTGGTTCCAGAACCCGGCAGCTCAGGGCTCGGCGCATCTCGTGCTCGACGAGCTCGAGTGCTTCCGCACGCTCGACAACACCGTGATCCCCTGGGGCGCCAAGGGCGCGAACACCCGCGGGATCCACATCGAGATCGCAGGCTGGGCGGAGTGGGCTCGGGGCGACTGGATGGAGCACAGCGATGCGCTTCGCCGCGCGGCGTACAAGGCCGCCGTCCACGCGGTCAAGCTCGGGATCCCGATCCGCCTGCTGACGGCCGAGCAGCTCAAGGACGGCGAGAAGGGCTTCGCCACGCACGCGCTCTGCACGAAGTCGTTCGGCGGCAGCCACACCGATCCTGGAAAGCACTGTCCGACCGAGGAGCTCATGACGTGGGCGACCGAGTACGCAGAGCAGCTGTCCTTGTGACGGCGTCGAGAGAGGAGGACCAGTGAAGCCGACGCGTGAGTTGATCGTGGAGGCGCAGCGTGTCGTTCCCGACTTGGACGAGCTCGAAGAGCGGCTGAACGAGGAACCCGAGCAGGTGCTCGCGAGCGCACTCCACCGGCCCCGCCGCGCAACCGACGAGTCCCGGGCGGAGATCGGGGCGGCCCCGGAGGATGTCGAGGTCGCGTTCGGACAACCTGTCCGCACCGCGGTCGAGCGCACCGCGGAGGGGGCGAAGCGGGCGATTCGCAAGATCAGGCGCGACGGCCCCGACGCACAGCTCGATCCGGAAGAGATCGTCGGGACCGAGGCGATCGTGCTGCTCGTCGGACGTCCGGCGATCCTGATCCAGGATGGGCACTTCTTCCCGCCGCCGACACCCTGGCAGAAGCTGGAGCAGTACCGCGACTCGATCCAAACGGCGATCCAAAGCGTCGGCCGCATCGAGGTCAAGGGCCACCCGGCGCTGGACTGGATCGGCACCGGCTGGCTCGTCGCCGACGACGTGGTGATCACGAACCGGCACGTGGCGAAGGAATTCACGCGCCAGGACGGCCGCCGCTGGGTGTTCGAGCCGGGAATGCGCGGCCGGATCGACTTCCACGAGGAGTTCGGCGGTGGACTCGCGTCGGAATTCGGACTGACCGAGGTGATCGGCGTTCACGACGACATCGACCTTGCGCTCTTCCGTGTCACGCGTCGGTCGGCGGGGAAGTCGCTGCCGCCTCCGCTCACGCTCGTTCCCCGCACTGTGCGGCCCAAGAAGGGGCAACAGGTCTACGTGATCGGCTTCCCGGCCTCCGACTCGCGGCGGAACGACCCGGACGAGATGCGCCGCATCTTCGACAACATCTACAACGTCAAGCGGCTGCAGCCTGGGGAGGTGACCGGCGTGTCGGGCACGACGTTCAAGCACGACTGCTCGACGCTCGGCGGCAACTCGGGGTCCTGCGTCGTCGATCTCGAGTCTCACCGGGTGATCGGGCTCCACTACTCGGGGCGCTACATGGAGTCGAACAAGGCAGTCGCACTGTGGAAGCTGTCCAACGACTCGCTGCTCAAGAAGGCCGGCGTCCGGTTCGGCGGAGAGGCATAGCGTCGCGTGCAGCTCGCAGAAGGCGTCCACAGCATCGGCGACAAGAAGGGCGGGCGCGTGCACGCGTTCCTCTTCGAACACGCGGGCGGGCTGACGCTCGTCGACACGCTCTTCGAAGACGACGCTCGGGAAGTGCTCGCTTACTTGCGACAACTCGGCCGCACTCCGGACGAGCTGATCCACATCGTTCTCACGCACGCGCACCGTTCGCACCTCGGGGGACTCGCGGCGCTGAAGCGTCTGAGCGGCGCGACCGTGTACTCGCACGAGTGGGAGGCGGACATCATCGCTGGCACGCGAAAGGCACAGTCGGGACGGTTGCGTCCCATCTTCCCGCTGAGCCTCTGGCCGTTTCGAATCGGGCTCGCGCTCGGGAGGCCGAAGCACGTGCCGTGCGCCGTCGACGAGCCGCTGGACGAGGGCGACGCACTCGGGCCGCTCCAGGTGGTTCACATCCCGGGGCACTCGCCGGGGCACCTGGCGTTCTACTGGCCCGAGCGGCGCGTGCTGGTCGCAGGTGACGCGATCGCCACCTGGCCGTCGTTTGGACCCGGCTGGCCGGGCTTCAACCTGAACGAGGAACAGCAGCGTGAGTCGATCCGGCGCCTGGGCACGTTCGACGTGAACGTCGTCGGCGTCGGTCACGGCGAGCCGATCACCGAGGGCGCGGCCGACCGCGTGCAGGAGCTCGTGGAGCGGGGGCGCTAGGCGCGAACGCGCGGCCAGGGCGCGAACGCGTTCTCCACGCCGCTGAGCGCCGGCCCGAGCTCCGGGTAGTGGCGCAGCAGCACGTCGACCATGGTGCTGTCGTTGATCCAGTCGAGCCCGGCGCGGGTGTAGAGCTCCGGCGTGTAGTCGCGGGTCAGGAACCGATCGCTCTTCAGCCTGCGAGACGCCATCAGGATGAAGACCCGGAAGGCCGTGTCGCTGAACCCGAACCCCTTCGGCTTGGGCTCGGCGTAGAGCCCGATCATCAGATCGACGCGCTCGACGTCACCGTCGTAGACGCGGCGAAGCTCGTCCGCCCAGGCCGGGTCGTCGGTCAGCTCCTCGAACGAATCGGCCGGCTTCAACCGGAACAGCCGCCGAAACTGGTTGTAGCGCGGAACGCCGCGCTCGCGAATCCGCAGGACGTCGATCGCGGCGAGGTCGACGACCGTTCCGTCCGCCGTCTCGAAGGTCTGGAGGAAGCGCGGGTAGTTGTGGAGCGTGATCGCGCCGGGGTGCGCGATGCCGAACGAGTAGATCGCGTTGGGGACGCCGATCTCCTCCAGGCGCGTCCGGGTCTGGAGCGCGCCCAGCTCGCGGAACGTTCGCTCCTGAAGAAGCTCGTCGTTCTCGGCCGAGCGGAAGACGTAGTCGTCCGGGAGGAGCGGGTGCATCCGGTAGACCGCGACGAACTCCTCGGTGAGCGAGTACGGGACGCCGTGGTGATTCGTCGGCGAGCCGGGGATGCCGCTCAGTACCTCGCTCGAGCCGAGCCGCCCAACGCGCTTGTCGAAGCGCTCTCCGGCGAGCCCCCACCAGTTCGCGTGCATCCCGTAGCGCGTCACCGGGTGCGCGATGACCGCCGGCGTCCACTCGACCGTGTGGATCTTCGCCATCAGCGCCGCGTTGACGAGGCGCGCGGTGTTGTAGAGCTTGTCGTCCGACCACGTCGGGTGCTCGCGCATGCAGCCGGTCGCAGATCGCGTTGTGCTCGAGGGTGAAGAGCGTGTGGAGGACGCCGAGGCCGACCCAGAAGTTCCCGGCGACACCGGTGAGGTCGGCTGCCTCTTCCAGCTCGCGCGGGAGGAGGCCGTCGGGCCCGACGCGCAGCTTGCCGTCCTCGCCTGACCGGATCGCCTTGGCGAAGCGCTCGTCCGAGCCGTAGATCTGCGAGCCGTCCCACCAGTGGCTGTCCGCGGTGGCGAAGGTCGGCGGTGTGGACGGATCGTCGTCCGAGGTCGGGTCTCGACGCGTACGTGGAACCTGCATCGGGCGCTCCGCCCAGTCGTCGTCGTCGGCCAACGCGAGCTCCCAGGGATTCTGCTCCTGGCTCTTGCCGTGGCTGAACCAGTCGTGCACCTCGAACTGGAGCCACGCGCCCGCGAGGACGTTGAGCGTCGTCGCCGGGATGAACCGCTCGCGCGTCAAGAGCTCGCGGCTGACCACCCGCGGGTTCGGCTCCAGGATCGCCGGCTCCGGCTCCGGCCAGGTGTGCTCGAGCGGAACGTTGCGGCCGAAGCGCGCGCCGACGCTTCCCATCAGCGGGTTCTCGAGGTCGTTCAGGGTGCCGTCGATCGTTCGCACCGACGTGAAGCGGGGGTCACGTGCCTTCTCGAGCAGCTCCGGCCCGGGCTCGGCAAGTCCGGTGTCGTACAGGTTCCGCTGGCGAAGGCGATCCCGGAGCCCGATCAGCGTCAGCACGCTGATCGGGAACGGCAGGCGGTCCCACCGCCGCTTCCGGTCGAGCAGGTCGCTGATCGCCATCAGAGGTCGCGAGAACACGACGGCGCTCGATCTAATCACCGTGGGCGGTTCACGGTCAATTGGCCGGTTCAAGGAGGAAGCAGCAGCGCCACTGCCTGAGCAGGCTGATGACCGCCGCGCGGCCGGTACCGCTGTACACGCTCGCTTCGGCGCCCACATTGACGCGGGGATCGGTCCAGACCAGCTCCGACTCGCCGTTGGGGTCGATGTAGCAGGCGACGCGGCCGACCTCGCGACCGTCCGCCCGCCAGCGGATCTCGCCCCGAAACGCATCCGCGGTGCAGCTTCCCGTGTCCGGTTCGATTCGCTCGAGCTCACGTCGCTGGGCGTACCAGTCGTCGACCTCGGAGGCGCTTGGAAACAGGTGGTACTCGACCGAGAGCCGCGTGCCGGAGCAGGAGACGCTCGCCTGCGCCCCAGGCGCGAGCTCGCTTCTTCGCATGCACGACGCCCGTGTACCGGCGGGGATCACCCCGAGCAGCCGACGTTCGTCCGCACTGAAGGAACCGGTGTCCTCGCCCTTCCCGGATGACCCGCCCGACATGAACATCGAGACGGCGGCGGCGGCCAAGACCACTGTCCCGAGGGCCACGGCGATCGCCAGAAGCTTCCTGCTCCGCCACCATGCTGGTTCTCGCTGAGTCTTCTCGGAGTCCTCGAGTCGCGAGATCAGCCGCCTGACGTCGTCGCGCCAACCGACGTCCCTGAGCACCGCCCCCTGGCGTCGGGCGAGCGGTTCGAGCTCCGCAGGGAGCTGATCGGCCCGAGGAGGCTCGGCCTCCTGTACGTACGCGGGGATCACCACGACGTCGCGCTCCAGGGCGGCCTCGAGCTCGAGCCGCACGAAGTCCTCGGGATCGTCGAGCCGCCGGCGGCCTTCCTCGTCGGTCGCGTTCAGCCACTCCCGTCCGATCAGGGCGATGAGGGCATCGCACCCGGCGACCGCGCGTGTGATCGCTTCGCCGAAGTCGACGCCCGGATCGATCGTGTCGACGTCGATGAAGACGTTCTCGTCGCCGAACTTCGCGGCGAGCGCGTCGTAGAGCCGGCCTGCGTGCCCGCTCGCGTCTTCTCTGCGGTAGCTCAGGAAGATGCGCACCGGCTACTCGTGTAGGAAGCGCAGACGTTCTTCGCGCGTCAGGGCTCGGGCGCGTGCAGCGGCCGCCAGAAGGTCGTCGAGCGTCCCGCACACGGCGCAGTCGAAGATCTGGGCGGTTCCGTTCTCACCGGCCGCGAGGATGCGCTTCCCCTCGGGATCGAAGACGGCCCGCTGAGCTGAGCCGATCACGTTCATCCGCGCAAGTTGCTTGCCCGTCGCGGTGTCCCAGACCCGGACGCTGTTGTCGAGGGCCGTCGTCACGATGTTCCGTCCGTCCGGGCTGAACTCCGCTGACGTGACCTGCGAGCGGTGGCCTCGGAGCTCGTTCACCTTTCTTCCTTCGGCGACGCTCCAGAGTCTCACCACAGCCTGGTCGCCTCCGGTGAGGAGGACCGAGCCGTCGGGGCTGAACCGGACGATCCCGACCTGGCCCGATCGCAGCACGCGAAGCTGCCGCCCGGACGCGGGATCCCACAGGCGCACGGTTCCGTCTTCGCCGGACGTGGCGAGCGTGCGGCCGTCCGGGCTGAAGACGACCCGCCAGGTCGACGGCGGCTGTTTCAGGACGCGGACCGCTCGGCCGGACTCGACGTTCCAGAGCCTTGCGGTGCCGTCGTCGCCTGCGGTCGCGGCGAGCTTCCCGTCCGGGCTGATCGCGGCGTCGAAGACCCAGTTGCCGTGGCCGACGAGCCGCTTCCGCCGCTCGCCGCTCGGGATCTCCCACAACACGCCGGTCTCGTCGCCGCTCGCTGTCACCACCACCGTTCCGTCAGGGCTGAAGTGCGCTGCGTCGACGTTGTCCCGGTGGCGCAGAACGGCCATGCGGCGACCGTCCTCGGCGTTCCACAACCGGGCGCCGTCGGTTCCCGACGTGAGGAGCAACGAACTGTCCGGGCTGAACTCGACGTTTCGCACCTCACCGTCGTGCTCGAGCCACGCAAGCCGCTCGAGCGTCCCCGCGTCCCAGAGTCCCGCGCGTGCGTCCTCGCCGGCCGTCACGATCCGCCTGCCGTCGGGGGAGAACACGGCATCGCGGAGCGGACCGCCGTGCCCACGAAGGACGGCGCTGCTCCGCTCTCCGGAGGCGTTCCAGATCCGAGCCGTCCCGTCTTCGCCCGCAGTCAGCACGGTTCGACCGTCCGGCGAGAACTGCGCGCTCGACAGAGGGCCTCCGCTTCCGCGCAGCCAGGCGACTTCTTCGCCCGTACGCGCCCGCCAGATCCGTGCCGTGTTGTCGACGCTCGCGGTGACGAGGAGCTTGCTCCCGGGATCGAAGGCGACCGCGCTGACCTGCCGCTCGTGGCCGCCGAGCGTCGAGAGGACGAGCCCGCTCGAGACCTGCCACACCGCGGTGGGTCCGTCGAGCGTTCCTCCCGCCAGGAGCTTCCCGTTCGGGCTGAACCCGATCGCGTTGACGGCGAGCGGCGACTCGAAGCCGCCGTCTTCCATCAGCTTGCGACCGCTCGCGACGTCCCAGACGACGGCGCCGAACTCGTTCGTGACGGCGGCGATTCGCTTGCCGGACGGGTTGAACGTGATCGAGTCGAAGCCGGTGTAGTCCCCGTCGAAGAATTCCCCACGCAGGTGCTGCACGAGCCGTCCGCTCTCCACGTCCCAGATGCGTACCGACCCGTCTCCGTCGTCGGTGCCGGCGGCCGCGCGCCGGCCGTCGGGGCTGAGGGCGACAGTCCTGACGGAACCGCGAACGCCGCGGAGCTGCCGAATCAGCCCGCCCTGCCTCGAGTCGAACAGCGCGACCCTGCTGCCGCCGCCCGAGGCGAGCACGGTTCGGCCGTCCGGGCTCAAGCGGGCGATCCGTTGAGGCCCTGCGAGACGGATGAGCGCGAGCTGACGCCCGCTCGACGCATCCCATGTCCGCGCCGTCCCGTCGGCGGCGACGGTCAGCGCAAGTGCGCCGTCACTGCTCAGCTCGGCGCCGGTCAGGGGTCTCCGGTGTCCGCGCAGGGTCGAGACGACCGCCCCGGTGCTCGGATCCCACACACGGGCGGTGCCGTCCGTGCTCGCGGTCACGAGCCGACGGCCGTTCTTGGACAGCCGAGCCTGAACCACCGGTCCCCGATGGCCGCGAAGCGTGCGCAGGATCTGCGATTGGCCGAGCGCGGTCCTCAGCGCATCCTGAGCTTCAGGCGTCGCTGCGGTTCGGCCCGCCTCGCGCGCGAGCGCCACGCTCAGCTCGGGGTCGGTCGGAAGCTGTGAGATCGCGGAGGCCGCAAGCTCGCGCGAACGGGAGACCTCCGACTGCTTGACGGCTTCTCGCCACTGCCAGACCGCGGCAGCGGCCAGCACGAGCGCGACCACGAGTGCGACGAGGATCGCTCCGACCGTGATTCGTTGCCGTCGCTGCGCGGCCTTGCGGCTCGCGACGATGTACTCGCCCTGGAGCGGCGTCGCCGACTCGCGATGCGAGCCCTGCTGCGAGACCCAGGCCTCGGCCGCTTCGAGATCGCTCCCGCGCAGCAAGAAGCTCGCGTTCTCGCCCTGCCGCTTCCACTCGCGCGCCCGCACGAGCAGTCGCGCATGCTGGTCGAGCCAGTCGAGGTCCGACTCGACGGCCTCGACGAGCTCGTCGACCTGTGTCCCGAAGTCCCCGTCGCCGGTGAAGACGACCCAGTTCGGCGTGGTGAGCTCGGTGCGCAGTTGCCGGCGGTCGACCTCGCGAAGCAGGATCGGCACGAAGCGCTTGTTGTTCGCCACCGCATGCTCGATCTCGTCGCCGCAGACCTCGGACTTCGCGAACGCGCCGCTGAGAACGGGGACGATTGTCCGTGCCGAGTCGATGCCGGCCTGGACCTTCGCGAACCAGTCGGCGCCCTTGCGGATGTCCTCCCAGTCGACCCACACGTCGAGGTCCCTGGCCTCCAGCTCTGATGCCAGGCGCCGGACGAACAGCTCGTCCTCGCGGGAGTAGGAGATGAAGACGTCGGGCCGTTCGGGCTGGTGCGCGTCCTCGCCCGCCGGTGCCTCAGTCGGGGCGGTCGCGGTCATCCGCCCGGAGTTGCCTCGCCGCCCTGCTTCTTCTTCTCTTTCTCGACGGCGACCTCCGTGAGGTACGAGTCGACGTCGGCCTGGATCAGCTCCTCGACGCGGAGCGCGAACGAGGGATAGGCGGCCTCGTGCGTGGCGCCGTCCCCGGCGTAGGGCCCGCTCAGCTGAAGGTAGAGCCAGCCTTCGGCCTTCAGCCGTTCCGCCGTTCGGCGGTAGTTCCGCCACCGTTCGCCGAAGTGGAAGAACTGCTCGACGGCGGCGCTGACGGCGACGATGAGGCTGACGACCCAGGTCGCGATCCGAGCGGTGTCGTCGAGTGTGTCGTCCGAAAAGTCGAGGCTGACCAGAGCCGGCACGAGCAGGGCGCCGACGACCGTCGTCAGCCGGAGCAGGTAGTAGCTGTTCCTCGCCCGGTTCGCCTTCGCTTCGGTCCAGATCACCTGGTCGAGCCAGCGCGATTTCAGGAAGCGCTTCCGCGGCTGGTCGACGTCCAGCTCGTCGATCATTGCGCCGAACTCGCTCTTGAGCCAGTCCGGGTACGACGTTGTGTTCGCTGTCACTCGGTCAACTCCGTGGTGGTTGCAGGGACGGTGACTCGACCTTGCTCCGCTTGACCAGCCGCTTCAGACCGCCGCCGTCGCGGTTCATCTCGTAGATCCCGTCCTCGGCGGCGAACACGATTCTCGTGCCGTCACTCGACCAGGCCGGGAAGGTCGGCCTGGTCACGGCAGACGCCGTGAGGTTGATCGGAGCCTTACTCGGGTTGTCGATGTCGTAGCGGTAGATGTCCGACGTGTCACTGTCCGTGAAGAGCGCGAAGACGATCTCGCTGCTCCGCGGCGACCAGTCCGGCTCATGTACGGACCCTTTTAGCCCGAGCCGCAGCGGTTCCTGCCTGATCCCGTCCGCGCGCATCGACCACAGTGCGCCTCGGCGCTGGTACACGATGCGAATCCCGTCCGGCGACCAGTCGGGTGCTCCACCGGACTCGTCTGCGCCGTCGGTCAGGTTCACCTCCTCTGTCCCGTCGGCGTTCACGATCCACACGTCGTGTGTCGACTCGTTGCCGGGCTCCGGGCGGTCGAAGGCGATCCGGGTTCCGTCCGGCGACCAGTCCGGAGCGTTGTCCTTTGCGCTCGAGGTGAGCTGTTTGTCCACTCGCCCTGACACGTCCAGGACGAGAATGCTGCCTCCCCGTGCCAGCGCCAGCCGCTCGCCGTCCGGTGACCAGTCCGGCTGCCGGTCGCTGCTGCTGCTCCAAGGCAGTCGCTCGTTCGAGCCGTCGTAGATCCCGTCGCTCGCCGCGAAGACGAGCTCGTCCGCGGCAACAGTCCCCTGCACGATGGGAGTCTGAGACTCGTCACCGTCGCGAAGCAGGACCGCGGCGACGAGCGCGGCGACGATCAGCAGCGCGGCGACCGCCGCCCCGGCGAGAAGCCGCGTGCGGTCGGGCTCGGGGTCCGGCGGGCGGGGGGGATCTGCACCGACCTGCACCTCGGGGTCGACCGTCTGCTCGTGCTCGATCCTCGTCAGCGTCTCGATCAGCCGGTCGACGTCGTAGCGCCATGTCGTGTCCCTGATCTCGAATGCGTTCCTGCGCGCGAACCGTGCAAGCGACTGCGGCAGCTGGTCCGCGGTAGGCATCTGAGCGTCCTGCACGAGGACCGGGATCACGCGAATCCCGCGGTGAAGGGCTGCCTCGATCTCGAGCCGGACGAAGTCGTCAGGGTCGTCGAGGCGACGCTGACCTGCTGAGTTGGTCGACGTCAGCCAGAGTTGCCCGATCATCGCCACGAAGACGTCGCACGAGCCGACCGCGCGCTCGATCGCCTCGACGAAGTCGACTCCCGGCTCGACCGTGTCGATGTCCATGAAGACGTTGTCCGCGCCGAATCTCGCGGCAAGCGCTTCGTGCAGGCGACCTGCGTTGCCTGCGGCGTCGCCGCGTCGATAGTTGAGGACCAGTTGGAACGGCATTCCCGCCTCCCACCTCGGCCGCGGCGCCGCGCCCCGCTTGACGGCTCGCGGTCCTGACCCAGTATCGCGTGCAGGTCGGCCGCGGTCTAGGCAGTCCGGATCGACGGTTGTAGGATCGCCGTGCCGTCGGGCCCGAGCCGCGGCGGGACGGACCAGGGACAGTGACGCTCACCGCCGAGCAACTCGAAGAGCTCATCTTCGGGACCGAGCGCTTCCGCCGGTTCACGCAGGACTCACCCGTGATGCCGGACGTCTGGATCGCGTACGGGTTGAACCCGAGTGCGAAGCTCGACCTTCTCTTGACGCCGCACGTGCAGGCGTCCGCTCCCGAGCTCGGACACGTCCTGCGCCAGCGGCTCGGTGGAGACGTAGATGAGGCAGGACCACCCAGCCGAGGTACGAGTCGCCTACAACGAGTCGTACGTCGTCGCGGAGCTCGAGTTCGAAGAGCTGGTGAAGGTCGCGCTCCCGCTCACGCACTGGTGGCGCGAACACGTCTGGCGCACGAAGGCCGACCTGAGCCACGTCGAGAAGCTCCGCGACCCGGCGGTGAAGAAGCGGATCGCCGAGCAGCTGTCGGACACCGGCCCCTCCGGCTTCGGAGGCGATGTGTCGCCCGACCTGCTCTGGCTGATCCGGATCGTCGGGAGAATCGAGCTTGAGCGCCGGCGCAAACGCGCGAAGGCCGAGCCGTCGAACGAGCAGCTCGTCGAGGCTGTGCTCGACCTGGTCGCGGAGGGCGACCTGACCGAGCCGCTGCCCACGGATCTGCTCTGGCGGGTCGACAGGAACCGTCCCGCCAGTCCGGCCATCTCGCGCTCGATCCTCGCGGTCAAGGCCGATGCGGCGGTGCGCCTGTTCGACCTGAGCTGCAGCTCGCTTCGGTGGGGTGTGGTCGACAGCGGCATCGACGCAACCCATCCCGCCTTTCGCAAGCGCGACGAGAAGGGCGACCCGTACCCGGAGCCGTTCGAGGCCGCGCGCCGGGGGTCACCGGCCCGAAACCGGACACGGATCGTCGCGACCTACGACTTCACTCGCCTGCGGCGGCTCCTGAACCCGGACGCCGATCTGAGCGAGCATCAGTTGAGCCGCGACGACCGCGCGCGTGTCAGCGACTTCCGTCGCGCCCTGAAGGCCGGCCGGGCGATCGACTGGCTCGCACTCGAACCGCTCCTGAGCGTTCCACACGAGCCGACGACGTACGTGCCGCCCGCGCACGAGCACGGCACCCACGTGGCGGGAATCCTGACCGCCGACTGGCGGGTCAGCGACGAGGGCATGCCGAACGAAGCAAACCTCCTCGGCGTCGCCGCCGGGCTCGAGTTGTACGACCTGCGGGTGCTGGACGCGGACGGCAACGGGGACGAGTTCTCGCTGATCGCAGCGCTGCAGTTCGTCCGCTACCTGAACGCGAACAAGGATCGAGTCCTTGTCCACGGCGTCAACGCCAGCCTTTCGATTCGTCACGACGTTGCGAACTACGCGTGCGGCCGAACACCGGTGTGCGAGGAATGCGAGCGGCTGGTTGGAGCCGGGACTGTGGTGGTCGCCGCGGCCGGCAACGACGGATATGCGCGCTTCCAGACGATGCAGGGCGAGTCGAGCGAGGGGTACCGGAGCATCAGCATCACCGACCCCGGCAACGCCCAGGGCGTAATCACCGTGGGCGCGACGCACCGCTTCGAGCCGCACTCCTACGGCGTCTCGTACTTCTCGAGCCGCGGGCCGACGGGCGACGGGCGGCTGAAGCCGGATCTCGTCGCGCCGGGCGAGAAGATCACCTCGCCGATCCCGGGTCGGAGGGTCAGCACCATGGACGGCACGAGCATGGCGGCACCACACGTCAGCGCCGCGGCGGCGTTGCTGATGGCCCGCTACCACGAGTTCATCGGGCAGCCCGAGCGCATCAAGCGGGTGCTCTGCGAGAACGCGACCGACCTCGGTCGCGAACGGTACTTCCAGGGCAACGGCATGCTCGACGTCCTGCGCGCGCTGCAGGCGGTGTGAGCTTGATCTTCACGCTGGAGGCGCTCCAGGCAGACCAGGGCGACAGCCTGATCCTCCACTACGGCCCCACCGACGGTCCGCTGGTCGCGGTGATCGACGGAGGGCCGAGCGGCGTCTACAAACGGACCCTCCGGCCGAGGCTCGACGAGCTCCGCGCTAGCCGCGACCCAGACCGTGCGCTGCAGCTCCAGCTGGTCGTCGTCAGCCACATCGACGACGACCATGTCAGGGGCGTGCTCGATCTCGTCGAGCAGCTCGCGCAGGAACAGGAGGACGGAAGCGACGGGAGCTTCGAGGTCCTCGCCCTCTGGCACAACAGCTTCGAGGACATCGTGGGCGGCGGTGGCCCGGCGAGCGTCCCGGCGGCGGTGTCCGCACTCGCAACCGGCTCGCCGACAGGCTCAGCCGGCCTCAGCAAGCCGGCGCAGCTCGTCGTCGCGAGCATCGCGCAGGGACGCCGGCTGCGCGACACGGCGACGGCGCTTGCGCTCGACGTGAATCGGCCCTTCGACGGCACGGTCGTCGCGCCGCGCACGGTCGACTGGGGCGACGGGCTCGAGCTGACGGTCATCGGCCCGGACCCGGATCGCCTCGCGGATCTCCAGAAGCGCTGGGAACGCGACGTCCGCGACCGAGCGCCGTCAAACGCGACGATCGCGGGCTACCTCGACCGGTCGGTGTACAACCTGTCCAGCATCGTCGTCCTCGCGAAGGTCGAGGAGAAACGGATGCTCCTCACCGGTGACGGTCGCGGCGACGACATCCTCGCCGGGCTACGCAGCGCCGGACTGCTCGATCACCCGCCGCTTCACGTCGACATCCTCAAGCTCCCGCACCACGGCAGCGACCGGAACGTGGAGACCGATTTCTTTCGGCAGATCGTCGCCGACCACTACGTCGTCTCTGCGGACGGTACGGACGACAACCCCGAAATGGCCACGATGCAGATGATCTCGGACGCCCGGGATGACGACGACTTCGTCCTCCACCTGACGTACGGCGACGGCACCAACGAACTGGGGAAGCGGCTGAAGGGGTTCGTCGAAAAGGAGCGCAGGAGCGGGCGCGGCTACGAGGTTCGCTTCCCCGGCGACTCGGAGCACTCGCTGAAGATCGACCTGCTCGATCCCGTCCCGGACTAGCGGCATGCTCGCTACGTCGAGAGCTGAATCTCGGCGGGAAGCTCGTCCGACTCATCCGTCGCGTCGAGCTCGAGCCGCGTTCGCGTGTCGAAGTACAGGTAGCACGTCGCCAACGCGACGAACGGCATTGCGAGCACGTACACGACCCCCGCGACGAGGTTGAGGAACGCGAGCGGGAAGCTCGTGAGCAGGATCAGGAGCGCGCCGAGGAAGGGTCCGGCTGCTATCACCACCGCGGCGCCGACTCCCACGAGGGACGCGATCTTGAGCCAGTGCCGTCGCACGAGCCGCGAGCTCCGCCTCAGCGCACCGACAGCCGACGTGTCCTCGAGCTCCGTGACCTGGGCAAGGAGCGCGAAGCGAACCGCGAGCCAGATCGCAACGGGGAGGAGGACGATGGTGCTCGAGAGCACGAACCAGATTGCGACTGCGATCGCGACCGCTCCGAGCAAGGGACGCGCTCTCCTGAGTGCCAGCCGGTACGCCTCGACAGGCCCGATCGTTCGACCCTCGTCGATCTCGACGAGCGCACAGGCCGTCGCCGCCTGCACGAGTGCCAGCCCGAACACGGTCAGCGTCGTGCCGACTCCGACGACAACCAGCACGAGCGCACCTCCGGCCTCGCCCTCGGGCTCGACACCGAGAAGACGTGCTCCGCCGATTACGAGACTCTGTAGCAGCGTCGTCACGACGACGACCGGGAACAGCAGCAGTCCGATGCCGAGGAAGAGGCGAATCCGGTGGACGTACATGCGTCCTGACGAGCTGAGAACCTGTCCCCAGCTCCTGCGCCGCGCGAGCCGGAGCGGCGCAACCGGCCGCCAGGTCGTGCGCGAGAAGGCGAACAGGAGGATGCCGAGGAGCACCGCGAGCGCACCGAGCGTGATGAGGGGGCTTCGGAGCAACCTGACGAGACCCATGGAGCCCGTCCCGACCGCAGAGCAGAAGAAGTCGGTGGCTCCCGTGCCGAGAACACCGCCGACGGGAACCGCGTAGCTCCGGTCTCTCCAGTCTTCGGATACGGCGATCGGCTCGGTCCACGACTTCTTGAGGTTCGGGCCCGTCGGGCCGTTGAAGAACGCCTCTTGGAGCTCGCCCCAGCGCCCTTCGAAGGCGATCCACGGAAAGTCTGTTCTCGCCTGTCCCGGGTCGCTCGGGATCGTGAGAACGGTCGGGCGGTACTCGACGTGTGGGCCGCGCGTGTCGTCGCAGCCGACACCCTGTTGCGCGGAGCTCCCGACGTAGAGCGAGTCGTCGAAGAAGTTCGCGTGCGACCCGGCGGCCGGATAGACGACCGGGTGTGTGCCGTCGGCGATCGTGAGGTTGTCGTCGCCCCAGGAAGCGCCCTCGGCCCCCTCGTGCTGGCTGTAGCCGACGGAGACCGGCTCGCCCGTGAGCGCTTCGGCAGCGCTCCCCGCGTCGAAGATCAGCTGGATGTTCTCCCAGTCGCCCTCGTGCAGGTTGTTCCAGTCGTTGTACGGATAGAAGATCCAGTACTGCAGCGCGAGCTTGCCGGGGTAGCCGGGGTCGGTGGCCACGTGGGCGTAGACGGCCGGGTTGTGGCCTGTGGTGAGCCTGCGCGCCCAGCGCTCGTAGTCGCACCCGGGATTCAGGGCGTCCCCCGGGAAATCGAGGTGGTACTCGTAGAGACCGGCGAGGTCGCCTGCGTCCGGGCCGATCTTCACGAGGTCGGTGGGATTCCACGGCCCTCGGAGCGCCACGGTCGGCTCGTCGAAGAGGAGCTCGACGTCCATCGGCTGGTAGGGCTCGCCCGGGCCGCACTCCTCGGGCTGCTGGACGAGTCGCACGACGGGTGCATACCGCTCCGCGAGCTCGGTCTCGTCGGCGAGGCTTGCACCGGCCGCCGGCACGAGTGCGAGCACGACCGCCGCGAGCACGATGAGAAACGCCGCGCGAGGCACGATCGAGCTCACGCTGCTGATCATGGCGCATGGCGTGAGCAGCCAGCCGCCCACACGGGTCCGAGCGCGGCGGGATTCGCCGCGCTCGGGGTCGTCCGGAGGAGGATTTGGTTTGCTACGGGGCCACGATCGCGCAGATCGCGAAGGCCTCGACGTGCCAGTTGACTGCGGTCGCGTTGATCTCGTACGCGGTTGCCCGCCAGCTCGACGCGCTGGTCGGGTAGCTCTCGTCGAGAGCGACGCTCCCACCGGCGTCCCAGATGTGCGCGCCGCCGCCGACGAGCTGCTTGCCTGCCGGGCAGGACACGTTCGCAACCTTGGAGTTGACGGAGTTGCTCGGGGTGGAGCTGCTCACGATCTGGACCGCCGAGAGCCCGGCAACGCCCTGGGGTCCTGCGGGCCCCTGGGGGCCTGCGGGCCCGGCGGGCCCGGCCGGACCGGCCGGCCCGGAGGTGAGCTGGCCCGGTGCGAAGTCGACCGACTGCAGCGAGCCGTCCTTGACGTCGAGCGTCGTTAGCGAATTGTTCGCCACGTCGACGCTTGCCGCGGAGTTGTTCTTGAGGTCGAGGCTGCTGACCGTGTTGTTCTGGATCTGAGCGCCCGTGATGAGCGCCGCTCCCGTCGCCGTGCCGGCGAGTGCGAGCACGAGGACGACGATGAAGACGATGGTCGTGGGGAACGGGATCCGGAGTTTCATGGTGAATCTCCCTTCGGTCGTGGATGCGATTCCTGTCTCCACAACCGCGCCGCGGGAGATTCCTTACGCGGGCTCTGCGACCTCTTTCCTCGGCCCGGGGAGCCGGTCGGTCTTCGCGGCCATGATGAAGTCGTTCCGGTGCAGCCCCTTGATCTTGTGCGTCCACCAGGTGACCGTCGTCCGGCCCCACTCGGTCAGCAGCGCGGGATGATGCCCCTCCTCTTCCGCGAGCCGGCCGACAGCGTCCGTGAACGCCAGCGCCTGCGCGAAGTCGTCGAACGAGAAGACCCGCTGGAGGCGTTTGATGCCGTCGAGCTCGAGGAGCTCCCAGTCCGGGATCTCCGGCAGGAGCTCGGCGATCTCGGCATCCGACACGGTCGGCGCGTCGCGGCGACACGCGACGCACTTCATCTGCGCGAGTGGTTCCGTCATCAGTCGGTATTAGAGCGCAGCGCGCCATTTGCGCGGCGGCTGTGCGCGTTCTAACGTCTCCGCGTGCCGCCCTACGTGACCGAGCCCCGTACCCGAACTTCAACTTCTCAGTCGAGATCGACGGAATCGGCAGCGCCGCGTTCGCGGAGGTCCACGTGCCCGATGCGAGCATCGACGTGATCGAGTATCGCGAGGGGACCGACGCGGGCTCGGGGTCGCGCAAGCTTCCGGGGCGAGTCCGGTATGGGAACGTGACGCTCCGGCGCGGCGTCTCGTCCGACCTCGACCTCTATCGCTGGTTCGACGAGATCCGCGGTGGAACCTCGTCCGGCGGAACGTGACGATCGTGCTCAACGACGCCGAGCGAAGCCCCGTCCGGCGCTGGCTGGTTCACGCCGCCTGGCCGGTCAAGTACACCGGCCCGACCCTGAACGCGAAGGGGAACGAGGTCGTGATCGAGGAGCTCGTGCTGGCGTGCGAGGGCGTGGAAGTGGACGCTGCCGGTTAGGACGGCCTTGGCGGCCCGGTCGACAGTCGTATTTCCCGTTCGCGCGGACGATCTCGTCATCCGCCGAGGCGAGGTGCACGTGTGGCGCACGCGGCTCGAACCGCCCGAGGACGCGCTTCGGGCGCTCGGGAGCAGCCTCGACCCGGACGAGTGCGCCCGCGCGGGGCGCTTCGTCTTCGAGCGGCACCGCGTTCGCTACTCCGTCGCCCATGGCGTGCTCCGGCATCTCCTGGGCGGCTATCTGGGAGTTGCTCCGGAGGATGTCCAGTTCGCCCGTGCCCGATATGGAAAGCCGTATCTCGCCCGCAACGGCGGGATGCGCTTCAATCTCGCCCACTCCGGGGACAGGGCGCTGATCGCGGTCAGCGTCGACCGCGAGCTTGGGGTCGATCTCGAAGACGTTCGACGCGACCGCGACGTCGTCGGGATCGCCGACCACTTCTTCTCACCGGCCGAGGCAGCGTCGCTGAAGGCTCTGCCTGCACACGACCGGGTGGCGGCTTTCTACCGGTGCTGGACGCGCAAGGAGGCGTACATCAAAGCGTGTGGAACCGGCCTTGCGATGCGGCTGGACTCCTTTGACGTGTCGCTCGAGCCGGGGGCTCCTCCCGCGTTGCTCAGGTCGGCGAGAGGTGCCGACGAGCCGCAACGGTGGAAGCTCGTCGAGCCGGCAGCGGACGACGGCTTCGCCGCCGCCCTCGCGGTCGAAGGTGACGACTGGCGGCTGGTGACGCACGCGCTGGAATTTCGAACTGACACGGCGAGTTCACTGCGCTAAAGTCGGCAGTACGAAGTCCAGCGGCCAGCCACTGCTCGCCCTTGCCGACGACGTGGTGAAGCGACTTCGCGCCAAGTCCGTCAGAGGGGAGTTCGAAATGCCGGCAAAAGAGAATCGCGCGCTGACCAAGCGTGTCTTCGACAAGCTCGCCACCGGCGACCTTGCCGCCGCCCAGAAGGTGCTCGGGACCAACCTGAAGGAAGGAGGCGCTGCGAGTGCCAAGGCTGCTACGCGGGCGTTGCCTGACCTCAAGATCGAGCTCGAAGACATGATCGCGGAAGGCGAAAAGGTCGTCGTTCGGTGGTCGGCGACCGGCACCCACAAGGGAGCCGCAAAGCACGCACTGTTCGGCAGCGTCAAGGGCACCGGCAAGGCGCTGGACGTCAGTGGGATCACCATTCTTCGGTTCGAGAAAGGTCGCGTAGTCGAGACCTTCGGACTGACTGACGAGCTCGGAGCCGCCACGCAGCTCGGACTTGTCCGCAAGCGCTGACCGACCGCCGGTAGTCGCACACCGACCCGCCCAGGCCCACGACGCCGACGTCGTTGTCGTCGGCGCCGGGCCGGCGGGTGCCGCCACAGCGGCCCACCTGTGCCGCGCGGGATTCAGCGTGGTCCTGCTCGACCACAAGCGTTTCCCGCGCGACAAGGTGTGCGGAGACTTCGTCGGCCCGGTCGCCCTGCTCGAGCTGCAACGGCTCGGCTTCGGCGGGCGAAAGGAGTACCTGCGCACCAACTGCGTGCGCGAAGCCGCACTCTTCCTGGACGGGGAAGAGCTGATCGTTCGCTCGCTCCCGCCGGTCGAAGGCATGCCCGCACTCGGTCGCGTGATCCCTCGTACCGTCCTCGACCAGTGGCTTGTCGAGACCGCGATCGAGTCCGGGGCTGCGCTGCTCGACGGTTGCAAGATCGCGGAGGTCCGCCGCGACCTCGACGGGGTGCAGGTCGTCGTGCAGGCGGGGCAGGCGAAGCGCTCGCTGCGGGCCCGAGTCGTCGTAGGCGCGGACGGCTCGAACTCGCAGATGGCCCGCATCCTTCGGGGCGGAGACTCGCGGAGGGACCGTCGGATCATCGCCGTGCGCGGCTACTACACGGGCGTCAACGGCCGAGCGGACCGCGCGGATCTGTACTTCTCCGAACAGTCGTTCCCCGGCTACACCTGGGTCTTCCCGAACGGCGACGGCGAAGCGAACGTGGGAGTCGGCATGGCGCTTCAGACGGTGCCCCGAACGACGCAACACCTGCGCGAGCTACTGCTCGAGCTCGTCCGCCGCGATCGTGCTCTCGGCGAGCGGCTCGACGGTGCGCGTCTCGAAGGCAAGATCGTGGGCTGGCCTCTCGCGACCTTCGACCCGCGGCAGCCGCTCGTCGGCGACCGGATGGTGCTGGTCGGTGACGCCGCCGGCCTGATCAACCCGCTGAACGGCGAGGGGATTCAGTACGCGTTGCTGTCGGGGCAGTGGGCGGCGAACGCAGTGGGCACGGCGATCAGAAGCGGCGACTGCTCGCAGGAAGGGCTGACCCCGTACGCCCGACAGGTGCGCGAGCACGTGCGCTACGACATGGCGCTCGCGCAGATGATCGTGGCGCTGATCAAGAACCGGTCGTTGAACGGGATCTGGCTGGGGACGCTCCGGACGCTCGCCGCCCGCGCGCGGCGCGATCCTGTCTTCGCCGACACCGCCGGCGGCATCCTCGTCGGTGTGCTTCCGGCGCGTGACGCTGCGTCTCGGCGCATGATCACGGCGGCGATCGAGCAGACCGTGCGATCGGCCGCCGGAACGGCCGTCCTGGCGCTCGGCGGCCGCGGTGCGGGAGGCGGCACTCCGCGTGCCGCAGCCCGCGCGACGATTCGGAATCCGGGCGCGGTGGTCGGCTGGTCGGCCGCGCTTGCCCCTGCGGCGTTCGAGTTTGCCGCGCAGGCTCTCAGTCACGCGCTGCGCGATCAGTGGGCGCCGAGCAACGGCGGCAGCAGCTCCTGACCGAGGTCCGGTTCGATCAGCACGCGCCGGCGCGGCGACGCGAAGAGCACCTGTCGCCCTGAGCGAACGGCCTCCCGCTGCGCCCGCTTCGCCGCGCGTCCCGAGGCGTAGCGGTGACCCCACAGGCGAAGGAAGTGCTCGCCGCCGTCGACCCTGCACCGGCAGACGAGCGAATGCACCTCCTCGCGCGGGAGGGCGCGCAGGCGCATCGCGCGCAGCAGCAGCAGGCTGACCTCCTGTCCTCCCACAGCCGTGCGCAGTGCCTCTCGCACCTGTGTCTCGGGGAAGACGTCGACGGTCTCGGTCCATGTCTCCGGACGCTGCTCCGCGGACAGGCCTTCGAGGAAGTCGGCCGCGCTGGCTGTCGCGTCGAACGACCCGTCATGGATCGAGCTCATCGCCTGCTCGGGGACGTCGAAGAGACGCGCGGCGGCGGCAAGTGTCGCTCGGTCCGCCTCGTCGTGCTCCGCAATGTGGACGAACGGCAGATAGGCGCGGGGCACCCACCGGAGCCACGTCGCGGTGTCGTGGTATGCGCAGATCACCGGGGTCCTGAGCGCCATGCACTCGGTGACCTGCATGAACCCGCACTTGACGACCGCGAGCCTGGACAGCTCGATCAGTCCGAAGAGAAGCGGATCCGGAAGCAAGCCGAGCACCCGGACGCGGGCGCGGAGCTCCGCCGGCAGACGGGCTGCCGTCCGCTCGCTCTCCTCTGGGGATCGGGACAAGAAGAGAACATCGATGTCGGGTGCGCGCAGGCGCTCGACGAGCGAGAAGCCGAGCCCCTCGACCTTCGAGTCATACGCCAGGACGCAGACCAAGCGCTCCTGTCGGAGCCCGAGGTGCTCGACCAGCTGGGCTGCCTCCGACGAGGCGGTCGTCACGAACGGCGGAACCTGGCGGACGTGTGCGGGCGCCGTCTCCGCATGCGTGCAGCTCGGGCCTGTCAGGACAACGCCGTCCATCATCCCGCCGTGGTTCCGAAGGAAGTACGGCACCGCGTGCGCGCTGTAGGCGTTGTCGAGCAGCGCGACCGGTATGCCGAGCTCGACGGCGCACAGGGTGGCCTCGAGCAGCGTGCCGAGCATCGGCGCCTCGCCCACCACGACGAGATCGGGCCGGCAGCGGGACATCGCCTGCAGGGCCCTCTCGCGGCTCCGCTCCAGGCCTTCCTCGTCGACGGCGTCGAGGTTGAGGTCGACGAACTGCAGCCGCTGGTCCGCGAGCTCGGTCAGGTCATCGTGGTAGGTGCCGCGTCCGGTGCAGTCGAAGAGCACCTCGTGGCCTCGGTCGTGGAGCTCGAGAGCGATGCGCAGCCCGCGCTTGTAGACCCCGATGAGAGCCTGCCCCGAGACCTCCCCGAAGCAGTAGGTGATGAAGAGGACCCTCATCCCTACAGCGGCGGAAGCATCGATTGACCAAGATCCGATTCGATCAGCACGCGCTCGCGCGGCGACGCGAAGAGCACCCGTCTCCCGGAGCGAGCGGCCTCCCTCCGTCCGCGCTTGACCGCCCGGCCCGAGGCGTAGCGGTGCCCCCAGAGCCGCAGGAAGCGCTCGGCGCCGTCGATCGTGTAGCGGCAGACGAGCGAATGCACCTCCTCGCCCGGGAGCGAACGTAGCCGCATCGCGCGCATGAGCAGGACGCTGACCGACCGGCGCCCCGTTGCTGCGCGGACGGCGGCGCGCACCTGCTTCTCGGGGAACTTTCGGACGGCTTCGGTCGACGCTTCTCGGCGCTGGCTCTGCCGGTACGGCCTCCAGGAAGTCGGCCGCCCGAACGCTCGCATCGAACTCGCCGTCGTGGATGGAGGCCATCGCCCGCTCGCCGACCTCGAGAAACCTCCCGGCCGCGGCGACCGTTGCCGGGTCTGCGTCTTCGTGCTCCGCCGCGTGCACGAACGACCGGCACGCTCCAGGAAGCAGATCGAGCCACGTTGGGCCCTCGTGGTACGCGCAGATCACCGGTGTGCGGAGCGACATGCATTCGGTGACCTGCATGAACCCGTACTTGACGACCGCGAGGCTGGACAGCTCGATCAGTCCGAACAGGAGCGGATCCGGGAGCAGCTCGAGCACCCGGACTCGCGCCCTCAGATCTTCGGGAAGCGCCGCCGCACGCCGCTCACACTCCTCGGGATCTCTCGACATGAAGACGTACGCCGCCTCAGGCGCGTCGAGGCTCTCGATGAGCGAGAAACCGAGTCGCTCGACCTTGCCGTCATAGGCCAGGATGCAGACGAGTCGCTCTGCGCGAAGCCCCAGGCGTTCCTCGACCAGCAGCGCTGCCTCCGACCGCGCGCTCGTCACGAAAGGCGGTACCTGCCGAAGGTGTGCGGGCGGCGCCCCCGTGTGCGCGCAGCTCGGGCCGGTGAGAACGACGGCATCCACCATCCCGCCGTGGTCCCTGAGGAAACGCCGGACCGCTCGCGCGTTGTAGGCGTTGTCGAGGAGCGCGACCGGTATGCCGAGCTCGACCGCGCACAGAGTTGCCTCCAGGAGCGTCCCGGCAAGTGGTGCTTCGCCGACGACGACGAGGTCGGGCCGGCAACGCGACATCGCCTGCAGGGAGTTCTGCCGGCTCCGCTCCGAGCCGTCGTTCTCGCCGTCGTAGAGGCCCAGGTCGACGAAGTGGATCCGGTCCTCCGCGAACTCGGTCAGGTCGTCGCGGTAGCTGCCGCGTCCGGTGCAGTCGAAGAGCACGTCGTGGCCGCGGTCGTGGAGCTCGAGAGCGACGCGAAGCCCGCGCTTGTAGACCCCGATCAGCGCCTGGCCCGCTGGATCCCCGAAGCAGTAGGTGATGAAGAGGACCCTCATCGCTGCCTCAAGCTCCGGAGTCGGTTGCGAGGTACTCCTCCAGCGGCTTCTTCGAGATGACGAACGGCCCGACGGCGAGCACGTCGATCTCTGAACCGGCGAAGCACTCGACCGCGTCCGCCGGTGTCTCCACGATCGGCCTCCCGGCCAGGTTGAAGGAGGTGTTGAGCACGAGCGGCACGCCGGTTCTGTCGCGAAAGGCCGAGATCGTGCGCCAGAATTCGGGGTTCTGCGGCTCGGACAGCGTCTGGACCCTCGCGGTCCCGTCGACGTGCGCCACTGCTGGTATCTGCCCCAGTTTGTCGGGCCTGATCGGCACCACCCGCAGCATGTAGGCGCTCGGCACGTCGAGCTCGAACCATTCGCCGGCGTGGTCGTCGAGCACGGCCGGCGCGAAGGGCCGGAACGACTCGCGGTGCTTGACCCGGAGGTTGAGGTAGTCCTTCATGCCGGGACGGCGAGGATCGGCCAGGATGCTCCGGTTCCCGAGCGCCCGCGGCCCGAACTCCGCGCCGCCGTCGAACCGGGCGACGATGTGCCCGTTGGCGACACACGCCGCAACCACTTCCTCCAATGCGGCGGGGCGGGTCGTTGGATGGTCGTTCGACGCCACGGCGCTCGCGATCGCGTCTTCGCCGTAGGTGGGGCCGAGATACTCGGCCAGCTCTTCGTCCGGCGGCTCCCAGCCTGCGAGCTCGTACGCGCCGAACAGTGCGCAGCCGAGGCTCTGACCCGCGTCGCCTGCGTTCGGCGGGATGTAGACGCTTCTCGGGCCCACCTCGCGCCATGCCCTGCCGTTGGCCACGCTGTTCAACGCCACCCCGCCGGCGTATGCCAGGTCGCGGCGGCCCGTCGACTCGAGTGCCGCGCGCCAGGCGTTGCTGACGATCAGCTCCACGATCGCTTGCCCGGCGAACGCCACCTCCATGTGCCGGGCGGTGATCTCCTCGCCCTGCTCCCGCTTGGGCGTGTAGCGCGCGAGCGCGGCCTCGAAGTCGGTCAGGGCGAGGAAGGAGAAGCCTCCGTCCGCGTGCAGGCTGAGTTGAGGTCGCAGCGACTCGAACAGCTCGCCGGACCCGTACGCCGAGAGGCCCATCGTCTTGCCCTCCTCGCCCTGCCGGAAGCCGACGTGGTGGGTGGCGGCGTCGAAGATCGCGCCGGAGCTCATCTGCGGGGACAGCCATTCGCGGACGATGTGCGACTCGCCGGCCTGGTTCATCACGGAGAGCGTTCCGGCGAGCTTTCGCCAGCGGCGCCGCGGGAGCGCCTCGCCTGCGCTGTCGAGCGTGAGCACCGCTGCCTCGTCGAGGCCGCTGGCCCAGAAGGCCTGGCGCTGGTGGATCTCGTGATGCTCGATCGCCCTGACGATGGTTGCGTTGGGGAACCAGCGCCGGAGGTGGGGGCCGAGGCGAGCCCACCCGGTCGCGAAGTGTCCGTCGCTCGTCACGACGAGGTCGATGCTGCCGACGTCGACGTCCAGCCCGCGCAGCAACCACTCGCGCCACGAGTCGATCGTGTCTTCGAAGACCCGGCTGTCCGGGAAACGCCCGTAGCCGTGGGTGAAGAGGTGGTTGATCGTCTTGTCGATCTTCGAGCTCGGCTCGCGGAGAGCCTCGTCCTCATCGCGCGAGAACAGCATCATGTGTTTCGTTCCGGTCCAGCGCTCGAGCTGTGAGCTTCGGACGACGCCGGAGGCATCGAGGTAGGTCAGGCTGGCGCCGTGCCCGGTGCTGGCGATCCCCAGAATCCGTTCCGCCTCGACTCGTGGGAAGCGCGCCCGAACACGATTCCGCAGCGGGGAGCTCGAATACCGCAGCAGCTCGAGCAGCCCGTTGGTGTTGGACCGGGAACGCCGCAGCAGCGGCGGCAACGCCGTGACGTTCGGCAGCTGCCTCACGACGGGCCGTCCCCGAGCCTCAGCCAGTCCGTCTTCTCGCGGGCCGACAGCCCCTCCCAGACCTCGGCGAGCGGTGCGAGCGGCTGGATCAGCTCGATCAGCTCGTCCGACGCGCGAACTTCCTCCGGGAAGTACCGATCGCGGGTCTCGACGCTGTCGAAGACCATCATGAACTGATACTCGCCCGCGTCCGCGCCGCGCTCTGCTTTCAGGAGCGCGAACTGCACACCCGGAGCGTGCAGCGCCTGAAGCGCCGGCAGGAACTCCGCGAGCGTGAACCGCTCGAACTCCTCCGGGTCGACGCCGGGGCGGAGGCGCACGCGGTGCAGCCCGTAGACGCTAGGCATCGCTCGCTCCAGCGAGGACGGCCCGCAGGTGGACGACGGCCTCGTCGACTCCGCGCTCGCACCTGATCCGGCGTCCCAGCTCGGCGGCCCGCGTTCGGATCGAGGCGTCGCCGACGAGCTGCGCGATCGCCGCTTCGAACCGCGCTTCCGTCATTCGTCGCGCCGCCACGGGGCGAGGTCCCGCGCCGAGCGCCGCAACGCGTGAGGTCCAGAACTGCTGGTCGAAGAACCCGGGCACACCGAAGCTCGGGATCCCCGCTCGCAACGACGTCGCGGTCGTCCCGACGCCGCCGTGGTGCACGACGCCGGCAACCAGCGGGAAGAGCCGGTCGAAAGGAACCGGTGGGATGTACAGAGCCGAGTCGGGCAGCGCTCCCGCCTCCGGTCCGGAGACGAGTCCGCGCAAACGGAGGCGCTGAAGCACGCGGACAGCCATCGCGACGAAGTCCTCGCGCGGGGTCACGCCGATCCGGTCCGCATGGACGAGGACGGGCGGAGCGCCCGCATCGAGGAAGTCTTCGAGCTCGGCCGGAAGGGTCGCGTCGGGCGCCGAGTCGAGGAACCAGTGACCGAACTGCGCGATGTTCGGCGGCCAGTCGCTCGGCCGCGGAACCACCGAGGGGCTGATCCCGTACACGATCGAGCCGGCACCGGATCCGAAGAGGCCGCCCGGCGCGGGCTTGGGAACCGAACCCGCGCCGAGGTTGGCGGCCAGCCAACGGTTGACGGCGGCGCGGAACAGACGCCAGTGAACCCGCTCGGCGATGACGTGGGTGCGGAAGTTGAGCCGTCGCGGCAGGCGGCGCGGGGCGGGGGCCATGAAGTGCGGGTACTCGGCGGTCGGACTCATCGGCTGGACGAGCGCCCAGCAGTGTGGAACGTGGAGAGCGGCGGCCTGCTGAGGCCCGCCGATTCCGGCGACGGAGCTCATGACCGCGTCTGCTCCCTGGCACGCCGCCCAGTAGTCGTCGAGCATTCCCGTGAGCAGCGGCTGAATCATCCGCACGACCCGCGCGGAGCGGCGCACGAACCGTCCGGCGGTGTCGCCGGCGTTCTGAAGCGCCTCCCAACGCGGGTCCGTGGTCAGCACGTCCGAGGGATGCGCGACCTTGGCGAACTCCAGGCCCTGCGACTCGACGAGATCCCGGAAGCCGACGTGGGTCGCCAGCCGCACGGTGAAGCCGGCGTGGCGCAGGCCGGCGCCGAGCGCCACGTACGGTTGGATGTCGCCGCGCGACCCGGCCGTGAGGATGGTGACCCTCATCGCATGCCCCCCGCACGTGCAAGCAGCTCGTAGGCGGCCTCGACGCGCTCGACCACCTCGTTCGGCTCGGTCTGCGGACCGACGGGTATGAGCTCGCCGAACCGGACCGTCACCCGGGGCCTTCTGCGGCGGGGCAGCACGCCGAGCTCGTCGTTGCCGTCGATCCAGACGGGAACCACCGGCAGCTGGGTCTGCGTCGCGAGCTCGGCGATCCCGGGCTCGTGACGCGGGTTGGGCTGTCCCGGTGGCGCGAGTCCCTTCGGGAACGAGATCGGACTGAGCCCGCGGTCGATCGCTGTGCCGAGCTCCTGGAGCCCCTCTCGCGTGCTTCCGTAGTTCGGCACGATCGCGAACTGGAAGACCATCGGCCAGAGAAGGTGGTACGCGAAGCCGACCGCAAACCGCGCGCGGCGCGGCACGTCGTCGGTCGGTGCGAAGTGCTCGGCGAAGTCGCGGTTCGTGACCGTGATGGTGCGCGTCCCTGCGGGCAGGGCGGCTTGCACCGCGAACGCGTCGAGCCAGTGACGGTGCGGGGCGACGGCGAGGACGCACTGCCCGCGCGGGGGGCGGTCGTGCACGACCGAGACTCCCGCCGCGAGGTGTGCCCAGCTCCCGACGAGCAGCGGCCGGGTCGCGAGTCGCATCAACCGCCCGGGCAACGCGGCGGACCACCTAGGCTGGCGCGTCGGCAGCACGCGCTTTGGGGACGGACCCGAGACCGAACGGCGGAGCTCGGCGACGGTTGTTGCCGGTGTGATCGAGAGCTGCGGCATCGGCCTCGCTTCGATCACCTCGATCATCGCAAGCAGCTCGACCGCGTCGAGCGAGCTCAGCCCGAAGTCCTCGATCTGCGCGTCGGGGTCGCTCCCACTGTCGGGATCCGTGAGGTAGCGGGCCAGCAGCTGCAACCGGCGGCGGCGGTCGCCCTCGGCGCGAATCGTCCCGAGGTCGGGGGCGGCGTCCGGCCTCGCCGTGCCGCCGTTGCCGGCGCGGGCTGCGCCGATCACCTCGGCGCGGCGCACCTTGAGCAGGCTCGTGCGCGGGAAGTCGCCTTCGTGCCAGACGCTCCAGCTGTGCACGCGCTGATACGGCTCGAGCGTCGCATTGGCCGACGCCACGACCTCGCCGGGCGCGCTGCCGTCGTCGAGCAACAGCACGGCGTGAACCTGACCGCCGTCGTCGAGATCGGCGACGACCGCGTCGCGGACACCCGCGACGGCACGGAGGCTCGCTTCGACGTCGTCGGCGTGGACGTTGAGGCCCTCGCCGGTGACGATCACGTCGTCCTTCCTGCCCCGCAGCCACAGTCGTCCGCGCGCATCGAGGCGGCCCAGGTCGCCGGTGTGCAGGTAGCCGTCACCGCCCGTCACATTCGGACCGCGCACGAGGACTTCGCCGTCGGCGCCGATCCGGACGTCCTGGTGCGGGAGCGCTCGTCCGACCGACCCGAGGCGCGCCCCGAAGGGACCGTTCACGTGGACCGAAACGAGTGCGCTCGTCTCCGTGAGGCCGTACCCCTGAGCCAGCACGTAGCCGCACTCGTACCAGAAGCGCTCGTCGTCCGGCGCGAGCGTCGCACCACCGACGAGCAGGACGCCGAACGAGTAGCCGAGCTGTCGACGCGTCGCAAGGAACAGCACGTGGCGCCGCAGCACGAACGCGCGGATCTCCGACGCTCGCTCGCCGAGGGTCCGGCGGCCGTCGCCGTACGGGGACGCGCGCAGTGCGTCGGCCAGCATTCCCTGCACCCTTGGGACGGCGAGCAGGATGTTGATCCGGTTCTGACGGATCGTCCGGATCACGTGCGCCGGCTCGACGGACTCGGAATACAGGACGCTCAGCCCGAGCGAGGCCGGCACCACCAGTCCCATCACGAGGCCCTGCACGTGGCTGAGGGGCGAGAGCGCCAGCAAGCGATAGGCGTGCATCCGCGTCAGCCATCGCCAACGTCGGAAAGCGGCGGCCTGGCTGACGAGGTTTCGGTGCGTCAGCACCACGCCGCGCGGCTCGCGCGTCGACCCCGAGGTGAAGAGGAGGAACGCCGGGTCCTCCGGCCCGACCGGCACGACGACGTTGCGTTCGCCGGCGTGCTCGGCGGCGGTGAAGAGGGACAGACCCGGAACGCCGAGCGCGCCGACGTCGACGTTCGGGTCGTGCAAGACGAGCCGCGGTCCGGCGAGCTCGACGAGCTGCGAGGCATGCGACGCCGAGGTGCCTTCGTCGATCGGAACGACGACCGCGCCTCTGAGCATCGCGCCGAATGCAGCGGCGGCCCACTCCGGCCCGTTGGCGCCCCAGATCGCGACGCGGTCGCCTGCCTGAACCCCGCGGTCCTCGAGGAGGCCGGCGAAGCGAAAGGCCTCGGCGTGCACCCGACGATAGGTCCACCAACGACTGCCGTACGAGCCGCGCAGCCCGAGCGCGCGCCGGTCGCCGAAGGCCGGCAGGCGCTGCGCGAGACCCTGCAGCGTCTCGTCACTCATTGGAACGAGACCTCGAGGAGCGAGCACATCTCGAAGCGGGGCTCGCAGTAGGAGACCAGAACGCGGCGGCCGTCGTCGCGCGCGAACTTCGGATGCTCGAACCCGAGATAGACCAGGTCGCTCGCGGGTGCATGAGGCAACCGCCCGACGATCTCCGGCTCGGAGTAGGGCCCCTCGATCCGATCGGCGAGCCTGAGCGCGAGCTGCTTGCTGAACGCGTCGACGTACACCATCAGCCACCGGCCGAGGTACGCGTTGAACGAGACTGAGAAGTCACTGCCGCACGGGCCGAGACTTCCGGCCAGACCGGAGTCGGCGAGCCACGCGTCGCGTCCCGGGTCGTAGAACTCGTACGCACCCGGGTCGGCGATCTCCTCGAGCGGCACACGGCCGAGCAGCGCCGAGACGTCCAGCCCGTGGCGCGTGCTCCCGAAGACGTACGCCTGACCGTCGTGCCGGACCGCCTGTACGCCGAAGTGAAAGTCGTCGGACCGCGGCCGCCACAGGCACCAGTCGCCGTCGACACGGATCCGTTCGCAGCGGCCCGTTTCCGGGTCGAGTCGGGCCAGTCCCACGCCGACGTTGCGGAAGTCCCACACGTCGCGCGGCGTGAGCGTCTCGATGCCGAGGTAGTAGAGGTAGACCCCGCCGCCGGACGCCACGCCGTGAGCCGGCCAGAAGCGCAGGCCGGCCGCTGTCTCGTCCTCGGTCGGCGCGAGGATCTCGACGGGGAACTCGTCGTCGTCCGTGAAGAACCTGAGGCGGCGGAGGCCCTCACGCAGATCGGCCCCGTCGACGAGCGCGGCGCAGTTCGCCAGGAACACGCCGCGCTCCGCGACGTCGTCCGCATAGGGGGGCGCGGTCTTGTGCCGGTCGGACACCTGGTCGGAAGCGTCGGTCGGCAGCAGCAGCGTGTCGGAGAAGACGACGAGGGCCTGATCGCCGAGGTCGATCGACTGGCCGCCGTCCTGGCCGACCATCACCCACGTGTCCGTTCGAGCACGCGGGAACTTTCCAAGGTGGCGCGAGGAGCGGATCGCAGTGCTCACAGCCGCTTCAGGACGGCGAGGGTCTCGACCATCCCCTCGTACTGCCAGGAGTCGTCCGACCTCGCCTCGCAGAGGACGCCGTACGGAGCCTGACCGCCGTCGGTCGCGTCGGGGAAGACGTCGTGGATGCACAGGTACCCGCCCGGCCGGAGACAGCGGTGCCAGGTCCGGTAGTCGCCGAAGGCGTCCGACTCCGAATGCCCGCCGTCGAGGAACAGGAGGCTGAGACTGTGCTCGGGCCAATACCGGCCGAGGATCTCCGACTCGGCGACGAGCGGGATAACCCAGCTCTCCAACCCGGCCGTCCGGATGTTCCGGACCAGCTCAGGCAGCGTCGTCATCGCCTGCTCGCCGTCGTCGTAGAGCTCGGCGTCGTGGTACGCCTCTCCCGGCTGGTGCTCCTCGGAGCCGCGGTGGTGGTCAACGGTGAACAGCGGATGCCGGCCGGTCTCCCGGCACCCTTCCCCGAGGAACAGTCCCGACTTGCCGCAGTAGGAGCCGATCTCGAGACACGGTCCGTCGCCCGAGCTGCTGCGTGCCAGCTCGTACAGGCGCAATCCCTCGGGCTCGGTGAGGAAGCCCTTGGTCCCGAGCGCGATCCGGCGGACCTCGTCCCGCATCAGCTGCTCTCTGCCTGCGCCGCCCAGGTGCTGAAGTCCCGTGCGAGCAGCTCGCGCCACGCGGCCCTGATCTCGGGTGAGCGGTGCCAGGTCAGGCCGAAGTGCGACCCCCGGAGCGTGACGAGCTTCTTCGTCGCGCGGGCTTCGTCGAACAGGCGCCGGCCCTGCTCGTAGGGAATGTGCTCGTCGTCTCGCGAGTGGATGACGAGCACCGCGCACCGGCTGCGCCGGACCGGCTCGAGCACGTCCATGCGGGTCCGCAGGAACGGCCGGACCGGCAGGTACGGGTAGGCGCGCGCAGCGAGATCCTTCACCGAGGTGAAGCCGCTCTGAAGAACGAGCCCTGCGCAGCCACGCCCTGCGGCGCTGCGTGCCGCCACGGCGGCCCCGAGCGAGTGCCCGAACAGGATCACCTGGTCCTCGGCGAAACCCCGATCCTGCGTCAGGTACCTCCAGGCCGCGTCGGCGGTCCGGTAGCAGCCGGCTTCGTTCGGCCGCAACTCGTCCGAGCCGTAGCCGACGTACTCGACGAGCAGCGCGTTGACACCGAGCGAGTTGAGGAAGTGCACGACCGGCAGCTCGTGGGTGAGGTTGCCCTCGCTGCCGTGGAAGTAGAGGACGACCGGTGCCTCCGCGGCTCCGGCGACCCACCAGGCGGTCACGCTCGTTCCGTCGTCGGCCGCCAGCCGCAGCTCTTCGTGGGGGATCCCGATGCTCGCCGGGCTGCGGTCGAGCACCGGTCCGGGCCGGAAGATCAGGCGGTCCTGGCGCAGGAACAGCCTCGTGAGGAGCGCGGTTGCCACCGCGACCGGGATGAGCAGAGCGGCGAGGACGTACACCTTCCGGCTCTCAGGGGGCGTCGGGGCCGGCG
Source organism: uncultured Actinomycetes bacterium (assembly GCA_963700495.1). GTDB lineage: Bacteria > Actinomycetota > Thermoleophilia > Gaiellales > Gaiellaceae > JACCTU01. The sequence goes on along the minus strand of CAVOXT010000002.1, from coordinate 115,595 downwards.
ACCATCGCGACGTTCTTGACGCCGCGCTCGCTGTTCCACACGAGGACCGTCTCCGGAGAGAGCGGCGCAGGAGTGGAGTGGTGGTGGACCGGGCAGCGAGGGTCGAGCTCGTCGCAGTTCGCGAGCGGCGGGGCCACTCCTCGGCGGACCGCGACCAGGGCATGGAGCAGCGAGAACACCCCGCTGGCGGCGCCGGTGTAGCCGATCGCGCTCGTCGGCGCGGTGAAGGGCACCTTGGCCCCGTCGAGCACGCGGCCGACGGCGTCGCTCTCCCGGATGTCGTCCAGCTCGGTTGCAAGACCGTCGCCGAAGATGGCGCCGAGCTCCGCGGGGGCCGTCCCCGCGCGTTCGAGGGCCAGGCGGGCAGCCTGCTCGAGCGCAGTGCCGTCCAAGGGGCTCGAAGGGCCGAGGAGACCCGGGTCGGTGGTGCTCGAGTAGCCGAGGATTCGGCCGTAGGAGTTCGCCCCGCGCTCCCGGGCGTGTTCGACCGACTCCACGACGACGAAGGCGGCGCCTTCCCCGAGCGCGTATCCCTCGCGGGTGCGGTCGAAGGGGCGGCATGCCCGTTCGGGCGCACCGCCGTTCCGGGCCAGGCGTCCGGCGATCAGATGCTCGGCGAGGGCGTCCATCACGAGCAGCGAGTCGTAGCCGCCGGCGATCGCGCAGCGGATCTCGCCGCGCTCGACCGCTGCCACCGCCAGCGCGACGGCCGCGAGTCCCGAGGTCGGGCCGTTCGTGAGGTTCGTGTTCGGTCCGAGCACCTGATGCTCGAGAGACACTCCGCAGAGGCCGGCGTTCGGCAGCGCGCGGACGAGGAACAGCGGATCGAGCAGCTTCATCCCCCGCTGGGCGAACAGCGACAGGTCGAACTCGCCCTCCCTCGTGAGCGACGCCCGCAGCGGTGCGATGAAGACGTCGGGGTCGATCTCCAGCGAGAGCGATCCGATGTAGAGCCCGCAGTCCGCGAGCACCTCGGGCTCGCCGGAGAGCCCGGCGTCGGCGATCGCCTCTCCGGCGGCGCCGACCGCGAAGCCCGCGCTCGGCGCCAGCAGCTTCCTGAGCATGCGGCTGGAGATCGCCTCTTTCCGGTCGAAGCCGGTGACCCGGGCCTCGAGCTGGGGCGCGTACTTCTCGAACTCGGGCTCGGCGGACTCCGCGACGGCGGACCGTCCCTCGATCCAGGCATCGAAATGCTCGGCCGCGCTCGTCGCCAGCGGCGACACGACACCCACTCCCGTCACGACCGCGACGCTCACGCGACCCACACCTCGGCGGGCGAGCCGCCCTGGTAGGCGAAGCGATCCCGTGCCTTCTGGATCCGCTTCGGGTCGGTGATGATCTCGTGCGCGTAGACGATGCGGCCGGCGGTCGCAACCACGTCTCCGTCGACTCGTGCCTCGCCGTTCATGGTCGCGCCGTACGGGTGGTCGTACTCCGACCAGACCTCGATCGTGATCGTCTCGCCGTGAAGCACCGGGCGAGCCAGCTTCACGCGGTCGACGAGCACCAACAGCATCTCGACCGAGAAGTCGTGGTTGAGGACGTGGAGCATTCCACCGAGCTGCGCCATGGCCTCGACGACCAACGTCGGCGGCAGCACCGCTCGGCGCGGGTAGTGGTCGGCGAGCGCGCCGTCCGTGAGGCTCACCAGCTTGACGCCCTGGATCCGCTTTCCGCGCTCGGCCTCGGTGATGCGATCGAAGAGCAGGAAGCGCATTACCCGGCCGCTCCCGTGGCGGCGTCCGAGCGGCGGACGATGAGCGTGCCGTTCTGGCCGCCAAACCCGAACGAGTTCGAGAGCCCGAGCTCGAGGTCCGCTTCGCGAGGCGTGTGCGGCACGTAGTCGAGATCGCAGTCCGGGTCGGGGTTCTCGAGGTTGATCGTCGGGGGGACGATTCCCTTTCGCAGAGCCTCGACCGTGATCACGAGCTCGACTCCGCCCGAGGCGCACAGCAGATGTCCGAGCTGGGACTTCGTGGAGCTCACGGGAATCGCGTAGGCGTGGTCCCGGAACACCTGCTTGATCGCGAACGTCTCGGTGCGGTCGTTCTGCGGCGTGCCGGTCCCGTGAGCGTTGATGTAGTCGATGTCTTCCGGCTGGAGGTCGGCGTCGGCGAGCGCCGCGCGCATGCACTGCACTGCGCCGCGCGCTTCCGGATGGCTGTCCGTGAAGCGGTACCCGTCCGCCGACGAGCCGTAGCCGACGACCTCGGCGAGGATCGGTGCGCCGCGGTCCTGTGCGGCTTCCAGGCTCTCGAGGATGACGATCCCCGCACCTTCGCCCAGGACGAGGCCGTCACGCTTGCGGTCGAACGGCCGGCAGGCCTTGCCCGGGTCGCCGCGATAGGTCGAAGCGACCGTCAACAGCGTGAAGCCGGTCACGCAGACGGCCGAGAGCATGCTGTCCGCGCCTCCGGCCACCATCAGGTCCGCCTGGCCGTGCCGGATCATCTGGAGGGCCTCGCCGATCGCCTGGGTCGCCGACGCGCAGGCGGACTGCACCGTCATGCACGGCCCTTTGATCGGGTACGGGGCGGCAAGCAGGGCGGAGACCATCCCGATCTCGCGCTGGGCCAGCAGCTGGGGCATGTCCTCGCAGATGGCCAGGTACTGGTCCTTGTAGCGCTCGACGTTGAGTGCCTCGGTCGGCCAGCTGTACTCGGACTCCTCGATGACGGGGAAGTTGGAGGCGCCGACGATGAGCCCCGTCCGCCAGGGGTCGTAGCTGCCCCCTTCGAGCCCCGCCTGCTCCCACGCCTCGGTCATGGCCCACGCGCCCAGCTTCACCGAGCGCGTGACGAACGGCCGCAGCGACTCGTCGAACCCGTCGACCTCCAGCTCGTCGACGTCGACCTCGCTCGCCGATGTTCACCGGGAACTCGTCGCTCTCGAACTGCTTGATCTGGCGCACGCCCGACCGGCCCGCCAGCACTGCCTCCCAACTCGACTCCACGTCGGTACCGAGCGAGGTGAGAGCGCCCATGCCGGTGATGACGACACGGCGGGGGGCCGTGCTCACGGGACGCCGTCCCGCCGCAGGATCGCAAGGGAAGCACGCGCCGCATCGGCGTCGAGATAGTCCTCGAGCGGAGCCTCGATCATGGTGATGTTCGCCGAGGCGGCAAGCTCGTCACCGCTGTACGCCTTGCCTCGGAACTCGTGCGTTCCGTCATCCGACGAGCTCAAGCCGACCTCCAGCCGGAGCTGGTCGCCGGGGCGCGCGACGCGGCGGAACTTGATCCGGTCGAAACCCGCGGCCACGCCGATCTTGTCGAAGTTGCTCGCATCGCGAACGACCCAGTCCGCGAGCTGGACGAGCGACTCGAGGATGAGCATGCCCGGCATGATCGGCCGGTCGGGAAAGTGGTCGGCCAGGAAGTCCTCGCTCATCGAGATGTTCTTGACCCCGACGGCGCGTGCACCGGTCTCGAGCTCCAAGATCGAGTCGACGAGCAGGAACCTCACTGAGCCCCCACGGTCTGCTGGTGCAGGTCGATGAGATCCTGCAGAGCACTCGTCGCCGCTCGGAACGGGAACGATCTTGCCGCAGCCGGGGCACTCGAACTCGGGCATGATCTCCGACTCGACGAGGCGGCTCCCGCACTCGGGGCAGTCCGAGAGAAGTCGGCTTTCGCGTCGATCAGTCGCTGTGTGATCCGCGCGAAGCTTCCGACGGTGATCTTCTGGGCGACATCCGTGTCGCGCAGCCCGGGCTTGATCAGGTCCGGGTCCAACTCGGGCATTCCCTCGCGCAGGAGTTGCAGCCCCAGGTCGGTGACGAGTCCGTCCTTGACCAGCGCCTCCTCGCCGAAGTGCTCGGTCGCCCGCTCGAGGATGTCGGTGCGGGGGAACGAGATCCGGTACTCGCTCTCGAGCGCAAAGGCAACGTCGAGCAGGTCGAGCGACTCGGCACCGAGCTCGAAGAACGACGACTCCATCTGCACGTCCTCCAGGTCGAGCTCGAGGTTCTCTGCGGTCAGCGTTCGGACCTTCAGGGCGACCTCGTCCGAGGCGGCCCACGTCGGCCTGCGACGTGCTGTTCATAGTCCGAACCCTCCCGTGACTTGAAGAATCTCTCCGGTGACGTAGCTCGCGTCGTCGGAGGCGAGGAAGCACACGGCCTGCGCGACGTCGTCCGGCTCGCCGTAGCGTTGCAGCGGTATTCCGTCCAGGATCTCGTCGCCCGCCAGCCGTCGGCACCCGTTCCGACATGTGCGTGGCGATAACACCGGGCGAGACGGCGTTCACCCGGACGCCCTTCGGCGCCAGCTCCACGGCCAGCGACTTCACCATCGAGTTCAGCCCGCCCTTTGCGGCGACGTAGTTGGCGTGGCCCCGTCCCGCCTTGTACGGCGGCGACAGACGAGAGGCACACGACCGAGCTCGACTTCTTGTCGCATCAGGAACGGCAGGACCTCGCGAATGCAGAGAAACGCTCCGCGCAGGTTGACGTCGAGCACGGTGTCCCACTGTTTCACGCGTCATCATCCCCACGAGCTGATCCTGCACCGTTCCTGCGTTGGCGACGAGCACGTCGATGCCGCCGAGCGTCGGACCGCGAAGCGCACGAGCTCCTTCACCTCGGCCTCGTCGCGACGTCCGCCTGGAACAGCGTGGGCGTCTCCGCCCGACGAGGTGATCTCCTCGACGACCGCTTCGGCCTCGCTCCTCGGCGCGCACGTAGTCGACGACCACGCCGGCGCCCTCGCGTGCGAGCTGGACGGCGATCGCGCGGCCGATCCCACGCGAGCCGCCGGTGACCAGCGCCGACGCGACCGTCGAATCTCGAGAGCGTCATCGTCATGTCCGGCGTGAGAGGGCCGACGGAGTAGCCGCCGTCGGCGACCAGCGTCTGGCCCCGGATCCAGTCCGAGTCGGGTGAGCAGAGAAACGCCACGATCCCGGCGAGGTCGTCGGGCTGTCGCGAGCCGGCCGGCAGGCGTCTTCGCGACGAGATGCTCGGTGAGCTCGCGATAGTCGGCGGCGAGGCGCATGCTGGCGTGTCGACGAAGCCGCCGCAGACGACGTTCACGTTGATGCCCCACGGCGCCAGCTCGACCGCGAGGTACCTGCGCGAGCGTCTCGATGACCGCCTTGGCGGCGCCGAGACCCGAGTAGTCGGGCACGGCGAAGCGTGATCCGAGGCTGCTGATCGCGATGATCCGGCCGCCGCCTCCCTCGCGCATGAGCTCGGCCGCCAGCTGCGACCCGAGCAGGAACGCGCGGGCGTTGATGTCCATGATCTTCTGCCAGTTGCGTGACGTTGAGCTCCATCGCGGGGCGGAACGTCGTCCGCGCCGCGTTGCTGACGAACACGTCGAATCGGCCGAGTTCGTTGCGGATGCGGTCGAACATCTCGCGCAGCATCTGCTCCTGCGCGACGTCCACGCGGACGGTCGTCGCCGGGACGCCGAGCTCCGACAGCTCGTCGACCGTTGCCCGTGCCGCGTTGTTGTTCGACACGTAGCCGATCACGACGTGCCGCGGCTCTTCGCGCGCAAGTCGGAGCGCGATCGCCTTGCCGATGCCGCGTGAACGCCCCCGTGATCGCAACGACCTGGTCGCGAAGGCGTCACGCTCACACCTCCCGCGGCGAGCGGCCGGTACACCTCGTCGACCAGCGCACCCGCCAGGGTGTCCGGGTCGTAGCGCTCTGCGACGTAGCTTGGGCCGCGTCGTGCCAGCGAGGTCCGCAGCCCCGGTGATCTCCAGAGCTCGAGGATGGCCGCGCACCAGTCTTCGGGGCGTCGGGAGCGGACGAGGAGGCCGCCCGATCCCGGGCCGACGACCTCGCGGAGCCCTCCGGTCGCAGCGGCGAGGACGGGCGCCCCCGCCCGCATCGCCTCGAGCGCCACCAGTCCGAACGGCTCGTACCGGCTCGGCACCAGCACCATGCTCGCCCTCGCGAACAGCCGCTGCAGCGCGGCCGGCGCGAGCCAACCGACGGTCCGGCACCGTTCGGGATGGCGGGCGACGAGATCGGCGACCATGCGGCGGCCTGCAGGCTCCGCGTGCCCACCGGCGAGCACGAAGCGGATCGCCGGGTGGCCGTCGAGCGAGTCGACGATCTCGCTCAGCAGCGCCAGGCCCTTCGTCTCCGCAAACCGTCCGGCGAACACGATCGGCCCGGTTCTTGCGGAGGCGTCGCAGTGCACGACGGCGGGAGGGACGCCGTTCGGGTGCACGCTGCTCCGCTTCGCCAGGCCGGGCGTACGGTGCGTCGCCGCAGCCCGCTCGGCCGCGCTCGGGAACACGACGTGGTCGCTCCGAGCGATCACGAGGTCCTGCACCCGCGTCCACCCGGAGGGTCTGCCTGGGAAGCTCGTCGCGGAGCGACGCGTGCGCGGTGTAGACGAGCGGGATGCCGAACCTGCTCCGGATCTGCAGCGCCAGCTCGGTGAACCCGAGCGAGTGGAGGTGGACGACGTCGAAGTCGTCCGGCCTGCACGGAAAGCGTGAGCGGTTCAACGGACGCACTCGCAGCCGCGCGGTCTGCGCCGCACCTCGCGCGATGCGGTCCTCCGGGACCATCACGTCGACGTCCAAACCCCGCCGGGCGACCGCCGCAGCCTGCACGGCCACCGCGGTCCCGATCCCGGACCAGGCGCCCGGCGCGTAGTCGGCCGTGAGCACGAGGACCCGCACGTCAGCCCGCCGTCCTCGACCGGAAAGAACGCCGGGTCGTCGGGCACCTTGGCGAGCATCGTCAGCTCGCTCAACTCGCTTCCGCCGAGCTGGCGCATCAGCCGCATCCACCGCGGCGAGACCTCGTCGCGCAGGTGGGGATGCCGGATGCGCTGGACGTCCTGGAAGCCGCTGGACTCGAGGACGCGCGTCAGCGACTCCTCCGTGAAGTACTGGAGGTGGACGAGCGGGCTGATGACGTCCCAGTGCTTGCCGAAGATCTTGAAGTCCATCGAGTCGACGTCGGGTACGGCGACGTAGAGCCAGCCGCCCGGATTCATGATCGAGGCGATGTCGACGAGCGCACCGCCGGGGTTCGGGAGATGCTCGAGCACGTGGCTGAAGACGACGACGTCGAACGAGTCCCACGGAAACGGGTCTCGCCCGACGACGGCGTGCGCGACGCGGTGCCCGAACAGCGGCAGCATCGGCTCGACCCTTGCGGGAGAGCTGTCGAGGCCGTAGGCCTCGAACCCGTACACCTGGGCCATCTGCAGCACGTAGCCGCGCCCGAAGCCGATGTCCAGCAGCCGCGCGCCGGGTGTCCGCTGCCGGAGCAGGTCGCAGATGTGCTCGGCGTAGATGCGCTGCACCTCGAGGTACTTGTCGGGAGGCCCGCCGTCGTCGGACGGCGACGGACCCTGTCGTGGAGGTCGTCGGAGATGCGAGGACTGACGTACACGTGCGCTGCACGAGCGGCAGCGATGGAAGCGGAATCCCTGCTTGCGGAAGAGATCGCGCCGGTCGCCGCTTCCGCACGCACCGCAGGGCACGTCGACGATCGACCTGCCGCCCGCCCTGCTCGATCACGTCCGTCGAGCTCGGAGAACGGGTAGAGCTCGAGGGCGTCGACGGCCTCCGGCGTCCGTTGTCGCCGCGCGCCGTCCGCGAAGAGCCCCGCGCCCCGCGCGGCGTCGAGCAGGTCGGCCAGCTTCGACTCGGCGACGGCCCGCTCGGTGGCGTCGAGGCCCGCGGCCACCGTCCCCAGATCGAGCACCCGGTCGGCGAGCATCGCCTCGATCTGGTCGGTCACGGCCCACGGCCGCGGATCGTCGACCGGCCTGCAGTTGCCGTTGCCGTTGCCGTGCAGCGCGAGCAGGTTGGGCTGTCCGCGCCGGACGTCGTCGTCGTAGTCCTCGACGTCGTTCAGGTACTGGGCGACCTCGTAGTAGCGCTCCAGGAACGGGTAGAGCGGGGAGGCGCGCTCCGGGTCGACGGCGGAGTACAGCGCCCGCCAGTAGTCGACGTTCTTCAGCCGCACCATCCGCACGTAGTCCTCGTCGGACCACTGCCGCGCGGGGGTGTACTCCATCATCGCCCCGATCACGGCCCGCCGGAGCGAGCCGAGCACGCCTGTGAGCGTCGCGGCGGCGGTCGCCTCGCGATGCGAGCCGGCCGAGACCCTCGAAGCACAGCAGCAACCCGGCGAGCGTGCTGAGTCCTCTGGCCTGCTGCGTGTCTGCGTAGGTGGCGCTGACCGTGCCGAGCAGCGTGTCCCGCCGCCCCTTGTAGGTGAAGTGCTGGTCGATCACGTCGTCGAACGCGCGGATCGCGATGTAGGCAAGGCCGCACGCGGTGACGGCGTCGCGAAACTCGTCGGGATCCGGGTCGAGCGCCACCGCCAGAACCGGGAGATCCCAGAGCGACCACTGCATCCACGCGACGTATGCCGACATCTGCTCGGCGACCTGCTGGACGACCTCGTTTCCCGCAGAGAGCTCCGACATCTCGACCTGCAGCTGCGCGAGCGCGTCGTCGATCCCTGCGCTGATCAAGCTGCGGTAGCCGTCGATCTGCTCGCCGCGGTCGGCTTTGAAGCGCTTGCGTTTCCCGCGCACGCCTCGTGGAGTGCGTCGATTGTCCCGAGCAGGTCGGTGCGCGTCGTCGTCATGCCGGAGCCTCGCCTGTCGCGCAGTGGTGGCGAGCAAGGAATGCCATCGAGAGCGCCGTCGTCCACGCCGGAGCGCCGAAGCCGTGGACGACGAAGTCTTCGTACGTCCACGAGTCGCCGGAGCCACGCGCCCGCAGCACCGCCAGCCGGGCCGAGTCCAGCTCGGAGCCGCGGTGGCCGAGGGTGAGCATCGTCGTCGCGCCCATCGCAGTGCTCAGCGGGCCGCCGAAGCCGCCGTCGGCCTGCTGCAGCCGTAGCACCAGCCGCAGCAGTGCCTCGTTCAGGGCGGGCACGTCTGACTCTTCGAGAGCCCTGCCGAGGACGTACACGAAGGAGACCGGATTGGGGTAGAGCGGCGAGCCGGTCAGGGCGTCCGTCCCGGTTGTCTCGCCGAGCAGCCAGTCGGCGAGGCTGCTCGCCTCGGGCGTCGCGCCACGGCCCACTCGGGCGAGGTAGCGAAGCACCTCCGCGTTGACCACGCGGTCGAAGCCGACGACCGGAACGCCCTCGTCGCTCAGCCACCCGTATCCGCCTTGCCGCGGCTTCAGGAACGTGAAGAACGGGCCGTCCGCCGAGCGGAACGAGAGGATCAGCGACTGCTGGAGCTCCCACCGCGTCAGGCTCCGGACGCCGTGCCCTTCGAGCAACGCCACCGAGGCGCACGCGGTCGAGTTCACGTCCGGGTCGATGCCGCTCCCCCGTCCGAAGAACCGCCAGTAGCCGGTCGCCTCCTGCTGCCAGATCAGGAAGCTGCGAATCCGCTGCCGCAGCTCCACGACGGTCCGCACGAAACGCGCCTGTGAGCGCTCGGGAAGCAGCTCGAGACTGCCGTCGAGCCAGCCGGGCGAGGTCGGATCGAAGCAGGCGAGCGCGTCGTGCACGAACGTCGACAGGAACGGGCTTCGGATGTACGTGTAGTTGCCCTCCCGGTCGCGGCGGAACGACAGCATCTCGCCGCTCGGGTGCTGGCCCCTGCTGACGCTGTCGAGTCCTCGCGCGAGCCGACGTGCGAACACCGCGCGGGCGCTCTCCACCGAGACATCTGCGGCGGCGATCATGCGCGGGTCTCCTCCAGGCGGGAGTCCAGGTACTTGCGGAGATTCGTGTTCCGCCACGTCAGCCAGTGGTTCTTCACGAAGATCCGCGTATCCGGCTCGAGCCCCGCGGGGAAGGTGTGGTCCCCGTTCAGGTCCCGTGCGGGAATCTCGTACGCGTAGTCGCCGGTGAGCGTTGCGGCGGACGGAGGCCAGGCCTCGAGCCGGTTGACCACCTCGTCCCTCGCTGCGCGGAACCGCTCGTACGCTGCGCAGAGTTCCACGAGGCTCGCGTTCGCCGCCACGGCGCGTTCGAGCTCGGCGTCGGCGTGGGCGAGACGTTCCTCGGCGTCACCGACCGACGGTCGAGCCGTGACCGTCTGCCCGATGCCGTGCAGCTCGAGGATCTGGCGCATGCCGGCTACGAGCTCGCCGATCGGCGTCTCGGCGTCGAAGTAGTAGCTGCGGTCGCTCGGGACCCTCCAGTTCTCGAGACCGGGGCTCGCGACCACGAGCGTCGTGCACGCCATGCGCGGGGCCGCGTGCGCCGCGAACGAATCCGCGCACACCACGACGTCCGCGCGCTTCAGCTCCTCGAAGACGCCTGACAGGGGAAGCCGCCCTCCGTCGGCGCCCGCAACGGCATACGAGACCGCGGCCTGCCTGCCGCGGGCCGCCGCTGCGCGGGCGACCTCGGTCGCGAACCGATGCGTGGTCGAGTTCGGCCCGGGGTCGAGGACGAACTGCACCGCCCGTCCTGCGCCGTCCGGGATCAGCGTCGACAAGAGCGTGCTCCAGTAACGCGGCGACGGGTCGTACTTCGACGAGAACGGTGACACGAACACGCGCAGCTCACCGCTCCCGTCGCCGCTGCTGGAGCTCGGGTCGAGCCGATCGGCCGGGTCCGGAGTGACGCCGAGGCAGCGGGCCAACTCGTCGAAGCCGTCGTAGACGTTCCTGAAGTAGGCAACAGGCAGCGTCTGGTGGTACGTCCAGCCCTCGACGTTGTCGACCGCTGCGAGGACGCGGGCGCCGAGCGACAGCTCTGCGTACTTCGCGATCTCCTTCTCCGCGGTGACCGCCCGATAGAGCTCCGGGTTCTCGAAGTCGACGAGGAGCACGAGGTCGGCCTTGCCGATGTCGTCGTCGCCTCGCATCGCACCGACGACGGCGGCGAAGTCGCGGTAGGTGGCGACACGGTCGACGGCGGCCACTCCGTCCCAGAGGCCCTCGTATGCGGTGAGGGTCGTCAGGTGAGCAGCCGGATTCGCCCGCTTGATCCACTGGGGGAGTGGGAACGTGACGATCTCGTCCCCGATCCCGATCGCCGGTCCCAGCACCAGGAGGATGCGCTCGCACGAACGAAGGAACTCGGGAGGCGGCGGCGCGTCGGCGCTGATGTACGTGGCCGGGATGTCCGCTCGTGCGAAGGGGAAGAGGGTCAGCTGGAGGCGCTCGGAAGTCTCGTGCAGGTTGCCGGGATCGAGCGTCTGCAGGAGGCGAAGGCTCGCCGACATGAGCTCGTGGTCGGCTTCCTCCAACAGCCGGCCGAGCGACTGCATGCCGTGGATGCGCTGCCGGACGTAGTGCGTGTTGCTTCGGCTGATCGGCCGCTGCGTGAGAAAGAAGAGGTAGCGCGACAGCATCACGGCCGGCAGTACCGCCTCGGGCTGGGCGGGCACCTGGGGAGGGTGCGAGAACGCCTTCACGCCGCCTCAGACGGGGCTCAGTGCGGCGATCCGCCAGCGTCGATCGCGCCCCTGGCGGAACACCGCCAACCGGCGGTGGAGGACAGTCTGTCGAGCTCCGTCCTTGGTGGCCTCGATCTGGAACTCCGTGTAGACGAGGATGCCGTCCGGATGCAGGATCGGCTCGGGTATCTCGACGAGCGAGACGTCGATCTCCCAGCCCCGCAACCGGTCGAGCTGAGCGTGGAGCTGCGCAGCCAGCGCGTCGCGATCGACCTCGACGTCGTCTTCCATCGCGTGGTACTCGGGCGCGACGCACTCCTCGACCGCGGTTACGACGTCGCCTCGCCCCACTGCGTGCACGAAGTCGTAGAGGCACGTGACCACGGCTTCGGCGTCCGAATCCATCATCTCCTCGTCGGGCTCGGCAAGGAGAAGCCGCAGGGCGGCACGCCGGCCCGGCGGCTCCGCAGGCGCGGCCGGACCAGCCGGCGGCGACGCGGCCTCCTCGACGAACGAGGTCGCCGACTGCTCGAAGAAGCTGTCCCACGGATCGCGGCCGTCCGCCGTCGGCCGGAACCACCAGCTCAGCCGGTCGGTGGCGCTGACTCGGCCGCTGAGCATCGGGACCCGCACGGGCGGTTCCTGCCAGGGCGCGAGTTGGGCAGCCGAAGAGCCCTCGTCTCCGAGCAAGCTGGACAGATACGCGATGGCCTGTTCCAGCCTCGCATCCTCAAGACCGTCTGCGGCGATTAGCGTCCCCCTGTGGCGTCGGAGAGGCTTGTTCCTAGTCTCTCCTACGCGGGCTCCGTGTTACAAGTCTCCGAGCCTTCGGCGGCTCGGGCTCAGTGCTCCCGTCGCGTGAGGTACCGGCAGAGTCGAAGGAAGCGGTACTTCGCCGACGTCTGGGGCAGGCTGTGCAGGCGGTCGATCGCCTCAGACATGCGCCGCTCGGCGGTCGCCTCGGCGCGCGCCCGCGCGCCCGTCCGGTCGAATAGCCGGTGGACCCAGGCGACGTCCGAGGCGGTGGTGCGGTCGCGATGCCGGTTGAGGATCTCCACGAGCCGCTGTCCGTCTGACTCCGATGCCCGCTCGAGCGCGTAGGCGACCATCACCGTCCGCTTGCCTTCCATGACGTCGGATCCCAGCGTGCGGCCCTTCCCTCCGATCACGTCGAGCAGGTCGTCCTTGATCTGGAACGCCACGCCGGCGTCGTGCGCGAACACCCCGAGGTCCTCGAGCTGGTGCTCTGTCGCGCCGCCGATGACTCCGCCGCCGACGATCGCCATCGCGAAGAAGGCGCCGGTCTTCTTGGCGGTGCAGGCCACGTACGCCGCCTCGCTCGGGGCGTCGTTCGCCCGCAGGTTGATGTCGAGGCTCTGCCCCTCGACGACCTCCAGGCCGTTGTCGGCGAGAACCCGGAACAGACGCATCTTCGTCTGGACGTCCAGGTCGGTCTCGAGAATCGCCAGCCCGCTGAGCGGTATGAAGACGTCGCCGATGTTGATTCCGTGTGCGAGCCCGAAGCGCTTCCAGGCCGACTCCCGGCCGCGCCGCTCCACGTCACCGTCGGCGATGTCGTCGTGCACGAGCGTGAAGTTCTGGAGGTGCTCCAGCGCGGCTGCGAAACCGAGCGCCTGGCGGTAGCTGCCGGAGAAGACCTCGCACACGGCTGCGCACAGCGCGGCCCTGACGCGCTTGCCGCCGCTCAGCACCTGGAAGACGACACCCTCCTTGAGCGACTCGATCTCGGGAATGCGGTCGATCGCGCGCTGGAAGTGCGGCTCGAGCTCGCGCCCGATCTGGGCCAGGAAGGCATCGATGTCCCCGGCCAGGGCGGCCGGAGGGAACTGCTCGGTCGAGTGGGACGTAGGCGACCCCGCCTGGATCAGTCGTCCTGCGGGTCGCGGTCGGAGTTCAGGAACTCCGACGTCTCGCCCAGGATCTCCTTGGCGGAGCGGACCACCTCCGGGGCCAACCGGCCGCCGAAGTAGGTCGAGCCGGCGACCAGCCGCCCTGCGACCCGGGGGAGGGGGGCCGCGAACGACCGCGCCCGGCTCAGGCGCTGCTCGGCCGTGCGCAGCCGATCGCTCTCCGGCTGGGCGTCGGCCGCCTGCTCGAGCGCCCAGAGCGACAGGCCCTCGAGTCGATCGAGCGCGAGCGCGACGACGCGCTCGGCCGCGCGGCCGGCCGCTACGGCTCGCTCCCGGATGGCCTGCTCGTCGCTCTTATCCCCAGAAGGGTGGGACACCCGGCCGGTCACCTCCTGGAATCTCGACGCCGAGGATCCGCAGCACCTGCTGCTGGAGGATCGGGTCCCACAGCGCCTCGGCATGGTTGATCGGGTTCGTCTGGTGGGTTGCGACCGTGTCGTCGGCGAACCGCAGGCGCGTCCGGCTGTCGGCCGTGAGCAGGTCACCGCGGCCCTCGGTGAGCTCCTCGATCACGTCCGGGAGAGAGTTGGCGACCGGCGACGCGCCCGGCACCTCGGTCTCGACCCGGGCGTGGTCGTACGGAGGCCAGCGCCACTTCGGCAGAGCGCTCTCGAGTGTGTACACCCACTGTTTGATGCGCGTCAGGCGAACGCTGACGCCACCGAAAGTGAAGTACTCGATCCCCTTCAGCGGGAGTTCGTCCGTGGCGAGGTCGGTCAGGAACGGACTGCCGACACCAAGCTCGGTGTACACCGGGGCGTTGGCCATGTCACGAAGCCAACCCAGCGCATCGATGACCACGTTGCCGAGCACCGAGCGCAGGTCCTCGATGGCGCCGGTGACGTCGACCGCGAGGTTGCCCAGGCTGCTCCCGGTGTGTGGGGAGTGCAGGGTGATGAGGGTCGTGATCGACGTCGCTTCGGCGGGGAACGACTTGAGGAACGCCCGCGACAGGAGGCCGCCACGGCTGTGTGCGAGCAGCACGATGCGCCCGTACGGCTTGTACGCGCCCGGCAAGTCCTTGCCATCCGGGATGGTGAGCCCGTCCTGCGGCAGCTTCAGCGTCTGCACGACGCCGACAAGCTGCTCGATCGGCGCAGCGAGGAGCCCGTCGGGATCCACCTGGCTGTACGCGGCCGTCGCGAAGTCGTTCTCTCTGAGCACGTCGCGCCAGCTGCGAACGTCCTTCTTGTCATCGAGCTCGCAGCACGACCAGATGCCTATCCCCGGATACACGCTCTGTCCGATCGCGACTTCCGGCCTGAGGGGGGCGAGGTGGTCGTAGTTGTTGTCCGGCCCGGCGGCGGGGTCCACCATGTCCAGGATCGTTCCTTTCGCGCCGTGCAGCAGCAGCACCAGCGGCCGGTCCCGGTTGCCGTCCGTCACTTCGACCCGAGGCGTCACGCCCTTCAAGGCGTACGGGTCGTTGGCCATCAGGCGCGCCGGGCGACGAAGATGTCGGTGATCACCCGAACGTGGTGGTTGGTGTTGAGCGTGACCGTCTGGCTCAACGTGAGGAGCTCCTCCTCGGGCGGGAGGTCGGACTCGTCCTCGACTACGAGCTCCGGCTCCCCGTCGACGATCCGCATGTACTTGAGGAAGACGAACTGCTCCTTGGGATGCTCCTCGCGGTACGCCGCGAGCAGGCGGCGGGCGCCGTCGGGCAGATCGTCCTCGCCGAGCGGGTGCGCTGCCGGCGTCTCCAGGACCGTGCCGTCCGGAACGGACGTCGCCGTCCAGAGCTTGTAGTAGTTGCGGTAGGACGCCCTGAACCGGGAGAGAAGCTCGCCAGGATCCAGAGCAGTAGGGCGGTTGATCAACTCACGCCTCCGTTCGGAATCTCGGATGCACGATAACCGATGCCGGTCACCGCGTAGACTGCGGCGACTTGGTCGTGTCGATCCCGCCGGGTCGCGAACTCGCCGCAGCGTGTGAGGCGCTCATCGACAGGTGGCACAGACGTGAGCCGCCGCTCGAGTGGGACGCCGCAGCCGCGGCTTTTCCGGCGATAGAAAACGACTGGATGGGCTCAGTGGTCCAGCTGTGCCTGATCAACTGTTTCCAGTGGCATCTGGAGGACGAGTGCCGCGTGCGCTACGACAACTCCAACCGCCTGGCCGCGCTGAAGCGGGACATCGACGACTCGAATCGCCGACGTGTTGCCTGTATCGACGCGCTCGACGAGCGCCTCATCCGGGAGCTGGGTGACCGCGACGGCAGCAGCGAGACGCAGCCGGCTGCCCTGATCACGCCGGGAAACCTCCTCGACCGGATCTCGATCCTCGAGCTCAAGCGCTATCACGCCGGCTTCGGAACGGATGCCGCCACGATGGTCGTAGAACAGCTCGACGACGCCTGTCAAGGCCTCGATCGGCTCGTGTCCGACCTCGTTTCCGGCCGACAGCGCGTGAAGCTCTATCGGACGGTGAAGCTGTACGGAGCTCCGGGGTGATGTGAACTAGCCCGCAGGCCGATCGTGTGGTATCTCTAGCTTGCGCCCGAGCGGAAGGAGGGGCCATGCCGCCAGATGAGCAGCTCGTGAGAATCGTCGAATGGCCGAAGGATCAGGCGCTCCTCGACCATCGCTTCGAGAAGGATGCGCCCGCCCACGTGGTCGTCCGCTCGGACGAGCAGCCGTTCCAGGTCGAGATGGACATGAACCTGGCTGCGCGCGGGGTCATCCCCGTCTGCATCCAGGTGTGTGAGCCGATCTGCGCCGAGAGCGCGTACACGATCGCGATCGACGTGTTCGACCGCCCCGTCGCCGCGATCACGATCAAGGGTCTGACACGCCTCTTCAACTGCCGCGACGACAAGACGCCGACGCCGACGCATGGCCCGGGCTAGGAGCGCCGGCGAATCGCCGGAGCCCGAGGCGGCGCCTCCCGGGCCGCCCAAGCGCAAGCCGCCCAAGCCACCGCCCCCGCCGCCGGCTGCGCCGGAGGCCGGTACGCGTGTCTCGGTGGACGCCGGAGTGGTGAAGGGCCTCGCACGCAGCGCATCGCGGATCGTCTCGCAGGCCTCGACGATCCTCGAGGAGGAGCTCGCCGCGGGGATCGGGGCAGCGAAGCAGATCGAGGCGCGGCTCGTGGACGTCGCCGAGATGCGCTCGACCAACCCCGACGAAGTGATGGCGCGCTTCCGCAGGGACGCGCACGAGGTCGTCGACATCGTGCTCGACCTTCTGAACGTCCCGACCCGATCGCTCGGCGGGCTCGTACAGCGCATCTCGGTCGGCGACGGATCGCCGGCGGCCGTCGGGTCACCGTCGGACGCGCCGACGATCAAGCTGCCCGGTGACGTTCCGGCCGGGGGCTCCGCGACCGTGCCGTTCTCGCTCGAGAACGACGGCGACACGCCGACGGCCGAGTTCACGTTCCAGGCGACCGACCTCGTGAACGCCGGCGGGGAGAAGATCGCCGCGAGCCACGTCACCTTCGAGCCCGCCAGCCTCACGATTCCGGCGCACGATCGTGAGAGCGTGACGATCAGCGTCGAGGTGCCGAAAGGGACGGCGCCGGGCGTCTACTCGGGCCTCGTGCTCGCTTCAAAGCTCGAACGCGTGCGCGCAGTTCTGGTCGTCAGCGTCGACGACTAGCGCCGGTCGCGAGCGATGCAGGAAGCAGCGGCCCGTGAGTTCGTGGAGGAACGGCTCCGCGACTACCACGACCTGACCCGCCGGGCGCTGCTCGGCAGCGTTCCTGTGCGCGAGCCCCGCAGGTATCTCTACGACCTCGTCCCGTCGTATCCGACCCGGCCGGGGAAGGGTCTCCGTCCGGGGCTCTGCATCGGCACCTGTCGCGCGTTCGGCGGCAGCATCGAAAGTGTGCTCCGGTCGGCAGTGACGATCGAGTTCTTCCACAACGCGTTCCTCGTCCACGACGACGTCGAGGACGGCAGCGAGTACCGGCGCGGGCGGCCGACGTTGCACGCCGAGCACGGCCTCGGGATCGCCGTCAACGTCGGCGACGCGATGAACGTCCTGAGCATTCAGCCGCTGATGGAGAACCTGTCGGTGCTCGGTCCGACGATGACTTGGCGGGTCTTCGAGGAGATCCAGCACATGGTGCTGCAGTCCGTCGAAGGTCAGGCGATGGAGCTCGGGTGGGTTCGGGACAACGACTGCCGCCTCACCGATGACGACTACCTGCGGATGATCCTGAAGAAGACTTGCTGGTACACGTGCATCCATCCGTGCCGTATCGGCGCGCTCATCGGGACCGGGGACATCAGCATCGACCTCGACCGGTTCAACCGTTTCGGGTACTTCATGGGCGCTGCGTTTCAGATTCAGGACGACCTGCTCAACCTCATCGGTGACCGGGAGCTGTACGGAAAGGAGATCGGCGGCGACGTCTGGGAGGGCAAGCGAACGCTGATGTTGATCCACGTCCTCAACGCGGCCACCGAGACCGAGCACGAACGGATGGAGCGGTTTCTCTCGGCCTCTCGCACGGAGCGTGCCCTCCGTGACGTCCGGTGGGTGTACAGGATGATGGCGAAGTACGAGTGCGTCGAGTACGCGCGGGAGTGCGCGCGCGAGTTGGCCGCGGGCGCGCTGGAGGAGTTCGAGGTCGCCTACGCGGACGCGCCGCCCGGAGACGACCGCAGGTTCATCGAGCAGATCGTCGACTACATGGTCGAGCGCGACCTCTGACGGCTTCAGGTCCTCGCGCGACGACCGGGTAGGCGAACCGCGTCGCGCGACGCACGCCCCGCGAGCGCCGCAGCCGTCACAGCCGAAGACGAAGCCCAACGGACGACGCCGCGGCGTTCCCGCGCGACGTCGTACGCAAGATCGAACGCCGTTCGCGCCACGTCGACGCCGATCTCAGCCGCGGTCATCGGCCGGCGCAGAACCGCGCGCGCCGGCTGCGCGCCGGCAGTCCACGCGGCCTGTCCGACCGTCTGCGCGACGATGCTCGGGGTCAGGACCGCCTGAGCGGGAACGACACCCGCGAGCACGCCGCCTGTCGTCTCCGCGTACGCGGGATTGCCGCGCGATCGTGCGGCGATCACCTGGAGCGCGAGCAGCCAGACGGGATTGAGCGCCCGGTACGAGATCAGCTGGACGACGAGCCGGGAGAGGCCGAGGTCGTAGCGGAGCTCACGGTCGACGCGTTCGGCGTACGGCACGAGTGCGTCGTGCGAGACGTCCCCGGCGGTAAGTGCCTCCGCAACGGTCTCGGCAGCCCAGCGCGCGCTCAGGAGCGCGTACTGGATGCCCTCGCCGTTGAGGGAGTTGATCAGGCCGCCCGCGTCGCCGACGAGCACGAGCCCGTCGCCGACGAGCGGGAGACCGGGGTTGTACGTCGTCAGCGGCCACCCGACGACCTTCCCCTCGAGGGTGGCACCGCCGAGCCGCCCGCGCAGCGACTCGTCCCGCTCGACCAGGCGGGCGAGCAGGTCCCGGAGGTGGTCGCGCGTCGGAGGCACCGTCTCGAGGACCATCCCGACCCCGACGTTCGCCGCCGACGCACCCGTCGGGAAGAGCCAGTAGTAGCCCGGGAAGCTGTCCGACGAGAAGTACAGGTCGGCACGGTCGTCCGGGCCGCCGACCCCCGTGTAGTACGCGCGCACGGCGATGATTCGATCGGCGCGCGGGGGCGAGCCGCCGCGAAGCGCCCGCGCCACGGTCGAGTTGCTGCCGTCTGCGCCGATCACGATCCGCGCGTGCAGCGTCCGGCCGTTCTGCGCCTCCTGCAAGGCCACGGCACCGTCCTGCGTGTGACCGAGCTCCGCCACGTGGAAGTCCTCGACGATCCGGACACCGGCCCGGTCCGCGGCTTCGACGACCCAGGCGTCGAAGTCCAGGCGCGGGATCACCCGCCCGTACGGCGCGAAGCCGTGGCCCGCCGGAAACGGCCGCTCGACGATTTGTCGCCCGTCGAGGTGGACCCCCGCGCGCCTGACGATGTTCGTCTCACTGAAGTTCCCAAGGCGGTCGACGCCCAGCGACTCGAGCTCGGCGAGCGCCACCGGGCCGACGAAGTCGCCGCAGATCTTGTCGCGGGGGAAGCGACTGCGGTCGACGAGCAGGACGTCGATCCCGCCGCGCGCCAGGTGCACCGCTGTCGCAGCTCCGGCCGGGCCGGCACCGACGACGATCACGTCTGCGTCTACGCGCGGCTCGACGCGGATCCGGATCACGTTACGAGCCGATTACCTGGACCTGCCAACCCTGCTCGCGCTCGTGCTCCCCGTCGAGCTGGACGAAGAGCACGCGTTGCCACGTTCCCAGACAGAGCTTGCTGTCCGAGACGGGAATGGACTCCCCGGCCGGCCCGAGCAGCATCGACACGCCGCGTGCCCGGCCGTTGGCCACGAGGCGCGACAGCAACGTCGCGAAGTCCTCGACGAACCCCGCTTCGAACTCGTTCACGCGAACGGCGCAGGTCGTGAGGGGCGAGAAGACGCAACAGATGCCGTCGCGGACGCCGCTCCGTCGGACCGCCTCGGCGACCTCGCGGGTGATGTCGCGGATTCGTACAGCTTCGGTTGTCCGGGTGCGACCCTCGACCGATGCGCTCATACGCGACCGAACGTCCTCTCCTGACGGCGATGGGAGGGGAATCTCGGGCGAGTCTACCTTTGATCTCTTCGCAACACCCTCGGATAATCACGTGGCGTGTCGGACCTTCGCCCCCCGGAGATCGTCCTCGTCCGGCACGGCGAAACGGATTGGAGCCGCGACGGCAGGCACACCGGCCGCACCGACGTCTCCCTGAACGACGAAGGACGCGCCGCGGCCGAAGCGCTCGGTGAGGAGCTCCGTCGGTGGCGGTTCGCGCGCGTCCTGACGAGCCCGCTCGCGCGGGCGACCGAAACCGCCCGGCTGGCCGGTTTCGGCGACGTCGCCGAGCCCCGCGACGACCTGATGGAGTGGGACTACGGCGCCTACGAAGGGAAGAAGACGGTCGAGATCAGGGAGGAACGTCCCGGCTGGACGCTCTGGCGCGACGGTGTTCCCGGTGGCGAGACGGCCGGCGAGGTCGGGGCGAGAGCAGGCCGGGTGATCGCGGAGCTTCGGTCGCTCGACGGCGACGCCGCCGTCTTCGCGCACGGGCACCTGCTGCGCGTGCTCACCGCGCGCTGGCTCGGCCTCGATCCGTCGGGGGGCCGCCTGTTCGCGCTCGAACCCGCGACGATCAGCGTCGTCGGCTACGAGCGGGAGACTCCGGTCGTGCGCGTCTGGAACGAGGAAGTGCGGCGGTGATCTCGCACCTCCTTCGAGTAGACGTTAAGGACGCGCGACGGCCAGCGTGTACTTCGCCGCAGCGGCCGCGGCCCGCACGCGAACGGTCGCCTTGCGCGATCCGCAGACCGTCGTCGCGAACGTCACGCTCTTGCCCGACTTCGTCGAGACCACGTTGCCGCCGACGAGCAGTTCGGCCCGGACACGCGTCGAGCTCTTGAGCGTCGCGGTCAGGCGGCCGTCGAGCGTCGTCTTCACCGCCACGGACTTGGTCGCACGTCGTGCCACTTGTCCGGTCGAAGAGAGCGAGGACGCTGCGACCCACGGTGAGAGGACGTCCTGCTCGACGAGCGAGAGCGCCGTTGCGTCGGGGCGGAAGCGGTCGTCGACGATCGTCCATGCGCTCTCGGCGAGGCCGAGCTTGCGCTCGTTCAGAACGCGGTACACCTCGGCGAACGCCTCGCCCGGGTTGAGCTGGTACGAGGCCCGTTCGTCGCCCGGGAAGAGCTGACCGGCCTCGGTGCCTGCGCAGATGTTGGCGTAGGAGGCCCAGCGCTTCGTTCCCCAGTCGAGTGCATCCCAGGGCGCGTTCGACCGCGAGGCGGCGACATGGTGGCCGTACTCGTGTGCAATCACGCCTTCCGCAGAGACGTCCGCGGCGACTCGCTCGGTGGAGGCGTAGATCGTCTTGTCGCTCGGGTCGTAACACGCGACGGCACCCCGTCCGCAGAACCGCTGAACCTCGAACGGAGTGTCGAGCTCGAGCGTGACCGTCGAGAGCTCGCTGCCGTGCACGAGCTTCGAGAGGAACTCGGCCCAGAGCTGGTTGCGGGTCTCGTCAAGGGGATAGGCGTTCGAGGAGAAGACGCGCACCTGCTCGCCGCTGCTCGTCGTGTAGGTGCCGCCCCAGACGGAAGCCGCCGACTGCAGCGCGACGGTCGAAGGCTTGGTGACGATCGCGTCCTTGAACGCGACGAGGCCTGTGCTCCCAACTCGAGAGCTCGGAGCTGCAGGTGAGACGAAGAGGAGGAGCGCGACCGCCGCGGTTGCCAGGGCGAGCAGACGGCCGCGTCGGCTGATGCGTCGGTGGAGAAAGGCCACGCCGCAGGGTAGCCGCGGCGTGCTGAGAAGCGGCTGTGATCCGCGTAAAACTCTGGTTAGGAACGCCGGCGACGGCTCACAGCAGATCCTGAGGAAGGCGTCAGCTGTTGCACAGAGCTGGGTGGTCTCATGGGGTCGATGAACTGGAACGCCGACACCGCGCCCGTCCCCGGCCCTCGGATCCGAGCACGATTCGCCGCGCTGACGGTCGTGATCGCGGCCGCAGCTGTCGGCGGCGCCGGTGGCGCGCTGCTCTACGAGGCCGCCTCCGATCCGGCGACGGTCACGACCACAATCTCATCGAGCAACGTGTCGGTTGCCGACACGAGCTCGGAGCTCACGATCGGCGACATCGCCGCATCCGCGTCTCCGGGCGTCGTCCAGGTGAACGTGACGGCGGAAGTCCAGGCCGGCCCGTTCGGCGAGACGCAGCAGCAGGAGGGCGAGGGCACCGGCTTCGTCTACGACACCGAGGGCCACATCGTCACGAACGAGCACGTCGTCGAGGGAGCGACCTCTGTGAGCGTCACGCTCTCGGACGGCTCGACCCACGACGCGAAGGTCGTCGGCACCGACGCTTCGAGCGACCTCGCGGTGCTCCAGGTCGATGTGCCGGCCGGGGATCTCCACCCGCTCACGCTGGGTAACTCGGACGACCTCGAGGTCGGCGACGGCGTGATCGCAATCGGCTCTCCTTATGGGCTGGAGAACACCGTGACGAGCGGCATCGTCAGCGCGCTCGGCCGTGAGATCGACTCACCGAACGGATCCACGATCACGGGCGCGATCCAGACCGACGCCGCCATCAACAAGGGCAACTCGGGCGGCCCGTTGCTGAACGACGAGGGCGAGGTGATCGGCGTCAACGCCCAGATCACGAGCCAGTCCGGCGGCAGCGAAGGGGTCGGGTTCGCGATTGCCTCCAACACCGTCTCGGCTGTCGTCGCGCAGCTTTTGGCTCAGGCGCGGACGCAGTAGAGATTTCCGCGCAGCGACCCCGTCTCGCTCACGGGCGCGAGCGAGTCGCCGTCCTCGTCGATGAGAGACGGCTTCAGGCCGAGCAGATCGAGCTGGGCCAGCAGTGCGCCCGCGTCGGTGCCGTTGGCTGCGAGAGCGGTGGGGTTGACCTCCACGAACAGGACGACGGATTCGGCACGCGCGATCGTCTTCGCCATCCCGGCGAGCGCGCGCGTCTCCGCTCCCTCGACGTCGAGCTTGATCACGAGCGCGCTTAGCTCCGAGTCGCCGAGCTCCTCGTCGACCGATGCGACCGTTGCCTCGATCTCACGAAACGGCCCGCGACCGCTGCGCGCTTCGAACGAGCTCGAGATCGTGCCGAGGCTCTGCTGGAACACCGCGCGGCCCGGGGTGTCGGCGAGTGCCTTGCGGACGATCGTGACGTTCGCGCAGCCCGCGCGACGGACATTGAATTCGAGCGCGGCGGCGTTGTACGGGTCGGGCTCGAACGCGATCACCCTACCCGCGGATCCGACGCGACGGCAGGCAAGCGACGAGTAGAGGCCGAGATGCGCACCGCCGTCGACCACCGTCGTCCCGGGCGCAAGGGCATCCTCGAACAGCCGCCGGAAGGTCGTCTCGTACGTCCCGGACGCGACGTGAGCGAGAAAGCTGCGGTGCCGCAGATAGCCGTGAAGCATCAGCCCGTCGACGCGGGCCTTGAGCGGCGGACGTTGCAGGCGCACGAAGATCCGGTCGAGACAGTCGCGCACGCTTCGCAGAGCTGCGCCGAGACCGAGCCGCCGAGTCCAGCGCGCGCCGGCCCCGAGAATCGAGAGGCCGCTCACGCCGGTCAGACGTCTTCGTCGTGCTCGCGCTCGATCTCCACGGTTCGAGCCTACCTCGACGTCGGCTAGCGTTCGGAACGTTGAGCGAGCAGCACGACAAGACGCGCGCCGGCCTGAACCCCGAGGTGATCCACCACGTCAGCCTTCCGGTCACCGACGTCGAGCGCGCGACACGCTTCTACAACGAGATCCTCGGGCTGCGAACGATCGAGCGGCCGCCGTTCGACTTCGCGGGGACGTGGTTCCAGCTCGGCGCAGGGGAGCTCCACCTCATCGGCGAGCACGACGCGACGTTCCGTGAAGGGAAGGGCCCCGACCCGGGCGACATCCACCTCGGGGTGCGGGTCTCGAGCTTCCGGGAGGCGCTGGAGTTTCTGACCTCCAAGGGCTACCGGGAGGACGCGGACGAGACCGACCTGATGAAGATGAAGGTGAGCCCGCGCCCGACGACCGGTTACCCCCAGATCTACATCCTCGATCCGGATCGGAACGTGATCGAGATCAACGCCGAGCGACTCGATCTCGAGGCGTAACGCACGACGGAGAGCCGCCGCCGCACAGGGCCGTGAGCGCGGCGACGGCTCGTGCTCCGCTTGCTGTGGCGCAGCACGGACCACCGTGCGCAGTGTCGCTAAAGCCTTCCCGGTGTCCCGCCTAAACGAGCGCTGAACGCTCGACGGTGGGGCATGATCGTCGCGTTGTGACGAGCACCGTGCTCGAACGGCTCGACCTGCTCTACGCGCTCGGCGGCGGCCGCGGCGCGAACCGGCTCGCCGGCAGCGACGCCGAGCGCGAGGCCTGCGAGCTCGGCGCTCGGTGGATGGAGGAGGCAGGCCTCGTCGTCGAGTGCGACGGGTTCGGGAACGTCGTCGGCCGGCTGCAAGGCGCCCGACCGGAGCTGCCCGAGGTCTGGACGGGCTCGCATCTCGACAGCGTCCCCGAGGGCGGGAGGTACGACGGCGCTCTCGGTGTCGTGGCGGGGATCGAAGCGGTCGCGGCCGTCGGAGCGAGTGTGCGCACGCTCGGCGTCGTCGCGTTCAGGGACGAGGAGCGCGGCTGCTTCGGGAGCCTCGCGCTCGCGGCCGGCGGACGGTTGCCGGGCAGCTACGTCGAGCTCCACGTCGAGCAGGGACCCGTGCTCGAGCGCGCCGGAGCACCGCTCGGCGTCGTCACCGGCATCGTCGGGTCGACGCGGCGGGAGGTCGTCTTCGAGGGCAAGGCGGGGCACGCGGGCACGACGCCCATGGACGCGCGCGACGACGCGCTCGTGAAGGCGGCCGAGTACGTGCTCCGCGTCCGCGAGGTTGCAGGGCGGATCGACGGCGCGGTCGCGACGGTCGGCCGGCTCGAGGTCGAGCCCGGCGCGGCGAACGTCGTGCCGGGACGAGTTCGGCTCGTCGTCGACGCGCGGGCGCCCGACGAGGCTCGGCTCACGAGACTCCTCGCAGAGCTGGGGCTCGAGCCCGGCCACGACCTGGCGCCGGTGGTGCTCGACGAGCCGATCAGAGCGGTCCTCCGCGAGGAGATCGAGCGCCTCGAGCTTCCTGCCGTCGAGCTGCCCTCGGGTGCGGGCCACGACGCCGGCGTGCTCGCGGCGGCGGGAGTCGAGACGGGGATGCTCTTCGTGCGCAGCCAGAACGGCGGAGTAAGCCACTCGCCCGAGGAACTGACGAGCGACGAGGACATCGCGCTCGCCGTCGAGGTGCTGGCGGCGACGCTGCGGCGCCTGGCGTCCTAGGCGCGCTCCTCGAACGTGATCTCCTGAGCGCCCTGCCAGAGGGTGCGCCGGCCGAGCTCGGGGAGGTGCTCGAGACCCTCGATCACGGTCGCGAAGTGGTTCCCGGCCAGCGGGCCTGCTTTGCTCGCGAACGCGCAGTGACCATACGGGAACAGAAGCTCGGTCTCGCTCAGACCGCCGGGGTAGAGCAACAGCTGGCCGGGCGCGGGGTAGCAGGTCGCGTTCTCGGGCCCGATCCCGAGCTCGAGCTCGCCGAAGGGGATCCAGTTCGACTCGCCGCTCCAGCGGCAGTGGATGATCTTCGACTCGAGCGGAAGCAGCCGACGGAACGCCGCGACACTCTGCGGCGCGGCCTCCTCCTCGAAGCGAGCGACGAAGCGAAACCCACCGGCGGCGATCTCGATCACGAGAGCGACTCTAAGGGACTACGGCCGATTGCCGGCCGAGTCGGGAAGGGCAACCACCCCGATGCTCTCGGATCGTGCAGCCCCGGCAAGCGGGGGGTCAGCCGTTGCGATCCGAGCACTCGCCGTGAGCGCGTGAGCGAGCAGGAAGCAATCTGCCATGGAAAGCGAGCGCGTCTTTCTGTCGTAGTGCCGTGCGCGAAGCTCAGCTGCGAGCCACGCGTCGGGCTCTCCTGAGATGACTACCGAGACAACGTCTGCCAGGAGTAGAGGCTCCAGCGCCGCTCGGACATCGTCCGCGCCGAGACCATGAACGCGCTGAGAGATGTCAACCGCCTCGGCGAGATTTGCGACCACCATTCCAGTGTCTCCTGTCCGCAGCAGGTTCTCGACTTCGTCGGCTGCCGGCTCTTCCGCTACGAGCGCGACAAGGGCGTAGGCGTCGAGGAGAATCAACGCCGGCCTTCGGCGCTTCCCTCATCCTTTCGCGCCTTGGCGCGAAGTTCGGCGATCGAGCCGATGCGTCCTTGCAGCGCACCGCGGGCGGCCGCGATCGGATCGTCGGGCAGCGGCCTGACCACGACGGAATCGCCGAGATCCTCGATACCGACAGTCGAAGTGCCCCATCGCCTCCGCACAGCAGCTGGTAGTGAAACTGGCCACCCTGCGTGATTCGGTGTTGCTTCATGAGGATAGGTTATCACAATACGATATTGGTCTTGTCGTGAAGATTGGGTATTTCTCGGTCGGTCCGGAAGCTAAGGAACGCGCGCGCCCTGCGCGATCCAGCGGCCGAGTAGCTCGCGCTCCAAGTCCGTCATCCCCGTCACGTTCCCGAGCGGCATCGCCTTCGTTCGCACCGCCTGCTCGTCGATCGCGTCCGCACGCGCGCGGATCTGCTCCGGCGTGTCGAACATGATCCCCAGCGGCGCCGTCGAGAACGACTCGTTCGTCGGCGCTCGCCGAGTGGCACGTCGCGCATCGCTGCTCGACGATCGTCGCGACCGCTGCGAACGGCACCGCGGCACCGGTGTCCGCGGTCGCGGTGTCGTCCGGGCGGATCGCGACGGCGATCGCGATGACCGCGAGCGCCGCGGTGACCGGGATCGCCCAGACCGTTCGACCCTGATGCCGCAGGTTGAAGAAGTGGCGTACCCACGCGCCGACCAGCATCAGCGCGACGAGGACGAGCCACCCGTTGTCACCTGCAAATGCAAACGGAAAGTGCGGCCCGAGCATCGCCAGGACGACGGGCAGCGTCAGGTAGTTGTTGTGCACCGAGCGCTGCTTGCCCTTGATCCCGTGCACCGGGTCCGGCTCGCGCCCGGCCTGCTTCGCGCGGATCAGCTCCCAGTGGCCCGGGATGATCACGAACAGGACGTTGCCGACCATCATCGTCCCGATCATCGCCCCGAGCTGAATCGGCAGAGCGCGGGCGCTGAACAGCTCGCTCACCACGTAGGCCGAAACCGTCACGAAGGCGACGAGCGCGCCGGCGAGCAGCAGCTCGCGGTTGCCGAGCAGCCGGCAGAGTCCGTCGTAGACGAACCACGAGAGCACGAGCAGGGCGAGGCTGAGTGCGACCGCCGACTGCGTGCTGAGATCCGCGACCGCGGGGTCGACGAGGTACGTGTCGGCGTCGACGTAGTACAGGACGACGAGCAACGCGAAGCCGCTCAGCCAGGTCGTGTACGCCTCCCACTTGTACCAGTGCAAGGGCTCGGGCAGCGTCTCCGGCGCGACGCGGTACTTCTGCACGCGGTAGAAGCCGCCGCCGTGGATCTCCCACGACTCGCCGCCGATGCCCTCGTCGCCGTCGCGCCGGTCCCGCGGTGGGAGCAGATGGCTGTCGAGCGCGACGAAGTAGAACGACGTGCCGATCCAGACGATCGCAGCAACGACGTGGAGCCAGCGAATGAGCAGGTCGAGCCAGTCGACGACGTAGGCGTCGAGGAGAACGCTCATGGGCCAGTTCTTAGCCCGTGAGCGGGTGGAGGGGGTGGGGGACCGGGAGGTTCCCCCACAAGACAAGAAGAAGGGGCTCGTGGGGGAAACCTGGTTTCCCCCACGGAGGGGCCGAAGGCGAGCGACAGTCACGGGTTCGTCCAGCGGTCGCGCGCGATCGCGACGAGCTCGTGCATCGCCGTGTCGAGCTCCTCCTCACGCGTTCGCGCCAGCCGCTCGCGCAGGACCTCGAGGATCTCGCGCCTCGGGCGCCGGTTGACGAAGACGACGAAGCGGAAGCCGAACTTCTCCTCGTAGACCTGGTTCAGGTACGCGAGCTCGGTCTCGACGGCGGCGTCGTCGTCCGTGCCCTGCTCGTGCGCCGAGCGTTCGGAGAGGCCCTTGCCGCCGATCGGAGGGTGCGCTGCAAGCGCCTCGACCACCTCGTCCTCGGGAACCCGGTCGATCAGGCCCGAGGCCGCGTCGAGTGGGTCTTCGAGCTGCGCGAGGCGCTCGACGAAACGGGTGCGGCCCTCGAACAGCTCCGCGAGCTCGTCCACGGTCAGCTGCCGCGGTAGGTCACGCACGCGTAGGAGGAGACGAGGAGCGGGACGTGGTTGTGGCCGTCGCCGAGCTCGACCTCGAGCTCGACGCGGCGGAAGAACGGCGACCCCGGGTGGAAGACGAGCCGGTAGACGCCCGGGTCGAGCCCCGGGGCGAGGTCGGCGATGCGGCCGTCCTCGTCGGTCGTCTGATCCGCGAGCCGGTCGTCGCCCCGGTACAGCTCGACGCGGACGCCCGCCGCCGGCCGTCCGCGCTCCGTGTCGAGGACGTGCGTCGAGAGAGTCATGCGGCGAATCTTCTCGCCTGCAGCCGGTGCTCGCGAGCGATCTCGTCCTCGTCGGCCCGCACGAGCCGGCCGTCGCGCACGACCTCGTCGCCGCCGACGATCAGACGGTCGACCCGGTGCGGCGCGGAGAGCACGAGCCCGGCGACGAGGTCCTCGGCGCCGCCGAGCTCGAGCCCGTCGACGTTCCAGACGGCGAAGTCGGCGCACTTCCCCGGCTCGAGCGAGCCGATGTCGTCACGGCCGAGGACGGCGGCGCCGCCGCGCGTGCCGAGCGCGAGCGCGTCGCGCACCGTGAGCGCATCCGGCCCGCCCCGCCCGCGCGCGACGAGCAGCGCCTGCTTCACCTCGAGGAACAGGTCGCTCCGCTCGTTCGACGCGGATCCGTCGACGCCGAGCCCGACGCGGACGCCCGCGTCGACGAGCTCGCGGACGGGTGCGACACCGGCGCCGAGACGCAGGTTCGAGGTCGGGCAGTGCGCGACGCCGGTGCCCGTCTCCCCGAAGCGGCGCGACGTCGGCGTCGCCGATGTGCACGCAGTGCGCGCACCAGACGTCGCCGGCGAGCCAGCCGAGCCGCTCCAGGTACTCGACGGGCGAGCAGCCGTAGAGCTCGCGGCAGTAGTCGTCCTCCTCGACCGTCTCCGCGAGGTGCGTGTGGAGCGGCAGGCCGAGCCGGCGCGCGAGCGCGGCGGACTCCTCCATCAGCCGGCCGGTGACCGAGAACGGCGAGCACGGCGCGACCGCGAGCTGGACGCGCGCGCCCGGGCCGGCCTCGTGGAGCTCCCCCGCGAGCCGCTCGGTGTCCGCGAGCACAGCGTCCAGGTCCTCGACCAGCTCGTCCGGCGGCAGCCCGCCGTCGGACTCGCCGAGATCCATCGAGCCGCGCGACGCGACGATCCGGACGCCGAGCTCACGGGCCGCCTGCACCTCGGCCTCGACGAGCCCCTGCCGCCCGCGCGGGAAGACGTAGTGGTGGTCGAACACCGTCGTGCAACCGGACAGCGCGAGCTCGGCGAGCCCGGTGCGAGCGGCGGCGTACTCGGCCTCGGCGTCGACGCGCGCCCAGACCGGATAGAGCTCGCGCAGCCAGCGTGAACAGGTCGGCCTGCTGGGCCCGCGCGCGCGTGAGCGTCTGGTACAGGTGGTGGTGCGTGTTGACGAGGCCCGGCGTGACGACGGCGCCGCCGAGGTCGACGCGCTCGTCGCGTCCGGCTCCGGACCGCCGCCGACCTCGCGGACGAACCCGTCCTCGACGAGCAGCCAGCCGCCTGCGTGCTCGGTCCCGTTGTCGTCCATCGTGACGACGTGCGCGTTGGCGAAGAGCGTGCTCACACCTCGAGCGGCACCAGCTCGAAGCGGTCGACGTCGACGAGGCCCCGGTCGGTGATCTTCAGGCTCGGGATGACCGACAGCGCGAGAAACGCGAGCGACTGGAAGGGCGAAGGAAGCGTGCACCCGAGCGCGCGCGCAGCCTCGACGCACGCCCGGCTCGCCCTGACGACCTCGTCGAGCCGCAGGTCGGACAGCAGGCCTGCGACGGGAAGCGGCAGCTCCGCGCGCACGCTCCCCTCGGACACGACGACGATGCCGCCGCCGAGCTCGACGAGCCGCTCGACCGCGCGGTGCAGATCGCGGTCGCTCGCCCCGACGACGACGATGTTGTGCGCGTCGTGCGCGATCGTCGACGCGAGCGCGCCCTGGCGGAGCCCGAAGCCGCGGACGAGGCCGAGCCCGATGCGTCCCGTCCCGAGGTGGCGCTCGACGACCGCGATCTTCGCGAGGTCGCGCTCGGGGTCCGTCGCGATGCTGCCGTCGCGCATGGTCGGCTCCTCGACGAGCGAGTCGGTCACGATCTGATCGGGGACGACGCCGATCACGCGGACCGGGCCTCCTGTGGAGCGGAGGTCGAAGTCGGGCAGGAGTCATCGGCGCGACGCGGACCGTGTGCTTGACCCACTCCGGGACCTGCGGGCTCGCGAACTCGCCGACGGGTCGCCCGCGCTTGAGGACGCGCTCCGGCTCGAACCGCTCGAGGTCGGGCAGCACGAGCAGATCGGCCTGATACCCGGGCGCGATCGCTCCCAGCTGCGTGAGCCCGTGCCATGTGGCCGCGTTGTGCGAGGCCATCACGAGCGCGTCCTCGGGGGCGATCCCCTGCGCGACGCTCGCGCGCACCATCGAGTTCACGTGGCCCTCGTCGACGATGTGCTCGGGCTCGCGGTCGTCGGTGCAGAACGCGATCCGAGCCGGCCCGAACTCACGGACGAGCGGCAGCAGCGCTTCGAGGTTCCGCGCCGTCGGACGCCTCGCGGATCAGGAGCCACATCCCCGCGCGGAGCCGCTCGCCGCCCTTCCTCCGCCGTGTACGCCTCGTGGTCGGAGCGGATGCCGGCGGCCGCGTAGGCGTTGAGCCGCTTTCCGAGGACGCCCGGCGCGTGGCCGTCGACGTGCGACGCGCCGTCGAGCCGCGAGCTTCTCGAGCTCGCGCTCGTCGCCGGCGATGACGCCGGGGAAGTTCATCATCTCGGCGAGCCCGAGCACGCGCCGCCGCCGGAGCAGGCCCTTCGAGGTCGCCCGTGCGTCAGCTCGCGCCGCGGCGACTCGAAGCTGCGACGCGGGGACGCACGACGACGCCATGAAGAACACGTCGAGCGGCAGGTCGTCGCACGCGTCGAGCAGCCAGTGCACGCCGTCGGTGCCGAGCACGTTCGCGATCTCGTGCGGGTCGGCGACGACGGCCGTCGTGCCGAGCGGGAGCACGAGGCGCGCGAACTCGTCCACCAGCAGCTTCGACGACTCGAGGTGCATGTGCGCGTCGATGAAGCCGGGCACGACGTAGCGGCCCGATGCGTCGAGCGTCTCGCGCCCTTCGTAGTCGCCGAGGCCGGCGACGAACCCGTCGACGACGGCGACGTCGACCTCGAGCCACTCGCGCGTGAACACGGAGAGCACGCGGCCGCCGCGCACGACGAGGTCGGCAGGCTCGTCCCCGCGGGCGACGGCTAGGCGGCGCGCCAGGTCGGGCATACGCGCCTAACGTACTACCCTTAGACGCCGTGGACGTCCTCAGTCCGCAGTCGCTCGACGGAGGCGCTGCGGCTGAAGGCGGAGCGCCCGGACGCCGTTCCGATCCCGGGCGGCACGGACGTGATGGTCGGGCTCAACTTCGACCGGCTGCGCCCGCCGACCCTGCTGAACCTGAACGAAGTGCCCGAGCTGCGCGGCTGGTCGCGCGAGAACGGGACGCTCCGGCTCGGCGCCGGGCTGACGTACGCCGAGGCGATGGAGGAGCCGCTCGCCGAGCCTGCTGCCGGCCCTCGCCGAAGCGTCGCGCACGGTCGGCTCGCCGCAGATCCGGAACCGCGGCACGATCGGCGGCAACCTCGGCACCGCGTCGCCGGCCGGGGACGCGCTGCCGCCGCTGCTCGTCGCGGAGACGGACGTCGAGCTCGCGAGCGTGCGCGGCGAGCGCACGCGTCGCGCTCGCAGGACTTCGTCGTCGGGCCGAAGCGGAACGTCCTCGCGGACGACGAGCTGATCGTCGCCGTGGTGCTCGCCCGTCGCGTCCGGCCGGCGAGACGTTCATGAAGGTCGGGCCGCGCAACGCGATGGTGATCGCGGTCGTGTCGCTCGCGCTGCGCGTCGAGCGCGACGAGCTCCGCGCCGCCTTCGGCTCCGCGGGTCCCGGTGCCGACGCTCGTGCGCGCAGGGCGTGGACGAGGTCGAGTCGTTTCCGGATCGCGTCGCCGAGGCCGCGAGCCCGATCGACGACGTCCGCGGGACGGCCGCGTACCGCCGGCACGCGCTGCGCGTCCTGACGAAGCGTGCGCTCGACGGTGTCTCGCATGAAGATCGAGCTCACCGTCAACGGCGAGCCGCGCGAGGCCGACGTCTGGGAGGGCGAGAGCCTGCTCTTCGCGCTGCGCGAGCGGCTCGGGCTCCCGGGTTCGAAGAACGCGTGCGAGCAGGGCGAGTGCGGCTCGTGCTCCGTGCTCCTCGACGGCACGCTCGTCTGCGCGTGTCTCGTGCTCGCCGCGCAGGCCGACGGGCACGACGTCGTCACGGTCGAAGGCCTCGCGGAGAACGGCGAGCTGCACCGCGTGCAGGAGGCGTTCGTCGAGGCCGGCGCCGTGCAGTGCGGGTTCTGCACGCCCGGCCTCGTCGTCGCGACCGCCGACCTGCTCGCGCACAACGCGAACCCGAACGACGACGAGATCCGCGAGGCGCTCTCGGGCAACCTCTGCCGCTGCACCGGCTACGCGAAGATCTTCGACGCGG
This sequence comes from uncultured Actinomycetes bacterium, assembly GCA_963700495.1. Lineage (GTDB taxonomy): Bacteria > Actinomycetota > Thermoleophilia > Gaiellales > Gaiellaceae > JACCTU01. Next base: position 83,049 of record CAVOXT010000002.1, on the reverse strand, counting down.
TCCGGCTGGCCGCGCAATGAGAGCCAGCGCTCTGAAGCTCGGCCGCGTCGGCGAGATCGTCCAGCGCGTCGACGGGATCCCGAAGACGACGGGCGAGTTCGCCTACTCGAGCGACCTCTTCGCCGCCGGGATGCTCTGGGGGCACACACTGCGCAGCCCGCACGCGCACGCGAGGATCGTCGAGATCGACCTCGGCGAGGCGCTCGACTTCGCCCGGCGTCCACGCGGTGCTCACGCACGAGGACGTCCCGGGACAGAAGCGCTACGGGCTCGAGTTCCCGGACCAGCCGGTGCTCGCGTTCGACCGCGTCCGCTACTTCGGCGAGCCGGTCGCGCTCGTCGCAGCCGAGCATCCCGAGCAGGCGCGCCGCGCGGCCGAGCGGATCCGCGTCGAGTACGAGCCGCTCGAGCCGGTCGTCGACCCGGAGCGCGCGCTGGAGCAGGAGCCGATCCACGACCAGCGCGGACGGACGGGCACGGCTACCGCGACGATCCGCGCCCGAACGTCGTCCGCTGGCTCGTGATCCGCCACGGCGACCCCGACGCCGCCGGCGACGTCTCGGTCTCCGGCGAGTACGAGCTCGGGATCCAGGACCAGGCCTTCCTCGGCCCGGAGTCGGGACTGGCGGTGCCGGACGGCGAGGGCGGTGTCGACATCTACGTCGCGACGCAGTGGCTGCACGTCGACCGCGACCAGGTCGCGCCGTGCCTCGACCTCGAGCCCGAGCAGGTGCGGATCCACCTCGCCGGCGTCGGCGGCGCGTTCGGCGGCCGCGAGGACCTCTCGATGCAGATCCACAGCGCGCTGCTCGCGCTGCACACGAGCCGGCCGGTGAAGATGGTCTACTCGCGCGAGGAGTCGTTCGTCGGGCACGTGCACCGTCACCCGGCGCGGATCTGGGCCGAGCACCGGGCGAACCGCGACGGGCGCCTCGTCTGCGTCCGCATGCGGATCCTCCTCGACGGCGGCGCGTACGCGTCGAGCTCGACCGCCGTGACATCGAACGCGGCGTCGTTCGCGTGCGGGCCGTACGCGGTCCCGAACGCTCTGCTCGAGTCGACCTGCGTCTACACGAACAACCCGCCCTGCGGCGCGATGCGCGGCTTCGGCGCCGTGCAGACGTGCTTCGCGGCCGAGGCGCAGATGGACAAGCTCGCCGTCGCGCTCGAGATCGACCCGGTCGAGCTCCGCCTCCGGAACGCGCTCGCGCCCGGCGACGTCCTGCCGACCGGCCAGCGGATCGACGGGTCGCTCCCCGTCGCCGAGGTGATCCGGCGTGCGGCGGAGCTTCCGGTACCCGAGCCCGAGGAGCTCCCGCGCGACCCGATCCGGCTCCCCGGCGGCGCCGGGAACACGACCCGCGGCGAGGGCGTCCGGCGCGGCGTCGGCTTCGCGGTCGGCTTCAAGAACATCTGCTACTCGGAGGGCTTCGACGACTACTGCGCTGCGCGCGTGCGGCTGCGCGCGGACGGGGGCGCGGAGGTGCACTGCGCCGCGGCCGAGGTCGGCCAGGGCGTCACGAACGTGATCCTCCAGGTCGCGCGCACCGAGCTCGGCACCGACGACGTCGTGCTCGCGCCGCACACGACGGCGTCCGTCGGCTCGGCGGGATCGGCCTCGGCCTCGCGCATGACGTGGATGGCCGCGGGCGCGGTGCAGCTCGCCTGCCGCGCTGCGCTCGAGGAGCGGGAGCGGACCGGGCGGCGAGGTCGACGTCGAGCGGATCTATCGCCACCCGCGCACGAGCCCGCTCGATCCCGAGACGGGCCAGACCACGGGCGAGCGCTCGCACGTCGCGTTCGCCTGCGCGGCGATGCGTGTCGTCGCAGAGGTCGACGTCGAGCTCGGGCTGACGCGCGTCGTCTGGATCGGCACGGCGCAGGACGTCGGCAAGGCGATCAACCCGCACGCCGTCGAGGGTCAGATCGAGGGCGGCACGGCGCAGGGCCTCGGGCTCGCGCTCATGGAGGAGATCCAGACGCGCGACGGGCTGATCACGAACGCGAGCTTCACCGACTACCTGATCCCGACGACGCTCGACATGCCGCCGGTCGAGTCGGTGCTCGTCGAGGTCCCCGAGCCGAGCGCGCCCTACGGGGTCAAGGGCGTCGGCGAGCCGCCGACGGTCGTCTCGACCGCCGCGATCGTCTCGGCGCTCCGCGACGCGACGGGACGCGAGCTCGCGCGCGTCCCCGTCCGCCCCGACGACATCGTCGGCCTCTAGCCGGCCGTCCGTGTGTTTGGCCGCCGCGCGGCGACGTGCTTGAGTTTCGCGTTGTCCGCGACGGGAACGCAGAGATCGAAGGTGTCGGCCGTCAGCCTCACCCTGCCGGAGTTCGAGATGGGCTGGGCCGGCGTCTTCCCCGAGATGAGGGGCCGGGTTCGGTTGGCCGGGAACGACACGACGGTTAGGATCCGCGCCCGATGAAGTGGCTGATCCTCGCCGTCGTCGCCTCTGCGGTCGTGCTCAAGGTCTTCGAGCACCGGATCCCGCGTTCCGTCTACCGCATGGTGCTCGTCATCGGGCTCGTGCTCCCCCTGGCAGCAACGGGGTACGCGATGTGGATCCTCTGGAACAGCCTCGTCGACTGGACGGACGTGGCGCTTCTCGTCGGCATGTACGTGATCACCGGTCTCGGCACGACGATCGGCTACCACCGGCTGGTGACGCATCGCAGCTTCGAGACCGGCCCGATCGTCAGGGGCACCTTCCTCGCCCTCGGCGCGATGGCGGTCCAGGGGAAGGTGATCAACTGGACCGCCTGGCACCTCAAGCATCACGCCGCATCCGACCGCGAGGGCGACCCGCACTCACCCGTCGAAGGCTTCTTCCACGCGCACGTGGGCTGGATCCTCAAGCCGACGCCGGCCGAGCGCGAGCGCTACTGCAAGCGGCTCCTCAACGATCCGCTCGTCGTCTTCATCGACCGGACGAACATGGTCTGGGTCCTGCTCGGGCTCGCGATCCCGTACGCCATCGCCGGCTGGCGCGGTCTGCTCTGGGGCGGGCTCGTCCGGATCGCGGTCGGCAACCACCTGACCTTCGCGGTCAACTCCGTTTGCCACGTGTTCGGCAAGCAGCCGTTTGACACCGGGGACGAAAGCCGTAATAACTGGCTGATGGGCACGATCGGCCTGGGCGAAGGGTGGCACAACAACCACCACGCGTTCCCGAGCATGGCGTACCACGGGATGAGCCTTCGCCAACCCGACCTGACCGCGCTCGTCATTCGGCTGCTCGCAGAAGCTCGGGCTCGCCTGGAACGTGAAGGTTCCGCAACCAGTCAGCAGTCGAACGCCGGCGTCGTCAGGGAAGGGTTAGACCGGCATAACCTCCGTCCACGAGCGCTCCGAGGCCGCCGAGCGGACGCTCGCGCTCCTGGATGAGCTCTTCGGCGGCTACGAGCCCCGAGACTTCGCCGTCCGGCTCTGGGACGGGACGGAGTGGGGCCCCGACCCCGGGGTCGACGCACGGTTCACGATCGTCCTCGAGCACGCGGGTGCGCTGCGGGCGATGCTCGCCTCGCCGAGCAAGCTTCAGCTCTCGCTCGCAGAGGCGTACCTGCACGGCGACGTCGACGTCGAGGGCGACCTCGAGGCGGTCCTGCCGCTCGCCGACTGGCTGCTGATCGAGCGGGAGTGGGGGCGCCGCGAGCAGCTTCGGCTCGGGAAGCGGGCGCTGGAGCTGCCGTCGAACGGCGGCGTCCGCGCGGGCCGCGGTCCGGCCCGGCTGCGCGGGCGGCGCGACTCCGCCGAGCGGCTGGCGCAGGCCGTCCACTACCACTACGACCTCGACCCCGAGTTCTACGGGCTCTTCCTCGACCGGCGGATGGTCTACACGTGCGCGTACTTCCGCACGCCGGACGACGACCTCGACACGGCGCAGGAGCAGAAGCTCGACTACATCTGCCGCAAGCTGCGGCTGCGCGAGGGCGAACGGCTCTTCGACATCGGCTGCGGCTGGGGCGGGCTCGTCATGCACGCGGCCGAGCACTACGGCGTGGAAGCGCTCGGCGTGACGCTGTCCGAGCCGCAGGCCGAGCTCGCGAACGAGCGCATCCGCGCGGCGGGCCTCGAAGGTCGCTGCCGCGTCGAGGTGCGGGACTTCCGCGAGGTCTCGGGCCCGTTCGACAAGGTCTCGAGCATCGGCATGTTCGAGCACCTGACTGCGGGCTCGCTCCCCGAGTACTTCGACCACGTGCTCGAGGTCCTGAAGCCGGGCGGCGCGTTCCTCAATCACGGGATCGGCGAGCCCGCGACCGTCCGTGCGCGGCGTGGGGGCTCGTTCACGATGGCCTACATCTTCCCGGACTGCGAGCTGCTGCCGATCTCGACCACCCTGCAGGCGGCCGAGGCGGCGGGCTTCGAGGTTCGCGACGTCGAGAGCCTGCGCGAGCACTACGCGCTGACCGTCGCGCACTGGCGGAAGCGGCTCGAGGCGAACGAAGACCGCGCGGTCGAGGTCGCCGACTCGATCACCTACCGGGTGTGGCGGCTCGGGATGGCGGGCTTCACGTACGGCCAGCGCGTCGGTCGCCTGAACCTCTGGCAGTCGCTGCTCGTCAAGCCCGGCCCGCAGGGATCGTCCGGGCTTCCTCTCACGCGCGACGATTGGTATGGCTGACCACGGCGAGACGACGCTCGCGATCCTGCACGACCTGATCGGCGATCTGCGGCGCGACTTCGCCGTCCGACTCTGGGACGGGCGCAGAGTCGAGCCGTCTCGCGGCGAGCCCGAGCGGTTCACGCTCGTGCTCGCGCATCCGGGGTCGCTTCGCGCGCTGCTCTGGCCGCCGACGCAGCTCAACATGGCAGAGGCCTACGTCTTCGGGGACGTCGACATCGAAGGCGACATCCACGGCGTGTTCGGACTCGCCGACGCTCTCCTCGTCGAGCGGCGCTGGGGCCTCTTCGACCGGCTCGGGCTCGCCCGCCGGCTGCTGTCGCTGCCGTCCGAGCGGAGACCGCGCGTCGGTCGCGGCGCCGCGGAGTTGCGCGGCAGGCGGTTCTCGATCGGACGCGACAGGCAGGCCGTCACCTATCACTACGACACGTCGAACGAGTTCTTCGCCTCCTACCTCGACGAGCGGATGGTCTACACGTGCGCGTACTTCGGCTCTCCGGACGATGACCTCGACACCGCACAGCTGCGCAAGCTCGACCTCGTGTGCCGCAAGCTCCGGCTGCGCGAGGGCGAGCGGCTGATCGACATCGGCTGCGGCTGGGGCGGCCTCATGATCCACGCGGCCGGGCACTACGGCGTGGACGCAGTCGGGATCACGCTCTCCGAGCCGCAGGCCGAGCTTGCGACCGAGCGCATCCGGGCAGCCGGGCTCGAGGATCGCTGCCGGATCGAGGTGCGCGACTACCGCAGCCTCGATGCCCCGGAGTCGTTCGACAAGGTCGTCTCCATCTGCATGTTCGAGTCCGTCGGCGAGGAGCTGCTTCCCGACTTCTTCGCAAGGGCGCGCGCGCTGCTGAAGCCCGGCGGCGTCTTTCTCAACCAGGGCGTCGCTCGGAGCTACCAGTTCGAGCAGACCGCGAGGCGAGGCCCGTCGTTCATGGAGCGCTACGTGTTTCCCGGACGGCGGCGTTCTGCCGATCTCGACCGCTCTCCGCGCGGCCGAGCAGTCCGGCTTCGAGGTCCGTGACGTCGAGAGCCTTCGCGAGCACTACGAGCTCACGCTTCGGCACTGGGTCTCGCGCATCGACGAGCACCGGGACGACGCGATCCGCGCCACCGACGAGCAGACCTATCGGATCTGGCGCATGTACATGGCCGGGTCGGCCTACGGGATGCAGACAGGCCGGCTGAACGTGTACCAGGCGCTCTTCGCCAAGCCGGACCGAGGCGTGAGTGGCCTGCCGCTCACTCGCGAGGACTGGTACGCGGACGTTCGCGAGACCGTCTCCGTCTAGTCGTCGTCGCGGTACCAGCAGAGCGCGAGCGCACCAGGCCCGGCGTTCGTGCCGAGCACCGGGCCGAACATCCCTCTGAAGTCGACCGATGCATTCGGGCGCGAGCGGCGCACTCGGGCCTCGAGTTCTCCCAGCTCGCGCTCGGCATCCGCATGCACGAGTCCCACGTGTACGGACGGCTCGTCTTCGGTCGCGTCGACGAAGAGCCGCTCGAGTTCGTCGATCGCCCGCGTCCGGCCGCGAACCCGGCGGGCCGGGACGATCTCGCCGTCCGAGACCTCGAGCACGGGCTTGACCGACATCAGTCCTCCCACGAACCCGGCCGCGCGTCCGGCACGCCCGCCGCGCACGAGGTACTCGAGCGTGTCGAGCGTCACGAAGAAACGGGCGCCGCGCCGAAAGCGGTCGAACAGGTCGGCGAGCTCCTCGTCGTTCGTCCCGCGCTCGAGCCTTCGCTGAACCGCCTCGGCGAGCAGGACGATCGCACCCGAGACGAAGCCCGTGTCGATCGCTCGGGCGCGCGGGTCGGCCTCCGCGGCGACGCGCGCGCTCTCGTAGGTGCCGGAGAGCCCGGCGGAGATCGTCAGCATGAGCACGCGTTCGTATCCGTCGAGCTCCGAGACCGCTCTCGTGAAGTCGCCCGGCGAGGGCTGGGAGCTCCGCGGCTGTTCGGAGGACGCGCGCAGCCGCCGGTAGAACTCGACCGGCTCGAGGTCGACGTAGTCGCGGAAGAGCTCGTCGCCGAATCTGACGTAGAGCGGCACGACGCGCCAGTTCGGATGGCGCTCCGCCGCGTCCGGGAGATCGGCCGTCGAGTCCAACACGATCGCCGTGTTGTCGGCAGTCAGGTCCATGAACATGGTCGCAAGCTCGGAGAGTCGAACTCGCTGCCCTAGCATTGTGACAGCGATGACGTGTCCCTCGTGTGGAGTCGAAGCGCTTCCGGGCAACCGGTTCTGCGCGAGCTGCGGCGCCTCGCTCGAGCGTGTCTGTCCGACGTGCGGGAAGCTGACCGAGCCGGGGGCCTCGTTCTGCTCCTCGTGCGGAACCCGTCTGGACGCGGCGCCACAGGCGCCGGCGCCGGGCGAGGAGCGGAAGGTCGTCACCGTGCTCTACGCCGATCTCGTCGGTTCGACGGCTGCCGCGGACCGCCTCGACCCGGAGGACGTGCGCGCCCGGCTCGCGCCCTACCACGCGCGCCTGCGCGACGAGCTCGCGCGCGTCGGGGGCACTGTGGAGAAGTTCATCGGCGACGCGGTGGTCGCGCTCTTCGGTGCGCCGGTCGCGCACGAGGACGATCCGGAGCGCGCGGTCAGGGCGGCGTTCGCGATCCACGACGCGATCGAGGAGCTGAACGCCGCGGACCCGACGCTCGGGCTCGAGGTGAGGATCGGCGTCCACACCGGCGAGGCGCTCGTCTCGCTCGGAGCGAGCCCGCACTCAGGCGAGAGCATGGCGGCGGGCGACGTGATGAACACGGGCGCCAGGCTCCAGTCGGCGGCTCCGGCGGGCGGGATCCTCGTCGGCCAGGCGACCTATCGCGCGACCCGGCACGCGGTCGAGTACGGCGAGTGCCAGTCGGTGATCGCAAAGGGGAAGGCTCTCCCCGTGCCCGCCTGGCCTGCGCTCGCGCTTCGGGAGGGTCGCGGCGACGAAGGCCTCGACGCACCCCTGGTCGGCCGCGCCGAGGAGCTCGACGTGCTCGTTCAGGCGCTCGCGCGCGTCCGCCGGGACCGCGCTTCGCAGCTGGTGACGATCGTCGGCGTTCCAGGGATCGGCAAGAGCCGGCTCGTCTTCGAGCTCTTCGCCGCGGCCGGCGCCGAGCCGGTCGAACGGCTCGAAGGTCGTTCGCTTCCGTACGGCGACGGGCTCAGCCTGCTCGCCCTCGCCGAGATGGTCAAGGCGCACGTCGGCATCGCAGAGAGCGACTCGGCCGGGAACGCGGTTCGAAAGCTCGAGGACGCGGCGGACGAGGTGATCGCCGACCCGGACGAGGCGCGCTGGGTGACGGAGCACCTGCGTCCGCTCGTCGGGCTCGCGTCCGGGGACGTTCTCCGCGGGGACCGCCGGGCCGAGGCGTTCGCGGCCTGGCGCCGGTTCTTCGAGGCGCTCGCGGAACGACGGCCGCTCGCGCTCGTGCTCGAAGACCTGCACTGGGCCGACGACGGGCTGCTCGACTTCCTCGACTACCTCCTCGACTGGGCGGCGGACGTGCCGCTGCTCGTGCTCGCCACTGCGCGGCCCGAGTTGCTCGAGCGCCGGCCCGGGTGGGGCGGTGGCAAGCGAAGCGCGATCTCGATCTCGCTGGCGCCGCTCGGAGAGAAGGAGACGGAGGAGCTGCTCGTCGCGCTCCTCGACCGCGACGTCCTGCCTTCCGAGGTCCAGCGCATCGTGCTCGAGCACTCCGGCGGAAACCCGCTCTACGCCGGTGAGTACGTGCGGATGCTGAACGACCGCGGCCTCCTGCACCGGAACGGCTCGGGCGATCTGGCCCGCAGCCGCGAGCTGCCGCTGCCCGAATCCGTGCAGGGAATCATCGCCGCCCGACTCGACGGGCTTCCGCCCGAGGAGAAGGCCGTGATTCAGGACGCGGCGCTCGTCGGCCAGGTCTTCTGGGTCGGGTCGCTCGCTGCGATCGGCTCGCAGCCGGGATCGCTCGTCGAGGACCGGCTGCGGATGCTCGAACGGAAGGAGTTCGTCCGGCGAGAGCGCACGTCCTCGATCGCGAACGAGCTCCAGTACACGTTCCGGCACGTGCTCGTCCAGGAGGTCGCGTACGCGCAGCTCGCTCGGGCGCGGCGGGCGCAGAACCACCGGCTCACGGCGGAGTGGATCGAGTCGCTTCCTCCCGAGCGCGCAGACGATCGAGCGGAGCTCCTCGCCCACCACTACCTGCGTGCGCTGGAGCTCGGCCGGGCGGCCGGACAGGACGTCTCGGGTCTCGCGGACAAGGCGCGCCGGGCCGCGGTCGACGCCGGCACGCACGCCGCCACCCTCAACGCGCACGCGACTGCAGCCCGCTTCTACCGCGCCGCGCTGGATCTGATGCCGCCCGACGACCCGAAGCGCGGAGAGCTGCTGCTCCGGGTCGGAGAGGCGCGCTTCCATGCGGAGCACGCCGGCGCGGAGGAGCTGGAAGAGGCCCGGGAGGCGCTCCTGCTCGTCGGCGACCGCGAGCGCGCGGCGGCCGCCGACGTGATGGCCGCCGACCTGCTCGTCAACCAGGGGATGCACGCGTCGGCGCAGGAGCACCTCGAGCGTGCCGCAGCGCTCGTCCGCGACGAACCACCGACGCGCGCGAAGGTGTTCGTGCTCTCGAACTGGTCGCGCTTCCTCGTCCGCACGCAGAAGCCCGAAGAGGCGATCGTGGTCGGGCGGGAGGCGCTCGCGATGGCCGAGCTGCTCGGGCTCGACGATCTCCGTGCGCGGTCGCTCAACAACATCGGCGCCGCGCGGCTCGCGAGAGGAGACCAGGGTGGACTCGAGGACTTCGAGCGCAGCCTCGCGATCGCCGACGCGATCAAGTCGCCGGAGAGCGTTCGCGGCTACCGCTTTCTCGCCGCGACGCTCGCGATCCAGGGCGAGCTTCCGCGGGCGTTCGAGCTCTTCGCCGAGGGACGCCGGGCGGCGGAACGGTTCGGCGACGCGTTCGAGGAGCGGTGGCTGAGCGCTGCGTGCGTGATCGAGTCGTACTGGCGCGGCCGCTGGACAGAGGCAATTCGCCTGGCCGAGGCGTTCATCGCGGCCACGCAGGCGGGCTCACCCCACTACATGGAGACGACGTGCCTGCGCGTGCGCGGCCTCATCCGCCTCGCGCGAGACGACGTCGCCGGCGCAGTCGACGACGCCGAGCGGGGGCTCGCGATCGCGCGGAAGGCGAACGATCCCTGGTTCCTCAACCAGTCGCTCGCGTTCCGGGCCCGCGCGTTCGCCGTGGCGGGCGAGTCCGCCGAGGCGCTGCTCTCGGCGGACGAGCTGCTCAGCATCTGGACGACGAGCGCGGACAGCCCGGTGCCCTCGTTCGAGGCATTCGACCTCGCCGTGGGGCTGGTCACGCTTGGACACGGCGCCGATCTCGCGCCCGTGAACGGCACGACGCCCTGGCTCCACGCGGCCTCCGCGTTCGCGCGGAGCGAGTTCCTCGAGGCCGCCGAGATCCTCGCCAAGATCGGGTCGCGTCCGGACGAGGCATACGCGCGGCTCTTCGCCGCACGGGCGGGCGTGGCAGAGGGCGAGCTCGAGCGTGCGCTCGCCTTCTTCGACGAGGTGGACGCGACGACGCAGCTCAAGCCGGACGCGACACGCCGCTGAGCGTCTCGCGCAGCCTGCGCCGGATCTCGGCGTGCCGGACGGCCGGCTCGAAGCCGAGGCTCGACGCTCGGCTAACCCCTTTCGGGGGAGCGCCGCCGCGCGAGTCAGGGAGTGCTGGCCGCTACAGCGAGCACGCCGCCGGGGAGCTCACCGACCACCTGACCGGCTTCGTCCCGAAGCCGTACTCCGCCCGCGAGCTAGCCGCGGCCTTCGCCGCACTGCTGGCCTCGCCGGTGCCGGACCTGCGCCTCAGCGATGAAGCTGAAGCGCTCCCAGCTCGAGCAGCTCTCGGCTGAGCCGCAAGGCCTCGCGCCTGAGCCTCGACGTCTCGGTCTCGGACAGCCCGAGGCGGCGAGCGGCGGCCCGGACGACGGCGTGGAGCGGCACCTTGCCGTCGAGCGCGTCGACGACCTCGAGTGCGTGCGCCGTCGTCTCGACGGTCGAGTTCGTCCCCTCGGCGAGCGAGACGTAGGCGTCGACGGCGGCTGCACGTCCGCGTCGCGGCTCGAGCTCGTGCTCCAGCTGGAGCGGGGCGGCCACCGAGAGACGCGCCTCGAGCAGCTCGTCCAGACGCCGGAGCTCGCCGAGCTGGGCACGCGCCTCGAATGCGCGCTCGATCTGGTCGCCGGCTTCCTCGACGTCGTCCTCGTCGACCGAATCGACGCGGGCGGTCGGCCGCCCGCCGTTGCCGCGATGCAGGACAACCGCGCCGTCGTTCACCCAGCGCACGCCGAGCTCGTCGAGATAGCGCGTCCACTCGTCGAGCGCCTCGCCGAACGCGGCCGGGTTGCCTGCGAGGTGGGAGTTCCACGCGGCTGCGTGGCCGAGCGGGTCCTCCTCCTGCGCGACCAGGATCCAGCTGTCGCACCCGCTTCTTGCCGTCCACGCGAGGACACGCTCGTCGGGTGCGTCCTCATCCGCGGCGACCCAGCTGACCAGCACCGTGGCGAATCCGCCCTCGGCCAGATGGCCGGCCGCCTGCCTGACGACCCGCTCCGAGATCTCGTCCGCTTCGAAGCCGCCGTCACGGTAGGCCCAGCGGTGCTCGGGCGAGACGACATACGGGGCGTTGCAGGTGATCAGGTCGAAGATCTCCTCGCCGACCGGCTCGAACAGGCTCCCCAGGCGGCACTCGACGTTCGTCAGGCCGTTGAGGGCCGCGTTCAGCTGCGTGAACATGAGCGCGCGTGGATTCACGTCGGTTGCGACGACGCGCCGGGCATGAGCCGCCGCGAGCAGCGCGTGCACTCCGCTGCCGGTGCCGACGTCGAGCGCGGACTCGACGCGGCGTCGCGGCGTCAGCGAGTCCAGGAGCCGAGACGTCGGCGAATAGGCGGCGACGTAGTCCGGCGGATCGTCGGCCGCGCGTGAGTAGCCGTCCGCCGCGAGCAGGAGGTTGCCCACCGGCAGGATCCGCACGGACGGCGCGACCCGGTCGTCGACCTTCGCGACTCCCGCGGCCTCGAGCGCGTCGACCACGGGCTTGCCCAGTGCACGGACGGCCGAGCCGGTCGAGACCGGAAGCTCCAGAAAGAACAGTCGGACGACCGTGGCGAGCTGTGTGTCAGGCAGCCGCCGAATGTTGACCGGCACGTCCTCGGGTCCACTCGAGTACGCATCGTCACCGAGCAGCTCACAGACGCCGAGCTCCGAGTAACCAACACGCCGCAACGCTGCGCCGATGGTTCTCGCCGCCCTCTGGGTGGGATCGGGATGCCCGTGCACTGCGGGGCATCATGCCGACGCTGCCCGTCGCTCGTACGAGCAGGCTCTCCTCGTGCGTGTAGACGACGAGCGCTATGAGCACCTTCTCGCTCAGGTCGACCTCGCCGACGTTTCCGCGGCCTGCCGGGTCAGACTCGCGGCCTTCGATCCGAGCACCAATCGCGGCGCGTCGCCGCGTTGTTCAGGCGACGCGCCGCGAAACGGGCGGCGGCGCTCAGCGGACGACGAGCACGTTGCACGGGGCGTGGTGTACGACCCGCGTGCTCACCGAGCCCATCAGCCACCGCTTCGCCGAGCTCAAGCCTCTCGTTCCGAGGATGATCAGCTCGGCGCCGTCCTGCAGAGCCTCGTCGACGATCGCCTCGGCGGCGTCACCTCGCCGCTCGATCGCCTTCGCCTTGACGCCGCGGTCCTTGAGGATCTGCATCGCGTCCGCGAGCTCGCGCTTCCGCTCCTCGTCCTCCTCGGGGACCAGCATCGCGCCGGCCCTCCCGAACTGGGGCAGGAGCTCGGCAACGCTGATGACGGTCACGGGATGCCCGTTCGCCATCGTCGCGGCCTGCTCGAGCGCGCGCCGCGCGCCCTCGGAGCCGTCGTATGCGACCAGGATCGGTTTCATCGTCTTCCCCTTTCGTCACGCTGATCGTGCCCTAGGCGTAGGCCCGCTTCATCGGGGGCCGCGCCGATTGGGATTGCGGGAATCCCGCTCGCGCGGGAAGAACGCGATCGACCAGCCTAAGGCGAATCCGAGAAGACCATCAGCCGTCGGCGGGCTCCGCGGTCATCGGTGATTTCCCGTGCGCCCGATCCGCGGCGCCTCCGATGGCACAGCGGAAGAACCCGGAGAGAATTCGGATCCATAGCCGAGCAGGAGGATGAAATGGTGACCGCGCATGCAACCCCAACACGCCTCGCCGAGATCAGCGTCGCCGAGGCGATGCATCCAGGTGTGCTGACATGTCCCCCCGAGACGCGGCTAGACGTTGTTGCACGCATGCTCGCGTCGTACGACGTTCACTGCATCGTCGTCTTCGAGGCCGTCGCGGAGCTCGGAGAGGGCGTGCTGTCGCCGTTCGGCGTCATCTCGGACCTGGACCTCGTCGGCGCCGCGATCACCGGAGACCTGGCCGACCGGACCGCGGGCGGGACCGCGTCCGCGCCGCTCGTCCGCGTGGGCGGCGACGAGACGCTCGAGCGTGCGGCGCGGCTGATGACGGAGCATCAGGCCTCGCACCTTCTCGTCGTGGAGCCCGACAGCCGGCACCCCGTCGGCATCCTCTCCACGCTGGATATCGCCGCCGCGCTCGCGGGCGTGCCCGTTCGCTCGGGCCCGCCGCGGGTCGAGCGCGTTTGAGGCGGAAGGGCCGCCGCGCGAGCGGCGGCCCTTAGCCTCGGCGTTACGCCACGGAGCCGATCGTGATCTTCTTCGGCTTCATGCTCTTCAGCCTGGGCGCCGTCACCTTGAGGACCCCCTTGCCGAAGTCGGCGTGGAACCGCTCGAGATCGACCTCGTGCGGGACCGCGAACCGGCGCTCGAACGACTGCTCCAGCCGCTCGTGGAGGCGGAAGGACTTCTCCTTCTCCTCCTTCGCCGTCTCGAGCTCGCCCCTGACCACGAGCGTGTGGTTGGTGAGCTCGATCTCGAGATGCTTCTGCTCGTAGCCCGGTACCTCGAGCTCGACGATGAAGTCGTCGTCAGTCTCGTAGACGTCGGCTGCGGGCATCGGCGCCGGAACGAATCCAACCTCATTGAAGAAGCGACGCATGCGACGCTCCATCATGTCGAGATCGGTCCACGGCGTTCGCTTTACCATTGCCATGGCTCGCCTCCTTTGCGTAGCCAGGCGAGTCTCTCCGGTGCAGGCAGGCGCCACATCCGGGCGCGCGCCGATCGCCCTCGGTGGGAACTACGGATCGCACCGCCGGGGTCGTAGTCCTCCGGTCGGGAATCGGGGTCGCCGCGGATGGCGGGCTGCCGTACGCGTTGCAGGATGACGGCAGATCCCGAATGCGGAGCGGAGCGTTGAGAGTGCTCGGAAGCGGTGGTCGGCGCGTCGGCGTCATCGGCGGCCCGACCCTCGGCAACGTCGCGCTCGTGCAGGGGCTCACGCATGCCGGTGTGACCGCGGCCTTGGTCGACCCGCTCGCCGCGGCCGACATGCTCGAGAGGGGGGACGTGGCAATCGGCAGGCTCGACGTCCTGCCGACGCTCGACGGGGTCGAGGCGGGCCTCGACGCGCTCCTCGAGCTCGAGCTCGGCGGGATCCGGCTGCTCAACTGTCCCGGAGCGCTCCTCCGTGCCCACGACAAGCTGCTCACCGCCCTCGTGCTCGCACGAGCAGGCGTTCCGCATCCGGCGACCGAGCATCTCCTCGATCCGGGGGCGCCGCTCCGGCTCGAGGCGCCGCTCGTCCTGAAGCCCCGCTTCGGCAGCTGGGGCGCCGACGTCTTCCGCTGCGACACCAAGCGGGACGCCCGGCGACTCCTGTTCGAGCTGAGCTCCAGGCCGTGGTTCCGTTCGCAGGGCGTGCTCGTTCAAGAGCTGGTCGCAGCCGAGGCCCGCGACGTCCGCCTCGTCGTTGCCGGCGGTCACGTCGTCGGCGCGGTCGAGCGAAGAGCCGCTGCCGGCGAGTGGCGGACGAACGTCTCCGTCGGAGCCTCGCGCCGGCCGGTGGAGCCAACGGTCGTGGAGCGCCGGCTCGCCCTCGACGCCGCAGCAGCGCTGGCGATCGACCTCGTCGGGGTCGACATCCTGCACGGTGAGCGGGAGGACGTGGTGATCGAGCTCAACGGCGCCGTCGAGTTCGACGCGTCGTACTCGCTCACGGGGCGTGACGCCTACGACGACATCGTGCGCGCGCTGGCGCTTGCGCCGCTCCTCGAGCCCGCAGGCGGCTAGGCGCGCTCAGACGCTGCGTGCCGCCTTCGTCCTCTGCGGATCCGCGACGTGGACCCGCACGACGCCCGGAACTCGCCGAACGTCCCTGGCGAGTGCCTCTGCGTCGACGCCGGCTTCGGGCTCGAGCTCGACCGCGCCGTGGTGGACCTTCACGCCGACATAGTCGGCCGGGACGAGCGCCTCGAGCACCTCGTCCACGATCTCGCGCTGGATCTCCTTGTCGGAGCGCGCGAACGCCCGCACGAGATCGGCCCGCGCGACGATGCCGACCATCCTCCCCCTCTGGACGACAGGCAGGCGGTTGATGTCGTTCTCGAGCAGCGTCACAGCGGCTGCTCCGACCGACATCCACGGCTCGATCGTCACCGCCGGGCTCGACATCACGTCGGCCACGTAGAGCCCGTCGCGTGCGCGGTCAACCCTTCGCCGGAGGAATCTGGTTCGAGAGGCGCGCGGCAGGGCCGCCTCGTGACGCACCAGATCGCTCTCGGACGCGACTCCGACGACGCGCCCGTCGCTGACGACCGGCACGCCGGAGATGTCGTTCGCGAGGAGCAGTCGGGCCAAGTGCTTGAGCGGCAACTCAGGCGCCACGGCGACCACCTGCTTCGTCATCACCTCGTCAACTCGCATCATCATCCCCTTCCGTCTCTACGAGGCGCGCGCCGTTGCGCAGCGCCCGAAGCTCTCGTTCGAGCGACAGTCGCTCGAGCGCTGCAGTCTCGATTCGGCCGATTCGCTGCGGAGGAAGTTCGAGCAGGCGCGCGATCTCGTCGCGCGACTTCGGCTCGCCGCATTCGAGCCCGTACCTGAGCTGGATCACGGTTTGCTCCGGCTCGGGGAGCGTTGCGACTGCGGCTTTGAGAGCGGCCGTTCCGAGCAGGACGTCGAGGTCGGCGCCCGGCTCGAAGCTCTCCGCCGAGATGAGCGCGCCGAGTTCGGCGCCGTCCTCCGGGCCGACGCGGGCGTCGAGGCTCGTCACGATCCGCGCCGCCCCGCGCACCCGCTGCATCTCGGCCGGCCTGAGGCTCGCAGCGTCGAGGAGCTCCTCGTCCGTCGGCGGCCTTCCAAGCGACGCAGAGAGTTGTGACTCGGCTCGCGCGAGCTTGCGCTCGTGCCCGAGGACGTCGATCGGAAGCCGGATAGTGCGCGCGTGGCGTGCAATCCCGCGCTGCACCGCCTGCCGGATCCACCAAGTCGCATAGGTGGAGAACTTGAATCCTCTGCGCCAGTCGAACTTCTCGACCGCCCGGATCAGGCCGAAGACACCCTCCTGGATGAGGTCGAGGAGCGGGAGGTCGTGACCCTGGTAGCGCTTCGCGATCGAGACGACGAGCCGCAGGTTCGAGTGGATCATCCTCTCCTTCGCATCGAGGTCGCCGCGCTCGATGCGCTTCGCGAGCGCGACCTCCTGGGCGGCGGTCAAGAGGGGGTAGCGGGTTGCTTCGCGGAGGAAGAGCCGCAACGCGTCGGTCGTCGCCTCGGCGACCTCGTCAGGGACGTACGACGGCGCAGGCGCGTCGTCGCGGCCGCAGTCGTCGACGAGGTCGATCCTGTGCGCCGCGACACGGTCGAAGAACGCGCCCTTGGCGTCCGGCTCGCACGACTCCGCGACCGGCTCGATCTCGGACAGGCAGAGCGTCCCCTCTCGCTCTCCACGAACGAGGAGATTGCTCAGCGTCTCCGTCGCGCTCATGCAGGTGTCTGCGTCAGCCGTATGAGCTCCGAGTCGACATCGACCGACCCGATCTCGTGCGCCGAGACGAGCAGCCGCCGTCCACCGGCCACGACGATCGCTCTGATCTCGCCGAGCTCGTCGGCGCGAACCTCCTCCACGTAGCCCACGTGACCGCGGGGGCCCACTACCCGATAACCCTCGCAGTGCCGGAGTCCGTAGTCATCGGTCCAGCACGGATGCCCTGGGGCGGACGTCTTCCGAAGCACTGTCGCCATGGTCCCTCCTTGTTGCCAGAAGCGTCGCTCAAGGAACTGGAGCGGGGCATCGGGGAACGAGCGGAACGCCGCTGCGTGCTTTTACCTATGTGAGAGCACTCGTGGACGCTCGACGAGCTCCCACGTCGACCGCCCGCACGTGGGACAGCGCTCGGGCGCGATGCTCGCCACCGCCCCGTACCCGCACTCTAAGCAGACGAACTCGTGCCGATTGCGCACGCGGCGTCGCGGCGGAGTCAGCAACCAGATCGACGGCGCCTTCGTCACGGCTTGCGCCTGCCCTTGCCGGCAGCTCGCGTCGCCTTCTGGTGCCGCACGACGGCGTCGTTGCCCGGGTAGAAGACGCTCTCGCGATCGTCTTCCCAGCGGACGCGGTAGTGCTCGTGGCCGGCTTCGCCGAGGACTTCGAGGATCTCACCGCTTCGGCTTCCCCCGCCCACTTGCTTGCGCTCTACCACGACGACGTCGCCCACAACGGCCCGGAATCCACCAAGCGTCTCAGCCATCTCTCTTACCTCCTCGATACGAGCCGATTCGAGTGTCGTGCGCGCGCCCGCGGGTTGCATCGGTGCTTTCGCGGATTGCGGAGTGAGTAGTTCCCGCCCGTGCCTAGTGACGGCGCACTGCTTTCCCGAGCTCGACGAGCACGGCCGGCGCGAGCGCGCAGATGCAGACGATCGCGAGCTCCCTCGGGTCGAGCGACACCGTTCCGAACGGCCCGTGCAGGGCCGGTACGTAGACGACCGCGAAGAGCAGGAGCAGCGAAGCAACGACCGCGCTCGAGAGAAACGAGTTGGGGGCCGCCCGCCAGGCGGGCGCCCGGGAGGAGCGCAGAGTGAAGACCAGCGCGAGCTCGGCTGCGCCGACGGTCGCGAACGCCATGGTCTGACCCGTGACTCCGTCGCCGAGCGCAAATGCCGTCAAGGCGGCGGCGCCGACTGTGAGGCCGATCGCGAGCAGCGCAAGCCAGGCTGCCCGCGTCAGGAGCGTGCTGCCCGGCTGCGGCGGCTCCTGGAGCGTCTCCGCTCGGAGTGGCTCCCGCGACAGCGCGACCGCC
This sequence comes from uncultured Actinomycetes bacterium, assembly GCA_963700495.1. GTDB lineage: Bacteria > Actinomycetota > Thermoleophilia > Gaiellales > Gaiellaceae > JACCTU01. Next base: position 65,184 of record CAVOXT010000002.1, on the reverse strand, counting down.
GGCAGGCCGTCGGTGAGCAGGTTGATCGTCAGGATCTGGACGACCGTCATCGGCGCGCTCGCGCCGACTGCGACGGCGGCCGCAAAGAGCACGACCTCGCCGAAGTTCGCGGAGAGAAGGAAGGCCGTGAAGGTCCGCACGTTGGCGAGGATGCGCCGGCCCTCGCCGATCGCCGCGATGAGCGTCGAGAAGTCGTCGTCGGTGAGGACGAGGTCGGCGGCCTCCCGTGCGACATCCGTCCCGGCGACGCCCATCGCAACGCCCGCGTCCGCCTTGCGCAGCGCGGGCGCGTCGTTGACGCCGTCCCCGGTGACCGCGACGACCTCGCCCGCCGCCTGGAGCTGCTCGACGAGCTCCAGCTTCTCCGCGGGCGTCACGCGTGCGTGGACGTCCAGCGGCTCGAGATCGAGCTCTCGGCCGATCGTCAACGCCGTCGCCGGGTGGTCGCCCGTCAGCATCTTCACCCGGATTCCGGCGGCGCGCGCATCGGCGACGGCGGCAGGCGCCGCCGGGCGGAGCGGATCGCTGAACGCGATCAGGCCGACCGGCTCGAGGCCGTCCTCGTTCTCGCCGCGGCCCGCGGCGACTCCGAGCACGCGGAGACCGGACTCGGCCCAGGCGTCGGCCGTCTCGCGCAACGGGTGGCGCGGGTCCAGGAGCACTTCCGGTGCCCCCTTCGCGAAGGCGAACGGCCCGTCGCCGCGGTCGTAGACGACCGTCATGCGCCGCCGCGCCGTGTCGAGCGGCGTCTCGCGGACGAACTTCCAGGTCGCGAGCAGCGCCTCGCGCTCCACGCCGCGCTCGGCGGCGCCCTCGTAGAGCGCAGCATCCAGCGAATCGTCCGCGGACGCGAGCACGGCGGCCTCGACAACCCAGTCCTCGTGCGTCCCTTCGGCGGCGACCACCTTCGCCAGCGTCAGGCGGTTCTGGGTCAGCGTGCCGGTCTTGTCCGTGCAGACGACCGTCGTTTCGCCGAGCGTCTCGACAGCCGCGAGCCGGCTGACGATTGCGCCGCGCTCGGCCATCGCCCGGGCGCCGAGCGCGAGCGCGATGGTCACCGTCGCGACGAGCCCTTCCGGCACGGCCGCCACCGCGACGGCAACCGCGAGCAGGAAAGCGTCCTGCACGCTCTCGCCGCGCGCGAGCATCCCCAGGCCGAGGACGACGGTCAGGACGGCGCCGCCGATGGCGAGCGCCCGGGCGAGCGTTGCCGTGCGCCGCTGCAGCGGCGTCGTCGGGCGGCGGGCGCGTTCGGCGAGCAGCGCGATCCGGCCCAGCTCCGTGCTCGATCCGGTCGCGACGACGAGCGCCCGGCCGTGCCCTCGAACGACGGCCGTCCCGGCGTGCACCATCGAAAACCGATCGCCCAGCGGCGCGTCGAGCGGCACGCCTGCGACCACCTTCTCGACCGGATGCGACTCGCCCGTCAGCGCCGACTCGTCGACGTCGAGGCCGACGGCGGCGACGACCCGCGCGTCCGCGGGAACGCTGTCTCCCTCGCGGAGCGCGAGCAGATCACCGACAACCAGCTCCTCGGCGGGAATCACGATCTCCCGTCCGTCGCGGACGGCACGGGCGGTCTGCCGGAAGCTGTCGCGTAGCGCGAGCACCGCGCGGTGTGCGCCTGCCTCCTGCCAAAACCCCAGAGCCGCGTTGAGGACGACGATCGCGATGATGGCGGCCGCCTCGAGCGGCTTGCCGATCGCTCCGGAGACCGCAGCCGCAGCGACGAGCAGGAGCACGAGCGGGTCCTTGAACTGACGCGCGAGCAGCTCCAGGTACGGCGGCCGCTCTGCCCGCGCGATCAGGTTCGGGCCGTCGCGAGCGAGCCGTGCAGCGGCTTCCCCGGCGTCGAGCCCGAGTTGCGCGTCACCGTCGACGGCGCGCTCGACGTTCTGTGCGTCCGCGGCGTGCGGCGCGGCGTCAGACGGTCGCGGGGATCCGGTGCTGAGGATCGGCGGTCTCCTCGCGTGCGCCTGCGGGAATCAACAGGATGGGCAAACGGCCGCGCTCGAGCACGGTGCGGACGATCGCCGCCCGACCGGGGGCGAGACGCTGATTCCAGCCGAGCGCGATGAGGTCGGCGCCGCTCTCTTCGGCGACGCGGACGATCGTCTCGTCGGGCTCGCCGACGCGGAGCGCGAGCCGGACCGAGCGGAGTCCGCGCGGGCAGTAGCGCGCCAGGAACTCCGTCGTCCAGGCCTCCGTCTCATGCTGTGGCTGGTCGGTGAAGAGCGGCAGCGACGTCGCGTCGAGGACGTGGAGGACGAGCACGTCCACCGCAGCATCGTGCGCGAGGTCGAGCACGACGGCCGGCGCGAGTGAGGTCTCAGGCGTCCCCTCGAGCGGCAGCAGCACAGTCCGGATCCGATCGAGCGCGGGCGCGCGCGGTGGGACGAGCAGGACCGGCTTCTCCACTGCACCGATCAGCTCGATCGCAGTCGAGCCGAGCGGCCCCGTCGCCGAAGGCGCCTCGCGCGTCCCGAGCACGAGCGTCGACACGTCGGGCCGGGACCCGATCGCGATCAGCGACTCGACCACATCGCCGCCGAGCGCGTCGAGCCGGACACCGGCCGCAGCAGCGGCCTCTGTCGCGGTCGCGTACCCGTCCGTGCGAACGTGAACCGCCTCGACTTTCGCGTCGAAGATCCGCGCGAGCGCTCGGGCCGTCGCCAGCACGGGCGCGGCCGCGGGCGTGTCGTCGATCGCCGCAATCACCTTCGTCATCTCTGCACCGCCTTCCAGCATTTGTCGGCGAGTTCGTAGGTCGTGGTCGTGCCGTAGATCGGAGTCGAGCCTCCGACGCTGACCGGGAGCGGGCGCTCGGCCTCGACCACGAGTCGCTCGTGCTCCAGCCGGAGCCGCACGAGGCTGCCGCGGAACCGCAGGCGAAGCGCGAGTGCGTCCCACGACGCCGGCAGCTGTGGGTCGACCGTGAGGACAGAGCCGTTCGGGCGCAGGCCGGCGAACCCGTACGCGAGTGCCTGCCAGACGCCGCCCATCGTCGCCAGGTGGACACCGCCCGCAGTCGTCCCGGTGAGGTCGTCGAGATCGATGCGCGCGGCGATTCGAAGCGGCTCGAGCGCCTCGTCGGGGCGTCTCGCCCGCGCCAGCAGCGACGCGTGGATCGCAGGCGAGAGCGAGCTGCCGTGCGCCGTCCGGGGCTCGTAGAAGTCGAGGTTGGGCGTGAGCGAGTTCAGCTCGACCTCATCGGGGACGAGGTGGTGGAGCATCAAGACGTCCGCCTGCTTCAGCACCTGCGAGCGGGCGACGCGCTCGGCGCCGAGAAGGAGCTCTGCCGCGATCGGCCGCCGCGGGGCGAGCTCGGCGATCAAGAGCGGCTCGAGCTCGTTGTAGCCCGCGAACTGCTCGTAGACACCGGTGCGTGCGTCGTACCCGTCGACGAGCGACTCGGCCGCCCGTCGCCAAGCGGCGCGCTCGACCGGCTCGATGCCCGGGAGCTCGGCCGCGCGACGGAGGTTCCAGCGCGCCATCACGTTCGTGTACGCGTTGTCGTCGACCGGCTCGTGGTACTCGTCGGGCCCGATCACGCCGTAGATGTGGCCGCGGCCGCCACCGTCGGTGCGGATCCGGGACGCCCAGTAGCGCGCCGTCTCGATGACGAGCTCGCGACCGGGGCCCTCGAGGAACGCGTCGTCGCCGCTCCAGTCCGCGTAGCAGCACGCCGCCCACGCGACGTCGGCGACGACGTGCTCCTCGAGCTCGCCGGTCCTGATCGGGATGAGGCGCCCTGTCTGGTCGCGTGCGTACCGCGGCGTGACGTCGAAGCCGTGCTTCGCCGATTCCCACGCGAAGCGCGCTCCCGCGCGCCCGAGCCGGCGGGCAGCGGTGCGGGAGTCGTCGAGCCTGCGCAGCCGGTACTCCAGCATCGCGCGCGCCGCCGGCGGATGTGTCGCGGCGAGGAACGGAAGCACGAAGACGTCGCTGTCCCAGAAGACGTGACCGCGGTACGCGGAGCCGCTGAGGCCTCTGGCGCCGACCGGCGCCTCACCGGTGTCGCCGGCGGACGCCATCAGGTGGAAGAGCGCCAGGCGGACCGCGAGCTGGAGCTCGGGGTCCCCCTCGATCGTGACGTCGGCCGCCTCCCAGCGCGACACCCAGGCTTCGCGATGCTCCGCGAGCAGCCGCTCGTAGCCCAGGGATTCGAGCTCGCGCACCGCCGTCACCGCGTCCTCTTCGCGAGGCGCAGCGACGGGATCCGTACGGTAGGCGCCGATCCGCTCGAGACGCCGGGGACTTCGTCGCAGCTCGCCCGCCGCGGCGACCACGCCGCCGCCGCCGGGCGCGGACTCGCGGATCCAGACCCGTCCGGGCTCTGCGCCGAGCTCGACGTTGCCAAGCTCCGCTGGGAGGAGCGCCGAACCCGGCCGGAGGAATCTCGTTGCGCCGTCCGCGCGGAGCGCGACCGTTCCCGGCCGCGACAGTGACGAGAAGAGGATCGCGCGAAGGTCGTCCGCGCCCGAGCGCAGCTCGTCCTCGAGCACCCCCGTGTGCAGATCGAGCCGCCGGCGCCGGCGGTCGATCGAGCCGTCCTGCGTCCAGAGCCGGTGCCAGAGCGGGCAAGGAACGAGCGTCGTGTGCCCGCCGTCGCCGTCGTAGAGGCCGCCGGCGAGGACGCGCGGCTCGCCGTCAGGGCGCAGCACGACGCCGCCGCTCGTGCCGATACGGCCGTCCGCGATCGAGCAGAGCGCGTCGTGGACGCGCTCGAGCAGCGGGTCTTCCTCTTCGATCTCGAGCGTCCAGAGGGGATCGCCGTCGAGCTCGGGCGTATCCCCGCCGATCCGGCGCTGGAGCTGATCCTCGAGCAGCGCGATGAAGGCGTCGGGGCCGCCGCCGAGCCGGATCACGTTGTCCGGAACGCCGTTCGGCTCGGCTCCGACCGAGACGGCGGTTGCCCGTTCTGCTTCGGCGACGAGCAGGAAGGAGTCGCTGCCCTCGATCCCGCCGAGCGGCCCGAACTCGTCGCCGGCGACGAGGACGAGCCTGGGGCCGACGCCGCGGCGACCGAGTTCGGAGAAGAGCCAGCGCGCCGAGTCGGCCTTGTCCGTCAGTCCGATCTCGACGTGCTTCGCGTCGCTCGTGACGCGCGGATCGGACAGACCCGCCTCGGACGCCGCGGCCCGCGCAACCTCGACGGCTTCGTCGAGGCCGCGGAGGCCGGCCGCATCCAGTCGGGACTCGACCGCGTCCAGCAGCTGCGCGATCTGAGCCTTCGGCGGATCCGCCCACTCCGGCTCGGGGATCAGGTCGATCTTCCGGCGGTTCAGGCGCTGGGAGACGATCTCCGCGGTCAGCCCGCGCGCGGCGAGCGCCGCCACGGTTGCCTCGGCTGCGGCGTCGAGGGCGCGATCCTCGTCGGGCGAGGCCTGGCGCCGCTCCACGAGCCGGAGACCGTGAGCGTCAGCGGCGAAGACCTCGGAGCCCCGGTTCAGGCACAGGTAGAGGCGTCCCGGGCCGGCCGGACGGGCCTGGAGCTGCCCGTCGACGTTGCCGACGTGGGTTCCGGTGACGACGCCGAGGTTCATGCCGTGCGCGCACAGCGCCTCGACGAGCTCGCGCACCCGCTCGGCGTCGGCCTGACGGTCGGGCACCGCCGTGCCGTCCCAGTCGAAGACGATCGCGTCGAACCGGCGGTCGAGCGCCGCCGGGAGCCGAAGCTGCGCCGCGGCTCGGTCTTGTCCGATCGCCGCTGTCGTCGCCACGCTCAGAGCCTCGTGCGAACTGCCCGCGGAAGCATCCGGGAAAGCTCGCAGCCTCGCTCAGACCACTCCCCGATCTGCGCGGGCAAAGGGGGGACGTGGACGATGCGGGTTTCTCCGCATACCCGTCAGCGGATCGCCCGATGCGCCGTTTCTGCCCAGAGCGCGATGCTCGACTGCCGGCCGCAATTCCGTGCGGTCGGGTCGCTTCTCGAAAGGAGATGCAATGGCAACCATCGAGCGAGCGGCGCTCTTTGCAGCCCCGGGCGAGCTCGGCAGCCCGGTCGAGCTGAAGGCGCGCTACGAGAATTTCATCGGCGGCTTCTGGGTCGCCCCGATCGGCGGCAAGTACGCGGAGAACCTGAGTCCGGTGACGGGCGAGGCGTTCACCGAGGTGCCGCTCTCGACACCGGAGGACATCGAGCTCGCGCTCGACGCCGCCCACGCCGCGAAGGACGCGTGGGGCGAGACGTCGACCACCGAGCGGTCGAGGGTCCTCAACCGGATCGCCGACGCGATCGAGGAGAACCTCGAGCTGCTCGCAGTCGCCGAGAGCTGGGAGAACGGCAAGCCCGTCCGCGAGACCCTCGCGGCGGACATCCCGCTCGCGGCCGACCACTTCCGCTACTTCGCCTCGGTCATCAGGGCCGAGGAGGGTGTGATCTCCGAGGTCGACAAGAACACGGTCGCGTACCACTTCCGCGAGCCGCTCGGCGTCGTCGGTCAGATCATCCCGTTCAACTTCCCGCTGCTGATGGCGGCGTGGAAGCTGGCACCGGCGCTCGCGGCCGGGAACTGCGTCGTGCTCAAGCCGGCCAGCCCGACCCCGTGGTCGATCCTCAAGTTCGCAGAGCTGATCGAGGAGATCGTCCCGCCGGGCGTGATCAACATCGTCAACGGGCCGGGCGCGGAGATCGGCAAGGCGCTCGCCACGAACAAGCGGATCGCGAAGATCGCCTTCACCGGCGAGACCGTGACCGGGCGACTGATCATGCAGTACGCAGCGCAGAACATCATCCCGTCCACGACGGAGCTCGGCGGCAAGTCGCCGAACATCTTCTTCGCCGACGTGATGGCCGAGGACGACGACTTCCTCGACAAGGCCGTCGAGGGGCTCGTGCTCTACGCCTTCAACAAGGGCGAGGTGTGCACGTGTCCGTCAAGGGCGCTGATCGAGGAGTCGATCTTCGAGCCCTTCATGGAGCGCTGCCTCGCGCGGATCGCCGCGATCAGGCAGGGACACCCGCTCGACCCGGCAACGCAGATCGGCGCGCAGGTGTCGGCCACGCAGCTCGAGAAGATCGAGAACTACGTGAAGATCGGCCTCGAAGAGGGCGCCGAGCTGCTGATCGGCGGCGAGCGCAACGTGCTCGACGGCGAGCTGGCGGGCGGCTACTACTTCGAGCCGACGGTGTTCAAGGGCCACAACAAGATGAGGATCTTCCAGGAGGAGATCTTCGGCCCGGTGCTCGCGGTGACGACGTTCAAGAACGAGGAGGAGGCGCTCGAGATCGCGAACGACACGATGTACGGGCTCGGCGCCGGCGTCTGGACCCGCGACACGAGCAAGGCGTTCCGCATGGGCCGCGGCATCAAGGCCGGCCGTGTGTGGACGAACTGCTACCACCTCTATCCCGCACACGCGGCCTTCGGCGGCTACAAGGTCTCGGGTGTCGGACGCGAGAACCACAAGATGATGCTCGACCACTACACGCAGACGAAGTGCCTGCTCGTCAGCTACGACCCGAAGCCGCTCGGGTTCTTCTAGGAGGCACTGAGACATGGCCGAACAGGTCGTCGCCACCGACGCCGCACTCGCGGCGATCGAGCGCCTCACGGCCAAGCACGGCAGGTTGATCCTGTTCCAGTCGGGGGGCTGCTGCGACGGCAGCTCCCCGCTGTGCCTCGTGGACGGAGAGCTCGTCCTCGGGCCCAACGACCTCCGGCTGGGCGAAGTCGGCGATACGGCGTTCTACATCGACGCCGATCAGTACGAGCGCTGGAACCGGCCGCGGTTCCTGCTCGACGTTTCGCCCGGCGCCGCGGAGGGATTCTCGCTCGAGGGGCTCGAGGGCGTGCACTTCGTCGTCCGATCGAGCGTCTGCGAGCCCCGCTGACCGTACGCGCGCTGGTCCTGCCGGCGCCCGGTGCGGCGCTCGAGGAGCGATACCTGCCGAGGCCCGAGCTCGCCGGCGGACAGCTGCGGCTCCGCGTGCACGCGTGCGGCGTCTGTCGGACCGACCTGCACGTGCGCGACGGCGAGCTGCCTGACCCGAAGGTCCCGCTCGTCCTCGGGCACGAGATCGTCGGCTCCGTCATCGAGGGCGGCGAGCGGTTCGGCACCGGTACCCGCGTCGGCGTGCCGTGGCTCGGCTGGACGTGCGGCGTGTGCCGCTTCTGCCGGTCGGGACGCGAGAATCTCTGCGACCGTGCGCGCTTCACGGGGTACACGCTGGACGGCGGCTACGCGGAGGAGGCCGTCGCGGACGAGCGTTATTGCTTCGCCGTTCCCGGCGGCTACTCGGACGTCGAGGCGGCGCCGCTGCTCTGCGCCGGGCTGATCGGCTACCGCTCGTTGACGATGACCGGCGATGCCGAGCGCGTCGGGCTGTACGGCTTCGGCGCATCGGCGCACATCGTCGCGCAGCTCGCGCGGGGTCAGAACCGGCGCGTGTTCGCCTTCACCCGGCGCGGAGACGTCGAAGCGCAATCGCTCGCGCTCGAGCTGGGTGCGAGCTGGACGGGAGCATCCGACGAGCCGGTACCTGAGGAGCTCGATGCGGCGATCATCTTCGCTCCCGTCGGGGAGCTCGTGCCGAGGGCGCTCGCTTCCGTCGCGAAGGGCGGGGCCGTCGTGTGTGCCGGCATCCACATGAGCGACATCCCCCGCTTCCCGTACGAGCTGTTGTGGGGGGAGCGGACGATCCGGTCGGTCGCGAACCTGACGAGGCGAGACGGCGAGGAGCTCTTTGCTCTGCTCGAGCGCCTGCCAGTGCGGGTCGCCGTCGAGCGCTTCCCGCTCGGCCGGGCGGAGGACGCGCTCTCTCGGCTACGCGCCGGCAAGGTGCGCGGCGCCGCCGTGCTCACGCCCGAGGCGTGAGCACGGCAAGCACGGCGCCTATTCGTAGCGCAGCGCCTCGGCGGGGTAGATCCGCGAGGCCCGCACGGCCGGGGCCAGCGTCGTGAGGAGCGCGACGAGGTACACGACCGTGAACACGATCGCCAGGTTCAGCCAGGGCACGTAGACCGTCACCATCTGATACGCGGGCTGGCTCGCGACGTCGGTGATCACCGTGTGGCTGACGATGAGCCCGAACAGCGTCCCGACGAGGATCGCGGTGAGGGCGATGAACGACGACTCGATCAGGAAGCTGAGCTGGATCATCCGGCGCCTGAATCCGATCGCACGCAGGACGCCGATCTGCTGGCGCCGCTCGACGACCGCCCGGGCGCTGATCACACCGAGCGCTGCGACGCCGACGACGAGGCCGAGGCCCATGAAGCCCTGGATCAGCCGGTTGAACGTCCAGCTCGCGGCGACGGCGTCCTCGAGCAGCTGGTCGAGGGAGTCCGCTTCGACCCCGTTCGCGAGGAAGGCCGACTCGATCTTCCGGGCTTCCGCCCGCGCGTCGACTCCCGGGGCCAGGTCGAAGTAGAAGACGGTTGGGCGCACGCGCCCGCCGAACGCCGTCCTGAGGGTCTCCTGCGAGGTCGTGATTCCCGCCATCGCGAGCGGTGTCTGGTCCGACAGGACTCCGATCACCTTCAGGCGCAGCGTCTTACCCGTCTGCGGGTCCCGCACCTCGATCGGAACCGGATCGAAGACCTGGTCCTCCAGATAGAAGCCCTTGAGCTGGAAGTCGGGCGGGACTTGCCCCGCACCCCAGTTGTCGCGGCGCGGCGCCACGAACCCGTCGACGATCGCGAGCCCCGGCTCGCGGGCGAGTGCGCGCCACGGATCCGAGTAGCCGCGCGCGTGCGCTGCGAGCAGGTACGTCACGTGACCGGCGAACGCGTCGTCGACGCCGCGAACCGGATAGCTCTCGAACGTCGACGCATACCTGCCGACCTGCCGCGCCTCGACCGGCAGGTACGACTGCGCCGAGACGACCTTGAAGTCCGAGGAGCGGAGCCCGGGGGCATTCGCAATCGCCCGGACCGGGTCGTCGATCGGGCTCACGGCCGCCGACCCTGCGCGGATGTCGAAGCCGCCGCCGAACGCCGCCTTGTCGTTGAACGCCCGCACAAACGAGCCGGAGATGGTTGCGCCCACGACGAGCGTGAAGACGACGAGCATGAACATCGCGAGCGTGACACCCGTGCGGAAGCGGTTCCGCAGCGGGTACGCGATCGAAAGCCGCAGGATGGGTGTCAGCGCGCGAATGCGGCCGAGCGTTGCCGTCACGATCCCGAGCAGGACGTCCGCGTTGTAGACGATCGTCCACGACGCGCCCAGAACGATCAGGATCCCGGAGACGATCCAGACCGAGAAGTTCATCCTCAGATCCGTCCCGGCGAGTGTGTCGAGCCAGTCGAAGGGGAGAAGGCAGAGGACGACGATCCCGAGCCCGGCCGCGGTGTACGCGAGCCGCTGCGGGACGCCGACCGCCTGCACGACCGGCACGGCGCCGATCAGGAACATCGCGATTCCGAGGATGAACTGCACAGCCTCCCCGGAGCTCATACCCGAGAACGTGAGCAGGGCGCCGAGGCCCATTGCAGCGAGTCCGCCGATCCAGCGGCGCTTGCGCCGCTTCGGGGCCGGTGGCTCGGGCAGGTTCCGGATCGCCGTGACGATGTTCAGCCGGCTGACGCGCCACGCCGAGATGACCACGACGACGAAGGTGAGCAGTACGCCGACGGCGTATGCGACAACGACGCTCTGCAGTTGGATGTCGTGCTCGATCGTGATCCCCTCCGTCCCCAGCGCGCTGCTGAGGACGAAGACCATCCCGAACGCGACGGCGACGCCGATCGCGGCGCCGGCGGCTGCGGCGAGCAGGTCGTACGCGAGGCCCTCGTACACGTACATCTGGATCAGGTGGCCTCGCCTCGTTCCGACCGCCCGCGCGATTCCGAGCTCGCCGCGGCGTTCCGCCGCGAGCATCACGAAGATCAGGAAGATCAGCAGGAATCCGGCGAAGATCGAGAAGCTGCCGAACGTCGTGAACAGCGACATGAACGCGTTCCCCTGAGTGTCGGCGTTCTCGAGCGCGTCCCGCTTGACAGGGTCGAGCTCGAGTCCGAGCCTCGCGAGCGTCGGGCGGAGCAGCGTCGAGATCTCGTCCGTGTAGCGGACGCCGCCTGTCGGGCTGCCGAGGTTCGAGATCAGCACGTGCTTCACCTCGCCGCGGTGGTCGAGCAGCTCCTGGGCAGCGGGGAGACCGAGCATGAGCGCGGCCCCGTCGGTTCCGGTGCCGTCGAAGTGGACGATCGCCCGGACGCGTGCGACGAGTGAGCGACTGCCGGCAAGGATGCGTACGGTGTCACCGGTCTCCGCCGCGAGATCCTCTGCGGCGTCGGCGTTGAGGTAGATCTCTCCCGGCCGGAGGTCGTCGAGCGAGACGACCGGCCCGCGCTCGGTGCGGATCTCGCCGAACGCCGCCAGGTTCGGACCGGTGCTCGCGAACAGCGTGACACGGGGCTCGTTCTGGCGCTTGGTGAGATTCTGGACCGCGACCGGCTCGACGATCGCAGGGGCGACTCCGTCGAAGTGCTCGGTTCGCAGGAGCTCGCGCGCGATCAGCGGCACCATGTCCTCGCTGAAGTAGTCGACGCCGGTTGCCTCGCCGAGCGAGACCTGCGTGTCGACCTCGGCGCCCTTGACCGAGACGAGCTCGTCGGTCGAGCCGAGCGACTGGATCGCGGACAGGCGAATCGTGTGGCTCATCGTGTCGCCGGACGCGAGCGCGGCCGCGATGATCGTCGTCCCGAGCATCAGGCCGGCCACGATGAGCGCCGTGCGCGCACGACGCCGCCTGACGTTGCGCACACCCAGCTTGAAGAAGACGCGGTTTCGGAGCGCGAGCGCGCCGATCGCGCCGACGACGAATGCGAGTGAGATCGCGAGGCCCGCAGCGAGCGGCCCCATCGGGATGCCGAACAGCTCTTGCATCGCCTGCCTCCTCTACGCGGGCACCGGCTCGGCGGGGAGCCGGTCCGGCATCTGGTTCAGCAGCTCGTGCCCGACGACCTCTCCATCGACCATCCGGATCAGGCGGTCGGCGTTGTGGCCCACGCTCGGATCGTGCGTGACGATCACGAACGTCAGCCCGCGCTCGAGGTTCAGCTGCCGCATGAGGGCGCTGATCTCGGCCGCGTTCTCGCTGTCGAGGTCGCCGGTCGGCTCGTCGGCCCAGACGATCGCAGGGTCGTTCACGAGGGCCCGCGCGATCGTGACACGCTGCCGCTCGCCTCCCGAGAGCTCGTCCGGAACGTGCTCGGCGCGGGCGGCGATCCCGACGAGGTCGAGCGCCGTCAGCGCCTTGCGCCGTGCCTCCTTCGCGTTGACGCGGGCGACGAGCAAGGGCAGCTCGACGTTCTCGACCGCCGTCAGCACGGGCATCAGGTTGTAGAACTGGAACACGAAGCCCATCCGCCGCGCGCGGTAGTCCGTGCGCTCGCGGTCGGACATCTTCGAGAGTGCGACGCCCTCGATCAGCACCTCGCCGCCGTCGAGCGCGTCGAGGCCGGAAAGACAGTTCAGGAGCGTCGTCTTGCCACAGCCGCTCGGTCCCATCACCGAGGCCATCTCGCCGCGGCGGATCGTCAGGTCGACGCTGCTCAGCGCGTTGACCTGCACCTTGCCGGTGTCGTAGGTCTTCGACACGCTGCGCGCCTCGATGATCGCTTCACCGTTCATCTGCGCCTCCTCTCGGTCACCCCGCGGCGATCGTTGCGCGGCGCCGAGCGGGGATCATCAGTAGGTCCCCTGGACCTCGATCAGCGGATCCGCGGATCCAGAAAGGGACAGGTCCGGTGCCTGGCACCGGACCTGTCCCTTCGAGGTCGTTCACGCAGGGATGAGCCCCGCTCGAACCAGGCCGAGTACCGGCTCGAGCACGTCGTCCAGGGTCGGATGCCCGATCTCCTGCAGCTCGTAGGTCGCATGCCGGACCGGGTGGTCCGACCTGATCAGCCGTGCCAGATCGATCGGCGTCCCGGTGACGACGACGTCGCACGGGGTCGCGTTGATCGTCTCCTCGAGCTCGTGCAGCTGCTCGTCGCTGTAGCCCATCGCCGGGAGGACGCTCCCGATGTGCGGGTACTCCTTGTACAGCTTGGCGATCGAGCCGACCGCGTAGGCCCGCGGATCGACGATCACCGCGGCGCCGCCCTCGCGGGCCCCGACCTTGCCGGCGCCGAACTCCATCTCGCCGTGCGTGATCGTCGGCCCGTCCTCGACGACGAGGATGCGCTTGCCGTGGAGCGGCGAGCCCGGCGCGAGCGTCACCGGAGAGGCTGCGGTGACGAGGCGGGCCGAGGGATTGACCTCATGCACGGCCGCGATCACGCGGTCCACCTGCTCGGGTGTCGCCGAGTCGACCTTGTTCACCACGACGACGTCGGCCATCCGCAGGCTCGTCTCGCCGGGGTGGTACTTGAGCTCGTGCCCCGGCCTGAGCGGGTCGACCACCACGACGAAGAGGTCAGGCGTGAAGAACGGGAAGTCGTTGTTGCCACCGTCCCAGACGATGACGTCGGCCTCCTGCTCAGCCTGCTCGAGGATCGCGCCGTAGTCCACGCCGGCGTACACGACCATCCCGAGCTCGACCGGGCGCTCGTACTCTTCGCGCTCCTCGATCGTCGGATGGGTCGCGTCGATGTCCTCCTGCGTGGCGAACCGCTGGACGCGCATCGCCTCGAGGTCGCCATACGGCATCGGATGCAGCACGACCGCGACCTTCATGCCTGAGTCGACCAGGATCTGCCCGATCCGCCGGCTCGTCTGGCTCTTACCCGCCCCGGTTCGGACGGCGCCGACCGCGATCACCGGCTTCTTGCTGTGCAGCATCGTGGCGTGTGGCCCGAGCAGCTTGAAATCAGCGCCTGTCGCAAGCACGAGCGACGCCTTGTGCATCACCTGCTCGTGCGAGAGATCGGAGTAGGCGAGGATGACCTCGTCGACCTTGTAGGTCTCGACGAGCCACGCCAGCTCGGCCTCGGGCCGGATCGGGATTCCCTCCGGATACCGCGGCCCTGCAAGCGATGCCGGGTAGCGCCGGTCATCGATGCCGGGGATCTGCGACGCGGTGAATGCGACGACCTCTGTCTTCGGGTCGTCGCGGTACACCACGTTGAAGTCGTGGAAGTCGCGCCCTCCGGCGCCCATGATGATGACCCTGCGCATAGCTGCTCCTCTCACTTGATGCCGGGCGGCAGCTGGAAGATGCGGTCCGGCTTGTCGTTGGGAACGGGCACCTCGGGCTCGGCTTCCGGCCTCGACGCCCTCCACTTCATCCAGCCGTAGGCCGTCGGGCGCTTCGGCCTCGGACGTAGCGCGCGCTTGCCGGACGGCGTTGTCGTCGGTAGCGACATATAGTTGCCTCCTTCCGTCAAACGCCGGTCACGTCGGCGTGGAAGCCGGGAATGCGGTGCTCGGCCGGCTCCTGCACCGGGAGGTGCACCTCGAGCTCGATCACGAGCTCGCCGTCTTCCCGCCGCACGTCGGTGCATGCGGTGGTAACGGCTCCGGCGGCCGGTGACATCGCGTGCACGATGCGCGCGAACGTCTCGACGTCGAGGGGTGCTGCCTGCCAGCGATCAATCTCCTCGAGCGTGGTCTTCATGGCGTCTCCTTTGAGTGTGCATGTCCCAGACTCGCCCCGTGCAGGCGCCCCCCGCATCGGCGGAACCGCCGAGTGCGCCTGAGGGGAACTACCGATGTCCGGGGAGGAACTTGTCGGCCGTAATCGCGAGACCGCCGATCGCCAGCGAGGCGCCCGCGAGCGCGGTGGCGAAGATGACCGGATCAGGTGCGGCGAGCTCGAAGAACTCACGGGTGAACGGGATCGAGAGCACGACGACGTAGAGGGCCGCGAGCGTCGCGCACAGCGCGCCGACCGCGGTGCTACGTAGCCGGCCCCCGGCCTCGAGTGCGACGATCAGGTAGAGCCCGACGGTGACCAACACGGTCGTGGCAACCGTCCGCGCCTCGATGAGCGGGAGGTCGAGGACGTTGAGCGCGAACAGGTAGCTCGAGAGCACGCCGAGCCCGGCCGCGGTCCCTGCGGGAACCGAGAACGAGGCGACCTCGCGCAGGAAGCCCTTGATCTGGAAGCTTCCCTCGCTCGGCGCGAGCGCGAGGAAGAACGCCGGCACGCCGATCGTCAGGGTCGCGGCCAGCGTCAGGTGCCGCGGGAGCAGCGGATAGGCGGTGGGCGTGAGCCCGATCGACACGATCAGCACCGACGCGAACGCCGACTTCGTCACGAAGAGCTTCGTGACGCGCTGGAGGTTGCGCATGATCTTGCGGCCTTCGTCGACCATCGCCGGCACAACGGCGAAGTCGCCGCGCACGAGCACGATGTCCGCGACGCTCTTGGCCATCTGCGTCCCGGTGCCCTGCGCGATCGCGAGCCGCGCCGCCTTCAGCGCCGGCACGTCGTTGACGCCGTCGCCGATCATCGCGACGTAGCGCCCGTCGTCGCGCAGCGCCTCGACCACCCGCCGCTTCGACTCCGGCGAGATGCGACCGATCACGTTCGTGTCGCGCAGCAGGGCGCGCAGCTCCGCCCGCGACTCGGGCAGCTTCCGCCCGTCGAGCGCCGGGCCTCCCGGGATGCCGACGTCGGCCGCGACGGCGGCGACGGTCTCCGGCCGGTCGCCGGAGAGCACCTTCAGCTCGACACCCTGGCGCTGGAAGAACTCGACGGCTGCGCGCGCCTCCGGCCGCAGGCGCTCCCCGAGCACGGCCAGTCCGAGCGCAGGGACATCGTGCGGCCCTTGCTCGGCCGAGATCCCGTTCGGCGACGTTCCGAGCGCGACGACGCGCCGGCCCGCCTTCGCCTCGACCTCTGCGACCTCGGCCAGCGGGCCGAGTGCGAAGAGCTCGGGCGCTCCGAGGACGACCCAGCGGCCGTCGCGCCGGACCGCGCCGAACCTGCGCCTGGAGGAGAAGGGCACGGTCGCGGTCGCCGCCGTGAGCGGCTGGGCCGGGAAGCGTTCGGCGAGCGCGTCGACGGTCGCGTTCCGCACCGGCGCGTCGGCCGCGTACTCGGCGACGCGTGCGGCGAGCTCGTCCTCCGCGACGCCCTGCGCGGTCACAACGCGTAGAACCTCGAGTCGCGGCTCCGTCAGCGTGCCGGTCTTGTCGAGGCAGACGACGTCGACCGACGCCAGCGACTCGACCGCGTTCAGCTGCTGCACGAGAGCGCCCCGCGCGGTCATGCGGAGCGCCGCGACCGCGTAGGTCAGGCTCGCGAGCAGGATCAGCCCCTCCGGGACGAGCGTCACCACTGCAGCGACTGAGGTCGGCACCGCCTCGTCGAGCGGCGTTCGCCGCTCCCAGAGGGCGACGCCGAGGACGATCCCGAGCGGCGCGATGATCGAGACGAGCATGATCAGAAGCCTGTTGAGCGCGCGCTCGAGCGGCGAGCGCGGGTGCCGGAACGCGCGCGCCTCGCCGACGATCCCGGCGGCGTAGCTCTCCGCGCCGACCGCTTGTACGACGAGCTCACCCGCGCCTTCGAGCACGAACGAGCCCGATCGAACGTCGTCGCCGACGCGGCGAACCACCGGCCGGGACTCGCCGGTGAGGATCGACTCGTCGAGCGCAAGCCCGTCGGCGCGGACGAGCGCTCCGTCGGCCACGACCTGGTCGCCGGGCTGGACGCGCAGCAGGTCGCCGACGACGACCTCGTCCACGGGGGCGGTTCGCGCCGCGCCGTCTCGAACGATGGTCGCCGTCGGGGCGACGAGCGCAGCGAGACGATCGAGCGCGCGCTTCGCGCGCACTTCCTGCGTGATGCCGATGGCGGAGTTGAAGAGGAGGACGCCCAGGAACAGCGCGTCCTGCCACTCTCCGAACGCGAGTGTCGCAGCGCCAGCGACGGCGAGGATCAGGTTGAAGATCGTGAAGACGTTGGCCCGGACGATGCTCGCGTACGACCGGCTGGACGACGGTTCGTACGGCGTGCGCGCAGACAGCCGGCGCGCGGCCTCGGCCTCGCTGAGGCCGCGCGCCGGGACCCCGGTCACGTCTTGAGCGGCACCGCGGCGCGCTCGTTCACGACGAGCACCGGCCGGTCGGCGTCGTGCAGGACGCGCTTCGAGACGCTGCCGATGATCGCCGAGGCCACCGCGCCGAGACCGCGCGAGCCGATGACGATCAGGTCGACGTCGCGTGCGCGTGCCAGGCGGAGGATCTCGTCAGCCGCGTCGCCCTCGACGAGGTCGTAGTCCGCGCTGATCCCGAGCGACTCCGCCTCCGCGACCGCCTCCTTCAGCGCCGGCCGTAGCCGGGCGAGCTCGTTCGAGACCGACTGCTGCCAATACGGGTCTCCGAACACGGGCAGCGGGGGCCGGCGAACGGCGACGAAGAGGACGTCCGCGCCCGTCTCCTCCGCCAGCTCGAGCCCGTTCTCGACCGCCGCTCGCGCGCCGGACGAGCCGTCCGTTGCGATCAGGATCGTGTCCATGGTCGTCCCTTCAGTCGTTTAACCCGAGCATGCGCCTGATGCGGGGTCGCGGCATCCGCGCTCCGCCGGATCAGTCGTGCGGGGAATCCGTGAGCGTGCGGAGACGGTCCGCGAACTCGCGCAGGCTGCCTGGACGATCGAGACTCGAGACGATGACGTGCCCGTCGGGGGCCAGCCCGAGCTCGACGGTCCGGCGGCCGTTCAGCCGGCTGACCTCGATCCGGCGAATGTCCCGGTAAGGGACGGTGCGAAGGCCCTCGCGGCCTCCCGCGTCCCGGCCCTCGAGACGAAGCTCTCGATCACCGAGACCGGCGTAACCGATGAACTCGGCACCGTCGTCGTTCCACGACACCGCGTAGTTGGGCAGCGCGCTCATTAGGCGCATGCTGACCCGGGCCGAAAGCTCCCGCATCCGTGGGAGGTCTGCGTCGGAATGCGGGAAAGCCGCAAGTACCCGCACAATCGCTGATGGATGGACGGCCTCGCTCGCGCCTTCGAGTCGCTGTTCGACCGGTTGCCCACGGTCGCGTGGCAGCCGCTCGCGCTCGCGCTGGTCGTCCAGCTCGTGCGCATGGCGGCCCGCTCCAGGGCGTGGCGGAACGTCCTCGCCGCCGCGTACCCGCGGGAACGCGTGCCGTGGCGGTCGGTCTTCGCTGCCTACGCGGCGGGCGTCGGGGTGAACACGCTGGTCCCGGCGCGCGGCGGCGACGTGCTGAAGCTGTACCTCGTCCACCGCGCCATCCCGACATCGACCTATCCGACCCTCACGGCGTCGCTCTCGGTCGAGGCGATCTTCGACTTGTTCGCCGGATCCATCTTTCTGGGGTGGGCTCTGGGGATCGGTGCGCTGCCTGGGCTCGACACACTCGACCGGCTTCCGTCGATCGACTGGCTCTGGGTCTTCCATGAGCCCCGCGTCGGGGCGGCGATCGCCGTCGCGGCGCTCGTCCTGGGGATCGCCGTCGGGATCTGGGCGGGTCGCGCGGGGCGAGCGCTCTGGGCTCGGCTCGCACAGGGGGTCGTAATCCTCCGCCGGCCGGGTGAGTATGTGCGCCGCGTCGTCCTCTGGCAGGCAGTCGACTGGACGCTTCGGTTCGTGGCGATCGGGCTGTTCCTCGCGGCGTTCGGTCTGCCGGTGACCGTCGAGAACGCGGGCCTCGTTCAGGTCTCGCAGAGCCTCTCGACGCTCCTCCCGCTGACGCCTGCGGGCATCGGCACCGAGCAGGCGCTCCTCGTCTACGTCCTCCAGGGCCAAGGGAGTGCCGGCGCGATCCTGAGCTTCAGCGTCGGAATGCGCTTCGCGGTCGCAGCGCTCAACGTCGCCGTGGCTGCTGCCGTGCTCCTCCTCGTGCTGCGAACCGTGCGCTGGCGCCGCGTGCTCGCCGAGCAGCCGGACGCGCCGGAAGCGCCTAGGGCTGCCGGCGGCCGGAGCGGGCGAGAGCGTACGCCGAGCGAACCGCGGCGGTAGGGGCGAGCGTCCGGAACATGAGCATCAGCGCGGTGACGCCGACCAGCGTGTTCACGAGCGCCACGCCGGCCTGCATC
The DNA here is from genome assembly GCA_963700495.1 of uncultured Actinomycetes bacterium. Classification (GTDB taxonomy): domain Bacteria; phylum Actinomycetota; class Thermoleophilia; order Gaiellales; family Gaiellaceae; genus JACCTU01. Next base: position 46,280 of record CAVOXT010000002.1, on the reverse strand, counting down.
CCGAGCGAGAACGAGAGCGCCGCGCTCACCGAGACCGTGCTGTGCAGCGCGTACGCGACGAGCACCTGCTGCGCGCCGCCGCCGCCGGGAATGGGGACGGCGGTGGAGAGCCCGCCCGCGACGAGCACGAGCGCCGCCGATCCGACCGTCGGCTGGATCCCGAACGCAGCGAGCACGAGCATCACGACGCCGATGCGGCACGCCCAGGCACCGAGCTGGAAGACGGCGACGCCCCTGACGTAGCGGCCCGGGGTCTTCAGGATCGCGACCCCCGCCCAGGCGCGCGAGACGAATTGCCGCGCACGGCGCGAGCGGCGCGCGAGGACGGACACCCCGAGCGCCGCAAGGGCAACGCCCGCGCCGGCGGCAGCGAGCATCGGTACTCCGGGCCCCGGCAGCCCCGGAGCGACGCCGCCGGCCCAGAGCGCGATCACGATCGCGCCGCCGAAGAGTGCGTCGAAGACGAGAACGACCGAGAGTGACGCGGCGACCGTGGGCACCGCCGAGCCGTGGATCCGAGTGCGTGCAAGGACGATCTTCACGACTTCGCCGGCGCGGCCCGGGGTGAACGTGTTCAGCGCCACGCCGGCGACGTAGGCACCGGCGATCGAGGGGTACGCGACGCGCTCCCGCGGATACGCGGCCGCGAGCACGTTGCGCCACGCGAACGCCCGCAGTCCGAGGTTGGCGAGCTGGAGCACGATCGCGGCGAGGAGGAGTCGCCGGTCGAGCTCGGCGAACCGCTCCGCGATCACGCCGGCCTGGTCGATGAACGCGGGGATCAAGCGGTGGGCCTGTCGGCGAGCAGGAGTGCCGGGACGTCGCTGATGAGACCGTCCACCCCGAGTGCCGTGAGCTTCGCGGCCTCCTCGATGCGATTGACCGGCCAGGTGACGACGACGTCTGTCAGCCGGCGCAGCTCACCGACGACGTCGGCGTCCAGGAGCCGGGCGTGGATCGAGACGCCGTGCGCGCCGCCCGGCGTACCGTGCCGGAGGAGCCGCCGGAGCTGCTGCGCGCTGCCGACGGACTGGAGGCGCCGGACGGGGAGCTCCGCGAACGGCTCGAGCAGGCTCGGCGCTCGCGCGCAGACCGTGAACGAGCGCTCGGGCAGGAGCGGCGCGATCGCAGCGGCCACGAGGGCGCCCAGACGCCTGCGCCTCCCCTTCAGGTCGAGCATCAACTCGGTCCCCGGCTCCGTCGCACGCAGCAGGTCGTCCAACGTCAGACGGGACACCCAGGGACGAGCGACGTGCCACCGGTCCCAGAACAGCGGCAGCGGACCGACGCTCTTGAGGTGGCGTACCTCGACGCGTCCGCGGAAGAGCCTGAGGTCAGCTTCGACGAGGGGGACGCGAAGGCGCTCTGCGTCGTGCAGCGCGTCGAGCCGGTTGCCGCCGCGGTGCGCGATCACAAAGGGCCGCGGGGGACGGCTGCTCGATATCGGTTGCACGCGCCTTCACGATAGCGGCAGTCTCGACGCGTCCGCCGATCCACACCACGGCGAGCCCCACCAGCACGACTGCGTACCCCGCCGCCACGTCGGTCACGTAGTGGTTCGCGGTCGCCACGACGGCGAACGCCATTGCGGCCGGCAGCACGATCGCGACCAGCCTCAGAGCCCGGGAGGTGGTGGCCGAGAAGAGGACGATCCCCACGAGCAGGTTCCAGCCGGCGTGAAGGCTGGGGAGCGCCGCGTACTGGTTCGTGAGTCCCGGCGGCTGCAGCGCGCGATACGAGCTCGACTCGTTCGTGACGGTGTCGACGAGGCCGAGGTCGAGGAGGCGCGGCGGCGCGACGGGGTGGAACGCGAAGAAGAGGAAGCCGATCGCGCCGGAGACGAAGAACGCATTCCTGAGCAGGTAGTACCGGTCGCGGCGGAAGAGGAACAACGCAAGCGCGGTGGCGAGGATCACCGGCCAGTGTCCCCAGATGTAGACCCAGTTGACGAAAGTCTCGAGGCTCTCGTGCCCGATGATCAGCCCCTGCGCGGCGCTCTCCCAGTCGAGCCCGGCGGCGTCTTCGAACCGGACGATCCACCGTGCATTGGCGAACGCGAGCTCCGCGCTCCCGGCAGTCAGGTTCCGGACCCCGAAGTAGAGGAGCATCGCTCCGCTGATCAGCGACGCCTCGCGGAGGAGCTGCGGTCTCGAGACCGCAGCCCGCGCGAGCCGGGCGAGCGTCTCGCCGACGCCCGCCCGCGCGGAGTCGCTACGCGACTGCACCTGCCAGTGTCTCCTTCGCCTTCAGCGGCGTCTTCTCGCCCTCGAGCACGACCTTGAGCGCATTCGTCTCGGCCGCCGCGCCGAAGACGTCGTAGGCCTCCATGGTGTCGCTCAGCTTGAACCGATGCGTCGCGAACGCCGTCCCGTCAAGCCGGCCTTGCGAGATCAGCTTGAGGAGTGTCGGCGTCGTGAACGTGTCGACGAGGCCGGTCGTGATCGTGACCCCGCGGATCCAGAGCTTCTCCAGATGCAACGTCGCCGGGTGACCGTGGACGCCGATGTTCGCGACCGTGCCACCCGAGCCGACGATCTCTGTGCAGAGCTCGAACGTCTCGGGCACGCCGACCGCCTCGATCGCCACGTCGGCGCCGAAGCCTTCGGTCAGCTCCATGATCCTGGCGACCGCATCCTCCGTGCCGTTGTTGATCGTCACGTCTGCGCCGAAGCGCTTCGCAAGCTCGAGCCGCTTGTCGGCGACATCGATCACGACGATCGTTGCCGGCGTGTAGAGCTTCGCCGTCATGACGGCGGCCAGGCCGATCGGGCCTGCCCCGACGATCGCGACGACGTCGCCCGGCTGCACGCGACCGTTCAGGATGCCCACCTCGTACGACGTCGGAAGGATGTCGGCGAGGAAGAGCACCTGCTCGTCCGTGAGCCCTTCGGGAACCTTGTACGCGGACGTGTCGACGAACGGGATTCGTGCGTACTCGGCCTGCACGCCGTCGATCAGGTGGCCGAGGATCCAGCCGCCGCCGCCGATGCAGAGGCCGAAACGTGCCTCTCTGCAGTAGCGGCACCGGCCGCAGGCGGTGATGCACGAGAGCAGGACGCGGTCGCCGGGCTCGAAGCCCGTCACGCCGCTTCCGATCTCCTCGATCGTCCCGACCGCCTCGTGGCCGAGGACCGTCCCCGGCGCCACTGTGGGCACGTCGCCTTTGAGGATGTGCAGGTCGGTGCCGCAGATTGTCGCCGTGTCGATCCGTACGACCGCGTCCGTCGGGACCCGAACGATCGGGTCGGGCACAGTCTCCCAGGCCCGTTGGCCGGGTCCGTTGTATACGAGCGCTTTCATAGCGCCTCCTTTCGAAGCAGTCTCGGCCAGATCGGAGCCTCGGCCATCGGCGCGGCTGCTGAAGGTGGTTGCGGCTTTCTACGCGAGCGGGCGCGACTGAGCGTTCGCCTGAATCTCTCGCCGCGTCAGCGGAGGCCGACTACGCCGCCGCTCGGGCCGATGTCGATCCGCCGCGCCGCCGGCTCGGCGCCGAGGCCGGGCATCGTCATCACGTCGCCGGCCGCCGCGACGATCCATCCCGCGCCTGTGTACGCCCGGAGCTCCCGGATGGGCAGGACGAACCCTGTCGGAGCGCCCACAAGAGCCGGATCGTGCGAGAGCGAGAGCGGGGTCTTCGCGACGCAGACGGGGAGCCGCTCGAGACCGTCCCTGCGAATCTGCTCGAGCGCCCGCAAAGCGGCCGGCGAGAGCGTGACCCCGTCACCGCCGTAGACGTTGCGCGCGACGGCGTCGAGCTTGGCCTCGAGCGGCGCGTCGAGTGGGTACGCGAACCGGAGCTCACGCGGCCCCTCGGCGGCCGCGGTCACGACGGCTGCGGCGAGCTCCTCGGCGCCCGCGCCGCCCCGCTCGAAGCCCTCGCAGGCGGCCGCAGCCGGGGCTCCGGCGGCGAGCGCGAGCTCCAGGGCGAGCTCGACCTCGGCGTCGGTGTCGTCGGGGAAGCGGTTGACGGCCACGACGGGGTCGAGGCCGAGGTGCTGGACGACGGCGACGTGCCGCGCGAGGTTCGCGACGCCGCCCCGGAGCTCGTCGAGCCCGCCGTTCGCATCGCCGCCGTGGTGCTTCAGCGCGCGCACGGTGGCCACGAGCACGGCCGCGCTCGGCGCGAACCCGACGCCGCGGCAGACGATGTCGACGAACTTCTCGAGCCCCATGTCCGAGCCGAAGCCGGCCTCGGTGACGACGTAGTCGCCCAGCTTGAGCGCGAGCAGATCGGCGACGAGCGAGTTCGTGCCGTGCGCGATGTTCCCGAACGGCCCGCAGTGGACAAGCGCCGCGTGCCCCTCGAGGGTCTGCACGAGATTCGGCGCGAGCGCGTCCTCGAGCAGCACGGCCATCGCGCCCGCCGCGCCGAGATGCTCGGCCGTCACCGGCTCGCCCGCGGACGTGTGGGCGACCGTGATCGCGCCGAGCCGCGTGCGCAGATCCTGGAGGTCCGACGCGACCGCGAGCAGGGCCATCACCTCGGACGCCGCGGTGATGTCGAAGCCGGTCTCGCGCAGTGGCCCGTTCGTCCGGCCGCCGAGGCCCGACACGATCGACCTGAGCGCGCGGTCGTTGACGTCGAGGCACCGCCGCCAGGTGACGGTGTTCTGGTCGATGCCGAGCGGGTTGCCGTGGAAGATGCTCGCGTCGAGCATCGCGGCGAGGAGGTTGTTGGCGGCGGCGATCGCGTGCAGGTCGCCGGTGAGGTGCAGGTTGATCCGCTCCATCGGCGCGACCTGGGCGCGACCGGCGCCCGTGCCGCCGCCCTTGAGGCCGAACACAGGCCCGAGCGAGGGCTCGCGGAGGCAGAGCACGGCGCGCTTGCCGATCGACGCGAGGCCGTCCGCGAGCGCGACGGCCGACGTCGTCTTGCCTTCCCCGAAGCGCGTGGGCGTGAGCGCGGTGACCACGACGAGGCGGCCGTCCGAGAGTGCCCGGCGACGGTGGAGCGCGGTCAGCGGCACCTTCGCGATCGAGGAGCCGTGCAGCTCGAGCTCGTCGGGGGCCAAGTCCACGTCGGCGGCCACCTCGACGATCGGGCGTAGGCGCCCGGTGCCCGCGAGCTCCACCGACGTCGTCATCCGCGGGCCGGCTCCCCGGAGTGCCGGACCCGCCGCGCGACGCCGGACCGCTCCGCAGCGGTCGAAACCGCGGCCGCGACCGCAGGCGTCACGTTGCGGTCGAAGACGCTCGGGACGATGTAGTCGGGGGCAAGGTCGTCCGGCGGGATCACTGCCGCGATCGCCTCGGCCGCAGCGAGCTCCATCTCCTCGGTGATCGCAGACGCGCGAACGTCGAGCGCGCCGCGGAAGATCCCCGGGAAGGCGAGCACGTTGTTGATCTGGTTCGGGTAGTCGGAGCGGCCCGTGGCGACTATTGCGACGGCGTCCTCGATGAGCTCGGGCGCGACCTCCGGGCTGGGGTTCGCCATCGCGAAGACGATCGCGTCCGGGGCCATCGTGCGGATCGCCTCGGGGGAGACCGCGCCGGGACCGGACAGGCCGATGTAGACGTTGGCGCCCGCGAGGACCTCGTCCGCGGTCCCGCGGCGGCACTCGCGGTTCGTGACCTGCGCGTATGCGGCGTGCGCAGGCGTGAGCCCCGGACGGTCCCGATAGAGCGCGCCGTTGCGGTCGCAGCCGATCACGTCTTGGACGCCCGCGGCGAGGAGCATGCGGCTCGTCGCCGTCCCCGCGGCGCCGACCCCGGTGAGGACGACGCTCAGCTCGCCGAGGTCCTTCCCCACCACGCGCGCGGCGTTCAGCAGCGACGCGAGCACGATGACGGCGGTTCCGTGCTGGTCGTCGTGGAAGACGGGGATGTCGAGCAGCTCGCGGAGCCGTGCCTCGATCTCGAAGCAGCGCGGGGCCGAGATGTCCTCGAGATTGATGCCGCCGAAGCCGGGCGCGATTGCTTTCACCACGGCGACGATCTCGTCCGGGTCGCGCGTGTCGAGGCAGATCGGCCACGCGTCGATGCCGCCGAACTCCTTGAAGAGCAGCGCCTTTCCCTCCATGACGGGCAGCGCCGCCTCGGGGCCGATGTCGCCGAGCCCGAGGACGGCGGTCCCGTCGGTGACGACTGCGACCGAGTTCTGCTTCACGGTCAGCGTCCACACCTTCGAGGGGTCGTCGGCGATCGCCTGCGAGACGCGGGCCACGCCGGGCGTGTACGCCATAGAGAGGTCGTCGCGCGTCTTCAGCGGCGACTTCGCGCTGACCTCGATCTTCCCACCGAGATGGAGCAGGAACGTACGGTCGGAGACGTGGAGCACGTCCACGCCGTCGAGCGCGCGCACGGCGGTGACGATCAGGTCGACGTGCGCCGCATCGGCGGCGAGCACGGTGACGTCGCGGACCTTCGTCCCGCGTTCGACGCGAACGAGGTCGATCGCCCCGAGGAGCCCGCCGGCCTCTCCGATCGTTTGCGCGAGCTCCGCGAACGCACCCGGATGGTTGCCGAGGCGAACCCGGATCGTCGTGCTGAACGAGGCCGATTGGTGGATCGCCGTTGGGTCCATCTCAGCCCTGGGGTGCGTAGGTGCCGGGCGCGCAGATGACGACAGCAAGAACGACGACCGTCCGGAACACTGCTTCCATCATGCACCTCCTGCCGCTGAGGCTAAACGTGCGACCCGGGCCCGACGCCTGCATCCGCACACGGTGCAGAGCCGCTGCGGCATTCTACGACCGCGCGCTCGGCGCCCGTGCAGCACAATCCGTCCTGTGAGCGCCGTCTTCGCAGAGTCCCTCGACGTGATCCTCCGCGACGGCACGACCCTGCGCCTGCGATCGCCGCTGCCGGAGGACGCCGAGGCCCTGCTCGAGTTCTTCCGGGGGCTCTCGCAACAGAGCCTGTACAGCCGCTTCCACGGCCTGCCACAGATCGACCTTCGGCTGGTCGAGCCGCTGATCGCCGCCGACCGGCAGGAGGCCGCGGCGCTCGTCGGCTCGATCGACGAGAAGATCGTCGCGGTCGCCAACTTCGTGCGGCTCCGTGACCGGAAGGCCGCGGAGGTTGCGTTCGCGGTCGCCGACGAGCACCAGCGCCGTGGGATCGGCACCCGCCTCCTGGAGCAGCTCGCGTCGCGTGCCGGTGCGCTCGGCATCGAGCGCTTCGTCGCCGTCGTGCTCCCCGACAATCGCCGGATGCTCGGCGTGTTCGAGGCCGTCGGCTTCGAGATCACCCGGGACGTCGCCGGCGGTGAGGTCGAGCTGCGCTTCCCGATCGCGCCGACCGAGCGGTATCTCGAGCGCGTCGAGAGCCGTGACCACCTCGCGGTGGTGGCGTCTTTGCAGCCGTTCTTCGAGCCGGAGTCCGTGGCGGTCGTCGGCGCCTCGCCTCGTCGCGGTTCGATCGGCGGAGAGCTATTCCGAAACGTGCTCGCGGCGGACTTCACCGGGGCTGCGTACCCGGTAAACCGGCGAGGCGAGTCCGTCGCCGGCGTCAAGGGCTACGCGACGGTCGAGGACATCCCCGATCCGATCGACCTCGTGGTGATCTGCCTGCCCGGCGAGCGCGTGCTCGACGCAGCGGAGTCGGCATTGGGTAAGGGCGTGCATGCGCTCTGCGTGATCTCGGCCGGGTTCGCCGAGATGGGCTCGGAGGGCGCAGAGCGGCAGGAGCGCCTACTCGCGCTCGTGCGGGCGCACGGCGCCCGGCTCATCGGCCCGAACTGCCTCGGGATCGCTTCCGCCGGGCCGCGCCTCAACGCGACCTTCGCGGCGAAGGCCCCGCGCTGGGGGTCGATCGGGTTCTCTTCGCAGAGCGGTGCGCTCGGGCTCGCGGTGATCGAAGCGGCGGAGGGGCGCGGCATCGGCCTGTCGGCCTTCGTCTCGATCGGCAACAAGGCCGACGTCTCGTCGAACGACCTGCTCGAGCGGTTCGAGGACGACGCGGGCACGAACCTGATCGCGCTCTACCTGGAGTCGTTCGGAAACCCGCGGAAGTTCGCGCGCATCGCGCGCCGCGTGTCGCGCTCGAAGCCGATCCTCGCGCTCAAGAGCGGTCGCACCTCCGCAGGCGCGAAGGCCGCCGGCTCGCACACGGCGGCGTTGACGAGCTCCGACGCGGCCGTGGAGGCGATCTTTCACCAGGCCGGGGTGATCAGGGCCGAGACGCTCGAAGAGCTCGTCGACGTCGCCGCGCTGCTGTCGACCCAGCCGCTTCCCGGCGGCCGCCGCGTCGCGCTGCTGACCAACGCCGGCGGGCTCGGGATTCTGGCCGCCGACGCGTGTGAGGGCGCGGGCCTCGAGCTGGCGGCGCTCGCGGAAGAAACCGCGGCGCGCCTGGCGGAGCTGCTGCCCGAAGAGGCGAGCGTCGCGAACCCGATCGACATGCTCGGCTCTGCGACCGCCTCGACCTACGAAGGGGTGCTGCCGGTCCTGCTCGAGGATCGCGCCGTGGACGCGGTGCTCGTTCTCTTCGTGCCCCCGGTCACGGCGACTGCCGACCAGGTCGCGCTCGCCGTCGCGCGGGCATCGAAGGGCGCCGAAAAGCCCGTGCTCGCGGCGGTGATGGATGCACGCGGGATCCCGCAGGCGCTCATCGAGGCGGGTGTGGCGACCTTCACCTATCCGGAGTCCGCGGTGCGTGCACTTGGTCGATCAGCAGCGCGCGCAGAGTGGCTGCGTCGACCGTCGGGCTTCGTTCCCGAGCTCGACGGCGTCGACCGCGGCGCCGCCCGCGAGCTCGTGAGCGGCGCCCTGCGCGGCGCTCCGGACGTTTGGCTCGACCCGGAGGAGACACGCGCGCTCCTCATGGCCTACGGGATCCCGGTGGTCGAGCAGCGGCTCGCCGGGACACCGGACGAGGCCGCCGAGGCGGCTGCCGAGCTCGGCTTTCCGGTCGTCGTCAAGACCGCGGTGGCGGGCGTGCACAAGACAGAGACCGGCGGCGTCGCGCTCGACCTTCAGAACGAGCACGACGTGCGCGAGGCCGCCGCGCAGGATCGGGGGCCCCGTGCTCGTGCAGCCGATGCGGAGCGGCAGCGCGGAGCTCCTCGCAGGTCTCGTTCAGGACGATCTCTTCGGGCCGCTCGTCGCGCTCGGCCCCGGGGGCGTCCTGGCGGAGCTGATCGGCGAGGCCGGCGTCCGGATCGCCCCGCTGACCGACGTCGATGCACGGGAGCTCGTGCTCGAGGGCAAGACGGGAGCGCTCGTGCGGGGATATCGCGGCAAGCCGCCCGCAGACGCCGATGCGGTCGTCGACGTGGTCCACCGGCTCTCCGCCCTCGGCGAGGATCTCGCCGAGGTCGCCGAGCTCGACCTGAACCCGCTCATCGTCGGTCCCGACGGCTGCGTCGCGGTCGACGCGCGCGTCCGTGTGCGCCGATCCGAGCCGACGCAGCGCGCAAAGACCTGGTAGCCAGAGCATCAGTACGTCCCCGCACTCTGAGTCCGCGGCGTCGCCGATTCCACCGGAGGTGCGCTTGTGCCAACGTTTCCGCAGATGAAGGTGCGCACCGACGTGTTCGAGCGGGTGGTCTGCGGCGTCGACGGGTCCGGCGCTGCGACGGATGCGGCGAAGATCGCCGCTCGGGTGACGGCGCCCGAGGGAACGCTGACGCTCGTGTCGGTCGACGATCCGTCCATCGCGGTGCACGCCGGCTGGCGGGCGACGCGTGTCGCGAGCGAGCTGGAGCAAGCGGCCGTGGGCGCGCTCGCGCGTGGGAGCGCTGCGGCGGCGCCGTTCCACCGGATCGAGACCCGCCTGCTCGAAGGGAACCCGCTCGATTGCCTCCAGCGAGAGCTCGAGCGGACGAACGCCACGCTCGCGGTCGTCGGGACGCGCGGCCGCAGCCGCGCGGTCGGTATCACGCTCGGCTCGGTCACGACGCACCTCCTGCACGAGGCGCCCTGTTCGGTGCTCGTCGCCCGCGCTCCGCGTCTGGAGGACACCTGGCCGCAGACGATCGTCGTCGCCGTCGACGGGTCGCCCGGGTCCGCGCTCGCCCTCGCGGCGGCGACCGAGCTCGCGGAGCGTTGCGACGGCACCGTGCGGCCCGTGGTCGCGACGCGCGAACCGCTCGATCTCGACGCGGCGCGAGAGCTCGCACCGGGGCTCGAGGAGCGCGACGAGCGCGTGCTCGACGCATTGCACGTGCTCTCCGAGGAGGCCGATCTGCTCGTCGTCGGCAGCAGAGGGCTGCGCGGGATCCGCGCGCTCGGCAGCGTCGGCGAGCGCGTCGCGCACGAGGCGGTGTGCTCGGTGCTCGTCGTCAGGGGCGAAGCTGAGTAGCACGTCGCCGGCGCCGCTCGACGCGCGGCCGCTCGCCGACGGCGAGCTGCGGCTGCTCGACGCGTACTGGCGCGCCGCGAACTACCTCTCGGTCGGCCAGATCTACCTGCTCGACAACCCGCTGCTGCGAGGAGCCGCTGCGGCTGGAGCACATCAAGCCGCGCCTGCTCGGCCACTGGGGCACGACGCCGGGCCTGAACTTCATCTACGCGCACCTGAACCGCGTCATCGCACGCGTACGACCTGAACGCGATCTTCGTCACGGGCCCGGGCCACGGCGGCCCGGCGCTCGTGGCGAACACCTATCTCGAGGGCACGTACTCCGAGGTCTACCCGCACATCGGCCGCGACGAGGAGGGGATCCTGCGCCGGTTCTTTCGCCAGTTCTCGTTCCCGGGCGGCATCCCGAGCCACGTCGCGCCGGAGACCCCGGGCTCGATCCACGAGGGCGGCGAGCTGGGCTACGCGCTGGTGCACGCCTACGGTGCCGCGTTCGACAACCCCGACCTGCATCGTGCTCTGCGTCGTCGGCGACGGCGAGGCCGAGACCGGGCCGCTCGCCACGAGCTGGCACTCGAACAAGTTCCTGAACCCGGCGCGCGACGGCGCCGTCGCTGCCGATCCTGCACCTGAACGGCTACAAGATCGCGAACCCGACGGTGCTCGCCCGCATCCCCGAGGAGCGAGCTGCGCGAGCCTCCTGCGCGGGCTACGGGCACGAGCCGTACTTCGTCGAGGGCGACGAGCCGGCGGCGCTGCACCAGCTGATGGCAGCGACGCTCGACGAGGTCGTCGTGGACGATCGCGCGCATCCAGCGGCGAGCGCGAGAGGGTGGCGGACGTCAGCGGCCGCGCTGGCCGATGATCGTCCTGCGCACGCCGAAGGGCTGGACCGGGCCGAAGGAGGTCGACGGCCTTCCGATCGAAGGGTCGTTCCGCTCCGCACCAGGTCCCGCTCGACGCGGACTCGCCGAGCGACCCCGACCACCTCGGCAGCAGCTCGAAGAGTGGATGCGCAGCTACCGGCCGGACGAGCTGTTCGACGACGCGGCGCGCTCGTGCCCGGAGCTCGCAGCGCTGGCGCCGCGCGGCGAGCGCCGGATGAGCGCCAACCCGCACGCGAACGGCGGCCTGCTGCTGCGTGACCTCGACCTGCCCGACTTCCGCGACTACGCGGTCGAGGTGCCGGACGCCGGCGCGCACGTACGAGCGAGGCGACGCGCGTGCTCGGCGACGTACCTGCGAGACGTCGTGCGGCGCAACCCCGAGCAACTTCCGGATCTTCGGGCCCGGACGAGACCGCCTCGAACCGGCTCGGCGCGGTCTTCGAGGTCACCGACCGCGCGTGGGAGGCCGAGACTCGAGCCCGACGACGACCACCTCGCGCCCGACGGGCGCGTGATGGAGGTCCTGAGCGAGCACCTGTGCCAGGGCTGGCTCGAGGGCTACCTGCTCACCGGCCGGCACGGGCTCTTCAACTGCTACGAGGCGTTCATCCACATCGTCGACTCGATGTTCAACCAGCACGCGAAGTGGCTGAAGGTGACGCGCGGCATCCCGTGGCGCACGGCCGATCGCGTCGCTGAACTACCTGCTCACGTCGCACGTCTGGCGCCAGGATCACAACGGCTTCTCGCACCAGGACCCGGGCTTCATCGACCACGTGGTCAACAAGAAGGCGGAGATCATCCGCGTCTACCTGCCGCCGGACGCGAACTGCCTGCTCTCGGTGGCCGACCACTGCCTCGCAGCCGCGCCACTACGTCAACGTGATCGTCGCCGGGCAAGCAGCCGGCGCTCGACTACCTGACGATGGACGAGGCGATCGCTCCACTGCACCCGCGGCATCGGGATCTGGGACTGGGCGAGCAACGACGAGGGCGGTGAGCCGGACGTCGTGCATGGCCTGCGCCGGCGACATCCCCACGCTCGAGACGCTCGCCGCCGCGGCGCTCCTGCGGACGCACCTGCCCGACGCTGAAGGTGCGCGTCGTCAACGTCGTCGACCTGATGCGGCTGCAGCCCGACAGCGAGCACCCGCACGGCCTGTCGGACGCCGAGTTCGACGCGCTCTTCACGACGACCCGCCCGGTGATCTTCGCGTACCACGGCTATCCGTGGCTGATCCACCGCCTCACGTACCGGCGCACGAACCACGAGAACCTCCACGTGCGCGGCTACAAGGAGGAGGGGACGACGACCACGCCGTTCGACATGGTCATGCTGAACGACATGGACCGCTTCCATCTCGTGATCGACGTGATCGACCGCGTTCCCGGGCTCGGGCCGCGCGCCGCGCACCTGCGCCAGCACATGGTGGACGAGCGGCTCCGTCACCGCGCGTACACGCGCGAGGTCGGAGACGACACGCCGGACGTGCGCGACTGGCGCTGGGCCTCTGAGCCCGCACGCTGACGCCGTGCGGGTGCTCGCCGTCAACGCGGGCTCGACCAGCCTGAAGCTCCACCTCGTCGACGGCGAGGAATCCACACCGGTCGACGGGTTCGTCGATGCGGACGCGGTCGGCCACCGCGTCGTGCACGGCGGCGAACGCTTCCGGGCCCCGGTCGTCGTCGACGACGAGGTCGAGCGCGAGATCGAGGCGCTCTCCACGATCGCGCCGCTGCACAACACGCCCGCACTCGCCGCGATCCGCGAAGCGCGGCGCGTGCTCGGCGACGTGCCGCACGTCGCGGTCTTCGACACCGCCTTTCACGCGACGATGCCGGAGCGCGCGACGACCTACGCCGTGCCGGCGCGCTGGCGCGAGTGGGGCGTTCGCCGGTACGGGTTCCACGGCCTTTCGGTGCGAGTGGGTGGCGGAGCAGGTGCGCGTCCCGAGGCTCGTCGTCTGCCATCTCGGCGGCGGCTCCTCGGTGACGGCGGTGCTGGACGGCCGCTCCGTCGACACGACGATGGGCTTCAGCCCGCTCGAGGGGGTGCCGATGGCGACGCGGTCGGGAAGCGTCGACCCGGGCGCCCTCCTCTATCTCCTGCGCGAGCGCGGCCTCTCGGCCGAAGACCTCGATTACGCACTCGAGCACGAGTCCGGGCTGCTCGGGCTCGGCGGGTCGACCGATCCACGCGAGCTCGCGGGCTCACTCGCGCTGGACGTGTACGCCTACCGAATCGCGGCGGCGGTCGGGGCGATGACGGTCGCGCTCGGCGGCCTCGACACCCTCGCGTTCACAGGCGGCGTGGGCGAGGGGTCAGCGGACGTTCGCGACCGCATCTGCGCTCAGCTCGGGTTTCTCGGCGAGTTCGAGGTCCGCGTCGTGCCGTCCCGCGAGGAGCTCGTGATCGCTCGAGCGGTGCGTCTGGCCCTGTAACCCGCCGCGGTCAGAGGCTCATGCGGCGCCGGCGTCGAGGCGGACCCGACCGGACCGGCAGGTCCGCGAGGGCAGCCGCGACGTCCAGGGTCGAGAGCACCCCGACGGGATGCGACGTGTCGGCGTCGAGGACGATGAGGTGGGACGTCCCGTGCTCGACCAGCAGCTGCGCAGCCCGCTCGAGCGTGTCGTCGGTCGCGACCAGCACCACGGGGCTGGCGGCGATCGACGCGGCGGTCAGCTCGACGCCGCCGCCGTCGGCGAGGAACGCCGCAACGAGGTCGAGGTCGGAAATCACGCCCCACGGCGTCGCCGCTCCGTCGGTATCCCGGTGAAAGACCACGACGGCGTGGATGCCGTAGGCCGCCATCAGCTCGGCGACGCGGCGGAGCGATGCGTCGGGCGCGCAGGCGAGGACGCCCGGATGCATGGCCCTCATCACGCGAACGTCGGTGAGCGAGGGCTGCCGCTCGGTGAGTGTCGTCTCGGTCATCGCTCCTCCTCGCTTCCTCGGTCGACGATGAATCCCGATCGTGCGTCCCCCGAGCCCGGATTGCATCGGCGCGGCCGCCGAGCCGCGCTGCGGCAAAACCCCGACCGAGGCTCAGCCCCTGCCCCGATGCGCGCCGGAAGGCCGGAACGCACGCTCTGATGGTCCAGCAGAAGGAGGGACCATGACTGTTCTCAAGGATCAGCGATTCGCGGCCACGGCCGACTGGGCCGGAGGCAAGCGCGTCCTCGTCGGCGCGCGCGACAAGGTCACCATCCACGTCGCGACGCCGCCCGAGCTCGGTGGCACCGACCACGACCTCTGGAGCCCGGAGGAGCTGCTGCTCGCGGCCTGCGCGTCGTGCTACGAGCTGACGGTCGCCGGCGTCGCGGCGCGCCGCGGAGTCCCGATCCATTCGATCGAGGTCCGCAGCGCGGGACACGTGACCCGCCGCGACGACGGGCGCCTGGGCTTCATCGTGATCGAGCTCGATGTCGTTCTCGGCACCGAGCCGGAGTTCGTCGCCGCCGCTGAGGCTACGGCGAGGCTGGCGAAGGACGTCTGCATCGTGACCACGGCGCTCGACGTGCCCGTTCACCTCACCGTGAGCGCGCACGCGGAAGAGGCCGAGGTGGCGGTGCGCTGAGGACCGGCGCTCGCGCGTCGGGTTCAGAAGCCGAGCCCGACGTGCGAACGCCCTTGGCGCTCCGCGAGCGCGCGCGCGACGTTTCGCATGCCGACGACCCCGAGCGGGCGCCCGTTGTCGACCACAGGCAGGTGGTGGATCGAGTGGTCGTGCATCAGGCGAAGCGCGGTCCCGAGCGAGGCGTCGGGCGGCACCGCGATCGGCTCGGCGGTCATCCACTCACGCGCGCGCGCCTCGCTGGAGTGAACGCGTCCGGCGAACGCGCGTACGAGGTCGCGTGACGTGAGGATGCCGATCAGCCGGCCGTAGTCGGCGACGAGAGCCGAGCCGACGTCGTGCGACTGCATCCGTTCGGCGACCTCGCCGAGCGTGTCCTCGGGGGCGACGATGAGCATGTCCGTCGTCATCACGTCGGCGACGGTTGCCGCGCCCTCGTCCGGCGCCTCTTCCGCGGGCGTCCAGGCCGGAACGGCGTCCGGATCGAGCTCGCGCTCGACCGAAACGGCGTCCGGAGGCGTCGGGCGGAGCGTCCTCGTGCTCCGCACCCACGAGAGCCGCGAGGAAGGGAGCGAGCCGGCGCCCGACGAGCTTCGCGGGCGGCCACCACAGCGGCTCGACGGTCGCCGCCCCGGCCCCGCCGGCGGCCACGTCGCGGCGGAGGAAGCGGGGAGCGTCCCCGGTGAGGAGCAGGCCGCGCAGGATCGGACGGAACGGCTGCGGGTCGAGCGCCGCACCGGCGTCGGCTGCGATCGACTCCGCAGCGGCATCGGCCTGCTGTGTGGCGATCCCGCCCTGCTTGACCGGAAAGCGCGTGATGTCTCCCGCCGCGTAGACGTCCGGGAGCTCGTCGACCCGGCCGTGCGCGTCGACCACGACGAACCCGTCACGCGTCTGCGGGATGCCGTCGATTCGCGGGCCGCGAAGCGTCGGGAGGGCGACGACGCAGTCCGCCTCGATCGTGCTGGACGGAAGCAGGTGGATCTCGCCGTCGCGTACCTCGGTCGCGAAGAAGCCCGTGTGCAGGACGATGCCGCGCTCGTCCAGCAGCGACCGAATCGCGTCGCGCGCCGCGCCGCCGAAGAGCAGCAGCGGCTCGTCCTCCGGCGTGACCAGGGCGATCCGCACGTCCTGGAGCCCGCCGGCCTCCGCGTGCGCGGAAAGCATGAGCGCGAGCTCGTACGCGGGCAGCGACCACACCGCGCCGAGCGGGACGGCGACGACGATCCGCGCCACCTCTCCGGCGTCCATCCGGGTGACCAGATCCGACGAGCAGCGGCGTGTCCGCCGGCCCGCGGAAGGTGATCGCACCCGGCACGGCGGGCCACGGCACCGCGCCGCAGGCGAGCAGCAGCGAGTCGTATTCGAGCTCGGCGCCGGTCGTGCGTGCGGACGACGTGCGCTCCGCGCGTCGACGGCGTCGACCGCGCCGAGGGTGAGCAGCGCCCCGGCCTGCGTGGCGAGGTCTGCGAGATCGAACGATTGCGACTCGCCGAGGCCGAACGGCTCGGCGACCGAAAGCGGGCGGTACCAGAACCGCGTCTCGGGCGCGACCAGCTCGACGTCGACGAGCTCGGCGGCGAGCTCGTGGAGCGTGAGCGCCGCCTCGAGCGCTGCGACGCCGCCGCCTGCGATCAGGATTCGCCTCTTGTCCGTCATCTCTCGTCGGACGATGGCTCTTCCCAGGCGGGGCTACATCGGGGCGCCCGCGGGCGCGCGCTGTGGGCAACTACTGATCGGCCGGCTCCCCGGGATCTTCCTCGAGTAGCCCGTGAGCGAGCGCGTAGCGGACGAGCTCGGCCCGGGTGGCGAGCCGGAGCTTCTGCATGATGTGCGCCCGGTGTGACTCGGCCGTGCGCACCGAGATGTAGAGCATCTTCGCGATCTCCTGATTCGTGTGCCCGAGCGCGAGGAGCCGCATGACCTCGCGCTCTCGGTCCGAGAGCGGGTCGGACGCCTCCTCCTCGAGCCGGCGGGCATCAGACTCCATCACGCGGGCGCCCAGCGCGGGGTGAAGGTACTGGTTCCCGGCGGCGACCTCGCGCACGGCGTCGACCACGTCCGTGTCGGCGGCCTCCTTGAGCACGTAGCCGCTCGCGCCGACCGCGAACGCCTCGCGGACGTAGCGCGGATCGTCCTGCATCGAGAGCACGAGCACCTTCGCGTCAGGTGCCTCGTGGAGGACGAGGCGGGGTTCCCTCGATCCCGCTGGCCCCGGGCATGACCACGTCCATCACGATCACGTCGGGCTGCTGCGAGCGCGCCTCGAGCACTGCTTCGCGGACGCTGCCGGCCTCGGCCACGACCTCGATGTCGTCTTCGGCCTCGAGCACGCGGCGCAGCCCGGATCTCACGACGGCGTGATCGTCGACGACGATGACACGGATCGCCATCAGATGACCGGAACCTCGACCACGATCGACGTCCCACCCGCGGGGGACGACTCGACGGTCAGCCGTCCGTCCAGCAGCGCGATCCGCTCGCGCATCCCGATCAGGCCGAGCGCTCCGTCCTGCACCTGGTCGGGCGAGAACCCGACGCCGTCGTCTTCGATCACGGCCGCGACGGTATCCCGTTTTCGGGTCAGCAGCACGCTGACCTGCGACGCCCGCGAGTGTTTGATTACGTTTGTCAGCGCCTCCTGGACGATCCGGTAGAGGGCAGTCTCGGTCGACGCAGGCAGCCTCGCATCGCCGAGCACGGCCTCGAGCTCGACCGGGATCGCCGTCTGCTCGGTGAACGTCTGTGTGAGCCGCTCGAGCGCGGGGACGAGCCCGAAGTCGTCGAGTGCCTTCGGACGGAGCTCGACCGCGAGGCGGCGGACGTCGTGCAGGGCCTCGACGACCTGCGCCCGCAACCGCGCGGTGGCCTCGCGCGCCTCGGCCGGGTCCTTCGCCTCCTCGATCGCGTGGAGGCCCAGGAGCATGGACGTGAGCGCCTGGCCCGTCTCGTCGTGCAGCTCGCGGGCGAGCCGTTTCCGCTCGAGCTCTTGCGCGTCGACGACGCGTGCCACCGCCTCCCGCGCGACGCGTGTCGAGAGGTCGGCAGCGACGGCGGCGCGGGCTGCGAACGACTCGGCGAGCCGGAGGTCCTCCTGCGTGAAGCGAGGGTCGCGTCCCTCCTTGTCGTGTGCGACGACGATCCCGATCGGCCTGGTCCGGACGACCAGCGGGACGAAGAGCCCTGTCGTGGCGCCGAGACGCCGCGCGAAGTCCTGCTCGATCTCGGGGTCGTCGATCAGCGAGTCGACGCGTTCGGCTTGACCGCGCGCGAGGACTCTGCCGCTCTTGGAGTCCGGCTGCAGCTCGGAGCCGATCAGGGTCTCGGCTCCGGCCCCGGCAGCTGTCTGGACGACGAGGCGGCCGCCGGCGGGAAGCGCGATGAACACCGCGCGTGCGCCGATCAAGTCGAGCAGCCGGTCGGCGACGAGTTGGAGCACGCGCGATAGCTCGAGCTCGCCGGAGAGCGCGTTCCCGACCTCGATCAGCGACTCGAGCTGCCTCGACCACCGCGTCGCAGACTCGTAGAGACGTGCGTTCTCGATCGCAACCGCAGCCTGCGACGCGAGCAGCACGATCAGGTCTTCGTCCTCGTGCGAGAACTCGCCGCCGCGCTTCTCCGTCAGATAGAGGTTCCCGTAGGCGACGCCGCGCAGGACGATCGGCGCACCCAGGAACGTCGTCATCGGAGGATGGTGCGCGGGGAATCCGACCGACTCGGGGTGGTCGCGGAGGTCGCGCAGCCTCAGCGGCTTCGCGTCTCGGATCAGCACGCCGAGAATCCCGCGCCCATGGGGCGGCTCGCCGATCGCACGCTGCGCCTCTTCGTCCAGGCCGGTCACGAGGAAGCGCTCGACCCCGGTGCCCGACTGGTCGATCACGCCGAGCGCGGCATAGCGCGCGTCGGTGACCGCCGCCGCGGCCTCGACGATTCGCTGGAGGACGCCGTCGAGGGACAGCTCCGATGTGAGGCCGATCCCTGTCTCGACCAGGGCGCGCAACCGAGACTCCATGGGCCAATTATCGGGGAACGACAGAGGGCGCCCCGGACGGCCTGCCCTGCGCGCCATCGGCAGACCGTCGCGCGGTTCTTGCGGTGTTCCCGCACCTGTCCTCCGTGGACCGACCGATTCGATGGGGGGCGGACGCGCCTACGTTGGGGCCAACTACCGAGTGGAGGAGTCGCGCGATGGTCTTGAAGGCGTTCTTTGCAGTCGTGCTGATCACCCTGGTTGCGTCGGGGACCGCAGTCATGTTCTCGCTGGACTCGATGGCCGCCTCGCGTTCCGACGACGACGCGCAAGCCGTTGTCTCAACGGCCGCCGCAGCAGACCACGCCGACCACAACGTCGCGCTTCCGCTTGCGAGCTTCGTGGGCCAGGTGCCCGAGAACGCCGACGAGCTGGCAAAGGCTCACAAGGCGCGCGACGCTGCACTCCCGCCGCTTCAGGCCGGGGACGTCGCGAAGGTGCACATGACGATGAAGGACATGGCGGTCGAGATCGCTCCCGGCGTCACGTACAACATGTGGGCGTTCGACGGACACGGCGCGCCGGGCCCGGTCGTTCACGTACGCCAGGGACAGACCGTCGAGATGACGCTCACGAACGGCGGCTCGATCCCGCACTCGATCGACTTTCACGCCGCACGGATTGCGCCGAACATCGCGTTCCGCGACGTCCAGCCGGGCGAGTCGTTCACGTTTCGCTTCAAGGCGTCCGACCCGGGCGTGTTCATGTACCACTGCGGCACGAAGCCGGTGCTCGCGCACATCGCGAACGGAATGTACGGCGCGATCGTCGTCAGCCCGACGAAGGCGCTGCCGAAGGCGGACCGAGAGTACGTCCTCGTCGCGAGCGAGTGGTACTTGAACGGCGACGGAATCGGCCAGCCTGCGAGCCTCGACATGGCGAAGGCGCGGGCGACCGCGCCCGACTGGACGACGTTCAACGGCTACGCGAACCAGTACGTCACGCATCCGCTCGAGGCTGACCCGGGCGACACGGTCCGATTCTGGGTCGTCGCGGCTGGGCCGACGCTCGACACGAACTTCCACATCGTCGGGACGATCTTCGACCGCGCCTGGGTGAACGCCGACATGTCGACGTTCCAGCGCGGCGTCCAGACCGTCGGCGTACCCGCCGGCGGCGGCGGGGTCTTCGACGTCAAGATCGACCAGCCCGGCCTGTACCCGTTCGTCAGCCATGCGTTTGCGCACGTCGATCTCGGCCAGGTCGGCCTGCTCAAGGTCGGCGACGTCAAAGGCACGATGTCGCATTGACCTCGAGAGCGCGGCTGCTGATCGCCCTCGTCGGCGCGGGTCTACTCGCAGCGTCGCTCGTCGGCGTCAGCCGGTTGGGCGCGCGCGAGCCCGAGCAGCCGGCGGCGACCTCGCCGGTCTCGAGCCTGTTCGACGGAATTCCCCAGGACGGGCTCGCGCTCGGGCGGAACGACGCGCCGGTGACGCTCGTCGAGTACGCGGACCTCCAGTGCCCGTTCTGTGCGGAGTGGTCGCTGCGGACGCTGCCCACGCTC
This sequence comes from uncultured Actinomycetes bacterium, assembly GCA_963700495.1. Lineage (GTDB taxonomy): Bacteria > Actinomycetota > Thermoleophilia > Gaiellales > Gaiellaceae > JACCTU01. The sequence continues at coordinate 26,042 of CAVOXT010000002.1, read as the reverse complement.
GTCTCGGACTACGTTCGCACCGGCAAGCTCAGGATCGTCTTCCGCGGGCTGGCGTTCATCGGGCCGGACTCCGACGAGGCGCTTCGCACGACGGTGGCCGCGGGCCGGCACGATCGTCTCTGGCAGGTCCTCGACGGGCTCTACCAAGGTCAGGGAGCCGAGAACTCCGGCTGGGTCACGGACGAGCTCGTCGACCGGATCGCGGCAGAGGCGGGGCTCGACGCCGGCGAGTTGCGCGACCGGCGGGACGATGCGTCGGTCGACCGCGAGCTCGCGCAGTCGAGCGCCGCTGCACAGGCGGCCGGCGTGCACGGAACGCCCGCGTTCCAGCTGGGGCTGACCGGCGGCAAGCTCGAGCTCGTCGTGCTCCGGTCACTCGGCCCGGAGGGGATCCGGCCGGCGATCGACGCGCTGCTCAACGGATGAACGAGCGCTCGGTTCGTCTGGCTTCGGCTGCGCTGGCGCTGGTCGGTGCCGCGATCACGTCGTATCTCCTCTATGTGCGGGCGAACGGCTCCGTCCCGCTCTGCTCCGGCGGAGGATGCGAGACGGTTCAGAACTCCCGGTACTCCGAGGCGTTCGGCGTCCCGATCGCCGCGTTCGGCCTCGCCGCCTACGTCGCGCTGCTCGCGACGGTGGTCGCGCGCGGCGAAGCTGCCCGGCTCGGCAACGTGGTGCTCGCGCTCGGAGGGCTCGCCTTCGGCGTCTACCTCTTCTATCTCCAGGCGCGCGTGATCGGTGCGTTCTGCGACTGGTGTCTCGCGAGCGACGTCGTCGCGACCGCGATGGCTGTGCTCGCCTTGGTCAGGCTTCGTGTCGGCTCGACCGCCCACGGGCGCTGACCCTCTAGGCTTCCCTCGACACGGCTCTCCCGCTCGAGGCTGAGCAATCCGCCTGGAGGAACCGGACGTCAGCCGTCGAGCTGCTCCACCGCCGAGCCGAGTTCCCGGCGCAGGCGCGCCTGCGCGTCCGCGCCGGCGCCGAGCTCGTCGAGGCCGAGAAGCACGGCGCCGACGATTGCCGGGGACGCGGTCGGGTGCACGACGATCCGAGGACCCACTGCGCGCAGGCCGGCCTCGATCCCGGCGATCAACCGGGCGTCGCCCGCCCGGAGGAGTCCGCCGCCGAGGATGACCTCGACGTGCTCGTCGGTGAGCTCGAGACGGGTGAGCGCCGCGCGCGCGAGTGCGACGACCTCGTCTGCGAGTCGATCGACGATCCGTGCCGCCTCCGCGTCCTTCGGCGCCTCGGCAAAGACGAGCCGCGCGAGCTCGACGAGGCGGCGGTCGCTGATGCGTCTCGTGTGGATCGCCTCGCCGACCTCGCTCGGCCGGTCGAGCCCGAAGTGGGTGGGGACGGCACGCTCGAGCGACGTCGACGGCCCGCGTCCGTCCTCGCTTCGGGCTGCTGCGTAGAGCGCTGCCAGCCCGACGTCGTACCCGCCGCCCCAGTCGCCCGTGATCGGCCCGAGCGCCGGGAAGCGAACGTGCCGGCCGTCGGGCGCGACGCCGACGCAGTTGATCCCCGCGCCGCACGTGACGGCGACGCCCCAGCCGCGCTCGGTCCCGGCGCGGAGCACCGCGAACGTGTCGTTGCCGACGTTCGTCCGTCCACCCCAGCGCCGCCTGCCCGCCAGCTCTCGCAGGTGCTCCTCCTCGGAGGGAAAGTCGACGCCGGCGAGGAGGATCTGTGCGACGTCAGCGACGACCTCGCCGTCGCGTTGAAGCCCGGCCAGTCCGACCGCCTCGTCGAGGAGCCCGTCGAGCACGTCGAGCGCGGGCCCGGGGCCGAGCTGGTGCGGCGAGCTGGCCGGGCCGCGCGCGTGGGCGAGCAGCGCCCCGTCGGCGCCGACGAGCGCGACGTCGGTCTTCGAGTTGCCGCCGTCGAAGGCGAGGACGGCGACACCGCTCATGCCGCGTCCACCGGGGAGAGCAGCCGCTCGACGAGCTCCTCCGAGACCTCGTACTGGGCGATCAGCGGATGTGTGAGAAGCGCCTTCTTCACGAGCGCCGAGTCGTCGCCGCTCGTCGCCGCGAGCGCGGCGAGCCGTTCGTACGCGCTCACGTGCTGCATCAGCCCGAGCAGCTCGGGCGCGACGGGAGCCTGCGGGAGCGCGACCGGGCCGCCGTGCTCGATCCGTGCGCGGCACCTCGACCACGTCGTCGGGCGCGAGTCCTGCGACCGTGTCGCCGTTGCGGAGATCGACGACGTGCACGCTGCCGTCACCGGACACGAGCGACCGCACGAGGCCGAGCGCGGCCTCGCTGTAGAACGCACCGCCGCGTTGCTCGAGCAGCGCGGGCTTCTCGTTCAGCGTCGGGTCGCGGTACAGCTCGAACAGCTCGCGCTCGAGCTCGGCGACGACCGCGGCGCGCGGGACGCCGTCGAGCTGCTCCGCGAGCACCTCGTCGTGCGCGTAGTAGTAGTGCAGGTAGGACGACGGGACGGCGCCGAGCTCCTCGATCAGTCGCCGCGGCATGTTCGAGTGCTCCGCGAGGTCGTCGCCGTGCTCGGCGATCAGCTCCGGCAGGACGTCGCGGCCGTCGAGCAGGGCGGCGCGAACCCAGCTCAGGTGGTTCAGCCCGACCTGGTCGACGATCACCTGCTCGGGGGCGACGCCGAGTAGCCCGGCGAACCGGCGCTGGAACCCGATCGCGATGTTGCAGAGCCCGACCGCGCGATGCCCGGCGTCGAGCAGCGCCCGGGTGACGATTCCCACGGGGTTCGTGAAGTCGACGATCCACGCGCCCGAATTCGCACGTCGGCGCACTTCGTCCGCGATCTCGAGCACGACCGGCACGGTCCGGAGCGCCTTCGCGAGCCCGCCGGCGCCGGTCGTCTCCTGCCCGATGCAGCCGCACGCGAGCGGGAACGTCTCGTCGAGCAGCCGCGCGGCCTGGCCGCCGACTCTGATCTGCACGAGCACGAAGTCGGCGCCGTCGAGGGTGCGGGCGAGGTCGTCGGTGACGACGAGCCTTCCTGCATAGCCGCCGCGCACGAGCATCCGTTCGGCGAGCGCACCGACGACGTCGCGGCGCTCCGCGTCGATGTCGTGCAGCGCAAGCTCGTGCACGTCGAGGAGCTCACGGTCGCGAGCGAGCCCGGAGACGAGCTCGGGCGTGTACGTCGAACCGGCACCGATGACCGCGACCTTCATCCCTCCACCCGATCGAGAGGACACAGTTGTCGGGATTCTCGCCGAGGTCAGAGCGAGATCCGAGGAGGACCGGTCGGGATCTCGCCGACGGAGCAGCGCTCGTGCCTCGACCGGCGGGAGCGACCGACCGCGGCAGGCTGAGCGCGGTAGGTTGAGGCGTGGCAGTCCACTCGCTCGTGAACGGTGCCGATCGGGTGCTCGTCGATCTCGAGCGCGGCACGAAGGTCGTCTCGGCAGTCCTCGGAGGTCGCGAGCGGGTCGTGACGCAGCCGCTCGACCCGGGCGTCGCCCTGCCGGCGATCTACTCCGGGATGTTCGTGATGGCGCCCTGGGTCGGGCGGCTGGGGCGCGGCCTGCTGCCCTGGGAGGGGCGCACGCTCTCGTTCGAGCCGAACCTCGACGGGCACGCGATTCACGGGCTCGTGTACGACACGCCGTGGACGCTGGTCCCGGGAGACGACCACGTCTTCGAGGCTGCGGTCGACCTCGATTCCGTCGGCTGGCCCTTCGGTGGGTCGGTGCGCCATCGCATCGTGCTCGGCGAGGGCGAGCTCGAGTGCACGCTCGAGGTCGTCGCCGGCGACGAGCGAATGCCGGCCGCCGCGGGCTGGCATCCGTGGTTCACACGCCCGCCTGGAGACGACATCGCTGTCACCGTCGCGGCAGACGGAGTCCTCGAGCTCGTCGACATGCTCCCGACCGGCCGGGTCGAAGAGATCGACGGGGCACGGGTGCTCGACGGCGCTGCGGTCGGCTTGCGGCACCTCGACGACTGCTACGTCGGCGTGGCTCCACCTGCGACGCTCGAATGGAGCGACCTCGAGCTCCGCATCGACTTCTCGTCGCGGACGCGCGCCGTCGTTGTGTATTCGCCGGACGGCGCGATCTGCGTCGAGCCGCAGACAGCCTGGCCCGACGCGCCGAAGCTCGAGACCGAAGGCGTGGACACAGGGCTCGCGACGCTCGAGCCCGGAGAGCGGCTCGCGATCACGCAGTCGTGGACGTGGTCGCCGCGCGGCGAGTCGATAGGGTCGCGCACGTGACTCGCTTCGCCGGGCGCACCGTCGTCATCACCGGTGCAGGGTCCGGCATCGGCGCGGAGGCAGCGCGGCTGTTCCTGGAAGAAGGTGCGGTCGTCGTCGGAGCGGATCTCGAGGAGAGCGGCGTCCCGGACGGGTGTCACGCGCGCGCGTGCGACGTCTCGTCGGCGCAGGACGTCGAGCGGCTGATCGCGTTTGCAATCGACGAGACGGGCCGGCTCGACGTCCTCTGCAACAACGCGGGCGTGGCGTCGACGGCGGACCCGGTCTCGTGCAGCGTCGACGAGTGGGACCACGTCTTCGCCGTCAACACCCGCGGTGTCTTCCTCGGCACGAAGTTCGCGCTGCCTCACATGCTCGCGGCCGGCCGCGGCGCGATCGTGAACACGGCGTCCGCAGCAGGGCTCGTCGGGTTGCCCGACCGGGCGGCGTACTGCGCGAGCAAGGGTGCGGTCGTCAGCTTCACCAAGCAGGTGGCGGTGCAGTACGCGGGCACCGGCGTTCGCTGCAACTGCGTGTGTCCCGGGACGATCGACTCGCCGTGGGTGGCCCGTCTGCTCGACGGGACCGACGATCCGGCCGCTGCCCGCGAGGCGCTCGTCGCGCGTCAGCCGATGGGCCGGCTCGGCCGTCCGGAGGAGGTCGCCAAGGCGATCGTCTACCTGGCCTCCGACGACGCGGACTACGTCACCGGCGCCGCCTTCGTGATCGACGGGGGCCTGCTCGCCGCTTGAGATAGCTTCCCCTGACAACCGGCAAACGGGCAGAGGAGGGACGATGCAGCAGGAAACGCAGATCGCCAACGCGACAGCGCGTCGGACGAAGCCGCCGTTCCGCGCCGACCACGTCGGCAGCCTGCTCCGCCCGCCCGCGCTGCTCCAGGCGCGCGCCGACTTCGCCGCCGGCCAGATCGACGCGGAGGCGCTCCGCGCGCGTCGAGGACGACGCGATCCGCGACGTCGTGCGCAAGCAGGAGGAGATCGGGCTCCAGTCGGCGACCGACGGCGAGTTCCGCCGCGCGTCGTGGCACATGGACTTCATCTACCAGCTCGACGGCATCACGCAGGAGGCCGGGCACATCGCCGTCAAGTTCCACAACGAGGACGGCGACATCGAGTTCACGCCGGCCGCCCTGCACGTCGACGGAAAGCTCGGCGTCTCGAAGACGATCTTCGGCGACGACTTCAGCTTCCTCCAGGAGACGGTGACGACGACCGTCCCGAAGCTGACGATCCCGTCGCCGAGCATGGTCCACTACCGCGGCGGCAAGGCGGCGATCGACCCGGCGGTCTACCCGGACCTCGACGCGTTCTGGGCCGACCTCACCGCCGCCTACCGCGAGCAGGTGCGGCGGCTCGGCGAGCTCGGCTGCACCTACCTCCAGTTCGACGACACGAGCCTCGCGTACATGAACGACCCGCACCAGCGCGAGTACATCGCGCTCGATCGGCGGCGACCCCGAGCGCCAGCACGTCGAGTACATCCACCACATCAACGAGGCGCTCGCCGGCGCGGCCCGAGGGCATGACCGTCACGACGCACATGTGCCGTGGCAACTTCCGCTCCTCGTGGGCGGCCGAGGGCAGCTACGACTTCGTCGCCGAGGCGCTGCTCAACGAGCTCGAGGTCGACGGCTTCTTCATGGAGTGGGACGACGAGCGCTCGGGCGGCTTCGAGCCGCTGCGCTTCCTGCCCGAAGGGCGACAAGCAGGTCGTGCTCGGGCTCGTGACGACGAAGCGCGGCGAGCTCGAGTCGAAGGACGAGCTGAAGCGGCGGATCGAGGAGGCGTCGAAGTACGCGCCGCTCGAGCAGCTCTGCCTCTCGCCGCAGTGCGGCTTCTCCTCGACGGTCGAGGGCAACGCGCTCACCGAGGACGAGCAGTGGGCGAAGCTGCGCCTGATCGTCGAGGTCGCGGAGGAAGTCTGGGGCTGAAGACCGTCCGCGAAGCGACGTTCGAGGTCTTCCGGCGTCGCGGGCTGACGACGCTGTTCGCGAACCCCGGCTCGACCGAGGTGCCGTTCCTCGCCGGGCTTGCCGGACGACTTTCGCTTCGTGCTCGGCCTGCACGAGGGGTCGGTCGTCGGGCTCGCGACCGGCTGGGCGATCGGGCGCGGTGAGCCCGCGCTCGCGATCCTCCACACGACCGCGGGGCTCGGCAACGCCGTCGGCGCGCTCGCGACTGCACGCGTCAACCGGGCGCCGCTCGTCGTCATCGTCGGGCAGCAGGACCGGCGCCACCTCGTGTTCGAGCCGTTTCTCGCCGGGCGTCTCGTGGGGCTCGCCGGCGACTACCCGGTGTGGGTCGATCAGCCCGTTCGCGCCGCAGGACGTGCCGGGCGCGATCGACCGCGCCTGGCACGAGGCGGCGACGCATCGCGGGCCGGCGCTCGTGATCGTGCCCATGGACGACTGGGGGGCGCCGGTGGACGCCGATCGCGAGGACGCGTCCGCCGGCCGCGTCCTGCGCGCGGCGGCGCGTCGATCCCGGCGCCGTCGACGAGCTCGCGGCGTTTCTCGCCGACGCGCGCGCGCCGGCGCTCGTCGTCGGCGCGGGCGCCGACGACGCGGACGACGTGGGCGGCGCTCGTCGAGCTCGCGGAGCGCCTCGTCGCACCGGTGTTCCAGGAGTCGTTCGGCGCGCGCGCCGGCTTCCCGCAGGACCACGCGCTCTTCGCCGGCGTTCCTGCCGGCCGACCGTCCGCGGCTGCGCGAGAAGCTCGCGCCCTACGACGCGATCCTCGTCGTCGGCGCGCCGGTCTTTCGCCAGTCCCCGTTCACGCCGGGGGCGCTTCACCGAGCGGGCACGCGCGATCGCCGTCATCGAGCGACAACCCCGACGAGCTGCACCGCAGCCCGGCCGAGCTCGCGGTGCTCGCGCCGCCGGCGGCGGTCTGCCGAGAGCTCGCCGCGCGGCTTCCGCAGCGCGAGACCGCGCCGCCGCAGCAGTTCGCGTCGCCGCCCGCCGCCGGCACCGCCGGCGCCGGGCGAGCCGCTCACGCGCGGCGCACGTGCTCGCGGCGCTCGCAGAGCGGCTTCCGCGCGAGGCGATCGTCGTCGAGGAGGCGCCGGTCGACCGGCCCGAGCTGCACGACCGCCTGCTCGCGCGCGAGCCGCTCGGCTTCCTCAGCGCCGCGATGGGCGGCCTCGGCTTCGCGCTCGCCGGCGCGACGGGCTTGCGCATGGCGCTGCCCGGACCGCCCGGTCGTCGCGGTCGTCGGCGACGGCGTCGTCGCTCTACGGGATCCAGGCGCTCTGGAGCGCGGTGCACTACGGCGCCGGCGTGCTCTTCGTGATCCTCTCGAACGGCGGCTACGCGATCATGGACCGGCTCGCGGAGCGCCACGGTGCGGACGGCGCCGTGGCCCGCGCTTCGACGTCGACGTCGCCGCGGTCGCGCGCGGGTTCGGCTGCCCGGCCCGTCGCGATCGACGACGCACGACGAGCTCGTGGCGGCGCTCGACGAGGTCGTCCCCACGCTCGCGACGCGCGAGCGAGCCGCTGCTGCTCGACGTCGTGATCGCGCCGACCCTGACGTTCGCGCCGTAAGAAGTGGGGGGCGCCGAGCGGCGCCCCCCACGTGATCCGCTAGCGGACCCTGAACGTTCGCTTGAGCACCGGCTTGCCGCTCGAGCTGAACGTGTACGTCGCCCTTCTTCAGGGTGAGCGTCCACGTCGCCCGGCCGGTCCCCTTCACGGTCGTCGCCTTCTTCACGCCCGGTCCGGTGAGCATGAAGTTCTGCGTCTTCGACGTGTCGTTCACGACGAACGTGTACCGGCCCGGCGTTAGCGTCTTCACTCCGATGCCGTCCAGCCGCAGTGCGATGAAGCGGTTCCCGACGGTCGCCTGCAGGTTCTTGCCGCCCGTGACGGTGCTGGGCACCAGCGCGGTCAGGTTCGGCAGCGTCGTGATGACGCTCGTACTGCTTGGTGTACCGCGCGAGCTGCGAGAGCTTGGCGCGGTCGACGAGCGGGCTCCAGATCGGGAGCCGGACGTTCCGCGAGGCCGCCGGCAGCAGGTCGCGGATCTCACTCGGGTTCGCCTGTGCGTAGGTGAGTGAGCGGTTGATCGCCCTCCGGAACTTCGCGACCAGCGTCGGGTTCTGCTGCACCCAGGGGTTCAGCGCGCCGTAGCCGCCGATCGGCCAGAACTTCCCGAGCACCGGGCCCGGGCGCCATCACGATGCGCCCGCCGTCGCCGAGGATCAGCGCAGAGGAACGGCTCGGGCGTCCAGACCGCGTCGACCTGGCCGTTGTTCAGCGCTGCCCGCATCGTCGGGAACCCGATCGGCACCAGCCTGACCGAGCTCGGGTTGACGCCTTGCTTCTGCAGCGCCGCCTTGATCATCACCTCGCCGACGCCCTTGAGCGCGTTGACGGCGATCGTCTTGCCCGCCAGGTCGGCGGGCGTCCGGATCGAGCTGCTGCCCTTGACGAGGATGTTCTGCCAGTTGTCCTCGTTCGAGGTCCCCTCGACCTCGCTCGCCGCGACGCCCGGTGAACGGGATGCCCTGGGTGCGGGCGATCATCATCGGCACGTACCCGAGGTAGCCGATGTCGCCGTTGCCGTTCGCCAGGGCGAGCACGACGTCGTTGCCGCTCTGGAGCGTGCGCTTCGTGATCTCGATGCCCTCCGCCTCGAAGAATCCCTTCTTGATCCCGAGGTCCATCGGCAGGGCGTTCGCGATCGGCAGCGTGTCGACGGTGATCGTCACGAGCTTGCGCTCGCTCTTCGCCGGCGCGGCTCCGCTGAAGACCGCCATGCAGAGCAGCTACGCCGATGAGCGCCGTGACGAGCTGCCGCGCCCGACGGTATCCGCCCCCAAGAACGACTCGCGTCATCTCCCTCTCCTCTCGTTGACGTGCCTGGACGGCTTCATGCGGGAACCAGGCGCTCCTGAGCCTCGGGCTCGGGCGACGCCTCCTGCTCGCGCTTGATCAGCCGATAGACGTGAGCGCGCAGGTGCGCGAACTCCTGCAGCTCTTTTGTCGCGATCTGGTCGCGAGGCCGGGGGAGCTGCACCCCGACGATCTCCTTCACAGTGGTGGGCGAGTGCGTCAGCACGACGACGCGGTCGCCGAGGTAGACGGACTCGTCGATGTCGTGGGTCACGAACAGGATCGTGATCCCGTACTCCTCGCGGACGCGCAGGATCAGGTCTTCCAGGTCGCCGCGCGTCTGCGCGTCCACCGACGCGAACGGCTCGTCCATCAGCAGGATCGACGGCTGGTACGCGAGCGCGCGCGCGATCGCGACGCGCTGCTGCATGCCGCCGGAGAGCTCCCACGGGTAGTGGTCGAAGAACCCGGTCAGGCCGACCGCGCCGAGCGACTCTTCGACCAGCCCGTTCCGCTCGCGCTTCGAGAGCCGCTTGTGCCGGAGCGGCAGGAGCACGTTGTTGCGCACGGACGCCCACGGGCATGAGCGATCGGCCGTACTCCTGGAACACGAGCGCGATCTCCTCGGGCGGGCCGGTCACGGGCTTGCCCCGCAGCAAGATCTCGCCGCGCGTCGGCTGCATCAGCCCCGCGACGCACTTCAGGAGCGTCGTCTTCCCGCAGCCCGACGGCCCGACGACACAGGCGAACTCGCCGTCCTCGACGGTCAGCGTGACGTCCCCGACCGCGTGCGTCGCCTTGTCGCCGACGCCGTAGGTCTTGCCCAGTCCCTTGATCTCGAGCATCCGCCGTCGCTCCCTGTCGCTTACTCGACCGTCGTCGCCCGCCAGCCGCGGTGCCAGGCCAGTAGCCGCCGCTCGGCGAGGATGAAGAGGAGGTTGAGGAGGTAGCCGAGCAGGCCGATCAGCAGGATCGCCGCCCACATCGGCGCGAGCTGGAACGTGTTCTTCGAGATCAGCAGGACGTAGCCGACGCCGTCCGAGCTCGAGAAGTACTCCGCGAGCACCATGATGATCACGGCGAGCGAGAGGCTGTTCCGCATCCCGGCCGAGATCTGCGGCAGCGCCGCGGGCAGCACGATGCGGCGGATCCGCTCGAAGCGGCCCACCCCGTACGAGCGCGCCGTGTCGATCAGCGTCGGGTCGATTCCGCGTACGCCGTCGATCGTGTTCAGCAGGATCGGGAAGAGGCAGAAGAACGCGATGAACGTGACCTTCTGGACGTTCCCGATCGAGTGGAGCAGGATCGACGGAGATCGGCAGCAGCGCGGGCGGCGGGAGGTTGCCGCCAGTACTCGATGTGCGGCATCGCCCAGATGCGCCCCCAGTGTGAGAGTCCGAGCGGGATCCCGAGCGCGATCCCGAGCGACGACGGCGATCGCCGAAGCCGAGGGCGATCCGCTCGAGGCTCGGAACGACGTGCTCGGCGAACTGCGAGAACAGCCACAGGTCGCGGAACTCGACGAGGATCGTCGAGAGCCGCGGGAAGTACTGCGAGTCCGCACGGACGGTCCAGAGCTGCCACAACGCGAGCAGCGCGATCGGAACGGCGATCTCGGCACCGACCGCGAGCGCGCTGTACGCCCGGCGGTTCACGCCGTCCTTGCTCTCTGAGACGGATGCCAGCGGAGCACGCGATGCTCGAGCCCGCTCATCGCGAGGTGGATCGCGACGCCCAGGAAGCCCGTCGCGACGGCGTATGCGTACAGATCCGTCGTGAGCCCGAAGGACGAGGCGTAGTTGACCTCCTGTCCGAGACCCGGCACGCCCATGAAGAGCTCGGCCGTGAAGGCGAGGATCAGCGAGACCTGCGACGAGATCCGCATGCCGGTCGCGATGTACGGGACCGCGCTCGGGAGCGTGATCCGCCAGAGGCGCTCCAGCCGTCCGAGCCCGAACGAACGGCCGGTGTCGAGCGCGAGCGGGTCGACGTCGCGCACGCCGTAGATCGTCTGGATCAGCAGCGGCCAGAACGCGCCGAACGCTGCCAGGAAGACCTCGCTCTGCAGCGTCGTCCCGAGCGTCAGGAAGAGCAGCGGGATCAGCGCAGCCGACGGGATCGGGCGCAGGAACTCGATCGGGACGCGGAGCGCGCGGTTCACGAACTCGTTCGTGCCGAGGAAGATCCCGATCGGGACCGCGAGCACGGTCGCCAACAGGAGGCCGAGCGCCCAGCCGCGGAGCGTCTGCAGGAACGCGGTCCAGAAGTGGCTCGTGTGCATCAGCTCCCAGAGCCGCTGGAAGGTGTCGCTCATCGCAGGGAGGTCCTGCTCCGAGATGAGGCCCGTCTTCGAGACGATCTGCCAGACGGCGAGAGCCGCGACGATCGAGGCCACGGAGACGAGCACCTCCGTGAGCGCTCCGAGCCGGAGTCGCGTCCTCGCGCGCCGCGCGTCTGCCGACGCAGTGACGGCCGTCACGCGCCCGTCCCGTGGCGATAGCCCGCGCGGGCGGAGATCTCGGCCGCCGTCTGCTCGAGCGCCGGCCCGAGGCGCGCGATCAGGTCGTCCATCGAGACCATCGTCCGGTGCACGGCAAGGTTGATCGCCGCCTCGACCTCGCCGGAGCGCCCGCGCACCGGGACCGCGATCGAACGGAGGCCGTACGCGAGCTCCTCGTTGTTGACCGCGAGGCCGGCGTTCCGCACGCGCTCGAGCTCTGCCTCGAGCGCCTCGGGCTCGGTCACGGTGTTCGGTCCGCGGCCGACGAGCTCGATCGAGTCGAGCGTCTGTGCCCGTTCGTCCGCCGGCAGGTAGGCGAGGAGGACCTTCCCCATCGAGGTGCAGTACGCGGGCAGACGCGATCCGACGTGGAGGTTCAGGTCGATCTCGCTCTGCCCCTCCTGCGAGCTCCGCAGGCGCTCGACGTAGACGATCTCGGTGTCGTCGAGGATCGCCATGTTGACCGTGTGACCCGTCTCGTCGCTCAGGTTCTGCAGGTGGGGGCGGGCGAGCTCGGGCAGCTCCATCGAGTTGATCGCGGAGAACCCGAGGTCGAGGACACGCGGTCCGAGCCGGTACTTGCGAGTCCCGCGGTCCTGCTGGAGGTAGCCGAGGGCCGTAAGAGTGCCGACGTAGCGGTGTGCGGTGCTGCGGTTGAGCGCGAGCGACCGGGCGAGCTCGCTGATCCCGAGCAGGGGTCTCCCAGGCTCGAATGCGGACAGGATCGCAAGCCCGCGCTCGAGGGACTGGGAGTAGTTCGTCGGACGCGCGACGACCGCCACGTTCCGCCTATTCAAACACTGTCTTGACAGTCGGGCAAGGTGAGTCATACCGTTCTGGTCGAGGGCGGCATCACCGCAGTCCCCAACTGAGAGAAGATGGGGAGAGACGACCGACGAGCGAAGGAGAGCACGATGGCGACGACGGAGCAGGAGACCCGGGAATACGGTCATTTCATCGGCGGTGAGAGCGAGGCGCCCGGAGGCAACACGTTCGACGACCTCGACCCGTTCACCGGCGACGTCGTTGCGCGGGTCGCGGCCGGGCGGCCGCGACGAGGCGCGCCGCGCGGTCGAGGCGGCCGCAGCTGCGTTCCCGGAGTGGTCGCAGACCTCGCCGGAGACGCGCCAGACGATCTTCCTCCGCGCGGCCGACATCCTCGAGGGCCGCCGCGACGAGATCGTCGACCTGCTCGCGCGGGAGACGGGGTCCACGTTCGGCTTCGGCATGTTCCAGATGCACTTCGTCCCGGGGCTCCTGCGCCAGGCGGCGGCGATCCCGTACGCGCCGCTGGGTCAGGTGCTGCCCACCGATACGCCGGGCCGGACGGCGATGGGGATCCGGAGACCCGTCGGCGTCGTCGGGGCGATCGCGCCGTGGAACGCGGCGCTCATCCTCCCGGCGCGGTCGATCGCGGCGCCGCTCGCGCTCGGAAACACGGTCGTGCTCAAGCCGTCGGAGTGGTCACCGGTCGTCGGCGGCCTGATCTGGGGCGAGATCTTCACCGAGGCCGGGATGCCGGCGGGCGTGCTCAACATCGTCACGCACGCGCCGGGCGAGGCCGGGCCGATCGGCGACGAGCTCGTCGAGAACCCCGCGGTGCGAAGGATCAACTTCACGGGCTCGACCGGAACCGGCCGGAAGCTCGCCGAGGCGGCCGGTCGGCATCTGAAGCGCGTCGTGCTCGAGCTCGGCGGCTACAACCCGCTGATCGTGCTCGGTGACGCGGACGTCGAGTACGCCGTGAACGCCTCTGCGTTCGGCTCGTTCCTCCACCAGGGGCAGATCTGCATGTCGACCCGGCGGATCATCGTCGAGCGGTCGATCGCGGACAGAGTTCTCGTCGCGGCTCGCGGAGAAGACCGCCGGCCTCAAGACCGGCGATCCGAAGGAGCACGACACGGTCATCGGGCCGCTCATCAACGAGCACGCGCTCGCGACGGTCCGGGCGCGCGTCGAGGAGGCGGTGTCGCAAGGGCGCCAAGCTGCTCGCCGGCGGAGAGTCGGACGGGCCGGCGTTCCAGGCGACCGTGCTCGCCGACGTCCCCGCAGACGCCGCGTTCGCCACCGAGGAGACGTTCGGGCCGGTGGTGGCGATCGAGGTCGTCGACAGCGCCGACGAGGCTGTGCAGCGCGCCAACGCGACGAGCTACGGGCTCAGCTCCGGGATCATCACGACCGACCCCGAGCGCGGCTTCGCACTCGCGCAGCAGCTCCAGAGCGGCATCGTCCACGTGAACGACCAGACGGTCGCGGACGAGCCGCAGATGCCGTTCGGCGGAGTCAAGGACAGCGGCTACGGGCGCTTCGGCGGCCAGGCCGTCATCGACGAGTTCACCGAGTTGCGCTGGGTCACCGTCCAGAGCGGTTCACACCCGTACCCGTTCTAGGCGGAGACGCGGCTCATGGCGCAGATCGTTCCGCTGGCCGACGCGGTCCGCGAGCTTGTCCACGACGGCGATGTCGTCGCGCTCGAGGGCTTCACGCATCTGATCCCGCACGCGGCGGGGCACGAGATCATCCGCCAGGGGCGGCGCGAGCTGACGCTCGTCCGGATGACGCCGGACGTCGTCTACGACCAGATGATCGGGATGGGCTGCGCCCGCAAGCTCGTCTTCTCCTGGGGCGGGAACCCGGGCGTCGGCTCGCTCCACCGTCTCCGCGACGCGGTCGAGCACGACTGGCCGGCCCCGCTCGAGCTCGAGGAGCACTCGCACGCCGGGATGGCCGCCGGCTACGCGGCCGGTGCGCGCCCGGCTTCCGTTCGGCGTCGTGCGCGGCTACGTCGGGACCGACCTCGCGAGCCCACACCAGGGTCGAGCTGGGTGACGTCTCCGTTCAACGGCGAGCAGACCGCCGTCGTCCCCGCGATCCGTCCGGACGTGACCGTCATCCACGCGCAGCAGGCCGACGAGTCGGGGAACGTCCAGCTCTGGGGGATCAGCGGCGTGCAGAAGGAGGCGGTGCTCGCGGCCGCCCGGTCGCTCGTGACGGTCGAAGAGATCGTCTCGGAGCTCGAGCCGCGCCCGGGAGCGGTGATCCTTCCCTCCTGGGTCGATGACGGCGGTCTCGCGGGTGCCCGGCGGCGCGCACCCGTCGTACGCGCACGGCTACTACGATCGGGACAACGCGTTCTACGTCGCGTGGGACGAGATCTCCCGCGACCGCGACGTGTTTCTCTCGTGGATGCGAGAGACCACGTGATCGAGGTGGCGGAGGTGCGGAGCGGGATGAGTGCGACGCAGAACGGGCGCTACTCGGCGGACGAGATGATGGCCGTCGCCGCCGCGCGGCGGCTCGTCGACCGAGCCGTCTGCTTCGTCGGGATCGGCGTCCCGAGCAGAGCCGCGAACCTCGCCCGCGCGACGCACGCGCCCAACGCGGTGCTGATCTACGAGAGCGGCACGATCGGCGCGAAGCCGCGGCACCTGCCGCTCTCGATCGGGGACGGTGAGCTCGCGGAGACCGCCGACGCGGTCGTGTCGGTGCCCGAGATCTTCTCGTACTGGCTCCAGGGCGGCCGGATCGACGTCGGGTTTCTCGGCGCTGCGCAGATCGACCGGTTCGCGAATCTGAACAGCACGGTCATCGGGGACTACGACCATCCGACGGTCCGACTTCCGGGCGCGGGCGGCGCCCCCGAGATCGCCGCGTGGTGCCGCGAGACGTTCGTCATCCTCCGCCAGAGTCCGCGCACCTTCGTCGAGCAGCTCGACTTCCGCACGACAGTCGGTCACGGTGACGGCGCGGGCTCCCGGGAACGGCTCGGCTTCACGGGCCGGGGCGTCACGTGTGTCGTGACCGACCTCGGCGTGCTCGAACCGGACCCCGGACGAAGGAGCTGACGCTGACGGAGCTCCATCCCGACGTCGACCGCCGACGAGGCCCGAGCGGCGACCGGTTGGGAGCTGCGAGTCGCCGCCGACGTGCGGTCGAGCGAGCCTCCGACGAACGCCGAGCTCGCCGCGCTGCGATCGCTCAAGCCGGCCGAGGCGGAGGTCGCGGCGCCGTGACGAACCCGATCGAGCGGCTCGCGCTCGCGTCGAGGACGGCAGCGATGCCGAGCAGCCTCCGTACGTCTATCCCGACTACGTGTCGACGCGCCTCCGGGGGCCGACCCGGCCGCTCGTGCTGATCCCCGAGACCCTCTCCGAGCTCACCGGCCCCGCGTACGGTCACGGCGACATCGGCGAGCTCGACCACGACCTCACGCGGCAGCACGACGGCGAGCCGCTCGGCGAGCGGATCATCGTCTCCGGCCGCGTCATGGACCGCGACGGCCGGCCGGTGCGCTCCGCGCTGATCGAGATCTGGCAGGCGAACGCGGCCGGGCGGTACCTGCACCAGCGGCGACCAGCACCCTGCGCCGCTCGACCCGAACTTCACCGGCGCCGGACGCTGCCTCACGGACGACGAGGGCCGCTACCGCTACATCACGATCAAGCCGGGCGCCTATCCGTGGCGAAACCACCAGAACGCCTGGCGGCCCGCGCACATCCACCTCTCGGTGTTCGGCCGGGCGTTCACGAACCGGCTGGTCACGCAGATGTACTTCCCGGGCGACCCGCTGTTCGCTCACGATCCGATCTTCCAGTCGGTCCGCGACCCGAAGGCGCGCGAGCGCCTGATCAGCTCGTTCGACCTCGAGACCACGGTGCCCGAGTGGGCGCTCGGCTACCGATTCGACATCGTGCTCGGCGGGCCGGCTCGAGACGCCGTTCGAGGGCTGAGGTGAGCGTCGGGCGGACGCCGTCGCAGACGGCCGGGCCGTTCTTCGCGCATCGGCCTCTGCGTCCGTCCGGCCGCCGAGCTCGTCCCCGTTGGCACGCCGGGATCAGTGCGGGTCGCCGGCCGCGTTCTCGACGGTGAGGGCGAGCCCGTGCACGACGCGTTGGTCGAGATCTGGCAGGCCGACGCGGACGGCCGTCTACCGCGGAGACTTCGGCTGGGGGCGGTGCGGCGCCGACGAGCTCGGCCGGTTCGCGTTCACGACCGTCAAGCCGGGGCGCGTGGACGGCTCGCAGGCACCGCATCTCGTCGTGATGGTCTTCGCCCGAGGCCTGCTGAAGCCGGTGCTCACGCGGATGTACTTCCCGGACGAAGAGCAGGCCAACGCCGCCGACCCTCTCCTCACCGGGATCGCCGACGAGGCAGACCGCGCGACGCTCGTCGCCCGCGCGGGCGCCGATGCGCTCGAGTTCGACGTGCAGCTCCAGGGCGAACATCAGACCGTGTTCTTCGCCGTCTGACGTGTTCGACCGGATCTTCGTTCCCGACGAGTTTCGTGCGGCAGTCTCGGATCGCGCCTGGCTCCAGGCGATGCTCGACGCGGAGCGCGCGCTCGCGCTCTCCGAGGCGCGCGCCGGCGTCATCCCCGGCGACGCCGCCGAGGCGATCGCGGCGGCGTGCAATGCCGATCGCTTCGATCCCGCGGCGCTCGCGGAACGGGGCCGGGCGCCCGGCAACCCCGTCGAGCCGCTCGTCCGGGAGCTTGCCGAGGCCGTCGGCGGCGACGCGGCGCGCTACGTCCACTGGGGCGCGACCAGCCAGGACATCCTGGACACGGCCGCGATGCTCGTCGCCCGCGACGCCGTCGATCTCGTCGCCGCGCTCGCTCGACACGGTCGGCCGAGGAGTGCGCCGGTCTCGCAGACACGCATCGTGCGACGCCGATGGTCGGGGCGGACCCTGCTCCAGCAAGCGGTACCGACGACGTTCGGGGCGAAGGCGGCCGCGTGGCTCGCTGGGCTGCTCGACGCGCGGGAAGGTCTTGCGGCGCTCCGCGACGACGGCTTTCGCGCCCAGCTCGCCGGAGCGGCGGGGACGCTCGCCCCGCTCGAGGACGCCGGCCCCGAGGTCGTGCGCCTGTTCGCCGAGGAGCTCGGGCTCGCCGTGCCGACCGGGCCGTGGCACACGAACCGCGTGCGCGTCGCCCAGATCGGCGCGGCGCTCGACGTCGTCGCCGGAGCCGCGGCGAAGATCGCGCTCGACGTCGCGCTGCTCGCTCAGACGGAGGTCGGCGAGGTGCGCATCGGGAGCGGGCGGCGGCTCGTCGACGATGCCGCACAAGCGCAACCCGGTCGACAGCACGCTCGCGATCGCATGTGCCCGCCTCGTGCACGGGCACGCCTGCGACGCTCACCGGCGGGCTCGTGCAGGAGCACGAGCGCGCGCTCGGCGGGTGGCACGCGGAGTGGCCGTCGCTCACTGGCGCCCTTGCGTACACGGGCGGTGCGGTGTCCGCCGTGGGGCGCGTGCTCGACGAGCTCGAGGTCGATTCCGACGCGATGCGCCGCAACCTCGACCTGCTCGGCGGAGCGGTCATGGCGGAGCGGATCTCCTTCCTGCTCGCGGACCGGCTCGGCCGCCGCGAGGCGCACGAGCTGGTCGCAGACGCGGCGAAGCGCGCCGCCAGGAACGGCCGTTCGCTCCTCGACGAGCTCGCGGCGGACGATCGGGTCGAGCTGCCCCCGGAGGCGTTCGAGATCGACTCGTACCTCGGGTCGGCGGGAGTCTTCGTCGATCAGTCACTTGGGCGCTACCGCGAGGCAAGGGCGGCGCGTTGAACCTCCGCCACCGCCTCGACGGGCCCGACGACGCTCCCGTGCTCGTGCTCGCCAACTCGCTGGGGACGACGCTCGAGCTCTGGGATGCAAACGTCGCGTCGTGGACGGATCGGCTCCGCGTACTGCGCTACGACCTCCGCGGCCACGGTGGGTCGGACATCCCTTCCGGCCCGTACACCGTCGAGGAGCTCGGGCACGACGTTCTCGACCTGCTCGACCGGCTCGAGCTCGAGCGCGTGTCGTACTGCGGCCTCTCGCTCGGCGGCGCGACGGGCCTCTGGCTCGCCGCGAACGCGCCCGAGCGGATCGACCGCCTCGTGGTCGCGTGCAGTTCGGCGCGGTTCGGAGAGCCCGAGCCGTGGCTCGAGCGCGCCGAGCTCGTCCGCGCGAAGGGCGTCGGCCGCCGTCGCCGACACGGTGCGTCGCGCGCTGGTTCACTCCGCGCGTTCGTCCCGAGATCGTCGCCGCGTTTCGCGCGATGCTCGTCGCGACACCAGCGGAGGGGTACGCCGCCTGTTGCGAGGCCGTCGCCGGCTGGGACTTCCGCGACCGGCTCGGCGAGATCAGCACTGAGACGCTCGTGATCGCGGCGGCAGACGATCCCGCCACACCGCCGGAGCACGGAGAGCTCATCCGCGACGGCGTGCGCGTCGGCGCGCCTGGTCGTCCTCGACGACGCCGCGCATCTGGCGAACGTCGAGCGGCCTGACGCGTTCGCCGCGCTCGTTGCCGCGCACGTGAGCGCTGCCTCGGTCGAGGAGGCCGCGTGAGCGACACGCACGACGAAGGGATGCGCGTCCGCCGCGAAGTTCTCGGCGACGAGCACGTCGATCGTGCGATCGAGCTGACGACACCGGAGACCGCCGAGTTCCAGGACCTCATCACGCGCTACGCGTGGGGCGAGATCTGGGCCCGGCCGGGGCTCGACCGGCGCACGCGGAGCGCCATCACGCTGACGGCGCTCGTCGCGCTCAACCGCGAGCACGAGCTCGCCATGCACATCCGCGCCGCACTCCGGAACGGTCTCACGCGCGAGGAGATCAAGGAGGTGCTCCTCCAGTCGGCGATCTACTGCGGCGTCCCCGCCGCGAACGGCGCCTTCGCGGTGTTCCGGGACGTCCTCGCGCAACTGGACGCGTGAGCGAAGCGGAGCGGACGCAGGTCGGCATC
Organism: uncultured Actinomycetes bacterium; assembly: GCA_963700495.1. Lineage (GTDB taxonomy): Bacteria > Actinomycetota > Thermoleophilia > Gaiellales > Gaiellaceae > JACCTU01. The sequence goes on along the minus strand of CAVOXT010000002.1, from coordinate 6,772 downwards.
GTCGGCGCCGGGCCTGCGGGGCTCGTCCTGGCTCATCTGCTGCACCTGCAGGGAATCTCGTCCGTCGTCCTCGAGGCGCGGAGCCGCGAGTACGTCGAGAGCCGCGTCCGCGCCGGGGTGCTCGAGCAGGGGACGGTCGACCTGCTCCTGGAGATGGGCGTCGGCGAGCGTGTGCAGCGGCAGGGGCTCGTCCACGAGGGAATCGAGATCCAGTTCGAGGGCGAGCGGCACCGCATCCACTTCACGGAGCTGACCGGCGGGAGGAGCATCACCGTCTACGGGCAGCAGGAGGTCGTCAAGGACCTCATTGCAGCGCGGCTCGACACGGGCCGGCCGCTGACGTTCGAGGCCGAAGCAGTCGGCGTCGACGGCGCCGAGTCGGATCGCCCGACGATCAGGTACCGGCACGAGGGCGCAGAGCACGCGCTCGAGTGCGACGTCGTCGCGGGCTGTGACGGTTTCCACGGCGTCTGCCGCGAGTCGATCCCCGAGGGGGTGCTGGCGGAGTTCTCGCGCGAGTATCCGTTCGGCTGGCTCGGGATCCTCGCCGAGGCGCCGCCGTCGAACGAGGAGCTGATCTACGCGTACCACGAGCGCGGCTTCGCCCTGCACAGCATGCGCTCGCCGCAGCTGACCCGGCTCTACCTCCAGTGCCGGCCCGACGAGGACCTCGGCAACTGGCCGGCTGAGCGGATCTGGGAGGAGCTCCGGACGCGCCTGGCACTCCCCGGCTGGAGCCTCAACGAGGGCCCGATCCTCGAACAGGGCGTCACGGGGATGCGCAGCCACGTCGTCGAGCCGATGCAGTTCGGGCGGCTGTTCCTGGCCGGAGACGCCGCGCACATCGTCCCGCCGACGGGCGCGAAGGGACTCAACCTCGCGGTCGCGGACGTCCGCGTGCTCGCGGGCGCGCTCGCTTCGTGGTACTCGGACGGCGACGAGTCGCAGCTCGAGCGCTACTCGGCGACCGCGCTCCGCCGCGTGTGGCGCGCCGAGCACTTCTCGTGGTGGATGACGTCGATGCTCCACCGGCTCGAAGACGGCGACGCGTTCGATGCGAGGCTGCAGCTCGCGCAGCTCGCGTACGTCTGCTCGTCGCGCTCCGCCGCGACGTCGCTCGCCGAGAACTACGTCGGGCTCGAGTCGATCTGACGGCAGGCCGCACCAGCCTGCTGCTCGCCGCGGGCGTCGTTCTCGCGGGGCTCAACCTGCGGATCGCTGTCGCGAGCGTGCCGCCGGTGATCGACGAGATCGAAGCCGACCTCGGCCTGTCCTCGGCTGCCGCCGGGCTCCTGACGAGCCTGCCGCTCCTGTGCTTCGGCCTGCTCGCGCCCGCGGCGCCTGCCCTGACGCGCAGGTTCGGGGCCGAGCGCGTGCTGCTCGCCGCGCTCGTTCCGGTCGTCGCCGGTGTTGCCGTGCGGGCGGACGCGGCCGTTCCGGCGCTCTTCCTCGGAACGATCGTCGCGGGCGCCGGGGTCGCGATCGCAAACGTGGTCGTGCCGGTCGTCGTGAAAGCGCGCTTTGCCGCGCGGACCGGAGTGGTGATGGGCGTCTACGTCGCGGCGCTCGGCGCCGGCGCGACGCTGGGGGCCGGGCTGACCGAGCCGATCTCGCGTGCGTTCGACGGCCGCTGGAACATCGCGCTCGGGTTCTGGGCGCTGCCCGCGCTTGCCGCGGCCGTGGTTCTCGGCGCCGCGCTCGCGCGCGACGAGCACGTCCACGCGGAGGTCGACGAAGTCCGGGACGCCCGGGCGCTCCTGCGAGACCCGGTCGCGTTGCAGGTCACGCTGTTCATGGGACTTCAGTCGCTGATCTTCTACTCCGGCCTCGCGTGGCTGCCGTCGATCCTGCGCGACGAGGGGTACGGCCCCGGAACCGCCGGCGCGGCGCTCGCGCTCTACGCACTGGCGGGCATTCCGGCCTCGTTCGTCTTCCCGGTCGTTGCCGCGCGGCTGCGCGGATCAGCGGCAGCTGGCGGTGGTCGGGGCCGCGCTCGAAGCGGTCGCCGTCGCGGGTCTGCTCTTCGCGCCCGAGGCGTCGATCCTCTGGGTCGCGGTGTTCGCCGTCGGGCAGGGCGCTGCGTTCTCGCTCGCGCTGACGTTCGTCGTTCTACGCTCGCCGGACGTCCGGCGAGCGTCGCAGCTGTCGGCGCTCGCGCAATCGGTGGGGTACACGATCGCGGCGGCGGGTCCGTTCGCACTGGGCGCGCTCCACGACGCGAGCGACGGCTGGAACGCCCCGCTCGCCGTCCTGCTCGGCCTGACGATCCCGCTCGGCCTGAGCGGCTACGCGGCAGGACGTGCGCGTCTGGTCGGATCAGCCGGGGGCGGAGGCGACGCCGGCACCGCTGTCGAGTAGCCGGAGCACGGATCGGATTCCACGGACGGCCTGGCCGATCCGCTGCTCGTTCTCGACGAGCGCGAAGCGAACGTGGCCGTCGCCGCCGGGCCCGAAGCCCGCGCCGGGGCTGACCGACACGTTCGCCTCGCGCAGCAGCTCCAGCGCGAACGCGTGCGACCCGAGCGGGCGGTACTCCTGCGGGATGCGCGCCCACACGAACATCGTCCCCTGCGGCTTCGGAACGTTCCAGCCGATCCGCGCGAGGCCGTCGCAGAGCGCGTCCCGCCGGCTCCGGTAGATCTCGCACACCTGCTCCGGGTACTCGGAGGCGTCGCGCATCGCGACGGTGGCCGCGATCTGGATCGGCTGGAAGGTCCCGTAGTCGAGATACGACTTGAGCCGCGCGAGCCCGGCGACGATCTCCGCGTTGCCGACGACGAACCCGACGCGCCAGCCCGCCATCGAGAAGCCTTTCGTCAGCGTGTAGAGCTCGACCGCGACCTCGCGCGCGCCTTCGGCGGCGAGGATCGACGGCGGCCGGTGCCCGTCGAACGCGATGTCCGCGTACGCGAAGTCGTGCACGACGACGACCGAGCGCTCGCGCGCGAAGTCGACGAGACGCTGCATGAAGTCCGCGTCCACCACCGTCGTCGTCGGGTTGTGCGGGAACGAGACGATCACGACGCGCGGGCGGGGGCGCGAGCGCTCGTACGCGTCGGCGAGGTTCTCGAGCACGTCCTCCTCCGTTCCCATCGCGACCTGCGCGACGGTCGCTCCTGCGAGCACCGGTGCGAAGAGGTGGATCGGGTAGCTCGGCGCGGGGACGAGTGCCGCGTCGCCCGGCTCGACGAGCACCCAGAGCAGGTGCGCGAGCCCCTCCTTCGCGCCGATCGTCGTGACCGCCTCGCGCTCGGGGTCGAGCTCGACGCCGAAGCGGCGCGCGTACAGGTCGCAGACCGCCTCGCGGAGCTTCGGGATTCCGCGGCTCGAGGAGTAGCGGTGGTTGCGCGGCTTCGCGGCCGCCTCGGCCAGCTTCTCGACGGCCAGCTCGGGCGAGGCGATGTCGGGGTTCCCGAAGCCGAGATCGACCACGTCGGCGCCCCCGCGGCGGAGCTTCGAGCTTCAGCCGCGTCGATCTCCGCGAAGGCGTACGGCGGGAGGTCCGGGATGCGGCGGAGCTCGATCACGTGCACCTCGTCGGTCGGCCTCATGTGTGCGCTGCGCGCTCATTGTCGCGCAACGGGTGGCCGCTAGACCTGATCGTCGTGGGGGAGGTCGTCGGGCTGCGGCGCCGGCTCGGGCGCGGCGTGCTACAAGAACTCGCAGTGTGAGCAAGACGCTGTTCGAGAAGATCTGGGAGCGGCACCTCGTGGCCGAGCCCGAGGGCGAGCCCGCCCTGCTGTTCGTCGACCTGCACCTGATCCACGAGGTCACGTCGCCGCAGGCATTCGAGGGGCTCCGGCTCGCCGGCCGGCGCGTGCGCCGGCCCGACCTCTCGCTCGCGACGATGGACCACAACGTCCAGACGATCGACGGCCCCACCGACCCGCTCTCGAAGCAGCAGCTCGAGGCGCTGCGGCAGCAACTGCGAGGACTTCGGCGTGCCGCTGTTCGCGACCGGCAGCGGCCGCGAGGGGATCGTCCACGTGATCGGGCCCGAGCTCGGCGTCTCGCAGCCGGGGATGACGATCGTCTGCGGCGACAGCCACACCTCGACGCACGGCGCGTTCGGCGCGCTCGCGTTCGGCATCGGGACGTCCGAGGTCGAGCACGTGCTCGCGACGCAGTGCCTCGCGCAGCACCGGCCGAAGACGATGCGCGTCTCGTTCGAGGGCGAGCTCCCGCCGGGCGTCACCGCGAAGGACGTCATCCTCGGCACGATCGGCCAGGTCGGCGTCTCCGGCGGCGTCGGCCACGTCGTCGAGTACGCGGGCGACGTCGTGCGCGGCTTCTCGATGGCGAACCGCATGACGATCTGCAACATGTCGATCGAGTGGGGCGCGCGCGCCGGGATGATCGCGCCCGACGAGACGACGTTCGCGTACCTCGAAGGCCGTCCGGGCGCGCCGATCGGGGCGGACTGGGAGGCGCGCGCTCGACGACTGGCGCGGGCTCGTGACCGACGCCGGACGCGACAGTTCGACAAGCGAGGTGACGGTCGACGTCTCGACGCTCGTGCCGCAGGTGACGTGGGGCACGAACCCGCAGATGGTCGCGCCGGTCGACGGCGCGGTCCCCGACCCGGCGCGTACGACGATCCCGAGGAGCGCGCCGCCGTCGAGCGCGCGCTCGTCTACATGGCGCTCGAGTCCCGGGACGCGCATCCAGGACATCACCGTCGACCGCGTGTTCATCGGCTCGTGCACGAACGCGCGGATCGAGGACCTGCGCGCCGCGGCCGCGATCGTCGCGGAACCGCAGGGTGCACCCGTCGGTGCACGCGATGGTCGTTCCGGGCTCGGCGAACGTCAAGCGCCAGGCAGAGGAGGAGGGCCTCGACCGCGTCTTCACCGCCGCCGGCTTCGAGTGGCGCCGCGCCGGCTGCTCGATGTGCCTCGGCATGAACCCGGACATCCTCCAGCCGGGCGAGCGCTGCGCCTCGACGTCGAACCGGAACTTCGAGGGACGGCAGGGACGCGGCGGGCGCACGCACCTCGTCAGCCCGGCGGTCGCTGCGGCGACGGCGGTGGCCGGCCACTTCGTCGACCCGCGCGAGCTGGAGCCGGCCGCATGAAGGCCTTCCGCAAGCTGACGGCCAGCGTCGCCGTGCTCGACCGCGGCGACGTCGACACCGACCAGATCATCCCGAAGCAGTTCCTGAGGCGGATCGAGCGCACCGGCTACGGCGAGTTCCTCTTCTTCGACTGGATGAAGGAGGACGGCTTCGAGCTGCGCCGGCCCGGAGTACGAGGGCGCGAAGATCCTCGTCACCGGCAAGAACTTCGGCTGCGGCTCGTCGCGCGAGCACGCGGCGTGGGCGCTGCAGGACTACGGCTTCGAGGTCGTGATCGCGCCGTCGTTCGGCGACATCTTCCGCACGAACGCGCTCAAGATCGGGCTCCTCCCGGCCATCGTCGCCGCGGACGAAGTGCGGACGCTCGTCGAGCGCCGGGCCGCGAGTCGACTCACGGTCGACCTCGAGCAGCAGCAGATCGTCACACCGGACGGCCGCGAGATCCCGTTCGAGGTCGACCCGTTCGCGCGCGAGTGCCTGCTCGAGGGCCTCGACGAGATCGCGCTCACGCTCCGCCGGACCGAAGCGATCGACGCGTACGAGCACGCGACGAGCGCCGCGGATCGACACGCTGGCGCTCGCGCGCTAGGCGCCGGCAGGGTACGACCCGAAGACCCGCAGTCTGCCGCACCTGCGCGCGGAGCTCTCCGAGGGCGGCGCGCGTGGCGTCCTCCAGCGGGTGGCCTGCGAGGACGGCGTCGAAGCGGTACGTCCACGGCGACTGCGGGATCGGCCGCGAGACGAGCTGCACGAGGTCGATCCCGTGGCGTGCGAACGGCTCGATCGCCGAGTGCAGGGCGCCGGCGCGGTGGTCGGTGACGAACGAGAACGCGGTTCGCCAGTCGGCGTGCACGCGGTCGAGCCGCGTGTGCGTCGCGATCGAGACGAAGCGGGTGTAGGCCTCCGGATGGTCGCCGACGTCGCGCGCGATGACGTGCAGCCCGTGCATGCGCACGGCGCGCTCGCCGGCGATCGCAGCCTCGCCGGGCTCGGTCGACGCCTGCGACCTCGGCCGCGCCTTCCGCCGTCGTCGAGGTCGCGATCGCCTTCGCGTGGGGGAGCGTGCGCGAGCAGCGTCCGGCACTGCTCGAACGCGACCGGGTGCGAACGGATGACGCGGATCTCCTCGAGCGTGATCGGCTCGCGCGCGACGAGGAAGTGCCGGATCGCGAGCGACGTCTCCGCGACGATCGAGACCGACGAGTCGAAGAGCAGGTCGTGCGTCTCCGCGACGGGTCCCGCGAGCGAGCTCTCGATCGGCAGCACGCCGTACGCGGCCCGGCCCTCGACGGCGGCCCGGACGACCTCGGCGAACGTGTCCACGGCGACGAGCTCCGTCGCGAACGGGAAGAGGCGCTCGGCCGCGGCCGCGCTGTGTGCGCCCGCGCCACCCGCGTATGCGACCGCGGTCATCGGAAGCGGAGCTGCATCTGGAGCCCGCAACGCTCGCAGTACGTCGCGGCGGCCCACTTCGTCTCGGCGCGCTCGCGCGGGAGCGGCCGCTCGCAGCTGCAGAGGTCGACGACCTGCTGCTGCTTCCGATACACGATCGGCTCGCGGCTCGGCGTGGGGAGGCTCACGCTGTAAAGAGTAAAGTTATGCGGTCGCTCGGTCAAGCTGACCCAGGACAGCGTCCACGAACTCGCCTGTCGTGGCCGTTCCGCCGAGGTCGGGCGGCGTGCAGCGCTTCTACACCAA
>CAVOXT010000001.1:0-1315930 GCA_963700495.1 uncultured Actinomycetes bacterium | reverse complement strand
GGTGGCGGTGTTGTCGTAGGTGGTGCAGGTGCCGGCGATGCCGGGGTAGCTCTTCGGATAGGTGAACTGCGTCGAGTGGTCTGTTGTGCCGAGGAGGTTGCCGTTGTCGTAGACCTCGACGCTGTCGTTGACGAGCTCTGTTGGTGAGGTGAAGACGTAGTCGGCGGTGCCGGAGGCGGTGCCGCTGGGGGTGGCGTTGGTGGTGCTGTCCCAGGTCGCGGTGGCGGTGTTCTGACCCGCTGCTCCATCCGGGAAGGTGCAGGTGTAGCCGACCGAGGCGGTTCCGTTCGCGGGCACCGTGATGCTCGCTTGATCGAGCGAGCAGCTCCCGCCCGGGGCTGTGTCGGCGAGGTCGGCGGTGATCTCCCAGCCGTTGGGGTTGCCGACGGTGATCGTGCCCGCGAGCGCCCAGTCGGAGTCCACGCCGGAGCCCTTGGTGACGTCGACCACGTACTTGAAGGTGGCGGCTTCGCCGGCGGGGATCTGCCGGCTGGGCTGGTCGACCGACTTCGCCACCTCCCAGCCGAACGTGCGCGTCAAGGAGGCGGTGGCCGTCTTGCTGACCGTCAGATCGCTACCGCCCGCACAGACCTGGATGGTGACCGTGTCGGAGGAGGCGATCACGATCGCGTCGTTCCTCACTCTGGCGGTGTTGTCGTGTTCGGTGCAGGTGCCGACGGGGTCGTCTTCGAACGTGTATGGGTAGGTGAATGTCTGCGTCGCGGGATCGGTGTACGAGACCGAGGCCAGCCGGCCTGCGAGCGTGTCGAGCAGGTCGACGTCGCCGTTCAGGATTGCCGTCGGGTCGCCCCAGACGACGGCTGCCTCGGCGGTGACCGAGCCGGCGGGCAGCGGGACGAGGTTCGTCAGCGTTTGCGCCGGCCAGTTGATCGTCGCCGTGTTCGTCTGGCTTGGGCTCTGCGGTGCCGCCGAATACACACACGTGTAGTCGAAGGTGGCGACGCCGGAGGCGGGGATCGTCGGGCTGCCGCCCGAGACGGTGCAGGTCGCGTTCGGGTCGTCGATCGCATCGTTCACCGTGACGTCGTTGACGGCTGCGGTGTTCGGATTGCTGACGCTGATCTGTCCGTTCACTTGCCAGTCCGAGTCGGTCCCCTCGTCGTGTGTCACGGTGATCGTGTAGTTGAAGGTCGCGGAGCCTCCGGCCGGGATCGTCTGGCGGGTCTGATCGACGGACTTGGCGATCTCCCACTCGAACGTTCGGGCGTAGTCAGGGTTCGCGTCCTTCGTCGCGCTCAGCTCCGAGGCCGCCGTCGCAGCGAGGCTCGCGAGCCAGCTGAAGGACACCGTCCCGGCCTCGTGGGCCGTCGGTGTGACCGAGTAACGCTCGTCGGGCGCGCGATTGGCCGAGAACGCCGGCCCCGCAACAACGCCGAAAACCAACAGACAGGTGGCCAGAGCCAGCGCAAGGCGGCCTGGCGAAAGGGCGGCTTTCCTAGACATCGGCGGCGTTTCCCCTCGGTGCGGGCGCATCCACGGACGCGCATTTACGGCTGAACAGGCGGCCTCGAGTCCGCTATCGGGCCGACCACCGAGAGCCGCAACCCCCCGCGCGAGGGAACTCTCGAGCGATCACGCGAGACACCGGCGAAGAGGCTCTCGGTGTTATGCCGGAGGCTGTTGGTTCGAGTCCAACCCTGGGAGCTCGAACGGGCGCGGTCGCGGGCCGCGCTCGTGTTCAGGGTCGTCCTCGATCTCGACGACTGCGTCCGGGTAGAGGACGCGCCAGACGCGCAGGTAGATCTCGAGCTCGGGCCGCGTCGTGGGCTCCCCGTCGCCCGCGAGCAACTCGACACGATCGGGGCCTGACACGACCGCGATCTGGGCGAGGCTCTGCAGGAACGACGCCAGGCGCTCCGTGTACCGCGAGTCGTTGAGGTGAAGCCGCACGTTCGAGAAAGCGATTACGGATCCTCGCATCACGCTCTCCGGACGGAATCACGCCAAAGGGTGATCTTCGGCTCTCCCTACACTCTCGCGGGTGCGCCGCGCCGTCCTCGTGCTCCTGCTCCTCGCGGCGGCCGGGTGCATGGGCGAGGACGAGCCGGAACGCGAGCTCCAGCCCGGCGGGCACCTGACGGTCGGGATCGTCGACGGCGAACGCCTGATCCGCGAGGGCGCCCGGGTCGAGGTGAACCGGGTCAACAACGCGGGCGGGATCGGCGGCGCGCTGACCGTCGAGCTCGCGCGGGGCACGGTGAGCGAGCTGCTCGGAGCGGGCGTGCGGCTGCTGGTCCTGCCGTGCCGGAAGGGGCTCGTCGAGGCCGCCCGCGCCGCCGACGCGCAAGGCGCCCTCGCGCTCGCGCCGTGCGACAACGGCGTCCTCGACCCGGGGCTCCGAAGGGTGTTCACCACCGGCCTCGCGCCGGCGGCCCAGGCCGACGTGCTCTCGGACTACGTCGACGGGGAGGTGCAGCGAGTGCTTCCGCCGGCGACACCTCGAGGTGCGCGCGTTCAGCGGCTCCTGTCTCTCGAGACCGGAGGAGAGAGCGTCGTCTCGCCGGATGCGCCCGAGCGCGTCACACCGCCTCCGGGCGCGCCCGAAGGGACGCTCTTCGCGACGTACGGGTTCCCCGAGCCCGGGAGCCGGACCGACGAGTTCTACGAGCGCTTCCGAGCCGTCTACACCCGCCGGCCGGAGACGATCCTCGCCGCGCTCGCCGCGGACTCGATCGACGTCCTCTCCGAGGCGGTCGAGCTGGCCGCTTCCGTCCAGCCCGGGCTCGTCGCGACCGAGCTCCGAAAGGGGCTCGAGGTGAGGGCCGTCCTCGGTGAGATCAAGTTCCCCGGCGAGACGAACCGGCCCGACGCACCCGCGGTGATCATCCGGCTCGACAACGGCCGGCTGCGTGTCGTCTCTGGGCCCTAGATGGTTGATGCCACGATCTCGCGCGTCCGGCTGCGCGGTCTGGCGCGTCTGGGCCGCACGCGCCGCAGTCGGGCCGCCTAGCGGCGCCCCGCCCGCGTCGTGTGCTTCACGCCGTCAGGCCGCCACCGATGCTTCAGCATCGGCGACGTCCTGCCGCCGCGCCCCAGAGCGGCCAGCCCACGCCCCGGAACGAGTGATCTCATGGCATCAACCATCTAGGACGCCGTAGCGTGGATCTGTCCGCGCCGCTCGCGGAGCGGGCCGCCCTCGCGGCCGGCGCGCACGGCGAGGATCTCCGCCATGATCGCGACCGCCGTCTCGGCCGGGCTCTCTGCACCGAGGTCGAGACCCACGGGTCCGCGGATTCTGTCGATCGACTCGGGCGAGATGCCCAGCTCGAGCAGCCCCTCGCGGCGGCGAGCCTGCGTCTTGCGTGAGCCGATCGCGCCGACGAAGAACGCGTCGCTCTCGAGCGCACTCCGCAGCGCCGGCAGGTCGATGCGGTCCTCGTGCGCGAGCACCACGACGGCGGTGCCCTCGTCGAGCGCGAGCCGTTCGAGCGCCTCGTCGGGCCACTCGACCGCGATCTCGCCCGCGCTCGGGACCCGTTCGGGCGTCGCCCAGCGCTGACGGGGATCGACGACGATCGTGTGCCAGCCGAGGGTCGCCGCAACGCGGCAGAGAGCCTCGGCCGTGTCGACCGCACCGACCACGACGAGCCTGGGAGCGGGGCGGACCGAGAGCTCGAGACCGTCACCCGCCGGCGTGACGGTGACGATCTTGCCGCGCTCGAGCTCGTCAACGGCGCGGCGCAGGAGCTCCGGCTCCGCGCGGGCGACGAAGACGTCGATCTCGCCGCCGCAGGGCAGTCCGACTCCGAGCGCCTGCTCGTCGGTGATGCCGTACGTCCGAGCCCGAGCCTCGCCGCCCGAGAGCACATCGCGCGCCTCGCCGTAGACCTCGTTCTCGACGCAGCCCGCCGAGACGGAGCCTGCGAGCTCGCCGTCGGCCGAGACGCCCAGCACCGAGCCGACCGGGCGGGGCGCGGACCGGCGGGTCGCGACCACGGTCGCGAGCGCCACGTCCTCGCCGCGCTCGAGCCAGCGCCTCAGGGCGGGCAGGATCTCGTGCACCCCGACATCGTAGAGTCAGCGGCTGCCGCTAGGGTGGCTGCCGATGAGCGAGCCGCGTCCGGCGATCCAGTCACTTCGCCGGCGCAAGGAGCGCCACAAGCAGCGAAGTAAGGTCTATCGCGTCCCGTTCGCATTGCTGGGTGCGCTGATCGTGATCGCCGGCCTGGCGCTGAGCGTTCCTGGGATCCCGGGCCCCGGGTTCATCTTGATCGCCGTCGGCCTGGGGATGCTCGCGCTCGAGTTCGACCGGGCGGAGCGGCTGCTCGAGAAGATCCTCGACCGTGTCGAGGCGGCGCGAGAGAAGACGAGCACCTGGCAGCAGGTCGTGCTCGGCGTGGCCGGCATCGTCGCGATGGTCGGCTACGCGGTCGCCGCGTTCCTGTTCGAGATCCCGGTGCTGCCGGGCTAAGAGCTCGAGCTGTGGCAGCGGCAGACCGGCTCGCCGAGCGCGCGCCGCTCGAGCTGGACACCGCAGCGGGCGCAGCTCGCGGGGAGGACCTTCGCCGCGACGAGGAGGCTGCGCATCAGCGTGAGCACGAAGAGCACCTCGATCAGAGCGATGGTCAAACTCATGGACGGTTGTATCGGCAGAACGGCGTTCGCACTTAACGCACCACCACTCGTTGGGTCATCTGGGTTGGATGGAGCGAGCAGTAAAGGTTGTAGGTGCCCCGTTTCTGGAAACGGAAAACGAAGCTGCCCTGCCTGACGGAGGTGGAAGCGAGCCCCCTCGGCCCGTTCGCGAGCGTCACGTCGTGCCGCTCCGCGCCGAGGAAGCGCCATCGGAAGAGGGTGCCCGCCCGCACCTCGACGCGCTCGTTCCGGAAGCCGAGGTCGCCCACCGCGGTCGCGTTGACCCGCACGACCTTCCCTCGCGGCGCGCGGAGCAGGGGTTGGAAGATCTTCGGCGGCGGCCCGGGATCGAAGAGGGGACCGGCGAGCGAGGGCGCGGGCGAACAGGCGGGAACCGGGCCCGGCGCGAGGAAGGCGATCATGATCCCCATCACGCGCATGTGCGGGCGGCTGTTGTCGTACACCGCCCGCAGCCGCAGCTTCTCGCCAGCCGCGACCGGGATGCCGGCGGCGCTCGACCAGGACGTCATGTGACTCGGCCCGGCTCGTGCATCATCGGCCGTGGATAGCTCGACGGCCAGCTCGGCCTCGACGTGAACAGCTCGCGGTTCGCGCAGCTCGCGTTGCGAAGCTCCAGCCGCTGCCCGCCGCCGTGGATGTGCGCTCCGCCGAAGACGAGCCGGCCGCTCTCGGGCACCGTGAAGTCCGCGGTGCGGGCGAACGTCGCACCCGGCCCGCCCGTGCCCGGCACGGTGAAGATCGGGTCGGCGTGGCAGTTGACGACGTCGAGCCAGACGGGCTTGACGGGCGTACGCGTCTCGCCCGTGACGTAGCGGATGCGGTACTGCACATGGACCGTCGCGGAGACGTTTCTGTGGTTCATCAGCATGTAGACGAGGGCCCAGATGTCCGCGGCCCGATTCGGGTAGCCGTACCCCTCGGGCAGCGAGAGCTCCATGTGCTCCTCGCCCGCGCCGAAGAAGCGCTCGGCGGGCAGGGGCGACGCCCGACCGTCGAAGTCGTAGAAGCTCGGACAGGTGTAGTCCGGCACGAGAGCCTTGGCAAAGACCGCGTGGTGGAGCATCACGTCCTGCGGGGTCTGGAGGCGGCCCGCGCTGTCCACGACCTCGACCGTCAGCCCGACCACGTAGCCGTCGATCCTCGGCGACGGGATGGCGGTGACGCCCTGGACGACCTGGTACGGCCTCATCGGAAACGCCTGCGACCGGAGAACGAGCGTCTCGACGGCGGCGGGCGCGGTCGCCGGTGCGGCGAGCGCCACGAGCGCCGCCGCGACAAGGGTCAGCTTCCGCCGCACAGGCTTGAAATCCTACGCGCCGGAGGCGGGTAGAATCGCTAGACGTGGGCTGGATCTACGCCCTGCTGCTCGCCGGCGCCGTTGCGGTGCTCGTGGCCGCCGAATGGCCGCGGCTGACGGCGCGGTTCAACCTGGACAAACGCATACCGCGGCGCTCGAAGCGGAACGCGCCACACCTTCGGCTCGTTCAGACCGAGAGCGAGGAGTTCGCGGCGAGCGTCGAGCGCGACCTCGACCGACTCCCGACGATCGACGAACGCGACCCGCGCTAGGGAATTCGCACCGTTGCGCGGAGAACGCGCGTGTTCGGGAGGATGAGCGCGACGTTCTCCATGTTCTTCGCTTCCTGGAAGTCGGCGACGGTGAAGACGAACTCGTGGGCGCCTCTGCCGAGGCCGCGGACGTCGACCGAGGCGACGCCGTTCGCGTAGCTGACGGGTCGGCCGGCTCCCGAGACCGTCGCCTCGAGCGAGCCAGGGTCGACACCCGCGCCCGCATCGGCGACGCGCACGCGCGCGAATCCCCCTGATGCAGTGGAGCTGAGCAGGCGCGCCGTCGGGGGACGCACGTCGTTGATCCAGAAGCGGAAGGTGTAGCGGTCGCCGCGCGCCCGCGAGTCGAAGACGACGTCGTACGTCCCTGCGGCCGGGCGAATTGCAGCTGCGACGGGCTCTGCGTGCCCGAAGTTGTCGACGTAGGGGTTGATGTTGAGCGGAAGGCCCGGAATGCCGACGAGCCGGTTCTCGTCCCCGGCCGCGACGACCCGCGGCTCGACGCCGCCCTGAAGCACCGCGACGCCGAAGTTCGAGACCGGCCGGGCGATCCGCACTCGGAACACCTGCTCCGGACCGCGCATCACGGAGTTCGCGACCACCGGATAGCGGTACTCCAAGACGCGTGCCGTGCGGCCGATCGTCGAGCCGGTGTAGGTCCCGGTGCGGGCCAGTGAACGCGTCGGGCGTGCGAGCCGTGGCGTGTCGACCCGGAACCAGTAGGGGATCCGGCGCAACTGGTCGCCGCGACGGAGCTCGATCAGTCCCGCCTGCTCGGCCGCCTGCCGGTTGATCTCGTTGAACGAGATGCGGAGCTGACCCGGCACCGTCACCGTGCGCGGCGTCGCGAAGATCCCGCCGACCGACCACTCGCCTGCCCCGCCGCCGGCGTCCGTGAGCCGGATGACCACCGTGGGGTTCTGTCCGGTCCGGACAAGGCCGAACGTGGCCAAGCTCGGCTCCGCGAAGAGCAGCGGTGCGTCCGCCCGCGGGATGTCGACGAGCCCGCCGCCGGTGCGGAGCGGGTTGTCGCCGCCGGTGGGGACCGCCGTCGTGACGAGCGCCGAGCGCAGCTGCGCGGGCGTCCACGTGGGATGACGCTTCCGCAGCAGGGCGACCGCGCCGGACACGTGAGGTGCCGCCATGCTGGTCCCGCTCTGCATGGTCCATTCCCCTCCGGGAATCGCCGAGAGGATGTCCGAGCCGGGCGCGGCGACGTCCGGTTTCAACCGGAGCGAGACCGGCGCCGGGCCGGCGGACGAGAACGACGAGACTTCGCCGGGCGGACCGCTCCTGCCGGTCGTCACCGATCCGACTGCGATCGCGGCGGCCGCGCTTGCGGGCGACCCGACGGAGCCGAGCCGGTAGCGGCCGAACTCGTTCCCTGCGGCTGCGACGGTCGGCACGCCCGCCGCCGCCGCGCCCTGGATCGCGAGCGCGACGAGGTCGCGGGTCGGCTCGATCTCGGGCTCTCCGAGCGAGAGGTTGATCACGTCCATGCCGTCGGCGACGGCCGCCTCGATCCCGGCGGCGATCTCCGGTGCGTTCCCGTTCAGGCCGAACCCGTCGGTCGGGTACGGTCAGCACCTTGTAGTTACCGAGGTACGCGCGCGGCGCGACGCCGGCGAGACGCACGGCGGCCGGCCCGAGCGTCCCCGCGTTCCCTGCGGCTATCCCCGCGACGTGCGTTGCGTGCGACGAGAGCTCGGGGTCGAACGGCAGGCTGCCGGCGGGGTGCTTCAGACCCCGCGGAGGGAACGCCCGCGCGACGATCACCTTGCCGGTCGTGTACGCCCTCTGTCCCTTCGGAAAGCCCGCGGGCGGCGCGTAGCCGGCCTCGCTGAAGAACGGATGCGTCTGGTCGATGCCGTCGTCGAGGATCGCGATCTTCATCCCGTCGCCTTCCTGCACGCCGGGCAGGGCCCAGAAGGCCGGTGCGCCGATCATCGGGACGCTCCGGTTGAGCAGCCTGCGGTAGGTCGCGCCCGGGTAGACGTCGGCGATCCGTGCGAGCCGGGGGAGATCGGCGGCGGGCAGCGAGACGGCGAGGCCGTTGAGCACGATCCGGTAGCGCCGGTAGACGTGCGCGCTCGGAAGCGCCTGCGCAAGCTTCGCCTCGAACGCTTCCTGAGTCCGAGCAACGTCCTCGAGATACGAGCGGCTCGTCGGTGTCCGAAGGTCGAGCCGCCGCGCCTTGACCGCGGAGCTGAGCACGCGGCTCCCCGCGTTCGCCTGAGCAACACCCGGCGAGTCGAGTCGAACGACCACCTCGACGTCGCGACCCCAGGCGGAAGCAGGCGCAACGAGCGCAAGCAGCGAAACGATGATGACCCCACGACGCAGGCCGACCATGGTACGTCCGACGAATAAAGGCCCTGTAAGTTCGCCGTCTTCGCTCAGAGCGTCCACAGGCGCGCGGCTACACTTGGCTCACGTAACCGGAACTCGGCTCTCCGGCGTAAGCGGATGTGGCGGAATTGGTAGACGCGCACGGTTCAGGTCCGTGTGGGGGCAACCCCGTGGAGGTTCAAGTCCTCTCATCCGCATAGCCAGATCTGGCGAAACCCGGGAACAGTCCGGGAACAAACGGGGGCTAGGGTCAGAGGTTTGTTCGGTTAGGTTCCGCGGATAACCGATGGCGTTCGGGTTCAGGAAAAGGAAGCGGGTCGCGCCGGGGTTGTTCGTGAATCTGTCGAGGCGCGGCGCCGGTGTCAGTGTCGGCCGCCGCGGCGCGACAGTGAGTAGGAGCCCGGGCGGCCGCCGGCAGCTCTCGCTCGGTTGGAAAGGGCTGTTCTGGCGGAAGCGGTTGTAGCGCCGGCCTCGCGTCCGGCCGCTCCCTTCCCTAGCCAAGCCCCGGGTTGGCGAAACGATCCGGCGGCGCAGACTTACCCAATGAGCAACCTCATCGCGAAGATCCGCGGTTGGTTGGGGATGGGGAAGAAGGCTTAACCGTCCGCGCGGTCTAGAAGGACTAGGGTGGCTTGACTGGCTCTGCAGCCAGAACCCCGGCCGAGAGCTCGCAATCTCCCGACGCGCTCAAGGGGCGTGCGAGACGGAGGAGCCTAGGCAAACAGGATTCGCCTGCGGGGCCAGCTACTCGTTGTCGCCAAGCAAGGAGTAGTCAGGAGGGTCCCCGCGCTGGCCGTAGGGTAGACGCGCGGGAACCCAACGTACGGGTTACCCGTCTCGCCAGGCACTAGTCATTGGCGTCAGCCGTCGTCCTCGTTCATCGCCACCAGCGGAAGCCGAACATCGACAGGCTCAGCCCACGTTGCGCAGGCTAATCGGGCTCGACGACGAGCACGGATGATTCGCCCGGAATGCGCAGGCCCTCCCCGGTGTCCTCAGGGCAAAGGACATCGACGCAGGGAGGCCCGACATGTTCCGCGTACTCACCATCCTCGCCGCCGTCGTTGCGCTCGCCGTCTCGGCAGCGCCCGCGTCCGCAGGGCTGTTGTCCTCGCCGCTCGGGTTGACGACTAAGCCGAAGCTCGCGGTTTACGACCACGGGATCACCCAAGGCCGGAAGCCGCCGCCACGCGGCACGGCCGGACGGGGCCGGGTGGAGTGGCCCATCATCGACTACGTCAGGACGCCCGTCATCCGCGGCATCTACGGAGGCCACTACCGGGACGGGAACTTCGCGGGGGTCAAGGACGGTTCGTCGAACACCGTGATGTTCGGGGAATGAAGGACGCGCCCCGCTCGGCTCCGGTCGGGCGGGGCGAATCACCACCGACACAAGGAGGCACATCATGTTCCGCGCACTCACCATCCTCGCCGCCGTCGCCGCGCTCGCCGTCTCGGCAGCGCCCGTCTCGGCCGGTAGCTCGAACCAGCCGCCGTCGCTCAGCTTTGGCGCAGGTAAGGACAGGGGCTGGTTCATGGCCCCGCCCAAGCCGCCGCAGAGCGGAGCGAGCGGCTTCACGAAGGTTCTCGACCGCGACGGGCGCTTCATGGGGTTCAAGGACGGCATCAGGTCGGCCGGGGCGGCTCGGGTGATTAACAATCTGAGCGTGAAATACACCTAGGCGCTCGCCGTCGTCCGGACTTTCCCCGCTCGGCTCCGGTCGGACGGGCGAGGCTCGCCCGCGTTGCATGCACAGCAGGAGCGCGAGGGGCCGGTGAATCCGGGTCCCTCGCCGTCTAAGAACCTCAGATCCGACGACCCGGAGGTCGCAGATCAATCCGCCCGTTACTCGTGCTCAGCGCCGTCTGTCGTGTTCAGTTGGGACGAGTAGCGGCGAACTAGCTCGACCGCGGCTACCGGCGGGAACACTCCGGGAACAAACGTCCCGGAACGTGTCGTCGCAACCAAGCGAGCGACAGTGCTCCAACACTGGTGCGAAGCCACTCCACGCCACTCGGGGACAGTGCCCGCTACCCCATGGTGAACCCCGTGGAGGTTCAAGTCCTCTCATCCGCATAGCCAGTCTCCGGGCTTCCGTGGCCCGATCGTGGCCCAAACGCGAACTAAGAGGTCCGTTTCGGCGGACGGTGCGTGCGGAGCGGTCAGCTCATGGGTTGCAGCGCGCTCCGACTTGCGGCAGCCGCGTCTGCGCGCAGGCCGGCAGCGGGCCGCCGGCCCGTACCGCGGAAGCCGCTACTCGGATCGCTTCGTACGCCAGCCCCGGGGCCTCGATGAAGACAAGGTGCCCGTATTGCGGCGCTTGGGCGACGACGATGTTCGACGAGCGTCGCTGGAAGTCAGGAATGTCACCAGGCTGCTGCGTCGTCAGCACGACGACGGGCCGTGACCCGAAGCTCAAGCCACGCAGAAGAGCGACATCCGCCCTGCCGTCCCACGGCTCTTGTTCGGTGAGCAGAATTGGCACCCAGCTCTCGACCGAACCGGGCGAGATCGCGTCGATGAAGACGAGACCGGCGACGTCGCTCGGGTATCGGGCTGTGAAGGCCGAGATGAGGAGCCCGCCGAGAGAGGTTCCGGCGAGGACGTACGGGCCCGGAATGTTCGCGGCAGAGAGGACCGTATGCAGCTCTCGTGCGAACGTCTCCGAGGTCGGCGGCACGGACGCTGGCCGTTGATCGCTCGCGCCTGCCACGGGCGCGGTCGTGCCGGGGCGATCGTACGTGCAGACCCGATTCTCGGTGCTCAGTGCGTACTGAACGCTTCGATAGTTGAGACGCGTTGCGGTCGACCCGGTCTCGATCACAACCGTCGGCGCCCCTGTTCCGACGCACTCGAGGTGGATGCGATACCCGCCAACATCGACGAGCCCACCGGCGGGCGCCGGCGGCTGTGGAAGCGTCGGCGGTGTCCCCACGGGCGGTACGGGCGCGGGCTTCGGGAAACGCGTCAGCCGTCCGGAGTGACAGTGGTAGCGATAGCGATGGTATGAGGCGTCAAGGCGTTTCGTGCAGCGCGCCCCGGCTTTCAGGCACACATGTTTTCCGGCAATGCTCGCGCTCGTCGAACCGGCCTTGCAATGTCTCGCCATCTCCGTCGGCGCACGTGCGCCCACGGCCGCTCCGGCAGCGGCCAGCGCGAGCACCGAAGCGAGCGCCGCTATCCGCATCTTTGCATCGACGGCCACAAATCTAACGCAATCCACTGGCCGCAGGGTGCACGGCCGGAAATTGCGTTCGCGTCTCACTGATTGCCCTTCATGCACCGGTGCTAGTGACCGCTAGGCTGGTATGAGATGCGACTGGTTCGAGCCCTCCTGCTCCTCAAGCTCGGCGTGTGGGCGGGGATGGCGGCCGCAGCGGCCTTCGTCAAGCGGGCCGTGCCCTCGCGTGGAGACGAGGACAGTGACGAGCTCGCGCTGGTAGCTGTCTTCGACGGCGTCGACCTCAAGAGTCGCGCGAAGGCCTTCAAGGGGGGCTCGATGTTCGCCTGGTTCGGCGGCATCGCGGTGGACCTCCGAGGCGCCGAGCTTGCCCCGGGAGCACAGTTGTCCGTCCACACTCTCTTCGGCGGGGTCGCGATCAAGACGCCGCCGACCTGGCGGCTCGAGTCGAACGTGAAGGCGCTCATGGGAGGTGTCGATGCGCGCACGCCGCTGCAGAACGACCCGAGCGCACCGGTGCTGACCCTCGTGGGCCTGGCACTCTTCGGCGGCATCGCCGTCGGTGCCAAAGCAGAAGCAGCCGCCGAGAGTCATTAGCTCTCCTCGCTCTCGGGGCTCCGAAGGGCCTGCGTGTGAGTCGCGAGGTCGAGATCCCCTCCAAAGGGAGCACACCTCAGCACGAGAGCGGCAAGAGCGCGCAAATCGAGGATGTGCGCGCCAGTCGTACACGCTGGGCTGATTCCCTCATTCGGCCGACGGGTTTCTCCCGTAGAGAGCGTCGGCTGAGCCGGCCATCAGTAAACAACTCCTGTCCGTCCACCGCTAACACCAACTCGCGCGCGTCAACTCGTCGTCGCGTTCTTAGCTGTGGTTCTCCGGAGTGCGTGGCGGCACTGGCGGCAGTGGCGGCGGACAGAAATCGGGTTCTTAGCAAGTGCGCCCAGGTGTCTGCCACAGGAGTCGCATGAACCTGATGGCTGCGATCACCGCCTTCTTTGCCACTCTGGGCGCTGCACTCTTGGTCGGCGCTGGTGCCGCGTCAAAAGACCGTGGTTCGCATTCCTGTCGGTGTCGTTTTGTTCTTTGCGGCGGTTACGGCGTTTGCGACCGCGATCCTGTTCGCGATCTTCGCTCTGATTGGCGCAATTCAACTGGCAGTTCAACAGGCTGAGCTCAATAGCGAGCGAGCAAGGTTCATCAACGACGCGACTACCGTGGTCGCCTCCTGTCCTTCGTCCTGTTGGTGGGACATCTCGCCGCCCGCGTGGGCTGAATAGATTCGAGCGCCAGCGGGCCGAACGCCTCGCTACTCAGCGGTAGCGCCTAGCCCAACGGTGAGCGCAAACGGTTCGCCGTTGCGCCTAAGTGTGTGCGGGTCGGGGCGCTGCGGCACCCCGGCCCTAATCCAGTACGAACTGCCTTCCGCCCTGGCGGTTCCGGGCCGACTTTTTAGCCGCTGGCCCGACGTGAGCGGTCTCGAGACCACACCGAGACCACACGCACAAAGGATTTGGCGGCATCTACGGCAAGTACAGCGATGGAGGAATGCGATCTCGGCTTGGCTGCGACCCCGATGCGTTCCCGTGCCGGAAGCCGCCAGTAGCTACGTCGTTGCGGTCTGATCTACGAGAGGTTCGGGCGGGTGAGTAGTGTGGCGTCCATGGCGGAGATGCTGCTGTTTCATCACGCACAGGGGCAGACGGAGGGGTTCCACGCTTTCGCCGACGAGGTGCGGGCCGCGGGGCACGTGGTTCACGCCCCCGATCTGTACGACGGAAAGACGTTTGCGGAGCTCGGCGATGGGGTCGCCTATGCGAAGCAGGTCGGTTTCGACGTCATGCTCGAGCGCGGCGTGGCCGCCGCTGAAGGATTGCCTGCCGAGATCGTCTATGCCGGGTTCTCTCTTGGTGTCGTACCCGCCCAGAAGCTGGCCCAGACGCGTCCCGGCGCCCGGGGCGCGTTGCTGTTTCACGCGTGTATGCCAACTTCCGAGTTCGGGACTCCCTGGCCGGACGGCGTTCCCGTCCAGATCCACGCGATGGACGCCGACGAGTGGTTCCTGGAGGACGCCGCCGCGGCGCAGGAGCTCGTCGACGAGGTCGAGAACGCCGAGCTTTATCTCTATCCCGGCGACGGGCACCTGTTCGCGGATAGCAGCCTCAGCGACTTCGACGAAGAAGCAGCAGCGCTGCTCAAGGAGCGTACTCTCGCGTTCCTGAAAGCCGTCGGATGACGGAGGCTGCTCTGTAGGTGAGAGCGGCGGCTCGGCGACATTCCCCACGCTCGCGCTTGCGAGCGCCGTCTGACTAGAACCAACGGATGGAGTCGGCGACTACTGAGTCGCCTTAATCCCTGACGAGTGCTCAGACGACAGTACGCTCGCGCAGGCGAGGCTACCCCTCATCGGTCTGAGGCCTGGCGTCATTCCGGGACGCGACGCGTGGCTCGACGCACCAAGCGAAGTGCGCTGGACCCGATCGCTCGCATCTGTGTCGGCGAACGTTACGATCCCGCCGTGGATCCGGCGACGAGATAGCGGTCAGACGCGGCGACCGCCGCGCGTGATTGGCGCAGGCGCCGAGCGTTCGAGGCGGCCTCGGACGCTGCGTGCCACCGCTACGACTTGGAGGTACACGGAATGATTCGTCAGAACCTGTTCTCCGACGCATGGGACGGAGACAACGAAGAAGTCGGGACTCGGCATCGAATCTTCTGGCGGCCGGACGACGCCAGGATGGGAGCAACGCTGTACGAACTGGCCCCCGACGCGTCTGAGATGCGGATGCATATGCACTTCGGAGCCGAAGAGATGTTCTTCGTCCTGAGCGGTCGTCCCGTCTTCCGGAACCAACACGGCGAAGAGGAGATGGCTCCGGGCGACTTCGTCTTCTGCCCCGAGGGACGTGCCGGACTACACACGTTCAGCAACCCCACCGAAGAACCCGCTCAGATCCTCGCGATCAGTGCCGGGAGCTTCCCGGACGTCGTCGCCTACCCCGAACACGGATATGCATGGGTGGCGACTCGCGATCCCGATCCCGAGCTACTCGCGAGAGGCGGCGACCCCGGCATCATCGCTCGCTTCGAGATCCCGATCGAGTAGATCGTTCGGCCGTTTGTCGGCCGTCGCTCGACACGACGAAGAGGCCGCGAGAGCGGCCTCTTCGCTTACCCACATGGGATCCAGGCGAGCGAGCAAGCGGACTCGAACACGCGACGGGCTCGGGTGACACTCACAAACGCTCGCTCTGGCGTCATTCCGCAACACTGGCCCATTCCAGTGTGTTGCAGCCCGTGCTTTCTCACTCCTGTTGCGACTAAGGTTGGCACGGGGAGGATGCTTGAGGCTCGAGCCGCTCTATCGCATCCGGTTCACGTATCCAGAGAGCTGGATGGTCAGCCTCGAGGGCGGCTGGGAGCAGCACCTGTTCCTTGCCGAGGGCCGCTGTGACGGCGCGATCAGCGGCCGCTTCCGCGGCGCGAACTTCCCGCATCGGCGGGGTGTCGCGGGGCCGTTTCGGCCTGACTTCCGCGCCGTGATCGAGACCGACGACGGGTCGACGATCATGTTTGAGTGTCACGGGTACGGGCGCCCCTACCCGCCCAGGCGTCGACAGATCGTCGGCGCCATCTTTCATCTCAGCGACGCCGAGCAGTACCGGCGACTCAACGATGCCGTCTGCGTCTGTGTCGGCGAGGTCCGCACGCCAGCTGACCGCGACCAACCGGAGCCCGATCTCGTCCTCGAAGTCGCCGAGCTGATCTGGGAAACGATCGCCGACTAGCCCCACCTCGACTCGCTTCCTGAGCCGAGCGCAGCTCAGGCGTCATTCGCCGACTCAATGTCATCCTCGCTGGTGGCGTCCGGTGAGCGACGCAGACTCGGGCCAGCGGCGGCTGACTCTATTCCCGAATGTCGTTTGCTGACTTCCGAGCGTTGTGTCGCCGCCGCCGTCCCGAGACCGTCGAGCGTGACCTGATAGGAGCGTGGCTTTCGCCTCGATTGAGGTCTGTCCGCTCGCCGGTCGCCCCCAAGCGGTTGAGGAGGCGAGGTAGATGATCGTGATCGGAGTGGACGTCCACAAGCAGTCGGTGACGGCTGTGGCGGTTGACGAGGCCGGTCGGATGCTTGACGAAAGGACGGTCCCTGTCGGCAGCGACGAGCTGATCGGTTGGGCGGTCGGGCTTGCAGGTGAGCGGTTGTGGGCGGTGGAGGATTGTCGGCAGCTGACGCGCTGGCTCGAACGGCAGTTGGTTGCGTTTGGTGAGGAGCTGGTGCGGGTGCCGCCGAAGCTGATGGCGCCCGAGCGGCGCGCGGGCAGGGCGCGCGGGAAGTCGGACCCGATCGACGCGCTCGCGGTCGCGCGAGCAGCGCTCCGTGAGCCAGAGCTTGGGCGGCCGCGTCCAGGCGAAGAGGTTTTCCGAGATCTGAAGCTGCTCGTCGACCACCGCGATGACCTCGTCGACGAGCGGCGCCGAACCCAGCAGCGGCTGCGTTGGCACCTGCATCAACTCGACCCGACCTTCGCCGTGCCGCTGAGAATGCTCGGCCGCTCGTCCCATCTGGAGCGTGTCAGCCGCCGGCTCGCGCGGCAAGAGCAGGAGCTGCAGGTGCGGCTCGCGCGTGAGCTCGTCGCCCGCATCCGCTCGCTGACACGGGCGATCGTCGAGCTCGACCGCGAACTCGAAGAGCGGACCGCGCTGACCGCGCCGGCGCTGCTCGAGCTTCCCGGCTGTGCAGCTGTGACCGCCGCGAAGCTGCTCGCTGAGATCGGACCGATCGACCGCTTCAAAAGCGACGCGCAGCTCGCCCGCCATAGCGGCGTCGCGCCGCTCGAAGCAAGCTCAGGCCGCGTCCAACGCCACCGCCTCGACCGCGGCGGCAACCGCCAACTCAACTCCGCGCTCTACCGGATCGCGATCACCCAGTCGCGTTACCACCCCGGCGCACGCGCGTATCTCGAGCGCAAGCAGGCGGAGGGCAAGAGCCGCCGCGAAGCGATCCGTTGCCTCAAACGCCTCCTCGTCCGCGTCGTCTTCAACACCCTGAAAACGAGCCCCGCCTTGACATAGGAGCAACACTCGCGCACACGGGCGTGCTCGATCGCGGCACCGAAAGGCTCTGGGCTAGATTCGGGCGGTGTACGACGACGGCTACTTCAATGAGCACGTGGCCGAGCGCTACGACGAGAGGTACGCCTACCTGACGGACCCTGCCGTCGTCGACCCCATCGTCGCCTTCCTCGCGGATCTCGCCCGCGACGGAGCCGCGCTCGAGCTCGGCATCGGCACAGGCCGGATCGCGCTGCCGCTCGCGCAGCGTGGGGTACGGGTGCACGGGATCGATCTCTCGAAGGCGATGGTCGCGCGGCTGCGTGCGAAGCCGGGCGCTGAGCAGATCGGCCTGACGATCGGCGACTTCGCCACGACGATCGTCGAAGCCACGTTCTCGGTCACCTACCTCGTCGCCAACACGATCATGAACCTGACGACGCAGGACGAGCAGGTTGCATGCTTCCGCAACGCCGCAGCGCATCTCGAGCCAGGCGGCTGCTTCGTCGATCGAGGTGCTCGTACCGGGGCTGCGGCGGCTTCCGCCCGGCGAGACGTTCCAACCCTTCGACGTGAGCCCGACGCACTTCGGGTTCGACGAATACGACGTCGCCCGACAGCGACTGGTCTCGCATCACTATTGGATCGCCGACGGCAAGGTCGAGGTCTTTTCGCCGCCGTTCCGCTACGTGTGGCCCTCGGAGCTCGATCTGATGGCGCGGCTCGCCGGGATGACGCTGCGCGAGCGCTGGAGCGGCTGGAACCGCGAGCCGTTCACGAGCGACAGCACCAAGCACGTCTCCGTCTGGGAGAAGCCGGCAACCTAAGCGCTGCGCTCGGGTGACATTCCCTAGCGCTGGCCCATGCGAGCGTGTCGTCTGACTAGAACCAGCGGATCGAGTCGGCGACTACAGAGTTGTCTTTGTCCCTGACCATCTCTCTAGCAACAAAGTACGCTCGCGCAAGCGGTGATTGACACAATCGTCGCAAGGCGGTTAGCCTCGCCTGACGCGACGAGCGGTCGCGTTCTCCGCCCCCATGAGGAGGACTCCAGCATGAGCACGAGCGCGGAGCGAAGTGGAACACTGCACCTGACGAAGGAGTGCTCGGAGTACACGGGTGAGGCTGGCTCCTTCTGCACGATCGCGTCCTCGAACTTCGATGCGATCCCGATCGGCTCGAAAGTCGTCTATGCCGAGGCTGCAACGGCCGCGGGCGGACTGGACACCGACATTGTTGTCAATACCCGGGCAGTTGGCGCAACTTGCAGCCGACCTCGCGGTCGCGCCTCTCGCTGAGCCCAGCTACAGCTGGGACGGGCCGTACTCGTACTGAGAGCGACTGCGCGGAAGTTCGTCCCTACGCAGCGCTCAAGCGTCTGACGGCGCCGGGCGTTGAGCCAGCGACTACGGAGGAGCGGTAATCCCCGACTAGCGGACGTGGGAAGGACGCTCGCCCATGCCGGGCAGGACGCGCGTAGACTCCTCGCTCGTTTTGCTGCGCAGGCCCGGTGAACGGGAGGTGCGATGAGCGAGTATGAGATCAGGGCGCTCGATGCCTCGACGTGGGATGCCTTCGCCCAGCTCGCTGAGAAGCACAAAGGCATGGGGTTTGGCGGCTGCTGGTGCACGTGGTTCCATTCGCGAGAGGGCAGGCCCGAAGGCGAGATGGGCCGCCCCTGGAAGGAGCGTCTCGTTCGCGAAGGGAAAGCGCACGCCGCCCTGGTCTTCGAAGGCGACGCCGCGGTGGCGTGGTGTCAATACGGCTCTCCGGAGGAGCTTCCGCGGATCTATCACCGGAAGGAATGGGAGGCCGGTCTCACGGGGGAGCCGCCGGCCTATCGCATCACGTGCATCTTCGTCGACAGGGACTTTCGGCGGAAAGGCGTCGCAGCCGTGGCGGTTCGTGGAGCCCTCGATCTGATCGCGAAGGCGGGCGGCGGTGTTGTGGAGGGCTATCCGCACGACCTGCAGGGCGAGGAGATGCGGTCGCAGTTCCTCAATGTCGCCAATTTTGCTGCGACCTTCCGAGTGACCTAGGATCGCCGCATGGTGGCGCGCTTGGGGATTCGTTTCGGCTTCTCGCTCGTAGGCATCCTGATCGGGATCGTCGCCTCGCTGGCCCTGCTAAGCGGGTTCTCGGCCACAGCACAGGCGATCGTCGTCTCTACCCTGCTCTTCTGGGCCGTGAACCTGCTGGTGAACTTCGTCGCCCTGCGGGTCTTGTTCCGTCAGCCGTCGGTCGCAATGGCGGGGCTGCTTGCGCTCGCCTCGACGATCGTGTCGCTGATCATCGTCAACGTTGTTGTCTCTGGGCTGAAGATCCACGGCGTGGGCACCTACTTGGCCACGACCGTCATCATCTGGATCGCTACCACACTCGCCGACATGATCGGCCGGCGCATGATCCGCCAGCGGCGGGCCGAGCGCCTCGCCTGATCGGGCCAGTAACTGCGCAGAAGATCATCGACTCTGCCTCGGCAACGCCGCCGATCCGTATTTGCGGGGGGATGGCCCAGTAACGCTGGTGCCCATTCAGTGCCCAAACGCCTGAACCAGAGCCTGCGTGAACCTACCGTCCCGCTACTCGATTCGTCATAACCGTACGGGTTCGTCCACTCGACGCCAACCGCGAGGGCGTAGGGTTGAACGGTGGACTGGCTCTGGCTCCTCGGGGTCGTCGCGACCATCGCCTGGATCGTCGCGATCGTCGACATGGTTCGGCGGCGCGCCTCGCTCTCGCGCGGGCAACTCGGGGCTTGGCTTCTGATCGTGATCATCTTTCCCGTCCTCGGGACGATCCTGTACTTCGTGTTCGGCCGGAAGCCTGCGGTCTAGGCCGCGAGCCGGAAGACCCCGCGTCGCTCTGATTCGCCGTCGCCCAAGCGCCGCTGGAGTTTGGGACGGACTCTCTGGGTAGACACCTACGATGGCTTCGGTTCCGCTCGATCTGAAGACGGCTCTCGCATGTGCCTCTCTGGTGTGCGTGCTCGTGGTGGCGCCGTCGGCGGTCGGGGCTCCGCCGTCGTTGGTCTCGGTGTCCGTACAGGCCCGTCACCCGTCGGCGGCGTTCTCGGCTCCGAGGTCGGACGGCGTGACCATCTACTTCTCGACGAAGCCTGACCGTGCGACGGACGGGAGTTTCTTGACCGAGAACATCAAGACGCTCGATCTTCTTGCGGACTCTGAGGCCCAGTCGGGCCGGTGGCTGGCTGAGGATCAACTCGATCCGGGCAGCTACTGGGTGATGCTGCGGGCTTCCCCGGACTTCGCCACCTGCTGGAACTACGAAGTGTTCAGCGGGATCGACCCGGCCTGCGCGGACGGGTACTCGAATGTGCTCACGCTACTCGTGCCGAAGCCGGCGTCGCGCTACACCGCCCGGGCGACCTCGTACAGGTTCCTCGGACAGGTGACTGTCGTGCTCACCGCCACGCCGCTGGGAGAGAGCCGTCCCTACCGGGTCTGCTATCGCACGATCGCCAAGAGGACGCTCTGCACCAGCGGGACGCTGGATGGGTTCTCGTGGAACACGGCGTCTTCGGACAGCCTGACCGTCAAGACCCGCGCGCTCCCGGCGATCACGACGTTCAACTGGTTTGTCGGCAGCTCGAAAGTCGCGACGAAACGAATCCGCGTCCGCTAACGCTTCGAACGCGCCGCTGATCCGGGCTCCCCCGCCGTACGGGGGGAACCCGGAACGCCGCCTGCCTAGCAGTTGCCTTGGTACTGCGGCGGGCTGGCCTTGTGCCACGCCAGCGCCCAGCCGGCGGCTCTCGCGTAGTCCGGGTTCGTGACCGTTCTCGGAGCCGAGACATTCGTCAGGTAGTGGATCGTGCGCCACTTCCCGCTGATCTTCTTCCGCATCGTTCGCGACACCGTCTTCGTCCCGGTCGTCGTCAGCGTCGGCTTCAACCCGAAGAACTTCTCCATCGTCGGGACAACCAGCGGCAAGGCGGCGCAGTCGGTCCGGCCCTCACAGGACTTTTCGGTCACGGTGCAGTTTGCGAACTCGCCGCCGCGCTGGTGGATCGCCTCGTGGACGAGCGTGAACACCGCAGAGGTGAGCGGGATCAGCCCGGCCTCGTGGTAGCCGTAGTTCAGGCCGAAGTGCAACGTGGCGCACTGCTGCGGGCTGATGTAGACGACCGGCGCCTGGAGGCTCGTGAAGCCGTAATAGCCCCACGCCTGGAAGGTGACGTCCCACTCATAGGGGTCGTTCGAGCAGTAGGCCACGACCGGGTGGCCGGCGACCGTGGTCGCGATGGAGTCCAAGGTGGCATGGGGCTCGTTCGCTGCGGTCTGGGCCTGCGCTGACGCTGCGAATGTGAGCGCAAGCAGGGCAATCATTGGTACGAGCAGTCGTTTCACGTTGCCTCGTTCCTTGGTGGGTCCAGCGGTCGCGGCACCTCCGCGTTGAGGTCGTTCCTTCAGCCGGTGGTCGAGAAGGGCTTCCCGCCGAAGCACCAGAGCGCCAACAGCAGGATCGCGGCACCGCCGACACGGTACTCGGCCTCGAAGCCGTGTATCGGGTGATTCCTATGCCCCGATCGGGGGTTTCGGGCCTTACCCAGGGAGGGCGGCCAGCACGTCGTCGGCGTGCGTGTCCGGCTTGACCTTCCGCATCACCTTCGCGACGTTGCCTTCCGAGTCGATCAGGAAGGTCGAGCGCTCGATGCCCATGAACGTCTTCCCGTAGGCGGTGCGCTCCTTCCAGACGCCGTAGTCCTCCGAGACTCGGTGCTCCGGGTCGGCGAGGAGCGTGAACGGCAGCTCGTACTTGTCGCGGAACTTCACGTGGTCAGCCTCGCCGTCCGGGCTGACCCCGAGCACGACCGCACCCTTGTCCTGGAACTCGCCGTACGCGTCGCGGATCCCGCACGCCTGCGTCGTGCAGCCGGGCGTGTCGTCCTTCGGATAGAAGTAGAGGACGACCGGCTTCCCGCGGAAGTCGGAGAGCTTCACCCGCTGGCCCGCGTCGCTCGTCAGCTCGAAATCAGGTGCGGGTTTGCCTTCCTCGACCATTCCGATCCTCTCTGTAGGGTGACCTCGCGATGCTAACCGCCCACCACTGGCTCGCCGTCGGAGTGATCGCCGTGGCCGGGGTCGCGGCGGTGTGGGGAGGGGCGACGTACTTCCGTCGGGCCGAGGCCGGCGCGACGCTCGGCCACGTGCTCGCGCTCGTGCAGACGCTTCTGATCGCACAGGTCGCGCTCGGCCTGCTGCTCGTCGGGGACGGGCGACGCGCACCGGACGACCTGCACTACGCCTACGGGACGCTCGCGCTGCTCGTCGTGCTCGCACCGTGGTTCTACGCACCCGTCGATCCTCGGCGACGGCTCGCGTGGTTCGCCGGCACGTCGCTCGTCGCGGCTGCGCTCGCGGTGCGCGCCTGGATGACCTCGGGCTGATGAAGCGCTTCTGGACCGACATGAACCCGACGGTCCGCGGGTTCCTGATCATCGGGCTCGTCGCGCTCACGGTCGTCGTGCTCAACCTCTACACGGCGCTCGCGTCGCTGGCGGCTCTTGCGCGGATCGCGTTCTTCCTCGCGATCGCGTTCTTCTTCTACTTGATCTGGCGCGAGCGTCGTGAGGAGATCGCCAGCTGGCCGGGACGCGCGCGCTTCGCGCTCTACGGCGGCGTCGTCGTCATCGTCGGGACGATCGGCTCCTTCATCCTCGTCGGCGCGAGCGGCCCGGCCGCCGCGGCGGGGCTTGGCGGCGATCATCCTCGCCGCGTTCGCGATGTTCCGCGCCTGGCGCGACCAGCACACGTACGGCTACTAGGCCTCGACGCGAAGCCGCGCGCCGTCCAGCCGGTCGAGCGCCGCGCGGATCTCCATGCCCTCGCCGACGAAGATCGGCGTGTCGCGCTCGGTGTAGCTCGACGCCTCGCTGTCACGGAGCGTGAGCATCAGATGCATGAAGTCGGCAGGCTCGTCGCACTCGAACGCGGTCATGAACTCCTGGTCGTCGATCCCGAACGAGTAGGTCGTGTGGTTGTGGATCGTCGGGAACGCGCGGCCGGTCTCGATGTGCTCGTCCATCGCCTTCTGGCGGTGCTCGGGCGTGAGCGCGTACCACGGCCGCACCTTCACGAACGGGTAGACGACGAGGTACGGCGATCCCTTCGGGACGATCTTGCGCGCGCGCCGGGCCGACGTGTACTCGGAGGCCTTCGTCGTCGCGAGATACGAGTACGGCGTCTCGAGCCAGCCGGCGAGCGGCGTCGCGTTCAGATCGGCGCCGAGCTCGCCGAGATCCGGAGTAGCGCGACGTGATCTTCCAGAGAAAGAAGTCGGCAGTCGGGCCGCACGCCCGAGACGGAGTAGGCGCGGAGCCCTTCCATCCGCTCCGCCCAGCCCTCGACGACCTCGGCGAAGGCGTCCTTGCCGGCCGCGCGCTCCTCGACCGGGAGCCGGCGCCAGGCCGGATCGACCCGGTAGAAGCTGTAGGCGACGTACTGCCCCTCCACGGGACAGACGCTAGCGAACGGCGAACGGTGCGGTGCTCTTCAGAACCGTCGCGCCGCGGTTGACCGGCGCGTAGAACGCCACGTTGAACTTGTACGCGCCGTTCGTCAGCTTGAGCTTCGGAAGGCGGACGACGGAGTAGACGCCGCCGAGCGCCTTCCCGGTGAGCCTCGACGACGACCTTCAGGTCCGAGATGCGCTGGAGCTGAATCTCCGCGGTGCAGTCGACCGAGCAGCGGAAGTTGACGCCGTAGCGGCCCTTGGAGCCGAACGGCCCGAAGCGGTCGACCGTGGGCGTCAGCCGCAGCGCCGCGCACTTCGCGACGATCCCGCCGCGCGACTGCCGCGCAGCCTGCTTCATCGCCGCGAGGCTCGTCTTCGCCGTCTTGTCCGGGTAGTAGAAGCCCGACTGCCAGCCCGGCCGCCGCGGGTCGTCGATCGTCAGGAACATGAAGATCGCGGCGACGTTCGGCTGGCAGAACGCGAGCTCGACCGCCTTGCGGTAGTACGCGGCCTGCGTCTTCTCGTCGACGGGCTTCGTCGTGGTCGGTTCGGCGCCGTTGTACTGCGACGCCTTCTCGGTCGGCGGGACCGACTCGACCCCGAACTCCCCGTAGTAGATCGGCAGCGTCGAGCCGGGCTGCGCGGTCCCGTCGAACGCCTGGCCGAGCAGCTTCACGAGCTTCTCGTAGTCCGCGACGCCGATCGACGTCCCGGTCGCATGCGGAGTGGCGGGAGACTGGCTCGAGTTGTCCGGGAACGGGTTGATCGAGAGTGCGTCCATGACCGGTTTCGTGCGCCCGCTGGCCTTGTAGGCCGTTCCCATGTCGAGGATGAACTTCGTCGGCGAGTGCGTGTGCCGCGCGAGCAGGTAGTTGTCGGCACCCCGAGGCGAGAGTGCGCCGCCGAGGACGACGATGTTCGGCGACACCGCCTTCAGCGCGTCGTACGCCTCAGCCAGCAGCTGGAGGTACGCGGGCGCGGCGACGTTCTCGCCGTTCGGCCCGAACTGCGGCATCCAGAAGCCGTTCAGGTTCGGCTCGTTGCCGATCGTGTAGTGGCGAACGGCGGGGAGCGCCTTCGCGAGCGCGGCCGCGAACTGTGCGAACTCCTTGCGCTGCTCTTCGGTGAGCGGCGTCGTCCGGCTGCCCGGATGGGAGACCACGAGGTAGACGCGCAGCTGGTTCGCCGTCGCGGCGAAGACCGCGTTCTTGAGCGCCGCCAGGTCGCCGCCGGGGGGCTCGGTCTGCCCGGGCAGCCAGGCCTGGGTCATCCGGATCGAGGCGAAGCCTGCCGCCTTCGCGCGCAGCACCTCGGCCTGCGCGAGCGCCGGGTCGGACTGCTTCGCAACGTCAGCGGTCGCGCCGACCACCAGTGCCGGTCCACCGGCGTACGCGGCAGGCGCAAGCGCGAGCGCTGCGACCGCCACCACGAGCCCTCTGAGCACCCCTGTACGCAAGATGGCCATGGCTACGCTAGCCACGAGACGTGAAGAAATCGTTTGAACCCCAGCTGAAAGCGCTTCCGACGAAGCCCGGGGTCTACCTCTTCCGGGACCGGAACGGCCACGTGCTCTACGTCGGCAAGGCGAAGTCGCTCCGCCCGCGCGTGCGCTCCTACTTCCAGGCGAGCCAGGACACGCGCACGACGATCCAGCAGCTCCCTGAGCGCGTGGAGGACATCGAGGTGATCGTCACCGGGACCGAGGTCGAGGCGCTCCACCTGGAGCAGAACCTCGTCAAGCGCTACCGCCCGCCGTTCAACGTCCGGCTCCGGGACGACAAGTCGTTCCCGTACATCGCGGTCACGGTGGACGACGAGTACCCGCGCGTGATGTTCACCCGGGAGCGGCACCGCCGCGGGGTGATCTATTTCGGCCCGTACGCGAATGCAAAGAAGGTACGCGGCACGCTGGACGTTCTGAACCGCGTCTTCCAGTTCCGGCCCTGCGAGGGGCCCAAGCCCGGCCGCCACTCGGGCATCCCGTGCCTCGACTTCCACATCGACCGCTGCCACGCCCCCTGCGTGGGGTACATCTCGAAGGAGGACTACCGGGCGATCATCGACGACGTGATCGAGTTCCTGGAAGGCGACACGGCGCCGATCCAGGACAGGCTCGAGGAGCGGATGCACGGCGCGGCCGCCGCAGAGCGCTTCGAGGAGGCGGCCCGACTGCGGAACCGGCTCTTCGCGGTGCGGCACCTGGCCGAGCGGCAGGCGGCGGACAAGCGGGCCGTCGGGACCGTGGACGTGCTCGGGATCGCGCTCGAGGGCGACCACGGCGCCGTCCAGATCTTCCCGCTGCGCGAGGGGAAGATGATCGACCGCTACGCGTTCCATCTCGAGAACGTCGGCGGCCAGGACATGACGACGGTGCTCGAGGAGTTCTGCGTCGAGTACTACGGCGCGTCGCCGAGCGTGCCGCCGCAGATCGTCGTTCCGCGAGGTGCGGGCGACCTGTCCGCGCTCGAGCAGTTCCTCTCGGAGCGCCGGGGCGCGAGGGTGGAGGTGCGCGCAGCCGAGCGCGGCGAGAAGCGCCGGCTCCAGGAGCTCGCCGCCGAGAACGCGCGCGTCTCGCTCGCCTCCGACGCGCATCAGACCGAGCAGAAGCGGCTCCGCCGCATCGAGGCGCTCGAGGAGTTGCGGGAGGCGCTCAACCTCGAGTCGCTCCCGATCAGGATCGAGTGCTTCGACGTCTCCAACATCCAGGGCGAGGCGGTCGTCGGGTCGATGGTGGTGTTCCAGGACGCGCTGCCGAAGAAGGCCCACTACCGCAAGTTCGGGGTGCGCGGCCTGGACGGCCAGGACGACTTCGCGGCGATGGCCGACGTTGTCTCGCGCCGCTTCGCACGGCTCTCGAACCAGAGCATCGACGACCACGACGAGAGCTTCGCCGCGACCCCGAACCTCGTCGTGATCGACGGCGGCAAAGGCCAGCTCTCGGCCGCTCTCGCCGCGATGCAGGCGTTCGACCTGCCGCGCGTCGCGGTGATCGCTCTCGCGAAGCGCGAGGAGGAGATCTACCTGCCGGGCACGCCGGATCCGGTGCGCCTCGACCGGCACGAGCCGGGACTTCAGCTGCTCCAGCGGATCCGCGACGAGGCCCACCGTTTCGCAATCGGATTCCACCGCCAGCGGCGCGAGACGCGCTCGTTCGAGTCGATCTTCGACACGCTGCGCGGCGTCGGACCGGCCAGGCGCCGTGCGATCCTGCGGCACTTCGGCTCGCCCGAGGCCTTTCTCGCGGCGACGCAGGAAGAGCTCGAGGGCGTTCCCGAGCTGCCGCCGAAGACGGCGCGGGCGATCTACGCGCAGCTACACAAGGCCGGCCGCGGCTGAGAGCAGCCCTACGGGTGCGGGACGACGAGGACCGCGAGCGTGAAGAGCGAGAACGCAATGACGACGAACCGCATGTCGACGACCCTAGGGGGCAGGTTTTCGAGCGCGGTTCGGCATTCGTTCAGATTCCGTTAGGGCAGCCGGGCGGCGTAGATCGCCTCGTCGAGCCGCCGGCCCGGCCGAGAGGCCAGAGCGAGCACGGCAACGGGCGTACCGCCCGCGAACGACGTCGAGATGTAGTCGCCGACCATCGGCCCGAGCGTCGTCTGCGCGATCCACGAGCGCGTCATGGTCTCGGTGTTCAGACGGCGGGGGGCGGTCCACGTCGCGCCGCCGTTCGACGAGCGGGTGAAGAAGGCGTTGATCCCGCCGGCCGGGTCGAGCCGGTACCAGGCGAGGGCCACGCGGCCGGGGCGCGCGGGGTCCGCCGCCAGACCCGGAAGCACGTCGCTCGCACCCGGTAGCACGGCTCCGGTGGGGATGCGTGTGGGGCCGCTCCACACGAGGCCGTCTGCCGAACGGGTCAGGAGGAGATCGGCGCCGTTGCAGCCGGTTCGCAGCTGGCAGTCCGACCACGCGAGGTACACAGTGCCGCCCGCGTCGACCTCGGCGACCGGAAGCCCGAAGGCGCGGAAGTTGAGGTCCGCAGGCATCGTCGCCGACGCCGGGGCGACGCGCTGGGTGCTCGAGAACGACAGACCGCCGTTCGTCGACCGGATCGAAGACATCTGGCTCACGTCCCAGTAGAGGACGAGCACGTCGCCGTTCGGCCGAACCACCGGCTGGACGCCCGGCGCAGCTACGCGTATCGAGGCGCGCCCCGCGTTGTCGGGCGCTCCGATCGGCGCCGACCACGTCTGTCCACCGTCCCTCGAGACCTGGACCGAGATGCGGTCGAACCTGAAGTCGGTGTACGCGAGGTAGCAGTTACCGCGGAATGGGCTCGACGTCCAGTTGTCGCAGGCGAACCAGGGTTTGTCGAGCTCGACATCGCCTCGCGCGACCGAATTGGTCGCCACGATGGGAGCACTCCAGTTGACGCCGTTGGGTGAGCGGTTGAAGGTGAGTGCCGACTCCTGGTTGGGGATGAAGGCCAAACTGTTCGCAAGCCAGACGCCGTGGAGCGCGTCGTACCCGACCACCGGGTCGCTCGCGCGCGTCCAGCGGCCGCTCGGGGACGAGTTGACGGTCAGCGAGGGCAGGAGCCCGCTGCGCCACGTCCTGCCCGCGTCGCGCGAGGTCGCGAAGCCGATGTTCGCGGACCCGCCGCCGCGATTGCGTCCGACCTGGAACGTCGTGGCGATCGTCGAGCCGAAGGCGTAGCTGTCGGGCTCGACCTCCGTGGCGTGCTGATCCTCCGGGGTCGTGTACCGGTCTCGTGAGAGCCTGCGCGTGACGACTTCGCAGTCGCGGCCGGCGTTGTCGTCGAGGTCTGCCGTAACAACGTCGAAGCCGGACCCGCAGAACAACCTGTCGGCGAACTGGTCCTGCGCTTTGATCAGGTCGTCGCCGCTGAGCGCAAGCACGCGGTCGCGTCCCGCGCGCGGATCGATGTAGTCAGAGCGTGCGGTCCCGCGAATCGTCTCGCCGCGCGACGTCCCGAGCCTCTGCGCGGCGCCCGCACTCGAGACGAGCAGTACGCCGCACAGCGCGGCGAGGGCGAGTGACCGGCGCACGGCCCGAGCGTAGCGGCGAGGGGGTTCGAGCGGTTTAGGGCTTGTCGGGCGGGCCCGAACCGTCGGTGCCCATGAACGGATAGCGGTAGTCCCGCGGCGGCACGAAGGTCTCCTTGATCGTGCGCGGGCTGACCCAGCGGATCAGGTTCCACATCGACCCCGCCTTGTCGTTCGTTCCGGAAGCGCGCCCGCCGCCGAACGGCTGCTGGCCGACGACCGCGCCCGTCGGCTTGTCGTTGACGTAGAAGTTCCCCGCCGCGTAGCGGAGTGTCTCCTGCGCCTCGTCGATCGCCGCGCGGTCCTCGGAGAAGACCGCACCGGTGAGCCCGTACGGCGACGTCGACTCGACGAGGTCCAGGGTCTCCGACCACTGTGCCTCGGGGTAGACGTACGTCGTCACCACGGGGCCGAACAACTCCTCCTGCATCGTCCGGAACTTCGGGTCCTTGGTCGCGATCACGGTCGGCTCGACGAAGAAGCCGCGGCTGTCGTCCACACCTCCGCCGACGACGATCTCAGTCTCGGCGTGCGAGCGCGCGTCCCTGATGGCGCTGCGCTGCGTCTCGAGCGACTTCTGGTCGATCACCGCGCCCATGAAGTTCCCGAAGTCGGCGACGTCGCCGACCTTGAGCTCGGCCACCGTCTCCTCGAGGCGCTCCCTGATCGCGGGCCAGAGGTTCGACGGCGCGTAGACCCGCGAGGCCGCGCTGCACTTCTGGCCCTGGTACTCGAACGAGCCGCGGAGGATCGCCGTGGCGACAGCGTCGACGTCGGCGGAGGGGTGCGCGACGATGAAATCCTTGCCGCCCGTCTCGCCGACGATGCGCGGGTAGTTGCGGTAGCGACCGTCGGCGATGTTCGCTCCGATCGTCTGCCACATCGAGTTGAAGACCGCGGTTGACCCCGTGAAGTGGACGCCGGCGAGGTGCTCGGACGCGAGCGCGAGGTTGCCGATCTCTGCGCCCGATCCGTAGACGAGGTTGATCACGCCTGGGGGCAAGCCCGCCTCCTGGAGCAGGCGCATGAGCCAGTAGGCGGAGACCATCGCCGTCGTCGCCGGCTTCCAGACGACCGTGTTCCCCATCAGCGCCGCGCTGCCCGGCAGGTTCCCGGCGATGGCGGTGAAGTTGAACGGCGTCACCGCGAAGACGAAGCCCTCGAGCGGCCGGTACTCCATCCGGTTCCAGACTCCCGGCGGCGAGAACGGCTGGTTGTCGTAGATGCGAAGCATGAACTCGACGTTCCAGCGCCAGAAGTCGATCAGCTCGGCGGCGGCATCGATCTCGGCCTGATGCGCGGTCTTCGACTGTCCGAGCATCGTCGCCGCGACGAGCGTGTCACGCCACGGGCCGGAGAGAAGCTCGGCTGCGCGGAGGAACACGGCGGCGCGGTCCTCCCACGGCGTCCGGTGCCAGTCCACCCATGCCTCGCCGGCTGCATCGATCGCGCGTTGCACCTCGGCGGGGCCGCCCTGGTGTACGTCGGCGAGGACGTGGGCCTTGTCGTGCGGCGCGATCGCCTCTCGTGTCTTGCCCGTCGTGACGTCGTCGCCGCCGATCACGAGCGGGATCTCCAGGCGTTCGCTCTGCATGAGCTTCAGCCGCTGCTGGACGCTCGCGCGCTCCGGAGAGCCCGGCGCGTACTCCTTGACCGGCTCGTTCTGGGGAGGCGGCGGCCGGAAGAGACCGGGGGCGCTCATCGGGCACGATTCTATTGGTGAGGTACGTGCACTACGTCGCGGAGGGGTGGGGAGTGGGCGAGCTCGTGCTCGACGGCGACGTCCTCGTCCACAGCGAGCTCCCGAGACCAAGTAACAGACTGTTACTTGGCTCCGATCGGCTCGGCGAGCGCTTCCGGGACTACTTCGCCGGCGGGCGGGACGACTTTCTCGACGTCGAGCTCGACCTGGACGGGCTCACGCCGTTTCAGCGCGCCGTCTGCGCCACCCTGCGCTCCGTTCCCTACGGCCAGACGGTCACGTACGGCGAGCTCGCCGCGCTCGCCGGCTACCCGAACGCGCAGCGCGCCGCTGGGACGTTCTGCGCCCACAACCGGTTCTCGATCGTCGTGCCCTGCCACCGCGTCGTCGCCGCGGGCGGGCTCGGCTCATACGGTTCGCTCGGCGTCGGGTACAAGCGGCGCCTCCTGGAGCTCGAACGTGCCGCTCTCTGAGGATCTTCGGAACGAGCTCGCCGCGATCGCCCCGACGAGCGACTGCGACCGGCTCGCCGAGCTTTCCGGGCTCGCGCATTCGGCGGCCAGCGTGCACCTCCTCGGGCGAGGAGAGGTCGGGGTCCACTTCGACGTCTCGAGCAACGCAGTCGCGCGGCGCGTCTTCGGTCTGCTGCGCGCCTTCGGCGTCGATGCGGAGATCAGGACGTACCGGCGCCGGGCCTTCGACCAGGCAACGCGCTACCAGGTGCACGTCCCAGGCGAAGCACGTGCGCTCGACGTGCTGAGCGATGCGGGGATCCTCGGCCCGGGGCTCCGCCCGGCCGAGCGGCCGCCCCGGCGCGTTGTCGGGCGTGCGTGCTGCCGGGCTGCGTACCTCCGCGGCGCGCTCCTCGGAGGCGGCTCGCTGAGCGGCCCACGGGCGCCTCACCTCGAGATCCGGACAGCGTCGGCCGAGGGCGCCGAGTTCCTCGCCTCACTCGCGCCTCTGGCGGTGCTCGACCGCGGCCGCCACGCGATCGCATACGCGAAGAGCAGCGAGACGATTGCCGACGTGCTCGCCGAGGCCGGTGCGAACGACCTCGTGCTCGCGCTGGACGAACACGCGGTGATCGCGGCGACGCGCGCCCGCGCGAACCGCCTCGCGAACGCCGACCACGCGAATCTCGTCCGCGCCGGCCGTGCCGCGCACGAGCAAGTGACCGCGGTCCGGAAGCTGTCCGAGGCAGGTCAGCTCGGCCGTCTCGACGGCCGCCTCCAGGAGCTCGCAGTGCTCCGGCTCGCGCACCCGTCGCTGTCGCTCCGCGAGCTCGGCCTGAAGTGCCGCCCGCCGCTCCCGAAGGCGTCCGTTCACCGGCGCCTACGAAAGCTCGTAGAGCTGGCGGATGTGTTTCCCAACTTGTAATCAGGACGGAGGTTGCTTCGCCTCGAAGTGGCGGCCATACTTGGATCGCGGCGGGTCTGCGCTCGTCCGGCGTCGGATTCAGACCCCGTCCGGCGCCACGGTTCTGAGCGTGGTGAAGTCGGAGGGGGAGGTCGTCCTCGGAGCTTCCCCTCCGACCCGCCGCTTATCCGGCGAAGATCCGTGCGGCTTCGCCGCACCATGACGACTTCGGTCGGATTTCGCCCGACTCTCGAGGACAACGTGAGCAGGGACGGGCGAAGCCCGCCCCTGCGGCGCTCATTAGACTCGTCGCGGTAGCGACGTCAAACGTGGGAGGCTCGGGTTGGCGGTCAAGGTTGGGATCAACGGGTTTGGGCGGATCGGGCGGAACTTCTTCCGCGCGAAGATCGGGAGGGGCGCCGATGTCGACGTCGTCGCGATCAACGACCTCGGCGACGCGAAGACGATGGCCCACCTGCTCGCGTACGACTCGGTCCTCGGGCGGCTCGAGGGGGGTGCCGAGGCAGGCGACGGCGTGATCCGCGCCGCCGGCGAAGAGTTCAAGGTCCTGTCGGAGCGCGACCCGGCAAACCTTCCGTGGGCCGACCTCGGCGTCGACGTCGTGCTCGAGTCGACGGGCTTCTTCACGAAGCGCGATCAGGCGCAGCTGCACCTCGATGCCGGCGCCCCCAAGGTCGTCATCTCGGCGCCTGCGACGGATCCCGACGTGACGCTCGTGCTCGGCGTCAACGAGGACACGTACGACAAGGCAGCGCACCGGATCATCTCGAACGCGTCGTGCACGACGAACTGCGTCGCACCGATGGCGAAGGTGCTGCACGACACGCTCGGGATCGAGCAGGGGTTCATGACGACGATCCACGCGTACACGAACGACCAGCGGATTCTCGACCTGCCCCACAAGGACCTGCGCAGGGCGCGCGCCGCAGCGATCAACCTGATCCCGACGTCCACCGGTGCCGCACGAGCGATCGGCGTCGTCATGCCCGACCTCAAGGGGAAGATCGACGGAATGTCGATGCGCGCTCCCGTCCCGACGGGATCCGTCGTCGACCTCGTCGTGCGCGTCAGCCGTGAGACGACCGTCGAGGAGGTCAACGAAGCGTTCCGCGCCGCCGCCGGCACCGCGCAGATGGAGGGGATCCTCCAGTACTCGGAGGACGCGCTCGTCTCGACGGACATCCAGAACTCGTCGTACTCGTGCATCTTCGACAGCGGCCTGACGATGGTGTCGGGCACGCTCGTCAAGGTGTTCGGCTGGTACGACAACGAGTGGGGCTACTCGTGCCGCCTGGTCGATCTGATGGAGCGGCTGTGAAGTACAGCCAGGTTCGCCTGCTCGTCGACGACGCAGGCGAGGCGCACCGCTTCTACCGGGACGAGCTCGGCCTGAAGCCTGCGTTCGGCGAGGAAGGTGACGTGTACGCGAGCTTCGACGCGGGTGGCGCGGCGGTCGCGATCTTCGCCCGCGAAGGGCAGGGGGAGGCTGTCGAGCTCCGTCCGCCCGGCGACTCGACGCTCCTCGTGCTCGAGCTCGACGACGTCGACGCTGCGGTCTCGCGGCTTGGAGAAAGGATCGTCGGAGGTCCGATCGACCGGCCCGACTGGGGCGGTCGCGTGGCGTACGTTCGCGACCCGAGCGGCAACCTGATCGAGCTGTTCGAGACGATTCCCATGGGCGAATGAGGCGACCGCGCTCGGTGCGCGACGCCGACGTCGACGGCAAGCACGTTCTGGTTCGCTCCGACCTGAACGTCCCGCTCGAAGACGGCCGCGTCGCCGACGACACCCGAATCCGGGCATCGCTTCCGACGCTGCAACTGCTGCTCGAACGAGGTGCGGTCGAGGTGCGCGTGTGCTCGCACCTCGGACGTCCGAAGACCGAGGCAGACCGCGAGAAGTATTCGATCGCCCCGGTGCGCGGGCGCCTGCTCGAGCTGCTTCCCGACGAGAGGCTCGTCGTGCTCGAGAACACGCGGTTCGACCCGGGCGAGACGAAGAACGATCCGGAGTTCGCGCGCCGGCTCGCAGACGGCTGCGACCTGTTCGTCAACGACGCGTTCGGCTCGGCGCATCGTGCACACGCGTCGACGGTCGGCGTCGCGCAGCTGCTCCCCGCGTACGCGGGGCTGCTCCTCGAACAGGAGCTCGAGATGCTCGGCCGGCTGCTCGGCGACGTCCGGCGGCCGTTCGTGCTCATCTCCGGCGGAGCCAAGGTCGACGACAAGATCGGGGTCCTCCGGAACCTCGGCGGTCGTGCGGACGAGGTCCTGATCGGTGGAAAGATGGCGGAGGAAGTGCGAGACGCGAACCCCTTCGAGTTCGAGGTCGTCCTCCCCCGCGACGTCGTCGCCGCAGCGGCGTTCGAGCCCGACGCGGAGACGAAGGTCGTGCCGTACCACGAGCTCCCGGACGGCTGGCTCGGACTGGACGTCGGCCCGGAGACGCAACGTGACTTCGGCGAGCGCATCCGCCGCGCGAAGACCGTCTTCTGGAACGGCCCGATGGGCGTCTTCGAGTGGCCGCGCTTCGCCGACGGGACGCGCGCCGTCGCCGCCGCGGTCGCCGAGGTGGACGGCTACACCGTCGTCGGAGGCGCCGACTCTGTGCGGGCCCTGCACGAGGCGGGCCTCGCCGATCGCGTCGACTGGGTCTCGACGGGCGGCGGCGCCTCGCTCGAGCTGCTGGAAGGGAAAGAGCTCCCGGGCGTCAGCGTGATCCCGGAGGCCTGAGCATGCTCATCGCCGGCAACTGGAAGATGTACAAGGGCCCGGCCGAGGCGCGCGAGTTCTGCGCGCGCCTACGTGCCCGGCTGCACGGATTCGAAGGTGCCGACGTCATCGTCTGCCCGCCGTACCCCTCGCTGCACGATGCGATCGGCATCCTCGCGAACACCCAGCTCGCCGTGTTCGCCCAGAGCGCCCACTGGGCGAAGGAAGGCCCGTTCACCGGCGAAGTGTCGCCGTGGATGCTGAAGGACATGGGCGTCGGCGGCGCGCTGATCGCGCACTCGGAGCGCCGCCAGCTGTTCGGCGAAACCGACGAGTCTGCTGCGCTCCGGATCGAAGGATCCCTCCATGCCGGCCTGCACGTGATCGCGTGTGTGGGCGAGTCGGAGCGCGAGCGCGAAGCGGGTGAGACCGAGTCCGTCGTCCGCCGGCAGGTCGAGGCGATCAAGACAGTCGTGGAGGACGACAACCTCGAGCGACTCGCGATCGCGTACGAGCCCGTCTGGGCGATCGGCACCGGCCTCACGGCGACGTCCGAGCAGGTAGAGGAGGCGCACGAGCTGATCAAGCGCCTGCTCGACGTGCCGGTCCTCTACGGCGGCTCCGTCAAGCCTGAGAACGCGTCCGAGCTCCTGTCCCTGCCGAACGTCGACGGTGCGCTCGTCGGGGGCGCGTCGCTCGACGTCGAGTCGTTCGCCGCGATTTGCGAAGCAGCCGACCAGTCGTAGCGCTCGTCATCCTGGACGGGTGGGGCTGCGCGCCGCCCGGGCCGGGCAACGCCGTGGAGCTCGCCGACACTCCTGTGTTCGACCGGCTCTGGGCGCAGTATCCCCACACGACGCTGGACGCCTCCGGCGAGGCGGTCGGTCTCCCGCCGGGTCAGATGGGGAACTCCGAGGTCGGCCACCTCACGATCGGCAGCGGCCGCGTGCTCGACCAGGACCTCCAGCGCGTCAACCGCGCCGTCCACGACGGGTCGCTCCTCGAGAACGAGGCACTCGTCGGTGCGTTTCGGCGCGCTCGCGAGCGCGGCGGGAACGTCCACCTGCTGGGGCTGGTCTCGCACGGCGGCGTCCATTCGCACATCGACCACCTGCGCGCCCTGCTCGAGCTCGCGCGTCGCGAGGGTATGGAGGACCGCACGTGGATCCACGCGTTCACCGACGGACGCGACGTCTCGCCGACGGCCGCGGTCAGCGATCTCGCCGAGCTTCCCGCCGAGCGGATCGCGACCGTGGTGGGCCGCTACTACGCGATGGACCGCGACAAGCACTGGGAGCGGACGCAAATTGCGCTCGACGCAATTCTGTTGGGCACGGGTACCCATACGACGGCCCATAGCACGTTGGACAGCGTGCAAAGAAGCTACGACGACGGCGTCACCGACGAGTTCCTGCTCCCGATCGTCGTCGAGGGCACACCGCGCCTCGACCCGGCGCAGGACGCCGCGATCTTCTTCAACTTCCGCCCCGACAGAGCACGCCAATTGACCATCAAGCTTCTCGAGGCCGGCGCCGATCTGACGACGATGACGCGCTACCGAGCCGACCTCGACGCCCCGGTCGCCTTCGGCGAGCAGGAGGTGCGCCAGACGATCGCCGAGGTCCTGGCCGCACGCGGCCTCCGGCAGCTCCACTGCGCCGAGACCGAGAAGTACGCCCACGTCACCTATTTCTTCAACGGCGGCAGAGAGGACGAGTGGCCCGGAGAGACTCGGATCCTCGTCCCGAGCCCGCGTGACGTCCCGAGCTACGACCACAAGCCCGAGATGTCCGCTCGAGAGGTCACCGAACGCTTCTGCACGGAGCTCAAAGAGGGCTACTCGTTCGGCGTCGTGAACTTCGCGAACCCGGACATGGTCGGCCATACGGGTGTCATCCCTGCGGTCGTCCAGGCTGTGGAAACTGTGGACGAATGCCTGCTCAGGGTTGTGGAAACTGTGGAAAACCTCGGCGGTGCCTGCCTGATCACAGCCGACCACGGCAACGCCGAGCAGATGTTCGAGCCCGACGGCGTCAGCCCCCATACGGCCCACACCACGAATCCCGTGCCGCTGATCGTCACCGTGCCCGGCCTGAAGCTGCTCGAGGGCGGCGGGCTGAATGACCTGGCTCCAACGGCTCTCGATCTCCTCGGAGTGGACAAGCCGGTGGAGATGACGGGCCAAACTCTGGCCGGTCTGGAGTAAGCGGGCTATACTGCCGCGTCCCGTGTCGCTTCACCAGCCAGACCTGGGAGTTCTGCGGAAGGCTCAGCGTGGGGACGAGAGAGCCTTCTCCCTGATTCTCCGGGCCTACGAAACGCCTGTCTTCAACTACGTGTTGAGGCTCGTGGGCGACCGCTCGCTCGCCGAGGACCTGACGCAGGAGGTGTTTCTGCGCGTTTTCCAGGGACTTCCGAAGTTCTCGCTCCGCTCGAAGTTCACGACGTGGCTCTTCCAGGTCACGAAGAACCGCGTGCTCGACGAGCTCCGCGCGTCGGAGCGCCGGCCGCGGGCGGTCGTCGCGCTCGAAGACATCCCGCCGCTCGAAGTGCTGGACGCTCCGTTCGAGCGGCACGAGGCGATCGACGCCGTTTGGCGCGCGGTCGAGAACCTTAACGTCGACCTAAAGATGGCGCTCCTGCTCCGCGACATCGTCGGGCTCTCGTATACGGAGATCGCGGACTCGCTGGAGATCACGCTCGCCACCGTCAAGTGGCGCATCTACAAAGCGCGGGAGGAAGTTCAGCTCGCGCTGGCCCGCGAGGGCATCACGGTCGGCAACGCGGCCGAAGAGCCCGACGCAGCACTCGCGTAGCGTAAGTCTTCCGGCCGACAGCTCCGCTTCGTGTCATTGACCTACCGCGAGGCGGGTGGCGAGCATCTCGGGCAACCCCGCTTCCCGCAGCTCGCGCTGCGTCTGCTCGATCGGATATGCGACGCGGCGAAAAGAGGCAGACCAGGCGTCGAAATCGAGGAGCAGCCACGCCGCTCGCGGATCCCCGTCGCGCGGCTGCCCGACCGAGCCAGGGTTCAGGAGCCGGCGTGAGTCGAGCTCGTACTCGCTGCCGCCCGGAGCGAGCCCGCCGGAGACCGAGGTTCCGTCGACCAGGTTCATGGAGAGGGCGACGTGACTGTGTCCGACGAGGACAACGGGAGCGGTGGTGAGGAGCAGCGTGGCGAGCGCAGCCTCGTCGCTGAGAACGTACTCCCAGATCGGGTCTCGCGCGCTCGCGTGGAACAGCTGGGCATTGTCGAGCTCCGCGGTCGGCGCGAGCGACTCGAGGTAGTTCCGTGACTCGTCGGAGAGTGCGCCCTGCGTCCAGCGCGCGGCAAACGCGGCCTCGAGGTTGAAGTCCTCGATGCCGAGCTTGCCGAGCGCGACGAGATCATGGTTCCCGACCAGGCAGACATCGGCGCGTTCCCGGACGATCGCGCAGCACTCGTTCGGCCGGGCCCCGTAGCCGACGAGGTCGCCGAGGCACCAGAGCGCATCGGGCGCCTCGGCGTCGATCGCGGCGAGAACCGCGTCGAGCGCGTGCAGATTTGCGTGAATGTCGGAGATGACTGCGACGCGCATCGGGGTGGCAACCCTAACGGCGACATGGCTCGTCGCCGCGTTCCTGCTCTGGCGGACCGAGGTTCCG
Source organism: uncultured Actinomycetes bacterium (assembly GCA_963700495.1). GTDB lineage: Bacteria > Actinomycetota > Thermoleophilia > Gaiellales > Gaiellaceae > JACCTU01. The sequence continues at coordinate 1,278,240 of CAVOXT010000001.1, read as the reverse complement.
GCTTCGCTCGGCGTCGAGCCCGCGCTGGCACCCTTCGCTGCGCTCGATCTCGAGCGTGCCGAGCGTCACGACTCCGTTCTACGGCTGCTCGCGCTCGGCTCGCTGGCGGCGCAGCTCGCAGCGCTGGTCGTGCTCGTCCGGTGGCGGCCCTCGCCGCGCGGGCGGCCGCTCGTTCGCGCAGCGGCGTACGGCGCACTCGTTGCCGTGGTGCTTGTCCTTGCCCGGCTGCCGTTCGGGCTCGCCGTGCTCTGGTGGCAGCGCCGCTACGACATCGCACAGCTCGGCTACGGGGCGTGGTTCGTAGACCAGGTCGAACCGCTGGTGCTGCGAGCGGGCTTGCTCGCGTTTGCGGCCGCGTTCTGTCTATGGCTCGCGAGACGCTTCGGTCGTCGCTGGTGGATCGCCGCGCTGCCGGTGTTCGCCCTCGCCGGCGGGGCCGTCATCCTCGCCCAGCCGCTGCTCAGCCCGCGGGTCGCGCCGGCGAGACGCGCCGATGTCATCCGCCAGGTCGAAGAGCTGGCCGCGCGCGAGGGGCTCGAACGACCTGAGGTCGAGATCCGCCGGACACATGGTCGAACGCGCCTGCTGAACGCCGAGGCGCTCGGGATCGGGCCGACGAAGCGCGTGATCCTCTGGGAGACGACGCTCGCACTGCCTGCGGCCGAGCGCGGGTTCCTCGTCGCCCACGAGCTCGCCCACGTGCAACGCGAGCACCTCTGGAGGGGTCTCGGCTGGTTCGTGCTTCTGCTCGCGCCCGGGCTCGCGCTGCTGGCACGCGCGCCCGCTTCGCGAACCGGACGACGTGCCGCGCGTGCTGCTGGTCGCGTTCGTCCTGCTCCTGCTCGCGACTCCGGTCGAGAACGCCGTCTCCCGCCGGTACGAGGCCGAAGCCGACTGGATAGCGCTCGAGACCACACGTGATCCCGTTGCCGAGCAGAGGTTCTTCGCCAAGGTGGCGGAGCTCGGCGTTCGCGACCCGGATCCGCCGCGATGGTGGACGCTCGTCTTCGGCACGCACCCGACGCTCGCGGAGCGCGCGGGGATGGCCGACGCCTGGGCTACTCGCCGCGGGGGTCTGTCTCGGGGAGGCTCTTGATTCCCTGGGTCGTCGTGTAGCGCGACCACGAGTCGCTCATCGCGTCCATCAGCTCACGCATGAACTGCGGGGCCATGCTGATCCGCGCCACCACGACGCCGGGCACGTCGCCCTCCTCGACCTCGTGGTCGATCCGCGCGAACGTGACCGTGAACTCGTAACTCGAGAAGCTGACGTTGGCAAAGTTCGAGTAGACGCCCGCGAGATGCTCAGGGTCCAGGTGGATGTTGAGGTGACGGTCCGGGGCCTCGTCGTCCACGCCCCTACGATACAGCCCATGTCGGCAAACGCGGTCACGAGGCTGGCGGCCGAGCTCGAGGAGGCCGCCGGGACGCCGGTCGAGCTCGAACGGCCCGCCGACGCATCCCACGGCGACTATGCGACCAACGTCGCGCTTCGCCTCGCGCCGCAGCAGAAGCGCTCGCCGAGGGAGCTTGCGGAGGAGCTGGCGGTGGCGGTCGCCGGCAGCCCTCGGGTCGAGAGGGCGGAGGTCGCCGGTCCGGGGTTCGTCAACATCTGGGTCGGAGTGGAGTGGTACCGCGACGCGCTCGCGGAGATGCTCGCCGCGGGCCGCGACTACGGGTCAGGCTGGGCCGCACCGAGGGAACGCTTCCAGGTCGAGATGGTCTCGGCGAACCCCACCGGGCCGATCCACGTCGCGCACGCACGAAACGCGGCCTACGGAGACTCGCTCGCGCGCCTGCTTGCGTTCGCGGGCCACACGGTGGAGCGTGAGTACTACTACAACGACTCCGGCGCGCAGATGGACCGCTTTCGGGCCTCGGTCGATGCGATCCGGCGCGGAGAGGATCCGCCCGAGGACGGATACCACGGTGACTACGTGCGGCAGCTCGCGCAGCTCGACGCCGACCCGGTCGCTCCCATGCTCGAGCAGATCGAAGCCTCCCTCGAGCGCTTCCGGGTCCACTTCGACTCCTGGGTCCTGCAGAGCGTCCTGCAGGAGCGGCTGCCGGAGTTGATCCCGCGGCTCGACACATACGAGAAGGACGGAGCGATCTGGGCACGCTCGTCCGCGTACGGCGACGACGACGACCGCGTGCTGCTCCGCTCCGAAGGGGGCGCGCCGACGTACCGCGCTGCGGACGTCGTCTACCTCGTCGACAAGCTCGACCGCGGCTTCGACCACGCGCTCTACGTGCTCGGCGCCGACCACCACGGGACGCGCAACTGGTACGCGGCGATCGCGCGCATGCTGGGCTACGACCCGGCCCGAGTCGAGGTGCTGCTCTACCAGCTCGTTCATCTCACGCGCGGCGGCGCACAGACCAAGATGTCGAAGCGGCGCGGCGACGTGGTCTTCCTGGACGAGCTGCTCGACGAGATCGGTGTAGACGCCGCGCGCTGGTACCTCGTCTCGCGGGGCCACGACCAGACGATCGAGATCGACGTCGACCTCGCGCGGGAGAAGTCGGAGAAGAACCCGGTGTACTACGTCCAGTACGCGCACGCTCGGATCGCCGGGATCCTTCGGAACGCGGGGGGCGCGCGGCCCGGCGCCGACCCGCCGGGGGAGCCCGCGCGGGAGGAGCGCGACCTCGTCAAGCGCCTCGCCGAGTTCCCGTCGGTCGTCGCCGAGGCGACGGAGCGGCGCGCGCCGCACGCGGTGCCGACGTACGCGATCCGCGTCGCCGACGACTTCCACCGCTTCTACCACCACCACCGCGTGCTCGGGAGCGGCGAGTCGGAGGCGTTCCGCCTCGGCCTCGCGGTCGCGACGAAGGACGTCATCGCGCGGAGCCTCGACCTGATCGGCGTCGAGGCTCCCGACCGGATGTAACGGACAGGTCCGGTGCCAGGCACCGGACCTGTCCACTTCGCAACGAAACGCCTGCACACGAAGCGTTCGGTCCGTTTCGGACCTGGCAGGTGCCTGGCACCGGGCAGGTACGCTCGGGCGATGGCTCAAGAGGGCCTCCTGCGGTCGCGGACGAGGCGCGTGGCCGCCGGCACCGCCGGGGGCTGTAGCCGTTGCGCTGGAACCTCGCCGTCGCGACGCTCGCCGCGTCGTGGGGGCTGATCGCGGTCATCGTCCGCAAGGTCGACCTCGACGCGCAGGTGCTTGTCTTCTACCGGCTTGCGTTCGCGGCGCTGACACTCGGGGTCGTCGCGCTTGCATTGCGCCGGCTGCCGCTCCTGCGGCTCGACCGTCACCGCGCGCGGGTCGCACTGATCGGCGTGACGCTCGCCGCGCACTGGTTCCTCTACTTTGCGACGATCAAGCTCTCGTCGGTGGCCGTCGCGGTGCTGATGGCCTACCTCGCCCCGCTCGCGATCGCGCTGCTCGCGCCGCTCGTCCTCCCCGAGCCGCGAAGCCGGGTCGCAATGGTGGCACTCGTACCCGCCGCGGCGGGAGTCGCCCTCGTCGCGCTCGGAGGGGAGGACGGAGGCGCGGTCCGGCCGCTCGCCCTCGCGACGGGACTCCTCACGGCCGCGACCTATGCGGCGCTCGTCCTGATGACGAAGCGGATCGCCGCCGAGGTGCCGGTGCTCGCGCTCTCGTTCTGGAACTACGCGGTCGCCGCGCTCGCGATCTCGCCGCTGCTGCTGAGCGCCGAGCGGATCGTCCCGACGGCGTCCGAGCTTCCGGCCGTGCTGGCGCTCGGCGTCGTCTTCACCGCGCTCTCCGGCTATCTCTACATCTCGTTCCTCCGCCATGTGACGGCGCAGGCGATCGGAGTCCTGGCGTACATCGAGCCGGTCTCGGCGGCCCTGATGGCCTGGGCGTTCCTGGACGAGGCGCTGACCTGGCAGATCCTCACAGGCGGTGCGCTCGTGATCGCCGCGGGCGCGACCGTCGTCTTCCTCGAGCCCTCGGACGCGGCGGCGCCCGAGGCCGCCCCGGTCACGCCCGGTTAGGATCGCGCTGTGGCGCAGGCGTTCGAGACGAGCGAGCGGGCAGGCGGCGCCGGCTCGCCGCCCGACCGGAACCTCGCCCTCGAGCTCGTGCGCGTGACCGAGGCCGCGGCGATGGGGGCGGGCCGCTGGGTCGGCCGCGGCGACAAGAACGCCGCCGACCAGGCCGCCGTCGACGGGATGCGGCTGATGCTCGACACCGTTCAGATGGACGGCGTCGTCGTGATCGGCGAAGGGGAGAAGGACGAGGCGCCGATGCTCTTCAACGGCGAGTCCGTCGGCAGTGGGTTCGGGCCGTCCGTCGACGTCGCCGTCGATCCGCTGGAGGGAACGCGCCTGACCGCATACGGGCAACAGAACGCGATCGCCGTGATCGCGGTCGCGGAGCGCGGCACGATGTTCTTCCCCGGCGCGGCCGTCTACATGGAGAAGATCGCGACGGGGAAGGAATCCGCGGACGCGATCGACCTCGATGCGACGCCGGCGGAAAACGTCCACCGCGTCGCCGAGGCGAAGGGCAAGCACCCGCGCGACGTGACGGTGATCGTCCTCGAGCGCGACCGGCACGAGCAGCTGATCATCGACCTCCGCGCTGCGGGTGCGCGCGTCGTGCTGATCCGTGACGGCGACGTCGCGCCGGCGATCGCCGCTGCGCACGGCAGCATCGCCGAAGTCGACCTGCTGATGGGCATCGGCGGAACGCCGGAAGGCGTGATCGCGGCCGCCGCGATCAAGTGCCTGGGCGGCGCGCTCCAGGGCCGGCTGTGGCCGCGCGACGACGAAGAGCGTGGGCGGCTCGTCGAGGCCGGGCTTCGACGTCGACAGGGTGCTCACCACGGACGACCTCGTCGCCGGCGAGAACGTCTTCGTCGCGGCCACCGGCGTCACTTCCGGCGCGTTGCTCCGCGGCGTCCGCTACGGACGCGACCGCGTGATCACGGAGTCGATGGTCATGCGTTCCCGTTCGGGCACCGTCCGCCGCATCGAGGCCGAGCACGCGCTCGAGAAGCTCACCCGCCTGTCCGGCCTCGAGTACGTCTAGGAGACTGCCGCCGCCTCCATCTCCGGCGCGTAGGCGCCCGTCCGTGCGGCGCCGTTCATCTTCGCGCGGTGGTAGTACGCCCGCTGGCCGGCCTGGACGTTCTCCGGCTTGCCGCCCCAGGCCTTGAGCGCGGGCGCCTGGAGTGCGCGGCCGTACGAGAACGACAGCTCCCACGGATGCGGCCCCATGGCGTTCATCGCGTTCAAGTGGGCCGTCGCGTCCTCGTCCGACTGCCCGCCGGAAAGGAAGACGATCCCGGGCACGGCCGCAGGGACGTGGCGGTAGAAGACGTCGAGCGTGCGCTCCGCGACCTCCTCGACGGACGCCCGGTCCGAAGCGCCATAGCCCGAGAGCACCATGTTCGGCTTCAGCAGCGTGCCGCGGTAGTCGACGCGCTGGTCATGGAGCTCCGTGTAGACCGCCTGGAGGACGCGGCCGGTCGCCCGCGCCGACGCGTCGATCGTGTGCGTTCCGTCCTGAAGCACCTCCGGCTCCACGATGGGGACGAGCCCCGCCTCCTGACAGAGCGCCGCGTAGCGCGCGAGCGCGTGCGCGTTCGCCCAGACGCAGTACTCGCTCGGGATGGCGGGGCCGATCGAGTAGGTCGCGCGCCACTTCGCGAAGCGGGCGCCGAGGCCGCGGTACTCGTTCAGCCGTTCGCGAAGGCCGTCGAGACCCTCGGTGATCGTCTCATCCGGAGCCAGCGCGAGCGGCTTGGCGCCCAGGTCGACCTTGATCCCGGGGATGATCCCTTTGGACGCAAGGAGCTCCGGGAACGGTGTCCCGTCCACGGCCTGCTGCCGGATCGTCTCGTCGTACAGGATCACGCCCGAGATGTACTCCTCGGCGCCCTCGGTCGTGAAGAGCAGGTCGCGGTAGGCGCGGCGAGTCTCCTCGGTCGACTCGGTGCCGATCGAGTCGAAGCGCTTCTTGATCGTGCCGCTGCTCTCGTCCGCGGCCAGGATCCCCTTCCCCGGCGCGACGAGGGCTCGGGCGGTCAACTCCAGTTCCGGTGCAGCCATGTCCCCTCCAGAAGTCGTCGTCGAGCGTGAAGTATTGCGCTTCCCCTCAGCACGCCGACCGTTTACGATCTCGACCACGAGGGGCCGTGCTACGGCGGCGGCCCCTCGTATGTACCCGGGTACAATCGGCTCACCACGCGGGCGTAGCTCAGTTGGTAGAGCATCAGCTTCCCAAGCTGAGGGTCGTGGGTTCGAGCCCCATCGCCCGCTCTGGCTATTTCAGAACGACGTCGAAGCTCGCCGTGGCGGGAGCGACCGCTCCTCCGCTGATCGAGATCGCGATCTTCCACTCGCCCGGCATGTAGAACGCGACCTTCGCCTCGTAGAGCCCGACGCCGCGCGCGGAAAGCCGGACCGGGCCCGCGCTCATCACGTGCCCCGGGGCCGACATCGAGCCTGTCGCCACCACCTGACGGCTCGAGCGCGCCTTCGCCGGGCCGGCGGGTCGAATCCGGACGCGCACGCGGTACTCCCACCGGTAGTCGTAGCCCGTGCGCGCCAGTGCGAGCGTCACCTTCGGCTTCGCGGCACTCGGGCTCGCCGTCTCGGCCAGGGCGCCGAGGAGCAGGAACGCCGCCGACAGGAGGGCGGAACCGATAAGCGCCAGACGCTGCAGCACGGGCTCGTCTCGCACGATCGTACGCCGCTCGAATCGGCGCTGCCGTTAAGTCTCGCTGGGCAATCACTGAGTCTTGACGTGCGACTGTTGCCCCCGGGCTACTTGCCCCTGGGCGCGTGCTGCCTGGCGAGGTCGAGGGCGACGGCGAGGATCAGCGTTCCCGCCCACCAGTTCACGGGATCGACGATCAGCACCTCGTTGTCGCCGATGGTGTTTGCGATGAGCCAGATCACGAACCAGAGCAGTGTCACGGCGATGCCTCCATGGATTGACGCCTCCACCGACTCTGTGCCGGGGCCGCGACGCCGCCATCGGAGCGGCCGCGGAATCCGGCTGTGGGAAAGCCGCACGGGTCACGCCAGCCGGAGGCCCTCCACGTGGAGTGTCGTACCGACCTGCGACGGTTCTTCGCCGCTTGCTAGGGGATCAGCCCGGCGGCTCGGTCGACCGCGCCGGCGACACTGGTCGAGAGGAGCCCGACCGCCACCAGCGCTGCCGACGTGATCACTGCGAGGATCACGCCGTACTCCGCCATCGTCTGTCCGTCTTCCCGCCTCAACATGCTCTAATGATCGGCTTCTTTGGCCGTCTCGTCACCCCTCCGAACGAGGGATCAGCGTGGCCATTGTTGGGCGAGTTTGCGGCGCGTCTCCGCAAGGTGCTCGGGCATCACCTTGACGTCCGCGAGCACCGGCATGAAGTTCGTGTCGCCGGCCCAGCGCGGCACCACGTGGAGGTGGACGTGGTCGACCACCCCGGCGCCCGCAACCCGGCCGAGGTTCCAGCCGAGGTTGTAGCCCTGCGGCCCGTACACCTGCGAGAGCGCGGCGATCCCGCCTTCCGCAAGGCGATGAATCTCGAGCGCCTCGTGGTCGTCGAGGTCGCCGAACTCCCCGACGTGCCGGTACGAGGCGACCATCAGGTGCCCTGAGGCGTAGGGGAAGCGGTTCAGCAGCACGAAGGCGCGCTCGCCTCGGTGCACCACGAGCCGGTCCTCGTCGTCTCCCTCGTGCGCGAGACAGAAGATGCAGCCCGCCTGCTCGTCCGCGCTGGTGATGTACTCGAGCCTCCACGGCGCCCAGAGCTGCTCCATGACGCCTGTATCCAACCAGCGGTTGACAGCGCGCGGCGCGGCACGTATGAAGCAGGCGCAGCCGTCAACGAAAGGCCTGTATGAGAACCAGGGGTCTCGCCCTCATCGGCGCTCTCTCGCTGCTCGGTGCCGCACCCGCCGCCGGCCGCGTTCTCGAGGTCGTGTCGGTGGATGATCCGGTCGGCGACGGCAATCCCGACATCACGCGCGTCCGGATCGGCAGCAACCCCAAGGCGGTCACGTTCATCGTCGACCTCGCCGGCAAGACGGATCTCACCGGTGAGGAGGCGATCGCCGTATTCGTCGACTCGGACCTGAACAGCGCGACAGGGCTCGAAGGATTCGAGTACGGGCTCCGGCTCACCGGTGACGGCGTCGGCCTCGGCAAGTGGGACGGCACGCAGTTCGTCTCCGCTCCGTCGCAGACGGTCTACGGCTACTCGTACAACGGGTTCAGACTCGCGGTCGACCGAAGCGACCTCGCGCTCACCGGCCCGACGCTGCGCTTTGTCGTGCTGACCTTCCCTGCAGCGTCCAGCGACGCCGCGCTCGCGGAGTACGAGCTGTCGAACGAGGCGCTGCAACTCCAGGTCGCAAGCTTCAAGGCCGCGAAGTCGGTCGGAGCGGGGAAGAGGTTCTCGACGTCCGCGCAGGTTCGGCGAAGCGATCTCGCAGAGCTGACGAGCGTCGTCGACAACATCGTCTGCACGGCGAAAGTCGGAGCGAAGGCGGTCAAGGTGTCGCCGACGTTCAGCGCCGCCGGTGCGACGTGCTCCGGCGTCGTGCCGAAGGCTGCGAAGGGGAAGACGCTCAAGGTCACGACGGCGGTCACGCTCGACGGCGCGCGCGTGACGCGCACGGCGTCGATCAAGGTCAAGTAGCTACAGCCAGCGCTTCCAGCGGAAGAACCCGAGCATCCCGACGATCGTCACGACCATCACCGCGACGATCACCCAGAAGCCCGTCGTGCGTGCCGTCGCCCGGGTAGTCGACGTTCATCCCGAAGATGCTCGCGATCAGCGTCAGCGGCAGGAGGACGACGCTGAAGACCGTGAGCACGCGCAGCACGTCGTTGTGCCGGTGGGCGATCAGCGACTCGTTCGTGTCCTCGAGCGCCTCGACGACCTCCTTGTAGTTGTCGAGCAGGTCCCAGATTCGCTCCGATGCGTCGACGAGGTCGTCGAAGTAGAGCTCGAGGTTCTCCGGGAGGGCCCGCTCCACCGCACGCTCGAGCACGCGCAGCGTCGGGCGCTGCGGCTTGATGATCTTGCGGTACGAGATGATCTCCTGCTTGACGTTGGAGATGTCGCGGACGAGCTCTTCCGACCGCACCTCGTGGATGTCGTCCTCGATCTTGTCGAGCTTGTGCGCGATCTTGTCGAGGATCGGGAAGCAGTAGTCGAAGAGGTCGTCGAGGACCTCGTAGAGCAGCCGGCCCGAACCCCTCGTGAAGAGCTGGTCGCGGAACTCCTCGTCCTCGGCGCAGCGGTTGAAGAGCCGCTCGACCGGCAGCAGCTCGACGTTCGGGATCGTGACGAGGTAGTCGTGCCCGAGCGCGATGTCGAGCTCGGCGGCGTTCAGCCGCTGGACCGACCGGTCGAACCAGGGGAAGTGGAGGACGGCGAAGAGGTAGTCGGCGTGGACGTCGACCTTCGGCCGCTGGCGCTTCGAGAGGATGTCCTCCACGTCGAGCGGATGCCAGCCGAAGCGGTCGGCGAGCTCCTGGGCGGTGTCCGGATCGGGCGCGGTGACGTGAACCCAGGTGAGGCCCTGGGCGCTGAGCTCAGCGACCCGCGGGCGTGCGGTGATCTCCGCGATACCGGCGCGGCTGCGCGGCCGCCTGATGCGAGGCAGGCTGGGCACCGGTACTGAGCGGGTCCTCCGGACGCACGGTCATAGCGGCAGGATTCTACCCCGCTCCTCGTTCTCCTAGACCTGCGGGCGCCGGCTCGAGCTCGCCGTAGCACAACCGCCGGCTCGGACTCGGCGCGCCCGATCCGCCGGAGCTGCTGGCGGCACGAGTCGCTCGAGCGCGATTGCGCCCGCCGAAGCGGCGAGGCAGACCGCGGCGGCGAGCGGCCAGAGCGCGAACGGCGCCGACGCGAGGATGAGCCCGCCGATCGCCGGACCTGCAACGCCGCCGAGACCCCACGACATCGAGTGCAGCGCGAAGTAGCGGCCTCGCAGCCGTTCGCCTCCGAGCTCGCCGACGAGCGCCTGGTGCGCCGGCCCGTGGAAGCACTCGCCGATCCCGAAGACGATCGCGCAGACGGCGACGCGCGATGAACGCGGCCGTCGCTTCGAGCCAGTAGCCGGCCGCGTCGACCCCGAGCCACGCGACCGCCCAGAGCACCGGCATCAGCGCGAGCGCGCGCAACCGGCGGCGCCCCTCGATCCAGCGCGAGAGCGGGAGCTGTGCGAGCACGATCGTGACCGTGTTGACGAAGAAGACGATCCCGATCTGCCGCTCGGTCAGTCCGCCGTGGTCGCTCACGAACTGCGGGAGCAGGTTCAGCAGCGAGTAGCCGGCCGCGACGAAGAGCGAAGTTCAGCGTCCAGAGGCCGAGGAACAACCGGTCCCGCAGCACCTCCGCGTACGAGCCCGCGGACTCGCCCTCGCGGAGCGGCGCCGCCCGGGATCGTGGACGAACGAGAGCACGACCACGTAGCCGAGGAACGTCAAGCGCGTCGACGACGAAGAGAACGGTGAACGACGTCGGGGAGTCCGCTGTCGCGATCAGGCCGCCGACGAGGCCGCCGAGCCCGACTCCGAGGTTCATCGTGACGCGCTGCTGCGCGAACGCGGCGTGGAGTCGAGCCGGGGGCGTGAGCCGTGAGATCAGCGTCGACTGGCTCGGCCAGAACGCTGCGCTCCCGACGCCCTCGATCGCGAGCAGGACGTACGCCTGCCACGGCTCGCGCACGAGCGGGAGGAGCCCGAAGCCGGCTGCCTGGACGACGAGGCCCGAGGCCAGCACGCGGCGGGCGCCGACGCGGTCGATCACCGGCCCCATCGCGACGCCGGCGCCGAGCTGCGTCGCGGCCGAGATCGCGATCGCGATACCGGCGGTCGCGATCCCGAACCCGCGCACGTCGTGCAGGTAGATGACGAGGAACGGGAACACGATCCCGTTCCCGAACGAGTTCGCGACCCCGCCGATCTGGAGCAGCCAGACGTCCCTCGGCAGCTGCGGGTCGAACGATCGAAGCAGAGAGCGCACGCGGCGCGAACCTACCCGCGCCGCGTGCGCCCGTGACTACCGGCTGTGGTTGACGAACCGCTCGATCTGCGCCTTGGCGCGGTCGAGCAGCCGCTGCGCTCGACCGGCGTCGAGCCGGTCCGCGGCGACGGCAGCGTCCACGTCACGCTTGAGCGCAGCGAAGAGCGCCTGCTCGAGCCCGTCAACCGACTTTCCCTTCGCGGTCGCGACCTGCGCGAGCGACTTGCCGGCAAGCAGCTCACCCGCGAGCGCTTTCGGCGTCAACTCGAGATAGTCGGCCGCGGTCTTGAGCAGGCCGCCCTGTGCGACCTTGCCGCCGCCCGCCTTCGCGCCCGGTGCCTTGGGCGCCGCGTTGACGAGCCGATCCACGACCTGCGCAGCGCCTGCGATCAGACGATCCGCAAGCGTCGCGTTGATCCTGCCTGCGGCCTTCGCAGCCTCGACCTTGGCCCGGAACGCGCTGAGCAGAGCCTGCTCGAGCCCGTCGACCGACTTGCCCTTCGCAGTCGCCACCTGGGCAAGCGACTTGCCGCCCCGCAGCTCACGCGCAAGCGCCATCGGCGTCAACCCGAGGTAGTCGGCGGCAACACCCAGAGGCCCGCGGTGCTGCAGAACCTTCGCAGAGCGCGCCTTTCCCTTTCCGGGTGCCTTAGCGACAGCAACGGCAGCCCCGGTCCCACCGAGCACGGCGAGTGCGAGCACAACAACGGCGATCCGTCTCATCCAGCGTTCCTTTCGTCGTTTGAGGCGGGCCAGGGTAGCGGGGATCGTGTGAAGATCTCCTGAATTCTGAATTCGCCCATCGAAAGGACGCGGGCCTGGCCCGCGTCCGGACCATGAAGGAAGCACCATCGAGTGGGATAACCCACGCCGGAAAAGTTGAGCCGCCGAAGGCGGCGACTTTTCCGGCCCCCATGCGCCCGGCAGGAATCGAACCTGCGACCTCGCGCTCCGGAGGCGCGCGCTCTATCCCCTGAGCTACGGGCGCGTGAAGACCTAGTGTATCCAGCGTGGATTTGAGCGCCCGGATCGTCACCGTCCCGCTGGCCGAGACGTTCGTGATCGCGCGGGACTCGCAGGACGAGGTCGACCTCTGCCAGGTCGAGATCCGGCACCACGGGGTGAGCGGCTTCGGCGAAGCGGCGCCGATCGGGCGCTACGACGAGTCGGCCGAGTCGGCGCGCGCCTACGTCGAGGAGCACGCGGACGAGCTTGGAGACGACCCGTTCGCGCTCGACGAGATCTTCGAACGGCTGCCGCTGCGCGAGTTCGCGGCGCGGTCGGCGCTCGACGCGGCGCTCCACGATCTCTGCGGGAAGCTCGCCGGCGTGCCCGTCTGGCGGCTGCTCGGTCTGCGCCGGGCCGGTCCGCCGACCTCGTGGACGATCTGGCTCGGCGATCCCGACGACATGGCCCGGCGGGCGGAGAAGGCGGCGCCCCGCTTCCGGCGGCTGAAGCTCAAGCTGGGCGGAGGCGACGGCCTCGACGTCGAACGGGTCCGGGCCGTGCGCGACGGCGACCGACCGTCCTCTGCAGGTCGACGTGAACGAGTACTGGACGCTCGACGAGGCGCTCGAGTACCTGCCGCAGCTGCCGATCGACTACTGCGAGCAGCCGCTGCCCGCGGGCGATCCCTCCGGCCCCGAGCTGAAGCGCCGCTCGCCGGTCCCGATCTTCGTCGACGAGGACTGCCACACGCTCGCTGATGTCGTCCCGTGCAGTGAGCGTGCGCACGGGATCAACATCAAGCTCGCGAAGTCCGGCGGCATCCGCGAGGCAGTGCGCATGGCGCACGCGGCGCGCGCGCTGGGACTCGGCGTGATGCTCGGCTGCATGGTCGAGTCGGGGCTGTCGATCGCGGCGGGCGCGCAGATCGCGTCGCTCTGCGACCACGTCGACCTCGACGGCAACCTCCTGCTCGCGTACGACCCGTGGCCCGGCGTCGAGTTCACGGACGGCGTGCAGCTCCCTTCGAACGAGCCGGGGCTCGGTGTCCGAGAACTCTCGGGCGTCTGGGGCGCCGCCGGTGGTTCGGCGTCGGAGGGGACAGTGTGAGCCACACGGCCCCGGAAGACGCCGAGCCGCCGGCGGCGTCAGGCGGTGGCGGAGCCGGGCTTCGCCCGGTGGGAGCCGCCGCCGGCCAGGCGCGCGAGAAGCGGTACCTGATCCTCGCTGAGGGTCGGAGCGACGACCCCCACTACGGGAAGACGGCGCGGGGGGTGCTCAAGTACGGAACCGAGCCTGTCGTCGCGATCCTCGATTCGACACACGCCGGTGAGACCTACGACGGGATCCCGGTCGTCGCGACGGTCAACGACGCACTCTGCTTCAACCCGACGACGGCGCTCGTCGGCGTCGCCACGCAGGGCGGACGCTTCCCGCCCGAGTGGCGTCGGCTGCTGAAGAGCTGCATCGCGAAAGGGCTCGACCTCGAGAACGGGCTGCACGAGTTCGTCTCGGACGACGTCGAGCTGTCCGAGCTCGCCGCCCGGCACGGCGTGGAGCTGCGCGACCTGCGCAGGCCGCCCGCCGGGTTGAACGTCCCGACCGGCGAGAACATGCAGCTCGACACGTCGATCGTGCTCACGGTTGGCTCCGACTGCGCGATCGGGAAGATGACCGTCTCGCTCGAGCTCGACCGCGCGGCACGGGAGCGAGGGCTCGCGTCGCAGTTCGTGCCCACTGGGCAGACCGGGATCGCGATCGCGGGCTGGGGCATCTCGGTCGACGCGGTCGTCTCGGACTTCCTCGCCGGCGCGACCGAGCAGCTCGTGGTCGAGGGTTTCCGGCGCGGCGGCACCGACCTGCTCTTCGTCGAGGGGCAGGGTTCGATCGTCCACCCGGCGTACTCCGGCGTGACGCTCGGGCTGATGCACGGCAGCGCGCCGCACCTCTACGTCCTCTGCCACATGGCCGGAACGACCGAGATCGAGGGCTATCCCGGCCACCCGCTGCCGCCCCTGCCGGAGCTCGTCGAGCTCCACGAGCGCCTGTCGCTCCCCGCCAGGCCGGCGAAGGTGGCCGGCGTGGCCCTGAACACCCGCTTCCTCGCGGAGGAGGAGGCGCGGCGCGCGATCGAGGCGGCGGAGGCCGAAACCGGCCTTCCTGCGGACGATCCGGTCCGGTTCGGCCCGCAGAAACTGCTCGAGACGATCGTCGGTTTATCCGGTTAGACTCGGCACCCGGGCGCCGAGGCGGCCGGACGCGGGCTCATGAAAAACGTCTTCTCCATCGCTGCGGCGGCTGCGTGCGCTCTTGCTCTCTCGAGTGCTGCGGGAGCGATGCCGCTCTTCGGCGTCTCCGACGACATGGGGAAGTACGAGGACGACGGCGGCGCGTGGTTCTTCAGCGAGCTCGCGGCGGCCGGCCTGAGCGCGAACAAGATGACCGTCAACTGGGATCCCGCCAACCCGCTCACGATCACCGAGCAGCCGTTCCTCGACCGGCTCGGTCCCGCAGGCGCAGGCACTCGGGATCCATCTCTCGTTTGGGATCCACATCGGCAAGGCCCGTGCGATCACCGACGACCGCGACAACCTGGAGAAGTTCACGCAGTGGCTCCGGATCCTCGCGGCGACGTATCCCTACGTGAAGGAGTTCGTGATCGGGAACGAGCCGAACCTGACCCGGTTCTGGCAGCCGCAGTACAACTGGGACGGCTCGCCCGCGTCGGGAATCGCCTTCGCGCGCTTCCTCGCCGCGTCGTACGACGCGCTCAAGGAGGTCAACGAGGACATCGTCGTCGTCGGCGTCGGTCTCTCCCCGCGGGGCAACGACATGCCGAACGCCCCCTCGAACGTGTCCACGTCGCCGGTCAAGTTCATCCACGACCTGGGCATCGGCTACCGGAAGCTTGCGCGCGACAAGCCGATCATGGACGTCTTCGGGTTCCACCCGTACCCCGCGAAGGACCGCGATCCGCTTGCGAAGGGCTATCGGTGGCCGAACGCGGGCGTCGCCAATCTCGACCGGATCAAGCAGGCGGTCTGGGATGCCTTCAACGGCACCGGCCAGCCGACCTTCGACGAGCCCGAGCTCTACCAGGAGCGCCCGCTGACGTTCAAGCTGGACGAGGTGGGCTGGCAGGTGGCGATCCCGCCGCGGGCTCGCGCGACGTATTTCGGGCGCGAGAGCGTGAGGCCGACCACCGAGAAGACACAGGCGAAGATCTACGGCGAGCTCGTCAAGAAGATCGCCTGCGATCCGTCGGTCGCCGAGCTGCTCTTCTTTGGGCTCGTCGACGAGAAGAACCTCGACCGCTGGCAGGCGGGCCTCGTGCGGGCCGACCGCTCGCGACGAGCGGCCTGGGGGACGGTGAGGAATGCGGTGGGCAGGGGCTGTCGAGGGAAGCGAATCGAGTGGACACACACGACTTCCGTTGTCGGTGCCAGCGTGCGAAGCGCGGGCGGCCGGATCCTCGTCACCGCGGGCGAGGACGCAGCGGTGACGATCGGCACGGCGAGCTTCCGGCTGCGCGCCCACAAGACGCTTGCGATTCCCGCGTCGGTCCCCGCGACGGTCCGGCTGATCGCGGCCGTCAACCCGGACCGAAGGTCCTTCCTGAGCGTGCGCTGACGCGGGCTTGACACCGAACAGACGTTCGCCTACGATGCGAACAGATGTTCGCTCGGATTCTCGTGCTGGCCCTCGTCGTGGCCGTCGCCTGGGCGGTCGTAGCCCGTGCGTCCACGGCCGCGGAGCCTGAGCGCACGTACCTCGTCAAGCACGGGGACACGCTCTGGTCGATCGCATCCGCACGCTACGGCGGCGATCCGCGCAGCGGGGTCTGGAAGATCGAGCGGCGAAACGGGCTCGCGGGCCGGCCGCTCGTCGCCGGCCGACGGATTGTTCTTCCCTAGCTGGCCTCCGGCCGCGGAGTTCGACCGAGCCGAGCAGACGGCGCGGCGTCACATGCCGCGATACGCGTGGCCGGCCATCGCGTCGGGGTCGAGCACGACGTTCACGATCGCGGGCTCGCCCGAGGCAAGGGCGCGCTCGAGCGCCGGTGCGAGCTCGGCCGGGCGCTCGACATGCTCGCCGTGCCCGCCGAAGGCCTCGGTCAGCCGGTCGTAGCGCGTGGGAGCGAGGCGCGTCGCGACCTGGGCGTCCTCCCCGAAGAGCGCCACCTGCGGGACGCGGATCTCGCCCCAGGCAGCGTCGTTTCCGATCACGAAGACGGCCGCCAGCCCGAAGCGGGTCAGCGTCTCGAACTCGAACCCGTTCAGCCCGAAGGCGCCGTCGCCCGCAACGACGACGACCTGCTTGGCGGGCTCTGCCGCCTTGACGCCGAGCGCGTACGGCGGACCGACGCCGAGGCAACCGAACGGCCCCGGGTCGAGCCAGTGCCCGGGCCCGCGCACGCGCAGAACACGCGAGACGGCCGCGACGACGTCTCCGCCGTCGCCGATCACGATCGTGCTCCGGGTCGAGCACCTCGTCGAGCACTTTCCCGAGCCGGTAGTGGTTGATCGGGGCGGCGTCCGACTCGATCTCCGCCCGGTGCTCGTCCCACCATTCGCGTTCGGCCGATCCGAGCCGCTCGAGCCACGCATCCCGGCCCGCCGGTTCGGCTTGACGCCGTCCGCGAGGATCTCGAGCACCGCAGCCGCGTCGCCGACGACGGCGGCGTCGGGGGTGCGGTTTCGCCCCAGCTCGGTTGCGTCCGCGTGCACGTGCACGAGCTTCGCGCCGCCGTTCCAACGTCCGAACTTCAGACGGAAGTCGATCGGCGTCCCGATCACGCAGACGACGTCCGCCTCGGCGAGCGCCGTCGTCCGCGAGTGCTGGAAGAAGAGCTCGTGCTCGGGCGGGAGCGCTCCGCGGCCGGAGCCGTTCAGGAAGACCGGGAGCCGTCCGTTCTCGGCGAAGGAGCGGAGCTGCGTCCAGGCGCGGTCCCACCAGATCGCGCTGCCCGCGATCACCGCCGGGCGCTCCGCCGCCGCGAGCAGGTCGGCCGCGGCCAGCAGCTGCCGCGGGTCGCCGAAGGTCCGGGCGCTCGCGCGCGACGGAGCGATGTCGGCCGAGCCCTCCGCGTAGAGGACGTCCATCGGCAGCTCGAGATAGACCGGTCCGCGAGGCTGCGCGAGTGCGTGGCGGAACGCGGTCGCGACGAATTCCGGGATCCGGTCGGTCGACGTGCAGACCTCGGCCCACTTCGTCACCGGCAGGAAGAGCGAGCGCTGGTCCAGCTCCTGGAGCGCGCCCTTGCCTGCCTGCGCGAGCGGCCGCGAACCGCCGATCACGACGAGCGGCGTCTGGGCGACGTGCGAGTTCGCGACGGCGGTGAGCACGCCCGTGACGCCGGGCCCGGCGGTGACGAGTGCGACACCGCAGGAGCGCCGGATCCGGCCCCATGCCTCGGCGGCGTGGCCCGCTGCCTGCTCGTGGCGGACGTCGAGGACGCGCACGCCCTCGTGCCGGCAGCCCTCGTAGACGGGGAGCACATGGCCGCCGCTGAGTGTGAAGATCGTGTCGACCCCCTCGGCGGCGATCGCCCGCGCCGCGAGCCGGCCGCCCTGAACAGGCTCCGCCACAGGCGGAAACTACACTCGCCCCGTGGATCTGGACCTCGTCTTCCTCGGCACGTCGGGCTCGATGCCGACCGCGCAGCGCGCCCCGAGCGCGCTGCTGCTCCGGCGCGGCGGCGACAAGCTCCTGTTCGATTGCGCCGAGGGGACGCAGCGGCAGCTGCTGCGCTCTTCGGTCGGACTCGTCGAGCTCGAGGAGATCTTCCTCACCCACTACCACGCCGACCACTTCCTCGGCCTCCCCGGAATGCTGAAGACGTTCGCGCTCCGCGGACGCTCGCTGCCCGCGACGGTCTACGGCCCGCCCGGCCTCTCCGAGCTGTTCGCCGACCTGCGCCGGATCTTCGGCAAGCTGACCTACCCGCTCGAGCTCGTCACGGTCCGCCCGGGAGACGTGCTCGCGCGGAGCGACTACCGTCTCGAGATCTTCGCGCCGAACCACGGCCGCAGCACGGTCGGCTACTCGCTCGTGGAGGAGCCGCGGCCGGGCCGCTTCGACGCCGACGCCGCCGAGGCGCTCGGGATTCCGATCGGGCCGGAGCGCGGTGCTCTCCAGCGGGGCGAGGCCGTCACGCTGCCTGACGGGCGCGTGATCACGCCTGACTCGGTGGTGGGCGAGGCAAGGCCCGGACGGAAGATCGTGATCGCCGGCGACACTGCGCCCGCGGCGAGTGTCGTGGAGGCGGCCATGCACGCGGACGTCCTCGTCCACGAGGCGACGTTCGCGGACGACGGAACGAGAGCGCGCCGAAGAGACCCTGCACTCCACCGCCGCCCAGGCGGCCGAGGTCGCCGCGCGAGGCCGAGGTCGCGCTGCTCGCCCTGACGCACCTCTCGAGCCGCTATTTCGGCCCCGAGCTCGCCGAGGAGGCGCAGGCGATCTTCCCCGAGACCGTGGTCCCGCGCGACTTCGACGCCGTCGAGGTTCCCTTCCCCGAACGCGACGTGCCGAGACTGGTGAAGGGTGCGGCGTCCGGTCGCCGCGTACAATCCCCAGCCCCGGAACCGGTCACGACGGTCGAGGAGTCAGGATGACAGGGAAGGTGCAGGTGGCGGTCGCAGCCGACGTCACCGAGGCGGAGGAAATTCAGGCGATTCTCTCGGAGGCGGGAATCGTGTCCGAGCTCGCGCCGGACGACGACTCCGACTCGCTGGCCGTGCTCGTCCCGGAGGAGTCCGTCGAGGTCGCGCAGGACGCGATCGAGGCGATGACCGAGCCGGATGAGCTCGACGCGGGTACCTGATTTCTCGCGACTCGCGGCGACGTACGACGAGGTTCGTCCTGTCGACGAGAACTGGTGGGAGGTCTACGAGCTCGTCGAGCGCGCGGCTGACCTGCGAGGACGTCGCGTGCTCGACGTCGGCTGCGGGACAGGCCGGCTGAGTGTCGCGCTCGCGGAGCGTTCCGCCGCGAAGGTCTGGGGCATCGACGCCTCGCCCGAGATGCTCGCGGTGGCAAAGGCGAAGGCGCCGCGCGGCGCCGCGTTCAAGGAGGCGCGGGCCGAATCGCTCCCGTTCAAGGACGGATGGTTCGAGCGGGTGGCGTTCTGGCTCGTCGTCCACCTCGTCGACCGGCCGCAGGCGTTCACCGAGACACGCCGCGTGCTCGCGCCCGGCGGCCGGGTCGCAGTCGTCAGCTTCGACCGCTCGCACTTCGACTCGTTCTGGCTCAACCGTTATCTGCCGTCGCTGCGGGCGGTCGACACCGCGCGGTTTCCAACGGCCGAGCAGCTGGAGCGCGAGCTCCGCGACGCGGGCTTCGACGCAGTCGAGACGAAGCGGCTCGACCAGCGCGCGTCGCTGAGCCGAGAAGAGGCGCTGCACCGGATGCGTGCGCGGCACATCTCGACCTTCGACCTGCTCGACGAGACCGAGTACGAGCAGGGCCTGGAGCGCGCCGAGCGTGAACTCCCCGAGCGGGTGGAGTACGAGCTGCGCTGGCTCGTCGCGATCGGAACGCCATGAATTCGAGCGTCACCCTCGGCCGCATCCTCGGGATCGAGATCGGCGTGCACTGGAGCTGGCTCGCCGTCTTCGCGCTGATCGTCTGGTCGCTCGCGACGACCGTCTTCCCCGACCAGAACCCGGGCCTGAGCGACGGCACCTACCTCGCGATGGCGGTGGTCGCATCGATCCTCTTCTTCACCTCGCTCCTGCTCCACGAGCTCGGCCACGCCGTCGAGGCGCGACGCGAGGGGATGACGATCGAAGGGATCACGCTCTGGCTCTTCGGCGGCGTTGCAAAGTTCAGCGGGATGTTTCCTTCGGCCGGGGCCGAGTTCCGGATCGCGATCGCCGGCCCGCTCGTCTCGCTTCTGCTCGGCGCGGGGTTCGTCGGAGTTGCGGTCGTGCTCTCCGGTGCAGAGCAGGTGGACGGGGTGGCCGCCTGGCTCGGCTACATCAATCTCGCGCTCCTCGTGTTCAACCTGCTGCCCGCACTGCCCCTGGACGGCGGCCGGATCCTGCGCTCCGCGCTCTGGGCGCTCCGCAACGACTTCGCCTTCGCCACGCGCGTCGCCTCTTCGATCGGGCGAGGCTTCGGCTTCCTGTTCATCGCGGGCGGTCTGGCGCTCTTCTTCTGGGCGAGCGCGACGAGCGGACTCTGGCTCGCGCTGCTCGGCTGGTTCCTCCTCGGCGCCGCCGCCGGCGAAGCACGCGCGGGCGTCGTTCAGGAGGCACTCGCCGGGTTCCGTGTACGCGACGTCATGGTGCGACAGCCGACGACTGTTGCACCCGACCAGACGATCGGCGATCTGCTCGACGGGGTCGTCTGGACGCACCGCTACACCACGTATCCCGTCGTCGAGAACGGCCTCGCCGTCGGCCTGCTCCCGTTCCGCAGCGTCGCGGCGATTCCGCGCCGCGAGTGGGACGAGCGGTCGGTGCGCGACTCGATGCTGCCGCTGAGCGACGTCCCGGTGCTGAGCGCGGACGAGCCGCTCGATCAGGCGCTCACGAAGCTGGGCGAAGATGTGGGACGGGGCCTCGTCGTGGAGGACGGACGGCTCGTCGGGCTCCTATCGATCAGCGATGTCGCGCGCCACATTCAGTCGCGCTCGATGCGGGGAGCGGGACGCCGCTGGCCGTGAGCATCTAGCGGACGTACTCGAAGCGCGTCGAGCCGACGATCCCCGAGGACGCCACCGCGAGCGAGCAGACGCCGGCCGTCGCGCTTGCCGGCACGGACGGACGCCAGATCTCCTCGGCTGCGAGCGTTCGCTCAGCGACGGCGTCGCCGCTCTCGAGCCGGACCATGACCGGAGCACCCTTGGCGATCAGGGTCAGCTCGAAGGTGCCGCCGGTGCAGTTGTACGCGGTGATTGATGCATGCTGGTTGATGTCGCCGCTGGCAGGGACTCCGACGGTCGCGGTGCCGAGGTGGAGCGGGCTGTCCGCCCGCCAGAGCGTAAGCCCGCGTTGGACGAGGCCGACCTGGTCGACCGACTTGACGGGCTCACCGGCAAACGTGAACGCCGTCGAGCCCACGACGAACGGCGGAGCATCGGCGTCGAGTTCTCCCAGTGGAACCGGATCGACCCGCGTCTGGGGCAGCGGTCCCGGCACGCGCGGCGCGCCGCTCAGCAGGTAGACGCGGCGGATGCCGGGATTCCAGAAGACGTACTCCCAGACGGCGTTCCAGTACGGGTCGCCGTCGTAGAAGTACGCCGCGCCGCCGGGCGCGGCCTCGTCGACCCAGTCGGGCTCGGCCGCACCGAAGAACGACTCCTCGAGCGTCGTCGCCTCGTCGGCGACGAACCGGGAGACGGCGACAGACGATGCCGCGAACACGGCCGCAAGCCCGATCGGAAGCACGACGAGCGCACGGCGGGGAAGAATCGCGAAGCCGACGACTGCGGCCGCCGTGAACCCCCAGACGAGCGCCTCGTAGCTCCCGAGCTGCCAAACCGCGACGAGCGAGAACGCGTCGGGCAGCGCAGCCTTGTGCACGAGGCGGCCGAGCGGCAGCGTCAGGACGAGCGCCGCGGTTCCGAACGCGACGAGCGACGCGGAGAGGCGCGTCCTCGGCCCACCTCGGTCGAGCCAGACGCAGAGCCCGATGAAGAGGACCGGTGCGAGCCCGAGCAGGTCCCGCTCGGCGAGGCGGCCCACGTAGCGGGACGCAAACAGCCCCACCTCGGACACGAGCCCGGCGAAGAGCGCGAAGGCAACCGCGAGATACGCACGCACCTTCGGGTCGGCGTCGCGGTGGAGCGCGAGCATCGCGACGGCGCACACCGGCACGACGCCGACGAGCAGCGTCGCGTCTGCCGCGTGGTACACGATGTACCTGAGTGCGTCGCTCAGCGAGTAGTTGGCCGTTCCGGCCGGCTCGTACGCTCCGAAGCCGATCGCCAGCACGGCGACCGCCACAACGCAGAGCGCGGCGAGTGACGGCCAGAGCCGGGCGAGCGGGGCGAAGCTGCGGGCGGACGATGCAAAGAGGACGGCCGCGAGCACGAACACGGGTACGAGCACGACGCCCTGAAGCCGGGTCAACACGACGAGGAGGATCGCGCCGACCACGAGCGCCTGGTTTCTCGGCCGCGGCTCGACGAGCGTCTCCGCCGCGGCCCACGCGGCGAG
This sequence comes from uncultured Actinomycetes bacterium, assembly GCA_963700495.1. Lineage (GTDB taxonomy): Bacteria > Actinomycetota > Thermoleophilia > Gaiellales > Gaiellaceae > JACCTU01. Next base: position 1,256,162 of record CAVOXT010000001.1, on the reverse strand, counting down.
CGCGATCAAGGGGTAGAAGACCGTCTCGGTCATCAGCAGGCCCGAGTAGGCGAGACCGGGGATCGCGAGCGTCAGCCCCGCCGCGACGAGCGCCCAGCCGTCCGACATCAGCCGCCGTCCCCACAGAAACACCGGTACCGCCGCGAGCGACATCACGAATGCCTGGAGCACCCGGGCGAGGTCGTACCCGAGCGCCGTGTCGAACAGGGCCAGTGGAAGCCCGATCAGGGCGGGGTGGAGGAGGCTGTAGAACGCGGTCTCCTGGCCGAGGATCTCGAGCCGTCCGGTCTCCCAGAGGCTCCGCCCGAGCTCGGCGTAGATCATCTCGTCGGCCGCGATCCAGGGCGTGGGCACGCGCAGCCCGGCCCAGGAGCGGACGATCGTCGAGAGCGCGACGAGCGCGCCGAGGAGCGCGAGTGGGGGGAACCGCCTCACAGGCGCGTATCATGCTGACGACGTACTCATGGGCACCGTGACCTTCCGCAGCCGTGGCCGTTCGACGCGCATCGCGCGCGCGACCGGCGCGCGCCCGTAGCCGGCACTTCCTTCGCACCGGAGCGCTCGCGGCGGAGCTCGTCCGCGACGCCGGCGTGGGCCAGGACGATCTCGTCGTCGACCTCGGCGCCGGCGGCGGCCGTCTGACCGACCCACTCGCCCGGATTGCCCGTCGAGTCGTCGCGGTGGAGCTCGACCCGGTCCTGGCGGCACGCCTGCGCGGCCGCTGGCCGAACGTGGACGTGATCGAGGGCGACGCGCGGCGAGTGCCGCTTCCGAGCGAGCCGTTCCGGGTCGTCGCGAACATCCCGTTCGACCTGACGAACGAGCTCCTGCGCCGGTTGCTCGACGATCCTGAGCTCCCGCTCGAGCGCGCAGACCTCGTCGTGCAGTGGGGAGTCGCACTGAAGCGGGCGGTCCCGTGGCCGTCCACGGCGAACGGAGTGCGCTGGAACGCGTGGTACCGGTTCTCGGTCGCCCGCCGGCTCCCGCGTGACTGCTTCGACCCGCCGCCGGCCGTCGACGCAGGCGTGCTTGTCGTCGAGCGCCGTTCGACTCCGCTCGTCCCGCCGAACGAGGCCGGGCGGTACGCCGCGTTCGTTGCCCGCGGCTTCCGCCACGGTCTGCGCTCCGTCGGCATTCGCAGGCGCGTCGAGCCGCGGGAGCTCGACGCCCACCAGTGGGCGGCGCTCTACCTCAGCGCACGCGGCGCAGGCGCGGGACGACGAGCCGCAGACGCTTCCGCACGGGGCACGCAGCGCGGCCGCGCGGATGCTCAGGCGATCGCCGCCGGTACGGCTCGCTCAAATCGAAACCCCAACGTGCCACAGTGAATGCTCTGACGCCGCCGCGGTGGAACGGTTGGGCCCGAAAGGGGGATCTGCGTCCAACCGGCTGTTTGGCTTCCGTCCGGCGGGTCGGCTAGGCTCTCCGCGACCCGACCCCTTTAACTCGGTCCAGCGAGGCCGGGAAGGAGTTGTGATGATGGCTGCACCCACGACCTGCGCGGCGCCGTGAGCGCGCGTGTCTCATCCGAAACCGTTCTCCTCGATGCCGAGGCAATGGGGCGCACGCTCTCCCGGATCGCCCACGAGATCATCGAGGCGAACCCCCGGCTCGACCGCGTGGCACTGGTCGGAATCCACACGCGCGGCGTCCCGCTCGCCCAGCGCCTCCGCCGGCTGATCGCGGAGCGCGCGCACGAGGACGTCGAGCTCGGTTCGCTCGACATCACGTTCTACCGCGACGACGTTCAGGTCCGCGGCGGGGAGGCTCCGCTGCACGCGCAGCCGCTCGTCCGGGCGACGACGCTCGACTTCGCGCTCGAGGGGATGACCTGCGTGCTCGTCGACGACGTCCTCTACACCGGCCGCACGATCCGCGCGGCGATCGAGGCGCTCTTCGACTACGGCCGTCCGGCGCGCGTCCAGCTCGCCTGCCTCGTCGACCGGGGGCACCGCGAGCTGCCGATCCGTCCGGACTACGTGGGCAAGAACCTCCCGACCTCTCGCGGCGAGCGCATCCAGGTGCAGTTGCTCGAGGTGGACGAGGTCGACCGTGTCCTGCTCGTCCCGACTCCCGAGGAGGAACCCCTTGGCTGAGATCAAGGTCATGCGCGAGGATCTCCTCCCGCCGAAGACGCCGCCGCGGCGCCACCTCATCTCGGTCGCCGACCTGACGCGTGACGACGTCGAGCGGCTGCTCGGAACGGCACGCAGCTTCGAGCGCTCGCTCGAGCGCGAGGTGAAGAAGCTGCCGACCCTGCGGGGCCGGCTCGTGCTCAACCTCTTCTTCGAGTCCTCGACCCGCACCTCCTCGAGCTTCGAGCTCGCGGCGAAGCGCCTCTCCGCCGACACGATGTCGTTCAAGTCGTCCGGCTCGTCGGTCGACAAGGGCGAGTCGCTCAAGGACACCGCGATCACGCTCGGGGCGTACGACCCAGACGTGATCGTGATCCGCCACGCCGAGATCGGCGCGCCGCAGCTCGTCGCCCGCTGGACCGCCGCTCACGTCGTCAACGCGGGCGACGGCAAGCACCAGCACCCCACGCAGGCGCTCCTCGACCTCTACACCCTGCACGAGGAGTTCGGCAAGATCGACGGTCTCCACGTCGCGATCGTCGGCGACGTCCTCCACTCGCGCGTCGCCAGGTCCAACATCCAGGCCCTGACCTTGATGGGTGCGCGCGTCACGGTCGTCGGCCCTCCCTCGCTCATACCAAGAGGTATCGAAGCGCTCGGCTGCGAGGCGACGACCGAGATCGACGCGATCGGCGCCGCCGACGTGGTCTACGTGCTGCGGATGCAGCGTGAGCGGATGCTCGAGGGCTCGAACTACGTCCCGTCGCTCCGCGAGTACACCGCGCGCTGGGGTGTGACGCCCGAACGCCTGCGCCCGGGCCAGAAGGTGATGCACCCCGGGCCGATGAACCGCGGCGTCGAGATCGACCCGGTCGTCGCCGACGCGGCCGACGCGCTGATCGAGACGCAGGTGCGGGCGGGGCTCGTGACGCGAATGGCGGTGCTCTACGACCTGCTCACGCACGGACCGGTCGCGGTGCAGGCGGCCGCGATGCACGAGGTCGCGTAATGCTCGTCGGGAAGACTGCACCCAAGGAGAGCCTCATCGTCACCGGCGCACGCGTGCTCGACCCGTCGCAGGGACTCGACGCGCAGGTCGACGTTCGCGTCGACGACGGCGTGATCGCACAGCTCGGCACGGCGCTCCCCCGGAACAACCACACGACGATCGACGGCACCGGCCTCGTGCTGGCGCCGGCGTTCGTCGACCCGCACGTGCACCTGCGCGTCCCGGGACGCGAGGACGAGGAGACGCTCGCCTCCGGGACGGCCGCCGCCGCCGCGGGTGGGTTCTGCGTGATCCTCGCGATGCCGAACACCGACCCGGTCGTCGACTCGGCCGCGGTGCTCGGTGCGCTGATCGAGGATGCCCGGTGCGAGGCGGAGATCCCCGTCGGTTTCCTCGCCGCGATCACGAAGGGTCAGCACGGAGGCGAACTGACGGAGATGGCCGAGCTCGCCGACGCGGGCGCGGTCGGGTTCTCCGACGACGGACACCCCGTCGTGGCGCCCGGGCTGATGCGCAGGGCGCTGCAGTACGGCGCGGTGACGGGCCTCAAGCTCGCGCTGCACTGCGAGGAGCCCACGCTCTCGCGCGGCGGCCAGGTGCACGAAGGTGCCGTCTCGGCGGAGCTCGGCTTCGGCGGGTATCCGTCCGTCGCCGAGTCGGTCATGGTCGAGCGTGATCTCGCGCTGGCGGCCTACGAGGAGCGCCCTTTGCACCTTCTTCACCTTTCCGCGCGAGAATCGGTGGCCGCGCTCCGGGTCGCGCGCGAGCGCGGGATCGACGCCACCGCGGAGGTGACGCCACACCACCTCTGCCTCACCGACGAGGCGGTCCGCTCACTGGACTCGAACCTGAAGATGAATCCACCGCTCCGAAGCCGCGAAGACCGCGCCGCGCTGATCGACGCACTCCGCGACGGGACGATCGGCTCGATCGCGACCGATCACGCTCCGCACGCACGCCATGAGAAGGAGGTCCCCTTCGAGGCGGCACCCTTCGGCGTCACCGGCCTGGAGACGGCGTTCTCGGTGCTCTTCACGCACCTGATCGAACCGGGCGTCGTGCCGCTCGAGACGATCCTCGAGCGGATGTCGAACGGACCTGCGCGCGCGTACGGCCTCGACGAGCCGCGGATCGCGGTCGGCGCCCCGGCGAACCTCGTCCTGCTCGACCTGAACGCGACCTGGAGGGTCAAGGAGGACGGCTTCCGCTCGCGCTCGGCCAACTCGTGGCTGCTCGGCGAGACGCTGCGCGGGAAGGTGCGGGCGACGGTTGCCGACGGAAGGCTGGTCTACGAGGCGTGACGGGCTTCCTGGCGCTCGAGGACGGGACGGTCTTCCGCGGCGAGTCGGTGGCAGCCGAGGGATTCGCGTTCGGCGAAGCGGTCTTCACAACCGCGATGACCGGCTACCAGGAGGTCGTGACCGATCCGAGCTACGCGGAGCAGCTCATCTGCTTCACGGCGCCGATGGTGGGCAACTACGGCGTCGCAGAGGGGCGTTCGGAGTCGAAGCGCCCGCACGCGCGGGCAATCGTGATGCGTGACGCGCAGGGTCCGGCTTGGACGGACTGGTTGCACGAGCGGGGCATCGTCGCGCTCTCCGAGGTCGACACGCGCAGCCTCGTCCTGAAGCTTCGGGACGCGGGCGCGATGCGTGCCGCGGTCGTCGCCGGAGACGCGTCGGTCGACGAGGTGGTGACCGCCGTCCAGGCGCAGCCGCCCATGGAGGGGAGGTCACTGGTCGCGGACGTCTCGACGAAGGAGCCCTATCGCTACAGCGATGTCGGCAACGTCGAGATCGCTGTGGTCGACTACGGCTGCAAGCGGTCGATCCTGCGCAGGCTGGCAGGTGCCGGCGCAGCGGTGACCGTCTTCCCGCACGACGTCTCCGCCGACGAGCTCGTGCCCTTCGACGGGATCATGCTCACGAACGGCCCGGGCGACCCCGAGCCGCTCGAGACCGAGGTCGCGGTTCTCCGCGAGCTGCTCGGGCGCGTGCCGGTTCTCGGGATCTGCCTCGGCCACCAGCTGCTCGCGCTCGCAACCGGTCACGAGACGTACAAGCTCCGCTTCGGTCACCGCGGCGCGAACCACCCGGTGCTCGAGCGGTCGACCGGCAAGGTACTCGTGACCTGCCAGAACCACGGTTTTGCGGTCGCGCCGAGCGACGACGAGGAGGCGACGCACGTTTCGCTCTACGACGGGACCGTCGAGGGGCTCGACTATCCCGCACTGCGCGCTCGCTCGGTGCAGTTCCACCCGGAGGCGGGGCCTGGCCCGCACGACGCGTGGCCGATCATCAGCGAATGGGTCGAGGAAGTCCGGCTTGCCCAAGCGGCGTGACCTGAAGTCGGTCTGCCTGATCGGGTCCGGCCCGATCGTGATCGGCCAGGCTTGCGAGTTCGACTACGCCGGCTCGCAGGCGCTCAAAGTCCTGCGCGAGGACGGCTTCCGCACGGTCGTCGTCAACTCGAACCCGGCGACGATCATGACCGACCCGGGCTTCGCCGACCGCACGTACATCGAGCCGCTCGACGTCGAGGGCGTCGCGGACGTGCTCGGGCGCGAGCGCCCCGATGCGCTGCTGCCGACGATGGGCGGCCAGACAGGCCTCAACCTCGCGAGCGAGCTCGCGGCGGACGGGCTGCTCGACGCGCTCGGGATCGAGCTGATCGGTGCGCCGCTCGACGTGATCAGGCGCGCGGAGGACCGCGAGCTGTTCCGCGACGCCGTCCAGGGCTGCGGGCTCCAGGTGCCCAACTCGAGGATCGTCACCTCGATCGACGACCTCGCCGGCATCTCGCTGCCTGCGGTCGTCCGCCCGGCGTTCACCCTCGGTGGTCACGGCGGCGGCTTCGCCGAGACGCAGTCGCAGCTCCGCGATCGCGTTGAAGCCGGTCTTCGGGAGTCACCCGTGACGCAGGTGCTCGTAGAGGAGTCGATCCGCGGCTGGGACGAGTTCGAGCTCGAAGTGATGCGCGACAAGAAGGACAACGTCGTGATCGTCTGCTCGATCGAAAACCTCGACCCGATGGGAGTGCATACGGGCGACTCGGTCACCGTTGCTCCGCAGATGACGCTCTCCGACCTTGCGTACCAGGAGCTGCGCGACGCGGCCGCTGCGGTGGTGAGAGCTGTCGGGATCGAGAGCGGCGGCTCGAACATCCAGTTCGCGCGGAACCGCGAGACGGGCGACATGCGCGTGATCGAGATGAACCCGCGCGTCTCGCGCTCCTCCGCGCTCGCGTCGAAGGCGACCGGCTACCCGATCGCGAAGGTCGCCGCGAAGCTCGCCGTCGGCTACACGCTCGACGAGATCCCGAACGACCTGACGAAGACGACGCCCGCGAGCTTCGAGCCGACGCTCGACTACGTCGTCGTCAAGTTCCCCCGTTTCGCGTTCGAGAAGTTCCCGGGCGCAGACCGCACGCTGGGCACGCAGATGAAGAGCGTGGGGGAGACGATGGGCATCGGCCGCACGTTCACCGAGGCGTTCCTGAAGGCGCTCCGGTCGAGGGAGATCGACGACGACTGGCGGCCCGAGCACCTGCACCCTTGGTTCGTGGCGGAGCTCGATCGCATCCGCGTCATGCTCGAGCGCACCCACTCGCTGGACGATCTCGTCGAGGCCGATTGGCTCCGGCTCAAGCGCCTTGGTCTCTCCGATGCCGACGTCGCGACAGCGTGTGGAGCGAGCGAAGGCGAAGCACGCGCCCGGCGAAAGATGTGGGCCGTCAGGCCCGTTTTTCGCCGGGTGGATTCCTGTGCGGGCGAGGTCGAAGCGGGCTCGAACTACCTGTACTCGACCTGGGGCGAGGCCGACGAGGCGCCGCCCGAGCCCGGACGCTCCGTCGTGATTCTCGGCTCGGGGCCGAACCGGATCGGCCAGGGCATCGAGTTCGACTACTGCTGCGTCCACGCGGCGCAGACGTTCCGCGAGCTCGGCTACGAGGCCGTGATGGTCAACTGCAACCCGGAGACGGTCTCGACCGACTACGACACCTCCGACCGGCTCTACTTCGAGCCGCTCTGCATCGAGGAGGTGCTCGCCGTCCTCGAGCGCGAGCAGCCCGTCGGCGTCGTGATCCAGTTCGGCGGCCAGACACCGCTGAAGCTCGCCCGTGCGATCGAGCACGCCGGCTACAGGATCCTCGGCACGCCGTTCGACGCGGTCGACCTCGCCGAGGACCGCGAGCGCTTCGGCGTGCTCGCAGCCCGGCTCGGCGTGCAGTGCCCGGTGTGGGGGATGGCGGAGAGCGCAGACGAGGCGGTCGCCGTCGCCGAGCGCGTCGGCTACCCCGTTCTCGTGCGGCCCTCCTACGTGCTCGGCGGGCGCGCGATGCGGGTCTGCTACGACGAGCCGCAGGTGCGGGAGGCGCTCGCCGCGGTCGAAGGGCGGGTGCTCGTCGACCGCTTCCTGGAAAACGCAATCGAGATCGACGTCGACGCGCTCTGCGACGGACACGACACGTACGTGGGCGCCGTCATGCAGCACGTCGAAGAAGCGGGCGTGCACTCCGGCGACTCAGCGTGCGTCCTGCCGGCGCAATCGTTGACGCCGCAGCAGGCCGCAGACGTCGATGCGTTCGTCCGCAGGCTCGGTCCGGCGCTCGGAGTCGTCGGGCTGCTGAACGTCCAGCTTGCGATCGCCAGCCGCGAAGTGTTCGTGCTCGAGGTGAACCCGCGCGCGTCTCGCACCGTCCCGTTCGCCAGCAAGGCGACCGGCGTCAACCTCGTCGACGCGGCGTGCCGGCTCGCAGCCGGTGCGACGATCGCGGACCTCGGGCTCCCGCGGCGCGCGACGCCCCACGAGGTGAGCGTCAAGGCCGCCGTGCTCCCGTTCCAGCGTTTCCCGGGAGCCGACCCGGTGCTCGGTCCGGAGATGCGTTCGACCGGCGAGGTGATGGCGACCGCCGAGGACCTGCCGACCGCCTTTGCGAAAGCGGAGCGCGCGGCCGGCCGGCGGTTGCCGACGAAGGGCACCGCGTTCCTCACCGTCCGCGACCTCGACAAGCAAAACGCGGTTCCGGTCGCCGCTGCGCTCGCAGGGCTCGGCTTCAAGCTGACCGCGACGGCGGGGACGGCGGAGACGCTCGCGGGCGCAGGCCTCGACGTCGAGGTGATCGACAAGGGTCAGGCCGTCGTCGACCAGATTCGCCGCGGCCGCGTCGACCTCGTCGTCAACACGCCGCAGGGGCGCGGCGCGCGCACGGACGGCTACGCGATCCGCGAAGCCGCGCTCGTGGCGCGCGTGCCGTGCATCACGACGCTCTCGGGCGCGTCGGCTGCGGTGCACGCGATCGCGCATGCGCGGACCGAGATCGCGAAGTCGCTGCAGGAGCGCATCGATGAAGCGCGATCGGCTTAGCGTTCTCGCAACCGACACCGTCGGCCCGTACACGCTGCTTCGAGTCGAGCGCGGAGAACTTGACACCGGTGAGCCTGGTCAGTTCTTCATGCTCGAGGCGCCGGGGCGCGTGCTGCCGCGGCCGATGTCACTCTGCCTCGCGCCGCCCGACCAGCTCGCGTTTCTGATCGACCCGATCGGACCCGGAACGCGCGCGCTCTGCAACGTTCGAAGGGGCGACGCGATCCACGTGTTCGGGCCGCTCGGGAACGGCTTCCGGCTCGACGTCGTGCGCCCGCTGCTCGTCGGCGGCGGCATCGGAATCGCCCCGCTGCCGTTCCTGTCGGAGCGCCTCGGCAGCCCTCCGGCGCTCCTGGGTTTCCGGTCCGAGTGGCACGCGGAGGCCGCGGCGCTCGTCCCGAACGCGGAGGTCGTGCTCGAGCCGGCGTACGTGACCGAGGCGATGCCGCACGGGTTCGACGTGCTCGCCTGCGGGCCGGAGCCGATGCTCGAAGCGGTGCGCATGCTCGTCCCCGATGCGCAACTCGCGTGGGAAGCGCCAATGGCGTGCGGGTACGGAGCCTGCTACGGCTGCGCGGTCGAGATCGACGGCGTGTTGAAACGCCTCTGCGTCGAAGGTCCGGTTCTTGCTGCTGCTTAACGCATCGGGCTGCCTCGACGCGCTGACCGCGCCGGAGATCGCGCGCTCGCTCGACGTGTTCGTGACCAAGACGATCACACCGCTTCCGCGCGAGGGGAACCCGCCCGTCCGGATTGCGGAGACCGAGCACGGGATGCTGAACTCGATCGGCCTCGCCAACCCCGGGCGGGAGGCATTCGTCGAATACGTGCTGCCGCGGCTTCGCCACCTCGGCGTCCCGCTCTGGGTCTCCGTCGGCGGCTTCGCGGCGCACGAGTACGCCGAGACGTGTGCCGAGCTCGAGGACGTGACGATCGAGCTGAACCTCTCCTGCCCGAACGTCGACGAAGCGCCGGAGTCGGCCGCCGAGATCGTCGCGGCGTGCCGCGAGGCGACCGCGCTCCCCCTGTACGCGAAGCTCTCCCCGGCGGCGTGGGACGTCGCGGAGACCGCGTTGGCGGTCGAAGCCGCCGGCGCCGACGGCCTTTCGCTCGTGAACACGATCCGCGGCCTGTCGCTCGACGAGCGGACGCTGGCACCGACGCTCGCGCGCGGTACCGGCGGCTACTCCGGACCGGCGCTGAAACCGATTGCCCTGGCAGCCGTGTACGCGTGTGCCCGTGTGACGTCGCTGCCGATCGTCGGGATGGGCGGCGTGCAGTGCGGACGCGACGCACTTGACCTCATCGCCGCGGGCGCGTCCGCCGTCGCACTCGGCACGATCCTGTTCGCAGATCCGTCGTCACCGACGCGCGTGCGCGCGGAACTCGATGCTGAATGTGCATCACGCGGATATGCATCCGTGCGCGACGCGCGCGGAATTGCGCACGACCATACCTCGCCACAAGCTGGACAACGCGCGGACGCGCGGTTACACGCACGCTGAATTTCCTGCAAATCGTGCACTTCGCGCACCCTTGCAGTGCGCGGACGAGTTGTTAGACTCCCGCGCCATGGTCTCGCCCAAGACGCAGGCGCAAGCTCCGTTGCGCTCGCTCGATCAACGCATGGAGGCGCTCAAGCGGGCGAACGACATCCGGGTCAAGCGTGCGAAGCTGAAGAAGGACCTCAAGGACGGTCAGGTGCGCATCGATCAGATCCTGCGCAACCCACCTGAGTACGTCGAGACGGCGAAGGTGTTCGACATCTTGATGGCCGTCCCGAAGTTCGGTCGCGTGAAGGCCGCCCGCTTCCTCAACCAGGCCCGGATCAGCCAGGCAAAGACGGTCGGGGGCCTCTCGGAGCGACAGCGGTCGGAGCTTGTCGGCCTCTTCAACCGCTAGAGACCAGAAGCTCCCGGTCCTCGTCGTCACCGGTACGTCGGGTGCGGGCAAGGGCACGCTCGTCCAGGAGCTGCTGAGGCGGGTTCCAGAGGTGGCGCTGGCCGTTTCGGCCACCACCCGCGCCCAGCGGCCGGGCGAGATCGACGGGATCCACTACTGGTTCATCTCCGACGAGGAGTTCGACCGCAGGCTCGCCCAGGACGACTTCCTCGAGTACTACGCCTTCCCCTGGGGCCAGCGCTCGGGGACGCTCTGGTCGGAGCTCGACCGCATCCGCGATCAGGGCAAGGCGCCCCTGCTCGAGCTCGAGCCGAACGGCGCTGTCGCCGTCAAGGGCCGTGTCCCCGACGCGATCCTCGTCTTCATCACGGCGCCGAACCTCGAGGAGCTCGAGCGCCGGCTCCGCGAGCGCGCGACCGAGAGCGCAGGGGAGATCGAAGAGCGCCTGAGGCTCTCGCGGCGCCAGCTCGAGCAGGCCGAGCAGTGCGACGTCATGATCGTGAACGACCGGGTCGAGCGCGCCGCCGAGGAGCTCGAGGGGATCGTCCGGCGGGCCCTCGACGGCTCTTCGGCTACCATGCCCGCGTGATCTCTCCCCGCATCGACGAGCTCCTGGACAACGTCGACTCGCGCTACGCGCTGGTCATCGTTGCCGCCAAGCGTGCTCGCCAGATCAACAACTACTACCAGCAGCTCGGCGAGGGCACCTACGAGGACTTTCCGCCGCCCCTCGTCGAGTCCCGTTCGAAGAACTACTTGACCATGTCCCTGGAGGAGATCTCTCAGGGCATGATCAAGTATTCGTATCCAAAATAGGTTCCCTATTTTGGATAAGCCGTCGTAGCTTTCCCTGACCCGTAGTCGGGCCTCCCGGCGGGCAAAGCCTGCCTCCGGCCGCCGACGTTTACGCTCTGGCGGATGCACTGCTTGGCGTGCGATCTGGCGGAGGGCAGGACGGAGTAGCCAGGCGAACTGATCCAAGCGACAGCGTCACTCGGCGTCGGACGCTGATCGTCAAGCTGTCGTCGCAGAGCTGGCGCGGCGCATCAGGTCCACCTTTGCCTCTGGTCTCATGCGGGCGGGGCGCCGGTGCACATTCACTTCGTCGTGCAGCCGGTGACGCGTGAGCAACGGGATCGGCTCGGCGTGGGGAACCACGGGTTCCCCCACGGCGGGCACAATGTGCCCGTGGCTACTGTGCTCGTGGGCGTGACCGGGGGAATCGCCGCCTACAAGGCATGCGAGCTCGTTCGGCTGCTGGTGAGGGCCGGCCACGACGTCGTTCCACTCGTGACGCGTGGCGCCGACAGATTCGTCCGCCGGGAGACGTTCTTCGCGCTCGCGCGCCGCGAACCCGGCGAGGACCTCTACGCGCACCTGACGCGCGCCGACCTCTACGTGATCGCACCGCTGACTGCGAACACGCTCGCGAAGCTCGCGCAGGGGATCGCCGACAACCTCGTCACCGAGGCGGCGCTCGCGCATCGCGGCCCGCTGCTCGCTGCGCCCGCGATGAACCCGCGGATGTGGGCACATCCGGCGACGCAGGCGAACGCCGCCACGCTGCGGGCGCGGGGCGTCGAGTTGATCGGTCCCGACGAGGGAGAGATGGCAGAAGGCGAATGGGGCGTCGGGAGGATGTCCGAGCCCGAGGACATCTTCGCCGCGTGTGAGGCCGCGCTCGCGAAGCGCGACCAGCTGCGCGGCCGGCGCGTCCTGGTCAGCGCAGGCGGGACGCGAGAGCCGCTCGACGAGGTCCGCTTCCTCGGCAACCGGTCGTCGGGCCGCATGGGCGTCGCGGTCGCGGAGGAAGCGCGCCGGCGGGGCGCCGAGGTGACGCTGGTCGCTGCGAACCTCGCCGTGGCGCCGCCCGGCGGGGTCGAGCTCGTGCAGGCGCCGACCGCGGCCGATCTCGAGCGCGAGGTGCTCGAGCGGGCGGACGACGCCGACGTCGTCGTGATGGCCGCTGCCGTTGCCGACTACCGGCCGGTGGAGACCGTGCCGGGCAAGCGTGGCAAGGACGCCTCGACGTGGACTTTGGAGCTCGAGCCGACGACCGACGTGCTCCGGGCGCTCGGCGAGCGGAGCGCTGGAGCGCTCCTCGTGGGCTTCGCGGCGGAATCGGGAGAGGCTGCACTCGAGCGTGCGCGCCGCAAGCTCGCTGACAAAAACGTGAACCTCGTCGTCTTCAACGACGTATCACGTAAGGACATCGGGTTCGACGCGGAGGAGAACGAGGTGGTGCTCGTCGGCAGGGACGGAGAGCGGAGGATTTCGAAGGCGCCGAAGCGCGCCGTCGCGGCCGCGATCCTCGACGAGGTCGCCCGCCTCCTGGAGGAGCAGGATGGACGCGGTCGGTAGCCGGCCAATCGTCGTCGAGGACGCACCCCGCACGATCGGCGCGGTCATCGAGAACCTCCAGCGCGTCGTCCATGCGCCGGAGGAGACGCTGCGCCTCGTCGTCCTCTGCCTGGTCGCGGAGGGCCATCTGATCATCGAGGACCTGCCGGGTGTCGGGAAGACGACTCTCGCGAAGGCGCTCGCACGATCGATCGACGTCTCGTTCTCGCGGCTCCAGTTCACGCCTGACCTCCTTCCGTCCGACGTCACCGGCGTGAACGTCTTCAACCAGGCGAGCAACGAGTTCGACTTCAGGCCCGGCCCGGTGTTCGCGAACCTGCTCCTCGTCGACGAGATCAACCGCGCGTCGCCGAAGACGCAGTCCGCGCTGCTGGAGTGCATGCAGGAGCGCCAGGTCACCGTCGACGGCGTCTCCTATGAGCTCGCGCTGCCGTTCATGGTGATGGCGACGCAGAACCCGATCGAGTACGAGGGCACGTACCCGCTGCCCGAGGCGCAGCTCGACCGCTTCTCGATGCGCGTCGCGATTGGCTACCCGACGCTCGTCGAAGAGGCCAGGATGCTCTCCGAACAGACCTCGGGCACCCCCCTCGACCTGCTCGAGCCGGTCACGACCGGCGCCGAGGTGCTTGCGCTGGTGGAGGAGGCCCAGAGGATCTTCGTCGAGGAGAGCGTCAACCGGTACGTCGTCGCGCTTCTCCGGCACACGCGCGGCGATTCGCGCCTCTATCTCGGCGGCAGCCCGCGTGCGGGGATCTCGCTCATGCGGGTGGCGAAGGCCCGGGCGCTGGCCTACGGCCGTGACTTCCTCTCGCCCGACGACGTCAAGGCGGTCGCCGAGCACGTGCTCGCACATCGCCTGATCGTCTCGCCTGAGGCGCGTGCTGCCGGCACGACGAGCAACGAGCTCGTCCGGGACGCGTTGGAGAAGACGCCGGTTCCTGTCTGATGCTGACGACGCGAGGCCGCCTGCTCCTGATCCTGGGCGGCGTGCTCTACGTCGCTGCCTGGGCCTTCGGCTCGAAGGTCCTCTATCCGGTCTCCCTCGGGTTCCTCGTCGTCGTGCTCGTGGCCGCGCTCAGCGTCCACCTTGCAGCACGGCCGATGGGCTACCGGCGCCGGTCCTCGTCGGCGGAGCACGTCGAGGGCGACGACGTCGTCGTGGACGTCGAGCTCACGCCGCGCGGCGTGCTGGGGCTCGCGTCGGCCAGCGTGGTCGAACGTCTGGCGAAGCTCGGCGAGCAGCGGATCCCGCTCCGGCGCGAGGGCAACATCCTGCGCGGTCGATACGTCCTGCGCGAGGTTCGGCGCGGCCGCTACGCCCTCGACGACGCCGAGGCGGTCCTCGAAGACCCGTTCGGGCTCGAGCGCGCCAGCGTCCGGCTGCCGGAGCAGGGGGCGCTGCTCGTGCTGCCGAAGATCGTCGAGCTCGACGTCCTCTTCTCCGAGAGCGGCAGGAGAGAGCACGGCGGCCGCCGTGTGCTGCTCCGCCGGCCGTCCGGGTTCGACGTCCACAGCGTGCGCGAGTACGAGGAGGGCGAGTCGCTCCGCGAAGGTGCACTGGAAGACGACCGCGCGCCGTGGGCGGCTGATGGTCAAGGAGCTCCAGGACGAGCCCCGCGACGAGGTCGCGATCCTGCTCGACGCCCACGGTCCTTCGGGAACGCACGACAGCTTCGACGCGCAGGTGCGCGCCGCCGGCTCACTGCTGCGCGCACAGGTCGTGCGCGACCGACGGGCGGTGCTCGTCGTCAACTCGCTTCGGCAGGAGGTCGTCCGCGTGCAGACCGCGATGGGGGAGTGGCGCGAGGCGCTCGAGGTCCTCGCGGCGACCGAGCGCGACGGGCAGGTGCCGCTCTCGGCGTTCCTCGCCGACGACTCCGGCCCGGCCGCGCGGGCGTTCGAGCTTGCGGTGGTCACCGCCCGGCTCGATCCGGACCTCGTCGACCGTCTCGTCCACCGCGGGCTCGCGCAGCGCCGCGTCTCGGTCGTGTACGTCGACGCGCCGACCTTTTCGGGAGCGCGGGCTTCGCGTGAGCCGGGGCTCCTGAGGCTCCAGGCCTCCGGCGTGCCCGTAGCAGTGGTCCGCCGCGGCGACGATCTCCAGCGCGTGCTGGCAGCTGCGGTGACGCGGACGGCGGCCGATGGCTAGAACGGCGCTGCTGGGGCTGCTCGCCGCGATCGTGCTCACGGCGAGCTGGCTGCGTCTCGAGCAGGATGCCGTCGGCGGGGGTCTGCTGCTCTGGGCGGTGCTCGTGGGCATCCTGCCGGCCCTGCTGCCGCGCCGGAGCTGGCGCCTCGCAGCCGTCCCCGTCGCGGCGGTGCTCGCGCTGAACTACGCGCTCGGGACGGCGTCGCCGCGCGGAGCCTGGAACCGAGCGGCCGACGGCTTCTTTCTCTACTACGACGTGGCGCTGCCCTTCCACGCAGACCAACAGCCGCTGATGCACGGGCTCGTCGTGCTCGCGGTGCTCGGCTTCACCCTCGCCGTGTCTCTCGCGGTCGCGGAGCAGCGGGCGCTCCTCGCGGCGGGCCTGCTCGTTGCCGGTGCAGCGTGGCCCTCCACGCTCATGACCAGCTCGAACACCTTCGAGCGGGGCGCAGTCATCCTGGCCGCCGCGCTCGCCGTGCTGGGCGGGCTCTCGTCGACGATCAGGTTTCGCCAGGTCGCCGTCGCCGGCGCCCTCGTGATCGCAGTCGCGGTCGTCCTCGCGGGCGTTCCGACGGTGGCCAAGGGGGCGTTCATCCGATGGGAGAAGTGGGAGCCCGGGCGTAACGACGTGTCCGTCAGCGTCGGTTACGTCTGGGACTCGAACTACGCGGCACTCGTCTGGCCCGCCAAGAAGACGACCGTGCTGACGATCCACGCGCCGCCGATCTCGCGCTACTGGCGGGCGACGACCCTCGACGTCTTCAACGGGGACTACTGGATCGAGTCCACGCTCGCGGTGCAGCGCGATCCCGTCGTCGACCCGCTGCTCCCGCCGGCCGCACAACGGAAGGACCGGCAGCTTCGCGCGGACGTCAAGGTCGAGGCGCTTCAGGACAACCGGCTCGTCGCGGCGAGCGTGCCGGTTCGCTACGACGCCGACTTCGACACGATTCTCTACTCGCTGAACGGCACTGCGTACGTCCCCGGAACCGTGCCTCGCGGCTCCACGTACACCTCGTACAGCTACGCGGTTCGGCCGTCGCCGCGCGTGCTGGCGCGCTCTGCGCCCGTCTACCCTGCCGCTCTCGACCGGTACCTCATCGTCCAGACGCGGTATTTCACCCCGCCCTCGCCTGCATTCGGCTCCCCCGGCCGGCGGACGGCGATGGAGAAGATCTTCGCCGACAATCCGCGGCTGGACGACTACCGGCCGCTCTACGAGCGCGCGCTCGCGATCGCAGGCGACGCGTCGAGCCCGTACGCGGCGGCCGTCGCGCTCGAGAGCTCCTTCCGCGACGGGGCGAGCTACGTCTACGACCAGAGCCCGACGACGCGCGGCGACCTGCCGCCGCTCGTCGAGTTCGTGACGCGGACCCACCGCGGGTACTGCCAGCACTTTGCCGGCGCGATGGCGCTGATGCTCCGCTACCTGGGGATCCCGGCGCGAGTCGGCGCCGGCTTCACGACCGGCTCGTACGACGAGAACAACGGTCGCTGGACGGTGACCGACCACGACGCGCACACCTGGGTCGAGGTGTGGTTCCGCGGCTACGGGTGGCTGCCGTTCGACCCGACCCCCGGCCGCGGCGAGCTCGACGGCGCCTATAGCGCGTCTTCGCTGAGCTTCGACCCCGCCGCCGTGAGCGCCGCGATCGGGGCCGGGCTCGACGCCGCAGACTTCAAGCTCGACACCGAACGCTTCGATCGCGGCGATCAGAGCGCGCTCGCCGGCCGCGACATCCCGGGCGACGTCTCCGGACGCTCGGACGGAGGCGACCAGGGGAGCCTGCTGCGGCTGCTCGCGCTCGCCGCGATCGCCCTCGCCGGCGGGATCGCCCTGCTCAAGCTCGCGCTTCGGAAGCTGCGCTTCGTGACGCGCGACCCCCGCAAGGTCGCCGCCGCCTGCCGCCGCGAGGTCGCGGCGTTCCTCGCCGACCAGCGGCTCGACGTCCCCGAGAGCGCGACGCTCCAGGAGCTCGGCGAAGTCCTGCGCGGCCAGGCGGGGCTCGATCCGACACCGTTCATCGATGCGCTGAACACCGCGCGCTACGGCCGGCCCGAGCAGGCGGGCGAGGCTTCGAGACGTGCACGCCGCGAGCTGCGGCGGATCGAGCGCGGTCTCCGGCGGCAGCTCTCGGCGTGGGAGCGCACCCGCGGGCTCGTCTCCGTCCGCTCACTCGGCCTCACCTAGATGCACGCGGTCGTGATGGCCGCGGGCGAGGGCCGAAGGCTCCGTCCGCTGACCGAGCGCTGGGCGAAGCCCGTGCTCCCGATCGACGGCCGGCCCGTCCTCGGCACGCTCCTGCGCGAGCTCGCGGGAGCCGGGATCACCCGGGTGATCGTCGTCACGGGGCACCTCGGCGAGCAGGTGCGGGCCCTCGCCGGGGACGGCCGCGCCTGGGGGCTCGAGGTGGACTACGCCGACCAGCCGAGGCCCGACGGCTCCGCAGACGCCGTCGCCCGAGCGCTCGAAGCCGGCGTGGAGCTGCCGTGCCTGGTCGCGGGGGCAGACACCGTCTTCGGCCGCGGTGACGTCGCCCGGCTGCTCGCCGCCGCCGGGGGCAGCGCGGCGATCGCCGTCCGACGCGACCCGCCACCTGCGCCGCCGCACCGTCACGCCGTTGCCAGCACCGACGGGCGGGTGACGCGGGTCCTCGACGACGACCCGGCGAACCCGCTCGCGGCTGCGCCGCTCTGGATCGTGACCCATGAGGTCGCTCAGTACCTCCGCAGCGACGCTCCGCCGTACGAGCTCGGCAACGCCTTCCAGGCGGCCGTCGACGCGGGCGTGCCGGTTGCGGCAGTCGAGATCGGACAGACTCGGGACTTGACGGATCCGCTTGACTTGGTGGAGGAGAACTTCACGTATCTGAGGACGGTATGAGCGACACGTATGACCTCTTCCAGCAAGGCCGCGCGCATCTGCGCAAGGGCAGGCCCGCGCAGGCGACCGTTGCGCTCGAGAAGGCGAAGAAGCGCGAGCCGGAAAAGGCCTCGATCCGCGAGTCGCTCGGGATCGCGTACTTCCGAATGGGCCGGTGGGACGAGGCCGAAGCAGAGTTCCGCGCGCTGCTCGAGCTCGCGCCGACCGACGACTACGCCCACTACGCCCTCGGGCGAGTGCCTCGAGAAGCAGGGGCGCATCCAGGAGGCGAACGGCCACTACAAGCTGGCCAGCTCGATGAGCCCGGGCACGGCGCACTACGAGGCGCGGATCCGCGACCTCGCCGGGCTCGACACTCCCGACAGTCCCGACCAGTAGACACGGATCGTCGATACTCGGCCGAGGTTGAGAGCTGTCGTCCAGCGGGTCTCGCGTGCCCGGGTGACGCCCGGCGGTGAGATCGGCGCGGGCCTCTGCGTGCTCCTCGGCGTCGCGCGCGGAGACGGCGTCGCAGAGGCCGACCGGCTTGCCGCGAAGGTCGCAAACCTTCGGATCTTCGAGAACGAGGACGGGAAGTTCGACCGCTCGCTGCTCGACGTCGGCGGCGAGGCGCTCGTCGTCAGCCAGTTCACGCTGATCGCCGACACGGCGAAGGGGAATCGCCCCTCGTTCACGGACGCGGCGAGGCCCGAGGAGTCCGAGCCGCTCTACGAACGGTTCTGCGACGAGCTTCGCGCTCTCGGCGTCCCGGTCGAGACCGGCGTCTTCGGGGCGCGAATGCAGGTCGAGCTCGTCAACGACGGGCCCGTCACGATCATCCTCTAGCCGTGCCGGCGTCGGCCCTCGCACTCGCGCTCGCCGCGGCTTTCCTCCACGCGGCGTGGAACCTGCTGCTCGCGCGCGCGCACGACGTCCAGGCGGCGACTGCCGTCGTGCTCGGACTTTCGGCGGTGACACTTGCGCCGATCGCGGCGGCGACGTGGGACGTCGAGCGGGACGTGGTGCCCTGGGCGATCGGCTCCGGCACATTCGAGCTGGCGTACTTCGCACTCCTGGCGTTCGCGTACGAGCGGGCGGAGCTCAGCGTCGTGTACCCGGTCTCGCGGGGGCTCGCTCCCGTGCTGGTGCTCCTCGTCGGCATCGCCTCCGCGACCGCCACGGAGTCGCTCGGCGTCCTGCTCGTCGCGATCGGTGTGCTGCTCGTCCGACGGCTCCGAAATCCGGACGGACGCGGAGTGGCGCTCGGGCTGATGCTCGCCGTCTGCATCGCCGGTTACACGCTGCTGGACAACGGGGGCATCGAGCACGCCAACCCGGTTGCGTACTTCGAGCTCGTCATCGGTGTCCCGGGCCTCGTCTACCTCGCCCTGATCTGGCGGCGGCGCGGTCCCGAAGCACTTCGAGCGGAGCTCAGCCCGGCGACCGCGGCCGCGGCGGCTGCTGCGACGCTCGCATACCTCTTCGTCCTGCTCGCCCTCGATCTGGCCGACGCGGCACCCGTCGCCGCAGTTCGCGAGACGAGCGTCGTGATCGTCGTCGTGCTGGCCGCGATCTTCCTGCACGAGCGAGTCGGGAGAGCCCGTCTGGTAGGCGCCGGGCTGGTCGCAGCCGGCGTCGCGCTGCTATCCTTCTGACACCACATTTCGAAGCTGTTCTGAAATGGGCGCGCGGCGCCCATTTCTGATGAAAGGGCTGCATACGGCCAACGTCCACGACAAGGAAAAGTCACTCCAGCGCGAGATCTCGACTCGCGTCGAGTCGAGGCTGCCCGATGTCGAGGTGCTCGCCGTCGAGCTCGCCGGTCCGGAGCGCTTCACGGTGTACATCGACCGGGTCGGGGGCGGGGTCGACCACGCGCTCTGCGCGCGCGTCACCCAGGAGCTGGGCGACTATCTGAGGGACTACACCGTCGAGGTCTCGTCGCCCGGGGTCGAGCGCCCGCTTCGCAAGCCGGAGCACTTCCGCAACGTCGTCGGCCGTCGCGTCGACCCTTCGCACCGAGTCGCGCAAGCGACTCCGCGGCGAAGTCGTGGACGCCGGCGACTCGGCGGTCACCGTCCAAACTGACAACGAACCCGTGCAGGTTCCCTACAGGGAGATCCTGCGCGGCAACCTGATCGACGAGAGGTAAGGGATGAGCAGAGAGATCATCGAGGCGGTTCAGACGATCGAGCGCGAGAAGGGCATCGACGAGGGCACCCTCGTCCAGGCGCTCGAGGACGCGTTGCTGGCCGCCTACAAGAAGACGCCCGGCGCCTCTCGCCACGCCGTGGTCGAGCTGGACGACGAGGGCGAGTTTCGCGTCTTCTCGATCGAGCTGCCCGCCGACCTCGAGGAGCGTCTGATCGAGGAGGCACGCGAGCGCGCGATCGACGAGCTCGAGAAGATCGAGGAGGAGACCGGCGAGCGCCAGCACACGCTCGTCTCCGACGACGACCTCGACATCGACTGGGAAGAGGTGCCCGAACAGCTGATCAAGCGCGAGGACGTGACGCCCGAGGACTTCGGCCGCATCGCCGCGCAGACCGCGAAGCAGGTGATCCTGCAGCGGATTCGCGAGGCGGAGCGCGCGATGATGTACGACGAGTACATCGATCGCGTCGGCGAGGTCGTCACGGGCATCGTCCAGCAGGCCGGCGACCGCAACAACGTGCTCGTCGACCTCGGCAAGGTCGAGTCGCTGCTGCCGCGCTCGGAGCAGGTCGACGGCGAGCGCTACGAGCAGGGCTCCCGGATCAAGGCAGTGATCACTGAGGTTCGCTCCGGCACGAAGGGGCCGCAGGTGATCCTCTCGCGTCGCGACCCGGAGCTGATCAAGACGCTGTTCGAGCTCGAGGTGCCCGAGATCGCGGACGGGCTGGTCGAGATTCGCGGCGTCGCACGCGAGCCCGGCTACCGCTCGAAGATCGCGGTCGAGTCGCACGCGCAGGGCGTCGATCCGGTCGGCGCCTGTGTCGGCCCTCGCGGCTCACGCGTGCGCATGGTCGTGTCCGAGCTCCGCGGCGAGAAGATCGACATCATTCCGTGGAACCCCGAGCCTGCACGCTTCGTCGCGAAGGCGCTCTCGCCCGCGCGCGTGCGCGAGGTCTACCTCGACGACGACGCGAAGGAAGCAACGGTGGTCGTGCCCGACGACCAGCTCGCCCTCGCAATCGGCAAGGAGGGAATGAATGCGCGGCTCGCCGCCCGGCTGACGGGTTGGAAGGTCGACATCCAGTCCGAGCGGGAGTTCGCCGAGGCAGAAGCAGAGGCCGCCTTCGGCGGGAGCGCAGACGGGACCGACGAGTTCTCGGGCCGCTGCGCCGCGATCCTCGGGAACGGCAAGCGCTGCCCGAACGCGGCGCTGCCGGGCACCCGCTTCTGCGGCGTTCCGGCGCACCAGGAGCTCGCGAAGGTGGAGGCCGAGACGGGCGCGTTCGCGGAGGGCTCGGTGCAGCCCACGCCGCCGCAGGCCGAGGGTCAGGAGCCCGAAGAGGGCGAGGACGCGGCCGAAGGTGAGGAGGCCGCACCGGACGAGCAGGTCGCCGAGCTCGAGGCGACCGAGCCGGAGCCGCCCGTGGAGCTCGTCGACGAGGTGGAGACCGACGGCGCCGCGCCCGAGGGCGACGAGCCGGCCGAACTGGAAGCCGAAGTGGAAGAGGAGTCCCAGCCTGCCGCGTGACGCACACGCCGATCCGGACCTGTGCCGGTTGCGGGCGCAAGGCTCCCCAACCGGAACTGCTCCGCTTTCACGCGGAGGAAGGGCAGCTCGTGCCCGGACCCGGGCTCGGGCGCTCCGTCTACACGTGCCGGCGGCTCGCCTGCTTCGAGCGGGCGCGCTCCCGGCGGGCCTTCAACCGGACGCTGAGGCGCACCGTGCAGGTCGATCCGGCGCTCTCACGTCTCTACACTGACCCAGCGAATGGCCAACTCGAGCGGACCCAACAAGCCCAATAGACCCGTGAGGCCCCGCCAGGGGAACCCGAGCGCGGGCAGGAAGCGCCGTGTCGTGATCGACAGCGGCGCCGCCCGGCCGCGTCCGGACTCTCGGCAGCGCCGCGACGACACGCCGAGGCAGCCGAAGCAGCCGCGCGAGATCGTCCCGCAGACCGGCCCCGTGACGGTCGAGTCCGGGATCACCGTCCAGAACCTCTCGCAGGCGCTCGGCGAGAAGGTGCCCGAGATCATCAAGATCCTGATGAAGCTCGGCGCGCCGAAGACGGTGACCCAGTCCCTCTCGGACGAAGAGCTCGAGCTGATCGCCGCCGAGGTGGGGCGCGAGATCACGATCAAGCACGCCGCCGACGAGGAGGACGTCATCGAGGAGTTCGACGACGCCCCCGAGGACCTCGTCGACCGTCCGCCGGTCGTCACGATCATGGGACACGTCGACCACGGCAAGACGACGCTGCTCGATGCGATCAGATCCGCGCGGGTCGTCGACACGGAGGCCGGCGGGATCACGCAGCACATCGGCGCGTACCAGGTCGACCAGCACGGGCGGAAGATCACGTTCATCGACACGCCCGGGTCACGAGGCATTCACCGAGATGCGGGCGCGCGGCGCGAAGGTGACCGACATCGCGGTCCTCGTCGTCGCCGCGGACGACGGCGTGATGCCGCAGACGAAGGAGTCGATCTCCCACGCGCGCGCGGCCAAGGTGCCGATCGTCGTCGCGATCAACAAGATCGACCTTCCGGACGCGAACATCGACCGCATCAAGGCCGACCTCGCGCAGGAAGGGCTCCAGCCGGAGGAGTGGGGTGGGACGACCCAGTTCTCGGAGGTCTCCGCGAAGCAGAAGCAGAACCTCGACGACCTGCTCGAGCGTGTGCTCCTCGTCGCGGACGCCGAGCTCGAGCTGAAGGCGAACCCGAGCGTCGAAGCCTCGGGGCCGATCATCGAGTCGCGACTCGACGTCGGTCGCGGGCCCGTCGCGACCATGCTCGTGCACCGCGGCACGCTCCACGTCGGCGACGCGATCGTCGCAGGCGACGCGTGGGGCAAGGTCCGCGCGCTCTACAACTACAAGGGCGAGAAGCTCAGGGAGGCACGGCCGGGCGATCCGGTCGAGATCCTCGGCTTCGACCATCCACCGCCCGCCGGGGAGCAGGGCCGCGTGGTCGAGAACGAGCGCCATGCGCGCCAGCTCGCGCAGTCACGGGGCGAACGTCTCCGCCGAGAGCAGCTCGCGCAGCGCTCGCAGCGTGGGCCGACGCTCGAGAACCTGTTCGCCGCGATGCAGGAGGGCGCGATCCAGGATCTCAACCTCGTGCTCAAGGGCGACGTCGTCGGCTCGGTCGAGGCGGCGGTCTCCGAGCTGTCGAAGATCCAGCACCCAGAGGTGCGCGTGAGCGTCATCCACCAGGGTGTCGGCGGGATCACCGAGGGCGACATCATGCTGGCCGCGGCGTCGACCGCGATGGTCGTCGGCTTCAACGTCCGCCCGAACGCCGAGGCGCGCGCGCTCGCCGACCGCGAAGGCGTGGAGATCCGCACCTACCGGGTCATCTACCAGCTCACCGAGGACATCGAGCAGGCGCTCGTCGGGATGCTGAAGCCGGTCGAGACCGAGGAGACCCTCGGCGAGGCCGAGGTGCGCGAGACGTTCCGCGCCTCCCGCGTCGGCACGATCGCCGGCTGCATGGTCACGAGCGGGGTCGTGCGCCGCAACGCGAACGTGCGCGTGATCCGCGACGGCACGATCATCTACGAGACGACGATCGACTCGCTCAAGCGCTTCCAGGACGACGCGCGCGAGGTCGCCGAGGGCTTCGAGTGCGGCATCCACCTCGCGAACTACGACGACGTCAAGGTCGGCGACGTGCTCGAGGCGTTCGAGACCCGTCAGGTCGAGCGCACCGACCTGAGCGAAGCACCGACCCCCGTCGCGTCCTGACGAGGGGCGCCGATGGGCGCGGGGTACGTCGGCATCCTCTCGGTGGAGCTCCACTTCCCCGAGGCCGGCTCGCTGAAGGGCAAGCGGAAGCACGTCAAGTCGGCGAAGGCGAACCTGCAGAATCGATTCGGCGCCTCGGTCGCCGAGGTCGACCACCACGAGCTCTGGCAGCGCGCCCGTCTGACGGTCGCGTGCGTCGCACACGAGCACCGCGAGCTGGAGAAGCTCCTCGAGGACGCGGTTCGCTACCTCAACGGGCAGGAGTACGAGCTCGTCTCGGTCGAGCGCCAGGTGGTGGTGCCGGGTGAGTGAGCGGATCCGCCGCGTGAACGACGCGATCAGGGAGGTGCTCGGAGCGGCCCTGCCCGAGCTCAAGGACCCGCGGATCGGCTTCGTCACCATCACCGGCGTCGAGACGTCGGCCGACCTGCGCCACGCCCGCGTCTTCGTCTCGGTCCTCGGTTCCGAGAGCAAGCGTGAAAAGAGCTTGCAGGGGCTCGAGGCCGCACACGGAATCCTGCAGGCGCGGCTCGCTCGCCAGCTGAGGATGAAGCGGACCCCGCAACTGGCCTTCGCATACGATCCGACGGTCGAGCGCGGCGTGCGCATGACGAAGCTGATCGACGAGCTCGCCCCAGAGGACGATGACAGTGACTGAGCTCGCACAGGCGGCAGACGCGATCCGCAAGGGCCGGCGGTTCCTCGTGACGACGCACGAGAACCCCGACGGCGACGCCCTCGGGTCGATGCTCGCAATGAAGCTTGCGCTCGACCAGCTCGGCAAGCAGGCCGAGATGTTGCTCGTCGGCGACGCGCCCCTGCCGGCGGAGTACTCGTTCATGCCGCTCGACGGGTTGCTCCATCGCCTGCCCGACGACGCGTCCGAGCGGATCCTGCTCGCCGTCGACTGCGCGAACGAGTCGCGCATCGGCCCCGATCCCGAGGTGCTCCAGCAGTCGCCGCTCGTGATCAACATCGACCACCACCACGACAACACACGCTTCGGAGACGTCAACGTGATCGACGCAACGGCCTCGTCGACGGGCGAGCTGCTGCGCGATCTCTTCCGCGAGCTCGACGTCGAGCTCACCTCGTCGATCGCCGAGTCGCTCTACATCGCGCTCGTGACCGACACCGGCCGCTTCCAGTACACGAACACGACGCCGAAGTCGCTCCGGCTCGCCGCCGAGCTCGTCGAGGCCGGGGCGGACCTGCACCGCATCTTCCAGGGCGTCTACGAGACGGTTCAGTTCGCGAAGCTCAAGCTGCTCGCGCGGGCGCTCGAGCGCGCACAGGTGTACGAGGGCGGGCGGCTCGTCGTCTCGTACCTGCTCCGCTCCGACTTCAACGAGGTCGGCGCCGCCGAGCCGTACTCGGAGGGGATCATCGACTACCTGCGCGCGGTCGAGGGCGCCGACATGGCGGTGCTGATCCGCGAGCCGCCGCGAACCGGGCCGACCCGGCGCGTGTCGCTGCGGGCGAGCCACGACGAGCTCGACGTCTCGGCGATCGCGCGCAAGTCGAACGGCGGTGGCCACCGACAGGCCGCCGGGTTCTCGAGCGAGGCGTCCATCGAGGAGATCACCGACTTCGTGCGGCGGGAATTCGCAGCCGCGCACAAGTCCGCGGCGGCGTGACGAGACGGATCCCGCGCGCGCTCGAGCCGGCGGGGATCGTGCTGCTCGACAAGCCGGCAGGTGTCTCGTCCTTTGCGGCGATCGCCGAGCTCCGCCGGCGCACCGGAGCGCGGACAGGTCACGCCGGGACACTGGACCCGTTCGCCACAGGCCTCCTGGTCGTGTTGTCTGGCTCGGCAACCAAGCTCGCAGGATCGTTCGCCAGGCTCGACAAGCGGTATGTCACCGAGGTCGACCTGACCTCGACCACCTCCACGGGCGATCCGGAGGGGGAGGTCGTCGAGGAGCACGAGCCCTGCTCGGAGGCCGAGTTGAGCGAACTGCTCGCAGGCCTCCGCGGCGAGGTCGAGCTGCCGATCCCGGCCGCGTCCGCGGTCAAGATCGGCGGCGAGCGTGCGTACCGCCTGCACCGGAAGGGCGTCGCCGTCGAGATGCCGCTGCGGCGCTCCCGGGTCGACGCGCTGGACGTCGTCGACTTCAGCCGGGACGCGGTCACGCTCGACCTCCGCGTCAGCTCGGGGACGTACGTGCGGGCGATCGCGGGCGCGCTCGGCGGGCACTGCCGGACGCTGCGGCGAACGGAGGTCGGCCCGTTCTCGGTCGACGAGGCCGACCCGGAGCGGATCATCCCGGCCGAGGACGCGCTCTCGAGGCTCGGATGAAGGTCGCGCGTTCGCCCGAGGAGCTCGAGACCGGCCGGCGCGCGGTTGCGGTCGGCACGTTCGACGGGGTCCACCTCGGTCACCGCCGCGTGCTCGACGCTGCGCTCGGAGCGGGCCTCACGACGACGGCCCTCACCTTCCACCCGCACCCCCGCACGGCGCTCGGCAACCGCGTCGAGCTGCTGGCCACGCTCGAGCGGCGCCTGGAGCTGCTCGAGGCTGCCGGTCTCGACGAGGCGCTCGTGGTCGAGTTCGACCTCGACTTTGCTCGAACGACCCCCGAGGAGTTCGCCGAGCGATACCTGCGCGCGATCGGTGCAGCGGTCGTCGTCGCCGGGGCGGGCTTCCGCTTCGGCCACAAGCGGAGCGGCGACCTCGAGCTGCTCTCGTCGCTCGGCTTCGACGTCAGGCCGGTTCCGCTTGCCGAGGGCATCTCGTCGAGCGCGATCCGGTCGCTCCTGAAGGCCGGGAGACGTCGAGCGCGCCGCTCGGATGCTCGGCCGCCCCGCCGAGGTCGAGGGCGTGGTCGTGTCAGGCGACGCTCGCGGAGGGACGCTCGGCTTCCCGACCGCGAACCTCCGCCTCGAGCCTGACCTGCTGGTCCCGGCGTACGGGATCTACGCCGGTGCGGCGCTCGAGCACCGAGCGGCGACGTCGATCGGAGTCAACCCGCACTACGGAGGCGTCGAACAGCGGGTCGAGGCCTTCCTGCTCGACTACGAGGGCGACCTGTACGGACGCCGGCTCGTGGTCGAGCTCTGGCAACGGCTTCGAGACGAGCGCTCGTTCGACGGCGAGGACGAGCTCGTGGCTCAGATCGCCCGAGACGTCGAGGAGACGCGGGCGGCGAAGCGTCCCGGCTAGCGTCCCACTCCCACGGGACAACCACGGCGCAAGATTCAGCCGCGGGCGGGGTCTCAATAGACATGGAAGGCATCTCGCACGGCCCGAGGGTCGCGACCTACGAGAGTGTCCGATGCCTCGAGTGCGGTGCGGTCTACGCGAAGCCCGCCCAGGGCGGGACGGCCAGGGCGAACCCGGGGTGCCCGGAGTGCGGCTACGTCGGCTGGCTGTCGGTGAAGGTCTCCGTCAACCCGGGAAACGGACGGCGCCGCTTCGACGAGGATCAGCCGCCCCACCGCTCCGCCCAATAGCGCTGACGCCGCCGAAGTAGTGGTGCCGGGTGGGCCAGCGGCGGACTGACCAGCCGCCGTCCTCGAGCGCGGCGAGCGCGCTCTCCGAGACGCCCGGCTCCACGTTGACGACCCCGGCGACCGGATGTGCCCGTCCACGGTCCACGGCGCGCTGCGGCTCCTCGCCGTGCTCGAGCACGAGGGAGGCGACGCCGACGAGCGCCGTGCGAAGGCGCGTGCCGCCGGCCGCGCCGATCGCGAGCGAGGGACCGTCCGCGTCGACCGCGATGCTCGGCGCCATCATCGAGCCCATCCGCCCACCGGGCACGAGCTCCCCGCGCACGAGGTCGACCTCGCCCAGCATGCTGTTCAGGTGCAGGTCGAGGCCCGGAAGGTAGTCGCCTGAGCCGAGCCCGAGGCTCGTCGTGAGCACACAGACGTTGCCGTCGTCGTCCACGGTGACGAGATTCGTCGTGTCCCCCTCGGCGTCCAGCGGTGCGTCGAGCGTCTTGACGAGCGCCACGACGTGGGCGTCTCCGTCGGATGCCTCAGGAAGACGCCGCAGCGTGGACGGCAAGCCGGAGAGCCCGTCGCGCGTCAGGAACCGGGTCCCGCGAAACGGCACGACCTCCGGCTCGGACCAGCCCGCCTCGTAGGACCTGAGATCCGAGCGGGAGAGTGCGCCGCCGCGCTCCTCGGACAGTGCGAGCAGGACCTCCGCGATCGTCCCGTGGTACACGGTGCCCGCCCCTTCGTCGCGCACGAGTTCGAGCGCGCGCACGAGCCCGGGCTGCCGGAGGAGCTCGCCGTCGCCGAGCAGCCGGCCTCCGGGCGCGTAGATCCGGGCGCCGGCGTCGAGCGTCAGGACCGGGGCGAGCATCTCGAGGCAGCGGGCGTGGGCCGGCGGCATCGGGACGCCGTCCGCCGCGAGCACGAGGGCCGGCTCGACCAGCCGCGCCCAGGGGAGGCGCCCGTGCGCCCGCCAGAGCGCGTCGAGCCCCGCGGGGACGCCGGGTACTGCGCACGAGGCCGCGCCGATCGCGTAGTGGACGAGTTCCTCACCGAACGGCACCTTGAGCTCGGTCATCGCGGCGCCGCGACCCGAGGGGACGGACACGAAGCAGTCGAGGTTCCGCGCGCGGGCCGGTCCGGCGTCCCAGTAGATCGCGTGGCCGCCGCCGAGCAGGCCCGTCATGACGGTCTCGGCGACGCACGACGCGAGGCAGGCCGCTACCGCCGCGTCCGCCGCGCTCCCGCCGTCCTCGAGGATCTCGATTCCGGCCTCACAGGTGGCGGGATGCCCCGCGGCAACGCCCGCTCGCATCGTTCGCTACCCTATGCGCCGACCGCGGCCTCGGTCGTGCGCGCAGCTTCCGCGCGGCGTACTGGGACCGCGGAGTCGTCTGAAGGAGGTCTGATGGGTCTCACCAAGGAAGCCAAGCAGGAGCTGATCGGCAAATTCGGGGCGGGCGCGAGCGACACAGGCTCGACGCGCGTCCAGGTCGCGATGCTGACGGAGCGGATCAACCAGCTCACCGAGCATCTGCGGACGCACTCGCACGACCATCATTCGCGGCGCGGGCTGCTGAAGCTCGTCGGTCGCCGCCGCCGGTTCCTGAACTACATGCAGCGGACCGATCTCGATGGGTACCGCGCACTGATCAAGGAGTTGGGCCTCAGACGATAAGGCCGAACGCGAACTGGAGGGTGGAAGTTTGAGCGAGCGCCGAGGCGGGGCGCTGACTCAAACCTCCACCTTCCCCGGAGGATGGAGGTAGAAAGTGAGCACGTTGACTGAAAGCGTCGCGACCGTGCCCGTCACGGTCGGCGACACCGAGATCACGTTCGAGAGCGGCAAGCTGGCCAAGCAGGCCGACGGCGCCGTGCTCGTTCGCTCGGGCGACACGATGGTCCTCGCGACGGCCGTGGGGCGGATGGAGGCGCGCGAAGGCGCGGACTTCTTCCCGCTTACGGTCGACGTCGAGGAGCGGATGTACGCGGCCGGGAAGATCCCCGGCGGCTTCTTCAAGCGCGAGGGACGCCCGAGCGAGCGCGCGATCCTGACCGCGAGGATGATCGACCGCCCGATCCGGCCGCTGTGGCCGAAGGGCTTCAAGAACGAGGTGCAGGTGATCGCGACGGTCCTCTCCGCCGATCTCATCACCCCGCACGACATCCTGTGCATCAACGGCGCCTCCGCGGCGCTGATGATCTCGTCGCTGCCGTTCCAGGGGCCGGTCGGTGCGGCCCGGATCGGGCGCATCGACGGGAAGCTCGTCGTCAACCCGACGCTGCCCGACCTGCAGGAGTCGACGCTCGACCTCATCGTCGTCGGCACGAAGGACGGCCTGACGATGATCGAGGCGGGCGGGCAGGAGATCCCCGAGGACGAGATGCTCGAGGCGTTCGAGGTCGCGCATCGCGAGATCGTCAAGCTCTGCGAGGCCCAAGAGGAGCTGCGCCGGCGGGTCGGCAAGCCCAAGTTCCTCGACGTCGAGATCACCCAGGAGCTCGAGCAGCAGGTCGCCGGACGGATCCGCCAGCGGATCGAAGAGGCCGGGCTGCGAGAGGCGGGCGCCGTCCTCGAGGAGCTCGTGGACGAACTCTCCCCGACGCTGTCGATGGACTCGACGGAGGAGGACATCGTCCGTCGCACGCAGGTGAAGGCAAGCCTCACGCTGATCCTCGATCGGCTTCGGCTGGAAACGGTGCAGGAGCACGTCCGCAGCCAGTTCGAGAACGACCTGAAGGCGCTGACCGACGCAGAGCAGGACTCGAAGGAGCTCAGGTCGGCAAAGCGGAGCCTGCTCTTCGACCGGATCGAGGAAACGGTGGACCTGCCGTTCCCGGTCGGGCCGGCGACCGTCGACGGCGAAGGGCCGCAGGTGAAGGACGGCCTGACGCGCCAGTTCGTGAAGCGTGCGGCCGAGGCGACCTACAAGAACCTCGTCCGCCGCAAGATCGCGATCGACAAGCGCCGGCCGGACGGTCGCGAGGCCGAGGAGATCCGTCCGATCGAGTGCGAGGTGGGGGTCAGCCCGCGCACGCACGGCTCGGCGCTCTTCACGCGCGGTCAGACGCAGATCATGACGCTGCTGACGCTCGGGACCGCGAAGGAGGGGCAGAAGATCGACGACCTCTCCCTCGAGCAGGAGCGGCGCTACATGCACCACTACAACTTCCCGCCCTACTCGGTCGGGGAGACGGGCTTCATGCGCGGCCCGAAGCGGCGCGACATCGGCCACGGCGCGCTCGCGCAGCGGGCGCTCGAGCCGGTGATCCCTGCTTCCGAGGACTTCCCCTACACGATCCGCATCGTGTCGGAGACCCTCGAGTCGAACGGGTCGTCGTCGATGGGCTCGGTCTGCGGGTCGACACTCGCGCTGTACGACGCCGGCGTTCCGATCAAGTCGCCGGTCTCGGGCATCGCGATGGGCCTCGTCAAGGAGGGCGACGACTACGTGATCCTGACGGACATCCAGGGCGCGGAGGACCACCTGGGCGACATGGACTTCAAGGTCGCCGGGTCTCGCAACGGCATCACCGCGCTCCAGATGGACATCAAGATCACGGGCGTCACCCAGCAGATCATGCGCGACGCGCTCGCCCAGGCGAAGCGGGCGCGTGACTTCATCCTCGACAAGATGCTCGAGGCGATCCCGGAGCCTCGGCAGGAGCTCAGGGGGCACGCGCCGCGTATCTCGACGGTCAAGATCAACCCGGAGTACATCGGGATGGTGATCGGCAAGGGCGGCGAAACCATTCGCTCGCTCGAGTCGGACTACGACGTCCAGATCGACATCGAGGAAGACGGCACGATCCTCATCTACGCCACCGAGGGCGACAAGGCGAACGCCGCGATCTCCGCGATCACCGCGCTCACCAAGGATCCCGAGGTCGGCGACCAGTACACGGGCAGGGTCGTCAAGACGACCGACTTCGGCGCGTTTGTCGAGCTGAAGAAGGGCACCGACGGGCTCCTGCACGTGTCGAACGTCGGGCCGGGCCGGGTCGGCCACATCGAGGACGTCATCGCACGCGGCGACGTGCTCGACGTGCTCGTGCAGGAGGTCGACAAGGACCGCGGCCGGATCGGGCTCAAGCTCGTCGCGAAGCACGAGAACGGGTCGCTCGTCCAGCCGGAGGAGCTGATCGAGCGCGCGAAGGACGCGCCTCCGCGCGAGCCGCGTGAGGAGCGGCCGCGCGGCGGCGACCGCGACCGCCGCGGCGGACGGGGCGGCGCCCCGCGAGGCGGCCGCGACCGCGCCCCGCGCGACTAGGGAGGGCACCCGCCGGGGGGAGCCGCACGGCTTCCCCCGGCCTTCAACCATCTAGGCGCTGACGATGACGACCGGCGTCCCGATGCGGACGCGGCCGAACAGCCACTCCGCGTCCGGGATCCGCATCCGGATGCAGCCGTGCGACGCCGAGTACCCGATCGACGCGGCGTCGGGCGTGCCGTGGATGCCGACGCCCCAGGCAGAGAGGCCCATCCAGCGGGTGCCGAGCGGGTTGCCCGGCCCGGGCGGCACCGGCTTCAGGCCCTTCGCCCAGTCCGAGTCGGGCGGATACCACCAGGGGTGGTACTGCTTCTGGACGACGGCGAACGTCCCGAGCGGCGTCGGGTAGCGCGCCTGGCCGGTCGCGACGCCGAGGCGGCGCACGAGCCGCCTGCCGTCGTAGAGGAACAGGCCCTTCGACTCGCGGCGGATCACGATCACCGGGCCGACGTCGCGCCGCGTCACCTTGGGCGGTATCAGACGAAAGACGGGCCGGACCGGCTCGCGCTGCGCGCTGCGAACCGCCGCATCGATTGCGTCCGCGGTCGCACGAAGGTCGAGCCTCCGACCGGGTACGCCGCCCGCGATCACGGGGCGGAGCCTTGGATCCAGCCCCGCCAGGTGCGCGTTCTTCGGCGCCCGCGAGAGCGCGCGGCCCAGGTAGGTGACGTAGCGGAGCAGATCGGGCCGCGACGCGGCCGCGTCGACCGTGACGTTCTCTCCGGTCCCGGCCTGGAGCGCCTCGGCGATCGCGTCGTCGACGGCCGCGGCGACTCCGAGCTGGCCTGCGGTTGCCTTCCACGTGCGCGCGCCGAGCTGGAAGCGAACGGGCTCTGCAAGCCGCGCTCGGACGAGCCCCCGCGCCTCCTCCGAGCCGAAACCGCCGACCGGCAGGCCCCCGACGCTGACGCCCGCGGGCACCCGCGAGAACCGACCGGCCGAGGGCGCGGCCACGCCGGAGAGCGCGGCGGCGGCCAGGACGGCAAGGAAGAAGAGCCCGGCGCGGCGAAGGGCGCACATGTGCGGGGGATTTTGTCCCCTAGGCCCGGAAT
This sequence comes from uncultured Actinomycetes bacterium, assembly GCA_963700495.1. Lineage (GTDB taxonomy): Bacteria > Actinomycetota > Thermoleophilia > Gaiellales > Gaiellaceae > JACCTU01. The sequence goes on along the minus strand of CAVOXT010000001.1, from coordinate 1,223,770 downwards.
TTGCCAACCAGCGAGTACCATCGCCCGATGCAGAAGTACGTCCTTTCCGAGCTGGATTCGGGCGAGCGGGTCATCTCCGAGCGTGTCCCGTCCGTGCGTTCGATCGCCCTGGGCGTTTGGATCGGGGCCGGCTCGCGGGACGAAACCGACGCCAAAGCCGGTGTCTCCCACTTCATCGAGCACCTCCTGTTCAAGGGCTCGGAGCGCTACGACGCGCAGCAGATCGCGGAGATCTTCGACGGGCTCGGCGCGGAGCTGAACGCGGCGACCTCGCGGGAGCACACGGTCGTCTACGCGCGCATCCCGGACAGACACCTCGAGACCGCGGTCAACGTCATGAGCGACATGGTCTTCGCGCCGCGCTTCGACGACGTCGACTCGGAACGAGAGGTCGTGCTCGAGGAGATCTCGATGTACGAGGACACGCCGCAAGAGCTCGTGCACGATCTCTTCTCGCAGGCCGTCTTCGGCTCGCACGCGCTCGGTCGTCCGGTGATCGGGACGCGCGAGGTGATCGCGTCCGTGCCGAAGCGCTCGATCAGCGCCTACCACCGGTCGATGTACGCGCCCGGCAACATCGTGATCTCGGCTGCCGGAAACCTCCAGCACGACCGCCTTGTCCGGCTGCTCGAGCAGGCGCAGCGCACGGCGCCGTCGTCGAAGGGCCCACGGGTCCGGCCGCCGCTCGTCAAGGTTCCGCCGGCGGGCGTGCGCTTCCAGCGCAAGAACACCGAGCAGTACCACGTGTGCGTCGGCGCACCGGGGATCTCGCGTTCCGACCGCCGCCGCTTCGCAGCGTCCCTGCTCGACGGGATCCTCGGCGGCTCGGCGTCGTCGCGGCTGTTTCAGGAGATCCGGGAGAAGCGGGGGATGGCCTACGCGGTCTACAGCTTCGGCGCTCAGTACTCGGACACCGGGCTCTTCGGCGTCTACGTGGGCACGCGCGAGGAGAACCTCGCGCCGTGCCTCGAGATCGTCGCGGAGCAGATCGCGGACGTTGCGGCCGGAAACCTGCGCCCGAACGAGCTCGAGCGGGCGAAGGAGAACCTCAAGGGTCGGATCACCCTCTCGATGGAATCGACGTCGAACCGGATGAGCCGGCTCGGCAAGTCGTTGATCACCGACACCGAGCTGCTCTCGTTCGACCGGATCATCGCTGAGATCGAGGCGGTGGAGCCCGAGGGTGTGTCCGGGCTCGCGGCGCTGCTGCTCGCGCCCGAGCGGCTCTCCGCCGCTGGGATCGGGCCGAGCGAGGCCCGCTTCAAGCGCGCGCTGGGACGGCTTCACCCGGGCCTGCGGGCTCTCGCGGCAGCGTGAGAGTCGCGCTCTTCGGCGCCGGAGGGAAGGTCGGGTCGGTACTCGAGCCGGCGCTCGAGGCGGCCGGGCACGAGGTGACGCCCGTCCTCCGCAACGACCACGTCGAGCTCGCAGGACACGACGCGGCGGTCGACTTCACGTGGGCCGACGTGCTCGCCGTCAACGTGACGCGCTGCCTGGACGCGGGGGTGCCCTGCGTGATCGGGACGACCGGCGCCGACCTGACCTCCCTGGCCGAGCTCGCGCGGCAGAAAGGGCTCGCGGTCTTCCACGCGCCGAACTTCGCGATCGGGGCCGTCCTGATGATGCAGTTCGCCGCCCAGGCCGCGAAGGCGATGCCGAAAGCGGAGATCGTCGAGCTGCATTCGGACACCAAGCGCGACGCACCCTCGGGCACCGCTCAGGCGACCGCGCGGCTGATCGGCGGAGACGTGCCGATTCACTCGGTGCGCCTGCCGGGGCTCGTCGCGCACCAGGAGGTGATCTTCGGAGGCCGGGGCCAGACGCTCACGATCCGCCACGACACGACCTCACGCGAGGCGTTCGTCCCAGGGGTGCTGCTCGCGCTCGAGAAGCTGCCGACGCTTCCACCGGGGCTCACCGTCGGCCTCGATGCGCTCCTCGACTAGCTCGAACCGCGCAGGAGCTCGCCGACTGCAGACCGAAGTAGAATCTCGACATGCTCGGCGACGTGCTGACAGCAGCGGTGACGCCTTTCGACTCCCACGGTGCGGTCGACTTCGTCAAGTTCAGAGAGCTCTGCAGCTACCTGGTCGAGAACGGCTCCGACGGCGTCGTGGTAGCAGGCACCACCGGCGAGTCGCCGACGCTCGCGGATGAAGAGCGTCTGACGCTCTTCGCAACCGCGGTCGACGAGCTGAAGGGGCGCGGAAGGGTCGTCGGCGGAACCGGAACGTACTCGACCGCGCACTCCGTCCACCTGACGGAGATGGCGCACGAACTCGGCGTCGACGCCTTCCTCGTCGTCACGCCGTACTACAGCAAGCCGCCGCAACGGGGGATTGTCGAGCATTTCAAGGCGATCGCGCAGGTGAGCGACCGGCCGATCGTCGTCTACAACATCCCCGCGCGGGTCGTGATCAACATCGAGCCGGAGACGATCGCCGAGCTGGCGGAGATCCCGAACGTCGTCGCCGTGAAGCAGGCGAACGCCGACCTCGAACAGGCCAGGCGAATCGTCGAGATCGGGCTCGACCTCTACGCAGGCGACGACAACCTGATTCAGCCGTTCCTCGAACTCGGCGGCGTCGGCGGCATCTGCGTGCACACGCACATCGTCGGGCCGCAGGTCCGCGAGCAGGTCCGCCGGGGCAGAGAAGGAGACCTCGAGGGTGCTCGAGAGCTCGACCGGGAGCTCGGGCCCGCCTACGACCTGATCAAGGTCGTCTCGAACCCGATCGCGATCAAGTGCGCGCTCAACCTCCTGGGCCACGAGGTGGGAGGGCTGAGGCTCCCGCTCGTCGAGGCGAACGACGAGGAGCGGGAGGCCGTCCGCTCCTGCCTCGAGCGCCTCAGACTCCTCCAGCCGGCGCGCGTCTAGCCGGTTCCGACCTAGACTCAGCTCGTGGATCCGGTTCGGATCGTCGCGCTGGGCGGCCTCGGGGAGGTCGGCAAGAACATGACCGTGTACGAGTGCCGCGGCCAGGCGGTCGTCGTGGACGCGGGGCTCGCGTTCCCGCGCGACGAGCACCTCGGCGTCGACCTCGTCCTGCCCGACTTCGGCTACCTGCGCGAGCTCGACATCCTCGCGATCATCCTCACGCACGGCCACGAGGACCACGTCGGCGCGCTCCCGTACGTGCTGCGCGAGATCGACGTGCCGGAGGTGTGGGCGACGCGCCTGACGCTCGGCCTCGTCAAGTCCAAGCTCGACGAGCACGGGCTGTTGAACAGCGCCGAGCTGAGGGAGATCGACCCGAACGACCCGCCGATCGAGCTCGGCCCGTTCAAGCTCGAGTTCGTCCGGATGGCGCACTCGATCCCCGACAACGTCGGGGTCGTGCTGGACACGCCGGCCGGGCTGATCGTGCAGACGAGCGACTACAAGCTGGACCACACGCCGGTCGACGGCATGCGGACGGACGTCGGCAAGCTCGCCGCACTCGGTAACCGCGGCGTCGACCTGCTGATCGGCGACTCCACGAACGCCGAGCGGCCGGGCTACACGGAGTCCGAGCGGATCGTCGGCGAGGCGTTCCGCCAGATCTTCCCGCTGCGCAAGGGGAAGATCTTCGTCACCTCGTTCGCGTCCAACGTGCACCGGATGCAGCAGGCGATCGACGTGGCGATCCAGTGCGGGCGGAAGGTCGCGATCGTCGGACGGTCGATGCGCAAGAACGCGAACATCGCGCGCAACCTCGGCTACATGGACGTGCCCGAGGGTGTGATCGTCCGGCCGCAGGACCTCGGCGACCTGCGTCCCGACCAACAGTTGATCCTCACGACCGGCAGCCAGGGTGAGCCGATGTCGGCGCTGACACGGATCGCGTACAACGACCACCCGGCCGTCAGTGTCGAGCGGGAGGACACGGTGATCATCTCCGCCAAGCCGGTGCCCGGAAACGAGCTGCGGGTGCACGACTCGATCAACCGGCTGTCGAAGATAGGAGCGGAGGTGCTCCACCAGGAGATCGCCCCGGTGCACGTCTCGGGGCACGCGTGCCAGGAGGAGATCCGCACGATCCTGGGGCTCGTCCGGCCGAAGGCGGTCATGCCGGTGCACGGCGAGTTCCGGATGCTCTCGGCGCACGCGCGCCTCGCGCGCGACGCCGGCGTCCCCGCAAACGCGATCTTCATCGTGGAGAACGGCTCCGTGATCGAGCTCTCACCGAGCGGAGTGCGCGAGGCCGGGAGCGTTGAGAGCGGTGTCACGTTCGTCGACGGCCTGAGCGTCGGCGACCTGAGCGACGTGGCGCTCCGCGACCGGCGGCGCCTGTCCGAGGACGGCGTCCTGATCATCGTCGCGACCGTGAACGGCGACGCGACGGCTCGCCCTGAGCTGATCGCGCGCGGCTTTCCGGAGACCGAGCCCGTGCTCGAGGAGATGCGCGACGAGGCCGCGCGGGTGCTTCGGGAGCTCCTCGAGAGAGACACGTCCGAGATCAAGCTGCTGCAGGAGCACCTCCACGACGCGGTCGGCCAGCTGATCTACGACCGCACCCGGCGCCGTCCGCTGATTCTCCCCGTGGTGGTCGAGGTATGAGCGTCGTTGCCCGCAGGCCGGGGTGGGCCGACGTGATCGCCGAGTACGCCTACGACGCGATGCTCGCCCAGCGGGTGATCGGGCAGCTCGCCGCCGCCGAAGTCTCTGGGCTCGCGTTCTGCCGTCTGCTCGAGCGCTGGGCACGCGGCGAGGCGGAGCCGTGCACGCCCGGACGTCGCGAGGCTGCGCTCCAGCACGCGGCGGAGCGCGTCGAGACCGCGCTCGCCGGCCTCGAAGAGCCGCTCGGCCGCTACCTGCTCGAGCTCGAGACCGACCGTGCCGAGGGGCGTTCGTGGTATTCGGAGCCGACCCATGCCGAGCTGCTCGAGTGGGGGCCGGTGCTCCAGCGGGCCGGTGTCCAGGCCTCTCCTGCGCGGGTCACGCAGGTCTACCTCGAGCTGGCGGTGCTCGTCCGCGCACTCGAGGGCCTCTCAAGCGCGGCCGAGTGGCACACCGAGATCGACCGCTCGAGCCTCTGGGCCGGGCTGTTCGACCTGCGGGAGAACCTGCTCGGGCGGGCACTCGAGGATCTGCGCGCGCTCGCGGCGTGATCGTCTTCGCGCTCACAATTGATACTTCGTTGATATCCTGCTATCCATGTCCAAGCAGCCCAAGGAACCGTTGTTCGTGCGCCTGCCCGCCGCGGAGGCGCGCAAGCTCGACGAGGCGTCCCGGCGCCTCGACACTCCCAAGAGCCGCCTGATCACGAACCTCGTCCGCCAGCTGGATCTGGAGGCCGAGCCGCCGGTCGGGATCGACGCCTTGAGGGGGGCACCGGTGGGACGGCACACGTTCGTGCCGGTGCAGGAGCTCGAGGTCCTGACGCTCGAGCAGCTCGCCGAGCTGCTCAGCCTCGACGCCGACGCCGTGCGCGGTCTCGCCGAGGCCGGCGAGCTCCCCGGTCGAAAGCTCGGCGAGCAGTGGCGGTTCTCGCGCGCGGCGATCCTGGCGTGGCTCGCCGGCGGCGGGTAGTCGAGCCCCACGCAGGGCTGGGCCCGGGCACGTCGAATCCGCGCCCATGGCGCGCAAGGAAGCGTAAGAGTCCGCTGCGCCCCCGTGTCCCTGCGCGCGTGAAGAAGCGCAAGGCGCGGAAGCAGCGAGGTCACCACCACCCTGAGCTCTGGGGGCTAGGCCTCGCGGCCGCAGGGATCTTCCTCGCAACGCTCTTCTGGTTCGGGTGGGAAGGCGGCGTCGTCGGCGGGTGGGTCGAGGACGGCTGCCGAGGCGCGATCGGGGCGGCGGCATACGTCGCGCCGGCAGCGCTCGTCGCGCTCGGGTGCCTGATGGTCGCGCGCAGCGCGCTCATCGACGTGCGGCCGTTCCGAACCGGCCTCAGCGTGCTCGCGCTCGGCCTGCTGCTCGCGCTCGGCACCGACCACGGCGGGCTCGTCGGCGGTGCGCTCGAGGGCGGAGTCGCCGCGCTGCTCGGCTCGACCGGCGCGAAGATCCTCGGCGTGACGACGCTCGCCGTCGGCGTCCTCCTGCTCTCGGGTGCGTCACTGGGCGCCCTGCTGCGGCAATCGGGGCGTGCGGTTCGCACGGCCGCGAGGCGGCGCCCGCTCGCGCAGCCCCGGCGCGAGACGCTCGTGCCTCCGAGCCGCAAGGTGGTAGAGCCGCCGATCGACGTCGTCCACGACTACCCCGACGTCGTCGGCGACCCGCCGGCCCTGCTCATGCACACCGAGGAGCAGACCCAGATCGCGGTCCCGGCGATCTTCGAGGACACGCTCGAGTCCCACAGCGACTACGCGCTCCCGGATCGCACGATCCTGCGCTGCTCGGCCCCCGCGAGGGGGCCTGCAAAAGGAGACGGCCGGATCGCCGAGGCGCTCGTCCAGGCGCTGGCGAACTTCGGCGTCGACGCGACGATCGTGGGTCAGATCGCCGGCCCGCGGGTCACGCGCTACGAGCTCCAGCTGGCGCCGGGCACGAAGGTCGCCAAGGTGGCCGCGCTCAAGGACGACATCAGCTACGCGCTCGCCACGACCGAGATCCGCATCCTCGCGCCGATTCCCGGCAAGCAGGCCGTCGGCGTCGAGGTCCCCGAACCTGAGCCCGAACATCGTCACGCTCGGGGACATCTTCGACGACCTCCCGGCGACGGCCAGCCCGCTCTCGGTCTGGCTCGGAAAGGACATCTCCGGCAGCTCGGTCTGGACCGACCTCGCACGGATGCCGCACATCCTGATCGCGGGCACCACCGGCTCGGGCAAGTCTGGCTGCATCAACACGATCCTGACCTCGATCCTGCTCCGCTCGACGCCGGACGACGTGCGGATGATCCTCATCGACCCGAAGAGGATCGAGCTCGGGTTCTACGAATCGATCCCGCATCTCTTGACGCCCGTGGTGTCGAACCCGAAACAGGCCTCCGCAGCGCTGATCAACGTCGTTGCGGAGATGGAGCGCCGCTACGAGAAGCTCAGCATCCTCCGTGCGCGCAACCTCCCCGAGGCAAACCGCGCGCTGCGTTCCCGCGGCGAGCAGCCGCTCCCGTACCTGCTCGTCGTGATCGACGAGCTCGCCGACCTGATGATGACGAGCCCGCAGGAGGTCGAGGACGCGATCATCCGGCTCGCCCAGAAGTCGCGCGCGGTCGGCATCCACCTCGTCCTCGCGACGCAGCGCCCGTCGGTCGACGTGATCACGGGCATGATCAAGGCGAACGTCCCGTCGCGGATCGCCTTCGCGGTGTCGAGCCAGACCGACTCGCGGGTCATACTCGACTCGAACGGCGCGGAGAGCCTCCTCGGCCAGGGCGACATGCTCTTCAAGCCGCTCGGCACGTCAAGGCTGCAGCGCGTGCAGGGCGCATTCGTGACCGAGGAGGAGATCACCCTGATCGTCGAGCAGTGCCGCGCCCAGCGCGAGCAGGAGCTCGACGAGTCGCTGCTCGAGGCGCACGACGTCCGGGTCGAAGCGGACGGGGACGAGACCTTCGATCCCGACGAGGATCCGCTGCTCGACCGGGCGATCGAGATCGTCGTCCTCGCCCAGACCGCCTCGACGAGCCTGCTCCAGCGCCGCCTCCGGGTCGGCTACACCCGGGCGGGCCGGTTGATCGACATGCTGGAGCGCCGCGGGATCATCTCGGGCTACGAGGGCTCCAAGCCCCGCCGGGTGCTGATCTCCGAGGGCGAGCTCCAGCGCGTTACGTCTGCGTTAAGTCAATAGCCCGGACCGCATAGCTTCGTCCCCCGACGCAGATGTAGGATCGCCCGGTTCACCAGGGAGACGAATGAGGAGGGCTAGTGAGGAGTAGGCGTACGTGGCTGTCCGTGCTGACCGTGTTCGCGGCGCTGCTGCTGGCGTTCGGCGCGGCCGCATGCGGCGGCGACGACGACGAGGGCAGGCGGCGAGACGGCCGCCACCGAGACACAGGCCAAGGCGGTCACCGCCGGGCTCGTCTGCGACGTCGGCCGCTTCAACGACAAGTCGTTCAACCAGTCCGCGCTCGAAGGCCTGAACCGGGCGAAGGCCGAGCTCGGAGCCGACACGCGGGCGATCGAGTCGCGGGCCGCCGGCGACTACGTGCCGAACCTGTCGTCGACCGCGCGAGATGGCTACGACATCACGATCGGCGTCGGGTTCCTGCTCGCAGAAGCCGTCAACACCGTCGCGCGGCAGTTCCCGGATGCGAACTTCGCGATCATCGACTACTCCGTGATGGCGCCGCCGTTCACGGACTCCACGAAGAACGTCGCAACGCCCACCAACGTGCAGGGACTGACGTTCGCGACGAACGAGAACAGCTACCTGATCGGCTGCATGGCGGCGATGATGGCGAAAAAGCAGGGCGGCAAGCAGGTGATCTCGGCGGTCGGCGGCCTGGACATCCCGACCGTCAGCATCTTCATCGCGGGCTACCAGGACGGCGCGAAGGCCTGCAACCCGGACATCAAGGTGCTCGTCGGGTTCTCGCAGGACTTCGTCGCGCAGGACAAGTGCAAGGAGCTCGCGCTGAACCAGATTTCGCAGGGCTCGCAGGTCGTGTTCCAGGTCGCCGGCGGCTGCGGCCTCGGTGCGCTGGACGCGGCCAAGGAGAAGGGCAAGTGGGGAATCGGCGTCGACCGCGATCAGTCTGATCTCGGCCCGCACATCCTCACGAGCGCGGTCAAGCGCGTCGACACCTCCGTCTTCGACACGGTCAAGGCGATCCAGGAAGGCACCTTCCAGGCTGGCACCGACGCGGTGTTCAACCTCGAGAACGAGGGTGTCGCGATCGGGACGACCTCCGACAAGGTCACCCAGGACATCCTGGACAAGGTCGACGAGCTGAAGCAGCAGATCATCGACGGCACGATCACGCCGAAGTCGACGCTGTAGGAGCACTCAGACGGTGGGGCGGGTGCGAACCCGCTCCACCGCTTTAGAATCGCCGCGATGGTGGACGAGACCCCCGTCCTCGAAATGCGCGGCATCACGAAGCGGTTCCCCGGCATCGTCGCGAACGACGCGATCGACTTCGACCTGCGCCCCGGCGAGGTGCACGCACTCCTGGGCGAGAACGGGGCGGGCAAGTCCACGCTGATGAACATCCTCTACGGGCTCTACACGCCCGACGAGGGGGAGATCCTGATCCGGGGTGAGAAGGTCGTCATGCACTCGCCGCGCGACGCGATCGCACAGGGGATCGGGATGGTGCACCAGCACTTCATGCTGATCCCGGTAATGACGGTCGCCGAGAACGTGGTGCTCGCCGACGAGCCGACGACCGGCGGCGGCGTCCTGCTCGACTACGACGAGGCGGAGAAACGCGTCCGGGAGCTCGCAGACCGCTTCAAGTTCGCGATCGACCCGCACGCGGAGATCCAGAACATCTCCGTGGCCCAGCAGCAGCGCGTGGAGATCCTGAAGGCCCTCTACCGCAAGGCCGGCATCTTGATCCTCGACGAGCCGACGGCGGTGCTCACCCCGCAGGAGGCGAACGAGCTGTTCGAGATCCTGCGCGGCCTGATCGCCGAGGGTCTCTCGGTGATCTTCATCACCCACAAGCTCGACGAGGTCCTCCACATCTCCGACCGGATCACGACCCTGAGGCGCGGCAAGCTCGTCGAGACGATCCCGCAGGAGGGCGCGACCGAGGCAAGCCTCGCGAAGATGATGGTCGGCCGCGAGGTGCTGCTGCGCGTCGACAAGAAGCCGGCCCAGCCCGGGGACGCAATGCTCCGCGCTGTGAACGTGTCGGTCCTCGACGACCGTGGTCTCCCCGCGGTCCGCGATGTGTCGTTCGAGGTGCGGGCGGGCGAGATCGTCGGCATCGCCGGCGTCGACGGCAACGGTCAGACCGAGCTGATCGACGCGTTGACGGGACTGCGCACGATCGAGTCTGGGCAGATCTTCGTCGGGGAGGACGACTGCACGGGTCGAAGCGCACGGGAATACCTCGACGAGGGCATGGGCCACATCCCCGAGGACCGCCAGCGGCGCGGCCTCGTGCTCGAGTTCAGCCTCGCCGAGAACCTCGCCCTCTACGCGTATCGCCAGCCGCCCGTGTCCCGCTTCGGAACGTTGAGCCCGCGCAGGATGATCGAACGTGCACGGGGGCTGCTGAAGGCCTACGACGTGCGCGGCGGTGGACCCCAGACGCGCGCCTCGGCGCTCTCGGGCGGCAACCAGCAGAAGGTCGTCCTCGCCCGTGAGGTCGAGCGCGATCCGCGCGTCCTGCTTGCGGCGCAGCCGACCCGAGGCCTCGACGTCGGGGCGATCGAGTTCGTGCACCGTCGCCTGATCGAGGAACGCGACGAGGGGCGGGCGATCCTGCTGGTCTCCTTCGAGCTCGAGGAGATCCTTTCCCTCTCCGATCGCATCCTCGTCGTGTACGAGGGCCGGATCGTCGGCGAGTTCCCGCCGACTGCGACTCAGGAGGAGCTCGGTTTCGCGATGGTCGGCGGGACGCGCGAGGCAGCCGCTTGAGCACGACACCGGAGCCGGGCGTCCCGGCTGAGGACGGCCCGAGCGGCTTCGGTCCGAGCAGGACGGCTCGAATGGGGATCTACCAGCGGGCCGGCGGCGTGGTGACGCCGGTGATCACGACGATCCTCGCATTCCTGATCGGCGGGATCGTCGTCGCCGCGACCGGCCACAACCCGTTCTCGACGTACAAGGGGATCTTCCAGGGCACCGGGCTGAACTGGTTCTTCCCGTGGGTCTCGGGTGCCGAGCGCGTGTCGGCGGCGTTCAACCTCCAGCAGACGCTGCTCGTGACGACGCCGCTGATCCTGACCGGCCTCGCGGTCGCGTTCGCGTTCCGCTGCGGCATGTTCAACATCGGCGGCCAGGGCCAGTACATCATGGGCGCGATCACGTCGGTCTGGGTCGGGTCGGTCTGGGCCGGCTTGCCCGGCGTTCCGCACGCCATCATCGCGATCGTGCTGGCGATGCTCGCCGGCGCGGTGTGGGCGGGCATCGCAGGCATCCTCAAGGCGACCGTCGGTGCGCACGAGGTGATCACGACGATCATGCTCAACTGGATCGCGTACTGGGTCGGCACGTACGCGTTCGGGCTCGGCGGGCCACTCCAGAACGACGCGAACGAGTCGGTGCCGATCTCGAACGACATCGTCGAGGGCGTGAAGCTGCGCGTGTGGTGGGGCGACGCGCTGCTCCAGGGACTGCACATCGGCTTCTTCATCGCGCTCGCCGCGCTCGTCGTCTACTGGTTCGTGCTCAACCGGACGACGCTCGGCTACGAGGTGCGCGCGGTCGGCTACAGCCCGGAGGCTGCGCGCTACGGCGGCATCAACGTCGCGCGGAACTACTTCCTCGCCATGGCGATCGCCGGCGCGTTCGCCGGCCTCGGCGGCGCGATGGACATCCTCGGGTGGCAGTACCGGCTCGGCTCGCTGGACATCCAGAACCTGCAGATCGGCTTCATCGGGATCGCCGTCGCGCTGCTCGGCCGGAACACCGCGATCGGCGTCCTCTTCTCCTCGCTCCTGTTCGGCGCGCTCCTCTACGGCACCTCGACCCGCAGCCTCGACCCCGATGTCTTTCCGCCGCAGCTCGCCGGGAACCTGACGCTGATGATCCAGGCGCTCGTGCTCCTGTTCGTCGGCGCCGACGTGCTCGTCATCTACGTCTGGAGCCTGCGGCGAAAGGTCAGACGGCGAAAGCTCGCAGCGGAGGCGCCCGCGTGACCGCGTCCACCGCCACGGTCCGCCCGACGGTCTTCAACCGCCTCCCGCGCGGGCTGGACGCGGTTGCCTGGGTCGGGATCGTGCTCGGCCTGCTCGCGTTCTTCATCGCCCTGCCGCCGGTTACGGCGCGCTCGCCGGTCTGGTCGATGCTGCTCGGCTTGCTCGGGATCTCCGCCGGGATCTGGACGGTGACGCGCGGGGTCGGACGCCTGGCCTGGGGGGCGATCGTTGTCTCCATCGTCGGGACCGGGCTCGGCTACGTCGCCACGCTCTCGGGCGAGGCGAAGCTCGACAGCGTCGTCGTCTGGTCTGCGCTCCTCGCCGCGACGCTCCGCTACGCGACGCCGCTGACGTTCGCGGCGATCGGCGGCATGTTCAGCGAGCGCTCGGGCGTCGTGAACATCGGCCTCGAGGGGATGATGCTGATGGGCGCGTTCTTCGCCGTCCTCGCAGCCGACAAGCTGAACTCGTGGCCGCTCGGGCTCCTCGCAGCGCTCGTCGCAGGGGGGCTGACGGCGCTGATCCACGCGTTCGTGTCGATCAGCCTGCGCGCGGACCAGATCGTCAGCGGGACCGCGATCAACTTCCTCGCCCTCGGCGTGACGGGGTACTTCTTCATCGACGTCTACGGCGACCAGGGAACGCCCGGCGAGGGCATCCCGCGCGTTCCCGAGGTGAGCATCGACTTTCTCAGCGCGATCCCATTCGTCGGGAACTTCCTCGAAGACGTGTTCGGACACCTCAACCTGATGATCTGGCTCAGCTTCCTGCTACTCGTCGTCTCCTACTTCGTCATGTTCAAGTCGCCAATCGGCCTCCGCCTGCGCGCCGTCGGGGAGCATCCGCGCGCCGCCGACACGGTCGGGATCTCGGTCTATACCACTCGGTATGTCGCCGTTATGGTGTCGGGGATGCTCGCGGCGCTCGGCGGCGCGTACCTCTCGATCGGCTTCCTCGGATCGTTCAACGAGAACATGACCGCCGGGCGAGGCTTCATCGCTCTCGCCGCGCTCATCTTCGGCAACTGGAGACCGTTCGGTGCCTTCGGCGCGGCATTGCTGTTCGGGTTTTCGAGCGCGCTCGCCCAGCGGCTGCCGGAGTATTCGACCTCGGGTGCCGTCCTGTTCCAGGCGTTGCCATACGTGCTTACGATGATCGCGGTCGCAGGAGTGATCGGGCGGTCGATCCCGCCCGCAGCCGTCGGCCGTCCGTACGTCAAGCAGTAGCGATGCGGAATTGGCCTGCCGTCTGGTCGATCGTCCTCGGCGTGCTCGCGGTCGCCGCCCTGCCGGCGGCGATCTGGTACGCCGAGCGCGACGTCGACCTCGAGCTGATCTGGGCCTCCGTTGCCGTCCCGGTCGCGTTCGTCCTCGGCCTGGGGGCGATGTTCGCCGCAAGGGCGGGCCGCCGCCGGGCGCAGATGTCGGTGCTCAGGCCGGGCGGCTCGGGCGTTGCCCGCGTTGGTCGGCTGCTCGGGCTGCTCGGCGTCCTTCTGGCGGGAACAGGCGCGATCGCGCTGGCCGTCTACGGGATCCTGACCTGGCGGGGGCGCACGTAGGCGCCTCGACGATTCGTCTCTACAATCCCTCGGCGTGTTCGAGATCGGTAACAGCCTCAGAGAGGCCCGCCTGCGCCAGGGCCTCGACTTCACGGACGCCGAGCGGGCGACGAAGATCCGTCCCAAGTACCTCCGCGCGCTCGAGGACGAACAGTTCGAGATCCTCCCTGCGCAGACCTACGTCAAGGGCTTCCTCAGCAACTACGCCGAGTTTCTCGGCCTCGACGGGCAGCTCTACGTCGACGAGTACAACTCCCGCTACGTCACGCGCGAGGAGGAAATGCCGTTCCGGCCGCGCCGGAGCACCGCGGGACGCAACCGCAACCGACGGCTCGAGTCGAGCGTCGTGCTCGCGGCGCTCGTCGGGATCGCGCTCGTCTTCGCGCTCGTGATCGCGGCCTGGAAGTCGGGCGACGACTCGGGCGCCGGAAAGACGCAGGTCGCGGCGCCGGACCTGCGCGCGCCGGCCGAGCGGACGCTCGTCGTTCGCGGCACGCGCGGAGCGAGCCGAATGGAGGTCCGTCGCGGCTCGCAGAGGGGCGACCTCGTCTTCTCGGGCACGATCGGGAACGGGCGCGAGCAGTCCTTCAAGCTCAACGGCAGGCTCTGGATGTACATCCAGCGGCCCCGGGCGGTCGACCTCGTGGTCGCGGGGCAGACGGCACCCGCGCCGTGGCGGCTCCTGTACGTCGACGCCTCGGGCGTCGAGCGCGCTCCGCCCGCGAGTTGACGCGCCCGCGCGCGCTCCTCGTCGTCACCGGCAGCGAGCTCGTCCGAGGAGAGCGGACCGACCGGAACGGCCCGTTCCTCGCACGCGAGATCCTCTCCCGCGGCCTCGAGCCTGCACGGATCACGATCGTCGGCGACCGGGAGGAAGAGCTCGACGGCGCCCTCCGGGAGGGCCTCGGGGCCGACCTGATGGTGACGTCGGGCGGGCTCGGGCCGACGCACGACGACCTCACCGTGGAGCTCCTTGCCCGGGTGACGGGGCGCGAGCTCCGCGTCGACCCGGACCTGCACGGCCAGATCGAGGGCGTCTCGCGCGCGGTCGCCGACCGGCTGCGCCGTCCGTACGCGGACTTCGAGCCGGGTGTCCGCAAGCAGGCGTCGGTCCCCGAGGGTGCGGAATCCGTCGGCCTGGCCGGCACGGCGCCCGGACTGGTGCTCGAGCACGGAGGGACGGTCGTGGTCGTGCTCCCGGGGCCTCCCGGCGAGCTGCGGCGGCTCTGGGCGGCGGCGCTCGAGTCCGATCCCGTCCGCCGGGTGCTCGCGCGGGCGCGGCCACCCGGGCGGCGCGTCCTGCGCTTCTTCGGCGCAAGCGAGTCGGCGATCGCCAGGGCGCTCGACGAGGCGGGCGGCGAGCGGGCCGGGGTCGAGGCGACGATCTGCGCCCGCGACTTCGAGATCCACGTCGACCTCGTCGTCGACCCCGGCGCGGAGGAGGAGGCGGACGAGCTCGAGGCCGCGCTCGTCCGGCCGCTCGAACGCTGGCTGTTCGCACGCGACGAGCGGCCGATCGAGGAGCACGTGCTGGGGCTCTGCCGCGCGCAGGCGCTGACGCTCGCGACCGCCGAGTCGTGCACCGGGGGACTCGTCGCCGAGCGCCTGACGCGGGTGCCCGGCTCGAGCGACGTCTTCCTCGGCTCGATCGTCGCCTACGCGGACGAGATCAAGGTGGAGCAGCTGGGCGTGCCCCGCGCGCTGCTGGAGGAGCACGGTGCAGTCTCCGCCGAGGTCGCGCGCGCGATGGCGTCCGGCGCCCGGGAGCGGCTCAGGGCGGACGTGGCGATCGGGGTCACCGGCGTCGCGGGACCGGGCGGGGGGACTCCCGAGAAGCCCGTCGGGCTCGTCTACGTCGCCGCCGAGACGCCCTTCGCAAGCCGCGTGGTCGACTTCAGCTACCCGGCCGACCGCGAGGCCATCCGCTCGCGCTCGGCGGTCGCCGCACTGCACCTCGTGCGCCGGCTCTTAGAGGTAGTGCCGGCATGAGGCGCTGTGCCGCCGGGCCGCGCTGTGCGGCGCGATGCGGCGTCCTCAGTCGCGCCCGTATCACTGCGGATACGAGCGCTCCCTGCGTCCTTGCCTCGCACCACCCAGCGCACCCCGGCGACGAGGCCCCACGCCGGCACGACCTCTTGTCGCAGAGTTGACACACGCGCGGGACACTTCTCCCGCTACCGTCGAGCCGGATGCACGGCTTCGCCTCTTCTGTGCGCTTCGGCTGCCCGACGACGTCGTGGACGGGCTCTCCGCCTGGCAGCGCCAAGAGCTCCGCAGCGGCCGAGTCGTGCCGCCCGGCAACCTCCACGTCACGGTGGCCTTCCTCGGCGCCCGGCCCGGCACCGAGCGCGAGCCGATCGCCGGCGCCGTGCGCGAGGCCGCCCGAAGAGCGTCTCGCCCGGAGCTCGAGGTGCGCAGCTACCGCGAGACCCGGAGCGTCGGAATGCTCGTCTGCGACGACTTCGACGGGCGCGCGAGGGCCTTCGCAGAGGATCTGTTCGGCCGCCTGGAGGCGCTCGGAGTCTACGAGCGGGAGGGGAGGCCCTGGTTGCCGCACGTGACGGTGCTGCGCTTTCGCGAGCGGCCGCGGCTCCGCCCGGCGCTGCCCGCGCTTGGGCCGTTCAGTCCGTCCGACGCGGCTGTTTACCTTTCCCGGCTGCACCCATCCGGGGCACAGTACGACGTACTCGATTCGGCGGCGCTAGGAGGCTGAGAAGTGGATCGCGAGCAGGCACTGGAAACCGCCCTCGGGCAGATCGAGCGGCAGTTCGGCAAGGGCTCGGTCATGAAGATGAACGACCACGCGGCGGTGTCGATCGGCGCGATCTCGACCGGGTCGCTCGCGCTCGATCTGGCGCTCGGAATCGGCGGCCTGCCGCGCGGGCGGATCGTCGAGGTCTTCGGCCCGGAGTCGTCGGGCAAGACGACGCTCGTCTACCACGTGATCGCAGAGGCACAAAGGCGCGGAGGGATCTGCGCGTTCATCGACGCCGAGCACGCGATGGACCCGAACTACGCGAAGCGGATCGGCGTCAACATCGACGATCTGCTCGTGTCCCAGCCGGATACGGGGGAGCAAGGGCTCGAGATCGCCGAGCTGCTCGTGCGCTCGGGCGCGCTCGACGTCGTCGCGGTCGACTCCGTCGCGGCGCTGACGCCGAAGGCCGAGATCGAGGGCGAGATGGGCGACACCCACGTCGGGCTCCAGGCCCGCCTGATGAGCCAGGCACTCCGCAAGCTCGCGGGAACGCTCAACCGCACGGACACGATCTGCCTCTTCACGAACCAGCTGCGCGAGAAGATCGGCGTCATGTTCGGGAACCCGGAGACGACTCCGGGAGGCCGCGCGCTGAAGTTCTACTCGTCGGTCAGGCTCGACATCCGCCGGATCGAGACGCTCAAGGAAGGCGTCGAGGCGTACGGCAACCGCGTACGAGTCAAGGTCGTGAAGAACAAGGTCGCCCCGCCGTTCAAGCAGGCCGAGTTCGACATCATCTACGGCTCGGGCATCTCGTGGGAGGGCACGGTGCTCGACGCGGCGGTCGAGCGGAAGGTGATCACGAAGTCGGGCTCGTACTTCAGCTTCGACGAGGATCGGCTGGGCCAGGGGCGCCAGAACGCGACCGCCTTCCTGCGCGAGCACCCGGACGTGACGCAGCGGATCCTCGTGGCGATTCAGCTGCAGATCGGCCCGGAGCAGGTCGTCTCGGCGCGGCTCCTACCCGAGGTTGCCGCTGAGACGGAAACCTCCCGGGACCCCAAGACGGCTCCGAGCGGAGTCGCCTCCTAGCCCTTCGTGGCGAACCCGCGAAGGACCGTCAGCGGGCTCCGCGAGCTGCCGGGCGGCCGGGTGGCCGTCGAGCTCGACGGGGCGCGTTGGCGCACGCTGCCGGTCGACGTCGTCGTTCGCGCACGGCTCAGGGTGGGGGAGGACCTCGACCGTCCGAGACTCCGTGAGCTCGCACGTGAGCTCAGGCGTGCCCGCGCCGCCGACACGGCTCTCCGAGCGGTTGCCCGCCGCGAACAGTCGGCAGCCGAGCTGGACCGCCGGCTCGAACGCCGAGGGGTGGCACAGGCGTTGCGGCAGGAGACGATCGGGCGTCTCGAGCGGGTCGGGCTCGTCGACGACGAGCGGTTCGCGCGCCGGCTGGCCGAATCCCTGGCGGAGCGGGGCCACGGCGACGAGGCGATTCGCTGGCGCCTCACGCGCGACGGCGTCGCCGAGGATGCGGCGGCGAGGGCAGTGGAAGGCCTGCCGCCCGAGCTCGACCGGGCCCGCCTGATCGTCGCGGCGCGCGGCAACGGGCCGCGCACGGCCCGGGAGCTCGCCCGGCGAGGCTTCGGAGAGGAGGCCGTCGAGGAGGCTCTCGGACCGGTGATTGCGGAGGCGCCCTGAGGAGCGGTAGACTCCAGGTGCTTCACTCGACATTTTCCCTGCATACAGGCTTTTTCCGAATCTCCGAAACCGAGCATTTCTCCGACGTTCGAACGACGAGGCATCTGAACTTCCCCGAGCGAACGAGCTGACTACACAGTTGACGGCGGCGCGCTAGGCGCCGTGGCGGCCCGCAGCATGCTCCTGCGGCCGCCGAATTCGGGAGCCGTGCGGCGTCGGTGCCGGGTGGACGACAACGGAACTCTGTCGCTCGAGGTGAGCATGCTCGTCGTCGCCGGAATCGCAATCGGGATCGTGATCGGCGCGGTTGTGAGCGTCGTCACGATCGTGATGCTCGAGAAGAGCCGGCTCGGTGAGCTGCGCCGGCGCCGAACGCTTCTGATCAACGAGGCAGAGCGGGAGGCCGACGCGATCCGGCGCGAGTCCCAGATCGAGACCCGCGAGCGCGAGCTCGCCCTGCGGGCGGAGGTCGAGGACGAGATGCGCGCGCATCGCGCCGAGATCGGCAAGACCGAGGAGCGCATCGCGACCGTCGAGCAGGACCTCGACCGCAAGCTGACCGAGCTGTCACGCCGCGAGCAGGGCGTTGCCGACCGCGAGATCGCGTCGAAGCTGCTGCACGAGGAGCTGAAGCGGGCGAAGGAGCAGGAGCTGAAGGAGGTCGAGCGGCTTGCGGCGATGACCCAGGCCGAAGCCAAGGCGCACCTGCTCGACCGCTCGGTCGAGCTCGTCCGCCACGAGCTGGCGCGCCGGGTACGTCAGCTCGACGACGAAGCCCGGGCGGAGAGCAAGCGGCGCGCGCGCAATCTCGTCGCCGACGCGCTCCAGCGTGTCGCTGCGAGCCACGCCGCGGAGACGACGGTGTCGATCGTCGAGCTCCCGAGCGACGACATGAAGGGGCGCATCATCGGACGCGAGGGCAGGAACATCCGCACGCTCGAGCACCTGACGGGGGTCGACTTCATCATCGACGACACGCCGCAGGCGGTCGTGCTCTCGTCGTTCGACGGGATCCGGCGCGAGGTCGCAAAGCTGACGCTCCAGAAGCTGATCGAGGACGGGCGCATTCACCCGGCCCGGATCGAGGAGACCTTCTACCAGTCGAAGTCGGAGCTCGAGGACCTCGTGCAGCAGGCCGGCGAACAGGCGGTCTTCGAGGCGAACTGCGGCGAGTTCCATCCCGAGCTGATCAAGATCCTCGGCCGGCTGCGCTACCGGACGAGCTACGGGCAGAACGTCCTCAAGCACACGCTCGAGGTCGTCCATCTCGCAGGCGTGATGGCGTCCGAGCTCGAGGCCGGCGTGAAGACCGTCAAGCGCGCCGCCCTCCTGCACGACATCGGCAAGGCGATGACGCACGAAGTCGAAGGTTCCCACGCGCTCATCTCCGCGTCGCTCGGGCGGCGGTACAACGAGTCGCAGGGCGTCGTTCACGCGATCGAGGCGCACCACTACGAGGTGCAGCCCCAGACCGTCGAGGCCGTCCTCCTGATCGCGGCCGACGCGATCTCCGCGGCACGCCCGGGAGCCCGGGGCGAGAGCCTCGAGCACTACATCAAGCGGCTTTCGGCTCTCGAAGAGCTCGCGGAGGCACACGAAGGCGTCGAGCGCGTCTACGCACTCCAGGCCGGCCGCGAGATCCGCGTGATCGTGAAGCCGACCGAGGTCGACGACGACGAGGCCGTGCTGCTCTCGCACGAGATCGCCCGGGAGATCGAGGACAACCTCGAGTACCCGGGCCAGGTCAAGGTGACGGTGATCCGGGAGTCGCGCGCGATCGACGTCGCGCGCTAGACCGTCTAGGCACGTTTCGCGAGAGCGGCCGACACGCCGAGCCCGACGAAGACGGTGCCCGACGCGTAGCCGACGAGGCGGCGCCGCTCACGCAGCCAGCGCGCGAGGGTGCCCGCGGCGAGCGCGTAGAGCCCGTCGCTGACGAAGCCGAGCAGTACGAACGTCAGCCCGAAGACGAGGACCTGCGGCCAGACGGCCCGGTCCGGATCGACGAACTGCGGCAGGAACGCCAGGAAGAAGAGCGCCGTCTTCGGGTTGAGGACGTTGACGACGATCCCCTGCGCGAACAGGCTTCGCCGCGGCTGCTCAGGCGTCTCGACCTGCACGGCGGCCGGCTCTCGAGCGAGGATCCGACGGAGGCCGAGATACACGAGGTAGGCGGCCCCCGCGAACTTGACGAAGCTGAACGCCACGGCCGACGAGACGATCAGGGCGGAGAGCCCGACTGCGGCCGCCGCAACGTGCACGAACGTCCCGAGATGGATTCCGGCGACGGAGACGAGCCCTGCGACACGCCCGTGCTGCGCGCTCTGCGCGACGACGTAGAGGACCGCCGGGCCGGGGATCAGCAGCAGCACGAGTGCTGCACCCGCGAACAGCCAGAGGGCGTGTGAATTCGGCACGCCCCGATTGTGTACATGACCTCGGCGCCAGCCGCCCGGACTCGGTGAATTCACGGTCAACCCGTTCGGGCTTTTTCGGATGGAAGGCGGGCGCGTCCAGGCGAGGCTTGACGTACGACTCACAGGAGGAGTTGAAGTGGCGCGTCACCGCGTCTGCGCTCTTCTCGTCACCCTGGCAGCTTGCATCGCGCTGCCTTCCGCCGGAGGCGGCGGCGACGCGGCTTTGCAGCACGCAGTGCTTTCGTTCGTGCGCGGCCCGAGCATCTTCACCGTCTCGCCCGACGGCGCCCGCGTCTTGCGCGTCCTGCGCGGTACCGGGACGGGCGATTTCGAGCCGGGATCTTTCTACTACAGCGCCCCGGCATGGTCGCGAGATGGACGTCTCCTCGCCGTCCAGGCCGAGGAGGCTACGGAGTCACACGGATATGACGACGTCGTCGTGTTCAGAAACGGGAAGCGTTGGGTCGGGCTTCCGGGTGGCCAGAGCTCGATCTCCGGAAGCCCGTCCTGGGCACCCGACGGCCGCCGGATCGTGCTCGTCGGGTATCAGTCCGCTGAGGATGGAGGGGGCCTCTACATCCAGGGGGTCGGCTCCCGCCTCAACATCGAGCTCACGAAGGAGTCGTTCGACGAGCCGTTCGACAACACACCCGCCTGGTCCCCGGACGGATCGAAGATCGCGTTCGCCCGGTCCACGCGCAGCGGAACGCGCTTGTACGTGATCCAGCCGAACGGCCGCGGACTCAGGAAGCTCACGACGGTACCGGCGTTCAATCCAAGCTGGTCGCCGGACAGCAAGCGCCTCGTTTTCGACACGGGTCGGCGCATTGCGGTCGTGAACGAGGACCGTGGTCACCTCCGGTACCTCACGCAACCTCCAGGAGATGCGAGAGACGTCGATCCTGCGTGGTCGCCCGACGGGCGGTCAATCGCCTTCGTGCGAAGGGGGGACATCTGGGTCAAACGCCTCGACGAAGGTAGTGCAAGGCTGTTGATCAAGAACGCTCTCGAGCCTGCCTGGAGGCGGCGGTAGGCTCCGCCGCCTACCGGACGCGTCGGGCGCGGGTATCTTGGCTGACGTCCCGCAGGACAATCTCGGGGATCACGATGCACAGGCGCTACCACGTCACGACGTTCGGCTGCCAGATGAACGCTCACGACTCGGAGCGGATCAAGGGCCTGCTCGAGGACCTCGGACTCGGCGAGGCTGCCTCGCCGGACGACGCGGACGTGCTCGTCTTCAACACGTGCACGATCCGCGAGAAGCCGGACACGCGGCTCGCCGCGCACCTCGGGAACGCGAAGGCGCTGAAGGAACGCGATCCCGAGCGCGTGATCGCCGTCGGCGGCTGCTACGCGGAGGCGCAGCGCGAGCGGATCTTCGCGCAGTACCCGTTCGTCGACGTCGCGTTCGGACCGGGGTCGATCCCGCACCTCGCCGACTGGCTCGGGGCCGGCGGATACGGCGTCGCGCGGTCGAGCTTCGGGATCGCGGACGAGCGCCGCTTCGCCGCGACACTGCCGATGCACCGCGAGCGGCCGTTCCAGGCGTGGGTGCAGGTCTCGATGGGCTGCAACTCGAAGTGCGCGTACTGCATCGTCCCGTCCGTGCGCGGCCGCGAGGTCAGCCGACGGCCCGGGGAGATCGTCGCCGAGGTTACGCAACTCGCACGCGACGGGGTCAAAGAGCTGACGCTGCTCGGGCAGAACGTCAACTCGTGGGGACGCGACCTGCGCCCCGGCCTGGAGACCGAGTTCGGCGAGCTCCTGCGCGCATGCGACGCGGTCGAGGGGATCGAGCGGATTCGCTTCACGAGCCCGCACCCGAAGGACTTCCGCGGCCAGGTGATCGCAGCGATGGCCGAGTGCGACGCGGTGTGCGAGCACGTCCATCTCCCGCTGCAGTCGGGATCGACGCGTGTGCTGAAGGCGATGCGGCGGACGTACGACCGCACGCGCTATCTCGCGCTGGCCGATCGGCTTCGCGCGGCGATTCCCGATCTCGCCCTTGGGACCGACATCATCGTCGGCTTCCCCGGAGAGACCGAGGCGGACTTCGAGGAGACGCTCGAGGTCGTCCAGGAGGTCGGCTACGACAGCGCCTACACGTTCGTCTACTCGCCGCGGAGCGGCACCGAAGCCGCGGCGATGCCCGACCAGGTGCCGGAAGACGTCAAGCGCGAGCGGATCGAGCGCCTCGTCGACCTGGTCCAGCGGATCGCGCACGAGCGAAACCTCGGTCGGATCGGCCTCGTCGAGGAGGTACTCGTCGAGGGCCGAAGCCGCACCGACGACTCCCGCCTCCGCGGCCGCACGCGCAGGAACACGACGGTCAACTTCGTCGGCGACGCGCTCCCGGGTGAGCTCGTGCGCGTCGAGATCGAAGCCGCGACGTCGACGACGCTCAGTGGACGCCTGGCCGCGCTCGTCGTCGCCTAGCGGCCCGACTAGATTGGACGCATGACGAGGCGCCGGATCTGGATCGCCACCCAGCTCGCCTTCGTGGCGGCGATCTTCGTCTTCCTCGGCTACGGGCTCCATGACGCCTGGGCGGACGCACTGCCCCGAATCCGTGACGCCGACCTGGGCGACCTCGTGATCGCGACCCTGCTGATGGCCGCCTACTACTGCCTCTTCGTCGTCGGCTGGCAGTGGATCCTGCGCGCGCTCAGAATCCACGTCACCTACTCCGTCGCGCTTCAGTCCGAGATGGCTTCCATGCTGGCGAAATACCTGCCCGGCGGAATTTGGACGCCCGCCGCACGCATCCTCTGGCTCAAGAAGGCGGGCGTCGAAGCAGCCACGCCGGTCGTCGTCTCGTCGATCCTCCTCGAGGCCGGGCTGTCGGCGATCTCGGGCGTGCTCGTCTTCGCGCTCGGCGTCGCGATGATCGGCAGCGCCGACGCGCCGGTCCTGCCGCTGACCGGCTTCACGCTCGCGGTCGCGACCCTCCTGCATCCCCGCGTGTTCCACTGGCTCGCCCTGAAGATCTTCCGGCCGTTCGGAGGGATCGAGCTGCCCGAGCTCTCGTACCGCCTGCTCGTGGGGCTGCTCGGGTTCTACGCGTTCTCGTGGCTCGTGGGCGGCGCCGCATTGCTGTTTCTCGTCCGCTCCGTCGGCGGAACGGCAGGGGCCGACTCGATCGCGTTCCTGGGTGGCACGGCGGCGATCGGGGCGATCGTGGCGGTGCTCTCCGTGATCTCGCCGTCCGGGCTCGGGGTGCGCGAGGCGTCGATGTACGGGCTCGTGATCGCCGTCGCCTCGAGCGGCGTCGCCCTCGGTGCGATCGTGCTGAACCGGATCGTGATCACAGTCGTCGAGGCGCTCCTGCTCCTCGTCGGCGCATTGCTCTGGCGACGCGGCCGCGTCCAGACTGCCGATGCGCTGACGAACCCGTAGTGGTCATCGGCGTCTTCGGTCCGACCGCGTCGGGCAAGACCGACGCCGCGGAATCGCTGGCCGACCGTCTCGGCGGGGAGCTCGTCTCCGCCGACGCCATGCAGGCCTATCGGGGCGTCCCGATCCTGACGAACCAGTCGGAACGCTCGACCCGGCTGGTCGGTGTCTGGGAGCTCGACCACGAAGCCTCGGTCGCCGAGTACCAGGTCCTCGCACACGAGGCGATCGACGCGCTCGTCGCAGCCGAGATCACTCCGATCGTCGTCGGCGGTACGGGGCTGTATCTCCGAGCCGCGCTGGCCGGCCTCGAGCTGCCGCCTCCGCCGCCGCCGGGCGTGCGCGAGCGTGCGGAGGCTGTCTACGACCGGCTCGGCGGCGAGCGAGCCCATGCCGTCCTGGCCGAGCGGGATCCCGAGGCCGCGGCTCGGATCCACCCGAACGACCGCCGGCGCGTCATCCGGGCTCTCGAGCTGGTCGAGACCGGCTCTTCGCTCGCTCCGGCACAGGACACGCTCTGGGCCGGCGGTTACAGGCACGCGACGCTCGTCGTCGGTCTCGACGTTCCGCGCGACATGCTGGCCCTGCGGATCGAACAGCGAACGCGCTCGATGGTCACACGTGGCGTGGTGGACGAGGCGCGGCGCGCGCTGGCGGGCCGCGTCTCCCCAACCGCACTGACGATTCACGGGTTGCGCGATTTCGCAGAGTTGCCGCTCGACGAGGCGATTGAGAGCTTCAACCGCCGCGGCCGGCGCTACGCCGCGTACCAGCGCAAGTGGATGCGGCGGATCCCGGGCGTCGTCATCATCGACGGGAACCGACCCGCGACCGAGGTGGCCGATGAGATTGTCGAGGTGGCACGCGCACGGCAACGTCTACCTGGTGACCGAACCGTGCGGGCTGACGCCTGAGGGTGTGCGCGAGCACGTCGGCGACGCCGACGGAATCCTCGAGGTGGCCGACGACGGCGTGGTGACGATCTGGAACCCGGACGGCTCGCAGGCCGAGATGTCGGGGAACGGCACGCGAATCGCGGCGCGCTGGCTCGCCGAGCGAACCGGCGAAGAGGTGGTCCGAGTCCGCGTCGGTCCGCGGGAGGTCGTGGCGCGCATGGTCGGAGGTGACGAGGTCGAGCAGGACCTCGGCGAGTTTCAGGTCGGTGCGCCCGAGTCGGTCGACGGGATCGTCCTCATCACGGTCGACGTGGGCAACCCGCACGCGGTGGTGGTCGGCAACCCGGCCGAGCTGCCGCGGATCGGCCCGCTGCTTGAGACGCATCCGCGATTCCCAAACCGCACCAACGTGCAGGTCGCGCACGTCGACGGGCCAGGTGAGGTCACCGCGCGGGTGTGGGAGCGGGGCGTGGGGGAGACGAGCGCGTCGGGAACGGGCGCCGTCGCAATCGCCGCGGCGACGCACGGCGAGGGCGCGGTCGTCGTGCACTTCCCCGGGGGCGACCTCTACGTCCGCCTCGAGAACGGACGCGCCCACCTGCGCGGCCCGGCCGCACCGGTGGACGAATCGTCACGAGATCGGCACGAAGATCCCCGCGGCCGCCCGGTACGCTGACCTCCCCCGGGTGGGTGGGGGTTAGGGATGGGAACGCCCCTCAGAGCGCTCCCGCCAAGCCTCGGCCATCCGGACGCGTTCGAGCATCGGCGGGTGCGTGTCGAAGAGCAGCGTCGACCACCGCGGCGGAGACGGATCGGCAAGGACGTAGGTCGTGAAATGGACGAAGAGCTCGCGCGCGGCGCCCGGGTCCTCCGTCGTCTCGAGCGCGACCCAGTCGGCCTCGGCCTCCATCCGGCGCGAGATCATGTTCAACACCGGCTGGGCCGCATAGCTCAGCGCGACGAACACGAACAGCGCGAGCGGCACGGCGCGGGCTTCGGCCAGCGTGCCGCGCCGCTTCGTCGCGAGCGCGATCAGAAACGTCCCGGGCACGGCGAAGAGCGCGTACCAGCCGACGCCCTTCCAGATGTGCTCGCGAGCATGGTGCGCGATCTCGTGCGCGAGCACGACCTGCACCTCGTCGTCGCCGAACCGCCCGTCGAGCAGCGTGTCCCAGATGAAGATCTTTCGCGAGTCGTCCATGCCCGCGGCGAACGCGTTCGGGGAGTCGGTGTACGCGCTCACGTTCTCGACGCGCACCGGGATGGGATCGGTCCCCTCCTCGACGGCGAACGCCCGGGCGGCCGCAGCGAGCTCGGGGTCCCGGACCGGTCGGTCGTCGACGATCAGCCACGGGAGCGACCACGAGAAGAGCACGTAGAGCGCGATGAAGGTCGGCGCGCCCGCGACCCACCAACGGCCGCGCAGAACCTGGGCAAAGCCCATCACGATCACGAGCGCGAGGCAGATGAACCCGAACTGGCCCGCGAGCCCCAGCCAGTAGCCGACCAGCCACTCGACGTAGCCGACATCGGCAGCGTCGTAACGGCGGGCCCACCAGACCTCGGCCAGACCAAACGGGATCTGCGCGAACCAGAGGATCCCGAGTCCGAGCATCCCGAGGAGCATCCCCGTACCGATCGGGCCGGCCGCAGACTCGCGCGCGAACCGGTCGCCCCACCGTGCGTACGCCGCCAGGACGAGGAGAACGACGACGATCGAAGCGAGGGAGTTCCAGCGGACGAACGTCTCGAAGCGCTGGGCCTCGCGGAGCACCTCGGAGCCGAACACCCCGCGCGTGTCGACCGGCGGCAGGTCGAGGTCGTCAGGGACGCTCGTCGGCCAGAGCGCCCACGCTGCGACGACCCAGGCGACCGCGAGCCCTGCGGCGAGGACTACCCGCTCAAGCAGGCTCATCGGCGACCGGCGGCGCCGATTCGACCGGCGGACCGCTGAAGGGGTACCGGTCGGTCAAGAGCAGGAAGTAAGAGCCGACCTCCGCGCTGTAGCGGATCGAGTACACGCCCGCCTCACGCAGGCCGTACGGCATCCGTCCGGTGACGAGCGCGTAGAACCAGCCGAGGAAGCCCGCGACGAAGAGGACGGCCGCGAGCGAGCTCGAGACCAGCCAAGCCGGGATCGCGAGGAACCCACGGAACGCCGTCATCCAGCGGCCCTGCGGCTCCGGCCCGTCGATCTCCACCGTGAGCGGGTACGCGCCGCCGGTGAACCCGGGGAAGGGGTTCGCCATGAGAAGGAGGTACGCGCTCACGCTGAGCGCTGTAGCGAATGTACGCGGCGAGAAAGCGGTGCAGCGGTACGGGAGAGCGGCCGAGCACGAGCGTGGCGAACCAGTTCGCAATCGCGACCAAGAACGCGAGCAGACCCCAGAGCGCGAGCCAGATGAGATGCGGAAGTGCGAGGAAGAGACGGAAGAAGACCGTCAGGCGCGAGCGAGAGAGGTCGTCGTCGACGCTCACGCGCACGGGACGGTCGGGCGGGAAGCCCGCCTCGGCCGGTAGTCGCGGGTCCGCGTTCGGGTAGCGGTCGGTGAGGAGCAGCGCGTAGCCCCAGGCCTCGGCGGCGTACCGGAGTGCGTAGACGTTCAGGTTGCGGAAGCCGAGCGGCATCGTTCCTCGGGCGAGACAGGCGAACCACGCCAGAAAGGCGACAGTCCAGAGCACACCGCCGACGGCCGTCGACCAGTGGAACGTCGTGTCTTCGCCTCCACTCCAGCTTTCGCCGCGCCGGCCAACGGAGGGTGCCGCCGTCAACGCGGCCGCGATGAGCAACGCCGGGAACGCGATGACGAGCCGGAACGCGATCGAGAGCCGGCTCTGTGGCCGCGGGGGTTCGATCTCGAGGTCGAACGGATAGCCGGGGGTGCCGATGAAGCCCGGGTAGGGATCCGCGGCAAACGAGAGGTACGCAAACAGCTGCGTCGCGTAACGGAGGTACATGGCGAGGAACTCGTGCATCGAGTCGGGGACCGACCCGCGGAAGAGCGCGACGACCCACGCAAGCGCGACGACGAACACGACCCCGCCTGAGAAGAGCACGAACCAGATCAGGTGCGGAATCGCAAGGAAGAACCGGAACGCAACCGTCAGCCGCGTGCGCTCGAGGTCGTCGCCGACCACGACCCGGATCGGCTGAGGCTCGACGCTCATCGACGGCCCCGGTCAGGTCGCAAGGCCGTACTCCCGCAGCGTCTCGTTCAGGCTCGTCCGGAGATCCGTCGCCGCGCTGCGGCGCCCGATGATCAGCGCGCATGCGAGGTCGAACGTCCCGGCGGGGAACTCCTTCGACCGTGTGCCCGGCACGACGACGGACTGCGGCGGCACGTAGCCGCGGTGCTCGACCGGCTCCTCGCCGGTCACGTCGATGATCGGGATCGAGGCGGTCAGCACGACGTTGGCTCCGAGCACGGCGCCTTCTCCGACGATCGTCCCCTCGGTGACGATGCAGCGCGACCCGATGAACGCCCCGTCCTCGACGATCACGGGACGCGCGTTCGGGGGCTCGAGCACCCCGCCGATGCCGACCCCGCCGGCGAGGTGGACGTCCGAGCCGATCTGCGCGCACGAGCCGACCGTCGCCCACGTGTCGACCATCGTGCGCGTCCCGACCCACGCCCCGATGTTGACGTAGCTCGGCATGAGAATCACATCCCGCGAAAGGAAGGATCCGAACCGCGCCGCCGCCGGCGGGACGACGCGGACGCCTCGCGCCTCGTAGTCCCGCTTGAGCGGGATCTTGTCGTGGTAGCGGAACGGGCCGACCTCGATCGGCTCCATCGGACGGAGCCGGAAGTAGAGGAGGATCGCCTTCTTCACCCACTCGTTGACGACCCACTCGCCGTCCCGCTTCTCGGCCACGCGAAGCTCGCCGCGGTCGAGCGCCGCGATCGTCTCCTCGACCGAGCCCGCGCGAGCCGGGTCGAGATCCTCCCAGAGGGCGTCGATCTCGCTCTCGAGGCTCAGAGCGCGTGCTCCAGGACGGCGACTGCGTCGGCACACTCCGCCTCCGTGGGGACGAGCGCGAAGCGCACGTACCCCTCTCCCGCCGGGCCGAAGTAGGAGCCCGGCGCGACGACCACGCCGCAATCGAGGAGCCGGTCCGCGAACGACTCCGACGTCTCGCCGGCGGGTGTCTCGACCCAGAGGTACATCGTCGCCGCGCTGCCCGCGAGTGCGACCCCCTTGTCGGCGAACAGGTCGAGGAACAGCTGTCGCTTCCGCGCGTAGAGGGCGCGGTTTTGCTCCACGTGCACCTCGTCGCCCCAGGCGGCGATCGCGGCGCGCTGCACGAAGATCTGTGGCGCCGTGCCGACGCTCGGCCGGAACTTGCGCAGGGCCTCGATCACGTCCTCGTCGGCGGCGACGAAGCCGCAGCGGTAGCCCGTCATCGAGGAGCGTTTCGAGAGCGTGTTGAAGACGACGATGTTGCCCCTGTCTCGCACCTCGAGCGCCGACACCGGTGGCTCGTCGAACCAGAGCTCGCTGTAGGCCTCGTCCGAGCAGACGAGCACGTCGTGCTCGCGCGCGAGCTCGGCGAGGCGCTCGAAGAACGAGCGGGGCGCGACTGCGCCGGTCGGGTTGTTCGGGTAGCAGACCCAGAGCAGAGCAGCCCGCGCCCACGTGTCCGCGTCGATCGCGTCGAGGTCGGGCAGGAAGCCGTTCTCCGCGAGGAGCGGCACGGTCTGCACGTCTGCGCCCGAGAACTGCGCGCCGCGCTCGTAGACGGGGTAGGCGGGCTCGGGCAGCAGGACGAGATCTTTGCCGGAGGCGGGGTCGAGCACGACCTGTGCGAAGAGGAAGATCGCCTCCTTCGAGCCGTAGGTGGGGATCAGCTCGCGCTCCGGATCGACCTGCACGCCAAAGCGGCGCTCGACCCAGGCCGCAATCGCCTCTCGGAGCTCCGGCAGCCCGACCGCGGCCGGGTAGCCCGTCGCCTCGTCGAGCGCGTCGACGAGGGCGCGCTTGATCAGCGGGTCGGTCGGCTCGCGCGGGTCGCCCATCCCGAAGTCGAAGATCCGAACGCCCTCGGCGGCCTTCCGGCGCTTCGCCTCCTCGATCCGGACGAACGGGTAGACGGCCTGCGCAGCGAGGACGGGGGAGACGTGCACGCCTGGAGGTTAGGCGCTCAGGAAGACGCGAAGCGCTTCGAAGCTGCGCTCGAGGGCGGCGATCTCGATCTGCTCGTCGCGCGTGTGCGCGTACCGCGTCGCGCCCGGCCCGAAGTTGACCGCGTCGAGACCGCGCTCCGCGAACTGCGCCACCGGCGTCCAGGCCTGCTTCGGGGTCACCTCGAGCCCGCCGGTGTCGCGCAGGCGCTCGACGAGGGGGTTCCGTACCGCAACCGGTGCGGCGGGTGCGTGGCTGACGACCTCGACGCCGTCCCCTGCGAGCTCCCGCAGCCGCGCCTCGGCATCGGCGGGCGAGCGGAGAGGCGCATAGCGGAAGTTCAGGGTCGCCTCGACGAGATCGGGCACGACGTTGTCGGCGCGGCCGCCCGAGATGCGCGTCAGGCTCAGCACCTCGCGGAAGAGCAGGCCCTCGACGTCGACGTCGTGCGGGGCGAGCCCGGCGAGGTGCGCGAGGCCTTCGACGGCGAGGTCGATCGCGTTCACGCCGAGCCACGGTCGGGCCGTGTGCGCGCTCCGTCCCTCGAAGCGCAAGCGCCCATTGATGTTTCCGACGCAGCCGACCTGGAGCTCGTTGTCGGTCGGCTCGAGAACGATCACGAGCGCCGCGTCCGAGATCACACCTGCGTCGAAGACCCTCGGCAGCGGGCTGTGCTCGACCGAGATCTCCTCGCGGGGAAAGAAGAGGAAGGCCGGGTCGAGCGCGAGCTCCGTGGAGCCGGACGCCCAGCGGGCGAGCTCGACCATCACCGCGAGGCCGCCCTTCATGTCGCTCGCGCCGAGCCCGTGGACGCTGCCGTCCTCGATCCGGCCGGGAAGGTTCTCGTTGGCGGGCACCGTGTCCAGGTGCCCGGCGAGGACGACGAGCGGCCTGCCGCTCGGCTCCGGGCGGAACATCAGGGTCAGGTCGTCGTCGTAGGCGAGCGGCAGCGGGACGGCGGCGCGCACGACCTCCGCGAGCGCCGCCTCCTCCCAGCTCTCGGAGGGAACGTCGACCAGCTCGAGCGTCCGCGCGGCCAGGTCCGGGGGCACGCCGGGGATTCTGCACCCGCCCGGGCATAATCCGTCTGGTGACGCAGCGTCAACCAGACCCCGCGCCGGGCGCGGAGCCCGAGCGGGGTTTTGCCGTGGCCGTGCTCCCACACGGCGCCGACGCCGAGGACGAGCTCGCCGAGCTCGGAGAGCTTGCGCGGACCGCGGGCGTCGAGACGGTCGAGCAGCTCCTCCAGCACCGGTCGCAGCCCGACCGCCGCACCTACGTCGGCAAGGGCAAGCTCGAAGAGCTCAAGCGCGGTTACAAGGAGTCCGGCGCCGAGGTGCTGCTCGTCGACGACGAGCTCTCCCCGACGCAGCAGCGCACGCTCGAGAACGCACTCGACACACGCGTCGTCGACCGCACGCAGCTGATCCTCGACATCTTCGCGCAGCACGCGGTGACGGCCGAGGGAAAGCTGCAGGTCGAGCTGGCGCAGCTGGAGTACAACCTCCCGCGCATGCGCGGCCTGTGGAAGCACCTCGAGCGGCTCGGCGGCGGTGTCGGCACGAGAGGCCCGGGCGAGTCGCAGCTCGAAACCGACCGGCGACTCGCGCGCCGGCGCGCAACGCTCCTCCGGCGAAGACTCGACGGACTCTCGAAGCAACGCAAGACGCGCCGGCAGGAGCGGGCCCGCTCGCACACGCCGACGGTCGCGCTCGCCGGGTACACGAACGTCGGCAAGTCGACGCTCCTGAACACGCTGACCGGCGCGGGCGTCTCGGTCGAGGACCGGCTCTTCGAGACCCTCGACCCGACGACCCGCGGCTTCGAGCACGACGGCCGCCGCTACCTGATCACGGACACCGTCGGCTTCATCCGCCGGCTGCCGCACCAACTCGTCGAGGGCTTCGCCGCAACGCTCGAGGAGACGCTGGTCGCCGACCTCGTGCTCCACGTCCTCGACGGAAGTGCGTCCGACGACCGGCTCGACGAGATGTACCGCTCCGTCGAAGACGTGCTCGCCGAGATCGGGGCGGGGGAGCTGCCCCGGTTGCTCGTGCTCAACAAGGTCGACGAGCTCGATCCGCTCGGCCGACGTCGCGTCGGTGCGCGGTTCCCGGACGCGCTGCAGGTTTCGGCCCTGACGGGCGAAGGGCTCGACGAGCTGCGAGCGCGAATTGCCGAGCGCTTCCAGGACCGCTTCGAGGCGGTGCGGCTACTGGTGCCCTACGACCAGGGCGGGAAGCTCGCCGAGCTCTACGCGCTCGGCGCACCGATCGACGGCCGGGAGGACACGGCCGAGGGTGTGCTCGTGCAGGCCCGCCTGCCGCAACGGGAGATCCGGCGCTTCGCCGAGTTCCTCGTCGCCGACGCGGACGAGCACGAGAAGGCTGTGTGATCGAGGTCCCGATCCGGCGGCTGCGGCCGGACGCACAAGTGCCGACGCGGGCGTACGAGCACGATGCGGGCATCGACCTCGCGGCGTGCGAGCGCGTCGAGCTCGCGCCGGGCGAGCGTGCCCTCGTTCCGACCGGCCTCGCGATCGCGATCCCTGAAGGCTACGCCGGCTACGTGCAGCCTCGCTCGGGGCTCGCCGCCAAGCACGGCATCACGATCGTGAACACGCCGGGCCTCGTCGACTCAGGCTACCGCGGCGAGCTGCTCGTGAACCTCGTCAACACCGACCCGCGCGACGCGTTCGTCGTCGAGCCCGGCATGCGGATCGCGCAGCTCGTCGTGCTGCCGGTTCCCATGGTCTCGCTCGTCGAGGTGGACGAGCTGCCCGAGAGCGAGCGCGGCCGGCGCGGCTTCGGCTCGTCGTCCTGATGCAGCCGCGGATCCGGGTCGCCGCGCTGCTCCAGTGGGAGGACCGGATCCTGCTCTGCCGACACGAGAAGCCGGGCAAGGAGTACTGGCTGCTGCCCGGCGGGGGGGTCAACGGCGGCGAGAGCCTCGTCGACGCACTGCACCGCGAGTTGCTCGAGGAGATCGGGATCGACGACGAGATCCCGCTCGAGGGACCGGTTGCGCTCGCCGACTCCATCTCGCCCGCGACGAGCCTCGCCGCGAAGCACGTCGTCCACATCGTCTTCGCGGGCGACCTCTCGGGCCGCTCGCTCGAGCGCGTGACCTCGCAGGACGCGGCCGTGCGGGGGCACCGGCTGTTCCGGGTCGACGAGCTGGAAGACATCGTGGTCCACCCGCCGATCCAACGCTTCCTCCGCCGCTGGCGCCCGGGCGACCCGGTCGTCTATCTCGGCAAGCTCTGGACCCCGTAGCCCCGGCAGCTCTACCAACTAGAGGCGTCCGCCGCGCGTGCGGGCGCGCTGCGCCGAGACGGCGTGAGCCTCGCGCTCGAGCTCGTCGGGGAGCGCGTCGAGCCGGGGCGGCTCCTCACCTGTCCGGTGCGCGATCGCCTGGGCGAGCAGCCAGTCGGCGAGCCACGGGTTGCGCGGCAGCAGCGGCCCGTGCAGGTACGTGCCGATCGCCCGGCCGACCCGGCAGCCCTCGGCGCCGCTCTCACCGTCGTTTCCGAATCCCGCGACGACGCGGCCGAGCGGCTCTGCGCCCTCGTCGAGATAGGTGCGGCCCGCGTGGTTCTCGAAGCCGGCGATCGTGCGCCGCTCGCCCGGCTCGAGCTCGGCCTCGAGCAGGATGTCGCCGATCATCCGCCGCTCGCCGGCGATCGTGTGGAGGGGGAGAAGCCCGACGCCCGGCAGCTCGTCGCCGTCGGCGAAGCGGTAGAAGCGCCCAAGGAGCTGATAGCCGCCGCAGACGGCGAGCACCGCCGCGCCGCGCGCGGCCGCCTCGAGCAGCTCGTCACCCTTCCGCACGAGGTCGTGCGCGACGAGCGCCTGCTCGCGATCCTGGCCGCCGCCGATGTAGAAGAGATCGTGCGTGCCCACCGCGATCGCGTCTTCGGCGGAAATCGCGCGCACCTCGAGCTCGTGGCCACGCCAGGCTGCCCGACGCGCCAGGACCGCGATGTTCCCACGGTCGGCGTAGATGTTCAGGTAGTCCGGGTAGAGGTGCCCGACGACGAGCTTCACGCGGCGCGCTCCCAGTACTGCGAGACGTGCCCGCGCTCGGCGACGATCCGCCTGAGCTCCAGCATCGCGGTGTAGGTGGGGAGGAGGACGAGCTCGCCGCCGGCGGGGGTCAGCTCGAGTCCCCGGTCGAGCCCGCTCTCGAGCGAGGGCACGACCTCGATCGCTTCGGGGTCGAAGCCGGCGTACTTGAAGCGGAGCGCGAGCTCCGCGGCCCGGTCGCCGGTCACGACGACACGCTCGAGCGCATCGAGAAGCGGCTCGAAGTCGACGTCCCAGATCCAGGAGACGTCCTTCCCGTCGGCGATCGCGTCGTTCAGCGCGACGAGCGCGAGCCTCGGCGCTCCGCCGGCGACGATCGTCCGGATTGCCTCGTTCGCTCCGGCCGGGTTCTTGATCAAGAGCATCAGGAGGCGCCGGTCTCCCACGAGGATCCGCTCGAAGCGGCCGAACGCCGCGTCGAAGCGCTCCAGGCCCGAGACGATCTCGTCCGCCGTAGCCCCGAGCGCCCTTGCGAGCGCGGCGGCCGCAAGCGCGTTGTAGACGTTGTAGAGCCCGGGAAGCCGCAGCGTCACGCGGCGCGTGATCTCGGGCAGGACGAGGTCGAAGGACACGCTGTCGAGCCCGTCGAGCTGGATCGACCGGGCCGCGACGGCGAGCGGCGGTCGCCGGTGCCCGCAGCGCGGGCACTCGTAGTCGCCGAGGTGGCCGACATAGGCTGCATAGAACACGTACGGCGTCCCGCAGCGCACGCAATGCTTCGAGTCGGCCGCGTGCTGAAGCCCTCCCGGTCGTGCCTGCTGCGGGTCGTCCACGCCGAAGACGACGGCGTCGGGACGCTCCCGGACGAGGTCGCCGAGCTGCGGGTCGTCGCCGTTGACGACGAGCTGGGCGCCGGGCGGCAGCCCGTGGACGAGCCGGCGCCAGCGCTCGGCGATCAGCTCGAGCTCGCCGTATCGGTCGAGCTGGTCGCGGAAGAGATTGCCCAGGCAGACCACGCGCGGCCGGACGAGCTCCACGACCTGCGGCAACGCCGCCTCGTCGACCTCGAACAGGCCGAGCTCCGCCCGGTCTGCGGCGAGGAGCGTGGAGGCGACGCCGGAGACGAGGTTGGCCCCCGAGCCGTTGTGCGCCAGACGCGCCTTGCCGCGGAGGATCTCGGCCGTCATGGCGGCGGTCGTCGTCTTGCCGTTGGTCGCGGAAAGGACGGCAGAGCCCTCCGGCAGACGCCCGGCGAGCCGAGCCACCGCGGTCGGGTCGAGCTTCCAGAGCAGCTTCCCCGGAAGCGTCGTTCCGCCGCCTTGCCCCGCCAGCCGCGAGAGGGCGCCGACGGCGCGAGCCGCCACCGCGAGGGCGCTCAGTGGCAGCGGAACACGCACCGCGCGAGCGTAGCTCCCGTATCCCTCGGACGAGTGACCTCGTCGCGATTCCCTCGACCGAGGGAACGTCGCCGGGCGTACCCCTGTCGGGGGAGGCTCCTTCACCCATAGCGCAATAGGTTGCGCGAGGGAAAGGCAGCTTTCGAGCCTTTTGACTGCGGCAATTACGAAAGGATCGAGTACTTCACATGCGGCACGAACGACCTTCTAGTAGTGGGGAGGCCCGCTCGAGTGCGCTGTGGGGCAAAGGCTCTGGTGGCCAGTCCCGCGGTAGTGCACTCTGGGGCCGCGGCGGGCGCAGCGTAGTCGCGCTGCTTGTGCTCGTCGTCAGCGTGATCATCCCCGCAGCCGGCATCGCCGGCGAGAAGCAGCGCGCCAACGTTCCGGCGGATCTCATCGCCGCAGCTCGGGCGAACCCGGATGCCACCTTCAAGGTGATCATCCAGCGCTCCGAGAGCTCCGCGTTCGACAGGGCTCAGCGCGAAGACGCGGACGAGGCCAAGAGTCAGTGGGACTCGCGCAAGAACTCGTTCGAGACGAAACAGCGCTCCGAGCGCCAGTCGTTCGACAACGACAAGTCTCAGAAGAAGAACAGGAACTCGTTCGACAGCAGGCAGAAGTCCGAGCGGAATTCGTTCGACAGCCAGCTCAACAACGAGCGGAACAGCTTCGAGCAGCGTCAGCGCAGCGCCAAGGAACTGTACGAGCGTGACGCAGGTGCTGCAGTGGCCGAGGCAGTCCGCACCGAGAACGGCGACATCAGGCGGCAGCTTCGCTCCGTCACGGCGGTCGCCGCAGAGATCTCGGGCAGCCAGCTCGTCAAGCTCGCAAAGGATGCACGCATCGGCGTGATCACGCGCGACGAAGCTGTCTCGCTCGTCTGGTCTCCGTACGTCGAGGCCGACGCCGGCATGTGGCGAGACGCGGTCAACGCGAAGTCCCTCTGGGACAAGCCGGGAGTCCCGGCGCCCCAGGCACCGACGGTGGCGGTCTTCGACTCCGGAATCGACTCGGCCAAGACGGCCGACTTCGGTGGCCGCGTGGTCGCACGGGCGAACTTCAGCTCGGTCGAGCCGAACGTCACGGGGGACCCGAACGGCCACGGCACGATGGTTGCCGGAATCGTCGCGGGCCAGTCGCAGAAGTACGGCGGCGTGGCGCCCAACGCGAAGCTCGTCGACGTCCGCGTGGCGTCGAGCACGGGCGAGGCCCGCACGAGCGACATCGTCGCAGCCGTGGACTGGGTGCTGGCGAACAAGAGCACCTACAACATCCGCGTCGCCAACTTCTCGCTCGTCGGAAACGGGGCGACCAGCTTCCGCTACGACCCCTTCGACAAGGCGGTCGAGAAGCTCTGGCTGAGCGGGATCACCGTCGTGGCGGCCGTCGGCAACAACGGCTCGTCCACCGGGCCGGTCGGGATCGGCGCTCCTGCGAATGATCCGTTCGTGATCACGGTCGGCGCGATCGACCAGAACGGCACGCAGAGCACCTCCGACGACTTCAGGGCACCGTGGTCGGCCTACGGGCCCACGGCGGACGGCTTCATGAAGCCCGACGTGTCAGCCCCGGGCCGGTGGATGGTCATGCCGGCAGTGGACAACTCGCTGATCGAGCGGACGAAGCCGTGGCGCGTCGTCGCCCCCGGCTACATGTGGATGAGCGGCACGTCGTTCGCGTCCCCCGTGGTGGCGGGCGCGGCTGCACAGCTCCTCGCACGGAACCCCGGCTGGACGCCGGACCAGGTGAAGGGCGCAATCATGGCAACCGCGCACTACCTGGCTTCGGACGATCCGGGCGCGGGCGTCGGTGAGGTCGACATCTCAGCGGCTGCGGCGGTCTCAACCCCCGCCAACCCGAACCAGAACCTGTACAGCTTCGTTCAGAACGGCTCCTTCAACGCCGAGGCGTGGGTCTCCTACGTCACGACGAACTCCAACTGGACACAGTCCAACTGGACTGCGTCCAACTGGACGGCCTCCAACTGGGTCTCCTCCAACTGGGTCGCGTCGAACTGGGTCGCGTCCAACTGGGTGAGCTCGAACTGGACGGCTTCGAACTGGGTGGCCTCCAACTGGACGGTCGCAACGGACACGGAGTAAGCGTCTGGCACCTTCGTGACGAACGGCGGCCCTTGGCCGCCGTTCGTCATTCTCACCGCGTTAGTAAAGCCCTCGCCGTTTCGCGCCGAAAAGCACTGAGAGGCAACCTGTGGCGGCACAAGAGAACCAGCAGCTCAACCTAAGCGCGAAGGTCTTCCTTGGAGGCCTGCTTCTCGTCGCGGCTGCGGCGATCGTGCCCAGCCTCGCGCAGCTCTCGACGCACACCGAGGGCTGGCTGCTCTTCGTCCTCTTCGGCTCCGCCGCGGCCGTGGCCCAGCTTTTCCCGGTCCACACGCTCAAGAACAACGCGTTCACGCCGGCGATCGTGTTCATGCTCCCGGCGGTCTTCCTGCTGCCGCCCGAGCTGATCGCACTGATGCCGATCGTCATGCACCTGCCGGAGTGGCTGCGGATTCGGTACCCGTGGTTCATGCAGACGTTCAACATCGCGAACCACACGATCAACCTCTTCGCTGCGTGGGCGGTCGCGCACCTCGTGCTCAACTACGCGCCGGGCACCAAGGAGCAGGTGTGGGCCTTCGCGGGTGTCGCAGCGGCCCTCGTCTACGTCACCTTCAACCACACGATCGTCGCCTTCATGCTCCGGCTCGCGCGCGGCATGAACCTGCGCGAGAGTGGCCTGCTCTCGTTCCAGAGCCTCTCGAACGAGCTGGTCGTCGGCCTGCTCGGCTTCGCGCTCGTCAGCTTCTGGCGCCTGAACCCCTGGCTGCTCCCGATCGGGATCGCCCCGATGCTGCTGATCCACCGCTCCCTCGCGGTGCCCGCGCTCGAGGAGGAGGCTCGCGTCGATCCGAAGACCGGTCTCTTCAACGCGCGCTACTTCGCCTCCGCGTTGACGGAGGAGCTCGGCCGCGCCGTCCGGTTCGACCGCCCGCTGTCGCTGATCATGGCCGACCTCGACCTCCTGCGTGACATCAACAACACGTACGGCCATCTCGCAGGCGACGCAGTCCTGAAAGGCATCGCCCAGATCTTCCGCCAGCAGCTGCGCCACTTCGACGTGCCGGCCCGCTTCGGCGGTGAGGAGTTCTCGATCCTGCTCCCGGAGACGCCGCCCGAGCAGGCACTCGAGATCGCCGAGCGGATCCGCCGTGCCGTCGCAGAAGCCGCCTTCGAGGTCGAAACGTCGAGCGAGCCGATCCGTGCGACCGTCTCGATCGGGGTCGCCGCCTACCCTAAGGACGCGACGGACGCAAACGAGTTGATCCACCAGGCCGACCTGGCCGTGTACCGCGCGAAGCTCCAGGGCCGCAACCGTGTCCTCGGAGCAAGCCTGGAGCAGGCGATCCTGAACACCGAGCACTCGCAGCGGCTCGTCGCCGTGCCAGAGAGCGTCGAGCGCGTTGTACCGCTCCCGCGCGTCGCGGAAGCGACGGCTGCCGAGGACCGCCGCGCGCAGATTCACCCGAAGCCGCACGCAGTCCAGGGGCCGCGCTTTCTCGCGCTCTCGAAGCGGCTCGGCGCCCTCGTGGCCGTCGTCGCGACTGCGGGCGTCGTCGCCGGTGTGCTCGGACTCGTCTTCGGCTCGTCGACGGACATCGTCGGCCTGCTCGCGATCATCGCGCTCGTCGGCATCGGCCAGGCGGTCGCACTCACGATCAGCGACGCGAGCGGCGCCAACTCGATTTCGCTCAGCGCCGTCGGTGCGATCGCCGGCGCAGCGCTCTTCGGACCACGGGCAGCGCTTGCGATCGCGATCGCGATCGCGATCGTCGACTGGTCCGCGCAGCGGCTCTGGACACACCAGGTGCTCTTCAACATCGGCACCCTGACCCTCGCGTCGTTCTCGGCCGCCGGAGTGTTCGCGGCGGCCAACTCGTTCGACCTGGTCGGGACGCCGGCCAAGGTTGCGATGATCGCCGCCGGCCTGGCCGCAGGCCTCGTCTACTTCGGCGTCAACATGAGCCTCGTCAGCCTCGCGCTCGCGATGGAGGGACACGAGCGCGGCCCAGCGGTCTTCAAGGAACGCTTCGCGTGGCTGTGGCTGCACTACCTCGTCTACGGCTTCGTCGCGGGCGTGATGGCCGTGGCCTACAGCGCCGCCGGTCTCTGGGGCCTCGCGGTCTTCGCCGTGCCGCTGGTGCTGATGCGCAAGACGCAGGAGGCGTACCTCGTCCACACGCAGCGCTCGGTGCAGAAGCTGCGCGCCGCTGCCGAGACGATCCAGACGCAGAACGTCTCGCTGGAGCAGGCGAACCGGCTGATCAAGGAGCGCTCCACCGCGGCGATGGAGTCGCTCTCGGCGACGGTCGACGCGCGTGACTCGTACACGGCCGGCCACTCCCGCCGCGTCCAGCAGCTCGCGCTCGCAGTCGGCCGGGAGCTGGAGCTGTCGCAGGCCGAGCTCGACCTGCTGGGCCACGCCGCGCTCTTCCACGACATCGGCAAGCTCGCGATTCCGGATTCGATCCTCCTCAAGCCCGCCTCGCTCACGAGCGACGAGTGGGCGCTGATGCAGCGCCACGCAGAGGAGGGCGCACGCATCATCGACCGGCTCGGCTTCCTCGGCGACGCCGTCCCGGCGATCCGCCACCACCACGAGCGCTTCGACGGCACGGGCTACCCGGACCGGCTGAGCGGGGACGAGATCCCGCTGGGCGCCCGGATCATCCACGTGGCGGACGCGCTCGACTCGATGCTGACCACCAGGATCTACCGAGCTGCGCGCCCGCCCGCCGAGGCGCTCGCCGAGCTCCAAGCGGGCGTCCGGGAGCCAGTTCTGCCCGCGCTGCGTCGCGGCCCTCGAGCGGATCCTCCCGATCGAGAGCGTCGACGAAGAGCCGGAAGAGCTCCTCGTAGCCGCCGTCTCGTAGGGCCGACGCTGATCGGGCGAGCTTGCGCTTTGGTCAGTTTGCTCTACCATTCTTGACATGGCCCGGAAGAGGGCGTTCCGTGCCCTCGAGGGCATCGACCCCGAACGTCTCGCGGCGTTCCAGGCAGGGATCCGCAAGCGCTACGGCGACGAGGAGCTGCTCGGCGAGTTGCGTGCGTGCGCGGAGCGGCTCGGCCGCTCGCCGACGATGCGCGAGTTCGCCGACGATCCCGAGACGCGGGTCCATCCGCAGACGGTGATCGAGCACTTCGGCAGCTGGAACGCGGCGAAGCGGGAAGCCGGTCTCGTGCCGAGGCGCTTCGCGACGCGTGAGGAGCTGCTCCAGGTGCTCCGTGACCTCGGCGCGGAGCTCGGCCGCACCCCGACCGCACGCGATCTCGAGGAGCGCCGCGGACGGCTACCGTCGAAGTCGCTCTACTGGCACACGTTCGGCTCGCTGACCACGGCGCTGCGGGAGGCCGGCTTCGACGTCCCGGTGGGGGAGGAGAGGCTCGATCGAGCGGTGGATCAGGGCGTCAAGCTCGGGCGGCGGCTCAAGCGGCTGCCGAAGTTCGCGGACTGGGCCGACGCACGCAAGCGCGACGAGGCACTGCTGACCGAGTGGCAGGTCTACCGGATGTTCGACTCGCGCCGCGGCGCGTGGGCGACCTTCCAGTTCCTGATCGCCGAACGCCTGCGCGAGCAAGGCGTGCCGGTGAGCCCCGAGGGGCGGGTCGGCTAGAGGGCCGCGACGAGCGCGGCGAGGCGCCGGAGGCAGTGCGCGCCCTCCTGTGGGGCGCGGACGGCCGGAAGCTCGGAGTCCTCGACGAACGAGTCGTCGACGCGGAAACGCTCGCTCCAGGCGATGCGCCCCTCGGCGAGCGCGAGCATGGTGCCCTCGGCCAGCTCGCGCTTCTGGAGCGTCACGTCGATGTAGCGCTCGACCGTGTCGAGTGCGAGCCTCGTCGAGGCGAAGAACGTCGCCCGGCGCGCCCGCCCGATCCAGAGCGGGCGGCCGACGCCGCGCGCAAGGAAGAGAATCCCCGGGCGGCGCTCGTCGACCCAGGCCGCCGCCATCGCTCCGTAGAGCTGCTCGAGCGCTTCGGCGCGGTTCTCGCTCGCTTCCGCGAGCGCGAAGATCGCCTCGGTGTCGACGGTCATGTCCGGCTCGTGGCGGCGCCACCCGTGCCGCTCGAAGAGCTCGTCGTCGTTGGCGATGATCCCGTTGTGGATCCCGACGACCGTGCCGTGGCGGACGGGGTGGTTGTTGGCGGAGATCGACGGATGGCCCTTCGTGTAGTCGCGCACGTGCACGAGCGCCTCGATCGCGTCGGACGGAACACTGACCTGGTCGAGCAGCTCGCTCGCGCCGGAGCGCTGCTTGTGCACCTCGGCGCGGCCGTTCGACGCACGGTGCGCGTACCCGACCGCATCGGCGCCGCGCTCGGCGATTCCGGCCAGCAGCGACTGCGCCGCAAGCGTCCTATCGACGCTCGACGAACCGCTCAGGCTGTAGCCGGCTATGCCGCACATAGGGCTCCGATCGTAGGTTTCGCTGCACTCGACACTCTTCCCACTAGACGTATCGACAGTTCTGACGGTTAGGTAAAAAAGCTGTAAGGCCTGCGCCATTCCTCCAATCCCTCATTCGGGGGGAAGCCGGTTTTCAAGCGCATCCCCCAAAAGGCCGATACGTGAGGCATGGAGTCGAGCTCCCTCCCGGAGCCTCTGGAGGCGCTTGACGTCCCGGAGCCTCACCTCGAACTGCTGCCCGCTCTCGACCCCGTCGAGGAGCCCGAGGCGGCTGTGCTCGACATCCTCGACACGCCGGCGCCGGTCTCCGATCCGCTCAAGCTGTACGTCCGCCAGATCGGCGACGGGCGGCTGCTGACCGCGTCCGAGGAGCGCGAGCTCGCGCGCCGCAAGGACCTGGGGGACGAGGCGGCCAAGCGGCGCCTGATCGAGTGCAACCTCCGGCTCGTGATGTCGATCACGCGCAACTACACCAAGAGCGGCGTGCCTCTCCTCGACCTGATTCAGGAGGGCAACCTCGGCCTGATCCGCGCGGTCGAGAAGTTCGACTACCGGATGGGGTTCAAGCTCTCGACGTACGCGACCTGGTGGATTCGCCAGTCGATCACGCGTGCGCTGGCCGACCAGGGCCGGATCATCCGGCTCCCCGTCCACGTCGCCGACCAGCTGCGCCGCCTGATGCGGACGCGCCGGATGCTCGCCCAGAAGCTGAACCGCGAGCCGACGATCGACGAGCTTTCCGTGGCCTCCGACCTCCCGCCCAAGAAGGTGAAGGAC
Source organism: uncultured Actinomycetes bacterium (assembly GCA_963700495.1). Classification (GTDB taxonomy): domain Bacteria; phylum Actinomycetota; class Thermoleophilia; order Gaiellales; family Gaiellaceae; genus JACCTU01. Next base: position 1,181,637 of record CAVOXT010000001.1, on the reverse strand, counting down.
CTGCTCGAACTGGTCGAGGAGCCGCTCAGCCTCGAGACACCCGTCGGGGACGGCGAGTCGCTGTACGGCGACCTGATCGAGGACATGAACACAGAGCGTCCCGAGCTGACCACGGCCGAGTCGATGCGACACCGCGAGCTCGTGCACGCGCTCGACAGCCTGAACCCGCGCATGCGCAGGGTGCTGACGCTCCGCTTCGGGCTCGACGGCCACAAGCCGCAGACGCTCGAAGAGGTCGGCTCCGGGCTCGGGATCACGCGCGAGCGTGTCCGACAGCTCGAGTCGCGCGCGCTGCGCGAGCTCCGCTCGGTCGCGCCCGACCTCGAGCTCTACCTCGCCGAGTAGCGACCTCTGCCCCCGGTACCCTCGGGGAGTGGGATTCTTCGTCGACGTCCACTCGCACGTCGTCCCCTCGGGCGACGACGGCGCGCAGCGCATCATCGAGGGCCGCGGCCTCTGCCGCGAGGCCGCACGACACGGAACGGCGATCCTCTACGCGACCCCGCATGTCTGGCCGCACCTGACGCTGCCGGAGGAGCGCGAGCGCCTGATCCGCGCAAACTTCGCCGAGCTTGCCGCCGAGAGCCTCGGGCTCGAGCTCCGGCTCGGCTTCGAGCTGACGCCTGCGCCGCCGCTGCTCGAGCAGGACCTGCGCCGCTACGTGCTCGACGAAACGGATGCCGTCCTGATCGAGGTGCCCTTCACCGGCGGCGCCGACCTCTTCGTCGCGATTTGCGAGCGGATCGAGGAGCAGGGGCTTCGGGTGGTCGTGGCGCATCCCGAGCGCACCCAGTCGGTGCTCGAGCAGCCCTCGCTCGCACGGGAGTTCGCCGAGCGCGGGTGGCTCCTTCAGGTGAACGGCAGCTCGCTGGTTGCGCGCCACGGGTCCGAGATCGAGGCGCTCGGCTGGCAGCTGATCGACGACGGACTCGTCGCGCTCGTCGGCTCGGACGGGCACCGCGGCACGCGCCCGGCGGTGCTGGACGAGGCCTACGCGGCCGTCGTCAACCGGGTGGGGGAGACCCAGGCGCGGTCGCTCTTCGACGGCTCGGCGATCGGCGTCACAGCGCAACAGCTTCCATCTCGTGCAGCCGCGCGAGGTGCCTGAGCGACTCGAGCTCGATCTGCCGCACACGCTCGCGCGTCATCCCTAGCCGCCGTCCGATTTCCTCCAGCGTCTTGGGCTCCGTGTCGTCGAGCCCGTAGCGGAGGACGATCACCGAGCGGTCGCGATCCGAGAGGACCTCGAGCGCGGCCGCGAGCGCCTGGCTTCGAAGCGTGACCGCGACCTCGTCCTCGGGGAGGGGCGAGTCGCCCGCGACGAAGTCGCCGAAGACCGCGTCGTCCTCTTCACCGACGGGCTGGTCGAGGCTCGTGGATGCGCGTGCGGCCGCGCGCACCTCCTTCGCCTGATGCAAGGGGAGGTTCGCCTCGTCGGCGATCTCCTCGAGTGTCGGCTCGCGCCCGCACTCCATCCAGAGCGTCCGTTCGGCGCGGTTCATCTTCTGGAGGCGCTCGACGATGTGAACGGGCATCCGAATCGTCCGGGCCTTGTCCGCGAGCGCCCGCGCAACCGCTTGCCGGATCCACCACGTCGCGTAGGTCGAGAACTTGTAGCCGCGGCGCCAGTCGAACTTCTCGACCGCGCGGATCAGCCCGAGCGTTCCCTCCTGGATCAGGTCGAGGAACGGCAGGCCCTGGTTGCGATAGTTCTTCGCGATCGAGACGACCAGCCGGAGATTCGCCTGGATCATCCGCTGCTTCGCATCGAGGTCGCCGCGCTCGATCTTCTTCGCCAACGCGACCTCCTGGGGTGCCGTCAGGAGCGCGTGCCGGCCGGCCTCGCGCAAGAAGAGCTGGAGCGCGTCGGTCGTGGTCTCGAGGGCCGTCATCGCAGCCGGCGGCGGCGGGGGTGCGACCTCCTTCTTCTCCTCCGGCTCGTCGAGGAGCTCGAACCCGTTCGCCTCGAGCTCGCGCTCGAGCGCCTCGACCTCGAGCGGCGCCAGGTCGTGCGGCTCCAGCAGCTCGAGGAGCTCGACGCGCCGGATCGAGCCGTTTGCCTCAGCTGCGTCGAGGAGCGGCTTGAGCTCGAGGGCAATCAGGTTGTCGATGACGTCGACCGGCACGACCGTTAAGGGCTTTCCTCGCGCGATCGGAGGCCAAACACGCTCCTACCGACTTTCTCCTGCGCCCTCGGCGCAGTGCACGGTAACCAGCGTTATGGAAAGTCGAGACAAGACGGCTACCGTGTCGCCGTGAAGGCGCTCGTCCCCCTTCTCGCCGCGGCTCTCGTACTTCCTGCGGCGGCAAGAGCCGAGGTCGTCGCCCCCGGTGTCGCCGACGGTGCGCTCGCGGTCGCGCAGGACGGAACGCCGCGCGTCGCCTGGATCGAAGGCCGCCGGCTCATGCTCGGGACGCGTGCCGGCAGTTGGAGCTCGAGCGCCATCGGGACGCTGCCGTCCGTCGAAGGGCGCGTCGCGGGCCTCTCGGGGGATGCCGTGCTCGTCGAGGGCCGCCGGAGCTGGATCCGCCTCTTCGTCCGCGGCGGGAGCCGCTGGCGCGTGCTCACGGTCGCCGACGCGCCCAAGCGCGCCCTGCTCGGGCCGTCCGGTCTCGCGGTCAACGCGGCGGGCCGCCCCGCGGTCGCCTACGCGGTTCAGGAGGCCGACGAGCGAACCGCGCTCCACCTCGTCCAACTTCTCCCGAGCGGGCGCCTGGCACGCACGAGGATCACCCAGAAAGGCTTTCCCAGCAGCGTCGCCCCGCCCGCGGCGGCGCCGGTGCTCTGGCCCGACCGAACGATGCGCGTCGTGGAGTCGTTCTCCCAGCGGGGCGCGAACGCGATCTTCTGGCGACGCGAGGGCAAGCGTTGGTGGGGCCGTGTGCTGCATGCGAGCTCCCTCGGCGTCGCTCCCCTGCCTCTGTACGCCTCGGCGGCCGCGGACGGGATCTACGTCGCCTGGACGATCCCGTATCTCACGGTCGGCGAGAACCACCTGGTCCTCTCGACGCGGATCGACCGCTCACGCTCGACCGTGCTCCATCCGAATGCGTTCGCCGCGGCGCTCGTGCTCGGCACCTCGGGCCCGGAGATCGCCGCGAACGAGCCCGTGCAGGGCCTCGTTGCCGGTTTGATCACGGGCGCGGCCCAGACCGAGCTCGACGGACGCGTGCTCGGCTACGCCTCGACGCCCGACGGCGGCCGGCAGCTCCTCCTCGCCCGCCCCGACGGCCTCGAGTGGTTCGCGCTCCCTGCGGCTCCACAGCTCCGGGTCGACGCGGACGTCACCCTTCGCGGCCGTGTCGAGGGTGCGACGAGCGGCAGCGTCCAGCTCTACGAAGAAGTCGCGGGACAGCCGCGCCGGCTGGCGGCCGAGTTCGCGCTCGGCCCGGACGGCCTCTTCGACGCGACGCGCCGGTGACCCCGGAGCCTCGTACCGGGTGGTCTACGTCGATCCGGCGACCGGTGTCCCCTACGCCCGGCTGATCCGGCCCTAGAACGTCGCGGAGCGCACGCCGGTCGCGATCAGGAGCAGGATGATCGCGGCAACGATCAGCCGGTAGACCACGAAGATGCTGTAGTCGTGGCGGCGCACGTAGCCGAGCAGCAACTCGATCGCGAGGAGGCCGCTGCCGGCCGCCGCGAGCATCCCCACGACGAACGGCCCCTTCCACCCTTCCGGCAGATCGCCGAGGAGGACGTCGCCCACGCCCTTGAAGGCGACCGCTCCGAGGGTGATCGGCGCCAGAAGCAGGAACGAGAGCCTTGCGGCCTGATCGCGCCCGAGGCGGAGATAGCGGGCGGCGGAGATCGTGATCCCCGAGCGCGAGACACCAGGCATCAGCGCGAGCGCCTGGGCGCAGCCGATCGCGAACCCGTGCCAGAGGCTGAGGTCGGCCGCCTCACGTGTCTGCGGCCTGCGGTCGCAGAGCCAGAGGATGACGGCGAACACCGCCATGAAGATCGCGATCTGCCACGGCTCGCCGAGGTGGTCGGCGATGAAGCTCTCGCCCACGGCGCCGACGAGGGCCGCCGGCACCGTCGCCACCGCAACGACCCAGGCAACCCGTTCGTCGGGCGTCCGGATCCGCCGCCGCGCCAGGCTCCCCACGAACGCCACCGCCAGGTCGGCGATGTCGCGGCGGAAGTACACGACGACCGCGACGAGCGTGCCGAGGTGGAGCGCGACGTCGAAGGTCTGATTGAAAGCGTCGTGCTGCTCGAGGTAGGTCCAGTCGCCGAGCCAGGGCACGAGGATCAGATGGCCCGAGGACGAGATCGGCAGCAGCTCGGTCAGCCCCTGCACGACGCCGAGCACGAATGCCTGCCAGTCGGGCAGCGCGCCCGCAGCATCCCCCACGCCGAGCACGGTCAGGAGCGCGGCGGCGAGGAGGAGCGAGGCGGCGGCGGTCGTCGTTGCAACGCGCCCCATGCAGCCGGGAATCCTACGGTGTAGAGTCGCGCTTCTCGTTGTCCACAGACCTCTCCACAAGTTGGAAGATTGGCTGTGGAATTGTGGATAATTGAATTAGCCGCAAATTGCGGCGACGACGTTTTTCGACCTCTTGATCGCGGACATGGCGGCGACTAGGTTCGTTCTTGCGCCGAGCACGGAGCGCAAGTAGGTCGAAACCGCTCCCGGTGGCGGTAGGCGGAAGCCGAAGGCCAGCGGGGACGGTGGACGAAAGTGAAACCGGCTCGGCGAAAACTTTCGGGGCGAGAGTTCTTCGGGACACTCGCCCCGAAAGCTTTTCTAGGATCTCTCTCGCATGCACCTCCGCGCACCGAGCATCGACAAGGGCGTCTCGAGCTTCATCTGGGCCCTCGTCTTCTTCCTCTATCTCTGGCTCGGGATGCTGGCGGTCGGCGTCTCCAAGGGGACGGCCTTCATCTTCGCCGCCCTCGCCGGCTTCGGCATCTTCTTCTTCGTGCGGATCTTCGGCGAGGACAGGCCTCGCCGGGGCACTTAGCCCTCTGGGTCGAGGTCGTCGCGCCGGGCCCCGCGCGGGCCCTGGAGGGCGCCCACAAGCAGGCGGGCGAGGGAGCCCCCGACCATGCGCTCGAGGCGCTCGTTGGCCGACAGGCGGCTGCAACTCGTATCGAGGGCCGCGCAGTGCTCTATCAGGAGGTCTGCCCCACGGGCGGGGGGCGGCGGCTCTATTGCGGTCACACCCCACCTATCGGCTAGGTAGAGGCTCCCCCACCATCCCTTGCCCGGGTCTATAGGTGCAGGCGCCGGGCGTCGAAGTCGCGCGACTCGAGGAAAGAGCGGAACTCCTCGACGAGCGGCTCCTCCCAGAAGGCGTGCCGCACCACCCCCACCTCGGGGTCGTTGTGGAACGGCAGATCGACATGGCTGTGGGTGACGAGGTTCACCGAGGTGCGCGAGCAGGCCGGACAGCGCACGGCGAGGCCGACGGCATCGGCCGAGGCGGCGATCAGGAAGAACGACGACGGGAACACCGGCCGCGGCCGCTCCTCGGGGAGGCAGAAGAACGTCCACGGCCACTCCCCCGCCTGGATCCGGCGCGCGGCCAGGTCGCTGAGCTCGACCGAGACGTCCTCGAGCCGCGCCGTCATCAGGTTGAAGAAGCGCTCGCCCCCGAATCCGAGCGGCGCCCAGTCGAGCTCGTCGTGCGTGACGAGACCAGGATGCTCGCCCCCGCACGGGCACGCGAACGTGACGCGGTAGACGGCCGGGTGCGCGCTGCCGGGCAGTGCCTCCAGCGAGCGGAACGAGGACAGCGTCACCGACGTCTCGCCCCGCACCGGGCACGAGAAGGCGTACCGGCTGGTCAACGCGTCGTACAACGGTCCACCATTCTTATCGGCGGACCGGACGCGAAACCTGACAGCGCGTTCTCAGTACTCGATCAGCGAGAACAGCGGGTACTTCGCGAGCCTCTCCCGGCCGCCCAGGAACGTCAGGTCGATGATGAAGCAGACGCCGACGACCTCGCCCCCGAGCTGCTCGACCAGTCCCGCGATCGCCTCGACCGTCCCGCCCGTCGCGAGCACGTCGTCGTGGATCACCACGCGCGCGCCGTCGCCGATCGCGTCGGCGTTCAGCTCGAGCGAGTTCTGCCCGTACTCGAGGGCGTAGGTCGCGCTCACGGTCTCCGGCGGGAGCTTCCCAGGCCGGCGCGCCGGGATGAACCCGCAGCCGGTCTTCCACGCGACCGCGGCACCGAGCCAGAACCCGCGCGCCTCGGCGCCGAGGACGAGGTCGGGCTCCTGCCCGCGCGTCCAGTCGGCGAGCTCGCAGATCGCCTGGTCGAGCGCCGCCGGGTCGCGGAGGAGCGGCGAGATGTCCTTGAAGCCGACGCCCGGCTCGGGCCAGTCGGGCACCTCGCGGATCCGTGACCTGAGGTCGATTGCCGCCATCAGCGCGAGGCGAACTCTTTCAGATCACGCCAGAAGAGGAGCTGCGCGAGATCCTGTGCGGCAGCACCGAGCGCCGCGAGCTCACGCAGGCCCTCCGCGCGCCGCTCGGCGTTCCGGCCGCGCAGCGCCGGTGCGACGACCGCTTCGAGCAGGCTCGCCTCGCGGTCGGCCGCTGTGCGGAACGTCCGCAGGTGGCGTGCGCTGATGCCGTACTGCGCGAGCCGGCCGCACGCCGCGGCGATCTCGGCGTCGGTCTCCGCGTAGCGCTTCCTGTGGTTCTCGACGCGCGGCGCCAGTAGTCCGAACTCCTCCAGCTCCTGCGCGAGCTCGCGCGTGACCCCGGCGCGCTCGCAGAGCTCGTCGAGATCGAGCTCGTCCTCGCGCTCCTCCAGGCCGGCCGTCCGCTTTCGCTTGCGCTCCTTGCCGGACGGCGTCGCAAGCTCCTGACGAATCACGCGAAGCGGCAGAAACTCGTCCCGCTGCAGCTCGAGAATCCGGCGCAACCGCTCGACGTCGTCCTCGTCGAAGAGCCGATAGCCGCCGCGCGTCCGGCGCGGCGTGAGCAGCCCCTGGTCCTCGAGGTAGCGGATCTTGGAGATCGAGATGTCGGGGAACTCGTCCTTGAGCCGAGCGCAGACGGCACCGATCGTCAGCAGGGCGCGCTCGCGTGCCGGCATCTCGGTCGCGCTCATCGTGAGAGGTACGTCATCCGGTACTTGCCGATCTGGAGCTCGTCGCCGTCCTCGAGCTCGGCCGACTCGACGCGCTTCTTGTTCACGAAGGTGCCGTTGAGGCTGCCCTCGTCCTCGATTCGGAACGCGTCCCCGCTCCTCGCGATCACGGCGTGCCGGCGGGAGACCGTCACGTCGTCGAGGAAGATCTCGCAGTCGGGCGAGCGGCCCACGCTGGTCCGCTCGTGCTCGAGGGCGAACGTCTCCCCCGCCCTGCCGCCGCCGGACCGGACGATCAACGCGGGCCCGTCGATCCCCTCCGGCAGCCCGAGACCCTCCTCCTCGGACTCGTCGGGTGTGAAGGTCATCGTCGTCTCGGCCTCCTCCGGCCGCACGAGATGCGCGCCGCAGCGCGCGCAGTAGTTCGCGGCTTCGGGATTCTGAAAGCCGCACTCAGGGCAGTAGCTGTGACTCAAGCGGCCGGGTCCTTGGTGGACGGCGAACCCTTCTGCGACAGGATGTCGGTGAGGGTGTCGACGTCGGCCAGGTCGGCGTCCCCCGCCCCGACCGACTTCCGCAGCCTCGCCGTCCGTTCGGCGCGGAGGATGTCGATCCGCCCCTGGATCAGGCGGCGTCTGTACGAGATGTCGCTCTCCTCTTGCTCGAGCTGCTCGATCACCTTCTTGAGCTCGTCGTCCGAGAGCGAGGCGAGATCCGGCAGCGGTTCCATGGAGCTCATTTCAGCAGTCCCTTCTCCAGGGGTCAACCTGAACTTGAGACTTTAGTTCAGGCGCCGACGGCGGACTCCTCCGAAGCGAGGATCTCCTCGACGATCGTCCGGAGCTCGTCCTCGAGCTCCCGCGACTCCTCCTCGTTCCGGCCCTCCGCGTAGAGGTGCACGACCGGCTCGTCGGCATCCGGCAGGACCTGCGCCCAGCCGCGCTCGTCGAAGACCTTGATCCCGTCGGTGACGTCGACCTCCCGCCCCTCGAGCCGCTCGTGGAGTACCCGCATGACCGTTCCCTTGAGCGCCCACGGGCAGTGGATGCGCTCGTGCACCAGCGGCGACTCCGGCAGCGAGGCGACGAGCTCCGAGAGCGGCCGATCGACCGGCGCGAGCAGCTCGAGCAGCTTGGCGAGGCTGGCGACCGCGTCGTAGCCTGGGAGGAACTCAGGGAAGACGTAGCCGCCCCCGACCGCGCCCGCGAAGATGAAGTCGTCCCCCGAGGCGGTCTTGGTCAACTCGGCGAGCGAGGCGGGCGTGCGGACGATCTCCAGCCCGCTCCCCATGAGGAGCTCCTCGATCCGGTTCGTGGCCGTGACCGGGAAGGCGAGCTTCCCACGCCTACCGTTGGAGCCGAGCAGCTGGATGAACAGAAGCAGGGCCCGGTCGAGTGGGATCGCATGCGCCTGCTCGTCGATCAGGTGCAGCCGCTCGGCCGCGCGGTCGAAGACGACGCCGAGGTCCGCGCCGAGGGCCGCGACGAGCCGCTTCGTCTGTTCGACGAGTTCCGGGATGTCGGCCTGCGCCTCGTCACGGTCCGTGATGAACGCGTGCGCCGCAACGGCCTCCACACCGAGAGGCCCAAGCACGAGCGGAAGCACGTATGACGCCGCGGAATAGCCGTAGTCCACCACGATTCGGAAATCGCGCGCCTTGATCGCCTCGACGTCGAGCGTCGCGAGCAGGTCGTGTGCGTAGGTGTCGCGCACGCGGGCCGGGTACGTGATCTCGCCGACCTCGTTGAACCCGGCACGCCGGAGCTCCCCGCGCGTGAAGTGCTTCTCGATCTCCTTCTGGAGCCCCGGCGTGAGCGAGATGCCCGGCGGCTCGTGGAACTGAATTCGGACGACCTCGGGGTCGGTCGGGTGCGTCGTCACGTGCACGCCCGCGTCGTAACCCTCCATCTTGAGCATGTGCCGGTTGACCGCGGCCGGGAGGACGCGGAGGTCGGCGACGTTGATCCCGGCCGCGGTGAGCCCGGTGATCACGGCGCGTTTGATCATCCTGCAGGCCCGCGCCGAGTCCCGGCTCGCGACCACGCGTGAGCCCTTCTTGAGCGCCGTGCCGAGTGCGGTCGCGAGCCGGACGGCCGTCTCGGGCGTCAGGTCGACGTTGACGCGGCCGGACACACCCCACTGGTCGAACAGCCGCGACGACACCCGCGACTCCCAGATCAGGCTCTCGTGGATCACCGCGCCCGACTCGATCTCCTTGTACGGGTAGATCCGGACGCCGGGCTGCAGCACGCTCTCGTCGCCGACGGTCACCTCGTCGCCGACGGCGACCCCTTCGCCGATGCGCACGTGTGACCGGATGTCACACGAACGTCCGACGACTGCGCCTTCGATGTGCGACGCGCGTCCGATATGCGTGCCCGAGTCGATCACGCTGCGCGTCGTGCGCGCGTTCTCCTGCAGGGTCACGCTCGCGCTCAGGACCGAGTACGGGCCGACCTTGGCCTTCGGCGCGATGCGGCAGTAGTTGCCGATGAACGCCGGCCCCTCGACCGCGCCGAGGTCGTGCAGGTCGACGCCCTCACCGATCCACGTGTTGCCACGCAGGCGAATTCCGGGCACGTTGAGGCGGACCCGTTCGTCGAGCGCGTCGAAGTTCGCCTGCCGGTACTGGTCGAGGTCCCCGATGTCCTGCCAGTAGCCCTCGAAGACGTGGCCGTACAGCGGCCGCCCCATCTCGAGCAACAGCGGGAAGAGCTCCTTCGAGAAGTCGAACGGGCGGTCGTCGGGGACGTGCGTCAGCACCTCGGGGTCGAGCACGTAGATCCCCGTGTTGATCGTGTCGGAGAAAACCTGGCCCCACGAGGGCTTCTCGAGGAAGCGCTCGATCCGGCCGTCCTCGTCCGTCACGACGATCCCGAACTCGAGCGGGTTGTCGACGGACTTGAGGCCGATTGTGACCGCGGCGCTCTTCTGCTCGTGCGCCTCGATCATCTGCGTCAAGTCGACATCGCAGAGCGCGTCTCCGGAGATCACGAGCACCGGCTCTTCGAGCCGCCTGGTCGCGAGCCGCACCGACCCCGCCGTCCCGAGCGGCGTCTCCTCGACCGAGTACGAAACCTTGAGCCCGAGCGACTCTCCGTCGCCGAAGTACGAGCGGATCGCCTGCGGCAGGAATGCGACGGTCACGGTCACGTCTTCGAGCCCGTGCACTTTCAGCAGCTCGAGGATGTGCTCCATGCACGGCTTGCCGACGATCGGCACCATCGGTTTCGGCTGGTTCGAGGTGAGCGGGCGCAGGCGCGTCCCCTCGCCCCCGGCCATCACGATCGCCCTCACGTTCTCACCTCCCGCCGTGCTTTCAGCACGTATTGAGCCGCCGCGACGACTGCGAGCGCGACGCCGAGCCAGAACAGCCAGAGCGGCCAGGCGGTTCCCTCATGCGTCACCATCGTCAGCCCGAGCGACGCGTACAGCACCCACGTGGCCAGCTTTCCGAGGAAGTTGACCTCGAACTCGTACCCCCTCGGCACCACGAGCTTGTATCCCCCGACCAGCAGGATATCGCGGGCCACGATCACCGCGACGGCGGCCAGGGGAAGCCTGTCCTCGAGCCAGAGGAGCAGCACCGCGGCGTCGATCATCAGGCGGTCGGCGAGCGGATCGGCGACCTTGCCGAACTGCGACTCCACATGCCACCGGCGGGCCAGGAAGCCGTCGATCTGATCGGTGATCCCGGCAGCCGCGAAGACGAGCGCAGCCGGCCAGCTGTAGCCGTTGTCGGAGTCGACCACCAGCACGACGAAGACAGGGATCAGCGCGAGCCGCAGGATCGTGAGCGCGTTCGGCAGCTGCGCCAGCGTGCGAGGGACGGCGCGCGTGGCCATTTCGGGGAGGATAGACCCCGCCGTGCGGCTCCCCGGTTTCGTCGACGCGCATTCGCACGCCTTCCAGCGCTCCCTGCGGGGGCGCACCGAGGGCGGCGACTTCTGGGCTTGGCGCGAGCTGATGCTGGCCGAGGCCGACCGGCAGACGCCGGAGCTCGTCCGCGAGTCCTACGCACGCGTCTACCGCGAGCTGCGGCGGGCCGGGTACACGGCCGTCGGCGAGTTCCACTACCTCGGCCTGCCCGAGGCGCACGCGGCAGCCGAAGCCGCCGAGGAGGCGGGCGTCGAGCTCGTTCTGCTGTACGTCGCGTACGCGCGCGGCGGGATCGACCGCTTCCGGCAGGCGTCCGTCGCCGACTACCTGGGCGGGCTCGAGGAGCTGCGGGCCTCCGGGCTGCGCGTCGGCGTCGCGCCCCACTCCGTGCGCGCGTGCCCGGCGGACTGGCTCGAGGAACTCGGTCGCTACGCCGGCCGGGAGGGCCTACCGCTGCACGTCCACGCCGACGAGCAGCCGCGCGAGGTCGAGGAGTGCCTCGCGGAGCACGGCGTGCGGCCGATCGAGTTGCTCGCGCGCACCGGCTGCCTCGGAGCGCGCACGACGATCATCCACGCGACGCACGCGAACGGCGACGAGCTCGACCTGCTCGCGCAGCACGGCTCGCGGGTCTGCGCGTGCCTGACGACGGAGGCGAACCTCGGGGACGGCTTCCTTCCGGTCGAGCGGCTGCTGGCGCGCGGGATCCGGATCTGCATCGGCTCCGACTCGAATGTCCGCATCGACCCGCTCGAGGAGCTGCGCGAGCTGGAGGGGATCGCGAGGCGCCAGAGCGGTCGCCGCAACGTCCTCCCGGTCGACGAGCTCATGCGCATCGGCACGTCGGAGGGCGCCGCGGCCCTCGGGCTCGAGGCGTGGCCGGAGATCGACGTGGACCTCAGCCACCCCGCGCTCGAGGGAGTCGGCGAGGGCGACGTGGTCGCCGCACTCGTCTTCGGCTCGTCGGCGGACGCCTTCGCCTGACGCCCGACGGCCAAAGGAGTCGGGAGGATGAACTCTCCCTGCGGCCGGGATGTTCAGGCCCCCCGACTCCCTACGACCGACCGCTCGACGCGGTAGGGCACCTTTGGTATCACAAATGTCCACACCGGGTTGAAGTGCCGCAACCCGCTTGTCACGCCGCCCCGGGTGCGCGACCCTGTCCGGGATGCCGCCGATCATCTCGCGGGGGTTCAGAGGCAGGCGCCGCGACGGACCGCCCGACCGTGTTCCGCCGGGGCAGTACGTGACCGACGACTTCCCCGTGCTGTCAGCCGGGCCGACGCCGCGAACATCGATCGCCGAGTGGGACTTCACGATCGTCGGCGAGGTCGACGAGCTCCGCCGCTGGACGTGGGACGAGTTCGTCGCTCTCCCGACCGAGACGATCACGGTCGACATCCACTGCGTGACGAAGTGGACGAAGCTCGACACGGTCTGGGAGGGCGTCTCGCTCGACACGCTGCTGGACGGGATCGAGACCAGCGCCGAGTACGCGGTCGCCTACTGCGACGGCGGCTACACGACGAACCTTCCGCTCGAGGACCTCACCGGCGGCACGGCATGGGTCGCGTTCCGCTACGACGAAGAGCCGCTCGACCCCGAGCACGGCGGCCCCGCCCGCCTGCTCGTCCCCCACCTCTACTTCTGGAAGAGCGCCAAGTGGGTGCGCGGGCTTCGCCTGGCCGCCACGGAGGAGCCGGGGTTCTGGGAGTCGAACGGCTACCACCTCTACGGAGATCCTTGGCTGGAGCAGCGCTACTGGGGCGACTGACCTGGCGCGCTGCCGAGATCGTCGAGCTCCGGCCGGAGACGCAGCGCGTGAAGACGATCGGCCTCGACGTCTCCGGCTGGCCGGGACACCGCGCCGGCCAGCACCTCGACGTCCGGCTGACGGCCGAAGACGGCTACCGGGCAGAACGGAGCTATTCGATCGCTGCGCCGGAGAACGGTGAGCGCGTGGAGCTCACGGTCGAGACCATTGCCGACGGCGAGGTCTCGCCGTACCTGACCGAGGAGACGAAGCCGGGCGACGTGATCGAGGTGCGCGGCCCGGTCGGGGGCTACTTCGTCTGGGACCCCGATCCCGGCGGGCCCGTGCTCCTCGTCGGCGGTGGCTCCGGCATCGTGCCGCTCATGGCGATGGCCCGCAGGCGCAAGGCCGAGGGGAAACGAGTGCCGGCGACGCTGCTCTATTCCGCCCGCAGCTGGGAGGACGTGATCTACCGCGACGAGCTGGTGCAGCTCGGGGAGGCCGGCGACGGGCTCCAGGTCGTCTTCACGTTGACGCGTTCCCAGCCCCCTGGGTGGACGGGTCACTCGGGGCGCGTCGACGTCGAACTCCTTGGACAGGTCGCACCCGAGCCCGCGGATCGCCCTCTCAGCTTCGTCTGCGGCCCGACGCCGTTCGTCGAGTCGGTGGCGAGCGCGCTCGTCGAGCTGGGCCACGACCCAATGCGCGTCAAGACCGAACGATTCGGCCCGACAGGAGGATGAGCGTGGACGAGTTGACCCTGGACGGAAACGCGGCAGCCGGGCTCCTCGAGGAGGTGTTCGGCCGGGAAATGACCACGGTGCGGGGGACGTGCACCGGGTGCAGCGCCGTCGAGCAGCTCGGGGCGGTACGCCTCTATCGCACTGCCGGAATCGTGCTGCGTTGCCCCCACTGCGACCACGTTCTGATGAAGCTCGTCGCGGGCGGCGATCGGCTCTGGATCGACATCTGCGGCGTGCGGGCTCTCGAACTTCGCCTCTGACCTGACGTCAGCGCGTCCGGAGGAGCCCCCAAAACGGGTTAGAAGGCAGCGCGCTTCCGCGCATCGGCACCATGCCTGCCTTTGCCGATGGTCAAGCTGTGAGGACCCCTGCGGCATCGTGCATGGACGAGCCCGCCCGCCTGGCGGCGCTTGCGCAGACCGGGCTCCTCGACTTACCTCTCGACGAGACCTTCGACCGCATGGCGCGGCTCGCGGCGACCGTGGCCCGGGTGCCGATGGCCTTCGTCTCCCTGCTCGACGCCGAGCGTCAGGTCGTCATCGGCGCCGTCGGCATCGAGGAGCCGTGGCTGTCCTCGGCGGGCCTGCCCTTCGACTACTCGCTCTGCCGCCACGTCGTCGCGTCTGGCTCGCCGCTCGTCGTGGGCGATGCTCACGACGACAAACACGTCGCCGCGCACCGAGCGGCCGACGAGTTCGGCGTCTCGGCCTATGCCGGGCTGCGGTTGACCACCGCCGCCGGCCACACGCTCGGCACCCTCTGTGTCCTCGACACGAGCCCGCGCGAGTGGAGAGAGCACGAGCTCGAGTGTCTCGCCGACGTCGCAACCGCGGTCGTGGCGACGATCGAGCTGCGTCTTACGGCCGCGACGTCAGAGCACCAGGCGCAACTCGCCAGAAAGTGCGACGTGGAGCTGCGGTTGTTCTCCGACCAGATGCCGGCGGTTGGCTGGACGACCGACCATGAGCTGCGCCTGACCTCTACCCATGGCTCGCTCGTCTCGAAGCTCGTGACGCAAGACCAGGTCGGCCGACGGCTCGAAGAGATCTTCAGCGGCAGTGACTCCCCTGCCGTCAACGTCCATCGGCGCACGCTCACCGGTGAACGTGGTTCTTACGAACACGTCGCCGCCGGCCGCGAGTTCGAGGTGGTCACCGAACCGCTTCGCGACGGTGCCGCCGTGATCAGCGGTGTCGTCGCCCTCGCGAGGGACGTCACCGCCGAGAGGCAGCGCGAACGCTGGATGATCGGCCGCCGCGAAGTCGTCGAGCTGATCGCGTCGGACAAGCCCTTGCGTGAGATCCTCGACCGACTCGTTCGTCTCTACGACGAGACACACTCCGGCGTGCACTCGGCAATGCTGCTCCTCGAGGACGACGTCCTGCGCGCGGTGGCTGCACCGTCACTTGCGCAAGAGTTCATCGCCGCGATCTGCGCTGCCGACGTCGGCTCGGGGTCCGACTGCTATCGGGCTGCGATCGCAAGCGGAGAGGTCATCACCGTCGCCGACGTGCAGCGCGACAAGGACTTCAAGCCGTTTGCCGAAGTCGCCGGCCGAGCAGGCGTGGCGTCTTGTGTCGTCGTGCCGATCATCGCACCCGACGGTCACAACTTCGGAGTCTTCGCCTGTCATTGCGAAGTCGGACACAAGCAGTCCGAGGCCGGCCACGCCGACCTGCTGACGACGGCGGAGATCGCCGCGATCGCGATCGCGCGCCACGCCGAGCGCCGCGAGTTGAAGCACAGCCGGGCGAGTGCGCAGCGGCTGTTCGAGAACGCCCAGGACATGATCTCGCTCATCGGCCCCAACGGGCGGGTGCTGTCGGCCAACAAGTCGTTCGCCGATGCCCTCGGCTTCAGCATCGACGAGCTCCTTCAGCTGGATGTCGCCGACCTGATGTCTCCGGCTTCTCGCATCAAGGCGACCGAAATCGGCAATCGGCTTCGCGCCGGCGAGTCGGTCGGCATCTACGAGCTCGAGCTTCAGGCCCGCGACGGGCGCGTGCTGACGGTCGAAGTCAGCACGCAGCTCGTCTACGAGGACGGTGTCGCCGTCGCCGCGCAGGCGTTCGGCCGCGACGTGACCGCGCGCAAGGCGGCCGAGCTGGCACTCCGGCAGAGTGAACAGCGCTTCGCACTCGCGGTCGAAGGAACGGCGGACGGCATCTGGGACTGGGACATTCTCGCCCAGAAGGCCTACTACTCGCCGCGCTGGAAGGAGATGCTCGGGTATGCCGACGACGAGCTTGCAGACACTCCCGAGACATGGGAGGGGCTGATTCACCCGGACGAACGCGAGCGTGTCATCGAGGCGAACAACAGCTATCTCGCAAGCGATTCCGAGACGTTCGAGTGCGAGTACCGGGTCCGCCACAAGGACGGCTCGTATCGCTGGATCCTGTCGCGTGGGAAGGCGCTCCAGGACGCCGACGGAAAGAAGATCCGCTTTGCGGGCGCACAACGTGACGTGACCGAGACGCGCGAGCTCACCCGTGAACTCGCCGAGAGGGAGTCGTTCCTGCGCACGATCTTCGAGAGCGCGCCGCAGTCCATCGGCGTCATCACTGCGGAGAGCGACATCGTCGCGCTGAACCGCGCCGGGCTCGATGCTCTTCAGATTGACGATCCAACGGAGGTCGTCGGCACGAGTCTCCTGCCCCGGGTCAAGGAGAGCGACCGTGCCGACGTCGCCGAGCTTCACCGGCATGCAGCATTGGGCAAGGCGCGCTCGTTGACCTACGAGATCGAGGGAGCGAAGGGACGGACCACGGTTCTGCGCACCTACGCCGCCCCCTTCGACTCGGACGGGACCTCGGGCGTGCTCGCGATCAGCGAGAACGTGACCGAGCAGCAAGCCGTCGAAGCGACGCTGGAGATGCACCGCGACGTCATGTCCCACACCGACATCGGGGTCTACGTCTACGAGCTCACCGACCCCGGCGATGCGTCGAGCCTCACCTTGGTCGCCGCCGCCGAGCAGGCAACGGGTGTGTCGTCGGCGGACGTTCTGGGCGAGCGGATCGTCGCCGCCTTCCCCCTCCTCCCAGCCGAACGGAGAGAGACCTATCGGCAGGTGGCGCTCGGCGGCGACGCGGTCGACATCGGTGACGTCGATCACGGCGAAGAGGGATCCGACCACCGGGTCTTCGCGGTCAGAGTCTTCCCGCTACCGAACCGACGCGTCGGCATGACCTTCACGAACGTCACGGCGAAGCGCGAACTCGAGGCGCAGCTGCGCCAGGCCCAGAAGATGGAGGCGGTCGGCCAGCTCGCAGGCGGCGTCGCCCATGACTTCAACAACCTGCTGACCGCCATCTCCGGCTATACCGCCTTCGCAATCGGTCGCCTCGAGCAGAGCGATCACGATCTCCGCCGCGATCTCGAAGAGGTGCAGCACGCCTGTGAGCGCGCCCGCGGCCTGACGCAGCAACTCCTGGCCTTCAGCCGCCGCCAGGTGCTCCAGCCGCGCGCACTCGACCTGAACGAGATCGTCGAAGAAACGCTCCGGCTCCTGGCGCGCCTGATCGGCGAGGACGTCGAGCTCGTGACCGAGCTCGATCCCGATGTCCAGGTCGTGCGCGCTGACCGCGGCCAGCTCGAGCAGGTGCTGATGAACCTCGCAGTCAACGCCCGCGACGCCATGGCAAAGGGCGGGGTGCTCCGTCTCAAGACGACGAACGTCGATGCCACCGACGGCCATCTCCCGGGAATCGGCGACGTGGCAGCCGGCCCCTACGTGCGCCTCTGTGTCGAGGACACCGGCTGTGGGATGGACGCCAAGACGATGGAAAAGGCGTTCGACCCCTTCTTCACCACCAAGGAGGTCGGCCAGGGCACCGGCTTGGGCCTGGCGACCGTCTACGGAATCGTCGAGCAGTCAGGCGGCCACATCAGCGTCGACAGCGAGCTCGGACGCGGAACGACGTTCGCCGTCTATCTGCCTGCCGTCACCGACGAGGTGCGTAGAGTCCGCAAGGCACCGGCCCTCGCGCCGATCGGCGGCGACGAGCACATCCTGCTCGTCGAGGACGAGCAAGTGGTACGCGACCTGGTCCGCCAGATGCTGGAGGTTCAAGGCTATGCCGTCACCGCCTATGCCGACCCCGAAGCTGCGCTCGCCGCGGCCGATGAACTCCAGTTCGACCTCCTCGTCACGGACGTCGTCATGCCGAAGATGACCGGCCCCGAGCTCGTCGAGCGGATGACGGACCATCAGCCGAGCCTCGCCGTCATCTACGTCTCGGGCTACACGTCCGACGCCGTACTCGCCAGCGGCGTCAGCGGCGAGGAAACCGCCTTCTTGCAGAAGCCGTTCACGATCGACGAGCTCGACCGCAAGGTCCGCTCGGTCCTCGACGCGCACCAAAGGATCCGATCGGCGAACGGCGCGTCGGTTGAAGACCACCGGCTCGCGGTCTAGCGGTCGCGAGCCTTGGACGGGCCGCCGGAGACTACATCTAGGCGCCCGCGGCGACGAGCACGAAGTCCGTGGCGAAGCCGAGCATGAGACCCAGCGTGATACCCCAGGCCACGACCGTCTTGTGACCGAGTTTGCGGCACACGCCGAGCAACTCGATCACCACATAGAGAATGGAGCCGGCGGCCAGCGCCAGAAAGGCGATCGAGACGGCTTCGCTCACCCAGGTCTGGCCGACGAGCGTGCCGAAGAACGTCGGCCCGCCGCCGATCAGGCCGGCGAGCACCAGAAACCCCCAGCTCGGCCGTTCCTGCGTGCCCGAGAACGGCCCGACGATGCCGAACCCCTCGGTCGCATTGTGGAGACCGAAGCCGATCACGAGCACGAGGGCGAGGCTGATCTCGCCGGAGGCGGCCGACTGGCCGATCGCGAGCCCCTCGGAGAAGTTGTGCAGCCCGATACCCGCTGCGATCATGAGCGAGAGCGACTGCGCCGGGGACAGCATCCCCGGACGCACCTCGTACTCGGCGACCGCCGCCGCGCCGACGCTGCGGAACCCTTCCCCGCGCCGGCGCCTGGCGAGCATCTGGTTGAAGTAGACGAGGCTCATCAGGCCGACGGTGAAGGACACGACGAAGATCGCCGAGAGAGCAGCGAACCGCGCCCACGTCCCGTCGTGGTCGAGCGCCGCAGCGTTCAGCGCCGCCTCCACCGGCTCGATCCCGGCCGTGAGCACATCCCAGAGGAGAAACAGCAGGATGCCGGTGGCGATCGCGCTGAGCAAGGCGCTCACCCGGGTCGACATGCGGCGCACGCGTCCGGCCGGAAGGCCGAGAAAGATGGTCAGACCGGCGATCGCACCGAGTACGAGAATCTGCGCTTGGGACACGAAGTGCCTTCCGGATCCAAGTTGTAAGGGAAGCCTTACAGAAGCCGCCACTATACAGCGGGCAACGCCGCGTTGCTTCTACGCGCAACAGATCGCCCGTCGTCCAGCCGAGACGAAGAAGGCCTGTACTGAGGCTAGACGCGCTGCTGCCGAGACGCTGTCGCCGCGTGCTGCTCGAGCGCGGCACGAAGACGGCGGGCCGCTTCCGGCGCCTCTTGCTCGAGCGCCCAAACGTCGCGCTTGAAGAACCCGATGACGCGCACGTCGGAGGTGGCGACGACAGAGGCCGTGCGACGACCCGATGACAGCACCGCAACCTCGCCGACGACTGCGCCGGGGCCGACCAGATCGACACGTGTTCCATCGGTCGAGACTTCGGCCGAGCCGGCCTCGATCACATAGAGGCAATGGCCGAAGTCACCTTCGGTCGTCAACGACTCGCCGGCTGCAAACTCGCGCTCCGATGCCACGCGTGCGACTGCGTCGAGTTCCTGATCCGGGACCCCGGTGAAGAACGAGATCCCGGCAAGGCGCTCTCGATCCATGCGCGGAACATACAGCTCCATGGACGGTGATCTGGTGAACGATCGGAGAACGCGACGACCGCTTCCTGCGCAGAGAAGGCGACGGGGTCGAGCCCAGCTCGAGCCAGGATCAGGCCGCACCGACAGACAGCGAGAGCTGCTCGAGCTCGACGAAACCCCGCGCAGGCGGGGTTTCTCGCATCGGGGCGCCGAGATTCGAACTCGGGACCTCCAGTCCCCCAGACTGGCGCGCTAACCAGGCTGCGCCACGCCCCGTTCCGCGGAGGTTAGCCGAATACGGGCGCTCTCAGCGCTTCGAGAGGCGCCCGAGTCGGCTTCCATCTACCGCTGGTCTACCGCCGCAACTGAACCGCGATCCGGAGCGGGTCGTACTTCAACGCGGCCTCAGCGACACGCGCCGTCATCAGGTGGGCCGTAGGTGTCCAGCGTCTCGTCGAGCCACTCCTTCCCAAGGAAACGACACCCGTCGTAAAGCGAACGCTTAGCCGCGATTTAGCGGCCCGGCACATGCTGAGCCAACAGTCCGCTCCACTCGAACAGAAGGAAGAAACCCATGTCATCGCACGACGCAAACGCACACGGGCTCGACGCAGCGCTGGGGAGCGTCCACAGGTCAGGGAAGTACGAGGTAGCGCGCGCCGGCGTGCGACGCATGGGTCGTGGGAGACTCGCATTGTTCGTCGCTGCTGTCTCCCTAGTCGTACCCGCCACCGGATCAGCGTCGACCGCCTTCGTCTCCAATAGTGCGCCGGGGACGGCTGTCTTTCGCGCGGGCGGCGGCGAGGTGAATGACCTGGAAGTGCACCCGATCTTCGGTGGCTTCGAGTTCTTTGATGCCGTCGGCCTTCTTTTCGCCGGGCCGGGATGCGCCGCGAGCCTGGGTGGGGGCGTCGAGTGCCAAGGGACACAGTTGGTCGAGGCGTCTCTGCGCGGTGCAAACGACACCGCGCACGTCGTCGTCAACGCACAAGCACGGATCTGGGCGGGCCCTGGAGACGACAACGTCGTCGCCGACTCATTTGCCGGGTCGACGTTCGTGTTCGGCGAAGCCGGAGACGACGAGATCGCCGCCGGCGGCGAGGGCGGCCAGCTCGCCGACGGAGGCCCGGGGAACGACATCGTTCACGCCGGCGGCTTCGCGGGATCGGGAACCGGCCTCGGAGGTCCAGGGGCGGACGTCATCGACTACCGCACGTTCATCGGCGGTGGGCTTGCGACGCTTGACGGCGGACCCGGCAACGACACGATCGTCAGCGATCCCACGAACGGAACGGTCGACGGCGGGCCCGGTAACGACACGATCACGATTGACGGCCTGGTCCCGTTTCTCGGCGGAGCCGATGGGTTCACGATCAACGGCGGCCCCGGCGCCGACACGATCTTCGGCGGTCTCTTCGGCGACACGGTCAACGGCGGCCTCGGACCTGACGACATCGACGTCGTCGACGGTGGCGCAGACATCGTCAGTTGCGGCCCAGGCCAAGACGTCGTCCACTACGACGCCGGCGACACCATCGCCGCCGACTGCGAGATCCAGCTCTCCCCGTAGCCTGTCCTGAAGGGTTCAGCCCATGCCCATGAACGGGCCAGACCGTTCCAGGATGCTGGACGCGCTTGCGCACGGTTTTCCCGGAGTGCACGATCCGCCGCAGCATGGACGTCTTCAGCCACCCGCTGTTCCTATTGCTCGTCGGAGCTGTGGTGTCGGGCCTTCTGATTCCCTGGTTCACGAGTCGCTGGCAGAACCACCAGAAGGAGCTCGAGCTGAAGACGCAGCTCGCGACCGACATCACCGAGACGGTCACCGCGTTCGTGCTGGCGATCCAGTTCGCGGAGCTCGGTGCAGCCGGGCAGTCGCAGGAGGACTTCGACGCCGGCTACCGCGATTGGGAGATCCGGAACGCGGTGATCGCCTCGAAGCTCCGCGTCTACTTCCCGGACACCGAGTTGCCCGACGAGTGGAGTCGGTTCGCCCGCTTCGCGACCGACTTCTACGCGCTCAGCGGGACCGGCCTCGAGAAGCCCGCGCAGACCGAGCGACTGCTCGAGCTCGTCGGAGCGTCGCGGACGCTCCCGGCTTCCGATCAGGATGACCTGTCCAGGCTCGTCTCGCTCGGCGTGCCGGAGGCGCAGGTCGAGTGGGCGACGCTGAAAGCGCACGTCCTGAGCTGGAAGGACGCCATCGTGCAAGACCTGCTCGCGGCGCAATCGATCCTCACGCGACACTCCCGATAGCCTGCGCCGGTGGAAGTCGGGTCGCTGTCGCGCCGCTTCGCCGCGTATCGCGTCCTCGGCGACGAACGCCTCCGGACGCCGCTGCGGTGGCTTGCCCCGGCCGTCTACGTCGCGATCCTCAGCGTCTTCCTCTGGCGCGACGGAGTGCCCACGTCGCGCGACCGGCTGCTCCTCTGGATCGTCCTGGGGCTCCTGGCGTTCTCCACGACGAACGTCCGCGGCTGGGCTCGCGGGGTCGTCGTCGAGTGGCTGCCGCTCGCGCTCATCCTCTGGGCGTACGACCTCCTGCGCGGCCAGGCGGACGGACTGCTGTTCGAGGCGCACGTCCGGCCGCAGCTCGAAGGCGACCGCGTGCTCTTCTTCGGAAACGTGCCCACGGTCTGGCTGCAGGAGCGACTCTGGCACGGCACGTCGGATCTCCGGTGGTGGGACTACGGAGCCTGGACGGTCTACGTCAGCTACTTCTTCGCGACGTACCTCCTCGCGGGGGCACTCTGGTACTTCGCGCGGGACCGCTTCCGCCGCTACGTCGCGACCGTGTCGCTCCTCGCGCTGATGGGCTTCGCGACCTACGCGCTCTTCCCCGCCGCGCCGCCGTGGCTCGCAAGCCGCGAGGGAGAGCTCGACTGGACGATCCGCTCGATCGGACCGATCTCGGGCCACCTCCCCTACCTCGACTTCACGTCGCTGTTCGAGCGCGGGTCCCAATACGCCAACCCCGTCGCCGCCGTCCCCTCCCTCCACGCGGCCTACACGCTGCTGATCGCCGTCTTCCTCTGGCGCTACTCGCCGCGTTGGGTACGCCCGCTGCTCGCGGCCTACCCGCTCGCGATGGCGTTCGCGCTGCTCTACACGGCCGAGCACTACCTGGTCGACGTGCTGCTCGGATGGCTCTACGCGCTCGTCGCGCTCTGGGCCGTGGAGAGCATCTCCGCACGCCTGGCCAGAGCACCCGCTTCCCGCTGACAAGCCGAACTTCATTTTGTATAGTCACTGGCTTCAGGAACGCCGGCGCGCTCAACCGCCGGCAGAGGGGAGCCACGATGACCACGATCGACGAGTTCGTTCGAAACGCCGACGCGTATGCGAGCGACTTCGACAAGTCGGACCTGCCGATGCCGCCGGCGAAGCGCGTCGCGATCGTCGCCTGCATGGACGCACGTCTCAATCCCTACGCGCTGCTCGGGCTGAGCGAGGGCGACGCGCACGTCATTCAGAACGCCGGCGGAGTCGTAACGGACGACGAGATCCGCTCGCTCTCCATCTCGCAGCGGCTGCTCGGAACCGAGGCGATCATGCTGATCCACCACACCGACTGCGGGATGCTGACGTTCACCGACGAGGAGTTCAGGAACACGATCAAGGACGACACCGGCATCAAGCCGGACTGGGAGTCCGAAGCGTTCGACGATTGCGAAGAGGACGTCCGCCGGTCGATCGCCCGGATCAAGGCCAGCCCGTTCATCCCGAAGAAGGACGAGGTTCGCGGCTTCATCTACGACGTTCACACGGGCAAGATCCGCGAGGTCGCCTGACGTAGGCTGCTAGGCCAGGCGCTTGTAGAGCCGGTCGATCATGTCCGGCATCTGTTCGAGGCGCTCGGTGATCACGCGCAGGCGGTACTCGCGGAAGTGCTCGGGCTCGACGCCGAGCGCGCCGGCGAGCGTGCTCATCACGTCGGTCGACGGCACAGGGCGGTTGCCGTGGACGAGGTGGTTGAGGTAGCCGGCCGAGAGGCCGCTCAGGTCCGCGAGGCCACGGTAGGTCGTGCCCGTCTCGTCCATCAGGCGCTCGATCGTCGGGCCGAACGGCTCGGTCGAGAAACGGCGGCGGCGCGCCACTAAGACTGCGCTCCCAGCTCGGCCATCGGAACGCGGCGCTCCTCGCCCGACGCCCGGTCGCGGACGTCGACCGCGCCGTCCTCGAGCGTCTTCTTGCCCACCGTGACGCGCGTGGGAGCGCCGATCAGGTCGGCGTCGGCGAACTTCTCCCCCGCCCGCTGGTCGCGGTCGTCGAGCAGCACCTCCCGGCCGTGCGACTCGAGCGTCTCCGTGACTGCCGCGGCCTGCGCCTCGAGCCCCGGCAGGGCGACGACGTGAACGCCGTACGGCGCAATCGCCCGAGGCCAGAGGATCCCGTGCTCGTCGTGGCGCTGCTCGACGGCAGCCGCGATCACCCGGCCCGGGCCGATTCCGTACGAACCCATCAAGATGGGCCGTTCCTTACCCGTCTCATCGAGAAACGTCGCATCCAGCGGGGCCGAATAGTAGGTGCCCAGCTTGAAGATGTGCCCGACCTCGATCGCAGTCTGGAACTGGAGGCGCCCGCCGCAGCGCGGACACGCGTCTCCTTCCTGCGATTGCCGGATGTCAGCGAACCTGGCCCGGAAGTCGCGTCCGTGCTCCACGCCCCGGAGATGCCGGCCGGTTCGGTTTGCACCGGCGACGAACTGCCCCTCCCGAAGCGCCTCGTCGGCGATGACCTCGCCGTCGAACTCCACGGGGCCGAGCGACCCGGGGTCGGCGCCGAACGCCGAGCGGATCTCGTCCTCGGTCGCGGGGCGAACGTCGCCTCCCACGACGGCCGCGAGCTTCGCCTCCTCGAGCCGGTCGTCGCCGCGTACGAGTGCGAGCACGATGCGTCCGTCGTGAACGACCGGCATCGCCTTCGACGTCGCCGCAGCGTCGATCTCGAGGAACTCCGCAAGCGCGTCGATCGTCTCGATCCCCGGGGTCTCGACCTCGGCCGGTGCGTCGAGACGATCCGGAAACTCGGGTGCACGCGGCACGCCGCGTGCGATCTCCAGGTCGGCCGCGAAGTCACCGCGCTCGCACGTGACGAGCGTGTGCTCGCCGGAGCCTGAGGGCGCGAGAAAGTCCACCGACTCGCTGCCGCCCATCATCCCCGACTCGGCTTCGACCGCATAGACCTCGAGCTCACACCGCTCGAGCATCCGCTCGTACGCGCCGCGGTGCTTGAGGAAGCTCACGTCCAGCCCTTCCTCGTCGCGGTCGAACGAGTAGGAGTCCTTCATCACGAACTCGCGCACTCG
The DNA here is from genome assembly GCA_963700495.1 of uncultured Actinomycetes bacterium. GTDB lineage: Bacteria > Actinomycetota > Thermoleophilia > Gaiellales > Gaiellaceae > JACCTU01. Next base: position 1,157,068 of record CAVOXT010000001.1, on the reverse strand, counting down.
GAGAAGCCCGGCCCGGGGCCGGGGCTCGTCGCGAACCTTCGTCTGAAAGTGATAGAGGATCTGCGGCAGCTGCTTGTACGACTGCAGCTCGCGCGCGTGAAACGTCACCGTCTCCTCATGCGTCATCGAGAGCACGAACGGCCGGTCGTTGCGGTCGGCAATCTTCCAGAGCTCAGGGATGCGGTACCGCCCGGTTGCCTGCCACAGCTCCGCGGGCGCGACGACCGGCATGAACATCTCCTGGCCGCCGATCGCGTTCATCTCCTCCCTGACGATCGCGACGACCTTCTCGTGCACGCGCCAGCCGAGCGGCAGGAACGTCCAGAGACCCGCGCTCACCTGCCTGATGAACGCGCCGCGCACGAGCAGCTTGTGGCTCGCGGCTTCCGCGTCGGCGGGGGCCTCGCGCAGGGTCGGCAGGAAGAGCTGAGAGGCGCGCACGTCGTCGAGTGAGGCTAGTCGAGCGGGATCAGGGACGCTTCGGCCATCGCAAGCGCGGCCGGTTTCGCCATCTTCAGGCGCTTCGGGCGGTGCATGCCGCCTTCGATCCACCGGTCGATCTCGTGAAAGAGCTCGTCGACGAGGATGTCCGACGAGACCTTCTTCAGCACGCGGCCGTGCGCGTAGAGGAAGCCCGTGTCGCGCCCGCCCGCGATCCCGAAGTCGGCGTCGCCCGCCTCCCCCGGGCCGTTGACCGCGCAGCCCATGACGGCGACCTCGAAGTGCTGCCCGTAGTCCTTCAGCCGATCCTCGACCTTCTCGGCGAGGTTCCAGACGCCGACGTTGTCGCGGCCGCAGCTCGGGCAGGCGATCATGATCGGGCCGCGCTCACGGAGGCCGAGCGTCTTCAGGATCTCCCAGCAGACCTCGACCTCCTTGACCGGGTCGGCCGTCAGCGAGACCCGAATCGTGTCGCCGATCCCGTCGGCGAGCAGCGAGCCGATCCCGATCGAGCTCCGGATCGAGCCGGCGAACGGGGTTCCCGCTTCGGTCACGCCGAGGTGGAGCGGGTACGGCACCTTCGCCGACAGCATCCGGTAGGCGCGGATCATCGTCGGCACGTGGGTCGACTTGACGGAGATCTTGAAGTCGAAGTACTCAAGGCTCTCGAGCAGCTCGACCTCTTCGATCGCCGCCGCGACGAGCGCCTCGGCCTGGTCGCTCTGCGCGAGCTCGTGCAGGTGCTTCGGCAGCGAACCGGAGTTCGCGCCGATGCGCATCGGGATCCCCGCGGCCTTCGCGGCGGTCACGACCTCAGCCACCCGCTCGGGGCCGCCGATGTTGCCCGGGTTGATCCGCACGGCGGCGACGCCTGCGTCGATCGCCTTCAGCGCGAGGCTCGCGTTGAAGTGAATGTCCGCGATCACCGGGATCGGGCTCAGCCGCACGATCGTCCGCAGCGCCTCCGCGTCCTCGATCTTCGGGACAGCGCAGCGGACGACCTCGCACCCGGCGCCCGCGAGCGCGGCGATCTGGCCGATCGTCGCCTCGACGTCGCGCGTCGGCGTCAGCGTCATCGACTGCACCACGACCGGCGCCCCGCCGCCGATGGTGACGTTTCCTACGTGGAGACTGCGCTCGCTCGGCACCGACGGAAGGGTAGCCGCGTCGCTAGCCCGGCACGTCCAGCTTGGCGTCGACGATCAGCTTCCCGTACGTGTTGCTCCCCGTGCTCGGCTCGACCGTCCACCGGTAGCGGCCCGGGCTGAGCTTGAAGCCCTTCGGCAGGACGAACCGCGGGCCGGTCGGCGTCCCTTGGAGGACGACCTTCGTTCCCCGATAGAAGCGGACGCGGTAGTGGTCGGTCCCGGTGACGGGGACCCACACGAACGTTCGGGAAGCCGGCACGGCCGGCTTCGGGGTCGTCGTCGGCTTCGGCGTCGTCGTTGTCGTCGGTCTGGTCGTGGTCGCCGGCTTCGGCGTCGTCGCGGCAGGCGGCGAGCTTGGTTCGGCGGCGGTCCGGGTCTGCGCCTGTGTCTGGGTCCGCGTCTCCGTCGTCGCCGGCTTCGCAGGCGTGGCCGGCTCGGTTTCCGGCACCGCCCGCACCTGGTCGGTGATCGCCGCCGCGCTCAGGAACGGGCGGTCGCTGGCCGGAGAGAAGAGATCGAGGCTGCCGACGAAGATGCCCGCCAGCGCTGCCGCAGCGAAGCCGCAGATCAGCGCAGCACGGCCGAGTGCCGGACGCGGCGGCGCGACCGGCGCGGGGACCTCGACGGCCGCGGTTGCGATGTGTGCCGCCCACGGGTGCTCGGGCAGCGCGCGACGTGCCGCGGCTCCGAGCTCGGGGTCCACGAGTGCCAGCTCGGGCGAAATCGGCTCGGGGGCCGCTGCCTCACCTTCCGCCACGGTGTGCAGACTACGGTCTAGCCCGGTCCGCGGCCTCCAAGGTCGTTCGTGAGACCGATGAAGAAGAGCATCAGCACGAGCGCGATCCCGACGATCGAGACGCGCTCGTACACCTCGCGGCCGACCGCGCGGTGCCGCACGCCCTCGATGATCGAGAAGGCGATGTGGCCGCCGTCCAGCGGGAGCAGCGGCAGCAGGTTGAGGAGCGCGAGCGAAAGGCTGATGAACGCGAGCAGCTGGAGATAGACGCGGAAGTCGAGGTCGACTGCCTCGCTCGAGACCCGCGTGATCCCGACGGGGCTCGAGAGCTCTTCGCGGCCCTGTCCGGTCACGAGCCGCCCGAAGCTTGCGCCGATCGCCTGCGTCACCTCCCACGTGCGGCCGAGCGCCAGCTGCATCGCGGCAACCGGTCCATATCGTTCCGAACGTGTCGTCGGCCGGAAGCCGACCGCCCAGTTCTGACCGAAGTAGCGGGTCGGCGTAATCGGAATCGTGCGCGGCTGCCCGTTCCGCTCGACCTGGATCGCCACCGCCGTGCCGTTCGCCGCCTGGATCCGGTCGAAGAGCTGCCCGAACTCGGTCACGGGCTTTCCGTCGACGCCCTGAATCGTGTCGCCGGCGCGTAGACCGGCGAGGTCCGCCGGGCTACCCGGGCTGATCTCGCCGACCGTGAGCGTCGCGACCCGCACCCCGAACAGGAAGACGACACTGAGCAGCAGGACCGCGAACAGCAGGTTCGTACCGGGGCCGGCGAAGATGACCGCGACGCGCTTCCACGTCTTCGCCCGCCAGTAGGCATCGCCTCCGAGCCCGTCGCGCAGGTCGTTAAGGCCGCGCTCGGCGGAGCGCCGAGCCGGCGCCGAGAGCTCGACGCGGGCAATCGCGTCTTCGAGCGCGTCCAGTTCCGGGCCGTGCTCGAACTCCCCGCGCTTCAGCTTCCGCTTCATCCTCTCGACAGGGCCGCTGAGCTCCGGCGCCTCCCTGAGCGCGGGCGCGAGGTGTGCGTCCACGTCCGACGGCGCCGGGATGTGCATCCCGGGGATCTTCACGTAGCCCCCGAGCGGGATCGCGCCGATCCCGTACTCGATCCCGCCCCGCTTCATCTTCACGATCGCCGGCGGAAAGCCGATGTAGAAGCGCCGCGGACGCATGTCGAGCGCACGGGCGGTGAAGAAGTGGCCCGCCTCGTGGATCAGGACGAGGAAGGCGAGCCCGAGGATCGCGATCACCCAGCTCACGCGCTCACCGCCGTCCTGCGCGCAGCCGCATCGACCTCGACGAGGTCGCCGAGGTCGCGCGCCGTCGCGCCGTCGGCGGCGGCGAGCGCCTCTTCCACGGCCTCGGCGATGCCGAGGAACGCGAGCCGGCCGTCCAGGAACGCCTGGACGCCCGCCTCGTTCGCCGCGTTGAACACGCAGGGATACGTGCCGCCGCGCTCGCCGGCCTCCCGGGCGAGCCGCAGCAGCGGAAAGGCGTCGAGGTCGGGTGCTTCGAACTCGAGCGTCAGCCCCGCCGCGAGATCGAGCGGGCGGACCGGCGTCGCCGGGCGCTCCGGGTAGCCGAGCGCGAACGAGATCGGCACGCGCATGTCCGGGTGACCGAGGTGCGCCAGGGCGGCTCCGTCGCGGAAGCGAACGAGCCCGTGGACGATCGACGTCGGATGGATGACGACGTCGATCCTTTCGTACGGCGTTCCGAAGAGGAAATGCGCTTCGATCAGCTCAAGCCCTTTGTTCGCGAGAGTTGCGGAGTCCACTGAGATCTTTCGGCCCATGCGCCAAGTTGGATGTTCCAGAGCCTGATCGGGTGTTACCCCGGCGAGCCCTTCCCGACTCCGCCCCCGGAACGGCCCGCCCGAGGCGGTGAGGACGAGCGAGTCGATCTCCTCCTCACGGCGGCCCTCGAGACACTGGAACAGGGCGGAGTGCTCGCTGTCGACGGGAAGCAGGAGACCGCCGCCGCGCTCGCGGGCGGCAAGGGCGAGCTCGCCTCCCGCGACGAGACTCTCCTTGTTCGCGAGAGCGAGCGTGATGCCCCGCTCGAGCGCCCAGATCGTCGCGGGCAGGCCCGCGAATCCGACGACCGCGTTCAGGACGAGATCGGGCTCGGCGCTCTCGAGCAGCTCGGTCAGGTCGCCCCCGACCTGGGTCAGCGGCGCGAGCCCGTCGATCGGCTGCGAGCCGGACGCGGCTGCCACGAGCTCCAGATCCGGCTGCGCCTCGATGAGCTCGAGCGCCTGCCGCCCGATCGACCCCGTGGCGCCCAGGAGGGCGATGCGCTTCATCAAGTCAGTGTAGGGCGACGACCGTGTAGTACCCGGCGACCGAGGCGAACAGCAGCGAGTCGATCCGGTCGAGCACGCCTCCGTGGCCGCCGAGCAGACGGCCGGTGTCCTTCACCTGCATGTCCCGCTTCACGGCGGACTCGAACAGGTCTCCGATCGTGCCCGCAACCGCGATCACCGCCCCGAGCGCGAGCGCCTCCCAGATCTCGAGAAAGGTCTCACGGTCCTGGTAGAGCGCGAAGAACGCCACGAGCACCGAGGCCGCGAAGCCGGCGACGAACCCCTCCCAGGTCTTGCCCGGCGACATCACCGCCGCGAGCTTGTGCCTGCCGAAGACGCGCCCCGCGAAGTACGCAGCGGTATCCCCGGCCCAGACCGCGAGCAGCACGGTGAAGATCGTCAGCCGCCCGATGTAGTCGTCCCCGATGTCGCGGAGCAGAATCAGGTGGCCGATCCCGGCGCCGATCCAGAACGCGCCCAGGATCGTCGACGCGATCGTGACCGTCCCCGACTGCCGCGTCTCCGCGATCCCGTAGAGCCCGAAGGCGAGGACGAACGTCGAGAGCAGCCCTGCGAAGAGCCACTGGACGCCGCCGAGCTCGGCGCCGAGCAGCCCGACCCCCACTCCCGCGTAGCCGGCGAGCACGAGCGGCCGGAGCGGGCGGATCGTGGAGTACAGCTCGTGCAGAGCGAGCGCGGATGCGATCGCTGCGACGGCGAAGAGCCACCAGCCGTCGAAGTACGCGGCCGCCAGCACCGCCACGAGGAGCGGGACTGCGACGATGACGCGACCGAAGAGGTCTCTCATCGTCCGCCGTACCGGCGGCGACGACCCGCAAACGTTTCGAGAGCCGACCGGAGCTCGTCCGCGCCGAAGTCGGGCCAGAGCGTGTCCACAAAGACGAGCTCCGCGTACGCGAGCTGCCACAGGAGAAAGTTTGAGATCCGCTGCTCGCCCGAGGTACGGATCAGCAGGTCGGGGTCGGGCATCTCCGGCTCGGCCAGGTGGTCCGAGAAGAGCTGCTCGTCGACGGCCGCGGGCTCGACGCCGCTGGCCACGATCTGCCTGGCCGCCTCGACGAGCTCGGCACGGCCTCCGTAGTCGAAGCAGATCCACAGGCGCAGGCGGTCGTTCTCCGCCGTCTCCGCCTCGAGCGCCTCCATCTGCGCCAGCAGGCTCTCGGGCGCCCGGTCGCGCCTGCCGACGAAGCGCACGCGGACGCCTTCCTTCGCCAGATCGGGCAGCTCACGCTCGATCGTCTCGCCGAAGATCTCCATCAGGTCCGCCACCTCGTCGAACGGTCGGGACCAGTTCTCGGTGGAAAAGGCGTACACGGTGAGCGACTCGACGTCGAGGTCGATCGCCGCCTCGACCGTGCGGCGCACGGCCTTGGTGCCGGCGCGGTGACCCTCCGCGACGGGCAGCCCGCGCTGCTCGGCCCAGCGGCCGTTGCCGTCCATGATGATCGCAACGGCCCGGGCGAGCTCGGTCGCGGCCATCAAACCTCCAGGATCTCAGCTTCCTTGTGTTTCAGGGAGTCGTCGATCATCTTGATGTGGTCGTCGGTGAGCTTCTGTACCCGTTCCTCGGCGCGATGCTCCTCGTCGGCGCCGACCTCACCCTTGTTCGAGAGCTCCTTCAGATGGTGCATCACGTCGCGCCGCACGTTTCGCACCGCGATCCGCCCTTCCTCCGCGAGGTGCCGAACGACCTTGACCAGCTCCTTGCGCCGCTCCTCGGTCAGCTGCGGGATCGGCAGGCGGATCAGCTTGCCGTCGTTTGACGGCGTCAGCCCGAGGTCCGACTCGAGGATCGCCTTCTCGATCTGCTTGACCGAGCTCGGGTCGAAGGGCTGGATCGTGAGCATGCGCGGCTCCGGGACGTTGATCGTCGCGAGCTGCTTGAGCGGCGTCTCCTGCCCGTAGTAGTCGATCCCGACGCGGTCGAGCAGCGCCGCCGACGCGCGTCCCGTGCGCACGGTGTTGAACTCGGTCCGTGCGGCCTCGACAGAGCGGTCCATCCGCCGCTCTGCGTCCTGAATCAGCTCGTCGACGGTCACGCCGCCTCCCTTCCGGTCGAGATGATCGTCCCCACGCGCTCGCCGGAGACGACGCGGCGCAGGTTGCCGTCGGCACTGCCGAACACGTAGATCGGCAGGTCGTTGTCCATGCAGAGCGAGAGCGCCGTCGTATCCATCACCTTCAGGCCACGCTCGATCGCCTCGAGATGGGTCAGCTGCGGGATGAACTCGGCGTCCGGATCCTCGTTCGGGTCGGCCGTGTAAACGCCGCCGGCGCCGTGCTTCGCCATCAGGATCGCCTGCGCGCCGATCTCGAGCGCCCGCAGGGCCGCCGCCGTGTCCGTCGTGAAGAACGGGTTGCCGGTACCAGCCGCGAAGATCACGATCCGGCGCTTCTCGAGGTGCCGCATCGCCCGACGGCGGATGTACGGCTCGGCGACCTCGGCGACCTCCATCGCCGAGAGGACGCGCGTCTCGGCACCCGCGCGCTCGAGCGCGTCCTGGAGCGTCAGCGAGTTCATCACGGTCGCGAGCATCCCGATGTAGTCGGCCGTGGCGCGGTCCATCCCCTCGGCCGCCCCTGAGATCCCGCGGTAGATGTTCCCCGCGCCGACGACGATCGCGAGCTCGACGGCGCTGTCGGCGACGACCGAGACGATCTCACGGGCGAGCTCGTCGACGGTCTGCGCGTCGAGCCCGTACTCGCCCGGGCCCATGAGGGCCTCGCCCGAGAGCTTGAGCAGAAAGCGCCGGAACGGCGCGGCGGCCGCCGGCGCGGCCGCCGGGGACTCCTGTGACTGGGCGGTCACCCCGCGAGCGAGATCCGCTCGAACTCGATGACCGCAGCGTTCTCCTCGCCCAGCGCCTGCCCGACCGTCTTGCCGGTGTCGTGGATCCAGGGCTGCTCCGCGAGCACCTGCGCGGCGAAGAAGCGCTTGTTGATCATCCCTTCGACGATCTTCTCACGCACCTGCTCCGGCTTCGACAGGACCTCGTCCGAAGAGAGGTAGATGTCGCGCTCGGCCGCCACGATCTCCTCGGGAACGTCCTCCCGTGCGATGTACTGGGGAGCCGACGCCGCGATGTGCATCGCGACGAAGCGGGCGAGCTCGCGCGACCCGCCGCGCAGCTGCACGAGCACACCGAGCTTGTTCGCCGGGGGGTGCGCGTACCCCTCGATCGCGCCCATGTCCACGCGCTCGAAGCGGGCGGGCTGCACGATCTGGATGTTCTCGCCCAGCCTGGCCGAGAGCTCCTTGCGCTCGTCCTCGAGCTCCGCTTCGGCACCCACACCCTGGGCGTCGACGAGCTCGAGCACCTTCTTCGCGAAAGCGAGGAACTCGGCGTTGTTGGAGACCGGCTCCGACTCGCAGCCGACACCGACGATGGTGCCCCTGCTCCCGTCTTCCTGGATCCGGTAGCCGACCTTGCCCTCCGTGGTCGCCTTCCCGGCCCGCTTGTCCGCCGAGGCCATGCCTTTCTCGCGGAGCAGCCGCTTCGCCGCGTCGACGTCGCCGCCCGTGTCCTGCAGGGCGCGCTTGGCGTCCATGATCCCGGCGCCGGTCATGTCCCGAAGCTCCTTGACGAGCGAGGCGGAGATCGCCGTCACGTCGTCACCGTCTCGGTTTCTGCCTCCGCTGCCGGCTCGGCCTGTTCCTCCGCGACCGGCTCGGCCTCTGCGACCAACTCCGGCTCGGCCTCCGACACGGGCTCTGCCTCTGCGACCGGCTCCGCCTCGCCCTCGACGGGCGTCTCGGGCTCCGCCGCCGGGCGAGCGGCCAGCTCCTGTTCGGTCAGGCCGGTCTTGCCCGCTGCGACGCCGTCGGCGATCACCCTCGTGACGAGCTCACACGAGCGGATCGCGTCGTCGTTTCCGGGGATGACGTGGTCGGCCTCGTCCGGGTCGCAGTTCGTGTCGACGAGCGCGATGATCGGGATGTTCAGGCGCCGAGCCTCGGCGACCGCGAGCTGCTCCTTGCGGAGGTCGAGGATGAAGACCGCGTCGGGCTGGCGGCGCATGTCGGCGACGCCGCCGAGGTTCGCGTCGAGCTTCTCGAGCTCGCCGAGCAAGGCGATCCGCTCCTTGGCGGGGAGCAGGTCGAGCTGGCCCTCCTCGTTCAGGCGGCGCAGCTCGTGCAGCCGCTCGATCCGGCTGTGGATCGTGCGCCAGTTCGTGAGCAGGCCGCCGAGCCAGCGGTGGTTCACGTAGGGCATACCGACCCGCTTGGCGTGGTTCTCGACAGCGTCCTGTGCCTGCTTCTTCGTGCCCACGAAGAGGACGGTGCCGTTCCGCGTCGCGACGTTCTTCGCGAAGTCGTGCGCTTCCTCGAGCAGCTCCTGCGTCTGCTGGAGGTCGATGATGTAGATCCCGCCGCGCTCCGTGAAGATGAAGCGGCGCATCTTGGGGTTCCAGCGTCTGGTCTGGTGGCCGAAGTGGACTCCGGCCTCCAGGAGTTCTCGCATGCTGACGACGGACATGGTGGCGTAGCCTCCGTTCTCGGTTTCGATTTCACTGCTACCGGCGGGCTCGGCTGGAACCGGGATCCGTCATCTCGGCACCGCCACCCGAGTCGCCCCACCGGGTCGGGAAATTGGACAGCCGCGCATTCTAGCGGGATCCGACCGGGATTCACCTTATTGTGACCCGGTGGCGGAGACGCTCACCGGGCTTGCAAACGAGATCCGCGAGGCGTCGTTCGAACTGGCCCTCGAGGTCGTCGAGGAGAGCCTCCGCGACGACGCGGTGCCCTCGCTCCAGAGGCTCGGGCAGGTCGGCCAGCTCGGGGACGTCCCGACCTTCGTCGTGGAGCTCGCCAAGGAGCTCGGCGACCCCCAGCCCGGGCGCTTGCGCCGCGGCGGTCCGCTCGCGCAGCTCGTCCGCGACCACGCGCGGGAGCGGGAGGCTCTCGGCTTCGCGCCGCGCGAGATCGTGACCGAGCTCCTCGTCCTCCGCCGCGTCCTCTGGCGCTTCGTCTCGAAGCGCGCACCCCAGCTGACCGGGCCGGAGTTGCTGGAGGCGGAGCGGCGTCTCAACGACAGCCTCGACATGCTCGTGGCCGAATGCGTGGTCGCGTACTTCGACCGGGCGACGTCGGAGCTCGCCGAACAGGCGCGCCGCGACCCGCTCACAGGCCTCCTGAACCACGCAGCGTTCGACGCTGCGGTCGACGACGAGCTCTTCCGCGCGCGCCGCTACGAACGCGGTCTGACGCTGGTCTACGTCGACCTGGACGACTTCAAGAAGATCAACGACACGCTCGGGCACCCGGAGGGCGACCGCGTGCTCATGCGGGTCGCCTCGATCATGTCCGAGTCCCTGCGCGCCTCCGACCTCGCCGGGCGGATGGGCGGCGACGAGTTCGCCGCCTGCCTGATCGAGAGCGACTCCGAGACGGGCAGCCGGTTCCTCACCCGCCTGAACGACCTCGTCGACGAGGAGGCGGCCGGCGGGCGGCTGCCGGCGGGGTTGTCGGTCAGCGCCGGCCTGGCCTCGTATCCACAGGACGCCGTCTCGGCGGATGCGCTCTTCCGGCTGGCCGACGAGCGCCTCTACAAGGCGAAGCGTGCGAAGGGCGTCGACTAGGGCTAGCTGTTCGTCCCAGAGAGGTTGTTGACGCGCTGAAGGGGTGTCAGGCCTCCGAGGGCGCGGTGTCTGCGGAAGCGATTGTAGGAGTCGAGCGCGGGGGCTAGTGCTGCTGCCCGCTCCTGTTCGTGTTGGTAGGGGTAGGCGTAGGCCCAGAGCTCGAGCAGCGTGCGGATGAAGCGCTCGGCCTTGCCGTTGGTTTGCGGTCGGTAGGGACGCGTCTTGCGGACGGCGATCCCGAGCCGCTCGCAGCCCTCTGCCCAGCGGCGCTTGAAGCAGGTGCCGTTGTCGGTCAGCACGCGCTCGAGCTGGATCCCGTGCTCGCCGTAGAAGCGCTCGCAGGCGCTGAGGAAGGCGAGCGCCGAGTCGGCCGTCTCGTCGGGGTAGAGGCGGGCGAAGCCGAGCCTGGTCGCGTCGTCGATCGCGCAGAAGAGGTAGCGCCAGCCGACGCCGCGGCTGCGTTGGGAGCGATCGCCGGTGACGCGGTGGCCGGGGGCGCCGATCCGGCCGAGCTTCTTGACGTCGACGTGCAACAGCTCGCCCGGCCGCTCGCGCTCGTAGCGGACGACCGCCTCGCGCGGCAGGCGGGGCTTCAGCCGCGAGCAGCCGTGCCGGCGCAGGACCGCGTGCACGGTCGAGGCGGCGAGCCCGAGCGCCCAGCCGAGCGGGTGCGGTCCGAGACGCAGCTCCTGCCGCGCGCGCAGAACCGCCTGCTCGACCGCTGCCGGCGTCCGCTTCGGAGAGTGTCGCGGCCGCGAGGAACGATCGTCGAGGCCCTCGCCGCCGCGCGCTCTACCCACCCACTTCGACGCGGTTTGCCGCGAGCAGCCAACGACGAGCGCGGCGGCGGTGATCGTGGCCCCGGCCAAGACAAGCGCGACAAGGCGCTCTCGCTGGCGGCGGCTGAGAGCGGCATTAGCATGAAGAATCATCGAGCCCTCCTTGTGGTTGCGACTCCGACAAGCCGCACCCTAGGAGGGCTCTTTGACATCACCGCCTCAGCGAACCGTCAACAACGTGTCTGGGAATTACAGCTAGGCCGCCCGCCGGAGGGCTGCGGCCAGGTCGGCCGGGAGCTGCGAGACCGCCTCGATGCGTTCGCCTGTGAACGGATGCACGAACGCGAGCCTCGCCGCGTGGAGGAACTGGCGCTCGAGGCCGAGCTCGCCGCCGACGCCGTACACGGCGTCCCCCGCCACGGGCAGGTTGATCGCCTGGAGATGGACGCGGATCTGGTGCATGCGCCCGGTCTCGAGCCGGACGCGCAGGAGCGCGTGCCGTGGGAAGAGCTGCTCGAGCTCGAAGTGCGTGACGGCCTCGCGCGGCGCGTCCGTGTCGAGCGACTGGCGGGTCGGGTCGCGACGGTCGCGCCCGATCGGCGCCTCGATCCGGCCGGAGCGTGAGCGCGGCTTCCCGCGGACGAGGGCGAGGTACTCCCGCTCGAGCGCGCGGCTACGTACGAGCTCCTGCAGCCGCTCGTACGCCTCCTCCGAGCGCGCGGCGACGAGGAGTCCCGACGTGTCTCGGTCGAGCCGGTGGACGATCCCCTGACGGTCCTCCTCCCCACCGGCGGCGCCGTACGCCGCCAGCGCCTGGGAGAGGGTGCCGCCGGTGTGTCCCGCACCCGGGTGGACGACGACGCCCGCCGGCTTGTCGACGACGAGCAGGTGATCGTCCTCGTAGGCGATCGTCAGGTCGAGGGGCGCGCTCGCCGGCTCCGGCTTGCGCTCGGGCAGCTCGAACGCGACCTCCTCCCCCGGCTGGAGGCGGTAGCTCTTCGCACGGCGCTCACCGTCGACCGTGACCGCCTTCGCGCCGAGGAGCCGCTCGGCGTCGGCGCGCGAGTCGAGCTCGTCGAGTGACGCGAGAAAGCGATCGAGCCGCGCGCCCGCGGCGTCAGCGGGAACGCGGACGCGGACGATCGGAGAGCACCGCAGCGGCGAGCAGGAGCCCGACACCGACGACGATGAAGGTGTCGGCGAGGTTGAACGACGGCCAGAACTCGAGGTCGAGGAAGTCCGTCACATGCCCGAGGCGGACGCGATCGGCGAGGTTGGACACGCTACCGCCGATGACGAGCCCGAGTCCGACGGGCATCACCGGATGACGGGCGCCCGAGCGCGCGAAGACGACGAGCAGCCAGGCGATCACCATGGAGGTGACGATGATCACGATCGTCGTCGCGCTCGGGAAGAGGCCGAACGCGATCCCCGAGTTCTGTGACGTGGTGCAGGTCGAGCGGCCCGACGACGTGCTTCGACTCGCCCAGCTCGAGCGTCCCGGAGACGATCCGCTTCGTCGCCTGGTCGGCGACGAAGGCCGCCCCGGCCACCGCGCCGAGCCCGACCCACTCCGGGCGGCCGGCCGAGAGCGGCCGCTCGGCGACGGAGATCGGAGTGAGCCCGTCGGTCGTCGAGCCGACGCGGACGTCGACCGCGGGCCTGCGGCGCGGGCTCGCTCATCTCGCCTTCGCGCAGTCGATGCAGAGCGAGGCCCACGGCAGAGCCTCGAGTCGCTCCTCGGAGATCGGCTTGCCGCAGTTCGTGCAGATCCCGTACGTGCCGTCCTCGATCCGCTGGAGCGCGGCGTCGATCTCGGCGAGCAGCTCCTCCTCGCTCTCGACGAGCCCGTAGTCGAGCTCGCGGTCGTGCATCGCGGTCGCGACGTCGGCGGGGTGCTGGTCGTAGGTCTCGTCCCCGGTCTCGTCTTCGATCGTCCCGGGATTCTCCTGCGCGGAGGTTCTCGATCGCCGCGACAACGCGAATCCGCTCGGCGAGCAGGGAGTCTTTGAAGCGGCTCGTGTCGATCGTGCTCATGCGCCCTTTCTCTCGGCTGAGGCGAGCCTCGCCTCGGTATCGGCGGGCCGGACCCCGGCCACCTCCACAATCTTGTCACGAGAGCCCTGGCCGGAAACGAGCCGAACCGCGCTCGGCGACACGCCCAGCGTCCGGGCGAGCAGGTCGATCACGGCCTTGTTCGCGGCACCCCGCTCAGGAGGCGCCGCCACACGCACCTTCCAGGCCTCTCCGTAGCGGCCGACGATGCCGGCCTTCGCGGCGCCGGGGACGACGCGGAGGCGAAGCCGGGTGGAATCCACGGATTAGGCGGCCTCGAGCTCCTCGGCCCGCTCCGGCTTGGCCTCTTCCACGTCCAGGGCGTCGAGAGCGGAGCGGAGCAGCGAGCGGATCCGGCGCGCCTCGGTCAGCAGGTGCTCACGCTCGGTGTGGGCACGGCGGACCGACCTCCCGCGCCTCGGCGTGCGCCTCGGTCACGACGAGCTCGGACTCCTTGCGGGCCTGCTCCTTGAGCTCCTGGGACGCGCGCTCGGCAGAGACGAGCGTCGTCCGGAGGAGCGCCTCGAGCTCGCGGAAGCGGACGAGCTCATGCTCGAGGTGCTCCACCTTGTCGGCGAGGTCGGCGCGGTCGCGCCAGACGTCCTCGAAGCTCCCTGCGACCTCCTCGAGTACGTCGTCGACGAACGGGCGCTTGTACCCGAAGAAGGCCCGCTCGAGGCGGATGTGCTTGATCTCGACAGGCGTCAGTGCCACTGCGTGCTCCTTAGAGTCGGTTGAGGATCGCGTTCAGAATCTGCTGGACGACGAGCAGCGTGATGACCGCGAGCATCGGTGAGAGGTCGAGCGGCCCGAGGGGCGGCACGACGCGCCTGAAGAGGCGCAGGTAGGGGTTGCAGACGTCGTACGAGGAACCGCTGGATCCGGTTCAGGGTCGGCGAGTACGGGAGCCGGACCCAGCTCGTGATGATGTACGCGAAGATCACGAGGATGTAGACCAGGATGAAGACGTCCAGGAAGTTCTGGACCGCAGACACGACGTCGTAGAGCAGCATGGCGCTGGCAGTGTCGCCCATTGCGCGGACTTTCGCCGTGCCGGGTTCGATTTCCTGGCGACTAGGCCTGGTTGAAGAAGCCGCCGCGCTCGAGGATGCGCGCGCGCTCCTCGGCGCTCACCTCGACGTTCCGGGGCGTGAGCAGGAAGACCTTGTCGGCGACGCGCTGCATGCCGCCGTCGAGCGCGTACGTGAGCCCGCTCGCGAAGTCGATCAGGCGCTTCGAGAGCTCCTGGTCGGAGCTCTGGAGGTTGAGGATCACCGGGATGTCCTGCTTGAAGCGGTCGGCGATCTGCTGGGCGTCGTTGAAGCTCCGTGGGATCACGAGGTGCATCCGGACCGAGCCCGGCGAGTCGACTCCCCGCAGGCGCGGGCGGAGCTGCGTCGCCTGCTGCTGCTCCTGCTCCTCCTCGCCCGGATCGGTCCAGTCGTCGAACTGCTCCTGGCGCCGGCGCGGCGCGAGGCGCCGCACGTTCGGCCGGTCTGAGTAGGTGCGCCCGAGCTCCTCCTCGGTGACGTAGCCGTCCTCGTCCCAGTCGTCCTCCTCGGCGATGCCGAAGTAGACGAGGGTCTTGCTCCAGATGTCCGAAAAGCCCATCTAGCGGGAATCGTAGAGCGTCGAGCCGACGCGGATGAGTGTTGCACCCTCCTCGACGGCGATCCGCCAATCCTGGCTGGTGCCCATCGAGAGCTCCGCGAGCCCGTGCGACTCGGCCAGCTCGCGAAGTCGCGTGAAGTACGGGCGCGACGCCTCGGGGTCGACGGTCGCCGGCGGCATCGTCATCAGGCCGCGCACATCGGCGTACAGGCCGAGGAACGACTCGAGCTCCTCGGGCGGAATCCCGGACTTCGTCGGTTCTCCCGAGAGGTTCACCTCGACGAGCGCGGGGATCTCGAGCTTGCGCGCGGCCGACTCGGACGAGAGGGAATGGCAGAGCTCGCACGTCTCGTTCACCGTCTTCGCCTTCCGGCTCTGGAGATGGCCGATGAAGTGCCAGCGAAACGAGTCGCCGTAGCGGGCGTGTTTCTCTTCGAGATCCTGCGCACGGTTCTCGCCGACCACCTCGACTCCGGCCTCAGCGAGCAGGCCGAGGTCTTCGGCCGAGACGTACTTCGTCGCGGCGACGACCGTCACCCGCGGCCCCGCGTCGCGGCGGATCTTCTCGTAGCGCTCGCGGATCGCCTCAGCCGACAACAAGCCCGATCACTCCCTGACGGCCGGTCACGCCTTCATCGCGCCGGTGTGAAAAGAACAGGTCCGCGTTGCACGACGTGCAGAGGTCGAACCGCTCGACGTCCGCGATGCCCGCCTCGCGCAGGGCGCGCTCGCTTGCGGTCCAGAGATCCAGGTTGCGCCCGTGCATCACGTCGTCTCCGAACCGCCCGCGGAACGGATCCGCGACCTCGTCGCCGACCTCGTAGCAGCACGGCCCTATCGCCGGCCCAACCGCGGCCCGCGACGGCGCACCGAGCGCTCGGGCCCCGGCCGCAACGATTCCCTCGAGCAGGCCGCGCCAGCCGACGTGCAGGAGCGCGAGCGCCGGCCGGTCCGCGGCGGCGATCGCGACGGGCACGCAGTCTGCGGTGACGCTTGAGCATCGGCACCCCCGGCTCGTCGGTCCAGAGCCCGTCACCCGGCTCACCATGGCTTCCCGCCCGTGCCCGGTGCACCGTCGCCGAGTGCTGCTGGCGATTGAGCGTCAGCTGCGACGGGTCGGCTCCCAGCTCCGCACAGAGGCGCCGGCGGTTCTCCTCGACGTTCTCCTCCGTGTCGCGCGTCAGCTTCCCCGAGGTTGAGCGACTCGAACGGCCCCTCGCTGACGCCGCCGGCCCGCGTCGAGAAGGCGACCGCATAGCCGGGACCCGCGTCCCAGCGGATCAGACCCAATGCGGTCAACGCGGCCTCGCAGCCTCCAACAGGCGTTCGCGCGAGTTCAGCGAGGGATCCTCGACCACGAGCGAGAGCAGCTCTCGCAGGGTTCGGCCGATCTCGGGGCCTTCCGGGATCCCGAGCTCGATCAGGTCTCGGCCGTCGACCGCGAGGTCGGAGAGCCGGTGCGGGTGCGCTGCGTTCCTCCTCGAGCAGCCGCAGAAGCTCCGCAGCGGCTTCGTGCTCCTGCGGCTCGGCGTTCTTGCCGCGAAGGTCGGCCTCCTTGTGGAGCGCAAGGCCGCGGGCGACGTCTTCCCCGCGCGCAGCGAGCAGCCGGCGCGCGAACTGCGCGTCGATGTCGTCGAGCGGGAACGAGTGGTGCCGAACGATCGCGACCACACGACGCTGGAGCCGCGCCGGGTAGCGCAGCCGGCGCAGAGTCTCGCGCCGACGATCTCAGCGCCGATGTCCGCGTGCTCGCTGTTCGCGGCCGGCTTGCCGAGGTCGTGGAACAACGCCGCGAGCCGTACATCGAGGGGCATGCCGGCGTCCGCCGCGGCCTGGACGACGCGGAAGATGTGCTCGTCAAGGGTGTGCGGCTGCCGTAGCTCGCGCTGGTCGAACCCGATCCCCGGCGCGAACTCCGGGAAGAGCTCGACGAGGACGCCCGTGTCGCGGGCGAGCCGCAGCGCCTTGGCCGGATGGTCGCCCAGGAGCAACTTCGAGAGCTCGCCCAGCCCGTCCGCCGAGAGCCCGCCGCCGATCCGCTCCCCCGAGACGAGCCGTATGCCGGGCGCCTCCTCTCGCATCTGCTGCAGCGTCTGCTCGTCCGGCTCGAGATCGTGCTGTGACACGAAGCGGAGGCCGCGCAGAAGCCGAAGGGGGTCCTCTCGGAAGCTGTCCGGCGACACGGTCCGAAGCACGCCGTTGCGGAGGTCCTCCTGCCCGTGGAACGGGTCGAGCAGCTCCCCCGTCTCGAGCCGCTTCGCGATCGCGTTGATCGTGAAGTCACGGCGCCCCATGTCCTGCTCGAGCGAGATCTCCGGCGAGGCGACGATCTCGAAGTCGTGCCGCCCGGGCCCCGTTGAATGCTCGGTGCGTGGCGGTGCGAACTCGATGCCTGCCGGGACGATCGAGCGCAGCTCTTCGTCCCGTGGGTAGAGCCTCAGACCGACCCGCTGGCCTGCAACCTCGAGGTCCTCCACCCGGCCGTGCGGCGCGAGCGCGGCGCGAAGCTCCTCGTAGCCGACGCCCGGAACGACGAAGTCCTGGTCTTTCGCCGGACGGCCCAGGAGCTCGTCGCGCACGGCCCCGCCGACGAGGTACGCGTCGAGGCCGAGCGAGTGGACGAAGGCCGAGACAGACTCAGACGTGCGCGACCACCGCGATCTCGACCCTGGCTCCCATCGGCAGCGCTGCGATCTGCACCGTTGCGCGTGCGGGCGGTTTGTCGCCGACGTATCGCCCGTAGACCTCGTTCAGCTTCGGGAAGTCGCCGAAGTCGATCAGGTAGATCGTCGTGTTCAAGACCTGCTCGAAGCTGCTCCCTGCCGCCTCGAGGATCGCCTTGAGGTTCTCGCAGGCCTGCTCGGTCTGCTCCTCGATCGTCTCGCCGACGATCGAATCGTGGCCGGGCGCCAGGGCGACCTGGCCTGCGACGAAGAGGAGGTCGCCGTAGCGGACCGCCTGCGAGTACGGCGCGCCCTGAAACGGCGCGGGTGCGTTCTCCGTATGGACAACAGACTTCTCGGGCATGCCTACTCCTTTCCGATGGGCGCGCGACACGCCTGTGCAAGAGCGACCCCGAGCGCTTTGAAGATCGAGTCCAGCACGTGCTGAGTGTCTCGCCCCTCGAGCAGCCGAACGTGCAGCGTCAGCTCCGCGCCCTCGCTGAGGCCCTCGAGGAACCGGGCGACGATGTCCGTCTCGAGGCCTCCGACGCGCGCGTCGGACAGGTCGACGTTCGAGACGAGCAGCGGGCGGCCGGATGCCTCCAGCGAGACGTGCGCGAGCGCCTCGTCCGCAGGAACCACCGCCGAGCCGAGGCCCCGCCCGGCACGCAGCGGCTCCGCCAGCGCCCGACCGAGCGCGTGGCCGGCGGAGACCGCCTCGAGCGCAGCAGAGCCGGGCTCGACCTCGAGGACCACGTCGAAGCCGCCGTGCACGGCCAGCAGGCCGAGCAGGTGGTCGAGCACCGGCAGGCCCGTGCCGACGGTCGCGGTGCCGGACCCCTCCACGGTGACGCGGACGCGGGTCCGCGCATCACCCTCGCGCTCGATTGCAGCCATCGCGATCGGAGGCTATCGCAGTGCTCGTCTAGTCGGAGACGCGCTCGATGCGCGCTCCGAGCGCGCGCAGCCGCTCGTCGATCCGCTCGTAGCCGCGGTCGATCTGGCCGACGTTCCCGATCGTCGAGGTGCCCTCCGCGCACAGGCTCGCGATCAGCATCGCCATCCCCGCGCGAATGTCGGGGCTCTCCATCCGCTCGCCGTAGAGACGCGCCGGCCCGGTCACGACCGCGCGGTGCGGGTCGCAGAGGATGATCCGCGCTCCCATCCCGACGAGCTTGTCGACGAAGAACAGCCGGTTCTCGAACATCTTCTCGAAGATCAGGATCGTCCCCCGCGCCTGCGTCGCGACCGCGAGCGCGATCGACGTCAGGTCTGCCGGGAACGCCGGCCACGGCCCGTCCTCGATCTTCGGGATCTGGTCGCCGAGGTCGTCCTGGATCACGAGGTCCTGACCCGGCGGGACGTGAACGCTGGTGCCCTCGACCTCGACGCGGATGCCGAGCCGCGCGAGGTGCGGGACGATCGCAACGAGGTCCTTCGGCTCCGCGTCGTCGATCCAGAGATCGCCGCCGGTGGCCGCCGCGAGGCCGATGAAGCTCGCGACCTCGATGTGCTCCGGGGCGATCCGGTACTCGCCGCCGCCCAGCCGGTCGACGCCGCTGATCCGCAGCACGTTCGACTCGATCCCCTCGACGTGCGCGCCGAGCGAGACGAGGAAGCGGCAGAGGTCCTGCACGTGCGGCTCGCACGCCGCGTTCCCGATCACGGTCTCGCCCTCGGCGAGGACGGCAGCCATGACGGTGTTCTCCGTCCCCATCACGCTCGCCTCGTCGAGGAACACGTGCTTGCCACGGAGCCTGTCGGCGCGAAACTCGAACGAGCGGTCGATCGTCACCTCCGCGCCGAGCTGCTCGAACGCGTGGATGTGCACGTCGAGACGGCGGCGCCCGATCACGTCGCCGCCCGGCGGCGGGAGGACCGCGTGCCCGAAGCGTGCGAGCAGCGGCCCGGCCAGGAGGAACGACGCGCGGATCCTCGAGGAGAGCTCCGCGTCGACCTCGGTCTTCGAGACTCCGCGCGAGTCGACACGAACGTCGTTCGTCCCGATCCATTCGACCTCCGCACCGAGGTCCTCGAGCAGCTCGGTCATCGACTCGACGTCCCTGATGCGCGGCACGTTCGTCAGCGTGACCGGCTCCGAAGCGAGCAGCGTCGCCGCGAGGATCGGAAGCGCGCCGTTCTTGTTGCCGGCCGCACGCACGCGTCCGTTCAGCGGCCGACCGCCCTCGATCACGAAGGACTCCGTCACGGGCTCGACGAGTAGGCGCGCCATCGGGAGCGGGCTAGGATAGCTCCCCTGTGGAGGTCACTCGCGAACGCGCCTGGGAAACGCTGACGGAGTACACGAAGAGCGAGGCGCTCCGCCGGCACGCGCTTGCCGTCGAGGCGTCGGTCGGCGCGTACGCCCTGAAGTTCGGCGAGGACGAGGCGTTCTGGCGCGCGTCCGCGCTGCTTCACGACTTCGACTACGAGATGCACCCGACGCTCGACAAGCATCCGCAGGACGGAGCGCCGATCCTGCGCGCCGCGGGATATCCCGAGGAGCTGATCGAGACGGTCCTCTCGCACGCCGAGCACCTTTCGCTGCCGCGCGATACGCAGCTGAAGAAGACGCTCTTCGCCTGCGACGAGCTCTCGGGCTTCATCCATGCCTGCGGACTGGTTCGACCCGACGGGATCGAGACCTTGGAGCCCAAATCCGTGCGCAAGAAGCTCAAGCAGCCGTCGTTCGCGGCCGGCGTGAACCGCGACGACGTCTACAAGGGCGCGGAGGGGCTCGGCGTCGACCTCGACGACCACATCCGCTTCGTGACCGAGGCGATGCGGCCGATCGCCGCCGAGCTCGGGCTCCGCACGCAGGCGGACGCCGCATGAGCGTGCGGTTCGACGCGGTCGGCGTCGTCGTCCGACATGGCGCGCTCGCTCGCCTTCTACCGCCAGCTCGGGCTCGAGTTTCCCGACGGCGCGGAGACCGAGGGCACGTCGAGGCGCGCTCCGGGCGGCTGCGTTATGCTCGACTCGAGGAGCGTCGTCGTTCGACCGAGTGGCACGCCCGGCGGCACGCGTCGGCTCGCGTTCGCTGCGACTCCCTGCCAGGTCGACCGTCTTCGCCGAGCTGACCGCCGCGGGCCACGAGCCGCACAGGGCCGTGGGACGCGTTCTGGGGCATGCGCTACGCACAGGTCACGACCCGACGGCACGTCGTCGACCTTTCGCCCCGCTCTAGAGCGCTTCGACCAGCCGGTCGAGGTCCTCGTCGCTCGTCCACCAGCCGCACGACACGCGGACGAGACCCGTGCCGGGGAGGTCGCGGACGATCACGCCTCGCTCCGCAAGCCTTGCGACCGTCTCCTCCGGCTTGTCGGCGCGAAACGAGACGAGCGTCGAGTGGCCCGGCTCGGTGACGACGTCGCACGCGCTCGACAAGGCGCTCCCGGCAGCGTGCGGCGGTCGCGGCGGCTCGCTCGTAGCGCCACTCGGGATGCACGTCGAACGTCGCGAGGAGACCCGCGGTCGTTGCGAGCGGCGTGAAGTGCGTGTCGAAGCGGTCCGCCCCCTCGCGCGGCTCGAACGTGGCCGACTGCGAGGTCGTACTTCTGCTGCGACAGGTAGCTCGGCTGTGCGACCCTGAGCCTCTCGGGAACGCGGACGTACAACGCACCGGTCAGATCGGGCCCGCAGAGCCACTTCTGCCCCGAGACCGTGTAGAAGTCAGCCTCCGCGATGTCGATCGGGACCGCCCCGACCGACTGCGCACCGTCCACGAGCACCGGGACGCCCGTTCCCTGCCGGAGCTCGAGCCACGGAAGGCGGTGACCGAGGATCCACGTCACGTCCGAGAGCGCGAGCAGCTTCGTGTTTGACCCGACCTCCGCGAGGATCGCGTCGAACGCCTCGTCGGCCGGTCGGTCCCGGATGCGCGCGACGCGCACGGTGGCACGGCTCGCCGCAACCGGCCCGATCAGCCCGAAGTGCTCCGAGTCGGTCGTGACGATCTCGTCGCCCTCCTGCAGGTCGAGCCCGTTGAGCACGACGTTGCAGCTCTCGGTCGTCGACGTCGTCAGCGCGACGTTCTCCGGCGGGACGCCGAGGACGTCGGCGAACTTCCCGCGCACGAGCGGTCGCTGCTCGATGAAGCGTTCGAACGCTGCACGGTTGATCCGGCCCTCCTCGAGTGCCCGCCGCTGCTCGGCTGCGACCGCGTCGGCGACCGTGCGCGCCATCGGGCCGAACGTCCCGGCGTTCAGGTACGCGAAGCGATCGAGCACGGGAAACTGGGCGCGGGCCTCCTCGAACGTCATGCGACCTGGACCTCCACGGGCGCATGATCCGACAAGAGCACGTCTCCGTGTCGCCGGAGCCCCTCCGGCCAGTGCCGCTCGGCGTGCGTGACGCTCGAGCCCGCGGACGAGCACGTGGTCGAGGCCCGGCCCGGCCGGCGAGAAGCCCCACTCCGGCTCCGAGAGCGCACGAAGCGTCGCGCGAGGTGACCACCGTGACGTTGAAGTCGCCCGCGAGGACGACGGCTTCGTCGGGCGCGGCGAGCCCGACGGCGAAGGACGCGGCCCGCAGGAGCTCCGCGTCGGCGATGCGCCGGTCGTGGTAGCTCGTGGCGTGCAGGTTCGCGACGACGGCGGCTCCGCCGGGAGCTGCACGCGAACCGCCTGGACGATTCGCCGCTCACGGGCCCACGAGAGCCGCGCGCGCAGGCCGAGCCCGATCTCCTCACCGATCCGCGTCCGGAAGCTGCGGGGGTTGAGCACGAGAGAGCGGTGGTCGGTCGCGCGGAGGTCGCGCCGGACGAGGATCGCGTTCGCCTGTCCCTCGATCGCCGAGCGGAGCCGGTTCGGATCGAGGTCGGTCACGAGCGTGCCGACGCCGCGCGGGAGGAGCGCACGCGCCGCCACGTCCCCGTAGGCCGCGTACCCCGACCACCCGGCGAGCCGCGAGAGCGTCCCGGCGGCGAGCTCCTGCAGGACGACGATCCCCGGATCGCCGTCACAGACGAGCCGCACCATCTGCTCGAAGTACGCGCCTGCGGCCGGACGGAATCGTCCGCCCGTGAAAGAGGTTCCAACTCCGGATCAGCACGCGGCTAGCGTATTCAGGGTGCGCGTCGTCCTCGCCGACCCCCCGGCGTACACGCCCTACTACGACCACGACCTCGCGTCGGCGCTTGCGCGACGCCGGCGCCGACGTCGAGCTCGTCACGTCGCGGTTCCGTTTCGCCGACCTCCCCGACCCGGTGGGCTACCGGCGGAGCGAGCTCTTCTATCCGGTGAGCTCCCGCATCTTCCGGCGCTCCCGGCTGCGCGTGCCGGTCAAGGCGCTCGAGCATCCCTTCGGGATGCTGCGCCTGCGGCGCCGCCCCGCCGACGTCCTGCACCTGCAGTGGCTCTCCGCACCGCAGCTCGACGAGCACCTGCTGCGGTTCCGCTCGCCGACGGTCTTCACCGCCCACGACCTCCTGCCTCGTCGCACCGCTTCGAAGCTCGAGCTCTGGCAGCGGCTGCTCGGCGCGCTTCGACCGAGTCGTCGTCCACAGCGAGCGCGGTCGCGAGACGCTCGCAGGCCTCGGCGTCGAGGCGCGCGTCATCCCCCTGCCGATCTCGGCGCCCTGGTCGAGCGTGCAGACGACGGCCGCACGCTGCTCTTCTTCGGCGTCATCCGCCCCTACAAGGGTCTTCCCGACGCGCTCGAGGTCGTACGCCGGATCGGCGACGCGCGGCTGCTCGTCGCAGGCGACCCGGCCGGGCCTGTCGACCGCGACGGTGCCGAGCGCGTGGAGTGGCGGCTCGGATACCTGCCGGAGCACGAGGTCGATCGCGCGCTGGCGGAAGGGACCGTCGCGCTGTTCCCGTACCGCCCCGAGCTCGACCAGAGCGCCGCGCTCGCGAAAGCGCTCGGCGCCGGGGTGCCGGCGGTCTGCTACGACGTCGGCGGGATCGCCGAGCCCGTCAGGCGGTTCGGCGCGGGGCGCGTCGTTCCGCCCGGCGACATCGACGCGCTCACCGCCGCCGCGCGTGAGCTCCTCGACGACCGCGACGCGCTCGAGAGTGCCCGCGACGGGGCGCGGCGCGCGCGTGAGACGCTCACGTGGGCTGCATCGGCACAGGCGCACCTCGACCTCTACCGGGAGCTCGTGTGATCTTCAAGCGCCGCTTCGGTGAGCTGATCGACCGCCAGCTCGACCTGTTCGAGCAGGACAACCCCGACCTGTTCGAGCGTGTCGAGGACGCCGAGGCCGACTACCGCGCCGCCGGGCGCGAAGAGGCGGAGGAGCGCTTCGGCGACCTCCAGGAGGCGCTCGCCGAGGGCACCGAGACCCTCGTCGGGCTTCGCGACACGTACGCCGAGACGCTCGACGACGAGGCGGCGGAGGAGTACGCGGCCGCGTTCGACTTCGCGGTGCTGCGCCGGTTCCCGCAGTTCGCGCTCGAGCTGGAAGAAGACGACGACGCGTAGCTAGCGATGGCCGAAGTGGTGTGCGTCGGGGAGCGCGTCGTTGACCGCATGCTCCCCGGACACGCAGCGCGCGAGCGGGCCGAGCGTCTCGAGCTTGTCGACGAGGACGTTCTTGTTTCGCCCGATCTTCTCGAAGCGGCCTTCGGCCCGGATCAGCGGCTCCCCGCGCACGATCGCGCGATACCGCTCGTAGACCTGCGGCGGCACGATCAGGTTCACCTGGCCGAACTCGTCCTCCAGCAGCATGAAGACGATGCCCTTCGCGGTCGACGGGCGCTGGCGGGCGATCGCCATTCCCGCAACCGCGACGCGCGTGCGGTGCGCCTGCTCGTGCAGCTCGCGTGAGGAGAGCGTCCCCTCGGGCAGGTGCGGGCGCAGCAGCTCGAGCGGATGGATACCGACGGAGATGCTCGTCAGCCGGTAGTCCGCGAGCATCCGCTCCCAGCGCGTCTGCTGCGCGAGCTCGGGCGTCTCGACCGTCGGGTCGAGGGGAAGCGCGAGCTGGTGCTCCTCGCCGCGCGAGCCCGGCACGCTCTGCGCGCGCGGGACGAGGCCGAGCTCCCAGAGCAGCGTGCGGCGGCTCTCGTCGAAGCAGTCGCACGCGCCGGACTGGACGAGCGCCTCGAGCTCGTCCCGACCGAGCTCCGTGCGCTGGGCCAGGTCGCGCACGCCGGCGAAGAGGCCGTTCCGCCCGCGCTCTGCCACGAGAGCCTCCGCGTCGTCCTCGCCGACGTGCGCGACGTATGCGACCCCCATCCGAACGGCCCCGTCCTCGTTCGAGCACTTCGCGAGCGAGCGGTTGACGTCGGGCGGGCGCACCTCCACCCCGCGCCGCTGCGCGTCGCGCACGAGCGTCGACGGCGGGTAGAAGCCCATCGGCTGCGCGTTCAGGAGCGAGCAGAGGAACTCGGTCGGGTAGTAGTGGCGAAGCCACGACGACTGGTACGCGAGCAGCCCGAACGCCGCCGCGTGCGACTTCGGGAAGCCGAAGCCTGAGAAGCCGGTCAGCTTGTCGTAGACCGTGTTCGCGGTCGCCTCGGCGACGCCGTTCGCGAGCGCGCCCTCGACGAAGCGCGCGCGGTACGCCTCGAGCGCCTCCTGGGAGCGCTTGCGGCTCATCGCGCGGCGCAGGCCTTCCGCCTCCCCCACGCTGAACCCGGCGAGCGCCATCGCGACGCTCAGAACCTGGTCCTGGAAGACGATCGCGCCGTACGTCTCGCCGAGCGGCTCCTCGAGCAGCGGGTGGTCGTAGGTCGGCTTGGTGGTTCGGGTCGGCGCGCAGGAGCTCGCGGTTCTTGACGTACGGGTGCACCGCCTTGCCCTGGATCGGCCCCGGGCGGACGAGCGCGACCTGCACGGTCAGGTCGTCGAGGTTCTCGGGGCGCGTGCGCAGCAGGCTCTGCATCTGCGCGCGGCTCTCGATCTGGAACGCCCCGACGGTGTCGGCGCGCTGGATGTCGTCGTACACGGCGGGGTCGTCGAGCTTCACGCGCGAGAGGTCGATCGACTTGCCGTGTACGCGCGCGATCTCGCTCACGCACTCCTCGACCGCGGAGAGCATCCCCAGGCCGAGCAGGTCGATCTTCATGAAGCCCGCGTCGGAGCACGAGTCCTTGTCCCACTGGCAGAGCTGCCGCCCGACCATCGCCGCGGGCTGCACCGGGACGAGCTCGACGAGCGGGCGCGACGAGATGATCATCCCGCCCGGGTGCTGCGAGACGTGGCGCGGCAGGCCGGCGATCTCCGCGCAGCACTCGGCGAACGCGCGCCAGCGGGGCGAGAGCAGCTTGCGCTCGGCGTCGGGAAGCGTCGCGAGATCCTGCGCCACCTTCTTCGCGTTCCAGCCCTCCGTGATCTTCGTGAGCCGCTCGAGCTCCGCGTGCGGGAGGCCGAGCGCCTTGCCGACGTCGCGGATCGCGCCGCGCGACCGGTACGTCGCGAACGAGGCGACGAGCGCGGCGTGCTCGCGCCCGTAGCGCTCGGTGACGCGGACGATCAGCTTCTCGCGGATGTCGCGCGGGAAGTCGAGGTCGATGTCGGGCACGCCGCGCATCTCGTCGTTCAAGAAGCGACCGAGCGAAAGGCCGGCCTCGACGGGGTCGACGTGCGAGAGGCCGGTCAGGTAGCAGACGATCGAGCCGACCGAGCTGCCGCGCCCGCGGCCGGGCGGGAGCACGTGGCGCGGCGTGTCGTCGCCGCGCACCTCCCGCGCGCAGTCGGCGGCGAGCTCCAGCACCTCGTGGTGGAGCAGGAAGAAGCCGGAGAGCTGGAGCCGCTCGATCAGCGCGAGCTCCTCGTCGAGGCGACTTCGCGCGGCAAGTAACAGTCTGTTACTTGGCTCGTAGCGGCGAGCGAACTCATGGTCGCAGACGCGCTTCAGCTTCACGGTCGCCGGCTCGCCGTCGGCGAAGTCGGGGTAGCTGTAGCCGAGGTCGGCGGTCAGGTCGAAGCGGAGCCGGTCGGCGAGCTCGCCCGCGCGCTCGACGGCGCCGCGGTCGTCGGGGAAGCGCTCGAGCGCCTCGTCCGGAGCGAGCAGCACCGACTCGTGGTTGCCGCGCCGCTCGCGCTCGCAGCCGTCGAGCGACGAGCATTCGCGAATCGCGACGAGCACGTCCTGGAGCTGCGCGCGACGAGGGTGGTGCGCGTGCGCGTCGCCGGTCGCGATCGTGTGCACGCCGAGCGCCTCGGCGAGGTCTCGCAGCGCGGCGTTCCGCCGCACGTCGCCGCGCTCGTACGGCCGCTGGAGCTCGACGAAGAAGCGCTCGCGCCCGAACGTCCGCGCGACGCGCGCGGCCGCGTTCGGGTCGACGACGGCGAGCCCGTGCCGCGCGCAGCCGGAGAGGCAGACGAGCCCGTCGTGCAGCTCCTCGAGCAGGTGCAGCGGGAGCGCTGGGTCGAGCGGCGGATCCTCCGGCTTCGGCCTCGTGTGCGCGTGCGCCGCTGTGAGCAGCCGGCAGAGGTTCGCGTAGCCGCGTGCGTCCTCAACGAGGAGCGTGACGTGCGCGCCGCCCTCGAGCGTGACCTCGGCGCCGGTGATCGCACGAACGCCGAACGTCTTCGCGGCGTGCGCGAACTCGAGCGAGCCGTAGACCCCGTCGTGATCGGTGAGGGCGAGCGCCTCGTACCCGAGCTCGGCAGCGCGCAGCGCGAGCTCCTCGGGCAGTGACGCACCGTCGAGGAAGGAATACGCTGAATGCGCATGGAGCTCGACGTACGCCAACCGCTCGTCCTACCTCCCGGGCCCGGCCCGAAGGCGCTCCGGGACGAGCTCACCGTGTCCGAGATGCTCGGGCCGAGCAGGGCGGTCCCGCACGTGCACCGGCAGCACGCAGACGCGTTCTACGTGCTCGAGGGAGCGATCGACTTCGCCGGGCGGCCGCTGCAGACCGGGGGCTTCGGGCTCGCCGACAACGGCGTCGTCCACTGGTTCGTCGCCGAGGAGGCGCGGATCCTGAACATCCACGCACCCGGGACTTGGTGGATCCACCGCTTCTCCGGGATCACCGACGGCGAGACGATCGACAGCTTCGACCCTCCTGCCGACGCGACCGGCGATCCGATCGTGGTTCCTCCCGGGCAGGGGGAGCTGCTCGAGGACGACGGCAGTCACCCTCCGGATCAAGGCTGTGACGCCGCAGCTCTGCGTCTTCGAGGTCGACGCCGAGCCTGGGTACGTCGCCCGAGACGCGCACCTCCACCGCCTGCACGTCGACGCGTACTACGTCCTCGAGGGGGAGCTCGAGTTCGAGCTCGACGGCGAGCGAGCTTCTCTCCCCGCCGGGGACGTTCGTCGCCGCGATGCCCGGCATCGTGCACACCCTTCGCAACGCCCGCGACGGGCGCGCCCGCTTCCTGAACCTCCACGCGCCTGGGCTGGGCTTCGACGACTACCTGCGCCGGCAGGCCTCCGGCGAGGACGGGCGTCGATTTGACGAGACGTTCGACGTCTACCGTGCGCCGAGTTGAAGGGCTGACGGCGCCGCCGGCGAACAGAGAACGTCCGTGGGTCTGCTCGCTTCGATCATGGCAACGTTGCTCGTCCTCGCGACGACGCTCGCGTTCGTGGCGGCGTACTAGGAGGGTTTGGCGGAAGGGGCCTCGTCGTCGGGGTGCGCTGGGTGGTGCGAGGCAAGGACGCAGGGAGCCCTCGTATCGAGTAGATACGGGGGCGACTGAGGACGCCGCATCGCGCCGCCCAGTGCGGCCCGACGGCACAGCGCCTCTTTCGTCAAACCCTCCTGCTAGGCGCCGCGCTGGCTGAACCATCCGCCCCGCTCCTCGTCGCGGAAGACGACGACGTTGTGCCCCGTTTCGAGCACCAGCTCGAAGTAGCGCCGCTGCACCGGCTGCTCGGTCCACCACCGGTCGACCACGCGCCACTCCTCGCGCACGACCGCGACCCCCTGACGGTTGACGAGCCGCGGCGTCCCGTCGAACTGCGGCTCGACGAGCGCCGGCTGCGGCTCGTTCAGTCGTCGCGAGGTACGAACAGCGCCCGGGTTTCCGGGATTCGCGACCACGGTGCCACTTCGACCACCGATGCCACCGAGCCGGAACCGGTGCTGGCGCGCACCTGGCGCAGGCCCTCGCTGAGGCGGTTCTGGAGCTCGGCTCCGGCCGCCTGCACCAGCTCGAGCTGCTGGCCCTGCGACTCGGTCAGCTCGACGAGCTCGACGCGGAGGGAGACGATCGGCGCGGGCAACTCGGCGAGCTTCGGCCCGAGCGCGTGGCGCAGGCGGTCGCGCTCCGCCGTCGGGTCGCGCATGGTGACCGTCCGCCTCCACGAGCCGCCGCCGACGAGCCGTGCGGACACTGCCGCCTTGCGGACGAACCTTCCATCGCGCTCCTTTCGCTCGAGCAGCCTGTCGAGCAGCACGCCGAACGCGCGCCGCAGCGTGAGCTCGTTCCCGACCGCCTCGGGAAATTCGAGCTCCTCGAAGAGCTCGGCGGGCGGGCGCCGCCCCAGCACCCGCCCCGCCGCGCCCCCTCTCGCCAGGCTCCAGGCACGCCGGCCGTCCGGCCCCAGTCGTTCGGCGACGGCAGCCCTGGGGAGCCCGGCAAGCTCGCCAAGTCGTTTCACGCCAAGCTCGCGGAGCTCCAGCTGGCGCCGCGCGTCGAGCGGGAGCAGCGAGAGCGGCAGCGGCGCGAGGAAGTCGGTCGTCTGCTCGTCGGAGACGACGAGTGCCTGACCCGCCCGGGCGACGTTCGCGGCCGCGAGCGCGGCGAAGCGGCGCTCGGCCGCACCGACCCGCGCGTCCCAGCCAGTGCCGACGGCCCCGAGCGCGCGCCGGAGCGCAGCCTCGAGCCCCCCGTAGAGCCGCTCGACCCCCCGTGTCTCGAAGTAGGCGCACCCGGGCTCGGCGGTCTCGACCGAGAAGCCTGCATCCTCCAGGCGGCGCAGGATCACCTCCCAGGCCTGCTCGGCAGCTGAGGGGTCCTCCTCGACGAGCACGAGCCCCGGACACATTGCGAGCGCCTCCCCCATCCGCATGCCCGGCCTGACCCCCTGCGTCTCCGCAGCGGCGGTCACGGAGCCGACCAGCGGCTCCTCACCGGCCGGCGGCGCCAGCGCGGCGGGACCGGCAGCGAGCGAGGGCCGCGAGCGCAGTGCGGCCCGCAGCGGGAACCCGGGGATGGCGAGGCAGGCAATCATAGGAACGTCTGTTCTAGCGAACATACGTTCGGTTGTCAAGACCCGCGCTGCGATCAGAGCAGGGATCTCACCCAGATCTCATCTGGAGCGGCCTAAGGTGCGACCCGAATGCGCTCGTGGCCGACCATTCTCGCGGTCGTACTGGCGTTCGCAGGCGCGTGCGGAGGAAGCGACGACTCGGGAGCACCTCTCCCGCAGGGCAGCGAGTCCGTCGAGCTCGACCCGGCCGACTTCGTCGCGCACATCGACAACCCCTACTGGCCCATGAGCCCCGGCAGTAGTTGGGTCTACCGTGAGACGGACAAGGACGGAACCGAGCAGCGGGTCGAGGTGACCGTCACCGACCGCACGAAGGACATTCTCGGCATCGCCGCGACCGTCGTGCACGACGTCGTCACCGAGGACGGCAAGCCCGTTGAGGACACCTTTGACTGGTATGCGCAGGACAAACACGGAAACGTCTGGTACCTCGGAGAGGACACCAAGGAGTACGAGAACGGCAAGGTCGTCAGCACGAAAGGCTCGTGGGAAGCGGGTGTCGACGGCGCAGAGCCCGGCGTCGTGATCCCCGCCGACCCGACCGTCGGGATGAGCTATCGCCAGGAGTACTACCGGGGAGAGGCGGAGGACGCCGCCGAGATCCTGAGCGTCGACGAGACGGTCGACATACCGTCCGGGACCTTCGATCGCGTGCTGATGACCAAGGACTACACGCCGCTCGAGCCCAACGCGCTCGAGCACAAGTTCTACGCCAGAGGAGTCGGACCCGTCCTCGCGATCGGACTGGCGGGCGGAGGTGGTCGGGAAGAGCTCGTCCGCTTCGAGAAAGGGGGCTAGCAGCCTTGCCTCGCCAGAACGAGGTCGCCAAGGACTGGCTGCTAGCCCGCTTGGCCGGAGAGTCTAGAGCGTGATCTCGGCGGCGGGGCCGACCATGCGCGAGAAGCGCGGCACGACGTCGAGCACGTTTTCCCGCGCACAGAAGCGGATGTCCTCCTCGAGGCCGGGCGGGCCGTACGTCCGCGCGGTGAGCCCCTCGTAGGCGTTCGGGAACGACCGGGCGATCAGCTCTGCCGCCTTCGAGGCGTCGGTCCGGTCGCCGCCGACGAGCTCGACGATCCGCCCGGCGCAGTACGCGTCGTCGAGCGCGAACTCGTCCTGGAATCCGGCGCAAACGATCAGGACGTCCTCCCCACTCTCTCGCGCCGCGGCGGCCACGGCGTCGAGGTTCAGCAGGCTTCCCAGGAAGACGCGGTCGCAGCTCGAAGCTGCCGTCAGGATCGCGCGGGTGCCGTTCGTCGTCGAGAAGATCAGCGGCTCGTCGCCGCCCTCGACGAACTCCCGCGGCGAGGCGCCGACGTCGAAGCCCTCGATCCGCTGCGCGTTCCGCTCGCCTCCGAGCAGCCCCTCGCCGAGCTGCTCACGCACCGCGAGCGCCTCGTCGATCCCGGGCGCGCAGAGCACGCGCGGCCAGCCGCTCGCGAGGGCCTGCGCGATCGTCGAGCTCGCCCGCAGCACGTCGACGACGACTCCGACCGGGGCGCCGACCGTCTCCGACGGCGTGAACGCGACGTGCACACGCACGCCGATACGCTAGTCGCCCATGGCTACGGCCCCGCGCCTGACGTGCTACCGGCACCCCAACCGGGAGACCGGCGTCTCGTGCGCCCACTGCGGCCGAGGCCTCTGCCCCGACTGCATGGTCTACACCCCGGTCGGGATCAAGTGCGCCGAGCACGCGGGGGTCGCGACAGGATCGGCCCGGGTCGTCCAGGGAGCGCGGCGCCTCGGCGCCGAAGGCGGCGGCGCGCTCGTGACCAAGACGCTGATCGGCATGAACGTCCTCGTCTTCCTGTGGCAGGTGGCGAGCGGCGGGACGCTCTCGCAGCCCTACGGCTACCCCTATCAGGAGGGCGCGCTGAACGGACTCCTCGTCGCGCAGGGTGAGTGGTGGCGCGTCGTCACTTCGATGTTCCTCCACGGCAGCGTGATCCACCTCGGGCTGAACATGCTGTTCCTCTGGTGGATCGGCGCGCCGGTCGAACAGGCGATCGGACGCGCGCGCTTTGCGTTGATCTACTTCGTCTCGGGGCTCGGAGGAGCGGCGGGCGCGCTCCTGCTCACCAATCCGGGACAAACGACCGTCGGCGCCTCCGGCGCGCTCTTCGGGATTCTCGGCGCCGCGTTCGTGTTCGAGCGCCAGCGCAACTACGTGCTCGGGGGCGGCGCGCTCACGATCATCATCCTCAACCTCGCGTTCACGTTCGCGATCCCGGGAATCTCGATCGGCGGCCACATCGGCGGGCTCATCGCCGGGGCGCTCTCCGCGCTCGCGCTCTCACGCTTCGGCACCGCACACGCGGCGTACGGCAAGCCCGGCGTGGCGGGAATTGCAGGCGTCGTCGCGGTCGGCGTGGCGAGCATCGCGATCGCCTACTGGTCCGTCGCGGGCCTGATCGCCTAGCTTCCCCAACCCTCGGGCGGCTCGCGGCGGCCGTCCTCGAGTGCCCAGTAGTCGCGCTGCGATGCGACGAGCCCGTCCGCGTCGAAGCGGAGCAGCGCAACGCCTGCGATCGTCTGCTCCCCGCCGCCCGAGCGGACGACCGCCCAGTACTCGCAGGTCGCCCGGTCACCTGCGACGAACGGCTCGCCGAAGCGGCACTCCGCCGGTGCCTCCTCGTCCGAGAACGCCCACGCCGCGTAGTCCGCGACACCCTCGGCGCCGAGATGGGGCTCGCGGAACGGATGCGAGCGAAACACGGCGTTCTCCGCGTAGAGCGAGCGGATTGCCGCGACGTCCTGCTCCGTCCAGCCGCGGAGCCAGGTGTCGCGCCAGCGGCGGGCGGCGACGGCCGCGTCCATCAGCCGCCGGCGGCGACGTACGCGGCACCCTGCTCGGCCAGCACGGCCTGAGCCGCGGCGAGCCGGGCGAGCGGGACGCGGAACGGCGAGCACGAGACGTAGTCGAGCCCGAGCGTGTGGCAGAACGCGACCGACGAGGGCTCGCCGCCGTGCTCGCCGCAGATTCCCATCTTCAGGTCTTCCTTGGTCGCGCGGCCGCGCTCGACGGCGATCCGCATCAGGTCGCCGACGCCCCTCTGATCGAGCATCTCGAACGGGTTCTCCTTCAGCACGCCGTCCGCGAGGTAGGTCGTCAGGAACTTGCCCTCCGCATCGTCGCGGGAGAAGCCGAGCGCGGTCTGGGTCAGGTCGTTCGTGCCGAACGAGAAGAAGTCCGCGTGCTCGGCGATCTCGTCGGCGCGAACGCATGCGCGCGGGAGCTCGATCATCGTGCCGCAGAGGTACTCGACGTCGTTCTCCTCCGAGGCGACCGCAACCGTCAGCTCGCGCAGGCGGCGCAGCTCTTCGGCGAAGCCGACGAGCGGGTGCATGATCTCGACGAGCGGCGCGTCGCCCGTGCGTTCCTGCACGGCGCGTGCGGCCCGCACGATCGCGCGCACCTGCATCTCGTAGATCTCCGGCCACTGGAGCCCGAGCCTGCACCCGCGTGTGCCGAGCATCGGGTTCGCTTCCTGCAGTTGCTTGATGCGCGTACGCATCGCCTCGTCCTCCGCCTCGTCGAGCGACGGAAGGAACTCGTGCAGCGGCGGGTCGAGCAGGCGGATCGTGACGGGCAGCCCCGCCATCGCCTCGAAGATGCCCTCGAAGTCGGATTGCTGCATCGGGAGCAGGCGGTCGAGCGCGAGGCGGCGGCCCTGCTCGTCGCGTGCCAGGATCATCTCCTGCACCACGGGGAGGCGCTCTTCGCCGAAGAACATGTGCTCGGTGCGGCAGAGCCCGATCCCCTGGGCCCCGAACTCTCGGGCGCGCACCGCGTCCTCCGGCGTGTCGGCGTTCGCGCGCACCTTCAGCCGCCGAATGTCGTCGGCCCACGAGAGCACCGTCTGGAAGTCCTCGTTGATCAGCGGCGGGACGAGCCGAACGGGGCCGACGATCACGCGCCCGGTGCCGCCGTCGAGCGTGAGCTCGTCGCCCTCGCGCAATAGGACGTCCCCGACACGGGCCGTCCGCGCCTTCAGGTCGATCGAGAGCGCCTCGCAGCCCGCGACGCAGGGCTTGCCCATCCCTCGCGCGACGACCGCGGCATGGGAGGTCATGCCTCCGTGGACGGTCAAGATCCCCTTCGCGGCGATCATCCCGTGGATGTCGTCCGGCGTCGTCTCCCAGCGCACGAGGATCACGGATTCGTGCTCGCCGCGCTCCGCGGCCGTGTCGGCGTCGAAGACGATCTTTCCGCTCGCGGCGCCGGGGCTGGCGTTGAGCCCGGTCGCCGCGACGTCGTAGCTCGCGTCGGGGTCGAGCATCGGATGGAGCAGCTGGTCGAGCTGCGCGGGGTCGATCCGGACGACCGCGTCGTCGCGCTCGATCAGGCCCTCCTCGACCATCTCGACGGCGGACTTCAGCGCTGCGGCCGCAGTGCGCTTCGCCGAACGGGTCTGCAGCAGGAACAGCCGGCCCTCCTCGACCGTGAACTCGATGTCCTGCATGTCGCGGTAGTGCTCCTCCAGCCGGTGCATCGTGTCGAGCAGCTGCTCGTACGCCTCGGGGAAGCGCGACTGCATCGCCTGAAGGGGCTCTGGTGTGCGGATGCCCGCCACGACGTCCTCGCCCTGCGCGTTCGCGAGGAACTCGCCGTACACCCCCTGCTCGCCGGTCGACGGGTCGCGGGTGAAGCAGACGCCCGTGCCGCAGTCTTCGCCCTTGTTGCCGAAGACCATCTGGACGACGTTGACGGCGGTGCCGAGATCGTCCGGGATCCCGTGTGCGTGGCGGTACACCTGGGCGCGGGGCGTGCCCCAGGAGTCGAAGACCGCGCGAATCGCCCGCCGCAGCTGCTCTCTGGCGTCCTCGGGGAACTCGCCGGCGGTGCCGTCCCGGTAGATGCGCTTGAACGACCGGACCAGCTCGGCGAGGTCGTCGCCGGTCAGATCCGTGTCGTGCGCCACACCCCGCTTCGTCTTGAGATCGGCGAGCGCCAGCTCGAAGCGGTTGCCGTCGATTCCGTCGACCACCTCGCCGTACATCTGAATCAACCGGCGGTACGAGTCACGTGCGAAGCGGGGGTTGCCTGTCGTGCGCGCAAGACCCTCGACGGCGACGTCGTTCAGACCCAGGTTGAGGATCGTGTCCATCATCCCCGGCATCGAGATCGCGGCGCCCGAACGGATCGAGACGAGCAGGGGGTCGTCGGTGTCGCCGAAGCGCTTGCCGGTGCGCTCCTCGAGCCTGGCGACCTGAGCGGCCACCTCCTCGTCGACCCCTGCCGGAACGTCCCCTTCGGCCATGTACGCGCGGCATGCGTCCGTCGTGATCGTGAAGCCGCCGGGGACCGGGATCCCGAGCTGGGTCATCTCGGCGAGGCCGACACCTTTGCCTCCGAGCAGCTCGCGGCCACCCGGCGCGGGCTCATCGAAGGAGTAGACGAAGCTTCCCACCGGGCGTGAATACTTCCATACGGGGAACCTCGTCAGGTTCCGCGCCGTGAAGCAACCCATCCGGCGACCCTGATCCCGATCCAGATCGGCGTCAACACGATGTAGAAGAGGACGACCGCGAGCGCAAGCGCGGACCACCAGAGCGCCCAGTAGCGAAGCGGCACCCACCCCTTCTCGCTCAGATCCCGCTTCACGTCGTAACCGTCTCCGACTCGTCGCGGCGCTGCTCGAGAGTGCGGATCACGCGCTGCGCGGTCTCCTCGATCGAGAGCTCCGAGACGTCGAGCACCGGGCAGCCGAGCCGCCGGTGCACCTCCTTGGCCTGCGAGAGCTCTTCGTAGATCTTCACGAGCTCGGAGTACTGCCGCGCCGTGCCGCCGAAGTTCCGCGACCGCAGGTGCCGGATCTCAGCCAGGCGGTTTGCGTCGATCGTCAGGCCCACGACCTTCACGGGATTGATCGCGAAGAGCTCCTCGGGCGGCTCGATCCCGGCCACGATCGGCACGTTCGCGGTCTTGTACCCCATGTTCCCGAGGTACATCGAGAGCGGCGTCTTCGAGGTCCGCGAGACGCCGACGAGGACGACGTCGGCCTCGTCGAGACCCCCGCCCATCCCGTCGTCGTACCTGACCGCGAACTCGATCGCCTCGATCCGGCGGAAGTAGCCCGCGTCGAGCGGAGCCCGCGCGCCGGCGAGCCCCTGTGGCACGACGCCGGCAACGCGCGACACTGCGTCGATCGGCTGGCCGAGCAGGTCGCAGTAGTGGACGCGCGCACGTCGGCACGCGCGCCGCATCGCGTCGCGCAGCTCCGGCTTGACGACCGTGTAGAAGATGACCGCCGGCCGGCCGCGTGCGCGGCGAACCGCAAGCTCGAGATCGTCGACCGTCTCGACGCGAGGGTGGCGGATCTCCTCGAACGGCTGGTCGGGGAACTGCGCCTCGAGCGCGTGCACGATCCGCGTGGCCGTCTCCCCCGTGGAGTCCGACACGATGTGGAGCTCGACGGGCGTGACGGCCACGCGGCCATTGTGACCGAGCTAGTCGGTGGGACGCGTCCCGAGCTTGACGGTGAGCTGCTGCGTCTCGCCGTTGCGGCGGACGGTCAGCTGCACCTCGTCGCCGGGCTGGTGCGCGGCGACCGCGCGGCGGACGTCGTCGCCGGACTGCACGTCCTCGCCGGCGATCTTCACGATCACGTCGCCCTGCTGGAGGCCGGCCTCGTCGGCCGGGCTGCCGGACGTGACCTCGACGACGCTTGCGCCGCCGGAGTCGCTCTCCCCGAGGCGGACGCCGAGGAACGCGTGCTCGATCGTCTTGCCGGCGATCAGCGCGTCGGCGACCTTGCGGGCCGACTCGATCGGCACTGCGTAGCCGATGCCGTCGTTGCCGCCCGACTCGGACGCGATCTGCGAGTTGATCCCGACCACGCGGCCGTTGTCGTCGAGCAGCGGACCGCCGCTGTTGCCCGGGTTGATCGCGGCATCCGTCTGGATCGCGCCGTCGATCGTGAAGCCGTCGGGTGCGGTGAGCTCGCGGTGAAGCGCGCTGACGATGCCGGTGGTGACGGTGCCCTGGAGCCCGAACGGGCTGCCGATCGCGACCACGAGGTCGCCGATCTTCAGGGTCTCGGACGAGCCGAGCTGCAGCGGGTGCAGATCGCTCGGCACGTTTTCGAGCTCGAGCACGGCCACGTCGGCCGACGCGTCGGCGCCGACCACGCGCGCGGCAACCTCGTCGCCGTCTGCGAAGCGCACCGTGACGCTCTCGGCCCCGTCGACCACATGCTGGTTCGTCACCACGTGACCCTTGTCGTCGATCACGAACCCGCTGCCGGTCGCGCCGCCCCCGCCCTGCTGGCCGAAGGGTGTGTCCTGCGACGACGTGCGCGTGCTGACCTGGACGACGCCGTCCTTGGCCGATTCGTAGATCGCGTTGACCGAATGGTCGCCGCTCGAGGCGACGGGCTGGACCGTTGTTGTCTGTTCCGACGTCGCGTCGGCGTTGTCGGAGCCGGTCGCCTCCCAGACCCCGATCCCCACGCCGGCGCCGAGCGCGGCAGCGGAGGCCAGAGTCAGGAAGTAGATGAGAAACTTTCGGAACATCGAGCCTCCTGGTCTCAGTGAACACCACCATCAGAGCCGCCCGGCCTGAGACGCCGCTGAGAGCGCCGTTGCGCCCACGTTAAGCACGAAGCCCGCTCTCAGCCCACGCTCAGCTTCCGCGGCCACACTTCCTGCATGCGCGTCCTCGTCGTCGACGACGAACCCGCGGTCCGTACGGCGCTCGAGCGCGCCCTCCGGCTGGAGGGCTACGACGTCGAGCTCGCCTCGGACGGCGCCGAGGCGCTCCACCTGCTCTCGGTCCAGTCTCCCGACGCCGTGGTGCTCGACATCCTGATGCCGAACGTGGACGGCCTGGAGGTCTGCCGTCGCCTCCGCGCCGCCGACGACCGGACGCCGGTCCTGATGCTGACCGCGCGCGACGCAGTCGGCGACCGCGTGGCCGGGCTCGACGCCGGCGCGGACGACTACCTCGTCAAGCCGTTCGCGCTCGAGGAGCTGCACGCGCGGCTGCGCGCGCTCCTTCGGCGGGCGGGCGGCACCGAGACGGGTGCCCTGCGCTTTGCGGACCTCACCATGGACACCGGCACGCGGGAGGTGCGCCGAGGCGAACGCCGGATCGAGCTGACCCGCACCGAGTTCCTCCTGCTCGAGCTGTTCCTCCGCAACCCGCGCCAGGTGCTCACGCGCGCCGTCATCTTCGACCGCGTGTGGGACTACGACTTCGGCCCGCGCTCGAACGCGCTCGAGGTCTACGTCAGCTATCTGCGCCGGAAGCTGGAGGCAGAGGACGAGCCCCGCCTGATTCACACCGTGCGCGGCGTCGGTTACGTTCTCCGAGAGCAGTGACTTTCCGCACACGTCTGGCCCTGGCGTCGGCCGTCGCGGTCGCCGCCGCAATCGCGGTCGCCTCCCTCGCGTCGTACACGGTCGTCCGGGCGCAGCTGCGGGACTCGATCGACAGCGCGCTCCGCGCGCGTGCGCGGTTCGTCCAGGTGCCGGAGGAAGGCCCGCTGACCGGGTTCGGGCTGGCCCCGCCGCTGTTCGGCGGAGCCGGGGGCTACGCACAGCTCGTCACGAGCCGCGGAGACGTCATCCGCAACCCCGACGCCAAGATCCCGCTGCCGTCGGCCGGTGCACGGGAGGTCGCGGGCGGCTCGCGTGAGCCGTTCTTCGAGGACGCAACCGTCGCC
The DNA here is from genome assembly GCA_963700495.1 of uncultured Actinomycetes bacterium. Classification (GTDB taxonomy): domain Bacteria; phylum Actinomycetota; class Thermoleophilia; order Gaiellales; family Gaiellaceae; genus JACCTU01. Next base: position 1,118,939 of record CAVOXT010000001.1, on the reverse strand, counting down.
GGGACGCACCTGCGGATCCTGACGCTGCGCTACGCGCCGGGAATCGCCGTGCAGATCGCCCGCCCGCTCGACGAGGTGGACAAGACGCTCGACCGGCTCGCCGGGTACCTGACGGCGATCGCCGTGGGCGGGATCGTGCTCGCCGCGCTGCTCGGCCTGCTCATCTCCCGCACCGCGGTCTCACCCGTCAGGCGCCTGACCGAGACCGCTGAGCGCGTCACCGCGACGCGTGACCTGTCCCAGCGGATCGCGGCTCCGGGCCGCGACGAGCTCGGTCGGCTTGCCGCGAGCTTCAACTCGATGCTGGACGCCCTGGACGGCTCGCTCCGTGCGCAGACCCAGTTCGTCGCGGACGCCTCGCACGAGCTCCGGACGCCGCTGACGAGCCTGCGCACGAACGTCGAGGTGCTCCAGCACACCAACGTCACGCCGGAGGAGCGCACCCGGATGCTCGGCGAGATCCGCTCGCAGGCCGAGGAGCTCAGCGAGCTACTCGCCGACCTGCTCGACCTCACGCGGACGGAGCGCGCGGTACCGGTCGAGGTCCAGCTCGACGAGGTCGTGGAGAGCGCGCTCGAGCGCGCCCGGCGGAGCTCCAACGGCGTCCAGTTCGACGCCCGGCTCGAGCCGACGACCGTTCAGGGCGTCCCGAGCCGTCTCGAACGGGCCGTCTCGAACCTGCTCGACAACGCCGTCAAGTGGAGCCCGCCCGACGGACAGGTCGAGGTCGAACTCGGCGGAGGCGAGCTCCGCGTCCGCGACCACGGCCCAGGGATCGCCCCGGACGACCTGCCGCGCGTGTTCGACCGCTTCTACCGGGCGCCCTCGGCACGCGGCGTCCCGGGCTCGGGCCTCGGCCTGGCGATCGTGCGCCAGGTCGTGCTGGAGCACGGCGGCTCGGTCAGCGCCGAGAATGCTCCGGACGGCGGCGCACGGTTCCGGATGCGGCTCTCAACGACCTCCTAGGCCGTCCTAACGTAACTCTCAGGTAAGCGCGCTTGACTATGAGTCGACTCACCACTCCTCCTCGTCGCTGCATGGAGGGAGGGCGGTCGAATCGGCCGCCCTCCCGTCCCTGAGCCGGAGCTAGGGTTCCGCTCCATGGCAGCCGCTGAGGTCGTGACGATGGACAAGATCGTGTCGCTCTGCCGGCGGCGCGGGTTCGTCTTTCCCTCCTCGGAGATCTACGGCGGCCTCGGCTCGGGCTACGACTACGGCCACTACGGAGTCCTGCTGAAGAACAACATCCGCTCGCGCTGGTTCGAGGCGATGGTCCAGGAGCGCGACGACGTGGTCGTTCTCGACACAGCGATCATCCTCCACCCGCGCGTCTGGGAGGCCTCGGGGCACGTCGCCGGGTTCACGGACCCGCTCGTCGACTGCCGCACGTGCAAGCTGCGCTTCCGCGCCGACCAGCTCGACCAGTCGCAGTGCGGGCGTCAAGCCGAGCAAGCGTCCGGGCGAGTACTCGGAGTGCGACCTGACCGAGCCGCGGCAGTTCAGCCTCATGTTCGAGACGACGGTCGGGCCGGTGCAGGAAACCGGGTCGAAGGTGTACCTCCGGCCGGAGACGGCCCAGGGGATCTTCATCAACTTCAAGAACGTGCTCCAGATCGCGCGCCGGCGGCCCCCGTTCGGAATCGCGAACATCGGCGGCAAGTCCTTCCGCAACGAGATCACGCCCGGCAACTTCCTCTTCCGGATGCGCGAGTTCGAGCAGATGGAGATGGAGTTCTTCGTCCCGCCCGCGGATGCGGATCAGTGGTACCGCTACTGGGTCGACGAACGCGTGTCGTGGTACCGGCGCTACGGGCTTCGCGAGAGCCACCTCCGCGTGCGCGAGCACACGGCCGAGGAGCTGTCGCACTACTCGAGCGCGACGAGCGACCTCGAGTACCTGTACCCGATCGGCTGGTCCGAGCTCGAGGGCGTCGCGAACCGCGGCGACTTCGACCTGCGCGCGCACGCCGAGCACTCGGGAACGAAGCTCGAGTACGTCGGCCCGGAAGGCGGCGAGCGGTACGTGCCGTACGTGATCGAGCCTGCGGTCAGCATCGAGCGGATCTTCCTTGCGTTCCTCGTCGATGCATACGACGAGGAGGTCGTCGGCGAGCGCGAGCGGACGGTGCTGCGCCTGCACCCCGAGCTCGCGCCGGTGAAGGCGGCGGTGCTGCCGCTGATCGGCAGGAGCGAGGACATGGTCTCCCGCGCGCGGGCGCTCTACGACGAGCTGCGCGTGGACTTCATGGTCGAGTACGACGACAACGGCGCGATCGGCCGCCGCTACCGGCGGCAGGACGAGATCGGGACGCCGTTCGCGTTCACGATCGACGAGCAGACGCTCGCGGACGACACCGTCACGGTCCGCGACCGCGACTCGCTCGCGCAGGAGCGGCTCGCGCTCGGGCAGGTCCGCTCCTACGTCGCCGACGCGCTTCGCCGGCCCTGGACGACGCCGAAGGCATGACGGCGCCCTGGAGCTACGCGCAGGCCGGAGGCTTCGACGAGCACGTCTTCACGAGCGAGGCGCTCCGCGGGAACCCGCTCGGCGACCCGCACGAGCGGCCCCTGTGGGTCTACCTCCCGCCGGGTTACGAGGACGAGCCGGAACGTCGCTACCCGTCGATCTACGTGATCCAGGGCTACACCGGCCAGCTCGACATGTGGCGCAACCGGCCGGCGTTCGGCGCAAAGACGTTCCCGGAGCTCTGCGACGACGTGTTCGCATCCGGGGACGTGCCGCCCGCGATCGTCGTCTGGGTCGACGCCTGGACGAAGCTCGGCGGCTCGCAGTTCCTCGACTCGCCCGCGATCGGGCGCTACCACACCTACCTCTGCGACGAGCTCGTCCCGTGGGTCGACGGGCGTTACCGCACGCTCGCCGAAGCCCGGCACCGCGGCATCCAGGGCAAGTCGTCGGGCGGCTACGGCGCGATGGTGACGCCGATGCTGCGCCCCGACCTCTTCGGCGGCCTCGCGACGCACGCGGGCGACGCGCTCTTCGACGCCTGCTACATGAAGGACTTCCCGGAGACCGCCCGCCTGCTTCGCGACGACTACGACGGCTCGTACGAGCGCTTCTGGGAGGACTTCCTGGCGCGGCCGCTCGTGACGAAGCCGAGCGACTTCGTGCTCGTGAACACGTGGGGCATGGCCGCCGCCTACTCGGCGGACGAGGACGGCACGGTTCGCCTGCCGATCGACGAGGTCGGGATGCTGATCCCCGAGGTCTGGGAGCGCTGGCTCCGCTGGGATCCGGTGCGAATGGTGGAGCCGCGTGCGGACGCGCTGCGCGGCATGCGCGCCGATCTACATCGACGCGGGCAAGAGCGACGAGTACTTCCTCGATCTCGGCGCGGAGGCGTTCCGGCGCGAGCTCGAGCGGATCGGCGTCACCGACGTCTTCTTCGAGCTGTTCGAGGGCAAGCACGGCGGAATCGTCTGGCGCTACCCGATCGCCCTCCGCTACCTCGCGGAGAGACTCGCCTAGTACTACGCGCTCTTCATCGTCCGCAGGCGGAAGCCCCCGTGGAACTCGTACGACGAGGTCACGACGGCGAGCGCCTCCCGTGTCGCGCGGTCGTCGAGGCCGGCAGCGGCCGCGTCCGCGAGCGGCGTGCTCAGCAACTGCTCGATGCCCGCGCGGCCCTGCGGGGAGAGTCCGATCGAGCCGTCCGCGCACGTGGGGCACACCGCGCCTCCCGCGCGCGGCGAGTAGCCGACGAGCTCGTCGTCGCGCCCACAGTTCGCGCAGCTCGTCAGGTGCGGCAGATAGCCGGAGAGCCAGAGCAGCTTGAGCTGGAACGAGAGCGCGAGCGGGTCGAGCCCGGGATGCGCGGGCGCGCCTGACGGCAGCTCGTCGAGCAGGTCGAGGAACTTCGTCAGCGCCTCGAACGCGCGCGGGTTGGCCTCCGGCTCGCCGAAGAGGCGGAGCATCGCCTCTGCGCCGACGAGGCCGACCGCGAGGCGGTACCCGTCCTCGCGTGCCGTCCGGTGCGAGTGGATCAGCTGGACCCCGGTGACGGTGTTGAGCTCGCCGCCGCCCTGGTGAAGCATGACCTCGACGTGCGAGAGCGGCTCGAGGCGGGCGCCGAAGCGGGACTTCGTACGGCGGATCCCCTTGGCGACCGCGCCGACGCGGCCACGCTCGAGCGTGTAGAGGTGCAGGACCCGGTCGGCCTCGCCCAGCCGGAACGAGCGCAGCACGACCGCCTCGGTTCGATGCGTTCTCGCCACGAGCCCAGTCTAGAAGCGGAGTCGGAACCCTCTCCCGGGGCTAGCCGGCAAGCCGCTGGCAGCTCGGACAGAACCATGTGCCGCGACCGCCCGCGCGCGCCTTCTCGATCGGTGTTCCGCACCGGTCGCAGGGCTCGCCACCGCGCCCGTAGACCTTGAACTCGCGCTGCATCGTCCCGCGGCGGCCGTCCGGCTGGGCGTAGTCGCGGAGCGTCGCGCCCTGGCGCGCGATCCCCATCCGCAGGGCTCCCCGGATGCCGCGATGCAGCGCGTGCAGCTCGTCGGCGTCGAGGCTCGCCGACCGGCGAAGCGGGTGCAGCCGCGCGCGCCAGAGCGCCTCGTCGACGTAGATGTTTCCGAGGCCTGCGACCGTCCGCTGGTCGAGAAGCGCGGCCTTGAGCGGGGTGCGCCTGTTCGCGAGCCGGGCACCGAGAGCGGCGGGACCGAAACCGCGGGCGAGCGGCTCGCTGCCCAGCCGGGCGTCGAGGTACGTGTCCAGCTCCGACGGGTCGACGACGAGCCACGTGCCGAAGCGCCGGACGTCGCGGTACGCGACCTCCGAACCGTCGTCCAGCGAGACAACGGCACGCGTGTGCGAGTAGGTGGACGCGTCTCCCGCGGGCATGTGGCGAAAGCTCCCCGTCATGCGGAGGTGGACGAGGAGCACGCGACCGCTCTCGAATCGAACGATCAGATACTTGCCCCGCCGCTCGACTGCGGCGACACGCTCCCCTTCGAGCCCGCGTGCGACCGCCTGCGGCTCGAACGGCCGGGTCAGCCGAGGATCGTCGATCGCGACGCGCGCGAACGTCCTGCCGACGAGAACCGGCTCGAGGCTCGAACGGACGGTCTCGACTTCGGGGAGCTCCGGCACGGGGCCAGGCTAGCCATGCCTGCTCAGGTCACGAGCGCGAGCACGATCGGCCGCGGGTCGGGCGGGTCCGGACCGAACTCGTAGGCGGCCAGCACCGCGTCGGCGGCCTGAGCGGCGGCTTGCTCCGAGTTCGCGTGAATCTCGGCGATCGGCTCGCCCGTCTCGACGACGTCTCCACGCTTGCGGATGCAGACGATGCCGACGGCGTGGTCGATCGCGTCGTCCTTGCGGACCCGTCCGGCGCCGAGCTCGAGCGCCGCGATCCCGACCGGGAGCGCCCGGAGCGCGTACACGTAGCCGGCCGCGGGCGACTCCACCGGGCGGATCACGGGCGCCTTCGGCAGCACATCCTCGCTCGGGTCGCCGCCCTGCGCGCGGACCCAGCGCTCGTACCGGTCGAGGGCGGTGCCGTCCTCCACGGCGGCCTCGGCGCGGCGGCGCCCCTCGGCCTCGTCGATCCCGAGGTCGGAGAGAGCGAGCAGATGTGCCGATGCCTCGAGCACGAGCTCGGTGAAGTCGCGCGGCCCCTCGCCGCGAAGGGTCGCGCGCGCTTCGACGATCTCGAGCGCGTTTCCGACCGCGTGCCCGAGCGGCTGGTCCATGTCCGTGAGCAGGCACGCGACACGCCGGCCGGCGCGCTCGCCGAGCTCGAGCATCGTTTGGGCCAGCGTTCTCGCCTCCTCCAGCGTCTTCATGAACGCGCCGTCACCGACCTTGACGTCGAGCACGATCGCATCCGCGCCCGCGGCGATCTTCTTCGACATGATGCTCGCAGCGATCAGCTGGACGTTCTCGACGGTTGCGGTCACGTCGCGCAGCGCGTAGAGGCGCTTGTCGGCCGGAACGAGGTCGCCGGTCTGGCCGATGATCGCGAGCCCGATCTCGCGGACCTGGGCGACGAACTCCTCCTCGGACAGCTCGACGCGGAAACCCGGGATCGCCTCCAGCTTGTCGAGCGTCCCGCCCGTATGCCCGAGCCCGCGGCCGCTCATCTTGCCGAAGGGCACGCCGCAGGCCGCGACGATCGGCCCGACCGCGATCGACGTCTTGTCGCCGACCCCCCCGGTCGAGTGCTTGTCGACGACCGTGCGCCCCAGGGCGCTGTGCAGGTCGAGCGTGTCGCCGCTTCGCACCATCGCGTCCGTGAAGGCGAACGTCTCGGCCGGGTTGAGACCTCGGAAGTAGACGGCCATGCAGAACGCGGCCAGCTGGTAGTCCGGAATCTCGTCGCGCGCGTATCCGAGCACGAGCTCCGAGAGCTCCTCCGCCGTGAGCTCGCCGCCGTCCCGCTTGCGCTGGATCAGCTCGGCAGGGCGGATCACGTCTTCTTCGCCACGAAGACGACGTGGAACGAGCGCGCGCGGAACGGCTCCGTGATCTCCGGCACGCGGTCGGCGAGGTGCGCGCGCGTAATCGTCGCGGCTACGAACCGGCGCATGGACTCCCTGGTGGGGAAGGCGACCGTCCCTTTCGCATCACGACGCTCGACCGAGCCGAAGTGCGCGCCGAGGAGACGCTCGCCGTTCTCCGTGCCGAAGCTGAGCGCGCGTGTCGGCGCGTCGCCGATCTCCTCCCACAGCTCCGCGAGGTGCCCTTCGCCGAGTGTGGACGCAACGAGCGTGCCGCCCGGCGCGAGAACGCGCGCGAGCTCGGCGATCCCGCGGTCCACGTCCGGCACGTGGTACAGCACCCACGCTGCGATGACGCAGTCGAACTCGCCGTCGGCGAACGGGAGGTTCTGAACGTCGGCGATCCGCGAGTCGATGCCGCGCGTTCGCGTGAGCTCGACCATGCGCGGCGAAATGTCGACTGCGCGGACCGTCGCTCCGAGCTCGCGCACGATTCGCTCCGACAGCTCGCCGGTTCCCGAGCCCACCTCGAGCACTCGTTTCGGCGCGACCTCGGCGACGGCCTGATACACCATCTCCTCGGCGTTCGCGCCCTCGACGAGATCCTTGTAGGTCTGATTACGCACCGCGAGCCGCTCCTCGCTCGCGTACTCCCACTGCACGAGCAGCGGGCTGTCGAGCTTGAGCGGCTGCGCGGGCGACGGCCGGCTCGGCTTCTCCTTGTCGTCGCTCACTCTGCGAAGATCGAGCGCCCGGGAATCCCACGGCCCGGCGGCTTGCCGCCGAGCCATGCGTTCACCGTCGACCCGACGTCGGCGAATTCCCCCTCGTGCACCTGCCCGTTCGCGTTCCGTCCTTCCGCGTACGCGAGGAGGAGCGCGTGCTCGCGCGTGTGGTCGGTCCCCGGCGTGGTCGGGTCGCACCCATGGTCGGAGGTGAGCACCAGCAGGTCGCCCGGCTGAAGCGCGTCCAGGATGTCGGTGAGCCGGCTGTCGAAGTCCTGGAGGCAGCGGTGGAAGTTGACGGGGTCGTTCCGGTGCCCCCAGAGCATGTCGGTCTCGACGAGGTTGACGAACACCAAGGTCCCGTCGTCGGCCTCTCGGAGCAGCCGGATCGTCTCCGAGATCCCGTCCACGTTCGACTTCGTGGGATGCGACTCGTCGATCCCGACGCCCGCGAAGATGTCGCCGATCTTCCCGACGCCGTGCACCGTCACGCCGGCGTCCTGCAGCAGCGTGAGGTAGTTCGGCGTGCGCGGCTCGACGGAGTAGTCGTGGCGGTTGGGCGTTCGCGTGTAGTTGCCCGGCTCGCCGACGAACGGCCGCGCGATCACGCGACCGACCCGATGTTTGCCGGTCAGGATCCCGCGCGCGATCCCACACGCCTGGTAGAGCTCTTCGAGCGGGATCGTCTCCTCGTGTGCGGCGATCTGGAAGACCGAGTCCGCCGAGGTGTAGACGATCCACTTGCCCGTGCGCTGGTGCTCCTCGCCGAGCTCCTGGATGATCTCCGTCCCCGACGCGGCCTTGTTGCCGAGCACACCGCGCCCCGTCGCGTGCATGAACGGGTCGATCACGTCGTGGGGGAACCCGTGCGGGTAGGTCGGAAAGCCCTGCGCCGTGACGATTCCCATCAGCTCCCAGTGCCCGGTGGTCGTGTCCTTACCCTTCGAGCGCTCGATCAGGCGGCCGGCCACCGCAGGTGCACCCGGCTGAGGCGGGCAGCCCTCGAGCGGCTCGACGTTCCCGAGGCCGAGCGCCTCGAGGTTCGGGAGATCGAGGCCGCCGACCGCCCGCGAGACGTTGCCGAGTGTGTCCGCGAGTGTGTCGTCCTCGCCATACTCCGCTGCGTCCGGGAGGGCGCCGACCCCGACCGCGTCCAGCACGATCACGCACGCGCGGGGCATGGAGCTATTCTAAGCCGCGCCCATGGACACGGTTCTCGGCATCATCGGCATCATCATCTTCGCCATCTGTGTGGTCTCGCTGGCAGCCGCCGTGACCTGGGTCGTGGTCAAGGTCTCGCCTTCCGAGAAGCAGGAAGAGCCGAAGCCCGCAGACGCCGCCTAGACGGGCGACAGCGGCAGGACGTCCTCGAGCGGCGTGTAATCGAGGCCGTGCGCGTCCGCGACCGCCTCGTACGTGATCTTGCCCTCGAGCACGTTGACTCCGCGCGCGAGCGCGCGGTCGCGTGCGATCGCCTCACGGAGGCCGTGGTTCGCGATCGCCTCGACGTACGGCAGCGTCGCGTTCGTCAGTGCCTTCGTCGACGTGACCGGAACGGCGCCGGGCATGTTCGCGACGCAGTAGTGCGTGACGCCGTCCACGGTGTACACGGGGTCGCTGTGCGTCGTCGGCCGGGCGGTCTCGACGCAGCCGCCCTGGTCGATCGCGACGTCGGCGATCACCGCGCCGTCGTTCATCCCCGCGACCATCTCGCGCGTGACGAGCTTCGGCGCGACGGCGCCGGGGATCAGGACCGCGCCGATGACGACGTCCGCCTCCGCGACGGACTCTTCGATCTGGAGCACCGACGACATCAGCAGGCTCACGCTCGCGCCGAGGATCTCCTCGAGCTCGCGCATGCGGTCGATCGAGCGCTCGAGGATCGTCACGTTCGCGCCGAGTCCGAGCGCGATCAGCGCTGCGTTGTAGCCGACCATGCCGCCGCCGATCACGACGACGCTGCCCCGCGCGACGCCCGGAACTCCGCTGAGCAGCAGGCCGCGACCGCCCTGGGGCTTCTCGAGGAAGTACGCGCCCGCCTGCGCGGCGAGGCGCCCGGCGATCTCGCTCATCGGAGCGAGCAGCGGCAGGCGGCGGTCGTCCGTCTCGACCGTCTCGTACGCGACCGCGACGATCCCGCTGTCGAGGAGCGCACGCGTGAGCGGCTCGTCCGCCGCGATGTGCAGGTACGTGAACAGCACGAGCCCTTCGCGCAGCCGTCCGTACTCCTGCTCGATCGGCTCCTTGACCTTCAGCAGCAGCTCCGACTCGGCCCAGACGTCGTCGACCGACGCGATTCGCGCGCCGGCAGCCTGGTAGGCGTCGTCGGCGAACGCGCTGCCGACCCCGGCGTCGTTCTCGACGAGCACGTCGTGACCGCTCTGCACCAGCTCGCGTGCGCCGGCGGGCGTGAGCGCGACGCGGTACTCGTCGGGCTTGATCTCCTTTGCGACGCCGATCTTCACGAGCGGCGGAACGATACCGTCACGAGGCGAGCCGTTCCACGTAACGCCGCTCCTCGACCCCGAACCACGGCGGGTTGCCCGCTGCGGCGTTCTCGCGCGCGCGGCCCGGCCGCTTCGTCGCCGGGATCACGACGTCGACGCGCTCGTCGGAGAGCGCCCACTTGAGCAGCGCCTGCGACCACGTCTCGACGCCGAACTCGCGCAGGGGCTCGAACTCGGCCCGTGACGGAGAGTGTGCGAAGAGCCGTCCGGCGCCGAGCGGCCTCATCACGATCACCGGCACCCCGAGCTCCGACGCAAGCGGCAGCAGCTCACGCTCGCAGTCGCGCTCGAGTGGGCTGTACGGCAGCTGAACGGCGTCGAACCTGCCCGTCCTGAGCGCGCGCGCGAGCTCGGGGAAGGAACTCGCCGCGTAGTGCGTCACGCCGATGCGGCCGATGCGTCCCGCATCGCGCTCTTCCTCGACCCACGGCAGGTGCTCCTCCCAGTTGACGAGGTTGTGCACCTGCTCCACCTCGACTCGCCCTCCGAACCACTCGAGCTGGTCGGCGTACTGACCGCGCGCCTCGTCCGGATCGGACGTCCAGATCTTCGTCGCGACAATCGCCTCGTCGCGCCGAGAGCCGAGAGCGCTTCCCAGCGTTCGCTCGGCCGCGCCGTACATCGGCGACGTGTCGAAGATCCGCACGCCGGACTCGAACGCCGCGTCGACCACGGCTCGCGCGGTGTCGAGATCGCCCCTGATCGTGTTCCAGGTCCCGAGCCCGACCACCGGCCCCAAGCGCCGTTCTTCCATCGCGGTCACTCTATTCCGCGTGCCCGGCGCCCCACTCAGCCCCCATGCCCACCCAGCCCCCATGCCCACCCAGCCCCCATGGGGGGCGCGCGAAGTCCCCTACTTGAACGCTATCGAGGAAGGTGTGCCGTGTCCGTCACGCGCGGGTGCCGGATGCGTGACGGTGCTTCCTCAGCCGACGAGCGAGCCGGCGAGGCGGCCTGCGGCGAACGCTGCGGCGAAGAACCACGGGTCGTCGTCCGGTCCGCGGCCCATGTGATCGAGAGTCAGCCCGTCGCACGCCTCGCGCCAGCCCTCGACGTCGACCTCGTCGCGCGCGTCGAGCCATTCCGGAGGCGCGAGACCGGCCGGCCACGCGACGCGCACATCGCCGAGGCAGAGCTCGAGCGCGGTTCGCGTGTGATGCGAGACGCCTCGGTGCCGCTCGCGCTCGTCGCCTTCCGAGACGCGAACGGCGACGACCGGCGTCCCGCCCAGGGCCGAGGCGGCGTTCGCGGCCTCCGCGACCGCGAGCCCTCCGTGGCCGAGCCGCGACGCGGTGCCGACGACGCCCGGCCCGATCGCGCAGACGATCGCGGCGAAGCCCTGCGCGCCCGCCCACGCGAGCGCCGACGGGATGCCGACGCACTCGACGTCGCCGTCGAAGCACGCTCCGGCCGCCGACCGCGACCTCGACGAGCCCGCGCTCCTTGCAGCTCCCGCACGGAGTCCGACAGCGAGACCGGGAGCGCGCCGCCCGGCACCTGCACGTACGCCACCCGCACGTCCTCGCCGAGCCCGGCGCACACCGGGGCCACCTGGCTGTGCAGCGAGCAGCACACCACCGGGGTCCCGCCGAGCGACCGCGAGACGTCGCCGGCCTCCTCGGCGTGCGGCCACGCGGCCTGGATCGGCGTGTACGGCAGCTTCATGACGTGCGCGCCGTCGGCCGCCGGCAGGCCGAGTCCCCGCGTCAGGTTCGCGTGCAGCACGTCGAAGCCGCCGGTGCCGAGCGCCAGCTCGCGAGCCTGGACGTTGACGAGCACGTCGTCGTCGAGTGCGACCGGCCCGGTCAACCGCGGGTACGCGACGCACGGCGCGCCGTCGACCTCGAGCCTGACGAGCCCTTCGTGCCGCTCGAGGACCGCCGTGACCCGACCGCGCTTAAGCCCGAGCGGCATCGATCAGGCTGAGCGTCACGTCGACCATCGCGTCGAGGTCGGCGACCGCGATGTGCTCGTCGGGCGTGTGGATGTCCGTCATGCCGTTCGCGAGATTGAGACATTGGAGGCCGCGCTCGTTGAACACGTTCGCGTCGGCCGCTCCGCCCGTCGTGCCGAAGCGAGGCTCGTGGCCCGTCTGCTCGAAGGCTGCGAGCGCGAGCCGGACGACCTCGTCGTCGCGCTTGAAGCGGTAGCCGTTGTAGTCCTGGTTCACCTCGGTCTCGACGTCGCACTCGGCGAGGCTGGCGGCGAACGTCGCGACCTCCAGCATCTCCTCGACGACGTCGGCGAGCTTGCGTTCGTCGATCGAGCGCGCCTCCGCGCGGAAGAAGCACCACTCGGGGACGATGTTGCGCGCACTGCCCCCCTCGATCGTGCCGACGTTCGTCGTCGTCTCGTCGTCGAGCCGCCCGAGCCGGAAGTCGGCGATCGCGCGCGCGGCGGCCGCGATTGCCGACCGCCCCTCCTCGGGGTACATCCCCGAGTGCGCCGCGCGGCCGTGGAAGCGGATGTCGAGCTTGGCTGCCGACGGCGCGGCCATGATCACCGTCCCGATCGGCGCTGCCATGTCGTAGACGTAACCGACGCGGGAGCGCAGCCGCGACTCGTCGAACGCCTTGGCGCCGACGAGCCCGACCTCCTCCTTCGAGGTCAGGACGAGCTCGACACCCGCGTGCGGGCGACCGTCCTCGACGAGCCGGCGGACGGCTTCGACCATCGCCACGACGGCCGCCTTGTTGTCGGCGCCGAGGATCGTCCTCGCCGCGTTGCGGACGACGCCGTCCTCGACGACCGGCTCGATCGGCCCGTCGGGCGGCACCGTGTCGAGGTGCGCGCAGAAGAAGAGCGGCGTCCCTCCGCCCCCGTTCGTCGCCGGCAGCGCGCAGTAGAGGTTGCCGATCTCGGAGCCCATCGTCGGACCCGTCGAGTCCTCGTCGACGTCGAGGCCGATCGCCCGTAGCTCGCGAATCGTCCGGTCGGCGACCGCGCGCTCCTCGCCGGGCGGCGACTGGGATCTCGGCCAGCTCGAGAAACAGGCTCAACGCGCGAGAGGCGAGGGGGATCTGCTCCACCGCGAGGTGGAGGCTACGCGACCGAGACGCCGAGCCCGAGCCGCTCGCGCGAGCGTGCCCGCGCCGCCCCCACGAACTCGCGGAAGAGCGGCGCCGGGCGCGTGGGCCGCGACTTGAACTCCGGATGGAACTGGCTCGCGACGAACCACGGGTGGTCCGGGATCTCGACGATCTCGACGAGACGCCCCTCCTGGAACGTCCCCGAGACGACGAGCCCCGCCTCGACGAGCCGCGGGCCGGTAGTGGTTGTTCACCTCGTAACGGTGCCGGTGACGCTCGTGGACGACCGGTTCGCCGTACGCCTCGCGCGCCCGCGTGCCCTCGACGAGCTCGACCGCCTGCGCGCCGAGCCGCATCGTGCCGCCGAGGTCCTCGACCTCCTTCTGCTCCGGGAAGCAGGTCGATCACCGGGATGCGGCGTCTCCGGGTCCATCTCCGTCGAGTTGGCGCCGTCGAGCCCGAGCACGTGCCGGGCGAACTCGCTGACGGCGACGTGCATGCCGAGGCAGATGCCGAGGTACGGGATCCCGCGCTCGCGCGCGACGCGGCAGGCGAGGATCTTGCCCTCCCACCCGCGCGACCCGAAGCCGCCCGGAACGAGCACGCCGTCGACCTCGTCGAGCGAGGCGACCGCTTCCTCGTACGACATGTGCTCGGCGTCGACCCAGCGCACGTTCACCCGCACGCCGTGGTGCACGCCGGCGTGCTTGAGCGCCTCGTGCACCGACAGGTACGCGTCGTGGAGCTTCACGTACTTTCCGACGAGCGCGATCGTGACCGTCCCTTCCTGCGCTGCGATCCGGTCCTCGAGCTCCAGCCACTCCCCGAGGTCGGCGGCGCGGCGTGTCGAGCCCGAGCTGCTCGCAGACGAGCTCGTCGAGGCCCTCGCGCTGCAGCACCTGCGGTATGAGGTAGACGTCGGGCACGTCGGGGCTCGCGATCACCGCTCGCGTGTCGACGTCGGCGAAGAGCGCGATCTTGTCGCGGATGTCCTCGGACACCGCCTCGCGCGAGCGGCACACGATCACGTCGGGATGGATACCGATGCGCCGCAGCTCGTTGACGGAGTGCTGCGTCGGCTTCGTCTTCAGCTCGCCCGCCGCCTCGATGAACGGAACGAGCGTGACGTGCACGTAGCAGACGTTCTCGGGTCCGGCCTCACGGCGGAACTGGCGGATCGCCTCGAGGAACGGGAGCGACTCGATGTCGCCGACCGTTCCGCCGATCTCGGAGATCACGACGTCGACCGGCTCGGTCTCGGTGATCCGCCTGATGCGCGCCTTGATCTCGTTCGTGATGTGCGGGATCACCTGCACGGTCGCGCCGAGGAACTCGCCCTTGCGCTCCTTGCGCAGGACGGTGTCCCAGACCCCGCCGGCGGTGTGCGACGAGTTGCGCGAGAGGTTCTCGTCGACGAAGCGCTCGTAGTGGCCGATGTCGAGGTCGGTCTCGGCACCGTCCTCGGTCACGAAGACCTCGCCGTGCTGGAACGGCGACATCGTGCCCGGGTCGACGTTCAGGTACGGGTCGAACTTCTGCGCCTGGACGGTGAGACCGCGCGCCTTCAGCAGGCGGCCGAGCGACGCGGCGACGATGCCCTTGCCGAGTGCCGGAGACGACGCCGCCCGTGACGAAGACGTACTTCGTCGGGCGGCCGCTCACGTTACGAGTCCCTTCCGAGCGCGTCGAGCTCGCGCAGGCCGGGCGTGTTCTCGATCAGCGTGCCGAGCGATTGCCGCTCGCCGAGGATGGTGAGGCCGGCCAGGGCGCCGATCGCAACCCACCTGCCTCGCTCCCGTGAGGCGACTCACGGAACTCAAGCCTAGCAGCGCACCCAAGCGCGTTCGACCCCGCGTCCCCGAGCATCCCCATCTCGCGGAGATCGTAGGGAAGGATCAGGACGGCGATCCGAAGCGGAGCTCGGAGCGGGATCGCGGCGAGCGAGATACGCCTTCAGCGCGCTCCCCGGGCGCGTGTCGAGCTGGTTGAGCACGTTCGCGGAGAGTCCGACGAGCAGCGCGCCGGAGAGCTTCCGCGTCGCGAGCAGCCCGACGAGCGGGATCCCGACGAGCTTCAGGACGCCGGTCGTCCGGCCGGCGCGCAGGTGCTCGCGGAACCCTCGCTCGGGTCCGCTCCAGAGATCGTCCGCGAGGCCGATCGCAGCGACGGCCGCCACAGGCGTGGTCCGGCGCAGCGCGAACGATCCAGCCGACGAGGGGGACGCGCGCCCCGCGGAAGTTGATCCCGAGCGGTCCGCAGCCGAGCAGGAGGTCGAGCAGCTGGCGGCCCCGGTGAAGAAAGCCGAGCGCGTCGCGGCCGGTCGCACGGTGAGTCACGTCGAGCTCGACCTCCTGGACGGCGAGCCCCGCCCGCGCGGCGTCGATCGTCATCCGTGTCTCGCAACCGAACCCCGGCGCGAGCGGGAACACGGCACGGCGGGCGCGCGAGGAGAGCACGCGCTGCCCGGAGAGCGGCTCGATCGCCTCGAACCCCGAGAGAAACCGGATCAGCCGCTGGGCGGCGCCCTTCGCGACCCCGAGGCCGCCGCCGACGCGCTCGCGAAAGATCGCCACGGTGAGGTCCGCGTTTCGCCGCGAGGAGCGGCCGCAGGTCCCCGCGAAGGTCGGCGTCGCACAGGAGCAGCCGCCCCGGCGGCGCGGCCCGTTCGGCCGCCGAGAGCGCCTGTCCCTTGCCCCGTCGGCGCAGGCGCAGCACCGTCGCGCCCGCGCCCTCGGCGAGCTCGGCGGTTCGGTCGCGGGAGCCGTCGTCGGCGACGAGCACCTCCGCCATGGGGAAATGCGCGAGCAGCGCCCGCACCGTCTCCGCGATCATCGCCTCCTCGTCGCGGGCGGCGACGAGGATCGTGAGCGGCTCCCTCACCCCTGGGCCGGGGCGACGGGCTCGACGGTCGGCAGCACCGCATCGGCGCCGTCCTTGACGCCGTAGGACCCGGGGCTCTGCCTGCCCTGCAGGAGCACGGCGAGCGCGACTCGCCCGGCTTCCATGTCGAGGTTGTCGACGGTGGAAAAGCCGTGGCGGCGATAGACCTGCACGGCCGAAGGCTGGTCGTTGACGGTCTCGACGCCGACGACAGGGACTCCGGCGGCTGCGAGCCCGGAGTAGAAGCCGTCGAGGAAGCGCGCCGTCTGCCCACGCTGCGGAGCCTCGGTGCGCGCGACCACCACCCCGTCGAGCGCAGCGAACCCACCGCCCTCCCGCTCCTCGACGAGCGACGGGCCGACGGCGTCCCAGAGCGGTGTGTCGCCCTCGCCGACGAGCTCCGCCGCGAGCGCGCGGCCGAGGTCTTCGACCGTCTTCGGAGCGTCGGGCACCTCGGCGGCCATGCGGAGAAGATCGCCGGTCGCGATCGGCACCTTCAGGGCGCGAACCGGTGCGGTCGGGGCGCCGGCGCGCTCGAGCGTCTCCTGAATCCCCGCGGCGACGTCACCCTCGGCCGAGCCGACGTACACGACGCCGATCCGCTTGTCAGCGAGGCGGTGCTCCATCACGGCCGAGTAGGTCCCCCGCTCGTACTCCTCCAGCGCCGCCTGCTGGCCTCCGCGACTGGCGGCAGCCTCCTTGAGCCGGTCGATCTCGTCCTGCAGGACGGCACGCTCACTCTCCTTGATCAGCCCGCGGCCCGAGATCCCGACACCGACGAGGATCCCGAGCACGAGCGCGATGAAGACCGCCGCGAGGGAGGCGACGTGATAGCGGAGGTCGAACACGGGGTTTGAGTCTAGGCGCCCGTCTGGCAGAGCCCGTACAGCCGGTGGAGGGCGTGCCTCGGGAGCGAGCGCGACAGACCGACGAGCCATGGTCCTTCGACCCGCAGCTCGGCACGCGTTCGTTCCGTTCCTGCCGGCTCGAGCATGAGCTCGACCTCGAGCCGGTCACCGGTGAGCTGGAACTCGATCCGCCGCTCCGGCTCGACGGCGAGCACGATCAGCTGGCCGACCGCCTCGGGACGGCGGAGGAGCGTGGGACGGTACTCCCCCAGCACCTGCCAGCGCGCGCCGGGCGCAAGGCCACGGCGGTCCGGCTGGACGCCGCCCATGCGCGGCCACCAGTTCGGCAGGTTGTACGGCTCCGCGACGAACGCCCACACGTCGGCAAGCGGCGCGAGCAGCTCGCGGGAAGCCCGGACGGTCCGCACTACGAGACCAGGTCGCGGAGCCGGATCGCGATCAGCTCGATCACGTGCCGCAGCGCGGGTGAGACGAGAATCGCGACGACGATCGCAGTCAGGCCGGCGACGGCGAACAGCACGAACGGCCACAGCCCGACGCGGCGTGACGTCAGCCGCGACAGGCCTTTCGCGTCGACGAGGATCTCGCCCACCTTCAGCCGGGTGACGAACGTCGACGACATCCCGGCGCGGTCGCGCTCGAGGAACTCGATCAGGTTGAAGTGCGTCCCGACCGCGACGATCAGCTCCGCGCCCTTCTCGTACGCGAGCAAGAGCGCGATGTCCTCGCTGATCCCGGGGATCGCGACGACCTGGAACGGCACGCCGAGCCGTTCGCAGCGCGCCGAGCCGGGCGCGGCGCCGTCGCGGTACGCGTGAACGAGGATCTCCGCGCCGCTCGCGAGAGCGCGGTCGGAGACCGAGTCCATGTCGCCGACGATCACGTCGGGCTTCAGTCCCTCCTCGATGAGCGCGTCCGCGCCGCCGTCGACCGCGATCAGCACCGGCTTGAAGTCGCGCACGTACGGGCGGACCATGCGCAGGTCGCGCTTCATCCCGGGGCCGCGCGCGACGACGAGCGCGTGGCGGTCGCGGAAACGCGTGCGAAGCGTCGGAAAGTCGACGCCCTCCGAGAGCAGCCGGCCCTCGTCGCGGAGGTAGCGCATCGTGTTCTCGGCGAACGCCTCCAGTGCCTCCGTCACGCGTCCTCGCTGCGCGGTGAGCGCGCGGTCGAGGTCGCCGGCGTCGAGCACCCGGCCGGACGCGAGACAGGTGCCGTTCCGAAAGACGCTGCCGCCGCGAACGGTCAGCCTGTCGCCGTCGGAGACCTGCTCGAACAGATCGGCGCCGGGAACGTCGACGAGCTTGACACCGCCGCGGACGAGCGCGAGCGGTCCCGGATTGGGGAACCGGCCCGTCTGCGACTCGTTGCAGTTCACGACGACCCGCACCCCGCTCGCCACCAGCTCTTCGGCCGAGACCCGGTCCAGGTCGCGGTGGTCGATGATCGCGACGTCGCGCGCGTCGAGCCGCCGCACGAGCTCCTTCGTCTTGCGGTCGAGCTTTGCGGTACCGGTGAAGTCGATGGGGTTCACTGCCATTAGCGGTTCTCGCCGTCGGCGAGAACCGCAAGGAACTCCTCGCCGCCGAGCATGCGCTGCAGCTCCGCGCGGCGCTCGCCCTCCTCGAGCCGCTCGATGCGCGTGTGCGTCGGGTCGCCGGGGATCTTCTCGACGCGGAAGTGCCGGTCCGCGAGCGTCGCGATCTGCGGCAGGTGCGTGATCGTGAGCACCTGTGCGCGCTCCGCGAGGCGGCGCAACGTCTCGCCGACCGCGTGCGCAGTGTGTCCGCCGATGCCTGCGTCGATCTCGTCGAAGACCATCGTCTCGCCGCCGCCCACGGCCGCGATCGCGAGCGCGATGCGCGAGAGCTCGCCCCCGGAGGCGGTCTCCGCGACGGGGGCGAACGGCAGACCCTGGTTCGCGCGGATCAGGAAGCGGACCTCGTCGCCGCCCGTGGGACCAGGCTCGCGCCGGCCGAGCTCGGCAACGAACTCGCCCTCGCCGAAGCCGACGCTCTCCAACTCGCTCGCCACCGCGACCGCGAACGGCCCGGTCGCCTCGCGCCGTGTGCTCGAGAGCTCGACGGTGAGCGCACGCACCTTCGCCTCGGCCGCGGCCAGCGCCGCCGACGACGCCGCGACCGGGTCGGCCCCGTCGGCAAGCGCCTCGAGCTCGGCGCGGGCCGCGGCGGCCCGCGCGAGCAGCTCGTC
Organism: uncultured Actinomycetes bacterium; assembly: GCA_963700495.1. Classification (GTDB taxonomy): domain Bacteria; phylum Actinomycetota; class Thermoleophilia; order Gaiellales; family Gaiellaceae; genus JACCTU01. The sequence goes on along the minus strand of CAVOXT010000001.1, from coordinate 1,100,259 downwards.
GAAGGTCGCGCAGCGGAAGCGGCGCTTCCCCTCGGCGATCCGGTCGAGCTCGGCTTCGACGCGCTCGAGCCGGTCCGGCTCGGCTTCGAGCGAGGCGAGGAACGAGCGCAGCTCGGTCGCGGTCTCACGGAGGCGCACCTCGACGTCGCGGAGGTCGCGGGCGGCCGCCTCGAGCTCAGGTGCGAGCGGCTCGAGCGGTGCCAGCGCACGCTCGGCCCTCCCGGCGAGGCCCCCTGCGCCCTCCCCCTCCTCGGGTGCGATCGCCTCGACGGCGGCGCCGACGCCTTCGGCGAGCTCGGTCACGTGGCGCAGGCGCTCGCGCTCGGTCCGCAGGGCGTCCTCGGCGTCCGGCTCGAGCCCCTCGGTGTCCGTGACGAGCGCGCGAAGCTCCGCCACGCGAGCCTCGGCCTCGGCGGCGTTCGCGGTCAGCTCCTCGTGGCGGCGCCGCGCGGTCTGGAGCTCGCGCCACGCTCGTCGCAGCTCCCCGCGGCGGCGCGACTGGTCGTCGCCGGCGAACGCGTCGAGCACGTCGAGCTGGTAGCCCGCGCGCGCCAGGCGACGCTGCTCGAACTGGCCCGACATCGCGATCAGCCGCTCCGCGAGCGCGGCGACGTCCTCGCGCGCGACACTCCGGCCCCACGCGTATGCCCGCGTGCGCCCGTCGCCGAAGATCCGCCGGGCGAGCACGACGCCGTCCTCACCTTCCGGCCGCAGCTCGGCGAGCGCCTCGAACTCGTCGAGCAGCCCCTCGGGCAGGTCGAGCTCCGCCTCGACGTAGGCCTCATCGGCGTCCGGGCCGACCGCGGCCGCATCGCCCTTCGCGCCGAGCAGCAGGCCGATCGCCTGGCTCAGGATCGTCTTGCCGGCGCCGGTCTCGCCCGTGATCGCGTTGAGCCCGCCGGCGAGGTCGAGCTCGGCCTCGCGGATCAGGACGAGGTTCTCGATCCGGAGCCTACGAAGCAAAGTTGTCGCGGTAGCGGGTGAAGAAGGTCGACTCGGGCAACGTCGCGAGCCGCATGTGGCGCGCGCCCAGCCGCACAGTCACGTTCCCACCGTCGCCGAGCTCGCCGACGGCGTGGCCGTCCGCCAGCACGGCGAGCGCCACGTCCGCCGTCTTGTTCTCGACGACGAGATCCGAGGAGCGAGGGACGACGAGCGGCCGCGCGTGCAGCGAGTGCGGCGCGATGAACGTGACGACCATCGCGTCGAGGCCCCAGACGAGCACCGGGCCGCCGTTCGAGAGGTTGTACGCCGTCGAGCCGGACGGAGTCGACGCGATCACGCCGTCGCACGAGAGCGTGCCGAGGTCCTCGCCCCCGACCGACCAGCCGACGGTCACCATCCGGCCGAGCATCGAGCTCGTCGCGACGCAGTCGTTGACGACCGTGTGGCGCTCGCCGCCGACTTCCACCTCGAGCGTCGGCAGCTCGACCACGACGTACTCGCCCGCGAACACGCGGGCCAGACCCGACTCGAGCTCGGCCGCGTCGAGTGCTGTCAGGAAGCCGACTCGGCCGAAATTCACACCGAGCACCGGCACGCCCGTATCGAGGCTGTGCTTGAGCGCGCGCAGCATCGTGCCGTCTCCCCCGAGCACCACGATCAGGTCGGCGTCGCCGTCGTCGACCGGCTCGACGCCGGCCGCGCGGGCGGCGGTCTCGAACCGCCGGAGGGCGTCCCCGATCCTCTCGGGCTTGCCGTGCGTGACGACCGCAGCACGCTCAACCGGTTGCATCGTCGATCCAGCGTTCGAGCGCGGGAGGGCGCTCGGGGCGCTCGCGCTGCGCGAGGTGGAGGAAGAACTCACGATTTCCCTTCGGTCCGGGCAGGCCTGAGTCTACGACCGCGAGCGTCTCGGCTCCCCAGGCCAGGGCGGCATCGGCGACCTCGAGCAGAACGCGCCGGTGCGTCTCGGAGTCGCGGACGACACCGCCCTTGCCCACGTCGCCGCGGCCCGCCTCGAACTGCGGCTTGACGAGCACGAGGGCCTCCCAGCCGGGCCGCGTGAACGCGAGCGCCGAGGGGAGCGCGGTGCGGACGGAGATGAACGAGACGTCGCAGACGACGAAGTCCGGCGCGTAGGGCAGCTCCCGGAGCTCCCGCACGTTCGTTCGTTCGAGCACCGTCACGCGCGGGTCGTCGCGCAGCCTCGGGTGCAGCTGGCCGTAGCCCACGTCGAGCGCGATCACGCGCGCCGCGCCGCGCTGGAGGAGGACGTCCGTGAACCCACCCGTCGACGCCCCGACGTCGAGACAGTCTCGACCGCCGACGTCGAGGCGCAGCGCGTCGAGCGCGTTCGCAAGCTTCTCGCCCCCACGCGAGACGAAGCGCGCCGGGCGGTCGAGGCTCAGCTCAGCGTTTTCCTCGACCTGCGTGCCGGGCTTGTCGAAGCCGGGGACGAGCCCGGCCATCACGAGCGCCTGGGCCTGGGAGCGCGACTCGGCCAGGCCACGCTCGACGAGCAGGACGTCGAGTCGCTTCTTCACGCGGAGAAGCGTAGTGGCGGCGCGGGCCGGCTCTGGGGGCCTAGTCCAGGGCGGCGAGGAAGCTCTCGCCCTGGGCAGAGAGCCGCCAGCCTGCCGCATCACGCACGACGAGCCAGCCTTCGTGGGCCCGGAGCCAGCGCGAGATCGCGGGGAGTGGTGCCTCGCCGTGCAGGGCGAACTGGAGCTCTTCGGGCGTTGCACGCGGGTGCGAGTCGAGCTCGAGCAGGAGCGCCTGGTCGATTGCGATCATGACCTGATCGTGAGCGACGGGCCGGACGGAGCTTGTGGCTCAGAGCCACAAACTCACGCAGTGCGACTGGCGAGGCTCTCGACGAGGCTCCGAAGGACGGTCGTGTCGCATTCGAGCTCGGCGAGCGCAGCAAGAGCCCGGTCGGCCGCTCGATCGGCCTGCATGCGCGTCTCCCCGATGCCGTACGCAGCGACGGAGCCGTCGCCGTCGAGCAGATCGTCGACGAGCTGGAACAGCGCACCGACCGCCTGGGCGAACGTCGGCCAAGTTTGTGGCTCTGAGCCACAAACTGCCAGCGGGACGAGAACGGACGCCTCGAAGAGCCGCCCAGTCTTGAGGCGGTTGAGCGCTGCGAGGTCGTCGGTGCCGCCCGTGACGTCGAGGTACTGGCCGCCGATCATTCCGAGCGTCGCGTCGGCGAGCACGCGTGCTACCGCCGGCGTGTCGTAGCTCAGCGCGAGCCGGAACGCCTCCGCGAGGAGCGCGTCGCCCGCGAGGATCGCGACCGCCTCGCCGAACTGCGCCCACGAGCTCGGCCGGCCGCGACGCGTCTCGTCGTCGTCCAGCGCCGGCAGGTCGTCGTGGACGAGCGAGAACGAGTGGACGAGCTCGAGCGCGCACGCAGCGGGCAGCAGGTCGTCCGCGTCGCCGCCGAGAGCCTCGCCGACCGCGAGACAGAGCACCGGGCGAATCCGCTTGCCCCCGCCGTCGAGCGCGTAGCGGAACGCCTCCTCGAGCCCGGCCGGGGCGCTCGGCGTCAGCTCGGCGAGCGAGTCCTCGACGAGCGCGCGCAGCTCCTCAGCGGTCCGCATCGGCGTCGGCCTCCGCCTCGCGCTTCGCGCGCTGGATCTCGGCTTCGACCTCGCGTGCGATCTCGGACAGCTCGCCGAGGATCTCGAGCGCGGCCTCGGGCTCCTCGGTCGCCTCGAGCCGGGCCCGGGTCGCCTCGAGCCGCTCGAGCAGGGTCTCGGCGCGCTGAAGGCTCTCTTCGGCCGTCATGGGCGCAGCGTATCGAGGCGGTCGCGCTGGATCCGGCCCAGGATCCCGTTGACGAGGCGGCCGGCCTCGTCGCTCGCGTAACGCTTCGCGAGTCCGACGGCCTCGTCGATCGCGACCGGCTCGGGGACGTCGCCCGACTCGAGCTCGTGGACGGCGATCCGCAGGACGTTCCGTTCGATCGCGCCGAGCCGGTCCGCGGTCCAGCCCTCCGCCGCGTCCGTGATCCGCTCGTCGAGCTCCGCCGCCCGCTCGACGACCGCCTCCGCGAGCGAGCGCGCGTAAGTGTCGACGTCGCCCTCGTAGAGCGACGCGAGCGGCCGGCCGGTGACGTCCCACTGGTAGAGCAGGAAGAGCGCCGTCCGGCGCGCGGCGCGGCGGCCTGACGCCATCAGTCCTCGAGCTCCTCAACGGAGAGGTCGACCGCGTCGACGACGAGCCCGCACATTCCCTCGAGCGCGCCGGCGACGCGCTGCTGCACCTCACGCCCGAGCTCCGGGAGCACGGCGCCGTAGCGGGCCGCCAGCTCGAGCTCGACCCGTGCGTGGCCGTCCGCCACCTCGATCTCGACCCCTCGCCGCGGGCGGCGCACGCGGACGCCGTCGGCGAGCTCTGCGGCCTGGATCACGACCTGTGGACAGGACCGCCGGCGAGATCGTGATCGCTCCGCCCGGGCCGGGGAGCTCGTGCCCGCTCACCGATTCAGCGCGGGCAGCCGTGTGCCCGCCTCCTCGAGGAAGGTCGTCGAGTAGTCGCCGCGCTGGAACTCCTCGCTGCGGAGGATGTCGATGGCCGCCTCGCGCGTCGTCGGGACTCCGCGAACCTCCAGCTCTCCGAGCGCACGAAGCCCCCGTGCGATCGCCCCCGGCCGGTCCACGTCCCAGACGATCAGCTTCGCGATCAGCGAGTCGTAGTACGGCGGGACGACCGTCCCGTCCTCGATGGCGGTGTCGACCCGGGAGAACGGGCCGAGCGGCGGGCGGAACCGCTCGATCAATCCGGGGGCGGGTAGGAAGCCGCGCGAAGGGTCCTCCGCGTTGATGCGCAGCTCGATCGCGTGGCCGTTGCGCGGCGCGCGCCCCGTGATCCACAGCGGCTCCCCGGCGGCGATGCGCAGCTGCTCGCGTACGAGGTCGATCCCGGTGACGACCTCCGTGACCGGGTGCTCGACCTGGAGGCGGCAGTTCAGCTCGATGAAGTAGAAGCTGCGGTCGGGACCGAGCAGGAACTCGAAGGTGCCCGCATTGCGGTAGCCGACGGCGCGGCACGCGCGTTCCGTCACTTCCTCCATCGCCTCGCGCGTGTCCGGGTCGAGTGCGGGCGACGGCGACTCCTCGACGAGCTTCTGATGACGTCGCTGGATCGAGCACTCCCGCTCGCCGAGCGTGAGCACGTTCCCGTGCGTGTCGCAGAGCACCTGGATCTCGACGTGGCGCGCGGGCTTGACCGCCTTCTCGACGTAGAGGCTGCCGTCGCCGAACGCCGCGTGCGCCTCGCCCGACGCGCTCGCGTACGCGTCGTCGAGCTCGGCCGGGCCGCCCACGAGCCGCATGCCCTTGCCGCCGCCGCCGGCGCTCGCCTTGAGCAGGATCGGGTAGCCGACCTCGTCGGCCACCAGGCGCGCCTCGTCGAGCGAAGCCGAGCTCTCGGTGCCGGGCACGAGCGGGACGCCCGCGGCGCGCAGCTCCGCCTTCGCCTCCGTCTTGTCGGCCATGCGCGCCATGACGTCGGCGTCCGGGCCGACGAAGACGAGGTCGTTCTCCTCGCACGCCGTCACGAACGCCGGGTTCTCCGCGAGGAACCCCCAGCCGGGATGCACGGCCTCACAGCCGGTCGTCTCCGCGGCCGCGACGACGCTCGGGATCCGCAGGTAGCTCTCGGCGGCGGCGGGCGGCCCGATGCAGACGGCTCGGTCGGCCATGCGCACGTGCATCGAGTCGGCGTCGGCGGTCGAGTAGACGGCGACGGCCTCGATCTCGAGCTCGTGCAGCGCGCGGATCACCCGGACCGCGACCTCACCGCGGTTCGCGACGAGGACTCTCCTAAACAAGGGGACGGCCGGGGAGCGGCTCGAGCTCGAAGAGGAGCTGGCCGAACTCGACCGGCTGGGCGTTCTGGACGTGGATCTTCCGGACGACTCCCTCGAGCTCCGCCTTGATCTCGTTCATCAGCTTCATCGCCTCGAGAATGCAGAGCGTCTGCCCCGTCGCAACCGCGTCCCCCTCCTCGACGAACGGCGGTGAGCCGGGCTGCGACCCGCGGTAGAAGGTGCCGACCATCGGCGCCTCGACGCGGACGAACCCGTTGGCGACGACGGGCGCCGCCGCCGGCTCGTACTCCGACTCCTCCGTGTCCGTGGGTGCGGGCGCCGCCGGGGGCGGCGCGGCGGCCGGGTCCGGCGTGCGCCGGACCGAGACGCGCATCCCGGACTCCTCGACCGTCACCTCCCCCACACCCGACTCCTGGACGACGCGGACGATGTCGCGGATGCGCTCTGCGCGGGTCTGGTCGACCCCGCGGGACTCGAGCGAGTCGTCACCGCCCGCGCGCCCGCGAATCGAGCGGAGCAGCGCCTCCGCGTCGTCTCCGAAGAGCCCGACGAGGAGCAGTTCCTCCTCGCTCGAGGCGAGCCCCTGCGACTGCTCGCGCACGTCCTCGAGCGTGACCGGATCCTCCGCCGGGACGTCGTCTGCCGAGAGCTCGATGGCGCGCTTCACGCCCGCGTCGATCTCGCCCGGCGGCGTTCCGTACGCGCCGGAGACGAGCTCGCGCAACTCGTCGACGACGATCAGGTAGCGCTCCGCCGAGAGCACGTGGATCAGAGCCTGCGAGCCGAGGATCTGACCGATCGGGGCCGCGAGCGGCGGCGAGCCGACCTCGGACCGGATCCGCGAAAGCTCCCCGAGCACGTCGTCGAGCCGGTCGCCCGCGCGCTGGACGCGCAGGCTCGCGTCGATTCCCGCAACGAGCCCGGCCGGCAGGCCGTACTCGGCAGAGCGAACGGCGACCCGGGGTGCCAGAGGCGTGACGGGCTCGTCGCCGATGTGCTGGTCGACCAGCTCCGACCCCTCCCACAGGGCCGCGACGTCGACACCGGTGTCGAAGCCGAGGCCGGCCAGAGCCTGCGCGAGCGACTCGCCCGAGACGCGGTGCACGCCGAGCGCGACCGGGTAGAGAGCACACGCCGCGAGGTCGGCGCCCACGCGGATCGCCTCCAGCGCGGCCGCCATCGCGTTGCCGCCCGTGCCCTGGCAGTACACGCCGACCGGGAGCCCGCTCGCCTCACCGACCCGCTGGACGAGCTCGGCCGCGCCGTGCGGTCCCAGCGAGCCCGTCGGGTCGTGCACGACCACGCGGGCGGCGCCGAGCTCGGGGAGCTGGCGTGCCTGCTCGACGAGCGTGTCGACGTCTCCCGCCGGCCCGGGGCTGTAGACGAGCCCCGCCTCGAACTCCCGCTCGGCCTCCTCGATCGCCTCCGCGGCCTCGCGGAGGTTCGAGACGTCGTTGAGCGGGTCGTGGAGCCGGAAGACGTCGATGCCGTTCTCGGCCGCCGACGCCACGAACCTGCGGGCGAACTCGCCGCCGACGGGCCGCGAGCCGACGAGGAAGCGGCCGCGGAGCGCCAGCCCGAGCGGCGTCTTCACGCGGGCCTTGATCGACCTGATCCGCTCCCAGGGGCTCTCGACGCCGCGCCGCACGGCACTGTCGAAGACGCCGCCGCCGGAGATCTCGAGGTAGGCGAACCCGGCGCGGTCGAGGATCTCCGCAAGCCGCAGCAGATCGCCCGTCGGCACGCGCCCGGCGAGCGGCTCCTGCCCCAGGAGCCGGATCGTCGTGTCGGCAAGCTTCGCCACTGGCGGGACCTTATCGCCGGAGTGGAACGCGATCGACGACCGTCCAGGGCTGGAGCATCGTCGTCCGTCCGGCCGGCACCCGAACCTTGACGAGCTCGGCCACGCTCGCGGTGCCGAGCACGGTCTCGCGAAGCGGCAGAACGGCGGAGCGGACCGGCTCGACCTCCGGAGCGCCTTGCACAACGGCGACCGTCATGTGCGGCAGGAACGTCGGCGGCGCGCTCACGCCGCCGAGCAGGTCGGAAACGGCCTCGACGACGACCCCGTCGTGGAACACGTTGACGCGCCGAAACTCCAGCTCGAACGGCCCGAGCGCGAACAGGCCGTCGAGGTCGAGCCCAGGCAGCGAGACGTGGAGGTAGTGGTGCGGGCTGAGCACGAGCCCTGGTACGTCCTCGAGCTCGCCCTGCAGAAGCAGCGCCCTTCGCTTCACCTCCGGCGGCGGCACGATCAGCCACTCTTCTGCGAAGAGCTCCGGATCGTCCGGAAACTCGTCGAAGAACGACTCGAGCGGCTCCTCGCGCACGAGGAAGTCCGACCAGGCGTCGTCGAAGCTCGTGAAGAACTCGCCCACGAGCTACGCGCGGGAGATATATCGCCGCTCGCGAGGGTCGACCTTGATCCTGTCGCCCGGGTTCACGAACAGCGGCACCTGCACGACGGCGCCCGTCTCGAGCGTCGCCGGCTTCGTCACGTTCGAGACCGTGTCGCCCTTCACGCCCGGCTCCGTGTCGGTCACCGCGAGCTCGACCGACGCCGGCATCTGCACCCCGGCCGGGCGGCCGTCCACGACGAGCATCTGGACCGAGCTCGACGGCGCGATGAAGTCGATCACGTCGGCGACGGACTCGTGCGTCAGGTGGATCTGCTCGTAGCTCTGCTCGTCCATGAAGACGACGTCGTCGCCCGAGTCGTACAGGTACTGCACCTGCTTGACCTCGGTGTGGACGCGCGGGAACTTCTCGCCGGCGCGGAACGTCTTGTCGACGACGGAGCCGCTGTCGAGCGACTTCAGCTTCGTGCGCACGAACGCACCGCCCTTGCCCGGCTTGACGTGCTGGAACTCGACGATGCGCCACGTGCCGCCCTCGACCTCGATGTGCATGCCGTTCTTGAACTGGTTCGTCGAGACGACGTCCGCCATCGCGACGAGAGGTTAGTCGACCGTCACGAGCTCTTTCGTGAAGGAGGTGAGCACGACCGGCTCGCCTTCCCGCACGACGACGAGATCCTCGATCCGGACGCCTCCGAGGCCGGGCAGGTAGACGCCGGGCTCGACCGTGACGACGTGGTTCTCGGCCAGCGTGTCCTGCGACTCGGGTCGCAGCGTCGGCGCCTCGTGGACGAGCAGTCCGACGCCGTGCCCCAGCCCGTGGCCGAACTGCTTGCCGAACCCGGCGCGGTCGATCACGAGCCGCGCGGCCGCGTCGGCGTCCTTGCCGCTCGTCCCCGGCTCGACGGCGTCGAGGCCCTCGAGCTGCGCCTCGAGCACGACCTCGTACGCACGCGAGAGCTCGTCGGGGAGCGGGCCCGTCGCGAAGGTGCGCGTGCAGTCGGAGGCGTAGCCGTCGATGACCGCGCCCGCGTCGACGATCACGGTCTCGCCGCGCTCGATCACACGGTCGCCGGAGCGCGCGTGCGGCGTCGCCGCGTTGGGGCCGGACGCAACCGTGGTCGGAAACGACGGCCCGTGCGCACCGGCCTCGTGGAGGAACCGGTCGAACGTGTACGCGAGATCGCGCTCCGTGCGCCCGACGAAGGGCTCCTCCACGACCCGCGCGTACGCCTCGTTCGCGATCGACGCCGCGCGCCTGATCCGCTCGAGCTCCTCCTCGGTCTTGACGACGCGCAGCTCCTCGACGGCGCCGCCGCGTGGAACGAGGTCGAGTCCGGCATCGCGCAGGAGCTCCCAGTTCGCGTAGGTGAGGTGCGCGGCTTCGAAGCCGAGGCGGCCCTCGACGCGTCCCGCGACACCGCGGATCAGGGCGCGCTCCACCTCGACGAACTCGACGCCCTCGACCTTCCGGCCCCCCTCCGCGTACCGGAAGTCCGCGAAGAGCACTGCGCGCGTCTCGTCGACGAGCAGCGCCGCGTTCGAGCTCTCGAAGCCCGTGAGGTAGCGGACGTTCACGGGCGTCGTGACGAGCAGCGGCTCCTCGAGCAGCGGGCGCAGCCGGTCGATGCGGTTCACATCGTCTCCATCAGGTAGGTGAGCGCCTCACGGTACCCCTCGAAGCCCTTGCCCATGATCCGCCTGGTGGCGAGCTCGGCGATCACGGAATGCCGCCGCCACTCCTCGCGCTCGTCGAGGTTCGAGAGGTGCACCTCGACGATCGGCACCTTGAGCAGCTCGAGCGCGTCGCGGATCGCGTAGCTGTAGTGCGTCCACGCGCCGGGGTTGACGATCACGCCGCTCGCCCAGTCGAGCGCGTCGTGGCACCACGCGACGTACTCGCCTTCGCTGTTCGTCTGCCGGCAGCGGGCGGTGCAGTCGAGCTCGCGCGCCCAGGCGTAGATCTGCGTCTCGAGGTCGTTGAGGGAGAGGCCCCCGTAGAGGGCCGGATCGCGGCGGTCGAGCACGTCGAGGTTCACGCCGTTCAGGACAGCGATCTGCATCGACTGGAATCTAGTCTGCGATCAACGCGTCCAGCGCCGAACGCACCTCGGACTCCGGCCGCTCGACCCCGAAGGTCGGCTTTCCGGGCGCCTCCAGCAGCACGAGCCGGACACGCCCGTTCGCCGCCTTCTTGTCACGCAGGAGCGCGGCCCACGCGCGTTCGCGGTCGACACGCACCGGCTTCGGAGCGAGAACCTCCTCGACGGGAGCGGTGTCCGCGCCCGAGAGCCGGAGCGCCGCGAGCAGCCCGAGCGCGACGGCCTCGCCGTGCGTCACGCCCTCGTACCCGGCGGCCGCCTCGAGCGCGTGCGCGAACGTGTGCCCGAGGTTCAGCACGTTTCGCTCGGCGCGATCGTGCGGGTCGCGCAGGCAGAGCGCGCTCTTGAACGCCGCCGACCGCCGCACGAGCTCATGGTCGGGCAGCTCCCAGATCGACTCGCCTGCGAGCAGGCCGGTCTTGACGACCTCGGCCAGGCCCTCGCGGCGCTCGCGTTCCGGGAGAGTCGCCAGAAGCGCCGGGTCGACCACGGTTCGCGCCGGCCAGTGAAAGGCGCCGACGAGGTTCTTGCCCTCCGGCAGGTCGATCGCCGTCTTGCCGCCGATCGCAGCATCGACCTGGCCGACGAGCGACGTCGGCACCGCCACCCACGGGATCCCGCGCAGGTATGTCGCGGCGACGAAGCCCGCCGCGTCCGTCGTGCAGCCTCCCCCGAGCGCGACGAGCACGCCGCCGCGTTCGAGCCGGAGCTCTTGCCAGAGCCGCGTGACGGACTCGATCGTCTTCGCCTGCTCGCCCTCGGGAAGCTCGTGAACCGAGAGTGCGCGACCGCCGAGCGCGACCTGAGCATCGGCTCCGTGGATCCCCGCGACGCGCGCGTCGCTGACGAGCGCCGCCGGACCTTCCGGCGCGAGCTCGCCGAGGCGCGTGAGCGAGCCTGTCTCGACGTCGACCGCCGCCGCGGCGAGCACGACGCTGTCGACGTCCCCCGCAACGGCGTCCGCCGCCTCCGCGTACACCGGCGCGCGCTTCTGGAACAGAACGCGGAAGTCGAGCTCGTCCTGAGCGAGCGGGCGGCCCGAGCCGCGCACACGCCGCCACGCATCCTCGACGGCGACCTCGACGTGCACGGTCAACGCGCGCTCACCGAGCGCGTAGCGCACCTGCGACGAGCCGAGGGCGCCGCCGCCGAGCGCGAGCACGGAGGGTGGCGTCCGGTGAAGCCGGTCGACGGTCAGCCTCGCCTCCTGCGTGCGGAAGAACGCCTCGCCTTCGCCGAAGAGCTGCGCGATCGACTGTCCGGTCACCAGCTCGAGCTCGCGGTCGAGGTCGACGAACGGCCGCCCGAGCCGCTCGGCGACAGCCTTGCCGAGCGTCGACTTCCCGGCGCCCATGAACCCGACGAGCGCGACGTGCTTGTCTAGCGCGGAGCCCACGGGATCCGGTCGACGTACGCGCGGTAGGCCGCGGCGAAGTCCTCGAGCGCGTCGCCGCCGAACTTCTCCCGCGCGGCGCGGGCGAGCTCCCACGCGACCGACGCCTCTGCGACGACCGCGAGCGCCTCGACCGCCGCGACGTCACTCCGCTCGACGAGCGCCTCCCCCGCCTCGCCGCTCTCGAGGTCGACCGATCGGAGCGGCCGCATCAGCGTCGGCAGCGGCTTCATCGCCGCGCGCACCACGACCTCCTCGCCGTTCGTGACCCCGGCCTCGATTCCACCCGCGCGGTTCGACTCGCGCACGAACCCGGGCAGCAGCTCGTCGTGCGCCTCGCTGCCGCGGGCGGCGGCCAGGGCGAACCCGTCGCCGATCTCGACCCCCTTGACCGCCTGGATGCCCATCAGCGCTGCGGCGAGCCGGGCATCGAGCCGGTCCTCCTTCGTCGCGTACGAACCCAGGCCGGGCGGGACGCCCGTCGCCCGGACCTCGACGACTCCGCCGACGGTGTCGCGGTCCGCTCTCGCCTCGTCGATCCGGGCGCGCAGCCCTTCCTCGTCGACGGCGGCGCCGCGCACCGCGACGTCGATCGTCGCGAGGAGCGCCTTCGCGACCGCGCCCGCGGCGACGTGGACAGCGGTGTGGCGGGCGCTCGCCCGCTCGAGCGCGTCGCGTGCGTCGTCGAGCCCGTACTTGAGCGCGCCCGCGTAGTCGGCGTGGCCGGGGCGTGGGAGCGTGACGGGCTTCGTGCCCTTTCCCTCCGGCTCGCCGGCGGGCGGCCAGGGGCTCATCCCCCACGTCCAGTTCACGTGGTCCCGGTTCCGGACGACGAGCGCGAGCGGCGTTCCGAGCGTCCGGCCGTGCCTGAGCCCGGCGAGCACCTCGACCTCGTCCTGCTCGATCCGCTGCCGCGGGCTCCGGCCGTAGCCCTCCTGCCGACGACGCAGGTCGGCGTCGATCGCGTCCTTCTCCACGAAGAGCCCTGCGGGCAGCCCCGACACGATCGCGACGAGCGCGGGCCCGTGCGATTCCCCCGCGGTCGCGAGCGTCAGCGTCACGCGGAAGAGCGTACTGCGGCGCGCATGACGTCGACCGGCGCCGGCAGCCCCGTCCAGAGCTCGAACGCCGCTGCGCCTTGGGCGACAAGCACGTCGAGGCCGTCGAGCACGCGGGCGCCGGACTCGCGAGCCGCCCGCGCGGTCGCGGAGTCCGGGTAGGGAAGGTCGACGAGCGTCTGCCCGGCAGAAAGCTCGACAAGCACCTCGTCGCGCGCCGCCGTTGCGTTCACGACGAGATCCGCGTCGTGCACGTCCGGCGGCCACTCTCCCCTCCGGGAGAACGGCCGCGCGTGCGGGAGTGCGTGCAGGAACGCGCGTGCGGCGCCGCCGTCGCCGAGCACGACCGGCCGCTCCGACGCCAATCCGTTCAGGATCGCCGCGTCCGTCGTCCAACCCTCGATGCGACCCTCACGGAAGACCAGTGTGTTCACCGAGGGAGCGTCGGTCACGGAGAGGGCCGCGGCGGCAAGCTTGTGCGGGGCGGTTACGTTCGCCCCGACGAGGCCGGCCGCGGCCAGACCGAGCACGGCCTCCTCGAACCGATCGGGCGGGACGTCGAGCGCGACGTAGGCCCAGTCGAGCGCGAGCGCCGCAAAGGCGGCGTTCTGTATCTGCGGCGAGAGCGAGTGGTCGACCGGGTGTCCGAGCAGCGCGACGACCCGGGTGGTCGCGGTGATCATCCGTAGCCGTGTGCGGCGAGGTACCGGAGGAACTCGGTCTCGCTCGCCGTGAAGAAGTGGTGCACCTTGTCCGGCTTCCGGACGAAGAAGACGTAGTTCACCTTCGCCGGGTGCGCGGCCGCCTGGATCGAGGCGAGGCCCGGATTCGCGATCGGCGTCGGGGGGAGACCCGGGAGCTTGCGCGTGTTGTAGGGATTGTTCGAGTCCAGGTGCGACTGCCGGATCGACTCCGTCGCCGGGATGTCGAGCCCGTACCGGAGCGTCGCGTCGATCTGGAGGTTCATGCCCGCCTTGAGCCGGTTGTAGATCACGGCCGCGACCTTCGGCCGTTCGTCGGGGGCCAGCGTCTCCTTCTCGATCATCGACGCGATGATCAGCACGTCGTACGGCGTCAGGTTCTTCGACTTCGCGTAGCCGAGGTCGATCTTCGCCCACTCCTTGTCGAACGCGACCAATTGCTTGTTCACGAGCTGCTTCGTCGTCGTCTTCGGCAGGAACTCGTACGTCGCCGGGAAGAGGAAGCCCTCGAGCGTGCGCCGCTTGCCGTCGCCGGCGAACTCGCCGGGAAGCCGCGACCGGCGCGTCAGCTTCACGTACTCGGCCGCACGGAGCTTCGGCGAGACCTGCCGCTTCTCGCGCGCGATCTTGTTCACGGCTGTGATCCGCTCGGCCATCTGGTCGATCGTGAATCCCTCCGGGAAGACGATCTTGAGCGGCTTCGGCGGCGGCGGCGCGGGCGGCGGCGGAGGCGGTGCCGACTCGCGGATCGAACCGAGCGCAACGACGCCGAGCCACGCGACGATCGCCACGGCCCCGACGAGCACCGCGAGCGCGAGCAGCCGCCGCGTCACGACCTTGCGGCGGGTCGGGCGCGGGCGCCCCCGGACGGGAGGGACTACCTGCTCACCCATGCCAGATAGGACGACAGCAGGTGGGCTGCGGCGCGGGCGTCCTCGGGCGCCTGACCCCCCGACTCCGCAAGCCTGGTCGTGAACCGTTCGTCGAAGGTCTCCACAGGCACGTCGAGGACCGTCCGCAGCGACTCGAGGAACCGCTCGGTCTCGAGCGCCTGCTCCCCGCGCTCGCCGCGCAGTGTCAGCGGCAATCCCACGACCACGCGTTCGGCGCTCTCGTCTCGAACGAGCTCGGCCAGGCGCGCGAGGCCGGCATCCGTGGCGGCCCGTTCGACCACGCAGAGCGGGCGCGCGAGCGTGCCCGTGGGATCGGAAACCGCGACACCGGTGCGCGCGGCGCCGTAGTCGAGCGCGACCACCTTCAACTGAGCGCGGAGATGATCAGTCGCTCGGCCTCGGCGAGGGCTTCTCCGAGCCGCTCGGGCTGCTTGCCCCCGGCCCGGGCCATCGTCGGGCGCCCGCCGCCGCCGCCGCCGATCAGGGCGGCCGCCTGCTTGACGACGGCGGCGGCGTCGAGCCCGCGCGCCTCGAGCGACTTGTCGAAGTTCAGGATCAGGTGGGCGTTCCCATCTTCGCGCGCGCCGAGCACGACGGCCGCGGGCACGTTCTGCTGCTTCAGCCGGTCGGAAAGCTCGAGCAGGTCGTCTGCGGAGGCGCCCTTCGCTTCGACGACGATCACGTGGACGTCGCCCGCCTCACTGCGGCGCTCGTCGACGACCTCGGGGCCGGAGCTCGCGGCCTTCGGTTTCCGCGCTTCCTTGCGGACCCGGTCGAGCTCCGTTCTGAGCTCGTCCGCCTCCTCTGCGCGCGCGCGCAGGAGCGCCCACGCCTCGCCGGCGGTCACCGCCTCGATCCGGCGAACCCCTGAACCCACGGACCCTTCGGAGAGGATCACGAACGGACCCACCTCCGCCGTCGAGCGGACGTGCGTGCCGCCGCAGAGCTCGCGCGAGTAGCCGTCGATCTCGACGACGCGGACCTCGTCGCCGTACTTCTCGCCGAAGAGCATCATGGCGCCGAGCCTGCGCGCCTCCTCGATCGGCGTCACGTACGTGCGCACGGGCAGGTTCTCGAACACCTTCTCGTTCACGCGGCGCTCGATCTGCTCGTGCTCCTCGGGGGTGACGGCCTGGCCGTGCGTGAAGTCGAAGCGCAGCTTGTCGGGGCGGACCGCCGAGCCCGCCTGCTTCGCGTGCTCGCCCAGCACCTCGTGCAATGCCTTGTGGAGGAGGTGCGTGCCCGTGTGGTTCGCCATCGTCGGGAAGCGAACCGACCACGGTACGACGGCCCGGACGCGCGTGCCCTCAGAGAAACCCTCGCCCCGAAACGTGAGCACCTGGTCTTCGCCGAGCCGCGTCGCCTTGACGAGCTCCGCACGTGCCCCGGTCGACTCGTTCTCGATCCAACCGACGTCGGAGACCTGGCCGCCCCCCTCGGCGTAGAACGGCGAGCGCTCCAACTTCGCCTCGAACGTGCCGTCGCCCCGGTCCTCGTAGGCGATGATCGCGGTCAGGACGTCGAGCCGCTCGTCGCCGACGAACTCCGTCCGCGGAGCTCCGACGATCCGAACGTCCCGGTCGCCGGTGCTCCCGCTGCGCGACCGGACGCGCTGCTCCTCCATCAGACGTCGAAACTCGTCCTCGTCGACGGGAAGCCCCCGCTCCTCCGCGAGCTCCCTCGTCACCTCGACGGGGAACCCGTACGTGTCGTGCAGCTTGAACGCGTCGGCGCCCGAGATCGGACCGGTCGCGACTTCCTCGAACAGCTTCAGGCCTCGGGCGAGCGTCTCCGAGAAGCGCTCCTCCTCCGCGCGAAGGATTCGCTCCACCTCGACGACGTGCTCACGGAGCTCCGGGTGCCACTGCTCCATCTGCTCCGTCACGACGCCGTTGATCGGCCAGACCGCGGGCAGCCCGATCCGCCGCGCCTGCACAATCGCGCGCCGGATCAGGCGCCTGAGCAGGTATCCGCGCCCCTCGTTCGACGGCACGATGCCCTCGGCGGCGAGAAACGTCATCCCGCGGCCGTGGTCTGCCAGGACGCGGTGCGCCTTCGTCGCCGTCTGGTCTGCGTCCCACGCGACGCCGCTCTCGCTCTCGATCCAGTGCATGACCGCCTGGTACCCGTCCGTCTCGAAGACGGAGCGGACGTCCTGCAGCATGGCCGCCGTGCGCTCGAGGCCCAGGCCGGTGTCGACGTTCTGCTTCGGCAACGGCACCAGCGTGCCGTCGGTGCGCAGCTCGTACTCCATGAAGACGAGGTTCCAGAACTCGAGGAAGCGGTCGCAGCGATGGCACGCGGGCGCGCAACCGGGGTGGCCGCACCCGTACTCCTCGCCCCAGTCCCAGTAGATCTCCGAGTCGGGTCCGCACGGGCCCGGACCTCCCACCGACCAGAAGTTCTCGGAGCTCGGGAGCCCGACGATGCGCTCCCGCGGCATCCCCATCTGCTCCCAGAGCTCGATCGCCGTCTCGTCCTCGCCGAGCCCGAGGTCGGGGTCGCCGGCGTGGACGGTGATCCAGATGCGGTCCCAGTCGAGCTGCAGGTGGTCGCGCATGAACTCCGTCGCGTAGTCGATCGCGCCGGCCTTGAAGTACTCCCCGAACGAGAAGTTGCCCACCATCTCGAAGAACGTCAGGTGATGGCCGTCGAGCCCGACCTCGTCGATGTCCTGCGTGCGGAAGCACTTCTGCACCGTCGTGGTCATCGGCGCGGGCGGCTGCTCGCGGCCCAGGAAGTACGGCATCTGCGGCTGCATCCCCGCCGTCGTCAGCAGCGTCGAGTGGTCGTCGGGGCGCGGGATCAGCGGCCACGAGGGGAGGCGCTTGTGCCCCTTGGACTCGAAGAACGAGAGGAATCCCTCTCTGAGCTCGGCGGTCGTTCTCACGGCTCTAGTGTACGGTCGGCCCTGGCGCTCGACTTCTTCCGGAGCGCCTTCGACCACGTGCAGACCGGGACGCGAAGGCGACGCCGCCGTGTGGACGAATCGTCGCGAACTCGGCGCGAAGCCGTGACGGACACGGCACTGAAACCGAGGTAGCCTCGACCGCGGGAGGCGGGTGGAAAGGCCCACTTCCCCACGCCTGAGGGGCGGGGAGAGCTCGCGAACAGGCGTGGACGCCGCTATTGCTACAGCTGCTGCTGTTGCGCTGCGCCTTGCGTCTCCGCGCTGTCCTCTTCCGCGATCTCGGCGCGGATCTTCTCGAGCGAGCGCCGGATCAGCCGGGACACGTGCATCTGCGAGATCCCGATCTGCTGGGCGATCTGCGACTGCGTCAGACCCTCGAAGAAGCGCAGGTGCAGGATCCGCCGCTCGCGCTCGTCGAGTGCCCGCCACCCCGGCTCGAGCACGGCGCGGTCCTCGGAGACCTCGTACTCGTGCTCCTCCTGCCCGATCGACTCGAGCGGATCGAGCTCGTCCTCGCCGTCGCCGCCCCCGCTGCTCGAGAGCGAGAGGGACGAGTAAGCGCGCCCGCTCTCGAGGGCCTCGAGCACCTCTTCCTCCGTCGAGTCGGAGGCCTTCGCAAGCTCGCTGATCGCGGGTGAGCGGCCGAGCTGGACCGTCAGCTGTTCGATCAGTCTTGAGAGCTGCACGTTCAGCTCCTGCAGACCGCGAGGCACGCGTACCGCCCAGCCCTTGTCGCGGAAGTGCCGCTTGATCTCACCGATGATGTTCGGTGTCGCGTACGTCGTCAGCTCGACGCCCCTGTCGAGGTCGAAGCGGTCGATTGCCTTGATCAGCCCGATGGCGCCGATCTGCACGAGGTCGTCCAGCTGCTCGCCGCGGTACGAGTAGCGCCGCGCGAGCGAGCGGACGAGCGACATGTACCGCTCGATCAGCTGCTCGCGTGCGTGGAGGTCTCCTTCCTCGTGGTATCGCCGCAACAGCTCCCGGTCGTTCCGCTCGGGAATCAGCGCACCGCCTTCGTCAGCTCGACCCAGGGATGCCCGTCGCGACGTGTGACCACGACGTGGTCGACCACTGTCTCGAGGACGCGGCGCAGCCCGACACCACCGACCGACTCACGCGCGAGGTCCTGCTCGAGCGACTCGTCGAAAGGCCCGAGCAATGCGCGGATCGTGTCACCGTCGACTCGAACGCTCACGGTGATCTCGCGCTCGGTCTCCTGTTGCTCCAGCAGCTCGGCGAGGGCGACCTGGACGTCCTCGAGTTGCTCGAAGCTCACGTCGAGCCGCGCGGCGAGGCCGCCGACCACGAGATGGGCCACGCTGAAGAACGGCCGCTCACGAGGCAGCCGCAGGGTGATCTCATCGGGGGTCACGGCCGTTCCTCGTCCACGCGTCGAAGCTCGTCCGCGAGCTCGCGCTCGCGCCGCGCCGCGGCTTCCTTGCCGCGCTCGACGGCGCTGCGCCAGTCGTGCTCCACCCGGAACGCGGCCGCCGCGGTCGAAACGCCTGCGGCAAGGCCGGCGACCTTTTGCACCGGCTTCTGAATCGCGTAGCTCACGGCACGGACCGCGGTGTCGGCGCTGTCCGCAGCGTCGACGGCACTGTCCGTGACCTGATCGACCTTGTCGAGCTGCAGGTTCACGCGGTCGATGGTTCCTCCCGACTTGTTGATGACCGGGAGGAGCTCGTCCTGCGTCCCCTTGATGAACGCGGAGAGCCGTCCGAGAGTTCCGCCTAGGCGGACGAACGCGTAGGCGAGCGAAAGTCCGATCGACAGCAGGAACACCGCCAGAGCCAGGTCGACCAGGTCATTCCAGGTGAAAGCGAGAACGAGCGACACGTGTACGGGGACGATCTTAGGCGTCCGCGGCCGCGATGAGGCCGGAACCGACCACCACACCCTCCTCGTAGAGGACGGCGGCCTGGCCCGGGGCGACGGCGTACGCCGGCTGGTCCAGATCCAGTCGGAAGCCGTGTTCGGTCTCGGCGACGGTTGCTGCTACGGCCGGCGAGCGGTAGCGGAGCTTGGCGTCGACGCGGTCGACGCCGGCGAAGAGCCTCCCGCGAACGTGGACGGTCGACGTTGCGAGCGACTCGTGCGGTCCGACCGTCACGGTCGCCATCTCAGCGTCCGTACGGAGGGCATACAGCGGCGCCGGGCCGCTGACTCCGAGCCCGCGGCGCTGGCCCGGCGTGAACCGCCACACCCCGGCGTGCCGGCCGAGCTCCCGACCCTGCTCGTCGACGATCGCCCCCTCGCCGTTCAGGCCGCGCCGCTCAAGGAACGCGCGGTAGTCGTCGCCGGCGAGAAAGCACGCTTCCTGGCTCTCTGGGCGCCCGGCCGCGGCGAGCCCCGCACGCCGCGCCTGCAGGCGAGTCTCGGCCTTCGTCTGTTCGCCGAGTGGGAACCAGATGCGCTCGAGGAGGGCCGGATCGAGCCGGCCGAGCATGTACGACTGATCCTTCCACGCGTCTCTCCCCCGCGCCAGCAGCAGGCGACCGCGGTGTCGGACGACCCGTGCGTAGTGCCCGGTCGCGAGCCGTGAGGCACCCGCCCGCTCGGCGAACGCGAGCAGCTCGGCGAATCGGAAGCTGCCGTTGCACCTGCTGCACGGGTTCGGCGTCTCGCCGCGCTCGTAGCCGCGCACGAACGGCTCGACGATCGCCCGCCGGAACTCTTCGCGCAGGTCGAGGGTGACGTGCGGAAGCCCGAGTGAGTGGCACGTCTCGCGGGCGGCGATCACCGCCTCGGGCGAGCAGCAGGCGCGCTCGGCGCTCGGCCCATCCGGATCGAGCCAGAGGCGCAGCGTGACGCCGACAGCGTTTGGCCCCGCTGCGAGCAGCGCCACCGCGCTGTCCACGCCGCCGCTCATCGCGACCGCGATGCGCTCCGGTGACGGCTCGGCGCGAAGGACCGGGCCGATCGCATTCGCAAGCGCGTCGGCAGCCAGCTTCTCACCCGGAACCGCAGCGGCCTCGAGCAGCGTCAGCCCGACAGGCGAGCGCGCGAGCCCCGGCGCATCGGCCTCGACGATCGTCTCACCGTCGACGGTGAGCCGGACGAGAGCCCATTCACCGTCCTTCGACGAGTCTCCGACGAGCTCGAGCATTCGTGCACGGTAGCGCCTCGCCTCCCGCCCTCGGCCGATGGGAACCTGGCATGCCAGGTGGGTGCGGCGCCGGCGCCTGACACTCCTGTGCCGCTACCGGACAACTCGCTCCCTTTCTCAACGGTGTTGGTTCACCATTGAAGCCGCGGGCGGGGGACGAAGCCCGGCCACTGTATCCGGGCTGCCCTACCTCGCGTAGCGCCAGCGGATCTGCTGCGTGCCCTCGAGTCCGAGCCGGGCAGCGAGCGCCCGCGTCACGTCGAAGTCGCGACCGGGAACGGCCGGCCCGCGGTCGACCACCTGCGTCAGGACGACCTTCTCCCCGTACTCGATGAAGAGCTTCACGCCGCAGGGGAGGACCGGGTGCGCGACCCCGAGCGTTCGCGGTCCGAGCCGCTGGCCACACGCGGTACGCACGCGCTTCGTGGACGCCGGATACGGCGCTGCGAGGGCGTCGTACCAGCCCGCGCCGGGCACCGGAACCTGTTTCACCTCGCGCTGCTTCGCGGCGCCGGTGTCCTTGTTCCACGATCCCGCAGCGAACGCGATCACGCCGGCCAGGAGCGCGACGGCGGCGAGCGCAAGGCCGCGGCGGGCGAGCCCGTGGGAGATCACCGCTGCGCGCTCAGGAACTCGCCGAACGACTCGCGGACCAGGGGGTCGAAGTCGACCGGCAGGGTCCCCTCGGGCGTTGCGAAGTCGCGCAGGTACATGAGCAGGAACGAGCGTTCCTCGTCCTGTGCGACATCGTCGCCTTCGCCCTCTCGGACGAGACGTTCGAGCTCCCAGAGGTTCCACTCGCGCGGCGTGGCGGCGATCGGGAGCGATACGACCCGCTCGGGCTTAGGTTCCGGTTCCGGCTCGGGCTCCGGCTCGGGGACCGCGGCGAGTTCCACCGGCTCCGGCTCCGGCTCCGGCTCGGGCTCGGGCTCCGGCTCAGGTTCCGGTTCCGGTTCCGGTTCCGGCTCCGGCTCCGGCTCCGGCTCGGGCTCCGGCTCCGGCTCCGGCTCCGGCTCCGGTTCCGGCTCCGGCTCCGGCTCCGGCTCCGGCTCAGGTTCCGGCTCGGGGACCGCGGCGAGTTGCACCGGTTCCGGTTCCGGTTCCGGTTCCGGCTCCGGCTCCGGTTCCGGCTCCGGCTCCGGTTCCGGCTCGGGCTCCGGTTCCCGCGGGATCACGTGGACGTGCATCGGCTCGGGCATCGCGGCCGGAGCGGCGAGAGCGGGCTCGACGATGGGCTCGTCACCGCGGCGGCTGAGCGCGGCCCGGCCCGGCCAGGTCCCGGCACGGGACACGGCGACGTCGAAGACGACGACGAGCATGTAGGCGAGCGCCATCACGAGCAGGATCGCCGTCCACTCGAGACCGGCGAATCCGGCGATGAGCCCGACGGCGACGAGGAAGATCGCCTCGATGATGAACCGCGGCCCGAACGCGCGCCGTTTCACGGCGCGCTACGCCTGTGGCTCTTCGGAGTCGCCGTCGTCGGCGGGCGGTTCGGTCTCGCTCTCTGCTGCCGGCGGCTCCTCGGCCTCTTCCGGCTCGACCGCCTGCGGCTGCGACAGCGACGACGCATCGGCCCGCCGAGCCCCCTCGGGCGGCTCGGACGCGCGAACGATCGCTTCGGCCACGCGCGTGATCTGCTCCTCGCCCAGGCCTGCGGACGCGAGCAGCTGCTCGGCGCCCTGCTGTCCGCGGGCCATGATCGTCGCGGCCTGCGCGCGCGCCCACTCGAGCGTCTGCTCGACCTCGGCCCGGACGGCGTTCGTGAGCTCCGTCGCCTGGTGACGAGCCTGCTCGAGCAGCCGTGTCGCGCGGGCCTCGGCCTCACGCAATTCCTGCGCCGCATCGCGCTGCGAGTTCTGAAGCAGCTCGCGCGACTCGTTCCGGGCGGCGTTGAGGATGTCTGCCCGCTGGCGCTCGGACTCCTGGCGATAGCGCTCGATCTCGGCTTCGCGCTCTTGGAGCACGCGCTGCCTGCCCCGCACCTCTTCTTCCGTCCGGGCGAGCTGGTTCGCCGACGCCGTCTGCGCGTCGCGCTCGACGGTGTCCGCAAACTCGGCGGCTGCGCGGATCATGTGGAGGGCGTCCATGCGCACCGGGTGGCCGGAGGGCTCGACCGTCGACGACCGGCCGGCGGCCTGAAGGACGCGCAGCTGCGCCTGGAGCTGAGTCGCGTGGCGCCGGAAGGCGTCGAAGGCCTCGCGGACGCGGTCGGCGTCGTAGCCGCCGCCGGGCGCCTGGGGAAGGTTTTCCAGACGCGGCATCGACATCAGGCCCTGCGGGGCGCGACCGGGGTCCTGCGGTGTCGACATCTTCTCTTCTCGCTCCTCTTCCCGACCGCTGCCTGCGGTCCTCCGAAGTATGACCTCTCAGTCGGCCTGAGCGGCCTCAATCCTTAATCGGCTTCAAGTACCCGAATTCCGAGCTCGTCAAGCACTTCCTGCACGACCTCGGTCGGAGCGCCCGTCATCAGCTCGGAGCCGCTCGCGGTCTTGGGGAACGCGACCACCTCGCGGATGTTCGACTCGCCGGCGAGGAGCATGACGAACCGCTCGATCCCCATCGCGAAACCACCGTGCGGCGGGGGCCCCATCCGCATCACCTCGAGCAGGAAGCCGAACTTCTCCTCGATCTCGTCCTCGGACAGGCCGAGGGCCCGCAGCACCCGGCGCTGGATGTCCGGGCGGTGGATCCGGATCGAGCCGGAGCCGAGCTCCCACCCGTTCCAGACCAGGTCGTAGGCGAGGCTGACCGCGTCGCCGGGATCGCTCTCGATCAGGTCCTCGTGGCCCGGCAGCATCCCCGTGAAGGGATGGTGCGAGAACGTCCAGCGTCCCTCGTCCTCCTTCCACTCGAACAGCGGGAAGTCGACGATCCAAACGAACTCGTCACGGCTCTCGTCGATCAGGCCGAGCTCCGCGCCGAGGCGGGAGCGCAGCGCGCCGAGCACACGCTCGACCGTCGCCTGCTCACCGGCCGCGAAGAGGACGGTGGTGTCGGGCTCCGAGCGGAACGCCTCCAACTCCGGCTCCGAGAGGAACTTGGCGATCGGCGAGCGCACGTCGCCGGTCTGGTCGTAGACGAGGTAGGCGAGCCCCTTCGCCCCCCACTCCTTCGCAACGTCCTCGAGGCGCTGCAGCTCGGCGCGCGAGAGCGCACCAGGGACGCGCAGCAAGCGGACGACCGGTGCACCGGCGAAGACGCCGAACTGCGATCCCCTCGTCACATCGGTCGCGTCCTCGATCTCGAGTCCGAATCTGAGGTCCGGCTTGTCGCTGCCGTAGCGCAGCATCGCGTCGACGTACGGCAGGCGCGGAAACGGCCGCTGCGGGGGCTCCCGCCCGAGCGCCTCGAACGACGCGACGACCGCGCCTTCGAGCGTACGGAACACGTCCTCGCGCGTCGGAAATGCGAGCTCGATGTCGAGCTGCCGGAACTCGAACTGGCGGTCGGCCCGGAGATCCTCGTCCCGGAAGCACGTCGCGATCTGGTAGTAGCGGTCGAAGCCGGCCACCATCAGGATCTGCTTGAAGAGCTGTGGCGACTGGGGGAGCGCGAAGAACCTTCCGCGCTGCAGGCGGACCGGAACGAGAAAGTCGCGCGCGCCCTCCGGCGTTGCCTTGGTGAGGTTCGGCGTCCAGACGTCGACGAAGCCCTCGCCGTCCATGAAGCGGCGAATCGCCGCGACGACCTCGGCGGAGAGCCGGAGGTTGCGCTGCATGCGCGTCGCGGCGCAGGTCGAGGTAGCGGTAGCGCAGACGGGTCGACTCGTCGACCGCGTCCTCGTCGAGCTGGAACGGGAGCGGCTCCGAGCGTGTCACGATCTCGAGCGACTCGACCTGGACCTCGATCTCTCCGGTCGGGAGATTCGGGTTGACCGCGTCGGGCGCCCGGCGGACGACCTCGCCCTGCGCCCGAAGCACGAACTCGCTGCGAACCTCGTGCGCGACGTCCGCCGCGTCGGGGGCCCGCTCGGGGTTGATCACGAGCTGGCAGATCCCGGTGTGGTCACGGAGATCGATGAAGACGAGGCCGCCGTGGTCGCGGCGCCTCGCCGTCCAGCCGGAGAGCGTCAGCTCTCTGCCGACGTCCGCGGCGGACACTTCGCCGCAGTACTTGTCGCGCCACTCGTTCATCCGAGCACCGTAGCGGCGACCGTCTCCAGGGTGACCTCCTGCTCGATGTCACCGAACTTGATCGTCGCGCCGTCGGCCCGCACGTGCACGAAGCCGCGTGCGCCGGAGCGTGCAAGCTGCGTCCGTTGGCCCTTCATCGAACGACCGGCGTAGTCGGTGTCGCACGAGACGCCGGCCGCGCGCAGCTTCGCGAGCTCTGAGAGCGCGGCCGCCCGGTTCGCGTCCGGCTCGATCAGGAAGAAGAGGTCGAGCTCCGCCGGCTCCGCCGTGATGCCCTCGTTCTGGAGCGCCGCCAGGAGCCGCTCGATCCCGGCGCCGAAGCCGATGCCCGGCGTGGGCGGGCCGCCGATCTCCTCGATCAGTCCGTCGTAGCGCCCGCCGCCGCAGATCGTCGACTGCGACCCTTCCTCCGGCCCGACGAACTCGAACGTCGTGCGCGTGTAGTAGTCGAGCCCGCGAACGAGCGTCGGCTCGAGCGTGTACGGGACGCCGTACGCGTCGAGGTAACGGAGCACGTCGGCGAAGTGGGCGCGGCACTCGTCGCAAAGCGAGTCGCCGATCCTGGGTGCATCGGCGAGCGCCGCCCGGACCGCAGGGTCCTTCACGTCGAAGACCCGCAGCGGGCTGGTCGCGCGCTTCTCCTTCGCCTCGTCGTCGAGAGCGTCGACGTGCTCGTCGAGCCACTCCTCGAGTTGGTGGACGTACGCGGGGCGGCAGTTCCGGTCGCCGATCGAGTTCAGCTGGAGCTCCCACTGCGTCACGCCGAGCCGGCGGAGCACCTCGACGTAGAGGTGGATCACCTCGGCGTCGACCGCGGGGTCGTCCGATCCGATCGCCTCGACGGACTGCTGCCAGTGCTCGCGGTAGCGGTTCTTCTGCGGGGCCGAGTAGCGGTACATCGTGCCCTGGGTGTAGAGCTTCACCGGCTGCGGCTCGCGGTGCATGCCGTGCTCGAGGTACGCGCGGCAGATCGGCGCGGTTGCCTCGGGCCGCAGCGCGAGCGTCCGGCCGCCGCGGTCGTCGAAGACGTACATCTCCTTCTGCACGACGTCGGAGCCCTGCCCGGACGTTCGGAGGAAGAGCTCGGCGTCCTCGAAGACGGGGGTCTGGATACGGCGGTAGCCGAAGGTCTCTGCGACCTCTGCCAGCGTCGTCGCCGCGAGCTGCCAGAGCGGCTGCTCGGACGGGAGGACGTCGTGCGTGCCGCGCGGCGCCTGGAACTTCACTGCGGCGCGGAGCGGAGCTCTGCCAGGAACGGGTTGTGCTCGAACTCCCGGCCGAGAGTCGTCGCGGGGCCGTGCCCCGAGTAAACGACGGTGTCCGGCGGATAGCGCTCGGCGAGTGTCCGGATCGAGGCGAGGAGCGTCGCCCAGTCGCCGCCGGGGAGGTCGACGCGGCCGACGCCGCCCTCGAAGAGCACGTCGCCGGAGAAGATGCTGCCCTCGGCGTAATAGGAAAGGTGTCCCGGCGCGTGCCCGGGCACGTCGAGGACCTCGAACGAGATCCCGCCGACCTCGAGCGTCTCGCTCCCGCTGACGTGCCGCGCGTCGGCGTAGCCGCGAATCGTCACGCCGGGCGGGCCGAGCGGGCTCTCGAGACCGCCGGCCGCGTCGGGGGAGACGTAGACCGGTGCGCCCGTGGCCTCGGCGAGATCGGCGACGCCGCCGACGTGGTCGAAGTGCGTGTGCGTGAGGAGGATCGCCGCACACGACGCGCCGGCGTCGGCCAGCTCGAGACGAAGCTGCGCGGCGTCCCAGCCGGGGTCGACGACGACCGCTTCGCTCGCGCTCCGGTCGGCGCGGACGACGTAGCAGTTCGTCCCGACCGGTCCGAGCTGGTACGTGTCGACCGCGAGCGTCATCGGGCGTTTGAGTCTACTCGGGGCGTTAGGATCGCTCTCTCGGTGCAGAGCTGGGACCTGATGGAGATCGAGACACCGGACGGGAGCCGCTCACCCGTCGTACTGCACTCGAACGAGGGCGAGGCCCGCGCTGTTCTGATCGGGCTCCAGCCGGGCCAGCAGCTGGGCGACCATCAGGTCAAGGAAGCCGCGTTCCTCGTCGTCGCCGACGGCGCGGTCCGCGTCGAGGCGGGCGACGACCGGATCGACGCGGGCCCCGGCACCGTCTTCCGGTTCGAGCCGGACGAGCGGCACGCGGTCTCGACTGCCACGGGCGCCCGGCTCCTGCTCGTGCTTGCGCCGTGGCCGGGCGAGGGCCACTACCGAGGTGAGCTACAGAGCGCCGGAGCGGGCTAGCGCTTGTCCGGCTCTGCGCCGGTCCGGCGCTGGTAGCGCCGGTACATGAACGAGTCCATGAAGTAGCTGAAGGGCAGGAAGATCGCCATCAGCCAGACGGTGGTCAGGATCTGCTGCAGCAACGACGCGTCCTTGCTGGTCAGCATCACCGTGATGAACATCAACGGCGCAAAGATCAGGCCCCGCTTGGCCACGCGGCTCCACGACGGCGCTTGGACGCGGGCGCCCGACACCGTCCGCGGCTTGGCACGACCGTTTCGCGACGCCGTGCGCTCGGCCTTCGCCTGGTCCGCGTCGACCTCGACTTCGTTGCCCTCCTCGTCGACGTAGACGTACTCGTAGTCGTGGCGCCGTCCCTTCGCCTGGCGGCGCCGCTGCTTCCGTGTCGGCATCGGCGACTAGCGTAGCTCGCGGCGGGGGTCCGAACGATCCCAGGCAAGCTCACCGTCGCGGATCACGGCGCCGACGACCTCGCCCCCGAGGTGGTAGGCGAGGTAGCGCCAGTCCGGAGCGTCGAGCAGGACGATGTCCGCGGCGTATCCGGGCGCGAGGCGGCCGATGCGATCTGCACGCCCGAGCACGTGCGCGGCGTTGACCGTGCACGCCGCGAGCGCCTCTGGGGGCGAGAGGTGGAGCTGCGTGCACGCGAGCGAGCAGACCAGCGGCAGGCTCTCGCAGAACGCGCTCCCCGGGTTGAAGTCGGTGGCGACGGCGACGGCGGCGCCCGCGTCGACGAGCGCGCGAGCAGGGGGCATCGGGCGGTCGAGAAAGAGCGCGCTCGCGGGCAGGAGGACGCCCACGACATCGGACGCTGCGAGCGTGCGGATGCCGTCGGGCCCCGTCGCCTCGAGATGGTCGACCGAGCGCGCCCCGAGCTCGACGGCGAGCGGAACGGCGCCGGACTCTGTGAACTGGTCGCCGTGCAGTCGCAGGGCCAGCCCCGCGTCGCGGCACGCCTGGAGATAGCGGCGCGCCTGTGCGACGTCGAACGCGCCGCGCTCGACGAAGACGTCCGCCGCCTCGGCCAGCGCGGCGGCAGCGGGCAGCACCTCCGCGATTGCGAAGTCGAGGTACGTGTCCGCGTCGTCGAACTCGGGCGGCACGGTGTGCGCGCCGAGCCACGTCGGGATGCCGCCCGCGGCGGCGATCACCCGGAGCGACGCGAGCTCGGTCTCGCGATCGAGCCCGTATCCCGACTTCGCCTCGAAGGTCGTGGTGCCGGCCCGCAGCATCCACGTCGCATGGCGGTCGACGGCCTCCTGCAGCTCACGCTCTGGAGCGGCCCGCGTCGAACGCACCGTCGAGAGGATCCCGCCGCCCGCGGCGTGGAGCTCTTCGTAGGACGCGCCGGCCGCGCGCAGCGCGAACTCCTCGACGCGGTCGCCGGCGAAGCACGCATGCGTATGACAGTCGACGAGCCCGGGGATCGCGCAGCGGCCGCGGCCGTCCACCTCGACGACGGCCCCGGGGAGCGCGGGGAGCTCCGCCATGCGGCCCACGTCGACGATCGCGCCCCCCTCGCAGAGCACATACGCCTCGTCGATCCAGTCGAGATCCGCCAGCGCGCTGCCGCGCAACGGAGCCTCGCGCCCCGCCGGCGTGACGAGCTGCTCGAGGTCGCGGACCAGGAGGCGGCGCGGCGCGCCGTCGCTCATCCGACGCCGGCGCCGCCCATCGGCGCCTCGAGGCCGTGCTCGGCCGCGGCGGCCGCAGCGTCCGGGTAGCCGGCGTCCAGGTGGCGGAGGACGCCCGTACCCGGGTCGGCCGTCAGCACGCGCTCCAGCCGTTCTGCCGCTTCGTCGGTGCCGTCCGCCACGACGACCATCCCCGCGTGGATCGAGTTGCCGATTCCGACGCCTCCGCCGTGGTGCACGCTCACCCACGTCGCGCCGGCGGCGACGTTCAGCAGTGCGTTGAGGATCGGCCAGTCCGCGATCGCATCTGAGCCGTCGAGCATCGCCTCCGTCTCCCGGTAAGGTGACGCGACGGAGCCCGAGTCGAGGTGGTCGCGACCGATCACGACGGGAGCTCGGACGCGCCTGCTTCGCACGAGGTCGTTGATGGCGAGACCCGCCTTCGCACGGTCACCGAAACCGAGCCAGCAGATCCGCGCGGGCAGTCCCTGGAACTCGACCCGCTCGGGCGCGAGCTCGAACCAGCGCTGGAGAAGCACGTCGTCCGGGAAGAGCCCCCGCAGCGTCGCGTCGATCGCGGCGATGTCCGCAGGGTCACCCGAGAGTGCAGCCCACCGGAACGGCCCGATCCCGCGGCAGAAGAGCGGTCGAATATAGGCCGGGACAAAGCCCGGGTATGAGAACGCGTCCGTTAGACCACCCTCATGGGCCTCCCCGCGAAGATTGTTGCCATAGTCGAAAACGTAGCTGCCGCGGCGAGCGAAATCGAGCAATCCGCGCACGTGTTGCACAATCGACACACGTGCGCGCCGGAGGTACTCGTCCGGATCGGACAATCGAAGCGCCGCCGCCTCCTGCACGTCGAGGCCCGACGGCACGTAGCCCGTCAGCGGATCGTGCGCAGCCGTCTGGTCGGTGACGAGATCGAACTCCTCCCCACGCCGCGCCAGCTCGGGAATCACGTCGGCGGCGTTGCCGAGGAGCCCCACCGACAGAGCCCGTCGCTCGCCGGCCGCAGCCCGAATGCGGGCCAGCGCGTCGTCGAGCGAGTCGGCGGCCTCGTCGAGGTAGCGGGTCCGCAGCCGGCGTTCGATCCGCTCGGGATCGACCTCCACGCAGAGGATGGCCGCGCCCGCCATCGTCGCCGCGAGCGGCTGCGCGCCGCCCATCCCGCCCAGACCGGCGGTCAGGATCGTGCGGCCTGCGAGGTCGGGCGAGCCGAAGTGCTTCTGGCCGGCAGCCGCGAACGTCTGATACGTCCCCTGCAGGATCCCCTGCGTACCGATGTAGATCCACGACCCGGCGGTCATCTGGCCGAACATCGTCAGACCGAGCGCCTCGAGCCGGCGGAACTCGTCCCAAGTGGCCCAGCGCGGGACGAGCAGCGAGTTTGCGATCAGCACGCGCGGGGCGCCCGGGTGAGTGCGGAAGACGCCCACGGGCTTGCCGCTCTGCACGAGCATCGTCTCGTCGTCGCCGAGCCGCAGGAGCGTTCGCACCAGCGCCTTGAGCGCCTCGTGCGAGCGGGCCGCACGTCCAGAGCCGCCGTAGACGACGAGCTCCTCGGGCTTCTCGGCGACCTTGGCGTCCAGGTTGTTGAGCAGCATCCGGAGCGGTGCCTCGGTCGACCACGAGCGCGCGTTCAGCTCCGTCCCGCGCGGCGCACGGATCGTGCGCAGGTCGCCGCAGAGCGCCTCGACGGTCTCCTCGATCGAGCGCGCGAGCGCCACTAGGCCAGCTCTCCGACCTCGGCCTCGACCGCGCCGACGAGCGAGCCGCTGCGGATCGCGGCGGCGACCGCTTCGATCTCGCCCCCGAGCGACCGGTCTTCGGCAACCCGCGGCGAGAGCGTGCGCACGAACGCTCGCGTCGCGCGGACGCCGACTCCGGGCTCGAGCGGCGCGAGGAACTCGACGCCCTGCGCGCCTGCGAGCAACTCGATCGCGAGCGCGTGCTCGACGTTCGCGAGCACCTGCCAGGCCTTCAGCGCTGCCGCGTTTCCCATCGACACGTGATCCTCCTGCCCGGCACTCGTCGGGATCGAATCGACGCTCGCCGGGTGCGCCAGCACCTTGTTCTCGCTGACGAGCGACGGCGGCGACGTACTGCGGGATCATGAACCCGGAGTTGAGCCCGCCGTCAACCGTCAGGAACGGCGGCAGCCCCTCGGACAGGCTCGGGTTGACGAGCCGCTCGAGCCGGCGCTCGGAGATGCTGGCGAGCTCGGCCAGCCCGAGCGCGAGCACGTCGAGCGCGAACGCGACGGGCTGACCGTGGAAGTTCCCGTTCGAGACGAGCTCCCCGAGCTCGACGAGCACGAGCGGATTGTCGGTCGCTGCGTTGAGCTCCACGCCGACCGTGTACGCGACGTAGTCGAAGAGGTCGCGGCACGCGCCGTGCACCTGAGGCGCGCAGCGCAGCGAGTACGCGTCCTGCACCTTGTCGCACCAGCGGTGGGACTCGTTGATCGCCGACTCCGCGATCAGGCGCAGCACGTTCGCGGCCGAGGCGGCCTGGCCGCGCAGTGGGCGAAGCTCGTGGATCTCCGGCATGAAGCTTGCGCGCGAGCCCTGGAGCGCCTCGAGCGACAGCGCGCACGCGAGGTCGGCGGCCTTCGCGAGCCTCCGCGCGCGCACCAGCCCCAGCGCGCCGACCGCCGCCATGAACTGTGTGCCGTTGATCAGCGAGAGCCCCTCTTTGGCCTGCAGGCGCACCGGCTCGAGCCCGACCCGTGCCAGCGCGACGCTCCCCGGGAGGAGCTCGCCCTCGAGCCAGGCCTGGCCCTCGCCGACCAGCGGCAGCGCGAGGTGCGCGAGCGGGGCGAGGTCGCCGCTCGCTCCACCGACCCGCGGCTCGGCACGTTTGGCAGCACGCCGCGGTTGATGCACTCGATCAGCAGCTCGACCGTCGTGACGCGCGCGCCGGAGTAGCCCTTGGCGAGCGCGTTCGCGCGTAGAACCATCGCCGCGCGCACGACCTCGGGCGGGTACGGCTCGCCGACACCGCAGGCGTGGCTCCGGAGCAGACGCAGCTGGAGCTCCTCGGTCAGCTCTTCGGGGATCGACGCCGACACGAAGCGTCCGAACCCGGTGTTGATGCCGTACGTGTGCTCGTGCGTACCGTGTGCGGCCTGCTCGACGACCTCGCGGGCGGCCTGCATGCGCCCGCGCGCAGAGTCGGCGAGCGTGACCGGCGCTCCCTCGACGGCGACGTCCCAGACGTGCTCGACGGTGAGGTCCTCGCCGCTCAGCGCGCGACTCTGGATCACCCGCCGAGTCTAGCCCTGCAGGTCGAGGAGCCTCAGCTCGAGCACGCGCGACGCATTGAAACCGTCGATCCGAAGCGCTGCTCCCGCCGCGGCGACGGCAGCTCCCGCCGGCATCAGCCCGACGAGCTCCGACCCGACGACCTCGACCCCTCGCGCGGCCGCTTCGGCCTCGATGCGGGCGACGATCTCGTGCAGCGCCGCGGCTTCGTAGTCCTCCACGTTCATGCTCACCTGCACGAGCCCCGCGCTCGGCAGGTCGAATCCGAGTGCACGAACGCCCGGGAAGCCTCCGTCGCGCTCCCGGACGATCCCGGCGATCTCGCGGGCCGCCTCGATCTCGCCCCGCAGGTTGACGTTGAACGCGATCAGCGGCCGGCGCGCACCGATGATCACCCCGCCCGCCTGCTCGTCGAGCCGCGCGGGGCCGAAGTCCGGCTCGAGCTCTCCTGCGTCGATCCTGCGTTGCAGCTCAGCAGGCCCGCCGCGTCGAAAGAACGCGGGCCCACGGCCCGGAGCAAGGTCGGCGTACAGGAACACCGGGAGGGAGAGCTCCTCTCCCACGCGCCGTGCAAGCTCGAGGGCGGCCGCACGCGCATCGTCCGCAGCGTCCGGCCGGATCGGGACCACCGGGACGACATCCGCCGCACCGATCCTGGGATGCGCACCCTCTTGCTCCCGCAGGTCGATCCGCTCGCGCGCGACCTCGATGCCGGCCAGAAGTGCGCCTACGAGTGAGCCGGCCTCCCCGACGATCGTGAAGACGGAGCGGTTGTGATCGACATCCGCGTGCACGTCGAGGAGCTCGGCATGGGCGGACAACGCCGCCGCAATCGCGTCGATCGTGGCGCGATCGCGACCCTCGGAGAAGTTCGGAACCGACTCGAGCGGAAGAACCATCGCGCGTACTCTAGGAGCCGATGGCCGCAGAGACGCGTCGATGGGACGTCGACGAGCGCGGTCGCGGGGTCGGGTCCGCAACGCCGTTCGTGCCCGAGCTCGACGAGCAGAGGTTCGCGGACGCGGTCGAGTACGACGTGGTCACGGGAGTGCTCCCCGGCCAGACGCATTTCCGCACGCTCGGACACGCGGTGCGGTTCCGCATCGCCTCGGCATGACCCGGCGCCGGTCCTCCTATCGTTCATCCGTCTCACTCCAGCGCGACCTGCGCGTCTGCCGCGCGTGCGCAGAGGCAGGCTTTCCGCTCGAGTCGTTGCCGGTGCTCAACCCCCGACTCGGCCAGCGCGCGTACATGTTCGGGCAGGCGCCCGGGCCGAACGAGGGCCGCGAACGCCGGCCGTGGCGCGGACGCGCCGGCCAGACGCTGCGCGCCTGGCTCCGGATGGACGAGGACACCTTCTACTCCACGTTCTACTGCGCATCCGTCACACGCTGCTACCCGGGCAAGCACCCGAGCGGGAAGGGCGACCGCGTGCCCACGCCGCGGGAGCAGGACCTCTGCGAGTTCTGGCGCGACTGGGAGCTGAAGCTCATGCGGCCACGGCTCGTCGTCGCCGTCGGCGGGCTCGCGATCGCCCGCCTGCTCGGCAAGCGGCCGCTGGCGGAGTGCATCGGCAAGCGATTCGAGCTCGCGGAGGACAGCGTTGCGATTCCGCTCCCTCACCCCTCGGGCGTGAGCCTCTGGCTCAACTCGCCCGCGAACCGCGCCCTTGTCGACGCCGCTGTGGGCCTGATCCACGCCGAGCTCGAAGCGATTGGCCCGGGCCGGCGGCACGCAGACGGCCCATGGCTACGCTAGATCCGGTGCCCGCTACACCTCGCTATCGCACGACCTTCTTCCGCCTGCTCGGCTTCCTGCGGCCGTACAAGATGGTCGCTCGCCGTCTCGATCGTGCTCGCGGTCGGCACGCAGGCGGCGGCGATCATCGCCGCCTACCTGACGGGCAGCGCGCTCACGCAGGTGATCGACTCGCAGGACCGGCAGGAGCTCTGGTTCCTCGTCGGAGCGGTCCTGGTGGTCGGGGCCGTACGCGCGGCTCTCATGGCCGGGCGGCGCCTGATCTCGGGCCGGCAGGCGCTCGGCGTCGAGTTCGACCTGCGGAACCGCCTCTACGCGAAGCTCCTCCGCCTCTCGTTCCGCTTCTACGACAGCCACCAGACCGGCCAGCTGATGTCACGCGCGACGGTCGACCTCCAGGGCGTGCGTTTCTTCCTCGGCTACGGGCTCATCTTCTTCTTCCAGCACGTGCTGACGATCGTCGCCGTGACGGTCGTGATGCTCGTCGTGAACTGGAAGCTCGCGCTCGTCGCCTGCGCGATCACGCCCGTGCTCGTCGTGCTCGCGTATCGCTACTCGAGCGTGTCCCATCCCGTGCTGCGCGACGTGCAGCAGAAGATGGCCGACATGACGACCGTCGCCGAGGAGAACATCGTCGGCGTCCACGTCGTCAAGTCGTTCGCGCAGGAGCAGAACGAGCAGGCGAAGTTCGCCGCCCGCTCGGAGCGCGTCTTCCTTCGCAGCATGGACGCGAACCGCCAGCGGGCGACCTACGTTCCGGTGCTCTCGTTCCTGCCGCTGCTCGCGCAGGCGGCCGTGATCCTCGTGGGCGGCCGCATGGTCATCAACGGCGAGCTCGGGCTGACCGACTTCTTCTTCTTCAACTTCCTCGTGCTGATGCTCGTGATGCCGCTGCGGATGCTCGGGATGTGGATCGGCCAGGCGCAGCGCGCGACCGCGTCCGGCGAGCGCATCTTCGAGGTGCTGGACGAGATCGAGGACGTGACCGACACGCCCGGCGCCGAGGATCTCCCGCCCGGGCCGGGACGCGTGCGCTTCGAGGGGGTGTCGTTCGAGTACGCGCCCGGCCGCCCGGTGCTCGAGGACATCGACCTCGTCCTCGAGCCGGGCAGGACGGTCGCGCTGATCGGCCACACCGGCTCGGGGAAGACGTCGCTCGCCGGGCTCGTCCCGCGCTTCTACGACGTGACCGCCGGGCGGATCACCGTCGACGGCCTCGACGTGCGCGACGTGCGGGTCGCGTCGCTCCGGCGTGAGGTCGGCGTCGTCCTCCAGGACCCCTTCCTCTTCTCCGCGACGGTGCGCGAGAACATCGCCTTCGCCCGGCCCGAGGCAACGGACGAGCAGGTCAAGCGCGCGGCGCGGCTCGCGCAGGCCGACGAGTTCATCGTCAAGTTGCCCGAGGGCTACGACACGATCATCGGCGAGCGGGGGATCACGCTCTCGGGCGGCCAGCGCCAGCGGATCGCGATCGCGCGGGCGCTCATCCTCGAGCCGCGCATCCTGATCCTCGACGACGCGACGGCGAGCGTCGACGCGACGACCGAGTCACGGATCCGCACGGGCCTGCGCGAGGCGATGGAAGGCCGGACGACGATCATCATCGCGCACCGCCTCTCGACGCTCGCGCTCGCGGACGAGCTCGTCGTCCTCGACCGCGGCCGGATCGCCGCCCGCGGCACGCACGACCAGCTGCTCGGAACGAGCCTGGTCTACCGCGAGATCTACGAGCACGGCCTGCTCGAGCGGGAGTTCGCGGAGAGAGTGGAGGCCCGCGCGTGAGCGCGGAGCGCTCACGCCGGGGAAGGGTTGCGGGAAACCGGGAGGTTTCCCGCTTCGTCGGCCGCGCTGCGGGCGCGGCCGACGAGAAGGGGGCTCGTGGGGGAAACAGGGTTTCCCCCACGGCAGCGACCGTAGGGAGCGACGCATGAGGGTCTGGCAGGCCGGGAGCCACCTCACGATGCAGCGCGGAGGCGAGGTTCGCGACTGGTCCTGGCGCGCGACGATCCACCGCATCCGCTTCCTCGCGCGCTACACGAAGCGCTACCGGCTGAGGACGACGCTCGCGATCGTCTCGCTGCTCCTCGCGACGCTGACCGCGCTGATCCCGCCGTACCTCGCCAAGCTCGCGATCGACGACGCCGTCGACACCGGCGACCTCTCAAAGCTCACGCTGCTCGTCGTGCTGATGATCGGCGCGGGCCTCGCAAGCCTCGTCACCGGAGCGGCACAGACGTACTTCACGGGCTGGACCGGCGAGCGGATCCTCGCCGACCTCCGGAACGACCTCTTCCGCCACCTCCAGAAGCTCTCGCTCGGCTTCTACGAGCGGAACCGCGCCGGCGTCGTGATCAGCCGGCTCACGAACGACGTCGATGCGCTCGACCAGCTCGTCACCGACGGCGTGACGACGCTCGTACAGAGCTCGCTGACGCTCATCGGGACGGCGATCATCCTCTTCTTCCTCGACTGGAAGCTCGCGCTCGCGACGGTGACGGTGATCCCGCTGCTCGTGATCGCAACGCGGATCTTCCGCAAGCGCTCGGCTCGGGCCTACAGCCAGGTGCGCGAGCGGCTCGGGCTCGTGACCGCGACGCTCGCCGAGGACATCGCGGGCATGCGCGTCGTCCAGGCGTTCACGCGCGAGCCGCGCAACCAGCAGCACTTCGAGGAAGTGAACGCGCACTACCGCGAGGCGAACCAGCAAACCGTCGTCCTCAACGGGCTCTACTTCCCCTTCGTCGACTTCCTCTCCGCGGCGGCGACCGCGATCGTGCTCGGCTTCGGCGGCTGGCTGGTCTTCGACGGCCAGACGACGCCCGGCACGCTGTTCGCGTTCATCCTCTACGTCTCGAACTTCTTCGACCCGGTCCAGCAGCTCTCACAGCTCTACAACACGTTCCTCGCCGCCGTCGCCGCGCTCGACAAGATCCTCGGCGTCCTCGAGGAGGGCCCGGAGGTGCAGGACCGGCCGGACGCACGTGCGCTGCCCCCGATCGACGGGCACGTGCAGTTCGACAACGTGCGCTTCGGCTACGGCGAGGGGCCCGAGGTGCTGCACGGGATCGACCTCGACATTCCGCCGGGCACGACCGTCGCGCTGGTCGGCCACACGGGTGCGGGCAAGTCGACGATCGCAAAGCTGCTCGCACGCTTCTACGAGCCCCGGGAGGGCAGGATCACGGTCGACGGGATCGACACTCGCGCGGTGACCCAGGAGTCGCTGCGGCGCCAGCTCGGGATCGTCCCCCAGGAAGGCTTCCTCTTCGCCGGAACCGTCCGCGACAACATCGCCTACGGCAAGCCGGACGCGACGCCCGACGAGATCGTCGCCGCCGCGCAGGCGGTCGGCGCGCACGACTTCATCATGCGGCTGGAGGACGGCTACGAGACGAACCTCCAGGAGCGCGGCACCCGGCTCTCGCTCGGCCAGCGCCAGCTCGTCGCGTTCGCCCGCGCGCTGCTCGCCGACCCGCGGATCCTGATCCTCGACGAGGCGACGTCGTCGGTCGACATCGGCACCGAGCGGCGGATCGAGGCGGCACTCCGCCGCCTCCTCGCCGGCCGGACCGCGTTCATCATCGCCCACCGCCTCTCGACCATCCGCAACGCGGACCTGATCGTGGTGCTCGAGCACGGCGTCGTGGTCGAGCAGGGAACGCACGACGAGCTGCTCGCGCTCCGCGGTCTCTACACCTCGTTGTACGGCGACTGGGCCGAAGTCGCCTGACCGGTTGACCTGTTAGAGTCCCGCGCCTGATGCAGCCGGGAGCGATCGTTCGGGAAGCGTGGGAGACCTACAAGGCCCACTGGCGCACGTTCGTGCCGCTCGCCCTCGTCGTCTACGTGATCCTCGGCCTGATCAGCCTGGTGTTCGGGCTCATCCTCGGCTGGCTCGGCTTGCTCATCGGCGGGCTCGCGAGCATCGTCGGCACCTTCTGGCTCCAGGGGGCGTTCGTCGAGGCCGTCCGAGACGTCCGCGACGGCAAGCAGGACCTGTCGATCGGGGAGACGTTCAGCGCCGTGCAGCCCCGGCTTTCCGCGCTGATCGTGGCCGGCATCCTCGCAGGCCTCGGGATCGCAGTCGGCCTCATCCTGCTGATCGTGCCGGGCTTGTATCTGCTCACGATCTGGTCGCTGATCGTCCCGACGATCGTGCTCGAAGGGAAGTCTGCAGGCGAGTCGTTCGGGCGGAGTCGCGAGCTCGTCCGCGGCAACGGCTGGAACGTCTTCGGCGTGATCGTGATCACGCTCTTCGCGGTCATCGTCGTCGGCATCATCGTCTCGCTCCTCACGTTCTGGCTCCCCGAGCACGTCGACACCTTCGTCTCCGACGTCGTCTCGAACACGATCATCGTCCCGTTCGTCGCCGTGGCCTGGACGCTGATGTACTTCGCGCTGGCCGGCCCGGCCGAGGCGCCCGCGACGGCCGAAGCGCCGCCGCCGCCCGCCTAGACGGGAGTAGGCTTCGAGGCGTGAGCCTCGACCCCGAAACCGAGGACCGAATCGAGTCGCCGGTCTCCGAGGAGGCCCAGAAAGAGGTGCGGCTGACGCCCACCGAGGCCGTCGCCCGGATGAAGATCAACGTGCCCGCGCGGGCGAACCGCAAGCTCCGCACGATCGTTCAGCGCGTCAACAGCGATCAGCAGCTGAAGGCCTGGTGGCACGTCGCGAACGTGAACGCCGTCGCCCGGCTCGAGATCAACGACCACTCGTGGGTCCACATCCAGATCGTCACGAACATCGCGCTCAAGCTCCTGCGCCTGCTGACGAAGCACGGGATCGAACCGTCACTCGTGCGCGACTACGGAATGACCAACGACGACTCCGAGGTCGCCGTCACCCTCGGCGCTCTGACGCACTGCATCGGGATGTCGGTGCACCGCGACGGGCACGAGGACTTCAGCCTGTTCCTCGCCGAGCCCAAGCTGCGCGAGCTGCTCGAAGGGATCTACGACGAGCCCGACCTGACGGTGATCTCGGTCGAGGTGCTGCAGATCATCACGAGCCACCGCGAGTACGGCAAGCCGCTCACGCTCGAGGCCGGGATCGTCCGCGTTGCGGACGCGCTCGACATGGAGCAGGGCCGCTCGCGCATCCCGTTCGAGCGCGGCCGCGTCTCGATCCACTCGCTCTCGGCGGCTGCGATCGAGGACGTCTTGATCACCGACGGCGACGAGCGGCCGGTCAAGATCGAGATCCTGATGAACAACTCGTCGGGCATCTTCCAGGTCGACGAGGTGCTGAAGGCGAAGCTGACCGGCTCGGGTCTCGAGCCGTACGTCGAGGTCGTCGCGCACATCGACACGGAGGCGGAGAAGAGCCTCGTCCCCGTGTACCGCCTCGAAACCTAGTGGCGCTACACTGAAACGCCCGTTGCGGGGTCGTCTAACGGTAGGACGCTCGGCTCTGGACCGAGTAGTCTAGGTTCGAATCCTAGCCCCGCAGCCTCGAAAAAAGCCCCGCTCAAGGCGGGGTTTTTGGTCTGAAACGCGACGGAGGCCCCGCGCCTCGCGCGGGGCCTCCGTGTATGTCCTCGCATCCGCGTTTTCGGTCTAGTTCACGTCGTTGTCGATCAGCGCCGACGAACCGAGCGAGAGGTCGCCGCTGATGTCCTCGAAGATCTTCGTCAGGTCGCCCGGGTAGGGCTTCTCGAAGAACATCGAGGAGTCGGTCGCCATCTGGCTCAGCGCCGAGTAGGCGGTGATGCTCGGCGACTCGGGGTTGCCGTTGTCGTTCTCGCACTTGTTCGCGCCGCCGTCAACGGCGTCCAGGTCGTAGCCGATCACATAGACGAACGTCCCCCTGTTCTTCACCGCGCCGGCGGACGTGATGCCTTGATGGCAGGGCTTGGCCCGGTAGGGAGACGAGCTCGAGTAGAACCCCGGCCCGGTGTTCGCCGCGCCGTCCGAGAAGAACACGACGACGTCCTGGATGTCGTCTCGGCCGTGCAGATCGAGCTCGGCCTGTGCGGCTTCCATCGCGTTCGCGTAGGCGGTCGTTCCACCGCCCTTGAGGCAGTTGATCGTCGAGACCAGCGCATTCGAGGTGACGACGTGCCCCTTGTCGCTGTACCCACGGGTGAGCGGTACGACCGTGTAGGCAGCACTGTGCGAGTCGTAGTTGCTCGAGGCGGGGGTCGAGCAACGGTTCGACACGCTGGTCGCCGGCGGGAAGACCGACAGGCCGACCAGCGAGGACTGTCCGTCCAGGCCCTGCAGGAAGGCTCGCATGCCCTCCTTCGCGTTGTTCAGGTCTGCGCACGAAGGATCGCTGGCGCCGCTGTGGGTCTGGCACATCGATCCCGTACGGTCGAGCACCAGCATCACGTCGAACGGCCGTGTCCCGCATGGCGAACACGCCGTCGAGCGAACGTGGATGTCGAAGCTCTCGATCCCGAAGATACGCGAGAAGAACGTCGGGGCATGTGCGCGCTCGTCGACCACGATTGCATTGTGGGGTTTGCACCCCGGAACACTCGCGATGCACTTCGTGGTGATCAGCTCCGTGATCGTGCCGCCGTTCGTGATCCGGTTCTTTCCGGCCGCCTGGCTGCCGTACTGACGGGCGGTCGAGACACCTGTGGCGGCGCTTGGGAGCTCCTGTGCGCCGGCGAGTGCGGCGGCGTCGGCAGCTGCCTGCAGCTGTCGCTGCG
Organism: uncultured Actinomycetes bacterium; assembly: GCA_963700495.1. Classification (GTDB taxonomy): domain Bacteria; phylum Actinomycetota; class Thermoleophilia; order Gaiellales; family Gaiellaceae; genus JACCTU01. The sequence goes on along the minus strand of CAVOXT010000001.1, from coordinate 1,060,244 downwards.
TGTAGTAGGCGTAGCCGACGTCGACCGCGAACCCGGTCATGCCGAGCAGAGCCACGAGCGCGATGACCATCAAAACGGCCGTCTGCCCGGACTGGCTCCGCTGACCTTCGGGGGGTGCGGATGCGGGACTCACGTCTTGCCTCCTTCTGGAACCGGCGTGGCCGCGGCGCCTCGATGTGTTCCGTTACTCAGGTTGGACGGCGAAGCGAGCGTTCGCGACGCCGGGGTTGACACTGGAGGAGCAACACCCATATCGAGGCGGTCGATCATGGTGCCGATCTCGATTCCGCGGCGAGCTGCTTCGCCCGCCGCGAGCTCGAGCACACTGCGCGCGCGCCTCTTCCCGACGAAGCGCCACGGCCGGACGTCCGCTGCCACGTGCAGCACGCGGTCGTCACGGTCGAGGAACACGACGTCGATCGGGAAGCGCATGAACAGCGTGTGGACCGAACCCGCGGGATGGAGGAGTACACCCTCCCCCCGCGGCAGTTCAGAGCGCCCGAGCAGACCACGCATGCGAGTCCACGGTCCGTCGGCTACGAGACAGCGCTCGCAGACGACTCGTCCGTCGACCCGCATCGTGGCCGGGGGGCGCGCCATCTAATACCCCACGTGAATGTGATCGTTGTGGTCGGCGAGCGGGAACGAGGGCCCGCCCAAGCCGAGCAGCGAGATGACTTGGCGCGGCTGCACCTCGACCGGGAGCATCAGGATCGAGCGAACCGCTTTCTCCGTGATGCTTCCGGGCTCCTGATGCCCGACGATCGAGATCCCTGCGACGGTGGCGATGTCGACCGCGTGGCCGACGGTGTGCGCGGAGATCACTCCGGGCCGCGAGTACTTGCGGTGCCCGCTGAACAGGCTCGAGACCGTCACCTCACCGTAGGACTCCGTGAGGTAGCGGAGGAGGACGACGACGCGGACGTCGATCCGGCCGAGGAGGAGGTCTTCCCGTCCGCCGGCGTAGATCGTGACTCGCTCGTCGCCCAACAGTGCGTCGATGAGGTCTGCCTTCTCGGCTTCGAGGCCGTTGACGAGCGCCTTCAGCCCGACGGCCCGGTTGTAGCGGGCGAGTGCCACTGCACGGTCGGCGAAGGTCGTCCGGCCGGACAGCGAGATCACGGCGTTCCACTCGCTCTCAGCTGCGCCACGATCGCTGAGACCACTGGCAAGCGCGTTCAGCTCCTTGACGGTCGCCGGCACGCGGTCTTTCGCGCCCTGGGCGCGGAGAACGCCGAGCACGAGCGCCCAGCTGACTCCGTTGACCGCCGAGATCTTTTGCAGCTGCTTCGCGAACTCGGGTGAGAGCCGCTTCGCGGGCGGAGTCGGGTCGGGGAGTGCGCGGTTCAGCCAGACCGTCGTCGCGCCTCCTTCCGGCTCGACCGCGGGTGCGGCCACCTTGGTCTCCTTCGCGCGGCGGACGATCCAGTAGCGACCGGAGGACGCGGCAGGCGCAGCCTCGGCATCGGACACAGCCGACCCGTCTGCCTGCGCGGCACCCGAGAGCGCGGCGGGGTCGAAGTCGTCGGGCTCTGCCACTTCGGTCAGCAGCGACTCGACTTCGGCGGCCGCGACACTCTGCTCTTCCGTCACAGGCTCGACAACGGCCTCGGCAGGTGCCTCCGAGACGGGCGCCGTTTCGACGACGGGCAGCGCCTCGACGGCCTCCGGCGGGAGCTGGACATCGGTTGCGTCCACGTTCAGGTCGGCGCACACCGTGTCGTCCTCACCCGTCGTCTGCATCAGCGCGGCGCAACGCGCCGGGTCGAGCGCCTTGGCGACAAGGTCGCCCGCGCCTGCACTGAAGGATGCGGCGGCAAAGAAGACGAGGACGAGCGCGCCGCTCATTGCGATGCGGCGGGGCACGAACGGTCGTCGCGCGGAGGTCTCCGGCTCGGGAGCCACCTCGTCGACCTCGGGCACCGGCATCGGCGACCACTCGCCGTCGGCGTTCGACCACTCGTCCCAGCCGGGACCAGGACGAACCGCGCGTACGAGCGCGACTGCCCAACCGAGTACCACCAGGAAGACGAACTTCTTGGCGAAACTCCAGACTTGGTGATTCCGTTGCATCTGCCTTAGCTCCCTATATTTGGGCGCAGAGGCCGCCTCTGACGCGGAGTAACAACGCATCCGCGGCCGCAACGGACTCATCCCGTTATCGCTCCCGCGCACGGGAACCGCTCTCCCTCGTGCGAGTGATCTTCGGCCGGCGAGCCCCTAATCACTCCATTGAGGCATCTCACGCTCCTCGCGCAATCACGACAACTGTCTGCATCGAGCCATAGGCGTTGCGGCCACGCCAAGAACTACGGAGGAGATCCAGCGTGACCGCGCCCAGCCTGATTCGAGCACTCGACGGCTCAACCCGCGAAGCGATTCACCTCTCCGTTCACGGCGTGGCCGATCCGCGCGCGACTGCGCGCAGTGACAGCACGAAGGGAGGTGAAGACAAATGATGATTCGCAGCTACCTCTACCTTCTTCGCACGCGCGAAGAGGGCCAGACGATGGCGGAGTACGGCGTTGTTCTCGCCGTCATCACGATCGCAGGCCTGGTTGCTTTCAAGACCCTCGGCGGCGCGATCGCAAGCGCGCTTGACTCCGTGTCCGCGATTCTCCCCGGCTAAGTAAGCCACCGTCCGACGGTGGAGCCCTCCCACGACGGGAGGGCTCCATCACCAATCGACCTAACCCGGAGACCGACTTGTACACGCCGCACCTCACACGACGAGCCCGCACCGAATCCGGCCAGACCATGGTCGAGGTTGCCCTCACGCTGCCGGTCGTCTGCTTGCTCCTCTTTGGCGTGATCCAGTTCGGAATCGTCTGGAACAACTACGTGACGGTGACCGACAGCGTCCGTGTCGGCGCCGCGAAGGCATCTCGAAGCCGCGCGTATGCAGACCCGCCGGCCGTTGCAGTGGCTGCGGTGCGCGCCTCGGCGCAGGACCTGAAGCAAGCCGACCTCATCGTCTCCGTCAGCTCGCCTACATGGAACCGCGGCGACGACGTCACGGTAACCGCCACCTACCCCTACTCGATCGACCTCCTCGGATTCGTTTTCAAGAGCGGCAGGTTGACGCATACGACCACGGAGCGGCTCGAGTGAGTCCGCGAACCCGACCCCGACCGTAGAAGGACACCCGCCTCCATGACATACCGCCTCAGAAATCTCGTTATCGCCGTCGTGCTTGCAGTCTCGGCGGCCCTATTGACCGCGATGTACGTGACGAACTACGAGCGCCGCGTCGATGGCAGACAGGAGCGCGTCGGAGTGTTCGTCGCGACGAAGGACATCTCGCCCGGCACTCCTTGGAGCCAGGTAGAGGGATCGCTGACGAAACGCGAAGTGCCGCGCGAGAGCGTATCGCCGACCGCGCTCGCGTCTCTCGGCCAGTTGCAGGGCCAGGCCGCATCCCAGTGGACGTACGCCGGCGAGCAGGTCACCCTGCGCCACTTCGCACCCCCGACGGAGTCGGGCATCCGGGGCGAGCTGAAGGGAACGATGCGCGCCCTGCAGCTCACGGGCGAGCCCGAGCAGCTCCTCGCGGGCACTCTGAAGGTGGGCGACCGCGTCGACGTCGTCGCGAACATCAAGATCAACCCGTCGGTCGACGTCTACGCAGCACGCACGGTGTTGCGCGACCTCCGCGTTCTCAAGATCGCCGGGGACGACACCGCATCGAAGCTCTCGAACGGCGGCCAGTCGTCTCTCGCCGTCATCCTCGAGGCACGCGACTCGCAGGTGCCGAAGCTGCTGTTCATCACGTCGAAGACCGGGCACTTCTGGACGCTCCAGCTCCGGCCTGTGACGGATCCTGCCGACAGCCCTGAGACCGTTGAGACAGTGAAGTCCGTCCTCCGCGACGGCCTGGCCGGGAGGACCCCATGAGCAGCTACGAGAACGGAAACGGCAACGCGGCCGGAACCCGCGAGCGCGTCCGGGTCTACATCACCGGGTCGTGCGACGGGCTCGAGACGCTCCGCCACGCCCTCGACTCACACCCTGAGCTCGACCTCGTCGGCTGGAGCGCATACGTCTCCGAGGCAGCCCCGGTTCTGACGGGAGGGCACCTTCACTGTGTCCTCCACGCGACCGGCGCCTCCGAGCTGCCGCAAGGCGAGCTGGCCGCAATCCGCGAGCAGACGCAGGTGCCGATCATCGTGCTCGCGTCTGGCGAGGCCTCCGCGCTCCTCGAGGATGCGCTCGACGCCGACCTCGCCGACGTCCTCCTCCTGCCGCAGCTGACCGACAACGTCGTCTTCGCGATCCGCAAGGCCGCGCACGTCGGCCGGCGCTTGGTCGCAGAAGGCGGCCACGGCCGCCGCGGGAAAATCATGACCGTCTTCTCGCCCAAGGGTGGGACGGGGAAGACCGTGATGGCGACAAACGTCTCCACCTCACTGGCGAAGTACGAGAAGCAGCGTGCGTTGCTCCTCGACCTCGACCTCCAGTTCGGCGACGCCGCGATCATGCTCGGCCTCGAGCCCGAGAAGACGGTGTACGACCTGGTCGTCGCACCGGGAGAGCTCGACGGTGAGAAGCTCGCCGGCTACATCACCCGCCATCCGTGCGGCCTCGACGTCCTCCCCGCGCCGTTGCGCCCGGAAGACGCGGAGCTCGTCACGGAGGTGAAGATCACGCGCCTGCTCGAAGTCGCGCGCGAGTCGTACGACATCATCATCGTCGACACGTCGCCCTTCTTCCACGGGCCGATGCTCGCGACGCTGGACCGCAGCGACGAGTTGCTGGTGCTGTGCGGGCTCGACGTTCCGACGCTGAAGAACGTCAAGCTCAGCCTGCACACACTCGACCTGCTCTCGTTCCCTCAGAACAAGATCCGGTATGTCCTGAACCGCGCCAACTCGAAGGTCGGGATGAAGAAGAGCGAGGTCGAGCAGGCACTCGGCGTGAAGATCGACTTCGAGATCCCGAGTGACCGGGCCGTGCCGCTCGCCGTCAACCGCGGCGTCCCGGCCGTGCTGGCGGATGCGGGCTGCGACTTCTCGAAGGCGGTCCGGACGATGTCGAAGACGCTCATCCGGCCGCGTGACGAGAAGACCGCGAAACGGCGGATGTTCTCGCTCTCGAGGGCATAGACATGGGCCTCCACGACCGGATCGCCAACAAGCAGCTGATCAACGACCACCTGGGGTCGGACCGCGAGGTCTCCCTCACGGCAGGACCGGACCAGCCTTCCGAAGGGGCACCCGCAGATCCCTACGCTGAGCTGAAGACGGCCGTCCACCACGCGGTGATCGCGCGGCTCGGCCCGGAGCTGTTCAAGCGGGAGACGACCGAGGACCTCTCCGAGCGCGTGCTCCACGCCGTGACGGAGCAGCTCGCGATCGACCGTACGCCGCTGACGCGCGAGGAGCGCCGTCAGATCGTCCGGGAGATCACCGACGACATTCTCGGCTACGGCCCGCTCGAGCCGCTCCTGCAGGACGACTCCGTGACAGAGGTCATGGTCAACGCGTTCGACCGGGTCTACGTCGAGCGCGCAGGAAAGATCGAGAAGACCTCGGCGGGCTTCGTGGACAACTCACACCTGCTCCGGATCATCGACAAGATCGTGTCGCAGGTCGGCCGCCGCATCGACGAGTCGTCGCCGATGGTCGACGCACGCCTCCCGGACGGCAGCCGTGTCAACGCGATCATCCCCCCACTCTCGCTCCGCGGTCCGACGCTGACGATCCGGAAGTTCTCGCGCGATCCGTACACGATGGACAACCTGATCAGCTTCGGGTCGTTGACGCCGAAGGCGGCTCAGTTCCTCGCCGCCGCCGTCAAGGGCAAGCTCAACATCCTCATCTCGGGCGGTACCGGCACCGGTAAGACGACGATGCTGAACGCGATGTCGGCATACGTCCCCGGCAACGAGCGCATCGTCACGATCGAGGACGCCGCGGAGCTCCAGCTCCAGCAGGACCACGTGATCACGCTCGAGTCGCGCCCGCCGAACATCGAGGGCTCGGGAGAGATTCGGATCCGAGAGCTCGTCAGGAACGCGCTGCGTATGCGCCCCGACCGGATCATCGTCGGTGAGGTCCGCGGCCCGGAGACCCTGGACATGCTCCAGTCGATGAACACGGGCCACGAAGGCTCGCTGACGACGATCCACGCGAACTCACCTCGCGACGCTCTGGCCAGGCTCGAGACGCTGGTGCTCACCGCCGGCGTCGAGCTGCCACATCGCGCGATTCGGGAGCAGATCTCAAGTGCGTTCGACCTGCTCGTCCAGATCTCCCGCCTCGTGGACGGCTCACGCCGCGTGACGCACATCTCCGAGGTGCTCGGGATGGAGTCCGACGTGGTCTCGATGCAGGACATCTTCGTTGCGAGGGCTCCGGACGAGGAGCAGGTCGCCGCCGACCACGGCAGCCGCCTGCTGCTCCCGCTCTCCTGCAACGGGCTCAAGCCGCACTTCCTGGAAAAGATCGCGGCGAACGGCGTCATGCTGCCGGTCGACTTCTTCCAGCAGGACAGCGCTTTCCGCCCCACGTTCGCCGCAGCCTCGTTCGGAAGGCAGTGAGATGAGGGCAGCTCCGCTTCTCATCGCCGCCTGCCTGTTCCTGGCCGCAGCGCCCGCCGCCGCTGCAGAGAAGCTGCGGGCAGGCGGGCTCGACGCGTCGGACTACCCGACGCTCCGCGTCTCGGTGGTCACGCCGACGCCGTCCGGCACCGCGCCCGTCCTGCGCGAGAACGGCGGGCCCGTGACGGGCTTCCAGGCCGAGAACCTGGCGCGCGCAAAGAGCGTCGTGCTCGCGATCGACCGTTCGCAGTCGATGCGCGGGCAGCCGATGCAAGACGCATCCGAGGCTGCACGTGCGTTCCTGTCCGCGAAGCCGCCGAACGACCGGATTGCGATCATGGCCGTGGGCTCGAACCCCGTCCGGCTGACCAACTTCTCGACCTCGACGATCGACGGCGACGGCGCACTTCGCGTCGTGGACGTCGACGGGAAATACGGAACCGCACTCTGGGACTCCGTCGTGCTGAGCTCCACCATGCTCGGCGCCGAGAGCCTGCCCGGGCGGGTCTTGATCCTGCTCACGGACGGTCAGGAGGTCTCGAGCAAGGCGACGCTCGAGAAGGCGATCGACTCAGCCCGCGCCGCGGGCGTGGCGGTCTACGTCGTCGGGATCGAGAGCGAGAAGTTCCAGCCCGAGCCGCTCCAGCGTCTCGCGGCCTCGACCGGCGGCACCTACTACGGCGCGGCGACGAGCGACGCACTCACCTCGATCTACGCGTCGATCGCCGAAGAGCTCCGCCGCACCTGGCGACTCACGTATCTGACGGCCGGACGTCCGGGCGAGTCCGTGACGATCCGGGCCTCGCTCACCGGAGCGTCGCCCGCAACGCTACGCGCCCATCTCCCCGGCAAGGAGTCGGCGCAGGGCGCGGAGGGCACGTGGATGCCGGCCTTCATGTTCGAGCACAACGTCGCTGCGTTCCTGCTGGCACTTCTGGCCGGAGGCACCGTCATCGCCGCAGCCGCACTCACGCTCACGACTCCGGGCGGAGACCGACTGCGTCGCCGGCTCGAGCCGCACGTCGCGGACGTGCACCGTGCTCGTGGCCCCGGCAACGGATCCCGCGCACCGTTCGACGCAGCCGCCGGAGTGATGAAGGCGACTGAGAAGTCGCTCGCGCATCTGAAGATCTGGGAGTCCCTGACCCGGCTGATCGAGCGAGCGGACCTGCCGCTCCGCACGGTCGAGCTGTTCTACGCGTCGCTCGGCGGCGGGATCCTGCTCGGACTGCTGTTCACGGCCGCCGGCATGGCGTCGCTCGTCGTGCTCGGAGCGGCTGCCCTCGGCGCGAGCGCGCCGGTGCTCTTCGTCTCGTTCAAGGCGAAGCGACGGCTCGCGGGGATCGAGAACCAGCTGCCCGACCTGCTGATCACGATTGCCGCGTCGCTGAAGGCAGGCCACAGCTTCCGCCAGGGCATTCAGGCCGTCGTCGACGAAGGACAGCCGCCTGCAGCGGATGAGTTCAAGCGCGTGCTCACCGAAACGAGCCTCGGCCGTTCGATGGACGACGCGCTCGACGACATGGCCGCCCGCGTGGGCTCGAAGAACCTCGACTTCGTGATCACGGCGGTCACGATTCAGCGTCAGGTCGGAGGCTCGATGGCCGGGATCTTCGACATGGTCGCCGACGCCGTCCGCCAACGCCAGCAGTTCGCTCGAAAGATCAAGGGGCTCACCGCGATGGGGCGGATGTCCGCGTACACGCTCGTCGCACTCCCGATCTTCCTCGCGATCGTGCTGACGCTGATCAACCCGGAATACATGTATCCGCTCTGGCACACCTCCAAGGGCCATCAGCTGATCATGATCGGCGTCGTGATGATGAGCATCGGGACAGTCATCCTCAAAAAAATCGTCTCCTTCAGGGGTTAGCCATGCTGCTCATGCTCTCTTTCGTGTGTCTGTTCGGCGCGGTCTACCTGGCCACCGAGCTCGTCAGCTTCGGCGCCCGCGAACGCTCGACCGCACTCCGGCGGGCATCGACCTACGCCAAGCCGAAGGCCGGGGCGGCGCCGGAGCGGACACGTTTCGCCGACCGCGTCATCACGCCCGCCGCCAAGCGGCTCGCACGGCTCGCACTCAGACTCAACCCTCGGCTCACGGTCGAGAACGTTCGCTTCAAGCTGGTGTCGGCCGGCCTCGGTCGACGCATCAGCCCGACGACGTTCCTTGCCACGAAGGCTGCATGCGCGATCGGATTCGGCATCGCAGGGCTGGCCATCGGCACAGCGCTCTCCTTCGGTGGAGGCCTGCTCTTCGCCGCCTCGTGGGGCGTGGGCGGGTTCATCCTTCCCGGCCTCATCGTTTCGATGAAGGCGAAGACGCGCAAGGAGCACATTCGCGCCGAGCTCCCGGACGCGCTCGACCTGCTCGCGGTCAGCGTCGAAGCCGGAATGGGATTCGACGGTGCGGTCGACAAGCTGACCGATCACATGGAGGGTCCGCTGGCGGAGGAGTTCGCGCTGACGCTCGGCGAGATGAGGATCGGGGAGAGCCGGCACGACGCACTGAAGAAGCTCGCGCGTCGCGTCGACAGCCCGGACGTCGGCGCTTTCGTCAGGGCGATCATCCAGGCCGACCAGCTCGGGATCTCGCTCGGCCGCATCCTCAAGGTGCAGGCGACCGACTCGCGCGACCGCCGTCAGATGGCGGCTGAGGAGAAGGCCATGAAGGCGCCGATCAAGATGCTCTTCCCGACCGCGCTGTTCATCTTCCCCGCGATGTTCCTCGTCATTCTCGGACCGGCGTTCCTGAACCTGTCGGAGATCTTCTGATGCCGGAACCGCCTGAGGGTGAAGGCCCCGAGACCGAGAAGGGCTTCGGCACCGGGCTGAGGCGACAGCTCAGGGAGCGCCGGGATTCGATGCCGGAACCGGCGGTTGAGCCGCAGACGGCAGACGCGGACCCGCTTGCTGAGACGGAGTCCGGGATCTACGTGGCCGCACAGTCGAACGGAGCCTCGCCGGACCTCGAGACGGTCCGCGCCGAGCTCCAGGCCGCACTCGGGCGCGAGCGGGATCTTCGTGCGGCCGTGACCGAGCAGGCGCACGTGCTCGAGCGGGAGCTGGCCTCGCCAGACGGTCTCAACCTCCGTGCGTCGGACCTCGACGAGCGCGCGGCCACGCTTGCGTCGCGCGAGAACGAGCTCGCCGCGCGCGAGAAAGAGCAGAGCGACCGCGCCGATGGCATCGCAGAGGAACAGAAGCGGCTCTCCGTCCTGAGAGCCGAAGTGCTCGAGGTCGAGGGCCGCGTGGCCGAGCGCGAACGCCAGCTTCAGGGGAAGTTCCGCGAGCTCTCGAGCGCGGACCGCGAGCGCACCGAGGCGCACGTGCTGCTCGCGAAGCAGGAGTCCGCCCTCGCGCAGCGCGAACGCGCGCTCGAGATGGGCGACAAGGAGATCAAGACGCGCGAACACGAGATGCTCTCGAAGGTCGAGGCGCGCGAGGCCGCGGTCGCAGTCCGGGACACCGCGCTGGGCGCGCGGGAGGAAGAGCTCGCCCAGCGCGAGTCCCAGACGTTCTCGAAGCAGCGGGAGCTCGCCAAGATCGACGGAAGGCTCACGGGCCGCGAGGAGACGCTCGAGCAGCGCGAGGCCGACCTCGCCGAGCGCGAGGAGTCGCTGCGCGGCGCCGAGCGCTCCCACGAGACGACGCAGGCGTCGGCCGGCGAGCTCGACTGGGAGACGAATGAGCGGATCGCAGGTCTCGACGACCGCGAGACGCAGCTTGCAGCTCGAGAGGCCGAGTTGAACCGGCAGCTCGCAACGCTCCGGCGGGTCGAGCGCGACGAAGGCAAGGCCGAGGAGCTCGAGCACAAGCAGCAGGCGCTGCTCGACCGCGAGCGCGAGCTTGCCTCTCGCGAGGCGGAACTGAATTCCAGCGACGCGGTCTTCGAATCGCAGCGCGATCGAATCGAGCGACGGGAGAAGCGGCTCGGCGAGACCGAAGAGTCGCTCTCCGAGCGGATCCGGGAGCTCGATGATCGCGAAGCTGAAGTCGAGGCGCGCGAAGCGCGCACCGAGGCCGACCTCGAGCTCCGTGAGGAGAAGCTCGAGAGGCGGGAGCTTCGAGTCACGGAGCTCGAGGAACGGCTAGGGAAGAAGGAACACCAGCTCGCCGCGTACGTCGGACAGCTTCAGGGCGAATTCGACCGGCGCGAGTCGGACTGGTGGGAAAAGCAGCTCGGCCGACCGCTGACGCAGACAACCGAAACACCGGTCGAGCAATAAACGGAGGGGGCCATGCGGCCCCCTCCGTCGCTCTCTCCCCGTAGCCTCCTACGGACAGTGCACGCGGATGGATCAATCCGCGCGTAGGAGCGAGACGTTCAGCCGGACTTGCGGATCCGGTACAGCACGCCCCGCTCCCAGTCCGAGACGAGGAGCGCGCCGCTTCGGTCGACGAGCACCGCCAGCGGGTGCCCGAACCCGCGTGCAAAGACCTGCTGGCGCGTCGCCGCGCCGTCGGCGCCGAGCTCGACGCTCATGACGGTCCGTCCGTGCGGGCCGAAGTACTGGCCCCACAGCGCGACGTAGGCGGTACTGCCGTCCGGCGCGAAGGCCATCCCGCCCGCGCCCGAGCGCGGCTCGAGGTAGGCGATCGGCGGCGTCACGCCGCGGCAGCTGCCTTCGAGGCGCTTCCTCGCGAAGCTCGGCCAGCACCCGGGCCAGCCGAAGTTCCGGCCCGGCCGCACCTCGACGAGCATCTCCGCGGGCTCGGCGCTGAGGTCGTCGCGGCCGTTCACCGTTGCGTAGAGGCGTCCCGTGCCCGGCTGGAGCGCCAGGCCGTACGGGTTGCGGAGGCCCCGCGCGACGACGGCCAGGTCGCGGCCGTTCGGTCGCACCGAGAGGATCGTCGCGCTGCGGCGGTCGCGCTCGGCGCAGGCGTCGCACGTCGAGCCGCTGCCGAAGTACAGCCGCCCGTCGCGCCCTATGACGACGTTGTCCTGCTGGTGGCGCCCGAACGGAAGACCGCGGACGAGCGTGCGACGCGCGACGAGGCGGCCCCCCTGCAGGTTGAGGCTGTCGAGCCGGCCCTGGGAGGACACGAACAGGCGCGGCCCGTGCCAGGCCAGCCCCAGCGGCGTGTGGAAGCCGCGCGCGAGCACGCGCGGCTTCGCGCTCTCAACGCCGACCACGACGATCTGGCCCGTCTCCTGCGCGACGTAGAGCCGTCCGTCGGGCCCGAACGCCATCGCGGTCGGGCGGGTGAGACCCGTCGCGTAGCGCTCTGCCGTCCAGCCTGCGGGCACCGTCAGGGCGGGCGCCGGACGCAGGAGCGGCCCCGCAGCCGCGGACCCGCCGCCGAGCATGAGTAGGAATACCCCCAGGGGGTACAATGCTCGCATGGCGACGTCACCTATACCGGTCGCGGAGGGTGACGCGAGCCCGCCGGCGTCGATCACCCTCGAGATCGAAGGCATGACCTGTGCCTCCTGCGTATCCCGCGTCGAGCGAAAGCTGAACACGCTCGACGGCGTCGAAGCGTCGGTCAACCTCGCGACAGAGTCGGCCCGCGTCCGTTACGACGCGGAGAGGGTCGGGCTCGAAGAGCTCGTCGGCGCGGTCGAAGCGGCGGGATACCACGCCGCTCCCGCGTCGGGCGCACACTCGCACGAGCCGGCCAGGCCCACGCGTCTGGTCGTCGCCGCGATCCTCACATTCCCGCTCGTGCTGTTGATGCTCCCGCCGCTCCAGTTCGACGGGTGGGAGTGGCTCGCGTTCGCGCTCGCGACGCCGGTCGTCCTCTGGGCCGGCTGGCCGTTCCATCGCGCCGCTGTCGTGAACGCGCGCCACGGCGCCGCGACGATGGACACGCTCGTCTCGATCGGCACGCTCGCCGCCTGGGGCTGGTCGGTCGCCGCGTTCGCGCTCGGCGGCGACATGTACTTCGAGGTCGGAGCGATCATCACGACGCTGATTCTGCTCGGGCGCTGGCTCGAGTCGGGCGCTCGGCGCCGCTCGGGCTCCGCTCTCCGCGCGTTGCTCCAGCTCTCGGCCAAAGAGGCACGCGTCCTGCGCGACGGCGAGGAGGTCGTCGTGAACGTCGACGCGCTCCAGGTCGGAGACCGGTTCGTCGTCCGCCCCGGTGAGCAGATCGCAACGGACGGTGTCGTCGAGGAGGGCGAATCGGCCGTCGACGCGTCGATGCTGACCGGCGAGCCGGTCCCCGTCGAGGTGCGGCGCGGCGCCGAGGTCGCCGGTGCAACGCTCAACACCTACGGTCGTCTGGTCGTCCGGGCGACACGCGTCGGCTCCGAGACCGCACTCGCGCAGATCGCGCGCCTCGTCGCCGAGGCCCAGGCGGGCAAGGCGGACGTGCAGCGGCTCGCCGACCGCGTCTCGGCGGTCTTCGTGCCTGTCGTGCTCGTGCTCGCCCTCGCGACTCTCGCGGGCTGGCTGCTCGTGACCGGGGATGCGACGGACGCGTTCACGGCTTCGGTGGCCGTCCTCATCATCGCCTGCCCCTGTGCGCTCGGTCTGGCGACGCCGACCGCGCTAATGGTCGGCACGGGCCGCGGTGCTCAGCTCGGGATCCTGATCAAGGGGCCCGAGGTCCTCGAGCAGACGCGCCGGATCACGGTCATCGTGCTCGACAAGACCGGCACGGTGACCGAAGGCCGGATGAGTCTCGTGAACGGTCTCCGTCCGGATGTGCTGCGACTCGCGGGTGCCGTCGAGGCGGCGAGCGAGCACCCGGTTGCGCGCGCCGTTGCGGAAGCCGCACGCGCACGCTTCGGGACGTTGCCGGCCGTGCACGAGTTTCGCAACGTGCCCGGCCGCGGGGTCGTCGGAGTCGTCGAGGACCGCAGAGTCGAGATCGACCGCGCCGGGGTCACCGTCGACGGCGAGCTCGCAGGGACGCTCGTCGTCGAGGACCGCGTCAAGCCGACGAGCCGCGAAGCGGTCGCAGAGCTCCGCGCGCTCGGGCTCGAGCCCGTCCTGCTGACAGGCGACGTCGAGGAGACCGCCCGCCGCGTCGCCGCCGAGGTCGGCATCGACCGTGTCGTCGCGGGAGTCATGCCCGGCGGCAAGGCGGACGAGGTCCGGCGTCTGCAGGACGCCGGCGAGGTCGTCGCGATGGTGGGCGACGGGATCAACGACGCCCCCGCGCTCGCACAGGCCGACCTCGGCATCTCGATCGGCACCGGCACCGACGTCGCGATCGAGGCGAGCGACGTCACGCTCGTGTCGGGCGACCTCCGCGCTGCCGCCGACGCGGTCCGGCTCTCCCGCCGCACGCTCGCCACGATCAAGGGCAATCTCTTCTGGGCGTTCGCCTACAACGTCGCGGCGATCCCGCTCGCGGTCGCGGGCCTGCTGAACCCGATCGTCGCCGCGGGCGCGATGGCGTTCTCGTCTCTCTTCGTCGTCACCAACTCACTCCGCCTTCGACACTTCAGGAGCGTGCGCGCATGAACGACCACCACGGCTACGACAAGGACGCAATCGGCAAGCGCCTCCGCCGAATCGAGGGCCAGGTGCGCGGGATCGAGAAGATGGTCGAGGACGACCGCTACTGCATGGACGTCCTCACGCAGATCGGCGCGGTCTCCAAGGCCCTCGAGAGCGTCGCGTTCGAGGTGCTCGACGACCACGTCCGCCACTGCGTCGCCGGCGCGCTGGCGTCAGGCGACGAGAAGGCAGCAGCCGAGAAGAGCGAGGAGCTCCTCGCCGCTGTGCAGCGATTCGCTCGTACGCGCTAGGCCGGGGGAAACGGTTCGCGGGTGGCGCTACACTGAGCCTCCCTCCGGGCGCATTCGTCTAGTGGCCTAGGACACCGCCCTCTCACGGCGGCGGCACGGGTTCGAATCCCGTATGCGCCTTGCGACCCTCTGGAGCAGTGCAGGACACCGCATTCCTCCAGAGGGTCGAACGTGCGTGGAGGGCAGGAAGCGCGGTCCCGTGCTCCCACGAAATCTCGTCCGCGCTGGCAACAGTGGTACGAGACGGCACACGGGCCGGCGCGCGCAAGACGATTGAACTCGGAGTAGCAGAGGCGCATCATTGGCCAATGATGTGGGTTCGCCGACTCGCCTGTCTCGTTCGGGGTGGGCATCGTTGGGAGACGACGACCGACATCGCCGGCTCGATTACCACCTGCGAGCGGTGCGGAACGATCAAGCACTCCGGGATGCCTGGGCGGAATCCGGACGCGGATGTGAAAGACGTGGGCCACCAGGGCGGCTAACGAGTGCTGTAAGGCGATCCCGCGGAACACGTGCACGTGCTGAAACCGGGCGCGCCAGACGATGTGAAGTGGCCTACGTCGGTCTTGCGCGGGGTAGGGGATTTGCCGCAACCCTATCAGGGTTGTTACGGATGATACAAGCGCGAACGAGGCCCAACATTGACCTGTCGACTAGGAGGTTCAGCGATGCTTGCGGTGACCAACGCAACTCTCTGGACGATCGCGACGTTCTCGTTCGTCGTCTTCGCCCTCGGCTTCGTGGCGTACGCACTCGTGCGACCGTTCACGCATCGGGCTTACCGGCATCGGTCGGGGCTCTTTGTGCATCTGCCGTGATTCCGGGCCGAACAGTGGCCTCATACCAGCAGTCAGGTGATAGGTGCGATATCACCTGACACCGTCATAGTGGGAGACGAGCTGACGCAGTACGCCGAGGGCTGGCTTCCCGGCAGCTAGAGCGGGCCGGCTAGCCGAGTGTGACCGACTCGCGGACCGTGCCCGCGCGCTGGTGCTTGGCGGTGATGGCGAGCTCGCCGCCCTGCGGCGCCTCGACCACCCACTCGAGCTTCGCGCGGTCGTCCGTGGCGTCCGTCGTCGTCCACCAGAGCGACGAGCGCTTGTGCACGCGGCCGTCGAGCTGGCCGGCTTTCGTCACGCGCTCGCCGGAGACCAGCCGGGCACCCTCGGGGAGCGCCACCTCGACCTCGAGCTCGCGCACGGCCTGGCGTTGCAGCGCGAGATCCGAGACGTTCGTCGGGAGCCAGCCCGTGTTCTCCAGCACCAGCTGCACCCGGTAGAGCCCCTCCCCCAGGCGCTCGACGTCGACCGAGCGCGTCGCGAGCCTCGGCGAGATCAGGCAGTGGAAGATCGCGAACTCGCTGTGCGGCGCGACCTCCGTCTCGAGCTGCTCGAACGGCACGTTGTACCAGGCGTAGAACACGTCCCAGCCGCCGATCTCGACCTCGCCGAGCTGCGGATGGTCGAACGGCGTCCACTCGACGTAGCCGCGCCCGTCGAGCTTCTCCTGCGACCAGCGGTAGAGCGTCAGGTCGTCCTCGGGCGGATGGTCGCGGAGCCACTCGATGTACTTGTAGTCCGTGATCCCGGCCTGGCGGATCGGGCTCCAGAACTCCGTCGTCCACGAGAAGATCCCGCGCTGGTCGTACATGAAGTCGTGCGCGGAGCCCTTGATCGACTGCTTCGGGTCGTACGCGAAGTCGTGGAAGACCGAGATCGAGGGGTAGCCCGTCAGCTCTGTCGCAACCTCGCCGATCTGCTTGTAGACGCGGAGGTCGCCCGTCGGAAGGTGATCGTCGGGGTACGACGCGTATGGACGCAGGTGCACGCCCGAGAACGTGTGGTAGGCGATGTACCCGCAGATGTTCTCGCGCTCGATGACCGCCTCGACCATCGCGCGGATCTCCGGCTCCGACGTCGGGTACGGCCCCGACCCGCGCTGCTCGGCCTCCGGTCCCCACTCGCCCGGAAAGTTGCGGTTGAGGTCGAGCGACTCCAGCGGCGGCGGCAGCTTGATCGTGACGCCGTCGTAGTTCTGGATCGTGCCTTCCGGGAGGAGCCGGTAGTACTCGCCGCCGTCCTCGTCGGGATCGCGGCGCACCATCACCGCCGGCGCGTCGGGATGAGCCTTCCAGTTGCCGTTCGGGTCGCGCAGTCGCATCGTCAGGATCCGGCCGTCGCCGTCGAGGTCCTCGCCCTGGAGCCCGTCCTGGCGGTCCGGAAGCGGGTACTTGCGCACCGACGAGCGCACGTAGCGCGGCCGCTCCGAGAGCGCGAGCTCGGCGCCGTCGGGGTTGAGCCGAGGGATCACGTAGAACGTGCGCGAGTCGAGCGCGCGCGTCACCTTCTCGTCCAAGCCGTAACCCGTCAGGAGCCGCTCGAGCAGGTGCAGCGCGGCCGTGCAGCCGGTGACCTCGACGGAGTGGATGTTCGCCTCGACGAGGAACGCGGGCTTCTCGTCGTGCGGCCCCGTCTCGGCGTTCGTCACCGTCACGAGCCAGATCTCGCGCCCTTCGTGTGACGTCCCGATCGACTCGACCGCGAACAGATTCGGATACTCGGCGGCCCACTCCCTGAGAAGGCCGGTCAGCTCGTCGTAGGCGTAGTACGCGTCGTAGCGGACGCGGCTCAACCGCCGAGCTCCGCGACGAGCGGGCCGGTGTCGAGGGGCTCGACGCCCATCCGCCTCGCGATCTCCTCGCTCGAGGGCTTCGTGCCCTCGCGCCAGAGCTCGCGCAGGTGGTCGCCCGTCTTCGTGCTGCGCCACCAGTCGTCCCCGACCTCGCGCGTGAGGTACCGGCGCAGCTGCGCCGAGCGGATCCACGCACGCAGGTAGTCGGCGGAGTAGAAGCCCGCGTCCATGTCGGAGAGGAAGGCGTCGGGCCTGTAGCGGATCCCGGTCGCGCCGGTGAGCCTCCGCGTGTACTCCTCTCCATCCGCGCCGGTCGGGAAGTCCGACCAGAACTCGAGCTCGAACTGCAGCTTCGCCGTGTAGCGGCGGAAGAGCAGCGCCTCGAGGAACACCGGAGCCTCGGCGTTCTGCGGCGCGCCGAAGTACCGCTCGTGCCAGCCCGGCTCGCGGGTGATCGCCTCCAGGATGTACGAGTAGATCTCCGTCAGCGCGTGGTCGCGCGAGATCTTGCGGAACGTGTACGGCAGCGCCGGGTCGCAGCCCGCGTAGTGCAAGGCGTGACCCGCCTCGTGCAGGAATGCCTGGTAGTCGTGGAGGCCCCCCTGCGCGCGCGTGATCAGATGCACGACCGTGGGCGGATCCGAGGCGATCACACACGCCCGCGGCGACTTCTGGGGGCGGTCCTCGAGGTCGAGCCGGACGTTCGGCTCGTTCTCGAGGTCGAACCCGAGCTGCTTGAGCGTGTCCATGCACACCTCGACCGAGCGCTCTCGCGTGTACGTCGACTCGAGCGGCGAGAGCCTGCGGATCCACGCGACGTGCGCCGAGCTCGGCTGCTCGTCGCGGTCCGGACCGAGCAGGCGCTCGAACCAGGTTGCGCGGAGCCGCTCCCACGACGCCGTCACCCGTTCGCTCGCGTCGGCAAGTGCGCGCTCGAGCTCGCGGAGCGAGATCTCCTTCTCCTCCTCGGTCCGTGCGACCGGATCGGGCTCGCCGGAGAGCTCAGCCTCCAGCTCCTCCCCCGCCCGCATCACCTCGAGCCGCTCGTCGTTGAACTCTGCTGACTTGAGCGCCTGCAGCTCGCCGAGCGCCTCGCGCCGCCGGTAGTCGGGCAGCACGGCCAGCTCGGCCTGCGCGGCCCGGAGTGGAAGCTCCTGCCCCTCCCAGTCGACCCGCGCTGCGAGGATCGCGTTCTCGAGCGCGTCTTCGCGCTCCGCGAGCTCGGCCGCGACGATGCCCCCCTCGCACGTCTTGCGGAGGCGGTAGAGCCGCTCTCGTTCCTCGCCGGAGGCCCGCGCCTCCTCGTCGCGCAGCACCTCGATCTGCTCGCGCGAGAAGAGACCCGCGTAGCGTGCGACGATCGCGGCCTGCTCGGAGACCTCCTTCTCGCCGACGCGAACGGCGCGACCTTCCTCCGAGCGCTCGAAGAGGTAACGCTGGAGCTCGGCCTCGTACTCGGCCGGCGTCCTGACGACGGTGACGCTCACTTGGTCGAATCTACAGGAGTCCTGCGCACGAGCTCAGAGACGACAGTAACGAGCTCGAGCGGGTCGAACGGCTTCGCGATCGCACGGTCGGCCGACGCGAAGCGCGGGCTTCCGATGTCGGCGCTCCCGGTCAGCATCACGACCTTCACGTCCGAGTCGGCTGCTCGAAGCTCGTCGAGCAGGCCGCTGCCGTCGGACCCGGCGATGTGCACGTCGAGGAGGACGAGGTCGATCGCCGCGAACTCGAGCAGTGCTCTGGCTTCGTCGAGCGTCCCCGCCTCGAGCACGGTCAATCCGGCAAGCTCGAGATTCACCCGGCAGAGAAGCCGAAGTGAGGGCTCGTCGTCGACGACGAGCACCGTGCCGCCCCCCGAAATCATGGAGGTGCGCGAGTGTACCGCAAGGTGCCGTATCCCCCCGGCGGCCAAGCCCGTTTACAACTCGTAAATGTGCCGAGCGCCCGAACATTGCGCCGGCGCCGAGCGGGCAGCCGAACGCGACAAGACGACGAGCGTCCCCCAGCCGACGACGGCGTTCCGGCGGCGGTCGTGGCTGGAGTTCCAGCGCGCGCTCGACCCGCTCGCGTCGCCCAAACCGCTCAAGATCGAGCGGCACTGAGCCGCGCGAGCGCCTTTTCCTTGCCGAGCAGCTCGATGCTTTCGAACAGGCCGGGCGACACGTTCGAGCCGGTCACCGCAAGCCGAATCGGCTGAAACGCGTCGCGCGGCTTGAGGCCGAGGCGCTCCGCGAACGTCCGCAGCGCCTGCTCGATCCGATCCGCCGTGAACGGCTCGACCTCGCCGAGCTCGCGTTCGGCCTCGGCGAGCAACTCGGCGTCGCGCTCGTGCCCGTCGACCGAGACCTCCTCGAAGAGGAAGCCTGCGAACGCCGGGAAATCGCCCAGACGCTCGATCTTGTCCTGCACGAGCGGCGCGGCCTTGTGGACGAGCTCGGCGTCCCAGTCGTACCCATGCTCGCCGAGGTAGAGCAGCAGCTCGTGCGCGTACTCGTCCGGCGGCAGCGCGCGCAGGTAGACGCCGTTCATCCAGTCGAGCTTCTGGTAGTCGAACGCGGCCGGGCTCGGCTGCACGCGCGAGAGGTCGAACCGCTCGACGAGCTCGTCGGGCGACATGATCGTCGTCTCGCCGTCCGGCGCCCAGCCGAGCAGCGCGAGGAAGTTCAGGAGCGCGGGTGAGTAGTAGCCGGCGTCGCGGAACTCGCTCACGCTGACGGCGCCGTGGCGCTTCGAGAGCTTCTTGCCGTCCGTCCCGAACACGCTCGGGACGTGGGCGTAGACGGGCGGCTCGGCGCCCACGGCGCGAATCAGGTTGATCTGCTTCGGCGTGTTCGAGACGTGGTCGTCTCCCCGGATCACATGCGTGATGCCGTCCCAGACGTCCTCCATCGGCGACGCGAAGTTGTACGTCGGACGGCCGTCGGAGCGGACCATGACGAGGTCCTCGAGCTGCACGTTCGGGAACTCGATGCGTCCCCGAACGACGTCGTCCCACGCCGTCGTCCCCTCGTCCGGCATCCGAAAGCGGATCGCGCCCTCGTCCTCGTACGCCTTCCCCTCGGCGACGAGCCGCCTGGCGAGCTCGCGGCAGTCGTCCATCCGGTCGAGCTGGAACGTGTGGTCGCCGTCCCAGTCGAGCCCGAGCCAACGCAGGGACGACTGGATCTGGTCGACCGCCTCCGCGACCTCACGGCTCGTGTCGGTGTTCTCGATCCGCAGCTTGAACTCTCCGCCGTGGTGCCGGGCGTACAGCCAGTTGAAGACGGCCGTCCGAACACCGCCGATGTGGAGCATCCCGGTCGGGCTGGGCGCGAAACGGACACGGACCGACACGTCGATAGCGTAGGCGCGATGCGGGTCCTGACGCTGCGCGAGCTGAACCGGACGACCCTGCTCCGGCAGATGCTGCTAGGCCGGGAACGCCGATCTCCCGCAGCCGCAATCGAGCGGCTCGCCGCGCTCCAGGCGCAGCGGGTCTCCTCGCCGTACGTTGCGCTCTGGTCCCGCCTAGAGGACTTCACCCGCGACCGGCTGACGCGCGCCCTCCGCCGAGAGGACGTCGTGAAGGCATCGCTCATGCGGGGGACGCTTCACCTCGTCAGCGCACGCGACTATCCGCTCTACGTGACGGCGCTGCGCAAGGAGGTGGCTCCGTGGTCGAACGGACGTCCTGAGCCGGCACCCGAGCTCGTCGCCGCCGTGACCGCATTCGTTCGGCGCGAGCCGCGATCGACCGCCGAGCTCGTCGCGGTTCCTGGTGGAGACCCGCGGACCGGGGACGCAGGAGGAGAACCTGCGGGACCTCGCCTGGCTTCGCCACCTGATCCCGCTCGAGCCACTGCCGAACGCCGCCGAGTGGGGCTTCGTACGCGGACTGCGTCTACGCGAGTACCGTTTCCGGTCGCCTCCGCTCGTGGACGCACTCGCACACATCGTCCGGCGCTACCTCGCAGCGTTCGGCCCGGCGACGCGCGCGGACCTGGCCGCGTGGAGCGGCCAGACGTTGAAGACGCTCGACCAGGGGCTCGAGCGGCTACCGCTCCGGGGCTTCCTCGACGAGGACGCCCGCGAGCTGCTCGACCTGCCGCGCGCGCCGGTGGCCGACGGTCGCACGAGCGCGCCGGTGCGCTTCCTCTCGAGCTGGGACGAGGTGCTGATCGCACACGCCGACCGCCGCCGTGTGCTGCCCGACGAGCATGCGGGAACCGGTGGGGTCACCCACAGCGGCGCACAGACCGTCCTCGTCGACGGATTCGTCGCGGGAACCTGGAAGCTCGAGCGCGGGCGCGTCGTCGTCGAGCCGTTCGCTCCACTTCCTCTGAGCGCACGCAGGGAGCTCGACGAAGAGGCAGTGCGTCTCGCGGGGTTCCTGCGCTGATGCTGATCGGAGCGCACTGCGGGGGAGGCGTCAAGGGGGCGCTCGACAAGGCCGCGGAGATCGGCGCCGATGCGGTGCAGCTCTTCACCCAGAGCCCGCGCACGTGGCGCCCGCCTGCGCCCGATCCCGAGCTGTACGAGCGATTCCGTGCGCAGCGCGTGGAGTCCGGCATCGAAGCGGTGCTCTGCCACGCGATCTACCTCGTCAACCTCGCCGCTCCGAACGACGAGGTCTACGAGAAGAGCAAGGCGGCGATGCGGAGCACGATGGAGGTCGCGTCGGCGATCGAGGCGGACGGCGTCGTGTTCCACGTCGGCTCGCACCTCGGGTCCGGCTTCGAGCACGGGCTCGAGCGGGTCCTCCCGGCGATGGCGCAGGTGCTCGAGCTGTGCTCCGAGCGCACGTGGCTGCTGATGGAGAACTCGGCAGGCGCCGGCGGGACGATCGGGCGCTCGCTCGAGGAGCTCACGACGCTCTTCGAGCGGCTCGACCGCCACCCCCGCCTCGGTGTCTGCCTCGACTCGTGCCACCTCTACGCCTCGGGCTACGACGTCACCGACCCGGCCGCGGTCAAGGCGGTCCTGAAAGAGCTCGACGGCGCGATGGGGCTCGACCGCCTGCGCTGCCTGCACGTGAACGACAGCAAGACACCCCTCGGGTCGAACCGCGACCGGCACGACAACATCGGCGAGGGCCTGATGGGCGAAGGGCTCGGCGCGTTCCTGGCGCACCCAGATGTGCAGGGCGCTCCCCGCGATCCTCGAGGTGCCGGGGCCCGACGACCACGGCCCGAACACCGACGAGATCCGCAAGACCCGCGAGCTGCACGCCCGCTGGACGCAAACGAAGGGACGAGCGCGACGTCGTAGAGGGTGATGCGCGC
The DNA here is from genome assembly GCA_963700495.1 of uncultured Actinomycetes bacterium. Lineage (GTDB taxonomy): Bacteria > Actinomycetota > Thermoleophilia > Gaiellales > Gaiellaceae > JACCTU01. The sequence goes on along the minus strand of CAVOXT010000001.1, from coordinate 1,038,103 downwards.
GCTCGCGTCGGCCGCCTTGGCCCTCTTGCGTGATCGCGGCGGGCTGCGGCGTCGCCGGCTCCGCGGGCGCCGAGCGCCGCTCCCGCGAGCGGCTCTCGATCGACCTGCGCAAGACGGTGACCCTCGCCGGCATGCACACGCACCTTCTGGCGCTCCAGCGGATCGCCGACGCGAACGCCGGCCACCGCGCCGCCGGGACATCCGGGTACGCCGCATCGGTCCGGTACGTGCGCACGACGCTCGAGCGCGCGGGCCTGCGCGTGCGCCTGCAGCCGTTCCCGTACGCCGGTATGTCGAGGAGCTCGAGCGCGGACGGCAGCTCACGCCCGTCGCGCGCGACCTCGTCGTCGAGGCGTTCGAGTACTCACCGGGCGGGAAGGTGACCGGAACTGTCGTCGCGGCCGGAGACGGTTGTCAGGCGTCCGACTTCGACGGCGTTCGCGGAAAGATCGCGCTGATCCGCCGCGGCGACTGCTTCTTCGCAGTCAAGGCAGCGAACGCAGCGCGCGCGGGAGCAATCGCCGCGATCGTGTTCAACAACGAGCCGGGGCCGCTCGACGGGACGCTTGTCGAACCCGGCCTCAGGATCCCGGTCGTTGCGGTGACGCAGGCGGTCGGCCGGTCGCTGGCCGGCGCAACCGTCGAGCTCGAGCTACGCACGCGGATCGTTCGAACGACAGTTCAGAACGTCATCGCGGATGCGCCCGTAGCTCGTCGCAACGCGACGCTCGTCGTCGGCGGCCACCTCGACTCGGTCACCGCAGGCCCGGGGATCGACGACAACGGTTCGGGCGTCGCCGCGCTGCTCGAGCTCGCGAAGGCACTGCAGCGGCTCGAGCCGCGACACCAGGTGCGGTTCGGCTTCTGGGGAGCCGAGGAGTCCGGCCTGCACGGCTCGCGCGCATACGTCAAGGTCGCCGCAAACCGGCGCGGCGTCGTCGGCTACCTGAACTTCGACATGCTCGGAGCCCAGCGGTACACACGCGGCGTCTACCGCGGTCCCTTCGCACAGATCTTCGAGCGCTACTTCGCGGCGCGTGGGCTCGTCGCGGAGACGATCGACATCAGCGGCCGCTCGGACCACGCGCCGTTCGAGGCGGCGGGGATCAAGGTCGGAGGACTCTTCAGCGGCGGTGACCCGTGCTACCACCGGTCCTGCGACCGCGTGCCGAACGTGAACGAGCGGGCTCTCGACGAGCTGGCGGACGCTGCCGCCCACGGAGTCGCGATGCTCGAGCCGCGCTAGATGGTTGATGCCATGAGATCGTTCGTTCCGGGGCGCGGGCTGGCCGCTCTGGGGCGCGGCGGCAGGACGTCGCCGATGCTGGCAGCATCGGTGGCGGCCTGACGGCGTGAAGCACACGACGCGGGCGGGTCGCCGCTAGGCGGCCCGACTGCGGCGAGTGCGGCCCAGACGCGCCAGACCGCGCAGCCGGACGCGCGAGATCGTGGCATCAACCATCTAGGCGTTCGGGCTGATGCGGGCGAAGATCCGGAAGTTCGGCTGCCCGTCGGGCAGCTCGAAGAACTCCGGGTTGACGCAGCCGAGTTCGTTCCCTCGGCTCTCGTACGTGCTCTCGACCTCGGTGTGGCACATCGGCAGCGGCTGCTTCATCGCCCGGACCGCGCCGAAGCCCCCGTGCTGCTCGGCCGCCTCGAGCAGGTCGAGGTCGATCTCGACCGTGTACACCTTCTGCATGCAGCCGATGTACGTGTGGCCGTGCGCCTCGTAGGCGTAGACGAAGGGGCAGGCCTTCGCGATGCACGCTCCCGGGTGGACGACCTTGTCGCAGTGCACCTCGCACCGCCGGCACTCGACCTCGTCCTGCGGCCTCAGAGGCAGGGTTCCCGTCGGTTGCTCGACGTATGCCATTGCCCCAGATTGTCGGCACGTCACGCAGGCTGCGCAAGACTTGACAGACGGGCTGCGCGAGAGTAGTGCGCCGGTGAGTCGTCACTCACCGGTGAGCCTCCGGACGACGTTCAGGACGTCCATCTGGGTGAAGGCCTGGAAGTCGGGCTCGCCGCCGTCGGGGTGCTCGTCCGCGCGGAACCAGAGCGCCTGGACGGTGGTCATCCCGAGCTCGCCCGCGCCCCGGACGTCCTCGTAGAGCCGGTCGCCGACGAAGAGCGTGCGCTCGGCCTCGACTCCGAGTGCCGCGAGCGCGCGCCGGAAGATCTCGGCGTGAGGCTTACGGGTGCCGACCTCTGACGAGAACACGGCGTAGTCGATCCGCTCGGCGATCCCTGCGTCCGCGAGGTCGCGGTGCAAGAGCGCCGGCGGGTCGAAGGCGTTGGAGACGAGCCCGAGCTTGAGCCCGCGATTCCGCAGCGACTCGAGGAGTGCGTGCGTGGTCGAGCCGAGCCGGCGCGCGGGCGTCCAGGCACTGTGCTCTGCCTCGAGGAAGCGCTCGAGCTCGGCGTCGCTGGCGTCGATCCCGGCGTCGGCGAGCAGCTTGCGGACGAGGGGTGGGTACTCGAGCTCCTCGAGCGTCCCGGGCGCCCAGAAGAGCGGCAGGTAGTGCTCGCGGAAGTGCTCGGTGATCTCCGCGTCCTCGCGGCCGATCGCGGCAAGCCCAGCGCGGTGGCCGGCGACGAGCAGCTCCTCGTCCCAGTCCCACTGCATGAGCGTGTCGCCCCAGTCGAACAGCACGGCCTCCACCATCCCGGCAGTAACGTACTGGGCCCGTGGCGAAGCGCATCCTCTGGGCGTCGCTGTCCCTGGCGCCGATCACGATCGCGGTCCACTTCTTCCTCCACCCGGGCTCGACGGTCGACTTCGTGCTCGCGGCGATCAGCCTCGTCCCGCTCGCCTGGCTGATCGGCGAAGCGACCGAGCACGCCGCACACCACACCGGTTCCGGGATCGGCGGCTTCCTCAACGCGACCTTCGGCAACGCGCCCGAGCTGATCATCGCCCTGTTTGCGATTTCCGACGGGCTCTTCGAGGTCGTGCGCGGATCACTCACGGGGAGCGTCGTCGGCAACCTGCTGCTCGTCCTCGGGTTCTCGCTCCTCTTCGGCGGCCGCGGAGCGCTCGACCGCGCGTCCTCGTTCCTCTCGATCGGGCTCGTCGCACTGGCGATCCTTCTGTTCCTGATTCCGGCGATACCCGGCTGGCACGGCGACCCCGAACGGCACTCGCTTGCAGTGCTGTCTGTGTTCCCGTCGGTTGTGCTCCTCGTCGTCTATCTGGTTGTGACGGCGTACTCGCTCCGGCGGCACCGCTTGATGCACGTCGCGGACGAGCCCGAGGAGATGCAGGCGTGGTCCCTCTCCGTCTCGATCGGCGTCCTCGCTGCGGCGACCGTCGTCACCGCGGTCATCGCCGAGATCCTCGTCGGCTCGATCACCGAGTTCGCCGACAACGCAGGGCTGCCCGAGTTCTTCGTCGCTGCCGTGATCGTCGCGATCGTCGGCAACGCCGCCGAGCACGGCGGTGCCGTGGTCGTGGCGGCCCGCGGGAAGATCAAGCTCGCGGCCGAGATCGCGCTCGCGTCCAGCGCGCAGGTCGCCGTCTTCCTGATCCCGGCGGTGGTGCTGCTCTCCTGGCTGATCGATCCGCTGGCGCTGTCGTTTCGCCCCGTCGAGATCAGCGTGCTCGCGATCTCCACGGCCGTCACGGCCGCCCTGCTGGCGAACGGGCAGTCGAGCCGTCAGAAGGGTGTTCTCCTAATCGTCACCTACGTCGGCGCGGCAACCGCGTTCTACGCGGCAGGCGATAGGTAGCCTGACCCGCGTGAGCACCGACGGCGCCGTGGTGAGCGCGAAAGAGCTGACGCGCGTCTACGGCGAGGGCGACACGGCCGTCCACGCCCTGCGAGGTGTCTCCGTCGACATCGCCGGTGGCAAGCTCACGGCGGTGATGGGCCCGTCGGGCTCCGGCAAGTCGACGCTGATGCACATCCTCGCCGGGCTCGACAAGCCGACCGACGGCACGGTGACGGTTTCGGGCACGGACCTCACGACCCTCGGCGACAACGACCTGACGAAGCTCCGCCGCGAGCACATCGGCTTCGTCTTCCAGTTCTTCAACCTGCTGCCGACGCTCACGGCAAAGGAGAACATCATGTTGCCGCTGAAGCTCGCCGGCGTGAAGTCGGAGCCCGAGTGGTTCGACGACGTCGTCGAGCAGGTCGGCCTGGCCGACCGCCTCACCCACCGCCCCTCGGAGCTCTCGGGCGGCCAGCAGCAGCGCGTCGCTATCGCACGGGCGCTGATCTCGCGACCGACGGTGCTGTTCGCGGATGAGCCGACGGGCAACCTCGACTCTTCGACGGGCGGCGAGATCCTCGAGCTGATCCGGAGCTCGGTCGACGCGGTCGGCCAGACGGTCGTCATGGTCACGCACGAATCGCGTGCGGCGGGGATCGCGGACCGCGTGCTCTTCCTCGCAGACGGCGAGATCGTCCGCGAGGCAAAGGGCGCGACGCCGCACGAGATCACGACGGCGATGGAGGAGATCAGCCACCTGTGATCGGGTTCGCCGCGCGTGCGCTGTGGGCGCGCAAGCTCCGCACGGCGCTGACGGCAATCGCGATCGTGCTCGGCGTCGCGATGGTCAGCGGCACGTACGTCCTGACCGACTCGATCGACCAGGCGTTCGACCGCATCTTCACCGACTCCCGCAAGGGGTCGAACGCGGTGGTCACAGGGAAGTCGGCGTTCGCCTAGCTCCGACAGCGGATTCATGCCGCCGCCGTTCGCCGAGTCGCTGGTGCCGGAGGTCCAGGCGCTCCCGTCCGTGGAGGCCGCGGAGGGCAGCGTGTTCGGCGTGGCGCAGATGATCGGCAAGGACGGCAAGGCGATCGTGTACGGGGGCGCGCCCAACCTCGGCTTCAGCATCGACCCGGAGAACACGCGCTTCAACCCGCTGACGCTCATCGCAGGAGGCTGGCCGCGTCCAGACGAGGTCGTGATCGACCAGGCGACTGCCGACAAGGAGGGCTTCGAGATCGGCGACACGATCGGCATCCAGGCCCAGGGTCCCGTCGAGCAGCTCCGCATCTCCGGGTTCGTCAAGTTCGGGTCGGTCGACACGATCGGCGGAGCGACGCTCGCGGGCTTCGACCTCGCGACGGCGCAGAGCCTGTTCGACAAGGAGGGAAAGCTCGACGAGATCGCGGTCGCCGCGAAGCCCGGCGTCTCTGACGCGCAGTTGGTGAGCGACGTGGAGCAGATCCTGCCCCCGGGGACCCAGGTCCGGAGCAGTGCGGCGCAGGCGAAGGAGGATTCTCAGGGCACGGACGAGTTCATCTCCTTCCTCCAAGGCTTCTTGCTCGCGTTCGGTGGGGTCGCCCTCTTCGTCGGGGCGTTCGTGATCGCCAACTCGCTCTCGATCACGATCGCGCAGCGCACACGTGAGATCGCGACGCTGCGGACGCTCGGCGCTTCGCGCCGGCAGGTGCTCCGGGCGATCGTGCTCGAGGCGCTGATCGTCGGCGTCATCTCCTCGGTGATCGGGCTCTTCCTCGGCCTCGCGCTCGCGAAGCTGCTCTTCTGGCTCTTCGACGCGGTCGGCTTCACGCTTCCGAACACCGGCCTCGTGCTCCTGACCCGGACGATCGTGGTCTCACTCGTCGTCGGGATCCTCGTGACGCTGCTCGCAAGCCTGCGGCCGGCCGTGCGAGCGACGCGCGTCCCTCCGATCGCCGCGGTCCGCGAGGGGGCCGAGCTGCCGCCGAGCCGGTTCGCGCGGCTGCGGACGGTCGGGACCGTGCTGCTCGCCGCCGCCGGCTTTGCGTCCATCGCCTACGGCCTCTTCGGCGATGGGCTCAGCACGACCGAGATCCTCGTGTTCATGGGCGTGGGCGCGATGCTCGTCTTCCTGGGAGTCTCGCTCTTCGCTTCGAAGCTCGTGCCCGCGCTCGCGACGGCACTCGGCTGGCCGTCGGCGAGGTTCGGCGGGGTGCCCGGCGACCTCGCCCGAGGCAACGCGAAGCGCAACCCGAGCCGCACCGCCTCGACCGCCGCCGCACTCATGATCGGGCTCGCGCTCGTCACGCTCGTCGCCGTGCTCGGCGCGGGGATCCGCACCACGTTCAACGAGGCGGTCGACAACCTCTCCCGCGGCGAGTTCTACGCGATCACGGCCCAGAACAACTTCTCGCCGATCCCGATCGCGGCGTCGCGCGCGGCGGCGAGCGCCCCGGGTGTCGAGTCGGTCGGAAGCGTGCGCGCCGGCGAGGCGCAGATCTTCGGCGACACCGAGTTCCTCACCGCGGTCACACCGAACCTCGGCGACGTGATTTCGCTCGACTGGGTGCAGGGCTCGCCCGCCGTCTTCCGAGAGTTGGGGGACGACGGCGCGTTCGTCGAGGACGGCTACGCGAAGGACCACAACCTGAAGCTGGGCTCGCCGGTCGAGATCCTGACGCCGAGCGGCGAGCGGCTCCGCTTCCGGGTGCGGGGCATCTTCGACGCTCCGGCCGGCGGCTCACCGTTCGGCGTCGTGACCATCTCGAGCGACGTGTTCGACAGTCACTACGAGAACCCGGAAAACCTCTACTCGTTCGTGACGATGGCCGGCGGGGTGACCGACGAGAACGAGGCCGCGCTCGCGCTGGCGCTCAACTCGTTCCCGAACGCGAAGGTCGCCGACGGCGAGGAGTTCAAGAAGAACCAGGCGGCGGGACTGAACAGCATTCTCAACATCCTCTACGTCCTGCTGGCGCTCTCGATCGTCGTGAGCCTCTTCGGGATCGTCAACACGCTCGTGCTGACCGTGTTCGAACGGACGCGCGAGCTCGGGATGCTGCGCGCGATCGGCATGACCCGACGCCAGGTGCGGAGGATGATCCGCCACGAGAGCGTCGTCACGGCGCTGATCGGCGCCGTGCTGGGGATGACGCTCGGGATCATCTTCGGCGCACTGCTCGTGTCCCGCGTGGACTTCATCGAGTTCACGCTTCCCGTCGGGTCGCTGATCATCTTCGCGCTCGCGGCGATCTTCGTCGGGATCATCGCGGCGATCTTCCCGGCTCGCCGAGCCTCGCGCCTGAACGTGCTCGAGGCGCTTCAGTACGAGTAGCGCGCGCTCGGTAGGGTTCCGCCGCCGTGCGGAAGCGGCTGATCACGCCGCGGCGGACCGTCCTCGACGGTGTGCCGACCTACTACGCCGCGATCGACGGACCGTTCACGGCGACGCTCGCGTTCCGTGTCGGCCGGGCAGACGAGACGCTCCTGCGGTCCGGGCTCACGCACCTGATCGAGCACCTCGCGATGCCGATCGACGACGCGCACGCGCTCGAGGCGAACGCAACAGTCGAACCGTCGTTGACGGTCTTCTATGCGACCGGCCCCCGCGAGACGGTGCTCGCGGCAAGCGGCCGTGAACCCTGCGGCTGGCGCTGCCGAGCGGAACGAGGAAGCCGCCGCCTGAGCCGGCCCCGATCGCGTATCTCCCGTTTCCGTGCGTGGACGAAGACCGCGGCGCCGACTACGTCGCGCTCATCTGTCTCGCCGAGCGGAGCACGGAGCTCACGGTCGCGACCGGGATCGGACACCGGCGTCTTCCGCCGCCAGCTGCGCTACGAGAGCGGCCTGAGCGAGGTGCTCCCCCGGAAGCTCGACGAGCTCGCTGCCCTTCTGCGTGCTCAGTAAGTGAAACCGCGTTCGCGGCTGAAGGGGTAGCCCGCCCACCAGAGGCGTACGACCGTGCCAGCAGCGTCGCGCTCGACGCGGAGCAGCTCGCCCTCCTCGCGGCCGCGTGTACTCCGGAAGACGTCGTCCCTCAGCTGGACGAAGCGGGCGTCGCCCGTCTCGAGGAACCCCGTCCAGCGGAAGACGTGCTCCACGCCTTCCGACCACCACGAGCCGAGGATCCCCGTGACTTCGCGCGGCGCGTCGACGTCGGGCGGCCGCCGGGCCGGCCGCTGCGGAACCAGCGACGCCGTGAGCTCCCGCAAGCCCGCGGGCTGCGTCGCGTTCGTCAGGACGGCCGCCCCCGCCCGCGCCTCGCGGTCGTAGAGCAGTGCCGCCCGATAGCCGACGCCGGCGCCCTCGTGGCCCCAGAGCTCGCGGCCCTCGACGCGCATGCCGGTAACGCCCAGCCCCCACGCCTCGTCCCAGCCCGCGTGTGCGTAGACGCGGTGCAACTCGTCGAGCTCGAGGAGGCGCGCGCCCCAGCGCGCGAGGTCGCCGCCGGTGCTCCAGAGACCGCCCGAGGCCTGCGCGCCGCGGCTGTCAAGCGGCAGCTCGGCGCGTCCGCGAAAGAAGCCGCGCGCATAGGGCTCCTCGGGCGCCCACGTCGTGCGGTGCAGCTCGAGCGGCTCGAGCAGGAGCTCGCTGATCGCGTCCTCGAACGGCTTGCCCGCGCGCTCGCGGATCAGCTCGCCGAGCACGAAGTAGCCGAGGTTCGAGTAGTGGAAGCGCCCCGGCGGGAGCACGATCTCCGCCAAGTCGAGCGACTCGACGATCTGCTCGCGCTCGGGAAACTCGAGCGTTCCCCACGCGTCGCCCGGCAGCTCACGTTGAAGCCCGGAGGTGTGCGAGAGGAGTTGCGCAGGCGTGCCGAAACGCGTCAGCGGCGCGTGGAGGTCGACGCCCAGCTCGAGCAGCGCCGCGGCCACGAACGTCTTCGTCACCGAGGCGATCCGGTACTGCGTGTCCGGCCGCGCGTCGCCGAGCGTGCGCGCCTCCGAGAGCTCACCGTCCTCGAACGCGGCAGCCGAGATGCTCGGGAGCCCGTGCTCCTCGAGCGCCCGCTCGAGCAGGTCAGGCTTCGACAAGCACGCCGAGCGCGCGCGGGATCAACTCGACCGCGCGCTCGATGTCCTCGTCCGAAACGTCGAGATGCGTCACGGCGCGGAGCTTCGTCGGATGAATGGTGCTCGAGAGCCCCACCCCCAGCTCCCAGAGGCGGGCGAGCGCCTCTGCCTTCGTGAGCCCGTACGGCGCGACGTCGATCTGGACGAAGTTCGTCTCGACCGCGTCGAGGTCGAGGTCGAGCCCGGCTGCAGCGAGCCCTTCGGCGAGCCTGCGCGCCCGAACATGGTCGTCCGCGATCCGCTCGACGTGGTGGTCGAGCGCGTACACGCCTGCGGCCGCGACGATCCCGGCCTGCCGCATCGCGCCGCCGAAGAGGTGCTTCCCGCGGCGCGCCCTGACCATCAGCGCCTCAGACCCCGCCACCAGGGCGCCGAGCGGGCAGCCGAGGCCCTTCGAGAGGCAGAGCGTGACCGTGTCAAATGGCCCGCCGATCTCTGCCGGCCGCACGCCGAGCGCGACGGCCGCGTTCAGGACGCGCGCGCCGTCGAGGTGGACGTTCAGGCCGAGCTCGCGGCACGTCGCGACGACCGCGTCGAGCTCGTCGAGCGGCCAGACGCGGCCCCCCGAAGAGTTGTGCGTGTTCTCGAGCGAGACGAGCTTCGTGACCGGCTCATGACCCGAGCGCGGATCGGTGATCACGGCCCGGATCTGCTCCGGCGCCAGACGGCCTGCGAAGCCCGCCAGCGGTCGTGTGAAGAGGCCCGAGTGCACGGCCGGACCACCCTGCTCGGCGATGAAGACGTGGGAGTGCTCCTCGGCGATCACCACGTCGCCGCGCTCGGTGAGGATCCGCAAGGCGATCGCGTTCGCCATCGTGGCCGTCGGCAGGAAGACCGACTCCTCCTGTCCGAGGAGGTCCGCCGCCCGCCGCTCGAGCTCGAGCACGGTCGGGTCCTCCCGCTTTTGCTCGTCGCCGACGACGGCGTTCGCAATCGCCTGCCGCATCGCAGGCGTCGGCTGGGTCAGCGTGTCGGAGCGAAGCTCGATCACGGCGTCAACCTACCAACGAGCCTGTCCCTAGCCCGCGACTCGCTCCTGCGTCTCGGCGTCGAAGAGCAGGAGCTTGTCGCGCGGGATCACGAACGGCAGGTCCTGTCCCGTGTCGAGCCTTCTTCGACGGGGAGCTTCGCGATCAGCGGCGTCTCCTTGCGCATGAGATGGACGAGCAGCTCGTCGCCGAGGTATTCGACCACCTCGACCCTGGCGTCGAACTGGAAGCCGCCGGATCCGTTCCTCGAGATGTGCACGTGCTCCGGCCGGAAGCCGGCAACTCGATCAGAGCCGCCGGCGCTCACGAGCGGCGCCGGCACGAGGTTCATCGACGGCGAGCCGATGAACCCCGCCACGAACATGTTGCGCGGATTCGTGTACACCTCCTCGGCCGAGCCGACCTGCTGGAGTACACCCGCGTTCATGACGGCGATGCGGTCCCCCATCGTCATCGCCTCGACCTGGTCGTGCGTGACGTAGATCGTCGTCGTCCCGAGCCGCTGCTGCAGCTTGAGAATCTCGCCTCGCGTCTCGACTCGCAACTTCGCATCGAGGTTCGAGAGCGGCTCGTCCATCAAGAACGCCTGAGGCTCGCGCACGATCGCCCGGCCGAGCGCGACTCGCTGGCGCTGGCCGCCGGAAAGCTGCTTCGGCTTCCGCTTGATCAGCTCAGCCATCTGCAGCATCTCGGCCGCTTGCCGGACACGCTCCTCGATCTCCCGCTTCGGGACGCCCGTGTTTCGCAACCCGAAGGCGAGGTTGTCGTACACCGTCATGTGCGGGTAGAGCGCGTACGACTGGAAGACCATCGCGACGTCCCGCGACGCCGGCGCGATGTTGTTGACGATGCGGTCTCCGATCATGATCCGCCCCTTGGACACCTCCTCGAGCCCCGCGAGCATCCGCAGGGCGGTGCTCTTGCCGCAGCCGGAAGGGCCGACGAGCACTACGAACTCGCCGTCGCCGATGTCGAGCGTGAGATCGTCCACGGCAGGGACTCCGTCGTAGACCTTGCTCACGTGCTCGAAGCTCACGCTGGCCACGGCGTTGTGCCTCCTGGCTCGGGACGGGGAAGCGCGAAGCGCGCGGCGGCGAGGAACGAATAGCCGACCGTCAGCGTCAGGAACGGAACGAGTGCAGCAGCCAAGGCGGCGAGGTTGACCGCGAGGAGCGCGAGCGCGAGCGCGCTTCCGGCCGCCGGACGCCGGAGAAATCCCGTGACCGCATCCCGGGCGACCTCGGCGAGCGGACGGTCGAGCTCGAAGATTGCGAGCGGCCAGAGCAGCAGCTGGAGCATTCCGAACAGCACGGCGATGTAGAGCGCGACCACCGCGAGCGGCCAGGCCCAGCCGCCCAGGCTCGCATAGAACGGGACGGCAAACGCGGCGAACGCCGCCACGGCCAGCCCGAGCAGCCCGAGCACGAAGCCCCGACGCCAGTGCAGGCGAACGCCTGTCACTGCGTCGCGCAGGCGCAACTCATCCGTCAGCGCCAGTGTGATCGCGCAGTGCATCAGCCCCGCGGCGAGCGGCCCCACGAGGAGCAGCAGGCCGAGCGCCGGCGTGAACCAGAGTGCGGAAACGAGCGTGGCGAGTACGAACGCCGACAGGGCGGAGTCGAGTACGAAGAAGCGCCAGGACTGCTGGTAGAAGTCCCGCAGCGCAGACCGCAGAGAAGCGCCCGCACTCATCCCTTCACTCCTGCGGCGGTGACACCGGCGACGAAGTAGCGCTGGAGCGTAAGGAAGAGAATCGTGATCGGAATGATCGCGATCACGCTCGCCGCCATCAGCTGCGGCCAGAGCGTCTTGTACTGGCCGATGAAGCTCGTCAGCCCGACCGTGATCGTGTACACCCGCGGGTCCTGGAAGATCACGAGCTGCCAGAAGAAGTCGTTCCACATCCCCTGGAACGTGAGAATCGCGACCGCGGCGAGCGCGGGACCCGCCAGCGGCAGCATCACGCGCCAGTAGGTCTTGAAGTAGCCGGCGCCGTCGAGCTTGGCCGCCTCCTCGAAATCCTTCGGGATCGTGAGGAAGTACTGGCGCATCAAGAACAGGTTCGTCGCCAGAACCATCTGGATCAGGATGTACCCCTCGCGCGTCGAGATCAGGTTGTAGTGCACCGGCGGGAAGTCGAGGTTCCACGCCGTGTGCGGGAAGTCGCTGAGGATCTGGAACACCGGGACGAAGCGAAGCTGATCGGGAATCATCAGCGTGGCGAGCACGATCATGAACAGCGCCTCGCGGCCCGGAAAGCGCAGCCGTGCGAACGCGTAGCCGCCGAGCGAGCAGAGGAACAGGTTCAGGATCGTGATCGACGTCGCGACGAACGCGCTGTTCGCCGCGTAGCGGGCGAAGTTGAAGGTCGTCAGCACCTCGCGGTACGCACTGAGCGTTGGATGGTTCGGAATCAGGTCGAATCCCTGGACGCTCTCCGGGATCGTCTTCAGCGACGTGGAGACGCTCCAGATGAACGGGGTGAAGTACAGGAGCGAGAGGGCGATGAGCAGCGTGTAGACCAGGATCCTCGAGGCCCTGTAGCCGGCTCCGCGCCCCGGAATCTCCACCGGAGCGCCGGCGGCAGGGTCCTCGCCGCGTGCGAGCCGGTCGATGGCGACGTACGGTGCGGTCCCCTTGTCGACGGCCATCACGAGACCTCGGCGCGGCCGAAGAGCAACCGCTGAATCAGCGTGAAGACGAAGATCATCAGGAACAGAGCGACGCCGATCGTCGCCGCGTATCCCCACTTCAGGTCGCTGATCGCCGTCTGGTACATGTAGAGCACGACCGACAACGTGGAGTAGTTCGGGCCTCCGGTGCCGCCCGACACGATGTACATCTGGTCGAACACCTTCAGGCAGCCGATGATCGACACGACCAGGACGAAGAAGTGTCCGGGCTTGAGCAGCGGGAAGGTGATCTTCCAGAACGTCCGCCACGGTCCCGACGCATCGATCGCAGCCGCCTCGTAGACGTCCACCGGAATCGACTGAAGCGACGCAAGGTAGAAGAGCATGATCGTCCCCGACGTCGTCCAGATGTTCATGCCCATGATCGACGGCAGCGCGGTGTCGGAATCGGCAAAGAACGCGATGTTCGTCCCGAGAATCGCGTTGACGAGCCCATTCGCGTTCAGGAGGTAGATGAAGATCGCCGCGATCGCCGCGGAAGAGGCGAGCGACGGGAAGTAGAACGCGGCGCGGAAGAACGGCCTGCCTCGGATCTTCTGGTTCACGATTACGGCGGCGGTGAGTCCGAGCGCCATCTGCCCCGGCACGACCACGACGGTGTAGACGAGGATGTTCCGCAGCGCTCTGCGGAAGAGTTCGTCATGGTAGAGATCGCGGTAGTTCTGGAAGCCGAGAAACTCGATCTTCCCGAGCACGCCCCAGTCGTAGCGCGAGATGTAGAACGCGTAGACCATCGGGAAGACGAAGAACAGGAAGAAGAACCCGAGCGGCAAGATGACGAACGCGTAGCCGACCATCGCCTCGCGCAGCTTGGCGTTCGCGAGCGACTCGAACCGTCTTCTGCGCACCGCGGCGACTGCCATCGAACCCTTCCCGGAATTTGGCAGAGGCTCCCGAAGGAGCCTCTGCCGTTCGTTTCTTCGCTCCTACCCGAGCGCGTCGTTCGCGGCTTCCTGGATCTTCACCAGCATGCCGTTGACCGTCTGCTTCCCCTCGACCACGGCGGTCAGCTCGTTGTTCGCGATCGTCATCACCTTCGAGAACCCCGGCGCGAATTGCCAAGCGCGCCCGACCGCTGCGTCCTGGATGTACGCGGTCCGGCCCGCGACACGCATCTTGACGTCCTTGCGCGACGGCAACTCGAGCCCCTTGGACGTCCACGTCGCCATTCCCGGCCTCCCGGTCAGGTACGTGAGGAGCGTCCATGCGGCCGCCTTGTTCTTCGAGGCCTTCGCGATCGAGTACGAGACGGTGAAGCTCAGAGTCGCCCGCTGCTTGTTCTTGACCATGCGGTAGACCCTGTACTTCACGTTCGGGAACTGCTCTGCCATGAACGGCATGATCCAGTTACCCTCGAACGTGATCGCCGCCTTCTCCTTCCCGAGCGCCTCTCCGCACCAGCCCGTGCCGAGCTGCTGCTGCGTCCCGGCGAGGCCGCTGTTGATCATGCCGACGTAGAAGTTGACCGCGTCACGGACGGCCGGCGTGACCACGGTCGCCCTCGTCTTGCTCGCGTTCAGGAACGATCCGTTGTTCTGGTACACGAACGCAAGCAGCCGAGCCCACTCGGGCTGGAAGCAGATCGGACGCCCGCCCGCCGGCACGTTCGCGGCCTTCATCCGCAGCGCGAGCGTGCGAAGCTGGGCCCACGTGGTGGGCGCCTTCCCGCCGAACTGCGCGAGCATCGCAGTGTTGATCTCCATCGACAACGGCGAGAAGCCCTTCGGGAACCCGTAGGTCCTCCCCTTGTACTTGAACGCGTTCAGCAGGCGCGGGAAGAACGGCGACGTGCTGAACTTGTACTTCGCGATGTAGCTGTCCAGCGGCTCCAGTAGACCCTGCTTCGCCCAATCGGGGAAGTCGTTCGAGTCGACATAGAACACGTCGGGCGGCCTGCGCGCCGCGAACTGCGCCAGCATGTTCTGCTGGTACGGATCGAGCGCCGTGTACGTGACGTTAATCCTCGGGTACTTCTTCTTGAAACCGGCCAGGACTTGCTTCAACAGCACGCCCTCCGTGCTGCCTCCCGACGTCCAGCCGGCGAGCGTGATCGACCCAGTGACCCCCTGCGCGGCTGTCGAGTCCGGCGCCGTCTTTCCAGGGCTCGTGGCCGCGGTTACCGCTGCGACAAGCAGCGACGCGGCGAGCGTTAGAAGGAGGGTCGTCCTCCTCCAAGCATGATGCTTCATCTTCAACCCCTTCCCACGTGTTGACCCAGAGTGCTCCTCCGGGTCCGACGTTAACGGAACGTTCAATAGTTGGCAAACCGCCGACATCCGCCTCAGACGGGAAGAACGACTGCGCCCTCCCACGGGGCGAGGCTCAGCCGGCCGCCGACGTCCTCACCCTCGCGCGCTCCCCTGGTGTCGAGCCGGATCGCGCCCTGAACGTTGCCGACCGTCGCCTTGCGCCCGCTCAGGTTCACCGCGACGACGGCGGACTCGCCTCGGCGCCAGGCCCAGACGCCGTCGGCCGCGTCGAGGGAGGTCATCCCCGGCGGCAGGTCGCGACGGAGCTCGAGCAGGCGTTTCGTGAACCAGAGCGTCGAGGTCGGGTCGGCCTGCATCTGGTCGACGTTCCGCGTCAGGTCGCCGTGCCGGATCCACCAGTCGTGGTCGGCAGTCGGAACCCAGGGCATCGGTGTGCGCGCGCCGTCTCGGCTGTGCGCCCGGTCGAGCTGCTCGCGCTTCGGGATCGCGACCTGCTCCATCCCGAGCTCGTCGCCGTAGTAGAGGATCGGCGTCCCGCGGATGCCGAGCAGGACGAGGAGCGCGCAGCGGATCTTCGCCTCGTCGCCGGCGCACCAGCGCGTCGGAAAGCGGACGACGTCGTGGTTCGAGCCGCACCACACGGGCCACGCGTCCTCGGGGTACGCGGCGATGCTGCGCTCGACCACGTCCCGCAGCTCGGCCGCGTCGAGATCCGCCTCGACGAAACGGAAGTTCATCGCGAGCTGGAGCTCGTCGTCGTTGCCGTAGTAGCGCGCGAGGTCGTCGAGGTCGGCCACCCAGGTCTCGCCCAGCAGCAGGCGCTCAGGGTCGTACGCCCGCGCGAGCTCGCGCCAGCGGCGGTAGATCTCGTGCACGCCCCGCTGGTGCATCGCCATCCGCCGCTCCTTCGGGTCCGCATCGTCGCGGAGCTCGGCGTCCTTGACGAGCGCGTGCGCGACGTCGATCCGAAAACCCGCCACTCCGCGGTCGAACCAGAAGCGCAGGATGCGGTCGAACTCGGCCCGCACCTCGTCGTTCCACCAGTTCAGGTCGGGCTGCTCCGGCAGGAAGTTGTGCAGGTAGTACTTCCCGACCCGCTCGTCGAGCGTCCAGGCCGACCCGCCGAACACCGACGTCCAGTTGTTCGGCTTGTCCGCCCAGACGTACCAGTCGCGCTTCGCGGGGTCGCTGAACCAGGGATGCGCGCTCGACGTGTGGTTCGGGACGAGGTCGAGCAGCACCTTGATCCCGCGCGCGCCGGCGTCGGCGACGAGCGCGTCGAGGTCGTCGAGCGTGCCGTAGTCGGGGTGAACGCCGAAGAAGTCGGCGACGTCGTAGCCCCAGTCCTCGTTCGGCGAGGGATGGATCGGCGTGAGCCAGATCGCGTCGACGCCGAGCCAGTCGAGGTAGTCGAGCCGCGACCTGATCCCCGGCAGGTCGCCGATGGCCGTCGCCGTTCGAGTCGGCGAACGAGCGCACGTAGATCTGGTACAGGACGGCGTCGCGCCACCACATGTGGCGCGTCACGCTACCGAGGCCGGTTTCTGCGCGACGAAGACCAGGAAGACGCTGTCCGCCGTCGCCTCCTGCTCGTTGTGGTCGCCGTGGACGACGACGTCGACGAATCCGGCGCGCTCGAGCAGCTGGAGCAGCTCGTACTTGAAGTACAAGCCCATGTTCAGCGTGTGCTCCTCTTCGGCCACCAGCTCGTCGCCGTCCCACTGCCGCGCGCGGATCTCGATCGTCACGCGCTGCTCGAGCGGATCGAGCTCCAGCACCCTCGACTGCAGGCCGAGGTCGGTCCCGTCGGAAGCGCGCCGGCGGTCGATGTTCGAGCCCCAGGCCCTGGGTAGCGCGTCCCGCTCCGCCTTGGTCCATCGCGGCCACAGCCCCGCGTCCGCATACGGGACCTCGTTGTCGAGGACCAGGGTCCCACCCGGCTCGAGGTGCTCGTAGAACCGGCCGACGGCGGCGACATCTCGCGCCCGGTCGCTTCCCAGCCCGAAGCCGCCGCAGACGAAGATCGTCTTGTACTTCCGCGGAGGGTCGAGCTCGTGCATCGCCTGCACGAAGAGCGTCGGCGACAGACCCCTCGCGCTCGGCTCGCTCCCGGCAGAGCGCGATCATGTCCGCCGAGACGTCGCAGCCGTCGACGTCGAGGCCCGCCCGCAGGTAGGGGAGGAGCAGGCGTCCCGTCCCGCACGCCACGTCCAGCGCGGGCTCCCCGCCCCGCTCGATGAACGCCCGGAAGTAGTCGATCTCGGGGCCGCCCTCGTTGAACTCGGCCCACCACCGGGCGACGAGGCCGTAATGCCACGTCTGAGGCTCCGGCGGCATGGCCGGATGATCTCACCGTCGCCCGAACTAGGGATGGACGCCGGACTCGCGACCGCCGATGGACAGCGCGAGGAGGGAGCAAATGGAACGAATCGAGCAGATGTGGGAGCTCGTCGAGCATGAGCCGCTCGTGCGGTGGAGCGCGGTCGCGACGCTGGGTCTCGTCTGGCTGACGGTCGCGTGGCTGAGCCCGCTGCCGCTCCTGGCCGCGTGCCTGCTCGTCGCGACGGTGTACGTCGTGCGCCGTCGGCGCGGCACGGAGCCGGACTCGGACGAGCTGGACGTGCTGTAGGCGAGCTACGGTGGCGGGGCGATGGATTTCGCCCTGCTCGAAGACGAGTTGCGAGCGCGGGGCGAGCCACGATTCCGGGCGAACCAGGTCTGGGCATGGCTCGCCCGCGGCGCGCGCGGCTACGCCGAGATGACGGACCTCCCGGCGGCGCTCCGGCGCGAGCTCGACGGCGCCGTGCCGCTCTCGACGCTGACGGTCGTTCGAGAGGTCGAGTCGCGGGACCGCACGGTCAAGACGCTCTTCCACACGCATGACGGCCATCCGGTGGAGGCGGTTCTGATGCGCTACCGAGACGGCCGGCGCTCGATCTGCGTCTCGTCGCAGTCGGGCTGCCCGCTCACGTGCACGTTCTGCGCGACGGGCGCGATGCGGTTCCGCCGCAACCTGACAGCCTGGGAGATCCTCGACCAGGCACTCCACTTTCGCCGGCTCGAGACCCTCGACCACTGCGTGTTCATGGGCATGGGCGAGCCGATGCTCAACCTCGACGACGTGGTTACCTCCGCGCGCCGGCTGCCCGATCTCGGGATCACGCACCGCCGGACGACGATCTCGACGGTCGGCTGGCTGCCCGGCCTGACACGGTTCGTGGACGAGGTCGAAGAGCCGATTCGCCTGGCGTTGTCGCTGCACGCGGCCGATCCGGCGCTGCGCTCGACGATCATGCCGGTCAACGACCGCTACCCGCTCGCGGACGTCGTCGCCGAGTGCGAGCGCTATCACCGTCTCCGGCGGCGCAAGGTCTTCGTCGAGTACGTGATGCTCGCCGGCGTGAACGACCGCGTCGAGCAGGCACGTGAGCTCGCGTCCCTGCTCGACCCCGGCGTCTTCAAGGTCAACCTGATCCCCTACAACCCGACGGGCATGTACGAGGGCTCGTCGAGGAGAGCGATCGACGCGTTCAAGACCGTGCTCGACCGCGCACGCGTGCCGGCGACCGTTCGGCTCACCCGCGGTCGCGACATCGACGCCGCGTGCGGGCAGCTCGCGGCGGTGTCGTGAGCGCGCCTACCGGTTGATCGTCGACATGTTGGCGTAGCGGTCGCCCTGCGCCACTCCCGCCGGGAACGCCTCGGTGAGGCGCCGCTGCTCCTCCTCGGTCAGGTGGAGCTCGAGCGCAACGACGTTCTCCTCGAGGTAGCGGCGACGCTTCGTGCCGGGGATCGGCACGACGTCGTCCCCCGCGAGTGGACCCACGCGAGCGCCAGCTGCGCAGGAGTGACGCCCTTTGCCGCGGCGAGCTTCGTCACCTCGTCGACGAGACGCACGTTCTGCTCGAGGTTCTCCTCGGAGAAGCGCGGCATCGTCCGGCGCCAGTCCTCCTCCTCGAAGTCAGAGGCCGAGCGAAACGAGCCGGTGAGAAACCCGCGGCCGAGCGGGCTGTACGCGACGAAGCCGATCCCGAGCTCGCGCACCGTCGGCAGGATCTCCTGCTCGGCGTCACGCGACCAGAGCGAGTACTCCGTCTGCAACGCCGTGATCGGATGCACCGCGTGCGCACGACGGATGGTCTCGGGGCCAGCCTCGGAGAGCCCGAGGTGGCGCACCTTGCCAGCCGCGACGAGCTCGGCCATCGCGCCGACTGTCTCCTCGATCGGCACGTCGAGGTCGACACGGTGCTGGTAGTAGAGGTCGATCACGTCGACGCCGAGCCGTTCGAGTGACGCGTCACACGCCGCCTTCACGTACTCGGGCGAGCCGTCGAGCCCGCCGAACGACCCGTCCGCGTGGCGCACGCTGCCGAACTTCGTCGCGAGCTCGACGTCGTCTCGCCTGCCGGCGATTGCACGCCCGACGAGCCGCTCGTTCTCACCGATGCCATACATGTCGGCGGTGTCGAGCAGGGTGACCCCGAGCTCGAGCGCGCGTTGGATCGCCGCGATCGATTCGGCCTCGTCGGTCTCGCCGTAGAACTCGGACATCCCCATGCAGCCGAGTCCCTGCGCGGAGACCTCGAGACCCTGCGATCCCAGCTTGCGCCTCTCGATCATCTGCGGCACACGCTCATTCTGCACGCGGGTGCTCGTCCACCCGGCGGATCCACGCTTCGAGCCGTGGATAGCGGCCGTCGAGCGCCAGATGCTCGATCAGGATCTGATGGAACGGATCGGTGTCGTCCGGGTCGTGGATCAGCCCGTACTTGAGAAACGGGAAGTACGCGCAGTCGACGGCGGTGAAGGCGTCGCCGAGCACGTACGGGCGCCCCGCGAGCAGCGCTTCGAAGCGGTCGAGCGAGCCGCGTAGCTCCTCCGTCCACTCCGGTGCCTTCGCGTCTTGGGGCCGGTCGGCGAGGAGGTTCGGCGGCCGCTTCCACACGCGGTTGAACCAGTCGATCAGCACGACGGCCTCGGCCCGGCGCGCGTCGTCGCGCGGGTAGAGCGGCGGGTCGGGATGGCGTTCCTCGAGGTCTTCGAGGATCGCCGTCGAGTCGTGGACGATCCGGCCGTCCTCCTCCAGGACCGGCACGAGGTCCTGCCCGCTGACCTCCCGGACGGACGAGCGGTCGGCCGGATCGACGTCGACCCACTCGACCGCGAGCCCCTTGTGTCCCAGTGCCAGCGCGACCCGTTCGACGTTCGTCGAAAAAGGGATGCGCCAGACGCGGATCATGCGCCCTTCTGCGCCTCGAGCTCCCGCGGGACGGCCGCCGTGTCGCCGGGGTCGGGGTGCTCCTCGAACAGGTAGCGCACGATGAGCCGCTTCGCCGCTCGAACCTCGTCGAGCCGGCGTACGGGCCGGTGGTGCGGCGCCTCCTTCAGCAACTCGGGCTTCTCGGCTGCCTCGCGCGCGATCGCGAGCATCGCGTCGCAGAACTCGTCGAGCACCTCCTTGGCCTCGGTCTCGGTGGGCTCGATCATCAGCGCCTCTGGCACGACGAGGGGGAAGTACACGGTCGGCGGGTGGAAGCCGTAGTCCATCAGCCGTTTGGCCACGTCGAAGGCGCTCGCGCCGTGCTCGCGCTTGAGGGTGCGCGCGGAGACGACGAACTCGTGCATGCAGAGCCGGTCGTACGGCAGGTCGTACGCGTCGCGGAGCCGGGCGAGCACGTAGTTCGCGTTCAGCACCGCGATCTCCGACATCCGGCGCAGCTGCGGCCCCCACATGCGGATGAACGCGTACGAGCGGACGAAGACGCCGAACGGCCCGGTAAACCCGCGCACCTTGCCGATGGACTTCGGCCGGTCGAAGTCCAGCCGGAACGTGTCGCCGTCGCGAGTGACCTGCGGCACCGGCAGGAACGGTTCCAGGATGTCGCGCACGACGATCGGGCCGCCGCCGGGCCCACCGCCGCCGTGCGGCTGGGAAAACGTCTTGTGCAGGTTGATGTGGACGATGTCGAAGCCCATGTCGCCGGGCCGTGAGATCCCGCACACCGCGTTCAGGTTCGCGCCGTCGTAGTACACGAGCGCGCCGGCCGAATGAAAGATGCGTGTGATCTCCTCGATGTGCTCGTCGAACAGCCCGAGCGTCGAAGGGTTCGTCAGCATCAGCCCGGCAGTGTGCTCGTCGACGCGCTCGCGAAGATCGTCGATGTCGATGTTTCCGCGGGCATCGGTCTCGACCGGCGTGAGCTCGTAGCCGGTCATCGTGACCGACGCGGGGTTCGTGCCGTGCGCCGTGTCGGGGATCACGATCTTGCGGCGCTGCTCCCCCTCTCCGCGTTCCTCGAAGTACGCGCGCATCAGGAGCAGCCCGGTCAGCTCGCCCTGGCTGCCCGCGGCGGGCTGGAGCGAGCAGGCGTGGAGCCCGGAGATCTCGACCAGCGCCTCCTGGAGCCGCCACATCAGCTCGAGCGCACCCTGCGCGCCCTCCTCCTCCTGCAGCGGATGGAGGTCGCGGAAGCCGGGGAGGGCCGCGAGGCGCTCGTTGACGCGCGGGTTGTACTTCATCGTGCACGAGCCCAGCGGGTAGAAGCCGGTGTCGATCCCGTAGGTCCGCGTCGAGAGCTCGGTGAAGTGGCGAACGAGCTCCGGCTCTGCGAGCTCGGGCAGTCGCGGCGGATCGGCGCGGCGGAGCGCCTCGGGCACCTCGCCCGCCGGCAGGTCGTGACGTGGAAGTGTGTACGCGGTGCGCCCGGCCTGGGACTTCTCGTAGATCAGCTTCACGGCGCCAGCACTTCGACGAGACGGTCGATCTCGGCAGGGGTGCGCTTCTCGGTTACGGCAACGAGCAGCGCGTCGTCGAGGCCAGGATAGTCGCGGCCCAGTGCATAGCCGGGGTGCACTCCCTGCGCGCGTGCCGCGCGCACGACGTCGGTCGCGTTCCGTCCGACCCGAACGGCAAACTCCTTGCCTGTTGCCCGCGCTGGAAACGTCAATTCGACGCCCGCCTCTTGTAGACACGTCTTCGCATGCTGGGCGAGCGCCAGGCAGGTCTCCCCCAGCTCGCGAAGGCCCTGCGGACCCAGCCACGAGAGGTAGACGAGGCCGCCCAGCGTCAGCAGCGTCTGGTTGGTCGTGATGTTCGACGTCGCCTTCTCGCGACGGATGTGCTGCTCGCGCGTCTGCAGGGTGAGCACATAGCCGCGCTTGCCCGCGGTGTCCACCGTCTCGCCGACGATCCGGCCCGGCATCCGGCGGATGAACTCCGACCGAGCCGTAAGGAAGCCGTAGTGCGGTCCGCCGAAGGACTGGTGATTCCCGGCCGCCTGTCCCTCGCCGATCGCGAGTGCGCAGCCGTAGCGGCCCGGTGCCTCGAGCACGCCGAGGCTGAGCGGGTCCACGTGCGCCACCGGCAGCGCTTCGGCTTCGTTCGCAGCGGCGGCGAGATCCGGCGCCGGCTCGAGGCAACCGAAGAAGTTGGGCTGCTGGAAGATCACGCAGGCCGCGTCGCGCGCCGCGGCGGCGACGTCCTCGGGATCCGTGACCCCGTCGCGGTGCGGGACCTCGACCACGTCGAGCCCGAACCCCGGCGCGAACGTCTTCACGACCTGCCGCACCTGCGGGTTCGTCGCCTCCGTGACCACGACCTTCGTCCGCCCCGTCACGTGCTTCGCGACGTAGCACGCGTCCGCGGCCACCGTCGTCCCGTCGTAGCCCGAGGCGTTCGAGACGTCCATTCCGGTCAGCTCGCAGACCGCGGTCTGGTACTCGAAGATCGCCTGCAGCACGCCCTGGCTCATCTCCGGCTGATAGGGCGTGTACGCGGTCAGGAACTCGCCGCGCTGGAGAACCGCATCGACCACCGCGGGCACGTAATGGTCGTAGATACCGGCCCCCAGAAACGAGACTTCTTGCCCGGTCGAGACGTTCCGTCCGGCGAGCTCCTCGAGGTGCGCGACGACCTCCTGCTCCGAGAGAGCAGGCCCGACCGCGAGCTCGCGCTGGAACCGCACCCCCTCGGGAACGTCCCGGAAGAGCTCCTCGACCGACGCGACTCCGACCGCGTCGAGCATCTCCCGCTCGTCGCGTTCGGTCAGCGAGACGAACGGCGTCACTGCTCGGCCAGAAACGCGCGGTAGGCGCCGGCGTCGAGGAGGTCGTCGGCCTCCGACGGCTCGCCGAGCCGGATCCGGATCAGCCAGCCCTCGCCGTACGGATCGGCGTTCACGGTCTCGGGCTCGTCGACCGCCTTGCGGTTCACCTCGAGCACCTCGCCGGAGAGCGGCGCGATCACGTCCGAGACCGCCTTGACCGACTCGATCTCGCCGTACGAGGCGTCCCTCGCGATCTGCTGGCCTTCCGCGGGCGGCTCGAAGTGCACGAGCTCGCCGAGCGAGTCCTGTGCGTACCACGTGATCCCGAGTACGGCCTCGCCGCCCTCGATCCGGGCCCAGTCGTGTTGGCGGTGGTACTTCAGGTCGTCGGGATAGCTCTGCTCGGCGGCCACTAGGCGTGCTCCTCTCGCTTGTAGATCGGTTTCGTCACGACGCGCGCACGCCGGTCACGGCCGCGAACGTCGATCGTCAGCTCGGTGCCGGGCTCGGATCGGTCCGCCGGCACGTACCCCATCCCGATGCCGACGTCCAGCATGGGCGAGTGCGACCCGGAGGTCACCTCGCCGGGCGGATCGGCGATCGGCATTCCCTGCCTCGGCACTGCCTTCTCCTCCATCACAAAGGCAACGAGCTTCCGCTCGGGGCCGTCGGCCTTGATCGCGCGCAGGACGTCGGCGCCGGTGAACTCCTTCTCGAGCGCGCACGTCCAGCCGAGGCCCGCCGAGATCGGGTCGGTGTCGGGCCCGATGTCGTTGCCGTGGAGCGGATAGCAGACCTCGAGGCGCAGCGTGTCACGCGCCCCGAGCCCACACGGCCCGACGCCGCGTGCGAGCACGCGGTCCCAGAGGTCTGCGGCGTCCTCCGCCGTGGTCATCAGCTCGCAGCCCGGCTCGCCCGTGTAGCCGGTGCGGTTGACCATCACCTCGATGCCGTCGAGCTCGGCCATCTCCCACGTGAACGGCGTGCCCTCGTCGAGTCCGAGCCGTTCGAGCGCGCGCGGCCCCTGCACGGCCAGCAGCCCGTACTCGCTCGAGCGGTCGCTCACCTCGGTGCCGCGGATCTCGCGCTCCTTCAGCCAGCGGTAGTCCGCCTCGCGGTTCGAAGCGTTCACGATCAGGAGATAGCGGCCGCGCTCCAGCTCGTACACGATCAGGTCGTCGAGGATGCCGCCGCGCTCGTTGGTGAGCAGCGTGTACTGCGCACGCCCCGGCTCGATCCGGTCGAGGTCGTTCGAGAGCAGGCCCTGGAGCAGCTCCTTGGCCCGCGGCCCCGCGACCTCGAGCTCGCCCATGTGCGAGACGTCGAAGACACCTGCATCCGTCCGCACCGTCCTGTGCTCGGGGATCACCCCCGTGTACTGCACCGGCATCTCCCATCCCGCGAACGGGACGAGACGCGCGCCGAGGGCCACGTGGCGGTCGTGAAGCGGCGTCCGCAGGAGCGTTTGCATGCGGACTCGATCCTAGTGAACCGCCCTCCCGCGACCTGCCCTAGAACGGCGTCGCTCCGGCTGAGCCGGAGCGACTGACCGGGTCGTACGGCCGGCGCAGCGCCGGCCTGTTGGAGTGCGAAGGTCTGATCTACCTGCCGCCCGGGTTCTGAAACCCTCGGGTCAGTCGTCCCGCAGGAACGACGGCACCTCGAGGATGTCGTCCGAGACCTCGAAGCCCTCACGCTCGTGGGAGCGGCCGTGGGGCGCGACGAGGCTCTCCTCACGCCGGCGGCGGCGCCGCTGCGGCCCGAAGCCGGTCGCGATCACCGTCACGCGCACCTCGTCCACGAGGGTGTCGTCGATCACGGCGCCGAAGATCACGTTCGCGTTCTGGTCGGCGGCGCCGGTCACGACCTCGGCGGCCTCGTTCACTTCGAAGAGACCGATGTTGGGGCCGCCGGTCACGTTGAGCAGGATCCCGGTCGCGCCCTCGATCGAGGCCTCGAGCAGCGGCGAGGACACCGCGGTGCGGGCGGCCTCGGCGGCGCGGTTCTCGCCGGACGCGATGCCGATGCCCATCAGCGCCGAGCCGGCGTCGCTCATGATCGTGCGCACGTCGGCGAAGTCGAGGTTCACGAGACCGGGGACCGTGATCAGGTCGGTGATCCCCTGGACGCCCTGGCGGAGGATGTCGTCCGCCATCCCGAACGCCTCGACGATCGACGTGCGCTTCTCGACGACCTGAAGCAGCCTGTCGTTCTCGATCACGATCAGCGTGTCGACGCGGTCGGCGAGGTTCCCGATCCCGCGCTGCGCCTGCTCGGCGCGGCGACGGCCCTCGAACGAGAACGGCCGGGTGACGACGCCGACGGTGAGCGCCCCGAGCTCGTCCTTCGCGAGCTCCGCGACGATCGGCGCGCCGCCGGTACCGGTGCCGCCTCCCTCGCCCGCGGTCACGAAGACCATGTCCGCGCCCTTGAGCGCTTCCTTCAGCTCGTCGCGGCTCTCCTGCGCAGCAGCCTCGCCCACCACCGGGTCCGCCCCGGCGCCGAGGCCGCGCGTCGCCGTCGACCCGATGTGGATCTTCACGTCGGCGTCGCACATCAGGAGCGCCTGCGCGTCGGTGTTCACCGCGATGAACTCCACGCCGGACAGACCGGACTCGACCATGCGCGAGACCGCGTTCGTCCCGCCGCCGCCGACGCCGACGACCTTGATCACCGCGAGATAGCTACCGGCTTGTTGTTCTCTCACTCTGCACTGACCTCAGCGTCAAGCTTGACTGGAGCGTACGGGTTCTGCAGGGCGTTCCTCCACTGAGGGTACGCGCGCTTGTCTGGCCTGTCAACGCGAGTACGTGACCGCAGACTCTCTAGCTGAGCTTGAGCTTTAGTCATTCGCCCGCCACCGGCCGATCGGGAACCGCAACGTCGAGATACGCCGAGGCCGGCGTGAGTTCCGGCAGGACGCGCCCCGCGACGGCGAGCTTGAGGGCGAGATCGTGCTCACGTCCGAGCCGCACCTCGACTCCCGATCGGAGGACCAGTGTCGTCTCCGCGCCTGCGATCTTCACCACGGCGACCCGCACCCCCGGCAACTCCGTCCGCGCAAGCGCGAGCACACGGACCGCACGGCGTGCGGCCGTGTCCGCGAGCGTGTCCCCCACGGCGACGTCGACCTGGCTGGGAACCCAAACGCGCGGCAGCCTCGGCGCGGCGCCCCTGGGCAGCGGGCGCACGACGCGGGCCCGCGCCGAGACGAGCCACGACTCCGAGCCGCGCCGGAGGACGAGCAGCGGCCGCTCGGGCAGCACGAAGACGCGCAGCGTGTGCGGGAACGCGCGATCGTGCGTGATCCCGACGACGTCCGGAAGCGCCGCGATCCGGCGGTCGAGCTCCGCGGCCTCGAGGCCGACCAGGCTCCGGCCCTCGAGAGGCTCGAGCGCCTCGCCCACGCCGGAACGAACTGCGGGTGAGCCACCTGTCACCTCGATCCGCCGGATCTCGAAGAGCGCCGTCTCGCGCGCGACGCCGTAGGACGCGATCGCCAGGGCGAGCAGCGCGAAGCCGATGAGCAGCGAGGGGGCGGACGGGAGCAGCCTCCGGACGTCGAGGTGCCCCAGGTGTGGGAGCTCGGCAACCGCCGCCTTTACGCGCGCATGCGAACGCTTGTCCCTTCCGGCCACGGCGGAGACTTCGCCGCGCGCTCGGGCGCTCCTACCGGTCGAGCGGCGGGAGCTCGAGCGCGCCGAGGAACTCGACCTCGTGCAGGAGCTCGACGCCGTACCGATCCCACGCGCGCCGGCGAGCCTCGGTCATCAGCGCGACGGCGTCGGCGCTGCTCGCGCCGCCGGCGTTCTCGATGAAGTTCGCGTGGCGCGGCGAGATCTGGGCACCGCCGATGCGGTGGCCGCGGAGGCCGCACGCCTCGAGCATGCGCCCGGCGCTCAGCTCGTGCTCCGGGTTCTTGAAGACGCTCCCGAAGGTGCGCTTGTTCGTCGGCTGCGCCGCCTTGCGCTGCGCCTGGAGCTCCGCAACGGTCGCCTTGATCTCTTCGACGTCGCGCGGGACAAGGCGAAGCTCGACCTCGGCGACGACCTGCCCGTGCTGCAGCTCCGAGTGCCGGTAGCGAAGGCCGAGCTCGCCGGGCGTGAGCCAGCGCGGTCCCTGCTGCG
The DNA here is from genome assembly GCA_963700495.1 of uncultured Actinomycetes bacterium. Taxonomy (GTDB): domain Bacteria; phylum Actinomycetota; class Thermoleophilia; order Gaiellales; family Gaiellaceae; genus JACCTU01. The sequence continues at coordinate 1,011,271 of CAVOXT010000001.1, read as the reverse complement.
CGTCGACGACGAGCGCGCGTTCGAGCACCTGCGCGAAGTCGCCACCGTACGCTCCGGCGTTCATCCAGACGCCGCCGCCGGTCGTCCCCGGAATCGCGCACGCGAACTCGAAGCCGCCGAGCCCTTCCGACCTCGCGCGGTGCAGAACGACGGCGTTCGTCGCCCCGCCGCCCGCACGGATGCGATCACCAGTCGCGCTCACGTTCGCCAGCTCGCCGGTCAGCTTCAGCACAAGTGCGTCGACGCCCTCGTCGGCCACGAGCAGATTCGACCCGAGGCCGATCGTCGCGACCTTCAGCCCTCGCTCGCCGGCCCACCGCAGTGCCTCGAGCAGCTGCTCGAGGCTCTTCGGCCGGGCAAACGCGCGGGCGGGCCCACCGGTTCCGAGCGTCGTGTGCCGCGCGAGCGGGACCTGCTCCTCGACGGTCACGCGAGCTCACGGGCGAGCAGGTCCGCCCCGCGGTCGACGTCCCCGGCGCCCACGGTCAGCACGAGGTCGCCGGGCCGAGCCCTGGCCGCGAGGAAGCGCGCACCGTCCTCCACGTTCGGCGTCCACGCGACGCGGCATCCCCGGGCGGAGCTCGGCCAGAGCGTCGACCACGAGCTTCCCGCTCACCCCTTCGACGGGCTCCTCACGCGCCGGGTAGATCTCGGTCACCGCGACGACGTCGGCACCGCCGAGCGCGACCGCCAGGTCGTGTGCGAGATGCCGCGTGCGCGAGTAGAGGTGCGGCTGAAAGAGAACCAGCACCCGCGCAGGAGCGAGCCCGCGCGCCGTCGCCACCGCCGCCGCGATCTTGGCCGGGTTGTGCGCGTAGTCGTCGTACACGCGGATCCCGTTGCCGCCGCGCAGCTCGAACCGCCGGCCTGCACCGCGGAACTCCTGCAGCGCGCTTTCCGCGGCGGCGCGCTCGACTCCGGCGAGCTCGAGCGCCGCGAGCGCGGCGGCCGCGTTTCGCCGGTTGTGCTCGCCCGGGACGGCGAGCTCGAGCGCGCTCGGCTCGAGCTCGTCGCCGCGCACGACCTGAGGCACGTGCTTCAGCCACTCGTCGAACAGCGCCTCGACCTCCGCGCGCGAGCCGAAGGTCGTGTGGTGGTCGAGGTCGACGTTCGTGACGACGGCGATCTGCGGACGAAGCGACGCGATCGTCCGGTCCGACTCGTCTCCCTCGACGACGAGCCAGCCGGCGCCCGCGCGGGCGTTGCCGCCGAGCTGCGGAATCTCTCCACCGACCAGGAAGGACGGATCGAGGCCGAGCCGGTCGAGCACGAACGCGATCATCGCCGTCGTCGTCGTCTTGCCGTGCGCGCCGGCGACGACGATGGAGCGCTGGAGCGTGACGAGCTCGGCGAGCAGGCCGGCGCGGGTGGTCCCCTCGACCAGGCCTGCGAACGCGGACGACACGACGTTCTCCCAACCGTCCCGCGCGACCGGCTCCGGCGCGAGCTCGACCGCGATGCCTGCCTCGCGCACGTTCGCGAGGTAGGGGGTCTCGACGCGGTCCCATCCGCCCACCTCGGCGCCCCACGCGTGTGCGAGCACCGCGTATCCGGACAGCCCCGCGCCGCCGATCCCGACGAACCAGATGCGCCTACCGGCGAGCGGCTGCTGCAAGCGCGATCAGCTCCTCCGCGATCTCGTCCGCCGCGTCGAGGCTTCGCTGCGCCGAGCATCGCCTCCCGCATCGCCGCCAGCTCGTCGTCGTCCGCGATCAGCGCACGCACGACCTCGCCGACACGGTCGAGCTCCTCGTCGGGCAGAACCATCGCCGCGGCTGCGTGTTCGAAGTAGCTCGCATTCCTGGCCTGGTGATCGCCGGTCGCGTGCGGATACGGCACGAGCACTGCGGGAAGTCCCGCGGCCGCGAGCTCCCACACCGAGCCGCCGGCGCGGGAGAGCGCCAGATCGGCGGCCGAGAGCGCCGCACCGAAGTGCTCGGTCGCGGGCAGCACGACGTAGTCGTCCCGGCGCACGCGGGAGCGCACGAGCTCGTAGTCGCGGTCGCCGGTGAGGTGGAGCACCGCCGGGCCCGAGTCTCCGAACGCCTGCACGGCGGCCTCGTTCAGCGAACGCGCGCCGGCGAGCGCCCCGGCGACGAGTAGCACCCGACCCTCGGCTGGAAGACCGAGCTCGCGCCGCGCGTCGTCGCGCGCGACGGGCCGCGAGCGCAGAGGAATCGGACGCCCGACGACCCGGTACTTCGAACCCGCCCGCGCCTCGAGGGGGTAGGCGAGGAAGAGCAGGCGCGCGAACGGAGCGGCCAGCCGGTTCGCGAGCCCGAGGTGTGCGTCCGCCTCCGTCACGGCGGCCGGAATGCGTCGCGTCCACGCCGCGAGCACCATCGGCCCGGCGACGTATCCCCCACCGCCGAGCACGACATCGGGACGGCGGCGGGCAAGGATCGCCCGGCAGGCAAACGGCGCACGCAGCGCCTGCCACGACGCCGCCGCGAGCGCGAGCCCGGGTCGCCGCGGAAAGCCGGAGACCGAGAAGGGGTCGAAGGCGAAGCCGGCCTCAGGAACGAGCCGAGCCTCGACGCGCTCCGGCGACCCGGCGAACGTCACCTCCACTCCGCGCGCGACGAGCGCCTCCGCTATCGCGAGCGCGGGCAGGACGTGACCTGCCGTCCCGCCGGCCGCGATCAGGCACCGATGCGACTGCCCGGCTTCCACCGGACGCGATGTTAAGGAGGATCCCGACGCCTGTGAGCGCGACCACGAGGCTCGATCCCCCGGCGGAGACGAACGGAAGCGGGATCCCGGTCAGCGGCGCGAGCCCCAGCACGGCCGCGAGGTTGACCACTGCCTGGCCGCAGACGAGCGACGTCAGCGCAGCCGCGAGCCGCTTCCCGAACGGATCGGTGCAGCGAAGCGCCACGTGCAGCCCCGCGTACGCAAATGCACCGTAGGCCGAGATCACGAGCGTGGAGCCGATGAGCCCGAGCTCTTCGCCGACGATCGCGAAGATCATGTCGGTGTGGGCCTCCGGCAGGTAGAAGATCTTCTGGACGCCCTCGCCGAGCCCCTTGCCGAAGATCCCGCCCGAGGCGAGCCCGATCAACGCCTGCACGGACTGGTAGCCGGTGTTCTGCGCGTCCTTCCACGGGTCGAGAAAGGCGAGGAAGCGCTCCTGACGGTACGGCTCCATCCAGATCGCGACCGCTCCCGCGGCCGCCGCGATCCCTGCCGCGGCCGCGAACGTCCTGAGCGGCGTGCCGGCGATCAGGAGCAGCCCGGCCAGCATGATCCCGATGCAGATCGTCGTGCCGAGATCGGGCTGGAGCATGATCAAGCCGGCGAAGACCGTGGCCACGAGGCCGATCGGGCGCATGAGCTCCTTCAGCGTCTGCGGTGCACGGTGCCGGGAGAGGTACGCGGCCGCCCAGACCGCGAGCGACAGCTTCGCGAGCTCGGACGGCTGGAAGACGGCAGGCCCGACCGTCAGCCAGCGCTGGGCGCCCTTGACCTCGACGCCGACGACGAGGACCGCGACGCAGAGCGCGAACGTGACGACGAGCAGCGGCGGCGCCAGCTTCCTCCAGATGCGGTAGTCCGTCCGCGCGGCGACGGTGAGCAAGCAGAGCCCGACGAGCGCGTAGACCCCTTGACGCGCGAGATAGCGCGTCGGGTCGCCGCCCCCGAGCGCAGCGGACGCGGAGGTCGCGCTGTAGACCATCACGAGCCCGAACGCGACGAGCGCAAGCGTCACGAGCAGGAGCACGTGCCATTCCAGGTGCGCCTTCTTCTTCATCTCTCCCCGGCGCGAGTTCGACGCCGGCGGCCGGACGCCTGCCCTAGAGGGCCTGGACGAGCCGTCGGAACTCGTCGCCGCGCTGCTCGAAGTCCCGGTACTGGTCGTAGCTCGCGCAGGCCGGAGAGAGCAGAACGACGTCTCCCGGGCGGGCTGCCACGCGCGCGGAGCGGACGGCCGTCTCGAGATCGCCGCTCACCTCGTGCGGGAGGTCGCGGAGAGCTTCGGCGAGCGCGGGCGCCGCCTCGCCGACGAGGAACGCCCGCCGGACCTTGCCGCTCGCAGCGGCCGCGAGCGGCTCGAACGACTCGCCCTTGGCGCGGCCGCCGGCGATGAGGAGCAGGGGCGCCTCGTAGGCGTCGAGCGCGCGGAGCGCGGCGCCGACGTTCGTCGCCTTGGAGTCGTTCACGAAGAGCACGCCGTCGTGCTCGCCGACGGGCTCCAGCCGGTGCGGCACGCCCGGGAACTCCCGTAGCGCGCGCGCGATCTCCTCTTCGGTCGCCCCGCCGGCACGGGCGGCGACCGTCGCGGCGGCAGCGTTCTCGCGGTTGTGCGCGCCGGGAATGCGCGGCTCGGCGGGCAGCGGGTCGTCGGGGTCGAACGGGCGCGCGGCGACCGCGCCCCGGCAGCTGCGCCGAATCCGCGAGGGACGACCGCGACGTCGCCGAGCTGCTGGTTCTCGAACAGACGCAGCTTCGCCGCGGCGTAGACCTCGAACGAGCCGTGCCGGTCGAGGTGGTCGGGCTCGAGGTTGAGCAGGACGGCGATGCGCGGGCGGAACTCGACCACGTCCTCGAGCTGGAAGCTCGACGCCTCGACGACGATCCAAGCACCGGGCTCGACCACCCCGTCGAGGTCGCAGAGCGCGCGACCGACATTGCCCGCAACCGGTGCCGACAGCATCGCGCCGAGCAACTCGCTCGTCGTCGTCTTGCCGTTCGTGCCCGTCACCGCCGCGAGGGGATTGTCGAGGACACGGAAGCCGAGCTCGAGCTCGCTCCAGACGGGGATCCCTCGGCGCCGCGCCTCGCGGACGAGCGCGGCCTCGCCCGGCACGCCGGGGCTCTTGACGAGCAGGCCGGTTCCTTCCAGAAGGGCGACGTCGTCGTCGTTTCCGAGCTCGAGATCCGCGCCGCGGACCGCGACCCCTCGCCGCTCGAGCGCCGCGACGGCCGCGCGGCCGGAGCGCGCCAGCCCGAGCACGACCGCGCTGCGCGGCAGCGTCAACGCAGGTCCGGCCGGAAGTCGAAGAAGAAGCGGTAGTAGAGCGCGAACGCCGCCGCGCACAGGATCCCGGTCAGGATCCAGAAGCGCACCATGATCTTCGTTTCCGACCACGCCTTCATCTCGAAGTGGTGGTGGATCGGCGCCATCAGGAACACGCGCCGTCCGTAGTACTTGAACGTGAAGACCTGGATCATCACCGAGAGCGCCTCGATCACGAAGATGCCGCCGATCAGGAGCAGCAGCAGCTCGACGTTCATCAGGAGCGCGAACGCACCGATCGCGCCGCCGAGCGCAAACGACCCGGTGTCGCCCATGATGATCTCGGCCGGGAACGCGTTGTACCAGAGGAATCCGATCGCGCCGCCGATCAGCGCCGCGCCGAGCGTCGCCATGTCGACCGCCGCGATGCTCTCGACGCCGCGCTGCCCGCCTCGGACGAACGTGAGCACGTTCATCGCCGTGATCGTGAAGAGCGCGATCGTGCAGACGCCGGCCGCGAGTCCGTCGATCCCGTCGGTGAGGTTGGCGCCGTTCGCGGCGCCGGCGATCACGAGGAACACGAGCCCGTACCAGGCCCACGAGAACGGGAGGTCGACGTCGGCGATCGGCACGTAGACCTCGGTCGTCAGCTCGCGGCCGCTCGCGAGGTAGCCGACGACCGCAGCGATCGCGCCGAGCATCAGGAGCTTCCAGCGCCCCGAGAGTCCCAGCGAGCGGCGGTGGGTCAGCTTGATGAAGTCGTCGAGGAACCCGACGGCGCCGCAGGCGACGGTCGCGAAGAACACCGTCAGCCCGGCGACCGAGTAGCGGCTGAGCGCGAGAAACGCGGCCGCTGCGGCTGCGACGATCAGAACGCCGCCCATCGTCGGCGTGCCCTGCTTCGCGACGTGGCCCTGCGGCCCCTCCTCGCGGATGAACTGCCCGAGTTCCTTGCGGCGCAGGAACGCGATGAAGCGCGGCCCGATCAGGATCGAGAGGAGCATCGCCACGATCGCGGCGATGATGACCCGACTCAAACCCGCGCCCCTACGAGTGCTTCGGCGACCGTCTCGAGACCCATCGCACGCGAGGCTTTCACGAGTACGCAGTCGCCGGGCCGGAGCAGTTCGTCGAGCGCGGCGATCGCCTCCTCCGCGCCCGGCGACCCAGCGGACGACCGCGATCTCGGTCTGCGTCGTCGACGTAGTGCTCTGCGAGCGTCCCGACGGCGAGGAGCACCTCGATGCCCAGCTGCGATGCGTGGCGGGCGACCTCGCGGTGATAGCGGGCCGCGTCGGGGCCGAGCTCGGCCATGTCGCCGAGCACGGCGACGCGGCGGCGTGGGCCTGCGCGCTCGGCGAGGTGGTCGAGCGCGGCGTACATCGAGACCGGGTTCGCGTTGTACGCGTCGTTGATCAGGATCCCGCCGCCCTCGAGCGGCACTTCCTCTCCGCGCCAGCGCGAGAACGTGATCGCAGTTGCTCCCTCCTGCGCGCGGTCGAGCGGGAGGCCGAGCGCGTCGTAGGCGTGAAGAGCGGCGAGCGCGTTGACGAGCTGGTGCCGCGCGACCACGTTGAGCGTGAGCTCGAGCTCGCGGCCGCCGACGGAGAGCACCGCATGCGTGCGGTCTCCGTCGGCCTCGGCGCGGAGCACGTCGTCGGGCGAGAAGCGGCGCACGTCGACGTCGGTGCGGCGCAGGTACGGCTCGAGCTCCGGCGCGTCTGCGGGGACGACCGCGACGCCGCCCGCCGGCAGCGCCTCGATCAGCTCGGCCTTCGCCTGCGCGACAGCCTCAACGGTGCCGACGAGCTCGAGATGCGCCGGTCCGATCCCGGTGATCACCGCGATGTGAGGCTCGGCGATCCGGGCGAGCTCCGTGATCTGGCCGAGACCGCGCATCGCGAGCTCGAGCACGCAGACCTCGGTGTCCGGCTCGAGCCGCGCGAGCGTGAGCGGAACGCCGAGCTCGTTGTTGAAGCTCGCCTCGGCCGCGACCGTGCGGGCAACGGGAGCGCAGAGCGCGTGGAGGATGTCCTTCGTCGACGTCTTCCCTGTTGAACCCGTGATCGCGACGACGCGGGCACCGCTGCGACTGCGGATCGCCTGCCCGAGCGCGGCGATTGCCGCGAGCGGGTCCGTCGGCACGAGCGTCGCGGAGGCTCCGCGGGCGCGGGCGTCGCCGACGAAGTCCGCGCCGGCGCCGACGGCGACGAACAGGTCGCCGGGCTCGATGCGCCGCGAGTCGATCTTCACGCCGGTGACGACATCCGCGGTCGCCTCCAATGGCCCGCCGGCGAGTGCAGCGATCTCGTCGACGCGGAGCGGGATCACGCTTCGACCTTCAACCGGCGCAGCGCTTCGCGTGCCACCTCGCGGTCGTCGAACGGCAGCTTGCGGTCGGCGAACTCCTGGCCCTGCTCGTGGCCCTTGCCGGCGATCACGACGACGTCGCCCTCCCGCGCGTCCTCGAGCGCGAGCTCGATCGCGCGCCGGCGATCCGGCTCGACCTCGAGCCGTCCCCCTCCGCCCGCGACGATCTCTTCGATGATCGCGATGGGATCCTCGGAGCGAGGGTTGTCCGACGTCACGATCGCGAGATCGGCGAGCTCCGAGGCGACACGACCCATCTGAGGGCGCTTCTCGCGGTCGCGGTCGCCGCCGGCGCCGAAGACGCAGAGCACGCGGCTGCCGAGCCCACGGGCCGTGCGGAGCACGTTCGCGAGCGCGTCGGGCGTGTGGGCGTAGTCGACGAGCACCGTGAACGACTGTCCCTCGTCGAGCTCCTCGAACCTGCCCGGGACGGCGTGCACGGCCTCGAGGCCGGCCGCCGCGGCCGCGTGATCGATGCCGAGCAGCCGAGCCGCGGCGAGCGCTCCGAGCGCGTTCTGGACGTTGAACCGCCCACGCAGCTTCAGGTCGATCCCCTCGAGCGCGTCGGGCCGGACCTCCGCGTCATCGGCGAAGCCGAACGTCAGCGCGTCGGGGACCTCCGACGCCAGGCGGCGGCCGTAGTCGTCGTCGACGTTGACGGCAGCGGGGACACCGGGCGCGAACAGCCGCCGCTTGGCGTCGAAGTAGCGCTCCATCGTCTCGTGGAAGTCGAGGTGATCCTGCGTCAGGTTCGTGAACACGAGCACGGCGAAGCGGACGCCGTCGAGGCGGTGCAGCTCCGAGCCGTGGGAGGTCGCCTCCATCGCGCAGCTGCGGTTCCCCGCGTCGAGCATCTCGCGGAACGTGCGCTGGAGGTCGATCGCCTCGGCGGTCGTCCGCGCGGCAGGTCTGCGTCTCGCCGCCGACGCGCGTCTCGACGGTGCCCAGCAGCCCGGGCTTCCGTCCGGCTGCCTCGAGGATCGCGTGCAGCAGGTAGGCGGTCGTTGTCTTGCCGTTCGTGCCGGTCGCGGCGGCGACCTCGAGGTCGCGCGTCGGGTGCTCGAAGAACTCGGCTGCCGCGACTGCCATCGCGCGCCGCGCGTCAGCGACGACGAGCTGCGGGACGTCGGCGTCGAGCGGGCGCTCGACCACCAGCGCGACCGCGCCGCGCGACACGGCCTCGGCCGCGAAATCGTGGCCGTCGAAGCGTCCGCCTCGCACGCAGAAGAACAGTTCGCCCGGACGCACGGCCCGCGCGTCGTAGGCGAGCTCCACAACCTCGATCGGAGCGCGCCGGATCACGTCCTTCGGTGCGAGCGCCGCGATCACGCGCTCGAGCTGCATCTCGGCGCCCGAGTCTATCCGGCGATGTTCCACACTCGTGACGGTTCGCGTCTGGATCGGTCACACCTTCGGAGGTACGCTCGCAGCGGGGAGCGCGGGTGGAGCCAGCCCCCACCCGGGCGGGGGGAGCGCCTAGCCGCTCGGGGTCACCGGCGCGTCCGGTGGAACCTCGAGGTACTGGAGCGCGAACCGGGCGATCTCCTGGAACGCCGGGGCCGCGACGACCCCGCCCCAGATCGTGCTGGGCTCGTCGACCGTGACGAGGATCACGAGCCGTGGCCGCGTTGCAGGTACGAAGCCGACGAACGACGCAACGTACTTGGACTTCGAGTATCCGCTCCCGTCGGGCAGCGGCTTTGCGGCGGTTCCCGTCTTGCCGGCGACGTGGTACCCGGGGATCGCCGCGGCGAGACCGGTACCACCCTCCGCGACGACGCCGGTCAGCATCGTGGCGAGCTGGGACGCGACTCTCGGCGCGAGGATCCGGCGCCTCTCGACCTTGCTGGGCCCATGCCCGGCGACGTGCTCGACGAGGTGCGGCTGCAGCCACACCCCGCCGTTCGCGACGGCCGCGTAGGCGGCCGCCATCTGCACCGGCGTGACCGCGAGCCCGTGCCCGATCGGCAGGTTGCCGATCGACGAGCCGGACCAGCGCTCGAGCGGGGGCACGATCCCGGGGGTCTCGCCGGGGAAGTCGATTCCGGTCGAGCGGCCGAACCCGAATCGAGCGATCCACTCGGAGAGACGCCTCGAGCCGATCTTCTCCGCGAGCGTGATCGCGCCGACGTTCGACGACTGCGCGACGATGTCGGCGACCGTCATCCGCACCGTCGGCCTCGGCTCGTGCTCGTGGATCACGCGGTCCGCAACGCGGATCGAGGTCTGCAGCGTGAACGCGCTCTCCGGCGTGACGAGCCCCTCCGAGAGCGCGCCGGCGACGGGGATCAGCTTGAAGGTCGACCCCGGCTCGTACGTGTCGCTCACCGTTCGGTTGCGCTGACGGTCGGGGCTCGTCTTCGAGAACTTGTTCGCGTCGAACACCGGCGCGTTCGCCATGGCGAGCAGCTCGCCGGTGCGCGGGTCGAGCACGACGGCGGAGGCCGCCTTCGCTCCCCAGTGCCGCAACGTCTCGCGGAGGACGGCTTCCGCGTCCGCCTGGATCCGGTGGTCGAGTGTGAGGAAGACGTCACGGCCCTGCCGTTCGGCCGTCTCGCTCAAGACGTCGACGACGCGGCCGAACGGATCGCGGATCACCGTCTCCCGGCCGGGTCGTCCGCGCAGCACGTCGTCGAGCGAGAGCTCGAGCCCGGCGAGCCCCTTGTTGTCCTCGCCGGCGAAGCCGAGCACGTTCGACGCAACCGGCCCCTGCGGGTAGAGGCGCCGCTCCTCCGCGTAGAAGCCGACACCCGGAAGCTTCCGCTGTCGCAGCAGGTCCGCCTTCTCGGCGTCGGCCTTCCGCCGGAGGTAGACGAACGCGTGGGAGCGGTCGGTCAGCTCCGGGTAGATCGACTCCGCGTCGACGCCGAGCGTGCGCTCGGCGGCAACCGCAACAGCGCGCGGCGTTGGTGATCTGCGTCGGATCCGCGTAGACCGTCGTCGCCTGCTCGCCGAGCGCGAGCGGGACACCGTTCCGGTCGAAGATCGTCCCGCGCCGCGCGGGCAGCTCGACCGTCTGGCGCTGCTGCGTCGCGGCGAGCTTCGAGAGCGGCTGCGCTCGAACGCCCTGCAGCCAGACCGCCCTCGCGAGCGTGCCCGCCAGCGCGAGCGTCAGCAGAACGAGGAGCAGGCGGATCCGGCGGTTGACGACCTTCGGGTTCACCGCTCCGGGCGGAGCTCGACGTACGTCGCGTCCGCCGCAGGAACGAGCCCGAGCTCATTGCGTGCCTGCCTCTCGATTCGCGACGGCGCGAGCTTGGTCGAGACCTTCGACTCGAGCATCGCGTTGTCCGCCTCCAGCTCGAGCCGCTGCTGGCCCAGGTGCTCGATCTGCATGTTCAGCCGCAGCACCGCGACGTTCAGGGCGACCACGCCGACGAGCAGGACGGCGAGGACGCCGATCCAGACGACGCCGCCCGCGAGCCGCCGGCGCGGTGCAACGGCCGCACGCCTGGCCGCGGCCGCCGCATTGGGGGCGTCTCGACCCGAACGGCATCGGTCCACGTGGCCATTACTCGGTCTTCACGGCCGCGCGCAGGCGCGCCGACGCGGCGCGCGGGTTGGCGGCCACCTCGTTCGAGTCCGGCCGGATCGCCCTCCTCGCGAGCGAGCGGAGCTCCGGTTCGCGCCCGCAGACGCAGATCGGGAAGTCCGGCGGGCACGTGCAACCCCGTTCGCGGTCTCGCATGAAGCGCTTGACGATCCGGTCCTCGAGCGAGTGGAAGCTGATCACCGCGAGCCGACCGCCCGGGCGCAGCATCTCGGTCGCCGCGGGCAGCGCAGCCTCGAGCGCGCCGAGCTCGTCGTTGACTGCGATCCGCAGCGCCTGGAAGACCCGCTTGGCCGGATGGCCCTCGCCGAACCGCGCGGGCGCCGGGATCGACGCCTTGATCGTCTCGACGAGCTCGCTCGTCCGCTCGAACGGCCGCTCGCGGCGGCGGCGCCCGATCGCGCGCGCGATCTGCCGCGCGTAGCGCTCCTCGCCGTAGCGGCGGAAGATCTGTTCGAGCTCACGCTCCGACGCCTCGTTCACGAGCTCCTGCGCGGAAAGGTCGGCGGACGGATCCATGCGCATGTCGAGTGGTGCGTCCGCCGCGTACGAGAAGCCGCGCTCCGGACGGTCGATCTGCATCGAGGAGACGCCGAGATCGAGCAGGATCGCGTCGGCGCGCACGCCGTTGTCGGCGAGCTGATGGAGAACGACCGAGAAGTCGCCGCGCAGGAGGCGCGACTGCACACCGGCGCGCCGGCGGAAGCGCTCGAAGTACGGGCGCACGCTCGGGTCGCGGTCGATCGCGATCAGCTTGCCCTTGCCGCGGAGCTCGTCGGCGAGCAGCGTCGCGTGGCCGCCCGCGCCGAACGTGCCGTCCACGACCGTCTCGCCCGGGCGCACGGCGAGCAGGCGCCGCACCTCCTCGGCGAGAACGGGGACGTGGTCAGTCTCGTTTGGCTGCAAGACGCTCGGCAACATGCTGCGCACTCCCTTCCACTTCCTTCAGGTGCTCGCGCCAGGTGGCGCGGTTCCAGATCTCGAGGTGGTCGTAGACACCGGCGACGACGACCTCGCGCCCCAGGCCCGCGTGCTCGATCAGCGCGCCGGGGAGCATGATTCGGCCCTGCTTGTCGGGTTCCGCCTCGGCCGCGCCCGAGAAGAAGTAGCGCTGCATCAGGCGGCCCTCCTGCCCGAGCGGGTCGAGCTCGGCGAGGCGGCTGTCCACGAGACTGGCCCAGTCGCCGCTTGCGTAGAGGTAGAGGCACCCGTCGAGCCCACGGGTGACGACGCCCCCGTCCACGAAGGATTCGCGGAACTTGGCCGGAAGCGTGAGTCGGTTCTTGTCATCGAGGGTGTGTTCGTACTCGCCGAGGAGCATGAGCTGGGGCCTAGTGGTTGATCTCCACTTCGCCCCACTCTAAACCACACTCCCCCACTTGGCAACCCTTCGAAGGGTGACCGTGGGGCGTTTACGTGCCCTGCTAGGTCGGGGGCGCCGCCGGGGTGTGCAGGATCGCGTCGACCTCTTCGACGTGCTGGCTGATGACCAGAGCCGAGTAGCCGAGCTGGTCCTCGTTCGGCGGCGGTGAGGTCAGGCGCAGCGTCCGATCGGTCTCGAGCGCCTGAACGAGCCCGTCAAGCCCCGTCCTGAGTCGCGTCAGCTTCGCGCGCTCCGTCTCGTCGGGTGCCGCGGCCTCGAGCGAGCGCGCCTCCGCCGCGAGGCCCTGGATGTGCCCGGTTACGACCGAGCCTTGGGCGCGCACGTCGTCCAGAGCTGCGAGACACCGGCGCGCGAGATCTGCCGTGCTCGCCGAGAACGCAGCCGCTGACCCGCGCCTGCGGAACAGGACGACCGCCAGGTACGACCACGGCGATCAGCACGGCTCCGAGCAGAACCCAGATCCACGAGTCGGTTGAGGAGTCCGTCTCCGACGTCGTGGGCGCTACGGCGACAGCGGTCTCGGTCTCGGCCGTCGTCGGCTCCGGAAGGGGCTGCGTCTCGGTTTCGGTCGCAGTCGTCGTCTCGGTCTCGGTCACCGTCGGCGCGGGCTCGGTCTCGGTCGGAGTCGTTTCGGTCGGCTCGGTTTCGACCGTCTCGGTTGGAACGACATCCGTCACGGTCGGAAACGTCCGCGTCACGGTGGGCGCAGTGACCGTGGGTGCGGTCACCGTGGGCGTAGTCACCGTCGGCCGCGTCACCGTCAACCCCGTCAGCGCGCTTCCGTCTCCACCGCCGCAGCCCGCGAGGAGGAACCCCGTACTCGCCGCAACGAGGAGCCACAGCGACAACGCCCGCCGGAGACCTGCCACGACACGCATTCCATCACACCGCCGGGTGCGACCTCCTCGTCCCGATCGGACCAACAGAGTGTCAGCCGTCGAGGTCGAGGGCTTCGGCATCGAGCTGCTGCTCGTACGGCCCTCGGCCGGTCATGACCGACGCCCCGCAGCGAGAGGCCAAGTCCAGGGCATCCTCGCGCTCGAGCCCCTCGGCCAGCGCGAAGGTGAGCCCGGCCGCGAACGAGTCTCCGGCCCCGTAGGCGTCCGAGATCGGCCCGGGCAGCGGCGCGGCGCGGAAGGGGCCGCCCGGCTGTGTCCACCCGCCGAGCGCGCCGGCGGTCGAGACGACGAGCGTCGGCTGCGGATCGAGGTCACCCGGCTGGAACTGCTCGCTCATGTCCTCCCCGCTCCCGACGAGCGCGTCGAGCTCGACGCCGGCGCGACGCAGCGTCGAGAGCTCCCTCGCGGTCGCAACGAGCACGCGTGCGCGGCGCGCGGCCTCGAGCGCCCCGACGTCGCCGGCCGTGAAGTAGACGCCGTCGCACCGCGCGAGCTCGAGCCAGGGCATGTGGTTGCTCGTGCCGGGGTGCAGCTTCTCGCCCATGACCGTGATCGTGCGCTCGCCCTCGTCGTCCACGAAGGTGAAGCCGCGACGGGTCGGGCGCGAGACGAACTCGGCCTCGAGCTGGACGCCCTGCTTCGAGAGCTGCTCGTGCGCCCGGCGGCCGAGCTCGTCGTCGCCGAGCAGGGTGTAGAAGGTGCAGCTTCCGTTCAGCTTCGCGAGCTGGACGGCCGCCACGGCACCGCCTCCGGCAGCCTCTTCCCACGTCTCGATTGCCGTCACGATCTCGCCGGGCGCCGGAACGTGCTCCACCCGCGCGAACTGGATCCACTCGACGTGGCCGATGACGGCGACGTTCACGGCCGGAGTCTCACAAATGCCCGCCGCCGGACGTTCAAGACCATGATGGAGGCAGTGGTGGTCCCGCCGTTCGAGCACTTCTACGTCGAGCACCGCGACGGCGTCTTCGGCTTCCTCGTTCGAAGGCTCGGCCGCGACCGCGCGGAGGACGCGTTCCAGGAGACGTTCCTCCGGGCGCTCCGGAGCTACGAATCTCTTACGCACGCCTCGAACCTGCGTGCGTGGGTGTTCACGATCGCGGCACGGGTCACCGTCGACGAGTACCGGCGCAGGCGTCCGGCCATGCTCGACGGCGAGCCCGTCTTCGAGGAGAGCCGGCCCGCCTATGCCGAGCTCGAGCACCTGGCCGACGGGCTCCCGCCGAAAGAGCGCGCCGCGGTCGTGCTCCGCTACGGCTACGACCTCGAGTACGCCGACATCGCCTTCGCGCTCGGTTCGAGCGAGGAGGCGGCCAGGCAGGCGGCGTCCTCGGGCGTGCGCAGGCTCCGACGAAAGGGTGTATCGCTATGAAGGTCTCGACCGATCTCGACCGCCGCTTCCGCGAGCAGGCCGTCGCCGATGGTTCGCTCGACGTCGCGTTCGACCTCGTCGACTCGCCGATCGGCGCGCTGCTCGTCGCCGTGACGGAGCGGGGCCTCTGCCGGATCGAGTTCGACCCGGAGCCCGACCGCGACCTCGAGCCGCTCGCGCGGGAGTTCGGCTCGAAGGTGCTCCGTGCCCCTAAGGCGCTGGACGAGCAGAAGCGCGAGCTCGACGAGTACTTCGAAGGCAAGCGCGAGAGGTTCGAGCTGCCCCTCGACGTGCGGTTCGAGTCGTTTCGCCTCCGGGTGATGGAGGAGCTGAGCCGCGTGCCCTACGGGCAGGTGACGACCTACGGCGCGCTCGCGGCCCGCGCCGGCAAGCCGACGGCCGCCCGGGCGGTGGGGACGTTCATGAACCGCAACCCGATCCCGATCGTCCTTCCCTGCCACCGGGTCGTGGGCGCGAACGGGAGCCTCGTCGGCTACGGCGGCGGACTCGACCGCAAGGAGCAACTGCTGCAGCTCGAGGGCGCATCGCTGACCCTTGGCGGCTGAGCTTCTACTCGCGCAGCAAGCGGTAGCCGACGCCCCAGACGTTGAGCACGTACGGCCCGCCGCCGGCGTCGCCGAGCCGCCGCCGCAGGCGCGATGCGTGCGAGTCGAGCGTGCGCGTGCGCCCCGACGAGCGGTAGCCCCAGACGTCGCGCAACAGCTCGTCCTTCGTGTACACCCGCAACGGCTCTTCGGCCAGCTTCGCGAGCAGCTCGAACTCCTTCCCCGAGAGCACGACCGGGCGGCCCTGCACGGTCACCCGCCGGGTCGCCTTGTCGACCCGCACGTCACCCGCCTCGAGCTCGTCCCGCTGCGCCCGCCAGGCGCGGCGAAGCACAGCACGGATGCGCGCGAGCAGCTCGTCGTAGACGAACGGCTTCGGCAGGTAGTCGTCGCAGCCTCGGTCGAACGCGCGGACGCGGTCGACGGCGTCCGCGTCCGGCTGGCCGAGCAGGATCAGCGGCACGTCTCGGTTCCAGCTGCGGCCGGGCTCGCCCTCGCGCAGGCGCCGGCAGAGCTCGAGGCCTGTGGCATCGGGGAGAGGGGTGCCGACGAGGACGAGATCCGGCCGTGCACGTTCGGCGAGCTCGAGCGCCTCGCCGCACGCGCCCGCGCCCACCACCTCGAAGCCGTCCTGCACGAGCTGGCGCTCGAGGAAGCCGCGCGTGGCCTGCTCCGGTTCCGCAAGAAGAAGGGCCGCTGGCATGCCGGCGAAGCTAACACCGGCCGACGAACCGGTCGAGATGTCCTTTCGTGCAATTCTGCGCCGACTCATCGACAGCCGTCCGCTGCGTACGGCGCCCACTCAGACGATCGATGACGACGAGAGGAGATGCATGAGCCAGCTGCGGCTGTACGACTACGTCGCCTCGGCCAACTGTTACAAGGTGCGCCTGCTGCTGGCGCAAATGGAGCGCT
Organism: uncultured Actinomycetes bacterium; assembly: GCA_963700495.1. Classification (GTDB taxonomy): domain Bacteria; phylum Actinomycetota; class Thermoleophilia; order Gaiellales; family Gaiellaceae; genus JACCTU01. The sequence continues at coordinate 995,258 of CAVOXT010000001.1, read as the reverse complement.
CGTACGAGCGTGTCGCGATCGACATCTTCGCCGGCGACACGCTCACCGACGACTACGCGGCGAAGAACCCGATGCGGACGACACCCCTGCTCGAGACCGAAGACGGCCGGTTTCTGCCCGAGTCGAACGCGATCCTCCTCTACCTCGCCGACTCGACTCCGCTCCTGCCCGACGACGCGTTCGACCGCGCGCAGGTCGTCCGCTGGCTGATCTACGAGCAGACCGACGTCATTCCGACGATGGGCGGCCTCCGCTTCCGCCTGCTCGTCGGTCGCCTGAAGCCGACGGACGACGAGGCTCGTCGGCGCAAGGAACGCGGCGAGCAGGTTCTCCGATTGCTCGACGACCACCTCGCCGGCCGCGAGTTCTTCGTCGGCGCGGATTACTCGATCGCCGACATCGGCATCTACGGCTACGTCCACGTCGCCGGCGAGGCCGGCATCGACATGCGGCCCTACGAACACCTCGGCGCCTGGCTCGACCGGGTGCAAACCCGGCCGCGCTATATGAACGACCTCGAGCCCTACCCGCCGAACGCTGCGCCCGGCGCCGGGCGCTCGCTGTACGACTGACGGCGCCTCGCGACGGTCGGGTCTAGTAGCTGATCAGCGACTGGCTGGTTGCGGCCTCGACAAGCGCGTCGGCCAGCGGCTCCACCTCCGCCGGCAGCAGCTGCGCCGTCGTCACCCGCACCGCCGGCGGTGTCCGCAGGCGGAACCGCTCTCCAGCCAGCACGGCGTAGCCGGTGTCGAGGAGGTAGCGGACAGCGAACACCTCCTCGCGCACTGGGATCCAGGCGTGCAGCCCGGAGCGGCCGTGCGCTCGAACACCGCGACGTTCGAGCGCGGTCAGGAGCGCAAGGCGTCGCTTGTTCGTCTCGGCCGATGCCCGGCGCAGCTGGCGGCGGACGTCCGCGCTGGCGAGCATCTCAGCGACGACCTCCTGCAGCAGCCGGCTGACCCAGCTCGTCGTCACAGCTTGGCGCGCCTCGACGCGGGCGACCGTCTGTTGATCGCCGGCGACGAATGCCACGCGGACGTCCGAGCCAAGCAGCCGCGACATGGACCGGATCACCGCCCAGCGTCGTTGTCCGCCGGTCAGCGTCGAAGGGCGGTGTTCGACCTCCCAGCCGTGCGCGTCCTCGACCAGTAGTACTTCGTGCGTTCCCATGAGGCGGCGCAGAGTCGAAGCGCGCTCCTCGCTCAGCGACGCGCCGAAGGGGTTCTGACCGTGGGGCGTGACGACCAGCGCGTCGAGGCCGCGCGTCAAAGCACGGTCGAGCTGATCAGGATCGAGGCCCTCGTCGTCGATCGCGATCGGTACCGCCCGAAGGTTCAATGCCTGCAGCAGGTCGAGGAGCCGCGGGAACGCGGGATCCTCGACCCCGACCCGGTCGCCGGGCCGGAGGTGCGCCTGCAGGACACGTTCGAGTCCGTCGAGGGTGCCGCCGACGAAGCTCAGCGCCGTCGCGTCGACGCCGGCGCGGCCAAAGTCGGCCTGGGCCTGCGCGACGAGGGCGTCCAACTTGGCGTTCTCCTCGTAACGGGTCACGTCGGGGCGACGCGCGGCGACGCGCTCGAGCGCCCGGCTGACTTCGGGAACGAGTACCGGGTCGACGACGCCGGACGCCAGGTCGCGGACGCCCGGCGGCAGCTGGTTGACCCGCGACGGACGCGACTCGAGCTGTGCTGCGACGCGCGTTCCGCGACGGCCGTCGCTGATGACAAAGCCCCGTTCGCGGAGCAAGCGGTAGGCGGCGGCCGCGGTGCCGGGGTCGACTCCAAGCTCGACGGCCAACGCACGAACGGCCGGTAGCCGCTCGCCGGCGCCTAGATCCCCGGCCCGGATGCGCCGTTCGAACTCGAGAGCAATGAGTTGTGCGCGCCCCTGCGTTGCCATATTGTATGTGTATGTTAACACATTTTGTATTACTACAATAATGGCCGCCCTGTCGATTCCGGCCGCCGCGCGTACCGATGTCGCGGCGCTCGCAGCCGGGTTGGTGACGGTGACGCTGTGGGGCTCGGCCTTCGTCGCCATCCGCGACGCCGGGCAGACACTGTCCCCCGGTTCGCTGGCGCTCGGCCGGCTGCTCGTCAGCGTGGTCGTGCTCGGCATCGCGGCCTCCATCTGGCGCGAGCCGCTGCCCGAGCGGCGCGATCTGCTGGGGATCGCCGCCTTCGGCGTCTTGTTCCTCGGCGCCTACAGCGTCGCGCTGAACGCAGCCGAACGTCGCGTCGACGCCGGGACGGCCGCGATGCTGATCAACGCCGGCCCGATCCTGATTGCGATCCTGGCAGGAATCTTCCTCAAGGAAGGCTTCCCGCGCTGGCTCTTCGCCGGTTGCGCCGTCGCGTTCTCGGGGTGCGTCTTGATCGGCCTCGCCGACTCACGGTCGGGTTCCCGTGCCGGTCTCGGCATTGCGCTTCTGATCGTCGCCGCGTTCGCCTATGCGACGGCCGTGGTCATCCAGAAGCCGGTGCTGGCCCGCGTGTCGCCTTTGCAGGTGACGTGGCTCGGCTGCGTCGCCGCCACAGTCGTCTGCCTGCCGTTCGCGCCGACGCTCGCGGGCGAACTCGACGACGCAGGCGCCACCGCGATCGGCTGGATCGTCTATCTCGGTGTCGCTCCAACAGCGCTCGGTTTCGCGACCTGGGCGTACGCCCTGCGCCGAATGAGCGCCGGCCGCCTGGCCTCACTCGCCTACCTGATTCCGGTGGTCGCGATTCTGCTCGGCTGGGCGCTCCTCGGTGAGACGCCGCCGTGGCTCGCGGCCGCCGGTGGTGCGCTCTGTCTCGTCGGCGTCTATCTGGCCCGGCGTCCCTAGGGGCGGGCTGCCCATGCGTCGGCTGAGCTTCGGTCTGTCGCGCCAGCTGTGGGTCGTCGAGGCCGGAGTCTTCCTCAACATGCTCGGCTACGGCGCCGTCTTTCCGTTCGAGATCATCTACCTGCACGAGGCGCGCGGTTTCAGCCTCGGCGTCTCCGGACTCGTCGTCGGGCTCGTCAGCGGCGTCGCCGTCTTCGTTGCCCCGGTCGCTGGGGCCGCTGTCGATCGGGTCGGCGCCCGCACCACAGCGGTCGGCGCCGGCCTTGCTCTGGCCTGCGGCTACGGCAGCCTCGCGTTCGCGACGACGCCGACGGCGGCCTTCGCCGCCGCAGCGCTGGCCGGGGTCGGCAACGGCGGGTTGAACCCGAGCCAGTCGGCATTGATGGCCGCACTTGCGCCGCGCGAGCTCCGCCAGCGCGCCAGTGCCGTTTCGCGCGTCGCGGTCAATGTCGGAATCGGCCTCGGCGCTGCGATCGGAGGCATGGTCGCCGGCTTCGGCCTCGACGGCTTCATCCTGCTCTTCCTGGCCAACGCCGTGACCTACGTCGTCTACCTGGCGATCCTTGTCGCGGCTGTGCGCGAAGAGGTGCGTCCCGAGCCCGTCGCCGGCGGCTACCGGCAGGTGATGCGCGACCGTGCACTCCTGCGCTTCGGGCTGACCAACGTCGCCATGATCGCCGTCGGCTGGGGTGTGCTTGCTTGGATGGTGCCTCCGTACGCCCGCGAGATCGGGATCGGGCCCAGCCTGATCGGCTTGCTGCTGTTTGCGAATGCCGCCACGGTCGTCTTCGCCCAGCTTCCGATCGTGAAGGCCGCCGAGGGCAGGAGCCGCGTCGGCGCCCTCTCGCTCGGAGCCGGCACCTGGGTCGTCGCCTGCCTCCTCGCCGTCCTCGCGCAGGCAGCAAGCCCCGAGCTCGCCTTCGTCTGTCTGATCGCGGCGGCGGTCGCCTTCGCCGTCGGCGAGTGTCTACATGCGACCGCGTTCATGCCGCTGATCGCCGACCTGGCGCCGCTTGCGTTACGAGGGCGATACATGGCGACCGCCGGTCTGTCATGGTGGCTGGGACTCGCCCTCGCCCCGACGATGGGCGGGCAGCTCTTGGCGGTCTCGCCGTCGTTGGCACTGATCGGCGGCGCCGCGCTGGCGGCGTCGGCGATCGTCCTCCTGCGGGCCTTTGAGCCCGCGCTTCCAGTCAGCGTCCGCTCGATCCCACGGCCCGACGTCCGCGCGCCAGCCCCGATCGCGCGCGTCGCCGGCGCGACCAAGCCCCCCATTCCGGCGCGGCGCTAGCATCGGCGTCCGAGGCGGTCGAGATGCCCTTGCTCGCAACTCTGCGCCGACACCGTTCGCTGCTGGCAGCGCTCCTCGCCGCGGTGGTCGTGCCGGCCGCCGCGAGCGCGGCGACGCCGCGGTGGCAAAGCGGCGAGACGCTGCCGCTGCCACGCACCGAGGTCGCCGCGGCACGGCACGGCTCGGAGCTCGTCGTCGTGGGCGGGTACCTGCCGTGGGGTGACACCTCGGCGCAGGCGGACGCGTACTCGCCCGCCACGCGCCGCTGGCGCCGGCTCCCTGACCTGCCCGTCGCGGTGAACCACGCGATGGGCGCGACCTGGCGCGGCAAGGCGATCGTCGCCGGCGGCTACCTCGCGCGCAACGCACCGAGCGACCGCGTCTTCGTGCTCGAGAGCGACCGCTGGCGCGAGCTCGCGAGCATGCCCGCCGGGCGCGCCGCCGGTGGTGCCACGGTGATCGGCGACACGCTCTACGTGATCGCGGGGATCGGACCCGGCGGCCTGACGCGCAGCTCGTTCGCGCTCGACCTGCGCGCGAACCGCTGGCGGCAGATCCCGGGGCCGACACCGCGGGAGCACCTCGCCGTCACGTCGACCGGCGGCCTGGTGTACGCGCTCGCGGGCCGCACGGCCGGCCTGGACACGAACCGACGCATGCTCGAGAGCTGGAAGCCGGGCGCGCGCACGTGGACGCGCCTGCCCGCAGTCCCGACGTCCCGCGGTGGAACGGGCGCGACCAGTGTCGGCCGTACGATCGTCTCGATCGGCGGCGAAGAACCGGGCGGCACGATCGCGGACGTGTACGCATACGACACGAAGACGAGGCGGTGGGGCCGGCTGCCCGACCTTCCGACCCCGCGCCACGGACTCGGCGTCGTCTCGACCGGCCGATCCGTCTACGCGATCGCGGGCGGGCCGAGGCCCGGCCTGACGACGACCGGCGCGGTCGAGTTCCTCACGCTCCCTTGACGCCGCTCGAGCTCCGCGCGAACGGACTTCGCTTCTCCGCGCTGGCCGACGGCCCGGACGACGGACCGCTGGTGCTGCTCCTCCACGGCTTTCCTGAGCTCGCGCGCTCGTGGCGGCATCAGCTGCCCGCACTCGCAGCTGCTGGGTACCGTGCAGTGGCACCCGATCTGCGCGGCTACGGCGGCACGGAGGCGCGCGGGCCTTACGACCTGCGCACGCTTGCAGCCGATGCCGCCGGGCTGATCGGCGCGCTCGGCCGGGAGCGCGCCGTCGTCGTGGGCCACGACTGGGGCGGCGTCATCGCCTGGGCCGCGGCCCATCTCCACCCGGAACAGGTCGAGCGCCTCGTGGTCATGAACGCGCCGCATCCGCGGCTGATGGGCGAGGAGATGCGGGCGAGCGGCGATCAGCGCACACGCTCGCGCTACATCTTCCGGTTCCAGATCCCGATCCTCCCCGAGCGCGCGATGTCGAAGGACCACGCCGCGCGCATCGCACGCGCACTCCGCGGCGGCTCGTACGTCAAGGGAGTGTGGCCGGACGAGGAGCTCGAGCACTACCGCAACGCCTTCGACGAGCCTCGCAAGCTTCGAGGCCCGCTTGCGTACTACCGCACCGCATTCCGGAACGCTCTCCTCCGCCGCCGCGTCGGTCTGGGTGGACCGGTGCAGGCGCCGACGCTCGTCCTCTGGGGCATGCACGATCGCTTCCTCGGCCCCTCGCTGGCCGATGAGGAGCAGCTGCGCCGCTTCGCGCCCAACGTCACGGTCGTTCCGATCGAAGAGGCCGGACACTTCGTCCAGAACGAGGCGCCGGAGCGGGTCAACGCGGAGCTGCTCGCCTGGCTGGGGCCTTCCTAGAGCCGACCGCTGCGGAGCACGGCGAAGAAGAGCCACGCCCCGAGCGCGGCCGAGAGCATGAACCCGACCACCGAGACGAGGTTCAGGCCGAGAATCTCGGGCCCGCCGCTGGCGAAGATCCCGATCAGGCTGGAGCCGATCAGGCCGCCGGTGACGACGAGCGCGATCACGAGCCGGTTGAAGACGACGTCGATCCGGTGCATGAACTCGTCGAGCCCCTTGTGCACGAAGCCGACCTCGATCTGGCCGTCCCGGACCTCCTCGAGGATGTCGTGCAGTTGGTACGGCAGCTCGATCGCCATCTCGCCGAGACGCAACCCTTCGCGCCGCGCGCGGGCCGCGACCCGCTCGGGGGTGAATCGCTCGATCATCATCGCGCGCGCATACGGCTTGGCGACCTCGAAGACGTTGAAGTCGGGATAGAGCTCGACACCCACCGAGCCGAGCGTCGCGATCGCCCGGTCGAGGAGCAGGAACCGGGTCGGCAGGTGCAGGTTCATCGAGTAGATGAGGTCGAACGCCTCGCGGATCACCTCCAGCGGGTCGATCTCCGACACCCGCGCCCCGTAGTACTTGTAGTAGAGATCGTGCAGGCGGGCGCGAAACTCGTTTTCGAGCTCGGGCGGGTACCGGACGCCGAGGTCGGCCAGCCGGCGGGGCAGCATGTCGACCCGCTCCTGCGCAGCGTCGATGAAGACGCGGGTCAGCTTCGTCATGTCGTCGTCGCTCAGGTGACCGGCCGCGCCGAAGTCGACGAGGCCGATGGCGGCGCCGTCGTCGAGCACGAGGACGTTCGCCGGATGCGGATCGGCATGGAAGAACCCGTGCCGGAAGATCATCGCCATCCATGCGTCGGTCATTCGGTACGCGAGCGCGCGGCGCTGGTCGACCGTCCAGTCGGCAGGCAGGTCGGCAACCTGAACGCCATCGAGGAACTCGAGCGTCAATACGCGCTGGCGTGAGTAGCTCCAGTAGACCTTCGGCACGCGGACGCCGGGGTCGGTGCGGAAGTTGCGGCGAATCGTCTCCGCGTTCCGCGCCTCGCGCGAGTAGTCGAGCTCGCTGCGGATCTGCTGGGCGAACTCGTCGACGAGCTCGTTTGCGTCGATGAAGTCGAGGGCGCGCACGCGTTCCCGCACGACCTTTGCGGCCTGGTAGAGCAGCGCCAGATCCGCTTCGATCTGCCGGGGAGCGTTGGGTCGCTGCACCTTCACCGCGACCCGGTCGCCGTTCGGCAGAACCGCACGGTGCACCTGGCCGATCGACGCCGCCGCCATCGGCTGCTCCTCGAACTCGAGGAAGAGCTTCTCGAGCTCGAGGCCGAGCTCCTCCTCGATCACGATCCGCACCGCATCGAACGACACGGGCCGCACGTCATCCTGCAGCCCACGGAGCTCTGCGATGATGTCCGGCGGTACGACGTCGGGGCGCGTCGAGAGCAGCTGGCCGAACTTCACGAACGTCGGGCCGAGCTCGTCGAGCATCTCGCGCACGCGAACGCCTCGCTGCGAACGCTCCTCGTCGCCGGACGGGCGGTCGCCCCAGGGGAGCAGATCGGTCAGCCGGTGGCGCTCGAAGAAGTAGCCGAAGCCGTGGCGAACCGCGACTTGCGCGATCTCAGAGAGCCGGCCGAGACTCTTCGTCGCCGGTTGTGCCATCGCCTGCAAGTGTGACAGGCGGAGGCGCCGACTCCAGCAGGCGGAGCCGGTGCTCGAGTTGAGCGACGCGGAGCTCCATCTCCTCGAACTCGTCGTGCGTGACGAAGCCGATCTCGTGCAGCAGCGCGTTCACGTTCCCGGACGCGCGCTCGCTCATCCGGCCCCGCTCTTGCCGCGCCCAGGCGAGCATCGCCTCGGCGACGCCGACAACCGCGCTAACGGGCTCGGCCATGCGGACGTGTGCGACGGCGCTGGCGGCGGCGTTCTCGCTTGGCAGCCGCGCCGTCGGTGATCGCCGGACGCTCTGCAGGTGAGAGCAGCGGGATCTCGGGAACGGGCTCCTCGGCGGCGGCCTCGATCGCCTCCTCTGCGACGAGCAGGTCGTCTTCGGGGACGTCCGCCGCCTTGCGCTTCGCGTACTCGGGCTCGCGCTCCTTCAGCACCGCGACGAGCGGGACCGCGAGGAAGATCGAGGAGTAGGCGCCCGACCCGATCCCGATCAGGAGTGCGAACGCGAAGGCCTTCAGCGTGTCGCCGCCGAAGAAGTAGAGCGAGCCGATCGGGAGCAGCGTGATGAACGTCGTCGCGAGCGAGCGGCGGATCGTCTCCCACAGCGACACGTTCCCGATCTCGCGGAACGAAGCCCGCCGCATCAGCGGGATGTTCTCGCGAACGCGGTCGAGGATGATGATCGAGTCGTAGATCGAGTACCCGAGCACCGTCAGGATCGCGGCGACGGTCGCGGTCGAGACCTCCAGCCCGAAGATCGAGTAGACGCCGACAGCGATGATCACGTCGTGCAGCAGCGCGACGATCGTCGCGGCGGCGAACTTCCACTGGAACCTGATCGTGATGTACCCGACCACGAGCAGAAGCGAGAACACGATCGCCCACATCGCGCTGCGCGCGATCTGGCTGCCGAAGCTCGCCGCGACCGTCGTCGCCCCGATCGCGGTCGCGTCCAGGTCCCGGCGGAGCGCGTTCGTCAGCTGCCGCTGCTCGTCGGGGTTCAGCGCCCCCGCTCGGATCTGGAACTCGCCGTAGCTCTGGCCCGCGCTCGAGGCGCCGACACCCTGGATGTAGGCGCTCTCCTGGCCGACCTTGGCCGCCTCCGCGCGCACGTCTTCGATCGGCGTCGGCTGGGGTGTCTGGAACGAGATCTCCGTGCCGCCCTTGAAGTCGATTCCGAGGTTCAGCCCCTTGACCGCCAGCGACCCGAGCGCGACCAGGACGATCGCCCCCGAGATCGCGAACCAGACCCTCCGCTTGCCGACGTAGTCGTGACGGATCCAGTTCGGGATCGCGGCGCCCGTCGCGCCCATGAAGGCCGGGCTGTCGAACCAGCGGAAGCCCGCGAGCAGCCCGAGCATCGCGCGTGTCGCGAAGACAGCGGTCACGACCGACATCGCGGTACCGATCAGGAGCATCAGCGCGAAGCCCTTCACGCCCGCAGACGCAAGCGAGAAGAGCACGAGCGCCGTGATCGCGGTGACGACGTTCGCGTCGATGATCGTCGAGAAGCCCTTGGCGTAGCCGGAGGCGATCGCTGCGCGCACGGACTTCCCTGACGCGTGACTCTTCCTTGATGCGCTCGAAGACGACGATGTTCGCGTCGGCGGCGACACCGATCGTCAGGATCATGCCCGCGAAGCCCGGCAGCGTCAGCGTGACGTTGAAGAGGAGGATCGCCCCGTACAGGAACGCGGCGTAGATCACGAGCCCGAGCACCGCGACAAGGCCGAGGAAGCGATAGGAGATCGAGCAGGAACAGCGCGACGAGCACGAGCCCGACGAGCGCCGCCTGCCAGGCCTGCCGCAGCGAGTCCGCGCCGAGCGTCGCCGAGATCTCCGTCTCCTCGAGCGTGTGGAACTCGACCGGCAGCGCGCCTGTCTGGAGCACGATCGCGAGGTCCTTCGCCTCGTTCAGGCCCGGCCATTCCGGTGATCTGGGCGCCGTTCGAGCCCGAGATCCCGTTCGGGTTCTCGTTGAAGTCGATCGACGGCCACGAGCGGATCTCGTTGTCGAGCACGATCGCGAAGTGCTGGAGCTGGTGCTGGCCGCTGATGTCGCTGAGCCTGCGGCCGCGCTGCAGCGAGCTCGCGCGTGATGTCGCCGAACTTGTCTCGACCGTCGTTCGTGAACTGCATCAGCACGATCGGGTCGCCGCTGTTCGGGTCGATGTCGTCGCGGGTGCCCGAGAGCTTCAGGTCGTCGCCCTTCATCTCCGGGATCGGGTTCTCGGCGTTGAACGGCTGGTACTTGAAGAGGTAGTAGTAGGTCTCTCCCGGCACCGGAGCGCTCGCGCCCGGCGGGCAGATCACCGCCGACTCGGAGCTGCACGTGATCACGATCCGGTTCTGCGGGACGCCGAGGATGCGGACGTTGTCGCCGCCCTCCTTGAACACCTCGCTGTTCTCGGCGGCCTTCTTCGTCGGGAACGGGCCCGCGATGGGCTTCTTCGTCTCGCGGTTGAAGACGCGCCACTGCTTCCCGCCTCCAGGCTGGATCGACGACTGCTGGCCGGCGAGGAGGTCGAAGAGCGTGGCGGTCGGTACCGGGATCCCGTTCGAGATCGACGGCGGGACGAGATCGGCCTCGAGGTCGTAGAACTCGAGCTGGGCGGTCTTTCCGATCAGGTCGCGCGCGCGCTGCACGTCGGTCACGCCGGCGAGCTGCACCGAGATCTGGTCCTTGCCCTGCCGCGCGACGATCGGCTCGGAGACGCCGAGCTTGTCGATTCGGTCGCGGATGATCGTCTCGGAACGTTTGAGATCGTTCGCCTGGAGCTTTCGTCCCGGCGGCGGGTCCGCCTGGAGCACCACTTCGAGCCCGCCCTGGAGGTCGAGCCCGAGTACCGGCGCCTTGTAGAAGGGCGACTGCGGGAGCGCGATCAGACCGACGCCGATCAGGGCAACCACGATCAGCGAAACGAGGATCAAGTACGAACGCCGGGTGTTCAAAGCGCTCCCAGGGTACCGGGATCCCCAGGGTCCTCCACGAGTTGCGCAATCGCGCGTTTGTCCACCGAGACGACGGTTCCGGGGGCGATCTCGAGCCGGACCGCCTCGCCGTCGACCTGCTCGATGCGGCCGTGCAGGCCGCCCGCGGTCACGACCTTCTGGCCCGGCTCCAGGCTGGCGATCAAGCGGCCCTGGGCCGCAGCCCGGTTGCGCTGGGGGCGGATGATCAGCAGCCAGAAGAGGACGGCGAGGAGGACGAGCGGCAGGAATTCCATCAGGTGCCTTTCGGTGCCGCCGCGCGCAGCCGGTCGAGCGCATCCGCCCGGAAGGCGGCGAGCTCACCGCGTTCGATCGCTGCGCGTGCGCCGGCGGTCAGTTCGAGCAGGAAGCGCAGATTATGAAGGCTGAGCAGCCGGAGGCCGAGCAGCTCGTTCTGGTTGACGAGGTGACGGATGTACGCACGAGAGAAGCGCGAGCACGCGGGGCACGTACAGCCCTCGTCGAGCGGCCGTGGGTCGCGGGCGAAGCGGGCGTTGCGGAGGTTCAGGCGCCCCTCCCACGTCAGCGCACTGCCGGTTCGCGCCGTGCGCGTCGGCAGGACGCAGTCGAACATGTCGACGCCGCGCGCGATCACCTCGAGGACGCCCTCGGGGTCGCCGATGCCCATGAAGTAGCGCGGCTTCCCGGCCGGGAGCAGCTCGGTCGACCCAGCCGGTCGTCTCGAACATCTCGTCGCGTGACTCGCCGATCGCGAGACCGCCGATGGCGTTGCCGTCGAAGTCGAGCTCGGCGATCTCCTCGACCGACCGGCGGCGGAGCTCGGGGTCGACGCCGCCCTGCGAGATGCCGAAGCGGAGCTGCCCCGGCGCACGAGGTGCATCGCGCTGGCGTCGCGCCCACTGGGTCGTGCGACCGACGGCCTGCTCGAGCTGGTCGCCCGACGCGTCAGGGGGGAGCACGACGTCGAGGCACATCGCGACGTCGGAGCCGAGGCTGCGCTGGATCTCGGCTGCGTCCTCGGGCGAGAGCCGCGCGGCCTCGCCGTCGTAGACGGAGCGAAACGTCACGGCGTCGTCGTCGACGGCGATCAGCGTGTCGCGGAGCGAGAAGACCTGGAAGCCGCCCGAGTCGGTGAGGATCGGCCCGTCCCAGCCCATGAAGGCGTGCAGGCCGCCGAGCTCGGCGATCACGTCCTCGCCGGGACGGAAGTGCAGGTGGTACGTGTTGCCGAGGACGATCTCGGTGCCGAGCGCTCGCAGCTCGTCGGGGTCGACGCCTTTGACGGTTCCCTTCGTCCCGACGGGCATGAACGCGGGCGTGCGCACGTCGCCGTGGGCCGTACGCAGCACGCCCGAGCGAGCCGCGCCGTCGGTTGCCGCGACTGTGAAGCTCACGTCCGCGCCAGCCTAGTCCGCGCTTTGTGGCTCTGAGCCACAAAGTCCCGCCAACCGCGGCGCTTCCGAGGCTCGGACTGTCTACTCGAGCCGGTTTGTGGCTCTGAGCCACAAACTCACAGCACGAGCATCGCGTCGCCGAAGGAGTAGAAGCGGTAGCGCTCGGCCACGGCCACGCGGTACAGGTCCCGCGTTTCCTCAACGCCCGCGAACGCCATCACGAGCGCGAGCAGCGTCGAGCGCGGGAGGTGGAAGTTCGTCAGGAGCGCGTCGACGCGCCGGAACTCGAACCCCGGCGTGACGAACAGAGACGTGCGGCCGGCGAGCGGCGCGCCGCGAGCGAGCGTCTCGAGCACGCGCACGGTCGTCGTTCCGACGGCAAGGACCCGCTCGGCGGCGCGGATCCGCTCCCACGCCTCGGGCCGGACCTCGTATCGCTCGCCGTGCAGCTCGTGCTCCTCGAGCGTTCCGGCCGCGACCGGCCGGAAGGTGTCCAGGCCGACGTGCAGCGTCACGCGCTCCACGTCGAGCAGGGCGAGAAGCTCGGGCGTGAAGTGCAGGCCTGCGGTCGGCGCGGCCGCCGACCCGGCGTCGCGGGCGTAGACCGTCTGGTACCGCTCGGGATCCTCCAGCGGGACGCCGATGTACGGCGGCAGCGGCACCTCGCCGGCCGGCTCGCCGTCGAGGCGCAGCCGCCAGCGACCCTCACCGAGGTGCTCGACGAGCTCGACCGGCCCGTACCGGCGACCCGCGCGGAGCCGCCGCGTCGGGCGTGCCAGCCCCTCCCACAGCCCGTCGTCGAGCCGCTCGAGCAGCAGCACCTCGCCCTTCGGCGACTCGATCGGGATCCGCGCCGGAACAACCCTTGTGTCGTTCACCACGACGAGCGCCCGCCCCGCCTCGTCCGGCAGGTCGCGGAAGCGCCGGTGCCGGATCTCCCCGCTCCTGCGGTCGAAGACGAGCAGCCGCGAATCGTCACGGCGCCCGAGCGGCCGCTGGGCGATCAGCTCCGGCGGCAGCTCGTAATCCAGCTCCTCCGTGTGCATCCGGCGGAGACGTTAGTCTGGGGCGCATGGATCAAGACACGATCGAGCGCGCCCGCGAGCGCCTCGCAGAGGCGGCCGAGAACCGCACCGATGCCGCCGACGTCGAGGCCGTGCTGGAGCGTGCGAGGCAGGGGCTCGAAGAGCTGGCCACCGCGGCGGCTGAGCTCGAGGTCGGCCTCCCCGAGAAGCTCGGGGCGGCGGTCAAGGACAGCATCGCTTCGGAGACCAGGCCGGTCTCTCGCCAGCTCGCCGAGATGCGCGGGCTGATGAACCAGGTGATCCGGCGGCTCGAGCGGCTCGAGGGCGACGTGCTCTCCGAGCGCAACGCGCGCGTCGACGACCTCGGGCTGTTGGTCGACCTCGTCACCTCCGGCTGGAAGACCGTCGACGAGCGACTCGCCCGGCTCGAGCAGGGACTGCAGGCGGGCAACGGCGCCGTGGTCTACCGGATCGAAGAGCGGCGCCCGGCAACCGGCACGACGTCGCAGACCTCTTAGGCCGGCAGCACCAACTGAAAGCGGCTCCCCCGGCCGGGCTCGCTCTCGAGCTCGATCCGGCCGCCGAGCGCAGCCGCCAGCTCGCGGGCGATCGCGAGTCCCAGCCCCGTCCCTCCGGCCCCGTCGCGCGACACGAACGGCCGGAAGACGCGCTCACGCTCCTCGGCGGAGATCCCCGGGCCCGTGTCGCCGACGCCGACGCGCACGTTGCCGTTCGTCTGCTCGAGGCTGAGTTCGATCCGCCCGCCGTCCGGCGTCCACCGGAAGGCGTTCTGGAGCAGGTTCGAGATGATCTGGAGCACGCGGTCGCCGTCGGTGACGATCACGGGCCGCGACTCGACGTCCTGCCGGTAGTCGATCGCGCGCCTCCTTGCCTCTTCGCTGAAGGCCGTGTAGGCGCGATCGCAGAGCACCTCCATGTCGACCTCCTCCTGGAGGAGCGTGAACCGGTGTGCGTCGAGCTTCGCGAGGTCGAGGATGTCCCCGACGAGCCGTGACAGCCGGTCGGCCTCGAGGGCGATCACGTCGAGCGAGGCGGTGCGAAGCTCGGGGTCCTCGACGACGCCCTCGCGCAGCGCGTCGACGTGGCCGCGGATCGCCGTCAGCGGCGTCCGCAGCTCGTGCGAGACCGACATCAGGAAGTTCCGCTCGCGCGCGTCGGCCTCGGCCAGGCGCGTGGTCATCTCGCGGAAGCTGTCGGCGAGCTGTCCGATCTCGTCCCCCGGAGGGATGTCGGGGATCTCGACGTTGTAGCTCCCGTCGGCGATCTGGTCGGCCGCCCTCGCGAGCGCCCGCATCGGGATCGAGATCCTGCGCGAGAGGTACCACGCGAGCCCGGCCGCGACGAAGACCGCGACGGCCAGCGCGATCGCAAGGCGCTGGAGCAGCGTGACCCACCGTTGCTGGAGCTCGGCCCGGGGTGTCGCGACGACGAACGCGCCCAACCGGACACCCCTCTGCTCGAGCGGCCGGGCCACCCCGAGGTAGCGGCGGTTGTCGTCCGTGGGAGTGAACTCGAAGACCGTGCTCCGGTCGGCAGGAAGCGCGTTGACGTCGACGACGTTCGGCGGCAGTGGTCGGAAGCCGGAGTTCTCGCCGGGGAACAACTCGATCCCCGTGTAGTAGATCCGGTCTCCCGTCGTCTGCTCCAGCTTCTGCAGCGCGAACGGCTGCGCGCCCTTGGCGATCAGCGGCAGGAAGAGATCGGACAGTCCGATGACCTCCCGGCGGAGCTCGCGAACCGACTGCTCCCGCGAGTAGTCCTGGAAGAGCCGCAGCGCAAGCGCGGCCGCGATCAGGACCGCGAGCGCGATTCCCGCCAGGAAGAACGCAGGGAGCCTGAAACGGAGAGACCGGAACATCCCTGCTCCTAAGGGTAGGGCCCTAAGCGGCGTCTCGCGAGGGCGAGACCTTGTAGCCAACGCCCCAGACCGTGACGATCGGGGAGGCATCGCCGAGCTTCCGGCGCAATTGCCGCACGTGGACGTCCACCGTCCGGGTGTCGCCGGCGAACGTGTAGCCCCAGACACGCTCGAGCAGCTGGTCGCGCGTCAGCACGAGCCCCTTGTGGTCGAGCAGCTCCCACAGCAGGTCGAACTCCTTCGGCGCGAGCTGGATCTCCTCCTCTCCGACGCGGACCTCTCGCCGGCCGGCGTCGATCTTCAGGTCGCCGTGCTGGAGCTGCGCGCTCTCCTGCTGGCGGCGCTCCGGCGTCGCGCGGCGCAGGATCGACTTCACGCGCGCGACGAGCTCCCGCGGATTGAACGGCTTCGTCAGGTAGTCGTCCGCGCCGACCTCGAGCCCGATGATCTTGTCGACGTCCTCGTCGCGGGCGGTCAGCATCAGGATCGGGACGTCCGAGCTCTTCCGGATCCGCCGGCAGACCTCGATCCCGTCGATGTCGGGGAGCATCAGGTCGAGAATGATCAGCGTGACGTCGCCCTTCGCCGTCTGGGTGAGCGCCTCGGTACCGCTCGCCGCAGTTCGCACGAGGTAGCCCGCGTTCTTCAGGTAGAGCGAGACGAAGGACGCGATCGAGGACTCGTCCTCGACCACCAGGACGGTCTGCGTCTGCTGGTTCACGCTACGGGATGACGGCGGTGCTGTTGAGCGCGAAGACGTTGGGGACAGTCAGCACGGGTGCGCTCGGGCTGCTGTTCAGCGTGTACGAGCCCTTCGTCCCCGCGATCGTGACGCGCGGTCCCTTGCCGACAACCGAGAGATCGACGTCGACTCCCTGGCGCACGGTCATCCTGAACGAGCCGCCGATCACCTTCCAGCGGAGGTCCTTGCCGGCGAAGCGCTCCTTCGCACCGTCGTCGTCCGTGTCGACGCCGCGGGCGCCCGACACGACCGGGAGGATCTCGTCGGCGCCCTCCCGCTCGTCGAGCGTGAGGATGCACTGGTCGCAGCGGCCGATCACAGCGCCCTTCGCGGCGACGGTCACACGACCGTCGAGGTCGCGAACCGAGAGGGTCCCGTCACCGGGAGCGCTCACCGACGCAGCCGCCGCGAACGGCGTCGCAAGCGCGAGCAGGCTGAGGGAGACGACAAGGCGCCGCATAGGCGAAGTATCGGTCGTGGAGTTATGCCCAAGCTGATCGTAAAGTAAGCAAATCGTTAGGGACAGCCCCCGTCGGGGGTACGGTTCGAACCTCCGATGCGACGGGGCCAGTTTCTCCAGGCGATCGTAGGCGCGCTCGGGTTCCCGGCGGTCGCCCGGGCCGCCCCACCCGTCCCGGAGCTGCGCGGCCTGCGGGCGACGAACGGCGGACCGCCGTTCGCCGGCGACGGGGCGGTCATGACGACGATCAGCCCCCGCCGGGGAGTCCGTGGGCAGGCGCTGATCCGCTTCTCGCTCACCGGCCGTGCTCGTGTGCGGATCGAGGCCGTACGGACGGACACGATCCGCATCGGCAAGCCGCTCGGCGAGGTCGTCTGGGCGACCGAGCGGACCCTCGCCGCCGGCGACCACACGATCCCGTGGCGCCCGCCACGGAACCTCCAGCCGCGCACGTACCTCCTCCGCGCGATCGTCAGCGCGGGCGGCCGCCGCCGGACGTACGGCGTGCACCGCCCCGGCAGCCGCCTGACCTCGCCTGTCGTGCGCGTCCTCGGGGTCGACGTCGCGCTGACGCACACGAGCTACGCGCCCGGCGAGACGACCGACCTGCTGATCGCGTCGGATGCGGCGTCGCTCGAGGTGCAGGTCTTCCACTACGCGGGTGCCGAGCGCTTCGTCGAGCGCGACCTGCGCACGAACGGCGTCGCGGTCACTCCCTCCGCGCGAATCGACTGGCGCGCGCACCGCGACGCGCCCTCACGGCTGCGCTTCCTCCGCGCAGGCGAGTGGCGCAGCGGCCTCTACTTCGTCCGCGCGCGCGCCGACGACGGGCGTGTCGGCTACGCCCCCTTCATCGTCCGGCCGCGACGGCTCGGCGAGCACCGCATCGCGGTCGTGCTCTCCACGAACACATGGCAGGCGTACAACTTCCACGACGCCGACGGTGACGGTTGGGGCGACAGCTGGTACGTCAGCGCCGGCACGAAGAGCGTCGACGTCGCGCGGCCGTTCCTCGACTTCGGCGTCCCCTTCCGCTTCCGCGACTGGGATCTCGCGTTCGCGGCGTGGCTGAACCGGACCGGCAAGCAGGTCGACTACCTCTCGGACGACGACCTCGAGGGCGCCGGGACGGGCGACCGTCTGCGCGCCGCGTACGACCTCGTCGTCTTCCCCGGCCACGAGGAGTACGTGACGCAGCGCGCGTTCGACGTCGTCGAGCGCTATCGCGCGCTCGGCGGCAACCTCTTCTTCCTCTCCGCGAACAACTTCTTCTGCCGCGTACGCCGCGAGGGACGCAGGCTCGTGAAGGAGCAGCTGTGGCGGAACCTCGGCCGGCCGGAGTCGTCGCTCGTCGGCGTGCAGTACGTCGCGTCCGACTACGGCGGCCGCCAGGGGCCGTACGTCGTCCGCGGCGCCGACGCAGCCCCGTGGGTGTTCGCAGGAACCGGCCTCGCGAACGGCTCTGCCTTCGGCCGGTACGGGATCGAGCTCGATGCCCGAACGTCGGCCTCGCCGCCCGGAACGACCCTCCTCGCCGAGATCAAGGACCTGATGGGCCCGGGCCGCTCGGCCGAGATGACGTACTACGAGACTCCGGCGGGCGCGAAGGTCTTCGCCGCGGGAGTCCTCAACTTCGCAGCGTCGATCGACGACCCGCAGGTCGCGCAGCTCGTCGAGAACGTCTGGCGCCGGTTAGGCGGCGCGTCGTAGCGTCAGCTCGGGGTGCCGGCCGGCGACCTCGCGCCAGATCTCGTCCGCCGCCTCGACGCTGAGCAGGTTGAGCGCCACCGCGTTCATCGTGGCGACGGACGCGGACTCGAGGAGACGCGCGACGGCGTCACTCGGAGCGCCCGAGCGCTCGAGCGCGCTTGCGAGCTCTTCCAGCCGCCCGATCAGGATCCGCTGCGTCCGCTCTGTGCGTGCCCGTCGTGTCATGCGGGCGTGGTTCGAGCCGACCCCTTGCTCTCCTGCCATTCCGGAACGGTACGGGCGTGACCGGACGCTACTCGTACGTGAAGAACCCCTCGCCTGACTTCCGGCCGAGCTTGCCGTCTCGCTGCATCGCGACGAGCCGCTCCGGCGGCCCCATCCTCGCCTCGCCGAGCTTGCCGTGGAGCGCCTCTGAGGCGTGGACGTGGATGTCGATCCCGATCAGGTCGAGCAAGGCGCAGGGGCCCATCGGCCAGCCGGCGCCGCTCGTCATCGCCTTGTCGAGGTCCTCGGGGCTCACGCCGGCTTCGTCGAGCACGCGCACGCAGTCGTTCAGGAGCGGGATCAGGACCCTGTTGACGATGAAGCCGGGCGTGTCGTTGCAGCGGACCGGCCGCTTGCCGGCGTGCTCGGCCCAGGCGTAGGCGGCGTCGACGGCCCCCTCGTCGCTCTGCGCGGTCCGGACGATCTCGACGAGCGGGAGCAACGGCGCCGGGTTGAAGAAGTGCATCCCGATCACGCGCTCCGGTCGCTCGGTCGCCTCCGCGATCTCCGTCACCGAGAGCGCCGAGGTGTTCGTCGAGAGGATCGCGTCCGGTGCGCAAACGCGCTCGAGCTCGCGGAAGAGCGCGCGCTTCGCGTCGAGGTCCTCGACGATCGCCTCGATCACGAGGTCGCATCCCGCGAGCTCGCCGAGGTCCGTCGTCATGCGTAGGCGCCCAAGCGCGGCGTCGCGCTCGCCTGCCTCGAGCCGACCCTTTTCGACGGCGCGGCCGAGGAAGTGCTCGATACGCGCTCGCGCACGCTCGTTCAACTCGTCGCTCACCTCGCGCCCGACGACGTCGTTTCCCGTCTGGGCGGCAATCTGGGCGATACCCGCGCCCATCGTCCCGAGCCCGACGACCCCGACGGTCCTGATCTCCCGCGCCACCGCGGGGCTCAGAGCCGCTCGACGACGCCGGCGATCGCCATCCCGAACCCGATGCACATGCACGCGACGCCGTACCGCGCGTCGCGCCGTTCGAGCTCGTTCAGCAGCGTCGCCGTCACCCGCGCCCCCGTCGCGCCGAGTGGATGACCGATCGAGATGCCGCCCCCGTTCGGGTTGACGTCGGCCCAGCGCTCGGACAGACCGGTGTCGCGCATGAACTGCAGCGCGACCGACGCGAACGCCTCGTTCACCTCGACGACCGCGATGTCGTCCCACGTCAGCCCTGCCTTCGCGAGCGCCTTCGCGCAGGCCTCGGGGTTCCCGTGCAGCATCCGGTGCGGATCGACGCCTGACAGGCCGAACGCGACGAACCGCGCGCGCGGCTCGAGCCCGAGGCGCGAGACCGCGGACTCGCTCGCGATCAGCACCGCGGCGGCGCCGTCGCAGATCTGGCTCGAGCTCCCTGCCGTGACGCGTCCCTCGGGGAGGAACGCGGGCTGGAGCCCGGCGAGCTTCTCGGCCGTCGTGTCGCGCCGCGGAGTCTCGTCCACCGCGAAGGTCGTCGCGGCAACGGCCGCACCGGCCGGCTGCAGGTCACTCGCCAATTCGATCGGCACGATCTCGCGCTCGAACTTGCCGGCGTCGCTCGCCGCGACGGCGCGATGGTGCGACTCCAGCGAGTACGCATCCATCTCCTCGCGGGAGATCCCCCACTCCTCGGCGATCACCTCCGCGGAGATCCCCTGCGGAACGATCTGCCACCGCTCGAGCAGGCGGTCCGAGAGGTCGCCGCCGTTGGAACCCATCGGGACGCGCGACATCATCTCCACGCCGGCGGAGACGACGACGTCGAGCTGGCCGGACCAGACCGCGGCGGCGGCGTTGAAGTTCGTCTGCATCGACGAGCCGCATTGGCGGTCGACCGTCGTCCCCGAGACCGTCTCGGGCCAACCCGCGACGAGGAGCGCCATCCGGCCGACGTTCCAGCCCTGCTCGCCGATCTGCGTCACGCACCCCATCTGCACGTCCTCGACCTCGGCGGGATCGAGTCCCGCCCCCTCCACCAGCCCGTTCAACACCTGGCCCGCGAGCTCGTCGCCCCGGATCGTCGAGAGCGTCCCGTTGCGCTTCCCGACCGGCGAGCGAACGGCGTCCACGATGAGCGCCTCCGACTTCCAATTACCCATGAGGGAAGCTTAGACTCGCCCCGTGGCCCTGCGAAAGAACGCGAAGACGAAGCTGCTGAAGCAGGTCCCGCTCTTCTCGCGCTGCTCGAGCCACGAGCTCGACGTGATCGGGAAGATCGCGGACGAGCTCGACTTCAAGGAAGGCAAGGAGCTCGCGCGCGAAGGCGCCGCCGGCCGCGAGTTCTTCGTGATCGTGAACGGCACGGCCGAAGTCACGCGGGGGAAGCGGAAGCTCAGGACGCTCGTCGACGGCGACTTCTTCGGCGAGATCTCGCTGATCACCAAGCTTCCCCGCACGGCAACCGTCACGACCGTCTCCCCCGTACGGGCGCTCGTGATCACCGACCGCTCCTTCCGGCGCATGCTCGACCAGTCGCCTTCGATCCAGCGGAAGGTGCTGGAGGCGCTCGGCGAGCGGCTCGACGCGACGGTTCCCTAGACCACCACCGCGGCGACCTGCCACTCCCCCGGAACGCCCTTCAGCGTCGTCCGCCCGCGGTCCTCGAACTCCAGCCCCGACCCCGCGACGAGGTCGCAGACGGTCCTCGTCACCAGCACCTCACCGGGCCCTGCGGCCGCCGCGACGCGCGCACCGATGTGGACTGCGATCCCCGAGACGTCTCCGCCTCGAACCTCGCACTCGCCCGTGTGGACGCCGATGCGAACCTCGAGCCCGAGTCCGTGAACCGCAGTCCGAATCGCGCAGGCGCAGCGGACCGCCCGCGCCGGCCCGTCGAACGTCGCGAAGAACCCATCCCCGGCCGTGTCCACCTCGCGTCCCCGATGGCGGTCGAGCTCTGCCCGAACGGCGGCGTGGTGGAGGTCGAGCAGCTCACGCCAGCGACGGTCGCCGACGGCGGCGGCACGCTCGGTCGAGCCGACGATGTCGGTGAAGACCACGGTCGCCAGCACGCGGTCCGAAGCAGGCCCGCCTCTCGCGCCGGTCAGGAACTCCTCGACCTCGTCGAGGAGCGCGTCCTGGTCGCCCACCCACGGGAGATGGTCGGCGCCGTCGAGCTCGACCAGCCGCGCGCCCGGGATCTGGCCCGCGATCCAGCGGGCCTCCTCGATGTCTGCCTCACGGTCGCCGCGGCGGTGGAGCACGAGCGTCGGGACGCCGATCGTCGGGAGGATCCCGCGAATGTCGATCTCGGTGTTCATCCGCAGGAGCGTCGCGGCGGCGCCCGGGCTCGCGCTCTGGCGCAGGTACGTCGCGAGTCGCCGCATGAACGGCGCATCGTCGGCCGCCGACGGCGCGAGGATCGCGAGGTCCATCTCGCCGCCCCAGTCGCGCTCCATCCGCTCGACCTCTTCGGCCCGCGCCTCGCGGGTCGGCGCCCACGGATAGTCGGGGCTCCAGACGCGCTTGGCGAAGATCCCGAACGTCACGAGGGCGACCGTCCGCTCGGGATGCGCGGCCGCGAACAGCGCGCTCAGGTTTCCGCCTTCGGAGTAGCCGAACAGCGCGGCGCGCTCGGATCCCACCGCGTCCATGACCGCGCGAACGTCGTCGACTCGCTCCTCGAGCGTCGGAAGCCGGTCGTCGGGTACCCGATCCGAGAGCCCGGTTCCGCGCTTGTCGAAGAGGATCAGGCGCGAGAACGAGGCGAGGCGCTCCAGGAAGCGGGCCTGCGTCGGCTCGTCCCACATCAGCTCGACGTTCGAGACCCAGCCGGGGACGTAGACGAGGTCCAGCGGCCCTTCGCCCACGACCTGGTAGGCGATGCTCAGGCCCCCGCTCCTCGCGTACTGCGTGGTGCCCGCCGTATCGACCACCTTCCTGGCGATCCGCCCCCGCGGCGATTGTACGGCGCGGCCATGCAGAGCCTTCGAGAACGAGCCTAGACTCTCCCTCATGGCCGCGACCGCGACGGAACGCAAGCTCTTCGTCGCCGGCGAGTGGGTCGAGACGGGCGAGTGGATCGACGTTCGCTCGCCGTACTCGGGCGAGGTCGTCGGCCGCGTCGCGAAGGGCGGCGCCGACGAGACGAGGCGCGCGATCGACGCGGCACAGCGTGCGCTCGAGGAGCCGCTGCCCGCACACAAGCGCGCGGAGATCCTCGTCAAGGTCGTGGGCTACCTCGGCCGCCGCCACGAGGAGGTCGCGCGCGTGATCTCCGACGAGGCCGGCAAGCCGATCAAGGCGGCGCGCGTCGAGGCGTCGCGGGCGATGTCGACGTATACGTACGCCGCAGTCTCCGCGCGCACGCTGTCCGGCGAGATGATCCCGATGGAGGGGTCGCAGGCCGGCGAGGGGAAGCTCGGGTTCACGATTCGCGTGCCGATCGGGGTCGTCGGCGCGATCTCGCCGTTCAACTTCCCGCTCAACCTCGTCGCGCACAAGCTCGCGCCGGCGCTGGCGGCCGGCTGCCCGGTCGTGCTCAAGCCGGCAACGCAGACGCCGCTGTCGGCGCTCCTCCTCGCGGAGCTCGAGGAGGAGGCCGGGCTGCCCCCGGGCTGGCTGAGCGTCGTCGTCGGCCCGGCCTCGGAGATCGGCGACGTGCTCGTGACGGACGAGCGCGTGAAGCTGATCACGTTCACCGGCTCCGGAGACGTCGGCTGGGGCATCCGCGAGCGCGCGCCTCGGAAGAAGGTCAGCCTCGAGCTCGGGAACTCCACGCCGGTGATCGTGGAAGCGAGCGCCGACCTCGACGACGTCGCCGGCAGGGTGGCCGCCAACGGCTACGCCTTCGCGGGCCAGTCCTGCATCTCGATCCAGCGGGTCTATGTCGAGCGCACCGCCTACGAAGGGTTCCTCGACCGGCTCGTCCCGAAGGTCGAGGCGCTCAAGCTGGGTGACCCCGCCGACGACGACACGGACGTCGGCCCGCTGATCGACGAGGGGTCTCGCGACCGGCTGCTCGAGTGGATCGACGAAGCGCGCAGCAGCGGCGCACGGATTCTGACCGGCGGTGAGCTCGAGGGCGAGCTGCTCCGCCCGACGCTGATCGCGGACGCACCCGCCGACGTCAAGGTGTCCTGCGAGGAGGCCTTCGGGCCGATCGTCGTCGTCAACCCGTACGACACGCTCGACGAGGCGATTGCGCTCGCAAACGGCACGAAGTACGGCCTCCAGGCAGGGATCTTCACGCGAGACGTCAAGTCGGCTCTTCGCGCCGCCCGCGAGCTCGACTTCGGCGGGGTGACGGTCAACGAGGCGCCGACCTTCCGCGCCGACCAGATGCCCTACGGAGGCGTCAAGGCCTCGGGCAACACACGCGAAGGCCCGCCGTTCGCCGTCCGCGAGATGACGGAGGAACGGCTGGTCGTCCTCCAGCTGTAGGCCGAAAACCCGCCTGAGCCGCCGTTACACTCGCCCCGTGGCCCCGTCGTTCATCTCGCGCGTGCTCCGCCCCACGCCGGAGGCGCCCGCGCAGCCGGCGGCGCCGGCACGCCGCCCCCTGCCGCCCTCCGGACAGCTCCGGCGCGAACGCCGCGCGCTCCTCCGGCAGCGAGAGGAGCGGATCCGAGACCTGGGCGGAGTCGTCCTCGAGATGATCCGCCGCGACGAGTTCCGCGAAGACCTCGTCTACGAGCAGGCGGCTGAGCTGATCGGCCTCGAAGACCGGCTCCACGAGCTCGACGCACTGCTCGCCGCCGCGACGAGCGTTCGCCGGACCCCGCCGTCCGCTCGGTGCGACTGCGGGGCGCCGATCCTCTGGGGCCAGCACTTCTGCGCGAACTGCGGCCGGCCCGCCGGCGACGCGATCGTCGCGTGCACGAGCTGCGGCCGCGCGCTGGCGGCCGACGCGAAGTTCTGCGCCAGCTGCGGCGCCGGCGCGGCGCAAGAGGCGTGACCGCCGGCGGCAGCGGCACCTCCTGCCCACGCTGCGGCGCACGCGGCGAGCCCGGACAGGAGTACTGCCTCGAGTGCGGACGCCGTCTGCCCGGCAGCGGTCTCGCGACGACCGTCGGGACCGCGTGGCACCGGCGGGTCGGCCGCCGCGCTCCCTGGGCCTGGTCGATCCTGGCGGCGCTGGTCGTCGCTGCCGCGATGACCGGCATCGCGATCCTGATCTCCACGGGCGGCGACTCGAACGCAGCGTCCTTCGAGACCGCCACCGGACCGAGCTCGATCCCTACGCCGAGCACCGAGACGGCGCCGACCGAGCCGACGACGACCGAGGAGACCACGACGACGACGCCGACCGAGACCGAGCCGGCTCCTCCACCCCGCCCTCAGATCGTCGAATGGCCGCCCAGCCAGAACGGCTATACGGCCGTGATCGCCTCGCTGCCGTCCGCCGGCGGGCGGGCGGTTGCGATCCGGAAGGCCCGCGAGGTGCTCGCCTCCGGCCTCCCAGAGGTCGGCGTGATCGACTCCGGGGAGTTTTCGAGCCTCCACCCCGGCTACTACGTCGTCTTCAGCGGGATCTACCCCGACCAGGCCGCCGCGCTGAACGGAATCCGCCGCGTCCAGGCGCTCTATCCGTCCGCCTACATCCGCCAGATCAGCCGCTGAGGTTTTCTCCATAGACAACCCGGGCCGGGACTTTGTAACAGGGCCCCGATGTGTATAGACTCGTTCCGCGGGGGTCGCCACGGGAGAATTAACCCGGTGTTAACAGCCAGTTGACGACGCTCTAGCGGGAAACCACGAGATCATGGTCGACGAGCAAACCCTGCAACTTCAGCACTGCATGTATCAGTACTCACGGGCGATTTATCGCTCGATCAAGGACCTGATCGACCCGTACGTCGATCAGGAGACCCAGCTCGAGTTCCGGCGTGAGGTGCTCGACGCGTGTGAGCAGACGCTGGAGCGGCTGGCCGCGGATCCGCACTACTTCGCGAAGCCGGAGAAGGCCCTGTTCCAGGACATCAGGCGCTTCTTCCCGATCACCGCGCAGGCGGAGGTCGCCTGGGCGGTCCAGGAGGGCGTCACTGCGGCCTGCACGTTCATCGAAGACCAGATCGAGCAGGGAGCGCTCGACGGCGGGGTCGCCCGCTGCCGGGCCACCACCCGCAAGGGCAAGCCGTGCCAGCGCACACCGCTCCCCGAGCGCGAGTACTGCCCGAGCCACCAGCATCTCGAGTCGCGCTCGAAAGTCGCCGCCTGACGGCGGCTCGACTTTCGATCGGAGCACCTACACAACCGTCCGTTAGCTCACGGCCGGGCAAAGCCCGGCCTCCGCGGCATTTGGCCAGCAACGGCCACCGTTCGATAATCTCGACCTCCGTGACGCGAGACGTGCTTCGATCCGTCTCCGCCGAAGATGTGGAGCATCTTCGGCGGCTGTGAGTCACGACACTGACAAGCTGATCCGCCAGCTGTCGCTCGTCGCCTTCCTGATGGCGGAGCGGCGGCCCCTGACCGCCCGGGACGTGAAGCAGAACGTCGAGGGCTACCAGGAGATGTCGGACGAGGCGTTTGCCCGCCGCTTCTACTCGGACCGTGCGGAATTGCTCGCCCTCGGCGTGCCGCTCCAGTCTCAGCGCGACGAGTTCACCGGCGAGGAGCTGTACACCCTCAGCTCGGAGCAGTACTTCCTGCCCCCGATCGAGCTCGAGGACGAGGAGCTCGCCGCGCTCCAGACCGCCCTCTACCTGCTCGAGGGGAAGTTCGCGTACGCCGAGCCGCTCCGGCTCGCGCTTCAGAACCTCGCGCTCGGCCGCGGCGGCTTCGACGAGGCGCCGACGGACACCGCCATGCGGGTCGAGGTGGTCGACCAGGACTACACGCCGGAGATGTCGGGGCGCCTCGGAAAGCTCGAGAGCGCGATCTCCAAGCAGCGCACGGTCAAGTTCCCGTACTGGTCGATCTCGACGGACAAGCATGCCGAACGGACGCTGAACCCATACGGCCTCTATCGGGACGCGCGCGGCTGGTACGTGGTCGGCCACGACCTCGACCGGCTTGACCTGCGCACGTTCAAGGTGTCGCGGATCGAGGGCGACATCCGCTTCGCGACCCGGCGGGAGCGCGACTTCCGGATCCCAGGCGAGTTCGACGTCGACACCTTCAAGGGGCGTCCGGACTGGCAGATCGCGGAGGAGCGCGGCGAGGCTCGCGTGGAGATGAAGCACGACACCGCCTGGTGGGTGCAGCGCGAGTTCGGCGACCGCGGGCGCTTCGAGGACGACGTCTTCGTCACGCCCTACTCGTCGGCCGGGGCACTGGCCTCATGGGTGCTGCGCCAGGACGGCCGCGCGAAGCCGCTCGAGCCGGACGAGGTCAGGCGTGCCGTCGCGACCGGGCTCCGGAAGGTGCGGACGGCCCACGAGGGTGCGCCGCCGGAGCCCGCGGCCACACGTTCGCGGCGCGAACGGTCGACCGACGGCGAACGGCCGGCGGGTCCCGTCGTGCCCGAGCGCTTCGGCCTGCTCCAGGCGCTCCTCGCACATCTGCTCGCGGCTTGCGGAGACGCGCCTTCCGCGCTCATCCCGGCACGCGAGCTGATCGAGGGCTTCAGCATCCCGGAGGATCAGCTGCAGGAGCACCTGTCGCTGCTCTCGCTCGTCAACTTCGGCGGCGGGTGCTACGCGGTCTACGCCGAGCTGCAGGGAGACGTCGTCCGCGTCGACAAGGAGCTCTACGGCGACACGTTCCGCGCGCCGCCGCGGCTCACGCCGCTCGAGGCGCGCGCGATCTCGCTCGCGCTCGACTTCGTCGGCCCGATGATCGCCGCCCAGGCGCACTCTCCGCTCGAGCGCGTCCGGAAGAAGCTCGCCGACACGTTCGGGCAGTTCGACGTCGGCCACGGGCCCGAGCTGGACCCGGACGGCGACGAGGAACAGCTCGTCGCGACCCTCTCGCGCGCGATCCGCGAGCGCAAGCTCGTCGAGATCGAGTACCAGAAGGAAGGCGAGGAGACCTGGTCACAACGACTTGTCGAGCCGTACAAGTTCGAGCGCCGCCTGCCGTTCTGGGTCGTCCACACGTGGGACCGCTCGGCGACGCCCGCGGGCGAACGAAGCTTCAGGCTCGATCGGATGCGGAACGCGCAGATGTCTCGCGAGCGCTTCGAGGCGAGGTCGGGCTTCGACCCGCAGGGCGAGCTTCGCGACGCGCGCACCGCGCGGGTGCTCTACTCGCCGACGATCGCCCGCTTCAAGATCGAGCGTGGCGCCTCGCCCCTCCGCGACGGCAGCGCGATCGGAGAGGTCCGCTTCGGGAGTGAGGACTGGCTCTTCGGCGAGATCTTCGCCGACCGCGGCGAGGCGGTCGTGCTCGAACCGCCGGAGCTGCGGCCGCTGATCGCGCGCCGCGCCAAGGAGCTCGCGCAGGAGCTCGGCGTTGCGCGGATGCGAATCACGGCGTAGCTACGCGGCAGGAAGCGCCAAGGTGAAGATCGCGCCCTCGTTGGGCGCCGAGAGCACTTCGAGCGTGCCGCCGTGCGCCTCGACGGTCGAGCGCGCGATGAACAGTCCCAGACCGGTGCCGGGGAGGGTCTTGCCCGAGCGTGCGCGACCGAACTTCTCGAAGATCAGCAGCTGATCCTCGACCGCGATCCCCGGGCCGCGGTCGGAGACGTCGACGACGACCCGACCGTTCTCCGCGGCCGCCGTCACCTCGACCGTGCCGCCCGCGGGCGAATACTTCACGGCGTTCTCGACGAGGTTCGCAAGCACCTGCCGCAGACGCTCGCGGTCGGCGCGGATGGTCGGCACCGGCTCGATGATCGTCGCCCGCACCGAGATCTCGTCCTGACCGACCTCCGCGGCCGCGCTCACCTCGCGCACGAGCTCGCCCAGATCGACGTCGCCGAACGAGTAGCTGAACGTGCCCGCCTCGATCCGCGACGTGTCGAGCACGTCGGCGATCAGGGCCGCGAGGCGGCTCGTCTCGTCGGAGATCAAGGCGAGAAACGCATCTCGCTGCTCCGGCTGCAGCTCGCGCCAGCGGTGCTGGAGGGTGCGGGCCGAGCCGATCACGGTCGCCATCGGGCTGCGCAGCTCGTGCGACACGAGCGAGACGAAGTCCGCGCGCAGTGCGGACAGCCTGCGGAGCTCCTCGGCGTTCGTTCGCTCGGCGTCGTAGGCACGGATGTTCTGCACGGCTGTGGCCACGAACCGGCCGAGGAGCGAGAGCAGCTCGACCTCCTCCGGCGTGAACGAGCGCGGCTCCGACCGGGCGACCGAGATCATCCCGATCGAGCGTGCGCCCGAGAGCAGCGGCGCCACGACGCGGCAGCGCAGCCCGATCCGAACCAGGTCGACCTCCTCGTCGAACCGCGACTCGTTCATGTCCTCCCGGTAGATCGTCTCGCCGCGCAGGACCTCCTCGAGCACCGAGCCCTCGACCGGTCTGTGCGTCCCGCGTGGGAAGACAGCGTCCGCGCCCCGGCCCGACACCGCCATCACGTGCGCGACCCCGCCTTCGGAGAGGACGATCGCGGTGCGGTCGAACGCGAGGAGCCCCCGCAGCTCCCGGTTGAAGGCGCCGAACGCCAGTTCGAGCTCGAGCGACGAGCCGAGCGCTCGTGCGCAGCGCCCTGCGGCCTCGAGCAGGTCGACGCGCACGCCGAGTTGGTCGCGTAGCCGTTCGGATTCCGCCGCCTGCATCCGGGCAAGCGTCGCCTCCTCACCGAGGCGCCCGACGAGCCACCCGACGATCAGGCCGGCGACGAGCAGGAGCCCGAACGGGAACGTGACGCGGTCGAGGCTGAACTCCGGCGGACCGAACTGGTCGGCGCGCCACCACTCGAGGAACGCGAGCTCCGGCAGGAGCAGGATCGGGACGATCACGCCGCCACGCAGGCCGAACCGGAGCGCGGCCTCGATGACGGGGAAGATCAGCGCCCAGCGCGTCGGGCTGCCGTACTCGTAGCTGAACAGCAGCGCGTAGCCGCCGATCACCGCGGCGTCGAAGGCGAGCGCGACCGCGCCGAGGGCCGGAAACTGCCGGCGGTTCTGGCCGCTCGCGACGAAGAGCAGACCGGCGCCCGCCGCGAACCCCGCTGTGAGGATCCAGGCGTTCCGCTCGTAGCCCGGCGGGAACTCCTCAGTGAAGACGCCGACCTCCAGGCCCACGAAGGCGACCGCACCGAGCCGGACCCACGCGATCCAGCGGTCGAGGTCGAGCGGGCGGGTCTCCGGAGTCACGAGCGGGCTTCGATCCGCTCGAGTGCCCAGGCGGCGTGCTCGCGGAGCAGCTCGTCCTCCCCGCGCGCGTGCCGCTCCACGGCCTCGCGCTCGGCTGCGCCGCCCACGTTTCCCGCTGCGACGAGCGCGTTCCGGCGCAGGAAGCGCGGGTCGTTCCGAGGGACGTAGAGCCGGTCGTAGCGCACCCGCAGCTCCGCCTCATCCGCCTCCAGCCAGTCGACGAGCGAGACGAACGGCTCAGCGCCGACCGGTGTCTCGCCGTTCGCCCGGCGCTTCTCGACACCGCGGTTCCACGGGCAAACGTCCTGGCAGATGTCGCAGCCGTAGACGCGGTCGCCGAGCGCTTCGCGGTAGTCGACCGGAATCGAGGCGCGCGACTGCGTCCAGTACGAGAGGCAGCGCGCGGCGTCGAGCACGCCGGGCTCGTCGAGCGCGCCCGTGGGGCAGGCGTCGATGCAGAGGCGGCACTCGCCACAGTCGGTTCCAAGCGGCGGCGTCGATTCCAGCTCGGCCTCGGTGACGAGCGTGCCGAGGACGACCCACGACCCGTGCCTGCGAGTGATCACGAGGGTGTTCTTGCCGTAAAAGCCGACGCCTGAACGTGCCGCCGCCTCGCGGTCGACGTGGTCGTTCTCGTCGACGAGGACGCGGTACTCGCCGCCGAGCTCACGGCCGAGCGCATCGAGCTTCTCGCGGAGCTCCCCGTACGCGTCGCGCCAGGTGTAGCGCGGGAGGCTCCCGCTGCCCGGCGCCTGCTCGGGCGCGGGAGCGTAGTAGCAGAGCGCGGCCGACACGACGGTGCGCGCACCGGCGAGCAGCGTCTCCGGGTGGCAGGACACCTCCGGGCGCGCCATCGTGAACCGCATGTCGGCGAACAGCCCGCGGGCGCGGCGCTCGCGGATGTGGCGTTCGGTGTCCTCGTATGCCGCAACGGGCGCGGCCCCGACCGCGTCGAGCCCAAGCTCGTCGGCGAGCCGACTAAGCTCACCACCCGTCATCGCGTTCTCATTCTGACGTGAAAGCCGTTCGAATCCACGAAGACGGCGGGCCGGAGGTCCTCCGCTACGAGGACGCCCCCGATCCGTCCGCCGGCCCGGGCGAGGTGTTGATCCGCCTGCGCGCCAGCGCGCTCAACCATCTCGACCTCTGGGTGCGGAGAGGGCTTCCGTCAGTCCCGAAGCCGCGGATCCTCGGCGCCGACGGGGCGGGCGTGGTCGAGGCGCTCGGAGAGGGAGTGAACGGGCTCGAGCGGGGCATGCGCGTCGTCATCAACCCGGGCCTCGAGCACGGACACGTGATCACCGTCGTCGGCGAGCACACCGACGGCACGAACGCCGAGCTGATCGCCGTTCCGGCCGCGAACGTCTATCCGCTCGACGACGCGCTCTCGTTCGAAGAGGCCGCCGCGTTCCCGCTCGTCTTCGAGACCGCCTACCGGATGCTCGTGACGCGGGCCGGGCTGCAGGAAGGCGAATGGGTGCTCGTCTGGGGGATCGGCGGCGGTGTCGCGACCGCGGCGCTGACGATCGCGAAGGCACTCGGCGCGCGGGTGCTCGTCACATCGTCGAGCGACGAGAAGCTCGTACGGGCGACGGAGCTCGGAGCGGACGAGACCGTCAACCACGCGACAGGCGACGTTGCCGCGGTCGCGAAGGAGCTGGGCGGGATGGACGTCGTCGTCGAGCACGTCGGCGAGGCGACCTGGAAGACCTCGCTCGCGGTGGCCAAGCCTGGATGCCGAGTGGCCGTGTGCGGCGCAACCAGCGGCCCGAACCCGCCTGCGCAGCTCCACCGGGTCTGGTGGAAGCAGCTCACGATCGTCGGCTCGACGATGGGGACGCGGGCCGACTTCGAGGCCGCGTACGAGCTCGTTCGTTCCGGCCGCGCGAAGCCCGTGATCGACCGCATCTATCCGCTCGAGGCGATCAGGGAGGCGCACGAGCGCCTCGAGGCCGGGGACCAGCTCGGCAAGATCGTGCTCGCGATCGCGTAGAGAGGCGTGTGGTAGAACGCGAGCGTGGCGATGTTCCTCGTCGTAATTCACCGCTCCGGCCCTCAGTGGGACCCGTCGAAGCCGCTGGAGGAGCAGTCAGACTGGCCCGCCCACGCGTCCTTCATGGACGGGCTCGTGGACGCCGGCTTCATCGTCCTGGGAGGTCCGCTCGCCGACGAACACCGTGTGGCGCACGCGGTCGAGGCCGAGTCAGCGGACGACGTCCGCGCTACGCTCGCACGCGATCCGTGGAGCGAGACGCACCTCCGAGTCGACACGATCGACCCGTGGACGATCCGGCTCGACGGGCGGGGCGGCTAGCCGAGGCGCTCGAGCCACTGCTCGACGTCGGCCGGAGAACGGAGACGGACGAGCTCGAGTTGCGGGTAGGCCGCGAACCGGCCCGGCCACTCACGGCGCCGCTTGCGGTGAGCCATCGCCGCGTACGGCACGAGCGCCTCGCGGTGGAAGAACGCCCAGCGCCAGGTCTGACGGTTGCCGTGGTAGAGATCGCGCTTCGTCCGAATGTCGCGAAGCGCTCGGCGGGTGAGCCGCGTGAGCACCAGGGGGAGCGGCAGGTCGAGCCAGACGACGGTGTCCGCGCGCGCGAGGACGATGTCGCCGATCATCTCGACGTACGAGCCGTCGAGGACCCACTCGTCGCCGCGCGTGATCTCGTCGACCGTGCTCCGGAGCTCGTCGATCGGCGTCTGCTCCCAGCCCGGCCGGTGGTAGATCGCGTCGAGCTCGACGTACGGGACACCGAGCTGCACGGCGAGCCGCCGCGAGAGCGTGGTCTTTCCGTTTCCTGAGATCCCGACGACGGCGACGCGCCGTGCGGGTCTAGCCAAAGCCGAGAATGAACTTCGCGTCGTCAGACATGCGGTCGGGCGTCCACGCGGGCTCCCAGGTGAGCTCGATCTCAACGTCCTCGACGCCCTCGATCGAGGAGGTGACGCTGTGGATGTCCTCCTGGATCATCTGCCCGGCCGGGCACCCCATCGACGTGAGCGAGTGGATCACCTTGACCTTCGAGCCCTCGACCTCGACGTCGTAGAGCAGGCCGAGGTCGACGATGTCCATCCCGAGCTCGGGATCCTCGACGGCGCGGAGCGCCTCTACGACCTCATCCTTCGTCGGCACAGGTCAAGGGTAGCGCTAGAACCCCAGGAGCCGAACCTCTTCGCGCCGTTCGCGGGCGAAGAAGTGAATCCCGTCCACGAACCGGACCCAGTTGCAGCGGGTGCACATGACAAGCGAGTGCGTCCTCGCGCTGTCCGCATAGAAACGGACGCCCCGGAGCAGATCGCCGTTGGAGACGCCGGTCGCCGCCACGATCACCTCGCCGGGCATGAGATCCTCGGTGCCGAAGACGCGGTAGACGTCCTCGATTCCCTGGACGTGTGCCTCGTCGATTTCGCCCCTCGTCGTCGGCCACAGCTGCGCCTGGAGCTCGCCTCCGAGGCAGCGGAGCGCGGCGGCGCTCAGGATCGCCTGCCTCGTCCCGCCGATCCCGATCGAGAGGTGGTCGTTCGTACCGCGGATCGCTGCGGAGATCGACGCCGTCACGTCGCCGTCCTGGATCAGCTTGATCCGCGCGCCCGACTTCCGGATCTCGTCGATCAGGTCGTGGTGGCGGGGGCGGTCGAGCACGATCGTCGTGATGTCGTTCACGTTGCGGCCGAACGCCTCGGCGATCGCCCGAACGTTCTCTTCGACCGTCCTGTTGAGGTCGATCGAGCCGCGCGCGCGGGGGCCAACGGCCATCTTGCGCATGTACATGTCGGGCAGCGTGAGGATCGAGCCGGGCGAGCCGACCGCGATCATCGACATCGCACCGGGGCCGCCCCGAGCGACGACGCCGCGTCCTTCGAGCGGGTCGAGGGCGAGATCGACCTGCTCCCCGCCCGTGCCGACCGTCACTCCGACGGGAAGGTTGCAGTCGTCCTCCGGCGCACCGATCACGATCCGGCCGTCGATCGGAAGCTCGTCGAGCGCGTGCCGCATTGCGGAGAAGGTCGCCTCCTCCGCCCCCTCGCGGTCGGCGCGGCCCAGCCAGCGCGCGCCGGCGAGCGAGGCCCGCTCCGTCACACGCGCGTACGACTCGCAGATGCAGGGCGGACGCCCGTCGCTCACGAAACGCGCCCCACACGCTGCTCGGCCCCGGCGAGCACGAGCTCAAGCGCCTGCATGACGGCCTCCTCGACGTTCGCGCTCTCGATCACGGGGACATCCTCGCGGCGCGCCCTCGAGACCAGCTCGCTCTGGATCCGGCGGATCTCGTCGAAACGGTCGAGGTAGCGCGCGACCGGCCGGATGCCTTCGGAGTGTGCGTCGCGGACGTAGAAGTGCCTCTCGTGCACGTCCGGCTGATCGATCTGGAGGATGCACTGGGCGACCACCGCGTGGTCCGCCGCGGGCGGCAGCTCGACGAGACCCGGCACGAGATGGACGCCCTCGAGCACCATCGACCACCCCTCCTCGAGCGCGCGATCGAGTGACGCGTGCACGCCCACGAGTACGTTGCGCGACTGGTCGAGGAACCCGGCGATCGCCGGGTCGTACGCCTCCTCGGGCTCTCGCAGCGCCTCTCCCGCCTCGAAGCTCGAGTGGTGGATCGACGGCATGAAGTCCCGCGAGAAGAAGGCTCGCATCGTCTGGCGAATGAAGTCGGTGGAGGTGACGCGCGTGATCCCGAGGCGGTACGCGAGCTCGGTCGCGACCGTGGACTTGCCGGTCCCGGTTGCCCCGCCGACGAGGACGATCACGGGCAGGTCGAGCTCTCTCAGCTCGAGGTAGCGCCGCAGCCTGCGCATCGCGGCGTCGTCGTTCGCGAGCTCCTCGATCCGGTCGAGGGTTGCGGCCGTCTGGCCACGCGCGGCGAGATCTTCCTCGATGCGCCGCGCGAGGTCGTGCGCACGCCCGGCGGGGACCCCGACCGCGATCAGCGCACGTGCGGTCAGTCCTTTCGAGTACGGCAGCCCGTCGCCGCCGAGCGGGAACGGCTCTGCGTGGCGCGGCTGCGAGGTCACGCTCTCACTCCCTCGCTGACGGCGGCCTCGGCAAGTGCGAGCAGCTCGTCATCGAGCCCGGGCGCGACCACCTCGTTGTCAAGCAGGACAACGCGAGCGCCGCGCGAGCGTGCGTGCTCGACGACGACGTCGACGGCGGCCGCCTTGAGCTCCACGATGTAGGTCTCGACGTCCAGGCCCTCCAGCTCCGCTCGGAGCTCGTCGCGCCGCGCGAGGTTCGTAGACAGGTGAGCGACGTCCACCCCGCGCTCGCGCAGAGCAGCTCCGAGCTCGCCCGCTGCGGCGGGCGGTGCAGTCGTGAACACGGCTGCACGCCCGTCGACCTCTTCGGCAGGTCGCGGCCGGAGCCGCGCCGAGAGCACGGGCGAATCCGTCAGCTCGCGAATCGCCGCGATCGGGTCTTCCCCGCCGACGACCACGACGAGGTCGGAGACGAGGATCCGGTAGGCGTTCAGGTAGCCCGCCGCGATCTCCGGCGGTTGGCGTCCGCCGACGACGAGCACGCGCCTGCTCGTGGCGACCGGCGGGAAGGCTGCGCCGCTGCCCTCGAACAGAACGAGGTCCGGCGATCGCTCCGCGGCGAGCGCCGCACCCGCATCGACGTTGGACGCGAACGGCATCCCCGCCAGGCCTCCGCCGGCGCGGCGGCAGCCGATGGTGGTGACACCCGCGAGCGCAGCGTCCTCGAGGTAGTCCGAGGCGGCGTGCCGCCCTGCGCGCGAGAGCGCGAGCAGCTCGTCGATGCCCGGCGGTGTCTCCGCGATCTCCGGCGCGGGCGGCCCGCCGCGCCCCATCGCGACGACGACCACGTCGTAGGACTGCGAGTAGAGCCGCGCGGCATGGCCTGCGACCGCGGTCTTGCCGACTCGCTTGCCCGTTCCGACGATCCCGATCGACGGCAGGTCGAACGGCTCGAGCGCCGGCGGATCGAAGCGGAAGTCCGCGCCGATGTACGGCAGGCCGAGCGCGAGCGCGCGGCTCGCGAGGCGAAACCTCTCGACCGGTCCGAGCACCGGCTCGTCCGAGAGGTCGACGACGGCTTCGACGTCGTGCTCGAGTGCGCCGGCGAGCGAGCCGACGAGCGGCACGCCGTACTCCTCTCCGCCGCGGAGCTTCTCGGTGCCGCCGACCAGGTGCGCTGCGACGAACTCGTACGGCAGTTCCTCCAGCGCGTCGCGTACGGTCGAGGCGTAGTGCTCCCCGTCGATGATCGCGAGGGCGCGGATCAATTTCGAGAAGTCACCTCGCCCTCGATGCGCGCCGTGTACTTCTCGAACGCGCGCGTGTCGGTCGAGAACTGGATGATCCGCTCCTGTCCGTGGAACGGGTACTTGCGCCACACGTCGATGTGCGGCCCCGACACGTCGATCAGGTTGTAACAGGGCCGCGTCTTGCCGCGGAGCCGCAGCGTCGAGACGGTGCCGGCGTTGACGACGAACAGGTCCTCGAGCCGCCAGGCATACGGAACGTGCTTGTGGCCCGAGAGAACGAGATCGACGTGAGCTCGCTGGAGCGACTCGATCGCGTCGCCCGCGTCGTAGACGACGTTGCGCTCGCGGCCCGTCCCCGGCACCGGCAGTAGATGGTGGTGGAGCGCGAAGACCCGCAGGCCTTCGCCCGCCGTCGAGAACTGCTCCTCGATCCAACGGTAGCGGCCGCGCCCGACGTGCCCGTGGTCGAGATCCGGCTCGCTCGAGTCGATCGCGACAACGGTCAGCGAGTCGATTCGGAGGACCGAGTTTCGGGGTCCGAAGAGGTCCTCGAAGTGGACATAGCCGACGTTGCGCGAGTCGTGGTTCCCGGGAATCACGACCACCGACTCGCAGTCGAGCTTGTCCAGGTACTGGCGCGCCAGCCGGTACTCCTCCTTGAACCCGAACACGGTCAGGTCCCCCGTGCAGACGACCGCGCGGGGCTGCAGTTCGTTGATCTCGGAGATCGCCCGGTCGAGCAGGCTCGGCTGAAAGTGCGGATCTCCGCAGTGCAGATCGGAGATGTGCGCGATCGTGAAGCTCGGGCGCCCGTCGGTGACCATCGTGCAAGGGAGTCTAGGGCGTCCGAGGCCGTTGCTACTCTGACTCCAGATGCCCGCAGAAACCTGGGATTTCCAGGCATATCGGGGCTCGGACCCGCCCGCCTTCGCGAACCAGGCCGAGGTTGCCTGCGCGCGTGTGCTCGACTACTACCGGATCCCGTGGGAGTACGAGCCGCGGACGTTCGTGCTCGAGGAGGAGGACGGCCGCGTCGTCGAGGCGTTCACACCCGACTTCTACCTCCCGGAGCAGGACCTCTACGTCGAGATCACGGTCATGAAGCAGTCCCTCGTGACTCGCAAGAACCGGAAGCTCCGCAAGTTGCGCGAGCGCTATCCCGACGTGAACGTCAAGCTCTTCTACAAGCGCGATATCACGCGCCTCGCCGAGCGATACAGCCTCAACCTCGCCTCCTGACCGCCCGCCGCGTCGGCGATGTCTATCTCGCGCGTGAGCAGCTCGGCGCGCGCGTCCGGCAGCTCGGACTCGAGCTTACGGCCGAGTACGGGGGCAAGAACCCCCTGCTCGTCGCACCGTTGAAGGCGAGCCTCGTCTTCCTGACCGACCTGTCGCGGGCCCTGCCGATCACGCACGAGATCGACTTTCTCGAGCTGGCCTCGTACGACGAGGACGGCCCGGGGATCCGGCTGCTCAAGGACCTCGACGCCGAGATCGACGGCCGTCACGTCATCATCGTCGAGGACGTCGTCGACACCGGACTCTCCCTGAACTACCTGTGCAAGACGCTGCGGCTAAGGCAGCCCGCGTCACTCGCGGCGGTGACGCTCCTCGACCGCCCATACCGACGGCTCGTCGAGGACCTGCCGATCACCCACGTCGGGTTCACGGTCCCCGACGAGCTCTTCGTCGGCTACGGCTTCGACCTCGACGAGCGCTACCGCAACTTGCCCGACCTCCACGTGCTCGAGTAGATCCGCGGCCCTACCACCTGTACCAGCGGGCTCCTTCCGCGCCGCGGACGAAGAAGCCGATCACCCAGAGCAGGAACGCGATCAACGCGATCCAGAGCAGAAGCTTCACAACCCCGGTGATGCCGAGCACGAACAGGATCAAGATTGCGATCAGAACGAGTACGACGGTGCTCATCGAGTGTTTCTCCTTCGTTCGCTAGGTGCGGCCCTCAGCCTAGATAGCCGAGCGGGTCGACCGGCGAGCCGTTGACGCGGACCTCGAAGTGGACGTGCGGGCCGGTGCTGTGCCCGGTCGACCCGGCGTAGGAGATCGTCTGCCCCTGGGAAACCGAGCTGCCGTTGGCGACGGCGATCGCGCTGTTGTGACCGTAGGCGGTCGCAAGTCCCCCACCGTGGTCGATCACGACGAGGTTGCCGTAGCCGCCCATCCAGCCCGCGTAGATGACGC
The DNA here is from genome assembly GCA_963700495.1 of uncultured Actinomycetes bacterium. Lineage (GTDB taxonomy): Bacteria > Actinomycetota > Thermoleophilia > Gaiellales > Gaiellaceae > JACCTU01. The sequence goes on along the minus strand of CAVOXT010000001.1, from coordinate 957,660 downwards.
GCCCGGACGCGGCGGCCGCGACGGGCGTGCCGGTCGGAACCGCGATGTCGATCCCCTCGTGCATGCGGCCCCAGCGCCAGCCGAACGGGCTCGTGACAGGGCCCGAGACAGGCCAGATGAACCCGCTCGAGGAGACAACCCCCGGGTTCGCGGCCTGGGAGCTCTGGATCCGCGCGGCGAGCTGTGCGCTCGCGGCGAGCAGCCCGTTCACCTCGTGCAGGTACTCCTGCTTCGCTCTCCGCACGGACACGAGCTGTTCGCGACGATCGGCCCGCGTGCCCGCGAGCGCGTTCTCGCGTGCGACGAGCTCGTCGCGGACCGCGCGTGTCTGCTCGGTGCGGACCGCGACCGTGCGCGCGACCGCGGCGACCTTCTTGCGCGTGACGGTCGTCCGCGCCTGGGCGGACAGTCATCCTGTCCTTCGCGCGGCCGACCGAGTCGGCGATCCGCTTGTCCTGGTCCGCGAGCTCACGCGCGTAGTCGAGCCGCGAGATCATCTCGCTGAAGCTGGACGATTCGAGCAGGACGTCGACGGTGCTCAGATTGCCCGACTGGTAGATCGCGACGAGCCGGTCGCTCAGATGGTCGAGCGCCTCCTCGTGCTGTCGTCGCAGGAATCCGAGCTTCTCGGTCTGCAATCGCCAGAGCTCAGTGATCCGGGCGAGGCGCTCCCGCTGCAGCGCGAGGTCCTGCTCGAGCGTCTCGAGGTCTTTCGACACGCCGCCGACCTCCGACTCGAGCGTCCGGATCCTCGCGGAGACGTCCGCGATCTGCGACGCGAGGCGCTGCTCCTTGGCGTGGGCCGCAGCGATCTTGTCGTTCAGGCTCGAGATCCGCGAGTCGATCGACTGCTTGTGCGCGGCGTTGTCGCCTGCCGCGGGCGCGGCCGCGAAGAGAGCGAGGAGGATGACGAGGAGGACGCGACGGCTCACGCGGGGCTGATTTCGTCGAGCGCACGGCTCGTCCTGCCGCACGTTGAATCTGCGCGAGGTTAGCGAATCCTTGTGGCTAGTCGGTGTCCGGCTCCCGAACCGCCGGCTGCACGCTTGTCGCGATCTCGGCCGCTTCCCGCTCCAGCACCTGAATCCTGGCGTTCAGGTCCCGGATCGCCGCCCGCTCGTCGCTTCCGTCCCCGCCCGCGTAGACGGCCTCCCCGAGCCGGCGCAGGAGCCCCTCCCGCTCCGAGGTCAGCCGCATCGCCTCGGCGCGGCGCCGGTTGATCTCCCGGCGGGCCGTGGAGCGGGTCACGTAGGCCTGCGCTGCAGAGCCGGCCCGGGCACGGGCGCCGTCGCCTTTGTCGGAGGCCTCCACGATCGCCGAGTCGGGCTTTCGCCTCCCCGTCTCGAGGAACCCGGCGCCGAAGAGCAGCGCGAGTCCGAGCACGAGCAGACCTGCGACCCAGCTCCCGAGCACGATCAGGACGACCGCCGCCGTCAGAAGCCCGACCGCGAGCACGAGCAGCGCGGTCGGCGGTGTCAGACCGAACCAGTGAGGTCTCGAGCGCGGCGCATCCGCGCCCGCGATCGTCGCGCCGCACGACGGGCAGAAGCGCGTGCCCTCGGGAACGGCTACTCCGCAGTTCGGGCAGCTAGCGGGCGGCTCGGGCACGTTCCCTCCCTTCCCCACGCGGCTCGAGCGCACGCGTCGCCTGTGCCGCGCGGCGACGGAGCGGCCCGACGAGCGTGCGGTAGTCCTCGTCCGAGAGCTTGCCCGTCCGGTGGTCGAACTCCAGCTCGCGAAGCGCATCGAGCGCGCGGTCGCGCTCCTCGATCAGCCCGAGGCGCCTCCGCTCGAGCTCGTCCGGCTCTCCGAGCCGGTCCGACCGTGCGACGGGCTCACGAAGGAACGGCAGCGCGACGTAGAGGACGACTGCGACGGCGAGCACTGCGGCAAGCGCGTACGCGGCCATCTACACCGGGGCGAGTGCGTACCGCTCGAGCATGCGCCGCTCCTCGGCGGGGTCGGGCCAGAGGGCGATCAGCGAGCCGCCGATGAAGACGAGGCCGGCGAACCAGATCAGGTTGACGAGCGGATTCACGAGCGCCTTCAACTGGACGCTCCCGTCAGCGTTTGCCGTCTCGAGGACGAGAAAGAGATCGCCGAGACTGCGCGGGTCGTGCCGGATCGCGGGCTCGCTCGAGACCTGCTGCTCGACGGGGTAGAAGTTCTTGCCCGGCTCGAGCACCCCGAGGCTCTCGCCGTCGCGCTCGGCTTCTACCTGCGCCCGCAACTCGCGGGCGTTTGCGCTCTCGCGCTCGGTCGTGCCGCGATACGTGAGCGTGTAGCCCGCAACCTCGAGGCGGTCACCGCGGGCAAGGCGCGCGTCCCGCACGCTGTCGTAGGCAGAGCCGGCGATCCCGATCGCGAGCAGCACGACCGCGGCGTGGACGACGTAGCCGCCGTAGCGGCGCCGGTTCCGTCCCACGAGCGACGAGAAGGCGCCGAACCAGCCGCCGCCGTCGACGGCGTGCCGCGCGCGCGTGCCGCGCGCGAACTCGTAGCCGATCGAGCCGAGCACGAACGCCGAGAAGGTGTACGCGAGCAGACCGGCGAGCGACGAGCCGGCGCCCAGTACAAGCAGTACCACTGCGGTGACCGCGGCGATCCCGGCGGGCCACGCGAACGAGCCGCCGAGCGAGCGGAGCGACGCGCGGCGCCACGCGACGAGCGGCGCCAGCCCCATCAGCACGAGCAGCGGCAGCCCGAACACCCGCAGGAAGAAGTTGTAGTAGGGCCCGGCAACGACGCTCGCCTCGCCGCTGACCGCCTCCGAGAGCAGCGGCCAGACGACGCCCCAGAGAATCGTCAGGCAGAGCGCGACGAGGAGCAGGTTGTTGTAGAGGAAGGTCGCCTCGCGGGAGACGAGCGACTCGAGCCGCGTCCGCGAGCGGAGGAGCGGTAGGCGCAGGAACACGAGCGCGAGCGAGAGTGCGAGCACGAGCGTGATGAAGCCGAGGAACCACGGGCCGATCGTGCTCTCCGTGAACGAGTGGATCGAGTTGAGGATCCCCGAGCGCGTCAGGAACGTCCCGAAGAGCGAGAGCCCGAACGCGAGCGTCACGAGCAGGACGTTCCAGACCTTCAACATCCCACGCTTCTCCTGGATCATCACGGAGTGCAGGAACGCGGTCGCCGCGAGCCACGGCATCAGCGCGGCGTTCTCGACGGGATCCCACGCGTAGTAGCCGCCCCAGCCGATCTCCTCGTACGCCCACTTCGCGCCGAGCAGCTGGCCCACGCCGAGCGCGGTCCACGCGACGAGCGTCCAGCGCCTCGTGGACACGATCCATGCCTCGTCGGTTCGGCGCGCCAGCAGCGCACCCATCGCGAACGCCCACGGAACGGTCAAACCGACGTAGCCGAGGTAGAGGAGCGGCGGGTGCGCGACCATGTACGGGTTCTGCAGGCTCGGGTTCAACCCGGCGCCGTTCGCGGGTGCGACCTGCGCCTCGAACGGGCTCGCGATTGCGACGAGCAGGAACGAGAAGAAGACCGCGACGAGCGCGAGCGGCGGCACGACCCACGGCAGGAGGTCGGACCGTCGTCGCCGCGACGAGACGACCACGATCGCCGAGTAGCCCGTCAGGACGAGCAGCCACAGCAGGAGCGAGCCCTCCTGACCGCCCCAGAACGCCGACAGCGTGTAGCCGAGCGGCAGCTCCCGGCTCGTCAGCCGCTGCACGTAGACCAGAGAGAAGTCGTGCCGCACGAGCGCGGTGAGGAGCACGAGCGACGCGACGAGCGCAGAGGCGAACGCGGCGACGAGCGCGTTCTGCGCCGAGACGGCGAGCCGCCGGCGGTGCGTGGCGAGCGCCCAGCCGCCCGCAGCGAGCGCGTAGACGGACAGGCCGAGGCAGACGACGAGGGCCGCGCGGCCGAGCTCAGCCACGGCTCAGGTGGAGCTCTTCTTGGGCGCGTACTTCGACGGGCACTTCGTGATCATCGTGCCCGGCTTCCCGACGAAGACGCCGTTCCTGAGCTGCCCGTCGATCCGGATGTCGCGCCCGACCTTGAACATGTCGGGAAGCCCGCCCGCGTACGTGACCGGAACCGTCGCGGTCCCTTTGACGTCGCGGAGGCGGAAGCGGGTCACGGCACCACGCGTGACCGGGCCGACGACGCGGCCGCTGAGCACGACCAGCTCGGTTCGCCCCTTCAGCTCCGAGGGCTGGACGGCGGGGGTGCCCCCGCCCGCGAGCGAGACGTAGACGAGGAAGACCGCGAGCACGGCCGCGACGGAGAGCGCGAGCACGAGCCGTGCCGGGTTCGACCTCCGGGCCACGCCGAGAGTCTAGCCCTGCCCCTGCAGGCGTTCGCGCTAGAAGGGGCTCTCGGAGGTGGCCTTGCGCCGAGCGGGCACCCGGTAGCCGTGGTCGGCGCAGAGCGACCCCGGGGCTTCCTCGGTCAGCGCGTCGCAGTAGCCCTTGCCGTACGCGGCGCGCATGAAGGCCGCGACCACCTCGATGCTCCAGTCGGAGATCTCCAGGGACTCCCGCCAGAGGTCGGCGAGCCGGAGGTCGATGTCGAGTTCGAGGAGGTCGATCCTGGTCGGGCTCTTGGCCATGGGAAAAGCGTAGGACCGGGGTCGGACGGACCCCTACGAGGCGGGATCGGGCCGCAGGATGAGCATCTCGCTGGGCGCGTTCGTCAGCATCCAGGCCAGCTCCTTGGGCGTGAAGCCCGGGTGGCGGCCGGCCGGGGCCGGCACGAGGATGCGCTCGAAGCGCTCGACCTCCCAGAGCTTTCGCAGCGCGTGGATCGGGGCGCGCCCGCGTTCGATCCGGGCATCCACCGGGACGCCGGCGTCGAGCGCGGCAATCTCGACCGCCTCGAGCAACGGCATCGCCTGCTCGACCTGATGCACCGCGGGTGCTTCGGGCCCGAGCTCGAAGGGGAGGACGAGCAGATAGGCGGGAACGAGCACCGCGTTCTCCGCCCGCGCGATCCGAAGCGCGGCGTCGAGAACGGCACGGTCGAGGCCGCCGCCCGTGAACGGCACGAGCAGCCGCGGCATCCCGTCGAGGGCCTGCGGCCGTTTCCGGCCGAGCCTCACCTGTTCAGCTCTCTGCGCCGCGACCGGTCGGCCACGATCCGGATGTCGACGCCGGGCAGCTCGCGGACGAGCCGCGCGACGAGCGGGCTGTGGACGATCTCCGACCAGCGGCTCTCGTGAGGTGGGCCGAGGAAGACGTACGTCGAGCGGCGTTCGACGACCACGCGCCGGACTGCGTCCATCAGATCGTGCGACTCCTCCTCGAGGAAGTGCGCGCCGAGCACGATCGAGAGCCGCCGCAGCGCGGCGAGCTGCACCTTCTCCGCCTCTGACAGGTCCTCCCCGGGCCGCTTGACGAAGAGCACGTCGAGCTCCGAGCCCAGACGCTGCGCGGAGCGCCACGCGCGGCGAAGGAGCCGCTGCGACGCGGGCTGCGGCGTGATCAGGGCGAGGATGCGCTCGCCGATTGCCTTCCGGCCCGCGTCGTCCAGGACGTCGGCGTGCCGGCGCGCACCGACGTCCTCGGCGACCTCGCGGAGCGCGAGCTCTCGGAGCGCCGAGAGGTTGTCGCCACGGAAGAAGTTCGCGAGCGCGGTCTCGACCCGGCCGGCCCCGTAGATCTTTCCCGCCTTCAGCCGCTGCTGGAGCGCTTCGGGCGAAAGGTCGACAAGCACGACCTCGTCGGCTTCGTCGAGGATCCGGTCGGGGAACGTCTCGCGGACGCGCACGCCGGTCAGTTCGAAGACCGCGTCGTTGAGGCTTTCGAGGTGCTGCACGTTGACGGTCGAGATCACGTCGATGCCCACGTCGAGGATCTCCTCGATGTCCTCGTAGCGCTTGTGGTTTCGCGCGCCCGGCGCGTTGGTGTGCGCGAGCTCGTCGACGAGCGCCAGCTCTGGAGCGCGGCGCACGACCGCGTCGACGTCCAACTCCTGCAGCTCGATGCCGCCGTGCGTGACCCGAAGCCGCGGCACCACCTCGATCCCCTCCGCGAGCGCCGACGTCTCGGGGCGGTCGTGCGGCTCGAGGTAGCCGATCACGACGTCGATGCCCTCGGCCTGTGCCTGCCGTCCCTCCTGGAGCATGCGGTACGTCTTGCCAACTCCAGGCGCCGCGCCGAGCAGGATGCGGTAGCGGCCGCGCACGGGGGGATCCTAGGAGAGCCCCTCGACCACGGGGCCGAGGACGAGCGCAGGCAGCAGCGTCAGCCCGGACGTGATCACGACGACGGCGAGCAGCAGCACGGCAAACGTCGGGGTGTCTGTGCGAAGCGTCCCGCGCGACGCGGGCACAGCGCCCTTGGCCGCGAGCGACCCGGCGAGCGCGAGCGCAACGACAAGCGAGACGAAGCGCCCGGAGAGCATCGCGATCGCGCCGACAACCGCCTGGAAGTCGCTGTAGCCGAAGCCGGCGAATGCGCTGCCGTTGTTGTTCGCCTCCGAGGTGAAGGCATAGAGCGTCTCGCTGAAGCCGTGCGCGCCCGGGTTGAAGATCGATGCACGGCCCTGCTCGGTGGCGATCGAGATCGCCGTGAGCGTGAGGACGAGAACGGGGACGAACAGCACGCCGATCGCAACGAGCTTCATCTGTGCGATCCCGATCCGCTTGCCGAGGAACTCGGGCGTCCTGCCGATCATGAGCCCCGCGACGAACACGGCGAGCAAGATCCTCAGCAGCATCGAGAGCATGCCGCTGCCGGCTCCGCCGATCACGCCGACGAACATGTTCGTGAGCGGGACAGCGCCGCCGAACGGCGTCAGCGAGTCGTGGCCGGTGTCAACCCCGCTGCCTGAGCCTGCCGTCGTGCCGGCCGTGAAGAACGCGCTGCCCGCGACGCCGACACGGACCTCCTTTCCCTCCATGTTCCCAGCGCCCTGGAGCCCGGCTGCTTCGAGCGCCTGCGACCCCTGGAGCTCCGCGGCGACCGCCACCGCGACGCCGGCGACCGCAAGGACAAGCATGACCCCGAGCAGGTCCACCCTTGCCGTCGTGAGCCGACCATCCGCGCGAACATGAACACGCAGGCCACGGGCAGAAGCAGCTGCAGCAGGAGCTCGAAAATGTTCGTGAAGCCGCTTGGGTTCTCGAACGGTGTCGCGGCGTTCGTGTTGTAGAAGCCGCCGCCGTTCGTGCCGAGGTGCCTGATCGCGACCTGCGTCGCGACCGGGCCACGAGCGATCTCCTGTCGCGGCCCCTCGACGGTCGCCGCCTCTGCGTGACCGGCGAGCGTCTGCGGCACGCCCTGTGATGCGAGCACGATCGCTCCGGCTGCGGCCAACGGTACGACGACGAATGCGAACGAACGGTAGAGGTCGACCCAGAAGTTGCCGAGGCCGGCCGCATTCCGCTGCGTGAAGCCGCGGATCGTTGCCACGAGCGCGGCGAGCCCAACGGCGGGAGCCGCAAAGTTCTGCACCACCAGCCCCGTCATCTGGAGCAGTTGCGACATCGTCGACTCGCCGGCGTAGAACTGCCAGTTCGTGCTCGAGACATAGCTCGCAGCGGTGTGGACGGCCAGGAAGCCGGGCACGCCTGGAAAGCCGTTCGGGTTGAGCGGAAGCTCGCCCTGCGCGAGCAGGAGGGCGAGCAGCACGGCAAGGGACACGCCGCTGAACACGAGCAACGATGCGGCGTAGTCAGGCCAGGCCTGCGTCTCGCCGTCGGTTCCGACGAGCCGCAGAAACGTGCGCTCGACTGGGCCGGAGCGACGCGACGTGTAGACGCGCGCCATCCATGCCCCCAACGGATACGCGGCCGCCACGAGGACGGCCACAAAGACGAGCATCTGGGCGAGGCCGACCGCCGTCACGCGTCAGCCTCCCGGCCGGGCTTACGCCCCGAACAGATTGTGGACGACGAGGTCGATCAGCTTGATCCCGATGAACGGCAGGATGACACCGCCGAGGCCGTAGATCAGCAGGTTGCGGCGCAGCAGCGCCGTCGCGCCGATCGGGCGGTACTTGACACCCCGCAGGGCGAGCGGGACCAGGAACGGGATGATCAGCGCGTTGAAGATGATCGCCGAGAGGATCGCGCTCTGCGGCGTGCCGAGATGCATCACGTTCAGGTCCTCGAGCGGGCCGCGTGCGCCGGGCGTCTGCGCGTAGGTGAACGCGAACATCGCCGGGAGGATGGCGAAGTACTTCGCCACGTCGTTCGCGATCGAGAAGGTCGTCAGCGCACCGCGCGTGATCAGGAGCTGCTTGCCGACCTCGACGATCTCGATCAGCTTCGTCGGGTTCGAGTCGAGGTCGACCATGTTGCCGGCCTCTTTCGCCGCACTTGTGCCGGTGTTCATCGCGACGCCGACGTCTGCCTGGGCGAGAGCCGGTGCGTCGTTCGTCCCGTCGCCCGTCATCGCGATCATCCGGCCCCGGGTCTGCTCCTCGCGGATCAGCTCGAGCTTGCGCTCGGGCGTCGCCTCGGCGAGGAAGTCGTCGACGCCCGACTCCTCCGCGATCACGGCAGCAGTTACCGGGTTGTCGCCGGTGATCATGACCGTGCGGATGCCCATCAGGCGAAGCTCGTCGAAGCGCTCCCGCATGCCGCCCTTGACGATGTCCTTCAGATAGACGACACCGAGCGCGAAGTTGTCGCGCGCCACGACGAGCGGCGTGCCACCCTCTCGGGCGACGGACTGCACGAGGTCGTCGATGTGGGCGGGCATGCGCCCGCCGTTCTCCTCGACGAACCTCTTGATCGAGTCACCGGCTCCCTTGCGCAGGCGCGAGCCGTCGATATCGATGCCGCTCATGCGGGTCGACGCCGAGAAGGGCACGAACGTGTGCTCCCCGAGGTCGCGCTCGCGGATGTTGAACCGCTCCTTTGCGAGCACGACGATCGAGCGTCCCTCGGGCGTCTCGTCGGCGAGCGATGCGAGCTGGGCGACCTCGGCGAGCTCGCGCTCGTCGACGCCTTCGACCGGGAGGAACTCGGCCGCCTGGCGGTTGCCGAGCGTGATCGTGCCGGTCTTGTCGAGCAGCAGGACGTCGACGTCGCCGGATGCTTCCACCGCGCGCCCCGACATCGCGAGGACGTTGCGTTGCACGAGCCGGTCCATCCCTGCGATCCCGATCGCAGAGAGCAGCGCACCGATCGTGGTCGGGATCAACGCGACGAGCAGCGCGATCAGGACGGTCTGCGAGACCTCGGTGCCCGCGTAGATCGCGAACGGCCGCAGGGTCACCGTCGCCGCGAGGAACGTGATCGTCAGGCCGGCGAGCAGGATGTTGAGTGCGATCTCGTTCGGCGTCTTGCGCCGCTCCGCGCCCTCGACGAGCGCGATCATCCGGTCGAGGAAGGACTGGCCCGGCTCCTGTGTGACCTCGATGATCAGTCGGTCCGAGAGCAGGCGCGTGCCGCCCGTGACGGCCGAACGGTCGCCGCCCGCCTCGCGGATCACGGGGGCGGACTCGCCGGTGATCGCCGACTCGTCGACCGAGCCGACGCCCTCGATCACCTCGCCGTCGGCGGGGATCGTCTGTCCGGCGTCCACGACGACGACGTCGCCTCGCCGCAGTTCCGCGGCCGGCACTTCCTCGAGTCCGCCGGAATCCGAGCGTCGGTAGGCCACGGTGGTCGTGCGCGTCGCCCGGAGCGCGTTCGCCTGCGCCTTGCCACGCCCCTCCGCGATCGCCTCCGCGAAGTTCGCGAAGAGAACGGTCAACCAGAGCCAGAGCGCGACACTGCCGGTGAACCAGAGCGGCTCCTGGTCGCCGCTGCTGAAGACGTCGCGGAAGAAGATCGCGGTCGTGATCACGCTCCCGACCTCGACGATGAAGATGACCGGGTTGCGGGCGAGCGTGCGCGGGTCGAGCTTCAGGAACGAGCCCCGGATCGAGGCGAGCACGATCTCGCGCGTGAAGATGCCCTGCTTCTCGCGTGTCATTGGTTCTCCTCGTCGTCGAGCGCGAGGTTGAGCTCGAGCACGTTGACGCCCGGCTCGCCGAAGATGCCGAGCGAGCGGCCGTCGGTGTTCTCGTCGACGAGCTCGTCGACGCGCTCCTCCGAGAGGCCGCGCTCCTTCGCGACGCGTGCGGTCTGCAGCCTCGCGTAGGCGGGCGAGATGTGCGGGTCGATCCCCGAGCCCGACGTCGTGACGGCGTCGACCGGAATGTCGCCGACCTGGAGCCCGGGGTTGAACGGTCGCTCGAGCGCAAGGATCGCGGCGACCCGCTCGCGCACCGCCTTCGTGAGGTCGGGGTTCGTCGGTCCAAGGTTCGAGAACGTCGTTCCGGCCGCGTTGTACACAGGGTCGGTCGCGGACGGCCGCGGATGGAAGTACTGCGGCTTTGTGAACTCCTGCGCCGCAAGCCGGGAGCCGACGACGACGCCGTTCCGCTCGATCAGGCTCCCGTCCGCACGGCCCGGGAAGACGAGCTGTGCGAGCCCAGTGAAGACCAGGGGAAAGACGAGACCGAGTGCCACGGTGAGCACGACGACGGCGACGGACGAGCGGGCGAGCAGCCGCATCAGAGCAGCGCCTCCACGATGGGCCCGAGCGTCAGGGCCGGGAAGATCATCAGCACGGCGGTGAGCAGCACGACGGCGACGAGCAAGACGCCGAACGTCGCGCCGTCGGTGCGGAACGTCCCGGCAGACGCCGGCACCGTCTTCTTCGCGGCGAGTGTTCCGGCGAGTGCGAGCGCCGCCACGAGCGGCACGAACCGGCCGAGCCACAAGCCGACCGAGCCGAGCAGTGTCGAGAACTCCGTCGCACCGTAGCCCGCGAACGCGCTGCCGTTGTTGTTCGACTGTGAGGTGTAGGCGTACAGCGCCTCGGAGAACCCGTGCGCGCCCGGGTTGAAGATCGACGCGAGGCCGTGGTCGGTCACGACCGAGATCGCCGTCAGCACGAGCACCATCGTCGGCACGAAGAGCGCACCGACCGCGGCGAGTTTGATCTCGCGCGCCTCGATCTTCTTGCCGAGGTACTCCGGTGTACGCCCGACCATCAGGCCGGCGACGAAGACGGCGATCAGGACGAAGAAGAGCATCCCGTAGAGCCCCGACCCGACCCCGCCGAAGATCACCTCGCCCGTGAACATGTTCACGATCGGCACCCCACCACCGGTCGGAGTGAGCGCGTCGTGGCCGCCGTTCACGGAGCCGTTCGACGCGTTCGTCGTCGCGACCGCCCAGTTGACGGTCGTCCCGATCCCGTACCGGACCTCCTTGTCGCTCATGTTGCCGCCGCTCGATCCGTCGCCCGCCGCGATGTTCACGCCCGAGTCGCGCAGCACCTGCGAGCCGTGCTGCTCCGCAGGCAGCGCAATCGCGACCCCGATGAGGAACATCGCGAGCATCGCGCCGAAGATCGGCAGTGCCTGGCGGCGCGCGCCGACCATCCGTCCGAACATGAAGACCTGGGCCGCCGGGATCAGGAGGATCGCGAGCATCTCCAGGAAGTTCGTAAAGCCGTTCGGGTTCTCGAACGGCACGGCGGAGTTCGAGTTGTAGAAGCCGCCGCCGTTCGTCCCGAGCTGCTTGATCGCGACTTGTGTCGCCGCCGGCCCACGCGCGATCGCCTGGCTGCCGCCCTCGAGGGTGGTCGCGGTCGCCGCTCCGTCGAACGTCTGGACGACGCCCTGCGTCACCAGCACCACCGCCAGGACGAGCGTGAGCGGGATGAGGATGTAGGCGAGCGACCGATAGAGGTCGACCCAGAAGTTCCCGACCGTCGACGTCGATCGGCGCGCAAAGCCGCGAACGAGCGCTGCGAGCACGGACATGCCGAGCGCGGCCGAGACGAAGTTCTGCACGGCGAGCCCGGCCATCTGGCTCAGGTACGACATCGTCGTCTCGCCCCCGTAGTACTGCCAGTTCGTGTTCGTCACGAAGCTCGCGGTCGTGTTGACCGCAACGTTCGGCAGTACGCCCTTCATCCCGTCCGGGTTGAGAGGCAGGTGACCCTGAAGCCTGAGCAGCGCATAGAGCAGCGCCGAGAAGAGCGCCATGAAAACGAGCGCGGTGGCCGCGTACGCCTTCCAGGTCTGCTCAGCGTCCGCACGCGTTCCGACGAGGCGGCAGAAGCCGCGCTCGGGAGCGTCGAGCCAGCGCGGCACGCGCAGCCTGCCCGTGTACACGCGCGCCATGTAGCCGCCGAGCGGGTACGCGAGGGCGGTGAGGACGATCGCGTAGAGAGCGATCTGCGCGACGCCGACGCCTGTCACAGGCGCTCACCCCGGAAGAGGGCGTACACGAGGTACGCGAAGATGAGGAGCGAGACCACGAGACCGAATGCGTCTGCTGCGCTCATCACGTACGGTCGAGCAGGTCGACGAGGGCGAATGCGAACGCGAAGCAAACGACTGCGATCGCGATCCCGAGGAGCTCGACCATCAGACCGACTCCAGCTCGTTCGCGATCCGGTCGAGCTCGCCGGCGAGCTCCGCCGAGCGCTCGCGCTCGTACAGCGCGCCGGACGAGTCGACGAGCAGGTGCTCACAACGGAGCACGCCGCGCGCAGAGACAGGCCGATCGAGCGCTTCCAGCCGCTCGGCAAGAGCGACGATGCGCTCCGATTCCCGACGAACCGCGCCGCGGTTGATGGGGGACGGACCGAGGACGTAGCGCACGTCGGCGTCGCGGACGGTTCCGCGGAGCGAGCGCGCGAGAGCCAGCCGCCGCTTGGTGGTCGTCAGCTCGTGCGCGCGCCACGCGTCGCGCGGCAGCACGTATGGGTAGTACAGGAGATCGCGGTCCGCGGCGCGCCGGGCTGCAGCGAGCTCGCGGCGCCCCCAAAGCTTGCTGATGATTCGCGGGCGCTCCGTATGCACCTCCATGATCACGAGGTCACGGTACGACCGCCCGTCTCAGCCGCGGCTAAGGATTCGGGCGACCGACCTAAAGACGGTCTAAGGCGCCGGTTCGACGAGCCGGTACCCCGCGCCCGGCTCGGTCAGGATGTAGCGCGGGCGCGCAGGATCCGCCTCGAGCTTGCGGCGCAGCTGCGACACGTAGACGTGCAGGTAGCTCGACTCGAGCTGGTAGGCCGGCCCCCAGACCTCGCGAAGGATCGTCCGGTGCGTGAGCAGCTTCCCCTCGTTGCGGGCGAGCAGCCTCAGGAGGTCGAACTCGTGCGGAGTCAGATGCACCGGCTCGCCTCGAACCGTGACGAGCTGCTTCTCCAGGTCGATGTGGAGCTCGCCGATCTCGATCACGGGAGTGCCCGGCGGGCTGACGCGACGCAGCACCGCACGAAGCCGGGCGAGCAGCTCGCCGATCGCGAACGGCTTCGTGACGTAGTCGTCCGCACCCGCGTCGAGTGCCGCGATCTTCTCGGATTCGTCGTCGACCGCGGAGATGAGGACGATCGGAGCCTCCGTCCACTGGCGTAGCTGCCGGCAGACATCCGTGCCCCGGCCGTCCGGGAGGACGAGGTCGAGCACGATCACGTCGGGCAGTTGGAGCGCGGCCGACGAGAGCGCCTCCTCGGCGGTTCCGGCTGTGACGACGTCGTATCCGGCACCGCGCAGGTTCGTCTGGAGCGCGCGACGAAACTGCGGCTCGTCGTCGACGACGAGCACCCGCTCGCCGCTCAAGCGCCCACCGCGGCCGGCACCTCCGCGACCGGCAGCGCGAGCACGAACGTCGCGCCCTGCCCCTCGTGCGACTCGACCCAGACCCGCCCGCCGTTCGCAGCCGCGAACCCGCGCGCGATTGCGAGCCCGAGCCCTGCCCCGCTCCGCACCGGACCCCCGGCGAAGCGATGGAACGGCTCGAAGATCCTGTCGACCTCGTCGCTCGGAACTCCCGGCCCGCTGTCGATCACGCGCACGAGGAGCTCCTGTCTCGTCGCCGCGATGCGCACGTGCACCGGTTCGTCGGGCGGCGAGAACTTGAGCGCGTTGTCGATCAGGTTCGCGAGCACGCGCAGGATCTGCGACGCGTCGACGCGGACCGGCGGGAGGTCGTGCGGGACGGAGACCTCGACGCGATCGGCGTCGCCGACCTGCTCGAGCGCCTGCGCGACGAGCTCGTCCGCCGTCCACAGGTCGGGAGTCGGCCGCGCGGCGCCTGCCTGAAGGCGCGAGAGGTCGAGCAGGTTGTCGATCAGCCGCTTCAGCCGGCGGAGCTCGATCCGCATCGTCGAGAGCAACTCCGCACGGTCGGCGTCGGTCAGACCGTCGACGGCGCCCTCGAGGCCGCTGAGGCCGGCCTCGATCGTCGCGAGCGGCGTCCGCAGGTCGTGCGAGACCGCCTGGATGATCGCCGTCTTGATCGTGTCGCTCTGCCGCAACGCGTCGGCGTCGCGCGCCTGGTGCTCGAGGCGTTCCCGCTCGGTGGCGACCGCGAGCAGCGACGAGAGCGCCGGCAGGAACCGCTTGCGGACCCCGAGGTCCGCCTCCTCCTTGTCGCTCAGGTAGAGCGTCCCGACGCGACGGTCGCCTGCGGTCAGCGGATACGGATCGTCGTGGCCGCGAGGGCTGCGCTCTGGCCCCAGCTCGATTCGCGCCGTCGAGACGCCGAGCACTTCCGCAGCGCCTTCGGCGATCCGCGGCAACTCGGCGTCGACCGGAGTTCCTGCGAGCAGCGACGACGCGATCCCGGCGATCAGGCCCGCCTCGCGTTCGCGCTGCTCAGCCTCGGCTGCACGGCGGCGGACGCGGGTCGCGAGCACGCTGACGACGACCGCGGTGACGAGATAGACGGCGAGCGCGTACCAGTTCTCGCCGTCCCTGAGCGTGAAGCTGTGCACCGGCGGCAGGTGGAACCAGTTGAACGCGAGCATGCTGGCGATCGCGACCGGGACCGCGTACCTGAGCCCCCAGATCACCGCGATCGGCAGAACGGCAAAGACGTAGAGCACACCGAGGCTGACGACGGGCGAGAACGTCTTGAACAGCTCGATCGCAACGGTGATGACGACCACGGCCGTCACGCTCGCCGTGACACCCGCGGCCGGGGAGTTCACCCACGTCGGCAGACGTCTCATGAAGCGAACGGTATAGCGTGGACCTCGTGGGCGAGATCCGGTTCGGCGGGGCGCGCGTTCCGTCGCGCGAGAGTCCCGAGCAGGCGATCGAGATCCTGCTCGAGCGCGGCTACAGCGCGTGCGAGATCGATTTCGAGGGCAACTTCTGGATGGACTACCCGTGGGCCGAGCGCTTCGGCGTGCTCGCGCGCGAGCACGGGATCGTCCTTTCGGTGCACGCGCCGATCGCCGGCTTCATGGGCCACGCCGAGCGCGGCAAGAAGCTGAACATGGCCGTCGGGATGCTCGACCACTCGGCCGGGATCGCGAAGACGGCCGGCGCGGAGCTCGTCGTCTTCCATCCCGGGTTCCTGCTCGGCCGCACTCGCGAGGAGGCGATCGACTCCGTCTGCGAGCAGCTCGGCGAGCTGCGCGAACGGCTCGAGAAAAAGGACCGGGCCGTCCCGTTCGGGATCGAGGTGATGGGCCGCGTCCGCGAGCTCGGCTCGATCGACGACGTGCTCGCGATCTCGGAGCGCATGGGCTGGGTCCGCCCGGTGCTGGACTTCGCGCACATGCACGCGACGAGCGACGGAGCGTTCACCGAGACGTCGCTCTTCGCGGACGCGCTCGCCGCCGCGAACGACGTGCTCGAGTCGGGCGCGCCCTTTCATATCCACTTCTCAGATATCGCGTTCGCGAACAGGAACGAGACGAAGCACCTGCCCTACGGCGAAGGCACTCTGCGCGCGGAACCGCTCGCGGAGGCGCTCGGCCGCTTCGAACGCCCCGCGACGGTGATCAGCGAGGCCCCCGACCTCGAGTCGAGCCTCGCGATCAAAGCGGTGCTGTCGGCGTAGCGCTGGGCCCGAGACCACTCAGACCGTGGGTCAAGCGGACGTAAAATGGGGGTCGCGGACGCCTGTTTTTCCTGCTACAACCAATAAAGGCCAGGTTGTACGGCCACTGGGGAGAAGAGGAAGCGTGAATCGATCACTTGTCGCGCTGGCCGCGGTCGGCGTCATGGCCCTCGTTCCGCTTGGAGCGGCAACGGCGTCCTCGAGCACGGCCAAGCGGATCGCGTACGTCAGCGGCGGTGAGCTCTGGACGATCGGCGCGAACGGCACGGGCACGTCGGCGCTCGGCGCGAGCCCGGCGAACAACCCTTCCAGCTCCAGCAACGGTGTGACCATCGTCTTCGACGACGGCACGAACGTACGCTCCATCCTCGCGGCCGGCGGCTCGTCGACCGTCCTCTGCGGCGGCACGGACCCGGCGATCTCGCCGGACGGCGCGCGTGTCGCGTACGAAGTCGGCGGCAGCGTCACGGTCAACGTCTTGAACTGCAGCGGCGGTTCCCCCGTCAACCTCGGCACAGGTACCGACCCCGCGTGGTCGTCGGACGGGATGCAGTTGCTCTTCGTCGACGGCGCAGGAGACCTCGCGGTCGCACCCGCAACGGGGGGTGCAGCGCAGAAGCTCGGCGCGACCGCTGCCGTCGAGAGCCAGCCTTCCTGGTCGCCGGACGGCGACCATATCGCCTACATCTCCGGCGGAGAGCTGTTCGTCATGAACGCCGACGGCACCTCGCGCCAGCAGCTGACGAGCAACGCCGTCGTCGAGGAGTCGCCTTCGTGGGCCCCCGCCGGCGACGAGATCGTCTACGCCGCGGGGGGCGAGCTCTTTGCGATCACGCCGAGCGGCTCGAACACGCGCCAGCTGCCGAGTGCGACCGACGCGTCTCAGCCGAGCTGGGGCCTGGCGGTCGCGAACACAGTTCCCCCGACGATCGCGCCGCAGTCGGGCGGGGCGTACGCGGAGGGCACGCAGCTGTCTGCGAACATCGGCGAGTGGACGTCGATGAGCGGCGTCAGCTCCTACTCCTACCAGTGGAAGCGCTGCGGCTCGGCAGGCACGGGCTGTGCCGACATCGGCGGCGCGACGTCGGGCACCTACGAGCTCGACACGGCGGACATCGCGGCGACGGTCCGCGTGACGGTGACCGCGTCGACACCCGACGGCACGGCACCCGGCACCTCGGCGGCGACGCCCGTGGTCGTAGCGGCCGCCCCCGCGAACGTCACTCCCCCGACGATCACCGGCACACCGACGGTCGGTCTCACGATGACCGCCTCTACCGGGAACTGGACGGGCTCGAACCCCGTCTTCACGTTCCAGTGGCAGAAGTGCGACCTCAGCGGCGCCGCGTGTAACAACGTCGCGGGTGCGACGGCAAACGTCTACGTCCCCGTCACCGACGACGTCGGAGCGACGATGCGCGTCACGGTCACCGCGACCAACACCCTCGGGTCGGCGTCGCGAACCTCCAACCCGTCTCCGCCGATCGCGAGCAACAAGCCTGCGAACACGTCACTGCCCGTGATCTCCCTCCTGCCTCCCCTGTTCGCCGACGACGACATCGAGTACGGGGCGACGCAGGGGATCTGGTCGGGCACGCCGACCATCACCTTCCGCTTCCAGTGGCGCCGCTGCGACAACGCGGGTGCGAACTGCAAGGACATCGGAGGCGCGACCACGTCGTCGTACGAACCGGGCAGCCTCGACATCGGCTCACGGCTACGAGTCGCAGTGACGGCGACCAACTCGTTCGGGACCGCCACGGTGGTCTCCGAGCCCACCGAGGTGCTTGCAGGTGCGATCCCCTTCAACACCGCTCGCCCGCAGGTGTCAGGCTCGAGACGCCGGGTTCCGAGCTCTCCGCCACGACGGGAACGTGGAGCGGCTCGACCCCGATCACCTACACCTACGAATGGCGCCGGTGCGACGCACTCGGCGGAGCGTGCGTGGCGATCCCCGACTCGACGGCGTCGTCGTACATCGTCCAGGGGGCCGACATCGGCGCGAGGATCCTCGTCGCGGTGACCGCGAAGAACGCGGTCGGCACCGTGGCGCTCCAGTCCGCCCCGACCGGCGTGATCCAGGCCCCGACGGACTCCGGCTCGGGCGAGTCAGCGACGAAGCCCGCGTCCACGACCGCTCCCTCGTACACCGGCACACTCGCGAAGGGCAAGACACTTCGCGCCGGCAACGGCACGTGGACCGGCACCACGCCGATGGCGTTCTCGTACCAGTGGCTCCGCTGTCCGGCCACCGGCACGAACTGCACCGCCGATCTCGCTCGCCACCCGGTCGACCTACGTGCTCGCGGCGGCCGACGTCGGCAAGCGGATCCAGCTGCGCGTGTCCGCCGGAAACGCCGCCGGATCGACGTCCGCGCTGTCCAAGATCTCCAGCAAGATCGCCGCCACCGCCCCGGCCTCGGGGCCCCGGAAGCTCACCGGCACGGCGAAGGCCGACCGCCTGAGCGGCGGCGCAGGCGCCGACACCATCCGCGGCGCAGGCGGCAACGACCGGATCGCCGGCGGGGCAGGCGCTGACCAGCTCTACGGCGACGGGGGCAACGACCGGATCGACGCGGGTACAGGCCGCGACAAGGTCTGGGGCGGCGCCGGGAACGACACGATCCTCGCGGCCGACGGTGCCGTCGACACGGTCAACTGCGGCCCGGGTAAGGACTCTGTCCAGGCCGATCGGAACGACATCGTGATCGGCTGCGAGAAGATCACGCAGCGGCGCTAGCCGCCGGCACTTACGCAGCAGCGGCTACGGGATCCTGCGCGAGCCGTTCGTCGAGCGGGGCGGCTTCTTCGTCACGCCCGCGGTCGTGCAGGAACCGTGAGTAGCGTTCGAGCGCCTCGCGCTCGACGAGCCGGAACGGCCCGGACTCGGCGCGTTCGAGCGCCGAGCCAAACAGCTGCTCTGCCTCGCCGTCGCGACCCTGAGCGGCCCTGACGACTCCGAGTGCGAACGTCGTCGTGATCTGTGAGAGCGCGTCCTGCGGGCCGACCGTCTCGCGTGCCTGGAGCGCGAAGCGTTCCGCCTCCTCGAGCTTGCCGGCCTCGACGAGCAACTCCGCAAGCGCGCGCTGGCACTCGCAGAGGTAGGCCCGGTCACCGAGCTTCTTGAGCATTCCCACGGCCTCGCGGTACAGCTCCTGCGCCCGGTCGAGGTCGCCGCGCTTCCAGGCGATCGTGCCGAGGTGCTTCTGCCCCCAGGCGATCCCCGAGGTGAAGCCGACCTCTTGGTAGAGCTCGAGCGCCTTCGAGAACGCCTCGTCTGCTGCGTCGAGGTCCCCTTCGATCAGATGGAGGTTGCCGCACCGTTCGAGCACGGCCGCGCGGACCAGCACTCCACCGCTCGCTTCCGCGAGCTCCCTGCCGCGCTCCAGCAGCTTCTTCGCGGCAGCGAGGTCGAGTTTCATGATGTAGAGGGAGGCGAGTCCCTGAATCGCACTCGCCTCCAGGTCCTGGCGCTTGGCCTCGTGCGCGGCGTCCAGCACGTGCCGGAGGTACTCCTCGGCCGTCTCGTTGTCGCCGACCCAGCTCGCGATCTGCACGCGGACGTTCATCACCTCGATGCGCGCGCCAACGTGGGCGTTGTCGGGAAGGATCTCGAGCGCTCTCGTCGCAAGCTCCATGGCCCGCGCCAGATCCGCCTGCGTGAACAGCGCGATCTGCGCCAGCGACGCGAGCGCGATCGCCTCGAGCTTCTTGTCGCCCTGCTCGACCGCGAGCCGGCGCACGGTCTCCATCTCCACCGCGACCGCGGGCATGTCACCGAGGCGCTCGGCGGCACGCGCGGCGAGCCAGCGCCGGTCGAGCGTCGGCTCGAGCTCGACCGAGCGGAGCGCGAGCTTGCGCGCTGTCTTGAAGGCCTCGCGGGCCATCGCCCGCCGCCCGGCCGCCTCGAGTGCCTCGGCCGCCTCGACCGCAAGCTCCCGCGGCGTCGAGCCGTCGAGCTCGGCGACCAGGTAGGCGGCCTTGTCGAGATGGAACGCACGGATCTCGAGCAGCTCCTCACCAGCGCGCTCCTTGAGCCACTCGGCGAAGCGCGCGTGCTGCGCCGCCCGCGCGGACTTCGACAACCCCTGGTACGCGACCTCGCGGATCAGCACGTGCTTGAACTTGAACGCGCGCTCGCCGGAGATCGACGAGCGCGACTCGGGCAGGACGAGCTCGCGGAGAACGAGGCCCTCGAGCTGCGGGTCGATCTCGTCCACCTCGGGCGAGAGATGCGCGAGCGCGCCGTCCCAGAACACACGTCCGATGAGCGCGGCCCGCTGTACCAGGCGCTTCTCCGCTGCGGGCAGACGATCGATGCGCGCGGCGATCAGCGACTGGAGCGTGTTCGGGATGCCCGTCGCGATGGAGAACCGGCCCTCCTGCTCGACGAGCATCCGGACGGTCTCTTCGACGAAGAGCGGATTCCCCTCGGTCACGTCGAGGATCTCGTCGCGGCAGTCGTATTCGAGCGTCGTGCCGGCCACGAGGGCGTCGATCAGCTCTTTGGCCTGCTCGTCCGCCAGCGGCTCGAGCTCGAGTGCCGCGGAGCGAAGACGGCCGCCGCCCCAGGACGGCCGGACCTCGAGCAGCTCGGGACGGGCGAGGCAGAGGATGAAGAGCGGCGCGTCGCGGACGTACTCGGCGAGGTGCTCGACGAGCTCGAGCAGCGGCTCCTCGGCCCAGTGGATGTCCTCGAACACGAGCGCGAGAGGTTGAGGCTCCGCGAGCCTTGCGGCCCACTCGCGTGCCGCCCACGCGATCTCCTGGCCGGTCGCTTCGGCTTCGACGGCTTCGAGGACGCCGGAAGCGTTCGCGAGCAGGTCGGCGATCGCCTCGTCCTCGCAGCAGGCCCGGAGCTTGTCGAACGCCTCGCGGACCGGCTCGTCGTCGTGGATGCCCGCGGACACCTTCACCATCTCGGCGAGCGGCCAGTACGTGATCCCCTCGCCGTACGGGAGCGATCGCCCCCTCAGCACCGTCGCGCCCTCGAGCGTCTCGAGGAACTCGCGCACGAGACGGCTCTTCCCGACGCCGGGCTCGCCGAAGATCGTCACGAGGTGCGCGCGCTTGTCGCGCACGACTCGGGAGTAGGTGTTCTCGAGCATGCTGAGCTCGACGTCGCGCCCGACCAGCGGCGCCTCGAGGCTGAGCGATCGCGGGCCGCCGTCGAACGCGGCAAGCGCGCGCCACGCCCAGAGCGGCTCGTCGCGACCTTTGACCTTCATCGGGCCGAGGTCCTCGACCTCGATTCGGTCGAGCGTGAGGCGGTAGGCCGCCGGGCCGATCAGGATCTGTCCTGGTTCGGCTCTCTGCTGAAGCCGGGCGGCGACGTTGATCGCCTCGCCCGTCGCGAAGGTCGAGTCGCCGTCGCCGACGACGACCTCGCCTGCCTCGACGCCGACCCGCGCCTCGAGGCCCAGGTCGCTCGTCGATTCGAGGATGCCGAGTGCCGCCCGGACGGCGCGCTCAGCGTCGTCCTCGTGGGCCTGCGGGACGCCGAACGCGGCCATGACCGCGTCGCCGGCGAACTTCTCGACCTTCCCGCCGTGATGCTCGATGGACTGCGAGGCTTGCTCGAAGAAGCGGTCGACCCTGCGGCGCACGATCTCGGGGTCGGTCGTGGAGACGAGGCCGGTCGAATCGACCAAATCGACGAAGAGGACGGTTGCGAGTTTCCGCTCCACACCCACAAGTGTAGAAACGCCCGAGGCCGGCGTCAGCTTCCGGGCACGGTTATCTGATCGCCTGGGGGGCACATACCACTGGACGGGCGGGCGGAGGGCTTTCTTCCCCGGGCGCCACGGGTTCCGGTAGCATCAACGCGCGTGCTCGACCCGAAGGTCTTCAAGGCGTACGACGTCCGCGGCCTCTACCCCACCGAGCTCGACGAGGCCGGAGCACGGGCGATCGGGCGCGCCTACGTCGAGCAGTTCGAGCCGCGGAGGATCGCGGTCGGCCGGGACATGCGGCTCTCGTCGCCGTCGATGGCGGCAGCCGCGATCGAAGGCGCCACCTCGGCAGGCGCGGACGTGCTCGATCTGGGGATGGTCGGGACGGAGATGGTCTACTTCGCCGTCGGCCGGCTCGGGCTCGACGGCGGCATCGAGGTGACGGCGTCGCACAACCCGAAGGAGTACACGGGCATGAAGATCGTCCGCCGCGGCGCCCTCCCCGTCGGCGGGGAGTCGGGCTTGCTCGAGATCCGCGACCGCGCGCGCGCGGAAGAACAGAACGCACCGCCGGCGGAGCGCGGGCACGTCGAGCCGTACGACATCTGGCCCGAGTACGTCGAGAGCGTCCTTTCCTTCATCGACGTCTCCGCGGTCAAGCCGCTCAAGGTCGTGATCGACGCGGCAAACGGGATGGCCGGCGTGATGCTGCCGCCTGTCCTCGAACGACTGCCGATCGACGCGCGTACCTACTACTTCGAGCCGGACGGGACCTTCCCGAACCACGAGCCGAATCCGCTCCTCCCCGAGAACCGCGAGTTCATCGTCGAGAGGACGCTCGAGGAGGACGCCGACCTCGGTGTCGCGTTCGACGGCGACGCCGACCGCTGCTTCTTCGTCGACGACACGGGCGAGTTCGTCCCGGGCGACTTCGTGACCGCGCTGCTCGCCGAGTCGATGCTCGAGAAGGAGCCCGGCGCGAAGATCATCTACGACGTCCGCGCCAGCTGGGCCGTGCCCGAGACGATCAAGAACGCGGGCGGCGTGCCGCTGATCAACCGCGTCGGTCACGCGTTCATCAAGCACCGCATGCGCAAGGAGGGCGCTCTCTTCGGCGGCGAGGTGTCGGGGCACTACTACTTCCGCGAGTTCTCGCAGGCCGACTCGGGCGTCATTCCGTTCCTGCTCATGCTCGAGCTGATCTCGAAGCGGGGGAAGAAGCTCTCCGAGCTCCTGGCGCCGTTCCGCGAGCGGTACTTCCTCACCGGCGAGCTGAACACACCCGTGGCCGACGTGGCGCTCAAGCTGCAGGAGCTGAAGGAGCGCTTCGGCGCCGACGGGAGGGTCTCGCACCTCGACGGCCTCTCGGTCGAATTCGACGACTGGCACTTCAACGTGCGCCCGTCCAACACCGAGCCGCTGCTGCGGCTGAACCTCGAGGCGCTCTCGAAGGAACAGATGGAGCGCAAGCGGGACGAGGTCCTGAGCGTCATCCGCTCGTGACATGACTCCGGCGCACGACACGCTCGTGTTCGTCCCGGCCTGGAACGAGGAGGGGAACCTGGCACCCGTGCTCGACGAGCTTCACCGCGAGCTGCCCGACACCGACGTCCTCGTCGTCGACGACGGCTCGACCGACGGGACGGCCGCGGTCGCGCGCGAGCACGGCGCGGAGGTGCTCTCGTTCCCGGAGAACCGCGGCCTCCGGGCTGTGATCGCGGCGGGCTACTCGCACGCGCAGAGCGAGGGCTATGCCTTCTGCGGCCGCGTGGACGCGGACGGGCAGCACCCGGCGGCGGAGCTGCGGCGACTGCTGGAGAAGGTCCGCAATGACGAGTGCGACGTTGCGGTCGGCTCGCGCTTCGTCTCCGGCGACGGCTACGAGCCCTACCGCTACCGCCCCTCGCCGTCCCGAGCCTTCGGGACGGCGGTGCTGCGACGCGGGATGAAGCTCCGGCTCGGTCGCCGCTTCGGCGACGCGACGAGCGGCATGTACGCGGCGAACGCGGCCGCGCTCCCGCACCTCGCCGAGCCGTATACGAGCGGCGCTCCCGAGGTCGAGTCGCTGATCAGGCTCGCCGACGCCGGACTGCGCGTCGAGGAGGTGCCGGTCCACATGCGCGAGCGTGCCGGAGGTGAGTCGAAGCTTCGCGGCAGCACGGCGGTGAAGCTCGTGCTCACGGTCGCCGCGACGCTGCTGCTCTACCGCCGCTTCCGCAGGTCCCGCTCGTGACCGGCCGGCTCGTCGTCGTCCTCGGCTACTCGGACGGGCGCCGGGACTCGCTCCACCCTGTCTGCGCCGCGCGGCTCAAGGCAGGGGCCGCCGCGGCGGACGACGGCGCCGACGCCGTCCTCCTCTCGGGCTGGGCGCGGGGCGGTGCGGCAAGTTCGGAGGCCGAGTTGATGGCGCGAAGCTGGCGCGGCCCGGACTGCCGGCTGGTCGTCGACTCACGCGCGCGGATCACGGCCGAGAACGCCGCGCACGCACGCACGCTCGCCCGGTCGCTCGGGAGCCGTGAGATCGTGGTCGTGACCTCCCGCTGGCACCGCCTGAGGACGGCGCTCCTCTTTCGCGCGCTGCTCTGGGGCAGCGGGACGCGCGTCTCGGTGCGGGCGGCGCCCGGCGAGCTGCGAGTCGGCCTGATCCTGCGGGAGCTCGTGGCGTTCCCGCTCGTCCCTCTCCAGCTGCTCCTCGTCCGCGACCGGTGACGCTCGAGCTCGGCTACACGACGACCGAACGGGCGCCGTTCAAGTACGCGGCGCACACACGCGTGGGGTTCTCCGACACCGACGCGCAGGGCATCGTCTACTACGGACGCTACTTCCCGTACTTCGACCTGGCCCGGGTCGAGTACCACCGCCATCTCGGCCTGACCGGCAAGCAGCTGACCGGAAACGAGTTCGTGATGCGAGCGATGAACGTCGAGTACCACGCGCCTGCGGTGTTCGACGACCTGATCGAGATCTTCGTCCGGCTCGCGCGAGTCGGCCGGACGAGCGCGACCTACGAGTTCGCCGCGTACCGGAGGACGACGACGCCCTGATGGTCAACGCGACGCAGACGCTCGTGCTCGTCGACCTCGACGAGCGAAAGGCCTGCCCGATCCCGGAAGGGTTCGTCGAAACCGTGCGGGCGTTCGAAGGAGACGACCTGGAGCATTGAGCGTCACGGCCGACACCTATCGCGGCGCGCTCGAGGGCGTAGAACGGCTCGTCAACCGCGGCGGCGAGGCCGACGACGTCCTCCGCGGTGTCGTCGGGATCCTGCACGACCGCTTCCCGCACTACTCGTGGGTCGGGCTCTATCTCGTCGAGGGCGAGGAGCTCGTCGCTCGGCCCGTGGCTCGGTCCTCGGCGACCGACCACGTGAGGATTCCCGTCGGGCAGGGCATCTGCGGCGCCGCGGCCGCGACCGGACGCACCGAGGTGGTCGACGACGTCAACGCCGACCCGCGTTACCTCGTCTGCTTCCCCTCGACCCGCTCGGAGATCGTCGTCCCGATCGCGTTCCAGGGTCGCGTCGTCGGCGAGCTGGACATCGACAGCGACGAGCCCGCCGCCTTCGGCGAGGCCGACCGCGAGTTCCTCGAGCGGGTCGCGACGCTGATCTCGGCGCACGCGATGGTCGGCTGGGACACGGGCGGCGAGGGGTGGGAGCCCTAGCCGCGTCAAGCCGCGCGCCCGGATGCGTCCTCACATCCGGGCGCTGCAGCTTCCTCGGAACCCCCTCCCCTGCAAGATTTGTACCCGGGCCGGCGCGCCGCGCCATCCCTCATTTGGGCTACTTCGACCCCGAGTGGCCCGGCTTCCCTACGCAGGGCGTGACGCGGTACGCGTCGAAGACGGCGTCCACGTTCCGGAGCGCCGAGAGCAGGCTCCGGAGCGACTTGATGTCCCCCACCTCGGCCACGTACCAGTTCTTCGCGAGCTGATCCTCGACGACGCCGCCGTAGGAGACGATGTTCGCGCCGTGCTCGGAGAACGTGCGCGCGACGTCCTCGAGCAGGCGCGGCCGGTCCCAGGAGTCGACGGCGATGTGGACGCGGAAGCTCGTCTTGTGCGCGTCCGACCACTCGACGTCCGTGAAGCGCTCCGGGTTCCGCATCAGCGCCTTCACGTTCGGGCAGTCGACCCGGTGGATCGTCACGCCCTTGCCGAGCGAGATGTAGCCGCCGATCTTGTCCCCGGGCACCGGCGTGCAGCACTTCGCGAGCCGGACGAGAACGCCCTCGGCGCCCTTGACGACGATGCCCATCTCGTCGCCGGCGACGGGCTTCGACGCGCGTCTGCTTCCTCGGAAGCGTCTCCTCCTCGGGCACGTCGTCGGTCTTGAGCCGCTGGAGGACCTTCTTGGTGATCTGCGACGGCTGCAGCTTCCCGGAGCCGAGCGCGAGGTAGAAGTCCTCGGCCTTCTTGAAGCCGGAGTCGCGGATCACCTGCGCGAGGACGGCTGAGCCCGCCAGCTTGCGGTACGGGAGGTTCTGCCGCTTGAGCGCCTCCTCGAGCGCCTCGCGGCCCTTCGCCTCGGTCTCGTCCTTCGTCTCGCGCGAGAACCACTGGCGGATCTTGTTGCGCGCGCGAGAGGAGGCGGCGAGCGACATCCAGTCGCGCGACGGGCCGCGGCCCGTCTTCGCGGTCAGGATCTCGACGAAGTCGCCGCTCTTCAGGCGGTAGTGCAGCGGGACGATGCGGCCGTTCACCTTCGCACCGACCGTGCGATGGCCGACGTCGGTGTGCACGGCGTACGCGAAGTCGATCGGCGTGGCGCCGGCGGGCAGTGTCTTGACCTCACCCTTCGGCGTGAAGACGAAGACCTCGTCGTCGAAGAGGTCGGTGCGGAAGTTGCGCATGAACTCGCGCGGGTCGGCCTCGTCGGCCTGCCAGTCGAGCAGCTGTTTGACCCAGGCAATCCACTGCTCGTCGGCGGCCTCGCCGTCCTTGTACGCCCAGTGCGCAGCGATCCCGAGCTCGGCCGTCTCGTGCATCTCGCGCGTGCGGATCTGGATCTCGAGCGGCCGCCCCTCCGGCCCGATCACCGTCGTGTGCAGCGAGCGGTAGCCGTTGAACTTCGGCATCGCGAGAAAGTCCTTGAAACGGCCCGGCATGGGCTTCCAGAGGGAGTGGATCAGGCCCAGCGAGCCGTAGCAGTCGCGGGTCCCCTCCTCACCGCGGCGCTCGACGATCACGCGCATCGCGGTCAGGTCGTAGATCTCGTTGAACTCGCGGCCCTTCTTCGCCATCTTCTCGTAGATCGAGTAGAAGTGCTTCGCGCGGGCGGAGATCTCCGCCGGGATGTCGACCTTGTCGAGCTCGGCCTCGAGCAGCGCCGCCGCCTCGCGCACGTGCTCCTCCCGGTCCGCGCGGCGGTCCGCGACAAGTGTCTTGATCTCTTCGTACTTGCGCGGGTGGAGCGTCTCGAACGAGAGGTCCTCGAGCTCCCACTTGATCGCGTGGATGCCGAGCCGGTGCGCAAGCGGCGCGTAGACCTCGAGCGTCTCCTTCGCCGTCTGCACCTGCTTCTGCTTCGGGACGTACTCGATCGTGCGCATGTTGTGCAGCCGGTCGGCGAGCTTGATCGGGATCACGCGCGGATCGTCGGCCATCGCGACGATCATCTTGCGGTAGTTCTCCGCCTGCGCCTGCTCGCGGGTCTGGAACGAGATCCGCGTCAGCTTGGTCACGCCCTCGACCAGCTGCGCGATCTCCTCGCCGAACTCGGCGCGCAGCTCCTCGAGCTCGACCCCGGTGTCCTCGACGACGTCGTGGAGAAGCGCGGCGGCGACCGTCTGCTCGTCGAGGCGAAGCTCTGCGCAGATCTTCGCGACCGACCACGGGTGCCGGATGAACTCTTCCCCGGAGCGCCGGAGCTGGCCCTCGTGCGCTGCCGCCGCGTACGAGAACGCCCTGGTCAGAAGCTCGGGGTCGAAGTCCTGGTTGTACTCCGAAACCGCCGTGAGCAGCTCGTCGACGAGGTCCTTGTGCTTCTCGTTGACTTCGACGACTGCCATCACTCCAAGTGTAGACAGGGGTTTCTCCTATAGAGGATCGGCCCGGGCGCCGAAGAACTACAGATGCCCGTGTTCAGACGCCGCAAATTCCGCAGGAATCGCAGTCTCGAGCTGGCGCGGCTCCTCGTGGCGCTCGACCGCGCCGCGGCCGAGGTCCGGCCCCGCCGCGTCCGCCGGACCGGCATCTCGCTGAGCAGGTAACAGACTGTTACAAGGTCGTGTAGAACCGCGCGAGCTCGCGCGGATACACGACACGGCCGCGGGCCGCCTCGTCGTAAGCCGGCAGCCGCTGCGCCTGGAATGCAGCCTCCGGGATCGCCTCGTAGGGACGCTCGAGCCCCAGCTCCGACGCCGGCACGAAGCCGAAGCGAGAGTAGTAGCGCGGGTCGCCTTCGACGATCACGAGCGGCTCGTCCCGCTCAGACGCGAGGCGGAGGCCTTCGTGGACGAGCGCCGTGCCGATGCCCTGGCGCTGGCGGTCCGGCCGCACCGCGAGCGGCGACAGCATCAGGATCGCAGGCCCGCCCTCCAGCTCGGTGAGCGTGAACATGACGTGCCCGACGACGTCTTCGTCCTCGGCGACGAGCGCGAGCTCGGGCAGGTAGCCCGGGGACGCGCGAAAGTCCCGGACGAGCTCGACCTCGTCCTGCGAGCCGAACGCGGCCCCGACGACGGCGGCAATCGCCGCGTGGTCGTCGGCACGCTCGGCGCGGACGATCACGCAGCCCGAGCGAGCGACGGTTGTTCGAGCAGCGCGCGGAAGCGCTCCGACTCGAGCAGGCTCCGCGGCTGAGGCCCCCGTCACGAGGCCCAGCTCCTCGAAGATTCCCTCCGCGACCGGATCGCGGGTCTCCTTGCGGAACTCCTCGGCGAGCCAGTCGCGCAGGCCGGCGTAGCCGTTGTGCGCGTCGAAGATGCGGCGCACGACGAGTTGCGGCGCGACCGTGCCGTTCCAGTGGTTCGCCTGGAGTCGGAACGCGACGTCGAAGCGCCGCTCGACCCGGAAGCGGTCGAGCTGCCCGCCGAGGCCGAACGCGATCGCGCCGCCGGCGCGCACCCGGAAGCGCAGGTGCTTGCCGTCGCCCACGGCCGAGAGGTCTCGCAACTCGCAGCTCTCGGCGAGCAGCGTCACCTCGGGGTTGCCGAGCCCGAACGGCGCCATCCTTGCGAGCTCCTCGCAGAGCTCGAGCGTCGGCACCGTCCTCGCGCGGCAGCACGGCGTCGACGCACGTGACCGGGCGCAGATCCTCCTCGACGAGGTGCTCGTCGGCGTGAGCCGCGAACGCGCGCGCGAAGGCTTCGACGTTCTCCGGGCGGATCGAGAGACCCGCAGCCGCGCGGTGGCCGCCGAAGCGCTCGAGGTGCGCCGAGCACGCTCCGAGCCCACCGTGGAGGTCGAACGCCGCGACCGAGCGGCCCGAGCCCTTCCACGCCTCGTCGCCGCCGGCGATCATCACGACCGGACGGTTGAAGCGTTCGACGAGCCGCGAGGCCACGATGCCGATCACTCCCTCGTGCCAGGCCTCTCCGGCGAGAACGTATGCACGGCGCCGCCGGTCGGCCTCCGGCCACTCCTCGACCTGGGCGACCGCCTCCCGCAGGATCCGCTCCTCGACCTGCTGGCGCTCGCGGTTCAGCTCCTCGAGCCTGGCCGCGAGCCGCCGCGCCTCGTCGCGGTCGTCCGTGAGCAGGAGGTCGAGCGCGGCCCCTGGGTGTCCGAGCCGCCCGGCGGCGTTGATCCGAGGGGCGAGCCGGAACGCGACGGAACCCGTGTCGACGACCGCCGGGTCGACGTGCGCCGCCCGCATCAGCGCCTGCAGGCCGGGCTTCTGCGTCCTCGCGAGCGCCCGCAGGCCGGCGCTCGCGAGCGCACGGTTCTCGTCGAGCAGCGGCACGACGTCGGCGATCGTCGCGAGCGCGACGAGGTCGAGGTGCCGGTCGACGTCCGCACCGAGAGCGCCGAGCAGCTTGTACGCGACGCCCGTGCCGCAGAGCTCGGGGAATGGGTAGCGCGACGGGCGGGTGGCGACGATCGGGCAGTCCGGCAGCGCGTCGGCCGGCCTGTGGTGGTCGGTCACGATCACGTCGAGCCCGAGCTCCTTCGCGCGTGCGACCTCCTCGACCGCAGTGATTCCGCAGTCGACCGTGATCACGAGTGCGCAGCCCTCCTCGGCGAGCCGTGCGATCGTCTCGCCCGAGACGCCGTAGCCCTCGTCGAAGCGGCTCGGCAGGTGCCAGCCGACGTTCGCGCCGAGCTCGCGCAGGCAGATGACCGCGAGCGTCGTGGCGCAGATCCCGTCGACGTCGTAGTCGCCGTGGACGCAGATCCGCTCGCCTGAGGCTATTGCGGCGCGGATCCGCTCGCACGCGGCCGCGGTGTCGCCGAGCAGCGCAGGGTCGTGGCGCGGCGCCTCTGCCGAGAGAAACGCCCGCGCGGCGTCGGCGTCGCCGTACCCGCGCCGGACGAGGACGCTGGCGGTGATCCAGCTGATTCCGAGCGCCGCAGCGAGGGCGCTCGCCTCACCGTGCGGGCAGGGACTGATCGTCCACGTGCCCTGTTGCATCGCGGGTCAACGGTACGAAGGCCGTCGGACGGCGCTAGGTTCCAGCCGTGGACGAGCTGCTGAACGTCTGGGACTACGAGCGCCGTGCCGCCGAGCTGCTTCCCCCAGGGCCGCTGGCCTACTACTCGGCCGGAGCCGGTGACGAGTGGACACTGCGCGAGAACGTCGCCGCCTACCGCCGGTGGACGCTCCGGCCGCGGTTTCTCCGCGACGTCGGGCGCGTGACGACGGCGCGGACGGTGCTCGGCGCCGAGCTCACCGCTCCGATCATCATCGCGCCGACGGCATACCAGCGCCACGCGCACCCCGACGGGGAGATCGCGATGGCGCAGGCCGCCGCGTCGTTCGGGACGATCATGACCTTGTCCACGATGGCGACCGCCTCCCCGCAGGAGGTGGCGACCGCCGTGCCGGACGCGCCGCGCTGGTTCCAGCTCTACATCTTTCGCGACGACAACGTCACACAGTCGCTTCTCGAACAGGCGGTCGATGCCGGCTTCAGCGCGATCGTCCTGACGATCGATGCGCCGTACTTCGGCCGTCGCGAGCGGGACATCCGGAGCGGTTGGCTGATCCCAGACGAGCCCTTCGTGCCTGCGCTCGCCGCGGCCCTCGGCGAGATGCAGACGACGTCGGTGACCGAGCACTTCAAGCTTCTCTCGCCCTCCGTCACGTGGCGGGACATCGAGCGCGTAGCCGGCAAGACGCAGCTCCCCGTCCTCGTGAAAGGCATCCACACAGCGGAGGATGCGTCGCTCGCCGTCGAGCACGGCGCGGCGGGGATCGTGGTCTCGAACCACGGCGGTCGCCAGCTCGACGGCGTTGCCGCGTCGATCGACGTGCTCCCGGAGGTCGTCGACGCGGCCGGCGAGAGCGTCGACGTCCTGGTCGACGGCGGCGTACGGCGCGGCATCGACGTGGTCGTTGCGCTCGCCCTCGGCGCGCGAGCGGTGCTGATCGGACGCCCGGCGCTGTGGGGGCTGGCGGTGGACGGCGCGGCGGGCGCGGAGCGCGTGCTCGAGCTCCTGCGCGACGAGTTGGAGCTCGCGCTCGGGCTCTGCGGCTGCAGCTCTCCCGACGAGGTCACGCGCGCGCACGTGGCCCGTGCGGTCTGAGCTACGCGTTTCTCCGGCCGCGCAGGGACTCGCGGATCACCTTCGCCCAGAGGACGACGAGGAACGCGATCCCGCCCAGGATCACAACGAACACCGGCGCGAGCACGAACGCGCTCTGCCACGATATGTCGGCTGCGTACCGCCCGAGGACGACGAGCGCGGCGCACACGAGCGTGGAGAGCGCGAGCGCACGGACGGACACCGGGACAGCGTAGTCGCGGGCTATCCTCCGACGGTGGCCGAGGCGAACTACACGTCCGGCGACGACTACGTCGTCGAGTTCCTCGGGTATCGCTTCAGCTTCAACGCCGACGACTTCGAGCAGCGCGTCACCGCCGCAGCTGTGAGGCTCGGACTGATCGCGGGCAACGAGCTCGAGACTGAAGAGACAGCCGACCTCGTCGAGCTCGCGGCCGACGGCGTGATCGAAGAGCCGCGCAGCAACCTCGGAAGCTATGTCGTCCGCCACTGGGAGCGGATCGCGCTCGTCGAGGGCGAGTCCCTCGTCTACTGGCTCCGCAAGCTCGTCTTCAGGGGCGCCTGGCTCGACCATCGGGTCAAAGAGGGCCTCCTCGAGGTCGCCTGGGACGACGACGTCGCCGATTTCGGCTACCGCGACCCACGCGGCGGCCGGGCCCTGCTCGAGCTCGCTCCGGTGCCCAGCTGGCACGAGCTCCAGTTCCGCCGCCGCTAGCAACGCGCGAATCCGCGCGCGCCACGCCCCCGTAGACCGGGCACAGACTCGACGAAGGGGGAGATCGACGTGAAGCGCTTGCTCGTCCTGCTGATCCCGGGGGTCGTGGCCGCCGTCGTGCTGGCGACCGCCTCCGCGCGCAACGAGTCGCCGGAGGCCTCCGACGCCGCCTCCGTTGCGATCTGCCATCGCACGTCCTCGGCGCGGCGGCCCTATGTGAAGCTCCGCGTGACCTCGAGGCAGCGAGCCGCGCACCTCCGCCATGCGGCCGACATCATCCCCGCCCCGAGCGGCGCGTGTCCCCGGACGATCCTCACGCCGACCACGGGCGGCACGGCGTTCCAGATCACGCTCACCGGCGAGGTCGAGGTTCCTGCCGGCGACCCTGTCGGCACCGGTGAGGCGGTCGTTCGCCTGCGGCGCGGCCAGGGTCAGGTCTGCTATTCGCTCGAGGTTCAGAACATCACGCTGCCGGCGGCCGCCTCGCACATCCACAGCGGCGGCGCGAACGAGGCGGGTCCTGTGCTCATCACGTTCCGCCCACCTGCGGCGAACGGGCAGTCGCGCGGCTGCGTCGCTGCCTCGCGTGCGCTCGTCGCGCAGATCCTCGCGAACGGAGCGCAGTACTACGTCAACATCCACACGTCTGACTTCCCCGGCGGGGCCGTCCGCGGCCAGCTGACCGGGACGTCCGACGATCAGGTCGGTCGGGTCATCACCGTGGCGCTGAACGGCGCCTCCGAGTGCAACGCTGCGGGCACCTGCAACCTCGGCGACGCCGACGGAGCCGGGACCACCGTGTTCCGCTTCCGCCCGGGCCTGGTCTGCTACCGCGTACGCGTGCAGAACATCCTGTTGCCGTCGGTCGGGACGCACATCCACCGCGGCGCGCGGACGTCGGCCGGAGGGATCGTCGTCCAGATGACCGCGCCGAACGCGACGGGCGTGTCGAGCGGCTGCACCACGACCCCGCAGACGCTGATCGACGAGATTCTGGCGACGCCGGCGAACTTCTACAACAACGTCCACACGACGGACTACCCCGCGGGCGCGATCCGCGGCGCACTGGGCTGAGCGAGAGGGCGGCTTCGGCCGCCCTTCCTCACTCGATACGGTTGATCGCATGCTCCGGGCCGGAGCACTCGCTCTCGTCGCCGCGCTCGCGTGCTCGGGCGCCGCACACGGCGCCTACCCGGGAAGAAACGGACGCGTCGTGTACGTCGAGTCTGCGAAGGGAGCCGGGAACGCCGGCTGGGGACTGACGATCGTGACGGTGAACGCCGACGGCTCGGGACGCCGAGCGCTGACCCGCCCCACGCCCACCTCGGGCGACTTCGATCCCGCGTGGTCGCCCGACGGCCGCCGAGTCGCGTACGTGCATGCGACAGGGCCGAAGCCGGGTCCGGGAACGCTCGGCACGGAGATCTGGGTGATGGCCGCGGACGGGACGGGCAAGCGGCGGCTCACCCGAAACGCCCTCTTCGACGGCGGCCCGACCTGGAGCCCCGACGGCAGCCGCATCCTCTTCGCACGCGGACGGCTCCTCACCGGGCCGGGCCGGCCCGAGTCCGACCTCTGGACGATGAACGCGGACGGCTCGCAGCAGCGGCAGATCACCCGGACGCCGCAGCTCGAGCTTCAGCCCGCATGGTCGCCGCGGGGCGGGCGGATCGCCTTCCTCGTCGCGCCGCCGGTCCGGGTCTGCCTGGACGACCCCTGCACGCTCGGACGCGAGCGCGGCCTCTGGACGTCCGCTCCCGACGGCTCGCAGCGCCGGACCGGCGGGCTCGGCGGCGACCTCATCCCGTCCGGCCCGACGTGGTCACCTGACGGCTCGCGCATCGCGGTCGGCACGCGCCTCGGCGTCGTCGACATCAGCGCCGAGGGCACCGGTGCGCGGGTGCTCGGGGGAGGCGACGAGCCGGCGTGGTCGCCCGACGGCTCGCGTCTCGTCGTCACCAACCAGTACGGGATCGCGAACTTCCTCGGCCTCCAGCTCCTCGGCGAAGGCGGCCGCTGGCAGCCGTTGACGCGCAACCCCGCTCCCGGAGCCGGCCTGCTGATCGAGCAGACGGAGCCGGACTGGCAGCCGCTTCGCTAGCCGGCTACGACGGCGACGGCAGCGACGCGTGCTTCACCTGTTCGAAGCACGCTTCATGGCACGCATACTCGCCCTCGCGCGGCGAGTTCGAGACGAGCACGCGGTAGGCGTTCTCGGCTTCGGCGTCGATCCACTCACCGCAGACGAGGCACGGACCGCCTCGCGAGAGCACGCGCTCTTCCTGGCGGTCCAAGATGTCTCGGCGCTCCGGGTCGTGCATGACTTCTGTGACGGCCATGGCTACAGCTGCGGCGGGGAGGCGACGACGAAGACCTTGGCGGAACGCTTTCCGACGGCCGAGAACGTATGAGGACGATCGGCGCGGTAGTACGCGCCGTCGCCGCGATCGAGCACGACCGGCTCATGACCTTCCACCTCGAGACTGATCCTGCCCTCGAGGACGTAGATGTACTCCTCGCCTTCGTGCTGAACGAAGTCGGCGGGGTGTCCGCCGGGCTCGAACTCGACGAGTAGCGGCAGCATGCGCCGCTCGCTGTCGGGCCCGAGCAGATACACGTCGATGCCCTCGCTCGGAGAAACGATGTGGCGCCTTTCGGACGCACGCACGACGATCGGGTCTCGCCCGACTCCGCGCGGGAGCAGGTCGCTGACGTGAACGTCGTAGAACTGGGCGAGCTTCATCAGGCGGCCGAGCGTGATGTCGCTCTTGTCGTTCTCCACGAGGGAGATGAACGAGGCCGAGATCCCCGTCGCGGTAGAGACCTCCTGCAGGGACAGCCGTCGCTCGCGCCGGAGGGACCGCAATGCGTCGCCGAAGAACCGCCCGTCTTCCATCTGTCGGATCGTAGTTCGAGGGCGGGCGGCGCCAACGGCGCCGCCCGCCCGCACGTCACTAGCCGGCGATCGTCCGGAAGTTCTGGACGATGTGCTCAGCCGTTCGCCAGGCCGTCGCCTGGATCGTCTGGGTCGGATTCCGGCCCCCCGAGCTCGGGAACGTCGAGCCGCCCAGGATCGCCATGTTCGGCACCTCGTGCGACAGCCCCCAGCGGTCGACGACGTTGACGTTCGGGTCGTCACCCATCCTCGTGCCGCCGAACGCGTGGGTGCTCAGCGAGCGCGCACCCGGCGCGGCGGTCCAGACCTCCGCGGCACCTGCGGCCTTCAGCCAGTCGACCATCCTCTTCTGCACGTAGTCGGACAGCCGCCGCTCGTTGTCGTGGAAGTCGTTCGTGATCCGGATCACCGGCCGGCCGAGCGGATCGCGCACGGCCGGGTCGAGATCGAGGTAGTTGTCCTCGTACGACAGGACCTCGAGCTGCGAGCCCACGCCCGCAACGGAGTCCGCGTTCTGTGCCAGCCACGCCTTCCAGCCCGAGCCCCAGCGCGGGGCGCTCGGCGGAAGCGTGTTCGCCGTGCCGATCGGCTTGGCCTCCATGGTGGCGCTGCACATACCGCCGCCGACGAACCCGAGCCCGGTGTGGTCGAAGTTGTCGGCGTCGAGGTCGTCGAACGCGGTGTACTGCCCGAGGGTGCCGCTGTAGCGGTTCAGCCGCTTGCCCGGGAACCAGCCGGTCGCACCGGCGGAGCCGAGGCCGTGGGCGATGTAGTGCTTGCCGACTTGCCCGTGGTTGTTCGAGAGGCCGTTGGGGAAGGCCTTCGACGTCGACAGGAGCAGAAGCCGGGAGTTCCCGTACGTGTAACCGGCGATCACCACCACACGCGCCGGCTGGAAGTACTCGCGGCCGCCCTTGAGGTAGAGCACCCCGGAGGCGCGGCCCGCGTCGTCCACCTCGATGCGCAACACGTCGGCGAGCGTGACGATCTTGAGGTTCTTCGTCTTCTCGGCAAGCGGGATGTAGTCGACGTTCGTCTGCACCTTCGCGTTCGTGTAGCAGCCCGTGCTCCCGCAGAAGCCGCAATACGTGCAGGCGGCCTTCCCGCGGTAGGCCTTCGAACGGATTCCCGCCGGCCCCGGGTACGGGTGCCAGCCGGCCGACCTCGCGGCGGCCGTCATCATCTCCGTGAAGCCCGAGTTGCGCAGCGCCGGCAGCGGGTACTTCCGCCGGCGCGGCCCCTCGAAGATGTTGCCCCGCGTGTCGATCTGGCCCTGGATGTTGCCGGCCTGGCCCGACACGCCCGCGAAGTACTCGTGCTTGTCGTAGTACGGCTCGAGCTCGGCAAGGTCGAACGGCCAGTCGATCGACGTCGAGTCCTTCGGGATCGCACTCGGGCCGTAGCGCGCCTTCGACATCGAGACGATCTTGAAGTTCCACGGGAGGAACCGCCAGCTCTGCGTCATCCAGTGGATGGACGTGCCACCGACGGCGTTGATCATCGGCCCGGTCGCACCCAGCGGCCGGGTCGCCGCGACCTTCGCATTGGGCCTCGTAGTCGGGACCTCCCAGTTCGACTTGTACCGGCCATACTCGTTCCGCAGGCCGCTCGTGATCTCGTCGAACGGGTAGTCGCTGACTTTCATCCGCCGGCCCGCCTCGATCGCGACGACCTTCATCCCGGCGTTCGCGAGCGGCCAGACTGCCGTGCCCCCCGCCGCACCTAGGCCGACGACGACGACGTCTGCCGGCTGCATCATCTCTGGCATCTCAGTCCCTCCTCGACGCGCGCGCGCGGAATAGCGGCGCCGAGTACGTCGACTTGAGGTTCGACCTCGGCACGACGTCGAGCCGCTGGTCGCGAGCGCTGATCACGAAGCGGGGCCCGGGGAAGCGCACGAGCTTCCACCCGACGAAGTTCGTGTTCCCGCCGTGAGCCGGGTCACCGAACATGCCCTGCAACGCGTGCGTGCGAATCATCTCGAACACGGCCTTGGCGTTCGGGAAGCCCGTCGCCCGGTTCAGGTCCATGTCGGTCAGTACAGCGTCCTGCTTGTCGGTCGAGAGCGCCGCAAACGCGGCGCCGTGCTTCGACTGCGAGTAGGCATCGAGTCCCACCACGGCGGCCGTGTACGAGCTTCTGAACATGGCCAAGTCGCCGGCCAGCGCCCGGTCGATGTAGCGCACAACGTTGGCCTCCCGGGCGCCCGGTCCCGTCGCATCCGACGGGATCAGCCGGTCACAGACCGCGCCGATCGTCGCCGACTCGCTCGGCGACAGTGCCTTGAGTTGCTGGAGCTTGGCGAGTTCCTGCTCAGCGAGCGCGGGCTCGGCGACGACCGCTGCGGGCACTGCGGCGGCGGCTCCGAGGACGGTTGCACGCTTGAGGAGCTCGGCCCGGGAGAGAGGCCGTGTATGGCCTTTCTCCTCCCCTGAACAGTCCATTCTCCCTCCGATCGGAGATGAGGAGTTGGTGCCGGACGACACTAGCAACTGCCGTCCAGTCCGTGCAATAGTTCGCACGGATCGTCCAACGAATTGAAAGGGGTATTCGTGTTCCAAAGTCGTGCTGTCGCCCTGATCGCACTCGTCGCCGCCGTCGCGGCCATCGTCGCCGCCGCCCCAACCGCATCCGGCAGGAGCACGGCGAAGGTCACCGTCACGGCGACCGACTTCAAGTTCAAGGTCGTCCCGAAGACGGTCGTTCGCGGCGTGACCACGTTCACGGTCGTCAACCGGGGCGAGGCGACGCACGACTTCAGGATCGCGGGCAAGAAGACCAGGATCCTCAACCCCGGCGCCCGCGCGACGCTCAAGGTCACCCTCAAGAAGGGGCGCTATCCGTACCTCTGCACCGTCCCCGGCCACGCGCAACTGGGCATGAAGGGGACGCTGGTCGTCAAGTGAGCGAGCCCGAGGCCGAGGACGAGGAGGAGCTCCTCCTCCCGATCAGGGAGGCGCCCGTGCGCGACGTGGTGCCTCCGGATGAGCTGCCCGATGACTGGCTCGATCAGCCGAAGTTCGACCCAGCGGGGCGGCCGATCTAGAAGAGCTTGTCGTCCGCGGTCGCGCCCACGTGGGCGCGACCGCGGACGGTCACGATCCGTCCGCGCGGGGTGCGCTGGATGAAGCCGAGCTGGAGCAGGTAGGGCTCGTAGACGTCCTCGACCGTGTCGGGTTCCTCCGAGAGCGTCACGGCCAGCGTCGACAGTCCGACCGGCCCACCGCCGAACTTCTCCACGATCGCGCGCAGGAGCTCGCGGTCGGTGCGCTCGAGCCCGAGCCCGTCGACCTCGAGCAGCGCAAGCGCCTCCTCGGCGATTGCCGTGGTCACCGCGCCGGAGTGCCGAACCTCGGCGACGTCGCGAACGCGGCGAAGGATCCGGTTCGCGATCCGCGGCGTTCCGCGCGAGCGCCCGGCGATCTCGACCGCGGCCTCCTCCTCGATCGCGACGCCCAGGATTCGCGCCGAGCGCTTCACGATCGTTGCGAGCTCGTCGGGCTCGTAGTACTCGAGCCGGAACGTCATCCCGAAGCGGTCGCGCAGAGGCGTCGTCAGCAGGCCGGTGCGCGTGGTCGCGCCGATCAGCGTGAACGGGGGCAGGTCGAGCGTCAGCGTGCGCGCCGCCGGCCCCTGCCCGACGACGATGTCGAGCCGGAAGTCCTCGAGCGCCGGGTAGAGGATCTCCTCCACGGCGCGGTTGAGGCGGTGGATCTCGTCGACGAAGAGGACGTCGCGCTCCTCCAGGCCGGTCAGGATCGCCGCCATGTCGCCCTTCCGCTCGAGCGCGGGCCCTGCGACCGTCCGGATGCCGACGCCGAGCTCCTCGCGGACGATGAACGCGAGGCTTGTCTTGCCGAGACCGGGCGGCCCGACGAGCAGGACGTGGTCGAGCGCCTCGCCGCGTGCCTTCGCCGCTTCGAGCGCGATCGCGAGCTGCTCCTTGATCCGGTTCTGGCCGACGAAGTCGTCGAGCCGCCGCGGCCTCAAGGACCGGTCGAGCTCGTCTTCCTCGGGCCGAACCGTCGGCGCGAGAAACTGGGTCGCGCTCACGCCGCCTGCCTGAGAGCCTGGCGAACCTGCTCCTCGACGGAAAGGTCGCCGTCGACTTCAGCGAGAGCCCGCTCAGCGTCGATCAGCGAGTAGCCGAGCTCCACAAGCGCATCGCGAGCCGTCAGGTCCATAGTCGAAAGCGCGTCAGCGCTTTCGACAACGATTCGCTCGCGCAGCTCGAGCACGATCCGCTCGGCCGTCTTCTTGCCGATCCCGGGGATCGCCTGGAAGCGGGCCGTGTCCTCGCGCACGATCGCGCGGCGCAGCTCTTCCGGCCGCGAGCCGGAGACAATCGCGAGCGCGACCTTCGGCCCGATGCCGTTCACGCCGAGAAGCTGCACGAAGAGCTCCCGCTCGCCTGCGTCGGCGAACCCGTAGAGCTGGAGCGCGTCCTCGCGCACGTGGAGGTACGTCTCGACCGTGATCTCGTCGCCTGTCTTCGCGGCCGCGACCGGCGTGGCGTGGACGAGATAGCCGACGCCGTTGACGTCCAGCACGAGCCCTTCGGGCGTCCGGGCGACCGGCTTGCCGCGCAGCCGGGCGATCATGCGGTCACCCGCAGGAGCGGCGAGGCGAGCAGGTGGCAGATCGCGACGGCGAGCGCGTCGGCCGCGTGCGACGGGGACGGCTCGGTGCGCATGCCCAGGATCGTCTTCACCATCCGCTGCACCTGTTCCTTGTCGGCGCGCCCGTAGCCGCAGACCGTCTGCTTGATCCGAGCCGGCGCGTACTCAGCGCAGTCGACGCCGGCCACGGCGCACGCGACGAGCACGGCGCCCCGTGCCTGCCCGACAGAGAGCGCGATGCGGGCGTCGGCGCCGACGTAGGACTCCTCGAGCACGACGGCATCCGGATCGTGCTCCGCGATGAGCCCGGCGACCCCCTCGAAGATCGTCTTCAGCCGCAGCTCGGTGCGCTCCGCGGCCGAGGTTTTCCACCAGCCGTGGTCCACCGCCCGGAGGCGCCCTTCGCTTTCGTGGACGATCCCGTACCCGCAAGCAGCCGTTCCTGGGTCGATTCCGACGACGACCTTCACGCGGAGACATTAGGCGCGAGGTCGGACGATCCTCTAGGCGTGGGGGAACCCGTGGTTCCCCCATGAGCCCCCTCCTTCTTCGCAGCGATCCTTCCGTGTTCGTGAGGCTCCCGGCGGGCATAGCCCGCCTCCGCCGTCGGATCGCGCGTTAGCCTGGGCTACGACGCCACTTCCTCGAGGACCCGCTCCGGGATGTCGAAGTTGGCGTAGACCTCCTGGACGTCGTCGTTGTCCTCGAGTGCGTCGATCAGGCGGAGGATCTTCTTTGCCTGGCTCTCCTCGTCGACCTCGATCGTCGTCTTCGGGATCATCGTCAGCTCGGCCGACTCGACCGTGAAGCCCGCGCTCCTTCGATCGCCTCTCGGACCGCGGCGAGCTGCTCGGGCGGAGCGACGACCTGCCACGTCGAGCCGTCGCGCTCGACGTCGTCGGCGCCGCCCTCCGCCGCGGCCAGCGTCAGCTCGTCCTCGTCCGCCTCGCCGTCGACGCTGATCACGCCGCGGCGCTCGAAGAGCCAGCCGACCGAGCCCGACTCGCCGAGGTTGCCGTCGTGCTTCGTGAACACGTGGCGCACGTCGGACGCGGTCCGGTTCTTGTTGTCGGTCAACGCCTCGACGATCACCGCGACGCCCCCTGCCGCGTAGCCCTCGTACACGATCGTCTCGAACGCGCCCGCCTCGCTGTCCTGTCCGCTGCCGCGCGCGATCGCGCGCTCGATGTTGTCCTTCGGCATCGAGTAGGAGCGCGCCTTCTCGATCGCGTTCTGGAGCGCGAGGTTCGCGGCGGGATCGGGTCCGCCCTCCTTCGCGGCGACGATGATCGCACGCGAGAGCTTCGAGAAGAGCTTGCCGCGCTTCGCGTCCGCGGCGCCCTTCTTGTGCTTGATCGACGACCACTTGCTATGCCCCGACACGCGTCTCCCGCTCCTCTCTCACCAGGTCCAGGAACCGCTCGTGCACGCGCGGGTCGTCGGTCAGCTCCGGGTGGAACGACGCCACGAGGAAGCGGCCGTCGCGGACGAGCACGGGCTCGCCTTCGTGCTCGGCGAGCACCTCGACACCTGGGCCGATCTCGCGCACGCGCGGCGCGCGGATGAAGATGCCGCGCAGCGGCTCGTCGTCTCCCTCGAGCTCGAGGTCGGCCTCGAAGCTCGCGACCTGCCGCCCGTACGCGTTCCGGTCGACGACGAGGTCGATCAGGCCGAGGTGCTCGCGGTCGAGGACGATCATCCCCGCGCACGTGCCGAAGACCGGCTGCTCGAAGCGCTGGAGCGCCTCGTCGAGCCCGTAGAGCCGCATCAG
Source organism: uncultured Actinomycetes bacterium (assembly GCA_963700495.1). GTDB lineage: Bacteria > Actinomycetota > Thermoleophilia > Gaiellales > Gaiellaceae > JACCTU01. The sequence goes on along the minus strand of CAVOXT010000001.1, from coordinate 916,552 downwards.
CCGCATGAACGTCGTCGATTCGCCGCCCGGAATCACGAGCCCGTCGAGCCCCTCGAGCTGGTCGGGCTTGCGGACCTCGACCACGTCGGCCCCGAGCCCGCGCAGCGTCGCCGCGTGCTCTCGGAAGTTGCCCTGGAGTGCGAGAACGCCGATCCTCATCTCAACCAAGTCTAGGCCGCGCGGAAACCCTCACGGGCCCCCGGAGCCCTACCAGCCGCGGACTTCTAGCCGGTCGGTGTCGAGGAGCGAGGCGGCCGAGATTCCGACCATCGCGTCGCCGAGACCTGCGGAGACGTCCGCGAGCACCTTCGCGTCCTGGAAGTGCGTCGTCGCCTCGACGATCGCCTTTGCGCGGGTCTCCGGCTCGCCGGACTTGAAGATCCCCGAGCCGACGAAGACGCCGTCCGCGCCCAGCTGCATGCAGAGCGCCGCGTCCGCCGGGGTCGCGATTCCGCCGGCGGTGAAGGTGACGACGGGGAGCCGGCCGGTCTCGGCGACCCACCTGACGAGCTCGTACGGCGCGCGCAGCTCCTTCGCCTCCGAGTAGAGCTCCTCCGCGGGCAGCGACTGGAGCCGGCGGATCCCGCCGAAGACCGAGCGCATGTGCGTCACGGCGTTGACGATGTCGCCGGTGCCTGCCTCGCCCTTCGTGCGGATCATCGCCGCGCCCTCCGCGATCCGCCGCAGCGCCTCGCCGAGGTTCGTGCAGCCGCAGACGAACGGCACCGTGAACTTCCACTTGTCGACGTGGTGCTCGAGGTCCGCGGGCGTGAGCACCTCCGACTCGTCGATGTAGTCGATCTCGAGCGCCTCGAGGATCTGCGCCTCGACGAAGTGTCCGATCCGGCACTTGGCCATCACAGGGATCGACACGGCCTCCTGGATCTCGCGGATCTTGTCCGGGTCGGACATGCGCGCGACCCCGCCCTCCACGCGGATGTCGGCCGGAACGCGCTCGAGCGCCATCACGGCGACCGCACCCGCCTCCTCGGCGATTCGCGCCTGGTCGGCGTTGACGACGTCCATGATCACGCCGCCCTTCAGCATCTCGGCGAGGCCGGTCTTCACCCGCATCGAGCCCAGTTCGAGCATGGAGGTCAGTCTACTCAGGCCCGCAAGAGCCGTCGCCGACGCTCGAGAGCCGCCCCAGCAGCTGCTCGAGCACGGCGCGCTCGTCCTCGTCGAAGCGATCGAGGAACAGCCGGTTGACGCCGGCGATGTGGGTCTTCCCGGCGGCGCGAAGCTTCGCGAGGCCTGCGTCGGTCAGCTTGGCGTAGACGACCCTGAGGTCGGTCTTGCAGGTCTCGCGCTCGACATAGCCACCGCGCTCGAGCCCCTCGAGCAGGCGCGTGATCCCGGACGGCGAGAGCAGGACCTCCTGCGCGAGGTCGACCCGGCGCATCCGCCGGTCGTCTGCCCTCGAGAGCCGGAGCAGCACCTCGTAGTCGTTGATCGTCAGGCCGTGCTCGGCGACGAGCTCGGACGAGAGCTCACGCACGATCGCCGCATGGGCGTGCAGGAAACGAACCCACGCCTCGAGCCCGGTCTGCGCTGGTGTCTGAATGGAGGTCGCCATATCCTTGACACCTCAAGTATGCCTGAGAAATGAGTCCACGGCTACGGTTTCGACCGTGAGCGCCATCGTCGCAGAAGGGCTCGTGCGGCAGTTCAAGACCCTTCGCGCGGTGGACGGGATCGATCTCGAGGTCTCGGAGGGCGAGATCTACGGCTTCCTCGGCCCGAACGGAGCCGGAAAGTCGACCACCGTTCACATCTTGACCACTCTCATGCCGCCCACCGACGGTCGGGCGGTGGTGGGGGGCTTCGACGTCGTCGCGGACGGCCCGAAGGTCCGCGAGACGATCGGCGCAGCACTCCAGGAGGCAGCGCTCGATCCGTTCCTGACAGGCCGCGATCACGTGCGGCTGCAGGCCACGCTGCACGGCCTTTCCCGCGCGGAGCGGAAGGCGCGCGGCGACGAGCTGCTCGAGCGTGTCGGCCTGATGCAGGCCGCCGACCGGAAGGTGCGGACGTACTCGGGCGGGATGAAGCGGCGGCTCGACCTCGCGCTCGCGCTCCTGCACCGGCCCACGATCCTCTTCCTGGACGAGCCTACGACGGGGCTCGACCCGCAGAGCCGAAACGCGCTTTGGGTCGAGGTCTCACGCCTGGCGAAGGAGGACGGCGTCACGGTGTTTCTCACGACCCAGTACCTCGAGGAGGCGGACGTCCTCGCGGACCGCGTCGGGATCATCCACCGCGGCCGCATCGTCGCCGAGGGAACGCCGTCGTCGCTCAAGGCGGAGATCGGCCGGCCCACCGTGCAGGTCACTCCCGAGGAGGCAGGCGACCGGAGCCGGATTCTCGACACGCTCGACCGCTTCGGGACGCCGGTCGAGGGGAGCCCGGGATCCGTCGCCGCGCGCCTCGACCTGGGCCATGACCTTGCAGACATCGTTCGCGCGCTCGACGCGGAGGGCGTGCGGATCGAGCACCTCGAGCTCGACGCGCCGTCGCTCGACGACGTCTTTCTCGCGAAGACGGGTCATCGCCTCGAGGGCGAGGACGACCCCGAAGCCGCGGAACCGCCTGCCGAGCGCGTCGAAGCGTGACCACGGCCGTGCAGATCGCCGTCCTCGGCCGCCGAGCCTTCCTCCGCACGATCGCACAGCCCGGGCAGCTCGCCTTTGCGTTCGCCTTCCCGCTCTTCTTTCTGATCATGATCGCGAGCGGGCTCAACCGGGCGTCCTCGCTTCCGGGGTTCCCGGCCGACTCCTATATCGACTTCATGTGGGCGATCCCGTTCGTGCAGGGCGCGCTCTTCACGGCGTTGAACTCGGCGACCGAGCTCGGTCGTGACATCGACACCGGCTTCCTCAACCGGCTCGCGCTCACGCCTGCAAGCGGGACCGCGATCATGCTCGGCAACCTCGCCGGCGCCGTCGCGCTCGTCATGCTCCAGTTCTGCATCTACTTCGCGGTGGGGCTGGCGCTCGGAGCCAACTTCCATGCCGGAGTGATCGGCGTCCCCGTCCTGTTCACTCTCGCTGCACTCGGCGCAGTCGCTATCGGCGCGGCGGGGATGACGATTGCCCTGAAGAGCGGCTCGGCGGAGGCTGTGCAGGGGATCTTTCCGCTCTTCTTCGTCCTGCTCTTCCTCTCGTCGATGAGCATGCCCCGCGACCTGATCGAGTCGGACTGGTTCCGCTGGATCGCGACGGCGAACCCGGTCTCGTACCTGATCGAGGGCATCCGCAGCCTCGTCGTCGTCGGCTGGGACTTCGAGGCGCTCGCCATCGGGTTCAGCGTCGCGCTGCTCTGCATCCTGGTCGCGCTGACCGTGTCCGCCTCCGCGTTCCGAGCGAGGTTGACCCGCACGTGACCGCAGTCGCGTTCGCCGTCGCGCACCGGTCGCTGAAGAAGGCGTTCACGAACGCGAGCTTCCTCCTCCCCGCGCTGCTGTTCCCGGTCATCTTCTTCGTGGGGTTCGCCGGGGCGCTCTCGCGCGTCGACCAGGTGCCCGGCTTCAACTACGCGCCGGGCTACGAGACGTTCCAGTTCGGGTTCGTGCTGCTTCAGTCGGCCGCGATGACGGGGGTCTTCACCGGCTTCGGGATCGCGCAGGACTTCGAGCGCGGATTCGCGCGACGCCTGCTGATCGCAGCGCCACGGCGAGGCGGCATCCTCCTCGGCTACGCACTCGCGACGATGGTGCGCTGGGTCTTCAACATCACGATCGTCTTCGTGCTGGGCCTCGCGCTCGGCATGGAGGTTCTCGGCGGCCCGCTCGACCTGACCCAGCTCGTGCTGCTCGGGTTGACAGTCAACGCGATCGGAACGCTCTGGGCGGCCGGCGTCGCGCTGCGACTTCGCTCGACGCAGGCGGGCCCGGTCATGCAGTTCCCGATCTTCGCGCTCATCTTCCTCGCGCCGGTCTTCGTGCCGCTCAACCTGCTCACGGGCTGGCTCCACACGACCGCCAGCATCAACCCGTTCACGCACTTTCTCGAAGGATCACGCAGCCTGCTCGCCGGGTCGACCGAAGGGGTCCTGATCGCTTTTGCGCTCGCTATCCCGCTCGCCGTGGTGTTCGGTCTCTGGTCGCTGACGGGGCTGCGCTCAGCCGAGCGCGGCTAGCTTCGCCTCGCGCAGCTGCGTGCGCTCGGTGACGTCGCGAATGCTCGTCAGGAACCGGCCGTCGTCGAGGATCTTCGCGGCGATGTCGCCGACGAGGAACGTCCCGTCCTTGCGGCGCACCGGCCGCTCGACGAGGACCGTCTTGCCGGCCTCCAGGTCGAGCAGATGGAACGGGAGCTGCGCGACGTCGCCGATGCTCAGGATGTCCATCGCGTGCCGCTCGAGCAACTCTTCGCGCGTGTAGCCGAGCAGCTCGGTCGCATGCTCGTTCACGTCGGTCAGGCGCCCGTTCTCGTCCGCGACGAAGATCGCATCAGAAGCCTGCTCCATCAGCGTGCGGTAGCGCGCCTCACTCTCGACGAGCCGACGGTTGCGCGCCTCCAGCTCGGCAGTCACCCGGCGGAAGACCGGGATCAGCGCGGCGTAGAGAACGAGCAACGCGAGCACGACGAGCGCGGCCTGCGTCAGAAAGGCGCGGCGCACTTCGGTCGCCACCACGGCGGAGTCGCGCTCGACGACGAGCGTGCCGCGCGTTCGGCCCGCCTCGATGACCCAGCGGACCGGCGTGTCGGCGGACAGCGTCCCGTGCCCGAGCACGCTCTGGGGCTTGCCGGCGAGGGAGTGGTCGGTCGAGTAGGTGATCGTCCCGTCAGGGGCGACGAGTGACGCACGGCTGACGTCGCGCGCGCCGACGATCGGGCCGAGAAACTCGTCCAGCTGTGCCTGGACGTTGGGCCCGGCGATACCGGCAAACCCGGCGCGTACGAGGTCGTCGCGGCCGAGTGCGTCCGAGATGTAGGCCGCATCGTCGGCGAGGTCGCTCTTGGCACTCGCGCCGGCGTTGAGGCGTGCGAACAGGAGCGCTCCGACTGCAGCGAGGAGCACCGCAGCACCCGCGTACACGGCGAAGCGGAGGAGGAGCCGCGGAGCTTCGTCTGGGCTGTGAGAAGGCTTGCGCATGGCTGGCCGCTGCATTACGTATCGGCAGGCGCGAACGCTGACTGAAGCCACGAGGCCGTAAACTCGGAGTCCTGGGCATCCGCAGCCTCCTGGTCTCGCTTCTCGCCGCCGTGGCTCTCGGTGCGGCAGCGTGCGGAGGGAGCGGTGACGAGACGCCCGAGCCCGCCGCGGCTCTCGGCCCAGGCGCCTTCGCCCTCCGGATCAACACGTACCTGCGAACGGGCCGCTTCGCCCTCGCGTGGCAGCACCTCCACCCCGAGCAGAAGAAGATCGTCAGCCCGTCTACCCTCGCCGCCTGCTGGACGAGCACGAGCGACGTCCTCGGCAATCCGCAGGTACGAATGAGCGTGGTCAAGGTGCACGACGAGGAGTGGTTGATCCCGGGCACCGACCTGAAGCGGCCGAGCAAGGCTGTGACCGTCCAGGCCGTCCTCGGGCCCGCCGAGGCGCACGCGAGCGTCCTCGAGAGCTGGACGCAGCATGCGTTCCCGATCGGCTCCGGGGCCTGGGCCTGGATCGTGGCGGAGCCGTTCATCGCGGACGTCCGCAACAACAACTGCTGAGACCCCGGCGGATCAGGCCACGCGGAAGCCGAGCGACTGACGCGCGAGGTTCCCGCCCGCCTTCGCCCGAAGCGTCACCTTGAGGACCCTGCCCTGGGAGTTGCGCGGAACGAGCAGCGAGCAGCGCGCGATCGAGTTCTCCCACGTGAGCCGCACGGTGCCGACCTTTCGCCCGGCCAACTGTGCGGAGCAGTGGATCGCCCCGAGCGTGCCCACGAACTCGATCCTGGCCAGGACCACGAGCTCCCCGCCCGCTTGCGGCTGCGTCGGCGACGCCACCACGTCGGTGATCCGGATGCCCGAGTCTGCCCCCGCCGTGGGCAGCGCGGCTGACGCCGACGGCGAGACGGCGATCGCCGCGAGCGCGGCCGCGAACCCTGCGACCCGACTGCGCATACTCGGAAGGTCCCCCGCGCCGCGCGGAGCGAACCATGAAATCCGCCGGGTGGGCGGCTACTGCTTCTTCGACCCGTCAGTCGCGTCTGAGGGAGTGCTCTCCCCGCCAATCGCGCTGTCGAGCAACACCTTGGCATGCCGCTCGCTGAAGCCCGCGAGAAAGCTGACGGTCGCAAAGAAGTAGATCCCGTGGGTCTGCCCCTGGAGGATCTCGATGAGGCTGCTCTTCAGCGCGAGGTAGATGACGAAGGCAAAGGTTGCGCCGATCCACGGGCGCAGCCCACCGAGGAAGCGAACGGACTTCCTCCCCACCTCGAAGTCGACGTTGAAACCGTCGGTCTTCGCCATCCTCGTCATCACGCTCAGGATCGCGCCCGCGGCACCCATCGCGATGCAGACGAACAGCGTGTAGATGTCCGGATCACGCGGGTCCAGCCAGCCGAGACCCCACGCCGCCAGGAAGGCCCCGCCGACGATCAGCGCGAGCAGCGCAGTCCCCCACAGCATCCCGCGGAAGTAGACGATCCGGGCGGTGTTCTCGCCGGCGCGCCGGTAGTAGTTGTCGACGTCCGTGAGCTCCGCCTCCTGCTCGGCGAGCATGGTGCCGAGGTTGAGCGCAGGCGCAGCCTTGTCCGTGTGGTCCCGGTCGACGAATCCGAGCACCCGGCTGCTGGCGGCGAAGATCCGGTGCAGCGCGATCCGCTCGCTCGTGTCTCGCAGCACCTCGCTTGCCTTGATTCCCGCCGTCTCCCAGCGATGTAGACACGACGCGATGGCAGAGGCGTTCGACGTCCTCCAGTCGGTTGCGGTGTGCAGCCGCAGGATCGAGTCGCGGCGATAGAAGTTTGTGAGCCGCCGCGGCAGCGCGAGCTCGGTCAGGGCAACGCCGGACGCCTCGAATCGGCACCAGTAGGCATCGACGACCTCGCCGTGCTCGCTGCGGAAGCTCTTCTGGCGGCGCCGGTACTCCTGCTCCCACTCGCCGTCGCGCACGCCTTCGTAGACCTCCTTCTGCCGTTCGTGGTGAGCCCAGACGAGCTCGGGGAAGGAGACCGGGGTCTCGACAGCCGATTGCGTCGCGTACTCCCGCCCGCGGAGCGCACCCCACGCCTGCTTGAGGCGGGATCGAGACTCGAACTGGTGCGCGACATCGGCCAAGGCGCAGTCCTTCCGTCAACCATGCCGCAGCGGTCGCGTTCAGGGTACGACGTGGCGTCCGGCTTCGCAAGCGCCGCAGGAGATCCGGCCCCCGCCGAGAACGGCCCCAGATGCACTCTGAAGAGAGCCAGTACGAGGAGATGCGCGACGCGATCCGCGCCGACCGGGAGCGCGCTGCGCACCGCCGGATGCAGCAGGTGCTGACGCCCGTCGAACGTCGCCGCCACCGGCGCGTTTCGCGTCTGCTGCGCCAGCTTCGCCTTCGTTAGCGGCTACTGCGCGACGACCGCGCAGATCACCACGACGTTCATGCCCCACTGCACGCCCGTTGCGTTGATCTCTCGCGCCGAGGCTGTCCACGTCGTCGGGTTCGCGAGGTAGCTCGTCGTGACGGCCACGCCTGCCGTGTTCACCGGCGACACCGCGACGCCGCCGCCGATCGCCAGCTTGCCGGCCGGGCACGCCGCCGTCAGCGTCCGCGTCGTCGTCGAGTTGATCACGCCGGTCGCGAAGACGGTCTGAAGGCTGCTGAGGCCGGGCGGCCCCTGCGGCCCCGCGGGCCCCGCCGGGCCGGTGGGAGCCTGGCCGGCCTTGAAGTCGGCCTTGAGGAGCGAGCCGTTCTTGACCTTGATGCTGGTCACCGCGTTGGTCTTCAACTGGATCGTTCCCACGGAGTTCCGCGGAACGGCGAGGTTCATCGCTGCTTCTCCAACGGGCGTCGCGCCGAGCACGGCGACGACGAGCGCTGTGGTGGACAGGATGATCGGCAGTCGCTTTCTCATGGTGTCCCCTCTCTGGACTGGGCTCCGCTTCGAAAGCGTATTGGCCCCTCCTGACGGCGCCCGGCAACTCCCCGACGCTTTCCTCCAGCTGGGCTGCTCCTAGCCCTGCGGCGGTTGAAAGGCTGATGCGGGCCTGTTAGTCGTGGCGGACGATGTGTTTCCGATGAGCTCCTCCACCGTTTGCGCGGCCATGACCGGGCGACGGTCGGCGTTCTTCGGAACCATCGTGATCGCGGCGGCGGTGATCCTGGCTGCGGGAGCACCCTCTGGCGAAGCCGCGCTGCCGCGAGCCTCGAGCGACCGGCCCGACGATCGCGGGGGCGTACAGGTTCACTTCCTCTATGTCGTGCCCCGCGACGGACAGGACCGAGCCTATGACACCGGCTCGGTGATTTCTGCCTCGGTCGCGTCGTTCCAGAACTGGCTGAGACGAGAGACCGGTGGCCGGGCAATGCAGGTCGACACGTATCAGGGCGAGCTCGACGTGAGCTTCTTCCGCCTCGCGGTGAATGACGCAGTCGCCGCGGCCCGAGGTGCGTTCGTACGCGAGCAGATCGAGGAGGAGATCTACGCCGCCGGCTTCACCTCGACGGCGAAGCTCTACGCGGTCTACTACGACGGTGGTTCCACCTGGGCATGCGGAGGAGGTGATCCCGACCCAACGTTTCGCGGCGCCGTCGGAGCGATGTACCTGAAAGGGACGCCGCCCGGAGCTAATTGCGCCTCGAACCCGCTCGGCCGGACGCCCCCCGGCTACTTCGAGTTCGGGATGTTGCACGAGATCCTGCACACCCTCGGGATGGCGCCACGCTGTGCGCCACACGTGACCCGCGTTGATCACGTCTCGGACAGTCCGTTCGACCTGATGTGGGCTGGCGACGCGCCCTGGCGCACCGACGCGCCGGAGCAGATGCATCTTGACGTCGGACACGACGACTATTACGCGCATGGGCGCTCCGACTGTCCGGACTTTGCGGCCAGCCCGTATCTCGGCCCACGCGAACAGGTCAGCCTGACCGTCGCGCTCGCCGGCCGTGGCGCGGGCAATATCGACGCCGCAGCGGGTGGCACCTCGAGCAACCTGGTCTGCTCGCCGACGTGCACGGGGACATTCGTCCGTGGTGCGGATGTCACGCTGACTGCGAAACCCAACGACGGGTCGCTCTTCTCCGGCTGGGGAGGCGCCTGCTCGGAGGCGATCGGTCCGTGCACCCTGCATCTCGATCAGGCAGCGAACGTGACAGCACGCTTCGACAGGCAGCGTTACAGGGTCGTGGTCGCGGTGCTTGGACCAGGCCGAGTGCGGTTTGCGGCAACGACGTGCAGCCGCCGCTGCACGACGAACATCGAGCACGCCACGACTCTCATCCTGCGCGCGACGCCGCGGCCCGGCTCGAGGTTCGTCGGCTGGCGGGGCGCATGTCGGGGAACGCGCCCTTGCCGCCTTCTCGTTATGGGACCGAAGGTCGTCACAGCGCAGTTCCGGGGCTAGCCTTGCATCAACAACCGCGCAACAGCCGCGTCATCGTCTGCTTCTCCGGGCGCGTCACCCAAAGGACGTACTTCCGCTTGATCGAGATCTGCCTGGCGACGTAGCGGCAGCGGAACGAGGCTTTTGGCGGTAGCCAGTCTGCCGCGTCGCTGTCGCTCTTCGACCCATTGGTGGGACCGTCGACCGCAAGCAGGACGAGGCGGTCGTTCGCGTAGTACAGCCGCTTGGTGGCCGTCCACCGACGTGCCCCCGTACGCCATGCCGCAGCGAGCGCGACCACGTGGTCGATCTGGACGGCCGACGAGGTGCGGACACCTCGGACGAACTTGATCGTCGTGGCCGTGTACGGATCCCGCAGGATTCCGGTTGCCACGATGCAGTCGCTGCCGGCCCTGAAGACGATCCGTTTCAGGTCGCGGTCGAGAATGTCGTTGCGGGTGTCGCAGCCGTTCTGATCCACGTCCTTCCACGCGGGCCCGAACTTCTCCCGTTCGTACCCGGCCATGGAGCCGGCCGGCTTGACCTTGAGCTTCGACAGTTGCGCTCGCGCTGACTTGAGCCAGGTGGGAGCAGCGCCTGGTGCCGCCGGCACTGCGCCGGGAAGAGCCCGCGCCGAGGCCCCGGCCGGAAGCAGTGCGAGACTCCCGGCGACGACGGCAACCGCCATGCCGGTCATCGACACTTCGGGTCCTGCCTTCCCTCGTTCGCCGTCGGGAAACGCCGTTAGAAGCGAGATGAAGCCGGCGCCGCGACGACGGACAGCTGGTCGGACTGCACGACCCGGACCCTGTTGCCCTTTCGGGATCAGGTCTGCAATACTGAACTCAATGGTTCAGTATCCGACGACCGTCGACCTCGCTTTCGCAGCCCTCGCCGACCCGTCCCGCCGCGCCGTCCTCGAACGGCTCGGTTCCGGCAGCGCGACGATCAGCGAGCTCGCCGAGCCCTTCGGCATGTCGCTGACCGGGATGAAGAAGCACATCCGGCTGCTCGAGGAGGCGGAGCTCGTGACGACGGAGAAGGTCGGCCGTGTCCGCAGGTGCATGCTCGCGCCCTACGCCTTCGAGGGCATCAGCACATGGCTGCAGCGGCTCGACCGCTTCGCGCAGGTCGTCGAACGCACGAAAGGAGAACGATGAACACCACCACCGTCACCACCCCGAACGAGCTCGAGATCCGCGTCGAGCGCATCTTCGACGCACCGCGCACGCACGTCTACTCCGTCTGGACCGACCCGAAGCTGATCCCCGAATGGTGGGGCGACGGCACCGTCGTCGAGGAGATGGACGTCCGTCCCGGCGGCACCTACCGGTTCCGAACCGCCTTCGGCGTCGTCGAGGGCGAGTTCCGCGAGGTCGACGCGCCCGAGCGGCTCGTGCAGACGTTCCAGAACCACCTGCAGACGCTCGAGTTCCAGGATCTCGGTGAGCAGACGAAGCTGACCCAGACGATGCGCTTCGAGACGACCGAGCAGCGAGACACCACCATGCAGTACGGCGTCGAGGAGGGCGCGAAGGGCGGGTTCGCGCGCATCGACGCGTTGCTGGAGAAGATCGCGGCGTGAGGCGCACACGGAGCACACCGGCTCCGACGCGCGCGCGGAGCCCGGCGACTACGTGTACCTGCGCTTGACGTTAAGGGCAGTGCGTGAGGTTGTTGCGGAGCTGCAGAATACGGAGCGCCCGCAAGGTGTTCCACCGGCTGTCCTTGCCGGGCTTCTCCATCTCGACGAGAAGCGTTCCGGGAATGCGCTGTTGCAGCGGCCACCGCCCGTTCGGCTTGCGCTTCTCAAGCAGCATGTCGATCGGGTCGCCGAGTCGCTCGTCAGAGATCGCGGGCGTCAGGCGCAAGTAGTCGAGACCACGCAGGACGGTGTAGTGCCAATGCCATGGGTAGGTGAGCTGCGTAAACCTTTCCGAGATGACCTGGCTTGTGTGGTCCGAGCGGTAGAGGCGGTGGGAGAGCATGAACTCGATCGCCCGCATCTCAGCATCGCGGAACGCATGCTCCGAAACGATCCCTCGAGCGGCCGCGATGCGAAGGTTCTCGAGCACGTTGAAGGTCGTGTGGAAGGAGCTGTGACGCGTGCTCGGGCGGTTCCGCACGTGGCAGTTCCATCCGCCGTCGTCGAGCTGCCCACTTAGCACCGCCACGCCGAGAGGAGGGAGGCGCGGATCTTCACCCAGGAAGTGCGCGCCGAGCCCGAGCCAGAATCCGAGGTGACAGAGATCGACGCGCTTCAGCAGGAAGGCACCGTCGACGTCCAATCCTGCCGGCATGAATCGACCGAGCAGACGCTCGATCGGCGCGCGTGCGGCCGGATGGCTTTCGGGGAGCCCGCACGCGACGAGCAGCAGCAGCGTCCAGACGGAGTCCGTCCAACGTCCCTTCGGCCATTCGCCGTCGGGCCGCCGGTGCCCCAGTAGCTCGGCCACCCAGCCGCTCTCGACCGTCCCGCGTCGCTCCCGTTCCCACACCTCGGCCGGCTCGCCGAGAAGGTCGCGCATCACCTGCCAGCGGATCGCGGGGTCGCCGGCGAGAAGCCAGTCGATCACTGACTCTTCGCTCGCCATCCCGAACGAGGACGATACGCGTTGCCGCAGGCCGTTTCCTCATGGGGCAATCCTGATCACCGGCCCAGGCAAGCGTTGTGACCCTGAGAGACACGCGACCTGACGGGCTCCTAGAGCGGTGATCGCCGTAAGGGCAAGTCAGTGCGGTGTCGTATGGGCCCGCCTGGATTCGAACCAGGGACCTACGGATTATGAGTCCGCTGCTCTAACCGCTGAGCTACGGGCCCGCCGCAGGCAGCGTAACGGCCGCGGTGGTTCCTCGTCCGGTCTTAACAGAGCCTCGCTAGGATGCCGCCCGGTGAAGGTCTTCCAGCGGGAATCGCGGTTCCGGACCTCCGGGGGGCTGAGCGTCCGCGACATCACCGACGAGGTCAACGAAGCCGTCCGGGAGAGCGGGATCGCAGACGGGATCGCCTGCGTCTACTCGCCGCACACGACCTGCTGCGTTCGCGTGAACGAGTTCGAGAACGGGTTCCTCGAAGACTTCGCCGCTCTGCTGAAGCGTCTCGTTCCAAGCGACGAGTACTACGCGCACGACGACTGGGACAAGCGGACGGAGAACATCTGCGAGGAGGACGTCGAGTTCGGGAACGGCCACTCGCACTGCATGTCGATGCTGCTCGGGTCCGCCGGCGAATCGATTCCCGTCGGTGACGGACAGCTTCAGCTCGGGACCTGGCAGCGCGTGCTCTTCCTGGAGCTCGACCGCGAGCGCGACCGGCGCTGGGTCGTCCAGGTCGTCGGCACTTAGCGGCGCAGCATCTCGACCAGACGGCTCACGTACGGCGACTTCGCCTCCTGGTACTCGGCACGGTCGCGATCGAGTGCGAGACGGCGCTTGAGGTCGCCGTACGCGCGTGCATCCTCCGGATGCGCACGCAGGTAGTCGCGGAACCGCAGGTAGTCCATGAACTCCTCGTGCTCCAGCTCGTAGGCGTGCACGTGGAAGCCGGACTTCGTGAAGTACATGCGGTTAGGGAGCTCCTCCTCGTACTCGGGGACGTACCGGTAGCCCAGAGCCTCGAGCGCGGCGACGTCGAGCTCGTCGAAGTCCTCGACCGAGATCGCGATGTCGACGATCGGCTTGGCCGCCAGGCCGGGAACGGACGTCGATCCGACATGCTCGACCGCGCGCAGCGGCTTGCCGACCGCGGCGCGGATCCGGTCGGCCTCGGCGTCGAAGAGCGCAGGCCACGCGTCGTCGTACGGAACGACGTCGAGACTCATTCGGGCGTGACGTATGCGGCGGTGAGCCCGCCGTCGACGAGGAACGTTGCGCCGGTCACGTACGACGAGTCGTCACTCGCGAGGAACAGCGCGCCGTTGACGATCTCGCGCGGCTTCCCGAGCCGGCCCGTCGGCCAGTGCACCCGCCTGCGCTCGAGCGCCGCCGGGTCGCTGCCGAGGACGTTCAAGAGCAGCGGCGTCTCGACCGGTCCCGGGCAGAGTGCGTTCACGCGGATCCCCTCGCGCGCGAACTGCACGGCGAGCTCGCGGCTCATCGAGAGCACCGCGCCCTTCGAGGCCGTGTACGAGATCTGCGACGTCGCCGCGCCGAGGATCGCGACGAACGAAGCGACGTTGATCACCGAGCCGCCGCCGCGCTCGCGCAGATACGGGATCCCGTGCTTGCAGCAGAGGAAGACGCCCTTCGTGTTGACGGCCTGCACCCGCTCCCACGCCTCGACCGACGTGTCGAGCACCGATGCGTCGTCGTCCGGCGAGATGCCGGCGTTGTTGTAGAGCACGTCGATCCCGCCGAAGCGATCCGAGGTCGCGCGCATCATCGCGGCCACCTGCTCCTCGTCGGCGACGTCGACCGCGACCGGGAACGCGGAGCCGTCCGCGCACAGCGAGACGGTCTCCTCGGCCGCCGCAAAGTTCACGTCCGCCGCGCAGACCTTCGCACCCTCCTCGGTGAACAGGATCGCGGCTTCCCGCCCCATCCCGCCGCCGGCGCCGGTGATCACTGCGACCTTGCCGTCGAGCCTTCCCATCAGGTCGCGATGAAGACGTTCTTCACGTCGGAGTATCCCGCGAGGGCGTGCATGCCGAGCTCGCGGCCGAAACCGGACTGCTTGAAGCCGCCGAACGGCGTCGAGTGCCGCACCGACGAGTTCGAGTTGACCGACAGCACGCCGGCGTCGACCGCACGGGCGACGCGCAGCGCCCGCGCGCCGTCGCGTGTCCAGATCGAGCCGGAGAGCCCGTAGGGGGTGTCGTTGGCGAGGCGGATCGCCTCGGCCTCGTCCTCGAACGGGATCAGCGCGGCGACGGGCCCGAAGACCTCCTCGCGCGCGACCCGATCGGTGTTCGAGGCCTCGACGAGGGTCGCCGGGTACCAGAAGCCGGGGCCGCCGGGCGTCTCGCCGCGGAAGAGCACGTTCCCGTCGACGAACGACGCAACCGTCTCGCGGTGCTGCGCCGAGATCAGCGGCCCCATCTCGGTCGACTCGTCCGTGGGGTCACCGACCTTGACGTTGCGCGTCGCGTCGACCAGAGCCTCGAGGAAGCGGTCGTAGACCGCTTTCTGGACGAGGATGCGCGAGCGCGCACAGCAGTCCTGGCCGGCGTTGTCGAAGACGGCGTACGGCGCGCCGGCGGCCGCCTGCTCGAGGTCCGCGTCCTCGAAGACGACGTTCGCGGACTTGCCGCCGAGCTCGAGCGTGACGCGCTTGATCGTCCCTGCGGCGCCGCGCATGATCTCTCGTCCGACCTCGGTCGAGCCGGTGAAGCCGATCTTCGCGACGTCCGGGTGCTCGACGAGCCGGACGCCGACCACCGAGCCCTTGCCGACGAGGACGTTGATCACGCCCTCGGGGATACCGGCCTCGAGCGCGAGCTCGGCCAGTCGGAGCGCTGAGAGGGGCGTCAGCTCAGCCGGCTTCAGGACGACCGTGTTCCCGCACGCGAGCGCAGGCCCGAGCTTCCACGACGAGATGTTGAGCGGGAAGTTCCACGGGACGATCAGGCCGACGACCCCGAGCGGCTCGCGGAACGTCACGTCGATCCCGCCCGCGACCGGGATCGTCTCCCCGTAGTGCTTGTCGACCGCACCCGCATAGAAGTGGAAGACGTTCGCGACCATCCCGACCTCGCCGCGGGCGCCCGTGATCGGCTTGCCGACGTTCTGCGACTCGATCCGCGCGAGCTCCTCGCTGTGCTCCTCGACGAGCGTCGCGAGACGCCGCAGCAGGCGCGCGCGGTCGTTCGGCGCGACGGCCCGCCAGGCTGGGAAGGCCGCCTTCGCCCGGGCGACCGCCTCGTTCGTCTCGTCGACGCCGGCCTGCTCGAGCTCCGCGATCGGCTGCTCGGTTGCCGGGTTGAGCACGGTCAGCGTCACGTCTTCTCCCCGCGGTAGACGCGCGCCTGCTCGACTAGACCGTCGAAGAGCGCCGCGTCCTCGCCCGCCTCCGGGTGCCACAGGACACCGACGGCGAAGCGCTTCTCGGGGTCCTCGAGCGCCTCGACCGTCCCGTCGTCGGCCCACGCGACCTCGCGCAGACCCTCGCCGATCCGCCCGTACCCCTGGTGGTGGTGCGACTTCACCGGCGCGCGGTGGCCGACCATCCCGCCGACCTTCGAGTCCTGCTCGACGCGCACGTCGTGGTCCGCGAAGACGCCGGGCGTGTGCTTGTGCCGCTCGTCGCCGACAACCTCGGGTAGGTGCTGCACGAGATCCCCGCCGCGCGCGACGTTCAGCACCTGCGAGCCGCGGCACACCGCGAGCACGGGCATGTCGCGTGCGAGCGCCGCCTCGAGCAGCGCGAGCTCGCCGCGGTCTCGCGCCAGGCGTGTGCCCGTCGTCTCCGGGTGCGGCTCCTGCTCGTACGTGCTCGGGTCGAGGTCGCTCCCGCCGGAGAAGAGGAGGCCGTCGAGTGCGTCGAGCGTCTCCTCCAGGGCCTCGGTACTCGGCGGCACGAGCAGTGCCCGGCCGCCGGCGCGCTCGATCGCCTGGACGTACATGTACGGGATGAGCGCCGAGGGCAGCTCCCACGCGCCCCACTGTGCGGGCTCGACGTACGTGGTGATGCCGATGAGTGGCCTAGCCACGTTCGAACAGGCGCTCGCGCTCGTAGTTGGTGACGACCTCGTCGAAGAGCCGCTGCTCCGTGCGCGCGTAGTTGAGGTAGTGGTCGACGACGTCGTCGCCGAAGGCGCTGCGCGCGAACGTCCCCTGCTCGAGCGCCGCGATCGCGTCGCGCAGCGCGTGCGGGAACCGCTCGGCGTCCGACTCGTACGCATTCCCCTCGAGCGGCGCCGGCGGCTCGAGGCCGCGCTCGATGCCGTCGAGCCCGGCAGCGATCAGCGCCGCGAAGGCGAGGTACGGATTTACGTCGCCGCCCGGGAGGCGTGTCTCCACGCGCCTCGATCGGCCGTCGCCGACGACGCGAAAGCCGCACGTCCGGTTGTCGTTCCCCCAGGCGAGCGTCGTCGGCGCCCACGTTCCCGCGGCGAAGCGCTTGTACGAGTTCACGTTCGGTGCGAGGAAGACCGCGAGCTCCTTCGCGTGCTCGATCCACCCGGCGAGCCAGCCGCCGAAGACGGCGGGGTCGGTCAGCGCGGGCTCGTCGCCGCGCCAGAGCGATCCGTGGATGTGGCACGAGCTGCCGATCCAGGTGTGGTCGGGCTTCGCCATGAACGTGATCGACATCCCGTTCAGGTGCGCGAGCTCCTTCGCGCCGTTCTTGTAGATCACGTGGTTGTCGGCCATCGTGACCGCGTCGGCGAAGCGGAAGTTGATCTCGTGCTGGCCCGGCCAGGCCTCGCCTTTCGAGCTTTCGACCTTGATCCCGGCGCCCTGCATCCCGTTCCGGATCTTGCGAAGGAACGGCTCGTCGTACGTCGTCGCGAGCACGTGGTAGTCGAGGTTGTACGGCACCGACGGCGTGAGGTCGCGGTAGTGCTTCTCGTGCGCCTCGGCGTACGTTTCCTTCAGCAAGTAGAACTCGAGCTCGGAGCCGAACATCGGCTCGAAGCCCGCCGCCCGAGCCTGCTCGACCTGCGCGTTCAGCACCTGGCGCGGCGACGGCCGCACCGGCGAGCCGTCGAGCCACGTCACGTCCCCCAGCACGAGCGCCGTCCCCTCGAGCCACGGGATCCGCCGGAGCGACGCAAAGTCGGGCTGAATCCGGAAGTCGCCGTAGCCGCGTTCCCAGCTCGCGATCTCGTAGCCGGGGATCGGGTCCATCTCCATCTCGAGCGCGAGCAGGTAGTTGCAGCCCTCGATCCCGTGCTCGACCGAGTCTTCGAGGAAGAACTGCGCCTGCATCCGCTTGCCCATCAGGCGACCCTGCATGTCGGTGAACGCGACGACGACCGTGTCGATCGCGCCGGACTCGACGTCCGCCCGCAGCTCGTCGAGAATGATCACCCGGACGAGACTAGTCGGCGGATCAGCTCTCGATCAACACGAGGCGAGTAGAGGTCGGCCCCGCGGAGGAGCTCGGGCGTGAACGTCCGGGTGACCGCGGCGCACCGGAGCCCTGCCGCCTTCGCGGCTTTGACGCCGGGCGGGGAGTCCTCGATCGCCGCACCCGTCTCGGCGCCGAGGAGCTCCAGCGCGCGCAGGTAGCCGTCCGGCTCGGGCTTTCCGTGCTCGACCTCCTCCATCGGGACGATCACGCTGACGACGTCGAGCAGGCCCGCGGCTTCGAGGACCGGCTCGATCTCGGAACGGGACGACCCGGAGACCACGGCAACTGGGCCCTGCTCTGCGGCGAGTCTCACGGCCCGGCGAGTCTCCTCGTCGACCGTCCGGCCGTCCGCGACCCGCTCGCGGTAACGCGCGATCTTGGCGTCGACGAGGCTCGGGTCGCTCCAACCGAGCCACTCCTCGACGATCTCGGGGTCCGAGAGCCCGAAGAGCCTCCCGTAGTACTCCTCCGTGGGGAGTGGCTTCCCGGCCCCCGCAAACAGTTCTTGGAAGATCGCGCAGAGGATCGGCTCGTCATCCGAGATCGTCCCGTTGAAGTCGAAGAGCACGGAGGGCACCGCGGGCGCAGTCTAGGATCGCGCGGCGTGGAGCCGGAGCGGATCGCCGAGCGAGTGTGGCCGGGGAGCGTCCGGTCGCTCGAGCCGCTGGGCGGCGGCATCACGAACCGCAACTTCAGGGTCACGCTCCAGGGCGGGGAGCAGGTCGTGCTCAGGATCGGGGGCAAGGACACCGAGCTGCTCGGGATCGACCGCTACGACGAGCAGGCCGCGACCCGGCGCGCGGCCGAGGCGGGACTGGCGCCCGACGTGATCGCGTTCGTCGAGCCGCAGGGCTACCTCGTCACGCGCTTCGTCGACGGGCGCCCCGTCTCCGAGGAGGAGTTGCGGCGGCCGGAGGCGCTTCGCGACATCGCAGGCTTGCTGCGCCGCTTCCACGACGGCCCGCCGATCCCCGGCCGCTTCGATGCGTTCCGCGTCGTCGAGGCGTACCACGCGACCGCGGCGGCGCGCGGGATCGGCTCGCCGGCCGAGTACACGCGGGCGAAGGAGGTCGCCGACCGGATCGAGCGGGTCCGCGGCGAGCAGCAGCTCCGGCCCTGCCACAACGACCTCCTGAACGCGAACTTCATCCACGACGGCTCGCGTCTCTGGATCGTCGACTGGGAGTACGCGGGCATGGGCGACCGCTTCTTCGACCTGGCGAACTTCTCCGTCAATCACGAGCTCTCGGACGACGAGAACGCCGATTTCCTGCGCGCGTACTTCGGCGAGCTGCGGGACGAGGACGTCCGCGCCCTGACGTTGATGCGGTTCATGTCCGACTTCCGCGAGGCGATGTGGGGCGTCGTGCAGCAGGCGGTCTCCGAGCTCGAGTTCGACTTCGCGTCCTACGCCGAGTCGCATTTCGAGCGGCTCCGCCAAACCGCCGAGGAGCCCGCCTTCCGGACCGCGCTCGGATGAAAGACCGCGCGCGCGTCGTCGTGATCGGCGGCGGCGTCGGCGGCTGCTCGATCGCGTACTGGCTGACGAGGCTCGGCGAGCGCGACGTCGTCCTCGTCGAGCGGGCCGACCTGACGAGCGGCTCGACGTTCCACTCGGCGGGTCTCGTCGGCCAGCTCCGCGGCTCGCTCAGCCTGACGAAGATGATGATGAGCTCGGTCGACCTCTACCGCTCGCTCGAGGACGAGGTCGGCCTCGCGACCGGCTGGCGCGAGGTCGGTTCGCTCCGGCTCGCGTCGACCGAGGAGCGGATGGAGGAGCTCGCGCGCCAGGCCGGATGGGCGAAGACGTTCGGGCTGCCGCTCGAGCTGGTATCGGCAGAGGAGGCTCAGAGGCTGTTCCCTCCGATGACGGCCAAGGGTGTCCTCGGTGCCGCGTTCCTCCCGACCGACGGCTACATCGACCCGAGCCAGCTGACCTTCGCGCTGGCGGAAGGCGCCCGGCGCGGCGGCGCTGAGATCGAGACGAGGACGCGGGTGACCGCGATCGGCGTCGAGCGGGGGAAGGTCACCGGCGTCGAGACGGACAGGGGCTCGATCGAGGCCGAGATCGTCGTCAACGCGGGCGGCATGTTCGCGAAGGAGCTCGGCGGGCTCGCGGGGGTGAACGTGCCCGTCGTCCCGATGGCGCACGAGTACGTCGTGACGAAGCCGTCGGGCCTCCCGCTCGAGATGCCGACGATGCGGGACCCATCGCTCCTCGTCTACTTCCGCCCGGAGTCCGGAGGGCTCGTGATGGGCGGCTACGAGCGCGACCCGGCGCCGTGGTCGCTCGACGGGATCCCGGCCGACTTCAACGGGCGTCTGCTGGCCGAGGACTGGCCGCGCTTCGAGCCGCTGCTCGAGAACGCCGTGCGTCGCGTGCCCGGCCTCGCCGAGCTGGCGGTAGTACGCCTGATCAACGGCCCGGAGGCATTCACGCCCGACAACGAGTTCATCCTCGGCCCGACCGACGTGCGCGGCTTCTGGGTCGCGGCCGGCTTCTGCGCGCACGGGCTCGCCGGAGCGGGCGGGATGGGCAAGCTCGTCGCGGAGTGGATCCTCGACGAGGTCCCGAGCCTCGACGTCTGGGAGATGGACTCGCGCCGCTTCGGCACCGCCTACCGCACGCGCGAGTACACGCTCGCCCGCACGATCGAGGTCTACTCGACCTACTACGACGTCAAGTACCCCGGGCACGAGCGGCAGGCGGGCCGGCCGCTGCGAGTCTCGCCGACCTACGCCCGGCTCCAGGAGCTCGGCGCCGCCTTCGGCGAGAAGTCGGGGTGGGAGCGCCCGAACTGGTTCGAGCCGAACGCGGCGCGCGGAGACGAGTCGCTGCGCCCGCGCGGCTGGGCCGGCCGGCTCTGGTCGCCCGCGATCGGCGCGGAGCACGTCGCGACGCGCGAGGCGGCCGCGCTCTTCGACGAGACGAGCTTCGCCAAGATCGAGATCTCGGGCGACGGGGCACCCGACTTCCTCGAGCGGCTCTGCGCCAACAGGGTCGCGCGCGAAGTCGGCGCGATCACGTACACGTCGATGCTGAACAAGCACGGCGGGATCGAGTGCGACTTCACCGTCACCCGTCTCGCGGAAGACCGCTTCCGGATCGTGACCGGCACGGCCTTCGGACAGCACGACCTTTCCTGGATCCGCCAGCACGCCCCCGAGGACGGCTCCGTGGTCGTCGAGGACGTGACGTCGCGGTATGCGTGCCTGGGGATCTGGGGGCCGCGCGCGCGAGAGATCCTCCAGCCGCTCAGCACTTCGGACCTCTCGAACGAGGCCTTCCGCTACATGCGCGCGCGGGAGATCGACGTCGGGCCCGTGCCGTGCCTCGCCCTCCGCGTGACCTACGTCGGCGAGCTCGGCTGGGAGCTCTACTGCCCGATGGAGTTCGGCCTCCGGCTCTGGGACACGATCTGGGACTCCGGGCGCGAGCACGGCCTCGCTGCCGGCGGCTACAAGGCGATCGACTCGTGCCGGCTCGAGAAGGGCTACCGCGTCTGGGGCGCCGACATCACACCCGACGACAATCCCTTCGAGGCCGGCCTCGACTTCGCGGTCAAGCTGGAGAAGGGCGAATTCATCGGGCGCGACGCGCTCGTCGACGCGAAGCCCGCGCGCCGCCTCGCCTGTCTCGTCCTCGCCGACCTCCGCGCGGTCGCCCTCGGCTCGGAGCCGGTCCGGATCGACGGCGAGGCAGTGGGCCGCGTCACGAGCGGCGGGTACGGCTACACGGTCGGGCGCTCGATCGCGTACGCGTACGTTCCGGCCGCGCACGCCGAGCCGGGGCAGCCCGTCGACGTCGAGATCTTCGGCGAGTGGGTCGGCGGCGAGGTCGCAGCCGAGCCGTTGTACGACCCGGCGGGAGACCGCATCCGCTCCTAGACGCCGGGTCCCATTGACACCCCGTCCGGCGCAAGGAGTAAATAGCGACTGTCACGACGACCTTTTCCTGAGAGGAGGCTGGATGAGTAGCGCCCCAAGCGGGAGCAGCAGCGACAACGTCTACATGGACGACGAGCGCCTGCTCCACCGGCTCGGGTACGCGCAGGAGCTGTTCCGGGCGATGGGAGGGTTCCAGAACTTCGCGATCTCTTTCACGATCATCTCGATCCTCGCCGGCTGCCTGACCTCGTACTACATCGCGTTCCAGTGGGGCGGCCCGGTCGCGGTGACGTGGGGCTGGCTCCTGGTCGGCGGCTTCTGCATCATCGTCTCGCTCGCACTTGGCGAGATCGCCTCCACCTTCCCGACCGCCGGCGGCTTGTACTACTGGGCGTCGAAGCTCGGGAGCCCGGGCTGGGGCTGGTTCACCGGCTGGTTCAACCTCGTCGGCCAGATCGCGGTCACTGCGGCAATCGGCTACGGCCTCGCAATCTTTGCAACGTCACTAATGGACCTGCTCTTCGACTATCCGAACACGACGAGGTGGATCTTCGTCACCTACACCGCGGTGATGCTGATCGCCGTGGCGATCAACCTGTTCCGAGTCCAGATCACGGCGCTGTTGAACACGATCTCCGCGTGGTGGCACATGGTGGGCGTGCTCGTGATCGTCGCGATCCTGATCATCGTGCCCGACAACCACCAGTCGATCGGCTACGTCTTCGGCGAGACGGTGAACAACTCCGGGTTCTCCGGTTCGAACTTCTCCGACCTGATGTTCCTCTACGTCTTCGGCATCGGCCTGCTGATGGCGCAGTACACGATCACGGGCTACGACGCGTCGGCGCACATGGCGGAGGAGACGCGGCAAGCTTCACGCGGCGCCGCTATCGGCATGGTCATGTCGGTCGTCGTGTCGGTGTTCTTCGGCTTCCTCCTCCTACTCGCGGTGACGTTCGCGATCCCCGACACACAGGGCGTGATCGACGCGGGCGGGTTCGCGGTGACGTACATCTGGGAAACCTCGATGAGCAAAGGCTGGGCGGAGTTCCTGCTCTTCATCGCGGTCGTGGCGCAGATGTTCTGCCTGACGGCGTCGGTGACGTCCGCCTCCCGGATGATGTACGCCTTCTCGCGGGACGGCGCGGTCCCGGGCCACGCGATCTGGCGGCGCATCTCGCTCCAACGCGTTCCTGTGTACGCCGTCCTGGCGATCGGAGTTCTATCGTGGGCGCTGATGCTGCCGACGCTCTGGAACGCTGTCGTCGGCTACCTCGTGGGGACGTCGATCGCGGTGATCGGCCTCTACATCGCGTTCGGGATCCCGATCTTCCTGCGGCTGCGTGCAGGCGAATCGTTCGAGCGCGGCGCGTGGCACCTCGGCACGCGCTACCGCTGGATCGACCCGATCGCGATCGGCTGGATCATCCTGATCTGCATCCTGTTCATGCTCCCGATCGCTCCGGCCGGCGTGCCTTGGGACGACGCGTTCGACTGGAACGTCGTCAACTATGCGCCGCTCACGGTGGGCGCCGCCGTGCTCCTGTTCGGCGGCTGGTACCTGGTCTCGGCCCGCAAGTGGTTCAAGGGCCCGATTCGCCAGGGCACCGAAGAGGAGCTGGAGCGGATCGAGGAGCACTACGAGCATCCGACCGGCGGTACGCCCTCACCGGCGCCCGGCGCCTGATGCTCCGGCGGGCGCGGACCCTTCGCGGGTCCGCGCCCGTCACTTCCTGAGCACGAGCGTCCGCGCCGCGAGGTCGTGGAGCGTCTGGCGGCGCTTCGTCCAGAACGCCATCCAGTAGCCGATCGCGAACGGCGTGACGGCGCTCAGGTACATCGCGAAGTGCCGCGCCGATGCGCGGGTGAAGCTGATCCGCTCGCCGTGGAGGTCCGTGACACGGAACCCGAACAGCCGGCCCGAGAGCGTCGCCTGACCCGCGGAGCTCTCGAAGCCTGCGAAGTAGAGCCAGATCGCCGTCAGCCCGATCACGAAGCCGAGGAAGAGGCTGCTGCCCCCGAGGATCAGGCCGACCGCGAGCAGCGTCGAGACGATGAGCAGCTCGAGCAGCCACGCGACGACCCGACGGAACCCCGTCCCGTACTCCACGCGCGGATCTTCCCGTAGCGTGGGCGCGTGCGCGAGGCCTGGCTCGACCTGCTCGAGGAGACGCTCGCGGCTGCCGATGCCGGGGTCGCGGTGGTCACGGTCGCGGCGGTCGCCGGGCGCGAGGTCGAACTCGACGACGACGAGCTGCGAGGCGAGGTCCGACGTGCGCTGCTCGTGCTCACGGCCGGCGGGGACCCCGACCGGGGGCTCGACCTGAACGGGCCCGCGGTCGTCTCGTTCGCGGCCGAGCTGGACAGTCCTGAACGGCGCGAACAGCTCCGAGCCGGCCTCGACCGGCTCTCGACGGACGCGACCGGTCTCCCGCACGCGAGCGAGGCGGTCCAGGCCCTCCTCGCGGACGCGGAGACTGCGTGGCGCGCGTTCGCCTGCGGCGTGCTGGCCGAGGGCTTGGCCGGGGACTAGTCCTTCTTCAGATACCGGTCGAACCAGTCGAGCAGCACCTCGAAGCGCTGCACGCGGTGAACCGGCGACCCTGAGCGCGAGAGCTCGTGGCTCTCGCCTGCGAAGCGGACGAGCTCGACCTCCTTGCCGAGCAGGCGCATGACGATGAACAGGTGCTCCGCCTGCTCGACCGGGCAGCGCAGGTCGCCGTCGGAGTGGAGGATCAAGAGCGGCGTCTCGATCTTGTCCGCGTAGACCGCGGGCGAGTGATCGAGCCACTCCTGCGTCGCCTCGTGCGCGAAGGCGCCGAAGTACCCCTTGAACGCCCAGAAGACGTCGCTCGAGCCTGCCGCCGTGTACAGGTTGTTCACGGCGCGCTCCGAGCAAGCCGCCTTGAAGCGGTTCGTGTGGCCGACTATCCACGAGGTCATGTAGCCCCCGTACGAGCCGCCCAGCACTCCCATGCGTTCCGGGTCGAGGAAGTCGAAGCGCTCGAGCGCCTCGTCCATCACCGCCATCAGGTCTTCGTAGTCGACGCTCCCCCACCCCGGCCCGGCGCCGTCGAGCGGACCGCGGATCGCCCTGCCCCACTCCTCGCTGTAGCCCGACGACCCGCGCGGGTTCGCGAACACGACTGCGTACCCGGCGCCGGCGTAGACCTGAAACTCGTCGAAGAAGCTCGTCGCGTACTGCGTGAACGGGCCGCCGTGGATGCTGAGCAGAACCGGGTAGCGCTTCCCTTCCTCGATCCCGGCGGGACGCACGACCCAGGCTTCGACCTCCGTGCCGTCCTTCGAGCGGGCGGTGAAGCGCTCCGGCTCGATCACCTGTGCCGGGAAGTCCTTCGTCACGTCCGTGACGCGGCGGTCGCCCACGTAGAGGTCGGCGAAGCTCGTCGGTGTGCTCGACGAGTGGACCAACACGTCCCCGTTCACCTCGAAACCCTTGACTGCGCGCTCGCCACCGAGCACGAGCTCGGGCTCGCTCGACCCGTCTGCGGCCACCGCGTAAACGTGCACGCTGCCGCCGTCCTCGACGGGAAAGACGATCCTCTCGCCGTCCCACGCCGGCTCGCGCACGTCGGGGAACGGCCCGCACTGGAGGTCGAGGCGCTCGGTCAGGATGCGCTGCTCGCGCGTCTCGACGTCGATGACGGCGATCCGCGTGTGCGTTCCCCAGACGAACGGGTCGGGCGTGTACTGGTAGGCGATGCGTGTCCCGTCGGGTGACCAGACGGGGAGGTTGCACTGCCCGTCACCGAGAGTCAGCTGCTCCGGGTCCCCGCCCTCGGGCGAGACGAGATAGAGATCCTGGACGAGCGCGGTGTCCCAGTCGTCCGACCGCGCGGACGCAAAGACGATGCGTGAGCCGTCCGGCGACCAGGCCGGCCCCCCGCAATCCTGCTCGCCGTGGGTGATCTGCCGCGGCTCTTCGCTCCCGTCTGCCGGAACGACGAACACCTGGCTCGGGCGGTCTCCGATCCAGCCTTCGCTGTCGAGCTTGTAGAAGAGGCGCGTGACGCGGCGTGGCCGTCGCTTGCGCTCGTCTTCCTCCTCGTACGCCTCGTCCCTGACTCTGGACGCAAACGCGATCGTCGTCCCGTCCGGCGACCAGGCGACGTTCCGCACGTCCTCCTTCAGCTTCGTCAACCGCTCGGCCTCGCCGCCCTTGAGCGAGATCACGTAGAGCTGGCCCGGCTCCTTCTCGGCGCGGCTCGAGACGAACGCCATCCGCGTGCCGTCCGGAGACCACCGCGGCTCGCCGTCGCGGCGCTCGCCGGTCGTGAACCGGCGCGGCGGCTCGGACCCGTCGACCGGAGCAAGCCAGACATTGGCGCGGTACTCGTTGGCCTCTCCGTCGATCGACCACAGGACGTACGCGACCGTCTGCCCGCTCGGGTCCAGGCGAGGATCGGAAACCCCCTTGAGCGCGTAGACGTCCTCGGGTTCCATACCGCGCATCGGCGGGGAATCATAAGCGGCGGCGGTACAGCACAGTCGCGGTGAGGAGCGACGCGAGCGTGGCTCCGGCCAGCCCGAGCGCCATGTCGCCCAGCGTGTCCGTGTAGGCCGTGTCCAGTTCGTCCGAGTTGCGAATGAACGCGAAGTACTCGCCGAACTCCCAGAGCATGGCCGTCACCGCGCCGAAGCCCACGGCCAGCGCGAACAGGTTCAGAGGTCCGATCGGGAGCCGTAGGAGAAACTGCCCGAACGCGGCCGTGAGGATCGCCCAGTTGACGAAGTGGTTGGCGTCGTCCCACCAGCCGATCGTGTCGTAGAGGTCGAGCGCGTTCCCGATCGTGTCGATCAGGAACGGCAGCGTGAACAGGATGTCGACCGCGTAGGGGTACTCCGGCTTTCGCTCGCGGCCGCGGGCGACGATCCACCAGATCGCCGGCACGATCACGGTCGCGAGCGGGTACACGAGCGCTCGTCCTCCGAACGCCTTGCCCTCGAACTGCTGGAGCCCCGAGAACGCGCCGACGAGCAGGAGTACGACGAGCGCGACCTTGAGCGCAAGGTCGACCAGGAGCGCCGGTCTCACTCGAAGCGAAACCCCATCACGCGGTCGATCTCGCCGTACCAGCCGTCGTAGACCTCCGCGAAGCCCTTCGCCGCGGCCAGGTCCCGCACGCGCGCCTGGAGCTCCCGCTGCCGTGACGGATCGGCGGTTCGCGCGACCTCGAGGATGAGCGCCTCGAGGTCGCCCAGGCGGCCGGTCCACTCCTTCGGATACGGCGCGCGGCTCCCGTCCAGTGCGAACAGCAGCTCGCCGAGAAAACGGAGCGAGCGGCCCGCCTCGACTCGCGCGGCTAGCTCGTTGCCGCGTCGCCACGCCTTCAGCGAACGGTAGAAGTCGTTCAGGTACGAGTCGTAGAGCTCCGCCGTCTCCTCGCGGCTCACCCGTTGCGACGCCTCCACGGCCTTCGACACGTCGCCGGTCTCGTCGAGGAGCACACGCGCGTGGGCAAGCGCCGGCTTGAACCAGTCCTGAACGGCGTTCAGTTCCTCGAGGCTCGTCGGGATCAGCTCGAGCCGCCCCCGACGTTCCCGCTCGGGAAGCGGCCCCGAGCGGCGCACGTACAGCACGTCGAGGTCGGACTCGTCGTCGGCGGTGCCGGCCGCGTATGAACCGATCAGGACGAGCCCGACTGCCTCGGGATCGTTCCTCGCACGCTCCACAAGCTCCTGCAGTTCCGGCTCCACCACGCGGGCGCCGGTCCCGTGCCTCGTCTAGACGACGACGCGCGCGGTGCGGGGCTTGTCGGCGAAGATCGACCCGAGGGCGGCGTACAGGATCCAGTTGACGAGCCAGACCACGATCGTCGCGCCGATGTACGTCCAGAAGCCGGTGATCGAGAAGTCGGGTGCGATCCACTCGGCGAGGGCGAGCATCAGGACGTTGATCGCGAAGTAGCTCAGCCCGAGCGTCACGACGATCAGCGGCAGCGTGAGCAGGGCGAGGATCGGCTTGACGATCGCGTTCGCGATCCCGAGCACCGCAGCGCCGATCAGCAACGGACCCCAATGACCGATCTCCACGCCGTCGAAGAGCGAGTCGACGACGAGCAGGGTCACGATGTTGACGCCCCACCCGATCAGCATGTACGCGAAGATCCCGAATCTCACGAGCGCCAGTATCGGACGCGGGCCGGACGGAGTCAACTTCCCGCGGCGGACGCAGGTATGAATCCCGCATGCGGCTCGTCGTCGTCCTCCTCGTCCCCCTGCTCTTGGCGGGATGCTCCAGGGCCGGCGCCGGCGAAGTCGACATGAAGAAGACGAGCGACCGTCTCGCGGACGCCTTCGAGCAGGAAACGGGGAAGAAGCTCGTCAAGGCTCCCGCGGTCTCGGAGAACACTCGAC
This sequence comes from uncultured Actinomycetes bacterium, assembly GCA_963700495.1. Lineage (GTDB taxonomy): Bacteria > Actinomycetota > Thermoleophilia > Gaiellales > Gaiellaceae > JACCTU01. The sequence continues at coordinate 888,808 of CAVOXT010000001.1, read as the reverse complement.
AGATGCTCGGCCTGCCGCCGATCAACGTGCTCGGGCCCGATGGAGACCCTGAGCTCACGAAGACGTACGGCGACTTCTCGATCTACGTCACCTCGGATCCCGATTGGCGGAAGGAGCGGCTCGCCGGCCGGAAGGCCGATGCGCACGGCAACTACTGGCTCCGCCCTTCGCCCACGATCAACCCGCAAGGCGAGGAGGTCCCGAGCGCCTGGGTCGCCGAGAAGCCCTACGGCAAGAACGTGCTGCTCAACTGGAGGTCCCAGAACGGCCGGCAGGAGATCTCGCCGCAGTGGACCCGGCTCGACGCTCTCATGAGCAGCACGATCGAGTAGGCCTCCATGCGCTCGGCTCGAACGATCACCGTCGTCGGCTGCCATGCCGGCGGTGAGGTCGGGAACGTCGTCGTCGGCGGCGTGCTGCCGCCGCCCGGCGCCTCGGTCTTCGAGCAGATGGAGCAGCTGCGCAGCCATGGGGACGGGCTAAGGCGGCTCCTGCTCCGCGAGCCCCGCGGCAGCGTTGCCTGCCATGCCAACCTGATCGTCCCAGCCACCCGGCCGGACTGCGACGCGGGGTTCATCATCATGGAGCCGACCGAGTACCCGCCGATGTCGGGCTCGAACACGATCTGCACCGCAACGGTGCTGCTGGAGACGGGCATGGTGCCGATTTCCGAGCCCGAGACGGTCCTGCGGCTGGAGGCGCCCGGCGGTGTGGTCGAAGTGCGGGCCGCGTGCCGCGACGGACGCTGCGAGAGCGTCGAGTTCACGAACGTGGCGTGCTTCGCCGACCGCCTGGACGCGCCGCTCGAGGTCGACGGGATGGGAACGATCACCGTCGACGTCGCCTACGGGGGTATGTGGTACGCGATCGCCGACGCGGCAGCGCTCGGCTTCGCGATCGAGCCGCACGAGGCGCGGGACCTCGCCCTTGCCGGCGAGCGGATCCGCGCAGCCGCGCGCGACCAGCTGCCGTGTCAGCACCCGGAGAACCCGGCCATCGCCGGTGTCAGCATCGTGCAGCTCGCAGAGCCGTGGCAGGGCGTCGGCAGGGTGACCAAGAATGCGGTCGTCGTCGCCCCCGGCCGGCTCGACCGCTCCGCGACCGGAACCGGACTTTGCGCGCGCATGGCGACGCTCCACGCGCGCGGACTGATGAAGCCCGGAGACGCGATGACTCACGCGTCACCGATCGGCTCGACGTTCGAGGGCCGGATCGTCTCCGAGACGACGGTCGGCGACCGCCCGGCGATCGTCCCGGCAGTCCGCGGGAGCGCGTGGATCACGGGCGTAACGCAGGTCATGGTCGACCCATCGGACCCGTTCCCGGAGGGCTACCTCCTGTCGGACACGTGGGGCGTCAGCGGCGAGGACACGCAGTAGCTGTCAGTCCAGACGATCGGCGAGCGTGCCTGCAAACGCCTTTGCCTCCTCGAGGTGGTGGGGTCTAAGGTTGGTCGGAGGGATCTTCACGCCGACGTAACGCTCACGGTTCTCTCCCTTGCCGAGATAGCTCAACAGCGAGAGCAGAGAGCGCACCTGGCCGCCCTCGTATGTGAAGTGGATGTCGTCGACGTGGACACCTCCCTGTTTCGCCCCGAGCTTCCGGACCGACTTGACGTTGTGCTTCCAGTACCGCCGGGACGTGGTGAAGACGGCGAAACGCGTTCCGTCGAGGAGCCGCCCTGCTTCGTCGGACTCGAGGAACGAGCGGATCGGCACGCTTGGCGACAGCCACCAGGTGGGCGAGCCGATGCAGACGAGGTCGTAGTCGCCTTCCCGAACTTCGTCCGGAGTCCGGATCTCGCCGGTCGCATGGCGGAGCACCGGCAGGAGCATCCCGGGGACTTCGATCAGCGGGCGCTTCATCGGGAACCTCTAGAACCGCTCGGCGTAGCGCTCGTCGGTGAACTCGATCGCGGCCTCACGAACGTCACAGCCCCGGTCGCGGAACACTCCTCCCATGGCGTCGACCAAGAGCCGGGTCTGCTGCGTGTACGTGAAGTTGACGAGCAGGATCCGAGGTCTCTTCGTGGAGTTCATCGCTACTGCCGCGCCATCGCGACGCGCAGGCGCTCCTCGGGTGTGATCAGGTGGTCGAGGTCCTCGGCGGCTTCGTTGATGTCGATCTGGACCCACTCGACCTTCCCGGTGAAGACGCTCTCACCCGCCGCGTAGTCGTCGCTCACGGGCGAAGCGGTGTCCGAGCCGATGTCGGCCGTCTCGTCCGCCGAGAAGACCATGGGGACGGTGCCCCCAACGCGTCCCTCGCCGACCTTCTCCCCGTCGACGTAGAGCGTCACCGCGCCGCCCTTGGCAAGGCCCCCACCGTCGTACTCGAACTCCATCCGCACCTGGTGGGTGCCCGGGGGGATCGGCGCGTCACCCTCGACCTTGAACCGCTGCAGGCCGAGCAGGTTGTAGCAATAGACCGGCTTCCCCCCCTTTGCGTAGAGGCTCCAGCCTGCGAAGGCACCACCCTGGGCGATGATCACGCCCTCGGCGCCCGACTCGGGCACCTCCACCTCGGCCGTCACCGAGTGCGACTTGTTCTTGATGTTGATCACCGAGTTCTCGGACAGGCGCCCCATGCCCCCGAACAGCAGCTGGGAGTTGCCCTTGACGAGCACTGGGCGACCCGCCAGGTCCGAGTTGAACCGCTCGACACGCCGGTCGTCGAGCGGCAGCACGTTGTACTTGCGCGCCTCGTCCAACCAGAGCTGCTGCAGCTCTGCGAGCTTGTCGGGCTGCTCGGCCGCGAGATCGTGCGCCTGGCTCCAGTCCGTATTCGTGTCGTAGAGCTCCCAGACGTCGTCCTCGAACGCCGGAAGCTCCGCCGCCAAGACCCAGGGCGTCGAGTGCCGTGTGACCGCGGTCCAGCCTTCGTGATAGATGCCGCGGTTGCAGAACATCTCGAAGTACTGCGTCACGCGGCGCTCCGCCGCACCGGAGTCGTCGAAGGAGTAGAGCATGCTCACGCCCTCGATCGGCTTCTGGGGGACGCCCTCGACCACGGTCGGCTCCGGGATTCCCGCAGCCTCGAGCACCGTCGGAGCAATGTCGATCACGTGATGGAACTGGGAGCGGATCTCGCCCTTGCCCTCGATTCCGTTCGGCCAGTGCACGATCGTGCCGTTGCGCGTGCCGCCCCAGTGCGAGGCGACCTGCTTCGTCCACTGGTACGGCGTGTCCATGGCGTGCGCCCAGCCGACTGCAAAGTGGTTGTAGGCGGCCGGAGTACCGAACTGGTCGATGCGTGCCGCCATGAACTCGGTCGTCTCGAGCTGGGCGGCGCCGTTCAGCACGAAGAGCTCGTTGAAGGTGCCTCTCGGCGTGCCCTCGGCGCTGGCACCGTTGTCACCGATGATGTAGTAGACGAGCGTGTCCTCGAGGATTCCCAGGTCCTCGAGGGTGTCCACGAGCCGGCCGACGTGATGGTCGGTGTGCTCGAGGAAGCCCGCGTAGACCTCCATCTGGCGGGCGAGCACGGGCTTGAGGTCGTCAGGCATCTCGTCCCAGGCGGGGATCTCCTCGTGCCGCGCGGTCAGCTCCGTGTCCGGGGGAACGACGCCGAGCTCCTTCTGGCGCGCGAGAGTCTCCTCACGGAGCGCGTCCCACCCCTGGTCAAAACGCCCCTTGTACTTGGCCGACCACTCCTCGGGCACCTGATGCGGCGCATGGGTCGCGCCGGGTGCGAAGTAGCAGAAGAAGGGCTTGTCTGGCATGAGCGACTTCTGCTGGCGGATCCACTTGACCGCCTTGTCGGTCATGTCGTCGGTGAAGTGATACCCCTCCTCCGGGGTCCTGTCGGGCTCCACAGGCGTCGTGCCTTCATAGATGGCGGGGTAGTACTGGTTCGTCTCGCCGCCGATGAAGCCGTAGAAGTACTCGAAGCCGCCGCCGCCTGCCGGCCAGGAGTCGAACGGGCCCATCGGGCTCGTCTCCCAGACCGGCACCTCGTGGCACTTGCCGAACTGCGCCGTCGAGTAGCCGTTGAGCTTGAGCGTCTGCGCGAGCGGTGCACAGGTGTTGGGCCGGATCGAGTTGTAGCCCGGCGCCGAGGTGGCGATCTCCGTGATTCCGCCCATGCCGACCGTGTGGTGGTTGCGACCGCTCAGCAGCGCGGCCCGTGTCGGTGAGCAGAGCGCGGTCGTGTGAAAGCGGTTGTACTTGAGCCCGCTGCCGGCGAGTCTCTCAGCGTTAGGCGTCGCGCACGGGCCTCCGAAGGCGCTCGAGGCGGCGAAGCCCACGTCGTCGAGCAGAACGACCAGGACGTTCGGCGCGCCCGCCGGCGGGCGCAGCGGCTGGATCGGCGGGAACTTGGCCGCCGGATCCTTTGCGTCGAAGGGCAACTCGCCCTCGTGGGGCTGGTCGGGAATCGGAAGAGACTCCCGCAACACTCGGTCGGACTCGCTACCCATCTTCGCTCCTCCAATTTCGTTTGGGCCGACTTCGCTCGGTAGATTCGCAAATGCGCCCGAATCGCCGCTGTCACCAGGAGGCGATGCTCCGAAGCCCCGCCGGGCCCTGAAAACGCCTAGAGTCGATGACGTGCTCCTACATTGACCCGGGAACCGCTGAACAAGTGAGGTAAGAGTGGATTTGCTGGCTTATGACTATCCGTTCCTCGACGTGCTGTGGACGATGCTCGTCTTCTTTGCGTGGGTGACGTGGTTCTGGCTCTTGATCACCTGCTTCGCCGACGTCTTCCGGCGCCATGACGCGAGTGGTGGGAAGAAGGTGCTCTGGCTGATCTTCCTGATCTGCGTCCCGTTCATCGGCGTGTTCGTCTACATGATCGCGAACCACGAGGGCATGACCGAACGGAACATCCAGAAGGCGCAGGCCCAGCAACAGCAGTTCGACAGCTACGTCAAGCAGACCGCCGGCGGCGGCAGCGCGGCGGAGATCGAGAAGGCGAAGGGCCTGCTCGACAGCGGGGCGATCTCGCAGGCAGAGTACGACCAGATCAAGCAGAAGGCGCTTGCGTAGAGCTCCGGCGTCTCGATCAACAGTCGTTCGAGTTCTGTTGCGTCTGAAACGCCGTAGTTGTCTTCAACTTCCGTACAGGCACTGTGCCTGAGGAAACCCGCCGGGTGGTGCCCGGCTTTTGCGGGCACCACCTCACTGCGCGTCTAGCGCGACGAGAGCCGCAGGAGTGACTAGATGCCGAGGATCTGCTTCTTCTTCGCCTCGAACTCCTCCTCGGTGATCAGGCCCTGCTCCTTCAACGCTGCGTACTTCTGGATCTCCGCGGCGATCGTCGGGCGCGGCCGGGGCTGCAGCGGCTGCCTGCGGGGCGGCCGCTGCCTGCTGAGCCTGGAGCTCCGCGATCTGCGCGTTCTGGTCGGCTTCCTGCTGTGCGGCGGCCTGACTTTTCTGAGCACTCTTCGCACCCATGTGAGCCGCCCCGCCCACCACGACCGCCGTCCCGATCAGTCCGGGACCTCTGCGTCGTCTCATTTGAGCCCTCCTGTCTGTGTTAGGCCTTGGCCTCTTCCAGCGCCCACTCGCGCGCTGCCTGGACGACGTCGTGCGGGACACGCTCGAACGCGACCAGAACTCCACCCGCGTCGCGCATCGCCTGGGCGACCTGACGGGCCCAGACGTTCTCCCAGACCAGGAGTGCCGCCGAGGAGTCCGGCTCGAGCTCCGTGGCCGGCGGCCAGGAGCTCCTCGTCGTTGAAGAGCCCCTGCACTTCGATGTTCAGAGCGTCGAGCGCCTCCTGCACGTCCGGAGCGAGCTCCGTGAGCTCGAACGCGAGCACGTCGCCGTTCTCGTCCTTGCTGACGAACGCCGCGTCGATGAGGCGAATCGTGCCCGCCTCGACGAGGTCGCTGAGCGCGGGCGCGATCTCGCCCTTGAACTGGTTGCCCGGGAACGCGATCACCGCGTAGTCGACGGGTCCGATCTCGTCCATCCGTTCTCCCTTCATGCTCCTGTCGATTGTCCTCCCGTCTCAACGGAAGGCAAGCACCATTATCCGCAACGCAAGCCCTGACCGCGTGATCAATCCGTCCGCGCCTACGCTTCGCAGAGTGAAGGCCCTGCCGGAGGAGTTCGAGGCCAACGCAATAGCCGATCTCCTGGCCGACGGTTGGGGCTTCGACGTCGACGCTGCTGACTACGCGAGCGTTGGGTTCGGCAGCTACCACTGGTTGGTACACGACCTCGAGGGAGCGCGCGGCTTCGTCACAGTGGACGACCTCGACCACATGCCTTGGCTCGGGGACACACGGGAGTCGGTGTTCGACGGCCTCAGACGGGCGTTTGACACCGCCGTCGCCCTTCGCGACGGCGGCCTCGGGTTCGTCGTCGCACCGATTCCTACGACCCGCGGCGAGACGGTGCGCCGAGCTGGGCCACGTCACACCATTGCTCTGTTCCCGTTCGTCGACGGACAAGCGGGTCGATTTGGCAGCTACGACACGCCTGACGAGCGCGCCGCTGTCGTCTCGATGCTCGCCGAGCTCCACAGGGCAACGCCTGCCGGCGGTTCCGTCGCGCGCAGGATCGATCTGGATCTGCCCGGTCGCCGTCAGCTCGAGTCAGCGCTCGAGAGTGTGAACCAGACGTGGTCGGGCGGGCCGTTCTCCGAGCCGGCACGGCGGGCCCTCGCGGCTCACGCCTCCGACGTAGCCGCGCTGCTCGCTGCAGCCGACCGTCTCTCCATCGACGTGGCAAGGCGCAGTGCCAGTTGGGTCGTCACCCACGGAGAGCCGCATCCCGGCAACGTCATCCGGACCGAAGAGAGCCTCGTGCTCGTCGACTGGGACACGGTGGCGATTGCCCCGCCCGAGCGAGACCTCTGGATGGTCGTAGGTGACAATGCGGACGAAGCGAGTCTGTACGCCGACGCGACAGGACACGAACTCGACGAAGTTGCGGTGAACTACTTTCGTCTCGCCTGGGACCTCGCCGACATCGCCACTTACATCGGCGTCTTTCGATCTCCTCATCGTCGGACCGAAGACACCGTGGAGGCTTACGACTTCCTGACAGAGTGCGTCACGATCGGAGATCGGTGGGCGGCGGTGCTCGAGGCCTAGGGACCGCGGACGACGGTGACCATCTCGCCGAGCGCCCACTCCTCGACGAACTCATCGCCTCTTCCGACTCGCAACGTGACGCGCACGGTGCCGTCCGTCCGTTCGATCTCGCGCGCCACCGTTGCCTCGACCTCCCCACCCTGCTCCGGAAGGTCGATCAGTATCACGTCGCCGATCTGCAGCCTCTGTACGACGAACTCCATAGCCATCAGGGCGATGGTACTGACCCCAAAGCGGGAATAGCTCTGAATCAGGCACCGGCCGCCGCTCCGTCTTCCGAAGCCGGGCGGTTGCAGAACCGAAGCGACTCCGGGTATGGGAAGAAGTCGACGATCTCCCCCGCCTCGACACGGCGCTGGCACTCCTGCCAGAACTCGGGCTCGAGCAGCTCGGCGTGGTGGCGGAGGAAGGTCTCGCGCAGACGCAGGTCGCCGAGCAGGAACGTCGCGAACTCCTCCGGGAACACGTCGTTACGGGCGACGGCGTACCATGGCTCGAGCGAAAGCTCCGCCTCGGGGTTGGGCGGCGGCGGGATCCTGCGGAAATTGATGTCGGTCAGGTAGTCGATCTCGTCGTAGTCGTAGAAGACGACCCGCCCGTAGCGGGTGACGCCGAAGTTCCGCCAGAGCAGGTCGCCCGGGAAGATGTTGGCGATCGCGAGCTCGCGGATTGCGTTTCCGTACTCCAGCACCGCGGGCTCGACCTCCTCTGGCGTCGCCCGGTCGAGGTAGATGTTGAGCGGGGTCATGCGCCGCTCCACGTAGCAGTGCCGGATCACCAGGCTGTCGCCGTCCACCTCGATCATCGACGGCGCGAGCGCGCGCAGCTCGGCGAGCAGCTCGGGGGAGAAGCGCTCGAACGGCAGCGCCAGCGCGGTGAACTCGAGCGTGTCGGCCAGCCGTCCGACCCTGTCGACGTGCTTGACCATCTCGAACTTCGAGCGCACCGTCGCCCTGTCGGTGTCCTTCCCAGGGCCGAAGACGTCCTTGATCACCTTGATCACGTACGGGTACGACGGGAGCGTGAACACGAGCATCACCTGGCCGCGCACGCCGGGGGCCTCGACGAACGCATCCTCGGAGTGGTGCAGGTGCTGGAGCAGGTCGCGGTAGAAGAGCGTCTTGCCCTGCTTGCCCAGCCCGATCATCGTGTAGAGGTCGGCCCGTGCACGCGCCGGCGTCATCGTCCTGAGGAAATTGACGTATCCCGACGGCACGTCCATGTCAACCATGAAGTAGGCGCGCGAGAGCGAGAAGAGAACGCTGATCCGCTCCTCCTCGAGCACGATCGCGTCGAGCGCCAACCGCCCGTCATCGTCGTGGAGGACGGGGACGACGAACGGAAGCTCCCTGTGCCCGTTCACGATCTTCCCGAGCACGTAGGCGGCCTTGTTCCGGTAGAAGGCCGAGCCGAGCGCCTGGATCTGGTGGTTCGGCTCGAGGTGCGCCCAGGGCTCACCGACGACCTCGAGCAGCCGGTCGACGTCGCGCTCGAGGTCGGCGAAGGGGACGGCCCAGTCGAAGTCGCGGAAGACCCGGTTGAAGCAGTCGCGGAGACCGCTCTGGCCGGGGTAGTAGCTGCGGTAGATCGGCGGGTCCGACTCGATCTGCTCCGTCGAGATCGTGGCGCGGACGAAGATGAGGTCGTTGTTCGAGTACGTGCGGCGGAGGATTCGCGTGATCACCGAGTTGAAGAACGTCTCGGCGAGCTCGGGCTGGTGGTGGTCGACGAGGAGCCCGATATAGCGGAGCTTGACCTCCCGCCAGGCGGCGGCGTCGAGCGCGTCGAGATCAAACTCCGTACGCAGCCGCTGGACGTTCTCGCGGACGCGCTCGTCGTAGAAGCGGATTCGCTCCTGCACCGCCAGCTGCGCCTCGGCCCACGCCGCCCGCTCGAAGCGCACCTTCGCCTGCGCGCTCGTCTCCCGGAAGAGCCGGTAGTGCCGGTTGAAGCCCTCGATCAGGACGGCTGCGATAGCCTCAGCGGTCGGTCTTCCTTCCACAAGCGAAAAGTAGGCGAGTGAGGGCTCACACGCACATCCAGGTTCCGGCCGACGGCCTGAAGATCGTCCCGGGCGAGCCCACGCCCGACAACCCGATCATCCCGTACATCGAGGGCGACGGGATCGGCTCCGACATCACGCCGGTGATGAAGGACGTCGTCGATGCGGCCGTCGAGCGCAGTTACGGCGGCGAGCGGCGGATCCACTGGATGGAGATCTATGCCGGCGAAAAGGCGACGTCTCTCTACGGCAGCGACACCTGGCTCCCCGAGGAGACGCTCGAGGCCACGCGCGAGTACTCGGTCTCGATCAAGGGCCCGCTCACGACGCCGGTGGGCGGCGGGATCCGCTCTCTCAACGTCGCGCTCCGGCAGGAGCTCGACCTCTACGTCTGCCTCCGTCCAGTGCGCTACTTCCCGGGTGTGCCGAGCCCGCTCAAGGACCCATCCAAGACCAACATGGTCATCTTCCGCGAGAACTCGGAGGACATCTACGCGGGGATCGAGTGGGAGGCCGGCACCGACGCGGTAAAGAAGGTCGTCGACTTCCTCCAGGGCGAGATGGGGGTGCGCAAGATCCGCTTCCCGGAGACTTCCTCGATCGGCATCAAGCCGGTCTCGCGCGAAGGCACCGAGCGGCTGGTGCGCAAGGCGATCGAGTACACGATCGCGAACGGGCGAGACTCGGTCACGCTCGTGCACAAGGGCAACATCATGAAGTTCACCGAGGGCGGCTTCCGTGACTGGGGCTACGCGCTCGCCCGGAACGAGTTCGGCGCGTCGCCGATCGACGGCGGGCCGTGGCTCTCTCTCGAGGAGGCCGGCCGGACGATCACGATCAAGGACGCGATCGCCGACGCCTTCCTCCAGCAGATCCTCCTCCGGCCGGCCGAGTACGACGTGATCGCGACGCTGAACCTGAACGGCGACTATATCTCGGACGCGCTCGCCGCTCAGGTCGGCGGGATCGGGATCGCGCCGGGGGCGAACCTCTCCGACACGGTCGCGATGTTCGAGGCCACGCACGGGACGGCACCGAAGTACGCCGGCCAGGACAAGGTGAACCCGGGGTCGCTGATCCTCTCGGCCGAGATGATGCTCCGGCACATGGGCTGGGTCGAGGCCGCGGACAAGATCATCGACTCGCTCGCCGCCGCGATCTCGGACAAGCAGGTGACCTACGACTTCGCGCGGCTGATGGACGACGCGAACGAAGTCTCCTCGTCCGGCTTCGGCCGGGCGATGATCGAGCGAATGTAGCCCGAACGCGTTTGTCCGCTAGGTGTGGCCGCGGGCGGCCCAGGCGATTGCCTCCAGCGTGAATGGCGCCACCGGCACAAGCTGCCGGCAGCGCTCCTTCAGCTCCTCGCGCCCGACGGCGTCGAGCCCGACCGCATATGCGCCCGCGGGACCGACCCCGAGCGTGTACGGCTCCCACCAGTCGTCGAAGCTCGCGTACTCCACCCGCGCGGCCAAGTCGGTGTCGGTGACGTCGTGGAGGCCGGCGACCCTGAACAGCTCGGCAAGGTGTCCCGCGCGGACCCCCGCAAGCCCGGATTCGTCGTGAACGCCAGGATCGAACTGCCGAGCCGCGGTCCAGAACAAGCTGAGCGGTCCCTGCCCACCGGCGTGGTCCCAGACGCAGGCGGCGACCACACCGCCGGGACGCGTGACTCGCGCCATCTCGCGCAGACTGCCGACGGGATCCGCCATGAAGTGCACGACCAACTGCGCGAGGGCAACGTCGAACTCGGCGTCGGGAAAAGGCAACTCCTCCGCGGCGGCACGCCGAACGTCGACGCCGGGGTGACGCCCACGGGCGGCGAGCACAAACGACTCCGACGGGTCGACGGCCGCCACCGCCTCTGCGCCGAGCCTCGTTACGAGCTCCCCGGTCAGGGCGCCGGGCCCGCAGCCCACGTCGAGTGCCCGCTGCCCCCGCCGTACGCCCCCGAGGTCGGCAAGCCCCGGCGCAAGCTGCACCGAATAGCGCCCCATGAATCGGTCGTACGCGTCAGCAGCGACGTCGAAGCTCACCTCCACACCGTACGCCACGCCGCACGAGGCGTGATTCCAGGCGAAGTACGCTCGGCGGATGGCGGCGGCGATCAGCTGGCAACAGGCGCTCGCCTGGCGGATGCAGCGCCACCTTCTCGATCCGATCGGTCGTCTTCCTGTCGCCGACGTCGTCGGTCGTCTCTGCGGTGTCCAGACACAGGTCGCGTCATCCGCTGAGCTTGCGATCCGCGTCCGGCGTGAGACGTCGCGGCACGGCGAGGTCGATCGCGCCCTGCGGGATGGTCGTCTGATCAAGACCTGGGCGATGCGGGGCACGCTCCACCTGCTCACGCCCGAGGAGGCCGGAACCTTCCTCTCGCTCATGGCCGCCGGACGATCCTGGGAACGCCCGAGCTGGCAGCGCCACTTCGGTGTGACCCCCAGGCAGCTGAATGCGCTTCGCCAGGCGGTACGCGTGGAGCTCGAGGGCGGACCCCTGACGCGAGACGAGCTGGTGACGGCGATCGTCGCGCGGCGCGGGCTGCGCCATGTCGGCGAAGCGCTCCGCTCAGGCTGGGGGACGCTCCTGAAGCCGCTCGCGTGGCACGGGGACCTCTGCTTCGGACCGAGCCGGGGAAACCGCGTGACCTTCATGCGCCCAGAGGACGCGAGTTCGCGCTGGAGCGGCCTATCCGATCCGGAGGAGGCGGCGGCCGTCGCGATCGTCGCCTACTTCCGCTCCTACGGACCGTCGACGATCGATGCCTTTGGCAATTGGCTGGCCGGCGGCTGGTTCGGCAAGCGACAGCTACGAACGTGGTTCAGCGCGCTCGAGGAGCGGCTGGTTCAGATCGACGTGGACGGCGAGCGTGCGCACGTCCTGGCCGAGGACCTCGGCGAGTTGGCCTCCATGACCCCCACCACCGCGGTGCGCCTGCTGCCGGGCTTCGACCAGTACGTGCTGGGTCCCGGCACCGGGGACGGCCACGTCGTACCGACGTCGCGACGTGCCGCGGTCAGCAGGCAGGCCGGCTGGATCTCGCCGGTCGTGGTGGCCGGTGGAGTTGTGCGCGGCACCTGGGAACTCGACGGCGACCGGGTGCGAGTAGCCTGGTTCGAGGAAGCCGGGAAACCACCGCGGAACGCTCTGCGGGCGGAGCTCACACGTCTCTCGTCGATCCTTGGTCGTGACCTCCGTTCGGTGATCACCACCAGCTAGGACGACCGCGGCAAACTCTCACTGGCTTGGCATGAAGATCGAGCTTCTGTACTGGGATGGATGCCCGTCGCACCCGGAGGCGCTGGCGCTGCTGCGGACGGTGCTTGCCGAGCGGGGTGTCGACGTGACCGTCGAGCTGCTCGAGGTGCGGACGCAACGAGGAGGCGAAGACGCACCGCTTTCCAGGCTCGCCGACGATCCGCGTCGACGGGCGAGACGTGGACCCGGCCGGCGCAGAGGCCAGGCCCGCGCTGGCGTGCCGCATCTACCATCTGGCGGACGGGCGCGTCTCCCCGATTCCGAGCCGCGAACAACTCGAGGAGGCACTCACATGAGCATCGCCATCGCGCAGACTCCGCCGTCGTTCACCCTGCCCGGCGTCGACGGCCGCGACCATTCGCTCGAGGACTACCGCGACGCTCGTGCGCTCGTGCTCGTCCAGTCGTGCAACCACTGCCCCTACGTCCAGGCGTGGGAGGGACGGCTGGTCGCAATCCAGCAGGACTACGGCGAGCGCGGCGTCCGCATCGTCGCGATCTCCTCGAACGACGTCACGAACCATCCCGAGGACTCCTTCGACCAGATGCAGGTGCGTGCGCGCGAGCAGCGGTTCAACTTCGACTACCTGTACGACGAGAGCCAGAGCGTCGCGCGCGCGCTCGGGATCCGAGCGGACGCCCGAGGTGTTCGTGTTCGACGGCGACCGCAGGCTCGTCTACCACGGGGCGATCGACGACAGCAGGGACGAGAGGGCCGTGACGGCCCACTACCTGCGCGACGCCCTCGACGCCGTGCTCGCCGGGGTGGAGCCGGCCGTCGCCGACACACCGCCGGTCGGCTGCACCGTGAAGTGGCTTGACTGAGCGTCGGCTCTAGCCGACTGCAGGAGCTGGGCGAACCACGCAGCGGAAGCCGATGTGGCTCATGCCGGTGTCGATCATCTGCGGGCGGCGGGCGGCGGGCCGGTAGCGCATGCAGTAGCTGTCGGCGCAGAGGTATGAGCCTCCCTTGACCACCTTGCGCGGAATGGGGAACTGCGGCTGCGCCGGGTCGTAGCTCTCCTCCAGCCGGCCGCCGGGCGGGTTGACGGGGACGCAGCACGCAGAATCCGTGTCGCCGGTCGGCCGCGCCGAATACCAGTCGCTCGTCCACTCCCAGACGTTGCCGGCCATGTCGTGCAGCCCGTAGCCGTTCGGCGGGTACGAGCCGACGGGCGCCGCTCGTCCCGTAGCCCGCGTCGCTGCGCCAGGGAAAGTCGCCGTGCCAGTAGTTGGCGAGCCGCTCGCCGGGCGCTTCCGGCTCGTCGCCCCAGACGTAGGCCGCCGCCTCGAGGCCGCCGCGAGCCGCCCGCTCCCACTCGGCCTCGGTCGGCAGCGCCTTGCCGGCCCAGGCCGCGTACGCCTGCGCGTCCTCGAACGCGACGTGGACGACCGGCTCGTCCTCGCGCCCGGCGAGCGAGCTGTGCGGCCCGTCGGGGCGCATCCAGCATGCCCCCGGCGTCCACGTCCACCACTGGTCGATGTGCCGCAGGTCGACGGGGCCGGGGGTCATCGTGAAGACGAGCGAGCCGGGGACGAGGTTCTCGGGCGGCGCGCCCGGAAAGTCCGTCGGGTCGAGCGGCCGCTCGGCGACCGTGACGTAGCCGGTGTCCTCGACGAACACGGCGAACTGACGGTTCGTCGTCTCGAACCGGTCGATCCAGAAGCCGTCGACCGCGACGCGGTGGGCGGGCGCCTCCTCCGGGTAGTGGTCGTTGGAGCCCATCAGGAACTCTCCCGGCGGGATCCAGGCCATGCCCTCGGGTGTCGAGCTCGCGCTCAGTGGCCGGACGTGAGGACCGACTCCAGCTTCGCGACGGCCTGGTCGATCGTGAAGCTCGCCGCCTTCTGCCGCGGCGGGAACTCCATGAACGTCGCGAGGAACTCCGTCATCAGGAACGTCGCCGCCAGCACGAGGTAGACGTTGTCGAGCACCCAGTCCCAGTAGGTGTTCGACGTGATGTCGGCGCGCTCGAACGGATCGGTGCGGAGGTTGAAGAGCTTCGGGACTCGCAGGACGACGAACGGCTCGGCCCAGAGCTGCAGCGTTCCCTGCACGCGCTGCTCCATGAAGACGATCTTCCAGTTGTCGAAGCGCAGCGCGAGCACGTCGCCGTCGTCGGAGAAGTAGACGAACCCCTGCCGCGGGCTCTTGTCGGCCTCGCCGGTGAGGTACGGCAGCAGGTTGTAGCCGTCGATGTGCACCTTGAAGGTCTTGTCGCCGGCCGTGTGGCCTGCCTTCAGCTTCTCGACGACGTCCGGCTCGCCCGCGGCCGCGAGGAACGTGGGCAGCCAGTCGTGGTGCTGGACGATCTCGTTCGACACGACGCCGGCGGGGATCTTCCCGGGCCAGCGGATGAGCTCCGGGACGCGGAAGGCGCCTTCCCAGTTCGTGTTCTTCTCGCTGCGGAACGGCGTCATCCCGCCGTCCGGCCACGTGTTCATGTGCGGCCCGTTGTCGGTCGAGTAGATGACGATCGTGTTCTCGGCGATCCCCAGCTCGTCGAGCTTGTCGAGCAGCGCGCCGACGACCTTGTCGTGGTCGATCATCGTGTCGTGGTAGGGCGACTGCCAGCGTCCGGCCTGCCCCACGCTCTCGGCCTTCGGATGCGTCCGGAAGTGCATGTGCGTGGTGTTGAACCAGACGAAGAACGGCGTGTCCGCGGCGTGCTGGCGGTCGATGAAGTCGATCGTGTGCTCGAGCACCTCGTCGTCGATCGTCTCCATCCGCTTCTTCGTCAGCGGGCCGGTGTCCTCGATCCGCTGCTTGCCGACGCGACCCCAGCGAGGCTCGTCCGTCGCGTCGTCCTCGTCGGTCGCCCAGGAGTGCAGGACGCCGCGCGGCCCGAAGCGCTCGCGGAAGTGCGGGAAGTCGTCGGGCGGCGGGTAGTTCGGGAGCTCGGGCTCCTCCTCGGCGTTCAGGTGGTAGAGGTTGCCGAAGAACTCGTCGAAGCCGTGCACGGTCGGGAGGAACTTGTTCAGGTCGCCGAGGTGGTTCTTGCCGAACTGCCCGGTCGCGTAGCCGAGCGGCTTCAGCAGCTCGGCGATCGTCGGATCCTCCGCCTGCAGACCGACGTCGGCCGACGGCACGCCGACCTTGCTCAGGCCGGTCCGGAAGACGCTCTGCCCGGTGATGAACGACGAGCGCCCCGCGGTGCAGCTCTGCTCGCCGTACGAGTCGGTGAACCGCATGCCCTCGTCGGCGATCCGGTCGATGTTCGGCGTGCGGTACCCCATCAAACCGTCGCTGTAGCAGCTCAGGTTCGTGATCCCGATGTCGTCGCCCCAGATGACGAGGATGTTCGGCTTCCCTGTGTCAGGCACGCGTCCCACTCCTTTTTCCGACGGCCCAGGTCTCCGAGGGTCTACCAAATCGGGAAGATGCACGACTGTGGACGAGAACCTCGTTGCTTCCTCACACGCGCTGGGCGTCGGCGTCGACTCGCGTGCGGTCGTGCTCGTTGAAGGGATCAGCGACCGGTGCGCGCTCGAAGCGCTCGCCGAACGCCGCGGTCGGAGTCTTGACGCTGAGGGGATCTCCGTCGTGCCAATCGGAGGCGCGCAGGCCGTTGGCAGGTTCCTGAATCTGTTCGGCCCTCAAGGGCTCGACCTCCGGCTGGCGGGTCTGTGTGACGCCGCTGAGGAGCGCGACTTCCGGCGCGGTCTCGATCGGGCGGGCCTCGGCTCCGGTTCTGGCCTCACTCGCGTCGAGATGGAACGGCTGGGTTTCTACGTGTGCGAACAAGACCTGGAGGACGAGCTGATCCGCGCTGTCGGCGCCGCCTCAGTGGAGCAGGTCCTCGACGCTCAGGGTGAGCTCAAGTCGTTCCGCACCTTCCAGAAGCAGCCCGCGCATCAAGAACGGACCCATGATCAGCAGCTTCGGCGCTTCATGAACAACCGGAAGATCCGATACGCGCGCTTGCTCGTCGACGCGCTCGACCTCACCCAAGTGCCTCGCCCGCTTGACCTCGTACTTGCGCACGTCTGAACCTCAGCGACTTTTGCGCGGACTCTTGACTCGGTGACCGCGGACATACACAATGCCTCGCTCATGTTCCGCACGCGCGAAAGGAGGTCAGCATTGAATTTCGACACGCTTGATGCGAGCTGGCCTCTCGCTGTGGACCGCATCCGCGGCTAGAGGCCCAGCCCGGCCCACAGTAGTCCGGTTCGTCGGCCATACCCGCCGGCGGCGCAATCCATCCACCGCACGCCCGACGTGCGGCCAAACGAAGGGAGACGCGTCCGTGGGACGCCCGTTCCTTGCATCTCGAAACGCCCCTGCGACCAACGTGGAGAGGAGGAAGCATGTACGAAGAGCTCGAACAGCGGACCCGTGACCACCGCAGCGCGCTGACCCGCGAAGCCGACCTCGCGCGGCTCCTGGCGGCGTCACGCCCGCAGCGGAAGCGGTACAGGCAACGCGCGTTGGCCGCAACGCTCCAGCTGCTCCACTCGCGCAGGACGGCGGCGCGGCTGCGGGAAGACACGTGACCGAACGGTCGACGACCGCGCGCCCGGCCGACAGCCGGGCGCGCGGCGTTCGACACGGCACACCCGTTCTGTGAGGCCGCGTCCCGTATCGGGTGAATCCGGATGCGTAGTTCCCACCCTGCTGGCCGCGCGCACGACCGCCGATACCGGTTGAAGCGCATCTCTTACTGCGGCGAAAGGGACGGCATGTCTAGGACGAAATTCGTGCTCGGAGTTGCCCTCATGTTGGGGCTGGGCGCCATCGCGACGCTTGTGACGCTCGAACGCCGAGCCGCCGAAAATCGTGCCGCGCAAGTCTCGCTTGCGAACATCTCTGCACAGCTGACCCAGATCGAGCTGATCCCGCTCACAGCGCCTGCGATCCCGGGAACGCAGGCGCAGAAGATGCTCCTGCTCCAGGGCCTTCTCCGCACCCGGGAGGAAGCGATCCTGGCCACGTTCTCCCGCCTGCAAAGAGGATCCCCGCCGGCCGAGCTTCGGGAGGTAGACAGCCCGCTGCGTGCAGCACTGGCTGCTGCGAACGCGGGGCTGCCTGTCTGGATCCCCGCCAAGCAAATGAGCCCGGCCAAGATCCTGCTTCTCAATCACCAAGGGACCACGCTCGTTACGGCGCTGCGCTCGCTCGACGATGCAAATCGCGCCTACGGGTCACGCGCATCGGTATCGCAGACCGAGGCGCTCAGCGGCTCGGTGGCCGTCGTCGCGATCCTGCTCGGTGCATTCGGCTTCTTCTACCGCCGGTCGGAAGCTTCCCGGCGCGAGCTGAACGCCCAGAGCGAGACTCTGCGCTTGGCTCTATCTGAGCTGGAGAAGGTTCAGATCGAGCGCGCAGTGCTGCTCCAGCGGACGGTCGAGATCGCCGAGCACGAGCGCATTCGAGTTGCGGTCGATCTTCACGATGGGCCGATCCAGCGCCTCACCGCACTGACGCTCGGCTTCGACTTGCTCGCCAACCAGCTCGAGCGGGGAGACCGCGAGCGGTCCGCGTTGCTCGTGGAAGAGATCCGGGAGAGCCTCGCCGAGGAGACCGTGTCCTTGCGACGGCTGATGACCGAGCTCCGGCCACCGATCCTCGACGCACGCGACCTTGGAGCGGCGCTGCGCGACTGCGCATCGCACGTCTTCGACGGCAGCGCCGTCCAGTGGGAGCTGAAATGCGACCGAAGCCGGGATCCACCTCCCGCCACAGGTCGAGACCGTCGCCTATCGCGTCGTTCGTGAAGCGCTCGTGAACGTGCGCAAGCACGCGCCGGAGGCCCACGCAACCGTGACCCTCGAACCGACCGCGGAGCTGCTTCGAATCACGATCGTGGACGACGGCCCCGGCTTCGACGAAGACACGCCACTCGGACACACAAACGGCGCGCGCTACGGCCTGATCGGAATGCGCGAGCGGGTCGAAAGCGTCGGTGGTACCTGGTCACTGACCTCCGCGCCCGCCGAAGGTACCCGAATCGAGGTCACACTGCCCCGGAAGCTCCGCGCGGTTGTCACTTCGCGGGAGCTGGCCAGTGTCGCTGCCTGAAGCGCTCGTGACCGCAGCTCCGAACGCGACGGAGCGAGGGTTGGGCGTGCTCGTCGTCGACGACGACGACACCTTTCGACGCATGCTCGTCAGTGCGCTCGACGATGAGCGTTTCGACGTGCTGGGCGCGGCAAAGGACGGATTCGAGGGGGTTGCTCTGGCGCGTTCCTTGCGGCCGGATGCGATCATGCTCGATGTCCGGATGCCGGGGCTCGACGGGCTCGCAGCGGGGCGCAGGATTCGTGACGCCGACCCGGCGGTTCGCCTCGTCTTCCTCTCGGCCTACGACGACCAGACGCTGCAACGGGAGGCCGAGGACCTCGGCGCGACCGACTTCCTCGTCAAAGGCTGCAGACTCTCGGAGATCGTCAACGCCCTGATTCGGTAGACCCGCCCGCGGCTCTGCGCGGTCGTCGACGTGCTAAGACTGCCATGCGTGAGCACCGGCTTCTTCGTGACGTCACTCGTCGTCGTCGTCTCTCCGGGCACCGGGGTGCTCTACACGCTGGCGGCGGGCGCCAGGTGTTCGATTGCACTTGTCGTTGATGGAACGAAGCAGGCCTGCTACGCCTGACGAGATCAACTAGGCAACGATCTGTCGGCTCGCGGACAACGCCGGTACCCCGAGCCTACGTCAGCCCGAGCGACGGAAGACGGCGAGGCGAGCCGTTCGGATGAGCGACTGCCCTTCCCGCCGCAGCGTGGGCGGGGCTGCGCCGGTCGGCCGCCCTGAGGCACCGAGCCGGTCCTTGCTCGGCGCGCCGTAGTCCGGGATGATCGTAGGCCGGATGCATCAATGATCCTCGTGAAGTTGTTGTACTGGCCGATCGGCATCGCCGCGGGCATGGTCGGCGCTCGTGTCGCCGGTGCCGTGTTCGAGCGGACGTGGAAGCTCGCGGGTCGCGAGGGTGACCCGCCGAAGGCCAAGGTGCAGGGACACGGCTTGGTCGAGATTGTGGCTGCCGCGACCGTGAAGGGTGCCGTCTTTGGGGGCGTGAAGGCGCTAGTCGATCAGCTCAGCGCAACGGGCTTCGCCCGCGCGACCGGCGTCTGGCCCGGTGCGAAGGCCGACGACAAGCTCGGTGACAGCACTGGCTCGCGACCGGCTCGAACCTCGCGCAAGTGAGGGCCTCCCCGCCTTCAGCGGTATGGCATCGACGGCGCTTTCGCGCTAGCCGCCGGTTGAGCGAATCGACTTCGGCTCGTTCGCGGGAGCCGAATGGAACATCAGCCAGACCACTCCGCCAATCAGGCCCCCGACGAGCGGCCCGATCAGGTAGATCCAGAGGTCGTCGAAGTCCCAGTTGAACAGAGCGGGGTCGAGCGATCTCGCGGGGTTGAACGAACCACCGGACGCCGGACCGACCGCGTCCGCCGCCGTGAAGATGAAGAGCCCGATCAGGAGAGGCGCCATCACACCTTTCCAGGGCGCACGGTCGTCTGTGGCGACCGTGCAGATCACGATCACGAACAGGGCCGTCGCGATCAGCTCCAGCACGAGCGCGCCCCCATTCGAGATCCCAGCTCCGGGAGCAGTGCCGAGCGTGTCGACCGCAGGCCCCGAGTAGACCACGGCAACCACGAGAACGGCGACGAAGCCCCCGACGAGCTGCGCCACCCAGTACGGGATCAGCTCCTTGACGGGGAACTTCCGCGCCGAGGCGAGGCCGAGGGACACGGCGGGGTTGAAGTGGCCGCCGGAGATCTGTCCGAGCCCCCCGATCGCAAGCGCGAGGCCGAGGCCGAACGCGAACGCGATCCCGAGGCTGCTGATCGCCCCGCTGCCGATGTCGACCGAAACGGCGATCGCGTTGAAGCCGAAGAAGAAGAAAAGAAACGTGCCCAGCGCCTCCGCTCCGAGGCGCAGACGAAGCGGTGACGAGTCCATCTACGCACCTCCTTGACGAGACACCCGGTCTCTCCGCTCCAAAGAGTAAGCAGGAGGGCCGGATGGATGAGGCCGTTCAGGCACCTTCCTGCCGCGTCAAACGCGCGCGGCGGGCGCGAGAATCGGCGAGTCCCGCTTGAACCCCTTCACGGCGCAGTAGATGCCGAGACCGTTCCCCCAGCCGACGATGAAACCGGGGCCGAGTAGGAACGTCCAGTCCTTGAGGGCGGCGAGCGACACGGCAAGCGCCGAGGCACTCGGATCGTCTTGACGCAGGCTCACGATTCCAAGCACGAAGATGATCCCGGCCGCGATGAACCCGCACTCCACCAGACGAGCGGTGACATAGCCGAGGGAGAGGATCTCGTTCTGCCGCCTCAGGATCGGGTAGACGACGACGGCTGTCGCGACGTTCGCGATGATCAGCAGGAGCTCTAGGAGCACTCCGAAATAGATCTGGCTGTCCTCGCCGCCGCCGGAAATGTACGCGGCTGGGTCGTCGAGAACCGGCTGGCGATCTCGCGCCTTCAAACCGAAAGGAGGACGCGGTCAGACCCGGGAACAATGGTCGCGGAAGCCGGAAAGCCACCGCGGAACGGTCTACGAGCGGAGGTCGGCATAGGCCTCGAGGGACGAGTTGGGCCTGGGTGAGGACCAGCGCCAGAACCGGACCGTACGGTTCTGGCGCTGGCAGTTGCTCGTAGAACTGGTCGGACTCAGTGCGAAGCTGCGTCCCGAACGAGCTGGGAGAGGTCGGCGCGCGGAAGGGTTCGCTCCTTCCCGCCGACTTCGATCACGGCCTTGCCCTTGACGATGTGGACGTGTGTCTGCAGCCAGCTCTTCGTTGCGCGGGTCGCCGTGGTCACGGCGTTGGCGGCGAAGGAGTCGATGACGACGTTGTCGCCGGGGCCGCCGTCGAGCATGTCGTTGCCCGGCCCGCCGATCAGGACGTCGTCGCCGGGGCCGCCGAGCAGCGTGTCGTCGCCGGCGCCGCCGATGAGGACGTCGTCGCCGTCGCCGCCGCTCAGCGTGAGCTGGATCGCGCCCGCTGCCACGCCGGATGCCTCGACCGACGTCGTCGCCCGCGAGCGCGTTGACCGTCAGCCGGTCGTTGGCCGCCTCGGCGCCGGCGATGTTCACCCGCGCGGCCAGACCGAGCACCGAGCGCCCGGCTCGGATCGCCGGTCACGACGAGCACGTCGTCGCCGTTGGTGGCGTTGACGATGACGTTGTCGGGCTGGCCGTCTCCGCCGCCGCCGATGCGGCGAGATCGCCGTTGACCTCGACGGCGTCGGTGCCCGACAAGTCGTTGACGGTGATGGTGTCCGCGCCGCCGAGGGTGTTCAGGTCGATGGCCTCGACGTCGTTGAGATCCATCACGATGTTGCCGACGTTGCGGGTGAAGCGCACCCGCGCGCCGTTGGCGGAAGACGTCGAAGAGCTCGCCGGCGTTGCTGCCGTTGAACAGCATCGCGTCGCTGCCGTCCTGGCCCTCGACGGTGTCGCTGCCGTCGCCGGGATCCCACTGGAACGTGTCGTCACCGGCTCCGAGCAGCGCCAGGTCGTTGCCCTGGTTGCCGTCGACGAAGTCGTTGCCGTCGCCGCCGAGCAGGACGTCGGCGCCGTTGCTGCCGAGGAGCGTGTCGTTGCCCGCACCTCCGTCGACCGTGATCTTGATCAGGGCAGCGAGGTTCCCCGTCGCGGAGAAGCTGTCGTCGCCGCCGTTCGCGTTCACGACCAGGTTCTCGGAGGTGCCGATGTCGATCGCGAACGGTGCGGGGTTGACGCGGTCGAACCGGACGCGCGTGCCGTTGGCCGTGGCGGTGAACTGCTCGGCTCCGTTGCCGCCGTTGACCTCGACTGTGTCGATGCCGTCGCCACCTTCGTTGAGGTCGGTGTCGTCGCCGGGGTTCCAGATCATCCGGTCGTTGCCGCTCTGGCCGAACACCTGGTCGTCAGCGTCGCCGCCGGTCGCTGTGTCGTTCTCGCCGCCGCCGAACAGGAGGTCAGTCCCGCCCTTGCCGAGGAGCGTGTCGTTGCCGGCCTGGCCGAAGACCTGGTCGGCACCGGACCCGCCGGTGAGGACGTCGTTGCCTGCGCCGCCGAACAGGTTCGCCGGCGGCAGCGCACCGTTTGCCTCGTTGAGGCTGATCACGTCGTTGTCGCCCAGGCCGAAGACCCGGATGAGAGCGGTGTTGGCGACCGTCGGCGTGCCACCGACGACAGCAACCGCGCCGCCGTTGACCAGGATCCTCCCTGCAGCGTTGCGGCTGATCCCGATGTTGTTCGCGGCACTGTCGCCGACCACGCTGAGTGCGCCGCCGGAGAACGTCGCGGTGACGGCTGCGCTCGCCGGCCGGCTCGTAGCGCCAAATACGCCGGCGGCGAGCACGACGCCGGTCAGCAGGCGGACGGTCTTGAGTCGAAAGAGGTTCCTCATGGCTTCCTTTCGGAGTCGGTGATCTCTTGTGGTGCTAGAGACACCGGCGACCAGCGCCTATTCCCGGGTCGCCCCGAGTTCGCGGAAATCCGACGCGAGCGGGAATAACCTCGGCGGACTCGGGGTCATTCAGAGCGTGACCATGTCTTGCGCTGTCCATTTGTGGACCTTCCGGGAGCTACCGTTGGACTTGCCGTGGCGCTGAGACGTCGTCGAGAGGACGAGACCGACGGTCAGGAGATCGCCGACCTGGCCGCGCTTGCGGACGGGTCACTCGAGCCGGAGCGTCGTGCCGCGCTCGAGGCACGAGTCGACGCATCCGCGGAGCTCGCAGACCTGCTGGCCGAGCAACAGCGGGCGATCGCGCTCACGCAAAACGCTGCGACGGAGGTCGAGGCGCCCTCCGGCCTGCGGAGGCGCGTCGAAGCGCAACGACGTACGCGCCCCGTGTGGGCGCCCGGTCGTCTCGTTCCGGTCGCCGCCGCCGCGGCCGCCGTGGTGGCGGTCGCGATCGGGCTGACCGTCATGCGTTCGGGCACCTCTGGTGAGCAGCTCCACGCTGCCCTCGCACCGACCGACCTGGCGCCCCGCGCGAGCGGCGAGGCGACACTGACGAAGACATCCTCCGGCTGGCGGATCGAGCTCGACGCTGCTGGACTCCCCCGCCTCGAGAACGGACGCTTCTACGAGGCGTGGCTGCGCAACGAGGACGGCGTGCTGGTGCCGATCGGGACGTTCAACGAGGGGCGGAAGGTCACGCTCTGGGCGGGCGTGTCGCCAAAGACCTTCAGGACGCTAAGCGTCACGCGCGAGCAGGCTGACGGTGATCAGACCTCGTCGGGCGACAGGGTGCTCGTCGGAACCGTGACCACGTCAGGCTGAGCCGCCTTCGATTCGGCGCACGACTTGTTGGCGAGCGCGATAGAGGCGGCTCATCAACGTTCCCTCGCGGATGCGCAGGGCACGTGCCGCTTCCTTGTACGAGAGGCCGGTGACGTCGACCGCAACGAGGACGTCGCGGAAGTCGTCCGGCAGCACGGCGATCGCGGCGTAGAGCTCGCGGGCTTCGAGCGCGGCATCGGGCTGGACCGCTCGGGAATCGGCAACGAGGTCGAGTTGGTCGGGTAGCGGGCCGGGCCGGAGTCGGCGGCTCTCGGTCCGCTTCTGGTTCAAGAAGGTGTTGCGTAGCGCGCGCAGGAGGTAGCCGAGATCGTCCTCGTGGCGGAGGAGGCGCGGGCGAGCGAGCACGCGAACGTATGTCTCTTGGACGAGGTCCTCGGCATCCTCGCGCGAGCCGCTGAGCGCCCAGGCGGCTCGGTAGAGCCGGTCGAGGTGGTCT
Organism: uncultured Actinomycetes bacterium; assembly: GCA_963700495.1. Lineage (GTDB taxonomy): Bacteria > Actinomycetota > Thermoleophilia > Gaiellales > Gaiellaceae > JACCTU01. The sequence goes on along the minus strand of CAVOXT010000001.1, from coordinate 864,817 downwards.
CCGAGCCGGGCGGGGTCGAGCGGGCGCTCCATCGAGTAATCATCCAACCTTCACTTGCTGTGAGCGGGAAGCCGGCTCGGAGCCGGAAGTAGTCCTGTACCGCGACCGCGCAATTGAGCGTCTCGCCGCACCGGACTGGTCGGCCTGAGGACGAGGCCGGCGTTCAGGAATGTCTCCTGAACGTCAGCCACCTCACCCTGTCACAGACCGTCTCTTCCAGCTGTACGACGTGCTGGTAGACGTCACCCGGAAGCCCGAGCCGACGTAGAGCGAACGCGCCGCGTCGGTGGCGTAGCTGACCTTTAGGCGGCGTGCCCCGCGCGATGCCAGCCGATCGAGACCCGCAGTCAGCATGGCACGGGCCAAGCCGCGCCGCTGGTACTCATCCTCGACTCTCATCGGCTCCAACATCCCAACCTGAGTCACGGGATCGAACCAAAAGAGCGCGTAACCGCCGACCTGACCGTCAGCAGTTTCAGCGGCGAGGTCCAGTGCCGGGTCGTAGAGCGAGCACTGGCGGAGACGGGCCTCGACCTGTTCGCCGTTTCGATGTCGCATCGGGTGCGGTCTGGTCGTCTCCAGGGCACGGTCGACGAGAACGAATCCCTCCGGCAGAGGCGTGACATCAGGTCTGTTCGTCGACATCCATCCAGGTGGTCCCGTCCTCTTCGCCGACCACGAGGCCGGCGCCGGCCAGCAGGTCGACCAACTCAGCATCGTCGTTGTCGACGAGCACATCGACCGATTCGATGCCCAACGCGTCGATCGCCTCGACCGCGCGCCGCCAGAGAGCCGACAGCGGAACGGTCGTGACACCGGGGACAACGATGAGATCGCACCCCCAGGCCGAACCCCAGTCGGTCAGGACGACGCCGGCAACAGGCCCTTCGTCGTCGATCCAGAAGAGCTGGTCGATCGCGTCCGAGCGGCGCGGTGTGCGCCACCACCACTGCAGGTCAGCCGCCTCCCACAGCCCCGCTTCCGCGTCCGCCAGGCGAGCGCGCTGCAGAAGCTCGGTCGCCAGAGCCAGATACTTGAGGCCCTTCGCCTGCACTTCATCGATCGCCACGCGTTCGCTAGTGACGGTTCTCGTCGTGTTGGGCGGCGCCGTCGACCGGCGGAATCCAGCTCTCGCGACGTTTCACCCAGATCTCTGTTCGTGGCGTCAGTTCGAACGGTGCATCGTCGAGGCTTCCGATCCTGATCTCGATCATGTTGTCCTCGAGGTCGGAGAGATCGAGCAGCCTGGATCCGCATCGAGCACAGAAGCCGCGACCCTCGTAGCTTGCGACCTCACCCGTCAACTCGAACACCTCGACCGGCCATTGCGCGTAGACGCTGAATGCGCTTCCGGATTCCTTTCTGCAGTCTGTGCAGTGGCATCGACCGACGTGTAGTGGGTCACCGCGGACGCTGTAGCAGACTGCTCCGCAAAGGCATCCACCGGTGCGCACGTCTCCCTTCATGCGGCGAATCGTGGCACACCGACGCTGCGCGAGTAATGCGGATGACGCTTCTCGCTGGGACGCTCCGCACGCTTCTCGCAGAGACGTGCCAGGCCGACAGCGACGACCAGCAAACACGACGAGGCCTGCTGATTACGTCTGGCTTGACCGGGGACACCCTGAACACTGCCCGACTCCGGATGCTCGTCGGACCGAAGTCTCTGCCGCCCGGTCAATCGAGAGCGTCGCCCGGAGCTACTCCTCGCCTTCCCAGAACTCGACCGTGAGTCCGGGCCTCGCGAACATGATGTCTTCGTCCTCAACGCCCTTGTTGAGAACCTTTCCGGTGTCGAGGTACTCAATGATCTCGCCACGGGTCATCGAGGAGAGCATGAGTACGCGGATTGGCGAGTCTGTTCGGTTGATGATCTGATGCGCACCGTCCTTGCCCCGCGGAAAGCAGACGACGTCACCCTCCTTCAACGCATGCTCACCTTCGGGCGTGCGCAGCGTCGGCTCGCCGCGGAGCACGATCACCCATTCCTCGTTCAGGTAGTGCGTGTGGTAGGGCCAGAGCTTGTTGCCAGGCTCGACCTCGGACATGGTCGCGCCGATTAGCTCACCGCCGATGCGTTGGCCGACAAGCGCGGCCTTGATGCGCCAGCCCTCGCGGTCCCTCGTCCCGTCCCACTCGTCGCCGTTGAGGTTGAAAGTCTTCATTCGCTAGACGCGTCCAATCTGCGCCCGAGAAGTCTAAGTCGTGCTTGGTCGCTCGGCGCTCCTCAGGTGACATTCCCGAACCTCTTGAGCAGGGCAGTGTTAGCTAGGCGGTCTGGATTTCATGGACCTGAGGGGAGTTCTTTCAAACCCTCCAAGTGCCTGAGGATCGTTTTCGACGCCCGTGGTCGTCGACGGCGTCAAGGAATCGGCGCGGCCGCGGTGGCAGCCGAAAGCCGAGAACGACAATGCGTAGACCCGGCGTAGACCCCATTCGGCGAGCGAGCGAGCCGTACGACGTGCTGAGGGCAATCCGCTCCCGGGCGCCGCCTTGGCCTTGTCTCCGGACGACCGTTCCGAAGCGATGGCTGCGAGCTCATCCGCCGCTACCGAAGCATGCGCTAGCCCGGCCCGGCGACCGCGCCGCCGGGCCGGGCCGAATCACCTCAGTCGTCGTGACCGAAGCGGTACCTTCCGTCCCAGGCAAAGTTGAGGCCGTCCTTGGTCGAGACCCTCACTGTCGCATGAAACGCGCTGAAGTCCCCTGTCCCGCCCGAGAGTGTGAGCACTCCCGAACCGGTCGCATCGAGCGTGACGTGGCCGAGCGCATAGTTGCCGGGCCCGACAACCACCGCGAGGTCGCTGTCGAAGGTATTTCCAGCCGGTGCCTGGAAATAGACGACCCTCGAGCCGACCTTGATCGCCTTCAGGCTCGAGGACGTGATCGTGCAGAAGGCCCCGGGCTGGCCGTCGAACTCAGAGCACTCCTTCGTCACGTGGAGCTTTCCACTGCGCGGCGACGACGCCGTTGCGATCGCGACGCTGATCCCGGCGGCGGCCACGAGCGCCGCTCCGAGCACGAGAAGCTTCTTCATTGTCCCCTCCTAGGTATTGACGGCTGTGCGAGCTCGATGGCGGCCACGATCCGTGCGAACGCCACCCCGGCCAGCTCGTTCATACGTACGACGCTCTCCGCGTCCGGTGCGGTGAACCGGCAGAAGCACGATTCGTCCGAAGGGACGTAGAGCGAGCCGAGATACGCGACGTCCGCGTCGTCGCTCGGGATCCGCGCCAGCGCCTCCTCGAGCCACGCGCGATCGCGGCCGGGGAAGTATCGCTCTACGAGGTAGGTCGTCATCGCGCTCCACCATGGCCCGGCGCCGGCGCTCGAACAACCGCTCGAACTTGCGGACTTACGCGGTCGGGGTCGCGGCGATGCGGGCGGCGAGCTCAGTTCGTGAGGTGACGCCGAGCTTGCGGTAGACCTTCGCGAGGTTCCACGCGATCGTGTGCGGGCTCAGGCTCAGCTCGTCGGCGACCTCCCGGTTCCGTCGGCCGGCGGCGACGAGCGCGACGATGCGCCGCTCCGTCTCCGAGAGTTCGCCCTCTGTGGGGACGCGACCGCCGATGCGCCGGAGCTCCGAGTTGGCGTTCTCCAGCCAGAGGCGGGCCCCCAGCTGCTCGAAGATCTCGGCGGCTCGTCGAAGGGACTGGCGAGCCGCGCTCTTGTGCTGGGCCTTCCGCTGCACCGTTCCCAACGCGAGAAGCGTTCGCCCGAGCTCGAGGGGATTGACGCTCTGCGGCGGCTCCGGGTCCGCCGCGGCCGCTTCCAGCGCTGCGACGGCACTTTCGGTGTTGCCCTGGGCGGCCAGCAGAAGCCCGCGGCAGCGAAGGGCGAGCGGGCGATGACCCGTGTCCGCCACCGCCACGTAGTCGTCGAGCAGCGTGAGCAGCCGCTCGGCGGCGGAAAGGTCGCCGGTGGCGATCAGGGCCTCGATCGCGACCGAGCCCGCCAAGTGAGCGAGGTTCTCGTCGAGCGCTTCGAAATCCCCGAAGCGCGGCGCGAGCTGCCGCCAGCTCGCTTCGGGATCACCGCACGACAACTCGAGCACCGCGCCCGCACGGTGGAGATCGTGGATCTGGGTGCTGAACCCTGCCCGCTCGGCGAATCGCAGCAGCTCCGGGATCTCGCGGCGCGGCTTCTCGACCTCACCTTTGTAGGCGTCGATCTCCGCCAGGACGTTGAGGCAGAGCGGCTCCAGGGTGTCCCCGCCGACCTGACGCGCAACCTCCATCGACTCCTCGCATAAGCGGGCGGCCTCGTCCCACTCACCCGACTCAACCTCCATCCGGGCAAGGAGGTACAGGACGTCCACGACTTCGGGATCGGCGCGCTCGGTTCCCTCGGCGATGAGCGCTCGCCACATGGGGCGCGCCTCCTCGTAACGGCCTGATCGGCCGAGCTGGTACGCGAGCGTCGCCCGCGCGGCGCCGTAGAACCCGAGCCCGATCCCGCAGCTCGTGAGCGACCGGCGACCGTCGCCGGTTCGCTCGAGCTCGATCGCGCGATCGATTAGGTCCAGTCGGATGCGTCCGGTGCAGAAAAATGTGATCTTGGCGACCATCGCCAGGCTGAAGATCAGCAGGTCGGGCTCGGCAAGCTCCTCGGCGAGCTCGAGCCCTGCTTCTGCGGCGGCAATGGCACCACTGATGTTCCCCGGTGGTGACCACATGTTTGCACGCTCGCAGAGGATGTACGCTCGCTGCCGCCTCTCGAGACCAGGCTCCGCAATAGCGCGGCTGAGGATGTCCGCAGCCGCACGTTTGCCGTCGGTCCTCGACCGCGTCACCGCCAGCGCACAGAGCGCGTCAGCACGGGTCGGTCCCGGCGTTGAGGAACTGACCGCTTCCTCGAGCAGCATCGCCGCCTTCTGACGGTCGCCCGCGTAGTAGCACCCTTCGGCTGCCGTGATGCGCCGTCGGTTCACCCGTTCAAGAGCGTCCGGGGGAGTCAGGGCTATTGCGCGTTCGGCGAGTTCGGCCGCGACCTGGGCGGCCCCTCGCCCGAGCGCGTGAATCGCCGCTACATCGAGCGCTGCGGCGATCTCCTCGTCGGGGCCGGCGGCGGCGATCGCCAGATGGCGGGCGCGCTCCTCCGGGTCGACATCCAGGTCGGCGAGGCGGCGGTGCAGGTCGCGCCGACGGTGCAGTGGCATGTCCTCGTAGCAGACAGGTGCGAGCAGAGGATGCGTAAAGCGGATCCGGTCGCCGTCGAGTTCGAGCACATGCCGTTGGCAGGCCAGCTCGATGTCGTCGAGGGTGGCTGACGTCAGCGGCTTCAGCAGCGTGACGGATGGAGCTCCGAGCGTGGCGACTGCGGCGAGCGTTTCGCGCACCTGCGTCGGCAGCGCGCTGAGCCGTTCCGCGACGAGGGCGCGAAGGCTCTCGGGCAGAAGGACGTGCACGCCGTCGGCGCGGATCGTGCCAGCGGCCAGCGCGCGCCCGACCTCGAGCGCGAAGAACGGGTTCCCGCCAACCGCCTCGTGCACGCGCACGAGCACCGGCCGAGCCAGGTTGAGCGACAGCCGCCCCCACAGAAGCCTGTGGATCGCCCCGACCGAGAGCGGCGTGACCGGGAGCCGGCGAAAACCCGGGAAGGCGCTGTCGAGCCCCAGCGGCGCCTCGGCCGGCCGGTCGCGGACGGTCGCCAGCACACTCACCGGCTCGGTCTCCAGCCGCCGGAGCACGAAGCGGAGGATGTCCGCGGAGCTCCCGTCGACCCACTGGGCATCGTCGACAGCAACGAGCAGCGGCCTGTCCTCGACGAGGATCCGCACGATCGAAAGCAGCGCGACCGCGAGCAGGCGTCCCTCCGGCGGCGGCCCTTCTGGCTCGCGGATCAGGAATGCGACCTCCAGCGCATGCCGCTGGATGGGCACCAGCCGCGGCAGCGTTTCGTCCAGCACCGGCCCGAACAGGTCGGCAACGGTTGCGAAGCTCGTGTGCAGCTCAGACTGGGCCGCACGCGCGGTGAGGACATGAACGCCACGCGCGCTCGCCAGTCGAGAGCCTTCCTGCCAGAGCGCCGTCTTGCCGATCCCAGCATCGCCCTCCAACAGCAACGCCGACCCGCCCGCGGGCAACGCCCCTAGGAACTCCGCCAACGCAACGAGCTCCCCGCGCCTGCCGACGATCTGCTCTACCATGCCGCTCACCTCCGGCCCCGGCACACCCATTGTGCCGAGCGTCACACGATACGCCGTAACGCCCTCTCGGGTCTCCGGGGTCGCGAGTCAGCGTCTTCGGTTCGGGCTGTGCTCGCGCGCAGCTCGGACTGCGGAGGCATCGAGCTAGGCGTACACCAGCAACTCTGACGCGTCTTCATGATGCATCTGTGTCTCGCCTGTCATCGCGGTGAAGCAGACGGCGGCCGGGACTATCGGACGGACGGGCTGACGCTGCGCGGTTCTAGCGCTCGATGATCTACGTCCAGGGCTCACCCGCCGACCTCGAGGCGAAGCTCCGCAAGGTCAGGGGCGAATGAGCGCGGACAGGCGGCGGGAATCGAACCCGCGCAAGATTCCCGCCACCTGCACTGATCCACCGATTCGCTACCGCGTCAATTGCACCCCCGCGCGCGAACTCCGGCTCGAAGGCATCTTCTCGGTCCGGGCGTCGATCGTAAGTACGCGATGCGCATCGGTCGTGGAGGGATACGCGTGGACAGGCTGTGGCACCCAGATGAACCCGTGCGCACGACGATGAGATGTCCCTGCACCGTGAGGATCGTTCCCATCCGGGCAACCCAGCGCCCCCGCGGAAAGCGCAGGCGACTGCGCCGATCCCGCTGACCGGCGTGCAGGGTCCCGGCGTCTGACATGCGAAAGATTCCCGTTACTAGTCGGTGTCCGCGCGCGAGACGTCCGTCTCCGCCGCCCTCTCGGCAGCCTTACCGGCCTTGTGAGCAGCTTGTGACGCACTTCCTTTGACCTCACCGGCAAGGTCGGACACTGCGGTGGTGGCATGGTCAGCCGCCGCCGCCACCCTGTCGGCAGCCTTGCCGGACTCATGGGCAGCCGTCTTACTCCATGAGGAACTTGAGTCCTTCGCCGAGCTCCACATTGAGCTCCAAGACTCTTCGCTCTTCCGCCAGAAGAAGAGAACGGCAGCGAGGGCGCCCAGAGCGAGCAGTGCAATCAGCTTCGACATGACTCTCCTCTCGTCGCTCGAATGCTACCGGGTTCCGGCGCCAGGTCTGTTGCACCGCCGCGACCCTCGTTGGGCAGGTGTTGCGATCAGAGCTGGACATGCATCGTGCTCGTCACATGTTTGCGATGGAGCTGCGCGATCAAGATCGCCTTCGGGCTCGGTCGTTTCGGGGAGTGAGTAGATTGAGCTCTTCCCGCCGCCCTTGTCTCCGAAGACGACGTCTTTCTCGCCCGAGAAGATTTGTCGCCATTGGTTCGTCTCGACGAAGTAGCTCGCAAGGTCGTCGACCTCCTCCTCGGCGATCCTCTTGCCGAACGAAACCTTCTCCAACACTTCCCTCTTTGTCGGCATATCGCCGCCATCCTAAGGCGCACGGACGACGCAGCGGTCGCTCGCTTTGTGGGTTTTGAGGTTCTGCCGGTGTTAGACAGGCGGAAAGCTTCTTAGGGCACATCCCGCGTTCGATCGACCTTGTGCGGATCAGCGCCTGCGACGTTCCTCACCTGTCCTCCGCCGGGTGGCGCCGGCTTGCCGGCGCCACCTCGTAGCGCGTCTAGGGCCACGAGAGCCGGGGAAAGTCGAGCCGCCGAAGGCGGCGACTTTCCACGGCGATGGAGGCGGCGGGAATCGAACCCGGGCAAGATTTGGATCAGCCGTGCTGCTGGGATGCACCGGCGATTGCGGCGCGCAATGGGCGGGAGGTCCCGCGAGGCAAGCTCGGCAAACGTGTGACAGGGGACGGCGTACCCCGTCCCCTGTCGACTGTCGCTCAACGCCGCTGCTGTTCAGCTAGCGGTCGCCGAAGCTGTACGTCCCGTCCCAAAGCGCCCCTAGGTCGCTAGTCGGATCGGCCGAGACAACCACGTTGGCGCGGAACGCCTCGAACCGACCGACCCCGCCCGTGAACTTGCAACGGCCGACGACGGTCGCAACGTTGACCCTGCAGTGGCCGAACGCGGCGTTGCCGTGCCCCGCGTAGAGCATCACGTCGCCGTCGAAAGAGTCACCGTCGAGCGCCTCGAGGTAGTAGACCCTCGACCCGACCTTGATCGCGTTGACGTTGGAGCTGACGATCGTGCAGTAGTCACCGGCGGCGCCGGTGTAGTTGGAGCACTCCTTCGTCAGATGGAGAGCTCCGGTTCGCGGGGAGGACGCCGATACCGCTGGGACGAGTGCCAGAGCGGCAACGGAAATGATCGCGGCCGATGCCACGAGGAGACGCGTTGGGCTAGACATCTGCTTCCCTTCCGATCGTGGGCCGAGCTGCATGTCTCCACGATCGCGGGCCGGGCGCGCTACTGCAATCTGACAAACGTCGTATCCTTCACGTGTGCCGTCTGGGATGCGGCTCGGCCCGAACGATCTCGATGGCGCGCTCGCCGTCGTCGCAGAAGCGGCCTCGATCCAAGGCGCACAGCCGTTCGAGCTCCCCGTGATCGAGCGATTGCTCGCCCTGATCCCGGCCGACCGCGCCGGCTACTTCGAGTACCGGCGCCCCTCAGACGAGATCCACACGGTCGAGATCTCGTACCCCGGCCCCGGCATCGATTGGGACAGCGAGCGCGTCCAAGCAATCATCAAGTGGTGGCCGTTGCGCGATGACCTCTGGGATGGAGCCGAGCAGGCCGTCAGAGACAGCGACCTGATGACCCGAAAACAGTGGCTGCGCAATCCCTGGTACATGGACGGCCCCAGCCGGATGAGGGAGCACGAGATGAAGGTGTGGCTGCCTGGCCCCGAAGGGATCGTCCGCGGTTTCTGGCTCGACCGTGATGCGGACGGCGGCGACTTCGACGAACGTGACCGCGCAGTCCTGACCATCCTGCGCCCCTACCTCACCGCAGTCCGCGAGCGCTGGGAGCGCCACCGCCGGCCGGCACTCCTTCTCACCAAGCGGGAGACGGCCGTACTCGAGATGTTGCGAGAGGGTTTGACCAACCACGAGATCGCGGCACGGCTCGTCATCTCCGCGGGAACCGTCCGCGCACACCTCGAACACATCTTCGAAAAGCTCGACGTCCACACACGCACCGCCGCAGTCGCGCGCGCGTTCGGCACCACCAGCTGGCCGGTCTGGTCCTGAGGGGAGTTCTTTCAAAGCCCTCCGGAGAGCCTCAAAGACCTCATCCGCCGTCCTACTGCAGAGTCTCGTGAGCCGTGGCTGAATGCAGCGGATTCCGTGTCTCCACGAATGCTTCAGAATGCTCCCTGCTCGGCACCGTCAAACCGGAGGTTCTTGTGGGAGCAAAGTCGCCCTTCCCTCGTGACTCGGCCGCGTATCGGTGCCGCGCGTGACCGAGAGCGCCAGCGTTCGTGCTCCAGAAGAGGGCGGGGGCGGCCCGAGGCTCGCTCTCCTGCTCGCGATGGCGATGTTCGTGCTCGTTGTGGACACGTCGCTGATGAACGTCTCGATCTCTGCAGTCGTCGCCGACCTCGACACGACCGTCAGCGGGGTGCAGTCGGCAATCGCGCTGGAGGCGCTCGTTTCCGCAGCGTTCATTCTCATCAGCAGCAAGGTCGGCGACCTGATCGGGCGCAAACGAGCCTACGTGTTGGGTTTGCTGGCCTATGCGATCGGAGCAGTGGCGATGACGCTTGCCCAGAGCCTGACGGCAGTCATCATCTTCTGGGCGATCATCGGCGGCCTTGGCGCCTCCCTCCTGTTGCCCGCGATGCAGTCGCTCATCCACGGGAACTTCGAGGGCGCGGCCCGCAAGAAGGCGTACGCGCTGGTCGGGGCCGCGGCCGCGATCGCCGCTGCGGTGGGCCCGCTGCTCGGGGGGTTTGTCACCACTTTCCTGTCGTGGCGCGTCGGCTTTGCCCTTGAGGCCGTCGTGATCGCGGTCGTGCTGTCTCAGATCAAGCTCGTCCGCGACGTGGCCTACACGGGGCCGCGCCAGATCGACGGCGTCGGCGCGATCCTCTCGGTCATCGGGATGGGCGGGGTCGTCCTGGGCATCCTCGTCTGGCAGGAAGGCGGTGAGTACGTCCTTCTGCTGATGGCGACCGGTGCCGTCGCTCTCGCGCTCCTGGCCCGGTGGCTTGTGCGGCGCAAGCGGGAGGGCAAGGTGACGCTGCTCGATCCGGGTCTCTTCAAGTTCCCGCATTTCACGCTCGGGATCTCCGGGCAGATGCTGCAGAACATCACGCTGGGCGGCGCGATGATCGCGCTCCCGATCTTTCTGCAGATGACGCTGGAATACAACGCGATGCAAACAGGGCTGACCCTCGCCCCACTCTCGCTCAGCATGTTCGGCGTGGCGCTGCTTGCCGGCCGGAGGGCGGGTAAGCGGCGGCCGAGCACGATCGTCCTGGTGGGGTTCGCGCTGAGCACCATCGGCCTGGCCCTGATCATCCCGATCGTGCCCCGCACCGACAGCGGCTGGGCGCTCGTCATCCCGTTGCTGATCACCGGATCAGGACTGGGAATGCTCGTCTCCCAGCTCAACAACTACACGCTCTCGCCGATCGACGAGGAGCGCGTCAGCGAGGCAGCCGGCGTCAACTCCGCGGCAGGATCGTTCGGCCTCTCGTTCGGACTGGCAATGGCCGGCGGGGTCCTCCTCGCCTTCCTCGCCTTCGAGTTCACCAACCTCGTGAACGAGAGCGCCGTGATCCCGCCTGCACAGCAGCAGGAGATCTCCGACACACTCGAGAACGACGCCGAGGTGATGAGTAACGCCCAACTCGAGCCTCTGCTCGCCGGTGAGCCCGAGGACGTTCAGGCAGAGATCCTCCGCATCAACAAGGAAGCGCGCGACCGCTCTCTGCAGGTCGCGCTCCTGGTCCCAGTCCTCGCCAGCCTGCTCGGGCTCCTCAACGGGTTCCGCATGAGACGGCTGCCAGACCCCATTGCGTCGGAATCCCTAGAAGGTATGGCCCTGGGCTGACGTAGATCTCCGCCGTCGGCCCCTCGGGAGAGCAAGGTCAGACCCCCGGACGTGGCCGATCCGGTCGCACCGAATCATTCCGCGATCGGCCGCCGCGCCCGACATGCGAGGGGGCCGGGGCCAGCCACAGCACGTTGTCGAAACGACAACAAATGGAGGCGGCGGGAATCGAACCCGCGTCCGCGGACGCACCGGCCGAGCATCTACAAGCTTGTCCCACCTTTTGATCTCGCCCGTCCGGCTGGTGGTGGGCAACCGACCGACCGGGCCAGCGATCCTAAGTTGTCGCACCTCCGGCGATCGCATTCCTTCGGTGCCGAGCCCGTTGCTTGTCGCCGCTACCCGTGCCACGGGCCGAACTCGGGAGCGACGCGCTCAGCTACTGATTAGGCAGCGAGAGCGAGTGCGTCTTCGTTATTCGCACTTGCGTTGGTTCCCGGTTTTTAACGAGGCCTCCGGGACCTCGGCTTGCAGCTCTGCCGGAGAACCGACCACGTCGAAACCAGGTCGCCCCCGTATGTGAACACAGTGTAGCCCGCTTTGCCGGCACCGCCCCCTGCGGCGAAGATCAGGGTCGGCTCAGGGGAAGTCCCGATGGTGCAGCCACCACCGTGCGGCGCATGCTCGGAGCATCCCCGATGAAAGGAAGCCATGAGCAACACCGAGACCACCGAGACCCAGATCGCGCCCGTCAAGGAGCTGCACCGCAGCCGCGACGACCGAGTCGTCGCCGGCGTCGCCGGAGGGCTGGGGGACTACTTCGACCTCTCCCCCACCTTCTTCCGGATCGCCTTCGTGATCCTGACGCTCGTGGGCGGAGCGGGAATCCTGCTCTACATCGCCGCCGTGCTCGTGATCCCGGAGTCGGGCCGGAGCGAGTCGATTGCCGCCGAGGCGCTGCGCCGCCACCGCGACCGGCCCTGGCTGCTCGTCGGTGTCGCGCTGGTCGGGATCGCGCTGCTCTCGCTGCTCGCGACCGCCGACTTCTGGCCCAACAGCGGCTTCGCCTGGACGCTCCTCCTCCTCGGCGGGCTCGCGATCGTCATCGCGCAGCGCCGCGGCACCGACGGCGAGCCGGTCGCCCAACCGGGCGAGCAGCCCGCGCCCGTCTCGCGTCCGGAGAAGCGGCCGTCGCTCTTCCTGCCGGCCTTCGGCGCGTTGCTCGCCTCGGCGGGTGTCCTCGCGCTGCTGAGCGCGCTCGGTGTCGGCATCCGCTGGGACATCGCCCTCGCCGTGGGGGCGATCGCGATCGGCCTCGTCGTCGCTGTCGGCGCCTCGCTGCAACGGCGGACCGGCGGCCTCGTCGTCGTCGGGCTCGTGCTCGCGCTGCTCGCCGTGGCCGTCTCGGCGGTGGACGTCCGGCTCGAGGGGCCGATCGGCGACCGCGTCTACCGTCCCCTCGAGGCCGTCGACGTGAACCGCAACTACGACCTCTCGATCGGCGACTTGACGGTCGACCTCAGCAGCACCCCGTTCGGCGACGAGACCGAGGTCGACGCCAACGTCGGAATCGGTCGGCTGACGGTGGTCGTGCCGGACGAGGTCAACGTCGATGTCGACGCATCGGCATCGGCGGGCGACGTGACCGTCTTCGATCGGACCGACTCCGGGTTCGACGCGGACGTCTCGACGAGCCAGAACGCCTTCGGCTCCGACAAGACGGTCCTGATCGACGCACACGTGGGGGTCGGCGAGGTTCTCGTCCTCAGGGAGTCCGACCCGCGGCGATGATCGACGTCGGCACCATCCCCGCCCGCGACCGCGCCAACGGCGTGGTCGCCGGCGTCTGCGCGGGGATCGCCCGCACGCTCGAGGTCGACCCGACGCTCGTCCGGCTCCTGTTCGCGCTGCTGACGTTCGCGGGCGGCGCCGGGATCGCGCTCTACCTCGCGGCCGCGCTCCTGATGCCCGACGAGACCGGCAGGCGGACGAGCCGCGCCCGGACCGTCGTCGGCTTCGCGCTGCTCGTCCTGACCGCGGTCGCCGTCCTGAACGGGCTCGGCCTGCCGGCGTTCGTCCAAGCGGCGGCGGCGCTCGTCACGGTCGGCATCTTCCTGCTCTGGCGGAAGCAGAAGCGCGCTGTCGGCTCTGCGCTCGCCGCGGCCGGCGTGGTCGTCTTGATCACCGGCGGCGAAGTCGGCGCGGGCGGGCCGCTGCTGACGCCGGCCGCCTTCGCCGGCGGGCTGCTGCTGGTCGTCGGCCCATGGCTCTGGCGCACCGCACAGGAGCGCGACGCAGAGCGGACGCGACGGATCCGCTCGGAGGAGCGCGCGGAGATGGCGGCGCGCGTCCACGACTCCGTGCTCCAGACGCTCGTGCTGATCCAGCGCGAGTCGCACGACCCGAAGCGCGTCGGCCAGCTTGCACGCCGGCAGGAGCGCGAGCTCCGCGCCTGGCTCTTTCCCGAAGGTGCGCTCTTCCAGGAAGAGACGCTCGTGGCGGCGATCGGCAACGCCGCCGCCGAGGTCGAGGAGCTGCACGGCGTACGCGTCGAGGTCGCGAGCGCCGGAAACGCGCCGCTGGACGACGACACCCGCGCGGTCGTCCTCGCCGCCCGCGAGGCGATGGCAAACGCCGCACGCTTCTCCGGCGCGGAGGAGATCTCGGTCTACGCCGAGGCCGACGGTGACGGAATCAGCGTCTTCGTCCGCGACCGTGGCGAGGGCTTTCGACCGGGCCGACGTGCCCCAGGAGCGCCGCGGCCTGTCGGAGTCGATCGAGGGCCGGATGGCGCGACACGGCGGCGCCGCAACGATCACCTCGACTCCCGGCGAGGGCACGGAGGTCGAGCTCTCGTTGCCGAGGAGCTCGCCATGAGACCCGTGCGCCGCGTCGTGATCGTCGACGACCACGGGCTCTTCCGGGCCGGTGTCCGGAGCGAGCTGGACGACTCGATCGAGCTCGTCGGCGAGGCCGCAACCGTCGGCGAGGCCATCCCGCTGGTGCTCGAGACCGACCCCGACGTCGTCCTGCTCGACGTGCACCTCCCCGACGGCGGCGGCCAGGCCGTGATCGCCGGGGTCGCACCCGAGCGGCCGGGCGTCCGCTTTCTCGCCCTCTCCGTGTCCGACGCCGCGGAGGACGTGATCTCGGTCGTCCGCGCGGGCGCGCGAGGCTACGTCACGAAGACGATCTCGGGCGACGAGCTGATCGAGGCGATCCACAGGGTCGCCGACGGCGACGCCGTCTTCTCCCCGCGGCTCGCCGGTTTCGTGCTCGACGCGTTCGGCTCGGGCGAGCCGGTGCGCGACGCCGAGCTCGACGAGCTCACCCCGCGCGAGCGCGAGGTGCTGCGGCTGATCGCCCGCGGCTACCGCTACAAGGAGATCGCCGCATCGCTGCACCTCTCGATCAAGACGGTCGAGACGCACGTCTCGAACGTCCTGCGCAAGCTGCAGCTTTCGAGCCGCCACGAGCTGACGCGCTGGGCGGCCGAGCGGCGGATGATCTGACGCGGGCGGGCGCCGAGCGGCGCCCGCCCGCGGCCAACGCTCAGTCGTCGTCTTCGTCGTCGTGGTCAGCCTTGACCGCCTTGCGGACCTGCACGACCTGGTAGTCGGTCGTCGCCGGCGGCGAGCCGAATCGGGCGTTCACGGCGTAGAGCCACCGCCCGTAGTCGTCGATCGTCGTCGGGATCGCGAAGCGCGAGTCGGTGATTCGCGTCACGACCTGGCCCGACGTGAGCGACTTGTCGAGGTCGATCACGGCGATGCGGTTCAGCTGGTTCTGCACGACGTACAGCCGGCGCTTCCCGTCGAGCAAGATGCCGTCGCCGTTCGGGACGCTCTCAGCTCCGAGAGCGATTTCGACGGTCGCGCCGGTCTTCGGGTCGACCCGGAAGAGCTTGCCGGTGTTCGACTGCACGATGATGAGCCACTTCCCGTTCCTCGTGGCGTCGATCCCGTTCGCGTTGAACCCGGCCTGCAGCTGGAACGCCCCCGTAAGCGGGATCGTCTGGGCCGACGTGCCGAGCTGACCGCCGCGACCGATCGGGATACGGTAGAGAGCCGCGCGGTTCGAGTTGGTGAAGTACGCGCCGTCACGCGTCACGACGACGTCGTTGATGAATCCCGCCTCCAGCGTGTACTCGGCGATGTCGGCACCCGTGCGCGCGTTGTACACGAACGCCTTACCGGTACCGGCACCCGAGACGAAAAGCCGGCCGCGCCCGTCAGCGACGAGACCCGTCGCGGCCCGTCCGGTGCGGCCTTGGACGAACACGGCTCCGCGGCCCGTGCGGAGATCACCGCGGTAGACGGCCCCGGTTGGAATCGAGCCCACGTAGAACGTCGTCCCGCGGATCGCGATCCCCTCCGGTTGGAATCCCTGCGGGAGCGGGATGGTCGCGGGAAACGACCCGGCGGCGACGGCAGAGCCCGCGGAAACCGTGACGAGAACGAGCGCGGAGACGACGAGTGCCGTTCTCAGACGAAACATCGAGAACCCCCCTGGTTGACGGCAAACCGGTTTTCCGAGTTACGGTGGATTTTAGCCTGCGGTTTGCGGCTTTCAACCGCGAAAAAGTCTCACCGAGAGCCCTTGAACGCGCGCTCCATCTCCCGCTGCGCGTCCCGTTTCGCGATGTCACGGCGCTTGTCCTGGGCCTCCTTGCCCCGCCCGACGGCAAGCTCGACCTTGACCTTGTCGCCCTTGAAGTAGAGGCGCGTCGGCACCAGCGTGTAGCCGCGCTCGCGCACTTTGCCGGCGAGCGAGTCGATCTCACGGCGCTTCAGCAGCAGCTTGCGGTCGCGGTCCGGGTCGTGGTTCGCAAGGTTGCCGTGGCCGTACTCCGGGATGTGCAGCCCGATCAGCCATGCCTCGCCGTCGCGCACCTCGGCGAAGGCGCGCTGCAGGTTCGCCTGCCCGGCGCGGAGCGACTTGACCTCGGTGCCGACGAGCGCGACGCCCGCCTCGACCCGATCGGTGAGGTGGTAGTCGTGCCGCGCACGGCGGTTGTCGGCGATCAGCTTGTCGGCCACGCGGCCATTCTAGGATCGACCGGTGGGATCGCCCGGGAACGGCGACGTGAGACTCCGGCCGTGGTGCCAGGACGACCTGTACGAGCTCGTCGACGCCGTCAACGACCCGGAGATCGGCCGCTGGATGCCGGCGATCCCGTATCCCTACGTCCGCGCGGACGGCGAGGCATATCTACGCCGCGCCGCCGAGCGCGACGGGGCGTTCGCGATCGTCGCCGGGGAACAGCTCGTCGGCGGGATCGCCGTCAGCCCGCGCAAGTGGCGGCGGGCCGAGATCGGTTACTGGGTCCGCCGAGACGCGCGGGGGCGCGGGATCGCGGCCTCTGCCCTCGCCCTTGCGGCCGGGTGGGCCTTCGAGCACGGCTACCGGCGGCTGCAGCTGCACGCCGACGTCGACAACGTCGCGTCACAGCGGGTCGCCGAGAAGGCGGGCTTCAGGCGCGAGGGCGTGATGCGCGCGTGGATCGAGCAGGACGGCGTCGCGCGCGACCACGTCATGTACTCGCTGCTGCCCTCCGACCGGTGAGCCAGTCGCGCACCTCGATCAGGAAGCGCGGGTCGATCGTGTGCGGAAGCGGGTACTCGCGGTAGCGCACCTCGGCGCCCGCCTCCTCTAGGAGGTCGCGGGCCCGGCGCCCCCACTCCACGCCGATCACAGGGTCGAACGTTCCGTGGCCGATCGCGTAGCGCGGCAGCGGCGGCTCGAAGTCGAGCTCGAAGCCCTCGACCGTGGGCACGAACCCACTCAACGCGAGCACGGACGCCGGACGGGGACGGCCGCGCCCGAGCGTGAGGGCGTGGCTCATCACGGCGCCCTGCGAGAAGCCGCCGAGGACCGTGCGGTCCCAGTCGAGGCCGAGCCCGTCGACCCACTCGGCGACGGCCTCGAACGTCGGCAGGAACGTCCTCTCGTCCGGGTAGCCGATCTCTTTGACCGCGTACCAGTGAGCACCGCCCGGCGGGAGCGAGAGCGGCCCGCGCGGCGTGATCCCCACGAAGCGGCGCTCCGGGTCGAGGAGGTCGAAGAGCGGCACGAGGTCGTGCTCGTCCGCGCCGCGACCGTGGAAGAGGACGATCGTCCCCTCCGGCTCGCCCTCCGCGTCCCTGGTTAGGTGCGAGACCACGTCTCGCGTGGGTTCTTGATCGGTGTGAGGGCCGGCTCGACCTGTTCCCGCAGAGGCTCGAACGCGGGCGGCAGCGAGAGGCGCTCGCCGAGCGTCTCGAGCGGCTCGTCCGCCGTGAAGCCCGGACCGAGCGTCGCGATCTCGAACAGCACGCCGCTCGGCTCGCGGAAGTAGATCGACTTGAAGTAGAAGCGCTCGATCACCGGCGTCGGTCGGCCGCCGGCCTCCGTGACGCGGTCACGCCACGCCTCGTGCTCCTCCGGCGGGGACCCCCACGCGACGTGGTGCACGGTGCCCGCACCGGGAACCCCTGCCCCGCCGGGCGCCTGGTCGTAGACGTACGTCCCGCTCCGTTTCTCGCCGCGGGCGACCCACCCCGGCTCGAAGTCGAGCGTCGAGAGGAACTCGTTGCTGCGGTCGGGGTCTCCGGTGAACGCGCGCACGCCCGCGAAGCCGCGGAGCGCGTGCTCGGGCGGAATCTCGGGATGCTCCGCGGTCAGCGGCTCCTCGCCGCTCGTGTCGACGACGAGCTCGTGCTCGAGGCGCTCGGGGTCGGAGAATCGGAGCGTCTCGCCGTCTCGTTCGACGCCGAGCCGTTCTGCCCAGAAGTCGAGCGAGTCCTCCGAGCCGACACGCCAGAGCACGCGGTGCACCATTCCCGCCCCCGCGCGGCCGCCGCGCGCGCCCGGGTACTCGAAGAAGGTGATGTCGCTGCCGGCGCTGCCCTTCTCGTCGGCGTAGAAGAGGTGATAGACGGTCGGGTCGTCTTGGTTGACTGTCTTCTTGACGAGCCGCAGGCCGAGCTTGTCGGCGTAGAAGTCGACGTTCGCCTGGGCGTCGCCTGTGATCGCGGTGACGTGGTGGATGCCTTCGAGTCTCATGTGTCTCCTAACGGTTGAGCGCGCCTCGGTGTTCCCGCCCGCCTACGCGGCAACCTCGGCGAGCGCCTCGTCGAACACTTCGGTGTGCGTGTCCACGTCGGCCTCCGTGGTGGCCGGCGACATCAACGCCATGTTGTGGAACGGGGTCAGAAGCACGCCGCGGTTCAGCGCATAGAGGTGCATCAGCCGCTCGAGCTCGAAGTCGCCGGCGACCGCGGCCTCCGCCCCGTTGCGTGGACGGTCCGGCCCGAACAAGTACTCCGCCCGGCAGCCGAGCCGGGTCACGTGCCAGGGCACGCCGTGGCGGTCGATCGCTTCCTCGACGCCCGTCGTGAACCGCTCGGCGAGGGGGATCATCCGCGCGAACGCTTCTGCGGTCAGCACGTGCTCGAGCGTCGCCCGCATCGCGGCGAGCGAGAGCGCGTTCGCAGCGAGGGTGCCCCCGACACCCCCGACGTCGGCGTCCTCGAGCTCGATGTGGTCGATCACGCGCCGGGCGACTTCGGCGCTGAACCCGTACGCCGCCGCCGGAACGCCGCCCGCGATCGGCTTTCCGATCGTCAGAAGGTCCGGCTCCAGCCCGCCGGCGAGCGTGAAGCCGCCGGGGCCGCAGCAGATCGTGTGCGTCTCGTCGATGATCAAGAGCGTCTCGGTGCGCCGGGTCAGCTCGCGCAGCGCGTCGTGAAAGCCCGGTTCGGGATGCACGATGCCGACGTTCGTGAGGGCCGGTTCGGTGAGCACGCACGCGACGTCGCCTTCGGCGAGCTCGCGCCCGAGCGCGTCGACGTCGTTGAACTCGACGACGCGCGTGGTCACGTCGAGCGGCACAGGCGGACCGAGATTTCCGCGGCGCGAGACGACTCGACCGTCGCGCAGCGCAACGAACGTCTCGTCGACCGTGCCGTGGTAGCACCAGTTGAAGACGAGCACCTTCGGACGGCCGGTCACCTCGCGGGCGAGCCGGATCGCGAAGCGGTTCGCGTCGGTCGCGGTCAGCGCGAACTGCCAGTACGGCAGACCGAAGCGGGTCGCCAGCTCCTCGCCCGCCCACAGGGCGTCCTCGGTGGGGAGCATCAGCGTGATGCCGCGCGCGGCCTGCCGTTCCAGAGCGGCGACGGTCGCCTCGGGAGAGTGCCCCGTCATCGCGCCCGTGTCGCCGAGGCAGAGGTCGACGTACTCGTGACCGTCGACGTCGACGAACCGGGCGCCGTGCGCCTCGGCGACGAACACCGGGAACCCGCCCGGCCACTTGGCCATCCAGTGCATCGGCACCCCCGCCAGGAGCGAGCGTCGCGCGCGCTCGGCGAGCTCGAAGGACCGCGGATGCTCGTCGCGGAACCGACGCTCCTCCCTGGCCGTCAGCTCGGCGATCCGCGCCCGCACGCGGCGAGCCTATCGAGGTCGCGCACGTCCCAGCGAGAGCTCGACCTTGCCCTCGGTCTTCCGGATCTCCTGGACGACGACCTCGATCGAATCGCCCAGCCGGAAGCTCCCGCCCCCTCGACGGCCGACGAGCTTCGTCTCCAGAGGGTCGATCTCGTAGAAGTCTCCCGGGAGCCGGCGCGCGGGGAGAAATCCTTCGAAGACGTCGCCGAACCGGACGAACAGCCCTGAGCCGATCAGCCCTGTGATCTCCCCGGTGAACGGGCTCTCCCACCCCCGCTCGAAGAGGACGTCCTCGAGGAGCCAGGCGAGGCAGATGTCGTCGGCTCGATACTCGACCTCCGCGGCGGCACGCTCCTGCGTCGAGCAGTGCTCGGCCGCCTCGTCGAGGTCTTCGGGCAGCGGGTCGTCGCCGGCGCCGATCTCGCGGAGGAGCGCACGGTGCACGACGAGATCCGGATAGCGGCGGATCGGCGACGTGAAGTGGCAGTACGCGCGGCTGGCGAGCCCCGAGTGGCCGAGGTTGACCGGGTGATAGCGCGCCTGCTTGAGCGCTCGCAGGACGAGCGAGGGGAAGGCTTCGCGGCCGCGCTTCGCACGCTCGACGTACTCGCTCACGCACTCGCTCGCTTCTGCCGCGAGCTTCGCGGCCTGCTCCGGCGTCATCCGATCGGCTTTAGGTGCGGGCGGAGTCGGCACCTCGAGCGCGGTGAGCTTGGAGAGCAGGCGCGCGACCGACTGGGGGTCGGGCCGCTCGTGAACGCGGAAGAGCGCCTCGCGCCGGCGGCCGGCGAGCAGCCCGGCGACGGCCTCGTTCGCGAGGATCATCAGCTCCTCGACCAGCAGGTGCGCGTGCGGCTCCCGCTCGAGCCATGCCTTCTCGACACGGCCCTCGCCGTCGAACGCGAAGGCGGTCTCTGCGCCGGCGATCCGAAGCGCGCCGCGCGCGAACCGCCGCTGCCGCAGCTCGAGCGCGAGCTGCTCGGCGAGACGCAGCCCTTCGGTCAGATCGTCGTCGGCGCTCTCGCGACCCGCGAGGATCGACTCCGCCTCGCCGTAGGTGAGTCGTGCGTCGCTCCGGATCACCGAGCGATAGAACAACGGCTCGCCTGCCTCGAGCAAGCTGTCGAACAGCACCTCGACGGTGACGCAGAGTCGGTCGACGTTCGGCCGCAGCGAGCAGGCGTCGTCCGCGAGCTCGTGCGGCAGCATCGGCGCGACGAGCCCCGGCACGTAGACGGAGAGCGCGCGCTCGGCAGCGCCTCGATCGAGCGGAGAGCCGGCCGGAACGAACCACGAGACGTCGGCGATGTGCACCCAGACGCGGATCCCGTCCCCCTCACGCTGTACCGAGATCGCGTCGTCGAAGTCCTTCGCGGTCTCGGGGTCGATCGTGAACGTGCGCAGGTCGCGCAGGTCGACACGGCCTTCGAGGCTCGGTTCCGGCAGGTCGAACGGCTCGAACGGGCGGCGGAGCCCTTCGTGCTCGAGGAGCCCCTCGAGCACGGACTCGATGCTGTCGGCGGATCCGAGCCGCCGCTCGAGGCGTGCACGCCCGCGGCCCGTCCTGATCACCGCGAGGTCGCCCGGCTTGACGTCGGCGAGACCTTTCCGGTCCAGCGGGATCGGCACTCCCGGAGCGAAGACGGGCTCTCCGACCATGAAGCGGCCCCGCCGCGAGACCTCGACGACGACGAAGTCGGTCACACCCGCATCCTTCCGCGCCGTTCGACCGTTTCACCGGTGATGGCGAGCTCGTTCGGCGAACTGCTCCTGGCGGGGGGCCTTGGTGGCGCGATCGCATTCCTGTTGGGATTGGCGTTTGCACCGACGGCTAGGCGAGTGCTGGCGCTCGGAACGGCGGGCGCGCTCTTGGCCTGTGCCTTCCAGGTCGCGGTGGCGTCGAGCGAGCTCGTCCATCCGCTCCAGCAGCAGCTGCTCAACGCGGCCTCCGTCGCGACCGCGCTCGGTTGGCTCGCCGGCACCGTGCTCGTCGCGCGTGTGCGCGCGCTCGAATGGCTAGACGCGCAGGAAGCGGCGTAGCGTCAGCCCGGAGCTCGCCGTCCCGAGCGCGAGCCCCACGAACAGCAGAATCAGCACCGTCCAGATCGACGACAGAGGTTGCGACTCCGACCGGGTCGTGCTGTCGAAAATCGACGGGATCGCGACCTCCTTGATGAGTAGGAGCAGAATCGCCGCGATCAACGAGCCGGCCAGCCCGACGAAGACGCCTTCGAGCATGAACGGGCCGCGCACGAACCAGTTCGACGCGCCAACGAGCTTCATCACCTCGATCTCGCGGCGACGCGCAAAGATCGAGAGCCGAATCGTGTTCGCGATCAGGAGCGTCGAAGCGGCGAGCAGCAGCACCACGATCGCGACGAAGAAGAACCAGACGAGCCGACCCCACCACAGGATGCTGTCGGCGGTCTGCTCGCCGTAATTGACCTTCTGCACTCCCGGCGGCAGCGGCCTGAGGCTGGCGGCGATCGCAGCAACGTCGTCAGGATCCTTCGGGACGACCTCCTGAGCGTCGGGAAGCGGGTTGAAGGTGAGATCCTCGACGAGGTCCGGGGTTCGCTTCTTCATCATCGCGAGGGCTTCGTCCTTCGAGATGAAGCGAACCTCCTTGACCCGAGGGTCGCGCTCGAGGCGCTCGCGCACCGCGTTGATCTGGGCGTTCGTCACGTCGCGGTCACACCCGCTCTCCGTGCAGTAGAAGACGTTGACGACAAGCTCGTTCTTCCGGTTGTCGATCCATGCGTTCGCCCAGGTCCCGACGAGCAGCGCCACCCCGAGCAGGAACATCCCGATCAGCACCGTCAACGTCGCGGCGAAGGTGGTCGACAGGCTGGCGCGGACCGACCGCAGCGCCTCGGCGAGGAGGAGCCTGAGCCTCATTCGCCCGCGTAGCCTCCGCGGCGCTCGTCGCGTTCGAGCTTGCCCGTCCACGAGCTCGAGCACGCGGCGGCGCATCTTGTCGACCATCTCGCGGTCGTGCGTCACCATCAGGATCGTCGTGCCGGACTGGTTGATGCGATAGAGGAGCTGCATGATCCCGACCGAGGTGTCGGGGTCGAGGTTCCCGGTCGGCTCGTCGCAGATCAGGAGCGGCGGCTGGTTGACGAACGCACGCGCGATCGAGACGCGCTGCTGCTCGCCGCCCGAGAGCTCGTCCGGCAGCGAGTTCGTCTTGTGGGAGAGGCCCACGAGGTTGAGCACATCCGGCACCTTTTTTCTGATCGAGTCCTGGGGCTCACCACGCACCCTGAGCGCGTAGGCGACGTTCTCGGCCTGCAGTCCGGTTCGGCAGGAGCTTGAAATCCTGGAACACGCAGCCGACGTTCCGGCGGAGCAGCGGGATCTTGCTGCGGCGGAGACGGGTCAGGTCGCGCCCGCCCACGAAGATCCGGCCGGACGTCGGCTCGAGCTCCTTCAGGACGAGGCGGATCAACGTCGACTTCCCCGAGCCGGATGCACCCACGACGAACACGAACTCGCCCTTCTCGATCACGAACGAGACGTCCGAGAGCGCGGTCACGTCGGGCTCGTAGACCTTCGTGACGCTGTCGAAGATGATCGCCGCGCTCGGGCTCGGACGTCGTCGGCGACGCGCCGTTTCCTGTCGCCTCGATCATTGCCGCGGGTGTGGTCTCGAGCTCTGTCACCAGAAGGAATGCAGGGCAGACCGAAGCAGCTACGGCTCGCGAGGTACCTGCCGGCCCAGTGTAGCGGAGGGGTCGGAGAGCCCTCCAGCCACTACACGCGCTCCCCGCCGGCCGCCTGCGCGAGCAGGTAGGCGTGGATGAACCCGTCGATGTCCCCGTCGAGCACGCCCTGGGCGTTCCCGACCTCGTGCCCGGTGCGGTGGTCCTTGACCTGCTGGTAGGGCTGGAGCACGTAGCTGCGGATGTTCGTGCCGCCGAACCCGGTGTCGACGGCCTCGCCGCGCTCCCGGGCCAGCTCGGCCTCGCGCTCCTCGAGCTGGAGCTCGGCCAGCCGCGAGCGGAGCATGCGCATCGCGGTCTGCTTGTTCGCCGTCTGCGAGCGCTCGTTCTGGCACTGGACGACGATCCCCGTCGGGAGGTGCGTGATCCGAACGGCGGAGTCGGTCTTGTTCACGTGCTGCCCGCCGGCGCCGCTTGCGCGGTACGTGTCGATCCGGAGCTCGCCCTCGTCGAGCTCAACCGCGCCGTCCTCCGGCAGGAGCGGCGCGACGACGACCTGCGCGAAGGACGTGTGCCGGCGGTGTGCCTGGTCGAACGGCGAGAGCCGCACGAGCCGATGCTTGCCGCGCTCTGCCTTCAGGATCCCGTAGGCGTTTTCGCCGGCGACGGTGACGGTCGCGGACTTGAGGCCCGCCTCCTCCCCCGGCGTCGCCTCGAGCACCTCCGTCTTGAACCCGCGGTCGTCGGCCCAGCGGAGGTACATGCGCAACAGCATCTCGGTGAAGTCCTGCGCGTCGATCCCGCCGGTTGCCGCGTGGAGGGACATCAGCGCATCGCCGGTGTCGTACTCCCCGGTGAAGAGCGCGTCCTCCTGGAGCCGGTCGAGCTCGGCCCGGAGCGGACGCAGCATCCCGGCGATCTCGTCGGCCATGTCACCGTCGAGCGCGAGCAGCTCGCGGGCATCCTCGTACTCGCGCGTGAGCTGGTCATAGCGCTCGAGGCGCCTGCTGAGCCGTGCCTGCTCAGCGGATACACGCGCGGCTTTCGACTGGTCGTCCCAGAAGCCGGGCTCTCCCATGAGAGCCTCGAGCTCGGCGATGCGGACCCTCAGCGAATCGGGGTCAAAGGTAATCACGGACCCAGGCGAGCTGGGTCCCGATCTCCTCGAGCTGATGCTCCAGCGGTTCGGCGGACTCGTTCATCGCGTTCACGATGGTAGCCGTGTGGCCGTGTCTTCGAGCGTGGTCAGACGCGTCCGGCGCACGTCGACATCGTCGTCTGTCAGCGCCATCTCCCGGGTGCGCGCGAGCACGCGCTCGACTTCGAGCACCTGCGCATCCTCGACGGCCGGCTGTGCGAGCTCGGGCTGCTCGGCGATCAGGTCGACCGCGAGCGTCCAGTCGTCGCCGTAACGGTGAACCAGCCGCCTCGCGGCCTCCTCGCGTAGGCCGGCTGCGCGCGCCGCCGCCTGCGCCTTCGCCAGCGCCTCGCCGAGCGGCACCGTCAGCCCGAGCGGGAGCTCGCGCGTCCGGCACTGCGTGCGAGGTGCGATCCGGTCGACCACGTCCTCGGCCATAGCCCTGTACGTCGTCAGCTTGCCGCCCGTCACGGTGACGAGCCCGCGAGGCTCCTCGTAGATCTCGTGGCGGCGCGACAGGTCCGCCGTCGGCCCATCGCCGCCGTGCGCGAGCGGGCGGAGGCCGGCCCACGACCCGACGACGCAGCGCTCGTTCACGTGCGGGAACGAGCGCGCGACGGCCGCGAGGACATACTCCTCATCGGCGGCGTCGACGTCGGGCGCGTCGAGGTCGCCGCCGTATGCCGTGTCGGTCGTGCCCGCGTAGTAGCGATCCTCCCACGGGATCACGAAGACGAACCGGCCGTCGTCGTCGGCCGACGGGACGAGGGCTCCGGCGCGTGCGCGGACCGCGCCCGGTCGAAACATCAGGTGCACGCCCTTGCTCGTGACGTGGCGGCGCGGCTCGTCCGTCGCGAGCGACTGCAGCGTCTCCGCCCAGACCCCCGTCGCGTTCACCGTCGTCCGCGCACGAACGTCGAGCGTCTCGCCGCTCAGCTCGTCGCGGACCCGCGCCCCGCTCACTCGACCGTCGCCGGCGAGCGCTTCGACCCGGGCGTGGTTCGCGACGAGCGCGCCGTGCTTCGCGGCCGCTCGCGCAACTTCGAGCGTCAGGCGTGCGTCGTCGGTCGCGCACTCGTAGTAGACGAGACCGGCGCCGCGATGCTCCAGGCCGGGTGCGACGGCATCGAGCTCGTCCGGCCGCGACGCGCCGGTGACGTGCGACGTTCATGCCCGTCGCGAGGACGTCGTACAGCGCAAGCCCGGCACGCAGAGAGAGATCGGTGAGCGGCACGTAGATCGGCAGCGTCCGGAGCAAATACGGAGCGAGCCGCAGGATGATCGCCCGCTCGCGCAGCGACTCCCGCACGAGCCGGAGCTCGCGCTGGGCGAGGTAGCGCATCCCGCCGTGCACGAGCCGCGAGGAACGTCCCGACGTCCCGGAGGCGAAGTCGTCGCGCTCGACGAGCCCCACGCTCAGACCCCGCGAAGCGGCGTCGAGAGCAACGCCACAGCCGGTGATCCCGCCGCCGACGACGAGCACGTCGAGCTCGCGGTCGGCCATCTGTTCGAGCGAGCTGCGGCGGAACGCCGCGTCGAAGGTCACCGGCGCGTCAAGCGCCGTGGCACTTCTTGAACTTCTTGCCGGAGCCGCACCAGCACGGGTCGTTGCGGCCGAGCTTCTGCTCCTCGCTCCGGACGACCGGTCGCGTCGAAACGCTCTGTGCCGGCGCTGCAACCGCGCCTGCGGTCGCGACGCTGCCTCCGCCGACGGCCGCACCTGCGATCGCGCCCGCTCCCGCGGTCGACTCGTGCTCATACGAAAGCGACCCGCCGTTCTGCTGCGCGTGGGGCTCGAGGATTCCGGCGTCCTGCGGTGCGAGCTGCGCGTGGAAGAGCGTCCCGACGACCTCCTCACGGATCATCACGCTGAGCTCCTCGAACATCCGATGCCCTTCGCCGCGGTACTCGACGAGCGGGTCCTTCTGCGCGAACGCGCGCAGGTGCACGCCTTCACGCAGGTAGTCCATGTTCTCGAGGTGCTCGCGCCAGCGGGTGTCGACGACCTGGAGCGTCACGTAGCGCTCGAGGTCCCGGAGCAGCGGCTCGCCGGCCTCGGTGTTCGGCCCGAGCTCCTGCTCCTTGTCTGCGTACGCGTCGCGCGCATCCTGCTGGAACTCCTCGACGAGCGCGTCCCGCTCGAGCTCGACCTCCTCCTTCAGCTCCTCGGGCGTGATGTCGGAGCCGTAGAGGCCGTGCATGGCCTGGCAGAGCGCACCGAGGTCCCACTCCTCTGCGAAGTCGTCCTGGGTGTAGGTGTCGACGGCGTTCTCGATCACCTCGTCGATCCAGCTGCCGATCTCCGCCGACATGTCGACGCCGTCGAGCACGCGGCGGCGCTGCGCGTAGATGACCTGGCGCTGCGTGTTCATCACGTCGTCGTACTTCAGAACGTTCTTGCGCATGACGAAGTTCTGCTCCTCGACCTTCTTCTGCGCGTTCTCGATCTGCTTCGAGAGGATCGACGCCTCCATGGGCTCGTCGTCCGGCACCTTGAAGCGCGCCATGATGTTCTTGATCCGATCGCCCGCGAACAGGCGCACGAGCTCGTCCTCGCCGGAGAGGTAGAAGCGCGACTCGCCGGGGTCGCCCTGGCGGCCCGAGCGGCCGCGGAGCTGGTTGTCGATGCGCCGCGCCTCGTGGCGCTCGGTGCCGAGGACGTAGAGGCCCCCCGCCTCGATGACCCCTTCGCCGAGCTTGATGTCGACGCCGCGGCCGGCCATGTTCGTGGCGATCGTGACCGCGCCGAGCTGACCGGCGTCCTTGATGATCTCCGCCTCGCGCTCGTGCTGCTTCGCGTTGAGCACGTTGTGCTTGATCCCCTGGCGCTCGAGCAGCTGCGCGAGGTACTCCGAGGTCTCGACCGCGATCGTGCCGACGAGCACCGGCTGGCCCGCCTCGTGGCGCTCTTTGATGTCGCGGATCACGGCCTCGAACCTTCCCTCCTTCGTCCGGAAGATGAGGTCGTTCTTGTCCAGGCGCGCGACGTTCTGGTTGGTCGGGATCTCGACGACGTGCAGGTCGTAGATCTCGACGAACTCCTTCTCCTCCGTCTTCGCCGTACCGGTCATCCCCGCGAGCTTCTCGTAGAGGCGGAAGTAGTTCTGGAGGGTGATCGTCGCGAGGGTGACGTGCTCCTCCTGGATCCGCAGTCCTTCCTTGGCCTCGATCGCCTGGTGCAGACCCTCGCTCCAGCGCCGGCCTTCCATGATCCGGCCGGTGTACTCGTCGACGATCTTCACCTCGTCGTCCTGGATCACGTAGTCGACGTCTCTGTGGTAGAGCGACTGCGCCTTCAGCGCCTGCGTGAGGTGGTTGACGAGCTGGACGTTGCGCGGGTCGTAGAGGTTGTCGACGCCGAGTGCGCGCTCGATCTTGTCGATCGCGTCCTCGCTCGGCGAGACGGTCTTGAACTTCTCGTCGAAGACGTAGTCGCCACCCTCGGCGAACTGGTCCTCGCCCTTCGCGAGGATCTTTGCGGGGCGGGATTCCAGCGTCTTCACCACCCGGGCGAAGTCGTAGTAGGTCTTCGCCGCCGTCTCCGGCTGGCCGGAGATGATCAGCGGTGTTCGCGCCTCGTCGATCAGGATCGAGTCGACCTCGTCCACGATCGCGTAGCGGTGGCTGCGCTGCACGAGCTCGGGCAGCGAGACGGCCATGTTGTCGCGGAGATAGTCGAAGCCGAACTCGGAGTTCGTCCCGTACGTGATGTCCGCCGCATACGACTCCTTGCGCTCCGCGAAGGGCATCTGGTTCTGGATGTACCCGACGCGCATCCCGAGCTTCTCGTACACCGGCTGCGTCCACTCGGCATCGCGCTTGGCGAGGTAGTCGTTGACGGTCACGAGGTGCACGCCCTGGCCCTCGAGCGCGTTCAGGACGAGCGGCTGAACGGCGACGAACGTCTTGCCCTCACCGGTCTTCATCTCCGCGATGTCGCCTTCGTGAAGGGCGATCCCGCCCATCAGCTGGACGTCGAAGAGGCGGACTCCGATCGTGCGCCTGAACGCCTCGCGGACGGCCGCAAACACTTCGAACAGGAGCTCCTCGAGCGTCTCGCCGTTCTCCAGCCGCTGCTTGAACTCTGGTGTCTTCGCGGCGAGCTCGGCGTCGCTCAGCGCCTCGAACTCGGGCTCGAGCGTGCCGATAAAGGCAGCCTGCTCGGCCAGCCGTTTGATCCGGCGACCCTCGCCGAAGCGAAGGACGCGCTCGAAGGAACCCATGCTCTGGGCCATGCTGGGTCTAGGGTAGCGGCTTGGGATCGGCCGCCGATGCCGCCGGTCGCCGCTACAGCGGCAGCACCTCGACCTCCCAGAGGTCGCCGTCGATCCGGTCGGCACGGATCACGTAGGAGGGCGTTCCGGCAGCGAGCGCCTCGAGCTCGGGGAGCGACTCGAACGAGGGCGACCCGTCCACGACGAGCGTTCGCCCGTCCTCCTGCACCGCGAGCTCGACCGTGTCGCCTCTGATCTCGTGGGTAATCGTCGCCGTCGTGATCTTCGTCGCACCGACGGCCCAGAGCCGCTCGTACTGACGCGTTGCCTCAGCGCGGTACGGCGGGTTGAGCTCCGTCTCCACGGCGTCGGCGAGCAGTGCGAGCTGGTCGTCCGGAACATCCTCCTCGACGACGACACCGCCGCCCTCGAGGCTGACGAAGTGGACCACGTCGCCGGGCAGGTCGGCCTCGGCGCTCACGACCGCGTCCCACTGCCGCGGCCGGGGCACGCCGTGGATCCCGGCCTTGTCCCACGGCCCGGCCGAACGCCCCTCGGTCGGGAACGCCAGCCCGCCTTCGTCGGCGAGCTGTTCGTGCAAGGGCTTCTCGCGTCGCCAGAAGCTCATGTCTGCGGCTCGATCAGGCCGTACCCCCCGGCGTTGCGGCGGTAGACGACGTTGACCTCGTCCGTCTCGGCGTTCCGGAAGACGAAGAAGTCGTGGCCGATCAGCTCCATCTGAAGGACGGCTTCCTCCACGCTCATCGGCTTTACGGGGAAGTGCTTCGTCTTCACGATCTGCGGCTCGTCGAGTTCTTCGGCCATCGCCGGGGCTCCTTCGTCGACGGAAACGTAATGGCGCGCACCGCCGGGCCTCCGCTTGTCGCGGTAGTGCCGGACCTGGCGAACGAGCTTCTCGGTCAGCTGGTCGATCGACGCACGCATGTCCTTCGAGGACTCGCGCGCACGCAAGGTCGGCCCTTTGGTCCACACCGTGATCTCGGCGATCTGGTTCGCGGAGATGGACGGATTCTTCTCGACCGCCAGCTCGAGCTCGACGAGCGTGGCGTCGTTCAGCTGCTTGCCCAACTTCGCGAGCTTCTGTTCCGCATAGGTGCGGATCGAATCGCTCACTTCGAGATTCCTGCCCTTCACCTGAAGTCGCAACGCGTTCTCCTTGCGGGCGGATATCAAGCCTGGAACTCCACTGTATACCCGCGTACGGCGCGGGCGAACGTCACGACCTCGACCCGGCGCGAGCCCGCCCGCCGCAGCGCGCTCGCCGCCGCGTTTGCCGTCGCGCCGCTCGTGTAGACGTCGTCCACGCAGCACCACTGCTGCAGGCGAGCGGGCCGCCGAGAACGCGCCGCGGACGTTCACCCGCCGCCCTTCGAGGGTGAGCGCACGCTGCCGCCTGCTCGTGCCGGTGCGGGACAGGAGCGGGAGCACCGGGAGCTCCCAGAGGATGCCGAGCTGGCGCGCAAGCGCCAGGGGTGGGTCATGGCCGCGTCTACGGCGGCGCTCGGGGTCCGGAGCAACGGGGACGAGCGGGAACTCCGGGCGCTCGAGCGCGTCGACGACGACGGCAGCAGCCACGGCGGCGAGACGGCGAAGGCCACGCTCCTTCCACGCGCCGACGAGGGCGCGGGCAGCGTCGTCGTACACGACCGCCGAGCGCGCCCGGGCGAACGCAAGCCGGCGATTGGCGCACTCGAGACAGCGCCGGACCGGCCACACGGTCGGCGCGCCACATTGCTCACAGCGCGGACCCCGCAGGCGGGAGAGCCGCGCGGCGCAGGCCGCGCACAGCTGGGCACGCCCCCGGCGGCAGACGACGCACCGCTGCGGCAGCAGCAGGTCGATGAGCACGCTTCGACGGTACGGCTCCGCGGCGCTCGCCCCGCCGCTGTGGAACCATCGTCACGAAGTCGGCTCGGCTGTCCTCCAGGGGTCGACACGGACGGACGGCAGCCGGCCGGCAGGGACGACGACGAGCAGGAGGGGCGCGAGCGCGGCCAGCGCGAGCATGGGCGCGATGGGCGTGTCCCGCCGCCGGAAGCCGACAGTCGCAACCGTCCCGGAACCGAGCGTCTGCCGCACGAGCTCGACGACGGCGGCGAACTCCGTCTCCTCGTACGCGTGCCAGCCCCCTTCGCGCAGGTCGGCAAGCCGATGCGGCAGCGTCGCGCGGTAGCTCTCGGCCGTGCCGTCGGCGCGGTAGATGCGCTCGCGCGGATCCCAGAAGCGCACGACGATCGGCGTCGTCCGCGCGCGCCGGAGGGCGCGCAGCACGCGCTCCGACTCGAACGGCCGCGTCTCGGCATCCGAGAGCACGATGAGCACGCGCTCCCGGGCCGCCCGCGAGAAGAAGCGCCGCGCGGCGACCTCTCGCAGCGGGTCGAAGCTCGTCACCCACCGCTCGACGTCGATCGCGGGCCGAGGCCGCTGCACGCCGTAGGCCTGCTCGAGCACGGTGTCGTAGGCGAGGTCGTCGACGGTCGGGAAGAGATACGGGAGGACGCGGTTCGTCAGCGAGGCGACCCCCATCGGCACCTCGGGCAACTCGGTGTGCAGCCGCTCCGCGAACGCGGCGGCGCGCCGGAAGCGCGGCTGCTCGGTCGGGCTCGTCGCCGCGAGCATCGAGCGCGACCCGTCGAGCACGACGAAGACTGCCGCGTCGGTGCGCGCACGCTGCTCGTCCTGACGGCGGATCGACGGCTGCGCGGCGGCGAGACCGAGCAGCACGAACGCGCAGGCGAGCGCCAGGGGCCGCACGGCGTGCGCGCGGAGCGGCGATTCGGGAAGCCCGAGCTCGCGACTGAGCTTGCGGCTCGCCCGGGCTCGCACGATCGCGACGGAGACGGGGACGAGCCCGACGAGGCCGGCGAGCAGCGCGAGGGGCGTGGCGAACACGATCGACATCAGTAGCCCGTTCCGGTCGAGTAGATCCCGGCGTGCTGCAGCTCGACGTCGATCGAGCGCGGGTTCTGGCGGTTCCTCCGCGTCCGCTGCTTGCCGTTCTTCGCGTCGCCGTCGCTGCTCGACTGCTGCTGCCGCTGCCAGAGCAGGAGCTGCTTCAGCACGAGCTCGAGGTCGTACTTCGCCGCCTCGTTCCCGTCGTCCGCGCGCGCCCCGGCGTGAAACTCCGCCGTCGCCTGCTCGAAGAAGCGCATCGCCCCGGCCCGTCGGAGCAGATCGAAGCTGATCCGCCCGTCCCCGGCCGGCAGCGCGAAGATCGCGCCGACCATCACGTGCGCCTGGGAGCGCTCCTTCGCGGAGGGAAGCGTCGGGATCATGTGCGCGAGCTGGATCGGGTTGCTCGCTCTGATCGCGAGCGCCGGCACGGCGACCGCCTCGCGGTACGCGTCCACGACGGTCGAGAAGCGCTGGGCGCGCTCGGCCGCGAGCAGCTCGGCGGCCGCGCGCTCGGGCACTCCGCTCGGTGACGTCGAGCCGGGCGTCGCGAGGACGGCGCGGCCGAGCAGCGCAAGCGGGATCGAGAGCGCGAGCGCCGCCACGCCGATCGCCGCGAGGAGCAGCTCCCGCCTCACCCCGTCCTCCACGTGAGCGGATGAAAGGCGAGCTCGTACGCCGCGGCGACGAGTCCGAGGACGACGACGAGCGCCGCAAGGAGGAACGCGAGCGTGTCGCCGTCCGAGCCGACCGCCTGGTCAGGGTGGATGGTCAGGCTCGCGGCCGACTCGACGAAGGTCGCGTTCGGAAACTCGCGCACCGCACCGAACGTGCTGCCGCGCTCACGCTGGACCGCGATCACCTTCAGGTCGATCCGCTCCCGCTGATACTGCGCGACGACCGTCTCGAGCTTCTGCAGGTCGGGCGCTGCGTCGATCAGGTCGGTGACGAGCACGACGTGCGGATCGCGCACGCCGTCGCGCCGGAGGATCCGCCGCGCGAGCACGAGCCCGCTCGAGATCACGGTGCCGCTGCTGAACGACGGCATCCATGGATAGTCCCGCGGGACGTCGTGCTCGAAGAGGTCGAGCCAATCCCGCAGCCCGTCGACCGGCGTGGCAGGCGGCAGCGCCTCGTAGGCCGTGTCCGAGAAGAGGACCAGGCCGAGATGGCGCCGCGGGTCGAGGGTCAGGCCGCGCAGGATGCGGGCGATCGGCTTCGAGGCGGTGCGGGTGCTGCCGGAGAGATCGATCACGAGCACCGCGTCGGAGCCCGGCCGGAGGATCGGCTTGTCCGGCGCCTGCGCCTGAGCCTGCACGGCGAAGACGAGGAGGCCGGCGACGAGCACGCCGGCGGCGGCTGCCCACAACAGCGTCGTGCGCCGCCTCGCTTCGGCGAACGCGCCGGTATCGGCGAGCTGCAGTACCACCGCGCGCCGGCGGCGCAGCCCGAGCACGGCGACGGCCCCGAGGACGCAGGCGGCGGCCGCGATCCACGCGAGCACGGTCACGCGCTCACCACCGCACGAACGCGGCTCGCCAGCTCCACGATCTCGTCCCGCTGCGGCTCGGGCTCGGCCCACGCCAGCACCCGGCTCTCCCGGCTCAGCGGCTCGTCGAGCGGGCGGAGCTCCCGGGCGAGCTCCTCGAGCGCGCGACGGCGCCGGCCGGAGTCGCCGTTCGAGGAGGCGGCTGCCAGCTCGCCGAGGATCCGCTCGAGCGGGGACCCCGCCGGGCGGCGGGCCTCGAGGCGCCGCAGCCCGACGCGCAGCAGCAGCGTCACGCCCGCGAGCGCGAGCGCGAGCGCGGCCGCGAGCAGCGCGTAGCCGGTCGGCCGCGGCGGCAGCCGGTAGTCCGGCTCCGGCTCGGGCCGTCCGACACGGACCGCCGGGTGCAGCAGGTCGTCCGCGGCGACGCGCGAGTGCACGTGCAGGGCGGGCCACGCGACGGCGGTCGTCGCGCCGGGATACGACACGCGAACGGCGGGAAAGCGGAAAGCCCGGTTGTCGCCCGGCGGGACGCAGGCGAGATCGAGGCAGCGCAGCCGGTCCTCGATGCGTGTGATCGAGACGCCCCGCGAGCTGTCGACCGTACGCGTGCTGGCGACAACGCGGTACGGCGCATAGCGGCGCAGCACACGCACCGTGTCCGGGTCGACGCGGCGCGGGTCGACCGTGACCTCGACCGTCGCGACGACCGTGTCGCCGAACTGCGGGTCGCGCGGCGAGAGCGTCCGCAGCACCGTGACCGGGCGCTTGCCCATGCGAACCGGCGCCTCCGCCGGCCGGCGGAGCAGCGCGGCCGCGAACGCCACGGCGAGCAGGAGCAGCGCCGCAAGCGCGGCGACGCGGAGCCTCATCGCTGCCGCACCCGCACGTCGCGCCGCTCGTGCCAGCGCAGGAACGAGCCCAGGATCTCGACCTGGTCGTCGGTCGAGAGCAGCACCGGGTCGAGCTCGAGCCGGCCGAACGTGTCGAGCAGCCCCGCCAGACGACGCTCGTTTGCGTCCGCGGCGCGCCGCCGCCTCGCGCCGGCTCAGGCGGACGAGCTGCAGCTCACGCCGGCCGGGAGCGGCGAGCGGGAGCGCGAACCCGGAGACATCGGGGAACGACTGCTCCCAGCGCGGGTCCTGCACGATCACGGGCACGACGTCCCAGCCGAGCGAGCCCGCGGCGCGCCAGACGTCGGGAGCCGGCGGCACCAGGAAGTCCGAGAGCACGAACACGAACGAGCCGGCAGGCACGTCGCGGCGCGCGCGCGCGAGGAACCGGAACGCGCGCGTGAGGTTGTCGGCGGGCGCGGTGTACGTCGAGGCGGCGAGCTCGCGGTCGCGGATGCGCGCCGCGTTCTGCTCCCACTGCGGTCGCAGCCACCGCGGAGCGCGCGGGTCGGCGACGTCGAGGTAGCCCGGGAGACCGGAGGCCGCGAGCGCGCTGTCCACGATCATCCGCCCCGCCGCGGCGACCGCGGCCGGCTTGTGCAGCCACGGCAGCTCGCGCGGGTAGAGGCTCATCTCAGGCCGCCGGTCGACGACGAGCACGACGTGCGGCCGGTCCTCGGCGAAGTGTTCGCGGACGACGAACTCGTCCGCGTGGCGCGCGCTCGACAGCCGCGCGGACGCCTTCCAGTCGATCGTGCGCCTGCTGTCGCTGCGCCGGTACGGGCGTGAGCTGACGATCTCGTAGCCGCCGCCGCGGTGCGCGCTTCTGCGCGTCCCGCCCGCGAGGCCGGCGCCGCGCCGGCGGGAGAGCAGCGGGAAGATCGCGCCCGAACCGCGCACGGCGGGCTAGCGCTCGATGCCCGGCCGCGGCGCGAGCTCGAGGCAGCGCGCGGCGAGGTCGGCGTGGACCGGCCCGTCGCCGTTCGCGGACTCGAGCCGGTACGGGTTCAGCAGCACACGGTGCGCGAGCACCGGCTCGAACAGCGCCTCGACGTCGTCCGGCTCGACGAACGGCCGTCCGTGCATCAGTGCCCACGCCCGCGAGGCCCGCTCGAGCGCAAGCGACCCGCGCACGGACGCCCCGACGTTCACGAACTCGAGCGTGCGAGTCGCGCGGACGAGCTCGATCAGCCACTGCTGGATGATCGGGTCGATGTAGACGTCCTCGACCGCAGCCTGGATTCTGCCGCAGCGCGTCGCCGTCGATCACGGCGCCGAAGCGTGCTGAGCGGATGCCCGTGCCGCTGCGCCTGCACGATTCGCAGCTCGTCGTCGAGGCTCGGATAGCCGAGCGTCGCCTGGAGGAAGAAGCGGTCGAGCTGCGCCTCGGGCAGCGGGAACGTCCCCTCGAACTCGAGTGGGTTCTGCGTCGCGAGGATCAGGAACGGGTCCGGCAGCGGCCGCGACTCCCCGTCGGCGGTGATCTGCCCCTCGGCCATCGCCTCGAGCAGCGCCGACTGCGTTCGCGGCATCGCCCGGTTGATCTCGTCCACGAGGACGATGTTCGCGAACACGGGTCCCTGCTGGAACTCGAACTCCCGCTCCTTCTGGTTGTAGACCGAGAGGCCGGTCAGGTCGGTCGGCTGGAGGTCGGGCGTGCACTGGATCCGCGACGCGCGCGCCCCCTCGATCGACTGCGCGACCGCCCGGGCCAGAACGGTCTTGGCCGTGCCGGGCACGTCCTCGAGGAGCACGTGCCCCCGGCAGACGAGCGCACAGAGCACGAGTCCGATCTCGTCGCGCTTCCCGCGCACGACCAGCTCGATGTTGGCGAGCAGCCGCTCGACCAGCTCGGCCGCCTCGACGAAGGCGGGACTCGGTTCGACGTGCTTCCTCACGGTCTCGTCGTGGAGCGCCACCTTGTCAGGAGCGTACCGCCTGGGAGCGAAAGCGGTTTAGCCCGCGCCGCCGTTAGGCTCGCGACGTGGACGAGTCGGCCGGGGCGCTTGCGCGGCGGATCTTTGCCGCGTTCGAGCAGCGCGACGGGTTTGCGCTGCGCAGTCTGTTCGCCGAGGACGCGGTCTGGCGGATCGCGGGGCGGAGCCGCCTCGCCGGCGAGCGCCGCGGACCGCGCGAGATCATTCGGTTCCTCGGCTCACTGCCGCGCCTGAGCGGCGGGACGTACAGCTCCGAGCTCATCGACGTCCTCGAGAGCGGGCGGCGCGCAGTGGTGCTCTACCGGGCCCGAGGCAGCCGAAACGGCGCCGACCTCGACATCGAACAGCTTCTCCTGTTCACCGTGCGGGACGGCGTGGTCGTCTCCGTCGACGCGTATCCGAGCGACCCGATCGCCTTCGACGAGTTCTGGGCCTAGCCGTCAGCTACAGCCGATGACGTTCTTGATCCGCCTCGCGTCAGCGATGAGCTCGGCCTTCTCTGCCGGGTTGAGGAACTTCGTCGGCGCGACGTGCACCGCGGCGATGTAGAGGTCGAGTCCGATGCACGCCGCCGCGGGCCGCTTGGCCAGCAACGCGGTGACGACAACCTGCAGCTTGGCGCGGAGCGCGTCGTCGAGCGCAGGCGCATCGGCGAACGCAAGCGTCTTGTCGATTAGATTCATGATCTGCTCGACCGCACCGCGAACCTTGACGGTGAAGGTGCCGCTCGTGCTGTTGCCCGCGTCGTCCGTCGCAGTGCACGACACCGTCGTGGTGCCTGCCGCGACGACGCTTCCCGACGCCGGCGTGCAGACGACGGCGGGGCTCGCATCCACGAGATCAGTCGCGGTCGCGGAGAAGGAGACGGTCGCTCCCGCCGGACTGGTCGCGTTCACGACGATCGGAGATCGGAACCGTGAGCTGCGGCGGCGTCGTGTCGACGACGTGGATCGTGAAGCTCTTCGAGCTGCTGTTCCCGGACGAGTCCGACGCCGTGCAGACGACCGTCGTCAGACCAAGGTGGAACGTGCTGCCGGAAGGAGGCGCGCACGCGACGGTCGGCGTGGCGTCCTGATCGTCTGTCGCCGAAGGTCACGACCCCCGGTGCGGCCGCCGTCCAAAGCTCCCGCCTCCGCGCGAGCATCCGGCAACGATGCTATTCCAGTTGCGCTAGAGGGAGTAGGTCGCCCGCGCCGCAAGGCCGGCGCGTTCGCGCGCCTGGTTGTCCGCCTCGAGCAGCTGGTCACGGTCACCGATGTCGAGCCAGTCGCCGGTGAAGCGGTAGCCGTAGACCGGTGCGCGCCGGTAGAGCCACTCGACGAGGCGCCCGGGCTGGTCGTGTGAGTTGCCCTCCTCGAGGTACGTGTCGACGAGCTTCACGTGGTCGCGGTGGTAGAGGTAACAGGCCGTCGCCGCGAGGTTCGAGGCGGGCTCCGCGGGCTTCTCGACGAACGACACGACACGTTCGTTCTCGTCGATCGCGACGACCCCGTACTGCTTCACGAGCTCGCGGTCCGGATGCTCGTACAGCGCAACCGCGCTCGAGACGCCCTTGCCGCGCCACCACCGGACGTAGTCGTCGAGGCTGTAGTCGAACAGGTTGTCGCCTGCGACGACGAGCAGGTCGTCGTCGATCGCGGCGTGCTCGACGACGAACCGGAGGTCGCCGATCGCACCGAGCCGGTCGTCCTCGCTCTTCGTACCGTCGTCGTGGATCGTGACGTCCGCGGGCGCCCA
This sequence comes from uncultured Actinomycetes bacterium, assembly GCA_963700495.1. Lineage (GTDB taxonomy): Bacteria > Actinomycetota > Thermoleophilia > Gaiellales > Gaiellaceae > JACCTU01. The sequence goes on along the minus strand of CAVOXT010000001.1, from coordinate 827,423 downwards.
CTCGGAGAAGGCGCCCGCGAACTTCGAATTCGTCACGACGTGGACCTCGTTCACCTCGTCCACGTCACGGATCCGGTCGAGGATCCAGTCGACCATCGGCCGGCCGCCGATCGGCAGGAGCGGCTTCGCGACCGACTCGGTGAGCGGGTACAGCCGGGTCGCGTAGCCCGCTGCGAGGACGACGGCTTTCAGAGGGCCTCTACGTCCCTTCGTCCCACGAGGCCAGGTAGCGCTCCTGCTCCTCCGTCAGCTGGTCGATCACGACGCCCATCGTCGCGAGCTTGAGCCGCGCGATCTCGGCGTCGATCTCCGGCGGGACCGGGTAGACCTTCCGCTCGAGCTCGGCCGCGTGCACGACCGCGTACTCGGCCGAGAGCGCCTGATTCGCGAAGGACATGTCCATCACGATCGCCGGATGGCCCTCCGCCGCGGACAGGTTGATCAGGCGGCCGTCCGCGAGGAGGTAGATCCGTCGTCCGTTCTGGAGCGTGAACTCCTCGACGAACGCCCGCGCCTCCCGCGTCTCTGCTGCGAGCGACCGCAGCGCGGGGATGTCGATCTCGACGTTGAAGTGGCCCGTGTTCGCGAGGATCGCGCCGTCCTTCATCTGCTCCATGTGCTCGCGGCGGATGACCGACTTGTCGCCGGTGGCGGTGCAGAAGATGTCGCCCACGCGCGCGGCGGTCTCCATCGGCAGCACCTCGAACCCGTCCATCGCCGCCTCGAGCGCCGCCAGCGGGTCGACCTCGGTCACGATCACGTGCGCGCCGAGCCCCTTCGCGCGCATCGAAACGCCCTTGCCGACCCAGCCGTAGCCGGCGACGACGAAGCGCTTGCCCGCGAGCAGGACGTTCGTGGCGCGGATGATCCCGTCGATCGTCGACTGGCCCGTGCCGTAGCGGTTGTCGAACATGTGCTTCGTGTTCGCGTCGTTGACCGCGATCACCGGAAAGCCGAGCGCGCCGTCGCGCTCCAGCGCCTTGAGCCGGATCACGCCGGTCGTCGTCTCCTCGGTGCCTGCGATCACGTCGCCGAGCTGCTCGCGCCGCGCCGAATGCAGGACGCCGATCACGTCGGCACCGTCGTCCATCGTCAGGTGCGGCTTGTGGTCGACCGCGGCCTCGATGTGCCGGTAGTAGGTGTCGTTGTCCTCGCCCTTGATCGCGAAGACCGCGATGTCGTACTCGTCGACGAGCGCCGCCGCGGCGTCGTCCTGGGTCGAGAGCGGATTCGACGCGCAAAGCACGACGTCCGCGCCGCCCGTCTTCAGCGTCCGCATCAGGTTGGCGGTCTCGGTCGTCACATGGAGGCACGCCGAGACGCGGTAGCCGGCCAGCGGCTGCTCGCGCTCGAAGCGCTCACGGATCGCGGCCAGCACCGGCATCTGCCGGTCGGCCCACTCGATGCGACGCACGCCCTCCTGGGCGAGCGACAGATCCTTCACGTCGTGTCTGCGTGTCGTAGCCAAGTCAGTCCTCTTCCCTCGTCAGATGGTCGGCCAGTGTAAGTGCTCAGGCTGCGAGCAGCCGCTCCTGCTTTCGCTGCTCCCAGTCGAGTGCGTCGACGCCGCTGCCGTGCAGCCACGTCTCGACGGCGGCCCGGAGGTCGGGCTCGCGCCGCATCCGCAACGCGAACGCCAGCCCGCCGAGCTCGACCCCGAAGCGGCTGCGAAGCACCTTGAGCGAGCGGAGCTGGTTCAGCTCCCGCAGCTCGTAGAGTCGGTAGCCGGACGCCGTCCGCCGCGGGACGACGAGCCCGGCGCCCTCGAGGTAGCGAAGCATCCTCGCCGACCACCCCGTGCTGTGCAGCGGCTTCTCCAACCGTGAGTGCGTCCACGGCCAGAACCTTACCACGATCGTGTTAAGGTTCTGAGGTGCCCTCGCGCCCGTAGGCGTCCTCGAGCCTGACGACGTCGTCGAGGTGCGGCGTCGAGACCTCGAGGATCGTCGTGTCCTCGATCGCGGTGACCCGGTGCACGGTGCCGGGCCGGTAGTGGAAAGCCTCCCCCGGCCCGATCGCCTCCCTGTTCAGGAAGGGGTCGCCGGAGGCGCCCAGCTCGAGCGTGGCGCGACCCGACTCGACGTACCAGCTCTCGTCCTTGCGCTCGTGGTACTGGAGGCTGAGCGAGTGGCCGGCGCGGACGAACAGGATCTTGCCGACGTAGTCGTCCGTCTCGGCCCAGATCAACTCCCAGCCCCAGGGCTTGTCGACCCGGCGTGGGTCGAAGCTCCAACTGTCGAGGCTGTTCAGGTTCGGGGAGGTCTCGATGCGCCGATCCTACGCCTGTCCGGTGGCGGCGAAATGCTCCTCGGCACGCCGGAGATCCTTGGGCGTGTTCACTGTCAGCCAGAGCCCCTCGTGGCGGAAGGCGAGGAGCCTGCCGTCCTCCGCGAGCTCGGGGAACGTCGCGGTCTCGTGGTCCCCGCGCTCCGGCAGTCGCTGGATCGCCTCGTCGTCGAGGACGTAGAGGCCCATGTTGACCCAGTGCGGCAGCTTCGGCGCCTCGCGGAAGCCGACCACGAGGTCGTCGTCGCCGACCTCGACGACGCCGAAAGGCGACGGAAGCGGAGCGACGGCGATCGTTGCGGCGGGAGAGCGGTCGCGGTGGTGCGCCAGCATCGCCTCCAGGTCGACGTCGAAGAGCTCGTCGCCGTTGAGCGCGAAGATCGGCCCCTTCTCGTGGCGCCGGCGCGCGGCGAACTTCAGCCCACCTCCGCGGCCGAGCGGCTCGTCTTCGCCCGCGAACACGAGCACGACGCCGAGACCGTCGAGAGCCTCTCGGAACTCATCCTCCTGCCCGGCCCGGCCGCTGATGATCACGCGGTCGACGCCCGCCTCCATCAGGCGGCGAACCTGGTACTCGGCGATCGGCTTCCCGGCAACCTCCACGAGGGCCTTCGGCCGCCCCTGCGCGGCGTCGCCGAGACGCTCGGCCTTGCCGCCGGCCAGAAGGATCGCTTCCACTAGTTGGCCTGGAGAGCCACTAGGCTTCGGACTGCTCGCGGTCGCGCTCCGGGGTCTCCGGCAGGACGTCGCCGGGTGAGACCGGACGGCCGATGCCCTCGTAGGCGAAGCCGGCTGCGCGGGCCTGCGCCGGGTCGAGCAGGTTGCGCCCGTCGACGATCAACGGTTGCGCCATCAGGTCGCGGATCTCTTCGCGTGCCAGGTCTCGCAGCTCGTCCCACTCCGTCACGATCACGGCCGCGTCGGCGTCCTGCACGGCGTCCTCGACGGTCGCGCAGAACTCCGCCTGCGGAAGGAGCTTCGCCCCGTCGACCACGGGATCCCACGCACGCACCTCGGCGCCCTCGGCGATCAGGCGGGACGCGAGCACGAGGCTCGGCGCCTCTCGCGTGTCGTCGGTACCCGCCTTGAACGCAAGCCCGAGCAGCGCGATGCGCTTGCCGCGCAGCTTGCCGAGGTGCCGCTGCAGCTTCCCGATCACGCGGCGCTTCTGCAGCTCGTTGACCTCGATCACCGCGTTCAGGAGCTGGAAGTGGTAGCCCGAGTTCGCCGCAAGCTGCTTGAGCGCCAGCGAATCTTTTGGAAAACAGCTACCACCCCAACCTACGCCCGCGCGCAGGAAGTGCGGGCCGAGCCGCTTGTCGAGCCCGACGCCCTGGGCGACCTTGACGACGTCGGCGCCCGTGGCCTCGCAGACGTTCGCGATCTCGTTGATGAAGCTGATTCGCGTCATCAGAAACGCGTTCGAGGCCAGCTTGACCATCTCGGCCGAGTTGACGTCCATGCGCACGATCGGTGCATCGAGCTTCCCGAAGAGAGCGGCGACACGCTCGGCGTCGCCCGAGTCGAAGGAGCCGATGACGATGCGGTCCGGCTGCATGAAGTCGCGGATCGCTCGCCCTTCCGCCGTGAACTCGGGGTTCGAGACGTAGCCGACGTGCTCGAGCCCGCGCTGGTCGAGAGCCGAACGCACTCTCTCCCCTGTGCCGACGGGCACGGTGCTCTTCATCACGAGCACTGGATGCCCCTCGACCTGCGGCAGCTCCTCGACCACGGTCCAGACCCGCGAGAGGTCGGCGTCGCCGGAGTACGCGACCGGCGGCGTGTCGACGCAGACGAAGACGAACTCGGCTCCCTCGACGGCTGCGGCAGCGTCGAGCGTGAACGTGAGCCGCTCGGCGTTCTCGACCAGCAGCTCGTGCAGGCCCGGCTCGAAGATCGGCACCTCGCCGCGGCGAAGGCGCTCGACCTTCTCCTCGACGACGTCGCGAACCACGACGTCATGGCCGAGGTCGGCGAGGCACGCCGCGGTGACCAGACCGACGTAGCCTGCACCGAAAACACCGATCCTGGACACGGGCGAGAAGCCTAGCGGGAGAGCGGCCGAAGTCCCTTGGCGATTGCCAGCATCGTCTCGTTCGAGAGCTTGTCGAGAACGGTGTTGATCACCCAGTAGGTCCCGTCCCCCACCTCGAGTACGACCATGTGCAGGTGGGAGCCGTTGTAGTAGAGGCGGTAGGTGCGGCCCTTGATCGTGATCGAGTCGTTCGGGTCCGCGAGCGCCGGCGCATCCTTCCAGTCGGTCATCTGGATGCCCCAGAACTCGGTCCCGCCGTTTGTGAACGTCAGCCGGATCGCGTTGTTCTTGCCGAGCTTGTAGACCCTGACGGGCGTGGTGTTGTCCAGCCGGGAGCTCGACTCGATCACCGTCGGTGCGTACGCCGTGTACGGGATCCGGCGCTTCGCCTCGTTCAGAGCCAACACGGCTGAGGTGTCCTTGCGCACGTTCGGCGCGGTCTTCGCGGGCGTGCGGTCGGCCGGCGTGGAGGCGATCGAGCCGTGGTACGTCTGACCGACGACGACCGTCACGTCGGCGGCGTTCGCGAGCGGCGCGATCTCGGGCGGCAGCGGCTCAACGCGGGCGCTCCCGAACAGGTTCGCGAGCTTGCGCGCCGCCGCGAGTGCACGCGGATTGCCCTGGTAGTAGACCTCCGTGCGGAAGTACTCGAAGCTCGGCGCGTTGCCGGTGCCCGAGGTGACGATCTTGTAGCCCCGCGCCCCGAGCTGGCTGCCCGCGGTCGTTGCCGCGCCCGGCTGGCCGTTCCCGTTCAGCACGGTGACGACGGTCTGCGAGGGCGGCGGCGCGTTGTCCGTGCGCTTGCGGTTGATCGCCACGTCGGTCGCCTTCAGCGACGCCTCGACGTCGGGATGCACGAAGTCGTTCACGGCGGTCCGGACGCACATCTCGTCGACCGACAGCTCGAACTGGCCCTGGTAGCACGAGGTGTCCATCTTCACCTGGAAGACGTGCCCACTCGGAAGCTGGTAGGCGAACAGCGCGTAGTCGAGAATCGCGCGAGCGTCGAAGCGCGTTCCGTCGCCCTTGCCGACCTCGACGTTCTTCGTCATCGTCGAGACGAGCTTCGGCAGGTCGAGCACCGGGAAGCCGGCGGCGCGCTGCTTGAGCGCCTTCACGAACTGCTGCTGCCGCGCGACCCGGTAGAGGTCGGAGTCGGTGTGGCGATAGCGGACGTAGTCGAGCGCGTTCGCGCCGTTCAGCTTCTGGTAGCCGGGCAGGAGGTCGATCGACGCGTAGCCGCTGCCCGGCGGGTTGTAGTAGCGGCGGTCGACGTCTACCCAGACGCCGCCCATGTGGCTCACGACCTGCTTGAAGCCGCGGAAGTTGACGGCGACCAGGAAGTTGATCGGCTGTCCCGTGAACTGGCGCACCGTCTCGATCGCCGCCGACGAGCCGCAGAGGCCGTACGCGTTGTTGATGCGATCGCGGAAGATCCCGCTCTTGCACCCGTGGATGTCGACGACGAGGTCGCGAGGGAAGGACAGCATCGTCACCGTCTCTGCGTCCGGGTCGGCGCGGACGAGCATCAGGGTGTCGGAGTGGCCGGTCTCCGCCGCCTCGATCCCGGCCCGCTTGTCGTACCCGAGCACGAGCGCGGTGGTCGGCTCACCGGGGATGACCGCGTCGAGCTTCTGCTGCGCCACCTTCACGTCTGTCGAGCGCGGCCCCAGGCTCTCGGCGATGTCCTGCTCGACATAGAGGTACGTGCCGCCCGCGACCCCGCCTGCCACCATGAGGCCGGCGATGATCACCCAGAGCACGATCTTGCCGAAGAGGACCGCGAGGCTCCGTGGCTCCGGCTCGGGCTGGCGGTACCGCGTCATGGGAGCCACGACCGCGGGCGGATAGACCGCCCTTCCGTTCCCGTTCAGCTCGGCAGCCCGGCCGATGCCTCTCTTGAGCGTCGTCTTCATGGAAAAGCGCGAGAACGCCCTCCGGCGTCCTCGGCGTCAGGATACCGCCGGCTCCGGCGTCGGATTGTAAGAGAGATTCGGCGCCAGCCAGCGCTCGACCTGCTCGACCGGCAGGCCCTTCCTGGCTGCGTAGGCCTCGACCTGGTCCCGGCCGATCCGGCCGATGCTGAAGTAGCGCGCCTCGGGATGGCCGAAGTAGACGCCCGAGACCGCCGCCGCCGGAAGCATCGCGTAGCTCTCGGTCAGCTCGAGCCCGACCTCGCCGGCGTCGAGGAGGTCGAAGAGGGTGCCCTTCTCGGTGTGGTCTGGGCAGGCCGGGTAGCCGAAGGCGGGACGGATCCCCCGGTAGCGCTCCGCGACCAGATCCTCGGTCGAGAGCTCGGGGCCGGTCTCGTACCACTCCCGGCGCGCGACCTGGTGGAGGTGCTCGGCGAACGCCTCGGCGAAGCGGTCGGCGAGCGCCTTGACGATGATCGAGTGGTAGTCGTCGAGCTCTGCCTCGTAGCGCGCCGCGAGCTCGTCGGCGCCTTCGATCGCGACCGCGAAGGCGCCGATGTGATCGACGCTCGGAGCCACGAAGTCGGCCAGTGACCGGTTCGGCCGGCTGTCGCCGTACGCCGACTGCTGGCGCAGGAAGTGGAACCGCGTTCCGTCGTCGAGGACCACGTCGTCGCCGTCCGAGCGGGCGGGCCAGAAGCCGTAGACGCCTCGCGCACGCAGCAGTCCGTTCGTCGTGATCTGCTCCAGCACCGCGAGCGCGTCGTCGTAGAGCTCGCGGGCGGCGGGCTGGTCGAGAATCGCTGGGAACTTGCCTTTGAGCTCCCAGGCGTAGAAGAAGAACTGCCAGTCGATGTAGCGCGCCAGGGTCTCGAGGTCGGGCTCGACGATGCGCCTCCCGGTGAACGCCGGCGCGACGATTTCGGAGAAGTCGAGACGCGGTGCGTTCGCCCGTGCTTCGGCGAAGGGCAGCAGCGGCTTCCGTTCTTTCTCGGCGTGCTGGTCGCGCAAGCGCTCCTGAAGCTCGCGGTTGTCGCGGTCGAGCAGATCCCGCCGCTCGGTGTCGAGCAAAGCGGACATCACGCCGACGACGCGTGAGGCGTCCAGCACGTGCACGACGGGCTGCGAATACTCGGGGGCGATCTTGACCGCCGTGTGCTGGCGCGAAGTCGTCGCGCCGCCGACCAGCAGCGGGAGATCGAGCCCGCGCCGCTCCATCTCGCGCGCGACGTTGACCATCTCCTCGAGCGAGGGGGTGATCAGGCCGGAGAGCCCGACGACGTGAGCGCCGAGATCGAGCGCGGTGTCGAGGATCTTGTCCGCCGGGACCATCACGCCGAGATCGACGACCTCGTAGTTGTTGCAGCCCAACACGACGCCGACGATGTTCTTGCCGATGTCGTGCACGTCGCCCTTGACCGTCGCGAGCACCGCGATGCCCTGGGGGCCGCCTCTCCCGGCCTGCTTCTCGAGCTCCATGTACGGCTCGAGATACGCGACGGCGCGCTTCATCGCGCGCGCGCTCTTGACGACCTGCGGAAGGAACATCCGGCCCGAGCCGAAGAGGTCGCCGACCACCTGCATGCCCTGCATCAGCGGGCCCTCGATCACCTCGATCGGGCGGCCGACCTGTTGCCGGGCCTCCTCGGTGTCCTCCTCGATGAAGTCGACGATCCCGTGCACGAGCGCGTGCTCGAGCCGCTTGTCGACCGGCCCCTCTCGCCACGAGAGATCGCGCTCGCGGCGGGAGCCTTCGCCCTTGACGCGGCTCGCGAGCTCGACGAGGCGCTCGGTCGCGTCCGGCCGGCGGTTCCAGATCACGTCTTCGACGTGCTCCTTGAGCTCCGGCTCGATGTCCTCGTAGACAGCGAGCTGTCCGGCGTTCACGATGCCCATGTCGAGCCCCGCCTGGATCGCGTGGTAGAGGAACGCGGCGTGCATCGCCTCGCGGACGGCGTCGTTGCCGCGGAAGCTGAAGCTGAGGTTGGAGATCCCGCCCGACGTGCGCGAGCCGGGGCAGCGCTCCTTCACCAACGGCAGCGCCGCGATGAAGTTCTTCGCGTACTCGTCGTGTTCCTCGATCCCGGTTGCGACCGCGAGCACGTTCGGGTCGAAGATGATGTCCTCCGGCGGGTAGCCGGCCCGCTGCGTGAGCAGGTCGTACGCTCGGCCGCAGATCTCGACCTTGCGCTCGACCGTGTCGGCCTGGCCCTGCTCGTCGAATGCCATCACGATCACGGCCGCGCCGAAGCGGCGGATCCGGCGAGCCTGCGAGAGGAACGCGTCCTCGCCTTCCTTGAGCGAGATCGAATTGACGACGCCCTTGCCCTGGATGCACCTGAGGCCGGCCTCGAGCACCTCCCAGCGGGAGCTGTCGACCATGATCGGGATGCGCGCGACCTCGGGCTCCGTCGCGATCAGGTTCAGGAACGTCGTCATCGCCTGCACGCCGTCGAGCAGGTCGGCGTCCATGTTCACGTCGAGGAGGTTCGCGCCGCCGCGCACCTGCTCGAGCGCGACCTCGAGAGCACCCTGCCAGTCGTCGGCCTCGACCATACGGCGGAAGCGCGCGCTGCCCGTGACGTTCGTCCGCTCGCCGACGAGGACGAAACCGGTGTCCGGCCCGATCTCGAACGGCTCCATGCCGCTGAATCGCGGCAGCGTTCGCCGCGGAGGCACGGTGCGCGGGGGCAGGTCGGCGACGGCTGCGACGATCTCGCGCACGTGGTCGGGCGTCGTCCCGCAGCAGCCGCCGACGACGTTGACGAGACCGTCCTGCGAGAACTCGTGCAGGAACCGGCTGGTGTCGTGCGGCTGCTCGTCGTGCAGTCCCATCTCGTTGGGAAGTCCCGCGTTTGGGTGGCAGGAGACGTACGTGTCGGCAAGACGGGCAAGGTCCTCGACGAACGGGCGCATCTCCGTCGCGCCGAGCGAGCAGTTGACGCCGACGATGAACGGCGCGGCGTGCTCGATCGCGGTCCAGAACGCTTCGACGGTCTGGCCGGAGAGGTTGCGGCCGCTCCTGTCGATCGCAGTGAACGAGATCCAGCGTGGGACGTCAGGCGCGACATCGAGCGCAGCCGCCAACGCCGCTTTCGCGTTCAGCGTGTCGAAGATCGTCTCGATCAGGAGCAGGTCCACACCGCCTTCGACGAGCGCGCGGATCTGCTCCGAGTACGCCTCGACGACCTGCTCGAACGTGTGCGACCGGTACGTCGGGTCGTCGACCCGCGGCGAGACCGAGAGCGAGACGTTGAGCGGGCCGATGGAGCCGCCTACCCAGGCCGGCCGGTCCAGCTCGTCCGCCGCCTGCCGGGCGAGCCGAGCCCCTTCGAAGCTCATCTCGTAGGCCGCCCCCTCGAGCGCGTAGTCCGCCTGGCCGATCGAGGTCGCCGTAAAGGTGTTCGTCGTCGCGATGTCGGCTCCGGCGGCGAAGTAGTCGCGGTGGATGCCGAGCACGACCTCCGGCCGCGTGAGGTTGAGCAGGTCGGGGTCGCCCGCGACGTCGCGTGGGTGGTCGCGGAAGCGCTCGCTGCGGTAGGCCTCCTCGCCTTTGAGCTCCCGCTGGATGAGGACGCCCCACGAGCCGTCGAGGACGACGATCCGCCGCCCGAGCACTCCCTCCAGCTCTTCGATCCGTCCGCTCATCGAAAACGCTCCCGTGCCGAAAGAGGATCGGGAGCGTGAGCTCTCGGCTCTTTAGGCGTTTTTTATCCTGGTCGCCAAGCTGCCTTCAAAGCTCTCCAGGGCTGCAAAGAGGGTAGCAGCCCCTAGCTGCCCCTTCCCGCACCGAGCGTGGCGCGGAACTTGTGCATGTCGGCGGCGCCCGTGGCGACGTCGAGCTGCGTCTGCGCGTGGATCAGGCGCTGCTCGACGACCCAACGGTCGGCCGAGGACTCCCCCTGGTCGATCAGCTCGAGCTCCGCCTTGGCCTCGTCGAGCATCCGCTGCGCTTCCTCCTGGTCGATCTCCGTCGCCTTGACCGCGTGATCGACGAGCGCGATCGCCCGGTCGAGCTGGACGGTGAAGAACCCGGGGCCGGTCGCGAACTCCTCGACCCGCTCGTGGCCGAGGTGGACGCGCGTCGCGCCGGCTTTGAGCGTTGCGACGAGCGGTGCGTGCCGCGCGAGAACGCCGATCTCGCCGGCCGCGCCGGGCACGACCAGCATCTCCGCGTCGCCCTCGAACACCGCCCCGTCGGGGGTGACGATCGAGACGTCGAACCTCGGCTTGGCGGACACCTAGGCGGCGGCGCCGGCGGTCTCGCGGCTCTTGCGACGCGCCTCGACCGGATCGTCGCCGCGCGCCTTCATCATCGCCTCGTCGATCGTGCCGACCATGTAGAAGGACTGCTCCGAGAGGTCGTCGTGCTTGCCTTCGATGATCTCCCGGAAGCCGGCGATGGTGTCCTCGACCTTGACGAAGACGCCGGGCTGCCCGGTGAAGGCCTCCGCGACGTTCATCGGCTGGGAAAGGAACCGCTCGACCTTGCGCGCGCGCTGCACGACCAGCTTGTCCTCGTCGGAGAGCTCGTCCATGCCGAGGATGGCGATGATGTCCTGGAGGTCCTTGTAGCGCTGGAGGATCTCCTGCACTCGGGTCGCCGTGTCGTAGTGCTCGTCGCCGACGACGCTGCGGTCGAGCGCGCGAGAGGAGGAGTCGAGCGGGTCGATCGCCGGATAGATCCCCTTCTCCGAGATCGGCCGCGAGAGCACGATGAAGGCGTCGAGGTGCGCGAAGGTGTTCGCCGGCGCCGGATCGGTGAGGTCGTCGGCGGGAACGTAGATCGCCTGCACCGACGTGACCGAGCCGGTGCGGGTCGAGGTGATGCGCTCCTGGAGTTGCCCCATCTCGGTCGCGAGCGTCGGCTGGTAGCCGACCGCACTCGGCATGCGCCCGAGCAGCGCCGAAACCTCTGAGCCCGCCTGCACGAAACGGAAGATGTTGTCGATGAAGAGCAGCACGTCCTGACCCTCGTCGCGGAAGTACTCCGCCATCGTCAGGCCGGAAAGCCCGACGCGCAGGCGCGCGCCCGGCGGCTCGTTCATCTGCCCGTACACGAGCGCCACCTTGTCGATCACGCCCGACTCGGTCATCTCGAGCCAGAGGTCGTTGCCCTCGCGCGTGCGCTCGCCGACGCCCGCGAAGACGGAGACGCCGCCGTGCTGCAGCGCGACGTTGTGGATCAGCTCCTGGATCAACACCGTCTTGCCGAGTCCGGCACCCCCGAAGAGGCCGATCTTGCCGCCCTTCACGAACGGAGCGACGAGGTCGACGACCTTCATGCCCGTCTCGAAGATCTCCATCGTCGGGGAGAGCTCGCGAAACTCGGGCGGATCGCGGTGGATCGGCCACCGCTCGCCGCCGGACGGCGCTTCGCCCTTGTCGACCGGCTCACCGATCACGTTCCAGAGGCGCCCGAGGGTCTGCTCGCCGACGGGCACCGTGATCGGCTGCCCCGTGTCCACGACGTCGATCCCGCGCGCGAGCCCGTCGGTCGAGTCCATCGCGACGGCACGGATGCGGTTGTCGCCGAGATGCTGCTGCACCTCCGCGATCAGCGTGCCGCCGTCGTTCGGCAGCGCGATCGAGACCGCGTTGTAGATCCCTGGCAGCTCGTCCGGGAACACGGCGTCGATCACGACGCCCTTGATCTCGACGATCTTCCCGACGCGCACGTTCTCGCCGTTCGACTTCTCGGGCATGGGCCTCCTCGAGCGCTCTTCCGACTTCTTCGGGTGTGCGAACGCGAGCGCGAGGCTCGCAGAGAGGCAGTCTATCGAGCGCTCGTGGCTAGCGGATGTTCGAGCTGTACGCGACGTTGCGCGTGCCGGACACGAGATCGAGGAAGGCGATCTCCTGCTCGATCTCGCCGCCCGTCGGGAAGTCCGTCGGGGTGTCGACCCGGTCTGCGCGCACCACAGTCGGCTTGTGGCGCGCCGGGCCCATGCTCGTCAGCCCGATCACCGCGAGGGCGACCATCGCGACGGCCGCAGAGGGTACCCGGAGCGAGCTCCAGGCACTCCGCCCGCGCTGGACGACGATCGGATGCTCGAGCCGCTCGAGCGGGGCGTCTCGCAAGACGCGCGTGAACGCCGTCACCTCTTCCTGGAAGCGACGGCAATCGGCGCAGGCCGCGAGATGGGCGGTCAAGATCGCCCGCTCGAACTGGGAAACCTCCCGGTCCAGGCCGAGCGCGATCTGAACGCGGCTGCGATCGCAGTTGACGGGTAGCTGTGCCTGGCTCACATGCGGTATGACGAAGGTGCGTCGCGGGAGTTAGTGGGCGCTCGGCTGCGTCTCCCTGGCGAAGGCGCGAGGCTGGAGCACCTCGGCGAAATGGCAGGCGCTCTGGTGGCCGCCTGCCCGGACGATCAGCGGCGGCTCTTCCTCGGCGCAGATGTCCTGCGCCTTCCAGCAGCGCGTTCGGAACCGGCAGCCCGATGGTGGGTTCGCCGGGCTCGGGACGTCCCCGACCAAGACGATCCGTTCCCGCTTGCCCCGCTGGTGCGGCGAGTCGATCGGAGCAGCGGAGAGGAGCGCCTGCGTGTACGGGTGTGTCGGGCGTTCGTAGATCTCCTCGCGCGTTCCCAGCTCCATGATCTTGCCGAGATACATCACGGCCACCCGGTCCGAGATGTGGCGAACGACCGACAGGTCGTGCGCGATGAAGAGGTAGGTGAGGCGGAACTCCCGCTGGAGCTCGGCGAGCAGGTTCACGACCTGCGCCTGGATCGAGACGTCGAGCGCCGAGACCGGCTCGTCGAGCACCATCATCGACGGGTTGAGGGCGAGGGCCCGGGCGACGCCGATCCGCTGGCGCTGCCCGCCTGAAAACTCATGCGGGAAGCGGTTCGCGTGCTCGGGGCTCAGGCCGACCGTGCGGAGGAGCTCCTCGACGCGCAGCCTCCCTTCGCGACCTCGATAGATGCGGTGGATCCGCAGCGGCTCGGAGACGATGTCTCGCACCGTCATCCGAGGGTTCAGCGAGGCATAGGGGTCCTGGAAGACGATCTGCAGCTCGCGCCGAATAGGGCGCATCTGCCGCCTGCTGAGATTCGTGATGTCACGGCCGTCGAAGACGATCTTGCCGGCCGTCGGCTCGGTCAGCTTCATCACGGTGCGCCCAAGAGTCGTCTTGCCGCAGCCGGACTCGCCCACGACACCGAGCGTCTCCCCACGCTGAACGGTCAGATCGACACCGTCGACCGCCCGCACGTTGCCCGTACCGCGCCTCAGAAAGCCGCCGCCGAACGGGAAGTACTTGACGAGGCCCTCGACTCGAAGGAGTTCATTGCCGTCCGATGCCGCGGCTGAGTTGGTCTCGATCGCGCTCTCGAGCGCGGCGTCACTCATGCCGGTTGCTCCACCACGATGCCGATCACGTGCGCATCGGACAGTTCCTCGGCGAAGTGACACGCCGAAAGGTGGTCGCTCTCGCCGAACGTCCGCAACGGCGGAATCTCCGTCCGGCAGCGGGTCCGGCCCTGCGAGTGGTGGCAGCGCGGGTGGAACGCACAACCCGGCGGAGGCGCGAGCATGCTCGGCGGCTGGCCGGGGATCGGCTCGAGGCGCTCCTGTTCCGCGTCGAGTCGCGCGAGGCTGTTCATCAATCCCACCGTGTAGGGGTGGCGAGGAGAGTCGAAGATCGTGTGGACGTCGGCGAGCTCGACGACACGCCCTGCGTACATCACCACGACGCGATCGGCGAGCTCGGCGATCAGGCCGAGGTCGTGTGTGATCAGGATCGTGGCGGCGTTCGTCTCGCGCTGAGCCGTCTTCAGCACCTCGATGATCTGTGCCTGGATCGTGACGTCGAGCGCCGTCGTCGGCTCGTCGGCGATGAGCATGGACGGCTCGTTCGCGATCGCCATCGCGATCATCGCGCGCTGACGCATCCCGCCGGAGAACTCGTGCGGATACTGGGTCGACCGCTGCTCGGGGTTCGGGACGCCCACGAGGCGTAGCAGGTCGATCGCCCGCTTCGTCGCACGGGCATGGTTGCTATCGGGGTCGTGCGCGACCACCGCCTCGGCGATCTGATCGCCGACTCTCAGGACCGGGTTCAGCGACGTCATCGGGTCCTGGAAGATCATCGCGATGTCGCCGCCGCGCACTTCGCGCAGCTCGTGCTTCGACATGGTCAGGAGATCGCGGCCCTTGAACACCGCCTCGCCCTCGAGGACGCGGCCCGGCGGTTTCGGGATCAAGTCGAGCATCGTCATCACGGAGACGCTCTTGCCCGAGCCCGACTCGCCGATCACGCCGAGGATCTCCCCCGGGAAGACGTCGTAGCCCACCCCGGTGACGGCCTTCACGACCCCATCTTCGGTTTCGAACTCGACTGTCAGGTCCCGAATCGACAGGACCGGATCAGGCACGAATTCTCCGTTGCGTCGGGTCCAGGGCGTCGCGGAGTCCATCGCCGACGAAGTTGACGGCGAGGGCGATGATCACGATCACCAGCCCCGGGAAGGTGACCAGCCACCAGGCGTCGAGGCCCTGCGTCTGGCCGTCGGCGATCAGCTTGCCGAGCGCCGGCGTAGGCGGTTGGATCCCGAAGCCGAGGAACGACAGCGCCGCCTCGACGAGAATCGCGGTGGCGATGAGCAGCGTCACGGTGACGATGATCGGGCCGATCACGTTCGGCAGGAGATGCCGGACGATGATCCGCATGTCGCCCGCCCCGGCGGCCTTCGCCGCCTCGATGAACTCCTTCTCGCGGAGCGAGAGGAAGACGCCGCGCACGATCCGAGCCAGACCCGTCCAGAAGAGGAACGCCAGGATCACGCCGACCCGGGCCGGGTCCCCGTTGCCGAGGAAGACCGAGGCGGTGAGGAGCACGGCCAGCCCGGGCAGGATCAGCACGAGATCCGTGACGCGCATGAGCGCGTTGTCGACCTTGCCGCCGTAGTACCCGGCGATCGCACCGATCGTCGTGCCGATGATCGTCGTCAGGCCCGCCACGAGCAGCGCCACCCAGAGCGATGTCCGAAGCCCGTAGATCACCCTGCTCAGGTAGTCGCGCCCGAGCAGGTCCGTGCCGAACAGGTGGTGCCCCTCGAGCGTCGGGGGCGAGGCGATGTTGAAGAGGTCCAGTTCGTCGTAGCGGTACGGCGACACGCGGGTCGCGAAGATCGCGAGCAACGCCAGCAGGGTCAGCAGGATGAGGCTGGCGACTGCGAGACGGTGCCGCAAGAATCTCGTGCGGACGTAGTACCACTGGCTCCGCGGCTTGATGGCGACGCCGGACTCATTCGCGAGCGCTTCGTCCGCCGCGGGCAGCTCGTACGGTGCAACCGGGCCTCCCGCGGCGACAGGAATCGCGCCCTTCGTCGACGGCACGAGATCAGTCATGACGGACCCGTGGATCCAGGAGACCGTAGGCGATGTCCGCGAGCAGGTTGAAGAAGATGACCGCGGTGGCCGCGACCATGAGCCAAGCCATCACGGGATACGGGTCGCCGGCGTTCAACGCGTTGATGAAGTAGAGCCCCATGCCGTCGAGACCGAAGACCGTCTCGGTCACGACGACGCCGCCGACGAGCGCGCCGAAGTTCAACGCGACGACCGTCGTGAGCGGGATGAGGGCGTTCCTGAACGCATGCCGCATGATCACGGAGCGCTCAGGCAGGCCCTTGGCGCGAGCCGTGCGCACGTAGTCGGAGTTGATCACCTCGAGCATCGAGCCGCGCATGTACCGCGAATACGTGGCGACGCTGGCGACACAGAGAACGAGAACCGGCAGCGCGAGGTGCTGCGCGCGGTCGATGGCGAAGTGGATCCCGCTGCCGGGGTCGACCCCGCTCAGGTTCGCCGTATAGAAGATGCGGATGTCAAACCACAGATAGATGTTCACGAACACCACCTGCAGCATCAGCGCGAGCCAGAAGACGGGCGTGGCGAGTCCCAGGAAGCTGAACGTGGTGGCCGTGTAGTCGAACTTGCTGTATTGCCGGAGCGCGGAGTAGACGCCGATGGCGATCGCGATCATGATCGCGAGGAACTCCGCTGCGAACACCAGCTGCAACGTGTGTCCCATCACTCGGGTGAGGTCGGGCAGGATCCTTCGCTCGCCGATCGTCGTCGTCCCGAAGCCGTTGAAGAGCGCGTCTTTCAACCAGTACACGTACTGCACTGGGATCGGGTCGTCCAGATGCTTCCGGTCCGTGATGTTCTGGATCGTCGCGGGATCGACGCCGGGCGACATCTTCAGGAAGGACAGCGGATCCCCCGAGATCGTGACGAACGTGAAGATCAGAAAGCTCGCCACGAGCAGCACGACGATGCTGTGAAGGATTCTGCGGATGACGTACGTCAGCACGGCAGCGAGACCGGGATGGTAACGCGGATCGAGGAAGAGCGGAGGCCCCGCCGCTCAGGCGGGGCCCCCGTTCGAAGCGGCAGCCCGAATCGGCCGGCCGCCGGGCCCATCGTTACTGGGTCCTCCAGAGCTCGCTGTTCCACGTCGAGCCCTGCTGGGTCGGGTTGAGCAGCAGCCCGCTGACCTTCTTGTTGTTGATCAGAAATCCGGGCCGGACGTACATCGGAATCGAGATGACGTCCTCGGCCAGGATCTTCTCCGCGTCGTGGAGGAGCTTGACGCGCGCGGTGTTGTTCGGCGTGAACTGCGCCTTCTGGAGCTTGTTCGACGCCGTCCTGTTGCAGTAGGTCATGTAGTTCTGGTCGCCGCCGCAGCCGTAGAGGCTGAACGCGGTGATCGAACTCGTCGGACCGCCGAGCCACGTGAACATGCTGATGTCCCAGTCGCGCGAAGGCAGGATCTGGGTCAGCGCGTTCGCCGCGAACCGCGGCTGGAGCTCGATGCCGACGCTCTTCAGCTGACTCTGAGCAATCTCGAAAGTCAGCGCCCGAAGCTGGTTCCCGGCCGTGGTGTTGAACCGGAAAGAGAGCTTTCCGACGCCGGGGCAGGACCAGATGTCGGAGTTGTTCCTCGACGGCGTGGCAGGGCCGCCGGTGCACCCGTTCGAGCGGAGCCGTGCGATGACCGCCCGCTGGTTGAAGCCCCAGCGCGCGAAGAACGGCTTGTAGGCAGCCTCGAACGGCTTCCAGATGAGGCTCTGCAGGACGGGCAGCTCAGCCGCGGAACGGACGAGCCCGGACTGCACGTAGAGGGCGTTCCGGACGTCCGCCCTGTTGATGCCCTGGATCAGGGCCTGGCGGACGAACTTCTTCTTCAGAGCCGGATGGCCCTGCGGACCCTGCTGGAGGTCCATGTGCTCGAAGAAGTACCCGGGGCCGGACTGGACCCGGAACGCGTTGTTCTTGCGGATGTCCACGATCTGGAGCTGAGGCTGCGGCTCCGTCACTGAGATTTCGTTCGAGCGAAGCGCCTGGAAGAGCGACGCCGTGTTCGGGATGTAGCGGAACACGAGGCGGTCGAGCCGTGGGCTCGGGCCCGCCTTGAACGCCGTGTTCTTGGCGAGGACGAGCTGCGTCCCCTTCTGCCAGCTGACGAACTTGTACGGACCGCTCGAGACGTTGAGCCCGCTCTGGTAGAGCGTGTTGACGTTCGCGCCCGAGAGCCCGGAAGCCGGATAGACGTTGCCGGAGATGAGTGCCTCCCAGGCAGCGTACGGCTTGTTGAACACGACGGTGACCTTCTTGCCAGCGACCTTGACGCTGCGGATGTCTTCCCAACCCTCACGGGAAGTGATGTCCCACCGCTTGTCCATGATCGCCCGGTAGGTCGCCCGCCAGTCGTTACCGGTGACCTGCTTGCCGTCGCTCCACTTGGCGTTGGCTTTGAAGGCGAAGCTCACCGTGAGCGGGTTCGCCTTCAGCAGCCTCGGCTTGCCGGCGAACAGCTGCGGGACGAGCACTGCCTTCTGGTTGTATCTCTGACCACTGGCCAGCACGAGGTTCGTGACCAGGCTGGTCGTGTACGCGTTACCGGGTGTGATCAGGTTGTTCAGCGTGGCCGGCTCCTGGTCGTGGCCGATCACCACTGTCCCCGCTGTCGCGCGCGAAGGCTTCGCGGTAGCGGCGGGCCCGACGACGAGGCTTGCAATGAGCAGCGCCCCGATCGCGAGCAGAATCGTACTCTTGCGCATGTATCCCTCCTGTCGATGCTGCCTGCCGATCCTCGCCACGACGTTGGGTCCGCACAGCCTCCGGCGCCGTCTGCGAGGTGCAGGCGGTGAATACGACGCTCTGGTGACCGGTTTGTTAGCGGGAGGACGCCGTCAGCGGTCACGACGAACGAGCAGAAGGCCCAGCGGCAGGAAGGCGGTCGCAACCAGGAACGGGGCCAGCGGCCACCGCTCGCGGCGCTCCTCCTGGTCGACGAAAGACCCCTCGCCGAGGAGCTCCCGGCTCTCTTGGGCGGCGCCGGCGAGATCCTGTTCCGGGTAGACCTTCCCGGCCGTTGCCTTCGCCAGCTGCTCGAGCGCCGACCGGGAGGCCGGGTCGGCTTCGTACTCGGGCTCCGGCACGCCTCGCGTGAAGACGCGCTCGTCCTCGCCCCAGACGTGCACGAAGACGGTGTCGATCTGCGGTGGTCGCCGCAGCCTCGACGCGACGTCCACCTCGTTCAACGGCCTCGTCTCGCCGTCGGTGAAGACGACGATCAGGCGGTGATCGGCCGTGGGCGAGAAGAACCTGCGCGTCGCGAGCGTCGTGAGCGCAGCCAGCGAGGTTGCGTTCTGCGAGAGCACGCCTCGGGGCGGCGGGCGCTCGATGCCGATCGACTGCTCGGCGGTCGCCCGGAACGCGTTCTCGTCGGGGCTGGGGAAGAGATGCGGGAGGACTCGATCCGTCAGCGAGGCGATCCCTACCCGCACGTTGCCGAGGTCTTCCCGCAGCGAGATCGCCTCCTCCTTGGCCCGCTGCAGCCTGGTCGCGGAACCCGGGTCTTGCCGCGCGAGCATCGAACGTGAGACGTCGAACACCACGAAGACCTCGGCGTCCGCACGAACGCGGCGGGTCGCCGCGCGCTCGAGGATCGGCTGGGCTGCCGCCAGACCGAGGACGACCGCCGCGACGACGAGCGCGATCAACGCGAGTCGGCGAGCACGACCGGATGCCGGCTCGACGCCGAGCCCGCGACGAACGTCGTCGGCGCGACGTGATGCGAAGACCGCGCCGGCGAGGGGCAGCACCACCGCGAGTGCGGCGAGCGCCGCCAGCGGGGTCAGGAAGCTGATGGTCAGTAGCCGCTTCCCGGTTCGGTCGCTCCGGCCCCGGCGGCGCCTTCGCCGCCCGGCCGCGGCCGCTCGCCGCCGGCGCTCTCGCCCGCCTCGGCGTCGCGGACGAGCGCTACCTCGAGGTTGAGCTTCGCTTCGTCGTTGGTCGGATCCACCGCGATCGCGCGGCGGAACCGGGCGATCGCGTCCTCGAACAGCGGTTGCGAGGCCTGGGCCTCGGAGATCGCGCTCGCGAAGCTGAGCACGCCGAGCAGTCCGATCGCGCGTGACTGGCGGGCCGAATGGGAATCGCGTTCGGCGACGGCCGCGAGCCGTGCGCGCGCGTCGCTTCGGAGAAGCGCGAGACGCGGATCGGACACGACAGGCTCTCTGATGCCCGCGAGGCGAAGCGACCGAAGCGCGCGGCGAAAGGCGACGTCGTCGTCGACGCCGAGCAGGCGGTCCGCTGCACCGAACGGGATCGTCTCTGCGGGCTGCCAGAGGTCGCGCTCCTCAGGCGCCACGCGAAAGCGCACGTCACCGGCAGACACCGCGTCCCGCACGCGCGCGACGTCGCACGCGAGCAGGAGCAGACCACCTGCCAGCGCCAGGCACACGATCGCGCCGGCGACGGTCGCCGCACGTCTCACGCGATCCCCTCAGTGCGCCGGGGCAGAGCGAGCCGCGCCGCGAAGCGCTCGTTCGCGGCGAGCGCGACGAAGAACAGTCCCATCACCGCGAGCAGGCCGACCGGCAGCGCGCCCGTCTGCGTCGTTCGGAGCGGGCGAGCCGGCTCGCCCTCGAGCTCGGCCTGGGTGACAAATGCCTGCTGCCCGAGCAGCCGGGTGAACAGCAGCCTACCGTCGCTGAGCGCTCCCATCGGGACCAGGCGCACAGCGACCTGACGGCTCTTCAGATCCTCGAGCGTCCGGGTCAGGGCGGCGATGTCGTCCGGTGCCGTCTGCAGGTCGCTCAAGAGCAGGATCGAGCCGTGCTCGACGCGTTCGCGACGGAGCATCGCGCCCGCGAGCCCGAGCGCCTCCGAGATTCGCGTACCTGCACGGAAGGTCCTCGTCCACGGGCTCGCCGGCTCACCGGGGCGGGGCGGCACGAGCACGTTGAGGATCGGCCGGAGCTCGTTCCCGGGCGTGCCCGGCGGAAGCAGCTCGTACGGGACGTCGGAGAAGACGACCAGGCCGACCGGCGCCTGCGCATCGATCACACGTCGGAGCGCGTTGCGGACGTCGACGTAGTTGCCCTCGCCGATGCTGAGCGACACGTCGAGGACGACCACTGCGGTCGTCCCCCTCGGGACGATCGTCCGCTTCTGGACGTCGAGCGACCGTGCTTCCGCCACAGCCGCGGCGAGCAGCGCGACGGCAGCCGCTGCGAGCGCGACCCGCACCAGGAGCGTTCGCCGTGCCACCCCGCGAAGCGCCGAGAGGTCGTGGCTGTCGATCGCGACGTTACGCGTGCGGCGCATCGGCGCTCCCATCGACGACAGCCGAGCGAACCCGGTCGGCGAACTCGCCCGTCTCCTCCGGCGCAGGCAACCCGTTCGACCACGCGAGCGTGCGCGCTGCCCCTGCGAGCTCCCCGTTCTGCTCCTCGAGCAGCTGGGCGACACGTTCGAGAGTCCGGCGCCGCTCGTCCCCCGGTAGGTGGTCATCAAGGAGTGCGAGCGCGCGCTCGAGCGGCGTCAGCTCCCGTTCCGGTACCACGGGGGCGGGCAAAGGAGTTCGGCGCCGCGGCAGCGCGCGGTACGCGAGCGCCGCACCGGCGATCGCGAGCACTCCCGCTCCGGCAAGAAGCAGGAACAGGATCAGCGAGGGCGACGAGCGGTAGGAGGCGGCGGGCACCGAGACGACGTCCGCCCGCCACGGCTCGCCGAGCTCGTCGTCGCGGTCGAGGTCGTCGACCACGATCCGCGAGTTCGTCACGAGCACGGGCCATCGTTCCGACAGCGAGCCTTGCCCCCCTCCCCGCCTCGTGTACGAGATCCCGACCGGCTCGAACTCTCGAGTCGCGGCGGTCCGCCGCGGCACGCAGGCGAGAGCGAGGCACCGGAGCACATACGTGGTCTCCAGGTAGGACGTCGTCTCGCCGTCG
The DNA here is from genome assembly GCA_963700495.1 of uncultured Actinomycetes bacterium. Classification (GTDB taxonomy): domain Bacteria; phylum Actinomycetota; class Thermoleophilia; order Gaiellales; family Gaiellaceae; genus JACCTU01. The sequence continues at coordinate 805,935 of CAVOXT010000001.1, read as the reverse complement.
CGTCTCGTGCTTCGCGGCGCGCCGACCGGCGACCACGGCGCGAAGTTGGTGGCGATGCGAAGCGACGCCGGGTCGACGCGTGTGCGGTCGATTGCGACGCCCACCCGCGCGGTGACCGTGTCTCCGAACAGCACCACGCGCGGCGAGATCGCGAGGCGGGTCTCGATCTCCGGCTCGTTGTCCGCGTGCAGTCGGGCTCGAGTCCCGCGTGAAGAGCACGACCGCCAGAACCGCGACCACCAAGATCCCGGCGAGCACGAGGCCGGCGACCGTCCGCCGGTTCATACGAGCGCCGCGCGTCTCGACCGGCGCGCCTCCGACCAGATCAGGAACGACGTGAGGATCTCGGCCGCGTCGCTCGACGAGACGCAGACCGGATCGAGGCCGAGCGCCACGAAGCCGTCGAGGAGCTGCTCCCTGCGTCGTTCGTTCGCGGCGCGCCGGGCGGCCGCCTCGCGACGGCTCAGGTGGACGAGCGAAACCGCGCCGGTCCGCGGGTCGCGAAGCGGGACGGCGATCCCGCCCACGTCCGGAAAGCTCTGCTCCCACGTCGGATCCTGGATCACGACGGGAACGATGTCCCACCGGCGCTCGAGGGCTCTCGTCCACGTCCGCTCGGGCGGCGTCGGCAGGAAGTCGGAGAGGATGAAGACGAACGCGCCGGACGGAACAGAGGTCCGATGTTCGGCCAGATGGGAGAGAGCGAGGTCGATGCTGTCGGCCGGAGCCGAGAACGGCGCCGACGCGATGCGCTCCTCCATCAGCTCGCGCAGCTTGCGCCCGCCGCGGGGCGGCTCCCAGGACGGCGTCCCGTCCGCGTGGTCCAGGTAGCCGACGAAGCCGCCGGCGAGCACCGTACTCCGGAGAATCAGGTCGGACGCCGCCTGCATCGTCCGCGGCTTGTCCAGCCAGGGCAGCGGTGCGGTGTAGAACGACATCGCGGGACGGCGGTCGCAGACGAGCACGACCCGAGGTGCCTCTTCCGCGTAGCGCTCACGGATGATGAACTCGTCGGTCTGTCGAGCGGCCGAGCGCCGGGCCGAGGCGGCCCAGTCGATCGCATGCGCGTCGTCGCCGGGCCGGTAGGGGCGCGAGCCCACGACGTCGGACCCGCTGCCGCGGCGAAGGCTTCGCATGGTGCCGAACGAGAGGCCGATCAGCCGGCCCTGCGGGATCAGCCGGAAGGTCACTGCAGGGCGGGGCCGCGAACCGACCGCGGCCGCCGGAAGAGCGGGTCCTCGTCGGAGCCCGGGCTCGGCGCGAGCTCGAAGCACTCCCGGCGAAGCTCCTCGAGAACCTCGAATCTGCCTGCGGCGCGCGCGAGGTAGCCCGGCATGTAGACCAAGCGGTGCGAGACGACCGGGACGAACAGGCGCTCGACGTCCTGCGGGACGACGTAGCTCCGGCCGTGAAGCAGCGCCCAGGCCCGTGAGGCGTGCTCGAGCGCGAGGCTGCCGCGGACCGAGGCGCCCATCGCCACGGACTCGAGCCGTCGCGTCGACCGGACGAGCTCGACGATCCAGCGCCGAATGACCTCGTCCATGTAGACCTCGCGCGCGGCCGTGCGCACGACGAGCACGTCGTCGAGCGTCAGGACCGGGCGCAGGCGGTCGAGCGGACGCGCATAGCGCTGCTCCTCGAGGATCTGCAGCTCTTCGTCGAGCGAGGGGTAGCCGAGCGACGTCTTGAGCAGGAAGCGGTCGAGCTGGGCCTCGGGCAGCGGGAACGTGCCCTCGTACTCGATCGGGTTCTCCGTCGCGAGGAGCAGGAACGGATCGGGGAGGGCGCGCGTGACGCCGTCTCCGGTGACCTGCTGCTCGGCCATCGCCTCGAGGAGCGCCGACTGCGTCTTCGGCATCGCCCTGTTGACCTCGTCGACCAGGACGACGTTGGCGAAGATCGGCCCCGGCCGGAACTCGAATCCGCGCGTCTTCTGGTCGAAGATCTCCAGCCCGGTGACGTCGGTCGGCTGGAGGTCGGGCGTGCACTGGATCCGCTTCGTGGTCGCGCCTTCGATCGACCCGGCGATCGTCCGTGCGAGAACCGTCTTCCCGGTCCCGGGCATGTCCTCGAGCAGCACGTGTCCGCCGCAGATCAGCGCGGCGAGGACGAGCCTGATCTCGTCGGTCTTGCCGTGGACGACGGTCTCGACGTTCGCGACGAACCGCCCGGCAAGCTCGGAAGCGCGGTCGAACGCGGTTTGTTCGTCGGCAGGGGCGGCCTGGGGTTTCATCGTGCCTCGATTCTCGGGCTGCGGCCTATGAGACGCCCGCCCGGCCGAGAATGTTGTAGCACCGAGCGCTCCGGTGCCGGGTTTCGGGCTAGGTCGTGAGCGCGTCGGCGCCCGCGACCACCTCGAGGATCTCCTGGGTGATCTCGGCCTGGCGGGCGCGGTTCATGGCCAGCGTGTAGGCGTCGATCAGCTCGCCGGCGTTCTTCGAGGCGTTCCGCATCGCCGTCATCCGAGCCCCCTGCTCCGAAGCGGCGGACTCGAGCAGCGCCCGGAAGAGCTCCGTCTCGAGGTAGACCGGCAGCAGGCGCGCGAGGATCTCCTCGGGCTCGGGCTCGTAGATGAAGTCGCCGCGCAGCGCGTCGTCGCGGCGCTCCTCCTCGTCTGTCTCGAGCAGGTGCTCCGGGATGGGCAACACCTCCTGCTCGGTCACCGTCTGGACGAGCGGCGACTCGAAGTGGTTGTAGATCACGATCACCCTGTCGACCTCGCCCTCGATGTAGAGGTCGGAGAGCTTGTGGGCGATCGCCTGGGCGTCGCTGTATGCGGGCCGGTCGCTGAAGCCGGTCCAGTCCGCGAGCAGCTCGTAGTTGCGGAAGCGGAACGTCGAGCGTCCCTTCCTGCCCGAGGCGAGCCAGCGCACCGATTGGCCCTCGCTCTCGAGCTGACGCCCGACCACGACCGCTCGCCGGACGATCTGCGCGTTGAACCCGCCGGCGAGGCCGCGGTCGCCCGTCAGCGCGAGGATCGCGGTCGTCTGCGGCTCGCGCCGCTGGAGCAGCGGCAGCCGCTGCCTCGAGACCGACGCGCGCGCGACCCCGCTCATCAGCTCGAGCATGCGGTCTGCATACGGCCGCATCACCTCGATCCGCGCCTGCGCGCGGCGCAGGCGGGCCGACGCGACGAGCTCCATCGCCTTCGTGATCTTGCGGGTGTTCTGGACCGAGCGGACCCGGCGCTTGAGCTCCTGGACGGTGGCCATCGGCTAGGCGACCAGCGACTCCGTGTGGACGCTGAAGCCCTGCTGGAACTTCTCGATCTCCTCGTCGAGCCGCTTCCCGAGCTCGTCCGGGAGATCGCCGCTCTCGCGGATCTGCTTGAAGATCGACTCCTCGGCGCGCAGGTAGTCGCGCAGCTCCTGCTGGAAGCGTGGAACCTGGGACGTCGGGATCTCGTCGAGGTAGCCGTTCACGCCCGCATAGATCGCCACGACCTGCTCCTCGACCGGCCACGGCTGGTACTGCGGCTGGTTCAGCGTCGCGACGAGCTTCTCGCCGCGGTTCAGCGTGGCGCGGGTCGCCTCGTCGAGCTCCGAGCCGAACTGCGCGAAGGCCTCGAGCTCGCGGTACTGGGACAGGTCGAGGCGGAGCCGGCCGGCCACCTTGTTCATCGCCTTGATCCGTGCGCTGCCGCCCACGCGCGAGACCGAGATGCCGACGTTGATCGCCGGGCGGATGCCCGAATAGAAGAGGTCCGACTCGAGGAAGATCTGGCCGTCGGTGATCGAGATGACGTTCGTCGGGATGTAGGCGGCGACGTCGCCGGCCTGCGTCTCGACGATCGGGATTCCGGTGAGCGAGCCGCCGCCGAGCTCGTCGTTCAGCTTGCACGAGCGCTCGAGCAGCCTGGAGTGCAGATAGAAGACGTCGCCCGGGAACGCTTCGCGGCCCGGAGGCCGGCGCAGGAGCAGCGACAGCTGCCGGTAGGCGTCGGCGTGCTTGGAGAGGTCGTCGTAGAAGCAGGCCGCGTGCTTGCCCTGGAACAAGAAGTGCTCGCCCATCGCGGTGCCTGCGTAGGGAGCCATCCACTTGATCGGTGCGGCCTCGTGCGCTGCGGCCGAGACGATGATCGTGTACTCGAGCGCACCCTCTTCGCGAAGCCGCTCGACGACCTGCTTGACCGTCGACGACTTCTGCCCGATCGCGATGTAGATGCAGATCAGGTCGCCGGCCTGCTGGTTCAGGATCGTGTCGACGACGAGCGCGGTCTTGCCGGTGCCTCGGTCGCCGATGATCAACTCGCGCTGGCCGCGGCCGATCGGGATCATCGAGTCGATCGCCTTGATGCCGGTCTGGACGGGCTCCTTGACCGGCTGGCGGTCGACCACGCCCGGCGCCTTGAACTCGAGCGGCCGGCGCTCGGCGCCCTCGATCGGCCCGAGCCCGTCGAGCGGGTTGCCGAGCGGGTCGATCACTCGGCCGAGCAGCGCGTCGCCGACCGGAACGGACGCGACCTGCCCGGTGCGCCGCACCGCCTGGCCCTCGCGGATGCGCTCCCACTCGCCCACGAGCGCGACGCCGACGTTGTCCTCCTCGAGGTTGAACGCGAAGCCGGTGACGCCGTGCTCGAGCTCGAGCATCTCGAGCGCGACGCAGTTCTCGAGCCCGTGCACGCGCGCGATCCCGTCGCCGACCTGCAGCACCGTGCCGACCTCGGAGAGATCGGTCTGGACTTCGAACTGCTCGATCCGCTGCTTGAGGATCGACGTGATCTCTTCCGGGCGTAGCTTCAAGTCCTAGCTCCTTTTGATCTCTTGTCGTAGACGGTCGAGCCGTCCGCGGATGCTGGCGTCCACGCGCATCGAGCCGGCCAGGAGGACGAAGCCGCCGATGATGCTCGGGTCGACGCGGCGAGTCGCCTCCACCTGCCTGCCGCTCTGCTGCTCGATCTGCGCGAGGATCTCCTTCGCCTCGTCGTCCGACAGCTCGTAGGCCGTCGTCAGCTCGACCTCGAGCCGGTGCTCCTCGTCGGCGACGAGCGCCTCGAACTCGCGGACGATCTCCTCGAGCTCGCCGGCGCGGCCCTTCTCGACGAGGACGAGCAGGAAGTTGTGCACGAGCTCGTCCCCCCCGGTGAGCAGCTCGCCGAGCACAGCCTGCTTGGCGCGATGGTCGATCTCGGGGTTCTCGAGCAGCGCATGCAGCTCCGGCACGTCGCGGGCAGCCTGGGCGAAGTCGCCGAGGTCCTCGTGCACCTGCTTCAGCCGGCCTCGCTCCTTGGCTGCGTCGAAGAGCGCACGTGCGTAGATGCGGTGCGCGACGGCCATCTAGACGACTTCCTTCTCCAGCTTCGAGAAGTCGAGCTCGCCGATCGCATCGTCGATCAGCTTGCGGTGTGAAGACGCGTCGAGCGCTCCGGCGGTCACCCTCTCGGCCGCGATGAGTGCGAGGTCGGCGACCGAGCGCCTGATCTCGGCCAGCGCGCGCTGCGTCTCGGCCTCGATCTGGCGACGGGTCTCCTCGAGCCGCCGCTGCCGGTCCTCGTCGCTCTCCTTGCGCGCGCGCTCGCGCTGCGACTCGGCGACGCGCCGAGCCTCGGCGAGGATCTCCTCGGCCTGGCCGCGCGCCTGGTTCATCAGGTCGCGGTGCTCCTCGAGCAGCCTGCGCGCCTCGTCGCGGGCGTTGTCGGCTTCGATGAGCGACTGGCGGATCCGCTCCCGCCGCGTGTCGATGACGCCCTGGATCGGCCCGAAGGCGAACTTCTTCAGCACGAAGAACGTGATCCCGAACGAGATCAGCGTCCAGACCATCAGGCCCGGAATGGGCTGGATCAGGCTGTTGTCGGCGACCGGCAGCATCGATCAGACGAGCACGAACGCCAGGAGGCCGCCGATGAGGCCGTAGAAGACGACCGCCTCGGTGAGCGCGAAGCCGAGCCACATGATGCCCTGCAGCTCTCCGCGGAGCTCGGGCTGGCGCGCGACCGACTGGATCATCGAGCCGAAGATGTTGCCGATGCCGACGCCCGCGCCGAGTGCGCCGAGCCCGATGCCGAGCGCGAGGGCAATCGCCTTGCCGAGGTCGACGACGTTCCCCTCGGTGGCGGCAAGAACGAGGTTGGACATGTCTCTCCTTAGTGCTCCGGCTCGATCGCCGAGCCGATGTAGATGGCTGACAGAGCGGCGAAGATGAACGCCTGGATCGAGACGACGATCACGACCTCGAAGATGTAGAAGAGCGACGCGAGGCCGAGCAATATGGGGAGTAGTACGAAGAAGACGCCGTTGAGCAGGAAGATCAGACCGAGGAAGGTCAGGATCAGCATGTGGCCCGCGAGCATGTTCGCGTAGAGACGAACGGAGAGCGAAATGAGCCGCATGAACTGGCCGAGGATCTCGAGCGGGATCAGGAGCGGCAACATCGCCTTCGGGACCTCGGGGATCCAGCTCTTGAAGTACTTGACCGGACCGTTCTCCCTGATGCCCTCCACATGCGTGAAGACCCAGGTCATCAGCGCCAGCGCAAGGGTGACCGAGATCGACGACGTCGCCGCATAGATCCCCCACACCGGCACGTCCAGCCCGCCGACCTCCCACGTCTCCCCGGTGAAGGGCAACGGGATGAACCCGACCATGTTCAGGGTCCAGATGAAGAGCATCAGCGAGGCGACGTACGGGAACCAGCGCCCGATTGCCTTGGTCGGCAGGCCTTGCTCGGCGACCTGCACCTGCGCGATCTCGTAGATCGACTCGCCGATCGTCTGCCGGCGGTCCGGCCTGACGCCGATGCGCCAGCGCATCAGGCCGACCCCGAGCAGGATCGTCAGTGCGCAGCCGATCCAGAGGTAGACCACGGCCTTGTTGATCGACATGTCGAGCGGCCCGATGTGGATCGGAACCCAGGCGGGCAGCTCGAACTCGTGCGAGGGGTCGAACTTCTCCTCCTCGCCGTTGCTCGACTCGGCAGCGAGCGTGATCGCATTCAGCAGCAGAAGCTTCATCGGGCCGTCTCCTGGCCGAAGTACGTCGCCAGCGAGACGCCGAGCTCGAGCGTGTACGCGAACGCGTAGAGGAGCGCGGCCGAGAGACCGAGCCGCGCGTCCGACGCTGCGACCGCGATCAGCACGACGCCGACCGCAACCGAGCGCAAGGTCATGCCGATCCCGACCACACCCGAGGCCGCGAGCTTATCGGCGCCGAGACCGAGCCGCGCGAGGAGGAGTGAGAGCGCCTCGCCCGCGAGCCAGAGCACGGTCGCGAGCACCCACCCCGCCAGCGGCAGGTCGGCGGCGAGGAAGACGGGGAGCGCGAGCAGCAGCAGACCGCCCGCGGCGAGTGTGGGGAGCAGCCGGCCGGGAACCGCCCGCGGCGTCTCGAACATGGCGAGCCTCAAAACGCCTCCCGGTAGCGGCGATAGACCGAAAAGATCCCGACGGGGATCCCGATCACGACCCCGACCATCAGGCCGACGGGCCACGAGCCGAGCGCCCAGCCGGCGAGCGCCCCGACGACGGCGCAGGCGGCCGTCATCCCGATCAGGGTTCCCCCTGCGCCGGCAAGCTGAAAGGACGGGCGGGCGGGCTCCACCACCGCGGCGAGCATACCAAAGCTCGTGACACTGGATTCCGCATGGTTTGGCCGATTCCGGCCGATTTTGTACGCTCGTTCGATGCACGTGGAGACGCTCGGCGAAGGACCCCGGCTCGTGCTCGTGCACGGCAGCGTGGCGCCCGGCTGGCTGACCTGGAACGCTCAGAAGCCGCTCGCGTCGCGCTTCAAGCTCGTGGTGCCGATCCGGTCCGGGTACCCGCCGAACCCGCCGCTCGAGCGGATCGACTTCGACGACCAGGCAGACGAGCTGCTCGCCGTGCTCGAGCCGGGGGACCACCTCGTGGGGCACTCCTACGGTGGGGTCGTGTCGCTGCTGGCCGCGCCGCGGGCGGCGCTCGGCTCGCTCACCGTGATTGAGCCGCCCGCGTTCGGCATCGCCCGCGGAGACCCCGCCGTCGAGGAGTTCCTCGGGCACTTCGCCTCCGGTGTTCCGCAGGACCCGCGCGGGTACCTCGAGCTCTTCCTCCCGCTCGTCGGCTCGGCGCTCCGCCTCCCCGACCCGCTTTCGCCGGTGCTGGAAGCCGGCGGCCGCGCCGCGATCGCCGAGCGCTGGCCGACCGAGGCGGTGATCCCGCTCGAGGAGCTTGCGGCGACCGACTTCCCGAAGCTCGTCGTGTCGGGCGGGCACAGCAAGGCGTTCGACGCGGTCTGCGACGTCCTCGAGGAGCGCCTTGGCGCGCAGCGCGCGGTCCTTCCGGGCGCGGGCCACACGATCCCCCGGCTCGGCGAGCCGTTCAACGCACTCGTCGAGTCGTTCGTCGACCGCGCGCGGCGGGGCGAGCACAAGTAACAGTCTGTTACTTGCCGCTCTTCGGCCCGGCGCGCGACTCCGTCACGGGACCGACGTCTCGGACAGCGACCACGTGTACCGCGTCCGGCTCTCCGCCGGGGCGAGGCCGCCCGGGCGTGGGCCGCGGCGAACGAAGATGGCGGGCGCCGGCGATCGTTCGGCCAGCGCGAGCCGAAACGGCCCGAGCCCTTCCTCACGCCAGCGTTCCGACAGCCCGACCACGAGCAGGCCCGCGCCTGCGGCGGCAGCGACGAGCTCGTCCACACCGGGGCGACAGAGCAGAGGCTCGGCGACGACCCCGGCCGTCTTCTGAACGAGCAACGAGGCATCGGCGAGCAGCCGGCTGGCGTCGCGGCGCTGCCTCCGCGATGCGCTCCCCAGCAAGGTCAAGCCGACCTGATGCGAGCGCGCGATCCAGGCCCCGAGCTCGAGCGCCGCCCAGTCGTGCTCCGCCCCACCGAACGGCACGAGCACCGGCGCACCCGGGCCGAGGTGAGGCGCCTCGCCAACGTAGAGCGCAATGTCGCACGGTGCGGCCCCGACCACGGCGGCGACGTCCTCGGCCAGCGGATCGTCGTGCGACACATCAGTCAGCACGAGGTCCACGGCGTGGTCGGCTGCGAGCCGCGCGATGTCCTCACCCGGAGAGGGCGACGTGAACACGGCCACGCGCGCCGCCAGCCCTCGGCCGACGAGGTCGTCGCGCTGCGCGACGAGGTGCTCGCTTGCGCGCCTGAGCGCTTCCGGATCGGCTGTGGACACGACACGCGCGACGATGAGCTCCCGCGCCGGCCGCGCGGCCGCAAGCGGCTCGGCGAGAGCGACCAGGTCGGCCAGCCGGCGTTCGTCGCGCGGGACCAGGAGAATCGCGTTCTCCTGGGAGGCAAGCCCGCCGTCGAGCCCGCCGCGGTCGACGTGGAGACCTCCGTCCACAACCCGATCCGGGGAGACGTCGAGCGACCGATCCTGCGCGAGGATCGCCCGCTCGAGGCGCTGAAGCGACTGGCTGGGCTCGAGCCCCAGCTCGTCGAGCAGCATTGCGCGCGTGCGGCGATAGTGCAGGAGTGCCTCAGCCTGCCGCCCTGCGCGGTAGAACGCGATCATCAGCTGTGCGTTGAGCCGATCGCGGAGCGGATGCTCACGCGCCACAGCCTCCAGCTCGCCGACGATCTCGCCCGCGCGCCCTGTCGCCAGATCGGCCTCGAATCGATCCTCGAGCGCCGCCAGACGCAGTTCCTCGAGCCGCCCGATCTCTGTTAGCGCCCAGGCCTCGTACGCGAACTCACCGAGGGGCGGACCGCGCCAGAGCGCAAGTGCTGTGCGAAGCAGCGCGGCGGCGGACTTCGGCTCACTCTCCCTCGCCTCCTCGACCAGGCGCTCGAAGCGGTCGAGGTCGAGCTCGTCGTCCTCGACCCGAAGCGTGTAGCCCGGGGACACCGTCCCGAGCACGTCCCGTTCGAGCGCTCTGCGCAATTCCGCGACGTACATCTGGACCATCTTCGGCGCGGTCGGCGGAGGCTCTCCGGCCCAGAGATCGTCGATCAGACGGTCGGTCGGAACGATCTGGTTCGCCCGCAGGAGCAGAATCGCCAGCAGCGCTCGCTGCCGTCCGCGCCCGAGGGGGCGGACGCGATCGTCGGCAACGACTTCGAGGGGTCCGAAGGATTCGAAACTCCATCGCGCGCTCCGCGAGCAGCAACGTAGCGGCTCGCGGCTCGATTTACCAAGGCTTTCCGCCGCAGTTGCGTCTGCGTTGACCGTCGAGGCGCATCGTCGAAGCCCACACGAAAGCCGAACCCAAGGAGATCGACATGAAGGCAAGAGCAACCAGGCCGCTGCTAGTCGCGAGTGTCGCGTTCGCGCTCGCCGCAGGCTTCACTCCCGTCGCGCAAGGGCAGGACGAGACGTTCATTCCCGGCTACACGGACTTCCCGAACGCGCTGCGGCTGCACGCAGAGTCGTTCACGCCAGGTCACACCGACTTCCCCAACCACCTGCGCGTCGAGAGCGTCTACGACCGCGCTCGCGCGAACGGCGGTGCGAACGGACCGGTCGTCGTCGTCTCGGCAGCCGACAGCCGCGGCTTCGACTGGAGCGACGCGGGAATCGGCGCGGGAGGTGCGGCAGGCGCGCTCGCCCTCGCGGCCGGCGCCGTGGTGCTGGCGTTTCGCCGTCCGGTCCGGAGGACCGCGGTTACCGGGTGAACGGGTGACCGGAGAGCGAGGAGCGGTTCACACGCCGCTCCTCGCTCTTTCTTCCGGCTCGAGCGCGATCTATCGTCCACGGCACGGAAAGGAGTACGACGTGCCCGTCTCGGAAGACGTCCGCATCGGCAGCGAGCTGCTCGGCTACCGCGTCGAGGAGCTGATCGGACGAGGCGGGATGGGCGTTGTCTACCGGGCGACCGACCTGCGGCTGAACCGGCAGGTGGCGTTGAAGCTGCTCGCACCGGAGCTGGCGCGCGACGAAGGTTTCCGTCGCCGGTTTCTGACCGAGTCCAAGATCGCAGCGTCGCTCGAACACCCCCACATCCTTCCCGTGCACGCAGCCGGCGAGGCAGACGGCCTGCTCTTCATCGCGATGCGCTACGTGGAGGACAGTGACCTCAAGCGCTTGCTGCGGAACGAAGCCCCGCTCACGCCCGCGCGCGCGCTCCAACTTCTCGGCGACGTCGCAGACGCCCTCGACGCCGCGCACGCACGCGGGCTGATCCATCGCGACGTGAAGCCCTCCAACATCCTGATCAGCCTCCAGGCGGGCAGAGAGCACTCGTATCTCGCCGACTTCGGGCTTGCCCAGCGGACGGCCGATTGCGCGAGAGGTCGCGCGACGACACAGATCGTCGGCACGGTCGACTACGTCGCACCCGAGCAGATCGAGCGCGAAGACATCGACTCGCGCGCGGATGTCTACGCCCTCGGTTGCGTGCTGTACGAGTGCCTGACCGGCGAGGTGCCGTTCCCGCGGGACTCCGATCTGGCCGTGCTCTGGGCGCACATGCGCGCCGAACCGCCGCGTGTCACCGAGAGACGAGGTGAACTGCCTGAAGCCGTCGACCGCGTCGTCGCGAAGGCGCTCGCAAAGGATCCCCAGAGGCGTCATGAGAGCTGCGGCGAGCTCGTCAACGCGGCGTGTGACGCACTCGGGCTTTCCGACGTGCTCGTCGTGCGTCCGCGGACGCCGCTGCTGGTCGCGGCGGCCGGACTGCTGATCACGATCGCAGCGGCCGCGGCGTTCGCGTTCAGCGGCGGCGACAGCTCCGCGCTCGCCCTTCGGGGCAACACGCTCGTCCGGATCGATCCGGCGAAGAACCGTGTGAGCGCTGTGATCGACGTCGGTGAACAGCCGGCCGGAGTCGCGGTGTCCGGCCGGACGGCGTGGGTCTACAACCTCGGCGACGGCACCGTCTCTCAGCTCGACACCTCGACGAACTCGGTCCGGCGGACGACGTCGATCTCGACCGGTCCGGTGACGGCCGCGTATCACTCCGGGCCGCTCCTCGCCGCGAACTCGGCCGGAGCCTGGCTCGTCGGCGTTCGGAAGGATGGGACGGGCGTCCTCACGCGCATCGGTGTCGACGGCGAGAGGCGAGAGTTCGTCCTGGACGTCTCGCCCGTCGGAGTCGCGGCCGGCGAGACGGCAGTCTGGGTCCTGGGATCGGCTCCAGACGCCCACTGTCCGCTGTTCGAATGGTCAGGCCTTCGTCCCTCCGACCGCGATACCGTGCTGCGCCTTTCGCCGTCGACCGGGCGTGTCGTCGCGCGAGTTCCGATCCCGCGGTCGTGCCAGACGATCACCGGCATCTCCCACGACGAGCGGTGGGTCTGGGTCTTCGACTTCGGGTTCTCGGAGCTCGTTCGCGTCGACGCGCGCACGTCCCGGATCTCAGGGAGTGCGGTCTTGGGCGCAGGGGCGCTCACGGAGGGCGGTGGAGCGCCAGCGTCCGGAGGCGACGCCGTGTGGGTCCACGCGACCGATGAGGGCGGACGCCTCGTCCGCGTCGACCGCAACACGCTTCGCGTAACGGGAACGATCCCCTCGGTGCCGAGCCGGTTCGGATCGATGCGCTACGCCGGCGGCTCGCTGTGGTGGAACGATTCCCGCGAGGGAGTGCTTCTGCGTTTCGATCCCGACACCGGGAAGATCGCGTCCTCACTCCGGGTCGCACCCGAGTCACGTCAGCAGCGGTTCCACTCGAGCGCGATCGCGACGGGCGCGGGGGCCATCTGGGTCACGGTGACGCCCGCATTCCTGGAGTAGCCGGTCAGGCGATACGCCGTTCCGGCTCCTCGCGCCGGCGTTTGCGCGGGGTCGTGAGCTTGACGAGCTCGAGCACGTAGACGACGTAGACCGAGAAGGCGACCGCGACGAGGCCGATCGCGCCGGCGAGCAGCGTCGGCCAGAGGTGCCACTCGCCGCCCTCGCGGAACGGGACGAAGCGGGTCGCTAGCGCGGCGGCCGCGAGCGTGATGCACCACGCGTACATGGTCAGCGCGGCGCGCCGCTGCGAGAACCCCCGTCGCAGGAAGCGGAAGTGCAGGTGCGCCTGGTCGGCGACGTAGAGCTTCTGGCCGTGCTTCAGCCGCCGCGCGAGCACGAAGCCGGTGTCGATGATCGGCACGGCCAGCATCAGGAGCGGGAAGAACAGGGCAACGGTCGCAGCGGTCTTGAGCAGCCCCTGAATCGAGATCGTCGCCAGCGCAAAACCGAGCAGCAGCGCGCCCGAGTCCCCCATGAAGATCCGCGCCGGATAGAAGTTGTGCCGCAGGAAGCCGAAGCACGCGCCCGCGACGATCGCCGAGAAGACGGCGGCGGTCGGCTTCCCGAGCGACAGAGCGATCACCGCGAAGGTGAAGCCCGCGATCCCGCAGACCCCCGCCGCGAGCCCGTCCATCCCGTCCAGGAAGTTGACCATGTTCATCAGCGCGACGACCCAGACGATCGTCGCCGCGACTCCGACCCAGGTGGGCAGCTCGTGGATCCCGATGAAGGGGAACGTGAACCGGTCGACATAGATCCCGAACGCCGCAGGCACCGCCGCCGCGAGCACCTGCCCGCTGAGCTTCTGCCACCAGAGGAGGCCGCGGAAGTCGTCGAGCGCGCCCACGGTCGTCGCGATCGTTGCGCCGAGCAGGAGCCCACGCGCCTCGCGCCCGAGGTCGAGGAACGCGAGCGACGGGACGAGGATCCCGAAGAAGAGCGCGAGACCGCCGAGCCGCGGGATCGGGAGCTCGTTCAGCCGCCGCGGCTCGGGGTCGTCGACCGCCCCGATCCGGCGCGCGACGCCTCCGACGACGGGCGTCAGCAGGAGCACGATGCCGATCGCGAGCAGGAACCCCCAGAGGGCCTCCGGCGTCTCCCTGAGCTCGTCGATCACGCCCGTCTACTTCGTGCCGTACAGGCGATCGCCCGCGTCGCCGAGCCCCGGGACGATGAAGCCGCGTTCGTTCAGGCCGCGGTCGATCGCGGCGCAGACGATGTGCACATCCGGGTGGTCGCGGTGGACGCGGTCGATTCCCTGCCGCACCGCGACGAGCGAGACGAGCGCGACCGTCCTCGCGCCCGACTCCTTGACCAGCTCGATCGCGGCCGCGCTCGAGTTTCCGGTCGCCAGCATCGGGTCGAGCACGATCGCGTCACGGTCGGACATGTCGGCCGGCAGCTTGAGGTAGTACTGCACCGGCTGGAGGGTCTCCTCGTCCCGGTACATGCCGATGAACCCGACCCGCGCGCTCGAGATCAGCGAGAGCACGCCGTCGAGCATCCCGATCCCCGCGCGCAGGACAGGGCACACCGCGACCTTCTTCCCCGCGATCCGCGGGATCAGCGCCTTCTCGAGCGGCGTCTCGATCTCGACGTCTTCGGTTGGGAAGTCCTTCGTCGCCTCGTAGGTCAGGAGCAGCGTGACCTCCTCGACGAGCTTGCGGAAGTGGACCGTGGGCGTGTCCTTGTCTCGCAGGTACGACAACTTGTGCTGCACGAGCGGGTGCGTCACGTGCGTGACGCGGCCGGTCGCGGTCGCGCTCACGCGACGTAGGTCGTGAAGCCGCGGAACCCCGGATAGAGCGGGCGCTTTGCGCAGAGCTCGTCGATCCGCGAGCGAAGCGCCTCGAGGTCGGGCGACTCGCCGAGCGCCCCGACCATGACCGAGCCGACCTCGCGGAAGTCGTCCTCGTCGAAGCCCCGCATCGTCGCGGCCGGCGTACCGACGCGCACGCCCGACCCGATCGTCGGCGGCCGCTCGTCGAACGGCACCGTGTTCCGGTTGACGGTCAGCTTCACGTCGTGCAGCCGCTCCTCCGCGTCCTTGCCCGTCCACTCCGAGTTGCGGAGGTCGATCTGGAGCAGGTGCGTGTCGGTGCCGCCCGTGAGCAGGTCGAGCCCGCCGCCGACCAGCGTCTCGGCCAGCGAGTCGGCGTTCGCGCGCACCTGTGCCTGGTAGTCGCGGAACGCGTCCGTCGCGGCGATCCGGAAGCACGTCGCCTTCGCCGCGATCACGTGCTCGAGCGGTCCACCCTGCATGCCCGGGAAGACCGCGCGGTCGACGTCCCTGGCGAACTCCTCCTTGCAGAGGACGAAGCCCGCCCGCGGCCCCGCGAGCGTCTTGTGCGTCGTCGACGTGACGAAGTCGCAATGCGGCGTCGGGTTCGGGTTCAGACCTGCGGCGACGAGCCCGGCGAAATGCGCCATGTCGCACATCAGGAGCGCGTCCACCTCGTCGGCGATCTCGCGGAAGCGCTCCGCGTCGATCGCTCGCGGGTAGGCGGAGCCTCCGCAGATGATCAGCTTCGGCCGGTGCTCCTTCGCGAGCGTGCGCACCTCGTCGAAGTCGATCAGCGCCGTCTCGCGATCGACCCCGTAGCCGACGATCGTGTACAGCCGCCCCGAGAAGTTGACCTTCAGTCCGTGGGACAGGTGGCCGCCGTGATCGAGCCGCATCGAGAGAATCGTGTCGCCCGGTTCGAGCGCCGCGAAGTAGACGGCCATGTTCGCCTGCGCGCCCGCGTGCGGCTGGACGTTCGCGTGCTCGGCGCCGAAGAGCGATTTCGCTCGATCGATTGCGAGCGCCTCGATCTCGTCGACGACCTCGCAGCCGCCGTAATAGCGCCTTCCCGGATACCCCTCGGCGTACTTGTTCGTCGGTACGCTCCCGACCGCCTCGAAGAGGCTCGGCCACGTGAAGTTCTCGGAGGCGATCAGCTCGATCTGCCCACGCTGCCGCTCGAGCTCGGCGGTCAGGAGCTCGGCGATCTCCGGATCGATCTCCGCCAGCCCCGCCGTGCGGAGGTGCTGGAGGGTTTCCTGCGCGACGGCCATGCGGCACTCCTTCCCAGGGAAAGTCCCCGGGGATGCTACTCGTGCGTCAGGCCAGCACTGAGAGGGCCCGTTCCACGCTCCCCGCGCCTTCGCGGAGGACGACGGGCCGCTCGCCGGTGTAGTCGATCACGGTCGACGGCACTCCCGGGAGCTCGCCGGCGTCGACGACCTCGGCGACGCCGCTCAGCAGTTCCTGCGGGACATCCGCGACGCTCTTCGGGTCGGGCCCCCCGTGGAGGTTTGCGCTCGTCGCCGCGACCGCGCCGACAAAGTCGAGCACCTGCTTGCCCTGGTCGTCGAGCTCGGGCACCCGGACGCCGATCGTGTCGGGATGGGCCCCGGTCAACCAGCGATAGCGCCGCGCAGGGTTCGGGAAGATCAGCGTGTACGGGCCGGGAAGCAGTTCTCGCGCGATCGTGCCCGACCGGCCGCGCAGCTCCGGCACGCACTCGAACAACATGTCGAGGTCGCACGCAACGAGCGCGATCGCCTGCTGGTGCTCTCGGCCTTTCAGCGCGAAGATCCGCTCGGCCGGCTCGGCCTTGTACGGCGGCGCGCAGAGGCCGTAGACCGTGTCCGTCGGCAGGATCACGAGCCTGCCGGCGTTGAGTGCGGCGACCGCGCGCTCGATCACTTGCGCCGCCCCTCGACGATCCGGTCGCGACCGGCCAGATCCTCGGTCAGCCGCACCTCGTCGTAGCCGAGCCCCTCGAACAGCCCGACGGCGTCGCCGGCGCGCGTGTCCGCCACTTCGAGGACGAGGTGCCCCCCGGGCCGGAGCGCCTCGAGGGCGTGCTCTGCAATCAGGCGGGTGTGCTCACCGCCGACGGTGGCGAGCCGGGGCTCCCAGTCGCGAACCTCGGGCTGCAGCGTCTCGATCTCCTCCTGCGTCACGTACGGCGGATTCGACACGACCAGATCGTATTCCGCATCGCCGAGCCCTCCGGTGAGGTCGCCCTGCACGAACTCGACCCGGATGCCGGTCAGCTCCGCGTTCTCCCGCGCCAGGGCGAGTGCGTCGTCCGAGACCTCGAGCGCCGTCACCCTCGCATCGGGATGCTCGTCCGCGATCGCGAGCGCGATCGCCCCGGTCCCGGTGCCGACGTCGAGGACGCGCGGCGACGGGCCGCCGTCGAGGAGCGCCAGGCAGCGCTCGACCACGACCTCGGTCTCCGGACGCGGCACGAGCGCGCGGCGGTCGGTCTTCAGCGTCAGCCTCCGGAACCCCCACTCGCCGAGCACGTAGGCGAGCGGCTCGCGCTCGCCGCGCCGGCGGACGAGCTCGCGGTACACATCCCGCTCGGCCTCGCTCAGGGGCCGTTCGTGGTGCATGTAGATCTCGACGCGCGAGAGGCCCGTTGCCTTCCCGAGCAGATGCTCCGAATCGAGCCTGGGACTCTCGACGCCCTTGCCGGCGAGGTACTCCGTCGCGCGCCGAAGCACTTCTCCGACGGTCACGCCGCCGCGTCGCCGAGCGCCCGTCGCTGATCTTCGGCGGTGAGCGCCTCGGTGAACTCGTCGAGCTCACCCTCGAGCACCCGGTCGAGCTTGTGCAGGGTCAGGTGGATGCGGTGGTCGGTCACGCGGTTCTCGGGGAAGTTGTAGGTGCGGATCTTCTCAGCCCGTTCGCCCGAGCCAATCTGCGACCGTCGCGTCGCGTCGAGCTCGGCCCGCTGCTGCTCGCGCTGGAGCTCGTACAGTCGGGCGCGAAGGACGCGCAGCGCCTTCGTCTTGTTCTGGAGCTGCGACTTCTCGTCCTGCATCGCGACCACTGTGCCCGTCGGCACGTGGGTGATCCGAACGGCCGAGTCGGTGGTGTTGACGCTCTGCCCGCCCGGCCCCGTCGAGCGGTACACGTCGATCTTGAGCTCGTTCGGGTCGAGCTCGACCTCGACCTCCTCCGCCTCTGGCATCACGGCGACCGTCGCGGTCGACGTGTGGATGCGGCCCTGTGACTCCGTCTCCGGCACGCGCTGGACGCGGTGTGTCCCACCCTCCCACTTGAACACGGAGTACGCGCCGTCGCCCTTGACCGCGAACGTGACCTCCTTGACTCCGCCGGCATCGCTCGCGGAGCTACTGAGCTGCTCCGTCTTCCAGCCCCGGCGCTCGGCGTAGCGCGTGAGCATGCGGAACACCTCGCCCGCCCAGAGCGCAGCCTCGTCGCCGCCGACGCCCTGGCGCACCTCGACGATCACGTCCTTGCGGTCTGCCGGGTCGGTCTCGACGAGCGCGAGCCGCAGCTCCTCTTCCACGGCACTCACCCGCTCCTCGAGCTCGGGCACGAGCTCGCGCAGGTCGCCGTCCGCGCGCGCCGCCTGGAGATCCGCGTTCGCCTGCCGCCACTCCAGCGCGAGCTTGTAGGGCGCCTCGAGCTCCTTCAGCCTGCGACCGGTGTCCGCCGCCTCGCGGTGGTCGTTGTAGACCGCGGGGTCCGACATCCGCTCCTGCGTCTCGAGGTACTTCCGTTCGAGCTCGTCGATCAGCGCATCGAGTGCCATCGCCCTCAGGCCATGACTTCGACCCGCCGCCGAGTCTCGGGACGCTCGTGCTCTTCGAGCCGCAGCACCTCGCGCAGCGCTGCGATCGAGACCTCGAGCTGGTCGAGCGACGGCTCGCGTGTGGTCAGCCGCTGCAGCCACAGACCGGGCGCGAGCAGCGTCATCAAGGCTCTGTTGTCCGTGTGCTTGCCCGCAAAGCGGATCAACTCGTACGCCAGCCCTGCGATCACCGGCAGGAGCAGGATGCGACTCGCGATCAGCCACGGCCAGGACGGCTGGCCGATGAACGCGAAGACGAAGATCGCGATCACCATCACCCAGAGCAGGAAGGCCGTGCCGCAGCGGGGATGGATGAGCGAGTGGCGCTGCACGTGCTCCGGCGTCAGCTCGTCGCCCGCCTCGAGCGCGTTGATCGCCTTGTGCTCGGCGCCGTGGTACTGGAACACGCGCCGCAGATCGGGCAGAAGCGAGATGACGAGGAGGTAGACGACGAAGATGCTCACGCGGATCACGCCCTCGACCACGACGAACAAGCCGGTCGTCTCGATCGGCAGCCAGCTCGTGATCAGCGCGGGCGTGACCTTGAAGAGCGCCACGGCGAAGCCGATCGCGATCGCGAACGCGAAGATGATGCTCCCGCGAGAGAGCTCGGTCTCGACTGCGTCCTTGTCGTCGGCGTCGGCGTCCTGTGCCGCGTAGTTCGCAGAGATCGCGAGCGCGCGAAAGCCGATCGTCAGCGACTCGCCGAGTGCCACGACGCCCCGGATCACCGGCAGCCGGAAGACGCGGTGCCGCGCCATCGGCGAGCTGATCGAGGTGGTGTGCTCTGCGATCTGGCCGTTCGGCTTGCGAACGGCGAGCGTCCAATGCGCGGGGCTGCGCATCATCACGCCTTCGAGGACCGCTTGGCCTCCGATCGTCTGCATCGGAAGAGGGGGCGTTAGCCCCGGCGAGCGCCGCCGGCGCGCTCGAGCCGGCGCTGGAAGCGCTCGACGCGGCCGCCGGTGTCCATCAGCTTCTGCTTGCCCGTGTAGAACGGGTGGCAGTTCGAACAGATCTCGACGTGCAGATCTGGCTTCGTAGAACGCGTCTCGAACGTGTTCCCACAGGAGCAGGTGACCGTCGCGAACACGTAATCGGGGTGGATACCGGCTTTCATCGCGAAGCCAGGATAGCAGAGGCGGTTTCGGCGGCTACGTTGCCTCCTGAGACAACGAGGGCGATGCTGTCGTGTCGTTCGTGCGCGACTCTTCCGGCAAGCAGAGCGGCCGTCGAGGCCGCGCCGGCGGGCTCGACCGCGAGCTTCGCGCGTGCGTAGAGGAGCCGGAACGCCTCCTCGATCTCGGCCTCGGTGACGAGCACGACGTCGTCCACGCGATCGCGTACGACCGCAAGCGCGTTCCTTCCGGCGTGCGGCGCGTTCAGCCCGTCGGCGATCGAGAGTGGGCGAACGTCGACGCGCTCACCCGCCTCGAGCGCAGCGTGCATCGCGCGCGAAGTCTCGGGCTCGACGCCGACGACGCGCACGTCGGGCCGCAGGCCCTTGACCGCGGTGGCGATCCCCGAGATCAGCCCGCCTCCGCCGATCGGCACCACGACGACCGTCGCTCGGGGCACGTCTTCCATTACCTCGAGTCCGACCGTGCCCTGGCCGGCCTGGATCCTCGGATCGTCGAAAGGATGGACGAGCGTACGGCCGGTCTCCTCGAGCAGGACGTCGAGTCGTGCGAACGCCTCGGCCGGGTCGTTCGCTGCGAGATCGACGGACGCCCCGTACTCGCGAGTTGCTGCGATCTTCTGCTCGCTCGCGCCCTGCCACATGACGACGAGCGCGTCCACCTGCTCGAGGGCGGCGCAGTAAGCGAGGGCCTGCGCGTGGTTGCCCGCGGAGATCCCGATCACGCCGCGCGCCTTCTCTTCGGGGCTGAGCGACGCGAGCTTCGTCAGCACGCCGCGCGGCTTGAACGAACCCGTCCGCTGGAAGAGCTCGGCTTTCAGGTGGACGTCGGCACCCGTGAGGCGCGAGAGCGCCGCGGACGTGAACGTCGGAGTGCGGTGGAGCCGGCTGCCGATTGTCTCGCGTGCTCGTAGGACGTCGTCCAGCTCGATCAGGGCCGTGGCAGCCACGTGTGGACGAATCGTCCCAGGTTCGGCGCACTCTGTGACGGCGACGGGGCAACGCGGCCGATACCGTCAGCCTCGGGAGGCGGGAGGACCCTCTTCCCCTCCCCGATGGGTGGGGCGTGCCCGCAGGTGCTACGCGGGCTCGGTGGAACGCGATAGGGCTGCGTCCGCGTCGGGCTCGGCGAACGCCGGCTCTTCACGGTTCGGGCTCGGGGGCCGTGGGATGAGCTTCACGGACGACCCGAGCAGCAGCGCGCCGCTGAACACGAGCGCCCGCCGGCGGCGCCGTACGCCGATGCCGATGAGCACGAGCGCCGGGATCGCGAGCGGTCCGAGCAGCACGGCCCGCTCGCGTTTCGTGTCGAGCTCGATGTCACTCACGTCCGCTGGTACTCCGGTCCCGAGCCGCCCTCCGGCGGAGTCAGCCGTCCGCCCTTCGCCGTGATCGCTCCGCACTGCACGCAGTTTGACGGGGTGACCTGCACCTCGACCGTGTCGTCGCCGTCGCCTTCGCCCACTTCGTAGACCTGCGCGGGGCAGAGCCGCACCCACATGTCGCCGAGATCACGCGGGACGTGGCGCTGGATTCGGATGTGGTTCGGCTGGTCGTCGCGTGTCTTGTTGCCTGAGAGGAAAACAGATGAGAGCTTGTCGAACGTGAGCGTGCCGTCGGGTGCGGGATAGCGGCTCGCGCGATTCGTCCTGAACAGCTCCTGCGCGGCGTCGGGCTCGGTGCGGAGCGTGAGTGGCGGGAGCTTGCCTCGGGTGGCGGTCAGCATCCCCGCGAGTGCGCCGCCCACCCAGAATCCGCGCGCGAAGGCCGGGCGCATGTTCTTCACCTGCTCGAGGTCGCGCCAGATATAGCTGTCGCGCACAGCGTTGTCGTACGACTCGAGCGCGCCGGGCGTCGCTGCCGTGCGGCCGCGCTGCAGCGCCTCGAAGGCGGTCTCGGCCGCCAGCCGTCCCGACTCGATCGCGTAGTGGATCCCCTTCAGCGCCGGCACGTTGACCATTCCGACGCCGTCACCGCAGAACAGCACGCCCGGCGCGTGAAGACGCTTCGGCAGCGCGAGGAACCCACCCTCCGGGATCGTCTTCGCGCCCCATTCGAGTCGCTCGCCACCGTCGAGGATGTCGCGCACGAGCAGGTGCGTCTTGAGCTCCTGCAGAACGTCGTGCACGGAGAACTCGGCGTCGCGATAGTCGAGCCCGACGACCATCCCGAGCGTGACCATGTCGTCGCCCATCGGGTAGATGAAGGACCCGCCGAACTCCCGGTAGCGCGCGCCGCCGCGCAGCGGCCAGCCCATCGTGTGGATCACTCGATCGAGCGGCTTCGAGACGCGCCAGACCTCCTTCACGCCCAACGCCCAGACCTGCGGATCCTCGCTCTGGAGGCCGAACCGCTCGAGGGCAGCTCCTGTCAGATGGCCCTGCGTGCCTTCGGCGAGCACCGTCACGCGGGCCGTGAGGTCGGAGCCCGGCTCGAAGTTCGGGAGCTCTTCGCCGTCCCGGCCGCGGCCTTTGTCGCCCGTGCGAACGCCGACGACCCGGCCGTGCTCGACGAGCAGCTTCGTCGCAGCAGTCTCCGGGAGGATCATCGCGCCCCCGGCCTCCGCCCGCTCCGCCAGCCAGCGCCCCAGCTGCGAAAGCGAGGCGACGAAGTTGCCGTGGTTCTTCATGGTCGGCGGCGTCGGGATCCGCGTCGATCCACCCCCGGTGAGGAAGTAGACGGACTCGCCTTCGACCGGCCCCAGGAAGGGCAGCTCCTCGAGCAGCTCCGGGCGGCCCCGGAACAGCCTGCGGAGGCCGCGCGGATTGACGACCGCGCCGGAGAGAAGGTGAGAGCCGGGTTGCTTCCCCTTCTCGAGCACGGCGAAAGGCACGTCACCCAGGCGCGCACGCACCTCGGGTGCGTCTTCGAGCAACTGCCCGAGCCTGATCGCGCACGCGAGTCCGGCAGGGCCTGCGCCGACGATCAGAACACCGACGTCGATGCGCTCATCGAGCGGGTCGGTCGGCAGGCCGATCGCCTCGTCGATCGAGAAGGGCGGAGGAAAGTCCGCGGGCCGTGTCACGAGCGACGCTGGCGTACGAGCTCGGTCAGCTTCGGCACGACCTGGTGCACGTCGCCGACGACGCCGAGGTCGCAGAAGTCGAAGATCGGCGCGTTCGGATCCTTGTTGATCGCGACGATCGTGCCGGAGCTCTGCATCCCGACCTTGTGCTGGATCGCGCCCGAGATGCCGCACGCGACGTAGAGCTTCGGGGCGACGGTCTTGCCGGTCTGGCCGATCTGCGTCGAGTACGGGTACCAGCCGGCGTCGACGACCGCGCGCGTCGCGCCGACCGCGCCGCCGAGCGCCTTCGCAAGCTCTTCGACCAGCGTGAAGTTCTCCGGACCGCCGAGACCGCGACCTCCGGCGACGATCACGTCGGCCTCGGCCAGGTCGGGTCCCTCGCTCTCGGCGTGCGCCTGCTCGACCATCGTCGCGATCTGCGAGTGGTCCTCCAACTGCACGCTGATGTCCTCGACGTCCGCCGTGCCGCCCGTCTCAGCAGGATCGAAGGTGCCCGAGCGGAACAGCCCGAGCCGAGGCTCACCGGTCCACCCCACGTCGACGAAGACGGAGTCGCCGAGCGCCGGCCGCTTGCCGACGAGCTTCCCGTCCTGGCGGACGAGGTCCACGAGATCCCAGTTCAGCCCGGCATCGAGCCGCGCGGCGAGGCCGCCGGCGACATCCGCCGCCAGCACGGACGCTGCGAACAACACGGTGTCGTAACCCTGCTCGCGGACGAGCGAAGCGAGCACGTCGACACGCGTCTGAGGCAGCGGAGCCTCCAGTGACGGGTCGTCTGCGACGAAGACCTTCGCCGCCCCGAACTTCCCGGCTTCGCCCGCGAGATCGCGGACGCCGGACCCGATCACGACGCCCGCAACGTCGCCGTCCCCGAGCTGCGCCGCCTTCGAGAGGACGCCCGAACGGTCCCTTCTGGAGCTCCGCGTCGTGGTGCTCGAGAAAGACGAGCGTGCTCAGATCAGCCTCCGCTCCGCCAAGAACTCGACGACCTGCGCCGCAGCGCTGCCGTCGTCCTCGATCTTGCGCGTCTCGCCGCGCGGCGGCGGATCGGAGAGCGCGAGCACCTCCGTCTTCGCGCCCGCCTCGACGCCGAGGTCGCCCAGCGTCACCGTCTCCTGTGGCTTCGACTTTGCGCCCATGATCCCCTTGAGCGACGGGTAGCGCGGTTCGTTGATCGCGTCGGAGACCGCGACGACCGCCGGCAGGGGCGCCTCGATCATGTCGTAGCCGAACTCGGTCTGGCGCTTGCCGCGCGCCTTGCCGTCGGCGACCGTCAACTCGGCGACCTGCGAGATCACCGGCCGACGAAGCCGCTCTGCGACCGCCGCCCAGAGCACGGCGCCGTCCCCGTCCGCGGCCTGTTGCCCGAACAGGACGAGATCGGGGCTCTCCCGCTCGAGCGCGGCCGCGAGGACGCGGCTGGTGCCGACGAGGTCGGCGCCGGCGGCGGCCTCGTCTGTGACGAGCACCGCCCGGTCTGCGCCCATCGCG
This sequence comes from uncultured Actinomycetes bacterium, assembly GCA_963700495.1. GTDB lineage: Bacteria > Actinomycetota > Thermoleophilia > Gaiellales > Gaiellaceae > JACCTU01. Next base: position 782,072 of record CAVOXT010000001.1, on the reverse strand, counting down.
AGAGCCTTCCGGAGGGCGTCGGCCGCCTTCGCCGGGCCCATCGAGACGAGGACGACCTCCCCTTCGCCTGCGGCATCCTTCACCCTCAGGGCTTCCTCGACCGCGTTGGCGTCGAAGGCGTTGAGCGCTCCCTCGCCCGAGCGATCGAGCCGCTTGGAGACGGGGTCGATGCGCCTATTGCCCTCGGGAACCTGTTTCACGCAGACGGCGATCTTCATCGGGCGAGGACTCTATCCCTCAGCCCCGAAGCCAAGGCGCAGTCTCGGATCGTGTTAGCCTCCCGCCCTTCGAGCGCGAACCGGAGCTCATGAAACGCCACCGGACGACAGCCCGAGGACTGCTTCTCCTCGCCCTGCTGGGCCTGCTGACGACAGGTCTCGCTACGGCTGCGACGAAGCCGGTACCGCGCCTCGTCTTCCCGGTCGTCGGACCGGTGTCGTACACCAACGACTTCGGTGCTCCACGCGGAAACGGCAAGCATCAGGGCAACGACCTGATGGCCCCGAAGCGGGCGCTTGCGGTCGCGGCGGAGTCGGGGACGGTCAAGTTCTGGACGACGTCTGCACGCGCAGGCTGCATGCTCTACCTCTACGGCGACAGCGGCACGACGTATCAGTACATCCACCTGAACAACGATCTCACGGCGAAGAACGACAACCGCGGGATCGCGTGCTCAGTAGGTGTGGCGTACGCGCCAGGGCTCAAGTCGGGGCAGCACGTCGAGGCGGGCGAGTGGATCGCGTACGTGGGTGATTCGGGAGACGCCGACGGCGGCGCATCACATCTGCACTTCGAGGTTCACCCGGGCGATGGCGCTGCGGTGAGCCCCTTCAAGCATCTGAAGAAGGCCCGCAAGCTTCTCTGGAGCGCACGGACGGAGACGAGCGTGCAACTCTCGCTGAAGGGCACGCTGACGACTGTCGCCGGCGGACGGCTGATCATGAAGGTCGCGTCGCTGAGGATCCTGCCGAAGGGCCCGACGATCGCCAAGCTCAACCGGACGCTCGAGGTGGAGCTGCCGCCGGACGCCGTGGTCGAGCAGCTCGACGGAACGAAGCTCACGGTCGCCCGCCTCGGCAACGTCGTCGCCGCGCAGCCGATCGTCGTGACGACCTCACCGACCGGAAGCTCGATCGAGGAGAAGCTCGGCGCGCCCGGCGCGTTGGTCGGCGAGCGTGTCGTCCTCAGCCGGTGACGACCTAGCGGCCGACGAAGCGAGGCTCGCGCTTCTCGACGAACGCGTTGAGCCCTTCCTTCGCGTCCTCGCTCGCGAACAGCTCTGCGAAACGTTCTGCTTCCGACGAGAGATTGTCGGAGTGCTCGCCCTGAAGTGCGCGGTTCGCGGCAGCCTTCGCGGCAGCGAGCGCAATCGGGCTGTGCGCGGCGATGGAGTGCGCGAGCTCGAGCGTCTTCGGCATCAGCTCGCCTGGCTCGAAGACCGCGTTGACGAGGCCGCGGCGTTCGGCCTCCGCAGCGTCGACCATGCGACCGGTGAGGATCAGCTCCTTTGCGAAGCCGATCGTCGTCGCGCGCGCGAGGCGCTGGGTGCCGCCCCAGCCCGGGATGATCCCGAGGTTGATCTCGGGCTGGCCGAGCTTCGCATTGGTCGAGGCGTACCGGATGTCGCACGCGAGCGCGAGCTCGCAGCCACCGCCGAGGGCGAAGCCGTTGATCGCCGCGAGCGCCGGTTGCGGCATCGTCTCGAGGATGCGGGCGACGTCGTGACCGAGCGCGCCCCAGGCCTTGGCCTCCTCGACGCCGAGCCCGCTCATGTACTTGATGTCTGCACCGGCGATGAAGGCACGATCGCCTGCGCCGGTGAGGACGATGACGCGAACGTCGGCATCTTCTTCGAGCTCGCGTAGGCGGTCGCGCAGCTCGCTCAGCGTCGCGACGTCGAGCGCGTTCATGGCCTGCGGACGGTCGACGGTGACGACCGCGACCGCGGCGTCGCGCTCGACCGCGATGCTCACGCTGCGACTCGAGCCCGCAGGAAGTCGACGATCTCGCTCGTGTGCGCGCCTGGGGTGAACACCTCGGCGACTCCTCTCGCCTTCAGCTCGGCGGCATCGTCGGTCGGGATCGTCCCGCCGACGACGACGAGAACGTCCTCGGCGCCCTGCGCGCGGAGACCTTCGACGATCTTGGGCACCAGGGTCATGTGCGCGCCGCTCAGGATGGAGATCCCGACGGCGTCTGCATCCTCCTGGATCGCCGTCTCCACGATCTGCTCGGGCGTCTGATGCAGGCCGGTGTAGATGACCTCCATTCCCGCATCGCGGAGGGCGCGCGCGATGATCTTGGCGCCGCGGTCGTGCCCGTCGAGACCGGGCTTGGCGATCACCACGCGGATCTTCCTAGCCACGGCTGCGCAAGTATATGGAGGTGAAGCTGAGGGTCGTGGGGTGCTCGCCCGCCTGGCCGAACCCGGGCGGAGCGCAGTCGGGCTATCTCGTCGAGGACGCGGGAAGGCGTGTGCTGCTCGACTGCGGGCCGGGCGTGCTTGCTCGGTTGCGTCAGTGGGAGAACTGGCCGCGCGTCGACGCGATCGCGATCACGCACTTCCATCTCGACCACTGGGGCGATCTGGTGCCGTGGGTCTGGGGCGCCCAGTTCGGGCCTGCGCGCGACCTCGACGCGCCCGAGTTGTGGCTTCCGCCCGACGGGCGACAGCTTCTGTCCGAGCTCGGTTCGCGGCTCGGGCAGGCCAGGATGTTCGAGCAGGCGTTCGTGGTGCACGAGTTCGAACGCAGTAAGCCCTTCGTCACGGCGGGGATGGAGATCACGCCGGTGAAGGTGCTGCACTACGAGCTTGACGCCTACGGCTTTCGTGTCGCGGTCAACGGCACGGTGCTCGCGTACTCCGGCGACAGTGGTCCCGACGAGGGGTTGACAGAGCTCGCGCGCGACGCGGATCTCTTCGTCTGCGAGGCGACGCTCGTTGACGGCACGGGTGAGAAGGAGGGGCGGCCGCGCGGGCATCTGGAGCCGGGCGAGGCGGAGAGCGCGTTCCGCGCGGCGGGGGCGAAGCGACTCTTGCTCACCCACCGCCCGAGCGAGCGACCGCTCGACGAGCGCTTCGAGCAGGCGCGCGACGGCATGGAGCTCGAGGTCTAGGCGCGCCACCAGGGAGATTCGGGGTCTGACCCCAAACCGTTCGCGTCGAGCTCGAGCCCGGCGTCGACGAACAGCCGAAAGTTGTCACCGTCGCTCAACGGGTGGTCGCCGAACAACCGCCGCACCCACGACGTCTCGAGGTGGGCCGGAGTTGCCGCAAGTCCCACCGTCGCTCGGTAACTGCTCCAGACCCACTCCTCCGGGCGTTTGCAGAGGCCGGCGCGCACCGGGTTCAGCACGATGTACCGGCAGAGCTCTTTCGCATACGCCTCAGTCTCGACGATCTTCGACGAGAACCGGCTCGAAACGAGATGCCCGAAGCGGCGGCGCTCAGCATTGAACGTCTGCGCGTAGACACCGCTGAGCAGCTGCATTCCGCTCGACAGGTTGTCCTCCGGTGTCCAGACGAGCAAGTGGTGGTGCGTACAGAGCTGCGCGTATGCGCGGATCAGCCAGCCGTGACGTTCGCACGTGAACGCGAGAGTCCGAAGCAGCCGCTGTCGATCGTCGTTGTCGATGAACATGACGCCGCCCCCGGTCGCACGGGTCGCGCGCACCCAGACGTGGTAGAGCGTGTCCGGTGCGGTGATGCGAGGGGGACGCGGCACATCTCGACGATAGGACTAAGCGTCGCGGTCCACCGCTTCCGTGGACGAGTCGTTGCACGATTGTCACGCTCTCGCGGTTGACGCAATTTGGGGTCTGACCCCAGATGGTCTCAATTTGGGGTCTGATCCCAGATGGTCTCGACGTCTCGAAGGGGCAGGTCTTAGAAGACCGGCGTTTCGCGCCAGATGCCCCAGACCTCTCGCCAGGCTTCGCACATCTCGCCCATCGTCACGTAGGCGCGCGCCGCGTCGATGATCACCGGCATCAGGTTGACGTCGTCGCGGGCGGACGCCTCTTTCAGAGACGCCAACGCGCGCTCGGCCGCCGGCGAGTCGCGACGGGCGCGCAACGCCTGCACGCGGTCGATCTGCTTCTGCTCGAGCGACGGATCGACCTTGTGGATCTCGACCGCAGGCTCGTCTTCGAGCTCGTAGCGGTTCACGCCGACGACGACTCGTTCGCCACGCTCGACCTCGGACTGGTACCGGAACGAGGCCTCCGCGATCTCGCGCTGGAAGAAGTTCTCCTTGATCGCCTCGACGACGCCGCCGAGCTTCTCGATCCGGTCGAAGTACTCGTACGCCTGCCGCTCGAGCTCGGTCGTCAGGTGCTCGACGTAGTACGAGCCGCCCAAGGGGTCGATCGTGTTCACGACGCCCGTCTCGTGGGCGATCACCTGCTGCGTTCGCAGCGCGATCCGCACCGAGTCCTCGGTCGGCAGAGCGAGCGCCTCGTCGTAAGAGTTCGTGTGAAGCGACTGCGTCCCACCGAGCACGGCGGCCATCGCCTCCAGGGCCGTCCGCACGATGTTCACCTCGGGCTGCTGCGCCGTCAGCGACACGCCCGCGGTCTGCGTGTGGAAGCGCATCAACCACGACCGCGGCGACTTCGCCCCGAAGCGCTCACGGAGCTCCCGCGCCCAGATTCGCCGCGCGGCCCTGTACTTCGCGATCTCCTCGAAGAAGTCGAGATGAGCGTTGAAGAAGAAGGAGAGCCGCGGAGCGAAATCGTCCACGTCGAGCCCGCGCTCGATCGCCCACTCGACGTACGTGAACCCGTCGGCGAGCGTGAACGCGAGCTCCTGCGCCGCGGTCGAGCCGGCCTCGCGGATGTGGTAGCCCGAGATCGAGATCGGATGCCACTTCGGCATCTCCCGCGCGCAAAACTCGACCATGTCCGTCACGAGCCGCATCGACGGCTCGGGCGGGAAGATGTACTCCTTCTGCGCGATGTACTCCTTGAGGATGTCGGTCTGGATCGTCCCGCGCAGCTCCGAGCGAGGCACCCCCTGCTCCTCACCGACGCAGGCGTAGTACGCGAGCAGGACCGCCGCCGGTGAGTTGATCGTCATCGACGTCGAGACCTCGCCCAGGGGAATTCCGGCGAACAGCGTCTCCACGTCCTCGAGCGAGTCGATCGCGACGCCCTCGCGGCCGACCTCGCCGAGCGACCGGGCGTGATCAGAGTCGTAGCCCATCAGCGTGGGCATGTCGAACGCCGTCGAGAGCCCCGTCTGGCCGGCATCGAGCAGATAGCGGAAGCGGGCGTTCGTCTCCTCCGCCGTGCCGAAGCCGGCGAACTGCCGCATCGTCCAGAGTTTCCCGCGATACATCGACGGGTAGACGCCCCTCGTAAACGGATACACGCCGGGGTAGCCGAGGTCGCGCTCGGGCTCGACTTCGACGCTCTCGGCGGTGTAGAGCGGCTCGTTCTCGACGCCCGAGATCGTCGAGAAGAGCTTTCCGCCGCTCTCCGGAGTCGCCTCGTACAGCGCCTTCCAGGCCTCGAGCGCCTCGCGGGAGCGGCGATCCTCGGTCGTCGCCATCAAGGGGATTCTACGGACGCAAACCGAAAATGCCGATGGAGCGCTATGGGCCGGATACAGCTTGGAGCCCTGCTCGTCGTCGTGCTCGCGGTGGCGGTCACACCGGCCGGCGCGGCGCCGCCGCCCGAGCTCCCGGCTCTGACGCGCATCGCGTCGAAGCTCAGCGGCTTGAAGCAGAAGCGCAAGGTCACCGTCGCAACGCTGAGCGGAGTGACGATCGAGGCCCTGGCGCTGCAGATCCTCGACCGCGACTATCCGCGGTCGCAGCAAGCCTACGACGAGACCTTGTACCGGCACCTCGGGATGTTGCGCGCGAACGAACGACTCCGTCCGGTCCTCGTCAGGACGTACGTGCGCGGTGTACGAAGCCTGTACGACCCGGTGTCGCGCACTGTGTTTGTCAGACGCGGGACGTCGGTCCGGCAAGCCGTCCTGTACGAGCTCGTCCACGCACTCCAAGACCAGAGCTTCGACCTGCGCAGACTCGCCGCGCTGCGGCGCACCAAGCGCGACGCGGGCCTCGCTGCGAACGCTGCGGTCCAGGGCTCGGCGACGCTCTTCACGGACTCGATCGTCGCGGCGCAGACAGCGCGCACAATCCAGTCGCACGGCGGATCGCGCATCACGCTCTTCCTCGGGCTGGAGGCCGAGTTCGCGTACAGCACCGGTCTTCGCTTCGCCGCCACGCTGAAGAATCTCGGCGGAAACGCAGCCGTCAACGCCTCGGTGCGCCGCTTCCCGACGACGAGCGAGCAGATCTTCCACGTTGATGCGTTCCTCGCCCGCGAGGGCGCGACGACCGTCGCCCTGCCCCAGACCGCGGGCGCGATGGCGCTCGTCCACTCCGACTCGTTTGGCGAGCTGGACGTACGCGCGCTGCTGGCGATCTACCAGGTGCCGCGCCTCGACCACGCAGGCGAAGGCTGGGGCGGCGGACGCACGGCCCTCTATCAGGACGCCGTCGGCGGCGAGTCCGTTGCGGTCGCGCTCGACTGGGACACGGAAGGCGATGCGCTCGAGTGGCGCGAAGCGGTGGTCACATTCGTGAACGAGGCCTGGGACGCAGACGTGCCGGGACAGCCGGCGACGGTCGCCTGCGAAGCCGACGCGTGCTGGTCGCTTGCCGACGGAATTGCGTTCGTGCAGTCGGGGAGTCGTACGGCGCTCGTCGTCGGCCCTTCGGCCGCGCAGGCCGCCTCGCTCGCGCGCGCAATCGCCCGCTAGCGACCGCCAACCTCGTGCTCGAGGTGAAGAGCTAACGCTCGAGTTGAGACTGAGGCTCTGGGAGAGCGAAACCGCTCCCCGCCTCGCATGTGCACCGGAGGCTCACCCGAAAGGGGGAACTTCCTGCCGAAATCGGTCGTTTTGTTCACCCGCCTAGGCACCCTGGCCGATGCCCTGGTTAGCGGCGCAACAGTACGCGCCCAAAGGGAAGGCGAGCTTGGCGAGCAACAATGAACTGCGGCGATTCACGAAGCGTCCGGCTATTGCCGGGCGCAGCCGCATGTTCGGAGTTGTGCTTCTTGCCGCACTCGCCGCCCTGCTGCTCCTGGCTCAGCTCGCCGGCCGCCCGGAGCCGCAGGCAACAGGCTCGACACCGCGTTTCCTCATGGAGGAGCTTGGGTCGCCGCATACATCGGCACAGCTCGTTCGGAAGCCTGCGCCGGGTCTGACACTGAGCGTTAAGGACGCGAGCTTCGGTCTCGCCACCGAACTCGCGTCCGTCTCGCTCGGAACCTCGGGCTCGGGTGAGTGGCAGCGCCACGAATCGGGCGCCACGCGCCCCACAGCATTCGGCTCGGAGACGATCACATTCGCCGACGAAAGCGTCGAGCACTACTTGACGGTTGAGGAGCATCAGGGCCGCCGCACCTGGACCTGGCCGATCAAGGCGTCGGTCAAGGCACGACTGCTCGACAACGGCGGCGTCGGCTTCGTCGACCCCAAGTCCCATCGCGTGCTCGACATCGAACTCGGCAAGGCCCAGGTCTTCGACTCGAGCCGCAAGGACGTGACGCCGAAGGGCGCCCGCTGGTCGCTCGTCAAGCGAGGTGGCGCGGTCCTGCTCGCGCTCGACCTCAACGACGCGAGCCTTCCGCTTCCGTACACGATTGACCCGATCGCATTCCGTGCCTCGGCAGCCGTCCAGAACGGCGCCGGCTCCACGTCGATCGCGGTCACGATTCCCGCTGCGGTTCAGGACGGCGACCTCCTGCTCGCACGCGTTGCGCTGCGGAGCGGCACCGCGACGGTCAGCGATCCCTCCGGCCAGTGGACCACCCTGGTCAACACGGCGATCACGCTCGCCCCCGGCCTCACGCTCCAGACGTACCGCAAGCGTGCCACCGACGCCGACGGAAACGGCTCGACGAGCTACACGTTCAACCTGTCGGCGAGCGTGCCGGCCACCGCGGGCATCACCGCGTGGGCGGGCGTCGACACCAACGTCGCAGTCGGCGCAGTGGCGAGCACCGTGACATCGAACAGCACCCAGGCGTCCTTTCCAGCGGTGACTGCACAGTCGCTGCGGATCGGCTTCGGCGCGCACGCCTCGACGAACACGTGGCCGGGGACGTGCTCGATCACCTGCACCCTGCGCGGCTCGATGGTCAACGCCTCCGGCGTGGGGTCGGGGGTCTACGAGACCGGCGCGGCGTTCGGAGCGTTCACGGTGACGACGGGCGCGCCCTCGACCAGCAGCCGGCGCGCGGGACACTCGATCGCCGTCACAACGGACGCGACCGCTCCCAGCGCCTCGGTGATCACCTTCCCGGCCGCGGCGGGCGAGTACAACAACACGACGTTCAACGCCGGTTGCGCCACAAACGGGTTCTGCGGCACCGCCACCGACACCGGCTCGGGCATCCTGCAGGTTCAGGTCTCGATCCGGCAGGGGGCCGGCAACTACTGGAACGGCGCCTCGTTCGCCAGTGCCGCCGAGGTCTTCCAGACCGCGACGATCACAGGTGGCACGAACTGGGCCCTCACGTTCGCATCGACGAACTTCCCGGCCGAGGGGAACTACACCGTGCGGGTCGTGGCGACCGACAACGGCGGGAATGCGAACAGCGGGACGAGCGCCACCTTCCTGATCGACCGGACGGTCCCGCTCTCGGGCGTGCTCACGCTGAACAGCGTCACCCCGGCCGGTCGTGCCTTCCTGAGCGGGTCGACCGTCTGGTATCGCGGCGTCGAGACCGGCGGCGGCAACTTCAGGATCCGGGACACGGTCACCGACAACGTCGGCGGCTCGGGCCCCGGCGGAAGCCAGACGAACGCGCTCGGCGGGACGACGACCGGCTGGACGCACACGACCTCGACCGTCTCAACCCCGGTCGGGGGCCCGTTCGACTCGAACACCTTTACCTGGGTGCAGAACACGATCAGCTCGCCCACCGAGGTCGTCAACGCACTCGACCAGGCGGGCAACTCGCTCGTCCTGCCGACGCTGACCTTCAGCGACGACTCGGCGACCAACGCGCCGGTTGTCACGTTCCCGGTCGCCTCGGCGTCGTACAACAACGCCGGCTGGAACGCGGGCTGTTCGACCGTCCCGGGCGACCTCTGCGGTACCGCAGGCGACTCCTTGAAGTCCGGGATCGCTCTGGTCGACGTGTCGATCCAGCAGGGCGCCGGCAACTACTGGAACGGCGCCTCGTTCGCCAGCGCGACAGAGGTCTTCACCGCGGCGACGGGCACGGCGGCCTGGAGCCTAGGCTTCGTCGCCGCGAACTTCCCGGCGAACGGCACCTACAACTTCCGGGTCCGGGCGACCGACAACGTCGGCAACACGGCGATCACGACGCTCGCGGTCACGATCGACAACACCGCGCCGACGGCGCCGACCGGTCTGGCCTCGGTGCCTGTCTCGCCGGCGAACAACAACGACCCCCGGATCACCGGCTCGGCTGAGGCTCTCTCGACAGTCTCGCTCTACGCAACCGCGACTTGCACCGGCGGCATCGTCGCTAGCGGCACCGCCGCCGCCTTCGCCAGCCCCGGCCTGAACCCGGTCGACATCGCCGACAACAGCACCACCTCCTACTCCGCCACCGCGACCGACGCAGCCGGCAACGTCTCCGCCTGCTCGAGCGCGCTCAGCTACGTCGAAGACTCCACCGCGCCCGCAGCGCCCAGCGCCCTCGCCTCCGTCCCCGTCTCCCCGGCGAACAACAACGACCCGCGGATCACCGGCACCGCCGAGGCCCTCTCCACCGTTTCCCTCTACGCGACCGCGACCTGCACCGGCGGCATCGTCGCCAGCGGCACCGCCGCCGCCTTCGCCAGCCCCGGCCTGAACCCGGCCGACATCGCCGACAACAGCACCACCTCCTACTCCGCCACCACGACCGACCAAGCCGGCAACGTCTCCGCCTGCTCCAGCGCGCTCAGCTACCTCGAAGACTCCACCAACCCCGCCTCCGTCGTCACCTTCCCCACCGCCGGCGGCACCTACCGCACCGCCACCTGGAACAACCCCGCCGGCACAGCCTCCGACACCGGCGGCGCAGGACTGCTCCGCGTCGAGCTCTCGATCCAGCGCGTCTCCACCACCCTCTACTGGAACGGCGCCGCCTTCGCCGACGCAGTCGAGAACTGGCGCACCGCAACCGGCACAGCCGCCTGGTCACTCACCTTCCCCGCCGCCAACTTCCCCGCCGACGGCAACTACACACTCCGCGTCCGCGCAATCGACAACGCCAACAACACCCAAGCCGCAACCTCCTACACCGTCACCATCGACAACGCCGCGCCGGCCGCGCCGACCGCGCTGGCCTCGGTCCCCGTCTCCCCGGCGAACAACAACGACCCGCGCTTCACCGGCACCGCCGAGGCCCTCTCGACCGTTTCGCTCTACGCGACCGCGACCTGCACCGGCGGCATCGTCGCCAGCGGCACCGCCGCCGCCTTCGCCAGCCCCGGCCTGAACCCGGCCGACATCGCCGACAACAGCACCACCTCCTACTCCGCCACCGCGACCGACCAAGCCGGCAACGTCTCCGCCTGCTCGAGCGCGATCAGCTACGTCGAAGACTCGACGGCGCCCGCTGCCCCGACCGCGCTGGCCTCGGTGCCTGTCTCCCCGGCGAACAACAACGACCCGCGCTTCACCGGCACCGCCGAGGCGCTCTCCACAGTCTCGCTCTACGCAACCGCGACCTGCACCGGCGGCATCGTCGCCAGCGGCACCGCCGCCGCCTTCGCCAGCCCCGGCCTGAACCCGGCCGACATCGCCGACAACAGCACCACCTCCTACTCCGCCACCGCGACCGACGTAGCCGGCAACGTCTCCGCCTGCTCGAGCGCGCTCAGCTACGTCGAGGACTCCGCCGCGCCCGCAGCGCCCAGCGCCCTCGCCTCCGTCCCCGTCTCCCCCGCGAACAACAACGACCCCCGCCTCACCGGCACCGCCGAGGCCCTCTCGACCGTCTCGCTCTACGCGACCGCGACCTGCACCGGCGGCATCGTCGCCAGCGGCACCGCCGCCGCCTTCGCCGGCCCCGGGCTGAACCCGGCCGACATCGCCGACAACAGCACCACCTCCTACTCCGCCACCGCGACCGACCAGCCGGCAACGTCTCCGCCTGCTCGAGCGCGATCAGCTACGTCGAGGACTCCGCCGCCCCGGCCGCCCCCAGCGCTCTGGGCAGCACGCCCGTCTCGCCGGCGAACAACAACGACCCCCGGATCACCGGCACCGCCGAGGCGCTCTCGACCGTCTCGCTCTACGCGACCGCCGCCTGCACCGGGGGCATCGTCGGCAGCGGCACCGCCGCCCCTTCGCCGGCGCCGGGCTGAACCCCGTCGACATCGCCGACAACAGCACCACCTCCTACTCCGCCACCGCGACCGACGCAGCCGGCAACGTCTCCGCCTGCTCGAGCGCGATCAGCTACGTCGAGGACTCCGCCGCGCCCGGCCGCCCCCAGCGCCCTGGCCAGCACGCCCGTCTCGCCGGCAAACAACAACGACCCCCGGATCACCGGCACCGCCGAAGCCCTCTCGACCGTCTCGCTCTACGCGACCGCGACCTGCACCGGCGGCATCGTCGCCAGCGGCACCGCCGCCGCCTTCGCCAGGCGCCGGCCTCAACCCGGCCGACATCGCCGACAACAGCACCACCTCCTACTCCGCCACCGCGACCGACCAAGCCGGAAACATCTCCGCCTGCTCGAGCGCGATCAGCTACCTCGAAGACTCCACCAACCCCGCCTCCGTCGTCACCTTCCCCACCGCCGGCGGCACCTACCGCACCGCCACCTGGAACAACCCCACCGGCACGGCCTCCGACGCCGGCGGCGCAGGACTGCTCCGCGTCGAGGTCTCGATCCAGCGCGTCTCCACCACCCTCTACTGGAACGGCAGCGCCTTCGCCGACGCAGTCGAGAACTGGCGCAACGCAACCGGCACAGCCGCCTGGTCACTCACCTTCCCCGCCGCCAACTTCCCCGCCGACGGCAACTACACCCTCCGCGTCCGCGCAATCGACAACGCGAGCAACACCCAAACCGCGACGTCCTACACCGTCACGATCGACAACGCCGCGCCGAACACGTCGATCACGGCGCAGCCGAGCGATCCGACCAACTCGATCGCTCCCTCCTTCTCCTTCACCTCGAGCGAGGGCGGCTCGACCTTCGAGTGCCAGCTCGACGGCGGCGGCTACTCCTCCTGCACCTGCCCGAAGAGCTACGCCGGCCAGACCCAGGGCTCGCACACCTTCCAGGTCCGCGCGACCGATGTCGCCGGCAACCTCGACGCCTCGCCTGCGAGCTACACGTGGACGATCGACACGACCGAGCCGACGAGCGCGATCGCCTTCCCGGCAGCCGCCGGGATCTATCGCACCGCGACGCTGGAACGACTTCTCGGGCACCGCCTCCGACACCGGCGGCGCGGCGCTCGCGAACGTCCAGATCTCGATCCAGCGCGTCTCCAACAGCCTCTACTGGAACGGAAGGCCTTCGCCGACGCGGTCGAGAACTGGCGCACGGCAACCGGCACAGCATCCTGGTCGCTCACCTTCCCGGCCGCGAACTTCCCCGCCGACGGCAACTACACGATCCGCGTCCGCGCCACCGACACCGCGACCAACCTCCAGAGCACCCCGGTCTCGCGGACCTTCACGATCGACACCGCCGCGCCGAACACGTCGATCACGGCGCAGCCGAGCGATCCGACCAACTCGATCGCTCCCTCCTTCTCGTTCACCTCGAGCGAGGGCGGCTCGACCTTCGAGTGCCAGCTCGACGGCGGCGGCTACTCCTCCTGCACCAGCCCGAAGAGCTACACCGGCCAGACCCAGGGCTCACACACCTTCCAGGTCCGCGCCACCGACACGGCGGGCAACACCGACGCTACTCCGGCCAGCTTCACCTGGACGATCGACACGACCGCGCCGTCGAGCACGATCTCTTTCCCCGCGGCAGCCGGGATCTACCGCACGGCGACCTGGAACGACTTCTCGGGCAGCGCCTCCGACACCGGCGGCGCAGCGCTCGCGAACGTCCAGATCTCGATCCAGCGCGTCTCCTCCTCTCTCTACTGGAACGGAAGCGCCTTCGCCGACGCGGTCGAGAACTGGCGGCCGGCGACGGGAACCGCATCCTGGTCGCTCGCGTTCGCCGTCTCGAACTTCCCCGCCGACGGCGACTACATGATCCGTGTCCGCGCGACCGACACGGCCACGAACGTCCAGACGCCGATCAGCCGGACGTTCGAGGTTGACACGGCCGCGCCGAACACGTCGATCACGGCGCAGCCGAACGACCCGACCAACTCGACCGCCCCGAGCTTCTCCTTCACCTCGAGCGAGGGCGGCTCGACCTTCGAGTGCCAACTCGACGGCGGCGGCTACTCCTCCTGCACCAGCCCGAAGAGCTACACCGGCCAGACCCAAGGCTCACACACCTTCCTGGTGCGCGCCACCGACCCCGCCGGCAACGTCGACGCAACGCCCGCCTCCTTCACCTGGACGATCGACACGACCGAGCCGACCAGCGCGATCTCCTTCCCCGCAGCCGCCGGGATCTACCGCACCGCGACCTGGAACGACTTCTCGGGCACCGCAGCCGACACCGGCGGCGCAGCCCTCGCGAACGTCCAGATCTCGATCCAGCGCGTCTCCACCTCCCTCTACTGGAACGGCATCGGCCTTCGCCGACGGCGACCGAGAACTGGCGCACCGCCACCGGCACCGCATCCTGGTCGCTCGCGTTCGCCGTCTCGAACTTCCCCGCCGACGGCGACTACACGATCCGTGTCCGCGCGACCGACACCGCGACCAACGTGCAGACGCACGCCGGTCTCGCGCACCTTCACGATCGACACGACCGCGCCGAACACGACGATCAGCGCGCAGCCGAACGACCCGACCAACTCGACCGCCCCGTCCTTCTCCTTCACCTCGAGCGAGGGCGGCTCGACCTTCGAGTGCCAACTCGACGGCGGCGGCTACACCTCCTGCACCAGCCCGAAGAGCTACACCGGCCAGACCCAGGGCTCACACACCTTCCTGGTGCGCGCCACCGACCCCGCCGGCAACGTCGACGCCTCCCCCGCGAGCTACACGTGGACGATCGACACGACCACCCCCTCGACGGTCGTCTCGTTCCCGAGCTCGGGTGGCTTCTACAGCGCAACCGGCTGGGCCAACGTGACCGGCACGGCCTCCGACGCGGGCGGCGCAACGCTCGACAAGGTCGAGGTCTCGGTGCGCAGGGTCTCGAGCGGCCTCTACTGGAACGGCACCGCCTTCGCGGACGGCAGCGAGACGTGGCACACGGCGACAGGGACCGCGTCCTGGTCGCTCGCCTTCGCCTCCACGAACTTCCCGGCCGACGGCGACTACGTCGTCCGAGCGCGCGCGGCTGATACCGCGACGAACGTCGAGGCGGCGGGCTCGTACTCGGTCACGTACGACGACACCGCGCCGAACACGTCGATCACGGCGCAGCCGAGCGATCCGACCAACTCGACCGCCCCGAGCTTCTCCTTCACCTCGAGCGAGGGCGGCTCGACCTTCGCCTGCCAGCTCGACGGCGGCGGCTACTCCTCCTGCACCAGCCCGAAGAGCTACACCGGCCAGACCCAGGGCTCACACACCTTCCAGGTCCGCGCCACCGACACGGCGGGCAACACCGACGCTACTCCGGCCAGCTTCACCTGGACGATCGACACGACCGCGCCGTCGAGCACGATCTCTTTCCCCGCGGCAGCCGGGATCTACCGCACGGCGACCTGGAACGACTTCTCGGGCAGCGCCTCCGACACCGGCGGCGCAGCGCTCGCGAACGTCCAGATCTCGATCCAGCGCGTCTCCTCCTCCTCTACTGGAACGGAAGCGCCTTCGCCGACGCGGTCGAGAACTGGCGGCCGGCGACGGGAACCGCATCCTGGTCGCTCGCGTTCGCCGTCTCGAACTTCCCCGCCGACGGCGACTACACGATCCGTGTCCGCGCGACCGACACGGCCACGAACGTCCAGACGCCGATCAGCCGGACGTTCGAGGTCGACACGGCCGCGCCGAACACGTCGATCACGGCGCAGCCGAACGACCCGACCAACTCGACCGCCCCGAGCTTCTCCTTCACCTCGAGCGAGGGCGGCTCGACCTTCGAGTGCCAACTCGACGGCGGCGGCTACTCCTCCTGCACCAGCCCGAAGAGCTACACCGGCCAGACCCAGGGCTCACACACCTTCCTGGTGCGCGCCACCGACCCCGCCGGCAACGTCGACGCGACGCCCGCGAGCTTCACCTGGACGATCGACACGACCGAGCCGACCAGCGCGATCTCCTTCCCCGCAGCCGCCGGGATCTACCGCACCGCAACCTGGAACGACTTCTCGGGCACCGCGTCCGACACCGGCGGCGCAGCCCTCGCCAACGTCCAGATCTCGATCCAGCGCGTCTCCAGCGGCCTCTACTGGAACGGCACCGACTTCACCGACGGGACCGAGAACTGGCGCACCGCAACCGGCACAGCTTCCTGGTCGCTCGCGTTCCCGGCCGCCAACTTCCCCGCCGACGGTAACTACACCGTCCGCGTCCGCGCGACCGACACCGCGACCAACGTGCAGGCCACGCCCGTCTCGCGCACCTTCACGCTCGACACGACCGCGCCGAACACCACGATCAGCGCGCAGCCGAACGACCCGACCAACTCGACCGCCCCCTCCTTCTCCTTCACCTCCAGCGAGGGCGGCTCGACCTTCGAGTGCCAACTCGACGGCGGCGGCTACACGTCCTGCACCAGCCCCAAGAGCTACACCGGCCAGACCCAGGGCTCACACACCTTCCTGGTGCGCGCCACCGACCCCGCCGGCAACGTCGACGCCTCCCCCGCGAGCGACACCTGGACGATCGACACGACCGACCCGAGCTCCACCCTGAGCTTCCCCGCAGCGATCGACTACAACGACAGCGGCTGGAACGACTTCACCGGCACCGCCTCCGACACCGGCGGCGCAACGCTCACGAACGTCCAGATCTCGATCCAGCGCGTCTCCTCCTCCCTCTACTGGAACGGCTCGGCCTTCGCCGACGGCACCGAGAACTGGCGCACCGCGACGGGAACTGCGTCCTGGTCGCTCGCCTTCGCCGCGGCGAACTTCCCGGCCGACGACGACTACGTCGTCCGCTACCGCGCCGTCGACACCGCCGGCAACGTCGAGACCCCTGCGTCACGCACCTTCACGACCGACAACGCCGACCCGCAGACGACGATCACGTCGCAGCCGAGCGATCCCACGAATTCGACCTCGGCGGCCTTCGACTTCAACTCGGACGAGACCGGCTCGACCTTCGCCTGTCAGCTCGACGGCGGCGGCTACACCTCCTGCACCAGCCCGAAGAGCTACACCGGCCAGACCCAGGGCTCACACACCTTCCAGGTCCGCGCCACCGACACGGCGGGCAACACCGACGCTACTCCGGCCAGCTTCACCTGGACGATCGACACGACCGCCCCCGCCTCGGTCGTCTCGTTCCCGCAGCTCGGGCAGCTCGTACAGCGCTGCCGACTGGCTCGACATCGCCGGCACGGCTTCGGACGCCGGCGGCGCAGGGCTGCTCCGCATCGAGGTCTCGATCAGGCGCGTCTCCTCGACCCTCTACTGGAACGGGACCGCGTTCGCCGACGGCAGCGAGAACTGGCGCACCGCAACCGGGGCAGCTTCCTGGTCGCTCGCGTTCGCCTCCGCGAACTTCCCCGCCGACGGCGACTACGTCGTTCGGGTGCGCGCAGTCGACAACGCGAACAACACCGAGACCGCGGCCTCGTACACGGTCACGATCGACAACGCCGCGCCGAACACGACCATCACGGCTCAGCCGAACGACCCCACGAACTCGACCGCCCCCTCCTTCTCCTTCACTTCGACCGAGGCCGGGTCGACGTTCGAGTGCCGGCTCGACGGCGGCGGCTACTCCGTCCTGCACCTCGCCGAAGAGCTACACCGGCCAGACCCAGGGCTCACACACCTTCGACGTCCGCGCCACCGACGCCGCAGACAACACCGACGCCTCCCCCGCCTCCTTCACGTGGACGATCGACACGACCGACCCGACGAGCGCGTTCTCCTTCCCGGCCTCCGGCGGCTTCTACCACGCCGGAACCTGGAACGACTTCAGCGGTACCGCCTCGGACACCGGCGGCGCGACTCTCGCGAACGTCCAGGTCTCGATCCGGCGCGCATCGGACGGCCTCTACTGGAACGGCACCGACTTCACCGACGGCAGCGAGAACTGGCGCACCGCGACGGGCACGACGTCCTGGTCGCTCGCGTTCCCGGTCTCGAACTTCCCCGCCGACGGTAGCTACACCGTCCGCCTCCGCGCGACCGACACGGCCACGAACGTGCAGGCGCCGATCAGCCGTTCGTTCGAGGTCGATACGGTTGCGCCGGACACGATCGTCGACTCCGGCCCGGCCGACCCGACCAACTCGACCGCGCCGAGCTTCCAGTTCTCCGCCGACCAGCCCGGCTCGACCTTCGAGTGCCGGCTCGACGGCGGTGCATGGACGTCCTGCACGAGCCCGAAGAGCTACACCGGCGTCACGCAGGGCTCACACACCTTCGAGGTTCGCGCCTCTGACTCGGCCGCGAACACCGATCCGACACCGGCCCAGTTCACGTGGACGGTGGACACGACCGACCCGTCAAGCTCGATCTCCTTCCCGGCAGCCTCCGGGGTCTACCGGAACGCTACCTGGAACGACTTCAGCGGCTCGGCCTCCGACACCGGCGGCGCCGCGGTTGCGAACGTCCAGGTCTCGATCAGCCGGGTTTCGAGCGGTCTCTACTGGGACGGCTCGGCCTTCGCCGACGGCAGCGAGAACTGGCGGGCTGCGACGGGGACGACGTCCTGGTCACTCGCGTTCGCCTCCTCGAACTTCCCCGCCGACGGCGACTACACCGTCAGCGTCCGCGCGACCGACACCGCGACCAACGTCCAGACCACGCCCGTCTCGCGCACCTTCACGATCGACAACGCCGCGCCGGCCACCACGATCACGGCGCAGCCGAACGACCCGACCAACTCGACCGCGCCGAGCTTCTCGTTCAGCTCGGACGAGCCCGGCTCGACCTTCGAGTGCCAGCTCGACACGGGCGGCTGGTCGGCCTGCTCCTCGCCGAAGAGCTACACCGGTCAGACGCAGGGCTCGCACACCTTCGAGGTGCGCGCGACCGACACAGCCGGCAACGTCGACGCCTCCCCCGCCTCCTTCACGTGGACGATCGACACGACCGAGCCCGTCTCGACGGTGAACTTCCCGACCGCAGGCGGCTTCTACAACACGGCCGGCTGGGCTGACGTCGACGGCACGGCTTCCGACACCGGCGGCTCTGCCCTCGCCGACGTCCAGGTGGCAATCCAGCGCGTCTCCACCAGCCTCTACTGGAACGGGGCGACATTCGCCGACGGAAGCGTGAACTGGCATGCGGCGACAGGGACCGCGACCTGGTCGCTCGCCTTCGCCGCCGCGAACTTCCCCGACGGCGACGACTACGTCGTCCGTGTCCGCGCGCACGACACCGCCGGCAACTTCGAGGCCGCAGGGGCGTACAGCGTCACGTACGACACCGTCGCACCCACGACCACGATCGACACCCAGCCGAGCGTGCTGGACAACAGCGCCGACGCGGCCTTCACCTTCAGCTCCAACGACCCCGGCGCGACCTTCGAGTGCAAACTCGACGGCGCCCCCTTCAGCAGCTGCAGCAGCCCCAAGAGCTACAGCGCGCTCACCGACGGCGCCCACAGCTTCCAGGTCCGCGCCACCGACGCCGCCGGCAACACCGACGCCACCCCGGCCAACTTCGACTGGACAATCGACACCACCGCACCCACGACCACGATCGACACCCAGCCGGGCGTGCTGGACAACAGCGCCGACGCGGCCTTCACCTTCAGCTCCAACGACCCCGGCGCGACCTTCGAGTGCAAACTCGACGGCGCCCCCTTCAGCAGCTGCAGCAGCCCCAAGAGCTACAGCGCACTCACCGACGGCGCCCACAGCTTCCAGGTCCGCGCCACCGACGCCGCCGGCAACACCGACGCCACCCCGGCCAACTTCGACTGGACAATCGACACCACCGCACCCACGACCACGATCGACACCCAGCCGAGCGTGCTGGACAACAGCGCCGACGCGGCCTTCACCTTCAGCTCCAACGACCCCGGCGCGACCTTCGAGTGCAAACTCGACGGCGCCCCCTTCAGCAGCTGCAGCAGCCCCAAGAGCTACAGCGCACTCACCGACGGCGCCCACAACTTCCAGGTCCGCGCCACCGACGCCGCCGGCAACACCGACGCCACCCCGGCCAACTTCGACTGGACAATCGACACCACCGCACCCACGACCACGATCGACACCCAGCCGGGCGTGCTGGACAACAGCGCCGACGCGGCCTTCACCTTCAGCTCCAACGACCCCGGCGCGACCTTCGAGTGCAAACTCGACGGCGCCCCCTTCAGCAGCTGCAGCAGCCCCAAGAGCTACAGCGCACTCACCGACGGCGCCCACAACTTCCAGGTCCGCGCCACCGACGCCGCCGGCAACACCGACGCCACCCCCGCCAACTTCGACTGGACAATCGACACCACCGCACCCAGCTCGGCGACCTCGTTCCCGGCCAACATCGGCTCGTACAACATCCTC
Source organism: uncultured Actinomycetes bacterium (assembly GCA_963700495.1). Lineage (GTDB taxonomy): Bacteria > Actinomycetota > Thermoleophilia > Gaiellales > Gaiellaceae > JACCTU01. Next base: position 762,356 of record CAVOXT010000001.1, on the reverse strand, counting down.
GGCTGGAACGCCGGCTGCTCCCCGAGCGGGATCTGCGGCACCGCCTCCGACTCGGACACCGGGCTCGATCGGGTCGAGGTCTCGATCCAGCGCGCGGCCGACAACCAGTACTGGAACGGGTCCGCCTTCGCGAGCGCGACCGAAGTCTGGAACAGCGCCGGCGGCACCGCGACCTGGACACTCGCCTTCCCGGCCGCGACCTTCCCCGGTGACGGCAGCTACACGATTCAGGTCCGCGCCCGCGACAACGCCGGCAACGTGGAAGCGCCGGCGGGCCGCACGTTCACGATCGACACGACCGCACCTCAGACCCAGATCACCGCCCAGCCGAACGACCCGACCAACTCGACCGACGCGAGTTTCTCGTTCAGCTCGGCCGAGCCCGGCGCGACCTTCGAGTGCAAACTCGACGGCGGCAGCTTCGCGGCCTGCACCAGCCCGGCCGCCCACACCGGCCTCTCGGCCGGCCCGCACAGCTTCGAGGTCCGCGCCGGCGACAGCGCGGGCAACACCGACGCCACCCCCGCCGGCGAGAACTGGACGATCGACCTGACCGCGCCCAACTCCACCGTCAGCTTCCCGACCGCTTCCGGCTCCTACAACGCGGTCGGCTGGACGAACCCCTCCGGCACCGCCACCGACGCCGTCGCGCTCGACCAGGTCGAGGTCTCGCTCCGGATCGCAGGCGGCAACTGGTGGAACGGCACCGACTTCAGCGCCACCAGCGAGACCTGGCACACCGCCACCGGCGCAGCCGCCTGGTCACTCGCCTTCCCCGAGAACAACTTCACCACCGACGGCAACTACGTCATCCGCGTCCGCGCCACCGACGCCGCCGGCAACACCGAAACCCCCTCCTCGCGAGCGTTCACGGTCGACACGGTCGCACCCGAGACGACGATCGACTCGTCGCCCGCGAACCCGCTCGCCGACGCCGACGCCGACTTCACGTTCTCGGCCGACCAGTCCGGCTCGACCTTCGAGTGCCGCATCGACGGCGGCCCCTGGACGACCTGCACCAGCCCGCGCAGCTACACGGCGCTCGCCGAGGGCTCGCACACCTTCGAGGTGCGCGCGACCGACCTCGGCGGGAACGCGGATCCGTCGCCTGCCTCGCACACGTGGGTGATCGACACCGTCCCGCCCGTCGCGACGATGGCCGATCCCGGCCAGTACCTCAAGGGCACGGTCGCGCTGAGCTCGACCACGACCGACACGGGCGGCACGGGCGTCGCCTCGGTCGGCTTCGAGCGCTCGCCCGCGGGCGCCGGCAACTGGACCTCGATCCTCGCCTTCTGGGACACGACGGGCACTGCGAACGGGCTCTACGACCTCCGGGTCGTCGCGACCGACCAGGCCGGCAACTCGAGCAGCTCCCCCGCACTCACCGGCCGCTGGGTGGACAACCTGAACCCGACCGTCTCGCTCGTCGATCCGGGCCCGGTCTCCGCCACCGTCACGCTGGCGGCGAACGCGAACGACGCGCACTCCGGGATCAAGCTCGTCGAGATCCAGGTGCTCGACGGGACCTGGCAGACCATCGGCACCGACGCTACGGCTCCGTACGAGGCCTCGTGGAACACGACCACCCTCCCGGACGGCCCGCACGACCTGCGCGCGATCGCGACCGACCACGCGGACAACGTCGAGACCGCCGCGACGATCTCCGTCATCGTGGACAACACCGACCCGACGATCTCGTTCACCACACCGACCGACGGCGGGTTCGTCAACGCCGCGGATCTCAATCCCTACACGGTCGACGCGGACGCCGCGGACACCGGCAGCGGGGTCAAGGAAGTCGAGTTCTTCGACGGCCCGACGTCCCTCGGCATCGACTCAGCCGCGCCGTACGAGGCGAGCTGGACCCAGCCCGTCCTCGACGGCGACGTCACGCTGACCGCAGTGGCGCGCGACAACGCCGGCCGCGAGGCGACGACCGAGGTCACGTTCACGGTCGATCGCACCGTGCCGGACACGACTCTCGACACGAACCCCGGCAACCCCTCGAGCAACCCGACGCCCAGCTTCGGCTTCACGTCGAACGAGGCCGGCACTTTCGAGTGCAGCATCGACGGCAGCGCCTGGACGGCCTGCACGATGCCGTACACGACCGCGCCGCTCGCCGACGGGCCGCGCACCTTCGAGGTGCGTGCGGTCGACGCCGCCGGAAACGCCGACACGACGCCCGCGAGCTGGGCATGGCTCCTCGACGCGACCGCGCCGACGGCGTCGATGGACGACCCCGGCGCGAACCTGCGCGGCGACATCGCGCTGACCTCCTCACAGGCCGACCCCGGCGCGACTCCCTCCGGGATCGCATCCGTCGAGTACGAGTACTCCGTTGCGGACGCGAGCACCTGGGTCAGCGTCGGGCCGCTCCCGTGGCACACGAACGCCGTGACCGACGGCCTCTACGACGTCCGCGTCGTGGTGACCGACAACGCGGGCAACCGCACCGAGTCTGCACCGGTCGAGGATCGCCGGATCGACAACTCGCCGCCGGCGACCGGCGTCGACGATCCGGGCGCAAACCTCCGCGCGACCGTCACCCTGAAGGGCTCCGCGAGCGATACCGGCTCAGGCGTCCAGCAGGTCGAGTTCGAGTACAGCGTCGACGGAGCGTCGTGGTCGCCGATCATGGGCGCGCTGGACAACTCGGATCCCTACGAGTTTGCGCTCGACACCGCCGGATTCGCGGACGGCCCCAACTACTTCTTCCGCACGCACGCGACCGACGTCGCCGGCAACGAGGCGTGGAGCGCCGGCGTCGGCCCGAACCGGATCGACAACACGCCGCCGGTGGCGGTCATGAACGACCCGGGTGCGAACCTGCGCGGCACCGTCAACCTGACGTCGACGGCCACCGATGACGGCGGCTCGGGCGTTGCGTCGGTCGCCTACAACTACACCGGCCCCGAGACGGGGACCACGTCGGGCACCTGGGTCACCTCCGACGTCGCCGACGGCGTCTACGACCTGACCGTGGTCGTCACCGACGTCGCGGGCAACGTGACCACCTCGAACGTCGCCGCCGGACGGCGCGTGGACAACACCGCCCCGACGACCGGCAGCAACGCGCCGAGCGGCTGGCAGTCGAGCTCGGTCACCGTGGCGCTGAGCGCGAGCGACGGCGGCTCCGGTGTCTCGAACACGCAGTACTCCCTCGACGCCGGCGGCTGGAACAGCGGCACGAGCGTCAACGTCTCCGGCGACGGCGTCCACACGATCTCCTTCTTCTCGACCGACGTCGCCGGGAACATGGAGTCGACGCAGACCGCGACGGTCTCGATCGACTCGACGCCGCCCGACCCGGGCGCGCTCGACCCGGGCAACTACCTGCGCGGCAGCGTCCACCTGAGCGCCAACCCGGACTCGGGCGTCGGCGGCGCGGACATCGCCTCGGTCGAGTTCCAGCACAAGCTCTCCAGCGACTCGACGTGGTCGTCGCTCGGAGTCGACACCGACGCGCCCTACGGCGCCACGTGGAACACGACCCCTGCCGACGACGGCTCGTGGGATCTCCGCTTCATCGTGCTCGACACGGCGATCCCGGCGAACGAGAGCTCGACCGACCTCCCGTCGAAGATCGTCGACAACACGCCGCCGACCGGCGCGGTCGCCTCTCCGCTCACCGGCTCGGTCGTGTCCGGCAACGTCACGCTCGGAGTCACCGCGAGTGACGCGAACCCGATCGCCTCGGTCGAGTACTTCGTCAACGGCAGCTCGGTCGGATCGGCGAGCGCCACGCCGTACCAGGTCACGTGGAACTCCGGCTCGGCCAGCGACGGCAGCCGGTCGATCCACGCCGTGATCACGGACATGGCGGGCAACAGCGTCACCACCGGCGGCGTCGGCGTCACCGTCGACAACTTCGCACCGGTCGTGAGCATCTCCGGCCTGCCGGCAAACGTGCACGGGACCGTCAGCCTCTCGGCGAGCGCGTCGAGCGACACCGTCAGCGTCTCCTACGAGGCACGGCTCCTGCCGAGCGGCGGCTGGTCTTTGATCGGGTCCGCCGTCAGCGGCGCGCCGTGGCAGGTCGCCTGGACGCCTTCCAGCGACGGCACGTACGAGGTCCGCGCGAAAGCAACGGACGTCGGAAGCAACTCCGGCACGAGCCCGGCCGTGACGACGAGCGTCGACAACACCGACCCGAGCGGTCTGCTGACGGCGCCCGGTGACGGCGCAAACGTCGGCGGCGCAGTCAACCTCGCCGCGACGGCCACCGATTCCGGCTCCGGTGTCGCGTCGGTGGAGTGGCAGGCGCGGACAGGCGGCGGAGGCTTCGCCGGCATCGGCAGCGACTCGAGCGCTCCGTACCAGGCGACGTGGAACGTCGGCGGGCTCCCGAGCGGCTCGTACGACCTGCAGCTGGTCGTCACGGACGCCGCCGGCAACACGTTCACCAGCTCGCCCATCACCGTCGACGTCGACGCGACCGCCCCCGGCGTCACGCTCGCCAACCCGGGCTCCCCGCTCTCCGGCACGATCGCTCTGAGCGCCGCGACCACAGGCGACGCGACGGCGGTCACCTTCGGGCGCAGCGTCGCGGGCGCAGCGTCGTGGACGGCGATCTCGTCGGACGGCTCGGCCCCGTACGCCGCGAACTTCGACACCACGTCCGTCGGCGACGGACTCTACGACCTGCGCGCAGAGGTGCGAGACGCGGTCGGCAACACGAGCCAGAGCGTCGTCGGCAACGTGCGCATCGACAACTTCGTCCCGATCATCATCTCCTCGGTCCCGGCGAACGGATCGATCGTCGCGAGCGCCAACCAGATCACGATCACCGCCAGTGAGGACATCGCGTCGCTGCCGGGGACGACGCTCGACGGCGTCGCCGTCACTCCGGCGACCACCTCCGGGGCGACCGCGACGTTCAACACCGGGCCGCTCTCCGACGGCGTGCACACCCTGACCGGCACCGTCAACGACGCGGCCGGGAACTCGAGCTCGTTCGCGATCAGCTTCATGGTCGGCGTGCCCATCCCGCCCGACGCCGGCGGCGCGTTCGAAGACATACTCCCGCTCGTTCCGGCGCCGTCCGGCTTCCGCGGCGTGATCGAGACCGACAACTCGCTCTCGCTGCGCTGGACCCCGTCCGAGAACGCCGACGGCGAGCCGCTCGCCACGGTTCTCTACATCAACGGAAACGCGACGCAGTCACTCGCCCCAGGCGAGGACTCGGTCAACCTCGGTTCGTTCGATCCGGCCGACATGCGAATCTTCTCGATCGTCGCGGTCGACGAGGACGGCAACGCAAGCTCGATGAGCGTTCAGCTCCGCTCCTCGTCGGTGCTCCTCGGCAAGACCCTCGACGAGGCCACGGCGAGCCTGGTCAACCGCGGGTTCGTGCTCGGCACCGTCAAGGGAACGGGCACCGTGGTCGTCGCACCGCAACGCGCCTTGATCGCGCCGCTCGGGTCGAAGATCGACATCGAGCTGGGCGAGCCGGGTGCCCCGCAAGCGCAGCTCATCGTCACCGTCGTGGGCACGAAGCAGTTCAGGCCGGCAAAGCAGAAGACGATCGCGGCGCGGCTGAACTCAACTCGCACCGCACAGGTCACGGCAACGCTCCTCAGCCCGAAGGGCGTGAGCGTCTACCGCTGGCGCTTCTCGATCAAGGCCGGGACGACGATCAAGCAGCTGAGGATGCCGCCCCAGGTGAAGAGGCCGGGCAAGTACAGGCTCGTGTTCACGGTCCGGGTCGGTCGCGACTCCGTCAAGAAGACGATCACGTTGCAGATCCTCGGCAAGCCCGGCGCCAAGCTCGCGCAGCCGAGCAAGCGGCCGGTCGAGATCGTGCTCGCCGGCGGATCCAACATCCGCAGGGACATCGCGCTCGGGCTCGGCAACGGGACCCGGGTCACCACCGCGATCGGCGAGGAGACGTGGACGATCACCGGCACCCAGAACCGGAACGTGCAGGTGATCGTCGTCGACGTCGACCGCTACGGACTCCAGTTCGTCCGTGATCTGCGCATCGTCTTCCCGACCGTGCGGCTCCTCGCAATCACCAATGACCCGCGCCTCCTCGCGCGGTCCGTCCGCGCCGGGGCAGCGATCGCCGTGCCGCGCTCGACGCCGCCCAAGAGCCTCGTCAAGCTGATCAGCCAGCTCGCGAAGCGCGCTTCCTAGTAGACCGCCTCCACGGCGAACGCCGCGGCGATCACGAGCAGAGCGGCACCGATCAGGCGGCGGAGCGTCTCCTCGGACAGGCCGCCCGTGACGTGCGCCCCGAGCCAGGCGCCCGGGAGTGCTCCGGCGATGCCGGCCGCGAGCAGATCCCAGTCGACCTCGAGCCGCGCGGCGTGGGCTGCGAAGCCCGCGACGCCGAGCGCGAAGCCGACGACGAGGTTCGTGCCAACGGCACGCTGGGCGGTCAGGCCGACGACGCCGAGCAGCGCGGGCATGCGGAGGGTGCCGAGGATGACCCCGATCGCACCGCCGAGGACGCCGATCGCGAACCCGGAGAGAACGGCCGGCCAGACGCGGGGATGGGCGCGCGGGTGTGGCCGCACCGGCCGCGCGATCAGGTCGACTCCGTTCCACGCGAGCACCGCAGCAACGGCGCCGAAGAGCAGACGCTCTGGAACATTGCCTCCGAAAAGCCCGCCGACGACCGCTCCCACGATCGACGGCGGCGCCATCCAGGCGACGACCCGCCAGTCGACGCGACCCTCGCGCGCGTGCCGCCAACCTCCGGCCGCCGCCGCAGCCGTGCTGATCCCGATGTTCGTTCCGGCCCCGGCGGCGGGGCTTCCCGCGGCGAGCAGGAGAGCGGGGAGCCGGAGCGTCCCCAGGACGAGGCCGACGACCGACCCGAGGTAGCCCGCCGCGAACGACACGGCGAACGTCAGCGCGAGCTGCCGGGCTTCCAGAGCGGCTCGTCACGCCCCACGGCGGCGTTGGCCGTGCGGGCGAGGATAAAGAGGAGGTCGGAGAGACGGTTGAGATAGACGACCGTGCGCGGGTTGACCGGCGCCGCGAGCGCGTCCCGCTCGGCGCGCCGGCAGACGGCGCGCGCGACGTGAAGCTGCGCCGCCGCCGCATCTCCGCCCGGCAGGACGAAGCTCGTCAGCTCCGGCAGGTCGGCGTTGAAGGAGTCGCAGTCGGCCTCGAGTGCATCGATCTGAGACTGCGCGACCCGCAGCCGGTCGTCGTCCCCGCCGAACGGCACGGACAGGTCGGCGCCGACGTCGAACAGCTCGTTCTGGATCCGCTCCAGCACCGGCCGGATCGCGGCGGGAGGCTCGCCGGCGAGCACAACGCCGAGGTGGGAGTTGAGCTCGTCGACGGAGCCGTACGCCGTGATCCGGGGGTCGAGCTTGGAGGCGCGCGACCCGTCGCCGAGCGACGTCTCGCCGCGATCGCCGCCGCGCGTATAGATGCGGGTCAGGCGGACGGGCTCGTCGCGCTCTCGAGGCACGGTCGTAGAGTACGACGATGATCCGACAGGCGACGCTGGACGACGCGGACGCCGTCGGCCGCGTCTTCGTCAACGCGCGCGACCGGATGACCTACCTGCCGCGGATCCCGGACAAGGACCGTCCGCGGCTCGGCGGGTGGTTTGTCGAGTTGAACGAGGAGACCTGGCTCGCGGAGGAGGACGGCCGCATCGTCGGGTTCGCCGGTCTCAAGGCCGGGTGGCTCGAGCATCTCTACGTGGATCCGGACGCACAGAGCCGCGGAGTCGGCACCGAGTTGATGGACCACGCGAAGCGGCGCCGTCCGGCGGGCCTCGAGCTCTGGGTGTTCCAGGAGAACACCGGGGCGCGCCGCTTCTACGAGCGACACGGGTTCGAGCTGGTCCGCCTTACCGACGGCCGCGACAACATGGAGCACAAGCCGGACGCGCTCTACGAGTGGAGGCCCTGGGGGCCTACTCCTAGCCCTGCGCGAGGGTGCGCTCGTGTCGGCGGAGGCCGAGCACCGAGCGCGCGATCACGAGCCGCTGGATCTCGCTCGTGCCCTCGTAGATCTCGGTCACCTTCGCGTCGCGGTAGTAGCGCTCGACCGGAAACTCCTTCGTGTAGCCGTAGCCGCCGAGAATCTGGATCGCCTCTCCAGTCTGGCGGCGCGCCATCCCCGACGCGAACAGCTTCGCCTTCGCGCCCTCCTCGGTGTGCGGGCGCCCCTGCTGCTTCAACCAGGCGGCGCGGTAGACGAGCAGGCGCGCAGCGTCGATCTCCGTCGCCATGTCCGCGAGCTTCCACTGGATCGCCTGGTGCTCGCCGATCGCCTTGCCGAACGTGCGCCGCTCCTTCGCGTACTCGCGGGCGACGTCGAATGCGGCCTGGGCGATCCCGACCGCCTGGGCGGCGATCCCGATCCGCCCCCCGTCGAGCGTTGCCATCGCGACGGTGAATCCCTTGCCCTCGTCGTGCAGGAGCCGGTCGCGACCGACGCTCACGTCCTCGACCACGATGTCGTTCGTACACGAAGAGTTCAGCCCGAGCTTCTCCTCCTCGCGCGTGACCCGCACGTGCTCGGCGTCGAGCACGAACGCCGAGACGCCTTTCGCGCCGGGCGTGTCGAGCGCCGTTCGGGCGAAGAAGAGGAACGTGGACGCGTGCGCGCCGTTCGTGATCCATTGCTTGGACCCGTTGATGAGCCAGCCGTCGCCGTCGGGCTCGGCCCGTGCTCGCAGCGCGCCCGCATCCGAGCCCGCCTCGGGTTCGGTCAGCGCGAACGCACCGATCCCCTCGCCCCGGGCGAGCGGCGGCACGAATCGCGCTCGCTGCTCATCCGTTCCGAACGCGAGCAGCGGCAGCGTGCACGCGCTCGTGTGCACCGCGACGGTCACACCCACCCCGGCGTCCGCGCGAGAAAGCTCCTCGAGCACGAGGATGTACGAGAGAAAGTCGGCTCCGGCGCCGCCGTACTCCTCCGGCACGCAGACGCCCATCAGCTCCAGCTCTGCCAGCTTGCCGTACAGCTCGCGCGGGAAGCGGTGCTCACGGTCCCACGCGGCGGCGTTCGGCGCGATCTCGGCCTGCGCGAACTCGCGCGCGAGCGCCTGGATCTCGCGCTGGTCGGCGGTCAGCTCGAAGTTCACGGGCCTGACTATCGTAGTGCGAGGTGCGGATCGGCCCGCTTGCGCTCCTGATCCTCCTGCTCGCGTCGTGCGGCGTCCGTGAACCGTCGCCCGAGAGCGTCGTGCGCGCCTGGTCCGAGGCCGTGAACTCGGACGACAACGCCGGTGCCGCCCACCTGTTCGCGGAGGGGGCCCGGGTCGTCCAGGACGGCGACGTCCGCCGGCTCGAGACGTTTGCCGAGGCGCGTGACTGGAACACCGCCCTGCCCTGCTCGGGCCGCATCCTCAGCCTGACCGAGCGCGGCGAGACCGTACGCGTCACGTTCGTCCTCGGGAACCGCAGCCACAGCAAATGCGATGGGCCCGGCGAGCGTGCGCACGCGCTCTTCCGGGTCCGGGACGGAAAGATCGTGCTCTGGCACCAGCTGGAGCCGGCGCTCGAGCCGGAGGAGGAGTCCGTCTAGACCTATGCGGTCGCGAGCTCGAACTCCCTGCGCACCTCGCGCAGGGCGGACTCGCAGGTGCGGAACCCGTCGGTGACGGCGGGATCGAACTGTCGACCGGTCTGCTCGACGATCTCGTCGCGGGCGGTCGACCACGGCAGCCTCGCCCGGTACGGCCTGTCGCTCGTGATCGCGTCCAGCGTGTCGGCGACCGCGAAGATCCGCGCGCCGAGCGGGATCTCCTCGCCCACGAGCCCGTCCGGATAACCCGCGCCGTCCCACCGCTCGTGATGCGAGCGGACGATGTGAACGCCCGCTCCCTGCAGCAGAGCGACCTTGCCGAGCATCTGCTCGCCGAGGACGGTGTGCGTCTGCATCAGCATTCGCTCGCTCTCGTCGAGCGGCCCGGGCTTCTGCAGCACGCGGTCCGGGATCCCGATCTTGCCCACGTCGTGAAGCAGGAAGCCGTACTCGGCCGAGGGATCGTCGGCGAGACCGGTGTCGATGCAGCGTGCGAGCTCGATCGCGTAGCGCTGAACACGCTGTGAGTGCGCGCGGGTGCCCGTGTCCTTCGACTCGAGCGCGCTCGCGAACGCGGCGACCGTCTCGCGATAGGCCTGCTGCACGAGGGAGCGCTGCGCGCGCTCGATCTGGAGGATGTGCTGAAGGTCGCGCGCGTACAGCAGCAGCTGCTCCTCCTCGCTGCCCATCCTCGTCGAGCGGAAGGGGACGCGGAAGGGAACGCCGTAGAGTCCGCCGGCGAGTCGTTCGACGACTGCGAGGAGCTCGAGCGGGCTGAACGGCTTCGGCACGAACGCCTCGGCGCCCGCAGCATCCGCGGCGACCCGCGACGCGCCCTCCGCGCCCGAGAGGAGCACGACGCCGATCTCGCGCGTCTCGCGCTTCGACTTCAGCTCGCGGCAGAACTCGATCCCGTCCATGCCGACTAGGAGCACGTCGAGGACGATGACGTCGGGGGTCTGCTGCGCGATCAGCACGCGGGCCGCGGCCGCGTCCTCCGCTTCGACCACGTCGATGTCGAAGATGTCGAAGGTCGTGCGCAAGAGCGCCCTCAGACCCGCATCGTTGTCGACGACAAGCACCCTCAACCGGGCGGCCTCCCTTCTGGACGGCTATCGGCAGGAGGTTGCTGTTGCCTTGAGTTCTAGTACCTGTAGAAGCCACGCTGGGTTTTTCGGCCCAGCCGGCCATGCTCGACGTGGTCCTTGAGCAGGGGGCACGGAGCGTACTTGTCGTCCCCGAGGCCCTCCTGGAGCACCTCCATGATGGCAACGCAGGTGTCCAGGCCGATCAGGTCCGCGAGGGCGAGAGGGCCGATCGGGTGCGCGAACCCGAGCTTCGCGATCGTGTCGATCGCCTCCGCCTCGGCCACGCCGTCGTGGAGCGCCCAGACGGCCTCGTTGATGTACGGCATCAGGATCCGGTTCGAGACGAAGCCGGGGAAGTCGTTTGCCTCCGCCGGCACCTTGCCGAGCTCGCCGGCCAGCTCGACGATCGCGCGGGTGGTCTCGTCGGAGGTGTCACGCCCGCGCACGACCTCGACGAGCTTCAGCACCGGCACCGGGTTGAAGAAGTGCATGCCGATCACCCGGTCGGGACGCTGGGTTCCGGCGGCGAGCGAGGAGATCGGGATCGAGGACGTGTTCGAGGCGAGGATCGCCTCTTGCGGCAGCGTTGCGTCCGCTCGGCGGAAGACGTCCAGCTTCACGTCGGCGTCCTCGACGACGGCTTCGACCATCAGTGTCGGCCGGAACGACGTCGTCCACGGCGACGACGCGGCCGAGCACGTCGTCGGGGTCCGCCCCGCCCTTCTCGGCGAGCCGTTCGAGGCTCTTGCGCATCGCCTCGAACGCGCGATCGGTTGCGCCCGGCTGCGCGTCGTACAGCGAGACGCGGCGTCCCGACGACGCGACGACCTGCGCGATCCCTCCGCCCATCTGACCCGCGCCGACGACGAGAACGTGTTCGAAGCGCACCAGGCGAGGCTAGCCGACCGCTGTACAGTGGCGCGGGTGAGCGAATCGCGCGATCTGCTCGGCCGGACCGCCGACATCGCGGCAACCTTTCTCGAGTCGCTGGACGAACGCCCCGTGCTTCCGGACGTCGACGTCGACGCGCTTCGTGCGGCGCTCGCCCGCCCGCTGCAGGACGCACCGATAGACGCACGTGAGGTGATCGAGGATCTCGCGGCGGACGCCGATCCCGGTGTCGCGGGGATGCCCGGCGGGCGCTGGTTCGGGTTCGTGATCGGCGGCTCGCTGCCGGCGGCGCTCGCGGCCGACTGGCTGACCTCCGCCTGGGACCAGAACGCGGGCCTGTTCGTCGTTTCGCCCGCAGCGGCGATCGTCGAGGAGGTCGCGGGCGAGTGGCTGCGCGAGCTGTTCGGGCTGCCCGAGGGCGTCTCGTTCGCGTTCGTCACCGGCTGCCAGATGGCGCACGTGACCGCACTGGCCGCCGCCCGGGAGCACGTCCTGCGCGAACACGGCTGGGAGCTGTCGAGTCGCGGGCTCTACGGCGCTCCAGCGGTCCGAGTCGTCGTCGGAGCCAAGCGGCACGTGACGATCGACCGGTCGCTCCGCCTGCTCGGGATGGGCGCGCCGGACGTCGTCGAAGCCGACGACCAGGGCCGGATGCTCGTCGACGCGCTCGAGCTCGACGAGCGGCCGACGATCGTCTGCGCGCAGGTCGGAGAGGTGAACACGGGCGCGTGCGACGACGTCGAGGCGATCGCCGACGCAGCGCGTGACGCCGGCGCGTGGCTGCACGTCGACGGAGCCTTCGGGCTGTGGGCGGCCGCCGCGCCGTCCCTGCGGCACCTGGTGCAGGGCGTCGACCGGGCGGACTCGTGGGCGACCGATGCGCACAAGTGGCTGAACGTGCCGTACGACTCGGGGCTCGCGTATTGCGCTCATCCCGCGGCGCATCGCGCCGCGATGGGCGTGCACGCCGACTACCTCGTCCACGACGAGGGAGAGAACCGCGACCAGCTCGACTGGAATCCCGAGTTCTCGCGGCGCGCACGCGGGTTCCCCGTCTACGCCGCTCTGCGCTCGCTGGGACGGTCCGGAGTCGCGGAGCTCGTCGAGCGCTGCTGCGCGCACGCGCGGCGCACCGCCGAGGAGCTCGCGCAACTCCCCGGCGTGGAGATCCTGAACGAGGTCGTGCTCAACCAGGTGCTGTTCCGATTCGAGAATGACGAGCGGACGCAGGACGCGCTGCGCCGGGTGCAGCAGAGCGGCGAGGCGTGGCTGAGCGGTACGACGTGGGACGAGCGCGCGGCGATTCGCGTGTCGGTCTCGAACTGGCAGACCTCCGAGGCAGACGTCGAGCGCCTCGTCGGCGCTTTTCGCGCGGCCGTCTCCAGCGGCGCCACCGCTTAGAACCCCTTTCATGATGGGGCCTCGTCGTCGGGGTGCGCTGGGTGGTGCGAGGCAAGGACGCAGGGAGCCCCCGTATCCGGAGATACGGGGGCGACTGAGGACGCCGCATCGCGCCGCCCAGCGCGACCCGACGGCACAGCGCCTCATCGTGAAAGGGGTTCTTAGAGCATCCGCCGCGTCAAACGTCCAGCAGCAGCGCGTCGCCCTGGCCGCCGCCGGAGCAGATCGCAGCGAGACCCAGACCGCCGCCGTTCCGTCGCAGCTCGTGCACCATCGTGCCGACGATGCGGGCGCCCGAGGCGCCGATCGGGTGGCCGAGCGCGACCGCGCCGCCGTTCACGTTCACCGTCTCCGGGTCGGCGCCGAGCATCTTGATCGAGTTGACGACCACGGACGCGAACGCCTCGTTCACCTCGACGCGCTCCACGCTCTCGATCGTCTTGCCGGCCTTGGCCAGCGCGATCTCCCCCGCCTTCGCAGGCGTGCGCGCGAGGTAGGCGAAGTCGTCCGCGACGTACCCCTGCGCGACGACCGTCGCGAGGATCTCGAGGCCGCGCTTCTTCGCGAATTCCTCACTCGTGACGATCACGCACCCGGCGCCGTCGTTCACCCCGGGCGCGTTGCCCGCGGTGGTCGTGCCATCCGGGTCGAACACCGGCTTGAGCGACGCAAGCCGCTCGAGCGACGTGTCGCGGCGCGGCCCCTCGTCAGTGTCGAAACCGTCGAGCGGGACGATCTCGTCGGCGAAGCGGCCCGCGTCCTGCGCGGCGACCGCGCGTTCGTGCGAACGGAGCGCCCACGCATCCTGCTCCTCGCGCGAGATCCCGAGCTCGCGCGAGACCAGCGACGCCTGCGCGACCATGTGGAGGCCGTCGAAGGACGACGTGAGCCCGTCGAACGTCATGTGATCGATCAGCGTGCCGTCGCCGAGCTTGTATCCGAAGCGCGCCCGCTTGAGCAGGTACGGCGCGTTCGACATCGACTCCATCCCGCCGGTGACGACGACGTGGTGGTCGCCCGAGCGAATCATCGAGTCGGTGATCTGAATCGCGCGGATCGAGGAGGCGCAGACCTTGTTGATCGTGTCGGCCGGCACCTCCTTCGGCAGCCCGGCCGCGATCGCAGCCTGGCGCGCCGGAGCCTGCCCGACCCCCGCCTGCAGGACTTCGCCCATGATCACGTACTCGACCTCGTCGGGCCCGAGGCCCACCTTGTCGAGCGCCGCCTTGATCACGTGCCCGCCGAGCAGCGGCGCCTCGTAATCCTTCAACGCGCCGCCGAGCCTGCCGAACGGCGTCCGGACCGCGCTGACGATGACTGCCCTGGCCATGCTCATGAGCGTAGCTCAGCGTTCGAGGCTCAAGCCCGGCTCGAGCCTGCGGGCGAAGGCCGCCAGGAGCCGGGCGCATGCGTCGACGTCCGCGAGGTCGACGATCTCCGTCGGCGTGTGCATGTAGCGGAGCGGAATCGAGACGAGCCCGGCCGCGATCCCTCCGCGCGAGAGGTGCATCGCGTCCATGTCGGTCGAGGTCGTCCCGGCCGAGATCTCGATCGTGTACTCGATCCCCTCGGCCTCCGCGGTCTCCGCGAGCAGGTCGAAGATCTTCGGGTTGATCGTCGAGCCGCGTGAGATCGCGGGACCGCCGCCGAGACCGTGTTCGCCTTCGACCTTCGGGTCGCCTCCGGGGACATCGGTCGAGTACGTGACGTCGACGGCGACCGCGATCGACGGCTGAAGCTCGAAGATCGAGGTCCGGGCGCCGCCGAAGTCGCCGACCTCCTCCTGGACCGCGGCGACCGCCGCGACGTCGCCCGGGGCACCTCCGGCTTCGGCGACGAGCCGCGCCGCCTCGAGCGCGACGTATGCGCCGAGCCGGTTGTCCAGCGAGCGCGAGGCGACCCGGTCGTTCGGGAGCTCGACGGGCTCGGCCGCGATCACCGCGACGTCGCCGGGGCGGACGAGCTCCTTCGCCTCCTTCCCGTCCTTTGCGCCGATGTCGATGTGCAGGTCGTCGAGCTGCGTCGGCGCCGGGTCGGCTCCCCTGCGCACCTTCTGTCGAGCGCGCTCGACGACGCCCGGGATGCGCCCGTTCTTCGTCAGCAGCTCGACGCGCTGCGCGCGAAGCACCTCGGCGCTCCAACCGCCGACGCCGCGGAAGAAGACATAGCCGTCGCCGTCGACGTGGGTCACGATCAGGCCGATCTCGTCGATGTGCCCGACGATCGCGAGCAGGGGTCCGTCGCCGGTGCCATTCACTCTCGCGATCGAGGATCCGAGCGGGTTGCTCGAGACCTCCGCGAACGAGGAAGCCGCTTCGCGCCAGACCGCGGTGGGCGCAGCCTCGTAGCCGGACGGACCCGGCGCGGTCAGGAGCGAGCGAAGGAGCGGCGGCAGGGCCACGTACCGAGCCTACTATTGACGGATCGCAGGGCGGTCCTTACGCTGCGAACAATGTCTCCGGCTCCGCAGAACTGGTGGGCGTGGCGCACCGAGCGGGGCGGGAGCCTGCGCTAGCGACGCGCTAGCCGAAACAGCCCGCCTCGCCACTCGGCCCCGGAAGGGGCTTTTTGCGTGCCCGTGACCGCTCAAACCGTCATCGCAACCGACCTCCTCACGCCACTCGGGGCATACCTGCGGCTGCGCGGGAGCGGACGCGCGTCGTTCCTGCTCGAGTCGGTCGAGCACGGCCGCCTAGGCCGCTACTCGCTCGTCGGCTCGGGCTTTCGGCTGGTGGACGTCGACGAGGCGGAGGCGTGCGGAGAGGCGGTCGTCGGGTACGTCTCCTACGACCACATCGCGCTGCTCGAGCCGACCGTGCCGCTTCCCGCACGTGGGCCCGACCTCCCCGAGAGCCGCTTCGTCGTCGCGGACGTGCTCATCCGCTTCGACCACGTCTCCGGGCTGGCCGAGGTGCTCTGCGGGGACGCGCGGGAGGTCGAGAGGATGCTCGACGCGCCGCTCGGCGAGCTCCCTGACGGCAACGGCGCCCCCACGGGCCCGATCAGCCGCCTGCCGGTGGCGGACGAGTACGAGCGCATCGTCCGCGTTGCGCAAGACCACATCCGCGAGGGGGACGCCTTCCAGATCGTGCTGTCACAGCGGGCCGTGCGGCCGACCTCAGCCGGCGCGGTGCAGCTCTACCGCTCGCTTCGCCGCGTGAATCCTTCTCCGTATCTCTTCCTGCTCGAGTTCGACGACGGCCTTTCGATGATCGGTTCGTCACCGGAGACGCTCGTCAAGGCCGAGGGACGGCGGGCCAGCGTCAACCCGATCGCCGGGACCACGCGTCGCGGCGAAGGCGATGCAAAGCGACTGCTCGAGAGCGAGAAGGACCGAGCCGAGCACGTGATGCTCGTCGACCTCGGGCGCAACGATCTCTCGCGGGTCTGCGTGCCCGGCACGGTCAAGGTCGAGCGCATGATGGAAGCGGAGCAGTTCTCGCACGTCACGCACCTCGTATCCGAAGTCGTCGGCGAGCTGCGCGAGGGCGTATCGCACTTCGACCTCCTCCGCGCGTGCTTCCCTGCGGGAACCGTGAGCGGCGCGCCGAAGGTTCGCGCGATGCAGATCATCTCGGAGCTCGAGGGCTACCGGCGCGGGCCGTACGCGGGCGCCGTCGGCTACGCGCTGCCCGGTGGCGAGGCGTTCGACACGTGCATCGCCATCCGCACGATCGTGCTCGACAAGGGCGTCGCCTACCTCCAGGCGGGCGCGGGCATCGTGGCAGACTCCGAGCCGCACGCCGAGCAGCAGGAGTGCCTGAACAAGCTCGCCGCGCTCGAGACGGCGATCCAGCTCGCCGAGGGGCGCGGATGATGCTGCTCATCGACAACTACGACTCCTTCACCTACAACCTCGTGCACCTGTTCGGGGAGCTCGGCTGTGAGGTCGACGTCCGCCGAAACGACGAGGTCGACGCCGACGCGGCGGAGGCGCTCGCGCCGTCGTACCTCGTCGTCTCCCCCGGCCCCGGACGTCCCGCGGACGCGGGCGCGGCGCTCGAGATCATCCGCCGGCTGGCACCGCGGACGCGCACCCTCGGCGTCTGTCTCGGGCACCAGGCGATCGTCGAAGCCTTCGGCGGCGAGGTCGGCTTCGCGCATGAGCTCGTCCACGGCAAGTCGGCGAGCGTCGAGCACGACGGCCGCGGGATCTTCGCCGGCCTGCCCGAGTCGATCGAGGCCGGGCGCTACCACTCGCTGGCCGCGACGACGATCCCCGACTCGCTCGAGGTCTCGGCGACGACCGCGGACGGAGAGGTGATGGCCGTGCGGCACCGCGAGCTCCCGGTCGACGGTCTCCAGTTCCACCCCGAATCCGTGCTGACGCCCCTCGGGTCGATGATCGCGAAGAACTTCCTGGAGGCACCCTGATCCAGCACACCCTCCAGCGAGTCCTTGACAACCACGACCTCACCCGTGACGAGGCGCGCGAGGCGATGGACGAGATCATGCGCGGGGACGCAACCTCCGCGCAGATCGGCGGCTTCTTGATTGCGCTTCGGTTGAAGGGCGAAACCGCCGACGAGATCGCCGGGTTCGCGGAGGCGATGCGGGCGCACGTCGTGCCCGTTGTCCCGACGCGGCTCGACCTGGTCGACACCGCGGGCACGGGCGGCGACGGCGCCCACACGCTCAACATCTCGACGGCCGCCGCGCTCGTCGCGGCTGCGGCCGGTGCGGCCGTCGCGAAGCACGGCAACCGGGCGGTCTCGTCGTCGTCGGGCTCCGCCGACGTCCTCGAGGCTCTCGGGTTCGAGCTCGAGCTCGCGCCGGAGCAGATCGCCAGCTCGATCGACGAGCTCGGCTTTGGCTTCATGTTCGCTCCGACCCACCACCCGGCGATGCGTCACGCCGCGCCCGTGCGGCGCGAGCTCGCGACGCGGACCGTCTTCAACGTGCTCGGGCCGCTGACGAACCCGGCCGGGGCGCGCGCCCAGGTCGTCGGGGTCTATGCGCCGGACCTCGTGCGCACGCTCGCAGACGTGCTCGCGCGCCTCGGTGCGCGCAGAGCGTTCGTCGTGCACGGGGCGGCGGGAATCGACGAGCTCTCCCCTGCCGGCGCGAACCTCGTTTGCGAGGTCGTCGACGGCGACGTGCGCGAACGGATGATCGACCCCGTCGACCTCGGGATCCCGCGCTGCGACCCGCTCGAGCTCGTCGGCGGCACTCCGGCCGAGAACGCGACGCGGATTCGTGCGATCTTCCAGGGCATGGAGGACGACGGCGCGAAGAACGCGATCCTGCTGAACGCCGCGGGCGCGATCGCGGCGGGCGGGCACGCCGCCGACCTGCGCGAGGGGCTCGGCTACGCGCGCGAGTCGCTCGAGACCGGCGCCGCGGCCGATCGCCTCGAGCTGCTGATCGCGTTCTCGCAGAAAGCAGCCGTGACGTGAGGTTCCGAGACGCACTCGCCGCCCCCGGCCTGGGCGCCGTCGCGGAGATCAAGCGACGCTCGCCCTCCGCCGGAGAGCTGCGCGCCGACGCCGATCCCGCCCTGCTCGCGGTCCAGTTCGCGCAGGCCGGCGCGTCGGCCCTCTCCGTCCTCGTGGACGACCGCTTCGGCGGCTCGCTCGACGACCTCCGCGCCGCGCGGGCGGCCACGACGCTGCCGAT
Source organism: uncultured Actinomycetes bacterium (assembly GCA_963700495.1). Taxonomy (GTDB): domain Bacteria; phylum Actinomycetota; class Thermoleophilia; order Gaiellales; family Gaiellaceae; genus JACCTU01. The sequence continues at coordinate 743,856 of CAVOXT010000001.1, read as the reverse complement.
CCTCGGCAAGGGCTTCTTCACCGAGGAGAGCGACTTTCGCGAGCTGAGGGCGGCAGGAGCCGACGCCGCGCTGATCCTGCTCCGCGACGTGGACGACGAGCGCGCGCGGGCGCTCATGCGCTGCGCGGCCGAGCTCGGGCTCGACACGCTGGTCGAGGCGCACGACGCCGAGGAGCTCCAGCGGGCGGTCGAGCTCGGAGCCGACCCGATCGGACTCAACGCGCGCGACCTCGGGACGTTCGAGATCCACCGGCGCGCCCAACTGCAACTGGTCGCGCGGGCGCCTCGCGATCGGGTCGTTGTCGCGGAGAGCGGCGTGCATTCGCGAGCGCAGGCCGCCGCAGCCGAGCTCGCGGGAGCTGACGCGATCCTCGTCGGGACCGCACTCATGCGGGCACCTGATCCGGGCGCCAGGCTGACAGACCTGATCGCACGCCCGCTCGTGAAGGTGTGCGGGCTCACCAGGCAGGAGGACGTCGACCTCGCGGTCGAGGCGGGCGCCGACCTGGTCGGGTTCATCCTCGCGCGAGAGACCCCACGCCGCGCAACCGGCGTGCTCCAGGCGCCCGAGACGGTGCTCAGGGTCGCGGTCTTCGTCGAGGACGTCGACGAGACGCCGGCCGACCTCGTGCAGCTCTACCGGCGCGAGAACGGCCACCGGGCGCGCGACGGCGTCCTCCTCAGCGATGGGCGCGAGGTCGCCCGCGTCCTCGACCTCCCCTGGCAGCAGCAGGACAGCGGCCACTTCGAGCGGGCGGCGGCAGTGGAGGGCCGGGTGATGCTCGCCGGCGGGCTCAATCCGGAGAACGTGCAGGAGGCGATCAAGGGCGTGCGGCCCTGGGCCGTCGACGCGAGCTCGTCGCTCGAGTCGGCGCCCGGAATCAAGGACGCCGAACGTGTCCGCGCGTTCGTCGAGGCCGCGCGATGCTGACCTACGGGGAGTACGGCGGGCGCTTCGTCCCCGAGACGCTGATCCCCGCGCTCGACGAGCTCGAGGCAGGCTGGCGGGCGGCGCTCGCCGACGACTCGTTCCGCGCCGAACTGCACGAGCTGCTCACGAACTACGGCGGCAGGCCCACGCCGCTGACCCGCGCCGCGCGGTTCGCGCCCGAGCAGCGGCTGTACCTGAAGCGCGAGGACCTGCTCCACACCGGCGCACACAAGCTCAACAACGCGCTCGGTCAGGCCGTGCTCGCACAGCGGCTCGGCAAGCGGCGAATCGTCGCCGAGACGGGGGCCGGCCAGCACGGCGTCGCGACGGCGACGGTGTGCGCGCGCTTCGGGTTCGACTGCGTCGTCTACATGGGCTCGGAGGACATGCGCCGGCAGCGCCCCAACGTCGAGCGCATGCACCTGCTCGGCGCGGAGGTGCGGCCGGTCGAGTTCGGCACGCGCACGCTGAAGGAAGCGACGAGCGAGGCGATCCGCGACTGGATCACGAACGTCGACACGACGCACTACCTCATCGGCTCCTGCGTCGGGCCGCACCCGTACCCGGAGATCGTGCGCGAACTGCAGGCGGTGATCGGACGCGAGGCACGAGAGCAGGTACTCGCCGCCGAGGGACGCCTGCCGGACGCGGTGATCGCGTGCGTCGGGGGCGGCTCGAACGCGATCGGAACCTTCTCGGGCTTCCTCGACGACGACGTGCGCCTGATCGGCGTCGAGGCGGCCGGAGCGGCGTCGCTCGGCACCGGGCGGCCCGCCGTCCTCCACGGCGCGCGCTCCTCGGTGCTCGCCGACGCCGACGGGCAGGTGCTCGACGCCCACTCGATCTCGGCCGGCCTCGACTACCCCGGCGTCGGCCCCGAGCACGCGTATCTGCGCGACAGCGGACGAGCCGAGTACGTCGGAGCGACCGACGAGGAGGCGCTCGCCGCCTTCCACCGCCTCGCACGCACGGAGGGCATCCTCCCGGCGCTCGAGCCGTCTCACGCACTCGCGCGAGTGCTCGACCTCGACGCCGAGCTCATCCTGGTCTGCCTCTCGGGACGCGGCGACAAGGATCTCTCGCAGGTGGTCGGGCGGTGACGTCGGACAAGACCGTCGGCCGGCTCTCGGGCTACGAGTTCCCGACCGAGATCGCCGCGCAGGGATTCCTCCTCCGTCTGCCGACGCTCGAGGACGTCGAGGCGATCGTGCCCGCGTTCACCGACCCCGAGGTCGGCGGCGAGGCCGGGCTGCCGCCGTTCGGGCCGGAGCTGTTGCGCGCGTACATCACCGACCAGCTCGAGGACTTCCGCCGGCGCGGTCTGATGTCGCCGTACCTGATCGAGGACGACGAGACGGGCGAGATCCTCGGGGGCACGAATCTGCACCACTTCGACCCCATGCGGGACGTCGTCGAGCTCGGCTACTGGCTCTTCGTGCATGCGCGCGGGCGCGGCATCGCGACCCGCGCGGTCGACGCGATGACCTCGCAGGCCTTCGCGGACGGCATCTATCGCGTCGAGGCGGTGGTGCGCCCCGGTAACACGGCCTCCGAGCGCGTGCTCGAGCGGACCGGCTTCACCCGCGAAGGCGTGCGACGCGGCCTCCTTCGACACGAAGGCCGACGCGTCGACGCGACGCTCTTCGCCCGGCTCGCCGACGACTGACGATGGCGAAGACGCTCGCGATCTACCTGATGTGCGGCCCCGATACGCCGGAGCTCGCCGCGGCAGCGGTGGAGGGCGGCGCCGACCTCGTCGAGCTCGGCTTCCCGTTCTCCGACCCGCTCGCCGACGGGCCCGTGATCCGCGCGGTCGCAGAGCGCGCCCTGGCGCAGGGCATGCGGACGGGCGCGTGCCTCGAGTGCCTTGCCCGAACCCGCGACCTGGTCGCGGTCCCGCTCGTACCGATGACGTACTCCTCGCTGCTCGAGGCGTACGGCTGGAAGCGCTTCGCCGAGGATGCCCGCAGCGCGGGCGCCGACTCGCTGATCGTCGCCGACCTTCCGGCCGACGCGATGCCGGAGCTCCGGCGCGTGCAGCTCGTCGCGCCCACCTCGACGGACGAGAGGATCCGGCTCGCAGCCGATTCGACCGACGGGTGGCTCTACCTCGTCACCCTGACCGGCACGACGGGTACCCGCGAGGAGCTCTCGCCCGCTCTTGCCGGACTCGTCGAGCGCGCGCGCTCCGCGACCGACACGCCCCTCTACGCCGGCTTCGGGATCTCGACGCCGGCGCACGCCCGCGCTGCCGCAGACCTGTGCGACGGGATCGTGGTCGGCTCCGCGGCGGTCAGGGCGGCCGAGGGCGGGCCGGGCGCACTTCGCGACTACGTGGCGTCGCTGCGATCCGCGCTCGACGCTACGGTCGCCGTCTGAGCCTCGTTCTCTTCGACGTCGACGGCACACTCTTCCTGACACCCGACGCGGTCTATCTCGACGCGCTCGTCCTGAGCGTTTTCGAAGTTTGGGGCCACGAGTTGACCGAGGAGAGCTTTGCCCGGGCCGACCACCGTCCCGGTGAGACGGCGATGGAGGGCCTGCGCCACCTGCTGCTCGGCGAGGGCCTCGGGCGGGATCGGATCGACCCCGGGCTCCGACGCTGGTGCGACCTCTTCGCCGAGCGCTACGTCGCGCTCCTCGGGGCAACTCCGACTCCGCACTGGGAGCGCGCCCCGGAGGCGATCGAGACGCTCGGCGCGCTCGAGCGCGACCACGAGCTCGCCCTCCTGACCGGAAACCCCGAACCGGTCGCCCGGGCTCGGATGGAGCGGCTGGGGCTCACACGGTTCTTCCCTCCGGGCGGCGGCGCGTTCGGCTGCGAGGCCGAGGCTCGCGCCGACCTGATCGCGCTCGCCCGGGCCCGAGCCGAAGGGCGAGCTGCCCACCAGACCGTGCTCGTCGGGGACACCCCGCGGGACATCGAGGGAGCTCGAGCCGCCGGAATCCGGGCGATTGCCGTCGCGAGTGGGGAGTACGGCCCCCGAGAGCTCGAGGAGGCCGACATCGTCCTCGCACGGCTCTCAGAGCTGCCTGCCGCCCTGCTCTCCGGGTAGCAGCGTCACCCGTATCGGCGAGCCTCGCGGGTGCGGAGCGTCAATCCCCGCGGGGTCTCCGGCGGCCGACCCTAGAGGTATGCGGCGGATCACCCTTCTCACCTTTCTCCTGGCTCTCCTTGTGAGTCTGGCGCTTCCCGCCACCGCGCTCGCCAAAGGCGGCAACTACAGGTTCGACGGGGCCACCGCCGCTCAGCAGACCAACGTGAAGGCAGCCCTCGAGGCAAGCGCCTTCGACTGGAGCGTCGTCCCCGCCAGGATCACGATCCACATCCGCCCCGACACGACCACCCACGCCACGGGCGGCAACATCTGGCTCGACTCGCGCCTCGTCGACTCCGCCCGCTTCGCCTGGGCCCCGATCCAGGACGAGTACGCCCACCAGGTCGACTTCTTCCTCTTCAACGCAACCACCCGGACCCGCCTCCTCGGCGAGCTCGGCGGCAAAGACTGGTGCTACGGCGTCAGCGGCTTCGGCCACTCCGACTACGGCTGCGAGCGCTTCGCCTCCACCCTCGTCTGGTCCTTCTGGCCCTCCAAGAACAACAGCTACCGGCCCAGCTCGCAGACCGACGAGTCAGCGGCGATGCGGCCGGCGCGCTTCCGCGCCCTGATCACCGGGCTGCTCGCGATGAAGAACCCAATCATCGCCAGCAGCATCCACTAGGCGATCAGCTGCTGACGCAGCGCCTTGGCCACGGCTTCCGTCCTCGTGTCCGCCTCAAGCTTTCGCATCGCCTTTCGTACGTGCGTCCGCACGGTCTCCGGCGAGATGAAGAGCTCCTTGCCGACCTGCTCATTCGAGTTGCCGTCCGCCAGCAGGCGCAGCACGTCGCGCTCACGCTGAGTGAGCGACGGAAGCTTCGAGTCCACCGCGGCGGTTGCGAGCGCCCCGGCGAGCACGGGATCGACGTACACCCCACCGGCCGCGACCGTCTCGATCGCGCGGTGCAGGTCGATCAGCGGCGCTTCCTTGAGCACGAAGCCGCGCGCGCCGGCGTCGAGGGCCTCCAACAGGAGCGCCTGGTCGCCGTAGCCGCTGTAGAGGATGATCGCCGTCGACGGCGTCGACCGCGACGCCCGCCGCGCGACCTCGACGCCGGAGAGGCGCGGCATGCGGATGTCGACGAGCGCGACGTCCGGCTTGCGCGCCTTGATCTTCGCGAGTGCCTCCTCCCCGTCCGACGCCTCGCCGATCACCTGCACGCCTTTCGACTGCAAGAGCTCCGTGACCGCTCGCCGAAGCGCGGGATGGTCGTCGGCCACGAGACAGTTCACCTGGCCGTTTACCGCAGTCATCAGTTCGGTATTGCCTGCAATCGGCCTGGCTAACCCATTTCATCCCCCAAACGGGGCATGCCGGCGCACGAATCGGAGGATCCTGAACTCTCCGACCCGGGTCGATACTGACCATGTGGCCACATCTGCTGCGGCATTTGGCACCCCCCAGGAGCGGATCCCGCGCGCCGAACACCAGCTCGTCGACGCAGCCCTCGCGGTCAACGAGGCGCAGACGCTCGACGAAGCTCTGGAAGCGCTCGCCGCGTCTGCACGGGCGCTCACCTTCGCCGACCGCGTGTCAATTCTCCAGTGGGACGCAGGCTTCCGGGCCGCGACCGTTGCGGCGAGCTCCGGCGGGCACTCCGGCCACGGATTTCGCGTCTCGCCGAACAAGCTCACCTCGTCGCTGATCGCGCAGGACATCGCATTCGTCGTCGGTCCCGAGCACCTGGAGGGACCGCCGGCGGAGATCGCGGAGCGCGCGTTCGCCGTAGGGACACTCTGCGTACCTCTCAGCCAGGCGGGCCTTCCCACGGTCAGCTTCCAAGCGAGCTGGGACGTGCCGGCCGGTGCGGAGGCCTCCGAGCTCGCAATCTCGAAGCTGCGCCTGCTCGGCCGCCTGAGCAGCGTCGCCTTTCGGGCGGAGGCCGAGCGGACGCGCGCCCGGGACGACGCACGCCTTCGGGCGGTGTTCGAGGCGGTGCCCGACGGGCTCGTCGTCCGCTTCAAAGCGGGGGCGGTTCTCAACGAGGCCGCGCGCGAGCTGCTTGCGGCCTCCGGGGATGCAATCGAGCACATGGCACTCCGCGAGCTGGACGGCACGTTGATCCCGGCGAGCGACACGCCGCTCAAGCGCGCGACGCGGACAGGCGAGGAGCAGAGCTACATCGTCCGGGTGCGGCGCTACGACGGCGTCGAGCGGATCCACGAAGGCCGAATCGCCCCGGTGGCCGACGTGGACGGATCCACGTTCGCGACCGTGACGAGCTTCCGAGACGTGACCGAAGCCCAAGACGAGCAGTTCGTGACGCACCAGTTCCTCGAGCGTCTCTTTGAGGCGTTGCCGATCGCCGTCGCCGTCGCCGACCCGGAGACCTACGAGATCCGTCGCGTCAACCAGTCCTTCGTCGACCTGCTCGGCTACGAGGCGGACGAGGCCGTCGGCGCGAGGCCGCCGTACCCATGGTGGAGCACCGAGTACGAGATCTTGCCGGCAAGCGAAGACGGTCGCATCACGAGGTACGAGCGGATTTTTCGACGGAAGAACGGAGAGCTGGTCCCGGCCGAGCTGACGAGGGTGCTCGTGCGGGACCCCGAGGGTCGTCCGAACGCGGCGGTCGTCCTGATCGCCGACCAGAGCGAGCGTCGCGCCTTCGAGCAGCAGCTGGTCCAGAGCGGCAAGCTCGCCTCGATCGGTGAGCTCGCCGCGGGAGTCGCCCACGAGATCAACAACCCGCTGTTCGCGATCCTGGGCCTCGCCGAGCTCCTCCTGCTCGATGCCGAGCCCGGGACGAAGGCCCAGGGGCGCCTCGAGCTGATCCAGAGCACGGCGCTCGAGATCAAGGAGATCGTGCGGGCAATGCTCGACTTCGCGCGCGACCGCTCCGACGAGCGCTTCGTCGTGTCGCTCGCGGACATCGCTGCGCAGACCGTCGATCTGATGCGACGGACAAATGCCGCGAAGCAGGTCGAGATCGTCGAGCGATACCCCGACACCGACGTCCTCGTCGAAGCAAGCACGAACCAGCTCAAGCAGATCCTCGTCAACCTGATCTCGAACGCGAAGCACGTGCTCGAGGCCGACGGTGGCACGATCACGGTCGAGGTCGGCCGCGACGCCGGCGTCGCGTGGGCCGAGGTCCGTGACACGGGCCCCGGTATCTCCGCTGAAGTCGCAGCACGAATCTTCGAGCCCTTCTTCACGACCCGCCGGGAAGTCGGCGGCACGGGCCTCGGCCTGTCCGTCAGCCTCGGGATCGCTCAGGCACACGACGGCAGCCTCGTCGTGGACTCGACGCCGGGCGAGGGCGCGTCGTTCCGCTTGAGCCTTCCGCTCGCGACCGAAGAGGCGTCCTGATGCTGACCCGTCTCCGCACGTTCCACCAGGAGGTACACCAATGATTCGTGTCGTCGTCGTCGACGACCACCCCGCAGTCCGTCTCGGTCTTGCCGACTTCCTCGACGCCCAGGAAGGGATCGAGATCGTCGGCCAGGCGGAGAACGGCGCCCAGGCGGTAGAGGTCTCCCGCTCGACCAACCCAGACGTGGTCGTCATGGACATTCGAATGCCGGAGCTCGACGGGATCGAGGCGACTCGGCTGATCAAGGAGTCGAGTCCGACAACCGGCGTGATCCTGCTCACGGCCTATGAGGAGGACGAGCTCGCAGTGGCCGGCCGGGCGGCAGGCGCCGACGGCTTCTACCTCAAGGGCATCTTCGGAACCGAGCTCGTCGATCGCGTGCGCGAGGTCAGCGCTGCGTAGGAAGCCGATCCTCCTCGCGCTCGGCGCGAGCGCGGCGTTTTGGTGCGCCGCCTGGCTCGGCATCTATGCCGGGCTCCCGCACGCCGTCGACGCCGAGAACATCGGCTGGATCGCCGTCTCCGCGGTCGCGGCGGCTGCGGCGTTCGCTGCAGCCCGGGATCCCCGGCAGCGCCGGTCGCGCCTGTCCTTCGCGCTTCTCGGCCTGGGGTCGGCGGCGTGGTCCCTCGGCCAGCTGGTCTGGACTGTCTACGTACTTGCCGGCGTCGAGGCCCCCTTCCCGTCGTTCGCGGACGTCCCCTACCTGGCGGCGTTGCCGCTTCTCGCGGCGGGCATCGCGCTCTGGCCGAGACGGCGACGGCAGTGGTCAGGTGGCGCGATCTTCGACGTGATGCTCGCAACCGCTGCGGCCACGGTCGTCTCGTTCGAGCTGTCGATCAAGCCCATCCTCGAGTCAAGCTCGTCGGGCCTCGAGCTCGCGGTCGGACTCGCCTACCCGATCGGCGAGCTCGCGATCGTCACCGTCGTTGCAGCGGGCCTGCTGCTCGACGGCTGGGACGAGCGCGGACGCGTCACCCTGATCGGCCTCGGCCTGCTCGGACTCGCGGTCGCCGACACGGCCTTCGCGCTGGACGCGCTCGACGAGTCGTACACGTCGATCTTCGACCCGGGCTGGACGCTCGCGTTCGCGGGCATCGCCGTCGCCACGATCCTGCCGCGCAGCTGGCCCAGAATTGACGTGCGCGTCCCGGTGTTCGCGCCCTCGATCGTCGTCTCCGCGCTCCTCGGGAGCGTCGCGATGCTCTACGCGCTGCGCGAGATCGTGCTGAACGGGGTCCAGCGCCCCGACTCTTTGGCGCTCGGTGTGCTGCTCCTGCTCTCCGCAAGTCGCGCCATGGCCGTCGCGCGTACGCAGACGCGCCAGCACAGCGCACTCGTCACGGCGCAGCAGGCGCTGGCCGACGCGCAGACTTCGCGCGATCGTTTCTTCGTCGAGCTGGTGAACGCGCAGGAGCGAAGCTCACGTCGAATCGCCGACCTCCTCCACGACGACGTCGTACAGCAGCTCACTGCACTCGGGTTCCGGCTGGAGCTCGAGGCCCAGAAGAGCGAGCTCGAACGCCTGCGCGAGCTCGCCGGCGACACGAGCGAGATCACGACGTCGATCCGCCGCCTGCTCGTCGAGCTCCACCCCGCGATCCTGAACAGCCAGGGGCTCGGGCCTGCGATCGACGTCGCCGCCGACGACCTGCGTGAGCGTGGGATCGACGTTCGGGTCTCGCCCTTCCCGCACCGGCTCCCGCTCGAGACGGAGACGCTCGCCTACCGGCTCGTCCAAGAGGCGCTCGCCAACGTGCAGCACTCGGGCGCGCTGACCGCCGAGGTCGACCTGAAGATCCACGACAACACTCTCCGAGGCCGCGTGAGCGACTCGGGCTCCGGTGTCCAACCGGAGGAGTCAACCGCCGCCGGACTCGGCCTGCTCGTCGCGCGCGAGCGCGTCCTTCTCGCCGGTGGGCGGTTCCTGCTCGACGCGACGCGCGAGCAGGGGACGGACTTCGTCTTCGAGCTCCCGCTCGAGGCGTCAAAGAGTGACGCCGACGCAGAGGCCGTGTCTTGACGATTCGTTGCGTCGTCGTGGACGACCACCCGGCCCTCGTGCAGGCAATCTCCGACTTCCTCTCCGGCAACGACGTGGACGTCGTCGGCACGGCTGCCGACGGGGAACGCGCGGTCACGCTCGTTGACCAGCTGCGGCCGGACGTCGCGCTCGTCGACTTCCGCATGCCGCGGCTGGCCGGAATCGAGCTGCTCACGCGCCTGCGAACCATTTCGCCGGAGACCCGGCTGATCGTCTACACGGCGGACGCCGACGAGGCGCTCGTTCGCGGAGCGCTCGGCGCCGGTGCGTCGGGCATCTTGCTCAAGGAAGCACCGCTGGTCGACCTCTCACGCGCGCTCTCGACCGTCGCCGACGGCGGAACATACCTCGATCCGGCGCTCGCGCAGTACGCGGTCGGCGTCGAGTCCGGCAAGCCCGTTCTGACCGATCGGGAACGCAGCGTGCTGGAACTGCTCACAGAGGGACTCTCGAACGACCAGATCGGCGCGCGGCTCCAGATCAGCGGCGAGACGGTACGTACGCACGTTCGCAAGGCCTGCGTGCGACTCGGAGCCGCGACGCGGACCGAAGCCGTCGCCAAGGCCCTGCGTCTCGGCCTGATCTCCTAGGCGGAGGACCCTTCACCCGAATCGGGGATTCGTGGGGACCCAAGCAGGGAGTGTCCGTCCGGCCGACTTCGAGGCATATGAGACGTAATGGTTGTCGCTGCGGCACCGCGCGCTCACCTTGTCATCTCCCGCAAGGAGAGTCGCGCGCTGCGCGCAGTGATCGACGAAGGCGCCGCTCGGATCGCCCGTGGCGAGATCGACGGGGCGCTGACGGCGCTCGAAGGCGCCCGCCAGCTCGCCGATGAGCCCGAAGCGACCGACGCCGAACGCGCCGCGCTCTTCTTCCACCTCGGCGACGCAAAGCTCGCCTCGGGCGCAGTCGCCGAGGCCGCCTCGCTCCTCACGCTTGCCCTCGACCTCTGCAACCGCACCGCCCAGCCGGACGACCGGCTCCGCGCACTCGTGCTCGAGCGGCGCGCCCGCTGCCACCGGCACAACCGCGACTGGGCGGCCGCCCGTTTCGACGTCGAGCGTGCACTCGAACTCGCAGAAGTACTCGGAGACGACGCGACGCTGGCGCAGGCTTCCCTGCAGGCGTCAATCATCGCCGAGCGAGAAGGGCAGTGGATCCTCGCAAAGTTCTACGCCGAACAGGCCCGCGAGCTTTTCGTCAACCTTGGCGACGTCTTCGGGATCGGTCGCTGCCTGAACAACCTCGGCGGCCTCGCGTTCCTCCTCGGCAAGCCCGAAGACGCACGCAGCCACCTCAAGGAGTCCTTCGCGATCCTGCTTGACCTCGGCCGCGACGTCGAGGCCGCATACGCCGTGTCCTCGCTCGCTCAGGTGCAGCTTCGCACCGGCGAGTTCGAGGACGCGGAGCGGCTTGCGCGCCGAGCCCTTGTCTTCATCGGAAGCCGCGTCGACCATCGCGTCGAGCTCGGCAACGCACAGCTCGTCCTCGGCCGCGCGCTACTCGAGCAGAACAAGCTCGACGAGGCCGACGACGCCTTCGGGTTGGCAGAACACACGCTCGAGCGCGCTGCCCTCGGCGAACGCGCGGCAGTCTGGATCGCTCAGGGCGAGACCGCGACGGCTCGCAAGGACGCCGTGGCCGCCGCCGCGCTCTTCCGGCGCGCAGCCGAGGCGCTCCAGGATTTTCATTTCTAAACAACGAAAGGAACTGACCATGAAGGTCTACAGGTTCACGACGCTCGTCCTGATTGCGCTCTCAGTCTCTGTCGTGCTCGGCAGAGCGACGATGTGGGGCTTCTTCCAAGGCTAAGCCCCAGGCTTATGGCAACCCGCGTATCTGTGACGGAGGCGACGTGAGACGATCAACACTCACCATCATCGGCCCGCTTGCCTCGCACGGCGCGTACCGGGGAACGTGCTGACGGTGAGCGCACTTTGGCGATCTCAGCGTTCGGGCGCCGGCTGTAAGCCGCCGTCCCGCCGTGCTGATCAGGCTCCGCAGCACCTTCAACGGCCGAAGCGATGGGTGCTCACTGCGTTGCCCGCTCTGCGGTCCCCGCCTCCCGCACGATCGTCGTAACCGCCGGCGTTCGCGGCGTCCCCGTGCACTCCTGGCACTCTTCGAGTGTGGAGGTGGACGAAGCCACGTTCGAGACCGACGTGATCGAGCGCTCGGCGGAGCGGCCGGTCGTCGTCGACTTCTGGGCCGAGTGGTGCGGCCCGTGCCACGCGCTGACGCCTGTGCTGGAACGGGCGACCGCCGAGCGGGACATTCAGCTCGCGAAGGTCGACGTCGACGCGAACAAGGACCTCGCCGAGCGCTACGGCGTCCGCGGGATCCCGGCCGTGAAGGCCTTTCGGAACGGCCACGTCGTGGCGGAGTTCGTCGGCGCGCAGTCGCCGGCTACCGTCGAGCGGTTCCTGGACGATCTGAACGCGCCGAGCGAGGCGCTCGGGCTCGTCGAGGAACTCGGGCTCGAGGACGTTGCGGCCGCGCTCGCCTCCGGCGACCACGAGCGGGCGCTCGAGCGCCTGCTGGAGGAGGTGCGTTCGTCGCCCGACGGTCGGCGCGAGACGGCCCGGCGCGCGATGCTTGCGGTCTTCCGGGAGCTCGGCCAGGAGAATCCTGTCGTGAAGCAGTACCGGCGACGCCTCGCTACGACGTTGTACTGAGAGATGAGATCGCTCAAGGGTCAGCTCCTGATTGCCGGCGCCGACCTCTTCGACCCGAGCTTCCGGCGCACCGTCGTGCTCGTGACCGAGCACGACGAAGAGGGGGCGCTCGGGCTCGTGCTCAACCGCCCGACAGAAGCCACGGTCGCCGAAGCCGTGCCGGGGCTCGCGCCGCTCGTCGACGAGGACGCGCCGGTCTTCATCGGCGGGCCGGTGGACAAGGAGGCGCTCCTCGTGCTCGCCGAGTTCGACGACCTGAACGAGGCGGCGGAGAGGATCTTCGAGGACGTCGGGTTCGTTCGCGGCGACACGGACATCACGCTTGCAGCGGGCACCATCCGGAGGGCGCGGGTCTTCGCCGGGTATGCCGGCTGGACCGCGGGCCAGCTCGACGAGGAGCTCGCAGCGGACGGCTGGATCGTCGCTCAGGCGACGCCCGAGGACGTCTTCGCAGACAACGTCGAGCTCTGGAGTGCGGTGCTGCGGCGGCAGGGCGGCTCGTTCTTCGAGCTCCTGGCGAGGATGCCCCACGATCCGTCGCTGAACTAGTCGCGGCGCTACAACTTCCACGTGACCGAGCTCGTCGAGGGGACCGTCCGTGCCGGACCGCTGGTGCTCAGCGTCCTGCGGCCGCCGGACGCGGACGCGCTCATCGACGAGGCCCGCTTCGAGCAGGACGAGTTCATGCCGTACTGGGCGGAGCTCTGGGCCAGCGGCGTCACGCTCGCAGGCGTGGTCGCAGAGCGTGACGTGCGCGGCCTCAGCGTGCTCGAGCTCGGGTGCGGGCTCGGCCTGCCGAGCGTCGTGGCGGCGCTCGGAGGTGCAGACGTGCTCGCGGCCGACTGGGCGCCGGAAGCACTCGACGTCACGCGCCGAAACGCCGAGCGGAACGGCGCACGCGTCGAGACGATGCTCGTGGACTGGACGAAGCCCGAGGCCCTGCTCGAGCGTGCGCCGTTCGACCTCGTCCTCTGCGCGGACGTGCTCTACGAGCCTCGAAACGTCGATGCGCTGCTCACGCTCCTGCCGCTGCTGACGTCCGAGGTCCTGCTCGGCGAGCCGGGCCGACAGACGGCCGCGCGCTTCTTCGAGAGTGCGGACCGGGACTGGGTCGTCAGGCGGGAAGGGGAGGTCAACGTCCTGCGAAGGCGATAGCCAGGGCGCCTACGCCCGCTCCTCCACGCCGACAGCCGAGACGACGAACCGGCGCGGCGGTTTCGACCTACGCGAAGAGCGTGAGGTCGGGCTCGCGGCGCCCGCGCAGCAGGTCGAGGTCGACCTCGACGGTGACGATCCCCCTCGCGTCGGCGAGTGTCGCCGCCTGCGGGCGCACCTTCTGGGCCGCGAGGATCCCTCGGCAGCCGGCCATCGCCGGGTCGAGGCGGATGCGCTCGAGGTAGCGGGTCAGCTGCTCGACCGCCTCCATCGTCGCGATCCGCTTGATCTCGACGGCGACCCACTGGTCGTCGCAGTCGCGGCACATCAGGTCGACCGGGCCGATGTCGGTCGGCCACTCACGCCGGACGAGGCGCAGGTCCTCGCCGAGCGCCCGCGGCTGCGCGGCGAGCTCGAGCTGGAGATCGCGCTCGACGCCGTCCTTCTCGAGCGCCGCAGCCTCCCCCATGTCGTGGCGCACGTCGCTCAGCACCTCAGCAAGCCGGATCTCGAGCCGGTCCTCGGTGCGGCCTTGCCGCTTGCGGACGACGAGTACGTCGTTCGATTCCTCCACGACGGTCGGCGGCGTCATCCAGTTGAGCGGCTTGTATCCACCCGCGTCGGCGTGCACGAGCACCGAGCCGTCGTCCTTGAAGATCAGCAGACGGGTCGACTCGGGCAGGTAGGCCGAGAGCCGGCCGGTGTAGGTGACCTCGCAGCGGGCGACGATCAGGCGCACCCGCGGACCGTATAGACACTTTCGGACGTGTCCAGAGCCGGTCGCGGTTCGGCTCAACCAGGCCGTCTGAACCGGTTTACCTTTGCGGCTCAGGGCGTTAGGATCCCGAAGGTCCAGGGTCGCGGCCGGACCGGCCGCCGCCCGACCAGAGGGGAGGGATTCGCGAGCATGTCCAGGAAACCTCGCTCCTTCGCCGTGACCCTGCTTGCGCTGGGGTGCGCGCTCGCGGTGACAGCCGGTGCGACGAGCGCCGGCGCGGCGACGGACAGCCAGAACGGTTTCGTCGTACGGCAAGGCTCAAGGCTCACGCTCAACGGCAACGACTTCAGGTTCGCCGGCTCGAGCAACTACTACCTGATGTACAAGTCCCGCCTCATGGTCGACGACGTCCTCCAGGCGGCGGCCTCGAAAGAGTTCCGCGTCCTGCGGATGTGGGGCTCGCTCGACATCGGCGACCCCGCCGTCCCGTCGACCTCGATCCGCGGTCCAGTCCGACGGGGTCTACTTCCAGTACTGGGATCCGGTCGCACAGGCACCGGCCTACAACGACGGCCCAAATGGCTTGGCGCGCCTCGACTACATCATCGCGCAGGCGGGCGGGCTGGGGCTGAAGCTCGTCATCCCGTTCGTCAACAACTGGAACGACTTCGGCGGGATGGACCAGTACGTGCGCTGGCGCGACATCAGCACGCCCGATGGAATCACCTGGTACCACGACAGCTTCTACACCGACCCGGTGATCAAGCAGTGGTACAAGAACTGGATCTCCCACGTCCTCAACCGGACGAACACGATCACCGGCGTCAAGTACAAGGACGACCCGACGATCATGACGTGGGAGCTCGGCAACGAGCCTCGCTGCCTGAGTGCGGGAGCATACGCCCGGTCGGACAACTGCACGACAGGCACCCTGACCAGTTGGGCCGACCAGATGTCCACGTACGTCAAATCGGTCGACGGGAACCATCTCGTCTCGGTCGGCGACGAGGGCTTCTATTGCCTCCAGAACGGGACGCATTGGACCGAGCAGTGTGGTGAGGGCGTCGACACGGTGGCCTTCACGAAGCTGAGGAACATCGACGTGATGTCGTTCCACATGTATCCCGACTACTGGGGGACGGACGTTCCGTGGGGCGTCGAGTGGATCAAGAGCCACTTCAAGGCGGCCAGGCAGATCGGCAAGCCGGCGATGCTCGGCGAGTTCGGCCTCCAAGACAAGAGCCTCCGGAACCCGAACTACAAGCTCTGGCTCGACACCGTGTTCGAGAGCGGCGGGGCCGGAGCGCTCTACTGGATCCTGTCCGGGATCCAGGACGACGGAACGCTCTACCCGGACTACGACGGCTTCACGGTCTACTGCCCGTCGCCGGTCTGCACGACGATCAGCAACTTCGGCGAGCAGATGCGGCTCGGGCCCAGGACGTTCAGACCGGTTGCCGATCACGACACTGCGGTGACGCCGTTCAACACCGCGGTCGCTCTCAACGTGACGCGCAACGACATCGCCTACCGAAGCGCGATCAGGCCGCAGTCGCTCGACCTCGACCCATCCGTGCCCCTTGATCAGAAGACCCGCTCGGTCACCGGGGGGACGTTCGTCGCCGCCAACGACGGCAACGTCACGTTCACCCCGACGCCGGGCTTCGTCGGCCGCGCGTCGGTGAGCTACGACGTGATGGACCAGCAGCGGAGGATCAGCAACGAGGCAACGGTGACGGTCACCGTTCTTCCCGACCCGACGGCGGCGATCCCGCTGTTCTCGTTCGAGACCGGAACCGACGGATGGGGGTCGGTCGGAGGCACGGGCACGCTCGCGCAGTCGTCCGCGTTCGCGACCGACGGCACGTCCAGCCTCGAGATCGCCGTCACCGGAGAGGGCTGGTTCGGGGGCGTCCTCCCTGCGCCCGTCGATCTCACGGGCAAGACGGAGATCAAGCTCGACCTGCAGACCGGGGCCGCGCAGACCTTCCGAAAGCTCTCGATCCAGGTCGGCGACGGCTTCACGTGGTGCGAGGAGAACGGCGGCGGCGGAAACACGCCGCAGGGGACCGTCGCGACGGTCACGCTCGATCTCACCGACCTCACGTGCGCCGGCGGAGACCTGACGAAGCTCCGCGCGGTGAACTTCTACCTCCAGAACGGCACGTTCCGGATCGACAACATCCGGGCCGAGTAGCGCCGTGGTTGTCGCGGCCCGCCGGTGTCGCACGCCGGCGGGCCGCCCATCCGTCTGTCAGAAGACGGTGGCCCAGTCGTTCTTGACGCTGACGACCGTCCAGCCGCTCGTGCCGGCCTGCTCGAGTGCCTGCTCGGCGCCGCTCGTGTAGTCGAACTCGCGCTCGGCGTCGTCGTGGAGGACGAGCAGGCGCAGGAACGGCTTGTCGGGATGCTGGGTGAAGTCGAGCATCGGGATGTCGCCGTTCGAGTTGCCGGCAGCGAGCACGCGGTCGGCGGCCGGTGCGGCTCCAGATGCGGATCGGCTTCTGCGGACCATCGTCGAGATAGTCGGCCTCTGCCTTGTGCGTGATCGTGCCGCCACGGTCGTCACTCGTGTACTCGAGCGCAGATGCGCTGCCGATCACGCGCTCGCGCGGAATGCCGTACACCTCCTGGCTGATCGGCCGCATGAAGTCACGACCGCCACCCGACGCGATGTAGTTCGAGAACCCGTTCGCCGCCAGGTAGCCGAGCAGCTCGACCATCGGCGCGTACGCGCACTCGAGATACCCGCGACCGAGAGTCGGATGCTGCGTCGTGCGCAGGAAAGCGTCCGACTGCGCCTCGAAGTCCTCGACGCTGATCCCCTCGTAGGCGGCAAGGATGCCCGCCGCGAGCGTCCGCACGTTCGTGTCGTCGCCCGCATAGTGCTCGGCGACCACCGCGCCGAGCCAGCCGTAGTCGCGCTCGTACGCCGCCTTCCAGGGCTGGCGACCGACGCAGCTCGGGATCGGCCTCCGCCATCTCGAACAGCCGGCGGAGGATGAAGTCGAGCTGGATCGGCATCGGCTTCTCGCACCACAGCGTGCCGTCGTTGTCGAACACCGCGACGCGCTCCTCGACCGGCACGGCGTCGGACACCGTCCGCTCGACGAACTCGACAACCGCCTGCTTCGCAGCACCGTCGTTCCAGCTCGCCAACACCCCGGACACGCATCAAGCGTAACCGGGCGCGCAGCGTACGATCATGCGGATGGAGATCGCCCGAGCGGAGGAGACCGAGCGCCGGACGTCCTATCTCGAGCTCTTCTTCGACCTGGTGTTCGTCTTCGCGATCACGCAGGTCGCCGCGCTGATGCTCGCCGATCCGAGCGCCGGCGGGTACGCAAGAGGGGCGCTCGTGCTCGGGCTCGTCTACTGGGCGTGGTCGGGCTACGCGTGGGCGACGAACGCGATCGACCTCAGCTCGCCGCTGCTCCGGCTGGGCTACCTGCTCGCGATGGGCGCGAGCTTTGGGATGGCCGTGGGTGTACCGGACGCGTTCTCCGGACGCGCCGCCTGGTTCGCGGTCCCGTTCTTCATCGTGCGCATGCTCCACCTCGCGCTCTACCTGCACGGGCTGCGGGACGAGCCGGCGCACCGCGCGGCCGTGATGAAGCTCGCGCCGTGGTTCACGCTGGCGCCGGCGCTCGTCCTGGTCGGAGGCTTCACGGGCGAGGAGGCGCGCGTCGCGCTCTGGACTACGGCGATCGTGATCGACGTCTCCGGCGCGCTGCGGATGGGCCCCCAGGCCGGGTTCCGCGTCTCGCCCTCACACTTCGCCGAGCGTTACGCGCTGTTCGTGATCATCGCGCTCGGCGAGTCGATCGTGGCCGTCGGTTCCGGGCTCACCGGCCACACCGGCGATGCCGCCTTCGCGCTCGCACTCGCGGTCGCGTTCGTCGGCGTCGCCGCGATCTGGTGGGCGTACTTCGACTTCACGGCGGCGGTGCTGGCCCGGGTGCTCGCGAACCGTCCTGCCGAAGTACGCAGCCCGCTCGCCCGCGACGTCTTCACGCTCAGCCACTACCCGATGGTGCTCGGGATCATCTTCTTTGCCGTCGCGGCGAAGAACACCGTCGCGGAGCCGGGCGAGCCGCTCTCGCCGGCCGGGCGGTTCGCGCTAGGTGCCGGCATCGCGCTCTTCCTGCTCGGCTTCGTCTTCGGCCGCTACCGGGTCGTCCGCCACGTCGCGTACGAGCGCGTCGTCGCGGCCGTTGCCAGCATCGTCGCCGTGATCGTGCTGCAAGACCTCGACGGTCTCGCGCTGATGGCCGTCGTGGTCGGGTGCCTCGTCACCTGTCTCGCGTGGGAGGCCGTGCACCTCCGCACGTTCCGTGCGGAGGTGCGTGCCGGCCCGACACAGAACTAGAAGTCAACCTCGAACCGCGCGCCCGTACCGTTCCACCGAGCGCGCGACGACCTCCTTGCCCTCGCGCCTGACGATCGTCCCCCACCAGGCGCCGTAGATCTGCTCGAACGGAAACGGAGCAAGCGCGCGTCCGATCGCGCCCACCGACTCTTCGGGCAGCGGGATCAAGTTCGGGTAGCTGTACATGAAGCCGACGAAGCGACGGTCGGGGATCACCTGGACGATGTCACCCGAGAGGAGCGCCCCGGCCCCGCCGCAGCCACCGGCCCAGTGCAGCACGGTCCCGCCGGCGAAGTGGCCTCCGCAGCGCACGAGCGTGAGGCCGTGGCCGAGCTCCTTCGTCTCGCCGTCCCAGAGCTCGACCGCCGGGTCACGGCGGACGATCCATTGCTCGTCCGCGGCATGGAGGTAGACCGGGCAGTCGAGCGCGTGCGCCCACTCGACCATCCCCGAGTAGTAGTGCGGGTGGGAGATCGCGATCCCCTCGACGCCGCCGCGCCGGTCGAGCTCCTCGACGGTCGCCTCGTCGACGAGCGTGATGCAGTCCCAGAGCACGTTCGCTGCGCCGAACGGAGCCAGCAGCGCGCGCTGGCCGATCGCGAACGGCGGCTTGGTGCCGATCCCGACGAGCTCGCCCTCGGGCTCGACCTCGTTCCGGTGCTTCTCGAGCAGTTGCTCGAGCGTCGTCCAGCGCTGTCCCGTCTCGGGCACGTACTGGCGCTCGTCCTCGCAGATGAGGCATGCGCCGGGCTGGGAGTCGGAGTCGGGGTACTGCGTGCCGCAGGTCGCGCAGACGAAGCGCGGCACCCTAGGAGCGTCCCTCCGGGTACCGAGGGAGGCCGTCGTCCGGGAGCGGCTCCCACGGCGCGGCGTACGCGACGTACGCTCTGTAAGACGGCCGGATTCCCGGGTCGCCGTCGAACGCGCCGAACCGGACCGACATCACCTCGGGGTGGTCCGGATGCCTGCTGAAGAGCGACGAGCCACACTTGGAGCAGAAGAGCTTTGTGAACCCGTCGTCGGGCTCGTAGACCCGGACCAGCTCCTCACCCGCGGTGATCGTGAGCGACCCCGGCGCGATCCGCCCTTGCACCGAGGCTGCCGTCCCAGTGCGGCGCCGGCAGCGGGTGCAGTGGCAGTAGCCGGCGGAGACGAGCGGCTCCGAGACCTCGAAGCGGACTCCGCCGCAGAGACAGCCTCCCGTGAGCGGAAGCTCCGTCACGACCGAAGATGCTAGGCGGCGACGGCGGCCTTGTCAGCCTCGCGCTCCTCGACCGCCTGGACGACCGCGTCCACGACGTCGCCGAGCGTCTCCACGAAGTTTGCATCCGTCAGCCTCCCGAGCTCGTCGAACCGCTCGTGCGCGTGCGGGACGGCCAGCTCGACGTCGAGCACGCGGGCGCCCATCGCGCCGGCAACCTTGCGCAGCTCGGCCTGCGCCCACACGCCGCCGAACGCGCTCGTGCTCGCGCCGATCACGGCCACGGGCTTGTTGCGGAGCGGGTTCGCAGCAATCGGCCGCGAGACCCAGTCGAGGGCGTTCTTGAGCTGCCCGGGGATCGAGTGGTTGTACTCGGGTGTCGCGATCAGGACCGCGTCCGCGTTTGCGACCGCGTCCCGAAGCTCCGCAACCGCTCCGGGCGTCCCCTCGCCGTCGTCGTCCTCGTCGTAGGGCGGGATCGACTTCAACCCGCCCCACAGATCGAGGGTCGCGTCCTCGGGAAACAGCTCCGCCGCGTTGTAGAGCAGCTTCGCGTTGTACGAGTCGTTCCGGAGGCTGCCCGGGATCGCGAGAACGCGCATCTGCCCTACGCCGCCTTGACGAAGAAGAGCTCTGCGACGATCGACACGTCGTTTGCCAGTGCCTGCACGCCGCTCGGAAGCGGGTTGTTCCAGCTGACGCCGAAGGCGGTGCGGTCGATGCCCGTGGCCAGCTTCAGTCCGACGCGCTCCCGGCCGTAAGCATCGGTGAGCGGTGCTGCGACGGTGCCGGTCACCTCTGTCGGCTGGGTCACGCCCTTGACGGTCAGCTCGCCGCGGACCTGGACGTTCTCGCCGTCGAGCGAGATGTCGTTCGCGGAGAACCGGAGCTCGGGATGCCGCTCCGCGTCGAAGAAGTCCGGCGACTGCAGATGGGCCGAAAGGTTCTCGTCCTTCACGTCGACGCTCGCGACGTTGGCGCTTCCTTCGATGCTCGCCTCGCTCCCGTCCACGACGAGCTTGCCGTCGATCTCGCGGAACTGGCCCTTGAAGGTGCCGGACAGGTAGTCGATCTCGAAGCCCACGGACGAGTGCACCGGATCGAGCTGCCAGGTGCCTGTCGGGGCGATCGGGGTTGCGGTGGTGCTCATGAAGCCTCCTGTTGAGTGGTCTACTATTGAGTACGCAAGCACTACTGTAGCAGAGATCCTTGCGGAGTCAAGTACCTCTTCTCATCGCCGTCTCATCGGAGGGTCCGTAGCCTCCTTCCAGACCGCAATCAGCGACCACAGGAGAGCGACAACGATGAAGAAGCGAGTGACGAAGATCGCCGCCGGGCTCGCAGCGCTCACCGCGCTTGCGCTCGGAGGCGCAGCGATCGCGAACGCGACGGGTTCCGACAGCGGCTCGAAGCTGTCCTCGGCCGAGGCGTCGCGCGCAAGCGCCGCGGCTCTGAAGGCGACCGGGGGCGGGACCGTCCAGGCATACGAGCGCGACGCCGAGAACGGCGCGACGTACGAGGTCGAGGTTCGCAAACCCGACGGCTCGGTCGTCGACGTGCGACTCGACGCGTCCTACCGCGTCGTGGTCGTCGACGGCGACCAGGAGACGAACGACACCGAAGAGCAGGGCGACAACAGCGGGCAGGACGAGGTCGGCGAGCACTAGCGCTCCGAGGCTGTGGAGGGGCTCCTCCCGGGGCTCTCCTCCACGGTCCTGTCTCATCCCCATCTCATCTCGAGCGCGACAATGGCCACGTGCGCGTGCTCGTGGTCGAGGATCAGCCGAAGCTCGCGTCGTTGATCCGACGCGGCCTGTCCGAGGAGGGCTACTCGGTCGACGTCGCCCTGGAGGGGCACGAAGGGCTGATCAGGGCAACCGCGACCGATTACGACGTGATCGTGCTCGACGTCATGCTCCCGGGAATCGACGGGTTCGAGGTTTGCCGCCGTCTCCGCGAGCAAGCGGTGCAATCCCCGGTCCTGATGCTGACCGCCCGCGACGCGGTCGAAGACCGTATCGCCGGCCTCGACCTCGGCGGGGACGACTATCTGACCAAGCCGTTCGAGTTCGATGAGCTACTGGCCCGCCTGCGCGCGCTTACGCGGCGCGGCGCGATCGAGCGTCAGCCCGTGCTCGAGGTGGGGCCGCTGCGGCTCGATCCGCGAAGCCGTAGGGTCTGGCGCGGCGAGGCCGAGGTCGAGCTCTCGCCGAAGGAGTTCGCGCTACTCGAGACGTTCATGCGCCGCCCAGGCGAGGTGCTCTCTCGCTACGACCTGCTCGAGCACGCGTGGGACTTCGCGTACGAGAACCGCTCGAACGTCGTCGACGTCTACGTGCGTTACCTGCGGGAGAAGATCGACCGGCAGTTCGGGACGTCCTCGATCGAGACGGTGCGCGGCGCCGGCTACCGGCTGCGGGCGGGCGGCGCATGAGACGTCTGCCGATCCGGCTGCGCTTGACCGCAGTGTTCGCGCTTGCGATGGCGGTCGTGCTCGCCGCGACCGGGCTCTTCCTCTTCGTCCGGCTCGGCACGGCGTTCGACGCGACGATCAACAGCGGCCTGCAGAGCAGGGCCGACGAGCTCGCTACGCTCGTCGACCAATCCCAGGTGAGCCTCGCCGGTGCGACGGAGCCTGCCACCGGTGAGGTGGAGGACGGCTTCTCGCAGGTTCTCCGCTCCGACGGCACCGTCCTTCGCTCCACCGCACCTCTCGGCCGCGAGCCACTGCTCACGTCCGCCGAGCTCGAGCGCGCCGCGCTGGCGCCGACGTTCTTCGACCGGAAGCAGCTGCCTGGGTCGGACGACCCGGCGCGACTCCTCGCGGTCCTGGCGGACCCGGGCCGCCGGCTCGTCCTCGTTGTGGGGACCTCGACCGAAGCGCGCGCCGAGGCGCTTGCAAACCTGTTCGGCGAGCTGCTCATCGCCGCGCCGATCGCGCTCGTGCTCGCGTCTCTGCTCGCGTATGCGCTCGCTACGGCGGCGCTCCGGCCCGTCGAGTCGATGCGAAGCCGCGCTGCGGCGATCAGAGCGTCGACGCCCGGGGAGCGCCTCCCGGTGCCGAAGACGAACGACGAGATTGCGCGCCTCGGCAAGACGCTCAACGACATGCTTGCGCGCCTGGAAGCTGCACTCGAGCGCGAGCGAACGTTCGTCGCGGACGCGAGCCACGAGTTGCGGACCCCACTCGCGCTGCTCAAGAGCGAGCTCGAGCTGGCGCGCAGGCGACCGCGCACCCGCGAGGAGCTCGAAGCCGCGCTCCGCTCTGCGGCGGAGGAGACGGACCGGCTCGCCCGACTGGCGGAGGACCTGCTCGTCCTCGCACGCGCGGACGACGACGGTCTGCCCTTGCGCCGTGCGCCGGTCTCGGTTCGCGACGTCGCTGAACGGGTCCGTGCACGATTCGCTCGCGACGCGGCGGAGCACGGCCGGACGATCGAGGTCGAGGCACCCGCCGGCCTGCTGGTCCTCGCCGACCGCGAGCGCGTCGAGCAGGCGCTGGCAAACCTCGTCGACAACGCCCTCCGGCACGGCCGCGGACCGGTGCGAATCGTCGCCGAAGCTCACAACGGCACCGTCGAGCTGCACGTCCTGGACGAGGGAGCGGGGTTCCCGGACGGTTTCGCCGAGCGCGCGTTCGAACGATTCGCGCGCGCGGACGAGGCGCGCGCGACCGGCGGCGCCGGCCTTGGGCTTGCGATCGCACAGGTGGTCGGACGAGCACACGGCGGCACGTCGGGCGCCCGGAACCGCGTCGACGCCCCGGGGGCAGACGTCTGGCTGGTCCTCCCGGCCGGCCCGGCCTGATTCAGTCAGCCTCAGCCGCCGCCGGGGCGCCGACCCCTTCCCGGTGTCCGTGCGCCGGTGCCGGCTGCTCGACTCGGATGAGTGCGCCGGCGACGGCTGCGGAGGCAACGACGAAGGCGGCGCCGACGAGGAAGGCGAGGTGGTACCCGCCGTTGAGCGCGACGAGCGGGGCTTCGTCGGCCGACAGCGCATCGGTCCGCGAGGCGGCGAGGCTTGCCAGGATCGCGAGGCCGACCGCGCCTCCCATCATGAAGGCGGTGTTGACCACGCCGGACGCGAGGCCGGCTTCGGTCGGCTCGACACCGCTCATCGCGGTGAGCAGGATCGGGTTGAAGGCGATGCCGGCACCGATCCCGACTGCGATCGTTGCCGGGAGGACGTCGGTGACCCAGTTGCCGTCGACCGGCGTCCGTGAGAGCAGGACGAGCGCGACCGCCATCAGCCCGAGACCCGTGAGCAGAGGCGGCTTGGTCCCGAAGCGCATGATCAGCCTGTCGGAGAGCAGGAGCGAAGAGGCTCCCCAGATCACCGTTCCCGGCAGGTACGCCAGACCGACCTCGAGCGGCGTGTACTCGAGCACCAGCTGCAGGTACAGCGCGGAGAAGAAGAAGTAGGCGAACATGCCCGCGGCCATCAGCACGCCGACGACATTCGCGGTCGAGAGATTGCGGTTCCGGAACAGGCCGAGCGGCACGAGCGGGGAGGAGACACGCGCCTCGATCGTGAGGAAGACCGCGAGGAGCACCGCCGACGCGGCGAGCAGGCCGAGCGTCTGGCCCGACGTCCACCCGCTCTCGTTGCCGTTGATGATCGCGTAGACGGCGAGCATCAGCGAGGCGGTCACGGTGATCGCACCGGCCACGTCGACACCCCCGCTCGCGGCAGGGCCTTTCGCCGTCGGGAGCAGCCGCAGCGAGAGGACGTAGACGAGCACGCCGACCGGAAGGTTGACGAGGAAGATCCAGTGCCAGCTGAGCAGGTCCGTGAGGATCCCGCCCGCGAGCACCCCGATGACGCCTCCGCCCGAGAGGACGAAACCGAAGACCCCCATCGCCTTCGCCCGGTCGGCCGTGGCGGTGAACAGCGTCATCAGCAGTGAGAGCGCGACCGCGGAGACGATCGCGCCTCCGACCCCCTGCACCGCGCGGGCGCCGATGAGCATCGCCTGAGAGCTTGCGATGCCGCAGCCGAGCGAAGCGAGCGTGAAGAGTGCGGTTCCGATCAGGAACAGCCGCCTGTGGCCGAAGAGATCGCCGAGCCGGCCGCCGAGCAGGAGAAAGCCGCCGAAGGTGAGCAGATAGGCATTCACCACCCAGGCCAGCGACGTCTGGGAGAAGCCGAGGTCGTCCCGGATCGACGGGAGCGCGACGTTCACGATCGTCCCGTCGAGGACGATCATCAGGTCACCGAGGCAGAGGACGTAGAGCGCGAGCCAGCGGGTGCGGTTGTCCATGGTCATCGGTTTGCTCCTCCAGTCTTGGCTTTCGAGGAGTTAGACCGAGGGGCGCTCCAGAACTCATCGGCCCCCGTGTCGATGAGTCTTCGGCCACTGCGGAGTCTTGTCTTGCAGATGGACTCACCAGCGCCGAGCACGATCGCGTTCGCGATCACCGGTCCGATCGCCCGTACCGACTTGCCCGGTCTCTGCGATCGTGTCTGCGCCCTGCTGGAGAGAAGCGGCGCGGACGTTGCGCTCTGCGATGTGAGCGGGGTCGAGGTCGACGCGGTGACTGTGGACGCACTCGCGCGGCTCCAGCTCGCGGCCCAGCGGCAGGGTTGCCAGGTGCGGCTGCGCTCCGCCTCGCACGACCTGCTCGAGCTCGTCGCCTTCATGGGGTTGAGCGACGTGCTGCCGGACTAGGAGTCGAGCCGCGCGGGCAGTCCGAAGAGCGGGAAGAGCGTGTCGGTGTCGAGGAAGAAGGTGAACTCGACGATCCGGCCCTCCGACATCTCGATCACCTGGAGTGCCCAAGGGTCGTACCCCTCGCCCGTCGCGCTCGGCTTGTACTGGCCGAAGGCGGGCGAGCCGTTTGCCGCCGTCGTCGGCAACACCCGCGAGCCACGGCAGCCGGCTCCCGGCCCGAACCACCAGGTCAGGATGTCGTCGCGCCCACGCAGCCACATGTCGTACGGCGGCATCGACTGCGTCGCGTCTTCCTGGATCAAGGAGGTGAGCGCGTCCATGTCATAGCGCTCGAAAGCCTCCACGTACCGGGCGAGCAGCGCACGGTCCGCGGCGCTCAGCCGGGGTGGCGGATCGCTCGTGCTGACGTTGCCGTCGGCGAGCGTCGCCCGCGCCCGCTGGAGCGCGCTGTTCACCGACGCGACGCTGGTGTCCAAGAGCTCGGCGACCTCCGTCGCCTGCCACCGGAGCACCTCGCACAGGATCAGAACCGCACGCTGGCGTGGCGGAAGGTGCTGCAGGGCGGCGACGAACGCGAGTCGAATCGTCTCGCGTGCAACGGCGACCTCTGCCGGATCTCCCTCGGGCACAACGAGCCCGTTGGGGATCGGCTGGATCCACGTGGCCTCCGGCAGCGTGTTGAGGTTCGACTCGATCGGCGCCTGCGCCGGCCCGAGGTCCATCGGCCTGGCACGGCGCTCTCTCCCGTTCAGCATGTCGAGGCAGACGTTCGTCGCGATCCGGTAGAGCCACGAGCGAAGCGCCGACCGGCCTTCGAAGCGCTTGATGCCGCGCCATGCGCGGATGAACGTCTCCTGGACGGCATCCTCGGCGTCGAACGGCGAGGCGAGCATCCGGTAGCAGTAGGCGGTCAGCTCCAGACGATGCTGCTCGAGCCGGAGCTCGAGCTCTCGCGGTGTGCCTGCTGCGGTGCTCTCGGCCGTGTCAGCTGTCGCTTCGAACTCGGTCACCCCGGGTCACTCCCTCCCCGCGCTCGTTGCGGTGCGTCGGATCCTGGGCCAGTGACCATCGTACGTATCAGCTCAAGTGCGACGAGTTACAAACCGCGTCGACTGCTCGAGCGACAGGGGCACTGGATGGTCACGTGCCTGGATGGAAGAGTGAGCCGACGATCAGCGGCGACGAAAGGTACGCCAGCAAGACATAAGGCCACATGTATCCACGCTCTATGTGCCAGCCGACGAGCACCTCGTGCACCGGACGCCTGAGAACGAAGCTTCCGATCCACTCGAACGCCAAGATCATCAGCAGCCAGAAGCCACCGGCGACCAGCAGATCCGAGGTCGTGTATGTCTTTGCGAACAACAGAATGAAGTAAGCGAAGATGAATATGTAGACGATCCGTGTCGTCATACCTACCTGATGCGCTCGCATTTCTCCGTATCTCGGCTGGTAGACCCGGTTCATCAGCACGAAGTAGTTGAAGCCAGAAACCAGGATCTCGAAGAGCGCCACGCGGAACGTGATCATCAAGAGGTAGCTATTCATCGTCCGAGCTCCTCCCGGCCATGATCGTCCTATGGGAGGGGTAGCTCCCCTCCACCGTCGATGCAGTCGGCGAGATAGAGGGCTGTGCCGAGGTCACCCGTCCAGAGCGTGTAGCGGCCGCGGCCGTAGTCCGACCGGCTGCGCTCCACCTGGCCTGCAGCGTGCATCGCGAACGCACGCGCTCGGGTGAGCCACCGTTCGTCTCCCGTGCGCTCGAGCAGCGCCAGGAATGCGTATCCGTTCCCGGCTGTGCCGTGGCAGAGGTTTGCGCCCTTTCGCAGCGGCCCGGCACGCCACGTCAACTCGCCGCCCGCGACGGCAAGCTCCTCGTCGAGGACGTGCGCGAGCGTCGCGACGATCCCCGGCGCGCCGTGGCACCACTGCGTGCGGATCTGGCCGTCGCGGTTTGCGCCGAGTCCCATGCCCGCGAGTCCCGGCCAGTTGACGAGCCCATCCTCCTCGACGGCAAAGCGCTGGAGCGTCTCCGAGACGGCGGCGGCATCGCCGAGCGCGAGCGCACACCCGGCGAACCCGTGTGCCGGACCGAGCCAGCGCCTGCTCTGCCCGTAGAGGTGCTGGGTCCACAGGCCTTCCGTGTCACGCCGGCCGTGCAACCACTCGACGCTCGCCGTCACGTCGAGCCCGAGCTCGCGACCCGCGAGAATCGTGCCGGGACTGCCCCACATCAATTCGCAACGTTCGTCCTGCTCGTTCGTCGCGATCAGCTGCGACAGCCGCTCGAGATTGGCCTGCGAAGGTGCGAGCCTCTGCAACACCAGCCGGATTCCCGTCTCGCCCATCCAGAGGCTCCGCTCCGCGTCCTCGTCAGGAAAGTCCGGCTGGGCTTCGAGCGAACGCTCCAGGTACGGGACATAGTCCCGTCGTAACTCGACGAAGCCCCGCCGCGCGAGCCGCTGGAGCGCATCCACGACCCCCGAACCTCCGATGTACACCGTCCGAAACTGCGTCGACGCGTCGACGTCCTCGTCCTGTGGGTGCGTCGGCCAGCCGTCGTCGAATGCACTCTCCGCGTCGGCAACGATCGAGGCGATCGCCGTCCGCACCCTCTCAGCACTCCACAGTTCGTCCGTAAGCGCCTCGTGCCCTTCCGGCTGAAACAGCATCGGGCGAGTCTATTGACGTCGGTCAGATGGACCAAGAAGCCGCGACCACCGGACCATGCGTCCAGGCTCAGCGATTGGCCCGCCCGCCGTCGTGCCTGAGGCCGTACTTCGCGACGGCCCAGGTCGCCAGCGACGCGAAGAGTGCCACCGCGACGCCGGACGGAATTGTGGTGCTGTCGCCTGCGACGCCGTGCGTGGTGATGTCCGGGGCGTACACCGCAGCGAACAGAACCGCGAGCCACATCACGACGATCGCCAGCGACGCCCACATCTCGGTGATGCTGAGCACCGCAATCCACTGTGGCCGCTCTTTGCCACTCGTGACCGGGTCATGAGAAATGGTTGCCACGTCGAACCTCCTTTGACCCGTCGAGCATCTCTCGCGAACCCCGCGCCGCCATCGGCGACGACCCGGACTCGAGGTGCTCGTTTCTACGGAGCGTTCGCTCAGGCGCCTTCGCTGACGCTGTAGACGGCCCACTGATCCGGAACGCCTTTCAGCTCGTGGGTGCCCCGCGGAGTGAACCCGATCGCCGATCCGGCGACGAGCGGAGGTACCGCCGCGGAGACGAGAACCTCGTCCGCGTCGGCGAGTGCGGCCACGCGCGCCCCGATGTGGACGGCGAGGCCGCCGATCCCGTCGTTCATGAGCTCGATCTCGCCTGTATGCAGGCCGGCCCGAATGCTGAGCCCGAGCGATGCGGCGGCGTCTCTGATCCCGCAGGCGCAGTAGATCGCGCGGGCCGGACCGTTGAACGTGGCGAGCACTCCGTCACCTGTCATTTCGACGAGCTCGCCGCCGAAGCTCTCGATGTGGGAACGGAGGAGCGCGTCATGCGCCTCGGAGACGGCCTTCCAGGCGGCGTCGCCCAGGGTGGCCGCGCGCTCGGTGGAGCCGACGATGTCGGTGAAAAGGATCGTCGCGAGCACACGGTCGGTTCGGCGGGCTCGGCGATTGCCGGTCACGAAGTGCTCGATCTCGTCGAAGAGCGGCTCGATCTCGCCTGAGAACCACTCGTTGTCGTTGCCCGGGAGCGTGACCAGCCGCGCGCCGGGAATTCGATCGGCGAGGAATTGTGCATGGCCATCGCGGACGTGCTGGTCACCTTGCCGGTGGAGGACGAGCGTGGGCACCCGAATGCTCGGTAGGACTCCGGAGAGGTCGGTGCGCATGAACACTTCGTAGATCGCCGCGGCCGTGCCAGGCCCTGAGCCCAGGCGCTGGCTGCGCGCACTCCAGCGCCGGAAGGCCGGCTCGCTCGAGCGGCTCGGCGCGAGAAAGTCGACCAGCGCTCCGCGTCCCGAGATGGCGCGATAGAGGTCGACGTAGCGTTCCGCGAACTCGGGCGGGATCCCGAACGGCGTCTCCGGCGTGCGCAGGAACTGAGCGAATGCGTTGATGAGGACGAGACCCGTCGTCCGCTCCGGATTGGTCGCGGCGAACAGCATCACGGGCAGCGCCGACTCCGAGGTGGCGACGAGCGTGGCCTGGTCGCTTTCGGCCGCGTCCAGCACGGCGCCGATGTCGTCCATCCACGCCTGCATCGCCGGCAGTCGTGTGGTGTCGATCGAATCGGACGCACCCCAGCCGCGAAGATCACACATGATCAGCCGTCCGCAGGCGTTCAGGCGCCGCAGGCCGCGGGCGACGATCGGATCGTCCCAGAGGAGGTCGATCGGCGCGGTCGTCCGCGGCACGTAGAGAATGTCGCGCTCGGCCCCGTCGACCACCTGATAGGCGATGTGATTGCCGTCACTCAAGGCGTAGCGAGTCTCGGGTGTCGACGCCATGACGGCGATTCTTCCACCGAAGTTCCCCGTCGTGCGCCCGCCCGGATGACCGAGGTAGGTTCAGGCGGATGACGTCTCAGGGAGATGCTCTCCCCGCCGGGACGATGCATGCCGACGAGGTCGAGACGGACACGTCGCTCGTGCGCCGGTTGCTCGCTGCGCAGTTCCCGCAGTGGGCAGATCTTCCCATCCGGTCCGTCCCCTCGGCCGGGACGGACAACGCGCTGTTCCGGCTCGGCTCCGACATGGTCGTGCGACTCCCACGCATCGACTGGGCCGTCGACAGTCTGGACAACGAATACCACTGGCTGCCGCGACTCGCTCCGCTCCTCCCGGTTGCGATTCCCGTCCCGCTCGCGAGGGGGAGCTCTGCCGAGGGCTATCCGTGGCACTGGTCCGTCTATCGCTGGCTCGAAGGCGAGAACCCGACCGTCGACAGCATCGACGACCCTCGGTCGCTTGCCACGGATCTCGCGGAGTTCATCACCGCGCTCCAGCGGATCGATCCGACGGACGGGCCGCCCGCGGGCCGCGGCGTTCCCTTGGCGATGCGGGATGCTCAGACGCGCACCGCGATCGAAGCCCTGCATGGAATGGTCGACACCGATGCGGTGACCGCTGCGTGGGATGCAGCCCTGGAGGTCCCCGAAGTGGCCGGGTCCGCCCGTCTGGGTGCACTCCGACCTGGCACCGGGGAACGTGCTGATCGTCGACGGCCGGCTGAGCGCGGTGATCGACTTCGCAGGCGTGGGCGTCGGCGATCCTGCCTGTGATCTGATCGTCGCGTGGAACCTCCTCCCCGCGGAAACGAGGAACCTCTTTCGTGCCGCGCTGCAGGTCGATGACGCCACCTGGGAACGAGGTCGCGGCTGGGCGCTCTCCATCGCGCTCATCCAGCTCCCGTACTACCACCGTACGAACCCTGCGCTCGCAGCAAGCGCCAGACACACGATTGCAGAGCTCTTCGCCGATCACGAGCGAACCGCATGACGGGTGTCGCAATCGCCGCGTCACTGCTCGAGCAGTTCGTGGTGACGACACTCTTCGATCGAGAGTCGTACGTGAAAACCCTGATCGCGCCGCGGCCAGATCCCTGATGGCGCCGCGGTCTCAATAGGCCACGCTGCTCCGCATCCAGCGAGAAGAAGGGAGTCGATCGAATGCGAAAGCTCGCACTTGGGCTTGGTGCTGTCACAGTCGTCGCCGTTTTCGGATCCGTCTCAGCCGGGAACGCCGTCACCTCGAAGCCCCTCGTGGCCGTCCAGGTCGACGAGTTCAGCGTCTTCCCGGGGACGCAGGGGGCACCCAGGGGCAAGGTCAGGTTCGTGGTCACGAACATCGGCACGGTCCAGCACGAGTTCGTCGTCCTGAAGACGGCAAAGCCTGCGGGCAACCTGCTCAAGGGCAAGGAGGCGGACGAGAGCGGCAACGTGGGTGAGATCGGTGGCGTGCCCCCGGGCCAGGCAAGGACGCTGAATCTCGTCCTCAAGCCGGGGCACTATTCCCTGATCTGCAATCTGCCGGGGCATTACAAGACCGGTCAATTCGCGGACTTCTACGTGCGGTAAGCTCGGGCCACCGCCAACGTCCGAGCTCAGGCCCCGAACCAGCGCTCCAGGTGCTCGGTCTCGAAGGCCGCCTTCTCGGCCGCGTGCGCCGCGCTCGGCCCGGCGATCGTGACGACCGGCTCGGGCTCGGCGTACCAGTGGCCCTCGACGAGCGCCGCCGAGCCCGGCCCGAGCTCGATCGGGCAGAACCCGCTGCCGTCGAACGGCGCCGGAGGCTCCTCGCCGCGCAACTCCGCAGCGATCGCCTGCGCCACGCGGGTGCCTTGGAGCTCCGCCATCACGCCTGCCTTCGGGAACGGCAGGCCGTTCGCGAGCGGGATGAGGGTGACGTCCCCGACCGCGTAGACGCCCTCGTGGGACGTCGCGAGCGTGCCCGCGTCGACGGCGATCCAGCCGTGTTCCGCCGTCAAATCCGCTGTCCGACGACGGCGGGAGGCCGGTGGGGCGGGACCGCGATCAGCAGGTCGAAGCGGCATCTCGCCGTCGGCGAGCACGACGAGGCCGTGCTCCACGCGCTCGGTCTTCGCGCCGACTCGGTAGGAGATGCCGCGCTCGGTGAGCTGCTGCCCCATCCAGTCCGAGCCGTCGCGGCCGGCGTTCGGCATCAGCATCGGCTGGAGCGTCGCAACCGCGAGCTCCGTCCGTTCCCGCAGTCCACGCGCGAGGAGATGCTCGTGGAGATGAAAGGCGCACTCGTATGGCGCGGGCGGGCACGGGTACGGAGCGCCTGCGATCAGGACGACGATCCGCCCGCCGTCGAAGGCCGCCAGCGCCTCGGCCGCGGCCGGGACGCCGGCGAAGCTCCACACGTCGTGCCCGTGCTCCGCGAGCCCGGGCACGAGGTCGGGCCGCGACTCCGCGCCGAGCGCGACCACGAGATGGTCGCCGTCGAGCCAGCCGCCGGGCGTCTCCGCCCGCCGGCCCGAAGCGTCGATCGCGTTGATCTCGGTCTGGCTGGAACTCGACGCCGTGCCGCGCGAGCAGAGCCCGTGAGCGGCTGCCGTCGGCGATGGTCCCGTGACCGACCAGCTCCCACAGCTTGCGCAGGCCCATCGCGAACTGCGGCTTGCGGTCGACGAGCACGATCTCGTGCTCGTCGCCGAGCAGTCGTCGCAGCTCCACGGCCGTCGCGATGCCGCCGAAGCCGCCGCCGAGGACGAGCGTGCGGGCGCTCACGCTTCGCTATGCGCGCGAGCGACGACCTCGAGCTCGGTCGGAGCGAACTTGTCGATGAACTGCTGCACGCGGCTCATCCGCTCCTTGAACTCGGGATGCCCCTTCCAGCTGCGCACCGCCTCCATGTCGTTCCACCCGACGAAGCTCACGTAGCGGCCCTCCACGCGCACGTCCCGGGACAGGATCGCAGCACCGGCTCCGTCGAGCCCTGCGGCCCACGCCGCGAACTCCTCCCAGGCCGCGACGAACGCCTCCTCCTGGCCGGGGAACGGCTGCCACGAGCCCGTGGTGTAGACCGGGTACCGGGACGGATGCAACGGTTTCCATCGTACGGTGATCACGACCCACGGCCAAGAGCTCCCAGGCGCTTTACTTGCGTCCTGAGCGCAGAAACGACAGAAACGGCCGGTTGATCCCGAGTGGCCGACGACATCGAGATCCGCCGTCTTGCCTCGATCGACGTCCACGAGCAGCTCGACGGGCTCGCGGGCGTCCTCGTTGACTGCGTCGCCGGAGGAGCATCGGTCAGCTACATGGCGCCGTTCTCACACGAGGACGCGCGCGGCGTGTTCACGGCCTTCGCCGACGAGGTCGAGCAGGGCCGCCGGTTGCTGCTTGCTGCCTTCGCCAACGGCGACCTCGTCGGCACGGTGCAGGTGATCCTCGCGCTGCCGCCGAACCAGCCGCACCGCGCCGAGATCGCGAAGCTCCTCGTTCACCGCTCGGCACGCAGGCGCGGCATCGCGCAACTGCTGATGGAGCGCGCCGAGGACGAGGCGCGGGCGGAGGGCAAGACGCTGCTCGTGCTGGACACCGTGACCGGCGACGACGCCGAGCGCCTCTACGAGCGAATGGGCTGGACCAGGGTCGGCGTGATCCCCGGCTACGCGCTCTATCCAGACGGGCGGCCCTGCGACACGACCGTCTTCTGGAAGTCGCTCTAACGTCTCGATGTCAGAGCTCGAGACCGAACTCGATTCGCTCGCCGACGAGACCGCGTTCTCAGGTGTCGTACGTGTCGACGACGCGGATCGGATCGAGGTGGCGAAGGCCTACGGCCTGGCGCATCGCGGCTACGAGATTCCCAACACCGTCGACACCCGGTTCGCGATTGCGAGCGGGGTGAAGGGCATGACGGCGCTCGTGGTCGTGAGCCTGATCGAGGACGGCTCTCTCGAGCTCGCGACGACCGCTCGATCGGTGCTCGGAACCGATCTCCCGCTCATCCGCGACGACGTGACGATCGAGCACCTCCTCTCACACCGTTCGGGCATCGGTGACTATCTCGACGAGTCGGCCGGTCACGGGATCAACGACTACGTGATGCCCGTTCCGGCGCATGAGCTGGCGACGACCGAGCAATACGTCGCGGTGCTCGACGGGCACCAGACGAAGTTCGCTCCGGACGAACAGTTCGCCTACTGCAACGGCGGCTACGTCGTGTTGGCGCTGATCGCCGAGCGAGTGACGGGCGTGCCGTTCCACGACCTCGTGCACCAACGTGTCTGCGGGCCGGCGGGCATGGCCGACACGGAGTTCCTACGCTCCGACGAGCTTCCGGGGCGCGTCGCTCTCGGCTACCTCGCCGTCGACGGCGGGTGGACCAACGTGTTCCACCTCCCGGTGCGAGGCAGTGGAGACGGCGGGATCTACTCCACCGTGGCCGACATCAGCGCGTTCTGGAGGGCGGTCTTCGCCGGCCGGATCGTCTCGACGAACTGGGTGCGCGAGATGGTGCGCCCGCGCAGCGACGTGCCGTCGAACTCGATGCGCTACGGCCTCGGCTTCTGGCTGCACGCATCGAAGGACATCGTCGTGCTGGAAGGCTACGACGCGGGAGTCTCGTTCCGAACCGAGCACGATCCACGCGCCGACGTCACCTGGACCGTGATCTCGAACACCTCCGACGGAGCGTGGCCGATCGCTCGCTACTTCATCGAGCGATTCGAGCGCGCGCCGGCCTAGAGCTCCCGGTCTAGTCGGGAAGCCAGCCTACGGGCGGTACTGCTGATCGAGCGAGCAGACGGTATCCACGTGAACGCGGATCCAGACGCCAGAGTCCAGCTTCTCGAACAAGGGCCGGTGCTTCCCGCCGTTGACGATCCGGTCCAGTTCGCTGACCGGGATCACCGTCGCGCCCAGCGGTCCGGGTCCCCCACGGGTGAGGACGGTGACATGCGTGTCCTTCGGGACGACGTACGTCAGCAGACGGTGACCCTCTTCGAGGACGTAGTTGTCGTTCGGAACCGGCGCACCCGGTTCGACGGCTCCGTCCTCGGCCGCGGCGGTGTTTGCCGTGACGCCGCTCGTGAACCAGGCAGGGTCGAACCGCAGCTCGAAGTGGTCATCCTGTGGGGTGAGAGAGCTGATGTGGCCGAAGATTCGGTCGCCACACGGCTTCTCCACGACGGTCCGCGTCACGGTTCGCGTCTCCGGCTCTCTTCGGAAGTACAGCGCTCCGAAGACCACTGCGGCACCGGTCGCGATCGCGGCAAGTGCGGCGAGGAGTACGAGTGCCCACTTCATCACGCCTCCAGGCTACGACGGTGCGATCTCGATTGCGAGCTTCCCATGGGTTCCCTTCGCCTTCTCCTCGAACGTGTCGAGCGCCCTGTCGAGCGGGTGGACGGACTGGATCGGCACGTTGAGGTTGCCCGCGTCCACCTGCTCGGCGACGCGAGCCAGCTGTTCAGGGGTGGGGCTTGCCATGACGAATGTCCCGGCGATGTTCCGCTTCGCGAGCTCGTCGGGGTCGAATTGGGCGAGCGGGGTCGCGACCCGGCCGCCGTCGGCGACGAGCTCTGCCATCGCGTCGAGCCCGTCGGGCTGGTTGACCGTGTCGATCAGGGCATTGACACCGTCGGGGTAGCGCTTCCTGACCGCGGCGGCCAGGTCGGTGTTCTTGTAGTCGATCGTGTCGGCCACGCCGTAGCCGCGGAGGCGCTCCTCGTCCTCCGGTCTGCTGGTGGCGATCACGTTGGCCCCGCGGGCAGCCGCCAGCTGCACCGCGTAGCTGCCGACGCCGCCTGTCGCGCCGACGACGAGAACGGTGTCACCCGGCTTCGGGTCGATTGCGTCGACGGCGGTGAGCGCGGCGCTCGCTGCGATCCCGAGAGCGCCGGCCTCGAGCATGCTGACGTTCGTCGGCTTCTTGGCGACGAACATGTCCTCCGGCACGACGAGGTACTCGGCCCAGGTCCCGAGCTTGAGCGTCGGCGGCGTGAAGACGAACCCGAAGACCTCGTCGCCGACCGAGTAGCGACCGACGTCTTTGCCGACCTTGTCGACGACACCGGCGAAGTCGGCGCCGACGGTGACCGGGAAGTCGTACTCCATCATCCCCTTGGCCAGCCCGTTGGCGACGAAGAAGTCGAAGGGGTTGAGCGACGACGAGTGGACGCGAACGCGGATCTCGTTCGCACCCGGCTCGGGATCGGGCAGCTCGCGCAGCGCGGCGCCGCTCTCGAAGTCGTCGAGCGTGATCGCTCTCATCAGGTCTCAATTCGAGTCATGCGGGCGGCAACTCCGACCCTACGTCAAGGATCCTGCCACGGGTTAGCCGCAGCCCGGTTGCGGCGTCATCCGGATGGCGGGCGAACCGGCGATCGAGAGACTGGGAGCGGAGAAAGGAGGTGGCCCAATGAGCACCCATGCGCTGGGTGGGCATGCACGCCGCGGCGCTCGCGCCGGGGTCACGATTTCGTCTCACTGGACGTGGCTCGCGATCGGCTTCGTGCTCGCGTTTGCGACGCCCTTTCTGCTCATTGACGTCCTCGACCTCAACCGGGACGTCTTCTACGGCTTGTACGCGCTTACGGTCGCCGGTCTGTTCGCCGGGTGGGCCCGTTCGACAGGCTACGACCTCGTCGCAGCCGTTCGCCGCCGCTGGTTGTTGGCGCTAGGTCTCGGCCTGGGTTGCGCCGCCTTGTTGGCCGTCATGGTCGTGCGGACGGAGGACGCGACGTCACGGCCCGACGGCATCAAGCTCGTCGGCGCGGTCGCCTGGCGCGGCGTCGTCTACGGGTTGGCGGACGGGTTGTTGCTGTCCGTTTTCCCGATCCTCGTCGTGTTTGCGGCGCTCGCCGGCAGCACCTTCAGCCGGCGCGCGGGCGGCAAGATCGCGGTCGGAGCCGTGGCCTTGATTGCGTCGCTCGCCCTGACAGCCGTCTACCACGCCGGCTACAGCGACTTTCGCTCCACAAAGGTGACGAAGCCGCTCAGCGGCGACGTCGTGTGGAGCGTGCCGACGCTGGTCACGCTCAACCCGATCGGCGCGCCGATAGCCCACGTCGGGCTGCACGTGTCCGCGGTGCTGCACAGCTACGACACCGACACGTTCCTGCCACCACACAAGTGAACGTCCCCTTGGGCGGTCGGGGCACAAGCCCCGGCCGCCCCAGAGCAACGAAAGAGTCCTCGTCGAGACGATCCCGGCGACGCGCCCTATGGCAAAGGTCGCACCTCGACGGCTTGCGACCCCATCCCGCCCTCGCGCAATTCGAACTCGACGCGGTCACCGGCGTCGAGCGTCGTGCCGGCGACGACGAGGCTGCCGCCGTGGACGAACAGCTCGCCCCCTTCCGCATCGGGCGTGATGACGCCGTAGCCGCTCGGGCCGTTGAACCACTTGACCGTGCCGCTCGCCATCGAGGCGCCTTGATCAGAGATCGAGTGAGCGGCCCTGCTTCGCAGCCGCGCGTTTCTCGACCCGGCGCTCCTTGAGCGTCTTCTGCGGCGGCTTCTTCCCCAGTCTCTTCGGTTTCTGCGAACCCTTCACTGCGTCCTCCCTGGCTGGTGTGCTGCCGATGCCGCCGCTGCACTCAGGCCCGGTCTGGCAGTGGAAGAGGAGAAGCTCGGAGCCTCGGCGGAGTCCGCGGAAGGTCGTACCCGCAGGGCCTGGATCGCACACATCGCGTTCAGTGATTAGAAACGAGAAGTGGGGGAATAGCCTCGCCTAGCTCTTGTCTTCAGGCGAGACCCTCGTAGGCCAGCGATACGCCTCTGCGCCCGTTCTCGTTGCCCCGATCCGCCATGGAAGGGACGCATTGGACGGGATCCACCAGCTTCGTGTCTTGATCGCCAATCAGCGGGCCGACCGGCTCGAGCAGCTCGCCGACATGGTGACCGGCCTCGGGCATGAGGTCATCGCCCGCGAGATCCACGTCTCGGACGTGGCGGCAGTGACGGCACGGGAGCGTCCCGACGTGGCCCTCGTCGGACTGGGCGCGAGCCCCGAGCACGCCTTGCACCTGATTTCGGAGATCGTCGGCGAGGCGTACTGCCCGGTGATCGCTTTGCTGGAAACCTACGACGGTCCGTGGGTGAACGAGGCGGCGTCACGCGGCGTGTTCGCGTACATCGTCGACAGCAGGCCGGAAGAGCTCCAGAGCGCGATCGACATCACCTTGCGTCGTTTCGGCGACTACCAGCACCTGCACGGGGCGTTCGAGCGTCGCAACGCCGAAACT
This sequence comes from uncultured Actinomycetes bacterium, assembly GCA_963700495.1. Classification (GTDB taxonomy): domain Bacteria; phylum Actinomycetota; class Thermoleophilia; order Gaiellales; family Gaiellaceae; genus JACCTU01. The sequence goes on along the minus strand of CAVOXT010000001.1, from coordinate 706,002 downwards.
GAGCGGGAGACAGAGCGCGCGCGGGCGCAACAACGGCAGGCGCTCGAACTCCACGAGGACGTCGTGCAGGCACTCACCGTCGCTCACCTCGCTCTCGAACTCGACCGGACCGACGAGTCACGGGACGCATTGCTCAACGCCCTCGAGAACACCCGCGCGATCGTCAGCAGATCACTCGACGAGCTGGGAGAGCATGGAGCGCCGCTTCGCGACCTGATCCGCGACTCGGCACCAACGTAGCGATGAGCAACGGGGCCCCCACGAATCGCGACACGGCAGCCGGGGTGCTCATCTGCGACGACAACGATGCGATGCGCACGCTGCTCAGCGTGATCGTCGGCACCAGCCTCAGCATGCGAGTCGTCGGCGAGGCTGCCGACGGCAACGAGGCGATCGTCGAGGCGACACGGCTCCAGCCAAACGTGATCCTGCTCGACCTCGCGATGCCGAACCGCAACGGCCTCGAGGCGCTGCCCGAACTCCGTCACGTCGCACCCGACGCCCAGATCATCGTCTTCTCCGGATTCGCCAGCAACACCGTCGCCGACCAGGCCCTCGCTCTCGGCGCAGCGAACTACCTCGAAAAGGGCGCACACCCCGACACGATCGTCGCGACGATCGAACAAGCGCTCGCGAACGACCCCGACTCTCAGACCCTGTCCGCGCGTCCGTAGGGGCGTCATCCTCCGGCAGCAGGCGCGATGCCACCGCGGGCGTCGAGGACGGCCGCGGATCGGCCGAAGTCGGCGCGGGAGAGCTTTCTGACGAGCGCGATCGACCGGCCGCGCGAGTCGACGGTCGGGGTGCCGTCGCCGACGAGGTGGATCGAGACGAGGCGTCCGCGGACGAACTCGCCGTTCGTGTCGAGCGTGACCCTGAGGATTGCGCCGTAGCCGAGGTCACCCGCCACGTTCAGGGTGCGGTATCCGCTGAAGTTGCCGAGGCTGTGCGCGATCAGCCGGCCGTGGTACCACTCCATCCCGCGGACGACGTGCGGTCCGTGGCCGACGACGAGGTCGGCCCCCGCCTCGACAGCCGCATGGCTGAACGCGCGCGAGTTGCCGCGGGGTTCACCCAGGTACGTCTCGGAGCCACCGGGAACACGCTTCCGGTCAGGCCCCTCCGCGCCGACGTGCATCGTGACGACCACGACCTGCGCCCGGCGGGCCGCCGCGCTCACCAGTCTGCGGACCTCACGTAGATCGAGCATGTTGGAAGCCCATGGGTACGGGGCGAACCCGAGGACCGCCACTCGCACTCCACCCACTTGCAGGACCGTGATCTGTCCTGGGCTCCCGGTCGAGCGGAGACCGGCGCGTTTCAGCGCCGCGATGGTGCGAGTACGTCCGCCCTGCGCCGTAGTCGTTCGTGTGGTTGTTCGCGAGGTTGAGAATCGTGAACCCGACCGCACGCAAGCCCTGGGCGAACGTCTCGGGTGCTCCGAACGCGAAGCAGTCGGTCGAGGCGGCTCCGCACTTGTTCGGCAGGCGAGCGGCGGGGTCCACGAGCGTCGTCTCGAGGTTGCCGAGCGAGAGAGGGGCGCGCAGCTCGCGAGAGACGCGACCGAGTAGCTGCTTCGGTCCTCCCGCGGGGTACGAGCCCACCCGGCCGAGCGTGACGTCGCCTGTCGCCGCAATCTCGAGCTCGGCCGCAGCGGGCGCGCTTCGGCCCCTCGGTTGCAGGGCACCGTTGCCCGCGTCGGGCGAGATCTGCGTCGTCGCGGCAAGAGCGCTCAGCAGCGCGAGCGTCGCTGTGATCGTGATCCACCGCCGCCGGCGGCGGTTGCGCATGGCTATCCGGGACCCTAGGCAGCCAGAGCCCGTGGATGAACACCACCGGCGTCAGGCCGCTCGCGTTGGCCTGCTCGATCTCCTCTGTTGCCGTGGGCGACGTGTCATGCATTCCTCTCTGGAGTCGAACCTGCCCGAGTGTAGGTGTGGCCGCGCCGCTAGCCGAAGGTGAACGCGTATGCGTTCACGCCCGGAGAGAAGCGAAGCTCGAGGGTCGCGTCCTCGACCTCGGGGCTCTTGACCAGCGTGTAGAGGCGATCGGCGTCGACGCGGACGGAGCCTGCAGCTCGCTGGTCGAGGAAGAGCTGCACGTTTCCGTGGCCGCCGAGGACGACGTAGACGTTGCGCGCCCGGAAGTGCACTCGCAGCCGCGCGCCGGCGACCGCGAGCGCACGCTCGTCGCCGATCTTCCAGACCCCGGCGTAGGAAAGCGTGTTCTGCGGCAACTCGCGCGGGAACTCGTAGGCCCGCGCGACATTCCCACGAATCGGCACGCCGCGGTAGCGGCCCGGATCCAGCCGCGCATAGCCGAGGTATGACTCCGGCGTCGTGAGCTCGGTCGGAGTTGCGTCGGCGACGTCGGTCGTTCGCCTCGGAACGGAGGCGCCGCTCTCGGCCAGGAGTCGTCGGATGGTTTGCTCGGACCCTCCGTAGTCGCCTTCGCCGAAGTGCGCGCTGCGCACGTGTCCGAGCCGGTCGATGAAGTACTCGGCCGGCCAGTACTCGTTCGAGTACGCGCCCCAGGTCCCATAGTCGTTGTCGAGCGCGACCGGCCAGCCGACCTTCAGGTCGCGCGCGGCGTCGCGAACGTTGGAGAGCACGTGCTCGAACGCGAACTCCGGAGTGTGCACGCCGACGATCTCGAGCCCGTCCTCGTGGTAGGCGGCGTACCAGGCGCGTAGGTGCGGCAGCGTGCGGATGCAGTTGATGCAGGAATAGGTCCAGAAGTCGACGAGCACGACCTTGCCCCTGAGGCCGGCGAGCGTCAGCGGTCGATCTCCGGGCGTGTTGAGCCAGTGGGCGATCCCTTGGAACGTCCGGCGCACGACCGAGATCGGGCAGCGCTGCGGCGGTGGCGGCCGTAGCGAGCGAAACGGCTGCCACCTCCCCGCAGTTCCCGCAGGCGCTCCTGTGCGCCCTTCGTCTTCTCGACGTGCTCCTGCAGCGCGTTCGTGTAGGCGCCGAGGTGTGTCTGGAGGCTCTGATCGAGGTTGAACACGATCGCGACGGCCGCCGCTGCGAGAGCGACTCCCATGGCGCGCCGAAACGCCGGACCGGCGGCGCGCAGCCGCCGCGAGGCTCGCTGACCGCCGAGCGCGATCAGAAGCATCGGGATCGCCGCGCCGACCGCGTAGGCGAGCGTCAACAGAACGGTGTCGAACCCGACGCGATGCTGCGCACCGAGCACCGTCACCGTCGCCAGCACGGGCCCCGCGCACGGGACGAAGACGAGGCCCAGGCTCGCCCCGAGCAGGAACCCGCCGCCGAGGTCGCCGGTGCGGCGGCGGGAGAGGAATGCGAACGGCCGCTCGAGCAGGATCGCGAGCCGCGGAAAGATCAGCGTCGCGGCAAGGAGAAAGAGCAGCGCGATCGCGACGTTCCGGAGCAGATCCTGCGGCAGCCCGAGCGCCGACAGCAGCGAGGCCGCGACCAGCGTGAACGTCGTGAAGCTGACGACGAGCCCCGCGACGATGGCGAACGGCCGCCGCGGGTTCTCGCTGCTCGCGCCACCGGCGAGCACGATCGGCAGCACCGGCAGGACGCACGGCGACACAGCCGTGATCACCCCGGCGGCCAGGCCGATACCGAGCAGGACGAGCACCTCGGACACGGTAGATCAGCGCCGTTCGCTCCGCGGCGAACGGCGCGGCTGCTCGGATCAAGGTTCCTTCGGCTCGGTGCGACCCGTCGTGGTCGGCCCCAGGTGCTCGGCGAGCAGGAACCACCGGCCGCCTTCGCTCTTCAAAACGCTCGTCCCTCGACCGGCTCCGCTCGCAGGCTTGCCGTCGATCAGCCCGGCCCAGCGAAACTCGTAGGTGCAAGCCGCATGGCAAGGATCCTTCGTGATCCAGTGGACGTTGGAGATCTCGTACTGCTCATCCTGGATGAGAGAGAAGTTCGCCGAGAACGCCTCTCGAACCTCAGCTCGACCACGGAAGTGGGCGCCGCTGCTGAACGTCACACAAACATCCGTGTGCATCAGTGGCTCCACTTGCTTCCAGTCTTGCGTCGCCAGCGCAGTTTCGTAGGCGCGAAGCAGATCGTCGGGCGTCATCGCTCGCGGAGGACCCTAGCGCCGACCCAGCGGCTTCGCGCTAACGCCGAAAGCGCAGCCGTCAACGCCGAGCGCCTGAAGCACCACCTCGCCCGTCCGAGTAGTGTCCGTCGCCTCGTGATGCGAGTCCAGATCGGTCAGAAGGCAAGTCGCACGCGGGCCGTAACCGCGCGCGACATCGAGCTCTTCACCGAGCTGACCGGCGATCGGAACCCGCTGCACTACGACGAAGCCCGGGCGAGCGAGAGCCGGTTCGGCGGCATCATCGTCCAAGGCGGCGTGACCTCGGGACTGCTGAACGCAGTCGTCGCCGAGGATCTGCCGGGGCCCGGCAGCGTCTTTCTGCACGTCGACTGGAACTTCCGCGCACCCGTTCGCCCCGGAGACGAGATCACCGCCGAGGTGGAGGTGCTCGAGGTGCGAGCCGACAAGCCGATCACGACGCTGCGCACGACGATCACGAACCAGGCCGGAACGGTCGTGCTCGAAGGCACCGCGCTCGTGTGGACCGAGCCTCTCTGAAAAGAAAGAGCGGTTAGTCGAGGCCGCCGGCGAGCACCAACACCCCACCGCGCGGACCGAGAAGCTGACCGGGGGGCCGCTGAGACCAGCGGCCCCCCGCGTTCGTCAGTCGTCGTCCCCGCGGTCGGCCACAGGCTTGAAGTAGTGCGCGTTCCGGTAGTTGGCGACCTGCCTGCCGATGCGCGCGCCCTGCTCGTCCGCGGTACGGAAGTGGATGCCCGACCAGACCCGGGCGTCGACGACCTCGTCGATCGCCTGCGAGAAGCGCGTGAAGCTGCGCGTCAGGCCGGCGTTGTTCGTGTCGGTCCAACCGATCCCGTCCGTGCCGAAGAACTGCTGCAGCGTTCGCACGAACGAGCCGCTGAGGCCGCTGTGCCCCGACGAGTGCTCGGTGTACACCGGCGTCGGGATCAGCGGGAGCCAGTCCGCGTCCGGCTCCGTAGCACGATTGCCGTCCGTGTCCGCCTCGCGGATCGCGGTGATCGGGCGCCAGAACAGGTAATGGGCCTTGTCGTTCCAGACGGTGATCAACGCGTCGGCGGCGGTCAGGTAGAGCATCGCGAACAGCCGCGCGTTCTCGACCAGCGACAGCCCCTGCTGCGCCGACAGCGTGCGGAAGACGCGCGACCACGTCCCCGGCGGGTTTTCCGCCCAGTAGCGGGCGGCGTGCGTCTGGTCGGCCGTCCGTTTCGTGCTCCCGGCCGAGCCGAGCGACTTCACCTCGTTGAACTCACGTGCGTACTTCGTGCTCGTGAGCGCGTTCGGGCCCTTGCTCCGGAACTGGATCCCGCTCCGGATCAAGAACGGCTTGACGTCCTTCAGCCACGCGTTCGGGTCGTTGACGAACGCCGGCAGCACCGGCCTCCACACGCCGGGCTCGGAGCCGACCGGGAACCGGTACGGCCCGAAGCGGCCGTCGTTCGTCCGCGCCGCGATCATCGCGGCGGCGGCGGCTTCGCCGACTGCCATCCCTCGCGTCTTCGGCACGCCGTCAGCAACCGCGGCCAGTGACGCTGCGTAATGCGCGTCGAGCGTCGTCTTCTGCCCCGGGAACAGGGTCACGAGGACGCGGTAGGCCGCCGTCGCCGCGGCTGCTTCCTTCGAGTCGAACGGCGACGCCAGCCGCGAGGAGATCAGGTAGCCCTCGCGGCTGCCATCGATCGCGTTCACCGCGTCGTACACGGCGCCGTGCACCATTGCCAGGTGCGGCACGGACGCCTGCGGCCCCTGCCCGGCGGTGACGAAGATCGCGCTCGACGCGTTCAGGTTCCACTCCGTCACCGTGTCCGCTCGCGCGAGCGCAGGCGCCGCGAGAGCCATCGCGGCGGCCGCCGTCACGGCCGCAGCAACTCGTAGATGTTTCATCATTTGTCCTTTCCGGACGACACCGCTTCGACGACCCGAAAGGGCTCGAGGTTCGCGCGCTCCGCCGCCCGGACCGCGTCCCGGCTGGAAGGAGCGTCGACGACGAAGAAGCAGATCTCGTCCTCGGGGACGTAGATCGAATGGTCGAAGCGGACGCGCGTCCCCTCTCGCGTCAGCTCCTCGGCGGCCGAGGAAGCTCGTCGCCAGCGCGCGGCACACTCAGCGGCGTTACCGCGGGCGAGGAACGTTTCGACGAGGTAACTCGGCACGCCGCCGACGCTAGGACGGCGGCGACCCCTTGAAATCGTGAGAACCCCTGAACTTTGACGCGAGCTCCGTGCGCGAGCGCACACCGAGCTTGTCGTAGACCCGAGTCAGGTGCGACTCAACCGTTCGCTCACCCAAGAACAGTGCGGCGGCGACCTCGCGGTTCGTCCGTCCTTCGGCCACGAGCGCGGCGACGCGTTGCTCGGCGGGTGAAAGCCCTTCGTCGCGCCGCCGCCCGCTGATCCGACCGAGCTCCGCGCGCGCCTTCCCCGCCCACCCCCCCGCGCCGAGCTCCTCGAACCCCGCGAGCGCGGCTTCGATCGCGTCCCGCGCCGCGCGTTTCTGCCGCTCGCGCCGCCGGACGACCCCCAGCGCGAGCAGGCTGCGCGCGCGGCCGAACGGGTCGCCGGCGGCCTCGTGCAGCGCGATCGCTTCCTCGAGCAACGTTGCGGCGGTGTCGACGTCGCCGCGCGTCGCGGCGGCGAGGCCTCGAACCCGACTTGCGTACGCGAGCGCCCACGTCCGCCGTAGCCGCTTCGCGAACGTCTCGAACGCCTCGAGCGCCTCGAGCGCGTCGTCGACGCGGCCGAGCTCGAGGAGCGCCTCGGCGTTCTCGCTCCGCCACCAGCACAGACACGGGTCGTTCCAGCCGGACTTCGCCGCGGTCAGCTCCGCATGCGCGAAGCGTTCGGCCGCCGCGGCCGGATCTCCGCTCCAGAACTCGACGAGACCAGCCGACGCCTCCAACCCCGCGAGCAGCGCGCCCTGCTTCTCGGCGACGCGGTGTCCGTGGGCGGCGAGCTCGCGCGCGCTCTCGAGATCCCCGAGGTGGGCGGCGATGAGCGTAAGCGGGAAGCCGCTCGTCGGGTGCTCCCCCTCGTCGCGCCCATAAAGGCCGCGCAGCTCGCGTGACCGTTGCGCGTAGTCCCCGGCGGCGTGCCAGCGTCCGGCGCGAAGCTCGACCATGGAGAGGTACCACGCAGCGTTCCCGGCGGCCCGCTCGTCGCGGTCGCACCACTCGCTGTAGACGCCCTCGAGGAGCGACCGTGCCGCGTCGAGCTTCATCGACCACAGCCGGACGTGCGCGAGGCCGAGGGAAGCGGCGACCAGCTGCTCCGCGTCGCCGCTCGCGACTGCGAGCTCGTAGCCTTGCTCGGCGAGCCGCGGAGCGTCGGCCTTTCCCTGGTTGACGCGGTTCACCGCGAGCGACGCGAGCGCCCCCGCGCGGACGGCGTCGTCGCCGGCGCGCTCCGCGAGCTCGATGGCGGCTCGCGCGTGCTCCTCTCCTGCCGCCATGCCTTCGGTCATGCGGACAGTTAGCGCGAGCCCCTGGTGTATCGACGCCTCCAGCGCCGGGAGGCCGACGGCGTGTCGGAGTGCCTCGCGGCGGAGCGAGATCGACTCCGGGATGTTCGAGCCCTCTACGGTCGCGAGGAGGAGCAACGCATCGGCGCGGCGCGGACCGTCGGGAGCTGCGGCGACGAGCTCGCGCGCCAGCGTTCGCGCCCGCGCGACTTCGCCCCCGGCTAGCAGGGCGCGGCCTGCGGCGAGCGTGCGGCGATGACGATCGTCGTCCGCTGCGGAAGGCGTCAGCCGGAGGGCGTGTTCGCCGAGCTCTGCCGCCGACGCCACCGCGCCACGCGACAAGGCCTGTCGCGCAGCGTCCTCGAGCGCGGCGGCGACCTCGTCGTCCGGCTGCTCCGTCGCGAGCGCGAGGTGGCGCGCGCGATCGACGGGATCGGCGACAACGTCGGCGAGGCGCCTGTGGGCACGTCGCCGCTCTCCCGTCGAGAGGCCCTGGTAGAGAACCGACGCGAGCAACGGGTGCGTGAAACGGATCACGCCGTTGACCTCGATCACGCCGGCGTCCCGCGCGGCGTCGAGCGCGTCCTCGCTCACGCCGGCGGCAGCGAGAAGGGCCGGCGACGCTCGGCCCAGCGCGGCGGCGAGCACGAGCGCTTCGCGCGTCGCGTCGGGGAGGCCCTCGAGCCGGGCGCGCACCAGCCCTTCGAGCGATTCGGGGACGGCGCCATGTGCGGCGAGCTCGAGCGCGTAGAACGGATTGCCGCCAGAGGTCTCGTGGACCCGGAGGAGCGTCGGTCGCGCAAACGTCGTGCCGAGCCGCGCCTGCACGAGCCGCTGCGTCGCGCCCACGCTGAGCGGGCCGACGCGGAGTCGCTGCACTCCGGGCAGCGCGTCGTCGAGCTCCGGCGCTTCCATCGCTTCCCCGAGCCGACGTGCGAAAAGGACGCGGATGTTCTCGTCGCGCAGCCGCCGCAGCGCGAACGCCAGGAGGCCGGCCGACGAGGCGTCCAGCCACTGCACGTCGTCGACGGCGACCACGACGGGAGCGAGCACCTCGAGTGCGTTCCGGACTGCGATCGCAAGCGTGCGCGGGTCGACCGGTGCATCGGTCAACTCGAGCGCGAGTGCGACCTCGAGCGCACGGCGCCGAGGCGCAGCCAGCTGGGGCAGCACGTCGTCGAGCACGGGTTCGAGCAGGTCGCCGAGCCCGGCGTACGCGATCGCGCGCTCCGCTTCCGCAGGCCGAGACTCGAGTACGCGCAGCCCCCGTTTGCGGGCCGACTCGACGCCCGCGAGCCACAGCGTCGACTTGCCGATACCCGCCTCGCCCTCCAGGACGAAGGCCTTGCAGCCTCCGTCCGCCCGGTCGAAGAAGGCGTCCAGAACGCCGCGTTCCTGATCCCTCCCGATCATCTCGACCACGATCCGCCTCGCGACAATGGTGACACTCTGTCCCTTGCGGACACAAACCCCGTCCGCACGGCTGGCGTCGGCCTCCCAGCGCTCGCCCGCAATGGCAACTGCAAGCACAAGCGGGAGAGACGCCTCCACCGACGTTCCGACGCATAGTAGGCTCGCTCCCGTGCCGACCACTCACGAGTTTCCGGCCGACCGTGTGCACTTCAAATGGGACCTGGACAACGAGCCGGTCCTGACGATCCAGAGCGGCGACACCGTCTCGCTCGAGTCGCGAGACGTCAGCGACAACCAGCTCGGCCCGAGCTCGACGGCCGCAGACATCGAGACGCTGGACTGGGACCGCGTCTACCCGCTGGCCGGCCCGATCGCGGTCGAGGGCGCGAAGCCCGGCGACACCCTTGCCGTGGAGATCCTCGAGCTGCGGACGAAGGACTGGGGCTGGACGGCGATCATCCCCGGCCTCGGGCTCCTGCCCGACGACTTCGCGTCCGCATACCTGCGCGTCTTCGACCTCACCAACGGAGAGCACGCGTTCATCCGGGAGGACGTCGCGATCCCGATCGAGCCGTTCTTCGGGACCATGGGCGTCTGCCCGAGCGGCGCGAAGGACCAGGCAGTGATGCCGCCAGGGACGTTCGGGGGCAACATGGACACCCGTCAGCTCGTGCGAGGCACGACGCTCTACCTGCCCGTGCAGGTCGAGGGCGCGCTCTTCTCCTGCGGCGACGCCCACGCGGCCCAGGGTGACGGCGAGGTCTGCGTGACGGGGATCGAGACGCCGATCGGCGCGACCCTCCGGTTCACGCTCGAGCAGGGCCGCCGGATCCCCGCGCCGCAGTACCACGTGCGCGGCCCGCTCGCGCCGCGCGCGAATCGCGGCGAGTGGTACGGCACGACGGGAGTCGGCCCAGACCTCTACGCAGCCGCGCAGGACGCCGTACGCGCGATGATCGACCACGTCTCAGACAGGTCGGGGCTCTCGCGCGAGGACGCGTACGTCCTAGCGAGCCTGTGCGTCGACCTGAAGATCTCGGAGATCGTCGACGCGGGGCAGTACGTGGTGAGCGCGCTCCTTCCGCTCAACGTCTTCGCACCCCGGTAGCGAGCTGACACCCCGCCGGAAGGAGACGCAATGAAGAAGCGCACGCTCGGAACCGACCTGGAGGTCTCCGCGATCGGCCTCGGCTGCATGGGCCTCAGCCAGAGCTTCCCGCCGTTCCCCGAGAAGGCCGAGGGCATCGCCCTCATCCGAGCGGCCGTCGACCGAGGCGTCACGTTCTTCGACACGGCGCAGGTCTACGGCCCGTTCACGAACGAAGAGCTCGTCGGCGAGGCGCTCGAACCGGTACGCGACCAGGTCGTGATCGCGACCAAGTTCGGCTTCGACCTCGAGAGCGGCATGTCGGCCGGGCCCGACAGCCGCCCCGAGACGGTCAAGCGCAGTGTCGAGCGCTCGCTGACGCGTCTTCGCACCGACACGATCGACCTGCTCTACCAGCACCGCGTCGACCCGAACGTCCCGATCGAAGACGTCGCCGGCACCGTCAAGGAGCTGATCGACGAGGGGAAGGTGAGGCACTTCGGCCTCTCCGAAGCAGGCGTGCAGACGATCCGCCGCGCGCACGCCGTGCATCCGGTCACGGCGCTCCAGTCGGAGTACTCGCTCTGGTGGCGGGAGCCGGAGGAGGCGATCCTCCCGACCCTCGAGGAGCTCGGCATCGGGTTCGTCCCGTTCAGCCCGCTCGGCAAGGGCTTCCTGACCGGGAAGATCGACGAGACCACGGAGTTCGAGGGCGGCGACTTCCGCAACACAGTCCCGCGCTTCACCGACCCGGAGGCGCGGCAGGCGAACCTCGCGTTCGTCGAGCTGCTGACACGGATCGCGGAGCGCAGAAACACGACACTCGCGCAGATCGCGCTCGCGTGGCTGCTCGCGCAGAAGCCGTGGATCGTCCCGATCCCGGGTACGACCAAGCGGCACAGGCTCGAAGAGAACATCGCCGCGGCCGACATCGAGCTCACGGCGGACGATCTCCGCGAGCTCGAGGAAGCGCAGCTCAACGCGCAGGGCGCGCGCTACTCGGAGGCGAACCAGCGGCTGATCGACCGCTGAGACGCAGGGGGCTGGAACTCGGCGTCGTAACGATCGGCCTCAGACCACGGCGTTCTGTCGGGCGGCCTCGCGGAACCATTCCGCGCTCAACCCACCTGCCTAACAGCGCATTCGTCGCCAGGGGCGCCGCTTCGACGCCCCAGTCTCAGACGTGACCGAAATTGGCCGAGAAGCGTCTCAATCCTCGACTGGCAACCGGCTGCCGACAGTCCGCCTCGGGCGTCAGCACGCTCGCGCATGAGAGCGTTCATGGGGACATTCCCGGACGCTGGCCCAAACAGCGTTTGTCCTCCTAGAGTGGTAGACCGGCGTCGGTAGCTAGCCATCGGCCCTGGTTTGACCGTGACTGTGGCAGTCGCCTCGGCAGTGGTGACGACCGCCGCGCTGACCGGCCTCGTTGAGTTGCGGGACGAGGGCAGTTCCGCGCCCAACGTGCGCCAAAGGCGCCGGCTGGCCCGCTGCCCCCCATGGGGTTGACCGATGATTCATGCGTCCCTGCTGAGTCTCTGAGGAAAGCCCTACACCCGCCCAGCGAGCGAAGGAGCACCAGATGATGAGCAAGGTGGTCGCAATCATGTCGATGTCTCTCGACGGGTACGTCGCCGACGCGAACGACGGGGTCGCCGAAGTTTTCGATTGGTACTTCTCGGGCGACGTCGAGGTCTCCACAGCGAGCACGGGATCGGGCATGACGTTCCACGTCTCGGCGCCGAGCGCCGACCACCTGAGAGGCTTGCAGGCTGAGGTCGGCGCCATGCTCACCGGTCGGCGCACGTTCGAGCGCGCCGGCGGCTGGGGCGGCCAGCACCCGTGGGATATTCCCGCTTTCGTCGCCACCCACCACGTGCCCGACGGCTGGCCACGGCCCGGCTCGACAGTCCAGTTCGTCACCGACGGCATCGAAAGCGCCGTTGCTCGAGCGAAGTCGGCTGCCGGCCCGAAGTCCGTGGGAGTGCACGGCGCCCAAACGATCCAGCAGTGCCTGGACGCCGGACTGCTCGACGAGATCCACATCGATCTGGCTGCCGTGTTGCTAGGCGCAGGAGTGCGGCTGTTCGACCACCTCGCGAACACACCGGCCGTCCTCGGGAATCCGACAGTCGTCACCGGTGTGGGTGTCACGCATCTGCGCTATCCCGTTCTATAGCCGCAGCAGCTCGGCCAGGCCGCCGGTGGCGAAGAACGGGCGACCGGAGCCGAAGACCACCGGCCACACGCCCCGTGACTGTGTCCGCGCCCCCGCGCACGCGCGCGAGGTACATAGCTAGAAGCCGACGCCTGAACAGCACCGGCCACGCCATCGCTCAGGGGACATTCCCGAACTCAATGTCATTCTCGGCGGTGGTGGCGTCCGGTGTGGCTTAGAGACTCGGGTCGGCGGCGGCTGACTCTATTCCCGCATGTCGCCCGTGGGCTGACTTGCCAGCGTTGTGTCGCCGCCGCTTTCCCGAGACCGTCGAGCGTGACCTGATAGGAGCGTGGCTGCTGCCTCGATTGAGGTCTGTCCGCTCGCCGGTCGCCCCCGTTGGCGGAGGAGGCGATCTGAATGATCGTGATCGGCGTGGACGTCCACAAGCAGTCGTTGACGGCGGTCGCCGTTGACGAGGCCGGGACGGATGCTGGACGAGAAGACGGTTGCCGTCGCGGACGGCGAGCTGTTTGCGTGGGCGATCACAGCTCGATGGTGAGCGGCTGTGGGCGCTGGAGGATTGCCGGCAGCTCACGCGCGGCCCTCGAGCGGCGGCTGACCGCGGCTGCTGAGCAGCAGGTGCGGGTGCCGCCGAAGCTGATGGCGCCGGAGCGGCGCGCGGGTCGGGCACGCGGCAAGTCTGACCCGATTGACGCTCTTGGCGGTCGCCCGGGCGGCGTTGCGTGAGCCCGAGCTTGAGTCGTCCTCGCGTCCGGACGAACAGCCCTTCCGAGATCTGAAGCTGCTGGTCGATCACCGCGACGACCTCGTCGACGAGCGCAGGCGAACCCAGCAGCGGCTGCGCTGGCATCTGCACCAGCTCGATCCGTCCTTGATCGTGCCGCTGCGAAAGGGCTCGACCGGCCGGTGCATCTCGACCGGTCGGCCGCTGGCTTGCTCGCCGACGCTGGCCCAGGGCGGAGGGCTAGCCGTCAGTGACATTCCCGAACACCGGCCCAGCGGCGAGGTCGCCGTTTCTGTCGTCAGCGATCAGGGAAAGCGAAGCCGCGACGAGGCACGCTCGCGTCGGATGCCGCGGACCCAGCAGTATTTCCCGGTCACGAGTCGAGCCCTGAGAAGGAGCTGCAGATGCCAGAGCTGATGATCGATTTCATCACCTCGCTCGATGGGTACGGAGCCGCTGAGGGCTGGCCCGGCTGGTGGGGGCTGGAAGGACCCGAGTACCTGGTGTGGCTGGGAGATCAGCCCGAGGCGAGCCACAGTCCTCATGGGCGCAAACACCTATCGGCTCATGTCGGCACTGGCTACAGACGGCGAGCCGGGTACAGATGTGCTTATGGCCGCCGGCCTTGTAGACCGTTTCCGCGTCTTCTTTCCGGTCATCACCGGGAGCACCGGTCGAGCCCGTATCTACGACGGCTACCCCGATGTCTCCCTGGACATGCTGGGCAGCCGCACCTTCGACGGCCGACTGCAGCTCGTCGAGTACAAGCCCACGGTTCTGGCCGGACCTCCCGACACCAGCCGCGCGGACGCGCAGACGTAATTCCCAGGCACTTCGTTCGCAGAGGGCTCGGGTGAAGAGTCCGCTGGACTCATCATCCGAGAACTCGACTTGCCGGGCCCGTGCAATGCAATCAGGTAGTCGGCTGCGACCGATGAGATCCGCGCTTCGGTGCGCCCCTTGTTGTAGGACATCGCAACCCTGTAGACGTTGTTGCTGCGCTTGAACGTCGTCACCGGCTCGCCTGAGGTCTTGTCTCTGGCGTTCGCTCTCCCCACGCCGTGCGGATACTTCTTGTTCAACGCGGTGCAGTTCTTGTACAAGGCAGGCGCCCGAGCGGGCGTCCGAACGGCAGCGGACGCAGGCGCTGCAAGTAGGAGTACAACCCCTACGACGAGGAGAATGGCCGTCCGCTGCACGCTCTCCAGACTCACCGCGGGGCAGCGAAGTGTCATCAGGGGTTTCACGTATGCGACCGGGGTCACTGTCGATGCTCCGCTACCTGGCTCGCGCTCGCGAACGGAGAATTCCGGCCGACTCGAGCTCGCCAGCGGTGAGCCTGCAGGACCGCGAAGACGTTCTCGGGCGGGGGACTCCCATCAGCGGTCTAAGAGCGTGAACATCGTGCTCCCGCTGGCCGGGATCCCGCTGCCGCATACAAGTCGAGCGGAGCGCTCACGTTGATCGTGTGCTCAGTTCACGGTGCTACGCAAACGGCGTAGGCGGACGCGTTGCCGCCGGCATACGGCAACGGCTCACCGCCCAGCTCGCGCCGAAGCCCACGGAAGAACTCCGCCACGTCCGCACGCAGCTGCTGCGGCTCGAAGCAGCCCGCCCCGGCATAGGTCAGGGTCGCGAAGCGGTTAAGCCGGTTCGCCGCGCAGTAGCGCCGCAGCGCTCTCCTGGCCCGCCGCGCCGCCTCTTCTCCTGACGGCGCCGCATCCCTGACACCGCAGCCAACCGCGTCCGGGCGAAGCGTCGGCACAAGACAACCCGCACGCTCCCCCGCGTCGGGGTACAGGTTGAACGACCAGTACGCCTTGTGGCCAACCCTCGGTACGCGAAGCGCCATCTCACCAACCTCCCGCCGTCGAAGAACACGACGAGTGGCTGGCCCTCCCAAGACGCCCCGCACACGGACGCCCCACTCACGGCGCGACCCGATCTAGCTGGCTGGCGGAACCACGCTCCACCCTCGGAATCTGGCAACCAAACCGTAGCGCCACCCCAGGACGACCCGAAAGAACCACGACGAGTTTCGTTGCTAATACAAGTACAGCCCTCGTCGGCGGCTGAGGTGTCAGTCTTGTCGGTTGGGCGGCTGTTAGTGACGCCGCCACGGGATAGCCGTTTCCGCCGAGCCCTCTCCACCGCAAGAGCACCGTGCCAAGGAGCCGCGGTCAACCCTTGCGGGGTACCCCGGCCTTCGGCCGGTGACAGCGACTCCTGGGCACGGAAAAGCGCGGTTACGAAGGCTCGGCAGTAGCGCGGGCCGCGATGAACTCCTCGAGATCAGAACCTCGAACAAGGTCGCTAACGCTATGGGTCTGGAGTTGGCGGCCCCAGACGTGAAGGAAGCCGGGGATCGTCTCCCCGGCTTCCCTCATCGACTGGCGGAGTTTGAACCGCTCAGGCGCCAGTCCTCACCTCGAGAACGCGAAGAGCTTGCCGCTCGGGTCACCGAAGCCCGGGCCGAGGTTGGTGTAACCGGAGCCCCAGTAGAGCGTGCCGTCGACGATCGCCGGGCCTGCGTTGACAGAGCCGCCGCTCACGAACGACCAGAGCTGCTCGCCGTTTGCCGCGTCGAGGGCGAACATCGTCGGCTGCGTGCTCGGCACGCCAGGAGCGAAGAGCGTGCCCATCGAGCTTGCGTACACGACCCCGTTCGCGACGCTCACGGCGCCGAGGTCGATCGAGCCGTTGGGATCTGCTGTCTGCCAGAGGATCTGTCCCGTCGTCGGGTCGACGGCGCCCCAGCTGCCGGCGCTGGACGTGGCCGGCGTGCCCTTCGGCGGGTTCACCATCGGGTAGCTCTGAGGGGGGAAGTTGAAGTTGGCGACTGCGAAGTAGATGCGCTTGCCGTCTGTTGCGGAGCCCCACTCGAGGCCACCGAGCGCGCCGCCCGGACCGACCGCCGTCTGCCAGACGGTGGCGCCGGTGTCAGGGTTCAGCCCCCACATGATCCCGGACTTCTGGCCGGCGGCCACGATGTCGCCCGCCTTCGTCGGGATGAGCATTGCGCCCTGCCCGAAGTCGTAGTCAGGGCCGGCCGGCGAGGGGCATGCCGTCGGAAAGCCGATGCAGGCCGTCGTCCAGGCGTCGAAGCCCTGGAGCTTGGACACCCACTTGATGGCGCCCGTGTTCAGGTCGAGCGACATGACCGCGTCGACGTAGTTGCCCACACCGAGGGTGGCCTCGCAGGCGAAGATCGCGGTCGTGTTGGTACCGGCCGCGGTCACGCAGTCCGACACGGTCTGTGGCGCCCCGTAGTTGTTGCCGGTCGTGATGTAGACGGAGTTCCGCTTCACGTCGATCGCCGGCGACGAGCCCCAGACGGCCGCACCGGAGTAGCCCGCGGCGCTTTGCGCCGGGGTGATCGTGTAGGTCTTCCAGAGGAGACTGCCGGTTGCGAGACTCACCGCGTTCTCGCTCCCGCGGAAGTTGCAGGCGTTCGTGGACGCGCCGCAGTCGATGCCGTTCTCCTCGACGGAGGCGACGCCGACGTAGACGACGCCGTTGTAGATCGTCGGGGACGCGGTGTCGATCGACAGGTAGTGGTCGTCGAGCTTGCGGCGCCACAGGAGTGTGCCGTCGCTCTTATTGACTGCGAGGAGCGTCGCCCCCGCCCCGGCCGTCGCCGACATCATCGTCTGCGTGCCGATGACGACCGTGTTGCCGGACACCGCCGGGCTCGTGCGCGACACGACGGGCCTGGCGGTGTCGACTACGTAGGTTTCAGACACGAAGTCGAAGACCCAGGGCCCCGACGCGCCGGCCAGTGTCTTCACGCTTTTCTGCCAGATGATGTTGCCGGTCTTGGTGTCAACCGCATTCAGATTGCCGCCCCAGTCGGGGACGTAGGCGACGCCGTCGACGACCGCGGGGGTCGCCGAGATGTCACCAGCAAGCTGGGTGGCCCACTTCACGGAGAGCTTCTTGAGGTTGTTGGCGTTGAGCTTGTTCTCGTCGGGCTGGTAGCGCCAGTTCGTGATCCCCTGGCCGCTCATCGACCAGTTCGCGTTCGATTTCGCGTAGGCCGCTGGCAACAGCACCCCGGCCAGCGCGAACGCGACCGCGGCCGCCGCCCACGGTCTTCTCCACACTCTTCTTGACACCTGATGCCTCCCACCTGTTGCGGGTCTCAGTCGCATAGCGGACAACCTCGCCGCGCGGTCATGCTGGTCTGTGTCGGGCAAGATCCGCCGCCACTCGGCCGATCGAGCATGTTCCTCCCCTCGCGCGGCGAGGATCCCCTTCGGCTCCGTCAAGGCGGCATCATCGATGGTTCCCGTATTGTTGTCAAGTTATCTTGACTGTAGTAACACTCACAAGATGTGCTGCGACTTGCGCTTCAACGTGAGCATTAGAAGCAAGAAATTTGCAAGTCCCGAGCTGGGAAAAAGAGGGTAGCCTGCCTCCATGGCCGAAGGTACCCGTGATCCAGACCCGATCTACGCGCTGCACTTCAGCCAGGCAGCGGCCGAGGCCTCGTACCTGTTGAGAGTCACAAAGGAACCCTTGGTAGCCATTCGGGCTCTGGCGACCATCGAAGTCGAGGCGAAGAAAGTCTTGGCCGAGATAGTCGTGGAGGCGAGGAAGACCGATCACACCTGGGCTGAAATCGCGGAGGCGCTGGGTATCACGCGTCAGGCGGCCCAGGCACGTTTCGGGGGAGGCGCCGCTGGCGACGCTGCACACGACTCCAGACGATCACGGCCCGGGGGCTCGGCCGCCTCTCACTAGGCGTCAGGCTCGCCGTCGAACGCAGCTGGAAGCGCGAGCCGTTCACCGGCGACAGCCCGAAGCACGTCTCGGTCTCGGCGACACCGACAGCGTTTCAGCTGGTTGTGATCGGGGCGGTGCCCTTCTTCGCCCTTCCGTTTGACCCGTCGTGACCTTCCTCCGGTAAGGCCAGCCGCGCACACTGCTCGGGGGACATTCACGAACGCTGGCCCACGCGAGGGTTCGCTCCCTAACCGCGCTTCTCTTTCGTGCGGGGTGAGCGGTGACTGACTTGCACGATCAGTGGCGGCGTCAGAACGCGAACATCTGGGACCCGGCGACGCACAGGACGTGTACGCGGTGCCAGGAGGGCCGAGCGATCGAGGAGTTCGTGGCGATCCCGTTCGAGTCGAAGCGTGATCGGTCGCGGACGGTGCGGCTGGGCTCCTGGTGTCGAGCGTGCCGCAACGACGCGACCCGGGCGTGGCGCACTCGGAACCGAGAGCGCATCGCCGAGACGCGACGGACGCAGCCGACCCGGCACGTCTGCGTCGAGTGCGGCGAGACGTTCGAAGCGCGGAAGAACAAGCTGACGTGTTCGCGGCGCTGTTCGGATGCTCGGTATCGGCGCCGGCATCCTGAGGAGTACGCGGCGAAGCAGGCGCGGAAGTACCGCCGTCGCCGTGCGCGCGAGTCGGGGAGAGAAACGCCGACTGCGGGGTCATCGTCAGGTGCTGGGGCGTCTCGATGCACCCGGCCCGCCGGGGGGTCGACGTGACGGATCGGCTTCTCGATGCGTCTGAGGTTGCCGAGCTGCTCGCGGTCCCGGAGTCGTGGGTTCGACGGGAGACTCGCGCCGGCCGGCTACCGCACGTCGCGCTCGGCAGGTACCGCAGGTATGACCGTGCTGCCGTCCGGGCGTGGGTTGAGGGGTTGAGCGCCGGGGGGAACGGGTCGACGGCGTACCGCAGGCATGAGCCGCGTCGTCTGGGAGGGACTGGCTAACGCGTGCGGCGCGTGAGCCAGCTCCGCACGGCGGCAAACGCAGTGAGCCCGGTTCCCGAGACGAGGCCGAGCAGGTTCGTCGTCACGCAAGTTCCACAAGCGTTGCAGCATGCCGGCACAACAGGCGCGAAGTCCGCGACTCTGTTCACGATGGGGAGAGTGCGGGCGGTCGCTCGGTCCAGCACGGCTCGTACTCTAGGGGCACTCGACGCGGTCCCGTGGTCGGCGTACAGTGGGATCAGTGGCTGGACTGGACCCCGTCACTGGCTTCCTTTTCGTGCTGTTACGTTGCGCGCGGCCCCGTGGGCGGGCGGTCCAGTCGCCTTGCCCCGGGGCCGTCTAGCGCCAGGAGGTCAGCCATGACCAACAAATAGACGATGCCTGACGCGATCGTGACTCTCGTGTGCGTCGAGTGCGGCGCCGAGTCGGAGGACGCGGAACGCTGGAAGGCGTACCTCACGATCGACGACGAGCTCGCGGTTTATTGCCCCGCGTGCGCCAAGCGGGAGTTCGGAGGCGACGGTGGCTAGCGGCGCGTGCGTGATCCGTCGTGAAGGCGTTCGCGGTGTCGTCTGGTCGGTCAAGTTCCGAGATGCGAACGGACGGCAGGTGAAGGAACGGCTTGGCCCGGAGCCCCAGTGGAACCGTCAGCGGGCGGAACGAGAGCTCGGGAAACGGCTCGACCTTGTTGAGCGTGAGCGGTGGGCCAGGCCGACCCAGGAGACCTTCGCGGCGTTCGCGGCGGAGTGGCGGGCGGTGTGGCTGCCGTCGAAAGGGCTCAAGAAGTCGACGCGGGAGGACTACGACGGCACCCTGGATCGGCACGCGTTACCGATGTTCGGGGAGTTGCCGCTCGACGCGATCGGCCCGGAGCACTTCGACCGTTACATCGCGACGAAGATGGCCGCGGGCCTGTCGGGAAAAACGGTCGCGAAGCAACTTGCGACGCTGAACCTCGTCTTTCAGACGGCGAAGCGATGGAAGCGAATCCGTGTGAACCCGCTCGACGACGTCGACGGGCCGAAGGTCGAGCAGCCGGACACGGTCATCCTCGCTGAGGAGGAAGTCGCGCGTCTCCTGGCCGCGTATCGGGAGCTCGCGGCCGACGCCGACGCGGAGCAGGTGTTGTGGTGGGAGATGCTCTGGCGGATGACGGTCGTGGTGCTCGGGACGGCGGTCCGCCGCGGCGAGTTGCTCGGCTTGCGCTGGGCGGACGTTGATCTCCTCGAGCGGAGGTTGCAGGTTCGCCAGGAATGGGTTCGTGGCGAGTTCACGAGCCCTAAGAGCAGGGCGTCACGGCGGACGATCGGCTTCGGGCTCAAGACCGCCGCCGCGCTCGAGGCGCAGTGGCAGGCGTCCCGGTACCGGGGCGATCGGAACATTGTGTTCGGCCATCCGGCGCTAGGGACGCCGCTCGACCCGACGAAGCTGACACGCGACTACGTGAAGGTGGCGTTGCAGCGAGCGAAGATCGAGAAGGACGGGTTGCAGCCGTGGCACGGGCTCAGGCATACGGCGCTGACGAACGATGCCGCGGTCGGCAATCCGAACGCGTACGTTCAGGCGAAGGCCGGCCACTCACAGTTCTCGATCACGGAGCGGTACATCCATGCGGCGCAGACGACGTTCCCGGGCGCCATTGAGCGGAGCGAGGAGCGGATGTTCGGTACCAAGTCGGGTACCTAAAGCGCAGGGCTCCTAGCCAGAGAAGAGAAAAGCCCCTGTGAGCGGGGCTTTTCTATAGCGGGGGCAGGATTTGAACCTGCGACCTCCGGGTTATGAGCCCGGCGAGCTACCTGACTGCTCCACCCCGCGTCGCGATCGGCATCATAGCACCGGCTTGTCGCCGATCACACTTGCGCTGATCGTCTCCGTCGTGGCCGTCTTGGCGACGTTGGCGTTCGTCGCGTCCCGGTCGCTTACGCTCTATCGGGACGCCCGGAGCTTTACGAAAGCACTCGCCGGCGCGCTCGACGCGCTCGCGGTATCGACTGACCGGCTCGGCACGCGCCCGCCGCCCGATTTCGAGCGCCTCACCGTTGTGCTCGCCCGCCTAGAGGCATCGCGGGCGCGCCTCTCCCTGCTGACCGGCGCTCTCGATCGCGTCCGGAACCAGTGGGACGGGCTGCTCGCGCTGTACCCCCGAAAGTAAGGGGACCTCTTCTACAGCGGAGCGGTCATGTCGGCCTGGATCTCGGTCTGCGTCAGCGCGCGGTTATAGACACGCACCTCGTCGATCAAGCCCGCGAACCACTCCCCCCAGATCGAGTTCCCACCAATCCGCAACATCCCAGTCGAAGCCGGAATGCTCCCCGCCACCACCACCGACCCACCCAACACCCCATTCACATACAACCGCACCACCGACCCATCAAACGTCGCCGCCAAATGCGACCACACGTTCAACGGCAACGCCCCACCCACCGCGTTCCGCTCCCCACCAATATCCACCTGACCCGCAGGCGCACCACTCCCCTGCGAACCAACCAACCCATACACCAACCCCCCAACCCGCTCCTTGAACAACACCGTCCGCCACACATTCCCCAACGCACTCGGCCGCACCCACGCCTCCAACGTCATCCGCGACACATCCAACGACGCCGAATCCGCCACCGACACCCAATCGTTCACCCCATCAAACGACAACGCACCACCAAACCGCCCCGCCCCAGACCGCAACGCCCCCGAAACCGTCCCCCCATTCCCACTCCCCGACCCATCAACCACACCCAACCCCGACAACTCGTTAAACCCAAACGCAGCCACCAGACCGCCGCTGGGCGGAGGCGGCGGCGGAGGCGGCGGCGGAGCGGCGACGGTCGCGCTCGCCTGGCTCGACGGTGGGCTCGCGTTACCTGCGGCGTCGAAGGCGAGAACGCAGTAGTAGTAGGTGCCCGGCGACAGGCCGGCGTCCCGATACTGCGTCGAGGTCGGCTGCGCGATCCGGTTGGCCGCGCTCGGCGTGAAGCCGGTGACGGTGCCTCGGTGGACGTCGTAGCGGACGACACCGACGTTGTCCGAGGCCGCCGGCCAGGAGAGGTCGACGGCTCCGCTCGACGGCGTCGCCGTCAGCGAGCTCGGTGCGGTCGGCGCCTGGGTGTCCGGGGGCGGAGGCCCTGCGGCTCCGACCGGGGTCTGGAGGTCGGTCTGGATCTCGGTCTGCGTCAGCGCGCGGTTATAGACACGCACCTCGTCGATCAAGCCCGCGAACCACTCCCCCCAGATCGAGTTCCCACCAATCCGCAACATCCCAGTCGAAGCCGGAATGCTCCCCGCCACCACCACCGACCCACCCAACACCCCATTCACATACAACCGCACCACCGACCCATCAAACGTCGCCGCCAAATGCGACCACACGTTCAACGGCAACGCCCCACCCACCGCGTTCCGCTCCCCACCAATATCCACCTGACCCGCAGGCGCACCACTCCCCTGCGAACCAACCAACCCATACACCAACCCCCCAACCCGCTCCTTGAACAACACCGTCCGCCACACATTCCCCAACGCACTCGGCCGCACCCACGCCTCCAACGTCATCCGCGACACATCCAACGACGCCGAATCCGCCACCGACACCCAATCGTTCACCCCATCAAACGACAACGCACCACCAAACCGCCCCGCCCCAGACCGCAACGCCCCCGAAACCGTCCCCCCATTCCCACTCCCCGACCCATCAACCACACCCAACCCCGACAACTCGTTAAACCCAAACGCAGCCACCAGGCCCTGAGGCTGCGAGCTCCCCGTGAACGTGGCCGTCACCGTCGCCGGCGCGGCCGGCGTCGTAAAGGTGTGCGAGGCTGCGCCGCCGTCCGACCACGAACCGAACACCCACGACGCGCCGCCGCCGTCCACCTGCGCGGATGCGGAGAGCGCCAGGCCGTAGCCCTCCCATGACGTAACCACCGTCGGCGCCGTCACCGGAGCGCCGTTGACGCCCAGCTGGAGGCCGGCCGGGCTGGTCGCCAGTGTCACGTCGACCTTGTGCGGCTGGAAGTTCCGCGTGACCGTCGTCGTCAGACCGCGCGCGTCTGTCGCCGTCAGCTGGATCTCGAGGTAGCTGTTCGTCGCGGCGAGGAGATCCTCCGGTACCGGCCCGACGATCGGCACGTCGTTGCCGGCGGTCGGGGCGAGGAACGGGTGCGTGTGCGTGTCGTGGTGCTTGAGGACGGTCCAGCTCAGCCGCGCGGGCGGCAGCGTTCCCTCCTCCGCATCCGTCGCCGTGCCGTGGAGCGCGACCGTCTGACCGACCGAGAAGAGCTGCGACGGCGTGGGAGAGTCGATCGAGACCTGCGGCGGCGTGTCGCCCGGGAAGAGCGGCAGCGCGAACGGAGGCGATGAAGCCCCGCGCACGTCGCGGACGGTGAGCGACGCCGTGACGTTCGTCGCGGCCGTGTAGACGTGCGTCGTCGTCGGCGTCGAGGTCTGAACCGTCGGACTGCCGTCGCCGAAGCTCCAGAGATAGGTGAGCGTGTCACCTGGGTCGAGGTCGAAGCTCGCGCTGCCGTCGAAGCTCACGGTCAGCGGCGTTGCGCCGAACCGCGGGGTGGCGGTCATGCTCGCGGTCGGCGGACGGTTCGTCGTACCCGTGTACGCGATCCGCCGGACCTCGCCGCCGCTGTTGTAGTTCGTGTAGTAGAGCGCTTGGCCCGACGGCGCCTGCGCGACCGGCGCAGGGCCGAACGCGAGGTTGACGACGGCGCCTGCACCCGTACCGAACTCGGTAAGTGTGAACCCCCCCGTTCCGTTCGGCGTCAGCAGGAAGATCTTCCCGCACGTGTAGTCGCCGTACAGGTAGGTCCCGTCGTACGACGCCGGCCAGATCCCGTTCGGGACGAAGGCGCCCCCCGTGATCGCGTTGCATTCGCCGTGCGAGTACGAGGAGATCGGGTTCGTCATTCCGGCGGGCGGCGCGCCGCAGTTCGTCCGCGACGCGTTGACGCACGGCCCCTCACGCACGTTCCAGCCGTAGTCGGCGCCCGCGATGCCGTCGTCGACCTCCTCCCAGTCGTTCTGGCCGACGTCGTTGATGAAGAACCGCGTGCCCGCCGCGTTCGGGTCGAAGACGATCCGGAACGGGTTGCGAAGCCCCCACGCGTAGGTCTCCTGGCACTTCTGCCCGGGCGTCGTTCGACCGGTCGGTGCGCAGCGTGCGGTGCCGGCACCGACGAAGGGGTTCGTGGGCGGGATCCCACCGGTGCTCGTGATCCTCAAGATCTTCCCGAGCAGGACGTGCTGGTCCCGCGACGCGTCGTTCGCACCGGCGCAGCCGCTGTCGTTCAGGTAGTCGCACCCGCCGTCGCCGATGCTGACGTACAGGTAGCCGTCCTTGCCGAAGTGGAGATCTCCTCCGTTGTGGTTCCCGGCGGGGGATGGGATCCCGTCGACGAGAACCGTCTCGCTCGCGGGAGCGACGACGTCACCGCTCATCACGTAGCGCGAGACGCGGTTCGTGCACGTTCCGGCCGTGTTCCGCGTGTAGTAGAGGTAGACGAACCCGTTCGTCGCAAAGGCAGGGTCGAGCGCGATGCCGAGCAGCCCCTGCTCGGAGTTGGTGCACAGGCTCCCGGCGAGGTCGAGCGCAGGTTGCGCCCGTAGCACGTCGTTGTCGATCACTCGCAACTGCCCGAACTGGGTCGTCACGAGCACGCGGCCGTTGGCGGCAAAGGCGAGCGACGTCGGCGCCGACACCGTCGCGACGAGCGTGTCGGAGAAGCTCGGCGGCAGCGCGGCCGCGGAGACGCGGGCGGTCGCACCGCCGTTCCAGGACGCCGCGACGAGAGCGGCGCACAGCGCTGCTCCGAACACCCCCCGGCGGCCCTGAGCAAAGATGGCGCGGCAGAGTAGCGAATCCCGGTCGAAAATGCGGGCTACGATCGAGAGCGGTGAGAGTGGCCGCAATCGACCAGGGCACGAACACGACGAGACTCCTCGTCGCGGACGTCGTCGACG
Organism: uncultured Actinomycetes bacterium; assembly: GCA_963700495.1. Lineage (GTDB taxonomy): Bacteria > Actinomycetota > Thermoleophilia > Gaiellales > Gaiellaceae > JACCTU01. Next base: position 681,381 of record CAVOXT010000001.1, on the reverse strand, counting down.
GCGATTTGCGCGAGGTCGTACGGCGCTCGACGATCACGCGCCTCGGCGAGGGCGTCGATCGACGACGGCGGCTCCTCCCGGTCGCCCTGGCGCGGGTGCGGAACTGCCTCTCCGACTACCGGCGCGAGGCGGAGCAGCTCGGCGCGGAGCGGACCCTCCTCGTGGCGACGAGCGCTGTGCGCGACGCCGAGAACGGCGAGGCGTTCTTGGGCGAGATCGAATGGTCGTACGATTTCGTGACGAAGCTCGCCAGCGGAGACGAAGAGGCGCGGCTGACGCTGCGGGGCGTCGGTTCGATCGGCGCCGAGACGCTCGTGGTCGACATCGGCGGTGGGTCGACGGAGCTCGTCACGCTCGACTCGCGCAGGAGCGTCGACGTCGGTTCCGTGCGGTTGACGGAGCGGTTCCTGCACTCGGATCCGCCCACAGAGGACGAGCTCGAGGCCGCCGCGGCCTATGTCCGCAGCCTGCTGACGCCGCTCGAGGTCTCGGACGCCGTCGGCGTCGCCGGGACGATCACCTCGCTCGCGGCGCTCGACCTCGGCCTCGACGAGTACGACCGCGAGCGTGTCGACGGCCATCGTCTCTCTCTCGAGGGTGTCGAGCGGCAGCTCACGCGGCTCGCAGCGCTTCCTCTTGCCGAGCGGCGCGAGGTACGCGCCCTGGACCCCGACCGCGCACCGGTGATCGTCGGGGGCGCCGTGGTCCTGCGAGAGGTCCTCGCGGCGCTCGGCCTCGACGGTCTGACGGTGAGCGAGCACGACATCCTCGACGGGATCGCGTTCGAGGCGGCGACCCTGCCGGAGCGGACCGCGGGCGGCGCCCCGCCCGGCGCGCACACCTGCTGCTGAGCTAACCCTCCTTCTCGGTCGGCGGCTCGTCCTCGGCGAGTCGCCGCTGCACGCCCGCGCGGGAGAGCACACCGACGAGCCGGCCGTCCTCGACGACGGGAACGCGCTCGAAGTCGCGCTCCTCGAGCTGGCGAAACGCCTCCTCGAGCTCTGCATCGGCGTCGATCGTGAAGATCGGGTCTTCGGCGATGTCGCGCAACGTCGTCGTGCGCGGGTCGCGACCCGCCGCGACGACCTCACGGACGAGGGTCTTGCGCGTGACGACTCCGATCAGCCGGCCGTCGTCGGACACGAGCACGGCGCGCACCTGGTCGCGGTCGAGCAACTGCCCAGCCTCCTGCGCGGTCGCCGACGCGTCGAGCGCGGGCGGGTCGACGATCATCGCGTCGCGGACCTTGGTCACGGAAAGAGGCCGCGTGCCTCGAGCGCCGCAGCTACCTCGTGGATGCCGGCCACGAGCGCGGACGTCCGCAGCGTCAGGTCGCGCTGCACGGAGAGGTCCCAGACGCGGTCGAACGCATCGCCGAGCTTCTCGGCGAGCCGCGCACGGATCTCGTCGCGGGTCCAGAACAGCCGCCCGAGGTCCTGCACCCACTCGAAGTACGAGACGGTCACACCGCCGGCGTTCGTCAGGACGTCCGGCAGCACGGGGATGCCGCGCTCGGCGAAGATCGCATCGGCCTCGTTGTCGGTCGGCCCGTTTGCACCCTCGACGATCAGCTTCGCGTCCACGCGATGGGCGTTCTCCGCCGACAGCTGGTCCTCGAGCGCGGCGAGAACGAGGATGTCGCACGGGAGCTCGACCAGCTCGGGGTTCGTGACCCGCTCGCAGTCCGGGAAGTCCTCGAGCGAGCCGTGCTCGAGCACCCAGGCGTGCGCGTGCGTCACATCGATGCCGTTCGGGGAGTAGACACCGCCGGAGATGTCGGCGATCGCGACCACGACCGCCCCTTTGTCGAAGAGCTCCTGAGCGGCAACACCGCCGACGTTCCCGAAGCCCTGCACGACGCAGACCTGGCCCGTAAGGTTCCAGCCCAGCCGGTCGCAGGCCCGCTCGATGACCATCACGACGCCTGCGCCGGTCGCCTCACGGCGGAAGACTGAGCCGCCGAGCGGGATCGGCTTGCCGGTCACGATCTCTGGCACCGCGTATCCGAGCTGCATCGAGTACGTGTCCATCATCCACGCCATTGTCTGCTCGTTCGTCGCCATGTCCGGCGCGGGGATGTCCTCCTGCGGTCCGATGAAGTCCCGCAGCTCGATCGTGTAGCGCCGCGTGAGCTTCTGCAGCTCGGCCTGGCTCAGCTCGCGCGGGTTGCACCGCACACCGCCCTTCGCGCCGCCGTACGGCAGCTTCAGCAGGGAGCACTTCCAGGTCATCCACATGGCGAGCGCGGCGCACTCGCCCAGGGAGACGTTCACGTCGTAGCGGATTCCGCCCTTCGTCGGGCCGAGGACGCTCGAGTGCTGCACGCGGTAGCCGGGGAAGACCCGCACCGTACCGTCGTCGAGCCGCACCGGCACGCTGACGACGAGCGAGCGCTCCGGGTAGCGCAGCCGGTCTGCGACCGCGTCCGCGACATCGGCGTACGGGAGAGCCTGCTCGTACTGCGTCAGCGCCTGGCGAAAGAGCGGCGTGTCCCACTCCAGGAGCGGCTCCGGCGCGTGCGTCGGCGGGCTGGCCACGTTGGCGGAGTCTACGTTTGGCAAGGTCGACCCGTCGGTGCCGTCTCGATCTCCGAGAGGCGCACGCCGACGTCGCGGAAACGCGCACTGAACGGCGGCGCGAGGGGGATCGCGCGCACGCTTGTCGCGCCGTCGACGCCGATCGGGACGTCCACGAAGCCGCCCTCCGGCACACACACCTCGAACTCGAGCTCGCTCGTCTCGGTCGTGCCGAGCGAAGCCGAGACCGGCCCGACGGACACTGCGCGGGGCGCCTCGACCTCGGGCGCGCTGACCGACAGGCGAACGGTGGTCGCGCCGGCAGGCGGGAAGACGCGCAGCACTGCACGCCGCTCGGGCCGCGTCCAGCCGTCCGGATCGAGCCCGAACGTCAGCCAGGCCGCCCGGAAAGGCACCTCGAGGTCGACGAGTTCGAACTGGTTACCTGCGGCGACGGCGGCACCAGCCGGACGCATGCGCGCGTCGAGTGTCGTGCGCACGATGTAGTCGGGTGCAGCGACGCCGCCGATTCGACCGGTGTTCGGGTCGACGCGCAGGCGGGGACGCGGGAACGTGTCCGGCGTGTAGGTGAAGTAGGGGCCGAGCAGGTAGGCGCGGTCGACGCGTGCATTCCAGAACTCGATGTCCCACGCCGCGACCGCGCTCGGATACCAGTCCTGCCCCACCGAGTAGGCGAGCAGCCCGACCGAGCCGGACGGGGCGGCCGCGTCGATCCACGAGACCTGCTGCGGCGTGCGCCCGGTCAGCGACCGGCCGCTCGGCCCGGAGCTCTCGAGCAGACGGTTCCAGGTGTACGCGGACTCCAATACGGCGAAGGCGAGAACCCCACCGAGCACGACGACGCCGAGCGAACGGCCCTGCACCTTGCGAAGCGCGAAGAAGAGTGCCGCACCGATCAGTCCGCCCACGATCGCGAGCAGGTCTGCGGGCGCGACCCCGGTGTCGTTGCCGAACCGCGTCAGCGCCTCGTGCGTCGCCGATGCGGGTGAGTCGACGTTGACACCGAAGACGGGCTCGAACTGTTCCAGTCCGACGGTGAGGACGAACACGACGGTCACCGCGAGCAGCCCGGCACCGACCAGGCGCGGGCGCGGGTCCTCGAGCGCGCACGCGCTCGCGAGGAAGAGCAGCGGCGCGACGTAGAAGAAGTACCGGTCCTTGACGTCGAGGCCGAGCCCGAACCGGACGACAACCGACCCGCTCTCGAGCGCGAGCACCGTCGTCGCCGCGACGACGACCGCTGCGAAGCCGAGCCGCGGTTGCGGCGCGCCGCGAACGAGCACGACGAGAGCCCAGCCGCCGCCGAGCAGCAGCGGGACGACTCCGAGCGCAACTGCAGTGACGTCGACGTGAACGAGCGCCGAGCGCAGCGCTTCGGTCGAGAGCAGCTCGCCCTCCTCGAAGACCGGCGCGTAGCTGCCGAGCACACCGGCGCCGCCCAGGAACGCGACCGGGAGCGCAACGGCCGCAACGGCCCAGAGCGCGGCGTGCTCGCGCCAGCGCCTGGATCTCGCCTCCTGCGCCGCCGCGGCGAGGACGAGAACGAGACCGAGCGCGGCCAGCTGCGGACGCGCCAGCGCTGCGACGAGGATCGCAGCGAGCGCGATCGCGTCGCGCCGAGGCGACGGGACCACGACCGCGCGCTGCATCGCGAGCACCGCCCACAGGAATGCCGGATACGCCGCGGACTCGGTCATCACGAACCCGCCGATCACCGTCCACGGCAGCGCCACGGAGAAGATCGCCGACGCGAGAACGGCAAAGCGCGGTAGCGCGAGCTCACGAGCGAGGAGATAGGTCGGCACGACCGCGCTCGCGAGCAGCACGCCGTTGAGCCCGTGCCCGACCCGAACCGCGTCCGGCATGTCGACGATCGCGTAGACCGGCATGAGCAGGAGCGGGTAGAGCACCGCGTAGACGTCGACCGTCTCCCCGTGCAGGGTCGGCAGGAACGACCCGTCGGCGAACGAAAGCGCAAGCCGCTCGTAGAGCAGCTCGTCGGTCATCACGGCCCAGTCGGAAACGCGCGAGCAGAGGAACCCGAGCACAACCGCGGCAGCGACGAATAGCAGCAGATGCGGAGCCTGCCGGCGCACGGGCCCAGGACGCTATCGGCGGCGGTACCGGCTTCGCCGGTGCCGCCTCAGAACGCTCCCGAGAGCAACACGACGCCGGGGAAGTTGAGCCGCAAGGCGGCGATTTCCGCGGCGAGTACCGGGGGAGGGACTCGAACCCTCACGTCCCGCGAGGGACACCCGATTTTAAGTCGGGCGCGTATGACCAATTTCGCCACCCCGGCGGGGAAAGGGTAACCCGCTTAACTGCCGGGCTGGAGTGCCTCAGGCGGGATGCGCTCGGGGCCCTCGAAGCGGTAGGCGTCGCGGAACGAGCGGAAGGCGCTCTGGTCGAACGTCGTGCATTCGGCGACGATCCCCTGCGAGTCCGTGTCGCCGCTCGCGGCGCCCGGCGCGTACCACGCCGTCAACGCGATCGTGTCGCCCAGGCGAGGCAGGGGCGCGAGGAGCATCGCCGCCGGGTCCTCCCGGTAGAACGCGCGCAGCTTCTCGATCTCGTCGTCGCCGACGTCGCGTCCGTAGTAGACGACGATCCCGCCGTGCTCGAGGTTGTGCACTGCCTGGGTCAGGCTCACCGGCTGGTCGTAGTCGCCCCAGATCACCCACTGACCGTAGTGCGGTCCGCTCGTGGGCGGGAACGAGTTCCACTCCTTCGGCGTCACGTCGGGGTTCGGGATGTGCACGCCTGCCGGAAGTCCCGGGTACGTCTGGTACGTGCAGCCCGCCGCGCGCATCGCCGTCGCGACGTCCTCGGCCGCGGAGGTTCGGTCGCGAAGGAGGAAGAACCCGGCGGCCGCCCCGACGACGGCCAGCACCGCGACCGCCCCGACGATCAGCCAGAGGCCGCGGCGATCGTGCTCGTCCCTGCGCGTCTTGGGGGCCTGCACGCGGCGAGGCGGAGGCGGCGTTCGTGCTTTCCTCGGCAAAGCGGCGGCCGATCGTACCAGCGCCCTGAACGGCTCCGTCCGACCGCCCCACTAGCGTTCGTCGGCCCTATGGTCGCTCAAGTCTTGATCGCGCTCGTCCTGGCCGCCGGCGGTCTGGTGCTCGCGCGCACGATCGTGCGAGAGCTGCACGACTTCAGGAACGACACGGGCGAGGAGCTGGCCTCGCGCAGCGCAGACGTCGACCGGCGCCTCCAGGGGATCGACGAGAAGATCGACCGGCGGCTGGCGGAGCTCGACACGAAGGTCGACCGGCGGCTGGAGAGCTCGTCGAAGACGACGGCCGCGATCCACGAGCGACTGGCGAAGGTGGACGAGGCGACGTCCCAGGTACTCGAGCAGGCGAAGGCGTTCGGGCGGCTCGAGCAGGCTCTTCGACCGCCGAAGGCCCGGGGCGGGTTCGGCGAGCTACTGCTCGAGAACCTGCTGCGCGACCGGCTCCCCCCCGGCTCGTACGAGCTCCAGTACGGCTTCGCGAGCGGCGAGCGCGTCGACGCGATCCTCCACGTCGACCGGCTCGTCCCGATCGACGCGAAGTTCCCGCTCGACAACTTCGAGCGACTCGCCGCCGCCGAGAGCGACGAGGAGCGAACGCTCTTCGAGCGCGCGTTCGCTCGTGACCTCAAGGGCCACGTCGATTCGATCGCCGCGAAGTACATCCGACCCGACGAGGGGACATACGACTTCGCGTTGATGTACCTGCCCGCCGAGTCCGTCTACTACGAGCTCGTCTGCGGCAAGACCGGGACCCTGCTCCAGTACGCGCACGAGAAGCGCGTCTTTCCGGTCTCCCCCACGACCTTCACTTCCCAGCTTCAGGTGATCGCGCTCGGACTCAAGGGCCTGCAGATCGAGCAGCACGCACACGAGGTCATGGCATACGTCGCTCAACTCGGGAAGGACTTCGAACGCTTCAAGGGCGACTTCGACGTCGTCGGGAAGCACATCACGAATGCGCAGAGCAAGTACTTCGAGGCCGAGAGGCGGCTCGACCGCTTCGAGTCGAAGCTCGAGCGCGCGAGCGAGCACGAGGAGCTCGAGGCAGAGCCGCTCGACCTGCCTCGCGCGCTCGACGCAGCCTAGAAGCGAAGCAGCGCGCCGACTCCCCCGACCGTGGCAAGGTCACCCTGGTGCCGAACCGGGAGCAGCGAGCCGCCGTGCACGAGCGTCTGCCGCACCGCGAGATCGAAGCCCGACTCACTCGGCTCGAACCTTGCTCCGTCGAGCGGGCACGACCCTCCCTCGAGCGACGCGCGGCCGCACCGCGGGCACTCGTGCGCGGGGTGGTTCGCGCGCTCCTCGAAGAGGAGCACCTCGACGCGGGCATCGGACGCGGCGGGGAGCGTCTCCTCCCAGCCTGAGGCGGCGCGGGCATGCTTGGCCGCCTCAGCGCCCCAGCGCTCGATCACCGTACGCTCTTCGGCCGCGTGTGCTTCCTCGAGAAGGGGCTGGACGAGCTTGAGTAGGTCATTCGCCGTCGCGTGCGCCTCCGCTTCGGTCGTGCCGACGACAGCCGCCTTCACCTCGTGCGGCAGGAACTCGAGGAACTCGGCGCGGGTCTCGTCCGACCCGACGATCACGACCTTCGGCGCCTCCTGACTCCGGACGACGCGATCGAGCTCGGAGGCGACCGCGCGGAGGTGGTCGGCGACGAGGTGCTCGATGTGACGCTGGTACCGAGCCTGCGACCAGCCGCCCTGGTCATGGCGTCCGGGCTGCTCCTCAGTTCGGTCGGCGATCTCCTTCAGCCTGCCCGCACTCAGCCGGAAGAGCTCCCCGCGCTCACGGCCGACGAACGCAACGACCGCGCCCTCGCCGCGGCCCACCTGTGGCGCAACCGGTCCGAGGCTGAATCCGCGCCCGAGCGCGACTCCGTCGGGAACGGAGTCGGGGAGCGCCAGTGTCGACCAGAAGTCTCCCGACACGAAGACGCCGAAGCCCCGCGCGCCCTCGCGGCTGAACTCGCTCTCGAAAAAGGTCTGGATCCGATCGAGGTCACGCTTGAGGCCCGTGCGGTCGTCGTGACTAAGCTCGTCGCGGCGCGCGTCCATCCGCTTCTCCACGTCGGAGAGCAGCGAGTTCAGCCGCGTGGCCGCAACGTTGGGTGTCGGAGTCAGCGTGGGGTCGAGATCGACGTACAGGCTGATTGCGCAGCCGCTGTCGGAGCGAAAGCGGGCAAGCTCTCGCAGGCGCTCCAGGGTGAGCGTGTCGGCCATGCCTCCCTCTCTGCCGGGCCCGGCGATTGTATTCGTCCAGGCTCGGTCGCAACGCCGGTCGCCGCGCTACCTTGGAGGCGTAGCGTGACCACGGCGCGGGAACAACCATCCGGCTCATAACGTTGAATATCCCGTATGGAAATTCGTGATCTGATCGTGATCGGCGGAGGCCCCGCCGGCTATACGGCTGCCCTCTACGCCGCGCGCGCCAACCTGAGCCAACTCGTGATCGAAGGGTTCCAGTGGGGCGGTCAGTTGATGATCACCAGCGATGTCGAGAACTACCCCGCGTACGCGGACGGGGTCCTCGGGCCCCAGATGATGGCCGACTTCCGTCGCCAGGCCGAGCGCTTCGGCGCCGAGTTCGTCACAGACGACGTGACGAAGGTCGACTTCTCGGAGCGCCCGTTCGGCGTGTGGGTCGGCGACGACGAGTATCGCGCGAGGACGGTCATCGTCGCGACCGGCGCCAGCGCACGCCAGCTCGGGCTCGAGTCGGAGGTCGCGCTGCAGGGCCGCGGCGTCACCTACTGCGCCACCTGCGACGGCGCGTTCTACCGCGACAAGGAGGTCGTCGTCGCCGGCGGCGGTGACTCCGCGATGGAGGAGGCGCTCTTCCTCACGCGTTTCGCCTCGAAGGTCACGATCGTGCACCGGCGGAACGACTTTCGCGCGTCGCAGATCATGACCGACCGCGCTCGGGCCAACGGGAAGATCGAGTTCCTCACGCCCTACGTCGTCGACGACGTGCTCGGAGTCGACGAGAAGATGCTGAGCGGTGTGCTCCTGCGCAACGTCGAGACCGGCGAGACGCTCGAGTATCCGAGCGACGGGCTCTTCGTCGCGATCGGACACGATCCGAACACGAAGCTCTTCCTCGACCAGCTCGACCACGACCCGGCCGGCTATCTGATCACGAAGCCGCGATCCACCGAGACGAACGTCCCGGGCGTCTTCGCGGTCGGGGACGTGCAGGACCACACCTACCGGCAGGCGGTCACCGCCGCCGGGTCCGGGTGCATGGGCGCGCTCGACGCCGAACGCTTCCTGGCCGCCGAGGAAGGGCACCTGCACGACGCGCTCGCCGTGCCGCGCGTGGAGACCGCAGAGGTCTAGCCGCCCCCGGCGCTACCCTCGCGAGGCGTGGCGCGTGACAACTGGGGCGACCTGCTCGATCCGTCCGAAGCGGAGCTTCGCGAGCACGCACCCGCCGATCTGCACCCGCGCGCGATCGAGGAGCTGACCCGGCCGACGGACGAGACGCCGCTACGGCCCGCGATCGAGGGCCACGGCGACTACGTGTTCGGCGTGCTCGTCTCGCCGATCGCAGTAACCGAGGAAGATCGCATCTACTACCAGGAGGTCGGCTTCGTGCTGACGCGCGACCGCATCCTGACCGTACGCAAGACTCCGCCGTCCGGCGTGCCCTTCGACCCGACGAAGATCGAGGAGATCTGCGCGATGCGCGGTCACGTCCCGCCGGGGATGATCGCGTTCCACCTCGTGGACGAGGTTGCGGAGCGGTACCTCGACCTCATCGACGCCCTCGATGAGGAGGTCGACGAGGTCGAGGAGATGGTCGACGTCTGGGACGCTCAGCGCGTCCACCGACGGCTCGCCGATCTCCGGCGGGCCGGCCTGGGCATCCGACGGACGCTCGGCCCGACCCGCGACGCCGTCCGCGCGGTCGTCGATGGACGCACCGACCTCGAAGGACGCCCGCTCTTCCAACGTGAGGTCTTCCCGCGCGACGTCGAGCTCCACTTCGCGCAGGCGCACGACAAGCTGTTGCGCGCCGCCGAGGGGCTCGACTTCGCACGCGACTCGGTCGCCGCTGTCCGCGACTATTACCAGGGGCGCACGGCCGCCGACCAGAACGACGTCGTCAAGAAGCTCGCGGTCGTTGCGTCGCTGCTCCTCTTCCCGACCTTCATCGTCGGGGTCTACGGGCAGAACTTCGACAACATTCCCGAGCTCCACTGGGGGCTCGGCTACGCCTTCTCCTGGGCCCTGATCGTCTCCACGACGATCCTCCAGCTCGTGTTCTTCCGCTGGCGGCGGTGGATCTAGCCCCCGCGGCTACGATCGACTCGTGCCCTACTTCATCTGCCCGAACTGCCAGAACCGGTCGATCGACCACGACGGCCGGGAGGGACTGCTCGACCAGGCGGCTTCGTGCCAGCGCTGCGGGTTCGGCTTCCTGTTCGAGCTGATGGACGACTACTACCCGGCGCCCGGGGCCGGGTTCGTCGTGTGCGACCGGGACGCACGCGTGCTCGCCACAGGCAAAGGCGTCTTCGAGCTGACGGGCTACCGGGAGCCGGAGCTGATCGGTCGCGATGTGGTCGACGCTCTCGGCCTCCGCGGTGGCGAGGGCGTCGAGAACCCGGTCGCAGTTTCGCTCGAGTGGGGCGTCCGCCGGCTCGGCGAGCGGATCGGGCTGCGGACGCGGGCGGGGATCGAGAAGACCGTCACGGCCGACTTCTTTCCCGCGTACGACGAGGACGGCGGCCTCCTCGTCGCACTCGCGCCGCGCTAGACGCGGCTCGACGGGCAGAGGTCGTTCACGGCGCAGACCTCGCAGCGCGGGTTGCGCGCGAGGCAGACGCGCCGTCCGTGCCAGATGAGCAGGTGGGGAAAGCGCCCCCAGTCCTCGCGCGGGACGATCTTGACCAGGTCGCGCTCGATCTTCACCGGGTCGTCTTGCTTGGTGAGGCCCAGCCGCTGAGCGAGCCGCCGGACGTGCGTGTCGACGACGATCCCCTGCGGATGGCCGAGCTCAGCCGCGACGACGTTGGCGGTCTTGCGTGCCACGCCCGGGAGCCGGACGAGCTCGTCGAGCGTGCGTGGGACCTGACCGTCGAACTCCTCGAGCAACATGCGCATCGTGCCCCGGATCGCCTTCGCCTTCTGCCGGTAGAAGCCGGTCGCGAAGACGTCGCGCTCGAGCTCCTCCTGCGGAACGGCGAGGTAGTCCTCGGGTCGCCGGTACTTTTCGAAGAGCGTTGTCGTGACGCGGTTGACGTTCACGTCGGTCGTCTGCGCGGAGAGCATCACGGAGACGAGCAGCTCCAGCGGGCTGCGAAAGCGGAGCGCGATCGTCGCGTCCTCGTGCTCGCGCGCCAGGCGATCGATGATCTCGCGAACCCGCTCCTTCTTCGGTCCGACGCGGCGGCGACGCGCCTCGCCGACGAAGCTACGCGCCACGCATGCTCTCGAACAGCGTGCTGGCTTCCTCGGGACCAGGCGCCTGCAACAACGCCTCGGCGAGCTCAGGCAGCTCGCGCGCCGCTGCGGCCACGTCGTACGAAGTGCAGCGCAGGTCGACATCGGGGCCGAGCAGCGCCCAAAACGCACCACGCCGACCTTCGTACGGCCGGCCGACGCTGCCCGCGTTGACGACGCGCCGGCCCGCGATATCGCGGTCGAACTGGACGTGCGTGTGGCCGACGATCGTGACCGCTGCGGTGAAGGCGTCGAACGCATCGTCGGGCGAGAGCCTGGTCACGATCTCCTCGTCCGAGCGCGGCGTCCCGTGACAGAACACCACCGTGTCGAGTCCGTCCACCGCAAGCTCGACCGTCAGCGGCCAATCCGCAACCTCCGAGGCAAACTCGGGCACCTCCCGATCGGCATTCCCGCGGACGAACGAGACCTCCGCGGCGACCGAGCGCAGCCGATTGAGGCACTCGGCGCCCGCTGGCCCCGCGACGAGGTCTCCGCCGGAGACGATGTGGCGAACACCCTCCCGCTCGACCTCGCCGAGCACGGCGTCCAGTGCGGGCAGGTTGCCGTGCACGTCGAAGAGCGCCGCGACGCGCATCAGGCGACGACGGCCGATTCCGTCTGCTGCACCGGTTGGAGCGGCAGGCGCGGCCCGGCGCAGACGACGTCGAGCGCCGGACACCCCGCGCACCCGTACTCGCTCGGCGTCGGACGGAACGCCCCCTCCCGCAGCCGGGAAATCGCGGTCGACAGCTCCGCCTCGAGCTCCGTGACCTGGTCGCGCGTGAACGTCGTCATGACGGGCTCGGCGGGGCGCTCGAGGAACTGGTACGCGACCTCGACCTCATCGGCACCGGCGCGGAAGCACGCGAGGGCGTACACGAGGCGCTGAAGGCGGTACGACCGCGCGACGATCTCCTCCGGCTCGTGCTCATCGAGGGCGTTCGTCTTGTAGTCGACGACGAGCGCGCGCCCGCCGGAGCTGTGGTACGCGTCGAGGTACCCGTGGAGCAGCACGCCGTCGTGCTCGAACGTGAAGTGCCGCTCCTTCGCGACGCCGTCGAGCCCGGCGACCCGCGACGCGAGCTCGGAGTCGCAGTAGGCCTCGATCAGCGTCTTGATGCGCTCGACCTCGTCGTCGGTCGCGGACGGATACACCGTACGAACGCGATCATCCCAACCTGGGGCGAGCGCCGGGACTGCGAGGTCGACATGCTCGAGCTCCGAGTGGACGGCGCTGCCGACCGCCGTCCCCGAAAGACCCTCGTGTCCGGCCGCCTCGACTTCGAGCGAACGCATCCCCGCGACGCGTTCGGCGAAGTAGCGGTACGAACAGGTCTCGAAGAGCGAGAGCGCGGTGAACGAGAGCCGACGGATGTGATGGAGCGGGGGCTCGGGGATCGCGGACAGCTCGGGGAGCGTCGGCGCCGGCGGCGGGAGCGGCTCGACCGCGCCCTCCTGAAACAGCTCCAGCTGCCCAAGCTCTCCGGGCGGCTCCTCGACGGGCTCCGCCGTGGGCTTGAAGCGATCGAACCGGACGCTGATCCGCGCCCGGCCGCGCCCGAGCTCGAGCGGAGCGCCGTCGGCTGCTGCAAGCTCCTCCCCGGCATCGAGCCGCTGGAGCACCCAGCCCATCGGCGTCGAGCGATCCGCCGCACTCTCCCGGTCGATCGCCCCCGAGACGATCAGCCTGTCGATCGCGCGCGTCATCGCGACGTAGTAGAGGCGGAGGCGCTCGGTGCGCTCCTCCTCCTCGCGCACCTTCCGTACGTCCTCGTAGTCGAACGCGCCGCGACGCCTCGTCGTCAGCGGGTCCGCGACTCTGAAGCCGAAGCGGCCGTCGGAGAGCGCGAGGATCTCGTCGGCGTCCGGCGCGCGCCGGTCGCGGCCGGCGTCGGCCACGACCACGACCTTGAACTCCAGCCCCTTTGCGGCGTGGATCGTCAGCAAACGCACCGCGTCGGAGCCTTCCTCCTCGGCGACCGCTTCGAGCTCCTTGGCGCCGACGGCTTCCTGGTCGCGGACGAAGCGGACGAAGCCCTCGATCTCCGGGCCTCGCAGTTCTTCGTACGAGCGCGCGAGCCGCGCGAGCTTGCGCAGGTTCGCGTAGCGGCGGCGACCGTCCCACTGCGCGAGCACGGCGAGGTCGTAGTCGTGCTCGGACACGATGCGCTCGCAGAGCCGCTCGAGCGAAAGCCGTGGCAGCGCTCGAACGAGGCGTTCGTAGCGCTGCAGGAAAGCGCGGATCAGCTGCGCGTCGCGCTCCGCGAGCTCGGGAGGCAGGCCCTTCTCGATCCCGGTGAAGATCGGCCGCTTCGACGCCGCGCGCCTGATCAGCACGAGCGCATCGTTGGAGACGCCGACGAACGGCGAGGCGAGAACGGTGACGACTGCCTGATCGTCGTAGCGGTTTTGGAGCAGGCGAATGTACGCGAGCAGGTCGACGACCTGCTGCTGCCCGAAGTACCCGCGACCGGTTGCGCGATACGTCGGCAGCCCCTCGTGCCGCAGCTCCTCCTCGTACGCCTCGGCGTCGGTACCGGCGGCGAAGAGCAGCACGATCTCGCCGGGTGTCGCGGCGCCCTCGTCCACCAGCTCGCGTACGCGCCGTGCGATGTGCTTCGCCTCCGCGCGGCGCCAGTGGACGCCGGTGTCGGCGTACGTCTCCTTCTCGGTGATCAGCAGCTCGACCGGATGACCGAAGACCGGGTCCGGGAAGTCGCGCGAGGCCGTGAGCGGTTGGAAACCGTCGCCGAACTCGTCCTGGAAGAGGAAGTTCACCGCGGCGAGCACCTCGGGGCGCGAGCGGTAGTTCTGAACGAGGGCGAGGCCGCCGCCCTCTGCTTCCCGCCGCTCTCGGAAGACCTGCACGTCGGCGTGCCGGAAGCCGTAGATCGACTGGAACTCGTCGCCGACGAAGAACACCTCCGGCTGACCGGGTCCCTCCGCGAGCAGGTCGATCAGGTCGCACTGAAGCCGGTTCGTGTCCTGGAACTCGTCGACCATGATCGCCCTGAAGCGGAGGTGCTCGCGGTCGCGGATCCGCTCGTTCTCGCGGAGGAGGTCACGCGCGGCGAGCTGCAGGTCTTCGAAGTCGAGCACGCCCTCGCGGCGCTTCGCCTCTTCGTAGGCGCGGGCGAACCCTTCGAGGAGCTCCTGCAGCAGGTCGCGGTCGCGCAACGCGAGCTCGTCGAGCGCAGCCTGCTCGACGGCGCGGCGGGCCTCCTCGTACGACTGGGCGCGCACGCCGCCCGCCTTGAGCGCAGAGAGGTCGAGCAGGCGGTCGGTGCGCGGGTCGCCCTCGAGCAGGTCGAGCAATCCCGCCGCGTTCGTGCGCGCGAGCTCTGTCGCCCTCCCATCGTCGACCAGGCAGCGTGCGGCTTCGCGCAGACGCTCGACACGCTCGCCGAGCGGGTCACGCTCTCCGAGCTCGAGGACGAGGGGCCTCCCGGCAGAGCGAAGCGTCTCGTAGATCCCGACGAGCATTCGGCGAAGCGCGCGGGTCCCGTACGTCGCGAGCAGCTGCAGCCGCTCAGGCTGGTCGCCTGCGCAGAACTCGTCGAGCGCCGCGTCGAACGCCTCGCCCGCGAGCACGGCCGACTGAGCCGCATCGAGCTCGCGAAAGCGCGGGTCGAGACCGGCTTCGAACGGGTACGCGCGCAGGAGACGAGCGCAGAAGCCGTGGATCGTCGCGATCCAGGCGCCGTCGAGCTCACGCGCGAGGTCGGCGCGGCCCCGCTCGCGCAACTCGCGGCGGATGCGAGTGCGCAACTCGCCGGCCGCCTTGCGCGTGTACGTGATCACGAGGATCGAGCCGACGTCGAGCCCGCGGTCGCAGACGGCCTGTGCGAAACGCTCGACCAGCACGGCGGTCTTGCCCGTACCTGCGCCCGCCGAGAGGAAGACGCGACCGGACGCGTCGATCGCGGCGCCCTGCTCCGGGTTCGGCTCGAGCCGCGTCACGGCCGCTTCACCCGGCACATCGGCCAGAGGTCGCACCACTGCGGACAGTCGCCTCCGCGCGGATCGTGACGCACGTCGCCTGCCCCGATGCGCTGCGCGAGCGTGCGAGCACTCGTTCGCGCGTTCTCGACCTGCGCCCAGAACGCCTCGTCGTCGACGTAGTCCTTCTTGACGTAGCCGGGGAGCACGTCGTCCTGCGCGTCGGCTCGGAGCAGGCCGCGCGGCTTCCGGTCGCCTGCAAGCGGACGGTAAACGCCGCCGAGCGGCTCGATGCCCACGAGGTCGCGCAGCACCAGCATGTAGAGCGGGATCTGCAGCCGCAGCTCCTTCTCGATCTGGCTCGCAGAGTGCGCCGTCTTGCCCGCCTTGTAGTCCTGCACGATCCCGCGCGTGCTGAACGGGTCGACGTCGATCCGGTCGATCTTGCCGCTGAGCGTCAACCCCTCTCCCAGGTCGAGCCCGCGCTGGAGCTCCTGTGGTGAGCGTTCCATGCCGAACGAGACCTCGAAGCGCTTCGGCACGAGGTGTGCGTCGCCGTCGGCCTCCGCGTGGACGAGCGCCTCGAGATCGCGCCAGAGCGTCGCGTCGAGCTCGCGGCGCTGCATCGTCGTCATCTCCATTCGGACGCCCTCGATCGCCTGGTCGAGGCAGCGCGCGCATCAGACGGACGGCGTCCTCGACGCGCTCGGGCGGAACTCGATCGGTGCCGAGCTCCTTCGGCAGCGAGGTGAAGAACTTGTGCAGCGCGTTGTGCGCGACCGAGCCGCGCAGCTTCGGATCGACGTCGGCGTCGATGGTCTTCGGATCGATCAGACGGTCGACGAACCAGGCCGACGAGCAGTCCGCCATGCGCTCGAGCTCGGTGACGTTGAACGTGGTTCGGGCGCCGAGGGTCGCGAGCACGAGCGGATGACGGAGCGCGGTCGGACGCTCGTGCGCTCGGCGTGCGCGCTCCAGCCGGCGCTCCCAGCCGTTCGCGCGCGCGATTCCGGCCGCCTCGGCAGGCTCGTCGCGTGCGATCGACGCGAGCGCCCGCAGGCGCTCTCGCTCGCTCGGTGCTTCGCCGAGCGGCCACGTGAGGTCGGAGAGCCGGCGGCGAGTCGTCGCTCGCGCGACCTCCTCGCGCGGGAAGAGCGCCTGCACCTCGTCCCAGAACGGGCTCGCCTCCTTCGGGCTGCCCTCGTCGTTCGCGGACTCGCGCACGAGGTAGAGCCGACGCGTCGGGCGGGAGCACGCCGTGTAGAAGAGGTAGCGGTCGCGGCTCACGGTGTCCGCCCGCTGGAGACGCCCGCCGAGCCGCTCACGCTCCTCGTCGTCGAGGAACGGCGAACCGCTCCCGCGCCGCGGCAGGCTGCCCTCCTCGAGGCCGAGCACGAAGACGACCTCGAACCGAGACGTTCGCGCGCGGTCGAGGTCGAGCACGGCGACCTTGCCGGGCTCGGCGCGCTCTCCCCGCAGCCTGGCGCGGTCGAGTGTCGCGATCACGTCGTCGCGCGAGACCGTCTCTCCGACACGCAGCTCCCACGTCCCGAGCTCGTCGAGCAGGCGCGTGCCGGCGTCGCATGCACGCAGGTCGTCGGCCGGCTCGCGTCCGGCGGGTGGGCTTTCGAGCCCGTACGCCGCGCGAAGCATCGCGCGCGCGAGCGAGCCCACGGCCTCGACCGCCGCGCCCGGTGCCCGCAGCGACTCGAGCGGCCGCAGCGGCGCTCCTCGGAGCTCTTCGAGCACCTCGTCGATCCGGTCCGGCGTCGCGACCGCGCGGCCCCGCAACCGGCCCTCGACGAAGTCGACGTGGGGACGGCTCAGGCCCGAGTAGGGCGAGCGCAGATACGTGAACAGGTCGGCGCGGGGACCGGCCGCCCATGCGAACCGCAACAGCGCCAGCAGTGCGTTGCCGAACGGTGTCTCGGCGAAGCGCGCACGCCCGTCGAATGCGTACGGGATTCCGAGCGAGCCGAAGACGGTTTCGACAGGCGCACGCCAGCGCGGGAGCGACGGGCAGATGACGCCGATCGCCTCGGGCGCGACGCCCGAGCGGACGAGACCCAGAATCTCGTCTCCGACGAGCTCGAGCGCACCGCGGACGCCGGCTCCCTCGAGGAAGACGAGCGCGCCCCCGAGCGTGGGCGCGTCGGGCGGCGGTTCCTCGAACAGCGCGCGCTCGAGGTGGGCAATCGCAGGGTGCGCGACGTCGGCAGAGCCGGGCGGGAGCTCCTCGATGCGCCCGCCGGCGAGCGCGGCGAGGTCTTCGGCGGTGCGGCGAAGCGAGGCGAACGCCTCACGTCCCTGCTCGTACGGGAGCGAGACCATCACATCGGTTCGCCCGGCCAGCGCGTCGAGGAGCGACCATTCGGCGGCGGTCAGGTCTTCAAAGCCGTACGCGAAGACCGGCTCGCCGTGCCACGAGCCGAGGTCGCCCTCGAGTCGCGCGACCGCCTCGGCGCGCAGGAGCTCTCGGTCCCAGAGGCCGAGCGACTCGAGCTCGGCGCAGTACGCCGCGTACAGGTGCGCGAGGTCGCCTTCGACGCGGTCGGGTTCGAGCAGTGCACCCTGCAGCTCACGGATCGCTTCCCGGAGTGCGTCTGCGAACCCGGCCGAGCGTGCGGAGGCGGAGAGTCCGTTCAGCGACGCGCGACCGACCGAACGGCGGAGCGCGAGCTGCTGCTGCGCGTCGGTGGCAAGCGGACGTCCGCCGCCCGCGCGCACGACCCGCTCGAAGACGTCGTCGAACGTGCCGATCGACCCTCCGAAGACGCAGCCCGCCCGCGCGATCAGGTCCCGCTCGACGCGGTCGACGTCCGACCGGTTCGGCACGATCAGTACCGGCTCTCGATCGAGCGCGGCCAGGTACCGCTCGAGCAGCAGCGATACCTTGCCCGCGTTCGCGGGGCCGACGAGGAGACTCAGACCCACAACCCACGCATCGTAGAGCGGGGTCCCGACGGATCCGGACGGCGCGATCGCAAACTGCGCGAATTGCGCAGGCGCCCGTCAGCAGCTTGCTCGACTCAGGCCGCGGCGGTCTTCGGCCTGCGCCCGCGCCGCGCCGCGGGCTGGCCGGGCATGCCGCCGGCGCACGTGTCGCAGAGGTCGGCCTGCTTGGATCCGCGGCGCGCATCGTTGAAGTTGATACGCATCACAGCGCCCTTTGATTCGTCGATTTCCTTGCTGCAGTTGTCGCAGACGAGGACGGTCTTTCGCGCCACGCTTTCCTCCTCGGTAATCGGTGGATTGATCGACTGTAACCGAAAAAGGTGGTGGAAATCTAGGTCGCAGCAGTTCGCCGAATAGGGCCGGTAATCGGCCGTGGTTCGTTCGTCCAGGCCCGGTTCGGGCGTGCAGGAGGGTAGTGTCGGCCCGCCGTGGACACCGGGACGATCGTCGTGCTGGAGGGTGACCAGACGGGACAGGAGCTGCTCGAGGAGTCACTTCGCGTGCTCGCACGAGACGTGATCGGCCTCGAGCTCTCGTTCCCCCGCTTCGACCTCTCGCTCGAGCACAGGCGGGCTACGAAGAACGCCGTGGTGCACGAGGCCGCCGCCGCGATCAGGGACCACGGCCTCGGGCTGAAGGCGGCGACGATCACACCGGAGGACGTCGACGACGTCGGTTCTCCGAATCGGATCCTGCGCGAGGAGATCGGTGCACGAGTGATCGTTCGCACCGGCCGCCGGATCCCCGGCGTCGTGCCGATCGGCGGCGTCTTCGCGCCGATCTCGATCGTCCGGATGGCGGTCGGCGACGCCTACGGCGCGAAGGAATGGCGTGAGGGAGAAGGCGACGACGAGATCGGCTACCGCACCGAGAGGATCGAGCGCAGGATCTGCCGGTCGGTCGCCGAGTATGCATTCCGGCTCGCGGAGCGCACCGGCGCGCGCGTCTTCGGCGGCCCGAAGTTCACGGTCTCGCCGATCTACGAGGGGATGCTCAAGGAGGAGATGGACTCGGCGGCCGGACGCCACCCCGGCGTCCCGTACGAGCCGCAGCTGATCGACGCGACGTTCGCGCTAGTGATGGCGCGCGCTGCCGAGCCGCTCGTGATCCCGTCGCTGAACCGAGACGGCGACATCCTGTCCGACTTCGTGCTTCCGCTCTTCGGCTCGATCGCCGGGTCCGAGTCGCTGGTGGTCGCATTCGACGAGAACTACGTCCCGCGTGCGCTGGTGGCGGAGGCCGCACATGGGACGGCGCCGGCGCTCGAGGGAAAGAACATCGCGAACCCGATGGCGATGATCCTCGCCTCCGCGGCGCTGCTCGCTCACGGCGACGAGCAGGAGCAACGGGCGGCGCGGGCGATCCGTGAAGCTGCCTTCGAGGCCGTCTCAGAGGGCCAGCGGACGGCCGACCTCGGTGGGGATCTCGGCACCAGTGAGTACACCGACGAGGTGATCCGCCGCGTGAAGACGAAGCTGGAGGTCTGGGCCGCGCTCTAGCGGCCACGGCGGTCACCCCCGTCCCTTCCGAGCGAGCCCACATAGGATCCGCCCGGTGAGAGTCGGTGTCCCGCGCGAGACCGCTGCCGACGAGCGCCGAGTGGCGCTCGTCCCCGACTCCGTCGGCCGGCTGGCGCAGACCGGCATCCAGGTCGTCGTCGAGGCGGAGGCCGGTGTGTCGTCCTCGTACCCGGACGAGTCGTACCGCGAGGCCGGAGCCGAGATCGGGGCCGCCTGGGACGCAGACCTGGTGGCAAAGGTGCAGAAACCCTCGGCCGATGAGATCGCGCGGCTGCGCGAAGGCCAGGTACTCGTCGGCTTCCTCGAGCCGCTCACGGACCGTGAGGGGATCGAGCGGCTGACGGCACTGGGCGTGACGGCGTTCGCGATGGAGTCGATCCCACGGATCACGCGCGCGCAGTCGATGGACGCGCTCTCATCCCAGGCGACCGTCACCGGGTACAAGGCGGCGCTGGTCGCGGCCGACCGCCTGCCGAAGTTCTTCCCGATGCTGATGACGGCGGCCGGCACCGTCCCACCCGCGAAGGTGCTCGTGCTCGGCGCCGGAGTCGCCGGTCTCCAGGCGATCGCGACGGCTCGACGCCTGGGCGCCGTCGTCTCCGGGTTCGACGTTCGCCCGGTCGTGCGCGAGCAGGTCGAGTCGCTCGGCGCGACGTTCCTCGATCTCGGCGTCGTCGGAGAGGAGACCGAGGGCGGCTATGCGCGTGAGCTGACCGAGGAGGAGCAGCAGAAGCAGCAGGTGGAGCTCGAGCGCCGCATCCCCGAGTTCGATGCGGTGATCACGACAGCCGCGATCCCGGGTCGACCCGCGCCGAAGTTGATCCCCGCGTCGGCTGTGCGCGCGATGCACTCGGGGTCGGTGATCGTCGACCTCGCGGCCGAGACCGGCGGCAACTGCGAGCTGACGCGACCCGGCGAGGAGGTCGTCGAGAACGGCGTCGTGATCGTCGGTCTGACCGACTTCGCGAGCACGATGGCGTACGACGCGTCGCGGCTCTACTCGCGCAACGTGACGGCACTGATCCAACATCTGGCCCCCGAGGGCGAGCTGCTCCTCGACTTCGAGGACGAGATCGTCGCGGGCGCCTGCGTCACACGGCGCGACGAGGTGCCGGCGTGAGTACGCAGCTCGTGGCTGAGCTGACGATCTTCGCGCTCGCGATCTTCGTCGGCTTCGAGGTGATCTCGAAGGTCCCCGCGATGCTGCATACGCCGCTGATGTCGGGGACGAACGCGATTCACGGCATCGTCCTGATCGGCGCAATGCTGGTCGTCGGGACGGCGGACTCGACGCTCGAGCAGGTGCTCGGCTTCGTGGCCGTCGTGTTCGGGACGATCAACATCGTCGGCGGCTTCCTCGTCACCGACCGGATGCTCGAGATGTTCAAGCAGAAGCGGCCCGACGAGGCGGATCGCGAGTGAGCCAGACCTGGATCAACGTCGCCTACCTCGTCGCCTCGATCCTGTTCATCGTCGGGGTGAAGCGGCTCTCGCACCCCAGGACGGCGCGCTCTGGGAACTGGATCGCCGCGGTCGGGATGGCGATTGCGGTCGGCTTCACGTTCCTGGTCAAGGAGATCGACAGCTACGGGCTGATGCTCGCGGGAATCGCAATCGGGACGGTGGTCGGCGTCGTCTCCGCCCGGGCGGTGCGCATGACCGCGATACCGCAGATGGTCGCGCTCTTCAACGGCGTGGGCGGCGGCGCAGCGGCGCTCATCGCAGCCGCCGAGTTCGACCGGCAGGCAGGCGCTCCCGGCCGGCTCGACGGCGACGTCCTCGTCGGGATCATGTTCTCGGCCGTGATCGGGTCGGTCAGCTTCTGGGGCTCGATGATCGCCTTCGGGAAGCTCCAGGAGCTGATCAGTGGGCGGCCGCTCGTGTTTCCGGCGCAGAACCTCGTCAACGCGGCGCTCGCGGCCGCGCTGGTCGCACTCATCGCGTTGACGGCGGTGACGGAGAACGGGATCTGGCTCGTGCTGCTGATGGTGGTAGCCGGAGTGCTCGGCGTGCTCTTCGTGCTCCCGATCGGCGGCGCCGACATGCCGGTCGTCATCTCTCTCCTGAACGCGTGTACCGGCCTGGCGGCCGCGTCGACCGGCTTCGTGCTGGACAACACGGCGCTGATCATCGGCGGCACGATCGTCGGCGCGTCGGGGACGCTGCTCACCATGAAGATGGGGCAGGCGATGGGCCGCCCGCTCGTGCGGACGCTCTTCGGGGCGTTCGGGGCGACTCCGGCGGGGGGTCCCGCCGCCGTGGGCGCGGCCGCGGACGGCGCGAGCGTCCGGACGGCTTCGCCCGACGACATCGGCTACATGCTCGCCTACGCACGCCGCGTCGTGTTCGTGCCGGGGTACGGGCTCGCCGTCGCACAGGCGCAGCACGACGTGCACAGTCTCGGCGAGCTCCTCGAGGAGAAGGGCGTGGACGTGCGCTACGCGATCCACCCGGTCGCAGGCCGCATGCCCGGGCACATGAACGTCCTGTTGGCCGAGGCGAACGTCCCTTACGACGAGCTGTTCGAGATGGACGAGATCAACCCCGAGTTCCCGCAGACCGACGTCGTCGTCGTGGTCGGCGCCAACGACGTCGTCAATCCGGCCGCACGAAATCAGCCCGACAGCCCGATCTACGGGATGCCCATCCTCGACGTCGACAAGGCGCACAACGTCGTCGTGATCAAGCGCTCGCTCGCGACCGGCTTCGCAGGTGTCGACAACCCGCTGTTCTACGACCCGAAGACCGTGATGCTCTTCGCCGACGCGAAGGCGGCGCTCGCGCAGCTCATCACGTCAGTCAAGGCCGTTTGAGCCTCCCGGACGTTCCGTTCTTCGGGGGAAGGGCGGTCGAGGAGGCGGTCTCGCCTGAGCGCGCACTCGAGGTCGGTCCGCGACGCGTTCGTCGCCTACTCGCGCGGCGAGTGGACGATGCCGCCGAAGGTGTACGTGCCCGCATATCCCGCCGGTGACTTCCGTGCGATGCCGGCGCTAGGCGGCGGGCACTCGCTGCTGAAGTGGGTGACGTCGTTCCCTGGAAACCCGCCCCTGGGTCTGCCGACGGTGATGGGGCTCGTGCTCGTGTCCGATGCGTCGAACGGGGTCCTGCGGGCGGTGCTCGACGCGGCCGCGGTGACGGCGCTGAGAACGGGCGCGGCCGCGGTGCTCGCAGCCGAGACGCTCGGGCGAAGCGACGCGGTCACCGCCGCCGTGATCGGCGCGGGGGTGAACGGGCGCGCGGTGGCACGGACGTTCGCTGCGCGCGGCCGGCGCGTTGCGCTCTGGGACCTCGACGAGGCGCGGGCCCGCGCGGTCGCCGATGAGCTCGGTGCGCACGTCGCCGGCTCGCGCGAGGAGGCGCTCGCTGCAGATCTCGTCGTCACGGTCACTCCCGGGCGCGAGGTGGTGCTCGGCGAAGGCTCCCTGAGTCCCGGCCAGCACGCCTCGTTGATGGGAGCAGACGGCCCCGGCAAGCAGGAGATCGCGGTCGGCGAGCTCGCGCGCGTGCGCGTCTTCTGCGACGACTGGGAGCAGGCGAGCCACAACGGCGACCTCGTCCACGCGATCGAGGCCGGTGTCCTCGGCCGGGACGACGTCACGGAGCTCGGCGACGTGCTCGCGGGATCTGCAGAGGGACGGCGCTCGCCCGACGAGGCGACGGTCTTCGACTCCACCGGTCTCGCGATCCAGGATCTCGCGATCGCGCTCGCGGCGCTCGACCGCTCCGACGAGCTGGATCTCCCCCGCTTCCAGCCCTAGCGGGCCGGATCGAGCACGTCGAGGATCGGGTCGCGGTCGCCGCGAATCGCGCGTGCGACGAGCTCGCCGGCCGCGAAGCCGAGCATGTTGCCGTGCCCCGAGTAGCCGGCGGCGACCCAGACGCGCTCGCTCCCCGGGGCCGGCCCTACGAGCGGGAGCAGGTCGTCCGTCGTGCCCCAGATCCCGGCCCAGCGGTGCGTGACGCGCGGCTGCGATCCGAGCAGCTCCCCGATGCGGGCCTCGATCCGCGCCTGGACCGTGTCGGTGATGCGCTCGTCTGCGGTCCACTCGTCCTGGCGTCCCGCGTCCCGCGAGCCGCCGGCCACGAGCCGGCGGTCGGATGTCTGGTGCCAGTAGTCGAAGCCGTGCCGCGCGTAGTGCGGCCGCTCGAAGACGAGCTCGGGCAGCGGCTCGGTCACGAGCACCTGGCCGCGCGTGGGACGGATCCGCGCGTCGAGCTCGGGCACGAGGCCGTTCCCGTACCCGTCCGTCGCGACGACGATGTGGTCGGCGGCGAGCTCGTGGAGCGACGCTACCCGGCTACCCTCGCGCACCTCGGCGCCGGCTTCGACCGCGCGAAGTGCCAGCCGCCGGACCCACCGGGCCGGCTGGATCGCGCCGTCGGACGGATGCAGGAGCGCGGCGGCGAACCTGCCTCGCAGGGGCGGTGGGAGGTCGCCTGCCTCCACCCACTCGGCGGCGAACGCGTCCTCGACCAATGCGTCGTACTCCGACCTGAGCTCGGAGCGCTCGGCCTCGTCGACGGCCAGGCGCAGGCTCCCAACCTGGCGAAAGGCGTCGCCGGCCAGCGCCCGGAGGCGTCGTTGGGCCCGCTCGGTCAGTTGCCAGTATTCGCGCGCCCGGTCGCGGCCGAGCTGCACACGCGCGGCGTCGTACGCCATCGCGCCGCCGCGCAGCGCGAACCCGCCGTTGCGGCCGCTGGCGCCTCCCGCGATCTCACGCGCCTCGTGCAGGCGCACGCGGAGCCCGGCCTCCGCAAGCGCGAGCGCGCACGAGCAGCCGGTGACACCGCCGCCGACGATCTCGACATCCGGCGTGCCGGAGAGGACGGACCATGGCAGCGGCGGAGCCTCCTCCTCGAGCCAGTACGACGCCACGGGGCGATGGTAGTCACCGCCGCAGTACGCTCTTCAGCGGCATGACTCGGATCACGGCCGCCCAAGCTCTCGTCCGGTTTCTCGCCGCGCAATCCGTCGAGCGCGACGGGATCGAGCAGCGTTTCTTCGCCGGTTGCTTCGGGATCTTCGGGCACGGCAACGTCGCCGGGATCGGGCAGGCGCTCTATCAGCACCCCGATCTGCTCACCTACTACCAGGCCCGCAACGAGCAGGCGATGGTGCACACGGCGGTCGGGTTCGCACGCATGAAGAACCGGCTCGCAACGCTTGCCTGCACAACGTCGATCGGTCCCGGGGCGACGAATCTCGTGACCGGCGCAGCGCTCGCGACCGTCAACCGTTTGCCGGTGCTGCTGCTGCCGGGGGACGTCTTCGCCTCACGGCGGCCCGATCCCGTGTTGCAGCAGCTCGAAGTGCCTGCGCGCGGCGACGTTTCCGTCAACGACTGCCTCCAACCCGTGTCGCGGTACTTCGACCGCATCGAGCGGCCGGAGCAGCTCGTCCCGGCCGCGCTTGCCGCGATGCGCGTGCTCGTCAACCAGGCGGAGACCGGCGCGGTGACGCTCGCCTTTCCGCAGGACGTGCAGGCAGAGGCGCACGACTACCCGGACGAGTTCCTTGCGCACCGGGTCTGGCACGTGCCGCGGCCGGAGCCGGACTCGAGTCGGCTCGCGGAAGCCGCCGCGCTCATTCGCAGCGCGAAGCACCCGCTGATCGTCGCCGGCGGAGGTGTCATCTACTCCGAGGCGACCGGAGCTCTGCGCGCGTTCGCCGAGCAGACGGGAATCCCGGTCGCGGAGACGCAGGCCGGAAAGGGTTCGCTGCCGTACGACCATCCCGCGTCGCTCGGGGCCGTCGGCGTGACCGGCACGTTCGCGGCCAACCGCATAGCCGCTGAGGCAGACGTCGTAATCGGGATCGGCACGCGCTGGTCGGACTTCACGACGGCCTCCAAGACCTCCTTCCGAAATCCGGAGGTGCGCTACGTCAACGTGAACATCGCCGACTTCGACGCGACGAAGCAGGACGGAATCCCGCTCGTCGCAGACGCCAGGGTCGCGATCGACCGCCTCGCAGCTGCGCTCGAGGGACATCAGGTCGAGCGCGAGTACCGCGACCGGGCGGCCCGACTCAACGGAGAGTGGGACGAAGAGGTCACGCGCCTGTACGAGCTGGGTCACGAGCCGTTGCCCGCGCAGAGCGAGGTGATCGGCGCCGTCAACGACGCAGCGGGGCCCGGCGACGTCGTCGTCTGCGCTGCCGGGTCGATGCCCGGCGACCTGCACAAGCTCTGGCGCACGCAGGACCCGAAGGGGTACCACGTCGAGTACGGCTACTCGTGCATGGGGTACGAGATCGCAGGTGGGCTCGGTGTCAAGCTGGCGGCGCCGGAGCGTGAGGTCTACGTGATGGTCGGCGACGGCTCGTACCTCATGCTCTCGAGTGAGATCGTCACGTCGATCCAGGAAGGCCTGAAGCTGACGATCGTCCTCGTCGACAACCACGGATTCAGCTCGATCGGGAGCCTCTCTCGCTCGCTCGGCACCGACGGGTTCGGGACGCAGTACCGCTACCGCCGGAATGGGTCGCTCGGCCTCGACGGCGACAGCACGCCGGCGCCGCCGCTTCCCGTCGATCTCGCGGCAAACGCGGAATCGCTGGGCGCGAAGGTGATCCGGTGCCGGACGATCGACGAGCTCCGCGCCGGGCTCGAGGAGGCGAAGGTCGAAGCGTCGACGGTCGTGCTCGCGATCGAGGTCGATCGCTACGAGGGAGTCCCGGGCTACGAGAGCTGGTGGGACGTCCCGGTCGCCGAGGTTTCCGAGGTCGAGGCCGTTCAGGCGGCGCGTGCGGCCTACGAGCGGGCCCGCCGCTAGCCGCTTCCCTCCTTGATCGCAAACGATTTCATGTCCAGAATGAGCGCCGGATGACGACGCCTACGCGCGCCCAGAGTGACCTGACGCTCGCCCGGGACGGGGGGACTCCGGCCCGAACCCGGCCGGAGGCGCCGATGTTCCCCGGCGGGATGGAGGTCGCCCAGGAGGAACTCGAGGCGGTGGCCCGGGTGATCGAGAGCAAGAACCTCTTCCGCTACTACGGCGTGGGTGACGGCCCGGCCGAGGTGATCTCCTTCGAGCGCGAGTTCGCCGAGTACATGGGCGCGAAGCACGCGCTCTGCGTCAACGCCGGTTCGTCGGCGATCATCTGCGCGCTCATCGGCGCAGGCGTCGGCGAGGGGGACGAGGTGATCGTCCCGGCGTACACCTGGAACGCGACGCCGAATGCCGTCCTCGCTTCGCGGGCGATTCCGGTGCTGGCCGAGGTCGACGAGTCGCTGACCCTCGATCCCGCAGACGTCGAGCGTCGTATCACCCCTCGGACGCGCGCGATCATTCCCGTGCACATGCGCGGCGCCCCCGCTGCGATGGACGCGCTGACCGCGATTGCCGAGCGCCACGGGCTGGTGCTCGTCGAGGACGTCTGCCAGGCAGCCGGCGCGTCCTTCCGGGGCCGTCGCCTCGGCACGTTCGGCGACGCGGGCGCGTTCAGCCTGCAGTTCAACAAGATCATCTCGACCGGAGAGGGCGGGGTGCTCATCACCGACCGCGACGATCTGCTCGACCTCGCGCTCGACGTGCACGACTGCGCGAACTCCGTGCGGCGCGGTGTCGGCCTGCCGAAGTTCGCCGGGTGGAACTTCCGTGCGTCGGAGCTGACCGGCGCGATGGCCCGCGTGCAGCTGACCCGCCTCGACGGCCTGTTGGAGCGGATGCGCGCCAATCACGCACGACTGAGCGGGCTGGTCAACGGGCTGCCGGGGTTGACGCTCCGGCGCGGCAACGACAACGACGGCGATGCCGGAATTGCGCTCGTCGCGTTCGCCGAGAGCGCCGAGCTCGCTCGCGAGGCGGTGGACGCACTCAACGCCGAAGGCGTGCTCGCGATGCGCATCTACGCTCCCGACACACCCGATCTCCACGTCTACCCGTTCTGGGCGCCGGTCCTGGCCGCGATCGAGGCCGCCGGCGGCGCTGCTCCCGACTGCCCGCGCACGCTCGACCTCCTCGAACGTTCGATTCACGTCGACGTCTCGCCGCTCTGCGACGAGCAGGACCTCGAAGAGATCGCGTTCGCGTTCGAAAAGGTGGCCAAGCAGGTCCTCGCGTGAGCCTGCGCATCGGCGTGGTCGGCGGCGGCCTCGTCGCGCAGGCAATGCATCTCCAGTTTCTGTCACGGATGAGCGATCGGTTCGATCTCGTGGCGCTGGCCGATCCGAGCGCGACAGTTCGCGACGCGCTGCAGCGCCTCTACGGGCTCGAGGCGGCCTATCCGGATCACCGCAGCCTGCTCGAGGGAACGAAGCTCCACGCCGTCGTGATCTGCGCGCCCGCGCAGATCCACACCGACGCGACTCTCGACGCGCTCGACCACGGCCTGCACGTCTTCGTCGAGAAGCCGATGTGCATCACCCTCACGGACGCGGACCGGATCATCGGGGCGCAGCGAACGAGCGGGAAGGTCGTGCAGGTCGGGTACATGAAGCGCTTCGATCGGGCCTGGGAGCGAATGCTCGAGGGAATGCCGGACTCTGCCGAGTCGCTTCGCTACATCCGGGTCGTCGTGCACGACCCCGAGTTCGTTCCGTTCTTCGGGCCGGGCGAGATCGTGCGCGGCTCCGACATCCCCGCGGACGTCCTCGAGGCCGGCCGCGCGCAGATGCGTGCGCAGGTGAGGGAGGCCGTCGGCGCCGACAGTCCGGCCGTGATCACGGCACTCGAAGGAGCGTTTCTCGGCAGCCTCGTCCACGACGTGAACCTGGTGCACGGTTTGCTCGAGCGGCTCGGCGAGCCGCTCCCGGCCGAGGTGATCGACGGAGACTGGTGGAACGAGGGACAGGCGGTGACCGGAGCCGTGAGGCTGTCCAACGGCTCACGCTGGGACAGCGCCTGGATCCAGCTGCTCGACGTCTATGAATACCGCGAGTCCGTCACGTTCTACTTCGCCGAAGAGGTGCACTCGCTCGCCTTTCCCTCCCCCTGGCTCAAGCAGTTCCCGACCGTCTACGAGGCGTCCCACGCCCGCGATGGCGCCCGCGTCGTCGAGTCGTTCGAGTCCTACGAGGAGAGCTTCGCGCGCGAGCTCGCCCACTTCCACGACTGCGTCGTGAACGGCACCGACTGTCGCACGCCTCCGGAACAGGCGCGGCTGGACATCGACGTCCTGACGCAGATGTTCCTGAAGGCCGGCACCGGCGGATGACCGCCCTCCGGAGCGCGATCGTCGGCTCCGGGTTCGTCGCACGCGTGCACGCGGCGGCCGTCCGAGACCTCGGCGGGACCGTCGTCGCGGTCTGCAGCCGGACGCAGGCCGGTGCAGACCGGCTCGCGGGCGAGCTCGGCGGGGTCGCGGCCCACGAGTCGCTGGGAGAGCTGCTCCGCAACGGCGGTGTGGACGTCGTGCACGTCTGCACCCCGAACGCGCTGCACGCCGAGCAGTCGCTGATCGCACTCGAGCACGGAGCGCATGTCGTCTGCGAGAAGCCCCTCGCGACCACCACGCAGGAGAGCGCGCGCATGCTCGAAGCACAGGAGGCGAGCGGCCGCGTCGGTGCCGTCGCCTACCACGTTCGCGGCTATCCGCTCGTGGAGCACATGCGCGCAACGGTCGAGGCGGGCGAGCTCGGCGAGCTGCGGGTCATCCACGGCCGCTACGTCTGCGACGACGCGCTGCTCGTCTCCGGCGGCTGGCGACTCGAGCCCGAGCGCTCCGGTCCGACCTACGTCACGGCCGATCTCGGGGCCCACTGGTTCGATCTCGCCGAGCATGTCACGGGTGCACGCATCGACGCGCTGCTCGCGGACTTCCGCACCTTCGTTCCGGGCCGTGCGCTCGAGGATCATGCGGCGGTCCTGCTCCGCTTCGACAACGGTGCGTGCGGGGCTGCTCAGTTCAGCGCGCTGGGCCCCGGTCGCAAGAACCAGCTGCTCTTCGAGCTCGACGGCAGCCGCGGCGGCTTCACCTGGGACCAGGAAGCGCCGAACGAGCTCCTCCACCGGCACGCCGAGACACCGACGCAGCTCGTCGTCAAGGACCCCGCCTCGAACGCAGGCCGCGCCGCAGAGTTCGCGCGCTACCCGCCCGGGCACGCAGAGGGGTACGGCGACGCGTTCCGCGTGATCCTGCGCGATGCCTACCTCGCCATGGCCGGCGAGCCACACGGCTCGTTTCCGACCTTTGCCGACGGCCACCGCGGAATGCAGGTGCTCGATGCCACGCTTCGCAGTGCGCGCGCAGGGGGTTGGGTCTCTGTCGAGGCCTAGCCTGCGGCGCGGCGCGGCACCAGACGCCGGGCCCGCCGGACGGCGCCGGGGAGCACGAAAGCCAGCGCGATCAGGAACAGCGAAGCGGCCAGCAACAGCGCCGCCAGCGCGTTCACCTCGGGCGTGATCCCGAACTTGACCTGCGTGTAGATGTAGATCGGCAGCGTGTTGTGGCTGCCGATCAGAAACAGCGTGATGATGAACTCGTCGAGCGAGAGCGTGAAGGCGAAGAGCGCTCCCGCGAGGATGGCCGGAGCGAGCAGCGGCAGGACGACGTAGCGGAGACGGTTGAACGTGTTCGCGCCGAGGTCGCTCGCCGCGCGTTCCAGGCTCGCATCGAATCCCTGCAGCCGGGCGGCAACCAGGAGCAGGACGAAGGGCGTCGTGTAGACGCTCTGACCGATCACCGCAGTGGTCGGCGAGAGAGGCACCCGGAAGACGCTCGTGAACAGAACGAGCAAGCTGACCCCGATCAGGAGCCCAGGGATCATGATCGGCAAGACCATCGTGATGCGGATCCCGCTGCGGAACCGCAGTCGGGAGCGCACGAGCGGGAACGCCGCAGCGGTGCCGACGATCGTGCTGACGATCGTGACTTCGAGCGCGATGCGAATCGTCGTTTTCAGCGCGTCGTGGATCTGGTAGTCGTGGAAGACCTGGCCGTACCACTTGCCGGTCCAGCCGGTGATCGGGAACGTCCCGTAGCGGTTCGCGTTGAAGCTGAACACGACGAGCAGCACGATCGGCGCGAACAGGAAGACGTAGATGAGGACAGCCCAGACGGTGAGCGCGCCACGCGTCAGCCGGCCGCGGGGCGAGACGATGTCGAGATCACGTGCCATACGGATCCTCGACCTCGAGCGAGCGCCGGAAGACGATCAGCAGCGCGACGATCAGCGCCGCGATCAGCAAGGCGGCGGCTGCGCCGCGCGTGTACTGCGCGCCCTGGAAGAAGTTCACGATGAGATTTCCGATCATCACGCCTCTCGCGCCGCCGACGAGCTGCGGCGTCAGGTACTCGCCGAGGATCGGGATGAAGACGAAGATCACGGCGGTCGTCAGGCCCGGCTTGATCTGCGGCAGGAGAATGCGGCGCATCGCCGTTGCGGGGGTTGCGCCGAGGTCCATCGCCGCACGGAACTGATTCCAGTCGAAGCGCTCGAGCGAGGCGTAGAGCGTCAGCGCAGCGAACGGGAAGTACAGGTAGACGAGCACGAGAATGACCGCGGGGCGGTCGTAGAGAAAGAACGACACCGGTTTCGTCGTGGCGCCGGTCCACTGGAGGAAGCGGTTGATCGCGCCCTGCGGGCCGAGGATCGTCAGCCACGAGTAGACGCGGAGGAGGTAGCTCGTCCAGAACGGCAGGATGACGAGGATGAGCAGCACCTTCTGGTAGCGCTTCGGGACGTAGCGCGCGAGCCAGTAGGCGAACGGAAACGCGATCACGAGCGTGATCGCCGTTGCGGCAACCGAGACCCAGACGGTCGCCCACAAGGTCGACACGTACGTCGGAACGCTGAAGAAGTAGCGGTAGTTGCCGACGTTCCAGTCGTGGACGACGTTGTAGTCGACCGTCTTCCAGAAGCTGTAACAGACGATCAGCCCGAGCGGGACGAGGAAGAACAGCCCGAACAGGATGAGCGCGGGACCGAACCCCGCGTACTCGCCGAGCCGGGACAGCCACGTCGAGCGCGCGCGGCGACCCAGCGGCAGCGCAACGTCTGCCGGCTGGGTCGCCCCTACACCCGGGCTCGAGCCGGGTTCAAGCATCTACGCGCCGAACACCTCGTTGAAGGCGTCGGTGTACGCCTGCTCGTTGCCGGACGGGCCCTTCAGCGTCATCTCCAGCGCCTTGTCCGGCTGGTTGTAGAGCAGCCGCGCGGCGCGGTCGCCGTGTCCGTCGTTGACGAGCAGCTTGTACGCCTCCTCGTTGAACAGCGGGCGCCCGTTCGTCAGGAAGTTCGCGGCGATATACGGCGCCTGCTGCATCGCGTTGATGAAGCGTGCGAAGGAGTCCTTGTTCTTCGACGCCGTCACCATCTGCTCGGAGTCGATGAACCCGATCGTTCCTTCCTTCGGGTAGGCCGGCGTCACGACAGGGCCTCCCGCGTCCTTGACCCGGTCGTCCGTGCCGAGGTTCGTGATCCCGATCCACGCGGAGCCGTCCGCGAGCGCGCGCACGACTTCGTTGTTCTGGGACGCGAGCTTCAGGACGTTCGGCTTGAACTCCGTCAACCAGCTTTTCGCATCCGCGATCTGGTCCGTCGTCATGTTGTAGGGATCCTTGGCGCCCGTCGCCTTCCCCGCGATGGCCATCATGTCCGTCGGGATGTTCTCGAGTGAGATCTTCCCCTTGTAGGCGGGGTCGAGGATCGCGTGCCACGAGTCCGGAACCGTCTGCACGTACTTCGGGTTGTAGTAGATCTGCACCGTCGACCACGAGAACGGATAGCCCATGTAGTTCGAGCCGTCCTTCCAGAACGAGAAGTCCCGCGCGATCGGAAACAGCTGGGACGACACCGGCAACGACGAGAGGTCGAACGACTCCGTCAGCCCGTCCTTGTTGTACTTCGGGACCCAGAGCGCATCGCCGGACACGATGTCGAACTGGCTCCCCGTCTGCTTGATCTTGAGATAGGCGTCGGCGTTGTCGCTGAACAGCTGGGGACGGCCCTGCTCGTTCGTCTTCTTCTTCACGGCCGCGAGCTGGTCGTTCGCGTAGTGATCCGACCACGTGAGCCAGTTCAGCGTGACCGGCTCTTCGCTCGTCCCGGTCGCCGAACCAGCTCCGCCCGCACTCGACGACGAGCCACCGCATCCTGCTGCGATGAGTCCGACGGCGCCGACCGCCCCGAGCCGCAACACGCGGCCTCGGCTCATGCGCTCTACGAACAAGCGCTCCTCAATTGAGGTCACTAACGTCCTCCTCCCTTCGGTTAGACGCCTCCAACAGCACTACGTCCGCCGGGTCCCAGGTCAGGACGACCTCGGTCTCCGGAAGCAACACGCTCGCGGCAGCACCCTCAGTGCCGAACAGCGCTGCGGTGATCGGCGCCGTGACGCCGTCGCAGTTCACCGCCACGCGTGTGTGGCTGCCGAGAAACGACGACTGGGCGATGCGGCCGCGTAGACCCGTTCCGTTCGCGTCGGCCGGCTGCAGAATCTGGATCGACTCGGGCCGGACCATCAGCGTTGCCCGTCCGTTTGCCTTGGGCGGCGGGGCGGACACCTCGGCACCGTTGTCGAGTGTGGCCGTGCCTCCGACCAGCACGTCGACATCGATGAAGTTCGACTCGCCGATGAAGTCGGCGACGAATGCGCTCTTCGGCCGGTGGTAGATCTCGTGCGGCGTGCCCACCTGCTCGACACGCCCGTCGTTCATGACGGCGATGCGGGTGGCCATCGACATCGCCTCCTCCTGGTCGTGCGTGACGTAGACGAACGTCGTGCCGACGTCACGGTGGATCTGCGCCAACTCGATCTGGAGCCGCTTGCGGAGCTTGAGGTCGAGCGCCCCGAGCGGCTCGTCGAGCAAGAGCACGGCCGGGCGGTTCACGAGCGCCCGGGCGACGGCGACGCGCTGCTGTTGACCGCCTGACAGCTGCGTCGGCAGCCGGTCTGCGAACGCGTCGAGGCCGACGAGCGCAAGCGCTTCCTCGATGCGCGGGCCCGCGTCGCGCTTGGGCGTTCGCGCCATCTTGAGCCCGAAGCCGACGTTCTCCCGCACGGTCATGTGCGGGAAAAGCGCGTAGCTCTGAAAGACCGTGTTGACGGCGCGCCGGTACGGCGGCAGCCGGTTCACGTTTTCTCCGCGAATCAGGATCTCCCCGGCACTCGGCGCGATGAACCCGCCGACGAGGTTCAGCGTCGTCGTCTTGCCGCAGCCCGACGGTCCGAGGAGGCAGAAGAACTCGCCTTCCTCGATCTCGAGGTCGGTCGCCTGCAAGGCCTCCTGCGCCCCGTAGCGCTTGGTCACCCCGCGAAACGCAATCGCCGGAAAGTCGCTCCCGCTCACTGCGCTTCCGCTCCGCCGCACCCGCACGAACGCCGGCGGACGAGCCGCACCGGAATGCGAATCTCGCGGCGCTCGGGCCGAGACCGCATCCCGTCGACGAGCAGCTCCGCGGCCCTGGCGCCGACACTGCGTGGGTCGTACGCGACCGCCGTCAGCGAGGGCTCGAGCAGATAGCCGAAGTAAGGGTCGTCGAACGCCACGAGAGCGACGTCGCCAGGGATCTTCACGCCCTGCGCGCTTGCAGCCGCCATGAACCCGAGAGCGAGCTCTGCGCTCGATGCGATCACAGCCGTGACGGGCGTCTGTTCGGCGAGCAGCTCGGCGCCCGCGCGCCGGCCGTCGTCAATCGACCACGAGCACACCTTCACATCCCGTTCTCCCGGATTCAGGCCGTACATCGCCGTCGCAGAGACGAACTCGCGCAGGCGCGCCGCGCCCGCACTTTCACGCTGCGACCCCGCGAGCAGGCCGATGCGCTCGTGCCCGTGCTCCACCAGGTGCTCGACGAGGAGCGCGATCCCCCGTTCGTCGTCGAGGGTGACCGCGCCTTCGCCGGTCCCTTCGATCACGCCGTCGAAGAAGACCGTCGGCGTGGGCCGGTCCGCAAGCGTGCTCTCGAACACGTCGCGCGAAAGACCCGCGCTCGCGACCAGGAGCCCGTCGACCTGATGGGAAAGGAGCGTCTCGACGGCGGCGAGCTCCCGGTCGACGTCCTGGTTCGCATCCATCAGCATCACGCGGTAGCCGGCGCGTTCGAGCGTTCCCTGCGCTCCCTGGAGAGCCGCGGCGTAGAACGGGCTCGAGACGTCGGGCACGACGAAGCCGACCGTGAAGGTCTGCTGCGTCCGCAACGAACGGGCGAGCGCCGAGGGCTGGAAGTTGAGCTTCGCCGCTGCGTCCACGACCGCTGCCCGCGTCGCAGGAGCAAGCCCGCTGTGGCCGTTCAGCGCCCGCGACGCGGTCGACGTCGACACGCCCGCCTGCTCCGCGACGTCGGCGAGCGTGGCCTTGCGCCGGGGCGCCCGAGTCTGCCCAGGGCTCTCCCGCAGCTCGCTCGACGCCAGGCTTGAAAATCGATTGCGCAAGCGATTGCGACGCTGCCATACTCGCTCTCGCAGTGTCAAGGGCGACGCGTCCTCTTCGGCTCGGCGTCGCCGGGCTCGGCGGGATGGGCACCCTCCACGCGGAAAACGCGCAACGGGTTCCCGGGGCCGAGCTGGTCGCGGTCGCCGCGGCCCGGGATGGGCGCGCCGAGGAAGTGGGCACGCGGCTCGGGGTCGCCCACTGCACCTACGCCGAGCTCTTCGCGCGCGACGACCTCGACGCGGTCGTCCTCGCTGCGCGCTCGGTCGATCACGGTGCGCTCGCGGTGGAGGTGCTGAGGTCGGGCAAGCACCTCTTCCTGGAGAAGCCGGGCGCGACCTCGCTGGCGAAGCACGCGGCGCTTCGGCAGGAGAGCGCGGGGCGTCCCGGCCAGGTGGTCCAGGTCGGCTACATGCGGCGGTATGACGCCGGTTTCGTCGAGGCTCACCGCCGTGTGCAGGCCGGCGAGGGCGGGAAGTCCCTCGTCATCCTGCTCACGAGCCGCGACACCGAATGGCCTGCCGGCGAGGATCCTCGCGACACGGGTGGCTTTCTGCTCGACATGGCGTCACACGACTACGACACGGCGTGCTGGTTCTTCGACGACGAACCGGTCGAGGTCTCGGTCGCACGGCAGGCGCTCGTCTACCCCGAGCTGGCAGGCCTCGGCGACCTCGACAACGGCCTCGTCACGATCCGCTTCGCGCGTGGCGGCATTGCGGTCACGCACGTCTCGCGAACGTCGCCGTTCGGACATGACATCCGTTGTGAGGTCGTCGGCAGCGAAGGCTCGGTCTTCGTCCGCGGGCCCGGCGACGGAGCGGCGGCTGTGGTCGATCGCTCGGACGCCGCGCGTTTCCCGGCGGACTACCGTGCACGTTTCGCGGACGCCTACGTCGCCGAGCTGACGGCCTTCGTCGACGCGTGCGCCGACGGGCGCCCGACGCGTCCGACGCTCGACGACGACCGGCGCGCGGTCGCCACCGGCGTCGCAGCACGTGCGAGCGCGGTGGCCGAGCGCGCGCTCGCGGTCGGGACGGACTGGCCGTGGCCGTGAGCGAACGCCGACGCCGCGGGCGGCTCGGGACACTCGCGCTGGCGCTGTTCGGCATCGCCGTCGTCGGCGCTGCCGTCGTCGACTCACTCAACAAGTCACTGTTCCGGGAACATTCGAGTGCGAAGACTGAGGACGTCGTCGCGGTGCGCGACGTTCCGGTGGCCGATCGAGGCGCGCTCGCTGTCCAACTGCGGAGCGTCGGGGTCAACGGCGTGCTCTATTTCGTCGATCCGGCTTGCCGGTTGCACGCACTCCGCCTGCCGTCTCTTGC
Organism: uncultured Actinomycetes bacterium; assembly: GCA_963700495.1. GTDB lineage: Bacteria > Actinomycetota > Thermoleophilia > Gaiellales > Gaiellaceae > JACCTU01. Next base: position 645,323 of record CAVOXT010000001.1, on the reverse strand, counting down.
CGCCGCGCGAGCGCCACGCGACGGAGGTTGCCGCGCACTCATCTCACCGGCGTCCGCGCCGCCCGGCTGGTCGCTCTGGCCCCGCAACTCACCGCTCGCCGCGCGTTGCGAGCACCGGCAGGTCATCGTGAGCGCGGCGGCGGGGCCGTCGCTGCCGATGATCGGTGGCTGCGCTCCGGCGTGGAGGCCCGACGGTTCGATGACGTACGTTCGCCGCGGAGCGATCGTCCAGTTTCCACGCACCGGGCGGGCGGTGATCCTGCGGAGCGAGAGCCAGCTCGCGGGCGCGCTCGAGCGTTTCCCCGCGCTCCGAGGGACGTCGGGGTGGCGCACGAGCCGGGTCGCCTGGCTCGGTCCCGCCCGCTTCGCAATCGTCGCGGCCAACTCGGGCGCGCACCGTCGTCGTCGTCTTCTCCGGCAAGCGCATCGTCGCGTTCAAGGAACGTGTGACCTCCCGCGTGACCGAGTTGCGGGCAAGCCCGCGAGGACGCTACCTCGTGTTGCGCACGACGAGCGGCCTGCGCGTGTACGACGCACGAAAGCCCGACCTGCCGCGGGTGAAACGGTTCGGGATCCTCGCTGCGATTGCGTGGTCGAGCGACGAACGCTGGCTGGCCGTCGTGAGGGGGCAGACGGTCACGCTCGAAGGGCCTCGCGGGAGAGTCGTGCTCCCGCTGAAAGCGCTCGACCTGGCCTGGACGCGCGGGCTCGCCTAGATCGCAGCGTGCTCGGCCAGCCAGGCGCGGTTTCGAACCTGAGACGCCGCGGCGGCGGCAGCATCCTGCGGCGACTGCGGGACCATGTCCTGCTCGACGACCAGCCAGCCCGAGTAGCCCGACCCCGCCAGCTCGGCGAAGAAGCCGTCGAGGTCGACGTCGCCCGCTCCGAGCTCGCAGAACACACCGCGGCGCCACGCTTCCGGCATGTCTGCGTGATCGGCGATCACACCTGCCGAGCACGTCGTCGTGCACATCCTTGACGTGCACGTGGTTGATGCGGTGTCCCCAGTCGCGCAACGCTGCGGTCGGATCACCGCCGCCGAGCGCGAGGTGTCCGGTGTCGAGCAGCAGTCCGACATCGGTGAGCTCGAGCACGCGTTCGATCTCCCAGGGCGCCTCGACGAACGTCGCCGTGTGGTGGTGGAAGGTGGGCTCGAAGCCGCGGCCAAGCGCCAGTTCGGCGGCGCGCGCGACGCCTTCCGCAAGCCGCTGCCAGCCCGCGTCATCGAGGCCGATCGACCGATCGGAGGCCGCCCGGCCCGGAAAGCGTGTGCGCTCATCGGCGAGCCCGCGTCTGCGAGCACCGCCTTGGCGTCGTCGCCGCCGCCGGCGGCGAACAGGTCGAGCGTCCCGCTCATCGCGGTCAGGTCCTCGTCCCAGTGCTCGGGCTCGCTGAAGCGGATCGGGATGTAGCCGCCGACAAGCGCCAGGTGGTGCTGCTCGAGACGCGGACGCAGCGTGGCCTGGTCGCCGAGATAGCCGGGCGGGCCGAGCTCCGTTCCCTCGTAGCCCGCGGCCTCGATCGCGGCGAGGACGCTCTCCGCGTCCGGGACATCGGGAAGCACGCCGACGGTGATCTCGAACGCGCCGTAGCTGCAGGGCGCGTTGGCGACGCGGATGCCGGTCAACTCCGCCGTCCTTCGAGCGTGACGAGAGGCACGCGTGGGTCGGGCTCGAGGTTCTGCCACGCGGGGCGGATCCACGCGAGTGACGGGTCGTCGGCCGAGGCCATCGACCGGCGGTCGCCTGCCAGGCCGTTGAGGTAGTACAGGTCGTACCCGTGCGCAGCCGCGGTCGTGTGGTACCCGTGCGGCACGAGCATGATGTCGCCGTCGCGCACGGTCTCCGTGATGTCCGTTCCGTGCTGCGGGCTGTAGAGACGCTGGACCGCGAACGCACCCGGCGGTTCACTCTGCGTGCGGTAGTAGTAGACCTCTTCCAGCACGACCTCGCCCGGCGGGTTGTCCTCGTCGTGCTTGTGCGGCGGGTAGCTCGACCAGTTCCCGGCCGGAGTGAACACCTCGACGACGAGTAGGCGCTGGGCCGGGAACTCAGGCTTGATGATGTGGTTGATCTGCCGCGTCGCGTTGCCCGACCCGCGCACCTCGATCTCGACCTCGTCCGGCGTGACCAGCCTCGGTTCGAGTCGTTCGTCGGCGCGGGCTCCGGACACCGCGACTTCGACGTCGCCGAGTGCGGACAGCGTGTACTCGGTGTCACGCGGGAGGTACAGAGCCCAGGGCATGCCGTCGAAGACGCTTGCGCGCTCGCCGAGCTCCCACCGTTCGCCGCTCTCGACCGCGCACCGACCGCCCAGCGGGACGAGCGCGAGCTCTTCGTCGCCCGTGCGGCGGGAGACCTGTTCGCCGTCGCGCAGTCGCTCGACGCGAAACGACAGGTAGCGCCAGGACGCCGACGCCGGATCGACGAGGCTCCATTCACCGTGGCGGAGCAAGAGTTCCGTCATGCGAGCTTCGCCTCGAGCTCTTCGAGTCGCGGCATCGCCTCCGAGCATGCCAGCTGCGAGGCGACGATCGCGCCGGCCACCGAACCTCGGCGCACAGCTTCCTCGGGCGCCAGGCCGACGTACAGGGCCTGCACGAAAGCCGCGATGAACGCATCGCCGGCGCCGAGCCCGTTGACGACCTCGACCGGATGGACGGGCACGTCGACTTCACGACCTTCGTGGAACAGCCGCGCGCCGTGCTCGCCCCGCTTGAGCACGAGCGTGGGCACGCCGAGCTCGAGCAGCGCGCGCACATCTCGCGCAGCGGCTTCGACTTCCTCCTCGTTGCCGATGACGACGTCTGCGTGGCCTGCTGCGGTTCGCGCGAGCCCGGCGTAGTCGTCGGAGCGCTCCCAGAGCGCCGGGCGCCAGTCGAGGTCGAAGATCGTCATGCCAGTGTGCGCTGCAAGCGCCGACAGCGTCGTCTCGCGGCTCGGCGACTGCGCGAGGCCGGTTCCGGTCGCAAGCAGAAACGGCGTCGCGGCGACCTCGGCTGCGTCGAAGTCTTCCGGGGCCAGCTGCCAGTCCGGCGCGGTCGGGTAGCGGTAGAACATGATCGGGAACCGATCCGGCGGCCAGACCTCGCAGAACGTCGGCGGCGTCATCAGGCGTTCGTCGACGGCGAGGAAGCGCACGTCGACTCCCTCCGCCGACAGAAAGTCGCGCACGAACTCGCCGTGTGGGTCGGGGCCGACGCGCGAGACGATCGCCGGCCTGAGGCCGAGCCGGGCCAGCCCCGTCGCGACGTTGCCCGCAAAGCCCCCGACGAAGCGCGTGTAGGTGCGCACCTCTCGAAGCGGAGTTCGGAGCTGGTTCGGGTACAGGTCGATGCCCACGCGCCCGAGAACCGCGACGTCGATCGGTGAGCTCGCCATCCGGCGATCTTCGCACGGACCGGCGTCGAGCCCGGACGGGTGGCGCGCGCGAGCTCCGAGTCACCGCCGCGTCCTCCGATAGACGCCGTCCGCGCACGCGATCAGCGCCGCGAGCTCCAATTCGGACAGCGCGGCGGCCGACTCCGCGGCGTCGAGCCCGGCCGCCCGGACGAGCTCGTCCGCCGTCATCGGTGCGTCGAGCTCGTCCAGGAGCGCGCGCGCTGCGGGCGTCAGCTCGACCTCGGCGTCTTCGGTAGGCGCCAGACCGAACAGGTCGAGGACGTCGCCGGGCTCGGTGAGTGGCGCCGCCCCGAGCTTGAGCAGAGCGTTCGAGCCGGCGCTCAGCGGAGACGTGATCTCGCCGGGACATGCGAACACCTCGCGTCCCTCCTCGAGCGCGAAGTCGGCGGTGATCAGCGCGCCGCTTCGTTCGCGCGCCTCGACAACGACGGTGGCCTGGGCGAGGCCCGCCACGATCCGGTTCCTGGCAGGAAAGCGCCACGGTGCGGGCTCCACGCCGGGCGCGTACTCGGAGACGATCAGACCGGTCTCGGCGATGCGGGTCGCGAGCTCCCTGTGGGCGGAGGGGTAGTCGCGATCGATGCCACAGCCGAGAACGGCGACGGTGGTGCCGCCAGCATCGAGCGCGCCGCGATGCGCCTCGCCGTCGACTCCGCGTGCGAGCCCGCTGACGACCACGAGCCCGGCGGCGGCGAGCTCCCGCCCGAGCAGCCGTGCGACCTGCGCGCCGTAGCCGGAGCACGCGCGTGCGCCGACGACGGCGACTGCCGGTCGGGTCAGCAGATCCGCCGGAGCCTCGCCGCGGAGGAACAGCCCGGCGGGAGCGTCGTGAATCGAGCGAAGCAGGGGCGGGAACGCGGCATCAGGGCGCGCGAGCCAGCGGAAGCCCTGCCGCACCAGCGCGGCCAGATACGCGGGCGCGTCGAAGCGCGCCCGGAAAGCGGCGAACCTCGCGGTGCGCTCCTCGATCCGGGGATGCACGCCGCGCTCGGCGGCGAACGCCGCGAGAGCGAGCTCGCTCAGACCGCAGTCACCTCCTTCGGCGCGCGGTACGAGAGTGCCTCGGCGACGTGCTCCGCTTCGACCGCCTCCGAGCCGGCGAGCGCGGCAATCGTCGCTGCAACCCTCCCGACGCGTGCACGGCCGCGGCCCGAGAGCGGGAGCGTCTCGACCGCGCGGGTCAGCAGCTGATCCGCCTTGTCGCTGCGACGCGGGACGGTGCTCTCGAGCCGTCCACGGGCGTCGAGCACTCGCCGCCGAACAGGCTCCGAGGCTTCGCCGGCGGCACCCGCCAGATCGGGCGCGCGCGGCCGTGGCACCGTCACGACGAGGTCGAAACGGTCGAGCAACGCCCGCGACAGCTTGCCCGCGTACGCAGTCAAGCGCTGCGGCGTACACGAGCATGCGATCAGCGGGTCGCCGCGGGCGCCGCACGGGCAGAGGTTCATCGTCCCGATCAGCTGGAACCGCGCCGGGTAGAGCGCCGTGCCCTCCGCCCGTGCCACGCTGATCACTCCGTCCTCGAGCGGCTGGCGGAGCGCCTCGAGCGCCGGCCGAACGAACTCAGGGAGCTCGTCGAGGAGCAGTACACCGCGGTGCGCGAGGCTCGCCTCGCCGGGCCGAGGTCCTCGGCCGCCGCCCACGATCGCCGCGGCCGACGCGCTGTGGTGGGGTGCGCGGAACGGCGGCGTCGTGACGAGCGGGTGCTCGGGACGCAGGATGCCCGCGACGGAGTGGATTCGCGTCACCTCGAGCGCCGCCTCGTCGCTGAGGGGCGGCAGCACTCCAGGCAGGCGCCGGGCGAGCATCGTCTTGCCCGTTCCCGGAGGGCCGGCGAGCAGCAGGTTGTGCCCTCCCGCGGCGGCGACCTCGAGCGCTCGACGGGCCCGCTCCTGGCCGCGGACGTCGGCCAGGTCGGGCGCGAGCGGCGGCCTCCAGCCGTTTCGCGGCGGGATCTGCCCGGGCTCGTGCTCGCCCCGAAGATAGGCGACTGCTTCTGCGAGATGCCAGACCGGCACGGGCTCGACCCCCGCGAGCGCGGCCTCGGGAGCGCACTGCGCCGCGCAGATGATGCGCGGCAGGCGCTCGCGGCTCGCGCCCTCCGCGACGGCGAACACGCCGGCGACCGGGCGGACTCGTCCGTCGAGCGCCAGCTCGCCGTGGACGGCGTGACGGTCGAGCTCGTCGCGCGGCACCTGCCCCGACGCGGCGAGGATCGCGAGTGCGATCGGGAGGTCGAACGCCGACCCCTCCTTGCGCAGCGCAGCCGGCGCAAGGTTGACGGTGATCCGCCCACGCGGCCACTCGCACTCCGCGCAGCGCACTCCGCTGCGCACGCGCTCCTTGGCCTCGGTGACGGCACGATCGGCGAGCCCGACGATCGTGAAGCCGGGCATCTGGCCTCCGACGTGCGCCTCGACCTCGACGCGGCGGGCGTCGAGCCCTACGAGCGCATGCGTGACTGCGCGTGCAAGCACGTTGCCACGGTAGGTGACAACCTGTGACGCGTTTGTCTCAGGAGTGTGTCAAGTGCGTGACAACTTCTGAGCGACCAGCACGTCTTCGAAGAATTCGCCCGCGCGCCGTCCGGTACGTCGGTTTACGTGTCGGCGCAGACGATGTTCGAGCCGCAGACCAGAACGTTCGAGCACCTCCGGGTAGAGGTCGCGCCGGTCGTTGACGACGATCAGGACGCGCGCGCCTTCGCGCAGCTGTTCGGCCGAGCGCGCAAGCACGCACGCAACGCCTTCGACGTATTCCGCGATCGAGGCCTTCGTCGACCCCTTCCCGAGCTCGAGCGAGCCGAGATCGTCGAGCCCGAGCAGCTCGTATGCGTACCGGTGCTGCTCGTGGTAGTCGATCAGGCCGGGATAGGGCGGCGAGGTGACGATTCCGTCGTAGGGCCCGCCCAGCTCGAGCTCCCGGGCATCGCCGTGCAGCACTGTCGCGGACCTCCCCTTCGCTCGGACTCGGGCGAACGCCTTGATGCGCGCCACGGTGTCGAGCGCGTAGCGGCGCAGGAAGTGTTCGGCCCGGCCGACCGGGCGGCACTCGCGCTTGTGCTTGTGACACCAGTACGGCCCGCGCTGAGGCGCGCGAGGAAAATCGAGGTCGAAGTGCGTCGTGCGGCGCGCGGAACGTGCGGCTCGTGCCAGTACGACCCGCAGGACGTCGGCGTGCTCGTACTGGTGGATGAGCGTGCGGAACGCGAGCAGCTCGGAGAGCGCCCGCGGTGCGTACCACCGGCGGAGGTACGCGCCGGTGTCTGCAACGCCACCGGCATCTGGTTCGAGGAGCTCCAGACGAGCACAGGCATCGCGAATGTCGTGCTCCAGCGCAAACAAGTTGTAGCGCGCCGTCTTCACGCGCATCAGCAGCGCGTTGAACGCCGCGATGTCGACGCCGGTTGCGTCGCGCCCGCTCTCGAGCGCTTGCACGAGCGTAGTGCCGGATCCCGCAAACGGGTCGAGCACGCGTCCGCCGGGCGCGACGTAGCGCTCGAGCAGCACCTCGACGAGCTGCGGGACGAACTTGCCCAGGTACGGGTGCAGGCGGTGGACGTGCTTCGTGCGCTCTCGCTCGGGGAGCTCGCTCTCGGACCACGAGAGCTCGAGGTCGATGCCGCCGTAGAGCGCTTCCTGGGTCGGAGCCATCGCTCCGACCGTGTTCGGGCCTCAGAGCGGATCTCCTAGTGGGATGCGCCGAAGCTGGCGGCCCTGCACGGCGACGACCTCGAAGTCGACGTCCAGGCCTGCGAGTGCGGGCTGTCGCACCAGCCACGCCTCGGCGGCCCGAAACAGCCGACGCTGCTTCTCGCGGCCGACCATCTCCTCGGGCGTGCCGAAATCGACGCCTGCCTTCGACTTCACTTCGCAGAAGACGACGCGATGCCCACGGCGAGCGATCAGGTCGAGCTCGTACCCCGCGCTCCAGACGTTCACGCCGAGGATCCGGTAGCCGCGCAGGCGGTAATGCCGGAGCGCGCGGCGTTCAGCCTGCTGCCCTGACCCCCGTCTCGGCAAGGTCGGCGTAGCAGAGCGCCTGGAACGAGCGCCGGTGGATGTACGACGGGCCGCGCTGGCGCACGACCGCCGAGTGCCCGGGCGTGATGTAGCCGACGTGCGACGAGAACCCGTAGTGCGGGAACACCGCATCCATCCGCCGCATCGCGCGGTCACGGACGACTTTTGCCACGACCGACGCGGCGGCGATCGCCGCGCTCTTCGCGTCGCCGTCGACGATCGCGCGGTGCGGCACGGCGGTAGGCCCGAGCCGAAACCCGTCGACGAGGCAGACCTCCGCGGGCGGCGCGAGGGCGGCGAGCGCTGACCGCATTCCCGCCAGATTGGAGCGGTGCAAGCCGTTGCGGTCGATCTCGCGCGCAGAGAACACCCGCACGGCGATCTTCGCCGCACAGCCGACGACAGCGCGGAAGAGCTCGTGCCGCTCGTCGGGGGTCAACTGCTTGGAATCGTTGAGCAGTGCGAGCGGGCGGACGCGATGGTCGTGCAGCCGCTCGTAGTCGAGCAGCACGCCGGCGACGACGAGCGGGCCTGCGAGCGAGCCCCGGCCGGCCTCGTCTACACCCGCGACGAAGCGTGCGCCGAGCTTGCGGTCGAAGCGGAGGAGCCGTTGGCCGCTGCTCGGAGGCACCGGGCGAGGATAGCGCCGAGGCCAGCCGGAGCCCCGCGCTGTGGAAAAGGTCTTACGCCTCGGACTTCGCCGACTCGGGGTCGGGCTCCGCCTCGGGTGAGGCCCCGGCCGACTCGGCGGGTTCAGGCTCGGCGACCGCCTCGACAACCGCCGCTTCCTGCTCCTCGGCGTCCTCCGGCTCGATCACTGCCGGCAGCTCCTCATCAGCTACAGCCTCGGCCGCAGCGACTGCTCCGGGCCGCTGCTGCTGCTTCTCGCGCACGCGCGCCTTCTTGCCGACCTTCCCACGCAGGTAGTACAGCTTCGCCCGGCGCACGTCGCCGATCGACATCACCTCGATCCGCTCGATCTTCGGCGAGTGGAGCGGGAACGTCCGCTCGACGCCCACGCCGAAGGACTGCTTGCGCACCGTGAAGGTCTCGCGCACCCCGGCGCCCTGGCGCTTGAGCACGATCCCCTCGAAGACCTGGACGCGGCGGCGCTGACCCTCGATCACCTGGAAGTGGACACGCACCGTGTCGCCCGCCTTGAACTGCGGGATCCCGTCGCGCAACTGGGCGCGCTCGATGGAGTCGATCACGTTGCTCATAGGAAGGAGGCCCGAGGGCCGAAGCGGGATGTTAGCGCAAGGAAATCCGGTTCGGCGGCCAGTACGTCGCGAACACTTTGCCGATCAGGTTCTCGCGCGGCACCGTCCCCCAGACCCGCGAGTCGCACGACTGCGTGCGGTTGTCGCCCATCATGAAGTACTCGCCCTCCGGGATCTTCTTGACCTCGTAGGTGTTGTAGTCCTTGCGCCCCCCGATGTACGGCTCGATCAGCCTCCTGCCGTTGATGTAGACGTCCCCGTCGCGCTCCTCCCAGCTCTCGCCGGGAAGCCCGATGATCCGCTTCACGAAGGTCCCGGCCGGAGGGCACTGCTGAGCCGCCCGCGGCGGCGTGTTGAAGACCACGATGTCGCCCCGCTTCGGGTCCGTGAAGTGGTAGATGAACCGGTTCGCGAGCACGCGGTCGGAGAAGCGTGCGAGGCAGCCGGGCCCGGGCCGGGCGCAGTGCAGCCGCGGCTCCATCGACGAGGTCGGGATGCGGTACGGGTTGACGATCCACGCCTTGATCGCGAGCACGATCGCGACGGCGCCGACGATCGTCACGACCCAGTCCAGGGCGACAGTCACCCCGTGCGGCAGCCCGAGGCGTTCGATCGGGTTCCTCACCCGGGGACGCTCCGCAGCCGGCTCTGCTCGAGCCGCCAGTCGTCGATCCGCTTGTGGTCCCCCGAGAGCAGCACGTCGGGCACAAGCCAGCCCCGGAACTCGGCGGGCCGCGTGTAGTGCGGGTACTCGAGCCCGCGCTCGAGCTCTGCCGAGAAGCTCTCGTGCAGGCTGGACTCCGCACTTCCGAGTGCGCCGGGCAGAAGCCGCGCGACGGCGTCGATGAGCACCATCGCGGGCAGGTCGCCGTTCGAGAGCACGTAGGGGCCGATCGAGATCGCATCCGACGCGAGGTGCGTGACGATTCGCTCGTCGAACCCTTCGAAGCGCGCGGAAAGGAGCGTCAGGCGCGACTCGCCCGCGAGCTCCTCGACCACCTCCTGCGTCAGCTGCCGGCCGGCCGGCGTCATCGCCACGACACGACGATCGTGCGCGCCGCCGTAGACGGCATCGAGTGCGGCAGCGACGACGTCGACCCGCAGAACCATCCCGGCCCCGCCGCCGTACGGCTCGTCGTCGACCTGCCGGGCGCTGAGCGGAGAGGTGTCACGGTAGTTGAAGAGCCGGAGATCGAGCTGCTCGCCGAGTACGGCCGCGAGGGGTCGCTGCTCCGTCAGCCACGCGTAGGCGTGCGGGAGAAGCGTGAAGACGTCGATCTGCACAGGGGCGTGAGGTTACTGGGCCTCGGCGAAGCCGCGCGAGATAAGGATTCGCCCCCCCTCGAGATCGACCTCCCGCACACATTGTCCCACGAGCGGGAGCAGCAGGCCCGATTCGAGCTCGAGCACGTCGTTCGCGGCGTAGTTCGCGACCTCACGAACCCGGCCGAGCGACCGGCCGCCCTCCTCGACGACCTCGAGACCGACCAGGTCCGAGACGTAGAACGTGTCCTCGTCGGGCTGGGGCAGCGACGAGCGGGGGACGTGGAGCGGGGTCCCTCGCTCCACCCGGCGGTCGAGCTTCACGACCAGCCGGCCGCCGGAGCGCTTCGACTCCTCGACCTTGGCGGGCTCGCCTTCCACGAGCACGATCGCCCCTACGGCGAAGCGCGCAGGATCCTCGCTCGCGTCCAGGACGACGAAGGCCCCGCCGAGCCCGTGGGGCCTGCCGACACGGCCGACGAGGACGGGCTCGTCAGCCTGCAATCTCGAGCAGGACGCGACGGTTCTCGCGCACGCCGCCGGCCCGGACGATCGCTCTAAGAGCCCGCGCGATCCGCCCCTGGCGGCCGATCACCTTCCCCACGTCTCCGGGGGCGACGTGCAGGTGGAGGACGAGCGCGTCCTCTCGCTCCTCGCGCTCGACCCGCACGGCGTCGGGCTCGTCGACGAGGCTGCGAGCAAGGAACTCGACGAGCTCGGCCACGTCAGGCTTTCAGGTTCTTGATCTTGAGCAGCCTGGAGACGGTGCCCGAGGGCTGCACGCCCTTTGCCGAGCCACTCCTTCACCTTGTCCTCGTCGAACTCGATCGTCGAGGGATCCGTCTGCGGGTTGTAGCGACCCACGATCTCGATGAACTTGCCGTCGCGCGGCGAGCGCGAATCGGCGACGACGACGCGGTAGATCGGATTCTTCTTCGACCCGACGCGTGTCAACCTCATGCGAACTGCCATTTCACCTCCGGTTCTTCGGACGCTTTCTCTTCTTCTTCGCCTTGCGCGGCACCGACCGCGCAGGCGCTCCGTTGCCGAGCTCGGGCGAGAGGCCGGGCAGCTGCGGGAACTTGCCCTTGCTCATGCCCTTCATCATCTTCTCCATCTCCTTGCGCGCCGCGAGCAGGCGGTTGACCTGCTGGACGTTCGTACCGCTTCCCTTCGCGATCCTCAGCCGTCGCTTGCCGTCGATCACATGCGGCGTCCTGCGCTCGTGTGGCGTCATCGAGAGGACGATCGCCTCGACGCGCTTCAGCTCGTTCTCGTCGATGTTCACGTCTTTCAGCTGCGAGCCGATGCCGGGGAGCAGTTTCAGGACGCCCTGCAGCGGGCCCATCTTGCGCAGCATGCGTTGCGCGGAGAGGAAGTCGTCGAAGGTGAACTGACCCTTGCGGATCTGCTCCTCCATCACCTGCTGCTCGTCTTCCTCGATCGCCTGCTCGGCTTTCTCGACGAGCGAAAGCACGTCGCCCATGCCGAGGATCCGCGACGCCATCCGGTCCGGGTGGAAGTACTCGAGCTGGTCGAGCTTCTCGCCGACCGAGACGAACTTGATCGGGCGGCCGGTGACTGCCCGGACCGAGAGCGCGGCGCCGCCGCGTGCGTCGCCGTCGAGCTTCGTCAGGACGACGCCGTCGAACGCGACGTGCTCCTGGAAGCTCTGCGCCACGCGCACCGCTTCCTGGCCGGTCATCGCATCCAGCACGAGCAGCACGTTGTGCGGGCGCGCCTCCTTGCGCACGCGGACGAGCTCGTCCATCAGGGCCTCGTCGACGTGCAGCCGCCCCGCCGTGTCGAGGATGACCGCGTCGCGCCCGTCGGCCTGCGCGCGCGCGAGCCCCTCGCGCACGGCGGCGACCGGGTCGCGGCGCTCCTCGCTGTAGACCGGCACCTGGATCTGCGCGCCGAGCTGCTCGAGCTGCTCGATCGCGGCCGGGCGCTGGAGGTCGGCGGCGACGAGCGCGGGCAGCTTGCCGTCCTCGCGGAGCAGCAACGCGAGCTTGGCCGCCGCCGTCGTCTTGCCCGAGCCCTGGAGGCCGGCGAGCAGGATCACCGTCGGCTGCTTCGACGCGTAGACGAGACGCGAGTCGCCCGTCCCCATGAGCGCCGTGAGCTCGTCGTGGACGATCTTCACGACCTGCTGGCCGGGCGTGACGGACTTGACGACGTCCTGGCCCTCGGCCCGCTCGCGGACGCGCGCGGTGAAGTCCTTGACGACGTCGAGGTTCACGTCGGCTTCGAGCAGCGCGAGACGGATCTCGCGCATAGCGCGCGAAATCGACTCCTGGTCGAGCGTCCCGCGTTTCCTGAGATCACCGAGAGCGCCCTGCAGCCGGTCGGAAAGCGTGTCGAACACGGCCGCAGAAGTGTACTGGCGGCTCTACGCTCTCCCGGACAACGACGAAAGGAGCACCATGGCCCAGGTTGCGAAGGTGGTCACGATCATCGGCTCGTCGCCGGAGAACTTCGCGAAGGCGGCCGATGTGGCTGTCCAGGAGGCCGCGAAGACGCTCCGCGGAATCACCGGCGCGCACGTCGTCTCGATGAGCGCCGAGGTCGAGGACGGTCGGATCACCCAGTACCGCACGACGGTGGACATCGCGTTCGGCCTCGAGCGCTCTGGATGACTCGGCACACATTCGTCACGAAGACGTGACAGACACGTACGACGGCCCTCGATAGCGTTTGTGCTGGGGGCCGTCGTGCGCCCCCCACGGGGCGGGCTCAGCCCGAGACCAGCGCCTGCGCGAAGTCGCGCGGGTCGAACGGGCGCAGGTCGTCGAGCTGCTCGCCGACGCCGACGAGCTTGACCGGGAGGCCGAGCTCGTGGGCGATCGCGACCGCGATCCCGCCCTTCGCCGAGCCGTCGAGCTTCGTCAGCGCGACGCCGGTGACGCCGACCGCCTCCCGAAAGAGGCGCGCCTGCTGGAGGCCGTTCTGGCCGGTCGTCGCGTCGACGACGAGCAGCACCTCGTGCGGCGCGCCCTCGCGCTTGCGCTCGATCACGCGGCGGACCTTGGCCAGCTCCTCCATCAGGTTCTGCTGCGTGTGCAGGCGGCCGGCGGTGTCGACGATGACCACGTCGCGCGCCGCCGCGCTCCGCGCGCGCGATCGCGTCGTACGCGACGGCCGCCGGATCCCCCCCGCGCTCGCCGCCGACGAACGCGGCTCCGGCTCGCTCCGCCCAGATCTCGAGCTGTTCCTCGGCCGCGGCGCGGAACGTGTCGGCTGCGCCGACGACGACGGCGTGCCCGTGGTCGCGAAGCCGCATCGCGAGCTTCCCGATCGTCGTCGTCTTGCCCGTGCCGTTGACGCCGACGACGAGGATCACGCTGGGCCGAGCCCCGACCTCGAGCCGAGGCGGCTCGCCGAGGACGTCGGCGAGCTCGTCGACGAGCGCGCCCTGAGATCCGGGACCTCGCCGCGCTGCTCGAGCCGCCGCACGAGCTCGGCCGTGGCGGGCACGCCCACGTCGGCGGTGATGAGCGCTTCCTCCAGCCGCTCCCAGGCCGCGTCGTCGCCGGGGTCGAAGACGGCGACCTCGAGCTGCTCGGTCAGCGCTCGGCGCGAGCGGCCGAGCGAGTCGCGCAGCCGCCCGAAGAACCCCTGCTGGTCCGCCTCCGACTCCGGCTCGGCGCCGTCCTCACCCAGCAGTTCGGCCCACGACCGCGCCATCGCCGCGCCACGATAGCCTCCGCTCGTGGCGACGTCGCCGACCTCCGCCCGCCGGGTCGAGCTCGCGGACCAGTCCAGGGCTAGGCGGCGCCGACCGCGACGGCCTCTTCGCGCGGCAGCCGCCGCGACACGATCTGCGAGACGCCGTCGGCGCCCATCGTCACGCCGTAGAGGATGTCGGCCGCCTCCATCGTCCGCTTCTGGTGCGTGATGACGATGAACTGCGCGCGGTCGGAGTAGCGGCGGAGCAGCTCGACGAAGCGGCCGATGTTCGTGTCGTCGAGCGCGGCCTCGACCTCGTCGAGGAGGTAGAACGGGCACGGGCGCGCGAGGAAGAGCGCGAACAGGAACGAGATCGCGCCGAGCGCCTTCTCGCCGCCCGAGAGCAGCGAGAGCCGCGTCACCTTCTTGCCGGCCGGGCGGAGCTCGACCTCGATCCCCGGCTGCTCGTCCTCGCCCTCGGGCTCGACCAGGCGCAGCCGGCCTTCGCCCCCGGGGAAGAGCGTCGTCGCGACCTCGTCGAAGTGCGTCTCGACCGCGGCGTAGGTCTCCGCGAAGCGCCGATCGCACCGTCTCGGTCAGGTCGGCCCGAAGCTGCTCGAGCTCGTCGAGGCTCGCCTCGAGGTCGGCGCGCTGCGTCGACAGCTCCTCGAGCCGCTCCTTCTCCGCGTCGTACTCCTGCTTCGCGAGCGGGTTGACCTGCCGAGCGCGAGCCGCCGCCGCTCGAGCCGCTCGACCCTTCTCCGCGAGCGCGTCGCGGTCGTCGCCGTCGGCGGGCTCGGCGCCGGCCGCCTCGAGCCGCCGCCGCGCCTCGTCGGCCTCGGCCTCGAGCCGGGCGAGCTCGACGTCGACCGCGCTCGCGCGCTCGGCGGCCTCCGCCGCCTCGCGGCGCAGCTCGACCTCCTGCGCCCCGAGCGTGCGCAGGCTTCGCCGAGCTCCTGGGCGCGATGCGAGCCGGCGTCGACGCGTGCGCGGAACGGCGCCTCGAGCCGTCCGCCCACTCGGCGGCTCCCTCGAGCGCCGCCAACGCCCGGTCCGTGAGGCGCACGAGCCGCGCCGCGACGACCGGGTCGAGCCGGCCGGACGGGAGCGCGTCCAGACCGGCCCTCGCCTCGAGCGCCCTGGCCTGCGTGTCCGCGGCCCGCGCGGCGGCCGCAGCAGCGCGTCGTCGAGCTCCTCGATCGACCGGGCCAGCGCGCGCCGCCGGGCCTCGAGCTCGAGGCAGGACCGCCTCCGCCGTCTCGCCCGCGAACCAGAGCTCGCCGCGTCGCCGGGTCGTAGCCGAACCCTTCGGCGTCACCGCGCGTTCCGTCTGACTCGAGCAGCTCCTCCTTCGCGACGACGCGCGGCTCGCGGAACGATCTCGGCGACGCGCGTCACGACCGTCAGGCTCCCGAGCCCCGCGGCACGTGCGCGCTCGAGCAGCGCGAGCGCCGCGGCGGCGTCGGGCGCGACGACGGCGGACGCCCGGAGCCCGAGCGCCGCTGCGACCGCACGCTCGTCACCGGGCGCGACCTCGAGCTGCGAGAGCGCGATCCGCTCACCCTCCTCCGCGAGCGCACGGGCGGCGGGTGGAATCCCCTCGCGCTCTGCGAGCGAGCGCTCGAGTGCGGCGAGCCGGGTGCGCTCGAGCGAGAGCCGCTCGGCGAGCTCGCTCGCTCCTTCGCAGCCGCGGACGCCGCCGCCGCCGCTTCCGCCGCGGCCCGGCGGAGCTCCGCGCCGTCGGAGAAGGCCTCCTGGGCGCTCGGCAGCCCTGCCGCAGCGTCGTGATCGACTCGAGCCGCAGCGTCAAACGCTCGCCTGCGCTGCGCAGCCGGTAGAGCGCGGCCGTCGCCTCCTCGCGCTTCCCGGCGGCGTCGGCGAGCTCCTCCTCGACGCCCGTTTCGCTCGACGAGCAGCGACTCGAGCTGCTCGTTGACGCGTCTCCGCGCGAGCGTCGCGGCGGTGCGGCGCTCCTCGCCCTCGGCCCGGCGGGCGCCGAGCGCCGCGAGGTCGAGCTGAGCGATTCGCGCCTGCAGCGACGCGATCTCGCCGCCGAGCTTCTCGGCGCGCTCCGCGGCGGTCGCCTGCAGCGCGAGCGGCCGCAGCCGCTTCTTCACCTCCGCCTCGACGTCGCGCGCGCGCTCGACCTGCAGCCGCGACGCGCTGCGAGCTTCAGCTCGGCGCGGTGCCGCTGCCGCTTGAACCGGCCGAGGCCGGCCGCCTCCTCGATCATCTCGCGCCGCCGCTCGGGCGACGACGAGAGCACCTCCTCGACCTTGCCCTGGCCGATGATCGAGTGCATCCCGCCGCCGAGCCCGAGATCGGCGAGCAGCTCGACGAGGTCGATCCGCCGCACCGCCGGCACGGTTGACGAGGTACTGCCCCTCGCCGCCGCGATGCAGCCGCCGCGTGATCGAGAGCTCCGAGTAGTCGACCGGCCCGTCGCCGTCGGCGTTGTCGAACAGCAGCTCGACCTCGCAGTAGTCCACGGCCTTCCGACCCGCCGCGCCGGCGAAGAGCACGTCGTCCGGCTTCTCTGCCCGGAGCTCGCGAGGGCGAGAGCGATCCGGCCGCCCAGACGATCCCGTCGGAGACGTTCGACTTCCCCGAGCCGTTCGGCCCGACGACGACGGCCACGCCGGGCTCGAGCCGGACTTCCACCGGATCGGGGAACGACTTGAAGCCGCGCAGCTTGATCGCGCTCAGGTGCACGCGTCGGGGAGGCTAGCGGGCGCCGCGGATGCCGCGGGGCCTGCGCGGGCCTAACCCGTGAGCAGGCCGAGGCGCTCGAGCGCCTCGCGCGCCGCTTCCTGCTCGGCGTCCTTCTTCGTGCGGCCGACCCCGCTCCCCACCTGCTTGCCGTCGATGATCGCAGCACAGGTGAACGTGCGGTCGTGTGGGGGGCCGTCCGCCGAGAGCGTCACGTACTCGACCCGCTGGCCCCGCTTGGCGAGCTCCTCCTGGAGCGACGTCTTCTGGTCGACGGACTCGGTCAGCGCCTCCTCGATCCGGGCCTGGAACGCGTCGACCACCGGCCCGGCGAGCACGTCGAGGCCGCGCTCGAGATAGAGCGCCGCGAGCACCGCCTCCATCAGCGCCGCCAGAACGTTGGACGAGCGGCGCAGGTCGTCCGGGATGTCTCCGCTGGCCTCCAGACGCCGGTCGAGCCCGAGCTCCGCCGCAACGACCGCGCACGAGCGGCGAGAGACGACGTGGGCTCGGATCTTGGAGAGCTGGCCCTCGGAGAAGTCCGGGAAGCGGTCGTAGAGCGCACCGGCGATCACGAAGCCGAGCACGCTGTCGCCGAGGAACTCGAGCCGCTCGTACGACTCGACCCGATCCTCGGTCTGGCGAGGGATGGCGGAAGACCTGTTCGAGCCGCTCGGGCGGAAGTTGGTCAATCAGCCGCTCGAGCGCGGCCGTCTCACTACTGGGGGGTCGAGACGTGGGTCGAGACGTAATCGACGGCCTGCCCTACGGTCTGGATCTTCTGCGCGTCGTCGTCCGAGATCTTGATCCCGAACTGGTCCTCGAGCTCCATGATCAGCTCGACGAGGTCGAGCGAGTCCGCGTCGAGGTCCTCCGTGAAGGACGCCTCCTCGGTGACCTCGTTCTCGTCGATGCCGAGCTGCTCCGTCAGGACCTCTTTGACTCGCTCGAAGACTTCCTCGCGCGACTCTGCCATCTCACCTCGCTTGGTTGGGAACCTCGGCGCGCGCGGAATCTACCACCATCCGCTCGGAGAGACGATCCACGATGCCGTGCTCGACCCCACGAGCGGCCAGCCGGATCGCGTTCGCGATCGCGGTCCGCGAAGAGTTGCCGTGTGCGATCACGGAGAGCCCGCGGAGGCCGAGGAGGTACGCGCCGCCGTAGGTGTCGGGGTCGAGGCGGCGCCGGAGCACCTGCGCCGCCGGCCGGATCAGCAGGCCGCCGAGCTTTCCCCGGGCCGACGACGAGATCTCCTCGCGGAGCGCGTCGAGCAACTCCTTGATCGTCCCCTCGAGCAGCTTGAGCGCGACGTTGCCGGTGAACCCGTCGGTCACGACGACGTCGGCGGCGTAGCGGAGAAGATCGCGCGCTTCGG
Organism: uncultured Actinomycetes bacterium; assembly: GCA_963700495.1. Lineage (GTDB taxonomy): Bacteria > Actinomycetota > Thermoleophilia > Gaiellales > Gaiellaceae > JACCTU01. The sequence continues at coordinate 627,661 of CAVOXT010000001.1, read as the reverse complement.
CGTTGCCGGCGAAGTTGAGCGTGCTCCGGCGGAGCAGGGCGTGCGCCTCGAGCGTGAGCTGGTTGCCCTTCTCGTCCTCCTCGCCGATCGAGAGGAGCCGCACCTCGGGGTTCGCCCGCTCGAGCATCTCCTCGGCGAAGACCGCGCCCATGCCGGCGAACTGGAGGAGGTGCTCGGGCCGCGCGTCGGCGTTCGCGCCGGCGTCGATCAGGACGGAGGCCTGGTGGCGGGACGGAAGCACGACCGCGATCGCCGGGCGCAGCACGCCCTTCAGCCGCCGGATCTCGAGCAGCCCGGCCGCGAGCATGGCACCGGTGTTCCCGGCCGAGACGACCGCGTCGGCTCGGCCTTCGCCGACCGCGCGATTCGCCGCGACGAGGGAGCTGTCGGGCTTCGAGCGCACGGCCTCGACCGGCTTGTCGTGCATCGCGATCACGTCGCGTGTCTCGACGAGCTCGAGCCCGCCGGTGTCCAGCCCCGGCGGGCCGAAGAGGATCGGCTGGATCTCGTCCGTTCGCGCCTCGAGCGCCCCGGCCACGATCTCTTCCGGGGCTCGGTCGCCGCCCATCGCGTCGACGGCGACGCGGATCACGGGCTCACACCTATGGAGCCTGGAGGCGGAGCGGCTCGACCTCGCGACCGTTGTAGGTCTTGCAGGTCGGGCACATGCGGTGCGGCACCTTCGGGTTGCCGCACTGCGGGCAGAGGTTGACGCGCGGCGCCTCGATCCGATGCGTCGCGCGACGCTTGTCGCGGCGCGCCTTCGACGTCTTTTTCTTGGGGACGGCCATGAGCCGGCGAACTGTAGCCAAGATCTCTCCGTGGCCGGAACGCTCGCAGCGACCGAGATCACGAAGAGCCACGGCGCCGACGTCGTCCTCGACGGCGTCTCGCTGGTCGTGCCGCCGCGCGCCCGGATCGGTGTGGTCGGCCCCAACGGCTCGGGCAAGACGACGCTCCTGCGCGTGCTCGCCGGCCTCGACGAGCCCGACTCGGGACGTGTCGCGCGGCGGCCGGCCGACCTCACCGTCCACTACCTCCCGCAGCAGCGCGAGCGGGCGGGGCTCTCGGGTGGGGAAGCGGCCCGGCTGGCGCTGCGCGAGCTCTTCGATTCGGATGCCGACGTTCTCCTGCTCGACGAGCCGACGAACGACCTCGACTTCGACGGGCTCGGCCTGCTCGAGCGGTTCGTCGCCCGGACTCCGAGCGCGATCGTCGTCGTCTCGCACGACCGCGCGTTCCTGGAGCGCGTCGTCACCCGCGTGGTCGAGTTCGAGGCGGAGACCAGACGTGTGCGCGAGTTCGCCGGCTCGTGGGGCGACTACGAGCGCTCGCGCGACGCCTCCAGGCGCGCGCGCGAGGCCGCCTACGAGCGCTACGTCGCCGATCGGTCTCGGTTCGAGTCGCTGCTGAGCGAACGGCAGGGCAATGCGCGGAGCGGGCGCAAGCTCGCCAAGCGGACCGGCGGTGCCGACCGTCGCGGGACGCAGGCGCTGTCGGGGAAAGTGCGCCAGGCCGAGCGCCGGCTGGAGCGGCTGGAGCGCGTCGACAAGCCCTGGGAGCCGTGGCGGCTGCAGCTCGCGTTCGAGGCGGGTGGACGCGGCGGAGACGTCGTCGCCGAGCTCCGCGGCGCGGTCGTCGAGCGAGGCGGCTTCTCGGTCGGACCCGTCGACCTCGACCTTCGCCGCGGTGAGCGGCTGGCGATCGTCGGCCCGAACGGGAGCGGCAAGACGACGCTGCTGCGCGCACTGCTCGGCGAGCTCCCGCTCGCGCGAGGAACTCGGCACGTCGGCCCGTCGACCCGCTTCGGCGTGCTCGAGCAGGATCGCGCGCTGTTCGACCGCGACGAGCCGCTGCTCAGGCCGTTCGGAGAGCGGACCGGGCTGGTCGAGCTGGACGCACGGACGCTGCTGGCGAAGTTCGCGCTCGGCGCGGACGAGCTGGCGCGCCCGGCACGGTCGCTCTCACCGGGCGAGCGAACGCGCGCGACGCTCGCGCTCCTCGCCGCACAGGGCGCGAACGCACTCGTTCTCGACGAGCCGACGAACCACCTCGACCTCGAGGCGATCGAGGAGCTCGAGCAGGCGCTCGCCGGCTACGAGGGGACGATCGTGCTCGTCACGCACGACCGGCGCTTCCTCGAGGCGTTCGGCGCGAGGGAGCTCTTACAGCTTCCCGCGTAGCTGCTCGAGCGCTTCCCAGCGCGGATCGACCGTCTGCTACCTCGTGCTCGTGCGGCTCGTCGTTCAGGTCCTTGCCGCACGTCGGGCAGAGCCCGGCGCAGTCCTCGTCGTGGAGGATCTGTGCCGGGAGGTCGAGCGCGAGCGCGTCGCGCGCCCAGGCGGAAAGGTCGAGCTGGTCGTCGGCGACGTACGGGGACCGGAGCTCCTCGTCGGCGTCGGGACGCGAGGCCTGGTACTCGCGAGCCGAGACCCGGCGGTCGATCGCCGTGTCTCGCAGGCAGCGCTGGCACGGGCCGTGCAGCCGACCCTCGAACGTGAGCTCGAAGACGGTGCCGGTCGTCGCGCGGCTGACGCGAAGCTCGGCCGGGACAAGCTCCGGGACGGGGAGGTAGCGCTGGCCGCCGAACTGAAGCGGCGAGAGCTGCACCTCGACTTCGTCCTGAAACTCCTCGCCCGACCGGAGCTTCAACGCACGCAGGTTGAAGCTCGTCACGCGGCCAGCGTAGCACCGTCCTCTTCGAACTCAGGCTCCGCCGCGGGCCGGCTCTGCGCGCGCACGATCAGCGCGACCGAGACGACGATCGCGGCGCCCGCGAGCAGCACCCAGGGCGTGATCGCCTCGTCGAGGACGACGGACCCGAGCACCACGGCGATCACCGGGTTCACGTACGCGTACGTCCCCACGAGCTCGGTCGGCGCGACCTTCAGCAGCCAGACGTAGGACGAGTAGGCGACGATCGAGCCGAACACGATCAGGAACGCGAGCGCGGTCCATGACCGGGCTGAGACAGCACCGAAGTCGACGCGCTCTCCCGAGCCGAAGCCCACGAGCGCCAGCAGCGCGCCGCCGGCGAGCATCTCCATCCCCGAGCCGAGCAGCAGGTTCTTGGGGAGCGGGGCCTTGCGCGCGTAGAGCGACCCGATTGCCCACGACATCGGCGCGAGCAGGCAGATGAACGCGCCGAAGAGGTCGATGTCGCCGCCCGGATGAACAAGCAAGGCGATCCCGGCGAAGCCGACGATGATCCCGAGGACAGCCGGCGGCGCGACCCGGCGTCCCGTGGCGGCGAAGTCGCCGAGGGCGAGCCAGAGGGGGATCGTCGCCACGATCAGCGCCGCTGCTCCGGTGTCGATCCGCTGCTGGGCGACTGCGACCATCGCATTGCCGCCGACCAGGAGGAAACCGCCGATCACCGCCGCAGAGATCCAGTGGCGCCGAGTCGGGCGCTCGCGCAGACGGAAGATCGCGAACAGGATCGCGCCGGCCGCGAGAAACCGGAGCGACGACATCAGGAACGGCGGGAGCGTCTCGGTGGCGACCTCCATCCCGAGGTACGTCGCACCCCAGATGACGTAGATCGCGCCGAGCGCGGCCCAGACCGCTGCGGTCGGTGCCCCTAGACGATGCGCCACGGCGCGCGACGGTCGCGAGTGTCAACCACACGCGAGTCCCGGCCGTAGCGAACGGCCAGCGGGCCGATCAGCACGAAGAAGGCGAGAATCACAAGTTCCATGACACTAAGTATCGGCATGGACTTCCATTAGCACCAATCGGGTTTTGATACACTTCCATCATGGATCCTGATAGGTGGATGGGTGTGGAGCTTCGCCACTTGATCGCGCTGGACGCCGTCGCGCGTGAGATGTCGTTCGGCCGCGCCGCCGTCTCCCTGGGGTACACCCAGTCGGCGATCAGCCAGCAGATCGCGACGCTCGAGCGGATCGTCGGCGAGAAGCTCGTCGAGCGCCCGGGCGGGCCGCGCAAGGTCTCGCTGACCGAGGCCGGCGAGCTCCTGCGCCGGCATGCGGAGGCGATCGTCTCGCGGCTCTCGGCCGCCCAGGCCGATCTCGACGCGCTCGGCAGCGGCCAGGCCGGGAAGCTCCGCGTCGGCGTCTACCAGAGCGTCGGCGAGCACATCCTTCCCACGCTGATGTCGCGGTTCGTCGACGGCTGGCCGCTCGTCGAGGTGAGCCTCGAGGAGGCCGCGAACGACGTCGACCTGCTCGGCCAGATCGAGCGCGGCGAGCTCGACCTGACCTTCGCCGACCTGCCGCTCCCCGAGGGGCCGTTCGAGTACGTCGAGGTGCTGCGCGATCCCTACGTGCTCGTGCTCCCTGCGGACGCAGAGGAGCCGGCCCAGCCGACGCTCGAAGCCGCGGCGCAGCTCGACCTGATCGGCTTTCGCCACTGCCGCGGACTGCGCCAGCTCGAGAGCGCCTCGCCCGAGCCGCTCCGCTTCGTCTTCCGCTCCGACCACAACGGGACGGTGCAGGGCATGGTCGCGGCCGGCTTCGGGGCGGCGGTCGTCCCCCGGCTCACGGTCGACGAGGAGGACGAGCGCGTGCGCCTGGTCGAGCTCGACGACGTGCCGCCGCGCATGATCGGCGTCGTCTGGCATCACGACCGCCACCGCGGACCCGCCGCGCGCGCGTTCGTCGAGCTCGCGCAGGAGGTCTGCGCGGACCTGCGAGCGGTCAGCGCCTAGTAGGGCTGCTCGTCTTCGCTCGTTGCGGCGGCGCCCGCGAGCACGTGCTCCTGCGAGCGCTCCTGCAGCCGCTCGCGCCCGCGCTTCACCGCCGAGAGGAACTTCTCGAGGTTGACCTCGAGCGTCGAGAGGATCCCGTCCGCCCAGTCCTCCATCTCGAGCCGCGTCTCGCGCGCCTGCCGGCGCGCCTCGTCGACGATGTCCTGCGCCTGCCGCTCCGCGAGCTTGACGATCTCGGTCTGCGACGCCTCGCGCACGGCCTGCTCGCGGGCCTCGGCGAGGAGCCGGTCGACCTCGCGCTTCGCCTCGGCGAGCATGTCCTGCCGCTCCTTGACGATCCAGCGCGCCTGCTTGATCTCCTCGGGGATCGTCGCGCGCATCTGGTCGAGGATGTCGTAGATCTCCTCGCGGTCGATCCGAACCTGGTCGGTCAGCGGTACGGCCTTCGCGTTGTGCACGAGGTCGTCGAGCTTGTCGATCAGAACGAGTACGTCCATGGGCTTGAAGTCTACTCCTGGGGGTTCTCGGGGGTGCCGGGACGGCCTAGCGGGTGCAGCTCGACGAAGCGTCGCGCAACCGACTCGGGCACGAGTTCGTCCACCTTTCCTCCGAACGCGGCGATCTCCTTCACGCCGCTCGACGAGACGAAGCTGACCTGCGGGCTCGCCATCACGTAGACCGTCTCGATCTCGGGGGCGAGGGTGCGGTTGAGCTGGTTCATCTGGAACTCCCACTCGAAGTCCGAGATCACGCGCAGGCCCTTGATGATCACCTTCGCGTCCCACTTGCGCGCGAAGTCGACGACGAGCTCCGAGAAGACGTCCACCTCGACGTTCGCGAGATCGGCGAGCGCCTCGCGGAGGAAGCCGACGCGCTCGTCGAGCGTGAACATCGGCGTCTTGTGCTGAGGGTTGCCGACGACGCCGACGACGATGCGGTCGAAGATCGCGGCAGCGCGGCCGATCACGTCGACGTGCCCGAAGGTCACGGGGTCGTACGAGCCGGGGCAGATCGCGGTGATCACTCGAAGAGGGTCAGCCGGGCCGAGCCGTACCGGCGGCTCGTCCTGACGGCGAGCGGAAGCTCAGGCTCCACGCGCGCGCTCGTCTCGACGACGACGAGAGCGTCTTCGGTCAGGACGTGCGGGAGGTAGCGCGCGAGCATCGGCTGGAGGTCGGGGTAGTCCTCGTACGGCGGGTCGACGAGGACGAGATCGTACTTCCTGCCGGAGGCACCTTCGCCCGCGAGCGCACGCGCCGCGTCGCCCCGGACGATTCTCGCGCCCGTGAGCTTCAGCTTGTCGAGGTTCTGCTGGATCGTCGCCGCGGCCTGGGCGTCGACCTCGACGAACGTCGCTGCGGCCGCACCGCGAGAGAGCGCCTCGAGACCCATCGCGCCGGACCCCGCGTAGAGGTCGAGCACGGCGGCGCCGTCGACCGGCGCCGATCAGGTTGAACGCGGCCTCGCGCACGCGGTCGCCTGTGGGCCGCGTATCGAGACCTTTCGGCGCGGCGATCCGGTGACCCTTGCGCGAGCCGGCGATGATCCGCATTGCCGGCGACGGTAGCTCAGCCCGTCCGGACGATCCAGGCTCGGTCGCTCACGTCGTTCCCTACGCGGCGGGCGCGGTTCCGTACCGCTGCGCCGCCCGCGCCCGAGCGCGGGCTGCTTCGCGCTCGCGGTCCTTCGGCGGCGCCACGGTCACGAGCTCGGCGAGCAGCTGGGCGGACGCCGCGGCGACCGCGTCGACCGCGCGCAGGAACGCTCCCTCGTTCGCCTTCGACGGCTTCGTGAAGCCGCTGATCTTGCGGACGTACTGCTCGGCGGCCGCACGGACTTCCTCGCTCGTCGCAGGCGGCTCGAAGTTGTAGAGCGTGTGGATGTTTCGGCACATGTCTCTATTCAACCTGTTCGACGTCCCGCCCCGACTCAGGCGCTTGCGGCGGCGGCCTTGGCGGCGGCCGACTGCTGCAGCAGTCCGTCCTCGCCGGCCAGAGCGTCCGCTTCGCGGCGTGCGAGCTCGAGCAGGTCGCGGTCCGCGCGAAGGGACGCGAAGCGCAGGCCGAAGGCTCCCGACTGGCGCGTGCCGAGCAGCTCGCCCTCGCCGCGGATCTCGAGATCGCGGTCGGCGAGCTCGAAGCCGTCCGTCGTGGAGACCATCGCCTCGAGTCGCGCGCGCGCCGAGTCGGTCAGCTCGTCCTTCGCCCGCGAGACGAGCAGGCAGTACGACTGCTCGGCGCCGCGGCCGACGCGCCCCCGCAGCTGGTGGAGCTGCGCGAGCCCGAAGCGGTCGGCCTCCTGGACGATCATCACCGTCGCGTTCGGCACGTCGACGCCGACCTCGATCACGGTCGTCGCCACGAGCACGTCGAGCTCGCCCGCCTTGAACTGCGCCATCAGCGCGCGCCGGTCCTGCGGCTTCAGGCGGCCGTGGAGGCAGCCGACGCGGAACCCGCTGAGCTCGCGCGCGGCGCAGCCGCTTCGCCTCCGCCTCGGCCGCGCGCGCCTGCTGCGTCTCCGACTCCTCGATCACCGGGCAGACGACGTACGCCTGCCTGCCTTCGTCGAGCAGCCGGCGCAGGCGCGTGTAGGCCTCGGAGCTCCGGTCGTGCGTGATCCAGCTGGTGACGATCGGCTTGCGGTCCGCGGGCGGCTTTGAGATCTCGCTCACCGAGAGGTCGCCGTACAGCGTGAGCGCGAGCGTGCGCGGGATCGGCGTCGCGGTCATGTGCAGGACGTGCGGCGTCCTGCCTTCCGCGAGCGCCCTCCGCTGCTCGACGCCGAAGCGATGCTGCTCGTCGACGACGGCGACGCCCAGGTCTGCGAGCTCGACGCCTTCCTGGATCAGCGCGTGCGTGCCGACGATGATCTGCGCGTCCTCGACGCCGGAGCGCACGTGGCCCGTGAGCAGCGCCGCGCGCACACCGAGCTCGACGCAGATCGGGTCGATCGTGAGGAAGTGCTGCTCGGCGAGCGTCTCGGTCGGAGCCATCAGCGCGCCGAGGTAGCCGCGTTCGACCGCGCGCAGCAGCGCGTAGAGCGCGACGACGGTCTTCCCGGAGCCGACGTCGCCCTGCAGGAGCCGCTGCATCGGCGCGCTGCGCGCCAGGTCGTGGTCCAGATCGGCGATCGCGCGCTCCTGGTGCTCGGTCAGCGTGAACGGAAGCGCCTCGCGGTAGCGCGAGATCAGCTCCCCCGGCTCGCCGAGCGCGCGCGCCTCGGCGTTCTCCCGGTCGCGCCGCGCAAGCGCGAGCACCGACCTGGAGCTCGAGCAGCTCGTCGAACGCGAGGCGGCGCCGGGCGCGCTCGGCCTCTGCCTCGGACAGCGGACGGTGGAGCGCGACGAACGCGTCGCGGACGATCGGCAGCTCGAGTCGCGCGCGCAGCACCGCCGGGAGCAGGTCGGGCACGTCGTCGGCGTACGGCAGCGCGGACTCGACGAATGCCCGCAGCCGCTTGCTCGTCACGTCCTCGCTCGCCGGATAGACGGGCGCGAAGTCCGCCGTCTGCGCCGTCTCTCCGAGGTCGTAGCTCTTGACGACGAAGTCCTTGCCGCGGCGCTGCCCTCGGAGCCGGACGTGCGTCCCCGGCTTGAGCCGATCCACGAGCCAGTCCTGGTTGAACCACACCGCGTCGATCTGCCCTGTCTCGTCCTCGACGCGGGCGGTCACGATCGTCACACGGCGCGTCCGACGCTTGTGTGACCGGCGTACGACGCCCGCAATCGCGGCCTCCTCCTCCCCGAACAGCTCCCCGATCCCCAGCTCGGGCGCCGCCGGCTCGTAGCGGAACGGCCCGTGCCGCAGCAGGTCGTCGATCGTGCGCAGGCCGAGCTTTGCGAGCCGCTTCGCGACGGTGACGCCGATCCCGGGGAGGACGTCGAGCGCGCGCTCGAGCCGCTCGGGCCTCGGCGTCGATCGCGTGTGCGGCCAGCCGTCGGGCGGGTCCACGCCCGAGAACCCCACCTGCGTGCGGATCGGTGTTGCCACGACGACCAGAGCCGGTTCGAGTATAGGAGCCGGTCCCGGACGGACTCAGCTGCGCCGAAGCACGACGACCGCGTCGATCCCGCCGCCTTCCGCGAGGCGGAGCTCGACCTGTCCGCCGTCCGCCTCGGCGAGCCGGCGAACGATCGCGAGCCCGAGGCCGGAGCCCTTGCCACGACCGCCCCGCCAGAAACGGTCGAACGCGCGCTCCCGCTCGTCTTCGGTGAGCCCGGGCCCCTCGTCGACCACGTGCACCTCGGAGCCGGACGCGCCGACCGTCACGGTCGCCCCGGCAGGCGAGTGCTCGAGTGCGTTCTCGATCAGATTGTCGAGCACCTGATCGAGCCGTTCGCGCGTCGCACGAACGCGTGCCGCTCCGTCGGCGCGGGGCTCGAGCGCGATCTGGAGCTCTTCCGCATACGGCGCCCACGCATCGACGCGCGAGCGCACGACCTCGCTCAGGTCGACCTCGCCGGCCGGGCCGGAGCCTTCCTCGGCGCGCGCGAGCACGAGCAGCCCCGTGACGAGCCGGGAAAGCCGCTCGACCTCGTCGATCGCCGCCTCGAGCTCGCGGCGGCCGTCCGCGTCGACGTCGCGCTCGAGGTTCTCCAGTCGGAGTCGCAGCGCGGTCAGCGGCGTCCGCAGCTGGTGAGAGGCGTCGGCCACGAAGTCCTGCTGCGCCCGCAGGAGCCCGTCGAGCTTCACGACCATGTCGTTGAACTCCGCGGCGAGTGCGCGGACCTCCGGCGGGCCTTCGTCCTCCGGCGCCCGCACCGTCAGGTCGCCCGCCGCCGCCGCGCCGGCCGCACGCTGCACGTCGCGGAGCGGCCGCGAAACGAACCGCGCCAGCGCGAGCCCGACCGCGGTCGCGACCGCGAGCACCACCAGCGCGATCCCGAGCAGGATGAGCCGGTAGCGCCGGACCCGTTCGTCGACCGCCGACGTGGGATAGGTGATGCGGACGGCACCGTTCACGCGTCCGTTCGACGCCACCGGCACAGCGACGAAGAGGAGATCTGCTCCGAGGAGCTCCGAGTGCCTGACGCCGCTCGCGACTCGCCCGGAGAGCGCGACTCGAATCTCAGGCCGGGAGGAAAAGTTCCGCGCGCCTGCCTCGGGCGGATCGGTGTCGACGAGCACGCGGCCACGCTCGTCAACGATCACGACTCGGCCGCCGGTCTCGCGCGCGTACGTCTCGACAAACGCGCGCAACGGGCCGAGGCGCTGCCTCGGCTGCTCGAGCACGTCGTCGGCGACCGACGCGACCGCGACCGCGTCGCGCTCGACCTTCGTCGAGAGCGAGCTACGCTCGTTGCGCGCATACGTGATCGCGAGCGGGACCTCGAGCACGACGAGGACGAACGCGGTCAGCGAGAGGTAGCCGAACAGCAGCCAGCGGCTCATGTGCGCAGGCGGTACCCGATGCCCCGGACCGTCTCGATCGCCTCCGGGTCACCGACCTTCTTGCGGAGGGACGCGACGTGCACGTCGATGGTCTTCTGGCTGCCGTACCACGTCGTGTCCCAGACGTGACGAAGGATCGTCTCGCGGCTGACGACTGCGCCGGCATCGGACGCGAGCAGCGCGAGCAGGTCGAACTCCTTCGCGGTCAACTGCAGCTCGCGACCGTCGTACGCGGCGCGGCGCGCACGCTCGTCGACCTCGAGCGGCCCGGCCCGCAACACCTCACGGCGGATACCTCCACCGTCGCGGCGGCGCGTCACGGCACGGATGCGCGCGACGAGCTCACGGAGACCGAACGGCTTGACGACGTAGTCGTCCGCACCGAGCTCGAGCCCGACGACGCGGTCGACCTCCTCCCCACGCGCGCTGACGACGATGATCGGGACGTCGGAGCGTGCGCGGAGCTCGCGACAGACTGTGAAACCGTCGACGTCCGGCAGACGCAGGTCGAGGAGCACGACGTCGGTCTCCTCCGCGTCCAGCGCCTCTTGCCCGGTCGCAACGCGCACGACGTCGTACCCCTCGCGGCGGAGACCCTCCACGAGCGGCTCGGCGATCGCGTCTTCGTCCTCGACGACCAGCACCCGCACCGCGACAGCGTCGCACGGGCGCGGCAAGTGCCGCCAGAGCGTTAACGAAGTTCGGGAGAAGTCTTAACCGCCGTCTTGCCCGGCGCTTGCCACGACGCTCGTACGGTGGCCGTCATGAACCGGATCCACGCACTCTTCATCGCACTGCTGCTGGCGGCAGCCGCGGCGCTCGGGATCTTCTCGCTCACCCACACGACCGCGCTCGGAGCCTCGTCGACCGTCTCGGACGCGGAGCTCGCCGCACGCGCGACCCAACTCGACGCTGCCGAACGGCAGCTGAGGGCGCTGCGGGCGAAGCGCCCGCCCGCACTCCCGGCGCTTCCCGCCGAGGCTCCCATCCCCGCAGCACCTCGGACGATCATCCTGCCCGCGCCCGCTCCCGCCGCCCTCGCATCGGTCCACGAGGACGACGATCATGAGAACGAGTTCGAGCACGAAGACGAGGACGATGACTAGCGTCGTCCGCCTCTACGTCGTCGCCGCGGCGATCCTCGTCCTCTTTGTCGCGTGGGCGTTCGCGGCTGCGCATCCCTGGGGCGACCCGGCGGTCGATCCGCGCGCACAGGCCCTCGCCGTCCGCGAGCAGCGCCTCCGGCGCGAGTCGATCCAGGTCCAGCAGCTCGTCGACCGGCGTTGGGAGATCTACCGCGCCCAGCTCGCCGACCGCAGGCTTGCGATCGGCGCGATCTCCCGGCGGGCGGCGGCGGCGCGGGCGGCCGCCGCCGCCGCACCAATCGTCCGCCTCGCTCCGCTTCCCCCGGTCACCGTGACGAGGTCGTCGTGATCCGCCGGTCGTTCCATGCGATGGGCACGGACGTGGAGCTGCTCCTCGACGCGGCCGCGGCCGAAACCGCGCTCTGTGCAGCCGAAGAGGAGTTCCACCGCCTCGAGGCGATCCTCTCCCGCTTCCGCCCGGACTCCGAGCTCTCGCGGCTCAATGCGGCCGGCTCGATCGACGCGGGGCTTGACCTCCTTCGCGTCGTCCAGCTCGCGCTCGACGCACGCCGCCGGACTTGCGGGCGATTCGACCCGACGGTGCACGATGCACTCGTCGCGGCGGGGTACGACCGGACCTTCGAGGAAGTCGCCGCGACGGGCGAGAGCTCCCCTCCTCCTCGCCCGTGCGGCGGCGCCGTCCGCGTCGAGGGCTGCAGGATCGAGCTCGACCCGGGTGTCAGGCTCGATCTCGGCGGGATCGGAAAGGGCTATGCCGTCGACCGCGCCGCCGAGATACTCGCAGCCGCAGGGCCGTGCCTCGTCAACGCGGGGGGCGACCTCGCCGTCCGCGGGGGCGCGTGGCCCGTCGGCGTCGAGCACCTCACGCTCCTGCTCGAGCGAGGCGCGATCGCGACGTCCGGGCGGGATCGCCGACGCTGGACGCGCGGCGGCCGCGAGCGGCATCACCTGATCGACCCGCACACCGGCGCGCCGGCGAAGACGACGCTCGTGCGGGCGACGGTCGTCGCCGCAACGGCAACCGAAGCCGAAGTGCTGGCCAAGGCGGTCTTCCTCGGCGACGAGGAGGCCGCGCGGCGAACGCCCTGCGTGCTCGTCCGCGCGGACGGTTCCGTCGCGGTGAGCGGAGGCCTCGCGTGAAGGACCCGACGTTCTGGATCCTCGCGCGCGCGTCCGGGCTCACCGCGTACGCGCTGCTGACGCTGTCGGTGCTCGCCGGCCTCGTCCTGAAGTCGCGTCCGTTCACGCGCCTCAAGCCGGCGTATGTGACCGAGACGCATCGAACTCTCGCGCTCCTCGCGCTCGGAGCGCTCGCTCTGCACGGCCTCGCGCTCGTCTTCGACGCGTCGATTCACGTGAGCCCGCTTGCGCTCGTCATCCCCGGGCTCGTGGGGTACCGGCCGGCGTGGACCGCCTCCGGCGTCGTCGCCGGGGACCTGATTCTCCTCGTGATCGCATCGTTCTGGGTGCGCCGCAGGATCGGCATCCGCAACTGGCGCCGCCTGCACTGGACGACGTACGCCGTCTTCGCTCTGGCGACCGTTCACGGGCTGTTCGCAGGAACCGACTCACGCTCGCTGGCCGGCCTCTACGTGGGCGCAGTCTTCTCAGTCGTCCTGGCGACCGCGTGGCGCGCGCTCGTCCCACCTGTCCGACCGCAACCGAAAGGAGCACCCTCGTGCGCTACCGCATCGTGATCGACGAATCCCTCTGCAGCGGCTTCGGCTCGTGCGCAGAGCTCGCGCCCGACGTGTTCGAGGTCGGCGCAGGCGGCCTCGCTTCCGTCCGCATCGGCGAGAGCGACGACCCGCGCGTCGTCGACGCGGCGGCCTCGTGCCCGATGGGCGCCATCACCGTGATCGAAGAGCAGGCGGCGTGAAACGCGTCGTCGTCGTCGGCGCGGGCCTCGCCGGGGCGCGGTGCGCGGAGACGCTCCGTGCGGAGGGCTTCGACGGCGACGTCACGCTCGTGGGCGCCGAGCCGCATCCCCCGTACGAGCGGCCCGCGCTCTCGAAGGAGCTCCTCGCGGGAGGACGCGAACCCGAGCAGCTCCTTCTCCGACCGGACTCGTTCTGGGAGGAGCAAGGGATCGAGCTCGAGCTCGGTATGACCGTCGACAGGATCGACACCCGCGGACGGATCGCGCACGCCGGGCGACGCGAGTTTCCCTTCGATGCGCTCGTGCTCGCCACCGGCTCGCGCGCACGCAGCCTGCCGGGCGCACGAACCCTGCGGACGCTCGACGACGCGCTCGAGCTGCGCCGCGAGCTAGTTCCCGGCCGTCGGCTCGCCGTCATCGGCGGCGGCTTCATCGGCGCCGAGGTCGCCTCGACCGCGCGAGCGCTCGGCGTCGACGTCTCGATGGTCGAGGCGGCGGCCACACCGTTCGCGCAGACCCTCGGCTGCGAGGTCGGCGAGCTGCTCGCGTCGCGCTGGCGCGCGCACGGCGTCGACGTGCGCACGAGCACGCGAGACGTGCCCGACGCCGACGTGGCTCTCGCCGGCATCGGCGCCGCGCCGGCGGGGGAGCTGCTCGGCGGCGGCGCCGTCGAGACCGACGCCTGCGGCCGCACCGCGATCCCCGGCGTGTACGCATGCGGTGACGTCGCGAACGTCGACGGCCGTCGCGTCGAGCACTGGACCGATGCGGCGGGTCAGGCGGCGGCGGTCGCGCGGGCGGTGCTGGGCCGGGAGCAGCCACACAGCGCACCGCCGTACTTCTGGTCCGATCAGTTCGGGCTGCGGCTGCAGTACGTCGGCTTCGGCGCGGGTTGGGCCACCGTCGCGCTCGAAGGGCGAGACGACGCGTTCACCGCCCGCTACTTCGACCGCGCAGGCCGCTTCGTCGCAGGGCTCGCGGCGAACGACTCGGCCTCGCCGGCCTCGTTCCGGGCCGAGCTCGCGGACGCGGCGCTAGCCTCCGCGGCATGAAGATCGTGCTCGTCGCGCTGCTCGCCGCTGCCGCGGCAATCGGTGCGAACTTCGCGCTGCTCGGCTACGCGAACGACAACAGCGATCCGGTCGGACGGCTCACGCCGCAGGTCACGCTCCCGGAGCCGGCTGCTTCGACAGGCACCGAGCCAACGACCACGCAGACCTCGACGGAAACAGGCGACGGCCGGGAGCAACCCGACGACGACTAGTCGTCGGTGAACCAGAAGAAGCCGACGGTCCCGGGGCCGGCGTGGGTTCCGACGACCGCGCCGAGCGTCGTCACGATCTCGACCTCTGCGCGCGGGCGCTCCCCGCGCACCATCTTGCGCAGCTGCTCCGCGCGTTCGGGCGCCTCCGCGTGCGCGATCCCGACGCGAAGCGTGTCCGTGTCCGTCGTCGACTCCGTGAACCGCTGCTGGAACTCGGCGAACGCCTTCGCGGCGCCACGCACGCGCTTGAGCGGGACGACCTCGCCGTCCACGATGGTGAGGAGCGGCTTCACGTTCAGCAGCGTGCCGGCGAACTTCGCGGCGCGGCCGATCCGCCCCCCGCGCTGGAGGAACTCGAGGGTGTCGACCGTGAAGAGGATGCTCGCCCGCTGCTTGAACTGCTCGACGAGCGCGTCGACCTCCTCGTCCGTGGTCCCCCGCTCCAGGCGGCGCTCGATCGCGAAGCCGAGCATCGCGATCGCCGCGGACGCAGTCCCGGAGTCGATCGCCCGAACCTTCCCGCCGAACTCCTCCGCCGCGACCCGGGCGCTCTGGATCGTTCCGGACAGCGTCTCCGGGATGTGAATCGACAAGATCCGCTCGTACGCGGCGAGCTCCGTGTAGGTCGCCGCGAAGTCGCCCGGCGTCGGTTGCGACGTCGTCGGCGTCGTCGGCGCAGCCCGCAGCCGCTCGTAGAACTCGCGCGGGCCGAGCTCGACGTAGTCGCGGTAGCTCTCGTCGCCGAAGCGAACGTAGAGCGGCACCATGCGCCAGTTCGGGAACCGCTCGGCGGCCTCGGGAAAGTCCGAGGTCGAGTCGAGGACGATCGCGGTGTTGGCGTTCGTGAGCTGCATCAGCGTCGAGCCGCGCCCAGGATCGTGGCGACGATCACTTCGAGATCCTGATCCTTCGTCAGGCAGGCAACCGCGCCCGCCTCCTTGAGGGCGTCCAGCTCGCGCAGGTTCGCCGAGGCGGTCAGGACGACGACGTTCGTCCCGGGGCAGCTCGCCAGGACGGCCCTCGTCGCCTCGACCCCGTCGAGGCCGGGCAGCCGGTAGTCCATCACGACGACGTCGGGCCGGTGCTCGACGCAGGCAGGCACAGCCTCCGTCCCGTCGGCGACCGAAGCGACGACCTCGATGTCGTCGCGCAGGCCGAGGAGCATCTCGAGCGCCTCGCGGAAGACCTGGTTGTCCTCGACGATGACGACACGGATCCGATCCTTGTTCACTCGGCCGACAGGAGGAGCGGATAGTGCGGCTGGCCGCCGTCCTGCACATCGACCTCGACGTCCGGATGCCGCTCGGCGATCGACGCCAAGAGCGCATCGAGCACGTCGCCGTCCGGCGCGTCCTCGCCGCGCAGGAGCGTCAGCACGCCGCGCGGACTCGCGAGCAGCCTCTCGACGACCTCGGTCGCGACCTGCTCGAAGCTCTCGCCGACCGCGACGGCCGAACCTTCCGCGAGCCCGAGATAGTTGCCCTTCGACACCGCGAGTCCGTCCAGCTGTGCGTCTCGCGAGGCGATCGTCACCTCGCCCGTCGCCACTCCATCGAGAGCCTCGCGCATCTCCTCCGCGTTCGCGGCGGCGGCACGCTGCGGGTCGAAGGCGATGATCGCGGCAAGTCCGGCGGGGATCGAGTCGCTCGCGACGACCTCGACGGGCTTGGTCGCGAGCTGCGCCGCCTGCTCTGCGCTCATGATCACGTTCGAGTTGTTCGGCAGGAGCACCACCTCGGCGGCGCCGGCGCGCTCGACCGCGGCGACGAGGTCGGCCGTTGAAGGGTTCATGGTCTGGCCGCCCTCGACGAAGCTCGTCGCTCCGAGGCTCTCGAACAACCTCCGGTTTCCCTCGCCGACGACGACCGCGACGACCTCGCTGAGCATGTTCGGCACTGCGTGGAGCAGCCGCTCCTCGCGGTGCTGAGTCTGCGCGTGCATGTTCGCGATCTCGACCGCGGCGATCGTCCCACGGGTCGTCCCGATCGCGAGCGCGGAGCCGGGCTCGTCGGTGTGCACGTGCACCTTGTACGCGGTCGGGTCTCCGACGACGAGCAGCGAATCGCCGAGCCGCTCCAGCTCGCCCTCGAGCTCCTCGCGCACGAGGCCGTCGCCCTCGACGACGAACGTCGTGCAGTAGCGGAACTTCGAGAGCTCCTGGTGGATCGCGTCGATGCTGAGCTCGGTGCTCGGAGGCGCCTCGGGGATCGGCTCGCCGGTGGCCGTCGCGGCAATGCCACGGAGGATCTCGACGAGCCCCGCGCCGCCGGCGTCGACGACGCCCGCGTCGCGCAGGACGTCGAGCATGTCCTGCGTGCGCGCGAGCGACTCTTCGCCGGCATGCACGAGCTCGACGAGGAACTGGTCGACCGGCTTCGTCGTGTCGGCTCGCTCGGCCGCCTCCGCGATCTCCCGGATCACCGTCAGCATCGTTCCCTCGACCGGATGGCGCACGGCGCGGTACGCGGCGTCGCTCGCGCTCCGAAACGCCCGCGCAAGCGTCGCGGAGTCGACGTCGCCCTCACCGCCGATGACCTCGGCGAATCCGCGCACGATCTGGGAGAGGATCACACCCGAGTTGCCGCGCGCACCCATCAGCGCGGCCCGCGTGAGCTCTTTCGCGAGCCCCGCCCGGTCGGACGCGGACGACTGCTCGAGCGCGTCGACGATCGCGCGGGCGGTGAGCGTGAGGTTGGTCCCGGTGTCGCCGTCCGGCACCGGGTAGACGTTGAGGTCGTCGATCCGCCGGCGGTTGCGCTCGAGCGAGGCGAGCGCGCCGCGTGCGAGCTCGAGCGCCTTCACCCCGTCTTCACGTCCTGGATGTGAACCTCGACCGCGGCGATGGTCAGTCCGGTCAGGCGCTCGAGGTCGTACCTGACCCGGTTGCGCAGACCGGAGGCGACCTCGGCGAGATTGAGGCCGTACTCGACGACGACGTAGAGGTCGACGGTCACACCGTCGTCCGTGCGGCCGACGACGACACCCTGGCCGATCCGGTCACGCGACAGCAGACGGCCCACGCGCCCGCGCGCCGACATGCCCACGATCCCGTACGACTCGAGTGCCGCGTGGCCCGCGATGTGCGCGACGACGTCGGGTGCGATCGTGATCCTCCCGAGCGGTGCCGAGAGGGTGTGCGCCGCCTCCACGGTCGGATTAGACCGCATCGGAGGGCGCGGGGTTGCTAAAGGGCCTTCTGGACCTTGCCGGCCTTGAGGCAGCGGGTGCAGACGTAGGCGCGCTGGGCCTTGCCGCCCAGATTGATCCGGACGCGCTGCAGGTTCGGCTCCCAGCGGCGCTTCGTGGCGACCATCGAGTGGCTACGGCTGTTCCCGAACGACGGTTTCTTCCCGCACACTGCACAGATCTTCGCCATGGCCGCGGGAGTGTAGCGAAAGGGTTGCGGCGGTCTGCTACGACGCCTCGGCTGCACTCGCGCGGAGCTGCGCGAAGAGATCGGCCATCTCGAGGGCGGTCCGCACGGCCTCGGCGCCCTTCCCGACCCTCGCCTCCGCCTGCTCGGCGGACTCGGTCGTGAGCACGCCGAAGGAGACGGGCACGCCGGTCTCGATCGCCGCGAGCTGGAGCCCCGAGGCCGCCTCGCCGGCGACGAACTCGAAGTGGGGCGTCTCGCCACGGATGACGCAGCCGAGAGCGACGATGCACGCGTAGCGCCGGGTCTTCGCAAGCGCGAGCGTCGCAAGCGGCAGCTCGAAGGCGCCCGGCACCGGGACAACCGTCACGGCCTCCCGTGCGACACCCGCCCGCTCGAGCTCCTCGAGCGCCGAAGCGAGCAACCGCGACGTGATCTCGCCGTTGAACTTCGCGACGACGACGGCGACCCCGCGGCGCCCTCCTTCGGCAGATCCTGCGAGCACCTGCACCCCGACGGGAACCTCGAGCACGCCCTCTGCGTGCTGCTCCGAGGTGCGGAGCTGCGGGATCTCCTCGGCCGGCTCGGTCACTCCGTGTCTTCCTCGAAACGCCTGTCCTGGTGGTGCAGGCGATGCCCGAGCTTCTCGCGCTTGGCTTCGAGATAGCGCTCGTTCTCGGGGTTGGGCGCGACCTCGATCGGCACCTGCTCGGTCACCGTCAGCCCGTACCCCTCCAGTCCGGTGAGCTTCTTCGGGTTGTTGGTCAGGATCCGGATCGTCGTCAGCCCGAGGTCGGCCAGGATCTGGTTGCCGATGCCCCACTCTCGCGCATCGGCCGGATAGCCGAGCTCGAGGTTCGCCTGGACGGTGTCGAAGCCGGCCTCCTGCAGCTCGTACGCCTGGAGCTTCGAGAGCAGGCCGATCCCGCGGCCTTCCTGTGACATGTAGAGCAGGACGCCGCGCTCTTCCGACTGGATGCGCCGCAGCGCGAGCTCGAGCTGCTCGCCGCAGTCGCAGCGGAGCGAGTGGAAGACGTCGCCGGTCAGGCATTCCGAGTGCACGCGGACGAGCACGTCCTGTCCACCCTCGACCTGGCCCTTGACGAGCGCGACGTGCGGCTTGCCCGTGAGCGTCTCGCGGAACGCGACCGCGGTGAACTCGCCGTACGACGTCGGGAGGCGCACCTGCGCGACGCGCTCGACGAGCTTCTCGGTGGCGCGCCGGTACTCGATCAGGTCGGCGATCGTGAGCAGCTTGATCTCATGCCGCTCGCAGAAGACGGTGAGGTCCGGGACGCGGGCCATCGTCCCGTCCTCCTTCATGATCTCGCAGACGACGCCGGCGGGGTTGAGCCCCGCAAGCCGCGCGAGATCGACGGACGCTTCGGTCTGGCCGGAGCGCTCCAGCACGCCGCCGGGCTTGGCCCGGAGCGGGAAGACGTGACCGGGCCTGACGAGATCGTGCGAGCCCTTCGACGAGTCGATCGCCGTCTGGATCGTGTGCGAGCGGTCCGGCGCGGAGATGCCCGTCGTCACTCCCTCGCGCGCCTCGACCGAGACGGTGAACGCGGTGCCGAGCGGCGTCTCGTTCTCGCGCGCCATCTGCTCGAGCCCGAGCTCGTCGCAGCGCTCGGGCGTCAGGCAGAGACAGATCAGGCCGCGTGCGTGCATCGCCATGAAGTTGATCGCCTCGGGGGTCGCGAACTGGGCTGCGATCGTCAGGTCGCCCTCGTTCTCGCGGTCCTCCGCGTCGACCACGACGACGAAGCGACCCTGCCTGATGTCCTCGATCGCCTCCTCGACGGTCGCGAAGGGCGAGCGGGTCTCGACGACTGCGGTCACCCGGACAGCCTAGCCCCGAGCAGCTTTTCGACGTACTTGGCCAGGACGTCGACCTCGAGGTTGACCTGGTCACCGGGCCGCAGTCCTCCAAGGGTCGTGACCTCGAGCGTGTGCGGCACGAGGGCGACTTCGAACCCGTCGTCGCCGAGCCCGACGATCGTCAGGGAGACGCCGTCGACCGTGATCGAGCCCTTCTCGACGCAGTAGCGGAGCAGCTCGGCGGGAGCCTCCACTGCGAGGCGGTCGTCCTGGAACGACCGCACGCGACCGACGCCGTCCACGTGGCCCTGGACGTAGTGGCCGCCGAGCGGCTCGCCGGCCAGCAGCGCCGACTCGAGGTTGACCTCGGCGCCGAACGGCTTCGCGCGCTCGAGCGTCTCGTCGACGACGTCGAACGAGAGCGCGCCGTTCCGCGCGTCGACGACGGTCAGGCAGACGCCGTCGACGGCGACCGAATCGCCGACGCCCGGCGCGAGCGTCGACTCGACGACGAGTCGCCCGTTCTCGAACGACGCGACGCGGCCGCGCTCGCGGACGATGCCGGTGAACACGGGAGAAAGGCTACGGGCCCGCCTCGACCCGCGCGAGCATCTCCTGCGCGTCGCCGCGCCGGTCGTGGATCTGCTCGACCCACCAGGTCGCGCCCGCGTCCGCGTAGGCGCCGCGGAGACCCTGATCGCCCGCGTCGGAGTAGCCCATCACCGCGACGTCGCCGAACTCGTAGCCGTCGAGCATCGCGCGGAACTCGTCGGCCGTGGTGTTCATCTCTTCGGGCGTCGCCGTGTCGGCGAACCAGCCGTCGAAGCGCGCCGCACGGGCGCGTGCCTTGCGGCTCATGCCGCCGATCCAGATCGGGATGCGCGAGGCGGGCGCCGGCGTGAGCGCGATGTCGTCGACGGTGAAGTGCGGCCCGCGATGCGTGACGCGCTCACCCGAGAGGAGCGCACGGACGACGTCGAGCCCCTCGTCGAGCTTCTCCGCTCGCGCGTGCTCGCCCTCGTCCTCGCCGAAGCGCTCGAACTCCCCGTGGCCGCCGCCGAGGCCCGCGCCGAACACGATCCGCCCCGGCGCGAGCGTCGCGAGCGTCGCGAGCTCGTGCGCGAGGATCTGGGGCCGCCTGCGCGCAACCGGAGTCACGCCCGTGCCGAGGACGATCCGCTCCGTCGAGACTGCGGCCGCCGCGAGCGACACCCAGGGGTCGGCCGCCGGCATCCCCCACGTGAACGCGAGGTGATCCCAGGTCAGGACCGCGTCCCAGCCGCTTGCCTCAGCGGCGCGGGCGAGACCGACGAAGTTCCTCGGGTCGGCGTACGTGCCGATGTTCGCGACGAGCAGTCCGTGCTTCACGGCTCGTGAATGTACGCCTCGACGAGCACGTCGCGCCCGACACCGCGCACGCTGATGCGCCGGAGCTCGACCGGCCCGGTGAAGTCGGTGAAGACGTGCGGCCCCGCGCCCGAGAGCGTCGGGGCGACGAAGACGAGGAGCTTGTCGATCACGTCCCGCGCCAGGAACGCCGTCGCGAGCGTCGGCCCGCCCTCGAGCAGCACCGACTGGACGCCTTCGGCCGCGAGCAGGCGCAGCTCCTCCTCGGGCGCACCCGAGCGGAGCTCGAGCTCCGAGCCTTCGGGCAGCGGCCCCAGCCCGAACGCGAGCCGGCGCGGCTGCCGTCGCGCCTCGACGCCGCGTGCGTCGAGGCGCGGATCGTCGGCGCGAACCGTGCCCATCCCGACGGCGACCGCGTCCGACTGTGCGCGGAGCTCGTGGACGAGCCGGCGTGACTCCTCTCCCGAGATCCACTGCGACCCCGGCAGCGTCACGCGCCCGTCGAGGGTGGCAGCGACCTTGTACGTCACGAACGGCCGCTCCATCGTGACCCACGTCCGCCAGGCCTCGTTCTGGCGCCGCGCCTCCCAGAGGTCGAGCAGCTCGACCTCGACGCCCAGCTCGCGCAGGCGGTCGATCCCGCTCTGGCTTGGATCCTCGACCCCCACGACGACCTTCGCGATCCCCGCGCCGACGATGGCATCGACGCACGGCGGCGTCCGGCCGAAGAGCGCGCACGGCTCGAGCGTCGCGTAGAGCGTCGCGCCCCTTGCCCGGCCGCCGGCCGCGCGCAGCGCGACCACCTCGGCGTGTGGTCCGCCGGCGTGCTCGTGCCAGCCCTCGCCCACGACCGTCCCGCCGGGCGTGACCACGACGGCCCCGACGACCGGGTTCGGATGCGTTGCCCCGCGCCCTCGCTCGGCGAGCTCGAGCGCACGTTCCATGTGCGTCACGCCAGCGTGTGTACCAGGCGCCGGTACGCCCGGGGCAGGTCTTCCCGCCCGAAGATCGCGCTCGCCGAGACGAGGAGGTTGGCGCCGGCCTCGTGGACCTCCCTGATGTTCCCCGGGTGGATGCCGCCGTCGGCCTGCACGTGGATCTGCTCCGGCAGCAGCGCTCGCGTCAGCCGGATGCGGTCGATACGACTCGGGGAGGAACTCCTGGCCGGAGTAACCGGGTTCGATGCTCATGCAGAGCACGAGGTCGACGCCCTCGGCGACCTCGCACGCGTCCTCAACCGAGGTGCTCGGCTTGAAGGCGATGCCCACCTCGAGCTCGTGCTCGCGGGCCGCCTGCACGCAGCCGCGCACGTCGCGGACTGCCTCGTAGTGGAACGTGACGCTGTCGCCGCCCGCGCGCGCGATCGCGCCGAAGTGCTTCGACGGGTTCTCGACCATCAGGTGGCAGTCGATCACGCCGCCGTCGGCGTGGATCTGGTTCGAGATCGACGCGAGCACGATCGGCCCCATCGTGATCGGTTCCACGAAGTGTCCGTCACCGACGTCGAAGTGGAAGATGCGCGCACCCGCACGCAGGAGCATGTCGATCTGCTCCGCGAGGTGGCCGAAGTCCGCCGCGTAGAGCGACGGCTCGACCTCGACCGTCCGGACCCAGTCCCGCCAGGGCATCAAAGGGATCCTAGGAGGGTTGGCGGAGGCGGGCGATGAAGAACCCCGACGTCCGGTGGATGTGCGGCAGGGTGAGCAGGAACTCGGGCCGCTTCGGGTGCGCGTACTGCGGCCACTCGTCGCCGAGCGGCTCGACCTCGAGACCCGAGGCCTCGACGACCGCCTCGTTCTCGTCCGCGTTGATCGTGCAGACGGCGTAGACGATGGTGCCGCCCGGCTTCACCCGCCCGGCAGCCTCGCCGAGGAGCGCCAGCTGGAGCTCGGGGAGCGGCCGGGCGCGCCAGCGCAGGTCCGGCCGGCGCGCGAGCACGCCGAGGCCGGAGCAGGGCGCGTCCACGAGCGCCCGGTCGAAGTCCGACGAGCTCCGGCGGGAGAGCCGTTGCGTCCGCCTCAACCACGTGCACGTTCTCGGCGCCCATCCGCTCGACGTTCTCGCGCAGCTCGCGCGCTCTGCCGGGGTTGAGCTCGACTGCCGTCACGTCGCCGGCGAGCATCGTGGCCTTGCCTCCCGGGGCGGCGCACGAGTCGAGGATCCGCTCGCCTGTGCGGGCGCCGACCACGAGCGCCGCGAGCTGCGACGCGCGGCTCTGCGGCCAGAGGCGCCCCTCCTCGACCGCCTGCTCGTCCACGCGGTCGACCCGGAACGCGCCCGGAATGTCCGTCGGCTCGCCCGGCGGGTCGCCGCGCACGAGCCGGACGACCGTCTCCGTGGGCTCGTTCTGCGCCCGCATCAGTGCGAGCGCGGCATCCTCGCCGAGGTCGCGCCGCCAGACGTCGTAGATCCAGTCGGGGTAGGACTCCTTGAGCGGTCCGTCCGGCAGCGACCCGAGCAGTCCGCGCAGCTTCTCGGTCAGACGCCGCATCACCGCGTTCGTGAACGGCACCACGCGCTCGAGCCCTGCGCGTCGGACGAGCTCGACCGTGTCGTCGACGACCGCGTGCGGCGCGAGCTCGGTGTAGCCGAGCTGGTACGCGCCGAGACGCAGCGCCGCGAGCACGGGCGGGTCGAGCTTGCGGGTGGGCCGCCGGCCGATCGCCTCGATCGCGTGGTCGAGCGGTGCGCATGCGCTGCACCGTCCCGTAGACGAGCCGCTGCGCGAGTGCACGGTCGCGCTCGTCGAGCTTCTCGACCGCACCGCGAAGCGCGCGGTCGGCGTACGCACCCTCCTCGAAGACGCGGCGCACGACGTCATAGGCGGCGCTGCGCGCGGGGGCGATCACCGCAGGCCCCGGAGGAACTCCTCGTATGTCATCCGCCGACCGCCGTCGGGCTGCACCTCGACCGGCACGAGCTTCCCGTCCTCGACCGTCGCCTGCCAGATCGTGACCGGCTTGCCGTGCAGCTCGCCTCGCGCGCCGATGTGCGGCGAGAGCGCGCGGATGCGCCGCAGCGAGCCCTCGGGATCGCTCAGATCGAGCGCGCGGTCGCCCGGCTCGAGCTTGTGCGCGTACGTCGGCTCACCCTCCTGCGCGCGGAACTCGAGTTTGTGGCTCTGAGCCACTAAGTCGCCGAGCAGGTCCGCCGCGGCCTCCGCTGCCTTGGCGTAGACCGCTCCGGCGTCGTCCTCGGGGGTGACGGCAAACGCCCGTTGCGCGGCGATCGGGCCGGCGTCGAGCTCCCGCACGAGCTTGATGATCGAGACGCCCGTCTCCTCGTCGCCCGCCAGCAGCGCACGCTCGACCGGCGCGGCCCCACGCCAGCGGGGCAGCAGCGACGGGTGCACGTTGAGCCATAGCGCCGTTTGCAGCAACTCTTCCGGGATCAGCACGCCGTAGGCGACCAGGACGACCGTGTCGACGCCGGACACGTCCTCGACCGTCGGACGCTCCGGCTGCCGGACCTCGAGCCCCAGCCGTTCGGCCGTGACCTTTGCGGCCGGCGGCCGCGGTCTCCGCCCGCGCCCCGCCGGCCGGTCCGGACGCGTCAGAACCCAGGCGACGTCGTGCCGCTCCGCGAGGCGCTCGAGCACGTCCGCTCCGAACGGCGCCGTCGCGGCCACGCCGATTGGGGACGGTTTGTGGCTCAGAGCCACAAACTCGTCAAGCGAGCGAGAGCTGCGCGCGGAGCGTCGCCATCGCCTCGCGACGCGCTTCCTCGGTCGTCCGCTCGAGGATCAGGACGCCGTCGAGGTGGTCGAGCTCGTGCTGCGCGACGCGGGCCACCAGCTCGTCGAGCTCGAGCCGAACGTCCCCACCATCGACGTCCTTCGCCTCGATCGTGACCCGCACGCTGCGCTCGACCGGCACGAGCACGCCCTGCAGTGACAGGCAGCCCTCGTCCTCGACGCCGACCTCGCTGCTCCGCTCGGTGATGCGCGGGTTGACGACGCGCGACCGGCTCGTCGTCGGCGAGCAGCAAGATGAACAGCCGCTGGAGGACGCCGACCTGCGTGGCCGCCAGCCCGACGCCGTGCGCGTCGAGCATCAGCGCGGTCATCCGCTCGGCAAGCTGCCGCAGCGACTCGTCGAACTGCTCGACCTCCTTCGCCTGCAGCCGCAGTGCCGGATCCGGGTACTGCCGAATCTGCGCGAGCGCGATCCGCCGACGGGCCTGCGACTCGGCATCGAGCTCCTCGTTCGTCCGGATCTCGCCGGCCTCGTCAGCCACGGCGGAAAAGTGTACGCCGGTCTAGAGGCTCTGCGGGTCGACGTCGACGACGACGGCGAGGCCCGCGCGTCGCATTGCCGGCGCGGCGGCGGCGAGCAGGCGGCCGGCACGAGAGGCGACGCGACGCGGCTCCGACGTCTTCGCGATCAGCTGGGCGCGGTAGCGGCCGCGAAGCCGAAGGAGCGGGGCCGGTCCGAGCAGGTCGGCACCCTCGAGACGCGAAGCGAGCTCGCGCAACGCAGTCAGCGGCGATTCGAGGTCCGGCCCGCTGACGACGATGCGCACGAGGTTGCCGAACGGCGGGTAGCCGAGCTCGCGTCGCCGTTCGAGCTCGCCCGCGAGGAAACCGGCGACGTCGTGGCGCGCAGCGTGCACGACTGCGCGCGCGTCGGGCTGGAACGTCTGCACGATCACGCGTCCCGGTGCATCGCGCCCCGACCGCCCCGCGAGCTGCGTCAGCAGCTGGAACGTCCGCTCCTCGGCCCGGAAGTCAGGCATGGCGAGCTGCGTGTCGGCGTCGACCACCGCCGCGAGCGGCGACGCCGGCGAAGTGGTGGCCCTTGGCCACCATCTGGGTTCCCAGCAGGACGGCGCGATCGGTCTCGGCGAACCGTCGGAGCGCCTCCGGCGCCGCGCCGCGCTCTCCGACGACGTCGGCGTCGAGCCTGATCCGCTCGAGCTCGGGCACGCGCTCTGCGAGCTCGCGCTCGAGCCGCTCGGTGCCGGCGCCGATCCGGGCGAGCTCCGGCGACTGGCACGCCGGGCACGTCTCCGGTGAGGGCTGCCGGTGGCCGCAGTGGTGGCAGTGCAGCTGCTCGTCACGGTGGAGGACGAGCGCGACGTCACAGTTCGGGCAGCGCAGCGTCGTCCCGCACGCACGGCAGTGGAGCGCCGGCGCGACGCCGCGGCGGTTCAGCAGCAGGATCGCCTTGCCGCCGTGCTCGGCGATGCGGCCGAGCTCGGCCAGCAGCGGCGCCGAGAGCGGATAGCCGGCCTCGCGGCGCAGGTCGACCACGCGAACCGGCGGCAGCGGTCCGACGAGACGCCCGCCGAGGTCGAGGTGCTCCAGCCGCTCCCAGCTCTCGGGCCGCGGCGTCGCGCTCCCGTACACCGCCACCGCGCCTTCCAGCGCCGCACGCTTGGCCGCGACCGTGCGGGCGTCGTAGCGCGGGTCCGACTCCTGCTTGTACGACTGGTCGTGCTCCTCGTCGACGCAGATCAGCCCAAGCTCTCGCACGGGAGCGAAGATCGCCGAGCGCGCACCGACGACGATGCGGGCCTCGCCGCTCGCGATGCGCTCGCGCTCGTCGCGCCGCTCCGCGT
Source organism: uncultured Actinomycetes bacterium (assembly GCA_963700495.1). GTDB lineage: Bacteria > Actinomycetota > Thermoleophilia > Gaiellales > Gaiellaceae > JACCTU01. The sequence goes on along the minus strand of CAVOXT010000001.1, from coordinate 601,253 downwards.
CGGTCAGCCCGGAGTGCAGGATCGCGAGCCCGTCGCCGAACCGCGCCGCAAAGCGTCCGGCCGCCTGCGGTGTCAGCGCGATCTCAGGGACGAGCACGATCGCGCCGAGCCCGCGCTCGAGCGCGGCGGCGCACGCCTGGAGGTAGACCTCCGTCTTGCCGCTCCCGGTCGCGCCGACGAGCAGGAAGTTGCCGCCGCGGCCGAACGAGCCGACGATCCGCTCGATCGCGGCGCGCTGCTCGTCGGTCAGGCGGTCGGGCTCCGGCTCGCCCGCGAGGGCCTCCCGCAAGAGCGGCGCCGGCGATTCCTTCCGGCGCTTGCGGACGCGCGGAGCCACGAGCGCGAGCGTCCTCGCGGGCGTCGAGCCGTAGTACTCGGACAGCCAGAGGGCAAGGTCGATCAGCGCAGGCGGGAGCTGCTCCACGACGCGCTCGATCGGAGCGACATCGACCCCGTCGGGCGCCGGCACGTCCAGCTCGACCACGACGCCGCGCGCCTTCGAGCGCGCGAACTTCACCTCGACGACGGCGCCCTTCTCGACCTCGTCCGGCACCTCGTAGGTGAAGATCCGGGCCAGCGCACGGGCGGGAACGAGCGGGTAGACCGAGGCAAAGCGCGTCACCGAGCCAATCTACTGGGCGGTTCCGAGGCCCCGGCCCGCGGCTAGAGTCTGATGGATGGCACGCGAAGGCCACTCGGTCGACGAGTACCTCGAGACGATCTACTTCCTCGCGTTCCCGATCGGCGAGTACCGCCCGATGGCCGACGGCCTGCCGACCGTGGCCGTGCGCGTCGCCGAGATGCTCGGCGTCTCGCGCGCGTCCGCGGGCGAGATGCTGAAGCGTCTCGAAGCCGAGGGATTGATCGAGCGCGGCGAGCACAAGGAGGCGCTCCTCACGAAGACCGGCCGGGCGCGCGCCGAGAAGGTCGTCCGCAAGCACCGGCTGATCGAGCGCTTGCTCACGGACTTCATGGGCTACACCCCGGCCGAGGCGCACGTGCACGCAGACGAGCTCGGCGACACGTTCAGCGACGACATGGTCGATCGAATCGCCGAGCGGCTGGGACAGCCCGAGCGCTGCCCGCACGGCTGGCCGGTCGATCCCGAGTTCGAGCAGCGCGAGAACGAGGAGCTCGAGCCGCTCTCGGCGCTCGCGGTCGGTGCGAAGGCGACCATCGTGCGCCTGGCCGAGCACGACGGCGACCTCCTGCACTGGTTCTACGACAACGGGCCTCGAGCCCGGCAGGAAGATCGAGGTGCGCTCGACCGCGCCCTACGCGGTGCAGCTGAACGGGAGCGAGCTCGGCCTCACGGACAAGGCCGCCGAAGGCCTGATCGTCCGCCCCGCCTAGCCGACGCATGAGATCACCTGGAGCTCGACCGGCTGCCTCTCAACTCCGCGGAACTCCGGCGCAGCGGTCGGTGTAGGTAGCGACGTGAGATCGCGTCAAGTCCGCTTCGTCGCGCTCGCCGCCGCGGCTGCACTGGTCGCCGCGTTCGGGTTTGCGACCCGCCTGGCGGGCGCCGAGCCCCCGAGCACGAAGACCGTCGGCCCTTCGCAGCCGTACCTGCCTCGCGCGGTCGGGGACGCGAAGGACGACTACCACTGTTTCCTCCTCGACCCGAAGCTCGATCGGGACGTGTTCGTCACGGACACTCGCTTCCGGCCGACGTTCGCGCCGATCGTGCACCACATCATCCTCTTCCGCGTACCGCCCGAGCGAGCGGCGGATGCTCGCGCGCTCGACCGGCGAACGCCGGGAACCGGTTGGACGTGCTTCGGCGGGTCCGGGGTCGACGACCTCACCCGCGATCCCCAGCGAACGTTGAACGACGCGGGCTGGATCGCGGCGTGGGCTCCTTCGCGGAGCCGGACGCGTCTCCCCTCGCGCGTCGGCGTGCCACTGGCGAGAGGCAGCCTCCTCGTCATGCAGGTGCACTACAGCCTGTACCAGCGTGCGCGGCCCGACCGTACGCGCGCAGTGCTCTCACTCGTCCCGGCGGCCGGCTCGTCAGTCAAGCCGCTGCGGACGATGCTCCTGCCCGCCCCGGTCGAACTCCCGTGCCTTCCGAGCGAACACGGACGGCTTTGCAGCCGCTCGACGGCGCTGACCGAGCTCGTCAACCGCTACGGCCCGCAGTCGGCCTTCGTGCCTGCGGGGCTGCTCACGCTCTGTGGTCGCAATCCGGCCGCCCCGCAGGCGACGACGACCTCGACCTGCCAGCTCCGGTTCGACGAGCCTCTCACGATTCAGGCCGCTGCGGGCCACATGCACCTGCTCGGCAGGTCGCTGACGCTCGAGCTGAACCCGGGGACGCCGAACGCTCGCACGGTGATCGCGATTCCACGCTGGGACTTTCGCAACCAGCAGATCTACGTGGTCTCACCGCCGCTGAACGTCGCCACGGGCGACGTCCTGCGCGTCACCTGCCGCTACGACCAGCGGCGCCGGCAGGAGTCCCGCTTCTTCGGGCCGAAGACGCCCCGCTACGTCCTCTGGGGCGAGGGCAGCGGGGACGAGATGTGCCTGGGCGTGCTCCAGGTCACGAACCGCTAGCCGCCTCGGCGGCGCCGACGGGCTCGCCGGCCGTCGCCTGATGCGGCGGGTCGCCGTCGAGGCCGGCGGCCGCGCGCAGCTCGGCCGCCTTGTCGATCCGCTCCCACGAGAAGTCGTGGTCGTCGCGGCCGAAGTGCCCGTACGCGGCGGTCTTGGCGTAGATGGGCCGCCTCAGGTCGAGGTCGCGCAGGATGGCCGCCGGGCGGAGGTCGAAGTGCTCCTGCACGAGCTGCTCGATCGTCTCCACCGGGACGAGCTCGGTGTTGAACGTCCGCACGGTGACGGAGACGGGGTGCGCGACGCCGATCGCGTACGCGACGTTGATCTCGCAGCGCTCGGCCAGGCCCGCCGCGACGATGTTCTTCGCCACGTAGCGCGCCGCGTACGCGGCGGAGCGGTCGACCTTGGTCGGATCCTTGCCGGAGAACGCGCCGCCGCCGTGGCGTGCCGCGCCGCCGTAGGTGTCGACGATGATCTTGCGCCCGGTCAGGCCCGTGTCGCCCATCGGCCCGCCGATCACGAACTTGCCCGGTCGGGTTCACGTAGACGAAGTCGCGCTCCTGGAACCGCTTCTCGTCGTAGAGATCGCGCGGCAGGATCGGGCGCAGAACGTACTCGATGATGTCCGGCTTGATCATCGCGTCGGCGTCGAGGCCGTCCGCGTGCTGCGTCGAGACCAGCAGCCGCTCGATCCCGACCGGCCGCTGCACTCCTTGCTCGTCGAAGTCGTAGCGGATCGTCACCTGCGCCTTTCCGTCCGGCCGCAGGTACGGCAGGATGCCCGCCTTGCGGACCTCCGCGAGCCGCTTGCAGATCTTGTGCGCGAGCATGATCGGCAGCGGCATCAGCTCCGGCGTCTCGCTCGTCGCGTAGCCGAACATCATCCCCTGGTCGCCTGCGCCCACCTTGTCGAGCGGGTCGTCGTCGCCGGGGTCGTGCTGGATCTCGTAGGCGGTGTCGACGCCCTGCGCGATGTCGGGCGACTGCTCGTCGATCGCGACGACGACGCCGCACGTGTACGCGTCGAAGCCCCACTCCGAGTGCGTGTAGCCGATCTGCGCGATCTTCTCGCGCACGATCTTCGAGACGTCGACGTACGTCTCGGTCGTGATCTCGCCCGCGACGACGACGAGCCCAGTCGTGATCAGCGTCTCGCAGGCGACGCGCCCGTCGGGGTCGTCGCGAAGGACGGCGTCGAGGACGCTGTCGGAGACCTGGTCGGCGATCTTGTCCGGATGTCCTTCGGTGACGGACTCGGACGTGAACAGGAACTGGCGCCCCGCCATAGGGCGTGAGCCTACCTACTGGATGTGAACGAAAACCGTCTGGGTCGAGGTGTCGCCCGAAGGCTCGCTCCACGCCACGACGGACCGAATGGGCCTGAGGTTCTCGATCAACTCCTTCGAGACGTCGACGCCCGCGAGGCCCGCGAGGCCGAGGAGCGGCACGATGTTTCCGACGTTCACGTACAGGAAGCCGGCCGTCACATCCGGCATCCCGGCGACCTCCGCCGCCTCGCGGAAGTCGGCGCTGTCGCCGAGCGTGTCTCCGCCTCGGAGCGCTGCTTCCGGGCTGGAGGCCGTCGTTGCGACGAGCGTGCCGTCGACGACACCGACGTGGAACTGCGAGCGGGACCTTCTGGAGGATCGCAGCCAACGCGGTGCGCGCGCGCGCGGCGTCGGCGACGTCCAGCACGAGTGTCACCTCGGGCACGCCGAGGGCCGGCCGAACCCAGATCGCTCCCTCGCCGTGGATCTCGGCGAAGAGATCGTCGAGCGGAGATCCCGAGCACGTCTGCGTAGGCCGCCGAGGCTCGAGGCCGCTCCGTGGAGCGTCTCGCCGTCGAACGACACGAACGCGAGCGCGTCCGCCGGTGCCCGGTCGACGAGCTCGGACTCGTAGGACTTCGCCGGTGCCTGCGTCGGTGAGCCGCGTCACGATCGTCGCAGCCGCCCCGTCGTCTCGCGCCTCGAGCGCGGCGGCGAACCAGCCGAGCTTCAGCTCCGGAGCCCTCGCTGGCAAGCGCCTCGCCGCGCACCCAGGCGAGCGCGATCCGCTCTGTCGGCAGCTGCTCGAGCGCCGACTGCGAACGCGTCGTCGTCGGCGAGGCTGCGCCGAGCCCGACTGTGAAGGCGTCGATCGCCGATTGCTCCTCGGCGATCACGGTCCACCCGTCGACCTCGCCGCACGACGTAGGTCTCGCCCTCGGCCTTTGCGACCTCGTCGACGAGCGCCTGGAGCTTGGCCGCGTCGTCGGGCTGCGTGAGCACCACCACGTCCTTGATCGCCTTGGGGCTCCCCAGCCAGACCGCGGCGACGACGTCGCCGAGCGCCGGATCGACGTCGTCCTCCCACGAGAGCTGCTTCTTCTGCAGCTGCTCGTTCAGCTTGTCGAGGAGCTGCGGGCGGCTCGGGAAGCGGTCGAGGAGCGCCTGGACGTTCCGCCACTGGTCCGAGTCGAGGCTGGCGTCGACCTCGACATAGGCGGTCGCGCCGGCCGGGACGATCCCGACGGGCGACGGCGGGCTTGGCGGCGGTGTCGTTCCCGCCGCAGCCCGATAGGGCGAGCGCACCGAGCACGGCGACGAGCGCGAGCCTCACTCCTCCGTGGGCCTTCTTCCCATCAGGGACCCCAAGAGGTCGGAAAGCGGCATTCCGTCGAGCACGGTACATACGCCCTCCGTTATCGGCAGTTCGATCCCCAATCGATGAGAGAGATCCCTCAGGACAGGGGCGGTCGTCAGGCCCTCGACGGTCTGGCCGATCTCGGCGGCGGCCTCCTTCGGGGTCCGACCCCGGGCAATCAGCTCGCCCGCACGCCGGTTCCGGCCGCTCCCGTGCCAGCACGTGACGATCAGGTCGCCCATGCCGGCGAGCCCCGCGAAGGTGTCGGACGCGGCGCCGCAGGCCTCGCCGAGGCGCGCCATCTCGGCGAGCCCGCGGGTCACGAGCGCCGCCTTCGCGTTGTCACCCAGACCGAGCCCGTCCACGCCGCCCGCGGCGAGCCCGATCACGTTCTTGGCGGCGGCGCAGAGCTCGACGCCGACGACGTCGGAGTTCGACGTAGACGCGGAACGCGAGCGAGTTGATCTCGTCCTGGAGCCGGTCCGCCAGCTCGGTGTCCTCGGATGCGATCACGGCCGCCGTCGGCAGGCCGGCGGCGATCTCCTCCGCCATGTTGGGCCCGCTGAGAACGGCGGTCGGGCGGTCGCGTACCAGCGTGGAGAGGCGTTCGCCCGTCTCCGGGTCGAGCCCCTTGGTCAGGCTCAGCAGCGGAGCGTCTCCGGGGAGCGAACGAACCGTCGCCCCGTAGGCGCGGCTCGGCACGGCGACGACGATCAGGTCGGCATCGGTGTACGGCGCCTGTCCGACAGTCGTCGCGCGAACGTCGGACAGGTCGACCTGCGACTGGTAGCGCGGATTGCGCCCGCTCTCCTCGATCAGGCGTGCCTGCTCGGGGTCGCGGCACGCAAGCGCGACGGCGTGTCCGCGGTCGGCGAGCAGGCGTGCGAACGCCGTCCCCCATGACCCTCCGCCGACCACGACGACGTTCATTTGCGGGCGAAGTCGATCACGACCGGGACACCGGTGAGCTCGAAGCGCTCGCGGATCGAGTTCTCGACGAAGTAGCCGTAGTCGCGCGTCATGAGCCCCGGATCGTTCACGAACAGCTTGAAGCGCGGCGGCCGTGACTCGACCTGCGTGCCGTAGAGGAGATTGAGCCGCCTGCCGTTCTTGGTCGGCGGTTGGCGTGACTCGCGCAGCTCGCCGAGGAAGCGGTTCAGCTCGGGCGTCGGGATCCGCGAGGTGTGCTTCTCGTAGAGCTTCACGACCTCGTCGAGCAGGCGGCCGACGCCTCGGCCCGTCTTCGCCGAGACGGCGATGATCGGCGGACGCTGGCGCAGACGCCGCCGCAGGTGACCGCGGACCTCCTCGATGTCCACTTCTGAGGCATCCCACTTCGAGAGCACGACGAGCGTCGAGGAGTTCGACTTGCGCGCGACGTCGGCCACCGTGAGGTCCTGCTCGACGACGCCCTGGCTCGAGTCGACCAGGACGAGCACGACGTCCGCGCGCGAGGCCGCCTCGAGGGCGCGCAGCTCCGAGTAGTACTCGATCCCCTGCCGGTGCCGGCGGTGGCGGCGCATCCCCGCCGTGTCGACGAGCACGAACGTCCGGTCGTCACGCTCGAGCACCGTGTCGATGGAGTCGCGCGTCGTTCCCGGAACCTCGGACACGATCACCCGCTCGCGCCCGAGCAGCGCGTTCAGCAGCGACGACTTGCCGACGTTCGGGCGGCCGAGGATGGCGACGCGGATCGCGTCTTCGGGCAGCTCGGGGCGTCCGGCACCGAGCTCCTCGAGCCGGTCGACGATCTCGTCGAGCAGGTCGCCCGTCCCGTGCCCGTGCATCGCCGAGAGCGGGACCGGGTCCCCGAGACCGAGCCGGTGGAACTCGAGCGCGTTCGCGTCCTGCGAAGGGTCGTCGATCTTGTTCGCGAGGACGAGCACGGGCTTGTGCGCAAGACGGAGGATCTCGGCGACCTCTTCGTCTCCGGGCGTGATCCCGGCGCGCGCGTCGACGACGAACAGGACGAGATCGGCCTGCTCGACCGCCTCGCGTGCCTGGTCGGCGATCGAGCGCGTGATCGCGTTCTTCTCCGCGATGTCGATGCCGCCGGTGTCCACGACGAAGAAGCGCCGGCCGCGCCACTCGCAGACGAGCTCCTTGCGGTCGCGCGTGACCCCCGGGGTCTCGTGCACGACGGCGGCGCGCGTCGCGGTCAGCCGGTTGACGAGCGTCGACTTGCCCACGTTCGGGAAGCCGACGATGGCGACCGTGCCGATCAGGTCGGGCTTGTGCGTGACCGCGCTCATGCGCGAATGATCGCCAATCAGGGCAGCTCGACCGCGGCCGGGCGTCCCGCCTCGTGCACCTCGACGAGCCACCGCCAGAGGCGATGGATCTCCCGCTCGATCTCGGCGGAGGCCTCGCGGTACCCCTTCGCCCCCTTGGGCAGGCCCTCGAACCGCATCGGCTCGCCCCAGACGACCGAGACCGGGTGCCAGTTGCCGATCCGCCAGTGCTGCGAGCCGTGGATCGCGGCCGGGACGACCGGCACGTTCTCCTGGATCGCGACCATGGCCGCGCCGGGCTGGACCGGCCCCGGGACGCCCTGGCGCTGCCTCGTCCCCTCGGCGAAGAGCCCGAGCGCGTGGCCCTCGCGCACGATCTCCCGCATCTTCCGCACGGCCTCGCGGTCGGACTCGCCTCGCCGCACCGAGAAGGTCCCGAAGGCGCGGATCAACTGGCCGAGCCCGGGGACGCGGTGCGCCTCGATCTTGGCCATGTAGTAGATCGTGCGCGGGCATGCGGAGCCGAAGGCGGGGGGATCGATCCAGGAGAAGTGGTTGAAGGCCAGCACGAGCCCTCCCTCGAGCGGCACCCGCTCCTTCCCGTAGACGCGCAGCGGAGCGACCGCGCGCAGGAGCGAGCCGATCGTCAGCCGGCCGACCGTCCACGCGACGTCGACGCGGTTCACGCCGGTTGCCTCGCCCGCACGAGCTCCTCGATCCGTGCGAGGACGTCGTCGATCGACAGCACCGTCGTGTCGATCTGCTCGGCGTCGTCCGCGGGACGCATCTGGGCCGCGTCGTTCTCGTCGCGCAGCCGAAGATCGGTCGCAAGTGCATCGGCTGCGAGACCGGGCCGTTCCGCGATCCGCCGGCGCGCGCGCTCCGCCTCGTTCGCCGTCAGGTACACCTTGACGTCGGCGCCCGGCGCGACCACGGTGCCGATGTCGCGGCCCTCGATCACGACGTTGCCCTGCTCGCCGAGCTCCCGCTGGCGGGCGCGCATCACCTCGCGAACCTTCGGATGCCGCGCGACCGAGGAGACGATCCTGTCGATCCGCGGCTCACGGATCTCGAGCGTCACGTCGCGGTCGTCGATCAGGACACGCTGGTCGTCCTCGAATCTGATCGGATGCGTGCGCGCGAGCTCGGCGAGTGCGTCGGCGTCGTCGAGGTTGGCGCCGCGCTCGAGCGCGAGCCACGTCAGCGCGCGGTACATGGCGCCCGTGTCCAGGTAGCGAAAGCCGAGCCGCTCGGCGAGCCGCCTCGCCACCGTGCTCTTGCCCGCACCCGCCGGGCCGTCGATGGCGACGATCACCGTTTGCTCACCGAGTCGAGAAGCTCGAAGAACCCGGGGAAGCTTATCGCCGCCGCGTCGGCGCCCTCGATCTCCACTCCCTCTCTCGAGACTAACCCGGCAACAGCTCCGAGGATCGCGATCCGGTGGTCGCCCTCAGACCGGGCCACTCCTCCCCCCTTTGGGCGGGTGGGGACACCCACCACCCTCAACTCATCCTCGCCCGCCGAGACGCGGATGCCAAGTGGCTTCAGCAGATCTTTCACGCTTTCGACACGGTCCGATTCCTTTACGCGCAGTTCCTGCACACCTCGGATCACCGTCTCGCCGTGCGCGAGCCCGGCGAGAAGCGCGACGAGCGGCAACTCGTCGACCATGCGCGGCACCTCGTCGGGTGCGACGTTCGTCGCGTCGAGCGCCGACGAGCGCACCTCGATGTCGGCGACCGGCTCGCCGCCGACGCGGTGTTTGTTGAAGAGCGTCACGCGCGCGCGCATCCGTTCGAGCACGTCGAGCAGTCCGGTTCGCGTCGGGTTGACGCCGATGTCGTGCAGGTAGAGCTCGGAGCCGGGCAGCAGCGTGGCCGCGACGATCAGCGGCGCCGCCGAGGAGAAGTCGCCGGGGACGTCGACCTCGTCGAGCTCCAACCGCTCGATGCCCGTAACGCTGACCTCGCGGCCGTTCCGCTCGACGGCGACGCCCGCGTGCTGCAGCAGCAGCTCGGTGTGGTCGCGCGTCGGCGCAGGCTCGACGACCGTGGTCTTTCCGCTCGCGTACAGGCCGGCGAGCAGGATCGCCGACTTCACCTGCGCGCTCGCGACCGGGAGCTCGTAGCGGATCCCGCGCAGCGCTCCGCCCTCGATCACGAGCGGCGCGTGGCCGTCCGTCGTCTCGACGCGCGCACCGAGCTTGCGCAGCGGGGCTGCGACGCGTTCCATCGGCCGGCGCGAGAGCGACTCGTCGCCCGTCAGCTCGAAACGGCCGTCCTGCCCCGCGAGGATCCCCGCCAGCAGGCGCATCAGCGTGCCCGCGTTGCCTGAGTCGATCGGACTCGCCGGAGCGGCAAGACCGCGCAGCCCCCGTCCGTGGACGACGAGCTCGTCGACGTCCGGTTCCTCGACCTCGACCCCGAGCGATCGCATCGCACGCACCGTCGACTCGGTGTCCCCGGAGCGCCCGAAGCCGCTCACGCGAACCGCCCCGTCCGCAAGCGCCCCGAGCAGGACCGCCCGGTGCGAGATCGACTTGTCGCCGGGCACGACCGCGTGCCCGACGACCGCACGCGCCGGCTCGATCCTCACGCGTCGACCACGGGCGAGACGACCACGCCGTACCCCTGCGCCTCGAGCAGCTCGGCCGCCCGCAGCGCCGGTTCCTCGCCCGTGACGAGCAGCGTCAGCACGCCGCCGCGCTCGGGCGAGAAGTGGTGGAGCTCGAAGTCCTCGATGTTGATCCGCTCCGCCCCGAGCGCCTGCGTGATCCCGGCGAGCACGCCGGGCCGGTCGGGCACGTGGACGCGGAGCCGCTGGAGCGCGCCCGGGTCCTCGTACGCCTCGGCGAGCATGCGGCGGCGGTTCCCGGCTGCCTCCGCGATCCAGCGCGCGAGAAAGCCCGCGTCCCCGGCCGCGAGCGCCGTCTCGAGCTGGTCGATGCGCCGGCGATGCTCGACGAGCGCGTCGCGGAGCGCGTCGGCGTTGTCGAGGAAGATGTCGACCCAGATCCGGGGGTTCGCGCCTGCGACGCGGGTCATGTCGCGAAGCGATCCGCCGGCCGCCGCGAGGGGCTCGTGGCCCTCGACCCGCGTCGCACCGGTCTGGTTCACGAGCAGGTTCGCGAGCGCGTGCGGCAGATGGCTCGTCAGCGCGACGAGCCGGTCGTGCGCCTCGGGGTCGACCGCGACGGGGAGCGCTCCGAGCCCGGCGATGAACGAGTGCAGGATCCGGTAGCGGTCCGGGTCGGTCTCCGCGACCGGGGTCAGGAACCACGTGGCGCCTTCGAACAGCTCCGCCCGAGCATTCGCCGCCCCTCGTGCCTCGGAGCCGCACACGGGATGGCCGCCGATGAAGCGCGCGTCCGAGCGCACGGCCCTGACGACGGCGCCCTTGGTCGAGCCGACGTCGGTGACGGTGCCCCTCGTTGCGGCGAGCACCTCCGCGACGGAACCGGGCAGCCGCGCGACCGGCGTCGCGACGACGGTGAGCTCGGCCTCGGCGACGGCGTCTGCGAGCGAGCTCGCCGGCTCGACCGCGCCGCGGTCGGCGGCGACGCGGAGCGCCTCCTCGTCGGCGTCGAAACCGCGCACGCTCTCGACCCCCGCACGCCGGGCGGCCAGGGCCACGGATGCACCGATCAGCCCGGTGCCGACGATCGCAAGCCGTTCCATGCGGCTCAGGCTAAGCGGTCAGCTCGAGTCGCCGCATCAGCTCGGCGACGCGGAATGCGAGATCGAGCGACTGGCGCGCGTTCAGCCGCGGGTCGCACAGCGTCTCGTAGCGCATGTCGAGCTGCTCCTCGGAGACGTACTCCGACCCGCCCACGCACTCGGTCACGTCCTCGCCGGTGAACTCGAGATGGACGCCGCCCGGCCACGTTCCCTCCTGCCGGTGCGCCTCGAAGAACCCCTCGATCTCGGCGAGGATGTCGTCGAAGCGGCGCGTCTTCCGGCCCGAGGCGGTGAGGATCACGTTCGCGTGCATCGGGTCGCACACCCAGACGACGGGATGCCCGCTGTCGCGAACCGCGCGGATGATCGGCGGCACGAGCTGCCGCACCTTGTCCGCGCCCATGCGGGTGATCAGGGTCAGCCGCCCCGGGACACGCTGCGGATTCAGCCGCTCGCAGAGTGCGAGGACGTCGTCGGGCGACGCAGACGGCCCGATCTTGCAGCCGAGCGGGTTGTGGACGCCCGCGAAGAACGCGACGTGCGCGCCGTCGATCTGACGCGTGCGCTCGCCGATCCAGAGCATGTGCGCCGAGCAGTCGTACCAGTCGCCCGTCAGCGAGTCCCGTCGCGTCAGCGACTCCTCGTAGTCGAGGAGGAGCCCCTCGTGGCTCGTCCAGAGATCGACCTGGTGCAGGTGCTCGTTGTGAAGGTCGATGCCACACGCGGCCATGAAGCGCAGCGCGCGCTCGATCTCGCTCGCGATCACCTCGTAGCGCTGCCCCGGCGGCGAGCTGCGAACGAACTCCTGGTTCCACATGTGCACCTGCGTGAGATCCGCGAAGCCGCCCTTCGTGAACGCGCGCAGCAGGTTGAGCGTCGCGGCCGACTGGTGGTAGGCGTTGAGCATCCGCTCGGCGTCCGGGATCCGCGCCTCGGGCGTCGGCGCGTCGTCGTGGACCATGTGGCCCGCGAACGACATCATCTCGACGCCGTTCACCGTCTCCGTCGGCGCGGTGCGCGCCTTGGCGAACTGACCCGCCATCCGCCCGACCTTCACCACCGGCAGCGTCGCGCCGAACGTGAGCACGGCCGACATCTGCAGCAGGATCTTCAGCCGGTTGCGGATCGCGATCGCCGAGAAGTCGCCGAACGACTCGGCGCAGTCGCCCGCCTGGAGCAGGAACGCACGGCCCGCCGCAACCTCGGCGAGCGACTCGGTCAGGGCCCGCGCCTCACCGGCGAAGACGAGCGGGGGCATCCCCGCGATCCGCGAACGCACCCGCTCTGCAGCCGCCCCGTCGGGCCACTGCGGCTGGTGCAGCACCGGGAACTCCCGCCAGGAAGAGGGCGTCCAATCGACTCGGGTCGCGGTCGACATTGACGCAGTGTAGTGAGGGGTGTGCTAAGCAGTTCCCATGGCAGATTCCGTCGTCGACGAGCTCCGCGGGCAAATCTCCGACCGCGACCTGGCGATCCTTCTTGCCGTCAACGAGCGGATCGAGCTGGTCGTGCGGCTGAAGCGATACAAGGACGAGCACGGGATCGAGTTTGTCGACCCGGATCGGGAGGCAGCGATGCTACGGGCGCTCGCCGACGCGAACCCGGGCCCGCTTTCCGACGAGAGCGCGCGGCAGCTCTTCCTCGCGATTCTCGATCTCACGAAGCGAGAGGTCCTTCGGTTGGAGGAGGCTCCGTGACCCAGACGACGACACCGCGGGTCTTCTCCGGGATCCAGCCGACCGGCAGGAAGCACCTGGGCAACTACAGCGGCGGCTTCCGCCAGTACGTGGCGACGCAGAATCGCGCAGCCGAGGCCGGAGGCGCGGCGTTCTTCTGCATCGTCGACCTTCACTCGACCACGGTCGAGTACGACCCGGCCGATCTCCGCGAGTCGACGCTCGCGCTCGCGGCGATCCTGTTCGCTTCCGGGCTCGACCCCGAGCGCTCGACCGTCTTCGTGCAGAGCCACGTCGCGGCCCACCCGGAGGCGGCTTGGCTGCTGGGCTCGGCGGCGAGCTTCGGCGAGCTCCGGCGGATGACGCAGTTCAAGGACAAGTCCGACCGGCAGGAGTTCGTCTCCGTCGGACTGTTCGCCTACCCGATCCTGATGGCGGCCGACGTCCTGCTCTACCAGACGACCGAGGTTCCGGTCGGGGACGACCAGCGCCAGCACATCGAGCTGATGCGAAACGTCGCCGAGCGCTTCAACCAGCGCTACGGCGAGACGTTCACGGTGCCGGAGGGCATCTTCCCCGAGGTCGGCGGGCGGATCATGGACCTGCAAGAGCCGGACCGGAAGATGTCGACGACAGGCGGGACGGAGCAGGGAACGGTCCTGGTGCTCGACCCCCCCGACACGATCCGCAAGAAGTTCAAGACGGCGGTCACCGACTCCGGTCGCGACGTGCGGCGTGCGCCCGAGAAGGCGGGGGTCACGAACCTGATCGAGATCATGTCCATCGCCACCGGGGAGGAGCCGGAGTCGATCGAGACGCGCTACGACGGCCAGGGGTACGGGCAGTTCAAGGCCGACGTCGCCGAAGCGGTCGTCGAGCTGTTCTCGCCGGTCCAGCAGCGCTACGGGGAGCTGCGGGCGGACCCGGGCGAGCTCGAGCGGCTGCTCCGGGTCGGCGCGGAGAAGGCTGCTGCCGAGGCCGGGCCGACGCTCGCTGCGATGTACGACCGGATGGGGTTCGTCCCGCGCTTGTGACGCGAGCGCTCCTGCTCGCCGGGACAATCGTCCTCACTGCGGCGGCCGGAGCGCTTCACTTCGCCGACGCCGATCCGGTCGCGATCTTCGCCGTCTCAGGCCTCGCGCTGGCCGCGCTCGCGTGGGTCATCAGCGTCGCCACCGAGTCGGTGGGTGCGCGGTTCGGCCCCGCCGTGACCGGCGTCCTCCAGTCGACGCTCGGCAACCTGCCCGAGCTCTTCATCGTCATGTTCGCGATCTCCGCCGGAGAGCTCCTCGTCGCGAGGACCGCAGTTCTCGGCTCGCTGTTCGCGAACGCCTTCCTCGTGCTCGGGCTCGCGATCCTCGCCGGCGCGTTGCATGCACGCGACGGCGTGATGCGTTTCGAGGCGCGGCTGCCGAACGACACGGCGACGCTGCTGATCCTCGCCTGTTTCATCATCGCGCTCGTCGGGATCTCGCACGAGGTCGACGACCGCGCCAGCCAGCACGACGTGACGATCTCCGCGATCTGCGCGGTGCTGCTCCTGAGCGTCTACGGGGTCTGGTTGTGGGGCTACCTACGCGGAGATGTCCAGCCGGAGGTGACGCCCGGCGAGCCGGCGTACTCCTTCGGCTGGGGCGTCGGCCTGCTCGCGGTCGGCGGCCTTGCGGCGGCGTTCGTCTCGGACTGGTTCGTCGGCTCGCTCAACGGCGCGATCGAGACGCTCGGGATCTCCCGCACGTTCACCGGCATCGTGATCGTCGGCATCGCGGGGAATGCGGTGGAGCACGTCGTGGGCGTCACCCTCGCGGCCAAGGGCCAGAGCGACCTTGCGATCTCGGTGATCAAGAACTCCGTCGCGCAGATCGCCGTGTTCCTCTTCCCCTTGCTCGTGCTGATCTCGCTCTTCTTCGAGCACCGACTGACGTTCGTGCTGGGTCCGGTTGCGATCGCGGCGCTCGTGCTGATGGCGCTCGCGATCTGGCAGATCACCGGAGACGGTGAGGCGCTCGCGTTCGAGGGCTGGGCGCTCGTCGCGCTCTACCTGATCGTCGCGGTCATCGCGTGGTTCGAGTAGCAGCCCGCAGCCGCTCGACCTCGCCGTCGCTCAGCTCGCGCCACCGGCCGGGCGGGAGGTCGCCGAGGTCGAGCCCGGCGTAGCGAGGCCGGTGGAGGCGGACGACCGGCAGGCCGACCGCCTCGCACATGCGCTTCACCTGGTGCTTGCGACCTTCGTGCAGGACGAGCTCCAGCCGGTTCGGGCCGCGCCGCTCGGCGCGTGCCGGTGCAGTGCGACCGTCGTCGAGCTCGACTCCCTCCCGCAGCCGCCGAAGCTGCGCCTCGGAGGGCTTGCCTTCGACCTCGACGTCGTAGACCTTCTCGACGCCGTAGCGCGGGTGGGCGAGGCGGTGGGCGAGCGGGCCGTCGTTCGTGAGCACGAGGGCGCCGGTCGTGTCGGCGTCGAGGCGGCCGACGGGCACGACCCGGGCCTCGTGCCGCACGAGGTCGACGACGGTCGGACGGCCCCTCGGGTCGCGCGCCGTCGTGACCACGCCGGCCGGCTTGTGCAGGAGCACGTACGCGAGTCGCTGAGGCGCGAGCAGCGCGCCGTCCAGCTGGACGCTGTCTCCCTCGCCGACGAACGTGTTCAGCTGCCCGGGCTCGCCGTTGACGGTGACGCGACCGGCCTTGATCAGCTCGTCGGCGCTGCGGCGGGACGCGATGCCGGCCCGGGCGAGGTAGGCATTCAGGCGCACGGACGGCATTATTCGGCCCAGGTGCCCCACTACATCTCGCTGATGCGCTGGACCTCGCAGGGAATGGCAGGGCTTCCGGCGTGGCGGGAGCGGGTCGAGGAGGGCGAGCGGATCGTCGAAGAGGCGGGCGGGCGGCTGATCGGCGTCTACGTGACGCTCGGCCGCTACGACGTGGTCGAGATCTTCGAGGCTCCGGACGACGACAAGGCGGCCGAGATCCTGATGAGGCTCCAGCGCCACGGCGCCGAGCACACGGAGACGCTCCGCGGCTTCACCCGCGAGGAGGCCGAGGCGATCATCCGGCGCCTCTGAGGCAGGCCCGCACCGTTCCTTCCCCCCGGGGCGCTTTCGCGCCCTACCCCCCGCTCTTCAGCGTAGCGTCGAAACCGTCGCGTGCCTGTGACGTTCGCGCCGAGTTCGTGACTTCAAGTCCACAGGCCGGAACGCCGATATCGATGGCATGGACCGCTCCTCCGGTTTCCTGTGGGCGGCCATCGCCTCCGTCGCCGTGTTCCTCCTGGTCGGGGCGTACCTCGGCGCGAGGCTGGTCGCGGCCGACGCGACGGCCGCGAGCGGAGACTCGGCGTTCCAGTCCTCGGGGCTCTGGGATCGCTACGTCGCTCCCGACTCGTACTGCCCCGGCAAGGACAATCTCGGCGCGAGCATCGCAATCGAGGAGCAGGTCGAGCTCTGCCTGCTCAACTACGCGCGCGGGATCAAGGGGGTCGGACCGCTCAACGTCTCGCCCCTTCTGATGAACTCGGCCAAGCTGAAGGCCGACGACATCCTCCGCTGCGAGCAGTTCGCTCACGACGCATGCGGCGTCGACGTCCGTCAGCACTTCTCCGACGTCGGCTACTTCCGTCGAGGCTTGACGACGAGCTTCGGGGAGAACCTCGCCTGGGGCGGCGCCACCGCCGGCAGCCCGCGCGGCGCGCTTCTGGGCTGGCTCGACTCGCCGAAGCACCGCGAGAACCTGTTCAAGCCCGAGTGGACGGATCAGGGGATCGCGCTCGTCTACGCGCCGAGCTTCCGCGGCGTCGCGAGCAGCCGCATCTGGGTCTCGCACTTCGGCCACCAGGGCTAGTCTCCGCGGCTACGCGACTGACTAGGCTTCGCGCCCGTGCGCGTCGCCCTGATGATCGAGGGCCAGGAGGGCGTCTCCTGGGAGCAGTGGGTCGCACTCGCCGAGACGTGCGAGCGCGCAGGGATCGAGGCGCTCTTCCGCTCCGACCACTACCTCTCGCTGTCGAACCCGTTCGAGCGCGACGCGCACGACGCGTGGACGACGCTGGCGGGGCTCGCGGCGATCACGACGACTCTCCGCTTCGGGACGCTCGTCTCGCCGGTGACGTTCCGGCACCCATCGCTGCTCGCGAACGCCGTGACGACGGTCGACCACATCTCCGGCGGCCGCGTCGAGCTCGGGATCGGCGCCGGCTGGATGGAGCTCGAGCACGAAGCCTTCGGCTTTCCCTTCCCGCCGCTGCGTGAGCGGCTCGAGCGGTTCGCCGAGCAGATCGAGATCGTGCACCGGCTGTGGACCGAGGAGCAGGTCACCTTCGAGGGCAGGCACTACCAGCTCGTCGACTGTCCCGCCCTTCCGAAGCCGGTGCAGGATCCGCACCCGCCGATCCTCGTCGGCGGCCGGGCAAAGCCGGGCACGGCGAACCCCGCCGCGCGCTTCGCCGACGAGTACAACGTGATCGGCGCTTCGGTCGACGAGTACGCCGCAGCGCGCAAGGCGCTCGACGAGGCGTGCGAGCGCGCCGGTCGCAACCCGGAGACCCTCCCCATGTCGATCATGACCGGCTTCCTGCTCGGCGTCGACGAGGCCGACCTGCTCGAGAAGGCGCGCCTGTCGACGGAGCGCTGGGGCTCGTCGATCAGCCCGGCCGAGACGGTCGAGCGCTACCGCGCCCGCGGGACCGCTGGAACGCCCGCAGCAGCTGCTCGAGGGGTTCGCACGCCTCTCCGAGGTCGGGGTCGAGCGCGTGATGCTCCAGCACATCTGCCACGACGATCTCGAGACCATCGAGTTGCTCGGCCGCGAGGTCGTGGCGGCCTAGGCGAGGACGCAGTCCTGACGAAGCCCCGGCAGATCGACCACGTCAAGCTCCCGGTCCGCGACCTCGAGGTGAGCCGCGCGTTCTACACCGCTGCGCTCGAGCCGTTCGGGTACGAGATCGTCTTCGAAGGCCCACGCTCGCTCGGCTACGGTGCCGGCGGCACGGAGCCTTTTGCGCTCGAGCAGACGGACGCGCCCTCGATCGGCTCGCACATCGCGTTCAGCGCCCCCGACGAGCGGACGGTCGACGCGTTCCACGCCGCCGCGGTCGGTGCCGGCGGCCGCGACAACGGCGCGCCTGGACTACGCCCGTACGGCGGCCACTACTACGCGGCGTTCGTGCTCGACCCGGACGGCCACAACATCGAGGCCGTCCACCACGGGCCGGACGCTTAGGCCGGGCGGCGCTCCGCGACAGAGACGAGCCGGTCGCGGATCTGCTCCGCGTCGTCGCCGAGCTCGTCGAGGCGCGGCAGCTCGGAGAGCGAGTCGAGCCCGAAGACCCGTTCGAAGAGCGGCGTCGTCCGGTAGCGCACCGCGCCGCCGATACCGTCGTCTCGCCCGGCTTCGGAGATCAGCCCGCGCTCGACGAGGTTCGCGACGGCGGAGTCGGCCGCGACACCGCGGATCCGCGCGATGTCCGGCCGCGTGCACGGCCCGAGGTACGCCACGATCGCGAGCGTCTCCATCGACGCCTGCGAGAGCGACCGCTGCACGGGCCGCTCGAACAGCCGCCCGCAGGCCTCGGCGGCCTCGCGCGCGGCCCGAAACGCCCAGCCGCCGGCGACCTGCTCGAGCACGATGCCGCTGCGCCCCTCGCGGTAGCGCTCGCCGATCAGCCCGAGCGCGGTCTCGACCCGCTCCGGGTCGTCGGCGGAGGCCTCGACGAGCTCCTCGACAGTGAGCGGCTGCGAGGCGACGACGAGGAGCGCCTCGACCGTCCGGGCGAGCTGGTCGACCGGATTGGCGGTGATCAGGCGGAGCGGACGATCCACGAGTCGTTCCTTTCGACGTCGGGACGGGAAATCCTGATGGGCGCGAACGGCGCCGCCTGGTCGATCGCGATCTCGTTCGAGCGGCGAAGGTCGAGCAGCGCGAGGAAGGCGACGGCCACCTCGATCCGCGACAGGCCCTCCACCGCCTCGTCGAAGTCGACCCGCGTGCGCCGCGAGAGCAGCGACCGAAACCGCTGGACGAACCGCGAGACGGGCGGAAACTGCAGCGCCATGTGGTCGAGGGACACCGAAGGAGGTTCCTCCGCCAGAAACCGAAGCACGGCCGCGAGCGAATCGGGCTCCTGAGGGGCGAGCTTCCGCTCCGGCTGCGGCGCGAGCGGCGCCGGCCCGAGCCGGAAGAAGCGGTCGGACTCCCCCGCCAGCCGCTCGGACAGCCACGCGGCCGCCTCCTTCATCCGCCGGTACTCCTCGAGCCGCCTTGCGAGCTCCTCCGCGGCCTCCTCGGGCTCGAGCTCGGCGAGGTCGGCGTCCTCCTCGAAGAGCCCTCGCGCCTTCAGCTCGAGCAGCGCGGCGACCAGCACGAGGAACTCGCCGCAGGACTCGAGGTCGAGCTCGTCCCGCTCGGCGAGCCGCTCGATGAACGCGACGATGATCCCCGCGACGTCGACCTCGGCGAGATCGAGCTCCTCCCGCAGGACGAGCGTCAGAAGCAGGTCGAAGGGGCCTTCGAAGGCGTCGAGGTCCAGCTCGAGCTCGCGCACGACCACGGGCGGCACCCTAGCGATCCCCCCGGCTAGCGACGCCCGCGCGGGACGGCCATCGCAGGCCGCTTCGTCTCGACCTTCCGGGGCCGTCGCCGCCGCAGGGCGACCGTCGGCCGCCGGCCGTCGTAGAGCTGCCACCAGATGAAGAACAGTGACGACGCGATGAAGAGCACGAGCGAGACCCAGGCGTTCACGCGCATCCCCCAGAAGATGTTGGACGGGTCCACACGGAGCTGCTCGAGCAGGAACCGCCCGAACGTGTACCACGCGACGTAGAGCGCGAAGAGCGCCGGCGGCCGGATCCGCCAGCGTCGCCCCACGAAGATCAGGACGAAGACGCCGAGCAGGTTCCACAGCGCCTCGTAGAGGAACGTCGGGTGGAAGGTCGTCCCGGCCGCGTAGTCCTGGTTGTGCGCGTCGTCGATCTCGAGCGCCCACGGCAGGTCGGTCGGCTTGCCGTAGAGCTCCTGGTTCCACCAGTTGCCGAGTCGGCCGATCGCCTGCGCGAGCAGGAGTGCCGGCGCGACGGCGTCGAGTGCCTGGAGAACGTTGCCGTTCGAGCGGCGGATCACCCACGCGCCGGCGAGGACTCCGAAGAGGATCCCGCCCCAGATCCCGAGCCCTCCCTCCCAGACCTCGAAGACGCCCTTCCACTTCGGATTGGGCACGTCCTCCCACGACGTGATCACGTGGTAGAGCCGCGCGCCGATGATTCCTGCCGCGACGCCCCAGACCGCGACTCGCAGGATCAGGTCGGTGTCGCCCTCCCGCCTTCCCCAGCGCCGCTGCGTGAGCAGGATCGCAGCGACGATCGCGACGAGAAGCGTCAGCCCGTAGGCATGGACGGCCGGGAGCGGCCCGGGAAGGTCGAACTCACCCGTCGACGGCGAAGGGATCGACGCCAGTTGCACGGCGGCATTCTGCCCGCCGCGTCAGATAGCCGCGTCAGCGGCTTCTACAGAAGGATCTGGGCGGCCAGCTCTTGCGAGCAGCCCGCAGCGAGCAAGTCGGTCGCTCGATGAAGGTCGATGTCGAGCCGCGCAGCGATCTCTCCCGCGATCCGAGGCTCGTACCCCGCGCGCTCGAGCGCCTCCGCGCGCCAGCGCTCGATCCGCTCGATCTCGGTTCCGACCCTGGTCTCAGCCTCAGCCGCAGTCATCTCCACTCCATCACGCTCCCTTCTACCACTTACCCTTCGTCAATCAAGCGGGAGCGGATGTCCCCTTACCGAGTGATTCGGTTCGTTAACGAAAAACCAACGGATGGGCGCCCCTGGACGCCCATCCGCCGTTTTCAGGGCTGAGCGACGGGCGAAGTCGCGGAGTGCGGTCGCCGGGCAAGCAGGAGGACCGCCGCGAGACCCACGGCCGCAAGGCCGAGGAGCCACGTCCATTCGGGGATCGAGAAGCCGCTGCCGCCGCTTCCCGGGCCGATCTGGACGGGCGCGAAGGTGTGAACCTTCCGGCCGCCGTACTGCACGAAGCCGTCGTCGACTGCGTACTGCCAGGTTCCCTGACTCGGGAACTTCACCTGGGCGAGGTAGACGCCCGGCCGGTCGGTCGGCCTCGCCTGGAAGCGGAGCTGCTTGCCGGTCGAGGCGTTCGTGATGATCACCGCCGGGTGCACGCCCACGAGCGGCGTCACACCGTGCTGCAGGATCGTCGTCTCGGCGTTCCACGTGTCGCCGGCGCCGAGTCCGTCGTCCGGCGGCCCCAGGCCCGCGGTCGCCCAGCCGCCGCCCGCCGCCGGAGCCGCGAAGCACGAGCGCAGCGGCCACTGCGAGGAGGAGTAAGCGCATCGGGAGCTCTCCTTTCATTCGATACGTCCAATACACCGCTAAGGCGCTCGAAGGTTCCGGGCGACGGCGAGCGCCTCGTCGAGAGAGCGCGGGCCCTCGAGCCGATAGGTGATGCCGCCCTGCTCCCAGATGAGGACGTCGCCGGCCAGGCGGCGCGACCTGGCGATCACCTCCCCGCGCGCGTCGCTGAAGAGGATCTCGTGCCGGGCGCCGGTGATCCAGAGCCCGATCGCGCCGCGCACCACCATCGAGGTGACCTGCGAGTTCGGACCGACCTGCTTCCGCGCGTACGGAACTTGCTCGCCGCGCCACTGCGAGAGCACGTAGCCGTTCCAGCGGAGATTGACCATCCCGCCGCTGATCGTGTCGTCGAGGTAGGTCGCAAACCCGGCCGCGGGGACGAGGAGCGGGAAGTCGACCGCGTCGCGCGCATCGGCGAGCGTCACGCGCCGCCCGAGCTGCTGCGACTGGACCGGAGCCTGCGGCTGCGTCTCCACCCGGCGGATCTCGACCCCGCCGACCCGGAACAGGTCGAGGATCGCCGCGCGCGTCTGCGGAATCGCGAGCAGCGCGCCCACCGCAGCGAGCACCGCAAGCGCGGGGATCAGCCAGACGCGCCGCCGAGGGCGCTCGAGCCGCGCGAGCACGCCCGGCACGAGGTCGGGCTCGTCGGGGAACGCGATCGGCAGCAGGCCCAGCTCGTGCTCGAGGTTCACCGCTCCACCTCCTCGCGCAGCCGAGCGAGCGCGCGAGCCGTGCGCGACTTGACCGTGCCGAGGCGAAGCCCGAGCGCCTGCGCCGTCTCGTCCTCCGAGAGACCGAGGAAGAAGCGGCAGCCGACGACGAGCCGCTCCTCCTCGCGCAGGCCGTTCACGGCCGAGAGCAGCTCGACGCGGCGCTCGTCGCTCAGCACAGCCGCCTCGGGGGACGGGACCGCGTCCCCCGGGCGGACCTCGTCGGCCGCGCGCAGCGTGAGGCTCGCCCGCCGTCCGGCCGATCTCCGTCGGTTGCGAGCCTCGTTCGCGACGATCTGGAGCAGCCACGGACGGAAGGGCGCGCCGCGCCGGAAGCGCCCGAGCGCGCGGTATGCCTTCACGAACCCGTCCTGCGCGGCCTCTTCGGCGTCGTCCGCGTTCCCGGCGATCAGGTACGCCGTGCGGAAGGCGATCCCCTGATGCGCCCTCACGAGTGCCTCGTATGCCGCGGAGTCTCCACGTTTCGCTCGTTCGATCAGCTCGGATTCGTCCAGTGGCCGGTCCACCACCGACGCTTCTACACCGACGTGACCAGCAGCGTTCCCGATTGACCCTCGCGCGGCACTGTGAAACAGTCGCCTGCAATGCGGCGTGCAATCACCGGAGTCGCTGCGGCCCTTGCAGGCGCGCTCATCCTGAGCGGCGCAGCGAGCGGTACCGACGAGCAGCCCGTGTGCGCCTCGACCGAGGGCCCGGTCTGCATCCAGATCCAGGACACGGACGGCGTCTCACTCTCGAACGCCCTGCTCGTCCGCTACATGGCGTACACGGTCTCGGTCCGCGCGCCTTCCCAGAGCGGCGTCGTGACGATGAAGCTCATCGACATCGTCAACGAACGGGAAAAGGCCACCACCGCCCAGTGGGTCCGGGAGCAACTGCCGGAGGGTTGCGCCTCGACCGGCACGCCGGGAGAGATCGCGTGCCAGAGCGACGGCTCGGACACGTTCGGCCCGATGCCGGTCCGGACCTCGCTGACGGCTTCGGCGACGGCAACGCGGCTGACGGTCACAGCGGCGTTCGAAGAGGGCGAAGGAGAGGGCGAGATCGGGATCCAGACCCACGAGCCGCCTCCGCCGCCGCCCACCCCGAGCGCGTCCGAGGACACGACCTACGAGGCGAACGGCGACGACTCCGCCTCGATCGTCTTCGCCGGCATCTCGATCGCACTCAACACAGACCTCGGCGATGTCCAGTCGAGCGTGTTCCCGGTCGACACGCCCGACGACTTCGAGGGCATCGAGTCGACCTCCCTCCAGGAGTTCGGGCCGAACGAGGACGGCTTCTTCTGCCCGTACGAGGTGTCGTGCTTCGGGCAGACCGTGAGCACGACGGGCAGGCGCATCTTCTCGCCGTTCAACCCGGCCGAGGTGCTCGCGATCCTCAAGTTCAGCCAGCTCCCGCCCGGCAAGAACCCGAAGAACATCGTCGTCTACCACCGGCGGGACGACGAGCAGATCGTCCAGATCAGGGCCACCTGCACCGGGATCATCGGCAAGACGCCGCCTCCCGAGCAGCTGCCGTGCCGCCGAATCTTCGTCGACCCATGGAAGCACGTCGTCGTGATCGACGCCTGGGACGTCGACCAGGGCGACTGGGGCTGGAGCTAGCGGCCGTTCAACGCGGTTCGGGCGTTCCGCGCCGAGACCTCGTTCCCCTTCAGCTCGTAGAGCGCGATCGCCTGCGCGACCGCCTGCTCCGCCTCGGCTGACCTCCCCGCTCGGTCGAGCACGTCCGCCAGCGCCACGAGCGCGTCGCCGTGCTTGACGATGCCGTCGGTCGCACCGAGCAGGTTGACGGCTTCGGTTGCGAGAGCGACCGCCTCCTCGAAGCGGGCGTCGCGCGCCAGCACCCGCGCGCGCACGGAACGCCACATCGCCTGCGAGACGACGTCGTCGGCCGTTGCGACCTCGGCGGCGATCCCCGCGAAGTGCTCCGCCTCGTCGTAGCGGCCCTGGTTACAGATCGCGACGGCGAGATATGCGGCCACCGTGGGCCGAAGGAAGGTCTCGCCCATCTGCTCGAGCCGCTCGTACTCGCGGCGAAGCTCGCGCTCCGCGGTCGTGGAGTCGCCGGCGAGGAGCTCGACCGTCGACGCGTTGAACGTCGTCGAGGCCGCGATCAGCTTCCCCCCGATGTCGTCGAGCAACGCGCGGCCGCGCGCGTAGAGCGTCCGCGCCGCCTCGAACTCCCCTTGCATCGCCCGCAGCGGGGCCAGGAGGCAGAGGACGAGGCCCTCGAGCCGCTTGTCGGACGTCTCCGCCAGCAGCTGCTCGCAGCGCGCGATCGCCTCGGCGACTGGCGTCGGCCCGTAGAGCGACGCCATCGCGTAGCCGGAGGCCGCGCGGGCTTCCTGGCGGGGGTCGCCGGCGAGCCGCGCGTGCTCGCCCGCCCGTTCGGCCGCCGCCGCGGCCTCGCCGAACCGGTGCGCGACTCCGTGCGCGTTCATGATCAGCCGCCAGGCCCGTGCCAGGCCCGCGTGGTCGCCGGCCTGCTCGAACACCGCGATTGCGCGCTCCGCCTCCTCGAGCAATGTCGCCGTCCACCGGTCGAGCCGCTCGGCGTGCCAGCGGTGCTGAAGGAGGACGAGCGACGCCTCCGCGCCGAGCCGCTCCTCCCCGATCTCGGACGCGACACGAACCGCTTCGGTCAGGAAGAGCTCCGCCCAGGCGAGCTCGCCGATCTCGGTCAGCGCCTCGCCCAGGTCGGGGAGCAGCCGCAGCCGCCGCTCGTCCCGCTCCGGCAACAGCGCTGCGGCGCGCCGCAGCAGGCTCGCCGCGGCGGCCAGATCGTTTCGCGCGAAGGCCCGCCGGCCGGCGGACATCAAGAGCTCGGCCGCGCGCTCGCCGACGACGCGTCCGTGCTCGTCGAGCGGCCCGAGCTCGGACAGATAGCGGTGCGCCTGCTCGAGGTGGTAGCCGAGGATCGCCTCGTACTCCATCGCGCGGTCGCGGTTGACCGACTCGGCCCAGTTCGCGAACTGCTCGTGCAGCGTGGCGCGCACCCGCTTCAGCAGCCCGTTGTAGGCGGCGTCGCGGATCAGGATGTGGTGGAAGCGGTACGAGTCGTTGAGGTCTGCGTCGAGGAGGTGCTTCTGCACGAGTGACGAGAGGTGGAAATCGACCTCGTCGCGGATGCTCTCGGGCGCGAGCGCGGTGACCGCCGCGGTCTCGAAGACCGTCCCGATCACGGACGCCGGGTCGATCACCGCCCGCTTCTCGGGCGTAAGCAGATCGAGCCGTGCTGCCAGGAGCGCGTGAATCGTCGGCGGGGTCTCGAGCTCGGACAGGTCGGCGGCGAGCCAGCGGCCGTTGTCGCGGCGCAGCCGACCGTCCTCGATCAGCGTCGAGAGCAGCTGCCGCACGAAGAGCGGGTTGCCTTCCCCCGCCTCGACGATTCGCCGCTCGACGTCTGCGTCGAGCTCGGCGCCCTCGAGCAGCTCGGCGACGACGAGCGAGCTCGCGGCGGCCGAGAGCGGCCCGAGCTCGAGCCGGACCAGGTCGTCGCTCCTCGCCCACTCGGGCCGAAGCTCGTCGAAGTCCGGGCGCGCGACGCAGACGACGAGCACCGGGAAACCCGTGGACCGCGCCCCTCACGTAGTCGATCAGGTCGAGGAAGGTCGTCTCCGCCCAGTGGACGTCCTCGGCGACGACGACGAGCGGCCGCTCCGCCGCGAGGCGACTCGATCAGCTTGCGCGCACCCCAGAACAGGTCGTCGAGCGCGAACTGCTTTCGGGAGAGGCCGATCGCCGACGCGACGCGCTCGCCGACCTCGAGGTCGTCCCCGGCCAGCGCGAGCACCTTCGCGTGCGCCTCGTCCGCCGAGTCGTCGCCGTGGATCTCCGCCGCCTGCCGGACCATCTCGACGAGCGGCCAGAACGTGATCCCTCGCCCGTACGAGAGGCACCGGCCGCGGAGCACGAGGACCTCGGGAGCGACGTGGGCCGCGAGCTCCTCGACCAGCCGCGTCTTGCCGACACCCGCGTCGCCGACCACGGTGACGAGCCGGCATGCGCGAGCCTCGACCGCTTGCTCGAGCTCCGCCAGCAGCAGCTCCAGCTCGCGCGCGCGGCCGACGAGGGGCGCGACGTCGGCGTCGGTCTCGGCCGTCAACCCGAGCAGGCGGTACGCGGGCACCCGCTCGGACTTCCCCTTCAGCTCGAGCGGCTCGACCGGCTCGACCTCGACGGCGTCGCGGACGAGCCTGTACGTCTTCTCGCCGATCAGGATCTCGAGTCCCGGCGCCGCCTGCTCGAGCCTCGCGGCGACGTTGACCGCGTCGCCGGTGACGAGGTGCTGCCCCGCGGCGGGGTCGCCGGTGACCACCTCGCCCGTGTTCACACCCGTCCTGTTCGTCAGCCGCACGCCCCAGCCGCGCTCGAGCTCGTCGTTCAGCGTCGCGAGGCGCTGCTGCATCCCCTCGGCGGCCCGCACGGCTCGGAGCGCGTCGTCCTCGTGGAGCGTCGGCAGACCGAAGACGGCCATGACCGCGTCGCCGATGTACTTCTCGACGGTGCCGCCGTGCTCCTCGAGCACCGCCTTCATCTCGTCGAAGTAGCGGCGGAGAACCTCGCGCAGCGTCTCGGAGTCGAGCGCCTCGCCGAGCTTCGTCGAGCCCACGAGGTCCGAGAAGACGATCGTGACCGTCTTCCGCATCTCGTGGACCGGGAGCGCGCCCGGCAGCGGCGTCCCGCAGAACCCGCACAGACGGAACCGCTCGGGGTTCTCCTCGCCACAATTCGTGCAGATCAGCACGAAAGTGAGTGTACGACGGACGCGCCTAGCCTACGAGGGCGTTCAGGGCGGCGTCGACGTCCGCCGGGGTGTTGTAGAGGTGGAACGAGACCCGGAGGCGGTCCGAGCGAACCGCCGCCGCGATCCCCGCACGCTCCAGACGCTCGGCCGAACCCGGGACGTCGAGCGAGACGATCGCCGAATCGCCCGGCTCGAGCCCGAGGCCGCTTCGGAAGCGGTTCGCCAGCTCGACGTCGTGCGCGCCGATCCGGTCGATCCCGATCCGCTCGAGGAGCTCGAGCGCCGGCGCGGCCCCGACCCAGGAGAACCACGCCGGGGAGGTGTCGAGGCGCCGTGCGCCGGACGCGAGTCGAAGCGGCGGGCCGTAGAAGTCGCCGTACGGGTCGGCGCCCGCCCACCAGCCCGCGTGGAGAGGCGTGATCAACTCGAGCCGCTCGGGACGCACAGCGAGGAACGCAGTCCCGCGCGGGGAGAGCAGCCACTTGTACCCATGGCAGACGACGAAGTCGGCCGCCTGCGCCGGCACGTTCGACCAGCCGCACGCCTGCGTCGCGTCGACGAGGAGCAGCGCGTCGTTCGCACGCGCGGCCTCGGCGATCGCGTCGAGATCGGTGACGTCGCCCGTCGAGGACTGCACCGCGCTGACCGCTACGAGCGTCGTCCGCGCGTCGATCAACTCGGCGAGGTGCTCGGGCGGGACCACGGCGACCTCGACTCCGCGCGACGCCTGCACGAGCAGCGGAAAGAGGTTCGACGTGAACTCGATGTCGGGGACGACGACCCGAGACCGGTCGGGCAGCGCGGCAGCGACGAGGCCGACGAGCTCCGACACCGTCGCTCCGACGGCGACGTCGTCAGCGGCGCAGCCGACGAGCCGCGCGAACGACGCGCGCGCCGGAGCAACCGCTCCCGCCCACGGCTCCCAGCTCGTGCGCGCGTGCCGCCAGTCGTCGAGCGCCGCCTGAAGTGCCTCGAACGCGGGCCGCGGCGGAAGCCCGTAGCTCGCCGTGTTCAAGTACGGCCGCTCCGGCTCCCACAGCCCTGCGAGCTCCTCGGCGG
This sequence comes from uncultured Actinomycetes bacterium, assembly GCA_963700495.1. Taxonomy (GTDB): domain Bacteria; phylum Actinomycetota; class Thermoleophilia; order Gaiellales; family Gaiellaceae; genus JACCTU01. Next base: position 573,580 of record CAVOXT010000001.1, on the reverse strand, counting down.
GCAAGCAGCGTCACGCGGACGAGATCGTACGCAGACGAGACGCGTGTGTAAGCATCCGCCGTTCAGCGAGAGGAAGGAAGCGTGATGGCCGAGCAAGTTCAGATCGCAGGTGCCGACTCCATGGCGAAGATCCGCAGCCCCGTCGCAGTTGCGATCTTCTCCGTCATCACGCTCGGGATCTACGTGATCTTCTGGTGGTACTACATCAACCGGGAGATGGCCGACTACGGCCGCGCGAACGACACGCACACCCTCGGAACGAACCCCGGGCTGTCGACCCTCGCGCTGTTCCCGGGCGGACTGCTGATCATCCCCGCGGTCTGGACGACGGTGACGACGTTTCAGCGCTTGCAGCTCGCCCAGCGGCTCGCCGGGAAGGACCCCATCAACGGCTGGTTGGGCTTCGTGCTCTACCTCGTCTTCGTCCCGGCGTTCTACGCGTACATGCAGAGCGGGCTGAACAACATCTGGCGGGAGCAGACGGCGACCGCCTGACCCCTCAGCGCGCGGCTCCGACCTCCGCGAGCCGTTCCGCGAACACGACCTGGTAGCGATCGACCGAGAGGATCATGGCCTGGCCGGCCTCCGCGCTCTGGTTGCGGAACTTGTCGCCCGCCTCGTCGCTCGCCCGCATCGACTCCTCGCTGTCCCAGAGCGTGATCATCATCGTCCGGCCTGTACGGCGGTCGACGAGCGCGACGAAGCCCTTCCACCCGGGAAACTGACGGGCCTCGGGGCAGGATCTGCTCCCGCGATTCCCGCTGCGCACCGTCGATCCGCTCCGGGTCGCCCTCGAGCGTGCTGGCCCGGGCGGCTCTTGCACCGTCTCCGTCTTCCAGGTCCGCAACCTCGTAGACGTGTACCGACATGCGGCGGCCGCGCTCTTCCTCGGGGATCTCGTCGCCCATCTTGTCGAAGACCGGCTCGGCCGTCGCGAATCTGCTCCTCGGTCTCGAAGAACGTGATCCCGAGTCCGCGGTTGTTCGCCTGGTCCACGAGCATGAGACCGCCTTGCGCTCCTGGCAACGCGTCGCGCCACCGCGAACCGTCCTGCGCGGCGCGGCTCATCAGCTCGTCGACGAGAGACGGGTCGCCGAAACGCGGATTCTCGAATGTCGCGACTCGTGCGTACATGGCGGACCTCCTGGTCGAGGAAGGACCGAGCTTACGTCAAGGACAGAGTCTGCGGAAAGAGTTACACATGTGTTACACTCTCTTGTGTATACCCATGCCGATGAAACGCCTTCAGATCATGATCGAGCCCGAGCTCGACGCTGCCCTCGCCCAACAGGCGCGTCGCGAGCGGACGTCGAAAGGTGCGCTGATTCGGAGCTACGTCCGAGAGCGTCTAAAGCCGTTGCCTCCCATCCACGAAGATCCGCTGTGGGACATCGTTGGTATGGCCGACGCGGAGCCCGTCGACGACATCGACGAGGTCATCTACGGCGGCAAGACGCGCGACCGCCCGTGACGTTCGTCGACACATCGTTCTGGATTGCGCTGGCACTTCACCGCGATGCGCGGCATGCCGAGGCGACGGAACTGCTCGAACGGCACGCCGAGGCCCAGCTCGTGACGTCGAACCACGTTCGCGGAGAGACGTGGACGTTCCTCAACCGGAAGGCAGAACCATCGAGTCGCGACGCGTTTCCTCGATCGCGTCACCCGCGGAAGACGGCTCACGGTCCTGTTCGTCACCGAGGAGCTCGAAGCGGATGCGCTCCGCTGGCTCAGACGGCGTAGCGAGCGCGAGTACTCGTTCGTCGACGCGACGAGCTTCGCGCTGATGCGATCGCTGAAGATCCGCCAGGCGCTCGCCTTCGACGGCGACTTCACCGCCGCGGGCTTCGTCGAGCTCCGCGCCTAGATGGTTGATGCCATGAGATCGTTCGTTCCGGGGCGCGGGCTGGCCGCTCTGGGGCGCGGCGGCAGGACGTCGCCGATGCTGAAGCATCGGTGGCGGCCTGACGGCGTGAAGCACACGACGCGGGCGGGTCGCCGCTAGGTGACCCGACTGCGGCGAGTGCGGCCCAGACACGCCAGATCGCGCAGCCGGACGCGCGAGATCGTGGCATCAACCATCTAGACGACGGCGGCCGGTCCGAGGAGCGCCTTGACCTCGGCGAAGAGGTCCGAGTCCGGCTTGACCCGGTACTCCGGCCCGAACTCGAGCGTCCGCGCGCCCTCCGACATCGTCATCGCGACGAACACCGATGCGTCGCCCGGATACGCGCGCAGGATCCCCGCGAGCTCGCGAATGACTCCCGCCGGCGCGGTGCGCGCGTCGAGCTTGAGGTGCACGGCCTTGCGCTCGGGAATCGCCTCGAACGGCGAGACCTCGAGCGCGATCATCTTCGTCTCGCCTTCCTTGTGGTCGATGCGGCCCTTGACGACGAGGACACGGTCTGTCGTCAGATGTTGGTGGCTCGACGCGTAGACCGAGTTGAAGACGACGACCTCGACCGAGCCGATCACGTCGTCGAGCGTGAGAAAGACCATCGGCTCGCCGCGCTTCGTCGTCATCTGCTTCAGGTTCGCGACGATCCCGCCGACGGTGACGATGTCGCCGTCCCGGCGCGCGCCGAGCTCGGTCATCGGCGTGTCGATCTTGCGGCGCAGCTGGTCGCGGATCGCCGACAGAGGATGGTCGGAGACGTAGAGGCCGAGCACCTCCTTCTCCAGCTTGAGCAGCTCGTTGCGGTCGAACTCGCCCGGCGGGATCGTCGGGTGGTGCCGCGGCCGCTCCTCGGCCGGCGAGTCGTCGAGGTCGAAGATCGACGCCTGCCCTGCGAGCCGGTCGGCCTGCCGCGCCCCGCCCCACTGCACCGCCTGGTCGATCACCACGAGCATCCCCATCCGCGTCGCGTCGAGGCCGTCGAGCGCACCGCACTTGACGAGCGACTCGAGCGAGCGCTTGTTCACCGCCTGCGCGTCGACCCGCTCGACGAAGTCCCAGATCGACGTGAACGGCCCACCGGACTCGCGCTCGGCGCAGATCGCGCGCGCCGAGGGTCCGCCGACGTTCTTGACCGCGTTCAACCCGAAGCGGATCTGCCCCTCGACGACGGCGAAGTCGATCCGCGACGTGTTCACGTCGGGCGGCAGCACCTCGATCCCCAGCTCGTGGCACGCGTTCACGTAGAACGGCACGCGGTCCTTCGTGTTCATCACGGAGGAGATGAGCGCGGCCATGTACTCGCGCGGGTGATTCGCGCGCAGCCACGCGGTGCGGTACGCGATCAGCGCGTAGCACGCGGCGTGCGACTTGTTGAACGAGTAGTCCTGCGAAGCCTCCATGTCCTTCCAGAGCTGGTTCGCGACCTGCGTACTCGTGCCGGTGGCCGCGCAGCCCTCGAGGAACTTCTCCTTCAGCGAGGCCATCAGCGAGTGGATCTTCTTGCCGATCGCCTTGCGCAGATCGTCGGCCTCCGCAGGTGAGAAGCCGGCGATCCGCTTCGCGATCTCGAGGTACTGCTCCTGGTAGATGCAGATCCCGTACGTCTTGCCCGTGATCTCCTCGAGGCGCGGGTCGATGTACGACACCTGCTCCTGACCGTTCTTCCGCTTCGCGTAGCCGGGGATGTAGCCCATCGGCCCGGGCCGGTAGAGCGCGACGAGCGCGATCAGGTCGTCGAAGACCGTCGGCTTGACCTGCCGCAGCGCCTCGCGCATGCCCGACGACTCGAACTGGAAGACGCCGATCGCGTCGCCCTTCTGGAGCATCGCGTAGGTCTTCTCGTCGTCGAGCGGGAGCTTCCCGATGTCGACGTTCCCGATCAGCGCGCACGCCTTGTCGATCACGTCGAGGTTGCGCAGGCCGAGGAAGTCCATCTTGAGCAGGCCGAGCGCCTCGACGTCGTTCATCGGGAACTGCGTCACGATCTCCTGGTCCGAGCCCTTCTGCTGCAGCGGCACGAGCTCGATCAGCGGGCGCGCGCCGATCACGACGCCGGCGGCGTGGATCGAGTCCTGGCGCGTCAGCCCCTCGAGCGGCCGCGCCAGATCGACGATCTCCCTCGTGATCGGATCGGCGTCGTAGGACTCCTTGAGCGGCTGCCCGTTCTTGAGCGACGCGTCGAGCGTCTGCCCCGGCCCCTCGGGGATCAGCTTCGCGATCCGGTCGACCGTGCCGTACGGGATCTCGAGCACTCGCCCGGCGTCGCGCACCGCCGCGCGTGCAGCCATCGTCCCGAACGTGATGATCTGCGCGACGCGGTCGCGACCGTACTTCTCCGCGACGTAGTTGATCACGCGGTCGCGCCCGTCGACGGCGAAGTCGATGTCCATGTCCGGCATCGACTTGCGCCCCGGGTTGAGGAAGCGCTCGAAGAGCAGGTCGTAGCGGATCGGGTCGATGTCGGTGATCTCGAGGCAGTACGCCGCGAGCGACCCGGCGGCGCTGCCGCGGCCCGGCCCGACCGAGATCCCGTTCTGGTGCGCGAAGCGGATGAAGTCCCAGACGATCAGGAAGTAGTCCGAGAACCCCATCTCGCGGATCGTCTTCAGCTCGAACTTCAGGCGTTCCTGGAGCTCGGGCGTGACCTGCTCGTAGCGCTTCTCGAGCCCGCGCTCGCACAGCTCGACGAGGTAGTCGAACGAGTCGCGCCCCTCGGGGGTCGGGAACTCCGGCAGCAGGATGTTCCCGAGTTCGATCGTGACGTTGCAGCGCTCCGCGATCTCGAGCGTGCGCGCGAGCGCGTGCTCGTAGCCGGGGAAGTCGAGCGCCATCTCGGCCGCCGACTTGAAGAAGAACTGGTCGGTGTCGAAGCGCCAGTGGTTCGGGTTCTTGAGCGAGTCGCCCGACTGGATGCAGAGCAGCGCCTCGTGCGCGCGCGCGTCCTCGTGGCGGAGGTAGTGCACGTCGCCGGTCGCGACGAGCGGCAGGCCCGCCTGCTCGGCCGCGCGGGCGAGGATCGGGTTGATCCGGGCCTGCACGTCGAGCCCCGCGTTCTGCATCTCGACGTAGACGGAGTCGCCGCCGAAGATGTCCTTCAGCCGCGCGAGCTCGGCGTGCGCGTCGTTCTCGCGGTTCTCCTCTAGCGCCTTGCAAACGCGGCCAGATAGACAGCCCGAGAGCGCGATCAGCCCGCTCGAGTGCTGCTGGAGCAGCTCCCAGTCGACGCGCGGCTTGTAGTAGTAGCCCTCGAGGTAGCCGAGGCTCGAGAGCCTGATCAGGTTCCCGTAGCCGGTGTTGTCGGCGGCGACGAGCGTCAGGTGCGCATACCCCTTGGCCTGCGCCTTGCGGTCGTCGGCGACGTAGACCTCGCAGCCGATCAGCGGCTTGACGCCGTGCTTGCCGGTCTCCTTGACGAGCTGGACCGCCCCTGCGAGCGACCCGTGGTCGGTGAGCCCGACCGCCGGCATCTCGAACTCGGCGGCCCGGGCGGCGAGCTCGGGGATCCGGCACGCCCCGTCGAGGATCGAGTACTCGGAGTGGACGTGGAGATGAACGAACGGGCGCCTGAGCCATCGCAGCCGGGACAGTCTAAGAATCCCGATCGGACGCCTCCTGTAGGATATCTCGACATGGCAAAACGGATATCCAAACCGGACAAGACCTCATTGGTCATCGACCGCGAGAAGCTCGCGAAGGCCCGGAAGATCCTCGGCACATCCACGCTTGCGGAGACCGTCGACGGCGCGCTCGACGAGGTCATCCGCCTCGAAGCGAGAAGGCGGCTGATGCGCCGGATCGAGCGAGACGGCGGGATCGGCCCGAGCCCTGAGGAGCTCCGCCGCCTTCGCACGCCATAGTTGCCGCGCTATCTCGCCGACACGAGCGCCTGGACACGAAGCCAGGCAACGCCGCAGGTTGCCGAGCGCTGGGCCGCTCTCGTCGAGCTCGATGAGATCGCGCTCTGCGAGCCGGTAGAGCTGGAGCTGCTCTACTCGGCCGTCAGTCCAGCGGACTATGCAGTCCGTCGCGATGAACTGGAGGGCCTCCCTCGACTTCCGCTCGATCGCCACGCGGTTGCCGGAGCCCTTCGGACACAGGAAGCGCTCGCTGCGCACAGCCAACACCGAGGGCCGGCACCCATCGACTTGTTCGTCGCGGCGATCGCCCAGATCTCCGACACCTGTGTCCTCCACTACGACAGGCACTTCGACGCGATCGCGCGGGTGACCGGGCAGCCGACGGAGTGGCTCGCGCGCCGCGGATCGCTCGGCTGAGAGCCGGCCGGCCGGATGCCAAATCGACCCAAATCGGGAGCCGGTTGCCCTTACGATGGACCCGACTTCGAACCACAAGCCGAGGAGGCCGCCATGGCTGTAAAGCCGGTTCCAGAGGGGTACCACACCATCACCCCGTTCCTGTCGCTTGACGACGCCGCGGGGGCGATCGAGTTCTACAAGCGAGCGTTCGGCGCGACGGAGCGCACGATCATGCCCGCACCGGACGGCCGCGTCGCGCACGCGGAGATCCAGATCGGAGACTCGGTCGTGATGCTCTCCGACATGTTCGAGCAGTCGCAGGGCACGACGCCGAAGGCCGCAGGCGGCACGACCGTCGGCTTGTTCCTCTACGTCGACGACGTCGACGAGCTCTTCAAGCAGGCGATCGACGCCGGCGCCACGGCGACGATGGAGCCTGACAACATGTTCTGGGGCGACCGCTTCGCCAGGGTCACAGACCCCTACGGCCACGACTGGCAGATCGCCACGCACGTCGAGGACGTCACGCCGGAGGACATGGAAGCGCGCGCCAAGGAGGCAATGGCGAGCATGAGCTGAGGGCTTGGGAGCCGCCGGCGCCCAGCCGGTGGCTCCCGCCTTAGTCCCGTCAGCCGTCCTCGCGAGGCTGCGACCAGAACTCGTGCAGTCGCCGCCGCGCTTCTTCCTCAGTCAGTCCCTTGACCTGTTCGATCGGCAGACCGGCCTGCCGAATCAGCGTCTCGACGAGCCATCCCGGCAGCGAAGGACCCTCTGGCGGCTGGGGCTGCGTACTTGGGCGGCTCGCCGGCTCCCTCGTCTCGAGCACGCGCCAGAACTCGTCCTCCGACTCGAGCCCAAGCTGGTCCCGCCAGATGCGCCGCCAAAGCGAGGGGTCGCCGATCTGCTCGTTGCTGTGTGACGCTCTGGTTCGCAGGATCGTGCCGTCTTCGAGCCGCTTCTCGTATCGCGTGTGATCGCCCTCGCCTCTGCGAACGGTCGACTTCTTGGTCCAACCGTCGAGTTCGCAGAACCGGCGGAGATCGTCAAACCGCGGCTGGGGCACGCTCCTCGGCGCTCGCGCGTTCAGCCTCCCCGCTCGGCGGCGCGAACAGCACGTCGCGCAGCCGGCCGTTCGCGTCGCTGACGTATGCCCTGACAACGTGGGGGAAGTGGCCAGCGCGGTTCGGCGCGTTCAGGTAGGCGGCCGAGTCCTCGAGGTAGTCGGAGACGTAGGCACGGACCTCGTCGAGCAGATCCTCTTGCGCCTCGTCGTACGTCGGGCCGCGACCGTAGAGCGCGAACTCCGGCAGCCAGAACGTGACCGCCACGTCTTCGAAGAACACCTCGGGATGGAACTCATGCGCGGAGAGCAACAGCTCGAAGTCGTCGAGTCCGACGAGGGCGGCCTGCTCGTTGCGGCGCTCGATCAGCACCGGCAGGTGCCTCCGAACGGCGTCGGAGAAGACATCGCTCAGGGTCTCGCGGGCGCGGCTGACGGGGACTGGGCTGACCATGGACTTATTATGTCCTAAACGTACGAGAAGTACAACTTGTACGAAACGGAGGTCTAGCCGACGAGTTCAGCGTTCGTCGCGGCCGCTGCGAGCCGGCGGTCCGCAGTTACGAGCACCGCCTGCTCCGCCTCCGCGAGCGCGAGGTAGCACCCGTCGTACAGTGAGAGGCCGCGATCGACCGCGAGCACGAGCGCGGGACCGACGAGGGGCGCAAGCGGACGGATCTCGAGCCGGAAAGCGGTCAACACGTCGAGCCGGTCGAGCGCGATCCGCGGGTCGAACGCGAGCCCGCGAACGTATCGCACGAGCGCGTGGGCGCACTCCGCGAACACGAGGTCCGGAACGACGGCGTCGAGTTCGCCGGCTTCCGCCCGCCGAATCCAGGCGACCGCGTCGGGACTTCGCGCGACGACCGCCCGCACGAGGAGGCTCGCGTCAAAGACCGCGCGGCTCTGCGTCACGCAGCTCCCGGATGACGTCCTCGGGCGCCGGAGCGTCGTCGGGCAGCAAGAACTCAGCGCGCAACGCATCGAGCCTTCGGAGCACCGCCCGACTCCGACGCTCCTCAGCAACGAACTCCCCGAGCGCCTCGATCACTTCCATGTTCAGCGAACGGCCGTTCCGATCTGCGCGCCGCTTGAGCGCGTCATAGACCGAATCGGGCACATTCCGGATGTGCAGCGTCGGCACGAGGTCATGCTAGCAATGTGCTAGCACAAGCGGGTCGTCGACAAGACTGTCAGTTGAGCGTGGCAAGCTGTCGAGCCGGTCGGCGCTAAGCCGTGTCGGAGGTCGCGGCCTCGACCGCGGCGCGGAACGTTGGCGGGTCGATCGCCGGGAACCGATAGAGCTCCGGCTCGATCTCGTCGAAGAGCTGCTGAAGCCGGTTTGCGTCGACGAGCCCGAGGCGCTTCATCGCCTTCACATCCTCGAGATCGTGGACGTGCCCGCGCTCGAGCTTCGAGAGGGCCTGGGAGTACGGGTCGAAGTGCGCGAACAGCAGCTTTCCCTCCCTGGCGACGCTGATCGCGCGCCCCTCCCACTCCGCCGGCAGCGGGATGAAGTCTCCCGGCGACGCGAGCTCGACGTTGACACGCAGCTCGCTCTTGATCCTCGGCAGCTCCCGAAGCAGCTCGTCCTGCTCTGGCTCCAACCCGATGTCGACGTCGATCGTGGTAGACCGCCAGCCGACGAGTACGGCGGTCGCTCCGCCGGTCAGGTAGCAGATGCCCTCGTGCGCAGCGGCCGCACCCGCGGCGCGCATGAATGCACGGACCCGCTCTGCGTCAGCGCGCTCGCGCATCCGCAGCGCGCTCGAAGCTGACGAGCCGGCGCACGAGCGCGTTGTAGCGTGAGTGCGCCGCACCCGGATCCTCGGCGGCGAGCCGGTCGTAGAGCCGGTGCTCTGGCGAGGCCAGCGGCTCCGGAACCTCGATCCCGGCCCGTCGCAACCGCGGAGCGCCGATCGAGACGAGCAGCGCCTCCTCCGACTCCACCCCGCGCGCAAGATCGTCGAGCCCCGCCAGGACGAGCTCGTGGCCGGGAAGGGAGGTCAGCTCCATGCGGAAACGGTACCCCTAGCTCGAGCAAGGGCTGGACACGCTGAGCCGTCCGCGGAGCGGCCGTCGCAGTTACGGTGCCGTCGCCATGACCGAGCACGGCCCCATTACCACCGGCCAGCAGGTCGGCCGCCGCTCCTGGGCCGAGCCCTGGAAGATCAAGATGGTCGAGCCGCTGTGGATGTCCACGCCGCAGGAGCGCGAGCGCGCGCTCGCCGAGGCCGGCCACAACACCTTCCTGCTGCGCTCGGAGGAGGTCTACATCGACCTCCTCACCGACTCGGGCACGAACGCGATGAGCGACCGCCAGTGGGCCGGGATGATGCTCGGCGACGAGGCCTACGCCGGCAGCCGCAACTTCTACCGCTTCGAGGCGGCGATCCAGCGCTTCTACGGCTACGAGCACGTCGTTCCGACGCACCAGGGCCGCGCCGCCGAGCACCTGATCAGCCAGATCGCGATCACGCCGGGCCAGTACGTCCCCGCGAACATGTACTTCACGACGACGCGGCTGCACCAGGAGCGCGCCGGCGGCATCTTCGCCGACGTGATCCGCGACGAGGCCCACGACCCCGAGAGCCTGTACCCCTTCAAGGGCGACGTGGACCTCGGCAAGCTCGAGGCGCTCGTCGCCGAGCACGGCGCGGAGCAGATCGCGTACGTCTCCCTCGCGGGCACCGTCAACATGGCCGGCGGGCAGCCGGTCTCGATGGCGAACGTGAAGGCGCTGCGCGAGCTCTGCGACCGGCACGGGATCAGGCTCTTCCTCGACGCGACGCGCATGGTCGAGAACGCCTGGTTCATCCAGGAGCGCGAGGAGGGCTACGCGGACAAGTCGGTGGCGGAGATCCTGCTCGAGTTCTGCTCGTACACCGACGGCGCCTGGATGTCGGCGAAGAAGGACAGCCTCGTCAACATCGGCGGCTGGCTGGCGCTCAACGACCGGGAACTCTTCGAGGAGGCACGCAACCTCGTCATCGTCTTCGAAGGCCTGCACACCTACGGCGGTCTCGCCGGGCGCGACATGGAGGCGGTCGCGATCGGGATCGAGGAGTCGGTGCAGGACGACCACGTGCGCGCGCGGATCGGGCAGGTCTACTACCTCGGGGAGCTGCTCGAAGCGGCGGATGTCCCGTTTGTGAGGCCGGTCGGAGGCCACGCGATCTTCCTCGACGCACGACGCTTCTATCCGCACCTCGAGCAGGATCTCTTCCCGGCCCAGACGCTCGCCGCCGAGCTCTACCTCGACTCCGGGATCCGCTCGATGGAGCGGGGAATCGTCAGCGCCGGCCGCGACCCGCAGACGGGCGACCACAACCGGCCGGCGCTCGAGCTGACGCGTCTGACGATCCCGCGCCGGGTCTACACGCAGGCGCACATGGACGTCGTCGCCGAGTCGGTCGAGGCGGTGTACGCGGCGAGGGAGCAGGCGCGCGGGCTGAGGATGACCCACGAGCCCCGCTACCTTCGCTTCTTCCAGGCCCGCTTCGAGCCGCTGTGATCCAGATGCGGAGCGGGCCTTGCAGAGGCTTAGATGTGACTCAGACCTGCTCGTACAGATTGTGACTCAGACCTGCTCGTACAGATGAGGTGCGGTCCCGCGACTCGATCCAGCTCCGACTATGACGCGAGCTCGAGGAAGCGCCCAAATCGTCGCTCCAGTCGTTCTGGGTCGGGTCGGCTAGCTCTCCGAACCGGGATGTGCAACGGCACCCGGTGGAATCTCTTCAGTAGGTCGAGCATCGGCCCATCCTCGTCGTCGAGCAGCCGTCTCGACACGTGGACCGTGTAGTCAGCCGAGACGCCAACGAGGTTCTGGTCGAAGGCGCGGTGGTGGATCGAGCAGAGACTGAGACCGTTTTGAACGGTCGCCTCGCCACCGTGCTCGAGATCGCCGACGATGTGGGCGGCATCGAGGAGCCTGATCTCCTTCAGCGTGCAGATCGCGCACTGGCTGCTGTACGCGGGTACGACCCGGCCTCGAAACCGCGCTTGGTGTAGGCGCACACGGGTCTCCCGAACGGCGTAGCGACGTTCGATCGGATCTTCGAGCGGAGTCGGCTCGGGCTCGTCGATCGGACCGACCATCGCCCCGGGGGTCACTAGAACAATCCTGCGCCCTGGATCATCGGAGCGGACGTAGCACGGAAAGATCGGCTTGTACCAACCGGGTCGCGTCCCGATGAAGTAGACGACAGGGACCTGCAGCTCGTGCGCCGCGCGAAGGGCGCGGTTGTCGGGTTGGTCGGGTGCGCCGGCGCGGTATGCGTAGAGGAAACCATCCGCTATCTCCTCGTCGTCGTAGGGTGACTTCGACGACGTCTGGATCGAAAGTGCCGCCGGCCCGCTCTGAGCAGCTGCCCGGTAGATGCCCTTCTGGTAGTTGAGGAACGGCACGCGCTTCCCGCGGAAGGGGAAGCCGCGCGCCAGTCCACCGACGTACGGAATGTCCTCGCCGAACTCCGCAGCGAGGATCGCGAGATGCGCCATGCACGCCGTACGGACGTCCTCGTCGCGCATGGCTCAGTCTAGGAGTTCGTCGCGCCTAGAACCAGATCGCGACCTCACGACCGTCCGTGGTCTCCGGCGGGTCTGGGAGCCTCAGTGCCGCCCGCTGTGCGATTCGATTGGCAGTCCAAGCGCCGGCTGCGGCATCGAGAACGTCGTCTAGCGGCACAGCTCCGGCGGGTCCGAGATCGCCGAGCTCGATCCCATGACGACGCAGCAACTCGATGCGCAGCAGCGCGCCCGCCGCTGACTTCTTTCGATGTTTGAGCGCCACGCCGTCGTTCATAGCGCGGAACGAAACCTCGGGGTGAACCTCGAAGAAACGCGAGTCGTTAGCGGCGTGCGCCGTGACGTGGAGGATTCTCGGGCCGATCGCGTGGGATTGCGCTGACACTCCTAGTCCCGGCCCGAACGGCGCTTCCAGAACGGCGCGAGGCGGCGTCGTGAACACCGTGCTCGCGTTGCCCCGGAGGTAGGCACGCGCAGCCGCATCTGCTCTCCTCGGACCGAACCCGATCGGGACATCGATCGCGACCACTTCGGCATCCTGGAGCTCTTCGAACGATGCTGTGATCGCCGGAATAGTTCGCGCAGACGAGAAGCGGCCGTCATCAAGAACGACTGCGACCCAACCGATTCGAGTGCCGTCGACACCGGCCACACGCACACCGCGAGCGTAACGGTCGAAGCTCGAGCGGAGCGTGCGCCACGTCTACGTCAAGCTCCGGAGGGCTGACGGGACTGGAAGCCTTCGGGGGTCCATACTTCCTTTCGGGAAGAGATCCGCGAGTGGCGACGAGCCCGCACGAGACGAAGGTCGCTCTCCTCGAGGGGGTCGTTGCGCGCGTCCGCGGCACGGTCGAGGATGACGAAGCGGCCAACGTCGAGCGGTTCGTCCGCACCTACTACGCCAACGTCGCTCCCGAGGACCTGATCGACCGGAGCGAGCTCGACCTCGCCGGGGCGGCGCTCGCGCACTGGAGCCTCGCGCGCGTTCGGCGGCCCGGCGAGCTCAAGGTGCACGTCTACACGCCGACCCTGGAGGAGCACGGCTGGGAGTCGCCGCACACCGTCGTCGAGATCGTGAACGACGACATGCCGTTCCTCGTCGACTCGATCTCGATGGAGGTGAGCCGGCACGGGCGGTCGATCCACCTCGTCATGCGCCCGATCATGCGGCTGCGCCGCGACGACGGCGGCCGGCTGCTCGAGGTCGGAGCGGACGATGGGAGCAACGAGTCGTTGATCCACGTCGAGCTCGACCGGCTGACCGACGCGGCGGCGATCCAGGAGCTCCGCGACGACCTGCGCCGCGTCCTCGGCGACGTGCGCGCCGCCGTCGAGGACTGGCGGCCGATGCGGCAGCGCACCAGGGACATCGTCACCGAGCTCGCCGAGAGCCCGCCGCCCGTCGACCCGGAGGAGCTCGCCGAAGCGCGTGCGTTCCTCCAGTGGCTGGGCGACGACCACTTCACGTTCCTCGGCTACCGCGAGTACGACCTGCTGAGCGAGGACGGCGAGGACGTGCTGCGCGCGGTCCCCGGCAGCGGGCTCGGGATCCTGCGAGAGAAAGAAGGCGCGCCGGTCTCCGCGAGCTTCGCCGCGCTGCCGCCCGACGTCCGCAGGCGCGCGCGCGGAGAAGCACGTGCTCATCCTGACCAAGGCGAACTCGCGCGCAACGGTGCACCGGCCCGTCGTACCTCGACTACGTCGGCGTCAAGCGCTTCGACGGCGCGGGCGAGGTCATCGGGCGAGCGCCGCTTCCTCGGCCTCTACACGCCCACGGCCTACAGCGTGACGCCGTGGGAGATCCCGGTGCTGCGCCGCAAGGTGGAGCCGCGTGCTCGAGCGCTCCGGCCTGCTGCCGGCGAGCCACGACCACAAGGCGCTCGTCGAGATCCTCGAGACGTACCCGCGCGACGAGCTCTTCCAGATCTCGGAGGACGATCTGCTCGAGATCGCGATGGCGTCCTGCACCTGCAGGAGCGCCGGCGCGTCGCCTGTTCGTCCGGCGGGACGTGTTCGGCCGCTTCGTTCTCCTGCCTCGTCTACCTGCCGCGCGACCGCTACAACACGGAGAACCGCCGGCGGATCGAGGCGATCCTCGGGAGGCGCTCGGCGGCGTCAGCGTCGACTACGAGCACGCGCGTGTCCGAGTCGGTGCTCGCCCGGCTGCACTACGTCATCCACGTCGAGCCCGGCGAGCGCAGGTCGAGTACGACGCCGCCGAGATCGAGGCGCCGCCTCGCCGCGGCGACGCGCGACTGGACCGACGACCTCCGCGACGCGCTCATCGGCGCAGCTCGGCGAGGAACGCGCCGGGCCGCTGTTCGACGAAGTACGGCGAGGCGTTCCCCGGTCGCGTACCAGGAGGACTTCCCGGCGCGCAAGGCCGTGCTCGACGTCGAACAGCATCGAGCAGCTCGAGCCCGACGGCGACCTCGGGATGAGCCTGTACATGCCGCACGCGTCGGCGCACGAGCACCTCGCGTTCAAGCTGCTCCGCTCCGGGCGGCCGATCGTCGCTCTCGGACGTGCTGCCGCTGCTCGAGAACATGGGCGTCAAGGTCGCCGACGAGCGGCCGTACGAGATCAGGCCCCGCGACGGCCCGCCGCGTCTGGATCTACGACTTCGGCCTGCGGCACGAGCGAGGGTGCGGACTTCCAGGCCGACGACGTCCGCGAGCGCTTCGAGGACGCCTTCGCGCGCGTCTGGCGCGGCGACGCCGAGAACGACGGCTTCAACCGGCTCGTGCTCCGCGCCGGGCTGACCGGGCGCGAGGTCGCGGTGCTCGCGCGCGTTCGCGAAGTACCTGCGCCAGACCGGGACGCCGTTCAGCCAGACGTACATCGAGGACGCGCTCGTCGGCGCACCCCGTGATCGCGCGGCGGCTCGTCGAGCTGTTCCGCCGTCCGGCTCGACCCCGCCCGCTGCGAGGACGCCGACGCGACGGCGCATGCGCTCGACAGCGAGATCGAAGCCGCGGTCGACGCGGTCGCGAGCCTCGACGAGGACCGCATCCTGCGCGGCGTTCCTGCGCGTCGTCCGCGCGACGCTGCGCACGAACTACTTCCAGACCGACGCCGCGGCGACAGCCGAAGCCGTACCTGTCGCTGAAGCTCGACCCCGAGCTGATCCCCGACCTGCCGCTGCCGCGGCCGCTCTTCGAGATCTTCGTCTACTCGCCGCGCGTCGAGGGCGTGCACCTGCGCGGCGGCAAGGTCGCGCGCGGCGGCATCCGCTGGTCGGACCGGCGCGAGGACTTCCGCACCGAGGTCCTCGGCCTGATGAAGGCGCAGATGGTGAAGAACGCCGTCATCGTGCCGGCCGGCGCGAAGGGCGGCTTCGTCGTCAAGCGCCCGCCGCCCGGCGCGAGCCGCGAGCAGCTCGCAGGCGGAGGTCGTCGCGTGCTACCGGATGTTCATCCGCGGCCTGCTCGACGTCACCGACAACGTCGTCGGCGGCGAGGTCGTCCCGCCGCCCGACGTCGTCCGGCACGACGAGCGACGACCCGTACCTCGTCGTCGCCGCCGACAAGGGCACGGCGACGTTCTCCGACATCGCCAACGAGATCGCGGCGGAGTACGGCTTCTGGCTCGGCGACGCCTTCGCCTCGGGCGGCTCGGCCGGCTACGACCACAAGGCGATGGGCATCACGGCGCGCGGCGCGTGGGAGTCGGTCAAGCGGCACTTCCGCGAGCTCGGCGTCGACGCCGACGCGCGCCGACTTCACCGTCGTCGGCATCGGCGACATGTCCGGCGACGTGTTCGGCAACGGCATGCTGCTGTCGCGGCACATCCGGCTGGTCGGCGGCGTTCGACCACCGGCACGTCTTCCTCGACCCCGACCCCGACCCCGAGGCGAGCTTCGCGGAGCGGCGAGCGGCTGTTCGAGCTGCCCGGCTCGTCGTGGGCCGACTACGACCCGGCGCTGATCTCAGCCGGCGGCGGCGTCTTCCCGCGCGCGGCGAAGGCGATCGCGCTCTCGCCCGAGGCGCGCGCCGCGCTCGGCGTCGAGGCCGAGGCGCTGACGCCGAACGAGCTCATCCGCGCGATCCTGCGGGCGCCGGTCGACCTGCTCTGGAACGGCGGCATCGGCACCTACGTGAAGGCGCAGGACGAGCCGCACGCCGACGTCGGCGACAAGGCGAACGACGCCGTGCGCGTCGACGGCCGAGCGAGCTGCGCGCCGCGTCGTCGGCGAGGGCGGCAACCTCGGCTTCACGCAGCGCGGCCGCGTCGAGTACGCGCTCGGCGGCGGCCGGATCAACACCGACGCGATCGACAACTCGGCCGGCGTCGACTGCTCCGACCACGAGGTGAACATCAAGATCCTGCTCGACGCGATCGCGGCCGACGGCGACGTGACGGTGAAGCAGCGCAACGCGCTGCTCGCCGAGATGACCGACGAGGTCGGCGAGCTCGTGCTGCGCGACAACTACGAGCAGGCGCGGGCGATCGGCACCTCGGCGGCGCAGGCAGCGTCGATGGTCGAGGTGCACGAGCGCTACATCCACGCGCTCGAGCACACCGGCATCTTGAACCGCGAGCTCGAGTCGCTGCCGAGCGACGAGACGCTCGAGGAGCGGAAGGCGGCCGGCGGCGGGCTGACCGCGCCCGAGTTCGCGGTCCTGCTCGCGTACACGAAGATCGCGCTCGCGGAGGAGCTGCTCGCCTCCGATCTGCCGGACGACCCGGCGCTGGCCGGCGTGATCGCGCGCTACTTCCCGACGCTGCTGCGCGAGCGGTTCGGCGAGGAGATGCTGCGACATCCGCTGCGGCGCGAGATCGTCGTCACTCGGTCGTCAACGACCTCGTCAACCGCGCGGGCACGACGTTCGCGTTCCGGCTGCAGGAGGAGACGGGCGCGGGAGCGGCCGACATCGTCCGCGCGTACACCGCCGCGCGCGAGGTCTTCGGACTGCGCGCGCTGTGGGCCGAGGTCGAGGCGCTCGACGGCAAGGTGGCGGCAACGACGCAGATCGCGATGCTGCTCAAGGCGCGGATCCTCCTGGAGCGGAGCACGCGCTGGCTCTTGCGCAACCGCCGGCGGCCGCTCGACACTGCAGAGATGGTCGCCCGCTACGCGGAGGGCGCGTCGGCGTGCGCCGACCGGATGGCGGCGCTGCTCGATCCGGAAGAGCTCGCCGTCGCGCAGGCGCACGCGGAGC
This sequence comes from uncultured Actinomycetes bacterium, assembly GCA_963700495.1. GTDB lineage: Bacteria > Actinomycetota > Thermoleophilia > Gaiellales > Gaiellaceae > JACCTU01. Next base: position 556,674 of record CAVOXT010000001.1, on the reverse strand, counting down.
GGCTGGCATCGGCCGGTGTGCCGCAGCCGCTCGCCGAGCGCGTCGCGTTCGTCGAGGCGCTCGTGCCGACGCTCGACGTCGCCGAGATCGCCGCGTCGTCCGGGCTCGAGGTGACGTCGGTCGCCGAGGTCTACTTCGCGCTCGGCGCGCGACTCGAGCTCCACTGGCTGCGCGACCGGATCGTCGCGCTCTCGCGCGAAACGCGGTGGGAGGCAATGGCCCGCGCGGCGCTCCGGGACGACGTCTACGCCGAGCAGGCGGCGTTGACGGCCGAGGTGGTTCGCGGAGGCTCAGACGGCGTCGGCGCCCGCGAGCGAATCGAGGCGTGGTCGTCGCGGAACGCGGACGCGGTCGAGCGCTGCATGCACCTGCTCGGCGACATCAAGGGAGGCGGCGCCGCCGACCTCGCCCGGCTGTCGGTCGCGGTCCGGGAGATCCGGAACCTCACACAGTCGAGCAGCACCGCCGCGCCGGTGGAGGTAGCTACGCCGCAGCGCTGACGCGCGGCGTGAGGCTCAGCACCCGGAAGCAGCGCTCGAGTGCGGCGGGGTCGCCCTCCACGCTCGCTCGGCCGCGCTTGACCGCCTCTCGCGGTTCGAGCTCCCCCGCAGTGAGGGCGAAGAAGGTCTCCATGTTCACCTCGACGACGACGTCGGCGTCGGCCGCGGCGCCCACGCTCGCCTCGAGCTCGCCGTTGACGACCCGGGCGGTGAAGACGTCGTCGTCGATCTTCAGCACGTACGTCTCGGTCAGACCGCGCGCCGCTTCCGCGTTGAAAAGGGCCGGGAAACGCGTTCACGCCCCACTCCTCGTAGAGCACGTCGTCAGCGTCGGGCGGGCCGAGCGAGCGTGCGCCCCACCGTGCCAGCGCGTACAGCGCCTCGTTCAGCCCCGCGCCGTACTCCGTCAGCTCGTAGACCGTCGACGCCGCCGGCGGCGGGAGCTTCCGCTTCTCCACGACGCCCGCCTCCTCGAGGTCGCGCAGGCGCGCGGCGAGGATGTTCGTGCCGATCCCCGGCAGGCCGTGCACGAGGTCGGTGTAGCGCTTCGGGCCGTGGAGGAGCTCGCGGACGACCAGGAGCGACCAGCGCTCACCGACCAGGCCGATCGCGTGAGCCATCGGGCAGTACTGGTCGAACCGCTTCGTCATGTCACAAACGTAACCGGTCAGCTTGTGAAATGCAAGTGGAAGATTTCGAAACGGAAGTTCGTCCTGTAGTTTAGACAGCCGTCAGTTTACGGATGAAAGGACGCAATTCCATGATCGCAACTGCCCGACGGAAGTGGTTCGCGCTGGCGCTCCTCTTGGGCATCCAGTTCATGGTCGTGCTCGACATCGCGATCGTGAACGTGGCCCTTCCGTCCATCCAGTCCGACCTCGGGTTCTCGCAGGAGAACCTCCAGTGGGTCGTGAGCGCGTACGCGCTCTTCTTCGGTGGCTTCCTCCTCCTCGGGGGACGCATTGCCGACCTGATCGGCCGCCGGCGCGTGTTCATCGTCGGGACGATCGTCTTCACCACGGCGTCGCTCCTCTCCGGGCTCGCCTGGAGCGAGGGCGCGCTCATCGGCGCCCGCGCACTTCAGGGACTCGGCGCGGCGCTGATCACGCCGGCAGCACTGTCCATCCTCATGACGACCTTCCCTGAAGGAAAGGAACGGAACGCCGCGCTCGGTGCGTGGGGCGGCGTCGGCGCGTTCGGCGCCGTCGCAGGCGTTCTGCTCGGCGGGGTCCTCACCGACGCGCTGAGCTGGGAGTGGATCTTCTTCGTCAACGTGCCGGTCGGGCTGCTCGCGCTTGCGCTCGCCCCCGTGCTCCTGACGGAGAGCCGCGACGCGAACGTGAAGAGCTTCGACGCTCCCGGCGCCGTGCTCGTCACGGGCGGGCTCGTCGTGCTCGTCTACGCGATCACGCAGGCGAACAGCTACGGCTGGGGCTCGTTCGAGACGATCGGCCTCTTCACCGCAGCGGCCGTGATCCTCGCCTCGTTCATCGCGTGGGAGGCTCGCACGGCCGAGCCGCTGATGCCGTTCTCGATCTTCCGGCTGCGCACGGTCGTCGGCGCGAACGTCGCCGGGCTGATCCTCGGGACCGCGATGTTCGCGATGTTCCTGATGCTCACGCTCTACATGCAGCAGGTGCTGCACTACTCGGCGATGAAGACCGGCGTCGGCTACCTCGCCGTGGCCGGAACGGCGATCGTCTGGTCGGGTGTCGCCGCGCAGCTCGTCAACCGTGTCGGCGTGAAGCCGGTGCTCGTCGCGGGGATGACGTTCCTCTCCGCCGGGCTCATCTACTTCACGCAGGTGTCGGTCGACGGCTCGTACGTCGGCGACCTGCTGCCCGGGTTCCTGCTGATCTCGATCGGGATGGGCTTCTCGTTCGTGCCGATCTCGATCGCGGCGCTCGCCGGCGTGCACTCGTCCGAGGCGGGGCTCGCGTCGGGGCTGATGAACACGACGCAGCAGATCGGCGGCGCGCTCGGCATCGCGGTGCTCTCCGCGCTCGCGACGTCGCGGACCGAGGACGCGATCGCGTCTGGATCCGCGCAGGCCGACGCGGCCGTGCACGGCTTCCAGGCGGCGTTCACGGGGGCGGCGGCCGTCGCGCTCGTCGGCATCCTCGTCGCGCTCGTGGTCGTGCGGAGCGAGGACCTCGCCGACCAGCGGGTCGACGCGGTGCCCGCGCTCGAAGGGGCGTAAGCAGACGTCAAGCGGGGCTGCCGCGCGAGTCGGCGGCCCCGCGAGGCTTCCTACGCGGCGGCGCGCTCTGAAGCCGACGCCGCGACGTCGCGGTACACGGCTTCGATCTCGTTGCCGTCGAAGTCTGCGATCCGGGCGGCGTAGTACCCGTCGCTGCGGTCCGGGTCGATTCCCGGCTCGGCGAGGCTTCGGCCGCCGGCGGCGAGAGCGGCCGTGTGGAACGAGACGACTGCGCCTCGATCCGGGACTGCGAGCGAGACCTCGAGCGCGCCCGCGAAGGCGGACTCGACGACCCAGAGCGAGCTCGGGCCCGAGTGGATCCCGAGATACGCGCGCCGGCGGTCCGGCCAGTCGAGCGCGACCCGGTAGCCGAGCGGCTCCAGAACGTCCGCGTAGAAGCGCTTGCCGAGCTCGTAGTCTCGGACGGGGACTGTGAGGTGGTCGATCTCCATGGCGCGCAGAATAGTACGATCGTGCTTTTCTGTCAAGTCGAATGTCATAGACAGCGTCTGGACGCCGAGATAGAATAGTACGGCTGTGCTAAAGACCAAAGGCGAACGCACCCGACACGCCATCCTGGACACCGCGGCGGCGCTCGCGACCCAGGAGGGGCTCTCCGCGATCTCGATCGGCAGGCTGGCCGAGGCGACCGACATGAGCAAGAGCGGGCTCTTCGCCCACTTCGGCTCGAAAGAGGAGCTCCAGCTCGCGACGGTCGACCATGCGGCCGCGATGTTCGCCGCCGAGGTGATCGCCCCAGCCCGCGAGGCGCCGCGCGGGCTCGCGCGCGTCTGGGCGCTCTGCGATCGCATGGTCAACTACTCCGAGCGGCAGGTCTTCCCGGGCGGCTGCTTCTTCGCGGCGACGTCGTCCGAGTTCAACAACAAGCCCGGGCCGGTGCGCGACCGGATCGCGGAGATGATCCTGAGCTGGCTCTCGTACCTCGAGCACGCGATCGAGCAGGCGCAGGAGGCCGGCGAGATCGACCGTGGGCTCGACGCGCGGGAGATCGCGTTCGAGCTCGACGCCTTCGCGCAGCAGTCGAACGCGAAGTTCCAGCTCTTCCGCGACCCGCAGGCCTTCGACGAGGCCCGCCGAGCGATCCGGGACCGGCTCGAGAGCCTGCGGCCCGTCGCAGCCAAGACGTAGACGGCCGCGCTGCGTTAGAACACGGGGCGTGAACAGGCGCGTCCTCCTGCTCGGCATGGCGGTCGGCATCGTCCTGGCCGACTCGTCGGTCGTCACGATCGCGCTGCCGAAGATCCTCGAGCAGTTCGACATCGAGATCTCGACGCTCGCCTGGGCGCTGACGTCGTTCAACCTCGCCCTCGCCCTCGCTGCGCTGCCGGCGGCCTTCGCCGCACGGCGCTGGCCGAAAGCAGTCTTCGGGACCGGGATCGTCGTCTTCGCGGGCGCCTCGCTCGCCTGCGCAGTCGCGCCCGAGTTCGGCGTCCTCGTCGCGGCGCGCGCGGTCCAGGGTGTCGCCGGCGCGGCGATCGTCTGCGCAGCGCTCGACCTCCTCTCCGACGCCACCGGCGCGGACGCGTCTGCCGCGCGGATCTGGGCGATCGCCGGCATCCTCGGCGCGGCTGTCGGCCCGGCCGTCGGCGGCATCCTCACCCAGCTGCTCGGCTGGGAGTCGATCTTCTTCGTCCAGGCGCCGGTCATTCTCGTCGCGCTCGTGGCGCTGATCGGCCTCCAGGCGACGCCGACGCCCGAGCCGGTGGAGCGTCCGCACGTCGCGGCAAACGTTGCGCTGCTCCTCGTCTCGGGCGCGCTCGTGGGCGCGCTGTTCCTGCTCGTGATCCTGCTGATCAACGGCTGGCGGCTCGAGCCGCTGGCGGCGGGGCTCGTCGTCACGGTCATGCCGGTCGCGGCGGTCGTCACGGCCCGCTTCGCGGGACGGATCGAGCCTCTCTGGGCCCGAGCGGCCTCGGGGACGATCCTCGTCGCGGGCGGCCTCGCCGCGCTCGGCTGGCTGCCGCACGCAGGCGCCGAGTGGACGATCCTGCCGCAGATCGCGCTGGGCGCCGGGCTCGGGCTCTCGCTCTCGGCGCTGACGGAGCGGGCGCTCGCGGGGCGCTCTGCCCAGGCCGTGCACGGCGGGTGGACGATCGCCGCCCGGCACGCCGGCGTCGTGCTCGGCTTGCTGCTGCTCACCCCGATCCTGACGACCGACCTCCAGCGCAACGAGGACGACGCGCTCGAGGCGGGAACCGCGGCCGTGCTCGACAGCCGCATTCCGCCGCTGAGCAAGATCGGCGTCGCGCGGGACATCCTCGTCGCCGCGGACGAGGCGAACCAGGAGGTCCGCATTCCCGAGGTCTCCGAGGTGATCGGGAACCATGACGACCCCGAGTACGCCCAGCTGATCGACACGCTGCAGGATCAACTCGACCGAGCGGTGACGAACGCGTTCTCGCGCTCCTTCCTCGTTGCCGCCTTACTCGGGCTGTGCGCGCTCGTCCCGATCCTGCTCAGCCGCAAGGACGTGAGCCTCTGATGCGGGCGCTCGTCGCAGCGACGGTCGCTTCGGTTGCGCTCGTCGCGCTCTATCTCGCGCTCGGCGGCGCGTCGTACGCGCCGGCCGCGGTTGCCGACCCGTGCGCAGCCCGCGACTGGCGCGATCCGAGCGGCCTGGCCGAGGTCGGCGAGCAGGTCGTGCTCTCCGCGCTCGACGGCGCCGCCTGCGAGCTCGGCGTGTCGCGCGAGGAGATGGTGCTCGCGTTCGCGAGCCGCGACTCGCTACGGCAATTCGCGGACGAGCAAGGGATCTCGAGCGACGAGCTCGACCAGTTGCTCCGCTCCGGGCTCGACCGTGCCATCGACGACGCCGTCCAGGCGGACGCGCTCAACCCCACCCTCGCGGCGCTCGTTCGAAGCGTCGTCAGCCGCGTCCCGATCGATCAGCTGGTCGACGTCCTCGATCAGCTGCTGAATCTCTAGTCGCCGCGCAGGAGGGCGTATCCCTCCGAGAGAAACGGCGTCCGGTCGATCAGGGCCCCCACGTCGTCGCTCGAATGGGCGCCCTCCTCGGTCACGATCTCGTCCACGTGCTCGGGCGGCGTGACGTCGAAGTGCTCGTCGTCGATCGTGTCCGGCGCATCGACCGGCGCGAGCTTGATCACCTCGCACGCGACGATCGTCCGGACGCCGAGCCGCGTTGCGGCCTCTGCGAGCGGACGTGTGCCGATCTTGTTGCAGACAGAGCCGTCGCGGAAGACCGTGTCGGCGCCGATCAGGAAGAGCGACGCCCGCTCGAGCGCCTCCTCGGCGTCCGCGTCGTCGACGAGGTCGACGTCGAGCCCGGCCGACCGCAGCTCTTCCGCGAACGCGCGGCCCTCCTCGAACGGCGCCGAGACCGTGCAGACCACGCGCACGGGCGGCGTGTGCAGAACCGCCTCGCGCACGGTCGCGGAGGCCGAGTGCGTGAGCACGAACGCGTCGGTGAGCGCCGGGCTGAGCTGGATCGCGATCGCGGCCGCGGCCCGGTCGCGGCTGCCGACGAGGCTGCGCACCTCTTCCTGCACGAGCCGGCGCAGCTCTTCGGGCGGAAGGTGCGCGCCGTGGTGCGCGGCTGCGAGCACGCGCCCGACCGCACCGGCGATCGCGCCCATCGCGCGGCGGCTCGCCGCGAGCTCGCGTCCCGCCGCGTTCAGCCGCTCGAGCAGCTCGGAGGACGAATCCGCGGGCTCGTCCGCCACCTCGGCGAGGGCCTCGACCGCCCGGCGCGCCATCCAGCTGCCGCCGTGGTAGCGATCGCTTTGCAGCTCGTCGACGCGTTCGGCGAGGACGCTCCCCATCCCGGGAGGGATTCTACGAACCGGCGCGCAAGACGGCCTCGGTGAGCGCGCGACGCGCGAGCACCGTTGCCAGATGTGTGCGGTACTCGCCCGAGGCGTACTCGTCGCCGATCGCGTTCTCGATCGACTCGGGCACCTTCGCGGCCGCGGCCGCAATCGCATCCGGCGAGGCCGGCCCGCCCGTCAACGCCTGGACGGCCGCCGTCGCGTGCACCGGCGGCGCCGTCAGCCCGCCGACGGTCAGCCGCGCGGAGGTGCACGTCCCACGGTCGAGCGTAGACGACGGCGGCAACCCCGACGACCGCGTACCTCGAGGCCGGATGGGAGTGCTTCTCGTAGGCCGCGCCCGTCCCGGCCGGCGTCGCCGGCACCGTCACCGAGGTGACGAGCTCGCCCGGCTCGAGCGCGGTCTCGAAGATCCCCCGGAAGAAGTCGTCCGCCGCGATCTGGCGCTCGCCGTTCTTCCCGGCGACGTTGATGGTCGCGCCGAGCGCCTTGAGGACGGTCGGGTAGTCCGCCGACGGGTCCGCGTGCGCCACGCTCCCGCCGATCGTGCCGCGGTTCCGCACCTGCCGGTCGCCGATCTTCGCCGCCGTCTCGGGGATCACGGGCGCGATCCCGATCGCCACTTCGGACTCCGCCACCGCTGCGTGCGTGGCGAGCGCTCCGATCTTGAGGCCGCCGCCGTTCGCGGAGATCTCCTTGAGCCCCGGAATCCGACCGAGGTCGACGAGCGCCCCCGGCGTCGCCAGGCGCAGCTTCATCAACGGCAGCAGGCTGTGGCCGCCCGCGAGCGGCCGCGCGTCCTCGTCGCCGAGGAGCGAGATCGCCTCGTCGAGGCTCAGGGGCCGGTGGTACGCGAACTCGGCTGGACGCATCGTGTACATCGCGCTCCTCCTATCCCTGCGCCTGCTGCATTGCCCGCCACACGCGCTCCGGCGTGAGCGGCATGTCGACGTGCCTGATTCCGAGCGGTGCGAGCGCGTCCATGACCGCGTTCACGACCGCCGGCGTCGAGGCGATCGTTCCGGTCTCCCCCGCGCCCTTGATGCCGAGCGGGTTGACGTCGGTCGGCGTCTCCGTGCGTTCGACCTCGAACGGCGGGAAGAAGTCCGCCTTCGGGATGGCGTAGTCGAGGAGGCTCGACGTCACGAGCTGACCGTTCTCGTCATAGACGCCGCTCTCCCACAGTGCCTGGGCGATGCCTTGTGCAATTCCGCCGTGGACCTGCCCGTCCACGATCATCGGGTTGATCACCTTGCCGACGTCGTCGACGGCGACGTAGCGCAGGAGCGACACCTCGCCGGTCTCGGCGTCGACCTCGACGAGCGCGATGTGCGTGCCGAACGGGAACGTGCAGTTCGGCGGGTCGTAGTACGTCGTGTCGTCGAGGAACGGCTCCTCGCCCTCGGGCAGGTCGTACGCGAGCGCGGCCGCTCCGGCGATCTCCTGGATCGTCTTCGCGGTCTCGGGCGCGCCCTTCACGTAGGCCTTGCCTTCCTCGAAGACGATGTCGTCGACGTGCGCCTCGAGCATGTGCGCCGCGATCCGGCGCGCCTTCTCCTTGATCTTCTGGAGGCTGTGGTAGATGGCGACTCCGCCGACGGCGGCGCTTCGGCTGGCGTACGTGCCGTAGCCGAACGGCGCCCCCTGCGTGTCGCCGAGCTCGACCGTGACGTCTTCGATCGGGATCCCGAGCTCCGACGCGACGATCTGGCTCGCGGTCGTCTCGTGCCCCTGACCCTGCGGCTGCGTCCCGATCGTGACGACCGCCTTGCCGGTCAGGTGCACGCGCACGTTCGCGCTTTCCCACATCGACGCGCCCCAGCCCTCGCCGACCGTTCCGATCCACGCGGACGGCGCCGCGCCGCAGATCTCGACGTAGGTCGAGAAGCCGATCCCGAGATAGTGGCCCTGCTTGCGGGCCTTCTCCTGCTCGGTTCGGAAGTCCTCGTAGCCGATGATCTGAAGCGCGCGGTCGAGCGCCTTCTCGTAGTCCCCGGTGTCGTACTTGAGCCCGTTGAGGATGCCCGGGTCGTAGGGGAACGCGTCCGGCGGGATGAAGTTCTTGCGGCGGACGTCGACCGGGTCGAGCTCGAGCTCCGACGCGACGAGGTCGACGGCGCGCTCGACGACGTACGTCGCCTCCGGCCGGCCCGCGCCACGGTACGCGTCGACCATGGCGGTGTTCGTGTAGACGCCGAGCACCTGGCAGTGGATGTTCGGGATCCGGTAGGCCCCGGAGAGCATCCGCCCGTAGAGCGTCGTCGGGATCCCCGGCGCGATCGTCGAGAGGATCCCGCCGAGGTTCGCGTACGTCTTCGCCTTCAGCGCGGTGATCGTCCCGTCGCGCTTCGCGCCGACCTCGAGGTAGGTGACGTGGTCGCGGCCCTGCGTGGTCGCGACGTAGTTCTCACTCCGCGTCTCCATCCACTTCACCGGCCGGCCGACCTTCTCGGCCAGGGCGGCCACCAGCACGTACTCGTGGTAGAGGTCGATCTTCGTCCCGAAGCCGCCGCCGACGTGCAGCGCGATGCAGCGCATCTTGTTCTCGGGGATCCCGAACACGAACGCCGTCATCAGCAGCCGCATGATGTGCGTGGTCTGCGTCGTCATCCAGACCGTGTACTGCCCGTCGAGGGCTCGTACGTCGCTGCGGCGCCGCGCACTTCCATCGGCGTCCGGATCAGGCGCTGGTTGACGAGCCGCTGCTTGACGACCACGTCCGCCTCGGCGAGCGCCTTGTCGGTCGAGTCGGCGTCGCCGCACGTCCAGTCCATCACGATGTTGCTGGGCGCGTTCTCGTGCAGCTGCGGCGCGCCGTCGGCGACCGCCGCCTCGACGTCGACGACGACGTCGAGCGGCTCGTAGTCGACCTCGATCAGACCGAGCGCGTCCTCGGCTGCGTACCGGTTCTCCGCGACGACGACCGCGACCCCGGCGCCGGTGTGCATGACGCGGTCGATCTCGAGCACCCTGGGCGTGTTGACGAAGTTCTCGACGCCTCCCGCCTGCCATGCGCACGGGAGCCCGGGGAGGTGCTCGAAGTCCTTGCCGGTGTAGACGGCGACCACACCCGGATGCGCGGCGGCCTTCGTCGTGTCGATGCTCTTGATCCGCGCGTGCGCGAACGGCGAGCGCAGGATCGCGGCATGCGTCATCCCTGTCAGCTGGAGGTCGTCGAGGTACTTCGCGGCGCCCGTGATCAGGCGGGCGTCCTCGACGCGCCTGACCGGCTTGCCGACGAGCGTGGTCGACGCTTCTTCGGTGATGGTCATCCCGCCACCTCCGCTGCCTCGCGGACCGCTCGGACGATGTTCTCGTAGCCGGTGCACCGGCAGAGATTCCCCTCGAGCGCGTGCCGGATCTCGTCGTCGCTCGGGTTGGGATTGCGCTCCAGCAGGTCGACGGACGTCATGATCATCCCGGGAGTGCAGAAGCCGCACTGCAGCCCGTGCTTCTCGCGGAAGGCCTCCTGGACGGCATGAAGCGTGCCGTTCGAAGGCAGGCCTTCGATCGTCGTGACCGAGGATCCATCCGCCTGGACGGCGAGGACGGTGCAGGACTTCACAGCTGTGCCGTCGAGGTTGACGGTGCAGGAACCGCACTGCGAGGTGTCGCAGGCGATCTTCGTGCCGGTGAGCCCGAGGCCGTCGCGGATGAAGTCCACGAGCAGAGTGCGGGGCTCAACGTCGGCTTCGTGCTGAACACCGTTGACGGTGATCGCGACGTGCATCGGCGCCTCCCTGGGTCGTCGGCGGCTGCGCCGACAATACGCCTCCCGAGGAAGCTTTTCTACCGGCTCACGGTTCCTCTCGCCGGCGCGTGAGCGCGAGCTCGGTCAGCTCGTACTTGCTGATCTGATCGGGTGAGAGAACGGCGAGGCGGCACGGCGTCACCGCCCTGAGCGTCGCGGTGCGGGGGCCGCCCTCGACCGCCGCGCGCTCGCCGAGCATCGCGCCGGGCCCGACTTGAGCGACGGTCTTCCCGTCGACCTCGACGTCCAGCGCACCGTCGAGCACGAGGAAGAGGTCGTCCCCCTCGGCGCCCTGCTCGACAAGGGTCTCGCCCGGCTCGAGAGTGCGCCTGGGGAGCTTCTTGATGTCCATCACCGCCTGGGAGAGGTCGCGCTCGAGCTCGGTCTCGATCGCGGTCACGAAGGCGGGCGTGTCCTCACCGCCCCACGGCGTGTTCTCGCCGTAGGACTCGCGGTACCACTTCTCGAAGTCGATCGTTCCCGACTTCTCGACGAGCTGCCCCTCTTTGTCGTAGACCCAGTGCCGAGGGAACGGGCTCGCGCCGACGAGGAAGCCGTTCGACTTGCCGTCCGTGTAGATGATCAGCTGGAGCGTCGTCCACGCCGAAGCCGGCGAGATTTGGAGGTACGGCTTGCCGCGCACACGCCGCGGCGCCGGCAGGCCCATCCGTCCGCCCGCGGTCTGCGTGAACCGCGCCCAGCCGGGGCCGAGCTCGGGCTCAGGCTGGATCAGCGGGAACTGCACCGCGGGAAACGCCATGCTCGCCGGGCCGAGCTCGAGCCTGGTGGCACCCGTGAGCCCGCGTCCGTCGTAGCCGCAGTCGACGATGCGCCCGCCCTCGACCTCGATCCACGCGCGGAGCTCGTTCGCCTGCCGGAACGCGTCCTTGTCGCGCAGCTTGTCGAGGTTCGTGATCGCGTCGGGCGGCGGTTCGTCGTAGCGCGTGACCCCGAGCGAGAACGGCAGCTTGGGCATGCCCTCGACGGCCTCAGAGGGAATCCACGTGAGCGCGGTGACTGACGACTCGATGCGCACGTTCGCCACCGACCCTAGCGCGCGGAGGCCGCGCTGAGTCAGCTCGCGCGGAGCAGCGCGGCAGCCTGCTCGGACTCCCGCGAGTTCGAGTCGAGCCGCTCGATCGCCTGTGCGAGGCAGAGCTTCGCGGCCTCGGCGCCGCCCGCCCTTCGGTGGACGACGCCGAGGTTCGCGAGGACACGGCCCTCGTCGTGGCGATGGTCTGTCTGGGCGAGCAAGCCGCGCGCCCGGTCGAGCGCGTCGACGGCGTCGACGAACCGACCCTCGGCGGCAAGCGCGAGTGCGAGTGAGTTCAGCGCGAGCGCCTCGCCGTGCGGGTCCCCCACTCCCTTGAAGCCTGCGGCGGCGTTTGCCGCCGCTTCGACGGCCTGCGGGACCTTCCCGTCTCGGCGAAGTCGCGAGCTCTCCATGAGCAGCTCCGACGGTGTCGGCGGACGATCGACCGGCCGCGCGCGTGCTGCCAGTGCGCTTGCCTCGCGTTGCGCGCGGCTCCCCCATGCCTCGAGCGCTCGACGCGCGGCCGTCGCCGCGGCTGCGGAACGCAGCCGCAGACGGAGTAAGTGCCAACGGGAGGGTACGGCGAGGACTGCCGCTGCCACGAGGACCGCCAGGACGGCGACGAGCAGGCCGAGCCCGCCGGCCCCGAGAGCCGCCAGAAAGGCGCCCCAGAGCACGCCGATCCCTGCGATTGCGCCCGGTCTGAGCGCTCGTTCGATCGTCACTGTGAGATCACCCCCAGTGAAACGGTCAGCGACGGAGTCGATGCATTTCGCGGCTCGGCGCGAATCTCCTTCGTAAGAGATAGTCAGGTCGCCGCGGGCTCGGCGAGCGCGTCCGCGAGCTGCATCCGCGAGGAGATGCCGAGCTTGCGGTAGGCGTTGCCCAGGTCCACCTCGACCGCCGCCGGGGATGCGCGATCTCGCGATGGTCAAACCCTCGGCGGCCATCCTCGCGACGCGCGACTCGCTCGGCGTCAGCGAGTCGGCGCCGGAAGCGAGGCGGTGCGCGGCCTCGCACCGGCGGCCAGGAGCTCCTGCCTTGCCTGTTCCGCGAGACGCGCGCCGCACGTCGTCGCGAGCTCGAGCGCACGCCGCAGGAACTCGCGACCCTCTGCGCGCTGGTTGCGGCGGCGCAGCGACGCGCCGAGCTCGTAGAGCGCACGGCCCGCGAAGGTCGCGTCGGCCGGCCATGCTCTTGTCCACTGACGACGCTACTCAAGTGTGTTCGGAGTCACAGGCTCCGACTGGACAAATCGTGCTCCACGAACTACGTTGGACCCAGCGAACTGTGGCGATGGTTCGGGGTTCTGCGGCGAAAACCGATCCGGCGTTCAGGACCTGGCTCCGCGAGCTTCGCGAGCGAGCTGGGCTGACGCAGGATGAGTTGGCGTACGCGGTCGGCACGGACCGGCGGAACATCCGCCGCTGGGAGGTCGAGGGCCACGATCCGGCCGGCTCGATGCTGTTGCGGGTTCTCGACGCGGTCGGCGTCAAGCTCGTGCCGACGCCTCCGGCTTCGATCCCGCGGGCGGTCAACGCAGCCCTCGGCCAGCTCCAGGCGCAGCAGCGGGAAGCAGCCGACGAGGCCGCGAGGCGGCATGAGCAGCTTGTCGAGCTGCTCGGTCAGCGAGAAGAGCTGACCGGGATCAGCGTTCGTCCAGGAGAGACGTCGACTCCGCGGAGCGAATGATCGCGTCCTCGAGGCGGCGGAGCAGGTTGTCCGCATCTTGTAGCGACTGACGCACGCGTGCGACGTCCATCAGCCAGGCCCCAGGAGGCAACCCACGCTCCTCCAGGCCCTGGATGATCTCCTCGGCGAGCTCTGACCGACTTGCTGTGTGGTCACGCATTGCCATCAGTTCGCCCTTCATCGGCTGACGGTTCGAGTTTCTGTAGACCGAGTTACAACCGCGGGGACACGCTCGGAGAGAAATGTGTCCGTCGCTCTTTACGCACGCCTTTGACGCGGCCGAGAGTCCTCGAGCGCGGGCGCGGGATGGCCGTTCGCACGCCGTAGTCGCTCGATCAGCTCGGAGGCGTCCGCGCTCGAGGTCGGAAACTCCTCGCCCAGTCGCTCGCACAGTGCCGCCGCGAGGGCGTAGACCTGGCGGACGGTCGGCCTCCGGTCCCCGAGCCGGGCTGTCGCTTCCACGAGAACCATGGAAGCAGCAGAGCCGTCACGGGTGTGTGACGGCTCTGTGCCAGGAGCGAAACACCTAGCCGAACGAGACGTCGATCGTGCCGTAGGCGCGGAACTTGAGCCGGTGGTCGTCCGTCTCCAGGAAGAACTCCGCGTCGTGAAGGGAGGGCAGCGAGTCGCCCTGATCGGGGAGGTTGTCGAGGTCGAACATCTCGAGCGCAGTCGCATGCTGGGTGCAGTCGCCGTCGTAGCCGAGGCTTTGGAAGGGCGGCACCCCGTCGGAGCAGTACGAGGTCGTCCAGTCATGCTCGACTCCCTGGACGCGTAGCTCGAGCCAGCGCGGCGCGTCCTGGAGCAGGAGCTGAAGGCCGCGCCCCGGGAGCTTGAGGACGTCGCCGGACTGGAGCTTCCTGACCCCCTGGTGCAACTCGGGGTGCCACACCTGGTTCGCGCGGAAGAGGAACTCGATCTCGCCGCGGTTGGCGCCCTTGTCCGCGTCGGAAACGATCTTGATCTGCGTGAAGGTGATGAGGACGTTCCGCTTCAGCGTCTTGAACGTCCCCTGGCGGAACGCCGTCCGGCCGTTCGCGTCCTGGGCTTCGACGACGATGTGGTAGACGGTGCCGGCGTCGAGGCCGGTCAGCGTCGTCGTCCAGTCGGTCTTCAGCGCGCCGCTGAACGAGGAGGCGTCGACGGTGTAGAAGTGCGGCGCCGGGGTTGCGGGCCAGGGCGCCTGGTCGCTGACGCGGATCTTGATGAACGCGGCCGTGTCGGTGCGGACGCGGATCTTGGCCGACGTCCCCTTCGACCAGACGAGAGCGCTCTTGATGCACTGTGCCTTACAGCCTTGGCCCGAGCCGAGTCCGGGTCCGGGGCCCGCCTGGGCCGAGCCGCCGCCCGCGAGGGCGAGGCCGAGGATGATGACGAGTGCACGCTTCATGGGGTCTCCTTCGTTCGCTTACGAGGAGAACCCCGGCGCACACCGTTCCTTACGTGCGCGCACGAAAAAGCGCCGAGCCCGTCGCGGCTCTGTGCTCTGCCCCACTGTCAAAGACTGCGCCTGAACGTCAAGATCGCCGCGTGGGCGAACGTCCGGACCGGCTCGAGCGGCTGCCGCAGCAGTACTTCACCGCCCTGCTCGGCCGCGTTTCCGCGGAGGCGGCGAAGGACGGCGAGCCGCTCGTCAACTTCGGGCGCGGGAACCCCGAGGTCGGGCCGCCGGAGCACGTGATCGAAGCGGCGCAGCGGGCGGTCGCAGACGAGCGGTCGCACGGATACCCGGAGTTCCGCGGGATGCCCGAGCTGAAGGAAGCGGTCGCGCAGCGGTACCGGGACGTCTATCGCGTTGAGCTCGACCCGCCCACCGAGGTCGCCGTCGTCCCCGGGAACGAAGACGGCGCTGGTCGAGCTCTGCCTCGTGCTCGCCGAGCGCGGCGACACCGTGCTGCTCCCGGATCCCGGCTACCCGGACTACTTCTCGGGGGTCGCCCTCTCGGGTGCGACGCTCGGTGCGTTACCGCTCGAGCCGCCCGAGTGGTCCCCGACTTCGACGCGGCGCCGCCGGCGCGTGCGGTCTACTTGAACTACCCGTCGAACCCGTGCGCGGTCTGTGTCGCCGGGGGCGCGTTCGCCGCGGCCGTCGAGTACGCCGAGCGCTACGGTGCCGCGGTCGTGCACGACTTCGCCTACGGCGACCTGGTCTTCGACAGGCGCGAGCCCGAGAGCTTCCTCGCGACGCCGGGGGCGAAGGACGTCGGCGTCGAGATGTTCTCGATGTCGAAGTCGTACGGGATGGCGGGTTGGAGGCTGGGCTTCGTCGTCGGCAGCGCCGAGATCGTCGAGCGGATCAACCTGTTCCAGGACCACCACCGGGCCGGCGTCTTCCGCGGCGTGCAGGAAGCCGGGATCGCCGCTCTGACCGGGCCGCAGGCGTCGGTCGACGAGCGGCGCGCCCGGTACGAGGCTCGGCGCGACCGTGTGCTCGGGGAGCTGCCGGTCACCGCGACGAGCGAGGGGACGTTCTACGTCTGGATCGAGCTGCCGCCCGGGCTGACCGCCGAGCGGCTGCTCACCGAGCACCGCCTCGCGCTCGCGCCCGGGGAGGGCTTCGGGGCAAACGGCGAGGGCTGGGCGCGGATCTCGCTCGCGGTCACAGACGACGTCTTCGAGCTCGGCCTCGAGCGGCTGTCGAAGGCGCTCCTGTGACGATCGGCGAGCTCTGGCGGGAGCAGTTCGAGATCGACGGGCCGCGGAAGATCGTCTGCGTCGGGCTGAACTACCACGACCACGCCGCCGAGCAAGGACGCGATTTGCCCGAGGCGCCGATCCTGTTCGCCAAGTTCGCGACCGCGCTGATCGAACCCGGCGAGGCGATCGTGCTCCCGCGCGAGGACGCGCACGTCGACTCGGAGGCGGAGCTCGCCGTGGTGATCGGACGCGGCGGGCGGCGGATCGCGCGCGACGACGCGCTCGCCCACGTCGCCGGGTACACCGTCGCGAACGACGTCAGCGCGCGGACGGTCCAGGCCAGGGACAAGCAGTGGGTCCGCGCGAAGAGCTTCGACACGTTCTGCCCCCTCCTGCCTGCGCTCGTGCCGGTCGACGAGCTCGGCGACGGTCCGGGACTACGGATCACCCAGCGGCTCGGCGCCGAGCTGCTCCAGGACGCGAGCACGAGCGACCTGATCTTCGACGTGCCCGCGCTGATCGCCCATGCCTCCGGCGCGTTCACGCTCGAGCCGGGCGACCTGATCCTGACGGGCACGCCGGCCGGCGTCGGAATCTTCCGAGACCCGCCTCTTCCGATGCAGGACGGCGACACCGTCGAGATCGAGATCGAGCGGATCGGAACGCTGACGAGCCCGGTGATTCGCGAGGCGTAGACTCGCCCGCATGCCCCGGGTAGAGCGGGCCCATCGGTTCGAGGTCCCGCTCGAGCGCGGGTTCTCGTTCATCACCGACCCGCGGAACTGGCCGCAGTTCTGGCCCGGGTTCGTGCGGCTCGACCCGACCTCGAAGTGGTCCGCGGAAGGCGACACGGCACGTCTGACGGCGAAGCTGGTCGGACGGGAGGTCGAGCTGACGATGAAGCTCGAGCGCTTCGAGCCGAACAGCCTCGTCACCTACACGAGCCTGCAGCGCGGCCTCCCGGACGCGCGGCACGAACGCCACTTCGAGCGCGACGGCGAGGGGTTCGCCTATCGGCTGGTGACCGAGTTCGAACCGCGTCCCGGACCAGCCGGAATCTACGACCGGCTGATCCTCCCCGCCGGCATCGGCCGCGCCTTCCGGAGGACCTTCGCCGACCTGGACCGTGCCTTCGCCGCCTAGGAGCCGGGGGCCGTCGGTCCGAAACTGGACCATAAAAATTCGCCGAGCCGGTTTCGCTTTCGTCCGTTCATCCGGTTGACCTTCCCCTTGCGGGTACAGCCGACCGGATCAACTTCGTCCTAGTCGCGCTCCGTGCTCGGCGCATGGAGAACGTATCCCGTTGCGAGGGTGTCCTACAAGAGCGTGTCCGACGAAAGTTCTCGCAAATTGCGCGCGGGACTAGCGATCGCGGAGGGGCGTCGCCGTCTCCCCCGCCGCAACGGCCGCACGCCACGCGTCGAGCACGCGCTCGAAGGTCCCGGGCGGCGCGAGCTCGTCGGGAAGCTCGTCGGGCTCGAACCACCGCACCTCGCTGACCTCCGCGTCGGGCGTCCCAGGCTCGCCGTCGGGGACCGCGTGGTAGTACGCGACGCTGACGGCGTCGCGCTCGTCGTAGCCGGAGACCCAGATCCCGAGAAAGCCCGTGATCCGCACCGGAACGCCCGTCTCCTCGAGCGCCTCCCGGGCCGCAGTGTCGATCGGGTGCTCGTCGACGTCGCAGAAGCCGCCCGGGGCGCACCAGCGGCCCCGCCAGGGCTCGAGAGCGCGGCGGACGAGCAGCAGCCGGCCCTCGCTCGCCACGAGTGCGCTCGCGCCCGGCTTCGCGCTCGGCCAGTGCTGAACGCCGCAGGAGGCGCACGTCACCGGCGGCGGCGCGGGCAGCTCGGAGCCGCAGGCGGAGCAGAATCGGAAGGCGTTCTGGACCAAAAAAATTCGCCGAGCCGGTCGCGCTTTCGTCCACTCATCCGGCTGACGTTCCCCTTGCGGGTACAGCCGACCGGATCAGCTTCGTCCTAGTCGCGCGCCGTGCTCGGCGCAGACGGCAACCTAACCGGTTGACGAGTTCGGTACAAGAGGCTCGCGAACGAAATCGTGTGCTCTTTGCGAAAAACGACCGCGGCGCGTTACGCGGTCTCGGTGATGAACATCCAGCGGTGACCCTCGATGTCCTCAGCCGTGTACAGGCGGCCGAAGGGCTGATCCTCGGGCTCGCGCAGAATCGTCGCCCCCGCACCGCGTGCCCGATCGAAGTGCGCGTCGACGTCGTCGACGTGGACGAGTGCGCCGTCGACCACGGACTTCGTGCTCATCCACCTCCGCGCAGCCTCGCAGGTCTCCGCGTGGCGCTTCGGGCTCTGGTAGTCGGGGCCCGGCCAGCCGATCTCGAACCGGCTCCCCTCGTACGAGACGCCTGCGTGCGTGACGCGCCCTTCGTCCTCGAACCGCTCGACCTCTTCGAAGCCGAACGCCTTGCCGAGCCACTCGATCGCGGCTCCCACGTCTTCGTACGACAGCATCGGCACCACTCTGCCGCTCATCCCGCCTCCCCTCTGACGTCGTAGGCCATCAGGATCGCGTCCACGTAGCCGTCAGGCCGGCGGTAGTGGCGCTTGCGGTAGCCCTCCCGGACGAAGCCGAAGCGCTCGTAGAGCCGGATCGCGCCCTCGTTGTGCGGGAAGACGTGGAGCTCGAGCTTCTCGACCCCCTGGGTGCGGGCCCAGCCGACGGCGGCGTCGAGCAGTGCCCACCCCACGCCGCGGCGGCGGTGGCCGACGGCGACCATCAGGCCGAGATCGGCGACGTGGTGGCTCGCCGGATGCGGATCGCGCCCGACCGAGAGCCGGCCGATGATCCCCTCGGGCCCCTCGGCGACGAAGACGGCGGCGTGCGGATAGCGGCGGATCGACTTGAGGTAGCGCCGCTCGTCTCCCGCGCTGCGCCAGTTCGAGGTCGTGATCAGCCAGCCCTCGGGTTCGCTGCCGACGGCGTTCGCGAGCTCGACGAGAGCGCCCGCGTCGGTCGGCTCCGCGCGGCGAACGAGGTAGTCGCGGCTCACGGCCGCAACGATACGCCGAGGCCAATAGATGGTTGATGCCACGATCTCGCGCGTCCGGCTGCGCGGTCTGGCGCGTCTGGGCCGCACCCGCCGCAGTCGGGCCGCCTAGCGGCGACCCGCCCGCGTCGCGTGCTTCACGCCGTCAGACCGCCACCGATGCTGCCAGCATCGGCGACGTCCTGCCGCCGCGCCCCAGAGCGGCCAGCCCGCGCCCCGGAACGAGCGATCTCATGGCATCAACCATCTAGGCGCGCGCCGGGAGGGCCCGGACGAGCGGCACGGCGAGCCCGAGAATCGCCCCGACCGTCACCAGCTGCACCTCGGCGTGCGTGAGCTCGATCAGCGAGAGCGCCGCGAGCGCGGCGAAGAGCGTGAGCAGGGTGGCCGGACGGAACCGCATGTCCACCAAATCGGCGCGGCGCCGGGAGATCACGAGCACCGAACGAGGGAATTACTCGACGACTACGCCCGCGCCCCCGCGGCGCGGATCGCCGGCCGCGGCGAGGGTTCCGTTCGCGAGATGCTCCACGGCCGAGACGCCCCCGAAGAAGAGGTTCGGCGCGCGCCAGCGGACGAGCTCGTGCGGGAGGCGGCCCGGCTCGAGGGGAGGCTCCACGTGGAGGACGTCGCCCTCGAGGTGGACGCGAGGCGAGGCGATCGCCGTCGCGACGTCCATCCGGTGCCCGAGGACGTTGACGACGATCTGCATGATCGCGCCGCGGAGGCGGTTGGAGCCTGCGCTGCCGACGACGAGCCGCGGGCGCCCGTGCTCCAACACGAGCGACGGGGCCATCATGCTCGTCAGGCGTTCGCCGGGACGCGGCGCCCCGACCATCAGGTCGAACTCGCCGAGCATGTTGTTCAGGTGGATGCCGGTGTCCGGGACGACCACGCCGGAGCCTCCCCCGCCGGTCGAGGCGGAGAGCGAGGCGGCGTTGCCGGCGCCGTCGATCACGCTGATGTGTGTCGTGCCCCCGACCGCGAGACGGCGCGTCAGGCGCCGTTCTCGGGCGCGCGCCTGCTCGCCCATCACGGTTGCGAGCCGCGCGACCGCCGCCGTGGAGCCGAAGCGCCCTGGTCGTTCCAAGCCGCTGGAGCCCGAACGCGATCAGGACGCCCCCGGACGACGGGGGTGGGTTCGAGATGAACTCGCCCTCCAGGTACGGCGTCCGGACCGGGCGGCGGCGCACGACGCGGTAGCGCTCGAGATCTGCCAGGCGCATCGCCGGGACGGTCCTGGCGATCGTGCGGGCGAGCTCCCCGCTGTAGAGCGCGGCAGCTCCGCGTTCGGCGATCCGCTCCAGCGTCGCCCCGAGCTCCGGCCATGCGAGGTGTGCGCCGGTCTCGAGGCCGGCTGCGGGGGTCTCCTCGAGGACCGGCGCGAGGATCTGGTGCAGGTAGGCCTGAGCCTCGTTGACCTCAAAGCCGTCACGCGCCAGCGCAACCGCGGGCGCGACGAGGTCCCGCCACGGGAGCGAGCCGTACGCGCGATGCGCGGCCTCGAGCCCCGCGCAGCTGCCGGGGACGGCGCACGTCCCGGTGCCGACCCGGAAGAGCTGCGTCTGCGAGCCCTCGAAGACGATCGTGAACTCGTCCGGCTCCTCGCGCCGCCCGCTCGGGACGGTGACGAAGAAGTCGAGCAGGCGCGTGCGGGAGTCCCGGGCGGTGTGGACGAGCATGAACCCGCCTCCACCCGGCCCGGTGAGCGGGCTCTCGGTCACCCACGAGGCGAAACCGGCGGCGACGCACGCATCGACCGCGTTGCCGCCCCGGGCCAGGATCTGCGCGCCGACCTCGGCCGTGAGCGGGTGGCCGGCGGCGATTGCACCCTTCATGGATCGAGCCTACGTGCCGATACCCGAGGGGTGGGGTATCGCGGGGCCAGCAGGGTGAACACGTTCGGCCGATGGCGGTCCGACCGGAGCTGCCGGCGCCCGGTGTCTTCCCCACTCCACCCGCGGACGAGGCCTGTCTGAGTCGCGACCCGGTGAACACCGGGGGTCGAGACGGCGAACCCAGTCCGAACCTGACCCTCCGCTCCGAACGTTCTACAACAGATGCTCCGAAACGCTCTCGACAAACGCACGCTGCTGCTCGCCGCCGCCGGGACCGTCCTGCTCGTGCTCTTCGCCATGATGCCGCAGCTCTTCCGCGGCCAGCTCGAGCAGGCGTTCGTTGCGCTGGAGGATGCGAGCGTCGGCTGGCTCTGGCTCGCGGCCGGCGCATTCGGCGCCGCGCTGGCGTGCTCCGCGCACGCCTGGCGTGCGGCGACCAAGCTCCCTGACCGCCTCGACGCCTGTGCGCGGTACGGGGTCGGCTCGCTCGTGAACTCTCTCGCCCCGGCGCATGCGGGAGACGCGGTCCGGGTCGCGCTCTTCGCACAGGCCTCGCCGGACCGCCGGCTGTTGAGCGCAGGCAAGGCGCTGGCAGGCGTGGGTGTGACGCGGCTGGCGTGTGCCGGCATCCTGCTCCTCGCGACGCTCCACCCGGTGGCGCTCGTCGGCCTCGCGATCGTGCCGCTCCTCGGACGGGTACCGGCCTGGGTTGCAGCCGCCACGGTCGCACGTCTCGGTGCCGCCACGGCGATCGCCGTCTCCGTCGGGATTCCCTCGCCCTTCCTGACGGCATTGCTCGTCCTTCCGGCGATCGACCTCGCCGGCCTGCTCGCGATCACCCCGGGGAACATCGGCGTCAAGAGCGGCGCGATCGCGCTCGCGCTGCAGGCACAGGGCGTCGACCTGACGACCGCGCTCTCGTCCGGGATCGCCTTCCACGCGGTCGAGACGCTCGTCGGGCTCTCGTTCGGCTCGGCAAGTGCGCTGTACCTCTCGCGCGTGCCGGTCCCGCGCTGGGCGGTCGGCGGCGCAACGGCGGTCGTCGCCGCGGCGTTCGTCGGCACGACGATGCTCGTCTAGCAGCGGCTTCGGCTAGAGGTCTTGCAGGAAGCTCGGGGGCTCGAGCTCGTCCTCGAGACGGGAACCGCCGCGACCGAAGAGCGGACGCTCGCGGCGCAAGCCGTCCTTGTCGCGCAGGCCGGTCGCCACGACCGTGACCCACATCTGGCCGGCGAGCCGTTCGTCGATCGTCGCACCGAAGATGATGTTCGTGTCGTCGGTCGCGCCGCGGCGGATCACCTCCGCTGCCTCGTTCACCTCGAGCAGTGAGAGGTCGCTCCCGCCGGCGATCGAGAGCAGGATGCCCTTGGCCCCGACGAGCTCGGTGTCGATCAGCGGCGAGCGCAGCGCACGCTCGGCGGCCTCCGCCGCGCGGTTGTCGCCCGTCGCGAAGCCGATGCCCATGAGCGCCGTCCCGGCGTCCTTCATGATCGTCCGCACGTCGGCGAAGTCGAGGTTGATCAGGCCCGGGAGCGTGATCAGGTCGCAGATCCCCTGGACGCCCTGCCGCAGGACGTCGTCGGCGATCTTGAACGCGTCGAGCATCGAGGTCGACCGGTCGAGCACCTCGAGCAGCTTCGCGTTCGGGATCACGATCGTCGTGTCGCAGCTGCGCGCGCAGCTCGTCGACGCCCGCGTCGGCCTGAGCGCGTCGCTTCGTCCCCTCGAACGGAAACGGTGTCGTGACGATGCCGACGGTCAGCGCGCCGAGCTCGCGCGCGATCTGCGCGACGATGGGCGCAGCGCCGGTCCCCGTCCCACCGCCCTCGCCGGAGGTGACGAACACCATGTCCGAGCCGCGCAGCGCGTGCTTGATCTGGTCGTACGCCTCGGTGGCCGCCGCGCGCCCGATGTCCGGGTCCGCGCCGGAGCCGAGACCCTTCGTCAGCTCGCGTCCGATGTGGATCTTCACCTCGGCGTCCGACATCTGCAGCTGCTGCAGGTCGGTGTTGACGGCGACGAACTCGACCTCGTTGATGCCCGCGTCGATCATGCGGTTGATCGCGTTCAGGCCGGCACCGCCGACACCGACGACGCGGATGACCGCCAGGTAGGCGCCTGAGTCCGCGCGCGGGACACGGTGCAGCCGCGGTGCGGGCTCGGGCAGCGGCTCGAGGCGGGTGACCGGCGGCTCGTAGCGCGGCTCGGGCTTGGGTTCCGGGACAGCGCTCAGCGGCGGGCGCTCGGGCTCGGGCTCCGGCGCGGCCGGCGGAGTCGTGATCGGCGGAGGCGACGGCGCAGCGGGCTGCGCCCGTTCAAAGGTCGGGATGTGCTCGACGGTCTCCTCGTGCGGGGCGACCGCCGAGTCCTCGGCAGGCGTCTCCGCCGGGGACTCCCCCGTCGCCTCGCGCTTTGCCTGACGCTGCGCAGCCTCGGTCGCGCGGAACAGTTCCGCGAGCGGTCCCTCACGCATGCTCGCGCGCCTTCGCGCCATTGAGCACCTCCTTGGCCAAGTCGCGATACAGCATCGCGGCCTCGCCGGTCGGATCGTACGCCAGCACGGACTGTCCCTTCACCGGTGCCTCTGCAAAGCGCACGGTCTTGCGGATCTTCGTGTTGAAGACCAGGTCGCCGAAGTTCTCGGTGAGGATCTCGACGGCCTCGCGCGAGTGGAGGAGCCGCCTGTCGAACATCGTCGGAAGGATCCCGATGATCTCGACCCTCGGGTTCAGGTTCTCGCGGACCATCGCGAGCGTGTTCTCCAGCTGGACGAGCCCGCGAAGCGAGAGGTACTCGGTCTGGACGGGGACGATCACCCCGTCGCCGGCGACGAACGCGTTGATCGTGAGCAGGCCCAGCGACGGCGGGGTGTCGATCAGGATGTAGTCGTAGCGCTCGCGCACCGAGACCAGCGCCTTCTCGAGCGCTCGTTCGCGGCCGATCATCGACGACAGCGAGAGCTCGGCACCGGCGAGGTCGATCGACGAGACGGCGAGGTCGATCTCGCGCTCGTGGACGACTTCCTCGATCGGCAGCTTGTGGACGAGCACGTCGTACATCGAGCGGTCGATCTCGTCCGGGTTCAGGCCCTGGCTCATGGTCAGGTTGCCCTGCGGGTCGAGGTCGATGCAGAGCACGCGCAGCCCCTGCTCCTTGAACGCGACGGCCAGGTTCAGCGTGGACGTGGTCTTCGCCACACCGCCCTTCTGGTTGGCGAATGCGATCACCCGTGCCAAAGTCGGTCCTTTCGCGGGCTTGGCCCGCGTATTGGGTCGTGGAAGCAGCCGTGCAAGGGCCATGACCACGCTCGTTTCGATGGTACCGCGCGCTCTCCTTTCTCTATGTGGTCGATTCCTCCCCGGTCTCGTAGGCGATGTGGTCGAGGCTGGCGATCACGCCGACGCCGCGGAAGTTGATCTTGTTCGAGCGCGGGTAGTACGTGATGTCGTTCGCGCGCCGCTGGCCGTAGTGCAGGAGCAGCAGGCCTCCCTCGCCGGCGCGGAACGCGTGCGAGACGCGCGTGTGAGCTGGCCGGGAGACGACGTCGCCCGCGCTGACCGGGTGCTGCTCGGGCTTGCGACCCATGTCGACCAGGGTCGGCGACGGGGTGAGCTCGAGCGTCCCATGCCCTTCGAGCACGACGAAGATCTCCTCCTCGAGCGAGTGGCAGTGCGGCATGTTGTTCAGGTGACCGGCCGGGACGCGGCGCCGGGTGAGCCCCGTACGCGCCGACCCGGCGTCGCGGCCGAGCTCTGACCAGCCGCCCTCGTCCTCGATCTCGTCGGCGTTGAGGATGTTCGCGCGACGCGGGCTCGGTGCCGGGAGCTCGAGCGGGCCTTGCGCCGCTTCGAGCGCCCAGGGATCGATCGCGGGGACCTCGATCGAGACGCCGAGCCGGGCGACGCGAGGCCGCGGGAGCCAGGTCACGGCGGGGATCGCGCGCTCGCCGAACACGAGCACGTCGAGACCGTCGGGACCGCCGATCAGCGTGTGCGCCTCCTCGCCGATGCGGTGGACGATGCAGTCGGCGGCGCCGACCTCGTACGTCTCGCCGTCCTGCCACGACAGACCGCTGCCTGCGAGCACGAAGAAGATCTCCTCCTCGGCGACCTCGATGTGAACGGGCGACGACTGCTTGCCCGGGGCGACGCGCGCGCGCGTGACGCCGACCTCGACCGTGCCGGCGGCCTCACCGAGATCCCAGCCCTCGTACTCGATGGTCCCCTCGGCCTCGCGCGTCGGCTCGAGCTCGTTCCAGTTCGCGATCATCTGTCGAGTAGCGAGATGTGGTCGGCGGCGATCATCACGCCCGCGCTCTTGAACCACAGCCCGTTGTTGCGCGGGTAGTAGATGACGTCGTTCGCGTGGCGGGTGCCGTACACGAGATAGACGAGACCGTCGTCGCCCGCGGTCATGGAATGGCAGATGCCGGTGCCCGCACGACGCGAGACGATCGTCCCCCGGCGAACGTCGTGGGCCTCGGGTTGTCCGCCGAACTCCCTTCGCGCCGGCGACGGCTCGAGGTGGAACGTGCCGGTGCCCTCGAGCACGATGAAGAACTCGTCCTCGAGCGAGTGCACATGCGGCGGCGCGCCCTCCTGGCCCGCGCCGAGGCGGGTGAGGTTGAGGCCGGCCTGCTCTGACCCCGCGGCCTCGGCGATCGAGAACACCTTTCCGTCCCAGGCCGGCTCGACGTCGTCCTCGCGTCGGATGTTGGACGGGCGCTCGCTCGGCTCGACCTCTTCGGGCGTGCCGGCGTCCACCTCCCGCTGCCACGGCCAGTCGCCGCCACCCGCGTCGACCCACGTGCCGCCGAGCCAGCCGACCTTCGCGCGTGGGAGATACCCGAACTGGGTCCGGTGGTGGTTCCCGAAGGCGACGACGTCGAGCCCGTCAGGGCCCGCCTTCAGCGTGTGGCGTTCCCTGCCCGCGAGGTGAACGATGCAGTCGCCTTCGCGGACCTCGTGCATGCGCACGTCGCCTTCGGCTCCGAGCTGCTGCCACGACCAGCCCGATCCTCCGAGGACGAAGAAGATCTCCTCTTCGGCGCTCTCGATGTGCGCGGGCGTGGACCACATGCCCGGGTCGATCTGGATCCGGTTGACGCCGATGCGCCTGGCACCCGTCGC
Organism: uncultured Actinomycetes bacterium; assembly: GCA_963700495.1. Classification (GTDB taxonomy): domain Bacteria; phylum Actinomycetota; class Thermoleophilia; order Gaiellales; family Gaiellaceae; genus JACCTU01. The sequence continues at coordinate 531,069 of CAVOXT010000001.1, read as the reverse complement.
AGACGCCAGATCGGTCCACGCCGCCGAGAGGTGGCCGAGCTTCTCGTGGTCGGTGTCCGCGTCGTCCCAGTGGGAGATCACTCCCGCATCCTGCCACGGCCGTTCGCGGATCAGCGATTCGACTAGACCAGTGCGCGGACGAGCGCCGTCACGAGGGCGGCGATCGCCACGACGACGATCAGCGGCGCGCGGAGCGCGATCGCCACGGCGGCCGCGCCGACGCCGACGACGCGCGAGTCCACCACGAGTCCTCCGTCGCCGCCGAGCGTCTGGGTGACGACGAGCGCGGCCAGGAGCGACGGCGCGAGCAACGCGACGAGAGCGTCGAGTCTCGGCGGCAGCGGGCGGGTCCCGAGCAGCGCCGGCCCGACGCCCTTGAGCGCGATCGTGCCCGCCCCGACGACCGTCACGACGAGCCAGACGCTCATCGGCGGAGACCCACGAGGCAACCGAGCACGGCTGCGACGATCGGCACGCCGGGCGGCGCAAACGGCAGCAGGACCAGCGCGATCCCTCCGCCCGCCAGGGCGGCTGCGACCGCGCGGCGCGAGTTGAGCTGCCCCGCGAGCAGCGCGAGAAAGAGCGCCGGGAACGCCGCGTCCAGCCCGAGCCGCTCGGGGTCGCCGACCAAACCGCCGCCGAGAACGCCGAGCGCCGTGCCGAGCACCCAGACGACGTACAGGGTGAGCCCGGCGCCGAGCAGGATGCGCCGGTCGAACGTCCCGTCCGGGCGCGCGGACACAGCCCACGACTCGTCGACGACGAGCTGTGCCTCGACGAGCCTGCGCAACGGCGAGCCCCGGAAGAGCGGCGCGACGGAGATCCCGATCGCCGCGTACCGCGCGTTCAGCAGGAGCGCCGCGACGATGGCGGCGACCAGGCTGCCGTCGTCGTCGAGAATCGACGCCACCGCGAACTGCGCCGACCCGGCGAACGTCGTCGCGGACATGACGATCGGGGCGAGCACCCCCATGTCGGCCGATCGGGCGAGGACGCCGTACGAGACCCCGAACAGCGGCACGGTCACGGCGACCGGAAGCACTGCGCGAACGCCCGGAGGTATCGAGCGACGGGTCACACCACAATCATCGCCTTCCGTGACTGTGTCTCAGCCGGCGGCGCGCGCGAAGTAGCCCGCGGGTGCGTCCCGCAGGCCGAGCATCGCGTCGTCCAGTGCCTCGACCAGCGCGGCACGATCGCCGTGCATCAACGTCTCGACGAGCGCACGCCGGACCGTGTCGGGCCCGGGCTGATCGACCTTCTGGCCGAGGAGGACGGAGGCGCGCATCGTCGCCGCCCAGACGCCGTCCACACCTCCGAGCAGCGCCGTCAGCGACTCGAGCAGCTGCTCCTCGCGCGACGGACCGATCTGGAAGAGCGACAGCTCCCAGCGATCGAGCGCCTCGCCGAGCTCCGGATCCTCGTCGGCGAGCGCGAGACGCTCGAGCAGCTCGGACGCGAGCCGTCCGCGAAACGGATCGAGCCGCGTCGCCTCGCCCTCGGGCTGCGCCGCCGCGATCGGGAGCACGGGCTTGATTCCGAACGGCCGCCAGTCGAGCCGCTCGAACAGCACCGGGCCGGCGGCGACGGCGCCACACGTCGCGAGCCGCACGGCGGTGACCGCGTCGCCCAGCTCGCCGGAAGCATCCGGCACGTCCTCTCCCGCGGCGAGCTCCCGCTTGAGCTCGAGCATGCAGAGGCGGTCGGTCTCGCGCCCGAACTCGGGCGGCAGCAGACCCTGCGCCTCCGGCCAGTGGCGCGTCAGCTCGCCGGTCGCGGCGTGCCGCACACACAGGCCTTCCGCGAGCGTGATCTCCGCTCCGACCGAGAGCCCGACGAGCGGGGCGGCGGCGGCGTACACCCGGCGTCCGCTGAAGATCGTCCGCTCGAGCTCCTCGTAGGCACGGTCGAAGGCGCCGTCGTCCCAGTCGAAGCCGCCGCAGGACTCGGCGACCCGGAGGATCAGCGGCAGCAGCACCGCCTTGAACGGCTCTTCGCCGAAGATCGCCGCGGCGGGCTCGGCCCGAAGGTCCTGCACGGCGAGCCGTGCGTCCTGCCGGTCCTCGAGCTTGCGCGCCCGTGCCTCGACGAAGTCCCGGACGAGCGGCTTGTACTCGTAGAGCGTCGGCCGGCCGCGCGACGCATGCTGCTCGAAGGCGAACGGCAGCTCGGCGTCCTCCTGTGAGAGAACGTGGAAAGCGCCGAGGCAGAAGCAGCGAAGCGAGCGGTAGAGATGGGGAGCGCGAACTGCCATGGACCCTTGGCCTACGATGTCGGGGCGTCCAATCCTCCCTGGCAGGCCGGGCACCAGTAGATCGTGCGGTTGTCGTCCCCCTGACCGCGAGACTCGATCGGGCTCCCGCAGCGACGGCAGACGCGGCGGCGGTAGACGTTACGGCCGGAGCGACCGGTCGCGAGCCCGCGGCGCATGAGGGTGGAGGCCGCGCCGACGGCCGCGCGGAGGTCGTCGTCCGAGACGTCGGCGAGGCGCGCCCACGGAGAGAGCCGCACCTCCCAGAGCGCCTCCGCTCGCCACACGTTCCCGATCCCCGCGACGAGGCGCTGGTCGAGTAGAGCCTCTCCGAGCAGCCGGGTCTGATCCGTCGCACGCAGGTTGCGGAGGACGGCCTCGAGCTTCAGGGGCTCGTCGAGCACGTCAGGCCCGAGCCGGCGAACGACGTCGTGAGCCGCGCCGAATTCCAGAACCGGCCCGTTCCAGAGCACGCCCTCGTGCTCCGCTCCGCGCAGCACGAGCCAGGGCCGCCCGACCCGCTTCGCCCCCCGCCGCTCGAGCCGCCAGCGTCCGGTCATCCGCAGGTGGCTGCGCAAGACGACTCCGCCCTCGAACTGGAGGAGCAGGTTCTTCCCGACCGCCTCGATCGACTCGAGCGTCCGACCGTCGAGGCGCTCGGCGATCCGTTTGACGGCTGCGCGCGGATGAGGCGTCTCGACCTCGACGCGCTGACCGACGAGCGGCTGGAGCAACGCCGCCGCGCGTCGCAGTGAATCGCCTTCGGGCACCACGCGGAGCGTAGCGATAGGTTTTGTCCAACTCCGAGTCGATGCCTCCCGGCCTGAACATCGCAGCGCTCGTGCGCCGGACCGGCGTTCCGGCAGACACGCTGCGCAAGTGGGAGCAGCGTTACGGCGTGCTCCAGCCGGAGCGCACAGGCGGAGGGCAGCGGCGCTACAGCGATCTCGACGTCGTGCGGGTCGAGTGGCTTTGCGAGCGCCTCGACGAAGGCTTTCGCATAGGGGAGGCGGCGGCGCTCCTCGGCACGGGCGCGGCGGACGCAGCGCGCACGCCCGCCGACCTGCGGCGCGCGCTCTACGACGCGGTCTCACGTGCGGACGTCGATGCGCTGGGCGGACTCCTCGATCAGACCTTCACGATGCTCCCGCTGGAGCAGGCGCTCCTGCGAGTCGTCGAGCCGGTGCTGCAGCGCGTGGGCGACGGTTGGGCGAGCGGTGAGCTCTCGATCGCGCAGGAACACCTCGCCAGCGCGGCAATCCGGGCGCGGCTGGAGCGCCTGCTGGCCGACGCGCGCGGAGGCGTTCGGGGTGTCGCAGTCCTCGCGTGCGTCCCCGGCGAGCAGCACGAGCTCGGCCTGCTGATGCTCGGCGCCCTCTTGCGCGCCGACGGGTGGCAGGTCGCGTACCTCGGCGCGGACGCGCCGCTCGAGGACGCGCTCGACCTGGCCGAGCGGCTCGGCGCGGCGGTGCTCTGCTTGAGCGTGACGATGCGCGACAACGTCGCCGACCTCGGGAAGCTCGATCTGCCCGAAGGGGTGACCCTCGCGGTCGGCGGAGCCGCGGCGAACGATCGCGTCGCACGCCGGCTCGGCGCGGCCCATGTCGGCGACAGCCTCCGGCGGTCCGTCCGCGAGCTTCGCAGGCTGGCGCGGTGAGCGGGTGCCCCCGCGCGCGTTCGGACAGGCGACCGTGCGCCACGCCGTCTTCGGAGCGCTGCTCGACCGGCTCGTCTAGGGCAAGGCGCCGGCAAGCGCGCCGGTCTGCGATACGAGCTGGGACGCGAAGAGCAGCATCACCAGCATCATCATGAAGAGGAGCTTCGTCTGCGTTGGGTCCATGGTCGTCTCCGAATGTCGAACTTCGGGCGCGGCCGCAAACGCCTCGCGTTCAGGATCGGGTGTGCTGAGGAGCCGGGGGATCCCCCGGTTGAGCGATCCTTCAGCCTGCGGGGAGCGTGCACGACCCGCGACGTTCCAGGAGGCGAACGCGGTACTTCGCGGCGTTCCGGTCGGCGCGGTAGAGATCGCAGAAGCCGTCGCCGAGGTGCACGGCACAGATGAAGACGTTGGCCGGCGGGCCTTCCTTGAACAGGATTCGCGAACGGGAGGTGCAGTCGGCCGCGTCTGCGCGCGCCGCGTCGGCGACGGCGCGTTCGGCGCCCTCCTGCTCCGGCGGCGAAGCGCCGCATCCGGCGAGCGCGGCGACCGCGACGAGCGCCGCGAGTTGCCTCACGGCCGCAGGACGGCGCGGCGCGGGCCGGGCAGGAACCCGGCCTCGACGAGGAGCGGCATCGCATCGGTCTCCCCCACCGGCTCGCCGTCGAAGCGCTCGACCGCGAGCCGCTTGCCGCCTCGCCGCTTCACGTGGTCGACGAGCGCGGCGAGCGCCACCCGCAGCCACTCCTCCTCGGGCTCGCGCAACGGCACGAGCGACTTGCCGCCGCGCTCGACGTAGAGCGCAGCCTCGCCGCCGAGCAGGACGACGTGCGCCCCTGCGACGCGTGCGGCCCGCGCTCCCGAGCGCTTCGGCCACGGGAGTGCCGCACCGTAGGGCTGGGCGGGGTCGGCGGCCGCGAGCACGAGCGCCTCCGGCTCGTCGCCGTCGCGCGGCCGGAGCTCGCGCAGCCTCTCGACCGCACCCGCGAGCGCGAACTGCGCGCCGCCGAGCCCCTCGACGAAGTAGCCGCGCCTGCAGACGCCGAGTGTCTCGAGTGCACGCAGCTCGCCGTAGACCGCGCCGTAGCCGCCCTGGATTCCTTCCGCCCTCACGCTGTCGCGCGTGACGATTCCCTGCCGCTCGAGCAGGAGCTCCGCAAGTGCCCGCCGGTCGGGCGTCTCCGCGAACAGGGAGACGAGCGACCAGCGTCCCTGCGTCGCCGTGCTCGCGTTCGCACGCTGCCGTGAGAACCGCCGTGCCCGCAGCCGCTGCGTTCTCGGCGTTTCGTAGCGTTTGCCCGCGCGGAGCGGCGTCCACGCGTCGTTCCGCACCTCCCCGGCCCAGACGAGATCCCACAGTGCAGGCAGCGCCTCGGCCGGCTCGAGCCCGGTCTCCTCGACGAGGTCGAACCAGAACTTCGCGCCGCCGCCGAGCGCGTCGCGGATCTGCTGGGCCGCCTCGCTCTCGGGCGGGGCGGCGGCGGACGGGCGACCGAGGACGCCGGCGTCCTCGCGGAAGAAGACGGCGACGCGGTCGAGGCCGGCACCGACCCAGACGAGCTCACCGGAAGCGCAGAGGTGGTCGAGTTGCAGCGGCTGGTACGCCGGTACACGGCGGGGCAGCAGCTCGGACTCCCACAGCTTCACGGGGAGCGGCAGGCCCTGCAGCGGCACGAGCGCCTCGCGCAGCGTCGCGCGGCGGTCGATCCCATGCCAGCTCGGGAGGAAGCGGCCGAGCGTCGCCTGCTCGGCGGGCTCCACTTCCTTGCGCAGCGCTGCGAGGGACGCTCGACGCAGCCGGCGGAGCACGTCCGGGTCGCACCATTCGCGCTCCGTCCCGCCCGGGCGAAGCTCGCCTCGAATCAGCTTCTCGTCGCGCTCGAGCTCGCGGAGCTGGGGCTCGACGTCGCGGCCGAAGTGGTCGTTCGCCTCACCGGTCGTGAACGGCCCGCGGCTCTTCGCGTACCTGTGGACGAGTTGTTGCAAAGCCGTATTGGGGTCTGACCCCAGAAGGAAGGCGTCGGGGAGCCCGCCCGGCGGCATCGCTCCGAGCGCGTCGCGGTAGCGGCCCGCGTCCTCCGCCGCGACGAGGCGCTCGTCGCCCGCGAAGCGCACGCGGATCGCGCGCCGCTCGCGCAGCAGCGTCTCGGCGAAGCCCGGGTCGTATTCGCCCTCGCGCAGGTCGCCGCGGCGGCGGAGGACGTCGTGCAGCTCGTCGGGGTTCCGCGCTTTGCCGCGAAGCTGCGCTTCGACCTCCTCGAGCGCGCCGGGATCGATCAGGTCGCGAAGCTCTTCCTGCCCGAGCAGCTCGCGGAGCAGGTCGCGGTCGAGCGACAGCGCCTGCGCACGCCGCTCGGCCGGCGGCGTGTCGTCCTCGTACATGTACGTCGCGATGTAGTCGAAGAGCAGCGACGACGAGAACGGCGACGCGCTCTGCGACTCGACGTCGACGAGATCGAGCTCACGCAGCTTCAACCCGCGCAGGATCCCCTTCAGCGCCGGCAGGTCGAAGACGTCCTGGAGGCACTCGCGGTACGTCTCGAGGATGATCGGAAACGAGCCGTACTTGCGCGCGACCTGAAGCAGCGACTGGGCCTTCAGGCGCTGCTGCCAGAGTGGCGTCCGCTCTCCCGGGCGGCGACGCGGGATCAGGAGCGCGCGTGCCGCGTTCTCGCGGAAGCGCGCGCCGAAGAGCGCCGAGCCGGACAGCTCGCCGACGACGAGCTCCTCGATCTCGTCCGGGTCGATCATCAGGTCGTCGGTCGACGGCGGTGCGTCGGCGTCGGGCAGGTGCAGCGCGATCCCGTCGTCCGACCAGATCGACTGCACCTCGAGCCCGAGCGACTCGCGCAGCCGTGCCGCCAGCGCGAGCGCCCACGGCGCGTGCACCCGGCCCCCGAACGGCGTGAGGAGGCAGACCCGCCAGTCGCCGATCTCGTCGCGGAAGCGCTCGACCACGACGGTGCGGTCCGACGGCACGACACCGGTGGCGGCCATCTGCTCGTTCAGGAACGTGAGCAGGTTGCGCGCGGCCCGATCGTCGAGCGTGTGCTCGTCGCGGAGCTTCGCGAGCGCCTTCTCCTCCGAGAGCGCGACGATCTCGCGAGAGACCTTGCCGATCGCCGCGCCGAGCTCGTACGGCCGGCCGATTCCCTCGCCCTTCCAGAACGGCACCGCGCCGGGAACGCCGGGAGCGGGAGACACGAGCACGCGGTCGCGGGTGATCTCCTCGATCCGCCACGTGGACGCGCCGAGCAGGAACGTCTGCCCGGCCCGCGCCTCGTAGACCATCTCCTCGTCGAGCTCGCCGACTCGGCCGCCGCCGTCGACGAGGTGCACGCCGAAGAGCCCGCGGTCGGGGATCGTGCCCGCGTTCGTGACGGCGAGCCTGCGCGCGCCGATGCGTCCGCGGATCACGCCGGCGGTGCGGTCCCAGACGATCCGTGGGCGAAGCTCGGCGAACTCGTCGCTCGGATACCGGCCCGCGAGCATGTCGAGCACGTTCTCGAGCTGCGCGCGCGAGAGCTCCGCGAACGGGTACGCGCGACGGACGAGGCGATGCAGGTCGTCGACGGCGATCTCCTCGTCGGCCACGATCGCGACGATCTGCTGCGCCAGGACGTCGAGGGGATTCCGCGGGATCACCGTCTCCTCGATCGCGCCGTCGAGGATTCGCCGCGCGACGACCGCGCTCTCGAGCAGGTCGGCGCGGAACTTCGGGAAGATGCGACCGCGCGAGACCGCGCCGAGCTCGTGGCCCGCACGCCCGATCCGCTGCAGCCCGCGCGCGACCGACTTCGGCGACTCGACCTGGATCACGAGATCCACCGCGCCCATGTCGATCCCGAGCTCGAGCGAGGAGGTCGCGACGAGGCACGGGATGCGGCCGGCCTTCAGCTCCTCCTCGACGATCACCCGCTGCTCGCGCGCGAGCGAGCCATGGTGAGCTCGTGCGATCTCCTCGTGCTCACCCCCCTCCTTGTCGGCGTTCGCGAGCTCGTTCAGCCGGAGCGCGAGCCGCTCGGCGAGCCGGCGGTTGTTGACGAACACGATCGTCGAGCGGTGCTCGCGGACGAGCTCCAGGATCTTCGGGTAGATCGACGGCCAGATCGACTGCGCGCTCCGTTCGGTGCCGGCGTCCATCTCCTGTCCGTCGGCCGGTGCCGGATACGAGAGCGCGCCCGTCGAGGGCAGCTCGCGCATGTCTTCGAGCGGGATGACGACCTGAAGGTCGATCTCCTTGCGGGTGCCCGCGTCGACGAGCCGGATCGGCCGGCCCCCGGAGACGAAGCGGCCGATCTCCTCGAGCGGCCGCTGCGTCGCGGACAAACCGATGCGTTGCATCGGTTTGTCTAGTAGCCGTTGCAGGCGCTCCACCGACAGCGCGAGGTGAGCGCCACGTTTGGTGCCTGCAACGGCGTGCACCTCGTCGAGGATCAGCGTCTCGACGCCGCGAAGCGTCTCACGCGCCGCCGACGTGAGCAGCAGGAAGAGCGACTCGGGCGTCGTGATCAGGATGTCGGGCGGATCCTTCGCCATCGCCTGACGCTCCTTCTGCGGCGTGTCGCCGGTGCGCACGCCGACGCGGAGCGCCGACTGCAGGCCTGCGAGCGGACCGCGCAGGTTGCGCTCGATGTCGTAGTTGAGGGCCTTGAGCGGCGAGATATAGAGGAGCCGGAGGCCGTCGCCCGGCGTCTGCGTGAGACGGTCGATCCCGGAGAGAAACGCGGCGAGCGTCTTCCCCGATCCGGTCGGGGCCTGGATCAGGACGTGCTCGCCCGAGGAGATCGCCGGCCAGCCCTGCGCCTGCGCGGGGGTCGGTTCGCGGAACGCGTTCTCGAACCAAGCACGGGTCGCCGGGCTGAACTGCGCGAGCGCGTCCACACGAACAAGTGTACGTCTGGAGATCCCCCTCGCAGAGGTCGTAGAGTCGGCGCATGTTGACGCCCACGGCGGTTGGGGGCTCGATGGCGGTCATGGGCGCGACCATGCTCCCGAGCGCCCTTCCTCTGCTCAGGCTCGACCTGGCAACAGGTAGGTCGGCACGGCACTCGGGGGCTCTCGCGCTCGGCTACACGGCTGTCTGGGCGGCGCTCGGCGGCTTCACCATGGCGCTCGCGATGTTCGGCCTCTCGGCGCGGGCGGCTGGCGCTGCGCTCGGCGCGGCGGCGGTCTACCAGGCGTCCCCCGTCGCGCGCCGGTGCCTCACCCGATGCCGAGCCCCGCTCGCACGGATCGTCGTCGGGTGGCGGGACGGCTTCTGGGGCGGCCTCCTTATGGGCGTGCGCGACGGCTGCTGGTGCGCGGGTTGCTGTGCCGGGCTCGTGGTCGCGCTCATCGCGCTGGGGGCGGTCAGCTTGTGGGCGATGCTGCTCTTCGGCGCGCTCGCCGCCGTCCTCAAGATCGCGCCGTTCGAGGTCGCTGCGAGCTTCGGCCTCTCCGCGGCGTTCGCGATCGGAGCGGTCGCGCTCCTGTGAGCTATCGCGTCCGAGGCTCCTACTTCGAGTCGTGCAACTGCGACGCAATCTGCCCGTGCAGGATGATCGGCGGCATTCCCGGTGGGCGCTCGACGTATGGCGTCTGCTACGGAGTGCTCACGTGGGCGATCGAGGAAGGGGCCGTCGAGGGCGTGGACGTGTCGGGACTCGCGGCCGCACTCGTCTGCCGGTATGACGACGACGAGCCGGGCTCGCCGTGGAGCATCGTGCTCCATGTCGACGAGCGGGGCGACGAAGCGCAGCGGACAGCGCTCACGAACGTCTTCCTCGGCAGCGCGGGGGGAGACCGGATCGGCGCTCTGCCGTGGGTGCGGAAGACCCGCAACCTGATCGACGTCCGGGTCAGCCCGATCGAGCTCGTCGTGGACGGGGCGGGTCACGCGCTTCGAGTCGGACGTGCCGCGCGAGCGCGGGCCACGACGCTCGTGGAAACCGATCAACCCGTCGCGTGCGGCATCCCGGGGTACGACCGCGTCGGGCGCGAGCTCTACGCCGACGAGCTCGTCGTCGACGACGAGCCGTTCGCATGGGAGCTGGCCGGCAACTGCGCGTTCGCCTCTGACTTCGACTACTCGTCCGAGGAACAGCATTAGCCTGGATCGCCATTTCGACGTCCTCGTCCTCGGCGGTGGGACCGCCGGCTGCGTGCTGGCCGCGCGGCTGAGCGAAGACCCCGGGCGCAGCGTCTGCCTGCTCGAGGCGGGACCGGACTACGGGCCGTACGACGCGGGCGGCTGGCCCGAAGACCTGCTCGACGCGCGCCGGCTTGCGGTCGACTCACACTGCTGGGAGACGGACCGCGAAGACCGCTCGCAGCTGCGGGCGCGGGTCATCGGCGGCTGCTCGACGCACAACGCATGCGTCGTGCTCCGCGGGGAGGACGCGGACTACGACGAGTGGGGCGAAGGCTGGCGCGCTTCCGATCTGCGCCCGTACCTCGAGCGCGCCGAAGCGGCGTTCGGGATCCGTCGGATCGAGCCGGACGAGCTCTCGCCGTGGCACCGCGCGTTCGTGGAGGCCGGCGGCGACGCGGCGATCGTTCACGACGTCAACACACGCGGCAGCGTTCGCTGGAACGCTGCGTTCGCGTATCTCGATCCCGCCCGGGAACGCGAGAACCTGACGATCGTCGCCGACACGCTCGTCGACCGCGTGCTGCTCGACGGGGAGCGCGCGACCGGGGTCTCTACCTCGCGCGGCCCGTTCAGCGCCGACGTCGTCGTCCTCGCCGCGAGTGCGTACGGCTCACCGGCGATTCTGCTGCGCAGCGGGCTCGGCCGGCCCGTCGGTGATGGGCTCGTCGACCACGTCGGGGTCGGGTTCGCGTGGGAGCCGACGCCCGACCTGCGCGCGGAGCTCCTGCGCTTCGAGGCCGAACACGGCCCGTGGATGGCGCAGGTGACGGTTCGCGGCAGCAGCGGCTCGTTCGTCTTCCCGGCCCTGGACCCGGGCGGTGAGGTCAGCGGAGCCGCATTCGCGATGAAGCCGAGCTCGCGCGGAACCGTGGGGTTGACCTCGAACGACCCGCGTGCACCGCTCGCGATCGACCACGGCTTCCTGAGCGCGGAGGACGACGTCGACGCCGTCATCGCGGCGGTCGACGATCTGCGCGGGCTCATGGCACACGAGGCGCTCAAGAGCGTCGTCGTCCGCGAGGTCCGGCCCGGCCCCGAAGCAGACGTCGAGGCGTACGTCCGCGAGAACGCGCGCGGCTTCTTCCACCCGGTCGCCACGTGCGCGATCGGCCGCGTCGTCGACAGCGCGGGGCGCGTGATCGGCTTCGACAACCTCTACGTCGGCGACGCGTCGATCATGCCCACGATCCCGCGTGCGAACACGAACATCTCGACGGCTGCGGTCGCCGAGCGCATCGCGGAGCTGGTCGCGGCCGCCTAACCCGTAAGCTTGTGCCCGTGCACCCGGACAAGCTGTACTTCACCGGGGACGACGAAGCCGATCGCCTGATCGCGGAGGATCCGCTCGCGCTGCTGATCGGCTTTGCCCTCGACCAGCAGGTCCCGGTGCCGGTCGCGTTCCAGGGCCCGAAGAAGCTGAAGCAGCGGCTGGGCAAGCTCGACGCGCAGGCGATCGCGCGGATGGATCCCGCGAAGCTCGACGCGGCGTTCCGCGAGAAGCCGGCCGTGCACCGCTTCCCCGGGAACATGGCGCGGCGCGTGCAGGAGCTCTGCGCGACCGTCGTCGACGAGTACGGCGGCGACGCGGCGCGAGTCTGGACGGACGCACGTGACGGAGACGATCTGCGCGTGCGGATCGGCTCCCTGCCGGGCTTCGGCGAGATGAAGATCAAGGCGCTCGGATCGGTGCTGGCGAAGCGCTACGGCGTCGAGGCGGCGCAGCCGCTCGTGCCGAGCCATCCCACGCTCGGCGACGTCGACTCGGCCGAGGCGCTCGAGAGCTACCAGGCGGCCAAGCGCGCCTACAAGGCATCGCTGCGCGCACAGGCGTGAGCTACACCGACCGGGTGCTCGCGTACGTCACTCGCGAGCGCGACGGGCGCAGAGAGCTCCTCGTCTTCGACCACCGCGACGAGCCGGGTCCCGGCACGCAGGTTCCCGCCGGGAGGCTCGAGCCGAGCGAGGATCTCGAAGCGGGCCTGCTGCGTGAGCTCGAGGAGGAGGCCGGTCTCACCGACGCGCAGATCGTGCGCAAGGTCGGCACCTTTGCACCGCGGGAGCTACCGCACGGCAAGCGGTACACGAACCACGCCTACGAAGTCGCCGCGCCGAGCGCGCCCGATGTCTGGGAGCACACGGTTCTCGGTGACGGCGACGACGCCGGGCTGGTCTTCGTCTACAGGTGGGTGCCGCTCTCGCCGCCCCCGAGCCTCTGGGGCGGGTCGGACCCGGTGCTCCGGCACCTTCCGTCCTGACGAGCTAGACGCGCGTCTCGACCTGGACCGAGACGACCTCCGCGTCGACGAGCTCGATCTCGCCGCCGATCCGGAGCGTGTTGTGCACCTCGGCGATCCGGTCGACGTCGCGGATCAGCTCGAGGATGGCGTCCTCGGGCGCTTCGGCCTCCACCCGCGTCGAGTAGCGGATGTTCTGCGCGCGAACCGGATCGCCGGCCCAGTCGCACTCGACGACGACTCGCACGCCGAGAACGTCGAGCCCGCGCTTGCCCGCCTCACGGAAGACATCGTTCGCGTAGCAGGCGCCGAGCGAGAGGAGGAGCAGCTGGCCGCCGTTGAAGCCCATGCCCTGCCCGCCGTCCTCGGGGCCCCGGTCGACGACGAGCGAGTGCTGGCCGCTCCAGCCGACCGAGAACGACCCCTCGTGCGCGCTGCGGACGTGGACGGTCATCTGCGTCACGACCCGGATGCTACGCGCGTTTCGAGAGATCCGACAGGGCAAAGCGGGCGGCCGACCAGCCGCACAGGCCGTGGACGCCCCCGCCGGGCGGGGTCGCGGCCGAGCAGAGGTAGACGCCGGCAAGCGGCGTGCGGTAGGGGACGAGCTTCCGCACCGGCCGAGTGAACAGCTGGCCGAGGTCCATCGCGCCGACGTTGATGTCGCCGCCCACCAGGTTCCGGTTCCTGGACTCCAGCTCGGACGGCCCGAGTGCGCTCCGCTCGAGGACGAGCTCGTGGAAGCCGGGAGCGAAGCGCTCGACCTGTGCCTCGATCCGGTCCGCCATCGACTCGCGGGAGCCGTTCGGAAGGTGGCAGTACGCCCAGGCCGTGTGCTTGCCCGCGGGCGCGCGGGTCGGGTCGAAGAGCGTGTGCTGCGCGAAGAGGGCGAAGGGCTTGTCCGCGCAGCGGCCGGTCCAGGCCGCCCACTCGGAGGCGGAGATCTCGTCGAGCGTCCCCCCGAGGTGCACGGTCGCGACGCGGTGCGCCGCTTCGCTGCGCCAAGGCACCGGGCCGTCGAGTGCCCAGTCGAGCTTGAAGGCGCCGACGCCGTAGCGGTAGCGCTCGAGCGCGCTCCCGTAGCGGCGCGGGAAGCGGCCGCGCGCAAGCCGCAGCAGCTCGCGCGGGGAGACGTCGGCCAGCACGACGTCGACGGAAGGGAGCTCGTCGACGCGGCTGCCGGTGAGGATCTCGACGCCGAGCCCTCGAGCGTGCTCGGCGAGCTCATCGGTGATGCGCTGCGCGCCGCCGCGCGGGAACCCCCAGCCGAAGACGTGCCCGAGCGTCATCAGCGCGAGCGCGAACCCGGCTGTCGGACGGCGCTCGAGCGGCAGCATCGAGTGCGCGGCGTTGCCCGCGAAGAGCGCCCGGGCGCGCTCGGTCTCGAAGGTCGCCTCCGCGACGGCGCGGGCATCGCCGAGCGCGGTGCGCAGCGCGCGTTGCGCACCGCGCGGCCCGAGCGCACGAGCGAGACGGGCAAGTGCGCGCGGCGCCGGCGGCAGCGGACCCAGGAGCACCGGCTCTACTGCCTCCCAGGCCTCGACGAGCGGGGCGAAGAGCTCCCGGTAGGCGGGTCCGTCCCGTCCGAGCTGGTCGGCGGTCGCGTCGACGTCGCGCTCGAGGACGACGGCGCTCCCGTCGTCGAGCGGGTGCGCGACCTGCGCCGGCCGGTGCACCCACTCGATCGGCAGCGCCAGCTCACGTAGGAAGGGAGAGCGCTCGCCCAGCGGGTGGATCGCGGAACAGACATCGTGGACGAAGCCGGGGAGCGTGAGCTCGAGCGACCGCGCCCCGCCCCCGATCGTCTCCTGCTCCTCGTGGACGACGACGTCGAGGCCTGCGCCTGCCAGTGCGATCGCGGCGGAGAGCCCGTTCGGGCCCGACCCGATCACCACCGCGCGCGGCATCAGCGCAGGGCGCGCAGTGCCGGCCCGAGCGACTGACCGCCGCGCAGGGTCGGCTCGTACAGGTCGCCGTGACGGTCGACACGGGCGAGCACCTCTCGCATACCGAAGTCCCGCGGGCGGACGTCGGGAGTGAGCTCCTCCCAGCGCAGAGGTGTCGAGACGGGCGCGCCGGGCCGTGGACGGACAGAGTAGGCGGACGCGATCGTCTTCCCGCGTCCGTTCTGCCTGTGATCGACGAGCACGGAGCCCTCGGGCCGCTTGCGCTTCAGCCACTCCGTCGTCGCGAGGCCCGGGTTCTGCTCCTCGACCGCGCGCGACACGCGCTCCGCGAACTCGTAGGTCTGGCCGAAGCTCGAGCGGCGCGTGATCGGGACAAGCACGTGGATCCCCGACGCGCCACTCGTCTTCACGTGAGAGCGCAGGTCGACCTCCTCGAGCGCCTCACGCACGAGGTGCGCGACGCGGATCGCGTCGGCGAAGCCGTCGTCGGACGGGTCGAGGTCGAAGACGACGTAGTCGGGGCGCTCCGGCTTGTCGACCCGCGAGTACCACGCGTTCATGTCGATGCAGTTCATCTGCACCATCCAGAGCAGCGCTTCGTGCGAGTTGACGAGCGGGAAGTCGACGAGCCGCGACTCTCCCTCGCGCGGCCACGTGCGGAACTGGCGTGTCGGGATCCAGTCCGGCATGCCCTTCGGCGCCTGCTTCTGGAAGTAGCTGTCGCCGGCGAGACCATGCGGTTGGCGCTTCATCGTGAACGGCCGGTTCTTCAGGTGCGGGAGGATCGTGTCGGCTATCGCGTCGTAGTACGCGAACAGGTCGCCCTTCGTGATCCCGTCCTCCGGGAAGAGCACGCGCTCCGCGCTCGAGAGCTTGACCTCAGGCATCGAGCGCAGCCCCCCTCCGGGGGGCGCAAAGGCCCCCAGCAATCACGCTATCGACGCGCGTGTGACGGGTGTGCAACACGAATGCGGCGAGAGCGTGACGATCTCTACCCGACACCTGCGAGCAGGAACGCGCGGTTCTCCTTCAGCATCTCGCGGGCGATCACGAGGCGCTGGATCTCGTTCGTGCCCTCGTAGATCTGCGTGATCTTCGCGTCCCGCATCATCCGCTCGACTGGGTACTCGCTGATGTAGCCGTAGCCGCCGAGGATCTGCACGGCCTCGGTCGTGACCCACATCGCCGTGTCGGTGCAGAAGAGCTTCGCCTGCGCGGAGGCCTTCGTCAGCGCTTCCCCGTCGGCTCCCTCGTCGACCATCCGGCCGAACCCGTAGAGCAGCCCGCGCGCGGCCTCGCACGCCGTCTCCATGTCGGCGAGCTTCCCGGCGATCAGCTGATGTTCCGCGATCGGCTTGCCCATCGTCTCGCGCGACTTTGCGTACTCCAGTGCGTAGTCGGTTGCGCCCTGCGCGATCCCGAGGCCTTGCGCGGCGATCCCCGGACGCGAGCGGTCGAGGATCCGCATGGCGATCCTGAATCCCTCGCCCTCCTCGCCGAGCAGGTTTGCGGCCGGGACCCGGCACTCCTCGAACAGGAGCTCGCCGGTGGTCGAGCCGGTGATTCCCATCTTGGGCTCGAGGCGGGCGACCTCGAACCCGGGCGTGTCGGCGTCGACGACGAAGGCCGAGATGCCGGCGTGTCCGCCCTCGGGGTCGGTCTTCGCGAAGACGGTGTAGACGTTCGCGACGCCGGCGTTCGTGATGAAGCGCTTCGAGCCGTTGAGGACGTACGCGTCGCCCTCGCGACGCGCGGTCGTCCGCATCGCGGCCGAGTCGGAGCCGGACCCGGCCTCGGTGAGCGCGTACGCCGCGAGGAACTCGCCCGCGGCGAGCTTCGGCAGGTAGCGCTCCTTCTGCTCGTCGTTGCCCGCGAGCTTGAGCCCGAGCGAGCCGAGCTCCTGAGCGGCGAGGATCAGCCCGCTCGTCGCGCAGACCTTCGAGACCTCCTCGATCGCGACCAGCGCCAGCAGCGTGCCGGTGCCGAGCCCGCCGTGCGCCTCGTCGAAGAAGAGGCCGAAGATCCCGTGCTCGCGATAGAGCTCGACGACGTCCCACGGGAACTCGTGCGACTCGTCGATCTCCGCCGCACGCGGCGCGATCCGGTCGCGCGCGAGCTGCCGGACCAGGTCGCGGAGCTCGCGCTGCTCGTCACTCAGCGGGTCGAACGGCACCCGGCAAGGTTACTCAGGGAGATGGCAGACGGCCTCGATGTTATTGCCGTACGCGTCGTGGACGAACGCGCCGTAGTAGTTCTCGTGGTAGTCGGCGCGGATGCCCGGGGCGCCGTTGTCCTTGCCGCCCGCGGCAGTCGCCGCCTCGTAGAACGCGTCGACCGTTGCGCGGTCAGGGGCGCTGAAAGCGATGTGGGTGGCGCCGCGCTCCGGCCGGACGACGACCCAGAAGTCTGGGATCCCGCTCCCGGTCGTGAAACCGGCGAATCCTTCACCCTCCATCGCGAGGGAGTAGCCGAGCGGCTTCAGCGCCTGCTCGTAGAACCCCTTCGCGGATTCGACGTCGTTGACGGTCGCACTGACATGGTCGATCACGCTGTCCTCCTGCGGCTCGTTGGTGACGCCAGTCTAGGCCGCAGGACGTGGGACGGAGCGCGGCGGGACTAGAGTCCGGCGCGTGATCCTCGAGAACGGCGTGATCCGGACGCTCGATCCCGCCCTCCCGATCGCGCGCGCGCTGGCCGTCGCGGGGGACCGCGTCGCGGGCGGGGTCGGGACCCACGAGACCGCACTCGCCTCTCCCGAGGTCGTCGACCTCGGCGGGCGCTGCGTCCTCCCCGGCTTCACCGACTCGCACGTCCACTTCGCGACCTGGGCGGTCGCGCAGAGAGAGGTCCGGCTCGAGGGTACGCGGACCCTCGACGAGGCGGTAGAGCGGGTCCGGGATGCACTGCCTGGCGTCGCGCCGGGCGCGTGGCTGCGAGGGCGAGGGTGGCGGAGCGGGGACTGGGAGCCGTCGGTCGAGCCCACGAAAGAGGCGCTCGACGAGTTGACCCGCGACGTGCCGATCGCGCTCATGGCTCGGGACTCGCACTCGCTCTGGCTCAACTCGGCTGCGCTCGCGCGCGCGAACGGCGACCTCAGCGTGCACGGCGGCGTCGTCGAGGTCGACGGCCGCGGCGAGCCGACCGGCGTCCTCCGCGAGGAGTCCTGCTGGCACTTCCGCGACCGCTACGTCGAGATCTCGGACGACGAGTACGTCGACGCGATGCGGACAGGCGTGCGCGTTGCGCACTCCCGAGGCGTCGTTGCGGTGCACGACAAGGACGGTTGGCTCGGTGCACTGCGGTTCTGGCAGCGGCTCGCGCAGGGCGATGCGCTGACGCTGCGCGTGTGGCAGTCGCTCCCGCACGAGAAGGTCGGGGAGCTCGAGGCGACGGACGTGCGCGCGGGGTTCGGGGACGGGTATCTCCGCCTCGGCTACCTGAAGGCCTTCATGGACGGGACGCTCGGCTCGCAGACCGCACGGCTGCTCGACGGCTCGGGCGTGCAGATCACGTCCCGTGAGGAGCTGGAGGAGATCGTGCGGCGCGCCGCCCGCGCAGGCTTTCCCGTCGCCGTGCACGCGATCGGCGACCTCGCGAACCGCGAGGCGCTGGACGCGTTCGAGGCGACCCAGGACGTCTGGCGCCCGCTCGGGCTACGGCACAGGATCGAGCACGCGCAGCTGCTCACGGTCGACGACCTGCCCCGGTTTGCGCGCATCGGCGTCGCTGCATCCGTCCAGTTCAGCCACGCGACCTCCGACCGCGAGCTTGCGGAGCGCTTCTGGCCGGGCGCCGCGCACCGTGCGTACACGTGGCGATCCCTCTGGGACGCAGGAGTGCTCCTCGCAAACGGCTCCGACGCCCCGATCGAGGAACTCGACCCGTGGGCCGGCGTCGTCGCGGGCGTGCTGCGGACGTCCGACGGGCGACCGCCGTGGCATCCCGAGCAGGCGCTCTCGATCGAGGAGGCGCTGCTCGCGACCTGCGTCGCGCCGGCCTGGCTCTCGGGCGACGAGCGCCGGCGCGGGAAGCTGCTGCCGGGCTACCTGGCCGACCTCGTCGTCCTCGATCGCGATCCGTTCGCGATCGACGCCGAGGAGCTGCCCGAGGTGCGCGTGGTCGGGACGATGGTCGGCGGCCGGTGGGTTCACAATTCCCCTTCCTGGGACTAGCTTCGCCCTCTCCCTTCGCGTCACGAAAAGGTGAACAGACGGTGACGATACGGTGAACCGCCCATACGGGTGGGTGACGATCGTACTGGTTCCGAGCTAGGGTCGCCGCGTGACGAAGTTCGAGATCGCCGAGTCGACAGTCGCGCACGCCGACGCGCTGAAGTCCGATGACTGGGCGGCCGTGGCGGCAGCAAGCGCACTCCCGTTCCGGGACCACCTCGGCGCAATCATCGATGCGCTGCCGACGCCGCTCCGCAGTGTCGACATCAAGCACCTCTGGCAGAGCGGAGCCGAATGGCATGTCGAGACGGAGTGCGTGGGCGAGGCAGGCACACGCACGCTGCTCCTGCGCTACCGCGACGGCAAGATCGTCGGCGGCGCGATTCGCCCCGGCTGACGCTTACGCCGCGACGGGCACCAGCGCCGCGAGCGGCGCCAGAAACGCAGGCGCATCGGAGCGGAGGTAGTCGACGATTGCGCGCTCGTCCTTCGCGCACGGCAGAAGCGTCTTCCACGTCGCGAGGTGCTCCGGAAGGTGGAAGTCGCCGGTGGCGACGCCCGGGAGACCCGCGTCCGCGACCCAGCCGAACAGCGCGTTGCGGTTGAAGAGCTCGTAGCGGTCGACGAGCGCGCGCGCCGACGGCTCAGCAGCGAAGAAGCACGTTCGCCGGTGGTCGCCTCGACCATCCGCGCTCGGATGCGCTGCGATCAACGCTGCGCCGGCAGCGCGGGCCTCCACGAGTGCACGCTCCAGCCCCGCGTCGACGGCGACGAACGTCCGGAGCCCCACCGCGACGGCGTGGCCGGCGCGGCGAGGGTCGTAGGCGTTGAACGTCAGCTCGAGCCCCGGCAGCACGAGCAGGTCGTAGAGGTCTCGCGCCCGAGCGGCCTCGCGCGCGAGCGCGTCCTGGTATGCGTCGAAGTTCGCAGCGTGGACGCACAGATGCCCTTCGTCCGCAAACGGGTCGTCCTTGCGGATCACGTGATCGGTCACCGCAAGGACGTCGAAGCCGTTTCGGCCGTAGAGGTCGACGAGCTCTGGGAGGTGGAGCACGCCGTCGCTCCACTTCGTGTGCGCGTGCAGCTCGCACAGGAGCGGCCTCAGCTTCATGCCTTCAGTTTCGGGCACGTGAGACCTCGTCCTCGACACATGTCGGTGACCGTCGGGAGACGAGACGGTGACGCGCGCTATTGGGTGAGCAGTCGCGCGAGCCGCTTCTTCTTCTCGTTCTCGCGCACGATCCACGCCACGTCGGCGTCGTCGCGTAGGCGAAGGCGCTCGAATGCCGGCAGCCCCTGCTCCGGATCTGCGGCGACGGCGACGCTCCAGCAGTAGCCCAACGCCTTCCGAAGGGTTCGGTCGCGCGGCGCCTGCGTCGCCAGCTCGAGCAGCTCCAGCGTACGGGCGACCCTGGCCGATGTGGTCAGCAGCCTCGGCTCGCACAGTCCCGCCGCCGCGGCACGCTGCTCGAGCGGAGTCCCGCCCGCCCACCGCAGCGCCTCGTCGGCAAGCGCCTCGAAGTCCGCGTCACCCCAGCGCTGAAGGCCCATCGCGACGCCTTCGCGGACGCGCCAGCGCTCGTCGTTCGCGAGGCGCCTGAGCTCCGCGATCCGCGATCGGTCGCCCTCCGCGACGAGCCGTCCGAGCCCGATTGCTCCGCAGAGGACGAGGTACTCCTCGTCGGTGCCCACCAGGCGAGCGACCTCGTCCGGCGTGGCCGACTCGGCGACCTCGTGCGCAAGCTCGAGGTTCGCACGCGGCCCGGGCAGCCCCGAGCGCGCGCGAAGCTCGTCCAGGTCGATCACTTCGGGACGGCTTCGAGCTTGTAGCCGACCCCGTAGCGAGTCTGGATGAACGTGTGGCGCGGCGCGCGGCGGTCGATCTTCTCGCGCAGGCGTCCGACGAAGACGTCGACGGTGCGGTCGCGACGGGTCTCGCGGCGGCCCCAGATCTTCTGGAGCAGCTCGTCGCGGGTCGCGACGCGCCCGGGCTCGAGCGCGAGCGTGTAGAGGAGCTTGAACTCGGTCGGCGTCAGCTCCGCGTTCGCGCCGTCGACGTACGCCTGCACCTCACGGGGATCGATCCGCAGCTCCTCGAGCTCGATCGCCTCGCCGCGCATGACCTCGGCGGGCTGTGATCCGCGCCGCGCGGCCACCTGGACCCTGGCCACGAGCTCCTTCATCGAGAACGGCTTCACGAGGTAGTCGTCCGCGCCGATCTCGAGCGCGTGCACGCGATCGTGCTCCGTCCCGCGCGCGCTGACGACGACGATCGGAGTGCCGATCCCCTCGGCGCGGGCGCTCTCGATGAACGCCCAGCCGTCGATGCCCGGCAGCATCAGATCGAGCACACAGACGTCCGGCTGCTCGAACCGGAGGCGCGCGAGCGCCTGCCGCCCCTCGGCCACCCAGACCGGTGAGAAGCCCGCGTCCGCGAGGTGGCGCGAGATTCCCTCGGCGATGACCTCGTCGTCTTCGACGATCAGCACCTTCGCCATCGCGGGAAACGATAGGCCGAACGGGAGACGCCGCGGCGTGTGCGGCGGCGTCTCCCGTATCCGCGGCGCGCTAGCGGCTCGGTTCCCCTCCAAGCGCGCGCTGCTCTCGGACTCGACGCCGCGGAGTCTGTCGCGGCTCGCGGCGTCCGTGGGCAGCGGAACGGTGAACACGGCGGAAGCAAGCGGTGACCTGCTGCGTTCACCATCGCGTCACCGCGCCTTCACCGACGTTTGTCCCATCGCGCTTCTGTGCGGCCGCACGATGGCTCCCAACCAACGTGAACGTGAAAGGGGAGCGATGATTCGAAAGCGTCTTGCCCGCGTGGGGGTCTTCGCGTTCGCCGTGATGCTGGCTGCGAGCGTGACCGCCGTCGCGGCAACTGCGAAGAAGGCACCCAAGCTCAAGGGGGACATCACGGCGGACGGGTCGAGCACCGTAGGCCCGTGGACAATTGCAGCTGCGGAGATGTACAAGAAAGTGCAGCCGAGCGTCCGCATCACGGTCGGCATCTCGGGCACCGGCGGCGGATTTACCCGGTTCTGCCGCGGTGAGACCGATCTCTCGAATGCGTCCCGCCCGATCAAGTCCTCGGAGTACGCGCTCTGTCGACAGAACGGGATCAAGTGGGTCGCGTTCACCGTCGCAAACGACGGGATTACGCTCGCAATCAGCCCTCAAAACACGTGGGCGACGTGCTTGACGACCGCGGAGCTGAAGCGGATCTGGAACACCGGGTCGAAGGTCGACAACTGGAAGGACGTCCGCGCCGGCTTCCCCGACGTCTCGCTCAAGCTGTTCGGACCAGGTACCGATTCCGGCACGTTCGACTTCTTCACCGAGGTAATCAACGGCACACAGCGGGCCAGCCGGTCCGATTACACGGCGAGCGAGGATGACAACATCCTCGTCCAGGGCGTCTCCGGTACGCGCGGCTCGCTCGGCTACTTCGGACTGTCCTACTACGAAGAAAACAGGAGCCGGTTGAAGGACCTCGCCGTCGACGGCGGCAACGGTTGCGTGAAGCCGACATCAAAGACCGTCCAGAGCCGGCAGTACAAGCCGTTGTCACGCTCGCTCTACATCTATGCGCGGCGTGACTCGTTCAAGCGCGCCGAAGTGCGGTCGTTCATCGGCTTCGCATTGAACAATCAGGTGAAAGTCGCGAAAACCGCGAGGTTCGTGCCGCTCACCGCCGCGCAAGCCAAGCGGTCGCGGTTCCACTACAACACCGTGCTGAAGCAGGTTAGGTAGCCGCCCATTGTTGGGGGGAGCTCTCGCTCCCCCCAACCGTCCTCCACTAGCATCGTCTCGTGGAAGCGGCCGGCGAAGACGAGATGCTCATTCGCGCGGCGGGCGGGCTGGTCGTCCGCGACGGCAGCGTCCTCCTCGTGCACCGGCCCAAGTACGACGACTGGTCGCTCCCGAAGGGCAAGTGCAAGCGCGGCGAGAGCGACGAGGCGTGCGCTCTCCGCGAGGTCGAAGAGGAGACCGGCCTCGAATGCGAGATCGAACGGACGCTCGGCGAATCGCGATACGAGGGGCCCACGGGACCGAAGGTCGTGCGCTGGTTCCTGATGCGGCCGCTCGACGGCGAGTTCGAGCCCGGCGACGAGGTCGACCGCGTCGCGTGGGTGCCGATCCGAGACGCCCCCGGCCGGTTGACGTTCGACCCCGGAGTGGAGCAGCTGGACGGGCTCTAGGAGGGTTTGGCGGAATGGGCCTCGTCGCCGGGGTGCGATGGGCGAGTGCGATGCAAGGACGCAGGGAGCGTTCGTATCCACTGGATACGGGCGCGACTGAGGACGCGGCAGCGCGCCGTCCAGCGCGGCCCGGCGGCACAGCGCCTATTTCGTCAAACCCTCCTAGGCTGCGGCGAGCTCGGCGAACGCGGTCGAGACGACCCCCTCGCGCATGCCGGTTCGCGCGACCTGGAGCGGCACGCCGAGGCGGAGCTGCACCTCGGCGAGGATGAGCGCGCCGGCGACGAGGGTCCACGCGCGCTCGGGCTCGAGGTCGTACTTCTCGGCGATCTCGTCGACCGAGCGCTTCGCGAGGCGCGAGATCGCCTCGTCGAGCTTCTCGGCGTCCAGCGTTCGTCCGACGAGCCGTCGGAGCGCGCGGGCGGTGCCGCCCGTCGCGTACGCGGCCTTCGGAAGCGGGGGCGTGACGCCGTCGAGCCGCTCGCGCACCATCGCTCGGGCAGCTTCCACGGCGGGCTTGCCGGGCGGGTCGTCCGGGAGCAGACGGCGCACTGTCAGCGACCCGAGGTCCAGCGAGCGGATCCACTGCGGACGCGTCGGCGAGCCGACGACCAGCTCCGTCGAGCCGCCGCCGCTGTCGCAGACGGCGATGGACTCGAGGGAGGTGGTCGAGACAAGCGACTGCGCCCGAGAACGCGAGCAGCGCCTCCTCCTCGGCCGTGAGAATCCGCACTCGTGCGCCCGCGCCCTCGGCGAGCGCGGCGACCAGCTCGTCGGCGTTCGCGGCTCGGCGTCCCGGCGCGGTGACGACGACCTCGAGATGGTGCGCCCCGTACTTCTCCGCCTCGGCCGCGTAGCGCCGAACGCAGTCGACGGTCTCGCGCAGCTTGCGCTCCGATACCCACCCGAGGCGCTCGACCTCGTCGCCGAGTCGCAGGAACTCCCGCGCGTGGTGGATCGGCTCGAGGCAGACGCTCCTCTGGCTTGCGACGAGCAGCCGCACCGTGTTGGAGCCCACATCGACGACCCCTACCCGCATGGCGGAAATCGTGGCAGCAGGCCCGGACATCAACGCCGCTTTGTTACGGCTCGCCGCCTGGGACGCGCCGCCGACCGCATCAACGCTTCCTGGCTCCCACGTGCGCGCTCGCCCTTCCCGGGATGAAACCGCCGCCAGGTGCCGTCCTCTTTGAGCTCCCAGGCGTCCGTGTTGTCCGCCAGCAGGGTGTCGAGAATGCCCGAAAGACGGCTGCGCAGCCGCTCGTTCTCGATCGGGACAACGAGCTCGAGACGGTTGTCGAGGTTGCGCGGCATCAGGTCGGCGCTCCCGATGAGCCAGCACGATCCGTCCTCGCGTTCGAACTGATAGATGCGACTGTGCTCGAGGAAGGGCCCCAGGATCGAGCGCACAGTGATGTTCTCGGACAGTCCTTTCACACCCGGCCGGAGGGAGCAGATCCCGCGCACGACGAGCTCGATCCGCGCTCCGAGCTGCGACGCTGCGTAGAGCTCGTCGATGATCGCCGGGTCGGTGAGCGCGTTCATCTTCATCCGAATCCGCGCCTCCTTCCCGTCCTTGACCGCGTGACCGACGCGGCGAATCTCCTCGATCAGACGTTCTCTGAGGTTGAAGGGAGCGACGAGAATCTTGCGAAACTGCTGCGGCTTGCCGAAGCCGGTCAAGTGGTTGAAGAGGTCGGCTACGTCGGCCGTGATGTCCGGGTCGGCCGTGAAGAACCCGAAGTCCTCGTACAGCCGCGCGTTGAGGGCATGGTAGTTGCCCGTGCCGATGTGCACGTACCGACGCATCGCGTCGCCCTCCCGGCGGATGACGAGCGTCGCCTTCAGGTGGATCTTCAGCGAGGGGAATCCGTGGACGACGTGCACGCCCGCGCGCTCGAGCTTGCGCGCCCACTCGATGTTACGGCGCTCGTCGAACCGCGCCTTCAGCTCGACGAGGCAAACGCTCTGCTTGCCGTCTTCGGCCGCCTCGATCAGCGCCGGCACGAGCGGCGACTCGTCGCTCGTGCGGTACACGGTCGTCTTCAACGCGATCACGTCGGGGTCCTTCGCGGCGTTGGTCACGAACACCTCGAAGGTCGACGAGAACGACTCATACGGGTGCTGCACCAACTGGTCCGAGCGGCGGATCTCGGCAAAGAGGTCGTCGTTCGCGATGCCGACCGCGAACCGCGGAGGCGTGACGCCGATCCACGGCTCCTGGCGCAGGTCGGGGCGCTCGATCCGGAGAAGCTGCATGAGCTCGGACAGGTCGAGCAGCCCGCCGACCTGGTAGACGTGCGAGTCGTCGACGTCCAGCCCGCGCTTCAACTGATCGAGCATGGCGACCGACATCTGCGACGAGACCTCGAGCCTCACGACGTCACCGAAGCGGCGACGCCGCAGCTGGAGCTCAACCGCCTCGAGCAGGTCGTCCGCCTCGTCCGAGACCTCGAAGTCGGTGTCCCGCGTCACACGGAACACGGCACGCTCGACGATCTCCATCTGCGGAAAGAGCGCCGGGAGGAAGTGGGCGAGCACGCGCTCGAGCGGGACATACAGTCCGCGCCTCCCGACCTTCAGGAAGCGCGGCATCCCCTCCGGGACCTTGACCCTGGCGAAGCGCTCGTCGCCGGAGTCGGGATCGCGGACGAAGACGGCAAGCGAGAGGGAGAGCGCAGAGATGTACGGGAACGGCTGACCCGGGCCGACTGCGAGCGGCGTCAGCACGGGAAAGATCTCGCGTTCGAAGCGCGCCGTCAGCTCCGCGAGCTCTTTCTGGTTGCAGTCCTCGACACCGCCGACGTTGATCCCTTCCTGCTCGAGCGCCGGCCGCAGCTCCCGCGACCAGAGTCTCGCCTCGCGGGCGACGAGCTCCGACACCCGCTCGCGGATCTCGCCGAGGGTCTGCAGCGGCGACCTGCCGTCCGCGGAGCGGACCGGGATCCCCGCCGAGGCCTGACCCTCGAGCCCGGCTACGCGGACCATGAAGAACTCGTCCAACATCTCGCGAGACGATCGAGCAGAACTTGACGCGCTCGAGCAGCGGCACGGACGGGTCTGCGGCGAGGTCGAGCACGCGGGCGTCGTAGTCGAGCCACGAGAGCTCGCGGTTGATGTACCGAGTACCCTCGTCGTGAGCGCGAGGCACTACTTCGGCAGCGCTTGAAGCTTGTAGCCCACTCCGTGCCGAGTATGCAGGAAGGTGTGGCTCGGGGCCTTGCGGTCGATCTTGTCGCGCAGCTTCCGTACGAAGACGTCAACGGTGCGGTCGCGGTGCCGCTGGCGTCGGCCCCAGATCCGTTGCATCAGCTCCTCGCGGGTGACGACGCGACCCTGCTCGAGGGCGAGGGCGTACAGCAGGCGGAATTCCGTCGGCGTCAGGTCGGCGCTTTCGCCGCCGACGTACGCCTGCACCTCGCGGGGGTCGATCAGGAGCTCCTCGACCTCGATCGGGTCGCCCCGCGTCTCCTCCTGGGCGCGGACGCCGCGCCGCGCGGCCGCGCGCACGCGCGCGACGAGCTCCTGCATCGAAAACGGCTTGACGAGGTAGTCGTCCGCGCCGAGCTCGAGCGCCTTGACGCGATCCTGCTCGGTGCCACGCGCGCTGACGACGAGAATGGGCGTGCCGATGCCCTCCGCACGCGCCGTCTGGATCAGCGACCACCCGTCGAGCCCGGGGAGCATCAGGTCGAGCACGACGACGTCGGGGCGCTCGAAGCGCAGGCGCGCGAGTCCGGTCTCGCCCCGCGTGACGACGAGCGGCTCGAATCCGGCGTTCGAAAGGTGGCCGGACATCCCCCGGCCGATAACGTCGTCGTCCTCGACGATCAGCACCTTGGACATCTGCCCGGATGATCGTCACGAAGTCGGAGCCGGAGGGTTCATACGCGGTGAGAAACTGGTGACGAGATGGTGAAGAGGCTCTTCGGGCCGCGGGAACCGGCTCTGGAAGCCGAACCTGAGCGCATGGTGTTCGAGGCCGCACGGGGCCTCGCGGCGATCGAGGAGAGCCGCGAGATCCTGGTCGTGCTCGACAGCGAGGGACGGGTCGTCGCCGCAAGCCGCCGTGCGCGTGAGGCGCTGACCGATCTCGATCTCGGTCTGCGGCTGCCGGACTCCGCGCTGAGCGGCCGCCGCCCGGTCGAGGTTCCATACGAGGCGCTCGGGAGGAAGGAGTCGCTCGTCTACCTGAGCGAGCCGTCCGAGAACGCCGCCTACGACGAGCTCCGCGCAGGCTTCACGGCGGCCGTCTCGCACGAGCTCCGAACACCGCTGGCGCGCCTGCTCTCGCTGCTCGAGTCGGCCGCTCTCCCCGGCGAGGACCCGCAGGAGCTGATCGACCGCGCGCGTAACGAGATCGAGGAGATCGGCGAGCTGATCGACGACGTGCTCTTTCTTTCGGAGCTCGAGACGGGCCGGCACGTCGTCGGGCTCGGGACGACGCCGATCCGGCCGACCGCCGACGAGGTGGTCAGGTCGCTGGCCGACTCGGCCGACCGCGCGGACGTCGCGATCGTCGTCGACGTCCCTGACGGGCTCGAGGTCCCACTTCGGCCCCGGATGCTGCGCGTCGTGCTCGAGAACCTCGCGTCGAACTCGATTCGCTACGCAGGTAGAGGCGCCCGCTGCCGCATCTCGGCCGAGCGACGGGACGGCGAGCTCTGGCTCACCGTCGCAGACGACGGCCAGGGCGTCGCGGAGGGCGACCTCGCGCGGCTGTTCGAGCGCTTCTACCGCACCGACCGCGCCCGGTCGTCCCGCGGCACCGGGCTCGGGCTCGCGATCGTCAAGCACGTGGTGACCGCGGCGGGCGGCACGGTCGAGGCGAGCGGATCGCTCGGAGGTGGCCTGACGATCCGCTGCCGGTTCGACGCCTAGGCGGCGTTCACCAGAAAGCAGTGTTCTAGAAGGGGTGAACGTCCGGTGAGACGTTCGTGAACACCCGCCCGCCGGGAGGCGATCGCCCTAATCCTCCTGTTCGATGCTCGCGGTCGTCGCACACCGTCGGCACGGAACGAACGCCTCGCTCGGAGAGCACGGCGTGCCGCTGCTCTCTCCGGGAGCCGCGCTCCGGACGCTGACGCCCGGCGACGTGGCGCTCGCCCGTCTCGACGTCAAGGCGACGATCGACGGGGTCGAGCCCGGACTCTGGTCGCTCCGGAAGCTGCAGCGGCGAGGCGTGCTCGTCCTCAACGCTCCGGACGCGCTCGTCGCGATGCACGACAAGCTCGTCACCGCGATCCGGTTGCGCCAGGTCAACCTTCCCCACCCCCAGACCGGCTACCTGCCGGTTGGGGCGAGTGCGTCCGGGATCGGCTTGCCCGCCGTCGTCAAGCCGCGGTTCGGAAGCTGGGGCAGGCACGTCCACCTGTGCGCGACGCGGAGCCAGCTGCGCCGCTGTCTACGCGCACTCGCCGACGAGGCGTGGTTCCGAGACCACGGCGCGATCGTGCAGGAGCTGATCCCACCCGTCGGCTGCGACCTCCGCGTCCTGGTCGCCGGCGGCGAGGTGGTCGGCGCGATCGAGCGCGTCGCAGCGCCGGGCGAGTGGCGGACGAACGTCGCCCTCGGCGCCACGCGCCGGCGCGCGACGGCAGATCGCCGTGCGCGCACGCTCGCGCTTGCCGCCGCCTCGGCGGTCGGGGCGGACCTCGTCGGCGTCGACCTGCTCCACCGGGGGCGCTCGTACGTCGTGCTCGAGCTGAACGGCGCCGTCGACTTCACGGACGACTACTCGTTCCCCGGCGAGGACGTCTTCGCCCGGGCTGTCGCCGCCCTCCGCGGCCGGGCGCTGCCGCAGGCCGCCTGAGCCGCGTTTCACAACATCTTCACCAGACGTTGACCGGCCCTCGACCCACGTTGCCGGAAGGTCACCGGACAATCGGTGCCGCCCGGCAACGAAAGGACACCGAACGCATGCGCCGGACCGCATTCATCTTGCTCTGCGCACTCTTCACGTTCAGCCTCACGGCGTGCGGCGGCGGCGACGAAGCCACCGGCACGGGTGCCGGTGGAGATCTCTCGGGACGGATCGAGGCCGACGGCTCGAGCACGGTCGGCCCCTACGCCACGGCCGCCGCAGAGCGCTTCCAGGGCGAGAACTCGGGCGTCCAGGTGACGGTCGGCGATCTCCGGCACCGGCGGCGGCTTCGAGCGCTTCTGCGCCGGCGAGACCGACCTGTCGAACGCGTCCCGCCCGATCGAGGACGACGAGAAGGCCGCGTGCGAGGCGAAGGGGGTCACATTCACCGAGCTTCACGTTGCGAACGACGCGCTCACGGTCGTCGCGAACCCGGCGAACGACTGGGCGGACTGCCTCACGGTCGAGCAGCTGAAGAAGATCTGGGACCAGGGCTCGAAGGTCAAGACCTGGAAGGACGTCGACGCGTCGTGGCCGGACCAGGAGATGCGACTCTACGGCGCAGGCACCGACTCCGGCACGTTCGACTACTTCACCGGGGCGATCAACGGCGAGGAGGGCCGAAGCCGCTCCGACTACTCGGCGACCGAGGACGACAACGTGACCGTCCAGGGCGTCGCCGGCGACAAGGGTGCGCTCGGCTACTTCGGTCTCTCGTACTACGAGCAGAACCAGGACAAGCTCAAGGCGATGGAGGTCGACGGCGGCGGCGGCTGCGTCGCGCCGTCGGCTGAGACCGCTCAGAACGGGACCTACACGCCGCTCGCGCGCCCGCTCTTCATCTATGTCAAGAACTCGTCGCTCGAGCGTCCGGAGGTGAAGGCTTTCCTCGAGTACGTGCTCGAGAACGAGCAGGAGATCGCGGCGGCAGCGCAGTTCGTACCGCTCACCGACGAGCAGAGGCAGAAGGCGTTGGCCGACCTCCAGGCCGCAGAGAGCGCGTAGGTTGGCGGTTCACGCGGAGACGACCGGTGCCCCGAGCATCCAAAAGCGCCGAATCCGCTATGGGGAGCTCGTCGTCAAGACGATCCTCGGCCTCTGCGCCCTCATCTCGGTCGCCACGACGATCGGGATCGTCGCCGCGCTGTTCATCCCGGCGTACGAGTTCTTCCAGGACGTCTCGCTCGTCGACTTCCTGACCGGGACTGAGTGGGCGCCGCTCTTCGAGCCGGCGCTCTTCGGCGTCCTGCCGCTCGTCGTCGGGACGCTCTCCGTCACGTTCTGGGCGGTGATCGTCGCGATCCCACTCGGTCTCGGCGCAGCGATCTACCTGAGCGAGTATGCCGGCTCGCGCTCCAGGAGTGTCCTCAAGCCGCTCCTCGAAGTGCTCGCCGGCATTCCGACGATCGTGTACGGGTACTTCGCGCTCACCTTCTTCACCCCGCTCCTGCGCGACATCGGGATCCAGGTCGACATCTTCAACGCGCTCTCGGCGGGTCTCGTCATGGGCGTGATGATCATTCCGACCGTCGCGTCGCTCTCAGAGGACGCCATGACCGCCGTGCCGCGTGACCTTCGCGACGGCGCCTTCGCGCTCGGAACGACGCGGCGCGTCGTGGCGACACGCATCGTCGTCCCGGCGGCGATCTCGGGCGTCATCGCCGCATTCGTGCTCGGGATCTCGCGCGCGGTCGGCGAGACGATGATCGCCCTCGTCGCCGCCGGACAGCAGCCGAACCTCTCGTTCGACCCGCGAGAGGCGGTCGAGACGATGGCTGCGTTCATCGCGGCGACCGGCGCCGGAGATGTTCCGACCGGGTCGCTCGAGTACAAGACGATCTTCGCGGTCGGCGCAGCGCTGTTCGTGATGACGCTGATCCTGAACGTGATCTCGATCCGTCTCGTCGAGCGGTTCAGAGAGGAGTACGAATGAGTAGCGCTCCCGTCGAGTTGAAGGGCCGCGGCCGGGACCTCAGGGAAGGCGCCTTCAAGGGCCTACTGCTGCTCTCGCTCGTGGTCGGCTTCACGACCCTGCTCGCTCTGCTCGTCGACGTCTTCGCCAAGGGCTGGAGCCACGTTACGTGGGAGTTTCTGACGAGCCCGCCGTCGATCGACCCGGAGATCGCCGGCGCAAAGCCCGCGATCCTCGCGACGATCTACCTCGGGATCATGCTCGTCCTGTTCGCCGTTCCGATCGGCGTCGGAACCGCGATCTACCTCGAGGAGTACGCGAACCGGCACCGCTGGTACAACCGGCTGCTCGAGCTGAACATCCAGAACCTCGCGGCGGTCCCGTCGATCGTGTACGGGATTCTCGGCCTCGCGTTTGTCGTCCGCGGGATCGGTCTCGGGCGCGTGCTGCTCGCGGGCGCCCTGATCCTGACCCTGCTCGTCTTGCCAACCGTGATCATCGCGGCCCGCGAGGCGATTCGCGCCGTGCCCGACTCGATCCGGCAAGGCGCATACGCGATCGGCGCCACCCAGTGGCAGGTCGTTTCGCGCCAAGTGCTTCCGGCCGCGGCCCCGGGGATCGCGACCGGCGCGATCCTGGCGCTCTCGCGCGGTCTCGGCGAGACGGCGCCCCTGATCCTGATCGGCGCGGTCAGCTACATCACGTTCGACCCGACCATCCTCGGACCGTTCACGGCGCTGCCGATTCAGATCTACCAGTGGGTGAGACTCCCGCAGGAGGAGTTTCGCCAGCTTGCCGCCGCTGCGATTATCGTCCTGCTGGTCATCTTGATGAGCTTGAACGCCCTCGCCATCTGGGTGCGGAACCGCTACCAGAGGAGATGGTGAATGAGCATGACGGAACCGCAACCCTCGACCGTGAAGATCGCACAGGACCTGGCCCGCACACCGCCGCCGAGCAGCCGCGACGTCGTCTTCGACGTGCAGGGAACCGGCGTCTCGTACGACGGGAGTATGGCGGTGCAGGACGTCTCGATGCCGATCTACGCACGCCAGGTGACCGCGATCATCGGGCCGTCGGGCTGCGGCAAGTCCACGTTCATCCGCGTGTTCAACCACATGAACGACCTGATCCCGACCGCGCGGGTGCACGGGACGGTGCTCTACCATGGCGAGGATCTTTACGGGAAGGACGTCGACCCGGTTGAGGTCCGGAAGCAGATCGGGATGGTGTTCCAGAAGCCGAACCCGTTTCCGAAGTCGATCTACGCCAACGTTGCGTTCGGTCCTCGCGTGCTCGGTTGGAAGAAAGGGCTCGACGAGCGCGTCGAGCAGGCTCTGCGAAACGCGGCGCTCTGGGACGAGGTCAAGGACCGGCTGGACAAGAGCGCGCTCGGGCTCTCGGGCGGGCAACAGCAGCGGCTCTGCATCGCGCGCGCGCTCGCGACCGAGCCCGACGTGATCCTGATGGACGAACCGGCCTCCGCGCTCGACCCGATCGCGACGACGCGGATCGAAGACCTCATGCACGAGCTCAAGCGCGACTACACGATCCTGATCGTCACGCACAACATGCAGCAGGCCGCGCGCGTCGCCGACATGACCGCGTTCTTCTCCGTCAACGTCGCTGAGGAAGGTCGGCGGACCGGCATCCTCGTCGAGTACGACGAGACGACCAAGATCTTCACGCAGCCGGGCGACAAGCGCACCGAGGACTACGTCACGGGGAGGTTCGGCTAGTGCGGGTCGGCTTCCAGGAAGAGCTCGACCAGCTCGAGGCGTCGATCCACGAGGAGGGCACGCTCTGCCTGCGCGCGCTGCGCGGCGCGTTGAACGCACTCGTCGAGCAGGACGAGGAGCTCGCGGACGAGGTGATCGCGTTCGACGACGAGATCGACGCGCGCTACGTCGCGATCGAGGAGGGAATCCAGGAGCTCCTCGCGCGCCAGACCCCGGTCGCGTCCGACCTTCGACTCGTGCTCTCGATTCTGCACGTCAACCTCCACCTCGAGCGGATCGGGGACTACTGCGTGACGATCGCGAAGCTCGTGAAGCTCGCCCCGCCCGTCGCTCCCGACCGGATGTTCGTCGACGCCTTCGATGAGATGGGCTCACGGGCCGAGGAGATGATCCGCGTCTCGCTCGACTCGTTCGCTGCGCGAAACCTCGAGCAGGCGGAGACGCTCGTCGACCTGGACGAGCTCGATCGACCGGGCGAACCGCCACTTCGTGTCGCAGGTGCTGTCGTTCGGCCGCGACCCCAAGCTTCACGAGTGGGGCCTGCGCATGATCATCGTCGCCCGCTGCTTCGAGCGGATCGGCGACCACGCGGTCGACATCGGCGAGCGGACGGCGTACCTGGTCTCCGGCGAGTTCCGGGAGTTCACGGACGCGTCCCACATGAACGAGCCTGGGGAGTAAGAGAGAACAACACGGGGTCAGACCCCTCCGCTTCGGGGCGCAGGTGACACCACTGGCCTACCGGGACACCCCGCTACACTTCGTGAAGAGATGCGGACGATGCTCCCCACCCACGAGACGACCTCCTGTGCCGTGGCCGCCTGTACGGAGATCCTCGGCGCGAAGTGGACGGCGTTGCTGATCCACGACCTCTCCGAGGGTTCTCGGCGCTTCACCGAGCTCGAGGCCGCCTGCCCCGGCATCTCCCCCCGCACGCTCTCCGAGCGCCTCCGCGCGCTCGAGGAGGGGGCGATCGTCGAGCGCCGGAGCTACCCGGAGCGCCCGCCTCGGGTCGAGTACGAGCTGACGGAGAAGGGCCGCGGCCTGCTCCCGGTGATCGAAGAGATGCGCCGCTTCGGTCACCAGTGGCTCGTGGACTGATCGTCACAAACTCGGCACACCTTCACCCTTGACGAGATTCGGGGTCTGACCCCGAAAGGTGGCCCTGGCCTAGCGGGGCAGGTCTGCGAAGGCCAGGAAGAGTTCCCTGGCGGCGTCTCTTGCCTTGCCGAGGTACTCGAGCGGGAGCTTCTCGTTCGGCGAGTGCACGCTCGACTCGGGCAGGGCGACACCGGTGAGGACGACCGGAATGCCGCGCTGCGTCAGCGCGGCCATGATCGGCAGCGTCCCGCCGCCCCGGACCAGGAGCGGCTCGCGGCCGAAGACCTTCGAGAACGCCTTCAGGCCGAGCTGGATCGCCGGCGACTGGGGGTCGACCGCCGACGCCCGCGTGCCCCCGGCGTACTGCAGGTCGATCTCTGCGCCCGCAGGCGCGGCCTCCCGGAGCAGCCGCTCGCAGGCCCGGCGGATCGTGTCGACGTCCTGCCCCGGCGCCAGCCGGATCGTGAAGTTCGCCTCCGCGGATGTAACCGTCGTCGTGTTGCGGAGCCCCGGCTTGCCGCCGAGGATCCCGTTCACGTCCACGGACGGTTCCGCCGTCGTGCGCAGCCAGAACTCGTCCGCAGCGCGCTGGTCGTAAGGGGTCGCCCCGGCGCCTCGGAGCATCTCCTCGCCGCTCGGGATCGAGGCCCAGCTTTCCTCCTCCTCCGGCGAGGCGGGAATGACCCCCTGCCGCAGCGGCTCGGGCAGGCGTCCGTCGCGCGGGAGGATCCCGCCGAGTGCAAGCATGCAACGCGTGGATCGCGTTCAGCGCCGCGTTGCCGAACATCCCGGAGTGAAGGTCGCGTTCGCCCGTGCGCACGAAGATGTCGAAGGCCAGTAAGCCGCGCGTACCGGTGCAGAACTGCGGCACGTCGCGGCGCTCCATGCCGCCGTCGAAGATGATGCAGACGTCGGCGCCCCGCTCGTCCGCGAGCACCCACTCGACGATCGAGTCGCCGCCGATCTCCTCCTCCCCGTCGGAGGCAACGCGCACGTTCACCGGCAGCGCCCCCTCGTTCGCGAGATCGATCGCCGCGCGCAGGACTGCGTACAGCTGGCCCTTGTCGTCTGCGACCCCGCGCGCGAACACCCACTCGTCGCGGATCTCCGGCTCGAACGGGTCGCTGTCCCAGAGCTCGATCGGGGCCGGCGGCTGCACGTCGAAGTGGCCGTAGACCAGGACCGTCGGCGCGGTCTCCGGGCTCTTTGACGCCGGGATCTCGCCGATCACGAGCGGCTGGCTCCTCGTCTCGACGAGCTCCGCCTCTCCGGCGGTCCTGACGAGGTCGCGCACCCACTCGCCGGCGCGACGCACGTCGTCCGCGTGAGACGCGTCGGCGCTCACACTGGGAATACGCAGGAGGTCGTAGAGCTCTTCGAGTTGCGCCGTGGTCAGGCGCGGAAGTCTACGCAGCCGCGTCGCGGAGCGTCTGACTGTCCGACAACGCCCGCAGCTTCTTCAGGCTCTGGTTCTCGATCTGCCGGATCCGCTCGCGGGTGACGTTGAACGTCCGCCCAACCTCGTCGAGCGTGCGCGGCGGCTTCCCGTCGAGGCCGTAGCGAAGCTCGAGCACGGCGCGTTCGCGCGGCGAGAGCATCGCGAGCACCTTCTTGAGCG
This sequence comes from uncultured Actinomycetes bacterium, assembly GCA_963700495.1. Taxonomy (GTDB): domain Bacteria; phylum Actinomycetota; class Thermoleophilia; order Gaiellales; family Gaiellaceae; genus JACCTU01. Next base: position 496,283 of record CAVOXT010000001.1, on the reverse strand, counting down.
CCTCCTTGCGCAGCGTCGTCTCGGCCTCCTCTTCGGGAGCCGGTGCCGACTCGTCGGTGATGAAGTGCCCGAACTCGGACTCTTCCTCGTCGCCGACGGGCTTCTCGAGCGAGACGGGCGTCTGCGCGCTGCGGCGGATCTGCTCGACCTCCTCCGGCGAGAGCTCGAGCTCGCGCCCGATCTCGACGGCCAGCGGCTCGCGTCCGAGCTCGGCACGCAGCTTGCGCTCGGCCCGTGCGATCTTGTTCAGCTTCTCGACGACGTGCACGGGCATCCGGATCGTCCGCGCCTTGTCCGCCAGCGCCCTCGCGACCGCCTGGCGGATCCACCAGGTCGCGTAGGTCGAGAACTTGAACCCCTTGCGGTAGTCGAACTTCTCCGCGGCCCGCACGAGCCCGATCGTTCCCTCCTGGATCAGATCGAGGAACGGCAGCCCCTGGTTGCGGTAGCGCTTCGCGATCGAGACGACCAGGCGCAGGTTCGCCTCGACCATCTCCTGCTTCGCGCGGTGATCGCCGCGCTCGATCCGCTTCGCAAGCTCGACCTCCTGCGCGGCGGTGAGCAGGTCGACCTTGCCGATGTCCTTCAGGAAGAGCTGAAGCGAGTCGGTCGAGATCTCACGCTCGAGCGGAGCTGCGATCTCCTCCTCCTCGACCGGCGCCGCGTCGACGATGGAGATCTCCATCGCCTCGAGCGCGTCGTAGAACGAGTCGAGAGCGCCGGGCTCGAGGTCGAGCTCGTCGAGCGCCAGCGCGATCTCGTCGGCGCTCAAGGAGCCGGCGTGCTTTCCGGTCTCGAGCAGCCCCTTCGCCTCTTCTGTGGCGAGGACGTCCTCGATGTCCATGCTCTGTCGGACTGCTGTCGTTGTCTCAGTCACGGTTCCCCTCCCAGAGCTCCGTGCTACCCCGACACCCACCTGCACGTACTTACCTTATGGCCGCGTCGGACGGAGTCAACGTCCTTGTCGGCGGCGACAGTTTGCCTATCGTTGCCGACGGCCGCCATAGGCCGTTCGGCTCATCTTTCCCAATAGAGACCCATATTTCTACAGACGGTCGAGGAAGCGCTCTGCTTCCAGGCCCAGGCGGGTCGTCGGGGCGAGCGCACGAGCTTGCCGCAGCTGGCGCTTGGCGCCCTCGACGTCCGCGATCCAGAGCAAGAGCAGGCCGAGGTGAAAGCGAACCGTCTGGGCGTTCGGGTACCGGCGTGACAGGGGGCCCAGTCGCGAAAACGCTGCGGCCGGGCGATCCTTGTCGAAGCGGGCGACGGCGGCCGCCGTGAGCGTCTCCGCAGTCGGGTGCCGGCGGGCCGTCGCGTCGAAGACTCTGCGCGCCGAGATCGGACGGCCGAGCCGCTGGAGCGCAACGCCGTACCGGATCAGCGCCTCGACCGGGGCAGCCGGGCGTGTTCCCTCCCGCTCGACCGCGGCGAACTGCTCGGGCGGCGGGAGGCCGGAGAGGCGCTTCGGAAACGGCACCGCCGGCACGAATCCCGGCAGGCCGGGCGCGATCCTCGGGTGGAGGATGTCGCCCGCGCGCACCGCGTACGGCGTGTCGGGCTGGACGCGCGTCGCGGCGCGGAGCTCGGCGCGTGCCCGCGTCTCGTCGTTCAGGGTCGCATAGGCGATCCCGCGGTTCAGCCGCACGACGGCGAGCCTGTTCGGCAGCGGCTCGAGCCGGTCGACCGTGTCGGGCCACGACGCGAAAGCTGCGCCGACTCGCGCCTCGGGGGAGCGATGGCGCGCAAAGATCCGCGCGGCTTCCGGCAGCTTGCCGTCGTTGTACAGCCGGGCCGCGCGCCGCAGATCCTTCGCCTCGACGTCGGTCCGGACACCCAGGTCGAGAAAGAGCGGCGGAGGCTCGAGCGCCGTGCCGGAAGGAGCGTCTCGGGTGAGCGCGACGAGTCCGAGCGTCGCCGCGGCGGCAGCGACCGCAAGCGCGAGCGAGAACGCCCAGACCCGCGCGCGGGCGCTCACGCCGCCGCCGGCCACATCAGGAGGTCAATAGCTACACTTTGCAAAGGAATGGCGTCCTCAGGAGAACTGTTGCAGGAGGCTCGGGGCTCGGTGCCGACCATCGGGCTGGACGAGGCGCGCACGCTCCTCGACGGCGACACGATCTTCCTCGACGTGCGCGAGCAGTCGGAGTGGAATCTCGGCCACGTGCCGGAGGCGATCCACCTCCCCAAGGCGAGCGTCGAAGGCCGGATCCAGCAGGAGGTTCCCGACAAGTCGCGCCGCATCGTCGTCTACTGCGCCAGGGGCAACCGGTCGGCGGTCGCGGGCGCATCCTTGCGCCTGCTCGGCTACGAGCGCGTCGAGAACCTCATCGACGGCTTCGTCGGCTGGGAGCAGCGCGGCTTGCCGACCGTGGTGCCCTCGACGCTGCCTGCCGATCAGCGCCGCCGGTACAGCCGGCACATGCTCATCCCCGAGGTCGGAGAGGCCGGCCAGCGCCGGCTGCTCCAGTCGCGGGTGCTCCTGATCGGTGCGGGCGGGCTCGGCTCGCCGGCGTCGCTCTACCTCGCGGCGGCGGGTGTCGGCACGCTCGGGATCGTTGACGACGACGTCGTCGACGAGTCGAACCTCCAGCGCCAGATCGCTCACTCGACGCATCGAGTCGGGCAGCCGAAGGTCGAATCGGCACGAGAGACGCTCGAGGCGCTCAACCCCGACGTCACCGTGAAGACGTTCAGAGAGCGCCTCACTTCCGAGAACATCGATCGGATCATCGGCGAGGGCTGGGACGTGATCGTCGACGGCGCCGACAACTTCCCGACGCGCTACCTCGTGAACGACGCGTCGGTCTGGCACGGCATCCCGGTCGTCCACGGCTCGATCTACCGCTTCGAGGGTCAGGTGACGGTCTTCCAGCCGGGCGAGGGCCCGTGCTACCGCTGCCTCTTCCCCACCCCGCCGCCGCCGGAGCTTGCGCCGTCGTGCGCCGAGGGCGGCGTGCTCGGCGTCCTGCCGGGTGTGGTCGGCTCGCTCCAGGCGAGCGAGGCGATCAAGCTCGCGCTCGGGATCGGCGACTCGCTCGTCGGCCGGTTGCTGCTCTTCGACGCTCTCGCCGCGACGTTCACCGAGGTCGCTCTCCGGCGCGATCCCGCCTGCCCCGTCTGCGGCGAGCACCCGACGATCACCGAGTACGTCGACTACGTGGAGTTCTGCGCCGCGCGATGAGCGTCGTCCGGATTCCACCAACCCTGCGCGTGGACACGAACGGCGAGCGCGAGGTGATCGCCGAGGGCCAGACCGTGCGCGAGCTGCTCGACGACCTGATGTCTCGCTTCCCGACACTGTCGGGCAAGCTCGAGTACGCGAACGTCTATGTAGGCGGCGAGGACATCCGCACCCGTGAAGGATTCGAGACGCCCGTCTCCGCGGCGGACACCGTGATCCTGCTGCCGGCGATGGCCGGTGGCTGTTAGCTCGCAGATCGCCTCCTCGCTGCTCGACCTCGTCGGCAACACGCCGATGGTCGAGCTGAGGCCGGAAGGCGACGTCAAGCTGCTCGCGAAGCTCGAAGGGCAGAACCCCACCGGCTCGATCAAGGACCGTGTCGCGAAGTCGATGATCGAGGCTGCCGAGCAGTCCGGCGAGCTTGCACCCGGTCGCGAGCTGCTCGAGCCGACGAGCGGCAACACCGGCATCTCGCTCGCGCTCGTCGCGAAGCTGAAGGGCTACAGGCTCACCTGCGTGCTGCCCGCGAACGCGACCGAGGAACGCCGGCGGCTCCTGCGTCTCTACGGCGCGGAGATCGTCGAGTCGCCCGGCGACGAGGGCTCGAACGGGGCGGTCCGGCTCGCCCTCGAGCTCGCCGAGCGCGAACCGAAGTACTTCATGCCGTTCCAGTACGCGAACGAGGCCAACCCGCGCGCTCACTACGAGGGCACCGGCGCGGAGATCGCCGCCGCGCTGGACCGCGTCGACGTGCTCGTCGCGGGGCTCGGGACCGGCGGGACGCTGATGGGAACGGGAGCTCGCCTGCGCGAGTCGTTTCCGGAAGTCGTCGTCGCCGCCGCGGAACCGCTCCCGGGCGATCCCGTGATGGGCCTCCGGTCGCTCGAGGACGGCTACGTACCGCCGATCCTCGACGTCTCGAAGCTCGACGCGAAGGTGCTCGTCTCGAACGCCGAGTCGGTCGCCGCGCTGCGTCGCCTGCTCGACGAGGACGGCATCTTCGCGGGCGTCTCGTCCGGTGCCGTCGTCCACGTCGCCCGGCGTCTGGCTGGGGAGCGAGAGGACGGCGTCGTCGTGTGCGTTCTCCCGGACGGCGGCTGGAAGTACCTCTCCGCCGGGTTCTGGGAGGCGGACGACGTCGAGCGCTCGATGGAGCAGACCGTCTGGTGGTAGTGCGCGCCGAGATTCGGCGGGAGCTCACGGCCCACGCGGAGGCGGAGGCCCCCAACGAGGCCTGCGGGCTCCTGGTGCTGCGCGACGGCGTTGCGGAGCGCTACGTCCCCGGGCGGAACGCGGCCGCGTCGCCGTACCGCTTCGAGCTCGACGTGGATCCAGAGGTGTGGTTCCTCGAAGACGACGGCTACGAGCTCGCCGTCTTCCACTCGCACCCGTCGTCGCCGGCGCGACCCTCGCGCACGGACGTCGAGAACATCGGGCTCTGGGACGGCAAGCCCTACCTGATCCTGTCTGCGAGGACCGGCGACCTGGCCGCCTTCACGATCGAAGGCGGCCGGATCGCGGATCTCGAGCTGACTACTTGACCGTGAAGCTGCCCTTCATCTGGCTCGCATGGGGATCGCAGACGTAGGTGAACTTCCCCTTCTTGAAGGTGACGTTCCACGTCTTCGTCGTGACCTGACTGACCGTCGTCATCTTGTTCAAGCCCGGCCCCTTGAGGTGGAAGTTGTGGGACGAGGACTTGTCCTGCACCGTGATCGTGTAGGCGCCGGCCGGAAGGCTCGTGACCTTCTTGCCACCCTTCTTGAGCGTGATCGTGAAGCTGGGCCCGACGGTGGCGACGAGCTTCGTCGCGGCGGTCGCCGGGGCCACGACGACGAGCGAGAGAACGGCTGCTGCTGTAGCGATCGCGAAGCGGATGCGTGTCATACCTCTCCTTGAGTCCGGGGTAGCTATTCACTTGGTACGAGCCGACCGGGCGAGCCGGATTCCGCCGAGCGGATGAGCGCGTCGAGCGCGCGCGCCTGAGCCACGGACTCCGATCGGCCGAGCCGCGGCTGCTCGTCGCCGAGCACGGCCCGTGAGAAGTCCTCGACCTCGCAGCGATACCGATTTAGGGGCTCGAACCCGATTGCCTCCGTCTCTTCGCCGCGGCGCAGCTCGAGCGCGGCGTCGTCCGAGGTGAACGGGCCTCGCGTGATCAATGATCCCTCCGAGCCGACGGCCTCGAGCTCCTGCCGGTCCGGGACGTCCAGGCCGCAGTCGAAGTGGCCGAGCACGCCGCCTGCGAAGCGCATCGTCGCGACAAAGCGCACGTCGACCCCTGTGGGCCCGAGCGTCTGCTGGGCGTAGACGACCTCCGGCTCGCCGGCGAGCAGCCGAGAGCTGCTCACGCAGTAGCACCCGACGTCGAGCAGGCCGCCGCCGCCGATCTCCGGGTTCAGCCGGACGTTTGTCGGCTCTTCGAGCAGGAACCCGAACTGCGAGCGCACGAGGCGCAGCTCGCCGATCGCCCCGCCTCGCACGAGCTCTTCGAACTTCAGGGTGCGAGGGTGGTGTCGGTACATGAAGCCCTCCATCAGCAGCCGGCCTGACCGCTCGGCGGCGTCGAACGCGCGCTCGACCTCGGCGGGATCGCGCGAGAGCGGCTTCTCGCAGAGTACGTGCTTCCCCGCTTCGAGCGCACGGATCGACCACTCGACGTGGAACGTGTTCGGCAGCGCAACGTAGACGACGTCGAGCTCGGGATCAGCCAGCAGCTCCTCGTAGCTCCCGTGGGCCCGCTCGATCCCGTGCTCGCGTGCGAACTCGGTCGCCTTCGCCTTGTCACGACTTCCGACCGCGACCACGTCGGCGATCGGCGAGTCGGCTGCGCCGCCGACGATCGCACGACCGATGTTCGCGGTCGACAGGAGACCCCATCTGACTAGCCCCAAGATTCCTCCAATGGTCGTAGGGCCGGGTACAGCTGACGGTAACGGCCGTAGCCCGCTTCGTACACGTGCTGCCACTCCGCCTCGGGCTCGACGACGTCGCGCACGTGCACGGTCTGCTCGACCGCCTCGTGCACGTCGGCGAACACGCCTGCACGGACACCGGCCAGGAGCGCCGCGCCGTAGGCAGCGCCCTCCTCGACCGCAGTTCGCTCGAGCGGGATCCCGAGCACCGACGAGACGATTCGCAACCAGAGCGCGCTGCGCGCTCCGCCGCCCGAGACGCGTCCGACGGTCGCGTCGACACCGAGCTCGCGCAGCAGCTCGAGCGAGTCGCGCAGGCCGTAGGCGACGCCCTCGAGGAGTGCACGCGTCAGTGCTCCCGCGTCGTGCCGGAGCGAGAGGCCGACGAACGCGCCGCGTGCGTTCGGATCGGGGTGCGGCGTGCGCTCGCCCGCGAGATAGGGCTGGAAGAGCAGCCCCTCGGTGCCGGCCGGCCAGCGTTCGGCCTCTTGCAGGAGCGCGTCGAACGACCCGCCGAGGACGGTGTCGCGGAGCCAGCGGAGCGAGCCCGCGGCGCTCAGCATGACGCCCATCGCGTGCCAGGCGCCCGGGACCGCGTGGCAGAAGGCGTGCACCCGCGCCTCGGCGTCGGCCGCGAACGCCGGCAGCGCCGCGAAGACGACGCCGGAGGTTCCGAGAACGACCGAGACCGGGCCCGGCCGGTCGATGCCGACCCCGAGGGCTCCTGCCGCCTGGTCGCCTGCCCCCGGTGCTCCCGGCACGTCGGGCGACTCGTACGCGTCGGGCAGCCAGGCGCGCGGCAGGTCCAGTGAGTCGAGCACCTCGTCCGACCAACGCCTTCGCGCGACGTCGAACAGCAGCGTGCCGGACGCGTCCGCCGCATCGGTCGCGCGGTCTCCGGTCAGGCGCAGGCGCACGTAGTCCTTCGGCAGCAGCACGTGCTCGATCCGGTCGTAGACGTCCGGCTCGTGGCGACGGAGCCAGAGCAGCTTCGGAGCGGTGAACCCCGGCAGGGCACGGTTGCCGGTGAGCCCGATCAGCCGCTCGAGCCCGACCCGCTCCTCGATCTCGGCGCACTCGACAGCGGTGCGCTGGTCGTTCCACAGGATCGCGGGCCGCAGCACGTCGTTCCCGCCGTCGAGCGCGACGAGCCCGTGCATCTGCCCCGAGAGCCCGATCGCGGCGGCAGGCGGGAGCGCGGCGAGTGCCCGCTCGGTCGCACGACACCAGTCTTCGGGGTCCTGCTCGGCCCAGCCCGGCTGGGGTGTCGAGAGCGGGTACCCCTCTTCGGCCTTCGCGAGCACGGTGCCGTCCGGCGAGATCGCGACCCCTTTCACTCCGGTCGTGCCGACGTCGAGGCCGACGAGGACAGGCTTCATCCGCAGAACTCCTTGGCGACCGCGACGTAGACGTCGACGCAACGCTGGAGAGAGGCGAGGTCGACCCATTCGACCTGCGCGTGCGCGCCTGCGCCGATCGGCCCGTACAGAACAGTCGGGATCCCCGCTTCGGCGAGAAGCGCCGAGTCGGCCCAGAAGGCGACCCCCACGGGGTCTGACCCCCCAGCGTGGCGGCTGACCAGTTCGACGATCGGCTCGTCCTCTGGGGTCTCGAGCGGCGGCCTGCCCCAGAGCAGCCGCGTTCGGCCCTCGACATCGCCGAGCAGGCTTTGAAGCTCGCGCTCGACGGCGTCGGCCGACTCGCCCGGGATCGTGCGCCGTTCGCCGACGACGAGACAGCGGGCCGGATAGCTCGAGAACTCCTGGCCGCCGTTGATCAGGGAGGCGTGGATCGACCCGGTGCCGAGCAGCGGGTGGCCGGGGCCCGACCGAAGCGAGCGGTCGAGCTCGTCCAGCCGTACGAGCGCGTATCCCATGCGCGCGATCGCATCGACGCCGAGGTCAGGACGCGAGCCGTGCGCCGCGATGCCGTCGACCTCGAGCTCGAAGCCCACGAAACCCTTGTGCGCGATGCACACGCGTAGCTCCGTCGGCTCGGCGACGATCGCCGCGTCCGCTTCGACCGCCTGCAGGAGCGCTCGGGTGCCGATGGACGCGACCTCCTCGTCCACCACCGCGGACACGATCACGTCGCCGCGGAGCGCAAGCCTCGCCGCCTCGGCGCCGGCAACCATGATCGCAGCGAGGGCTCCCTTCATGTCGTACGCGCCGCGCCCGTACAGCCGGCCGTCGGCCACACGGGCGAGGAACGGGTCGTCGATGCGATCGACCCCGACGGTGTCCGTATGGGCGTTCAGGAGCAGCGTCCGGCCGCCGCCTGTGCCACGCGCACGCGCGACGACGTTCGGACGGCCGCTCGCGATCTCCTGCACCTCGACCTCGAGCCCGGCCCCCTCGCACCATTCGGCGACAGCTCGCGCGATCTCGGCCTCGCCGGCGGCGCCCGAGATCAGGTCGGGATTGACCGAGTCGATCGTGACGAGACGACGGGCGAGCTCGACGAGGTCGCCCGAAGGGCGGGCTATAGGCTCAGCGGCCATGCAGGAGATCGCTGCCAGCCTGCGCCGCTGGACGGCGTGGCACGACCACTGGGAGGAGGACGTCGGGTCGGTGGCGCTCGAGAGCGACGACGGCCTGATCCTGATCGACCCGCTCGACCCGCCGCGCGGCGTCCGGCGGCCCGAGCACGTCCTCGTGACGGTCTTCTGGCACGCCCGCTCGACCGGTGACCTCCGCGCGAAGCACGTCTGGGCGCCGAGGCGCTCGGCTCAGCCGCTGCGGAACCGCGGGATCGACGTCACCGACGTTTTCTCGCCGGGCGACGAGCTGCCCGGCGGGCTGCAGGCGTTCCAGACCGCGCGCCCGAGCGAAGTCGTGTACTGGCTGCCCGCCCAGAGGGCTGTCGTCCCCGGCGACGTGCTGCTCGGCGCGGGCGCGAAGCCGCGCGCGACGAACGACCGGCTCCGGCTCTGTCCCGAGGGGTGGCTCGGCAAGGCCACGCACGACGATCTCCGCCTGTCCCTTCGACCGCTCCTCGACCTGCCGGTGCAGCGCGTCCTCGTCTCGCACGGCAAGCCCGTGCTGCGCGACGGGAAGAGGGCACTCGAGCCGCTGCTTCACTGACCGTCGGCGAGTCCGACCTGCGCGAGCGCGCTCCGTGCGAGCGCGTCGTCCTCCTCGCCCGATAGACCGCTGACGCCGACCGCGCCGACGCGCCGGTCGTCTTCGAACGCGGCGACGCCGCCCTTGAAGAACGTGAAGAACGGGTCGAAGCTGGCGAGCTCCGCCGGGTTGTTACGGGCCTTCTCGGCGAGCTCCGCGGTCGAGCGCGCGTCGCTCCGAGCGGCGGTATACGCCTTGCGCTGCGCGTTCAGGCGCGTGTCCGGCGCTGCGCCGTCCATCGTCGCCGCTGCGACCAACTCGCCGTGTGCGTCGGCGACGTACACGGACACAGGCCCACCCGCCTCCCGCACGACGGCCTGCACGATGCCGAGCGCCCGCTCGAGCGTCACTCGCCCCCCAGCGCCCCGTAGACGAGCTCGTAGGCGCGGATCGCGTCCTTCGACTGCTGCGCCTCACGAAGCGCCGCGTCGTCGATCCGGCCGGCGACATCCCAGATGAAGCGCCAGTGGAGCACGCTGCGACGAACTGCGGCGGCAGCGTCCTCCGTGTAGGGGTAGAGGTCGAAGCCGAGCCGCTCGCCGTCCGCCCCGTAGCCGCAGCGACGCAGCTCGAGCGCGAGCTCGAGCGTCTCCATGAAGCGGGTCGCACCGACGATGTTGTCGTCGTCGAACGTCCCCCAGCCCGAGTTCGCGTGATGATGGCCGAGCAGCCCTTCGGCCGCGAGCAGCGCCGCGTACTCCGCCAGGTTCTCGCCGTTCATGATCAGGTGCTGCCAGTCCATGTTGACCTTGACGTTGTCGAGGCCCTGCACGCGCAGCTTGTGGATCACGTGCAGCGTCATCCCGACGTTCCGCATCAGGATGTTCATCGCCGGCTCCGAGTTCTTGTGCTCGAGGAAGATCGTCACGCCGCGCTCCTTCGCGTGCTGCGCGGCTTGTCCGATCCCCTCCACGAACCACGCCCACGACTCGCGGTACGGCGTCTGGAAGGGATAGTTGTAGCCCTCGATGCCGGGCCAGATGATGAAGTGCGCGCCCAGCTCTCCTGCGAAGTCGACGGCTTCCAGAGTGCGGCGCATCGCCTCCGCCCGCACACCCTCGTCGGGCGAGACGAGCGCGCCCTTGCCGAAGATCGAGTCGAGGTGCAGTCCGCTCGCAAGGCAGTAGACGTCGTGCTCGCCGAGCGCACTGCGCACGTCGTCGAGGTTCTCCGCCGACAGCTCCTGCGGATAGTGGAACTCGTAGCCGTCGATCAGGTCGCCGAGCGCTTCAACGGCTCCGTGCACGCGCTCCGCGGTCGTCGTGTTCGCGAGCTCGGGCTTGTAGCCCGAGGGCACGAAACGGGTCGCCATCGGGCCGAACGCCCAGATGCCGAGGCTCGTCTTCATCCTCGCTCCTTGTACTCGATCTTCTCGCGCCGTCCGCTCTCGGCGGACCGCAGGATCGCGTCGCAGATCTCGGCGCAGCGATAGCCGTCTTCGAACGTGGCACCGTGCGGCGCCACCGCACCTTCTCCGGCGATCGCCATGAGCAGGTGGTGGAGCTCGTGCGTGAACGTATCCCCCCAGCCGACTATGTGCCCGGGCGGCCACCAGAACGACATGAACGGATGCTCGGGCTCGGTCACGAGCACGCGGCGGAACGAGCGCTCGTCCGAGACCTGCAATTCGTTCATCCGCTCGACGTCGAACGACAGCGACCCGCGGGAGCCGTTGATCTCGAACGTGTTCTGGTTGATGCGTCCGCGCGCGAGCCGGCTGGCCTCGAGCGTTCCGATCACGCCGTTCTCGAACTCCACCGTCGCCGCGAACGCGTCGTCCACCTCGTGCCCGTCGACGAACGTGCGCACGACCGCCGTGATCGCGGTCGGCTCGCCGACGAGATAGCGCGCGAGGTCGACGATGTGCGCGCCGAGGTCGCCGAGCGCTCCCGACCCCGCTGCTTCGCGCTCGAAGCGCCAGCTCGGCGGCGCGTCGATTCCCCAGGACTGGAGGTAGCGGGCGCGGAAGTGGAAGAGCTCGCCGAGCTCGCCCGCTTCGAGCAGCTCGCGCGCGAGCCGGACCGCGGGCACGAAGCGATAGTTGAACCCGCACATGTGGACGACGCCCGCTTCCTCGGCGGCGCTCCAGATGTCGTGCGCCTCCGCGGCGTCGCGCCCGAGCGGCTTCTCGCAGAGGACGTGCTTCCCCGCGCGCGCGGCGGCGATCGTCGGCTCGGCGTGGAGCGCGTTCGGGCCTCCGTTGTCGAAGAGGCCGATCCGGTCGTCGGCGACCTGGTCGTGCCAGTCGGTGACCGCCTCGGCCCAGCCGTACAGACTTCGCGCCGCTTCCACCTGCTCCGCGTTTCGGCCGGAGATCGAGACGAGCTCGGGCACGAGCGGCGGCTCGAGCCTGCGGAGCTCGTGGAAGCCCCGCGAGTGCGCCTTGCCCATGAACGCGTAGCCGAGCAGGCCGACGCCGATCCCCCCGCGCTCGCTCACCTCGAGCCCTGCGACGGCTTACGCCGCACCGGACGCGGCGCGCGCCCGCTTCGCGAACGCGTCGACGAGGACGGCCGCGAGCAGCACTCCGCCCGTGATCACGAATTTGTAGCCGGAGGCGAGGTTGAGGAGATCCATGCCGTTCGCGACGGTCGCGATCACCAGGCCGCCGTAGAGCGCGCTCACGACCTTGCCGTGGCCGCCGAACAGGCTCGTCCCGCCGATCACCGCCGCGGCGATCGCGTTCAGCAGCAGGTTCCCGCTGCCGGTGCCGGTGTCGACCGACCGCAGGCGCGATGCAAGGATGATCCCGCCGGCGCCGGCCATCAAGCCAGAGATCATGAAGACGTTCACGCGAATCCGATCGACTGCGATGCCCGCCCGGCGCGCCGCCTCGGGGTTGCCGCCGATCGCGTAGACGTGGCGGCCGAAGCGGGTCCGGTTCGCGATGAAGGTCCAGAAGACGAGGAAGACCCCGACGATCACCGTCACGACCGGCACTCCGCGGTCCTGGTTGGCGTAGCCGACCGCGAGCACGCCGGCGACGGTCATCGCGGCGAGCTGGAGCACGATCAACACCCACGGCCGGTGCGTGAGGCCGCGGGCGCGGCGTGTTCGCACCTTGTTCGCCTCGAGCGCGGCATAGGCGAGGAGCACTCCGGCGAGGAGCGCCCATCCTGCCCAGACCGGGAGATAGTCGTTTGCAACGCCGAGCACGACCTCGTCCTGGATTCGGATCGTCCCGGAGGTCGACGCCTCCGTGGTCAGGATCAGCACGACGCCGCTCCATGTGAGCAGTCCGGCCAGCGTGACGACGAACGACGGCACCCGTGCCTTCGTGATGATCAACCCCTGCAGAAGACCGATCGCGGTCGTCGCAGCGAGGCCGGCGGCGATCGCCGCCCACCACGGCCAGTGCGACGCCTCGGGACGAAGCAGCAAACACATCACCACCGCGCCGACGCCGCTGACGAAGGCGACGGACAGGTCGATCTCCGCGATCAGGAGCACGAAGACCGTGCCGATGGCGATCGTCGTGTACCCCGCCATCTGGAGGAGCAGGTTGACGAAGTTCCGCTCCGTGTAGAAGTTCGAGTCGAGGCTGCCGAAGAGCAGCGCGAGGGCGGCGAGCCCGATGAAGATCGGCAGCGCCCCCCACTCCCCCATCCTCAGCCGCTGGACCCAGTCACGCCCTGCCTGCGCGAGGGTTGCACCGATTCCTCCCTCAGCGACCTCGACCACCTCGGACGATCCCTGCGCAGGCGTGAGCACGGGATCCGTCACACGACGACCCCGTCGTCCATCCCGGGCACGTGTGCGAGCTCGCCCGCGGTGATTGCGTGGACGACCTGCTCCTGCGTCGTGTCGGCGCGCACGTAGACCCTGACGAGCTGACCGAGGCGGAGCACCGTGATCCGGTCCGCCACCTCGAAGATGTCGTGGAGGTTGTGCGAGATGAGCACGACCGCGAGCCCGCGGTCGGCCAGCCGCCGCACGAGGTCGAGCACCTGGCGCGTCTGGGCGACGCCGAGCGCAGCCGTCGGCTCGTCGAGAATGACGACCTTCGAGTTCCACATCACGGCCTTGGCGACTGCGACGGCCTGGCGCTGGCCGCCGGAGAGCCCGGCGACGGCCTGGCGCACCGAGCGGAGCGTCGTGACGGAAAGGCTGTTGAGTGTCTCGCGAGAGGCATGCTCCATGTCAGGCTCGTCGAGCACGAGCCCCCTCATGCGTTCGCGCCCGAGGTACATGTTGGCGACGACGTCGAGGTTGTCCGCCAGCGCGAGGTCCTGATACACGACCTCGATGCCGAGCGCAGCGGAATCCCGCGGGCCGTGGATCGTGACCGGCTTGCCCTCGAAGTGGACCTCGCCCTCGTCGAAGGAGTGGATCCCGGCGATCCCTTTGATCAGCGTCGACTTGCCCGCGCCGTTGTCGCCGACGAGCGCCATCACCTCGCCGAGGCGGACCTCGAAGTCGACCTTGTAGAGCGCCTGGACCGCGCCGAATCTCTTCGACACGCCGGCGACGTCGAGAATCGGCCGGTCGGCCGGGCGGGGGCGCCCGCTGGCGCCCCCGCTCGGTGCTTCAACCCCGGAGGTCATTCGTGCTCAGCGATTCGCCGGGCAGTACTTCTCGAACTCGCCCGTGCAGATCTCCTCCCAGGTTCGGAACCCGTCCTTGATCACCGTGTCGGCCACGTTGTTCTTGAGGACACCGATCGGCGTCAGGGCGATGTACGGCAGGTCGGCCTCGCCGTTGTTGATCGACAGATTGTCCCACGCGCCCTGGATGTTCGAGGGGTCCTGGCCGTTCAGCAGCGCGATCGCAACCTTCGAGGCGGCGTCCGCCTCGGCCTTGATCGGCTTGTAGACCGTCATCGTCTGCCAGCCGGCGAGGATGTTCTGGATCCCCGCGGCCGTTGCGTCCTGGCCCGAGAGCGGGACCGGGTCGAGGTTCGCCGACTTGAGCGCCGCGATGACCGAGCCGGCGATCCCGTCGTTCGCTGCGAAGACCGCGTCGACGTCGTTCTTGTTCGCGACGAGGATCTGCTCGAAGAGCGTCAGGGCCTGCTGGTTGTCCCAGTCAGGGACATCCTGATCGGCGACGACCTGCCACTCGCCGGCCGCTACCTTCTTCGAGACGGCGTAGTCACCGGTCTCGTTGTAGCCCTGCTTGAACAGCTTCGAGTTGTTGTCCGTCGGGCCGCCGTTCATCATCACGATCTTCGGCTTGCCAGACAGCTTGTCGATCACGGGGCCGACAGCATCGGCCATCGTCTGCCCGACCTTGACGTTGTCGAAGCTGACGTACGCGTCGGCACCCGGGCCGGATGTGGTCAGGCGGTCGTAGTCGACGACCTTCACGTCCGCGTCTCGAGCGTTCTGGATGATCGTCGCGCCCGATTCGGGGCTCAGGTCCACGAGCAGAATCACCTTGGCGCCTGCGTTGATCGCCTGCTCGGCCTGCTGAAGCTGCGTGTTCGCGTCGCCTTCGGCGTTCACGATGTTGTGATCGATCCCAGCTGCCGTGAACGCCTGCTCGAAGAAGCGGCGATCGTCGTTCTCCCATCGGTCGGAGCTCTTCGAGTCGGGCAGCAGCACCCAGATGCTTCCCTTGGCGGCGGCGCCCCCGGTTCCGCTCGAGGCCGACTCGTTGTCGTCACCGCCGCAACCGGCGGCAAACAGGGCGATGACGATAGAGCCGAGCAAGAGCAGCAGCGGCACGCGGCACTTCGCGCGCACAGCGGAGTTCTTCGAAGCCTTTTTCACGTATTTCCTCCTCTTCAGGCCTGGTGGCATCAGGCGAATCCGGCTGGGCGACATTACGCCCGTGCGAGGGTGGAATCAAGACCGCCGCCCGATCTACCGGTGCGGAGACCAGGGCGGATTTCGGACTAGCTTCGGCGAGAACAGCGCAGTACGATCGCCGGATTCGCAGGATCCCGCCAAAAAGGCGGGACTCAGAGGGAGGTCTGCCGGTCGTGCAGGGACTTGGATCGCTGAGGACCTTGCGCCAAGTGAACCGGCTCCGCATCGTCGATGCGCTCCGCACTCGCGGCACCTCCAGCCGGAGCGAGCTCGCGCGGATGACCGGGCTTTCGCGAACGACCGTCGCGAGCCTCGTCGCCGACCTGCAGGAACGCGGTCTCGTCGTGGAAGCCGGGAACGGCGCGGAGCCTGCAGGCCGGGGGCGTCCCCCGGTCCTGCTCCGCCTGAACGCGACTGCGGGGGCGGTGGTCGGCGTCGATTTCGGGCACGTCCACGTCGGGGTCGCGGTCGCCGATCTCTCTTCGACGGTGCTCGCGGAGCGGCGGATCGCGCTCGACGTCGACCACGACGCTGCGGCTGCGCTCGACGCGGCCGCCGAGCTCGTCGAGGTCGCCCTGGAGGAAGCGGGCGTCGACCGCCGCAGCGTCGTCGGGGCGGGCATGGCGCTCTCCGGCCCGATCGACCGGCGAACCGGGTCGGTCGGCTCGACCTCGATCCTGCCGGCGTGGGCCGGCCTGCGGCCGGGCAAGGAGCTCGGCCGGCGGCTCCATCTGCACGTCGACGTCGACAACGACGCGAACCTCGGCGCGCTCGCGGAGGTCGTGTTCGGCGCGGGTAGGGGCCTCGGGAACGTCGTCTACGTGATGCTCTCCGCCGGGATCGGCGCAGGCCTGGTGCTCGGCGGCCGCATCTACCACGGCGGCAGCGGCATCGCCGGAGAGCTCGGCCATGTGCAGGTCCATCCGGAGGGCGCCGTCTGCCGCTGCGGCAGCCGAGGCTGCCTCGAGACGGTCGCTTCCACCGGTGCGCTCGTGTCGCTCCTACGGCCCTCGTTCGGGCCCGACCTCACCGTGGAGGGGATGGTCGACCTCGTCGCAGCGGGAGACCTCGCGGCGCGGAGGGTGACGAACGACGCTGGGCGGGCCGTCGGCCGTGTGCTCGCCGACCTCTGCAACCTCCTCAACCCGGAGGCGATCATCGTCGGCGGGGACCTGCGGGCGGCCGGGGACCCTTTGATCTCCGGGATCCGCGAGGCGGTCGACCGCTACGCGCTTCCCGGCGCAGCCGAGACCGTGGCGATCAGGGGCGGCGAGCTCGGTGAACGGGCGGAGGTGCTGGGTGCGCTCGCGCTCGTAATCACCGACACCGAGCGGCTCCAGTCGGCCGGCCTGGCCGCCCTGAGCACGCTCGCCTAGCTGTCCTGCCTACAGAGGTTGTGAACGGCTGAGGTAGTCGTCCGGCCCTCCTTCGAGGCTGTGGGTCTTCCCGGACCTACGCTCGAAGGAGGGCGCGGATGTATCTGCACGCTAACGCCAAGCTCGGACTGGCTGGCCGTTTCGCGTTGGTCAAGGCGATCGAGGAGGGGATGTCGCTGAGGGGAGCCGCGGCGGTCTTTAACGTGTCGCCGGCGACGGCGCACCGCTGGTGGCATCGCTGGCTCGAAGCGGGCGAGGAGGCTCGCTGCACGCTTTCCTGTCTGTTTGATCGGTCGAGCCGTCCCCGCCGCTCGCCACAGCAGCTCGCGCCAGAGCTCGAGGAGACGATCTGCGTCTGCCGCCGGCAGACCGGCTGGGGACCGAGGCTGGTTGCCGGCGCGACTGGCTTCGCCCACTCGACCGTCTGGAAGGTGCTCAAGCGGGCCGGAATCTCGCGACCGCCGCGAGCGGTCAAGGAGCCGGCCAACCGCTACGAGTGGCCCTGCCCCGGCGATCTGCTCCACATGGACACGAGCCGCTACGCGCGCTTCCTGCGGCCCGGACACAGGGTGACCGGCGACCGCTCGCAACGCTCACGCAATTGGATGAGTCCCGAGGCGAGGGTCGGTTACGACTACGCGCACGCGATCGTCGACGACCACTCGCGGCTCGCCTACGTCGAGCTCCACGACGACGAGAGAGCAGCGACGATCACGGCCTTCCTCGAACGGGCGCTCGCCTTCTTCGCCGCCCACGGGATCGTCGCGAAGCGGCTGATGACCGACAACGGCTTCGGCTACGTCAAGAACCGGTCGCTGCGCGAGCTGCTCGCCAGGCATCGGATCCGGCACCTGACCACCGAGCCCTACCGGCCACGCACCAACGGCAAAGTCGAGCGCTTCCACCAAACGATGGCACGCGAGTGGGCCTACGGCCTCGCCTACCGCTCACACCGCCAACGCAACCAAGCGCTGCCACACTGGCTCCAGCACTACAACACCACACGACCACACAGCTCGATCGGCGACCGGCCACCGAACAGCCGCATTCACAACGTCCGTGGGTAGGACACCTAGCTAGCCCTGCGCGGCGAGCGGCTCTTCCGGCTCGTCGGCGGGCGGCAGCCACTGCACCTCGAGCCGCTCGATCCGCGAGCCCTCGACCTCGAGCACCCGGAAGTGCACGTTTCCGTGCGCGACCTCGTCGCCCTCCTCGGGCGCACGGCCGAGCTTCCCGAAGACAAAGCCGGCGATGGTGTAGTAGTCCTCCTGCGGCAGCTCCGTCCCGAACTCCTCGTTGAAGTCGTCGATCGAGAACGTGCCGCCGATTCGGATCGTCGACTCGTCGACGCGCTCGACGGCCTCGTCGGGAAGGTCGAACTCGTCCTCGATCTCGCCGACGATCTCCTCGAGTACGTCCTCGAGCGTGACGAGCCCCTGCATCGCGCCGTACTCGTCGACCACGATCGCCATGTGGTTCTTCGTCCGGCGAAAGTCCGCGAGGAGCGCCGCGAGGTCCTTCGTCTCCGGGACGACGAAGGTGGGGCGCAACAGCTCCTCGATGCTGACGTTCGCGATCCCACGGTCGTTCAGGGCGGAGAAGAGGTCGCGCACGTGGAGGATCCCGACGATGTTGTCGACGGAGCCCTTGTACGCGGGGTAGCGCGTGTACGGCGAGTCGACGACCGCCGCGAGACACTCCTCGGGCGGAAGGTCGACGGAGAGAGCCACGACCTCCGGCCGCGGGACCATCACCTCGTGCACCTCCTTGCCCGCGAAGTCGAAAACCTTGTAGAGCATCTCCTCCTCGGCTTCCTGGATGACGCCCGTGTCCTCGGCGACTGCGACGATCATTCGAATGTCCTGCTCGGTGTGGGCAACCACTCCCGCCGGCGCCGGCTCGATCCCGAACAGCCGCGTGAACACGTTCGACGAGGTCTGGAGGAACCAGACGATCGGATACGTCGCGAGGTAGACCGCCTCGACAGGCAAGGCGACCCAGAGCGCCGTGCTCTCGTTCTTCGTCAGCGCGACCGCCTTGGGCACGAGCTCGCCGAAGGTGACGTGGAGGTAGGTCACGATCAGAAACGCGAGGACGAACGAGACTCCCGTCGCCAGCACGGGATCGAGGAAGTGCTCGATGAGCGGCTCGCCGACCGCACCGAGCGCGATCGAGAACGCCGTGATCCCGAGCTGGACCGTCCCGATGAAACGGACCGGACTGTCCATGATCCGCAGGGCGACCCGAGCCCGAAGACTGCCCCGATGCGCGAGCTCCATCAGCCTCGTGCGCCTGGCGGTGACGAGCGCGTACTCGGCCGCGACGAAGAACGCGTTCCCCAGCACGAGGAGAACGACGACGATGATGCGAAGGAGATCGCTCACGCCCCGCTCTCCGGGGCGTGGGTACTAGGCGGTTGCTCGTCGTCCAAGCTACGAACCAGTATAGGAAACGACCCCGCCGTCGTCGTGGCGCTGGGCGCCCCCCTCACGAACGAGCCGTTCGAGGTGCGAGAGCGTCTCCGCGACCGCGAAACGGCGCGCCGACGGGTTGAGGTCGGCGCCGAAGAGCGGGTACGAGACGTCGTATCCCGTGAGCGGCTCCGTGCCGAGCGCGTCGGCGGTCTCTTCCAGGCGCTCACGGTGGTGCTCGAGGATCGCACGGGCGCGGGCGCTCGGGTCGGCGATCGGCTCACCGTGCCCGGGCAGGGCGAGGTGGACCCCGAGCGCCGCGGTCCGCTCGAGCGTCTCGAGGTAGTCGCCGAGGGGATCGGGGCGCGAGTCCGGATAGAGCCCGACGGCCGGCGTGATCGTCGGCAGCAGGTGGTCGCCTGCGACGAGGACGCCGTCGCGGACGAGACCGAGGTGCCCGTCCGCGTGACCCGGCGTCGCGATCACCTCCCAGCCGGCGATCGTGTCTCCCTGGGTGCAGTCGCTCCGGATCGCGGACGTAGCGGATGAACGGCGCGTAGATGGAGCCGGCCTCGAGGAGCTCGTTCGCAACCTTCGGCGGTACGCCGTTCAGGAGAAACCAGTCGGCGATCACCTGCGGCCATTCGTCGTTCCCCCACACGTGCACGCACTGCTCGTAGTCGAGCTCGCCCTGATGGACAGGCGCGCCCGTCGGCGCGTGCCGCCTGCTGGGCTCCGCCGACGTGGTCGGGATGGAAGTGCGTGATCACGATTCGGGCCACGTGCAGCTCGTTCGCGACCGCGGCGAAGATCTCGTCCGACTCGGGCAGCGCGAGGCCCGTGTCGACGAGCGTCCAGCCGTCGTCGCCCTCGAGCAGGTAGCAGTGGACGTGGCTCGGACGCATCGGCAGCGGCAGCGTCAGCCGGGCGAGCCCATCGAACATATGTTCTATAGTGGCCATGTGCGGGTCGAGTATCGCGAGGAGCCGTGCAAGGCGGCGCTCAACCGCGTGCGCGGCATGGCGTTCAAGTGGTCGCTCAACCCCTACATGGGCTGCGTCCACCGCTGCACGTTCTGCTACGTCAGGGCGTTCGAGCAGCGCGCCGAGCGGCCGTCGGACGACCGCTACGGCACGTCGATCCGCGTCAAGATCAACGTCGCCGAGGTGCTGCGCGCGCGAGCTCGGGCGGACGTCGTGGCGCGCGCGAGCCGATCACGATCGGTGCCGCGACCGACCCGTACCAGCCCGCCGAGGGCCGCTACAAGCTGACCCGAGCATGTCTCGAGGTGCTGGCCGAGGCGTCGAACCCGTTCTCGATCATCACGCGCGGGCCGATGATCGTCCGCGACATCGACGTGCTCGTCGAGGCGGCGAGGCACGCGCCGGTGTCGGTGTCGTTCTCGGTCCCGACGCTCGACGAGGAGGTCTGGAGCAGGACCGAGCCGTCCACCGCCCACCCGCGCCAGCGGCTGCGAGCGCTGAAGGAGCTCGTGGCAGCCGGGATCAAGGCGAACGTCGCGATGGCACCGATCCTCCCGGGCATCTCGGACCGACCCGAGCAGCTGCACGGAGGTCGTCCGCGCGGCGCGCGAGGCCGGCGCGACGGGAGTCTGGGCGAACGTGCTCTTCCTGCGGCCCGGGACGCGGGAGCACTTCCTCGCGCACCTCGCCGAGGACTGGCCGGAGCACTGGTCCCGCTCTACGAGGAGCTCTACGCCGGCCGCGCGTATCTGCCGGCCGGGCGAGACGGGGCCCGTCCGCGGCGCAGGTGGCCGAGCTCGCCCGCGAATTCGAGATCGCAGACCGCCGCGTGAACCGGATTCGGCCGGAGCGGCCGCCTGAGCAACTCGCTCTCGCGCTCTGACGTCCACGCCGCCGACCCCCTTCCCACCTAAATCCGCAAACCGCTGTGAAGCCTCTTCCTCCTCGAACAGCGACTCCCCGCGCGAGATCACGTGCCTGATCGTCGACGACCACGAGGTCGTACGGGAAGGGCTGCGCCTCTCGCTCTCGCGGGCGCCGCACATCCGGGTGATCGGCGAGGCCTCTGACGGCGCGAGCGCCGTTGCGCTCGCCGAGCGCCGCCGGCCCGACGTCGTGATCATGGACGTCCGGATGCCGGGGATGGACGGCCTCCAGGCGACGAAGATCCTGACCGAGAAGCTTCCCGGCACCGTCGGTGCTGATCTTCACGGCGTACAGCGAGCGCTCGCTGCTCGGCCGGGGTCTCGAGTCGGGTGCGAAGGGCTACATCCTCAAGGAGGCCCCGCACCAGACCCTGCTTCGTGCGATCGAGAAGGTCGCCGGGGGCGAGGGATACGTCGACCCGGCGCTGATGCCCGCGTTCCTCTCCGGCAAGGACAAGGACGACATGCTGACCGGGCGGGAGCGCGAGATCCTGCAGCTCCTCGCGGACGGGATGTCGAACGCCGACGTCGCCGCGAAGCTCTTCATCAGCCAGGAGACGGTGAAGAGCCACGTCCGCCACATCCTGGCGAAGCTCGAAGCGGACACGCGGACGCATGCGGTGGCAATTGCGCTTCGCGAAGCGATCATCGATTAGGACCGGCCTGCTGGTCGCTGCCGCGCTGCTCGCGGCCGCCGCAGCGATTCTCTATGCGACCTCCGGGGTGACGCTCCTCAGCGCGCTCCGCCTGCTCGCGGCGATCACGGCGCTCGCGCTCGTCGCGGTCTACCTGATCGTCACGCAGCGCGAGCGTCATCGGCAGATCGAGGAGCGAGCTCGCCGGACAGGCGCTCTTCCTCGAGGCGCTGATCGAGTCGATGCACGCGATCGCGGCGCCCGGCGGGCACGACGCGGTGCTCGAGCGCGCGCGCATCGAGGCAGAGCGGCTGTTCGATGCGAAGGCGACGCTGCTCGCTCCGGATGAAGCGCCGGCACGTTCGGCGAACGGTCGCCGGGGCATCCTCGTGCCGCTGCGCGTCCGCGACCACCACATCGGCTGCGATGCACCTGGTGCGCGGACGCTCGTTCGCTCGCGCAGACGTCGCGCGCGCGACGGTGCTCGCCGACTTCGCGGCGCGCGAGAGCGAGAACGCGAGGCTGCTCGAGGAAGCGAAGATCCGCGAGGCCGAGCGCGCCCGGCTGTCGGAGCAGATCGTCTCGGCGGAACAGGAGGAGCGGCGCCGGCTCGCGCTCTTCCTCCACGACGGTCCCGTGCAGTCGATGGCGGGGATGGCGCTGATGCTCGACTCCGTCCGGGACTCGGTCTCGCCCGACGCGCTCCCCGTGATGGAGAAGGTGTTGCGCGCGGCACCGCGAGACGATCCGCGCGCTCCGCGACCTCTCGTTCAACCTCGAGCCGGTCGTGCTGCGAGACCAGGGCTTCGGCCCTGCGGTGAAGGCCCTGGCCCAGCAGATCGGGCTCGAGCACGAGCTCCAGATCGACGTCGACGTCGAGGCGGCGGAGACGCTCGGCGAGAAGACGCAGGCGGCGCTCTACCAGATCATCCGCGAGGCGACGTCCGCCTCGATCCGCCGCGGACCGCCGACTCGCATGTCCATCGTGGTCACGCGCAGGCCGGACGGCGGTCTGCTCACCGAGATCGCCGACGATGCGCCCCGGGAGCGGCGCCGTTCGACGTTCGACCAGCTCTCGGAGCGAGCACGGACGCTGAACGCCGGCTTCGAGGTCGAGCAGCGGCCGGACGACGGCGGCACGACCGTACGCGTCTCGCTCCCTCCCTACGCGACGCAGTAGGATTCCGCGCCGATGACCTACGTGCTCTTCGTCTGGACGCCGACCGGCTACCAGCTGCGCGAGCTGGAGGGCGAGCCGCCGAAGCCCGGCGAGCGCATCGAGCTGGACGACAAGAGCCTCGAGATCACGAAGCTCGGCGTCTCGCCGCTGCCCGGCGACGACCGGGTCTGCGCGTTCTCTACCGGCTAGCTGTCTCCGCTGCAGGCGAGCCCGAGGACGAGCGCCTGGGCGAGCCCGCTCGCGTAGCCGCCGCTCGCGATGCCGCCGGCGTCCACGCCCGCCGCGTACAGCCCGTCGATCGGCTCGCCGTCCGCACGGAGCACGCGTGCACGCTCGTCGACGCGGAGACCGCCGAGCGTGTGCGTCACGCCGGCGACGACGTGCACGCGAACGACGTCGTCCTCGACCACGACCGTCCCGCCCGCGTCTCGTGCCGCCCGCACCCGTTCCGACTCGAGCTCGAGCGCGCGGGAGGACGTACCAGGCCGTCCCGCCCGGCTGCCGTGCGATCGCCTGCGCCAGATCGTTTTCGTGCCACGCCGGCGGGCCGTCGAAGAACCGCTCGCCTTGCTCGTTCAGACGGGACCGCTGCGCCCCCGTACAGCTGAGAGAGCCGAACGAAGTCCTCTTCCGAAACGCGCGCGGCGGCGCGGGCATCGCGCGGGCATACACCTCGTCGAGGTCGCCCGCCAAACCGGCGCCGCGAGCTCGCGCGTACTCGAGGCCGTCCCCCTCGCTCCACGGATTCGAGCGAGCGGGGACGCCCCACTCGCGAGCGAGGCGAACCGGGAAGCCGCCGGTCGCGAGCACCAGCGTGTCGGCCGCCGAGAACGGCTCTCCGAGGCGCACGCCGCCTGACCGCTCGCACGAGCGCTTCCGTGAGCTCGGCAGGGTCGTAGCGCCGTCCCGTCGTCCGCTCGTTCCTCGTGTCGTCCCAGACGGGACGGACGCCCGTAGCCGTCTCGAGCCACAGGATCGCGTCGTCGAGCCGCTCCCAGACGAGCCGCTGCAGCCGCTCGTCGCCGTGCGGACACTCCTCGCGGAACTGCTCGAGCTCCGGTGCTTCCAGACGACGCCGCTCGACAGCAGCATCGAGCCGCCCGGCCGGTGGCCCTTCTCGTAGACCGTGACATCGGTACCGAGCTCTCGCGCACGCGCCGCGGCGACGAGACCGGCCATCCCGGCCCCGGCGACCGTGAGCAATTCGCTAGACGAGCGAGAACGTCGGCTTGTGCTCGACGTACTCGATCTTCACGCGCTCGGGCCCCCAGACGAACACCGCGTACGTGTTCGGCGCGTCGACGACGTCGGCGACCTCCACCGGCAGCTCCTTCGCGTCGTCCGCACGAGTCGACGAGCACCGCGAGGTGGTTCAGCAGCGGCCGCTCCGGCTCCGTCGCGTCACCCCGGTGGAACTCGACGTACGCGCCGCCGAGCTCGACGCGCGGCACGCCGTCGCTCGCGTTCGCCTCGTTGAAGCCGAGCGAGTGGTACTCGCCCGCGGTCGCTTCGGGGTCGGCGGAGAAGAGCGCGACGTGGTCGAGGTCGTACTCGACCTCGGTCGGCGCCCGACGACGTGCACCGTCAAGCCCTCGCCGAGCTCGAGCTCGGCGTTCCTTCCTCGCCGTCGTTCACACCCGCAGCGTGATGTCCTTGAGCGCGCCTCGCTCGCGCGGGCCCTCCTCGACGAAGAGCGTCAGCTTGAACCGTCGGGCGTCGGCGCCGATCAGCGTGAATCGGTCGGTGCGCTCGATCACGTGCATGCCGAGGTTCGCGATCGCGAACGCGACGATCGCGTCCCGGTCCTCCACCCAGAGGGCGACGTGGTCGAGTGTCCGGGAGGTCACCTGCGGATCAGCGTAGCTACGGGGCAGCGCCCTGCGTCGAGCGGCGCTACTCGAGCGGCGGATTCTGGACGTTGTGCTCCGTCGGCGTACTCGTCCGTGAGCTTGTTCACGACGTCGAACCCCTCGCCGTACGCGTAGTTGATCTTGACGAACGGCTCCCACTTGTCGGGCAGCGCGTCCTCCGGGAAGATCGCCTCGACCGGGCACTCCGGCTCGCACGCCCCGCAGTCGATGCACTCCTCCGGATCGATGACGAGGATCCGCTCGCCCTCGTGGATGCAGTCGACCGGGCAGACGTCGACGCAGGAGCGGTCTTTGATGTCGATGCAGGGCTCGGCGATGATGTACGTCATCGGGGCGGCCACTCTAGCGAGGGTCGGCGACGAGCTCGTCGACGATCCCGCCGATGCGCTCCACCATCGCCGACTTCGCCAGCACCTGGTCGAAGCCCGCCGTCTGTGCAGCCCGGAGCCCCGCCGTGTCGGTGTGATTCGTGAAGCCGATGATCGGGACGTCCGGGTAGGCGTCGGCAACTTCGTTCGGATCGATCCGCGCGATGTCCGCGATCACGAGCTCCGGCGGATCGACGCTGTCGGTCGTGATCAGATGGTGCACGGGTAGCAGCGCTTCGAGCTTGCCCCGGAAGAAGAGGTCGACCCCACAGAGCAGGATCGTCGCCACTGCCGGAGGGTAACACTGCATCCCATGATCGAGAAGGCGCTCGCCCACGGCCTCGAGCTGGCTCGGGCCGGACGCTACTTCGAGGCGCACGAGGAGTTCGAGGAGGCCTGGCGCTCCGCCGACGCCGCACGAGCGCGACTTCTTCCAGGGGCTCGTCCACGTCGTCGTCGCCTGGTACCAGGGCGGACGCGGGAACCTCGTCGGCTGCAGGCGGCAGCTCGACAAGGCGGCGCGCCGGCTCGGCCCGTACGCGCCCGACCACCGCAGCGTCGACGTCGCCGTCGCTCCTCGCGCAGGTCGCGGCGGCGCACCCCGAGGCCCTCGCGCCGCTAGACCTCGCCGAGCCCGAGCGCGTCGAGCACGCGCCTGAGGCCGACGTAGAGCCACCACTCCCGATGGAAGAAGAGCAGCAGCCCGAGCGCGACGAGGGTGAGCCCGCTCACGACGCGTAGGGTGATCCAGTTGTCGCGCAGGAAGCGGAAGCCGACCATCGCGCGTGCGAACGCGACCCCGACCAGCAGGAACGCGCCCGCGAGGCCGAGCGAGTAGGCGGTCAGGAGCACGATCCCCCTCGCGACCGTGCCGCTCGCGCTCGCGAGCACGAGCACGGAGCCGAGCACCGCGCCGACGCACGGAGCCGCGCAGACCGCGAAGGCGGCGCCGAGGAGCGCGTTCGAGCCGTTTCTCGCGCGCACCACCAGACCCTGCGCGACGATTCGCTCCGGCCAGGGCAGCAGGCCGGCGAACGCGAGCCCGAAGACGACCAGCAGGAAGCCCGCGACCTCGGTCCGCCGCTCCGGCTGCAGCACCGACCCGAGCGCGGCCGCCCCCGCGCCGAGCACGACGAAGACGACGGTGAAGCCGAGCACGAACGGAACGCTCCCCGCGAGCACGCGCCGCGGCGTCGGCGAGCCGCCCGCGATGACGGAGAGGTAACCCGGCACGAGCGGGAGCACGCACGGCGCCGCGACCGACACGACTCCGGCGAAGAACGCCGCCGCGACCTGGCCGGTCACTCGAGCGCGGGCAACTCGTCCTCGGGCCGGCGCGTCCAGCGCCAGGCGAGCACGGTGACCACGGCCCCGCCGGCGAGCAGTCCCGCGATCGGCAACACCCAGGCGAGCAGGTCGAAGCCCTCTTGCTCGGGCGCGGCGAGCACGCCCTTGCCGAACTGGGCGACGAGCTGGTCCTTGATCTCGCCCTTCGAGTCGCCGGCGGCGATCCGCGTTCGGATGAACTGCTTCATCCGGACGGCGATCGGCGCGTTCGACTGGTCGAGCGTCGTGTGGCAGGTCGGGCAGACGAGCTCGCCTTCGAGCTCCGCCTGCGTCGGGTGCTGGTCGCTCGCGAGCGCGGCCGGTGCGAGAGCGAGCGCAAGCGCGGCCGCCAAGAGGGTCCTCACGAGAGCGTCTTCCGGATCGCCTCGTCGAGCTCCGCCTCCTCGGTGTACTCGCCGACGCGGTGCTCGACGACGTTCCCGTCGCGGTCGACGATGAACGTCTCGGGCAGGCCGGTGAGCCCCCACGGCTCCCAGAGCTTCGCCGGCCCGTCGTAGCCGATCAGGTACGTCAGGTCGTACTTCTTCACGAACGCCTTGGCGTCGCCTGTGAAGTCGCGCGTGTCGACACCGATGAAGACGACGCGGTTCCTGTACCTCCGCGACGCGCGCTCGAACAGCGGCGCCTCCGAGCGGCACGGGCCGCACCAGGTCGCCCAGAAGTTGATCACCATCGGCTTCCCGAGGTGATCCGCGACGGCGACGCGATCGCCGCCCTGGAGCGCCGGCAGGTCGAAGCGCGGCACCGGCTGCCCGACGCGCGCAACGGGGTCGTCGTCGGCTGCGATCTTCCAGACGAGCAGGCCGAGCAGCCCCAGCACGAGCGCGAGCGCGCCGAGTTGCCCCGCGACCTTCGCGGCGCGGCTCACGCCGAGACGA
This sequence comes from uncultured Actinomycetes bacterium, assembly GCA_963700495.1. Lineage (GTDB taxonomy): Bacteria > Actinomycetota > Thermoleophilia > Gaiellales > Gaiellaceae > JACCTU01. Next base: position 469,340 of record CAVOXT010000001.1, on the reverse strand, counting down.
TGAACACCGTCGTCCCGACCGGCACCTTCTCGAACAGCCACTCCGCGTCCGGGATCCGCATTCGGATGCAGCCGTGCGAGACGGAGTAGCCGATCGACCCGGGCTCCGGCGTGCCGTGGATTCCGACGCCTGGGCTCGAGATCCCCATCCAGCGCGTGCCGAGCGGGTTGGTCGGGCCGGGCGGCACCGGTTCCTTGTCCTTCGCCCACGGCGAGTCGGGCGGATACCACCACGGGTTCTTCCACTTGACGACGACGTGGAAGCGGCCGAGCGGCGTCGGATACTGCTGCTGTCCGGTCGCAACGCCGAACGTGCGCAGGAGGCGCATGCCGTTGTAGAGATAGAGGCGGTTCGTGCCGCGCCTGATCACGACGACCGGGCCGAAGCTCTTGCGCGTGACCTTCGCCTTCAGGGTCTTCGGCACGAGCGCGATCGGACCACGAAGCCCTTCGGTCAGGGCGGTGGCCACCGCGTTCTCACCCGCTGCGCGGTTGATCTCGCGTCCGTCCTTCTCGGGCGCGATCCACGGCTTCACCTTGCGGAGGAACAGCCGCGCGTCGACCGGCTTGCGCGCGAAGCGATCGGCCAGGTCGGCGACGTACGTACGAACGGCTCCCTTGCGCACCGTGACGGTCAGAGGCACCACGGTGTTCGGTGCGGCGACGAGCGCCTGCTGGACAGCCCGCGGGACCGCGGGGACCGCGAGCGCCTCGCTCGGCGCCTGGAACACGAACGTCCCGTAGTTGAGGACGAGCGGCAGCGCGAACTGTGCCCGCACGTACTCGGTAGCCACCTCGGGCGTCAGGCCCCCGACCGGAACGTTGCCGATCGAGACGCCCTCGGGGACGGTCGCCGGCGTCGTCGGAGGTACGGGCTCGTCCGCCGCGCGGGCGGGCGCGCAGGCGAGGACAGCGAGTGAGATGACGAAGACGAAGAGGCGTTTCACGGAATGCTCGGAGCGAGGATTCGTGGGTCGTCGCTGATGATAGCGTCGGCCCCCCACCCGGCCAGGCGTGCCGCCTCCGCCGGGTCGTTCACGGTCCACGCCCAGACGGCGGTCGAGCGCGCGTGGCAGACGCGGATCAGAGAGGGCGTGACGAGCTGGCGGTGCAGGACCGCCGCCGCTGCGTCCGCGCGGTCGAGCCAGCGGCGGATCAGCTTCGGCAGAGCCCACTTCATCGCGACCAGGCCGCCGGCCAAGAGCGGTCCGAACGTGCGCCGGCCGGAGAGCCCGTAGCGGTCCTCGGGGTAGGACAGACCGACGCGAATGCCCGGCTCGTGCCGGCGCAGGTCGCGGAGCGCGGCCCAGTCGAGCGAGCTGACGAGGCACCGCTCGACGAGACCATGCCGGCGGACGGCAGCGGCAACGCCTTCCTCCAGCCCGCGCTGCTTGAGGTCGATGTGCGCTCCGACGCCCTCGCGTCCGAGCAGCTCGAGCGCCTCGTCGAACGTCGCGCGATCGCCGGGCACTTCGTGCGGGGAGTGCGCGAGAACCAGTGCGCCGCCGGCGTCGGCGAGCACGTCGAACTCGACGTATTCGCAGTGCTGCTCGATGCCCGCCCGGAGCGCTGCGAGCGTGTTCTCGGGGGCGAGCGCCGCCGCTCCCCGATGCCCGATCCGAATCGGCGGCCCGTCACCGCGCAGGAGTCTCACGGCGCGGTTGGGAGGAGATCCTCGTCGAGCCGCCCACCCTCGGCCGCATAGGCGAGGATCATCCGGTCGGTCACCCACTCGACGGGCGCGCGGTCGTCGGTCCACGGGTGTTCGGAGGGCGGCAGCGCAGGGCCGAGCTGCGCCGTCATCAGCTTCACCAGCGGAGCCAGGCGTTCGTCGTATCGCGACGTCGACGCCGGCTCGGTGAAGCCGAACACGACGTGGTTGAAGCGCAGGACCGGCCACACCTTCACGATCGGGAGCTCCGAGGCCAGCGTGCCGACGAGCGCCCGCTCGAGGCTGTTGTCGTCGGGGATCGTTGCCACGTTCAGCGCGACGATTCCACCCGGGGCAAGATGGTCTCGAACGAGTCGGAAGAACTCGCGCGTCGCGAGGTAGAAGGGCACGTACGGCTGGTGGTACGCGTCGACGACGATCAGGTCGTACCGCGTGTCCGTGCGCCGCAGGAACGGACGCGCGTCGGCGTCGCGGACGCGAAGGCGAGGGTTGTCCCCCAGCCCGAGGTAGCGACGCCCCGCCTCGCTGACCGCCGGGTCGATCTCCACGCCGTCGATCAGCGCGTTCGGCCAGAACTCTCCGAACGCGCGCGCGATCGTGCCGCCGGCGTTGCCCAGGATCGCGACCCGGCGTGGGCCGTGCGGAAGGAGCGCCGGAATCGGCAGGAACGCGTCCCAGACACCGCCCGTCAGCACCGTGCCCGGACGCCAGACGGAGTGCACCGCGACTCCTTCGTTCAGGTACAGCCGCCGCGCGCCGTCGCGCTCGACGACCTGCACGAACTGATACGGCGACTCGACCTCGTAGAGCACGTCACCGTCGCCCGCCTTGATCGCTCCGGGCGGGATCACGACGAGCGCCGCAATCGCAACGGTCGCGACGAGCCATCGCCGGCCGAGCACCATCGACGCCGCGGCGGCGAGCAACGTGGCGGCGACGAGCAGCGTGCGCTGCGTCCCGACGAGCGGGATCATCACCAGCGCGGGCAGGAACGTCCCGACCAGCGAGCCGACAGTCGAGAGCGCGTACAGTCGGCCGGCGACCCGGCCGGCCTCTGCGAGGTCGTCGAGCGCGAGCCTGATCGCGAACGGCGCCACCATCCCGAGCACGACGACCGGAGGCGCGAACAGGAGCAGCGTCGCGAAGAACGAGCCGATCACGGCCCCCGCCGAGAGCTCGTCGAGCCCGCGCGCCGCCACGTCCAGAATGGGGCGCGAGACGAACGGGATCAGGGCGACGAGCAGTGACGCGCCGAGCACGAGCCGCCCGAGGAGCTGCGGCGAGGGATTCCGGTCGGCCAGCCGACCGCCGAGCCAGTACCCCAGGCTCAGCGAAGCGAGCGTCAGCCCGATGATGTTCGCCCACACGATCGTCGACGAGCCGTAGTACGGTGCGAGCAGGCGCGACGCGCCGATCTCGGTCGCCAGCGTCCCGACACCCGCCAGGAAGACGAGCGCGTAGAGCGGGCGGCGGTCGGTCACGGTTGACGCTTGAGGACGACCACCGCGCAGTCGTCCATCAACTCGCCGCCCGTGAAGCGGCGCGCGGATTCGATCACCGACGCCGCGATGTCCTCCGCCCGCAGCATGTGCCGGCGCGCGAGCAGCGCGTCGAGCCGCTCGGTGCCGTAGAACTCCATGCCTCGCCGCGCCTCGATCACACCGTCCGTATACAGGACGACGGACCCCGCGGGCTCGAGCTCCGTGCGGACCTCCTCGAACTCCACGCCCGAATCGACACCGAGGGCGAGCCCGCGGGCCTCGATCGGGTGGACTGTGCCGTCGGGGTCCACGTGCCGGGGCGGTGGGTGTCCCGCGGACGCGCACGCGACTTCGCCGCGCTCGGCGTCGATCAGCAGGTAGAGCATGGTGATGAACTTGTCGGAGGCGATCTCGCCGACGACGACCTCGTTTGCGGCGGCGAGGAAGTTTGCCGGCTGCGGGTGCTCACGGGCGAGCGAGCGGAAGACGAACTTCGCCATCGCCATGTCGGCGGCTGCGTCGATCCCGTGCCCGGTCACGTCGCCGAGAACGACCGCGAGCCTTCCGTCGTCGAGACCGATGTAGTCGTAGAGGTCGCCGCCGACCTCGAGGCGGGCGGACGCGGCGTAGACCTCGCCGATGTCGAGGCCTGTCACCGCCGGACGCACCTGCGGGAGCAGCGAACGCTGCATCGCGTCCGCGAAGTGCTTCTGCTGCTGGTAGAGGCGCGCGTTGTCGATCGCCAGCGCGGCCTGCCCGCCGATCGCGAGCGCCGCCTCGACGGTAGCCGCGCTGACCGTCCGGTCCGGCCGGAGCGAGAGCAGCGTCAGTGCGCCCAGCACCTCGGCGGGCGTCGCGATCGGGACGATCGCGCCGGTGGAGCCCTTTTCGAGGAACGGCACGAGCAAACCGTGCGCGCCACCGAGCGCGTGGGCTCCCGCCGGATCGAGGAAGATCGAGTCGCGACGGAGAAAGAGCCGCTGGATCGCGGTGCGGCCGAACGCCTGCGGCCGAACGAGGATCGACCGTACGGGTGCGACCAGACGCTCGTCGGCGACGTGGAACGCGAGCGGAATCAGCTGCTCGCGCCGAGGGTCGGGCATCCAGACCAGCGCGACGTCGACGTCGAGCAGCTCGACCATCGTGCGGGCGACGGCGTCGAGCGTGACGTCGAGCGACAGGCTCTGCGCGAACGCCCTGGAGATCTCGTACAGCGCGCCGAGCTGTCGCGCGGCCGCGCGCTCCGAGGCGAGTGCCGACTCGAGCTCCTCGCCGAGGCGCGTCGCCCGGTCGTGCAGGCGGGCATTCTGCACCGACACGGCCAGCTGGCCGGACAGCGCACGGAGCAGCTCCGTCTCGTTTGCGCGCAACGTGCGCCCGCGCGCGGGGTAGACGGCGAGCAGCCCGATCACATCTCCTGCGACGACGAGCGGGAGCGCAAGTGCGGCCTCGATCCCGGCCTCGGCGCAGGCGTCCGCAACGGGTGCGAGCCGGCGCTCCGCCTCCACGTCCGGGACGGCGACCAGCCCGCGCCCGCGGAACGGCCCGAGCCCGAGCTGGAGCAGCGCTTCCGCGACCCGCACGTGTGGGCCCGCGAGGCCGCGCTCCACTGCCGCGGTCAGCCGCGCTTCCTCGAGGAGGTAGATCGCGACGCGGTCGGACTCGACGAGCTCCGCGACCCGGTCGACCGCCGTGTCGAGCGCAACCACGAGCGACAGCTCCTCGTGCGCCTGCCCGACGACCGCAAGCAGCGACCGCGTCTGCTTCAGCTCGGATTCGAGCAGCGAGCTGCGCTCATGCGCGCGAAGCGTGCGGGCCGCTCGACTCGCGAACTCCTCGAGAACCTCGACGAGCTCAGCGGACGGGGCTCGGTCCGGCGCGAAGACGAGCTGGAGGATGCCGAACGCCGGCTCACCGAGCTTGTGGGAGACGCTCGTGCGCTCGCCGAGCTCTTGGACGCCGGGGGCCGGCAGGTGCGAGACGGCTTCTGTCGTGCCTGCCTCCTCGGAGCGCCTGAAGGTCCCGTCCGGGCCGAGGCTCCAGAGAAGCGCGCCCTCGGCGCCCGAGAGGTCGAGCGCGAGGCGGAGCACGTGGTTCGCGCCGTTCGCCACGTCCGAGCCGGAGGCGAGCGCGTCTCCGGCGACCCTGAAGAGGTGGGCGTCCCACAGCGCGCTCTCGGTGATGTCGACCGACCCGAAGGCACGGATCCCGAGACCGACCTGTGCTGCCGCGAGCCTCGCAACGGCGAGGGCTGCGCGATCGAAGCCTTCGATATGCACGAGCTCGAGGCTGCCATGCACCTCGTCGCCGACGACCACCGGGATCAGCAATGCGCTGCCCGCACCGAGCTCCTCGGCCAGCCGGGCAAGCGGTGCAGGGGCTCCGTCGAGGCCGGTCTCGCCGGACGGCAGCTCGTCGAGCGGGAGGCGCGCGCCGTCGAGCGCGACCGCGAGCGCGGCGGAGGACGCCGCAACCGCCCGCACCACCAGCTCGGCGCGTCCGCGGTCGACGACCCGCGCGAGCGCGACTTCCGCACCCGTAAGCCTCGCGGCCACGTCGACGACCGCCTGGAGCCCGTCGGCCAGGCGATCTCCGCGCGCGGCAACGCGGCCGGCGTCCGCGAGCGCCTCCAGCGCTCCCGGATCGAGCGCGGCCGGCTCGCTCCGATCAGGCTGAACGGCCATCGCCCACCGTCAGTATGACTCCACGACCCGGCGGCGACTAAACTCCGTCCCTATGGCCCAGCCGGCGCGCAGCCATCGGCGCGAGCGGCAGGCTCCCCCCGTCGATCCCTCGGCGGTCGCGAGGGCCTACCGCCTCGAGCGCGCGAAACGGTTCGCGCGTGAGCGCCGCGCGCACGAACGCAAGCTCGCGCGCCTGCGTTTCTGGCTCGTCTTGGTTCTGCTGACGAGCGCACTGCTGTTCCTCAGCCTGACGGTCTGGAACGAGATCGAGCGGTTGTTCGGGCTGTAGCTCCTAGGCCCGCTCGGCCGCTCGGGCGAACGGGCTCCACGTCGACTGCTCCCAGGCGCCGCCGCCGCACATCGGGCAGCGCGGGAGCACGCTGAAGACGGTCACCCCGTAGCCACACTCGGAGCAGTGGTACTCCCCCTTCGCCCGCTGCCCGCTTGACATGAACTCGACGTATCCGTCGGTCGGGCCGGCGACCGGCCCCTCGGCGACTCTGTTCATGAACGACCCCCTGTCTATGTGGCTAGGTATGTGACTTTAGCGCGGCGAGCCTTGATACTCCACCCCTCCATGCAGACGCCTGAGCCGCAGCCCCCTTCCGAGCCGTCGAACCTCCCGCGGCGCAGGCTCCTCCGGCCGGCGGTGGTCGCCCGCTCGGGCGACGGTTTCTGGCTGCTCGGGGAGCGGCTCGCGCGCTGGGCGGGCCTCGTTTTGACCCTCTCCGCGTTCATGAGCTGGTATGCGGGCTCCGACGACGGACCGACGATCGCCGTGATCGGCTGGCATGTCGGGGTGACCGGCAAGCTCGTGTTCTTCATCGGCCTCGCCGTGCTCGCGCTCTGGGGCCTTCGCGAAGCAGGGTTCGAGCTTCCGGCCGCGGTGCCCGAGAGCCTGATCCTGATCGCCCTCGGCGCCCTGGCGACGACGCTCGTGCTGATCCGCCTGATCTCCGTCCCGGACGAATTCTTCCCCTACACCGGGCGTGGGATCGGCCTCTGGATCAGCCTGGTGTCCGCCCTCGCGGTGATCGTCGCAGGGCTTCTGGAAGCGTCAGAGGAGCTCTAGCCTCAGCGGCGCTGAATCCGCGCGCCGAGGATCTGCTTCGCGCTGTCGATGAGCTGCTGCGGGTCGAAGGGCTTTCCGATGAAGCCGCTTGCGCCGCGCTCGGCCGCATCCTCGACGTTCGCGTCGACCTTGCCGCTGAACATGACGACCGGGATCGCCCCACCGTGCTGCTCCTGCACGCGCCGGAGCATCTCCCAGCCGTCCATCTGCGGCATCATCACGTCGAGGAGGACCAGATCCGGCGACTCCTCCTCGAGCGCCGAAAGGCCCTCTGTTGCGCTCGCCGCCTCGCGGACGTCGAAGCCCTCGAGCTCGAGACTCGCCCGCACGAGCCTTCGTGTCCCGCTGTCGTCATCGACGATCAGGACGGTCGGGCCGCCCTGGTTGCTTCGCGCCCCCGGCCTCGAGCGCTCGAGGAACAGCTCCAGGTCCGCGCGTTGGTACCGCCTGTGGCCTCCGGGTGTGTAGAACGCCGGCACCCGGCCCTGATCCGACCACTTCCGGATCGTGCTCTGGGCGACGCCGAGGTATTTCGCTGCCTGGCCCAGGGTGAGCCAGTCCGGCTCGCCTGCGGGAGGTCTGGGTTCGTCGGGCCGCTCGAGGAAGGTCATTGCGTGCCGGGGAATCTGACCAAATCTAGCGGTTCTTTACACCTATCGGGTGGGAGACACGGTGACAACGGTCAGCGTCCGGTCGAACGTCGTCGTCCCCGGTTTGGGATTTTCGTCGAGAGCCGCACCGAGCGCGACGCCGAGCGCGAAGACCGCGAGCACCACGAGCACGCGGACGACTGTTCCGGTTCGGGTCGGCCGGCGCCGGGGGCGAGTCATGGGCTGTAGTCAATCGCGCCCCGCGAGTACGCGTGGAACGCCGCGTCCAGGACGGTCGTCACCCACCGAGGCCAGCCCGCGAAGGCCGCCCGGTCCGCGATCGCCGTGCGGGTCCAGTGCTCTGCTTCGTCGTAGGCGAACGCCAGCTGCTCGAGCGTGAAGGTCTGGCCGACCCGCACGCGGAGCTCTCGGTTCACGACCTCGAGTGCGGCGAGCAGGTGCGGCTCCTGCTTCGACTCCTCGTCGAAGCGGCGGCTGCCCTCCTCCCACTGGCGTCGCGCGAGCTGCACCTCCACCGTCGACATGGGCGCCCGATGTTAGTGACCCGAGCAGCAACCGTCGGTCGGCCAGAGCGGCTCGACCTCGGTGAGGATGCGCTCGCCGAGCAGATAGCCCGGGCGCGCGAGGGCAAACGCGGCGTGCGCATGCAGACACTTGAGGCTGCCGGAGCGAGTCGCGCCTCCGATGCCGCCGGGAAGCTCGGGGCGCAGCCGGCGCTGCTCCTCGTGGCCCGCCTTCAGACTCGCGCGCAGGTCGTCGTCCTCCTCGGCGGCGCGTGTCCAGCGCTCGACGCCGCCTGCTGCCTCGACGCGCGCGATCGCCGCGACGAGCTGCGGGCAGGTCACGTAGTACGTCGTGGGGAACGGCTCGCCGCTCTCGTCGAACGCCGTCTGCTCCGTGACAGCGGGCCTGCCGTACGGGCAGCGCACCGCGACCCGGAGGAAGGCCCGGGGCGGCCGCCCGAGCTGCTGCTCGACGATCTCCCTATCGTCCACCGCGCGCGATCGTAGCCTCGGTGCGCTTCGCCGCCCGCCAGGCCGGAATGCCCTTGACGATGAAGAGCCGCTCGCCCGGCTTGACGTAGGCAATCCGCCGCGCCTCCCGCGCCACCGCTGCCCGGCTCGAGACGTAGCGCAGTCTCCGCTCGAGTGCGGCATGCCGTTCGGCGAGCGCCGAGACCTGCGCCTGCCGTGCTGCGACAGACTCACGGCGGTCGAGGTACGTGCGAAACGGCCGGTAGTACAGGAGACCGACGAGCACGAGCGCACCGACCGCGAGCCAGCGGAGGGCGAGGCTCGAGCGCGCGGTGCGCTTGGGAGGACGCTTCGCCATCGCCGCGACCAGTTCGCGCGGCGACGGGCGCCTTCCTCCCTCAGGAGGGCTCGGCGACGAGGCCCCTTCCACCAAGCCCTCCTACGCGACCTCGACCTTGATCACGTTCGTGGAGCCGGGGATGTTCACGGCCGTGCCCGCGGTGATCACGACCCGGTCGCCCTCGACGACGAGGCCGCTGTCTCGGACCGCGTCGAGCGAGACCCCCCAAAGATCTTCGACGCTCTCGGACTCCTCGATCCCCCACGGCGTGACACCCCACTCGAGCGCCATGTGCTGGAGCGCGTACTGGTGGTGGCTGAGGCCGAGGATCGGGCGGCGCGGCCGCAGCCGCGCGACGACGGACGCCGTCCGGCCGGTGTAGGTCGGGACGACGATCGCGCGTGCGCCGAGCGCCTCGGCGAGGTCGCACGCGGCGTTCGACATCGCCTCGCCGATCGTCGGCTGCTCACCCACCTCGGGCAGCTGGTGGCGGTAGCCGAGGCTCGGCTCGACCGCGCGCGCGATCCGGTCCATGTACGAGACCGCCTCGACCGGGTAGTCGCCCATGGCCGTCTCGCCCGAGAGCATCACCGCCGACGTGCCGTCGAGCACGGCGTTCGCGACGTCACTCGCCTCGGCGCGCGTCGGCTCGGGCTGGTGCAGCATCGACTCGAGCATCTGCGTTGCCGTGATCACAGGCTTCCCGCGGTCGAGCGCGCGGTGGATGATCCGCTTCTGGAGCAGCGGCACGGCCGCCGGCCCGATCTCGACGCCGAGGTCGCCGCGCGCGACCATCACCGCATCGGACTCCTGCAGGATCTCGTCGAGGGCGTCGATCGCCTCGGACTTCTCGATCTTCGCGATCACGTGCGCATGGGAGTCGGCCTGCGCGATCAAGGCCCGGAGGTCGCGCACGTCGACCGCTGAGCGAACGAACGAGAGTGCGACGAAGTCGACTCCGAGCTTGAGCGCGAACTCGAGGTCCTCGGTGTCCTTCTTGGTGAGCGCCGGAATCGGAACCGGGACACCCGGGAGGTTGACGCCCTTGTGAGCGCTGACCTCGCCGCCGACTACGACCGTGCAGCTCGCGCGGCCCTTCTTGACGTCGCGCACGAGCAGGCGCACGTGACCGTCGTCGATCAGCACCTCGTGTCCGGGCCGGAGCACCTCGCCGATCACCGACGGGCTGCACCGGGAGGCAGCCGTCGCTCGGCTCCTTCCCGCCGATCACCACGATCTCCTGACCGCGCACGAGCGAGACCGACCCTTCGATGTCGCCGATCCGGAGCTTGGGCCCCTGGAGGTCGGCGATCAGCGCGAGCGGACGGCTCACCTCCTCCTGCACCTCTCGGATCAGGCGCGCCCACTCGGCGTGCTGCTCGCGCGTCCCGTGCGAGAAGTTCAGCCGCGCACCGTCCATCCCGGAGCGCACGAGCGCTTCCATCGTCTGCTTGTTTCCCGACGCGGGGCCGATCGTCGCGACGATCTTCGTGCGCCGCGGTTCGACGACGGCCATGGGTCCTAGCGTAGCGAGGGCGTTCGTCAGCGGCGCGCGCGCGGGAACGCAGCCCAGCCCGGATAGAGCGCGCGGTCGCCCAGCTCCTCCTCGATCCGGAGCAGCTGGTTGTACTTCGCGACGCGATCGGAGCGCGCCGGCGCGCCCGTCTTGATCTGGCCGGTGCCGAGCGCGACCGCGAGGTCCGCGATCGTCGTGTCCTCCGTCTCGCCGGAACGATGGGACATGACGACGGTGTAGCCGTTCTCCTGAGCGAGCCGGACCGCCTCGATCGTCTCGGTCAGCGTCCCGATCTGATTGACCTTGACCAGGATCGAGTTGGCAACGCCGTCGTCGATCCCCCGGCGCAGGCGCTCGGGGTTCGTCACGAAGAGGTCGTCACCGACGAGCTGGACCCGCTCGCCGACCTCTCCCGTGATGTGCGCCCAGGCATCCCAGTCGTCCTCGGCAGCACCGTCTTCGATCGAGACGATCGGGTAGCGCTCGATCAGCTCAGCCCAGAACGCGGCGAGCTCGGCGGAACCTTTCTCGCGGCCCTCGAAGCGGTAGACGCCGTCGCGGTACACCTCGCTCGTCGCCGGGTCGAGCGCGATCACGACCCGCTCGCGGTGTCCGGCGCGCTCGGCGGCCTCGAGGATCACCTCGATCGCGGCCTCGCTCGACTCCAGGTCCGGGGCGAAGCCGCCCTCGTCGCCCAGACCGGTGTCGAGGCCGCGCTCGCCGAGCAGCTTCTTCAGCGCGTGGTAGACCTCGGCGCCGATCCGCAGCGCGTCGCGGAACGAGTCGGCGCCGACGGGGACGACCATGAACTCCTGGAGGTCGATCGAGTTGTCCGCGTGCACACCGCCGTTGATCACGTTCAGCATCGGAACGGGGAGTGTGCGGGCGTCCTCGTCGCCGAGGAACCTGAAGAGCGAGACGCCTGCTTCCGTTGCCGCCGCCCTCGCCGAGGCGAGCGAGACGCCGAGGATGGCGTTCGCGCCGAGCCTGCCCTTGTTCTCGGTGCCGTCGAGCTCGCAGAGGAGCCCGTCCAGCGCCGGCTGATCGTCGGCGTCGCGGCCGACGACCGCCTTCGCAATCTCGCCGTTCACGTTCGCGACCGCGCGGCCCACGCCCTTGCCTCCGTACTCAGGCCCGTCGTCGCGGAGCTCGACCGCCTCGTGCACGCCGGTGGACGCACCGGACGGGACCGCCGCCCGCCCGATCGAGCCGGACTCGAGCTGGACGTCGACCTCGACCGTCGGGTTCCCGCGGGAGTCGAGGATCTGCCTTCCGTGGACTCGTGCGATCGCTGTCATTCGGTCTCCTTTGCGAGGTCGAAGTACCGATCTTGCTCGTCGACGGGAAGCTCTGTCCACTGCTCGCCCGCAGCCCGCGCGAGCCGCTCGGCCTCCTCGACGCGCGCGACGAAGCGCCGCGACGCGCGGCGGAGCTCGAGCTCGGGGTCGACGTTCAGCTTGCGCGCCACGTTCACGGCCGCGAACAGAACGTCGCCGAGCTCCTCCGCCTGGCGCGGATCCGGCGGTGTCTCCGGTGCCGACTCGGTGCGCAACTCGGAGCGCAGCTCGCTCAACTCGTCGTCGAGGTCCGCAAGCGCTCCCGCTGCGTCCGCGTACTCGAACCCGACGGCCGCGGCACGCCGCTGCACCTTCCGGGCGTAGAGCAGCGCCGGAAGGTTCTCGGGAACGTGGTGGAAGACGCCCTCGCGCCCTTCGTCCTCGCGCTTGATCCGTTCCCAGTGCCGGCGCACTTCGCCGGCACTATCGGCTTCGCGCTCTCCGAAGACGTGCGGATGCCTGCGCACGAGCTTGTCGTGGGCGTTCCGCGCGACGTCTTCCAGGTCTCCGTGGCGCTGCTCCGACAGGAGCAGCGCGAGGAAGTAGACCTGGAAGAGCAGGTCGCCGAGCTCGTCGAGCAGCTTCTCGTCGTCGGCGGCGAGTGCTGCGTCGGCGACCTCGTAGGCCTCCTCGACGGTGTGCGGGACGATCGTCGCCGCGGTCTGCTCGCGGTCCCACGGACAGTCGCGCCGCAGACGCTCCGTCAGACGCTGCAGGTCGAGCAGCGCCTCGGAGAGGCTCAATTGCTGGCGGTCGTCGTTCCGGTGGTCGCAGGCGGCGCGTAGCCGACCTGATAGGCGATGTTGTTCTTGAACTCGTCGTTCGTGTCCTTCGACCAGTCCGAGATCGCCTTCTGGCGCTTCTCCTGCAGCAGCTGCTGCCGGATCTGCTCCTTCACGTCCTTGAGGGCCGTCTGCGACGGCGGCTTGACGTCGGAGAGCGCCTGGATGATGTGCCAGCCGTACTGCGTCTTCACCGGTGCGGAGAGCTCGTTCTTGTCGAGCTCGAACGCGACCTTGTCGAACGCCGGAACGGTCTCGCCCTTACGCACCGTCAGCTTGCCGCCGTTCGCCTTCGAGCCGGGGTCGGTCGAGTACTTCTTCGCGAGCGCTGCGAAGTTTCCGCCGCTCTTGAGCTGCGACTCGATGTCGTCGGCAAGCGCCTTCTTGGCGACGAGGATGTGCCGCACGTCGCGCGAGGAGGCCACCTTGTAGTCGGCCTTGTGCTTGTTGTAGTAGGTCGTGATCTCGTCGTCGGTGACCTTCACGTCCTCGGTCACCTTCGCGTAGATCTTCTCGGAGATCAGCTGGTTCTCGATCTCGAGGCGAACGTCGCTCTCGGTCAAACCCTGTGCCTTCAGATTCGCCTTGAACTTGGTCTCGTCGCCGCCGAAGTACTGCTGCTTGACCTGCTTCAGCCGCTCGTCCAGCTCCTTGTCCGAGACCTTGAGGTCGAGGTCTTCGGCCTTCTGGCGGTACTTCTCCTGCTGCACGAGATACGCGACAGCCTGGTTCTGGAGCGTCCTGTACTCGGGCGTCCCGACCTTCGGGAACGCTCGCTTGTTCTGCACGTAGGAGGTCTTCGCGCGGGCCATCAGCGCGTCGAACTCCGACTTCGTGATCTCCTGGCCGTCGACGAGCGCGACCGCTCCGTCGGGAACGTTCTTGTCGTCGCTGCCGCAGCCGGACATGCCGAGGGCGACCAGCGCGAGCAGCGCGACGACGAAGATGAAAGGGATCTTTCGCACAGGAAAAAGGCGCCTAGGCTGCCTGGCGCGCGTCCAAGATAGCATCGACCAGCCGCGTCGCCCCCGCGAATTCATCTGTCCTGAACGTAACTTCACGGTTCCCGGTGCTGTAGACGGCGGCTGCCACGCGGTTCCTCAGCTCGCGCAGCTCGCCTGAGCCGAGAACGATCGGCCCGACCGCTGCGCGGCCGCCTCGGTAGTAGAGATAGTCGGCCCCGATCCTGGCGAGCTTCAGCTTGGCGTCCTGGATCGCGAACAGGTTCTCGACCGGCTCCGGGACCGGCCCGAAGCGATCCTCCGTCGCGGCGTGGAGCTCCCGCAGTTCGTCGTCGGTCTCGGTGAGCGTCAGCCGCCGGTGCAGGTCGATCTTCAGCGCCTCTGAGCCGATGTAGGTCGCGGGCACGTACGCGTCCACCCGCGCGTCGATCCGCACGGGGCGCGCGGCGGCGCGGCGCTGGCCCGAGAGCTCGGCGACGGCCTCGTGGAGCAGCTCGACATAGAGCTCGAACCCGACCGCGGCGACGTGGCCGGACTGCTCTGCCCCGAGGAGGTTCCCGGCTCCGCGGATCTCGAGGTCGCGCATCGCGATCGCGAAGCCGGCCCCGAGCTCCGTGTGGTCGGCGAGCGTCGAGAGCCGCGCTCGGGCTTCGGGGCTGAGCTCGTGCGCATCGGGGTAGAGGAGGTACGCGTACGCGGTCTGATTCGAGCGGCCGACCCGTCCGCGGATCTGGTACAGCTGCGCCAGCCCGAGCTTGTCGGCCCGCTCGACCACGAGCGTGTTCGCCTGCGGGATGTCGAGGCCGGACTCGATGATCGTCGTCGAGACGAGGACGTCGGCGTCGCCGCGCAGGAACGCATGCATCTTCTCCTCGAGCTCGTGCTCCTTCATCTGCCCGTGCCCTACGAGGAAGCGCAGCTGCGGGCAGAGCTGCTGCAGCTTTGCCGCGGCCTCGTCGATCGTCTCGACGCGGTTGTGGAGGTAGAACGCCTGTCCCTCGCGCTCGACCTCGCGCTCGAGCGCGGTCTTGATCAACTCCTCGTCGTACTCGCCGACGTGCGTGCGGATCGGGCGCCGCCCCTCGGGTGGGGTCTCGATGATCGAGATGTCGCGGAGCCCCGCGAGAGACATGTGGAGCGTGCGCGGGATCGGCGTCGCCGAGAGCGCGAGCACGTCGACCTCGAGCCGGAGCTGCTTGAGCAACTCCTTCTGAGCGACGCCGAAGCGCTGCTCCTCGTCGACGATCACGAGCCCAAGGTCCTTCGGCATCACGTCGCGTGAGAGGACGCGGTGCGTACCGATCAGGACGTCGACCTTCCCCTCCCGAAAATCGGCGAGGATCTTCTTCGTGTCCGTCGTGCTGCGGAAGCGCGACACCATCTCCACCCGAACAGGAAAGTCCCGGTATCGGGAGCGGAACGTGTTCCAGTGCTGCTCGGCGAGGATCGTCGTCGGCGCGAGCAGCAGCGCCTGCTTCCCGTTGACGGCGACGGCGAACGCGGCGCGGATCGCGACCTCGGTCTTGCCGAAGCCGACGTCTCCGCACACGAGCCGATCCATCGGATGAGGCGCTTCGAGGTCTTCCTTGACCGCCTCGATGGCGCGCTGCTGGTCCTCGGTCTCGCGGTAGGGGAACTCGGCCTCCAGCCGCTCGAGCCAGTCGTTGCCGATTGTGAAGGCAAACCCGGGCGCCTGCTGCCGGTCGGCGTACAGTCGAAGCAGATCGCCGGCCAGCTCGCGCACGCCCTCGCGGGCACGGGCCTTGAGCCGGTCCCACGCCTTGCCGCCCAGCTTCGAAAGCGCGGGCGCGTTTCCGTCGGCCCCGACGTAGCGTGAGACCTTGCCGATCTGCTCGTGGGGTACGTAGAGCCGGTCGTCGCCTCGGAAGGCGAGGAAGAGATAGTCGCGCGTGACGCCCGCGACCGCCTTGGTCTCGAAGCCGAGGAGCTTCCCGACGCCGTGGTCCTCGTGCACCACGTAGTCGCCCGTGCGCAGGTCGGCGAACGACTGGAGTGCGCGGCCCATGCGCTCCGCAGCGCGCGGCGGGCGGCGGCGGAAGATCTGCGAGTCGGGGAGCAGGACGAGCCCGAGGTCGCGCCAGACGAACCCGCGCCGCGCCGGCGCGACCGCGAAGACGAGCTCGGGCTCACGCGGGAACTGCTCGCCCTCCTCGAGCACGCGCGCCTCGATCCGGCGCAGCATGTTCTGGGTTCGGACCGCTTCACCGCGGTGCGGAAAGGCGACCACGACCCGGTTGCCCGCGCGCACGAGCCCCGAGAGCTCCTTCTCGGCTTCGGCCAGGCCGCGCGCGGACAGGGCCGGCTTCTGTGCCTCGAACGCGAACGGCTGCGCCGAGGGCAGCGGGTCGAGCTCCGTCGCGCCGCGCAGGCTGAAGTCGTCTCGCCCGAACTCCTCGAGCCAGACGCGCTTCACCTCGGTGGGCTCCCAGACGAGGTCGGGCGGTCCGCTGAGGACGCCCACGAGGTCCCCGGGGACGCTCGGCACTTCGCCTTCCTCAAGTAACAGACTGTTACTTGGATCGAGCAGGTCGGCCCGCCGCTCGGCGGCCGGGTAGACGAGCGCGTCCTCGAGCGGGCGAAGCGCGCGCTGCGTGAAGGGCGAGAAGGCCCGCACCTGCTCGACCTCGTCCCCGAAGAACTCGACGCGGATCGGCTCGCGCCCCGTCGTCGGGAAGACGTCGATCAGACCGCCGCGGACGGCGAACTGGCCGCGGTCCTCGACCCGGTCGACCCGCTCGTAGCCGGCGAGCCCGAGCTCCTCTGCGAGCCCCTCGACGCCGGGCTCGGCGCCGACGGCGATCCGGATCGGCTCGGGACGTGCGTGGCGGGGCGGGATGGGCTCCGCGAGCGCCGTCGCCGACGCGCACACGAGACCGCCCTCCGCGAGCACGTCCAGCGCCCGCGCCCGCTCGCCGACGAGGTGCGGCGGCGGCGTCAGGCCCGACTCCCAGCGAACCCCGCGACTCGGCAGGAACGCGACTCGCTCGACGCCGAGCAGCCACCCGGCCGATTCGGCGAGGTCGCGCGCGTCGGCGTCCTCCGGCAGGAGCACGACGAGCCCGCGGCCGAGCTCCTCGTAGAGCGCCGAGACGACGAGCGGGAGCGCGGACTCGGACACACGAGCGCGAGTCGGCAGCGCCTGCGCGAACTCGCGCAGCCGGTCGGTCTCCGCGACCTCGCGGACGAGGGGGTGCAGGATCGGCAGCTGCAGCGTCGGACGGTCCATGACGAACGACGGGACACGCGTCCCGCCGGGGTCATCGTAGCCCGCGACGGTCATGATGCACCCCGTGAGCAAACGGCTGCAGCAGCGCCGGCTTCGACCGACGCTCGACGAAGTCGCGAGTCTCGCCGGTGTGTCGATCGCAACGGTCTCGCGCGTCGTCAACGGCTCGGCGCGGGTCAGCCCCGGGACACGTTCGGCGGTCGAGTCGGCGGTCGCGAAGCTCGGGTACGTGCCGAACCGGGCGGCCCGCAGCCTCGTCACCCGACGAACGGACACGGTTGCACTCGTGCTCTCCGAGCCGGAGAGCCGGCTGTTCTCCGACCCCTTCTTCGGCGGCCATCGTTCGTGGTGCCGTCGCGGCGATCAGCGACACCGAGCTCCAGCTCGTCCTCCTCCTCGCACCGAACCACGAGCACGCGAAGGTCGAGCGGTACGTCCGGCAGGGTCACGTCGACGGTGTGATGCTGATGTGCCTCCACGGCGACGACCCGCTCCCGGAGCGGCTGATCGCGGCAGGCGTCCCGACCGTGCTCACCGGCCGCCCACAGCCGGGTCAGACCCTGCCCTACGTCGACGCCGACAACCGCGCCGGCGCACGTGAGGCAGCGGCGTTTCTCACCTCGTCGGGCCGGCGGACGATCGGCGCGATCCACGGGCCCCTCGACATGACGGTCGCCGTGGATCGCTTCGAGGGCTATCGAGACGCGCTCGCCGCCGCCGGGCTCGGCTTCCGGCCAGAGCTCGCCGCGGACGGCGACTTCAGCGTCGCAGGAGGCGAGGCCGCGATGGAGGTGCTGCTCGAACGGGAGCCCGCGATCGACGCCGTCGTCGCCGCCTCCGATCCGATGGCGGCCGGCGCGATCCTCGCGCTCCGTGCGAGCGGCCGGCGAATCCCCGACGACGTCGCCGTGGTCGGGTTCGACGACGCGCCGATCGCCGGCTCGACGCTGCCCCCGCTGACGACGATGCGCCAGCCGCTCGAGGACATGGCACGCAGCCTCGTGGGTCTCCTCCAGGGCCGAATCGCCGGCACCGTGGCCGTCGACGAGCACGTGATCTTCGAGACCACGCTCGTTCGGCGGGGGTCAGCCTGAGCTTGGCCCGACCAGATGCGGGTAGCCGGAGCGCCCTCCCTACGAGCCGAGGTACGCACGCGCCTGGAGCGTGAACAGCTCGGCGTACCGCCCGTCGGCGGCCATCAGCTCGTCGTGCGAGCCCTGCTCGACGACCCGGCCGTGCTCGAGGACGTAGATCCGGTCGGCCGACCGGACGCTCGAGAACCTGTGCGAGATCAGCAGCACCGAACGGCCCTCGAGCAGCTCGCCGAGACGCTCGAACAGGCGGCTCTCGGCGCGGGCGTCGAGAGACGCGGTCGGCTCGTCGAGGATCACGAACGGCGCGTCGCGGAAGAAGGCCCGCGCGAGCGCGATGCGCTGCCACTGGCCGATCGAGAGGTCGTAGCCGCCCGAGAACTCGCGGCCGAGCATCGTCTCGTAGCCCTCGGGCAGGCTCGAGAGGAAGTCGTGGGCATCGGCACGCGTCGCTGCGCCGATCACGGAGTCGACGTCGTCGATGTGCGCGTGCCGACCCATGCCGACGTTCTCGCGCGCGGGGAGCAGGTACTGCTGGAAGTCCTGGAAGATCACGGCGATCGACTCGCGCAGCTCCTCCGGGTCGACCTCGGCGACGTCGACGCCGTCCCAGAGCACGCGGCCCGAGGCCGGGCGGAAGAGGCCGGCGACGATCTTCGCGAGTGTCGTCTTGCCGGAGCCGTTCTCGCCGACGAGGGCGACGACCTCGCCGCTGCCGATCTCGAGCGTCACGCCGTCGAGTGCCGGCCGGTGCGACTCGGGATAGGTGAACGACACGTTCTCGGCAACGAGCCGCTCGAAGCTGCGCGGTGCCGGGTTACCGCCGGTCGTCGTGTCGATCGCGATGAAGGACGAGTAGTCGCGGATGAAGAGCATCGCCTCGTACAGCCCCGCCGCGCTGAAGTGGATGCTGCGAAGCCGCCCGCTCAGCTGGTAGAGGCCGAAGACCGCAGCACCCGTCGCCGCGAGGTCCATCTTCCCGTCGACGAAGAGGAACGCGAGCGCCGCGATCGTGAGCGCGGTCACGGCCTGCGAGATGAGCGAGCCGAGCAGCGACCACCAGGTGCGCCGCTTCGCGAGCGAGCGAAGCTCCGCGATCCGCTCGTCGTAGAGACGGTCGTAGCGCTCGCGCAGGAAGTCGGCCGTCCCGAAGGCGCGGACCTCCTTCGCCGGATCGCGGCGCGTCAGGATCGACTGCAGGTACGTACGGGCGCGCTCGTTCGGCGTCATCCCGTGCATGAACCCGTACAGGTCGCGCGAGTTACGCGAGGCGACGAGCCAGAGCGGCAGATAGCCGATGAAGACAAAGGGGAGCAGGAGCGGTTGCATCGCAGCGAGGGCGAAGATGATCCCCGCCGCGGCGACGACCCCGCCGACGATCCCGACCAGCCCGTTTACGGTCTGGAGCGACCGGAACTGGCCCTGCGCGCGTGCACGCGCAAGCCGGTCGTAGAAGTCCGGCGACTCGAACGCGAGCAGGTCGACACGCGTCGAGACGTCGAGCACGCGGTCGAACGCCTTGCGCCCGACGAGCTCCGACAGGATGCGGCTCTGCTCGGTCTCGATCGCGTTCGCGAAGTCGAGCGCGATCGTGATCGTGACCACGCCGATGAGCGACGGCAGGATGCTCGCGAGGTCATCCGTACCGCCCGCGCTCAGCACGGCCTCGAAGAGCGCCTTCGTCATGAAGAGCTGCGCCGCGATCGCGACGGCCGAGATCAGCTGGAGCGACGACGTGATCAGGAACGTGTTCCGACCTGCGCTCCAGACGAGCCGGAACGAGTCGGCGAGCAGCTCCGGGAGGTCCCTGAAGTTTCCCTGGGCTCCCTCGGGATGCATCACCTCCCACCAGGTGCGGCGGCGAGGGCGCTGCTGGTCGCCGGCGCTTTCCGGCGCCGGGCCTCCGCCGCGGACGAACACCGTGTCGCCCATCGGACGAGTTGTAGCTAGCGGTGACGGCGATGGAGAACGGACCGGCGAAGATCGGCTGAAAACGTTTACACTGGTCCGGCGGGCGCTCTCGGCACGACGGCTGGCATCGACGAAGACCGACGGAAGACAGGGGAGGCGAAGATGCGAAGAAGAGGGTTGCGACGCGGGCTTTCGTGGCTCGCTCTCGTGGCGGCGGTCGCTGCCGTCGTCCCGGTCGTCGCCTCGGCGAGCGGGCCGACGAGCGGCGACAGGACGCTCGCGCCGAACACGAGGTTCCTGGTCCCGGTGCCCGATCCCGGAGCAGTACGACAGGGCATCGACTTGCTGAGGCACGGCAAGCTCCGTGACGCCGCGCTGATCGGGAAGATGGTGACGACGCCACAGGCCGTCTGGGTCACGAAGGGAACGCCAAGCGAGGCACGGAAGAACGTCCAGCAGGCGGTCGCGTTGGCGAAGCTGGAGCACGCCGTCGCCGTGCTCGTCGCCTACAACATCCCCGGCCGCGACTGCGCGAATCTCTCGGCCGGCGGCGCAACGACGACCGCTGAATACAAAGCCTGGATCGACGGCTTCGCCCAGGGCATCGGCAACGCGAAGGCGGTCGTCATCCTCGAGCCGGACAGCCTCGGGTTGCTGCCGTCGAACTGTGGTGCTGGGTTCCCGTTCACAGACGCGCAGCGCTACGAGGAACTGAACTACGCAGTCGATCGGCTGGCGCAGCAGCCGAGCGCGATCGTCTACCTGGACGGCACGCACTCGAGCTGGCTCAACGTCGGCGACATCTCGACGCGGCTACTCACGGCCGGCGTGCAGCGGACGCAGGGCTTCTACCTGAACGTCTCGAACTTCCAGTACACCGAGAACCAGGTCCACTACGGAACCTGGATCTCGAAGTGCATCGCGCGGCGCAGCGGCAATCCGGCCGCCGAGTGCCCCGACCAGTACTGGAACGGCGGCCCGCTGCCGTCCCTGATCGCACAGACGATCGGCGAGTGGACGGGAGACGCGCTCAACCGATACGGGGTCTGGAGCGATACGGATACGACGGTCGTGAGCACGCCCGGCGGCCCTCGCATGCCGTTCAACACGTCCGGTGAGAACATCCGCTACGCGGACACAACCGGAACGACACACTTCGTGATCGACACGGGCCGCAACGGTCGCGGCCCGTGGCAGTACCCGAGCACGTACCCGAGCGACGGCGCTGCGCTCGACTGGTGCAACCCGCCCGGGCGCGGCCTCGGCCGGCGGCCGACGGCGAACACGGGCGTGCCGCTCGTCGACGCCTACCTCTGGGTGAAGACTCCGGGGCAGTCGGACGGCACGTGCAACCGAAACGGTACGCCTGTCGGATCGCCCGACCCGGAGTGGGGCGGCATCGTCGACCCCGCCGCGGGAGCGTGGTTCCCGCAGCAGGCGCTGCAGCTCGCGCAGCTGGCAAGCCCAGCGCTCTAGGCACCACGGTCTGAAGACGACGCGGGGAGGCCGCGACCCGCAACGGGTCGCGGCCTCCGCCGTCAGTGGAAGGCGCGCTGAGCGGCGTCGAGCCCGTCGCGCGCGATCGACTCGACCGTGTCCGCCGCGCGGGAGACGATCGCCTCCGCGTCGTCGTGCGGCTCGAAGTTCGACAGCACGTAGTCGGCGAGCGGCCGGGGGTCGCCACGCTCGGGGCGACCCACGCCGACGCGGAGGCGAAGGAACTCCTGGGTGCCGAGCTGCTGCGCGATCGACCGCAGGCCGTTGTGACCGGCGAGGCCGCCCCCCGCTCGAGCCTGCAGCCGGCCGAGGTCGAAGTCACCCTCGTCGTGGACGACGAGGATCTGCTCGGGCGGCACCTTGAAGAAGCGTGCCGCCGCGGAGACCGAGTTGCCGGAGAGGTTCATGTACGTCTCGGGCTTCAGCAGCGCGACGCGCGTGCCGTTCACGCGTGTCTCCCCGAGCTGCCCGCTGAACTTGCCGCGGAAGGATGCGCCGTGCCGCCGCGCGAGCTCGTCCACCACCATCGCACCGACGTTGTGGCGCGTGTTCGCGTACTCCCGCCCGGGATTGCCCAGGCCGACGACGAGCAGGTCGAGCGACGAGGACGACTCCCCGCCGCGACGCAACAGGCGCACGAGGACTACCCCTCGGCGGGGGCGGCTTCGCCCTCGGCTTCGCCCTCGGCAGGCGCTTCCCCTTCTGCCGCGGGGGCACCTTCCTCGCCCTCGGCGAGCTCCTCCTCGACGACTTCCGGCTCGATCTCGCGCGTCGGCATCGTCACCGTCGCCAGCACGGTCTCCTCGGGATCGTCGAGCAGCGTCACGCCTTCCGGCGCGCGCAGGTCGGCGAGCCGGAGCGTGTCGTTCATCTCCATGCCGCTGACGTCGAGGTCGAGATGCTCGGGGATCTCCATCGGCAGCGCCTCGACGTTGACGTCGCGAGAGACCTGCGAGAGCACGCCGCCCTCGCGAATGCCCGGCGAGTCGTCGGCGCCGATCAGATGAACCGGCACGGTGGCGTGGATCGGCTGGTCGAGCCTGACCTCCTGGAGGTCGATGTGGATCACGCGACCCTTGACCGGATCCTGCTGGTACTGCTTGAGGATCGACGGATGCGTCGTCTTCTGGCCCTCGAGCACGACGTCCAGGATCGCGTTCAGCCCGCCCTCCCCCGTGAGCGCCCTCCGGAGCTCGCGCTCGGGAACGGAGATCGCGTGCGGGTCGGAGCGTCCGTAGAGGACGCCGGGAATGAGGCCCTGACGGCGCATGCGCCGAGCCTCGCGAGAGCCGACCAGCTCGCGTTCCTTGACCTCCAGACGGATTCGTTCTCCGGCCATGCCGGCCGGAAGCGTAGCGACTACCGCGTGATTCGGACGTCGAAGCCGAGCAGGAGCAGCGGCCAGAGGAGCACCGCGAGGATCGCGGTCAGGATGCGGCTGATCGTGCCGAGGTTGTCGAAGTAGTCCTGGACGAACGCGACGATCAACCCCGCCACAAGCCAGATCGCACTCGGCCCGCGGAACGGCATCAGAAGAGCTGGGTGTCGCCGCCGAAGATGGCCGACACCGAGTCGTCCGCGAACACGTTCATGATCGTCTCCGCGAGCAGACCCGCAACCGGAAGGACGGTCATGTTCTCCGGGCGCTTGAGCGGGTCGATCGGGACCGTGTCCGTGACCACGATCCCCGACACGTCGGCCTTGCCGAGGCGCTCCAGGCCCTCCGGCGTGAGCTGTGCGTGGGTGACGAAGATCCAGACGTCCTTCGCGCCGTGCTCCTTCAGCGCCCGTGCGCCCGCGATCAGCGTGCTACCCGTCGTCGTGACGTCGTCGCCGACGATCGCGATCTTGTCGCGCACGCGGCCCGTGATCTCCGTGACCGCGACCGCATCGTGCGAGGGCCGCGTCTTGTGCATGACCGCGAAGTTCGCGTCGAGCATCTCGGCGAAGCGCACCGCGACCCTGGCGCGTCCCGCGTCCGGCGCGACCGACACGACCCCGTCGCCGATGAAGCCGAGGTCCCGGAAGTGGCGGCCGAAGAGCGGCAGCGCGGTCATGTGGTCGACGGGCACGGTGAAGAAGCCCTGCACCTGGCCGGCGTGCAGGTCCATCGTGAGCACGCGGTCGGCACCGGCGAGCTGCAGCATGTCGGCGACAAGACGGCCCGAGATCGGCTCGCGCGGCTTCGCCTTGCGGTCCTGGCGCGAGTACGGGAACCAGGGGATCACGGCGGTGATGCGCTTCGCCGACGCGAGCTTCGCCGCCTGGATCATCAGCAGCAGCTCCATCAGGTGCCGGTCGACGGGCTGGGCGCCGGTCTGGACGATGAAGACGTCGGCGCCGCGGATCGATTCGGCGTAGCGGACGTACGTCTCGTCGTTCGCGAACGTCTCCAGCTCGACGTCGCCGAGCTCGACGTTGAGGTGCTCGGCGATGCGCTGCGCGAGATCGGGGTGTGACCGGCCCGAGAACACCATCAGCCGCTTCTGCGGCCCGCGCTCGATCCAGTGGGTGGGCTTCGTGGCGGCCGCCGTCGGGGTCACCTCGAGGCCCGGCAGCGACAGCTCAGTCGTCGCGCTTTCGACGGGCATAGCCCTCCTTGTTCTCTTGCCGCGCCCGCGCAACACCGAGCGCGCCCGGCGGGACATCCTTGGTTATCACCGATCCGGCCGCGATCCATGCATCGTCCCCCACCTCGACAGGAGCAACGAACCCATTGTGGATCCCGGTCCTGACGTTGCTGCCGATCGTCGTCCTGCCCTTGCGCTGACCGGGCTCGTGCGGGAAGTTCGCGGTGATGTTGCCTGCGGCGATGTTCGAGTCCGCGCCGATGTCGGCATCCCCGATGTAGGAAAGGTGCGGCACCTTCGTCCCGGCTCCGATCCGCGAGTTCTTGATCTCCACGAAGGTGCCTGCCTTGGCGTCGTGGTCCAGGACGGTGCCGGGGCGAAGGTAACAGAACGGCCCGATCGACACGCGCTCGCCGATCCGGGCGTCGACCGCGACCGCGTGCGGGCCGATCTCCGCTCCCGTCGCGACGGTCGTCCGGCCGCGGAGCACGGTGAACGGGTGGACGACGACGTCCGGCTCGATCTCCACCTCGGCGTCGATCCAGGTGCTCTGCGGGTCGACGATCGTCACCCCGGCGAGCATGTGCGCCTCGTTGATCCGGTCGCGCAGAACTGCGGCGGCCTGAGCGAGCTCGACGCGGTTGTTGATCCCGATCGTCTCGCTCGGGTTCTCGGCGCGCCATCCCTCCGCCCGGCCGCCCGCGGCGACGATGTGCGCGATCGTGTCGGTCAGGTACAGCTCGCCCTGTGCGTTCCGCGGGTCGAGCTTGCCGAGCGCGTCGCGTAGTGCCTGCGCGTCGAAGACGTAGATCGACGAGTTCAGCTCGCGCACCGCGCGCTGCTCGGGCGTCGCGTCGCGCTCCTCGACGATCTCGCGAACGCTGCCGTCGCCCGCGCGAATGATCCGTCCGTACGGGAGCTGCTGCTCGGGCTCGATCGTCAGGATCGTGACGTCGGCCCCGCCGCGTTCGTGCTGCTCGACGAACTCGCGGAGCAGCTCCGACGTGAGGAGCGGCGCCGCTGCGTCGAGCACGAGCACGCCGCCGTCGAAGCCCTCGAGCGCGTGCTGCGAGCTCGCGACGGCGTCACCCGTGCCGCGCGCGTGCTCCTGCACGGCGACCGTGACGTCTTCGTACGCATCGCGCGTGTCGGGCGATGCGACGACGACGAGCGGGTCGGCCCCGAGCTCCCGGGCCGTCTCGAGGACCCAGTCGACGACACGCCGCCCGAGGAGCGGGTGCATGTGCTTGGGCACGCTCGACCTCATCCGAGTGCCGAGGCCGCCTGCCATCACGACAGCTGCGAGGTTGGAGCTCATGGGTGGAATGGCTGGGGCGCCAGGATTCGAACCTGGGATCACGGGACCAAAACCCGTTGCCTTACCGCTTGGCCACGCCCCAGAGTGAGGGAGGCAGAGTTTAGTGCCCGGGCACTAACGCCGGTCGAGGAAGAGGAAGGCCAGGGCGACGACCGCCAGGATCGCGATCGCGGCGAACGCGGCGAGGGTGAGGATCGCGAGGAGCGCCGGCAGCGCCAGGATCACGAGCTGTGAGCCCAGCGCGATCCAGGAGCTCTGCCGGAGGGTGTCGTTCCGCAGGTTGCGGCCGACGAACAGGTAGAACGCGAGCACGGCCAGCGCGACGAAGAAGGCGGGCCAGCGCGGGATGACGCCGAAGAACACGAGCCCCGCCTCGATCACCCCGATCCAGAGCGCGAGGCGCACGCGCTTGCGCCTTAGCCAGCGCCCGCTTCGGCTCGAGCCGTGGTCGATGACGGCGAGGTCCATGGATCAACCGTACCAAGCCGGTGCCGTCAGCCAGGTGCGGCCGAGCGGGCGCAGCGCGGCCTGCGCCGCCACCGCCGCGTCGCGGTGCTGGAAGAGGCCGTAGACAGTGGGCCCGGCGCCGGTCACGTCGGCACGGAAGGCTCCGAACGCGCGGAGCTCTGCGGCGAGAGGGGACGCCGCAAGGTCGTTCGGCGGCAGCGCCGCCAGGTCACGCGGACGGCGGACCACCCTCAGCGCCGAGAGGAGCGCGGAGCGGCGCTCTTCGTACCCGTTTGCGACGGCGCGCCGGTCGAACGAGTCGTAGACGTCGGCCGTCGTGCGCTTGTGCACGCCGCGGGGAAGCACGAGCACGACGAAATAGTCCTGCGGCAAGTCGAGCGGGGCGAGCTCGGCGCCTTCCTGCTCGCCGAGCTGCGGTCCGTCTGCGAGGAAGAACGGCACATCGGCGCCGAGCGTGCGCGCGAGCCTGCGCAGCCGCTCGGGCGGGAGCGGCTCCTGGAGCGTCTCGTTTGCGAGCCGGAGCGCTGTCGCCGCATCGGAGCTCCCGCCGCCGAGCCCTGCGGCCGCCGGGATCCGCTTCGTGATTCGCGCGCGCCAATGCGGGCGCACCCCGGCCTCGAGCGCGAGTTCCGTCAGCGCGCCGCGAACAAGCGTGTCGGCGGCAAATCCCTCCACCGTCAGGCCGTCGGCGCGCACGACCTCGATCCGGTCGGCCAGCGCGAGCCGCTGGAGCACCGTGGTCACCTCGTGCCTGCCGTCCTTGCGGAGCGGCCCGACGACGAGGGCGAGGTTGAGCTTCGCTGTTGCGGGCGCGCGCGTCACAGCGCCCTGGCGAGCGCGGCGAACTCTTCGGGCGCGAGCGCCTCCGCGCGCACGGACGGGTCGCGGCCGATCTGCTCGAGCGCCCCTGCCGCCTCCTCGCGCGATGCGAAGCCGGCGAGCTCGAGCGAGTTCGGGAGCATCTTCCGGCGATGCGCGAAGGCTGCGGTCACGACGAGCTTGATCTTCGCGAAGTCGTCGGGGAGCGTCGTGCGGCGGAACGCGACGAGCGCGGAGTCGACGTTCGGCCGAGGGCGGAAGACACTGCGCGAGACGGGGTGGAAGCCGGTGCGCTCCGCCGCGAGCTGGAGCAGTACCGAGACGGCGCCGTACGCCTTCGTCCCGGCCGACGCGAAGAAGCGGTCGGCCACCTCGCGCTGGACCATCACCGTCCAGCGCCCGACGGACGGGATTCCCTCGAGGCTCTCTGCGACGAGCGGCGTGGCGACGTTGTAGGGCAGGTTCGCGACGAGCTTTCGCGGCGGCGGATCGAGCGTCGAGTAGTCGAAACGGAGCGCGTCTGCGAACTCCAGCCGGACGTTCGGGTGCCCGTCGAGCGCCTCGCGAAGCGTCGGCTCGAGGCCGCGGTCGATCTCGACTGCGTGCACGTGCGCGACTCGGTCTGCGAGGTAGCGCGTGAGCACGCCGAGCCCGGCGCCGACCTCGAGCACGACGTCGTCGAGGTCGAGCTCAGCGAGCCTCCCGATCACGCCGAGGATGTTCTCGTCGACGAGGAAGTGCTGGCCGAGCTCCTTCCTCGGCGTGACGTTCACGGCAACCCGAACGCGCGCGCCGCGTTCACGTCGATCTGCGCCCCGAGCTCGGCTGGATCCTCGTTTCGCACGCGCGCGAGCTCCTTGAGTGTGTGGACGACGTTCGCGGGTTCGTTCGGTCGACCGCGCAGCGGCTCCGGCGAGAGGTACGGCGCGTCGGTCTCCGCGAGGATGCGCTCGCGTGGCACCTGCGACGCTGCGACCCGCAGCTCGTGCGCGTTCTTGTAGGTCATGTTCCCCGCGAACGAGACGTAGTACCCGCGCTCGAGCGCGGCCGCCAACGCCGAGGGGTACGAGAAGCAGTGCAGCACGACCGGCCCGTCGAACGGCGCGAGCGCTTCGAGCACCTCGGTGTCCGCCGCGCGGTTGTGGATCACGATGGGCAGGTCGAGCTCGCCCGCGAGCTCGAGGTGCTGCGCAAACAGCTCGCGCTGCCGGTCGTGCGGCGCATAGTCGCGGTAGAAGTCGAGCCCGGTCTCCCCCACGCCGACCGCACGGGGATGCTCGAACAGGTCGCCGAGCTCGCCGAGGCCGCCCGCGTCGGCGGCCTCGTGCGGGTGGATGCCGAGGATCGCAAAGACCTCCTCATGGCGCTCGGCGAGTGCGAGCGCGGCATGGCACCCGGCCAGCGTCGTCCCCACGGTGAGGATCCGGCCGACCCCGGCCTCGCGTGCCCGACGGACGATTTCGTCAGGCGGATCGGCGCACGCATCGAGGTGCGCGTGGGTGTCGATCACGCTGCGGTCGCGGGCGTCTCGAGACGCGGGAAGAGCGGCTGCGCCGGCTCGATCCCCTCCGCATGCGACGTCTTGCCGGCGGCGACGTTCTCCCACGCGAGGTCGACCGGTTGGCCGATTGCCTCGAGGATGCGCGGCGCCGTCTCGGGCAGGTACGCCGCGAGCGCAACTGCGACCACGCGGAGCCCGTCGACGAGCGTGTAGAGCACGCGGTCGAGCTCGGCCGCGTTCGCGTCGTCCTTCGCGAGCTCCCACGGCTTCGTGTCGGTGACGAACTTGTTCAGGCTCCGGACGACGTCCCAGATCGCGTCGAGAGCACTGGTGATGTCGAAGGCGTCGAGCTGGTTGGCGACGTCGGCGCGCAGCTGCTCGAACGTTGCGGCGTGGACCACGTTGTCTGCGTACGGGATCCGTCCGTCCCGATACTTCGACACCATCGCCGTCGTCCGCGAGAGCAGGTTGCCGAGGTCGTTGCCCAACTCGGTCTCGTACCGCTGGTGCAGTCCATCGAGCGATACCGCCCCGTCCTGGCCGAACGACACCGAGCGCGCGGCCCAGAAACGGACCGGGTCAGGCCCGTAGACGCTCACGAGGTCGAGCGGGTCGATCACGTTGCCGAGCGTCTTTGAGATCTTGCGATCGTCGAGAAGGAGATAGCCGTGCACGAAGATCTGCTTCGGCACGGTGTAGCCCGCTCCGAGGAGAAGCGCCGGCCAGAGCACGCAGTGCAGCCGCAGGATGTCCTTGCCGATCAGGTGCCGGGCTTCGGGCCAGTAGACGTCGCGGAGATCAGTGCCGGGACGCGCATACGTCAGTGCGCTGAGGTAGTTGATGAGGGCGTCGACCCAGACCCAGGTCACCTGCTCGGGGTCCCACGGGATCGGGACGCCCCACGGCTGCCCTTGGCGGCTGAGGCTGAAGTCCTCGAGGCCGCTCTCGATCAGACTCCGCGCCTCGTTGTAGCGGAACCGCGGCAGCACGAAGTCAGGCCGCTCGTCGTAGAGCTGCAGCAGCTCATCCTGGAACGCAGAGAGCCGGAAGAACCAGTTCTTCTCCTCGATCCACTCGGGGACCGTTTCGTGCTGAGGACACTTGCCGTCGACGAGCTCGGCCTCGGTGATGAAGGTCTCGTGCCCGACGCAGTACAGCCCCGAGTAGATCCCTTCGTAGATGTGCCCGTTCGCTCGGATCCGCTCCACGAACTCCTGGACGAACGCCTTGTGCTCCTCGTCAGTCGTCCTGATGAAGAAGTCCGGGCTCGCGTTGACGCGGGCCGGGAGCGGCCGCCAGTTCTCCTCGACGATCTGGTCGACGAACCTCTTGGCGTCGAGCCCACGCTCCTCTGCGACCCGGTAGACCTTGGACGCGTGCTCGTCCGTTCCGGTCAGGAAGAACGTGTCGTCCCCCCGCTGCCCGTGGTGGCGCACGATGATGTCGGCCGCGATCGTCGTGTACGCATGGCCGATGTGCGGGGTCGAGTTGACGTAGTAGATCGGTGTGGTCAGGTAGAAGCGGCTCACCCTCGGCAATGATAGGCGGCGCCTTTCGCCCGACCGTCAGCGCGGTCGCGGCCAGCGCGAGCGCCAGCGGGACGACCGCAAGCAGCAGCAGTTCAAGCATTGGCCGCCTCGCGGACGAGTGGTTCGCGCGTGCTCGCGCGACCGCGCGGGACTTGATCCCGAAGCGCGGCAGGCTGAGCGGCTGCCGGCCGGCGGCGGGACGGTTCGCGACCCTGGACGGCTTGCGAGGCGCTCCCGCCGGCACGGGCACAGGTCGGACGACCGCACCGCCCGACAACGACACGGTTGTCGGGCGGTTCGCCGCGCGCTCGCTTTGCACGAGGCCGGCATCGATCACGCGCCCCGCCCTGGCGGCGAGCCGCGGAGCCGGTTCGCCTGGCCGAATGACGAGCCCGCCCGGCCCGGAAGCACCGGGCTGCGCGTGCTCGGCAGGGACAGCCGCGGGCGTCGCGGCCTTGACGACCGGGTCGGCCGCCGTGACCGGCGCCGGTGCCGTGACGACCTCGGCTGACGGAACGACCCCGGCCGCGGGAGCTGCGGGCGGCACCTCGGCCGCGTGAACGACGGGCGCCGCAGCAGGCTCGGGCGCCGGCAGGGACGCCGGTGGCGGCACGGGCGCGGCCGGCGGCGGCGGCGCGACTGGAGCCTTCGTCCGCTCTGGGAGGAACGCGAGCGGATCGAGGTAGCCGTCCTCGTCGTCCGTCCTGCGCACCCCGAGATGCACGTGCGGCGCGCGCGTGACCGAATCGGCGCTGTCACCCACGCTCCCGACGCGCACGTCCTCCGCGACCGACTCGCCGCGCTTCACGTCGAGCGCCCCGAGTTGCAGCAGCGTGATCGAGTACCCGTCCTCGGTGCGGATCGTCAGCGCGCGGCCGCCGTTCGGCACCGAGCCCGCGAAGGAGACCGTGCCGCCGACGGGCGCACGAACCGCATCGCCTACGGACGCGCCGACATCGACTCCTCGGTGCTGCCCGCCCGCGTAAGGATCCGCGCCGAGCGCGAACGGCCGCAGCACCGGACCGTCGACGGGCCACGACCAGGCCTCGGCCGCGGCGGGCCAGGCGAGCGCGCAGAGCGCGCAGACGAGCGCGAGACGCCACGTCTGATTCCGGCGCCACTGCTGCATCCAACGACCTCCTCGCTGTCCGTGTGGCGAACGAGTGTTCGAACGTACCAGCGGCGATGGTCGTTGTCCGCCCTGGCGACGCGAATGTGGAAAGGTCGTTACGCTCTTGTTACAAAGAGCGTCCGTAGAGCGTGTTTCGCGACACCCCGGTGAGCCGCGAGACGAGCTCGGCGGCTCGGCGGCGCGGCACGCCCTCGGCGACCAACTCGGCCACGGCGGCCGCGGCCTCTTCGGCCTCCAAGACCGCGCCGGACACCTCCGCGGGGCCGAGGACGAGCACGATCTCACCCTTCGGCCGCTCCGCGAACCGCTCGGCGAGCTCCTCCGCTGTCCCGCGCGCGATCTCCTCGTAGAACTTCGTCAACTCGCGGCCGACCGCGACCGGCCGGTCGGGCATCACCGCCGCGAGCGAGCGCAGCGTCCGCGGGAGGCGCTGCGCCGACTCGAACGCCACCACCGCGTGCGGCCACTGCGCGAGCTCGCCCCACAGGTTGCGGAGCGCACGCTCGCCGCGCGGGAGGAAGCCGAGGAACTGGAACCGCTCGGCCCCCAACCCGGACGCGACGAGCGCCGTGTCGACCGACGAGGGGCCCGGAAGCACCGTGACGGGCACGCCGGCGTCGAGCGCCGCGGCGACGAGCCGTGCGCCCGGATCGCTCACCCCCGGCATCCCGGCGTCGGACACGAGCGCCATCCGCTCGCCCGCCAGCAGCCTCGGGAGCAGCTCGGCCGTCCGCTTCGCCTCGTTGTGCTCGTGGTAGCTGAGCATCTGCGCACGAATCCCGTGCCGGTCGAGCAATCCGCGCGTGACGCGGGTGTCCTCGCAGAGCACGACGTCCGCGGATCGCAGCTCGTCGAGCACGCGCAGGGTGACGTCGTCGAGGTTTCCGATCGGGGTCGCGCAGACCGCGAGCGCCACTTACCCGGCCTCGGCGACGTCCAGCGCCTCGAACGCGACGAAGCCGGCACCGACGAGGCCTGCATCGGGCCCGAGCTGGGCCGGAACGACCCGAACGAGCTCACGCCCCGGCGAGAGCGCCTCGCGCAGCATCACTTCGCGCGCCGGCTCGAGCAGGAAGCCGTCCGCGGCCTCTCCCCAGCCCCCTCCGATCACGATCGCCTCAGGGTTGAAGATGTTCACGAGCGAGCCGAGCACGGAGCCGAGCCGCCGACCGATCTCGCGGAGGATCTCGAGCGCGCGCTCGTCGCCCCCGCTCGCCCGCTCGATCAGCGTGTGCGTGTCGGAGCCCGGGCCGAACGCCGCCTCCGCCGCCGCTCCCGCTGCCAGTCCGGTCGCGTACGCCTCGATGTGCCCGTGGCCTGTGCACGTTCCCTGGCACGGACGTCCGTCGTGCTCGATCACGATGTGGCCGAGCTCCGCTGCCGCGCCGACCGATCCGCGGTACGGGCGCCCGTCGAGGATCAGCCCGCCGCCGACGCCGGTGCCGAGCGTCAGCATGACCATGTAGCGCGTGCCGCGGCCCGCGCCGACCTGCCACTCGGCGATCGCCGCCGCGTTCGCGTCGTTGTCTATCCCGCACGGGAGGCCGAAGCGGCGGCCGACGAGGTCGCGCAACGGCACGTCGTGGAGCGGGATGTTGACCGACGAGACCGCCCGCCCCGTCTGCTGGTCGACGGTCGACGGCACCCCGAGGCCGATCGCGGCCACGCCGTCGTCGAGGAGGCGGGCCACCGCCTCCTCGATCCCCGCGACGACCTCGGCATCGGAGCCCTTTGGGGTCGGCACCTCGACGCGGGACTCGATCGTGCCGGTCCGGTTGACGATGCCAGCCGCGATCTTCGTCCCGCCGAGGTCGACGCCGATGACGCGGTCTGCGGACACGAGGCGTGGCTACGATAACCGGCCCGATGGCCCGCGGAGACAAGCCGTATCGCGTGTACCGCGGCGGCCGCGTCAAGGGCAGGGTTCCGCTCCAGCGCCGCGTCGAGCCGACGCCCCGGCAGGACGGACGCCGCCCCGGCCGGCCGACCGCGCCTGCGACCACCCCTCCGACGCCGAAGCGCCGGCGGCGCTGGGGTCGCCTCGTCGCGATCGCACTCGGTGTGTTGCTGCTGCTCGTGACCGTCTGGGCAGTCACGAGCTACCTCGCGCTGGCAAGCGCCCTCGGCGACGCGAACGAGCGGCTCGGACCCGTCGCGCTCGACGACCAGAGCGGCCTCCTGCTCTCCCACCCGTCGACGACGCTCCTGCTCGGCACCGACCACGGCCCCGGAGCAGGACGCGAGGACGCCCGCAGGTCGGACTCGATCATGCTCGTGCGGACCGACCCCGACCGCGGGCGCACGTCGTTCCTCTCGATCCCGCGCGACCTGCGCGTCGACGTCCCCGGCCACGGGTTCGCGAAGGTCAACGCCGCGTACCAGTTCGGGGGGCCCGACCTCGCGGTGCGCACGCTCCGCGCGTTCACGGGACTGCCCATCAACCACGTCGCCGTCGTCGACTTCCAAGACTTCGAGCGGCTGAT
The DNA here is from genome assembly GCA_963700495.1 of uncultured Actinomycetes bacterium. Taxonomy (GTDB): domain Bacteria; phylum Actinomycetota; class Thermoleophilia; order Gaiellales; family Gaiellaceae; genus JACCTU01. Next base: position 436,344 of record CAVOXT010000001.1, on the reverse strand, counting down.
CGACGCACTCGGGGGCGTGAAGATCGACGTGGCCGAGCCGATCGTCTCGAATCGCTTCGACTGCCCGTACTCGACGCGGGAGCGTTGTCAGCGCTGGAGCGGCTGGCGCTTCGCCGCCGGCGAGCAGACGATGAGCGGACACCGCGCGCTCGTCTACTCGCGGATCCGCGAGAACCGCGTCAACCCGGCCGAGAACGACCTCACGCGCGGCGAGCACCAGCAGCAGGTCGTCCGCGCGATCGGAGACGAGGTCACGAGCTTCTCGACGCTCGTGCGCATGCCGTTCCTCGCCGGCGACCTGATCGCGCCGCTCGCGACCGACCTGTCGGCCGGGCAGCTCGCGCAGCTCGGCTGGGTCAACTTCAGAGCAGGGACGACGCTGCGCTGTCGTCTCGGCGGCACGCCGTCGTCGATCGACGGCGAGTCGTTCCTGATCGGGAGCGAGGAGAACCGGAACGTGATCTCGATGTTCCTGGGCAGTTCGGCGCCGCAACCGCCGCCGCCCGGTACGGGGCTCTACGGCCCCGGCTGCGTCACTCGCTAGAGGCGGGCTTCGACTCCGGCTTCGACTCGGAGGACTTCTCCGAGCTCGACCCGCTGTCGCCGGAGTCCTTCGTCCCCCGCTTGCGCGATCGGCCGTAGTCGGTCGAGTAGAAGCCCGAGCCCTTGAAGTGGACCGCGACGGGCAGCAGCACGCGCTCGATCGGCCCCTCGCCGCAGACCTCGCACTTCTCGGGCGGCGGGTCGTCCATCCGTTGGAAGACCTCGAACACGTGCCCGTTCGGGCAACGGTATTCGTAGATCGGCACGACGGCGACATTAGCAGCGGTCTCCGCGGGTACCGTCTCGTCGTGACGCAGGTTGCGACGACCCGCGAGACGGCCGCCCCGGCTCGGATCGGGGTCGCGGACGCATGGTTCGGCTGGGGCGTCGCCGGGTGCGTCCTCGCCGTCGCGACCTTTCTCTTCTCGAGGTTGACCGCCTGGCCTCCGCACGAGGACGAGACGCTCGCGCTCTTCGTCGGCCGGCAGTCGCTCGGCCGGCTGCTCGACATCGTGCTCGAGGAGCGCGGAGGCGCGCCGCTGCACTACCTCCTCGCGGCGGCCGCTGCGCACTCAGGCGGCGGACTCACCGCGCTCAGGCTCGTATCGGCAACGTTTGCGCTCGCGAGCATCCCGCTCGTCGCCGTCCTGCTCGCGCGGGTCGCCGGACGCGGCCCGGCGCTGGCGGCGACCGTGCTCGTGTCAGCGAGCTGGGTGCTGCTCTTCCACGGGATCTACGGACGGATGTACAGCCTCTTCCTGTTCACGAGCGCGCTCTCGTACCTCGCGCTGCTCTGGGCAGTCGACCGCGGCCGCGCCTGGCGGTTCGGGCTCTGGGGACTTGCTGCGGTTGCGTGTGTCGCCAGCCACCCCTACGGCGCACTCGTGCTCGCCTCGCAAGCGGGGTACGTGCTGCTCGTGCGCCGCCGCGTGCTCGCCGCGGCGCTTGCGTTCGCAGCGGTCGGCGTCGTCGGCATCCCCTTCTGGCTCGCCGACCTGCGACTTGCAAACCGCTTCGACGTCGGCGTGGCGGGGTCGGAGAGCGGGAACCTCGGCGCACCGCTCCCGGTGCTGCGCTATCTCAGGGACGTCGCAGGCGACTTCACTGCCGGCTGGTCCGTCGTGCTCGTGCCGATCCTCCTGCTCGCCGCGTACGGCACGACGGAGCTCTGGCGCCGCAACCGGCAGGCGGCCTACCTCGTCGCCTGCGCGATCGGGACGCCGACGCTTGCGATGCTCGTTGCGCGGCTCGGGAGCACGGCGTCTCCCGAGACGCGGCACCTGATCTTCGTGCTGCCGTTCTTCATGCTCCTCCTCGCGACGGGCCTGCTCGCGCTCGCTCGGCGGCGCGGACGGTGGGTCGTCGCGGTCGGACTTGCATCGCTCGTCGTCGCCGAGGTCGGTTGGGCGTACGCAAAGACCCCTCAGCTGTTCACGGGCGACCCGGCAGCGCGTGTCTCAGCGCGCGAGGCGGTCGGCCGGTGGCTCGCCGCGACGACGCGGCCGGACGACATCTTCTTCGGCTACGAACCCGTCTACCTCGAAGCGTGGGAGCAGGACCCGAGCACGGCGCGCACGGTGATCCCGCGCGCCGACTCCAAGCTGGCCGCGGATCGGCTCGGCGCGCTCGAGCGCCCGCTCGGCCGCGGAGTCTGGGTCTTCGACGCGTACGACACGAACAACTGCCCCTGTGCGCGCACGCTCACGATCGAGAAGCGCCTGCCCCACCCTGCTGCGGACTACGAGGCGCGCGTGTTCGGTCCGTACCTCGTGGTGCGCACGCGTGATGCGACCGTGACGCCGGCCGCGTATCTCGAGCGGGCCGCGCAGGTGATGGTGGTCGGCAAATCGCTCTTCATCGGCGATGCGGACATCAACTTCGTCACCGTGCGGCGCGCGGCGGATCGGCTCGGCCTCCTGGACTACTGAGCCGAGCGCTCGAGCTCGACGATCTCTCCGTAGCAGGGCGCGTCCTCGAACGCGGCCAGACCTGCGGGCGTGGTGCGCCGGCGGCGCTGCTTCGGTCGAATCCGACGCGCGGCGGCGATCGCCGCGGACGCGCCGACGACCCCGCCGAGCAGGAAGGAACGCATTCGACCCCGCCTCTGCTGCCCGTCCATGGTTCGATTGTAGGTCGTGGTCATCTGCGCCCTCGGGGATCTTCTCCTCGACATCGTCGTTCGACTCGACTCGCCGCTGAACTTCGGCGCCGACGCGACCGCTCGGACCCGCAGCGGCGCGGGCGGTCAGGCCGCGAACGTCGCCGCCTGGGCGACAGAGCTCGGAGCCCAGGGCCGGCTGGTCGCAAAGCGAGCCACCGACGCCGCGGGCGAGCTCGTCGCACAGGAGTTGAGCGGCCACGGCGTCGAGGTGCTGGGCCCGGCGGTCGAGGGCCACAACGGCATCGTGGTCTCGCTCGTCTCGCCTGACGGTGAGCGGACGATGGCGTCGGATCGGGGCGTCGCGCCGCAGCTCCGCTCGGACGAGCTCGAGATGCGCTGGTTCGGCGGGGCATCGTGGCTGCACGTCACCGGCTACGCCCTTTTCCGCTCCCCGATGGACGAGGCCGCCGCGAAGGCAGCCGGTGCAGTCCAGGGCCAGGGCGGGCGGATCAGCGTCGACCTCTCGTCCTGGAGCATGATCCGCGACTTCGGCCCGGAGCGGCTCGCCCGCCGGCTCGAGCTGCTCGCGCCCGACGTGATCTTCGCCAACGCGGACGAGCTCGACGCGATCGGCGGGACCTTTCCGTCCGAGGAGTGGGTGCTCAAGCTCGGCGCCGACGGGGTCGAGCTCTCGGACGGGCGCCGCCTGCCCGCACCACCCGCGGACGTCGTGGACACGACCGGCGCCGGCGACGCACTTGCGGCCGGCTACCTCGTCCGCGACGTGGAGCTCGGGCTCGAGGCAGCCGCGCGCTGCGTCGCAAACCTCGGGACGATGCCTTGGTGAAGGTCTCGCCCGAGGTCGCCGATGCGCTGAGCGAGGGCGCGCCCGTCGTCGCGCTCGAGACGACGCTGATCGCGCACGGCTTTCCTCCCGGCGAAGGGCTCGCCGTCGGACTCGAGAGCGAGCGCCGCGTTCGCGAGGCCGGCGCGGTGCCGGCGACGATCGGCGTCCTCGACGGTTCGGTGCGGGTCGGGCTCGGGATCGACGAGCTCGCACGTTTCGACGGGGACGCGCGCAAGCTCGGCCCGCGCGACGTCGCCGCCGCCGCGGTGCAGCAGGCGGTCGGAGCAACGACGGTCGGCGGCACGCTCGCCGTCGCACGCACCGTCGGCATCCGCTTCATGGGCACGGGCGGCATCGGCGGGGTACATCGCGGCTGGGCCGAGCACCTCGACGTCTCGGCCGACCTCGGCGAGCTCACGCGCGCACAGATCGTGGTCGTCGCCTCGGGAGCGAAGTCGATCCTGGACGTGGCGGCGACCGCCGAAGCGCTGGAGACGCTAGGGATTCCGACGCTCGGCTACCGGACGGACACGCTGCCGCGCTTCTACGCCGCCGGCGGCGGGCCGCCGGTGTCCGCGCGCGTGGACTCACCGGAAGAGGCGGCAGCGATCGCGCGAGCCCACTGGGAGCTCGGCGGCTCGGGCGTCGTCGTCGGCAACCCGCCCGCGCAGAGCCTCGACGACGTCGACGAGTTGATCGAGGCAGCGCTCGCCGAGGCCGCGCGCGAGGGCGTCTCGGGCCAGGGCGTGACGCCGTTCGTCCTCTCCTGGCTCCACCGCGAGAGCGACGGGCGAACGCTCGAGGCGAACCGCGCCCTCGTGGCCGACAACGCAGGGCTCGCGGCGGGGATCGCCGTCGCGCATTCCGCATGAGCGGGCCTGCGTACCGGATCGTCACCGAACGCCTCGTCATTCGCTGCTGGAATCCGACTGACGCGGCAGCCCTCAAAGAGGCGATCGATGCGAGCCTGGACCATCTCCGCCCCTGGATGCCGTGGGCGCACGCCGAGCCGCAGACGCTCGAGGAGAAGGTCACGCTGCTGCGGCGCTTCCGCGGCAACTTCGACCTCGGCGAGGACTTCATCTACGGGATCTTCGCGGCGGACGAGAGCCGAGTTCTCGGCGGGACCGGGTTGCACACGCGTCCGGGTCCTCACGCACGCGAGATCGGCTACTGGATCCGCGCGGACGCCGAGGGCCGGGGCTACGTCACCGAGGCGGTCGCGGCGCTGACGCGCGTCGGCTTCGAGCTGGAAGGACTCGAGCGCATCGTGATCCGCGTCGATCCCGAGAACACCCGAAGCGTTGCCGTGCCGAGCCGCGTCGGCTACGTCCACGAGGCGACGCTGCGGGGGCGGATCCGCGACGCAGCCGACCGGCCGCGCGACACGATGGTGTTCTCGATGTTCGCCGACTTGTACCCCGCGTCGCCCGCGGCGAACGCGCGCGTCGAAGCGTTCGACGCGGCCGGAAATCGTCTCCTCTAGCGCTACTCCAGCGCCGCGAGTAGCTCGTCGATCGAGAGCGCGGGGAGCGTCTCGATCTTCGTCGACCCTCGGGCGCCGAGCGCGACGCTGACGCGCGCGATCGTCTGGATGTCCGGCGCGTCGACGACGTTGACGAAGTCCCATTCGCCGAGCGTCGCCCACTGGTGCAGGACCTTCGCACCGAGCTCCTCGACGTCCTTGTTCACCTCGCGGAGCCGGTCGGGGTTCGACTTGAGCGTCTGGACGCCCTGCGTGCTGAGCCGTGAAAGAAGGATGTAGATCGCCATGCGCTGACCCTAACGCGGGATCACCTCGCGTGACGGATCGTTGGCCGGATCGTCGGCAGGCAGCGCGTCGTAGGCCCACTCGCTTCGCTTCCACGCCGGCACCGGGGTCTCGCACTCCGCCTTCGGGACAAACCGGGATCTCTGCACGAGGCGGTATTCGTGGATGTAGCGCGGACAGTTCGGGAAGACCTCCGTCGCGCGCACGCGGACGACGAACTGGGCTTCGGGCCACTCCTCGCGCAGGGGATCGTCGAGGTCGACGGACGCCACGCCGTTCAGCCGCATCCGCTTGCGGTTCTCGAAGTCGATGAAGAGCAGCCCCACGTGCGGGTTGACGAGCGCGTTCCCCATCGAGAGGTACATCCCGTTCCCGTCGTAGTTCGGAAAGGCGATCGTCTGCTCGTCGAGCACGCGCACGAACCCCGGCTCGCCGCCCTTGTAGGAGCACTGCGGGTGTCCCTCGGCGTCGGCGGTCGCGAGGAAGAACATGTCGCGGGCCTCGATGAACGCGCGGTCGTCATCGCGGATGTGGTCGCGCACCGTCTTCTCCTCGAGACGGTCGGCGAGCCGCCGCGTATCGAAGCGGTCCTGAAGCTCTCTACTGCGTTCGTTGTACGTGCTCGGAATCTTCCCGCGCCTCCTGGTCGAAGTAAAGGAGCGCCGCTCCGAGGAAGAGGAGCGGCGAGACGACGAGGCTGGCGATGAACGACGCGATCGCGAGCGTCTGGTCGCCGGTGCCTCGGAGGACGAAGAACAGAAGGCTCTGAGTCAGGAAGACGAGGATCGCCAGCGTCGCAAGCGACCCGAGCGCGTGCACGAAGTCGGCGCGCGCCAGCTTGTAGGCCCGGAGGAAGGCCGTCCCGAACCCGATCTCCTCGAGTGCGAGCACGGGCACGACGAGGCCGAGCGCCGCGAGCCAGACCAACCCGGGCAGGACGAAGAACGCCGTCAGGAACGGAAACGGCAGAAAGACGAGCACACCCGCACCGATCGGCGCTGCGATCCGGACCGACCGCCCCGATGCCAGCGCGACCGCGCCGAGATACGAGGCGCTGAGAAGCACTCCGCCGGCGACCGGAACCACGACCAGCAGGAGCTTTCCGTCGACTGTCCGCGCGAGCAGGTTGAGCAGAGACGGCGGGACTCCGAGCGCGAGCGACGGCCAGAAGCGGCGGCCGTAGAGCCGCAGCGACTCCGCGACGAGTTGCCCGACGGTTCTCTCGGCCGGCGGAAGCGGCGGGGGGAGGGGTGGCACGCCGCGGGACGCTACCGGCGTGCAAGGATCCCCATGTGGGCTACACGGTCTTTCTCGCGGAAGAGCACGTCTGGGTTGACCGCGACGACGGGTCGGGGCGCCGGATCGCAAGCCTCTCGGACGCGATGACACAGGCCCGCGCGAACGTCTGGACGTATCCGCCCGGTGCAAAGGGCAGGCGTCACGCGGACAACGTCCAGGAGGAGACGTTCGTCGTGATCGCCGGGACGCCGTCGATCCTGCTCGGCGACCCTCCGGAGCGCGTCGATCTGTCGCCGGGCTCGGTGGTCGTCGTTCAGCCGAGGACGGTGCTGCAGATCCGGAACAACGGACCGGACGAGGCGATGATCTTCATCGTCGGTGCGCCGCCGGAGCAGGCCGGCGCGGAGTTCTTTCCGGACCCCGACTGACGGCACTCGCGTCGCTCAGCCGAGCGCGGCCTTGAGCTTCGCGGCCGCCCCCGCGCGCAGATCCTCCTGCGCCTGACCGTTCTCGGGAGCCCACAACCACACGCCGCTGACGGAGCCCGGAGCGCGGGCGTGGAGCACCGACGCATCGGGCGAGAGGCTCTTGTCCCCGACGGCGACCTGGACGGGAACCCAGCCTTCGCCGTTCGCCTTGGCGACCGTCTCCTGCACGCCGAGCGTCCTCCCGTCTCCGTCGTACGCCTCCCAGATCGGGACGACGTCGTGCTTCCTGAACGCTTCGTGGTTGACGACGGCGGGGGACGAGTGGATGCCGAAGGTGACGTTGAACAACGGGAACGCCGCGCCGAGCGTGCTCCGCACCTCCGCGTAGAGCGTCTCCGTCCACTCCATCACCCCGCCCATGTCCGCCTTGTGACTCTCGGTGTCGAAAACGAGAAACTCGAGCGACAACTGGGCGGCCTGATGTGCGGCGACCTGTGCCTCGACCACGGGCTTGCCGCGGCTGACGACGAACCCACCGCGCGTGAACCCTGACCACCGGGGAGTGGCGAAGTCGCCGATGTTCGCGTCCGTGAGCTCGACCGCGACGTGGGTCACTCCCGCATCCCTAAGTAGTTGCGGGTCGATGTTCCCTGCAGTCACGACCATCGCCCCGACCAGCGGCTTCACCACCGGCGGCGGAGGGGGAGGCGGTGGAGGTGGGGCCGCCCCTCGCTCGTCCAATCCAGTCGCTTCGCCGTACTCGGCGAGCAGATCGAGGAACGGAACCGCGTCGAACGCCTCCGGCCCGAGCACGCCGGCCCCCTTCCAGGCGCCGGTCGAGAGCAGCTCGAGCGCGACGACCGGGTTGAGCGCGGTCTGCAACACGACCGCCTGGTGCCCGTATTCGCGCATCGTTCGCTCGTTGTCGGCGACGTGGTAGAGGTAGACGGCGCGCGGCTTCCCGTCCTTGCCTGTGCCCGTGACGTACGTGCCGGCGCAGGTCTTCCCCGTCATCCGGTCGCCGAGCTCGGCCGGGTTCGGCAGGCTCGCAGCGACGACGTCGCGCGGGGCCACCTCCACGTCGCCGACCCGCACCTTCTTCGTGGAGTCGAGCCCGACGAGGTGCAGCGTGCGCAGGACGTTGATGAACTCGTCGCCGAGCCCGTACTTGAACGTGACGCGGTTGCAGTCGACCCAGCGCGGGACGAGCAGCACCTCCTCGTGCTCGACGTTCACGCACTCGACCGGGCCGATCCCCTCCGGGAACTCGAATACCTCCGGGCTCCGAGAACGGCCTCGTCGTGTACCAACCGCGCTCCCGCTCCCAGATGACCGGCGGGTTGAGGCACTCCTCGATCGTCGTCCAGATCGAGAACGTCGGCGCGAACGCGTAGCCCTCGACGACGAGGTTCGCACCGTCCCGAACCGCCACCTCGTCGATCTCGCTGAAGAGGTGATCGGCGGCGTACCGTGCGAAGACGTCCGAGAGGCCCGGCTCGACGCCGATCCCGACGAGCGCGAGCAGCCCGGCCTGTTCCCAGCGCTCGGCTTCGGCGAACTGCTTGTCGCCGAGCTTCACCCCCACCTCCTTGTACGGCCGCTTGGGATGCGGCCGAGAGAGCGTCATCGCCATGTCGAGATACGTGCACCGAGCCTCGAAGGCGGCGGCGAAGATCGGCGGGTTGAAGCGAGGGTCGACGGCGTTGAGGATCACGTCGGCCTTGACCTTGCGCGCGAGCGCGGCGACCGACGCAGCTTTCGAGGCGTCGACGCGCTCAGCCCCGAAGCGGTCCGGCTCGCCCGTTTTCGCGACGACGGCCTTGGCGCGTTCCGGGTCGACGTCTGCGAACACCATCCGCTCGAAGAAGGAACGCCGCTGCGCCACGGCTGCGACGGCGGCTCCGACGCCGCCTGTCCCGATCACGAGGACGCGCATGACGTGAGGGACGCTACCTGGTCACCGAACCGTCACCTCTCCGAGGCCCACGGCGCCCTGACCACTCCGGAAGATCCCACGCGTAACACCCGTCAGAAGCGAGGAAGGGGAGGGAATGCGAAACCGAACACGACGGATCGGCATCGTTGCGGCACTGGCCACCATGGGTGCCGTCGCGGCTGCAGCGGCGCTCGGCACGACGTTCACCGGGCCGAGCAGCTCGGCGTCGCCGTATGTCGTTCCCACTGCGACCGGAGTGACGACGAAGTCGATCCTGACCGTCGGCGATTCCGTCGGCGACTACCGGCTCGTTGGGATCCCGGACGGACTGGGAGCGTTCGACAACGGCAACGGCACGTTCACGCTGCTCGCCAACCACGAGATCCCGGCCGGGCGAGGCACGACCCGCGCGCACGGCGCGAACGGCGCCTTCGTCTCGAAGTGGACGATCGACAAGCGATCGCTGCGCGTGCTCAAGGGTCAGGACTTGATCCAGCAGATCGCGCTCTGGACCGGAACGGCGTACGCGCCGGCCGCGAAGGGGATCGCGCTTGCGCGCCTGTGCTCCGCGAACCTGGCGGCACAGAGCGCCTTCTACAACTCGTTCACCCACAAGGGCTACCCAGGGCGGCTCTTCCTGAGTGGCGAGGAGAGCGGCGTCGAAGGGCGTCCGTTCGCCCACGACCTGACCGGCACGAGCTGGGAGCTGGGCTATCTCGGGAATGCGAGCTGGGAGAACCTCGTCGCGAACCCGTTCACGTTCGACAAGACGGTCGTCGTCTCGCTCGACGACACGACGCCCGGACAGGTCTACGTCTACATCGGCGACAAGCGACGTTCCGGGAACCCGGTCGAGCGGGCCGGGCTCGTCGGCGGGAAGCTGTACGGGATCAAGGTCGTCGGCTATCCCGTCGAGCCCGCCGCGGGGATCCCGTCGGGCACGAAGTTCGAGCTCGTGGAGATCAAGGACGCGCAGCTGAAGACGGGGGCGCAGATCGAGGCCGAGGGACGTCTCGCGGGCGTGACCGACTTCAACCGGCCGGAGGACGGCCAGTGGAACCCGCGCGACGCACGCGACTTCTACTGGGTCACGACCGCGAGCTTCGGCGGCACCAGCCGGCTCTGGCGACTCAACTTCAACCCGTTGAACCTGATCAACCCGAAGTTCGGGGGGACGATCGACATGCTGCTCGACGGGACCGAAGGGCAGGAGATGCTGGACAACCTGACCGTCGACGACAACGGCCGGGTCCTGATCCAGGAGGACGTCGGCAACAACGCGCGCCTCGGGAAGCTCTGGAGCTACTCGATCGCGGGCGACACGCTCACGGAGATCGCCCAGCACGACCCGGATCGCTTCCTGACCGGCGCTCCGAACTTCATCACGCAGGACGAGGAGTCCTCGGGGATCATCGAGGCCGACTTCCTCGGCGAGGGCTGGTACCTGCTCGACGTGCAGGCGCACTTCACCCAGAGCGACCCGGAACTGGTCGAAGGCGGCCAGCTCCTGGCGCTACACCTTCCGCCAAGCCGGCGGTAACGCGACCTCAGGCGGCGGCCGCAGGCGCTGCGGCCGCCGCCTCCGCGCGTTCGAGCACGAGCTCGCCGTTCTGCGCGTCGACACGCACCGTGTCGCCTTCGACGAAGTCCCCCTCCAGCAGCCGGAGCGCGAGTGGGTTCTCGACCAGACGCTGGAGCGCCCGCTTGAGCGGCCGCGCACCGTACGTCGGGTCCCACCCGGCCTCGGCCACGACCTCCTTCGCAGCGTCGGTCAGCTCGAGCGAGAGTCCGCGCTCGGCGAGCCGGTCGCGCAGGCGCGCGAGCTGCAGCTCGACGATCTCGCCGAGCTGATCGCGCGTCAGCGGCTCGAACACGACGATCTCGTCGATCCGGTTCAGAAACTCCGGCCGGAAGTGCTCGCGCATCGCGTCGGCGCTGCGGATGTTCGAGGTCATGATGATCACGGCGTTGCGGAAGTCGACCGTGCGGCCCTGACCGTCGGTGAGGCGGCCGTCGTCGAGGATCTGCAAGAGCACGTCGAAGACCTCGGCGTGCGCCTTCTCGATCTCGTCGAGCAGGACGACCGAGTACGGACGGCGCCGCACCGCCTCGGTCAGCTGGCCGCCCTCCTCGTAGCCGACGTATCCGGGGGGCGCGCCGATCAGGCGCGCGACGGTGTGCCGCTCCTGGTACTCCGACATGTCGAGCCGCACCATCGCGCGCTCGTCGTCGAACATGAACTCCGCGAGCGCGCGTGCAAGCTCGGTCTTGCCGACGCCCGTAGGGCCGAGGAAGACGAACGAGCCGATCGGACGATTCGGGTCCTGCAGGCCGGTGCGCGCGCGCCGGAGCGCGTTCGCGACCGCCTCGACCGCGGCGTGCTGGCCCACGATGCGCTGGTGGAGCCGCTCCTCCATGTGGATCAGCTTCTCGGTCTCGCCCTCGAGCAGCCGTGAGACCGGGATGCCCGTCCAGCGCGCGACGACTTCCGCGACGTCGTCCTCGTCGACCTCTTCCTTGACCATCGGTTGAGAAACGGGCTGCGCCCGATTCTCCAGCTCCTGCTCGAGAGCGGGGAGCTCGCCGTAGCGGATCTCGCCGACTCGCTGCAGGTTGCCAAGGCGTTCTTCTCGCTCCGCCTCCATGCGGAGCTCGTCGATCTTCTGCGTGATCTCCTTGACGCGATCGAGCGCCTCTTTCTCGCGCGACCAGCGTGCAGCCAGCTCGGTCTCGCGCTCCCGGGCTTCGGCAAGCGCCCGCTCGACCGGCTCGCGGACTGCGGAAGACTCCTTCCCCATCGCGGCCAACTCGATCTCGAGTTGGCGGCGTTTGCGCTCGGCCTCGTCGAGCTCGAGCGGCGAGGAGTCGATCTCCATCCGCAGCCGCGACGCGGCCTCGTCGACAAGGTCGATCGCCTTGTCGGGGAGCTGCCGGTCGGTGATGTAGCGGTCGCTGAGCACCGCGGCGGCGACGAGCGCCGCATCGCGGATGCGCACGCCGTGGTGCGCCTCGTAGCGCTCCTTCAGCCCGCGCAGGATCGCGATCGTGTCGGTGACCGACGGCTCCCCGACGAAGATCGGCTGGAAGCGCCGCTCGAGCGCGGCATCCTTCTCGATGTGCTTGCGGTACTCGTCGAGCGTCGTCGCTCCGACAGCGCGCAGCTCGCCGCGCGAGAGCATGGGCTTGAGCAGGTTTGCCGCGTCCACCGCGCCCTCGGCCGCGCCCGCGCCGACGATCGTGTGCAGCTCGTCGATGAAGAGCACGATCTGCCCTTCGGCGTTCCGGATCTCCTCGAGCACCGCCTTGAGCCGCTCCTCGAACTCGCCGCGGTACTTCGACCCTGCGAGCAGTGCCCCGATGTCGAGCGCCCAGACGCGCTTGCCCTTCAGCCCTTCGGGAACGTCGCCGGCGACGATCCGCTGCGCGAGCCCCTCGACGATCGCGGTCTTGCCGACCCCCGGATCGCCGATCAGCACCGGGTTGTTCTTCGTGCGCCGGGAGAGGACCTGGATCACGCGGCGGATCTCCTCGTCCCGGCCGATGACCGGGTCGAGCTTGCCCTCCTCGGCGGCCTGGGTCAGGTCGCGGCCGAACTTCTCGAGCGCCTGGTAGGTCTCCTCGGGATCCTGCGAGGTGACCCGCCTGCCCCCGCGAACGCCGGCGATCTTCGCCAGCAGCTCCTCGCGCGGAACGACGTCGAGAGCGAGCAGCAGGTGCTCGGTCGACACGTAGTCGTCGTTGAGCGAGCGCGCCTCGTCGAAGGCCTTGTCGAGCACCTTCGAGAACGCGGCACCGACCTGCGGCTGCTGCTGTGCGCCCTGGATCGCCGGCTTTCCACGCAGCGCGGTCTCCGCCTGCGCGCGCAGTGCTGCGGCGTCGGGCACGAGCTGCTGCGGCAGCTCCTGGTCGAGCAGCGCGAGCAGCAGGTGCTCGGGGTAGAGCTCGGGATTGCCCATCCGGCGCGCAAGCTCCTGCGCGGCCCCGACGGCCTCCTGGCTCTTCAGGGTCAGCTTGTTGAAATCCATTCGGTCATCGCCTTTCCGGTACGCGCGACTCGCGGTAGAGCACGAGGTCGCGGCGGTACTGCTTGTGCACGTTCTGAACTTCTTCCTGGAGCTTGCGCTGCAGGCGGTCGATCCGCACGTGCGCCTTCTTCAGCTCGTCCTCGAGGCGGAGCACGAGCTCGACGCCCGCGAGGTTGAGCCCCAGCTCGGTCGTAAGCTTCTGGATCAGCTGAAGCCGCTCGATGTCGGCGTCCGAGTAGAGGCGGGTGTTCCCTGCGGTCCGCTTCGGGCGCACGAGCCCCTTCTGCTCGTAGATGCGAAGCGTCTGCGGGTGCATGCCGACGATCTCGGCGGCGACGCTGATCATGTAGCGCGCGCGGTCGTCCATCACGACACCTTCCGCAGCTCTTCGAGCAGCTGACGCTGCTTCTTGTTCAGGCGCTTGGGCACCTCGAGCTTGAGCCGGGCGAGCACGTCGCCCTTGCCGCCCCCGGAGAGCTTCGGCGCGCCGCGGCCCCGGATGCGGAGCAGCTTGCCGTCTTCGGAGCCTGCGGGGACCTTCAGCGACACCGGCCCTTCGGGGGTCGGTACCTCGACCGTTGCGCCGAGAGCGGCGTCGGCGAATGCGACCGGGACCGTGACGAGCAGGTCGTTGCCGCGCCGCTCGTAGATCGGCGACGGCTCGACGTGCGTGACGACGTACAGGTCGCCGGCTGGTGCACCGCCGTAGCCGGCCTCGCCCTTGCCCTTCAGCCGGATGCGCGTGCCGTCCTTGGCGCCGGCCGGAATCTTGACGGTGTAGCGCTTCGTACGGCGTTCGCGGCCCGAGCCCTTGCACTTCGGGCATGGGTCCTCGATCACGGTGCCGTTGCCGCGGCAGCGCGGGCACGGCTGCGACAGCGCGAACAGCCCCTGCGACTCGGAGACCACGCCGCGCCCGCTGCACTCCGGGCAGATGCGCGGGGACGTCCCGGGCTTCGCGCCCGAGCCGTGACACTCGGAGCAGGCGGTCTCGAGCTCCACCGGCACCTGCACCTGCACGCCCTTGAGCGAGTCCTCGAACGAGAGATTCACGTGGGCCTCGACGTCGGCTCCGCGCTGACCGCGCTGGCGCTGTGTGCGCGGGCGGCCGCCGCGGCCGAAGAGCCCGCCGAACAGATCGCCGAGGTCTCCGAGGTCTCCGACGTCGAAGTTGAAGCCGCCGCCCTGGCCGTCGCGCCCGCCGTTCGCTCCGAACGCGTCGTACTGCTTGCGCTTCTCAGGGTCCTTGAGGATGTCGTACGCGCCCTGGACCTCCTTGAAGCGCGCCTCGGCGTCGGCGTCGCCCGGGTTCTTGTCCGGGTGGTACTCGCGGGCGAGCTTGCGGTACGCCTTCTTGAGCTCCTCCGGCGAGGCGTCGTTTCGAACGCCGAGCGTCTCGTACAGCGTCGTCATTCGGCCACGATCACCCGGGCCGGGCGCAGCACGTGGTCACCCAGCCTGTAGCCCTTCTGCAGCACCCCGATCACCGTGCCCGACTCCGCCTCGGAGGGCTGCGCGAGCAGCGCCTCGTGGACGTTCGGGTCGAAGAGGCCCTCGGTGTCGATCTCGACCAGCCCCTCCTTCGCGAGCACCTCGGTCAGCTGCCGGTGGACGAGGCGAACGCCGTCCTCGAGCTTCGCCTCCTCGTGGTCCTCGGCGGCCTCGAGCGCGCGGCCGAGGTCGTCGACCACGGGCAGGAGCTCCTTGACCAGCCGCTCGTGGGCGCGCGCGACCAGCGACTGCTGATCGCGCGCGGCCCGCTTGCGGTAGTTGTCGAACTCCGCCTTCAGGCGCTGCAGGTTGTCGAGGTACTCGTCCCGCTCGCGCGTGACCTCAGCGAGCTCGTCGACCTCGACGACTTCCTCCTGTTGTGCGTTGTCGACCTCTTCCGGCACTAGGAGGTCTTCGCCTCCTCCTCCTCGTCGATGACCTCGTACTCACCCTCCTCGACGACCTCGTCGTCGGAGGTGGGTGCGCCGTTCCCGGAGGTGTCCGACGACTGCGCCTGGGCAGTCGCCTGCGCGTACATCGCCTCGGCGAGCTTGCGCGACTCCTCCTCCAGTGCGGTCGTCTTCTGCCGGATCTCGTTCACGTCGTTCGACTCGAGGACACCCTTCAGCTCCATGATCCGACCCTCGATCGTCGCGGCAAGCGACTCGTCGATCTTGTCGCGGTGCTCCTTGAGCGTGCGCTCGGTCTGATAGGCGAGCTGCTCCGCAGCGTTCCGCGTGTCGGCGAGCTCGCGTAGCCGGTGCGCCTCGTCGGCGTGTGCCTCGGCGTCCTTGATCATCCGCTGCACCTCGTCCTCCTTGAGGCCCGAGCCGCCCTCGATGCGGATCTGCTGCTCGTTGCCGGTGCCCAGGTCCTTCGCACTCACGTTGATGATCCCGTTCGCGTCGATGTCGAACGTGACCTCGACCTGCGGCATCCCGCGCGGTGCGGGCGGGATCCCGACGAGCTGGAACTTGCCGAGCGTCTTGTTGAACGCGGCCATCTCTGACTCGCCCTGGAGCACGTGCACCTCGACCGACGGCTGGTTGTCCTCAGCGGTCGTGAACGTCTCGGACTTCTTCGACGGGATCGTCGTGTTGCGCTCGATCAAGCGCGTGAACACGCCGCCCTTGGTCTCGATGCCGAGGCTGAGCGGGGTGACGTCGAGGAGCAGGATGTCCTTGACCTCGCCCTTCAGGACGCCTGCCTGAATCGCCGCACCGACTGCGACGACCTCGTCCGGGTTGACGCCCTTGTGGGGGTCCTTGCCCGTCAGCTGCTTGACCTTGGCCTGCACCGCAGGCATTCGTGTCATGCCGCCGACGAGGACGATGTGGTCGATGTCGTTCGCGCTGAGGCCAGCATCCGCCATCGCCTGCTTCGTCGGGCCGACGGTCCGCTCGAGCAGGTCGGCAACGAGCTCCTCGAGCTTGGCCCGCGTCAGCTGCAGGTCGAGGTGCTTCGGCCCCTCCTGCGTCGCGGTGATGAACGGCAGGTTGATCTGCGTCGTCATCGTGGACGACAGCTCGATCTTCGCCTTCTCCGCCGCCTCGTAGAGGCGCTGCAACGCCATCCGGTCCTGCGACAGGTCGATGCCCTGGTCCTTCTTGAACTCGGCAACCATCCAGTCGACGACCGTCTTGTCGAAGTTGTCGCCGCCGAGGTGGTTGTCGCCGTTCGTCGCCTTCACCTCGAAGACGCCCTCGCCGAGCTCGAGCACCGACACGTCGAACGTGCCGCCGCCGAGGTCGAAGACGAGGATCGTCTGGTCGGCGCCTTCCTTGTCGAGCCCGTACGCGAGCGCCGCCGCGGTCGGCTCGTTGATGATCCGCAGCACGTTCAGCCCGGCGATCTTCCCTGCGTCCTTCGTTGCCTCGCGCTGCGCGTTGTTGAAGTAGGCCGGAACGGTGATCACCGCGTCGGTGACCGGCTCACCGAGGTACGCCTCGGCGTCGGCCTTCAGCTTCTGCAGGATCATCGCGCTGATCTCCGGCGGCGCGTAGTCCTTGCCGCCGGCCTTCACGCGAACGTCGCCGTTCGGGCCCTGGATGACCTCGTAGGGGACGATCTTCATCTCCTCCGAGACCTCGTCGTGCTTGCGGCCCATGAAGCGCTTGATCGAGAAGATCGTGTTCTGCGAGTTCGTGACCTGCTGCCGCTTCGCGGGTGCTCCGACGAGCCTGTGACCGTCGTTCGTGAACGCGACGACGGACGGCGTGGTGCGGCCGCCTTCGGCGTTCGGGATCACGGTCGGCTCGCCGCCCTCGAGCACCGCCATCGCAGAGTTGGTGGTGCCGAGGTCGATTCCGATTGTCTTTGCCATGTGCTCCTGTTCCTCCCTTGAGAAAATCTAAGTCGTTTTATAGCAGATCTGGGATGGCGTAGGATTGGGCCGTGACCGAGCCGCTTGTCCCCAGGGAGGAGGCCCGAGCGGCTCTGGAGGCGCGCCGGGAGCTCGGCCCCGAGTACGAGGACGAGCTCGTGGAGCGATTCGCCGCGCGGATCGAGGCCCGGCTCCAGGAACGAACACCCGCGCGGCGCCGCCGACCAGAACACCGGGATCGTGATCGTCTCGCTGCTCGTGTCGATCCCGCTGATCGCGATCGCCGGCGGCACCGCCGGGCTCGGGGGCGTCGCGCTCGTCTGCCTCGCGCTCGTGCTCGTGAACTTCTTCGCGTTGCGAGGCTAGCGCGCCGCCGCGATCAGGACTCCGCCGGCGACGATCAAGAGCGCCGCCACGACGAGACGCCGGCCGACGAGCTCGCTGCGGCCGATCAGAAGCGCTGACAGGCCGACTCCCCAGAGCGACTCCGTCGCGACGAGCGGCGAGACGACCGTGACGCGTCCGCGGTAGTACGCCTCGAACAGGCAGACGTACGAGAGGCCGAAGCAGAGCCCTGCCGGAACGAACGGCAGCGCTCGGCGCCAGGGCGCCCGACGCGCCACCAGCGTGAGCACGAGCGCACCGCCGGCGAGCGTCGCCGCCGCGCCGGCCGTCGAGGCCACCGGCGTCTCGCCGGAGAACCAGCGCACGAACGTGTCGCGGCTCGCGAACAGGAACGTGCAGGCGATCGCCCAGACCATCCCGATCGCCCGAAAGGTCTCGGGGCGCACCCGCTCCCACGCGAGCGCGGTGCCGCCGGCGACGATCAGCGCGGCGCCCGCGAGCAGTGCGAGCTCGAACGGCTCGTCGAGCACGAACAGCCCGAGGAACACGGTCACGAGCGGCGCGGCACCGACGACGACGGATGCGCGGGCGGCACCCGCGTCGCGGACCGCGAGCGTGAAGAGCAACTGCGACACGCCGGGCGCGAGCAGACCGGCGAGCGCGAAGAGCGCGAGGTCGCGCGGTTCCGACTCGCCCGAGCCGAACGGCGTGGCCGCAAGCGCGACGGCGAACGCGACGAGCACGGTGACCGCCGCGCCGAGCCGCGCGTCGTTCGCCCGGAGCACGCCGAGGCGGACCGCGACCGTCATCGCGCCGAAGAGCGCCGCGGAGGCGAGGGCGAGCAGGACAACGATCACCGGCGCAGCAGCCGCCGCAGCGCATCCCCGGCTGCGGGCTCCGCGACGACGATGCCCGCCATGATCAGCGCTGCGCCGGTCCAGCCGACGACGCCGAGCCGGTCGCCGGCGAGCCAGAAGCCGAAGAATGCGGTCCAGACCGGCTCCATCGCGAAGGCGAGCGCGGTGCGCGAGGCGGAGAGCAGCCGCTGCGCCCACGTCTGCACGAGAAACCCGAGAGCGCTCGCGAAGATGCCGGTCACGAGCAGCGCGCCCCACACGACTCGGCCGTGCGGCATCTCGACCTGCCCGAGTGCGAGCGCGATCGCAGTGAACCCGGCGAATGCCGCGAGCATCTCGACGAACGTGAAGGCAACGGCGTCGTACAGGCGGGCGTAGCGCTCCATCAGCGCGATCTGAAGCGAGTACGCGGCGGACCCTGCGAGCACGAGCGCGTCGCCGACGGGGTCGCCGACGCCGACGCCGGAGAGCAGGGCGAGCCCGACGACGGCCAGCCCGACGCCGACGACGACGATCCGGCCGACGCGGATCCGGAAGAGCACGTAAGCGAAGACGGGCGTGAACACGACGTAGAGGCCCGTGATGAATCCCGCGCTCGAGACCGTCGTCCGCTCGAGCCCGGCGGTCTGGAGCGCGTAGCCGACCGCGAGCAGCGCGCCGAGGAGCGTGCCCGGCTTCCAGCCGGCGCGGCGAAGCCGACGGGCGGCGACCGGCGCGAGGGTGAGCGAGGCGATCGCGAACCTGATCGCCAGGAACGCGAACAGCGGGTAGACCTCGAGCGCGTCCTTGACCTGGACGAACGTGATGCCCCAGACCGCGGTGACGACCACCAGGGCGAGGAGCGCGGGCACGCGCGGACGCTATACCGATGGGTCTCCCGTGGCGCTAGGCTCGCTGCCATGACGGAAGACCGCTTCGGCCGGCCCCTGCGCGATCTCAGGATCTCGGTCACCGACCGCTGCAACTTCCGCTGCGTCTACTGCATGCCGAAGGAGGTCTTCGGCCGCGACTACAGCTTTCTGCCGCGGACCCAGCTGCTCGACTACGAGGAGATCGAGCGGCTCTCGCGCGTCTTCGTCGATCACGGGCTGCAGAAGATCCGGATCACCGGCGGTGAGCCGCTCGTCCGCAAGAATCTCGACCGGCTGGTCGCGATGCTCGCCGCGATCCCCGGCCTCGACCTGACACTGACGACCAACGGCTCGCTGCTCGCGGCGCAGGCGCAGGCGCTGCGCGACGCCGGCCTTGGCCGCATCACGGTGAGCCTCGACTCGCTCGACGACGAGGTGTTCCAGGCGATGAACGACGTCGACTTCCCCGTCGACCGCGTGCTGGGAGGGATCGACGCCGCAGAAGCGGCGGGCTTCTCCCCGATCAAGGTCAACGTCGTGGTCCGCCGCGGGTTGAACGAGGACAGCGTGCTGCCGATGGCGCGCTACTTCCGCGAGCGAGGGCACATCCTCCGGTTCATCGAGTACATGGACGTCGGGCACACGAACGGCTGGCGCCTCGACGACGTCGTGCCGGCGGCCGAGATCGTGGCCGCGATCGACGCCGAGCTTCCGCTCGAGCCCGTCGAGCCGGGGTACCGCGGAGAGGTCGCACAGCGCTACGCGTATCGCGACGGGGGCGGCGAGGTCGGCGTGATCTCGTCGGTCACGCAGCCGTTCTGCGGCGACTGCACCCGCGCGCGGCTGTCCGCGGACGGAAAGCTCTACACCTGCCTGTTCGCCGTTCGCGGCCACGACCTACGGGACTTGCTGCGGGGCGGCGCCTCGGACGAGGACCTCTACGACGCCGTCGGCGCGATCTGGGCCCGCAGGACCGACCGCTACTCCGAGCTTCGCTCCGCGTCGACGCCCGACCTGCCCAAGGTCGAGATGTCGTACATCGGCGGATAGACAGCGTGAACGGCGACGGTTTTCGCTCCGATCTCGCCCGGGCGCTCGGGCCGGACGCACGTGACCGGCTCGTCCGCTACGCCCAGATCCACACGACGTCGGACCCGGACTCGGACGCGGCGCCGAGCACCGAGCGCCAGCTCGACCTCTCCCGCCTGCTCGCGGACGAGCTCCGGGAGCTCGGGCTCGAGTCCGAGCTGTCGAAGCACGGGATCGTCTACGGCACGCTCCCCGGGAACGCCGACGCCCCGACGATCGGCCTCGTCGCGCACGTGGACACGTCGCCGGACGTCAGCGGCGAGAACGTCCGGCCTCAGGTGTTCCGCTACGAAGGCGGCCCGAGGGCGCTGCCCGGCGATCCGACGCAGGTCCTCGACCCGGACGAGTGGCCGGAGCTCGCGAACCACGTCGGGCATGAACTCGTCTCGAGCGACGGCACGACGCTGCTCGGCGCTGACGACAAGGCCGGCGTGGCCGAGATCATGGCCGCGGTCGCATACCTCGTACGAAATCCCGACGTTCCGCGCGGCACCGTGCGGATCGCGTTCACCCCCGACGAGGAGATCGGACGAGGGGTCGATCACTTCGACGTCGAGGGGTTCGGGGCGGAGGTCGCCTACACACTCGACGGCAGCACCGCCGGCCAGATCCAGGACGAGACCTTTGCGGCGCTCGAGGCCCGGGTGCGCTTTCGCGGCCGCGCCGTGCATCCCGGGTACGCGAAGGACATCCTCGTCAACGCGATCCGGCTCGCGGCGGACTTCGTCGCTGCGCTTCCGCGCGAGCTCTCGCCCGAGCGGACCGAGGAGCGTGAGGGCTTCGTCCATCCGACCCGGATCAGCGGCGACGCGGAAAACGTCGAGGTCCGCATGATCCTGCGCGACTTCGACGAGGAGAAGCTCGAGAGCTACGCCGAGCTCGTGCGCCGGACCGCCGAGCAGGTCGGCGGGGCCGAGGTCGAGATCCGCCGCCAGTACCGAAACATGAAGCAGTACGTCGACGCGGTCCCCCGCGCGGTCGAGCTCGCCGACGAGGCGGTTCGGCGCTCCGGGCTCGAACCCACGCGCTCACGGGTCCGCGGCGGTACCGACGGCTCACGCCTCTCCGAGTTCGGCCTTCCGACGCCGAACATCTTCACGGGCGGACAGCAGTACCACTCCCAGCGAGAGTGGGTGTGCGTCGCCGACATGGGGGCCGCCGCCGAGACGATCGTCCACCTCGTACAGCTCTGGGCCGAGCCGCCCGGCTAGCGCACGAACAAGACCACGAGCAGCGTGGCGACCGCGAGCACGACCCCGACGCCGGTGAGCGCGAAGGCGACGCGGTCGTCGACCGCCGCGAAGCCGCCGTGGGCGAGCTCCCGCTCGACCGTCCGCAGTCGAACGAGCGCGTAGACGACGAACGCCAACCCGAGCAGCGCGTAGCCGACGCCGAGCAGGACGTATGGCCACTCCTCGCCGCCGGTCAGCTCCGGCACGAGCCGGCCCGCCGCGACGCTGACGGCCAGCGCCGTCAGGCCGCTTCGCCACCACGCGAGGTAGGTGCGCTCGTTTGCGAGCCGGGTCCGCCGTTCCGCACCGGAGGGGTCTTCCATGGAGGAATCGTGCGTCTTCGACCAGACGGCGCGGCGATCCCGCCGTCGACGGCGACTAGAATTGGATCGTGAGCGTGAACGCCGCCACCACGCACGCCCCTGCTCCGCGCCGAGTCCTGCCGCGCGGCTGGGGCGATTTCCTGCTCCAGATCGCAATCTGGTTCGGATTCCTCGCGGCCTATCAGGTGGCGCGCGGCGTCGCAGACCGCAACACGGCGGCGGCGTTCGAGAACGGCCTCAAGGTGATCGACATCGAAAGCCGCGCGAACGCGCTCTTCGAGCTCAGCCTCCAGGGGGTCGTCGACTCCTCACGCGTCCTCGCCGTGGCGACCTCGTGGACGTACTGGCTCTCGCAGTTCACCGTGCTCGGGTGCTCGCTGCTCTGGGTCTACCTGCGGCGGAACGACGTGTTTCCGCGCTTCCGGAACCTGATCATGCTCGCAAACGTGATCGGGCTCGCCGGCTACGTGCTCCTGCCCACGGCCCCGCCGCGAATGTTTCCGGACTTCGGTTTCGTCGACACGCTCTCGCGGTTCGCGAGCCTGAACCACGGCAGCGGGCTGATCCAGCTGGCGTCGAACCCGTACGCGGCGATGCCGAGCCTCCACTCGGCGGACGCGCTGATCGTCGGGATTACGATGGCGCTGCTCGTCCGCCGCTGGTGGGCGAAGGCGCTCTGGCTCGCCTGGGCGCCGTGGGTCTGGTTCTCGGTCATGGCGACCGGCAACCACTTCTGGCTCGACATCGCGGCCGGCCTCCTCGTCGCGCTCGTCGCGGCGCTCGTGCTCGAGCGGCGGCTCCTGCTGCGCAGTGCGTAGCGCATACGTCGCTATCGCATGTATGCTATATAGCAGGTATGCGATCTAACTCGATGACGCTCGGGCGCGTCAAGGACACCTACACGACAGGCGCGAGGCGCCTCGCGTCGCGCTCCATGGGCGGCCTGGCCCGCACACGCGTCACGCCGAACGCCCTCACGACGGCCGGGGTCACACTCTGCGGTCTGGCCTCGGTCCTCGTCTACTTCGAGTACCGGAACGAGTTGCTGTTCTTCTGGCTCGGCGCCGTGGTCTTCGTCAGCGGCTCGATCCTCGACATCCTCGACGGGGCACTCGCGCGCGCCGGTGGGAAGACGACGCCGTTCGGCGCGTTCATCGACTCGACCACCGACCGGATCAGCGAGGTGTTCATGCTGGGCGCGATCGCTCTCGTCCTCACCCGGGACGGGAGCGAGCTCGGCGTCGGGCTGACGGTCGCCGCGATCGCCGGCTCGTTCCTCGTCAGCTACACCCGCGCGCGTGCGGAGGCACTCGGCCTCCGCGGCGACGTCGGAATCGGATCACGCGCCGAACGGGTCGTCGTGATCACGGCCGGGCTCGTGCTCGCGCCGTGGCTGCCGCTCGAGCTTGCGCTCGCGGTGCTCACGACCACGGCCTGGATCACCGTCGTCCAGCGCGTGCTGCCACGTGCGCAACCAACTTCGAGCCAGAGGAGACACCCCGAATGTCTGAGAACGGGAAAGTCCGCGTCGCAATCATCGGCGTCGGGAACTGTGCAAACGCGCTCCTGCAGGGCGTGGAGTACTACCGCGACGCCGCTCCCGACCAGTTCGTGCCCGGCCTGATGCACGTCGACCTCGGCGGCTACCACGTCGGCGACGTCGAGTTCACCGCGGCGTTCGACGTCACGACCACGAAGGTCGGCAAGGACCTCGCCGACGCGATCTGGGCGCATCCGAACGACACGATCAAGTTCGCCGACGTTGCGCCGACCGGGATCAAGGTCTCCCGCGGGATGACGCACGACGGCATCGGCAAGTACCTCTCGGAAGTCGTCGACAAGGCGCCCGGCGAGACGGACGACGTGGTCGGGATCCTCAGGGACACGAAGACCGACGTCGTGGTGAACTACCTGCCCGTCGGCTCGGAGATGGCGACGAAGTGGTACGCCGAGCAGATTCTCGAGGCGGGCTGCGCGATGGTGAACTGCATCCCGGTCTTCATCGCGCGAGAGCCCTACTGGCAGCAGCGCTTCGCGGAGAAGGGCCTGCCGGTGATCGGCGACGACATCAAGTCGCAGGTGGGCGCGACGATCACGCACCGCGTGCTCACGTCGCTCTTCCGCGACCGCGGCGTCAAGCTCGACAAGACGATGCAGCTGAACGTCGGCGGCAACTCCGACTTCCTGAACATGCTCGAGCGCGAGCGTCTCGAGTCGAAGAAGATCTCGAAGACGAACGCCGTCACCTCGATGCTCGACTACGACCTCGGCGAGAAGAACGTGCACGTCGGGCCGTCCGACTACGTGCCGTGGCTGACCGACCGCAAATGGGCCTACATCCGCATGGAGGGCTCGAGCTTCGGCGACGTGCCGCTGAACGTCGAGCTCAAGCTCGAGGTGTGGGACTCGCCGAACTCGGCGGGGATCGTGATCGACGCGGTGCGGCTCGCGAAGCTTGCGCTGAACAAGGGCGTCGCCGGTGCACTCGAAGGGCCGAGCGCGTATCTGATGAAGTCGCCGCCCGAGCAGATCGCGGACGACGACGCACACGACGCCGTCGAGCGGTTCATCGAGGAGAACAGGCGGACGCGGGAGTCCTCACCGGCGACGGTCACGACTCAGGACTAGAGTGAGGGCCCGGATGGGCCTTCGCATCTGCCTGGTCACGCCGTTCGCCTGGTCGCAAGCGCACTCCGTCAACGAGCACGTCACCGGCCTCGCACACGAGCTGCGTGCGCTCGGCCACCACGTGACCGTGCTCGCTCCGTCGAATCGCGCGCGCGACCTCGCCGCCGGACGGCGGATCCTGCAGAGCGGCGCAGACGCCGACCTGATCGCGGTCGGGCCCGCCGTCCCGATCTCCCGACGCTCCCAGATGGGCGTCCCGGTCGGCGTCCGCCTCAACCTCGACCTCGCGCTTCAGGAGGGCCGCTACGACATCGTCCACGGCTTGGAGCCCGGGCTGCCGAGCCTGTCCTACCTGGCGCTCCGCGACGCTCACATGCTCGCGGTGGCGACGTTCTGCTCGCCGGAGCGGCTGGCCTACCCACCTGGCAAGACGCAGCGTGAGCGGCTGCTCGGCCGGATCGACGCCCTGCTCGCGACCACGCAGCAGACGGCGAAGGCGGCCGCCGAACGGTTCCCCGGCGACTACCGCGTCGTCTCGGAGGGCGTCGACCTCGAGCTGTTCGCGCCCGCTCCCAAACAGAAACTGATCGTGGTCGAATGGCGGCCCTCGGCTCGCCCGGCGGCGAGGGCGGTGCTGCGGGCCCTACGCGAGCTCCCCGGCTGGGAGCTCGCGTTCGTCCGCACCCGGGCGATGTTCGGACGCCCCTTCGTTCCGAGAGGCGTGCTCGACCGCGTCTCGATCGAGACGCTGCGCTCGGGCGCAGACCGCGCACCGCTCCTGCGCGAGGCTGCGATCTTCGTCCCGGCGCCGGAGGGGCTGAACCGGGTCCGGCTCGAGGCGGCGGCCGCCGGCGCGGCGATCGTCGACCCGCCGGGGCTCGACGACCAGCCGGAGCTCGCAGCGGCAGCCGTGGCCAGGCTCACGGAAGACGCCGACTATCGCGAAAGCCGGCAACAGGCCGCCAGGGCGTGGGCCGAGCCACAGGACTTCGCGGCGGTTGCCCAGGAACACGACGCGATCTACACGGGCCTCGCCACCCGGCGCCGGCCGTCGCGCAGCGACGACCCCTTCTCCGACCGGCCCTGGATCCTCGCCGACCTGCACATGCACACGAACTGGTCACACGACTGCCAGACCCCGGTGCCCGAGCTGCTCGACCATGCCGAGGAGCAGGGGCTCGGCGCAATCGCGATCACCGACCACAACGCCTTCGGCGGCGCGCTGGATGCGATGGAGCAGGCCCGCGGACGCAATCTGCTCGTGATCCCCGGCGAGGAGGTCAAGAGCGACACTCAGGGGGAGGTGATCGGCCTCTTTCTCACGGAGGAGATCCCCGGCGGAATGACCTTCGGAGAGACGATCGCCGCGATCCGGCAGCAGGGCGGCATCGTCTACGTTCCCCACCCCTTCGACCGGATCCACACGATCCCCGACCCCGCGACGATCCACCGCCACCTCGCGGAGATCGACGTGCTCGAGGTCTACAACGCGCGTCTCCTCTTCGAGACGTACAACGACGAGGCGCTCCGCTTCGCGCGCAAGTACGGACTCCAGATGGGTGCCGGGTCCGACGCGCACGTGCTCCAGGGCGTGGGCACCGGCGTCCTGCGCATGCGCGCATTCGAGGGCCGGGACGAGTTCCTCGCCAGCCTCAGAACCGCGCAGGTCCTGCGCCGGCCGCGATCGCTCCTCTACCTCCAGTCGCTCAAGTGGGCGGCTCAGGCCAAGGAAAGAGTTCGCTGACCCCGAACTCGTAGGACCCCGCCGTGTCCGCCGTGCCGTCCGACGAAATCTCCGAGAAGTACCTGCAAAAAGCGATCTCCGAGACGAACGAACTCGGGGACGAGATCGCTCGGTCCGCACCGGAGGGCGCGATTCCGGTGCTCGGCTCCGGCCACCCCCTCGCGGACGTCTTCATGGTCAAGTACGGGCCCCAGCCGCAGGAGGTGCAGGAGGGCGTCGCCTTCTTCGGCCGGGCCGGCCAGGCGATCCTCAAGTCGCTGCAGCGGCTCCGCGTCGACCCCCTTGCGGTCTACGGGACGAACTGCGTCAAGTTCGTCGGCCAGGACGAGGACGAGGCGCGCGCGCAGCTGACTCGAGAGCTGCACATCGTGCAGCCGAAGCTCGTGGTCGTGATGGGCGACGACGCGCTCGCGTTCGTCAACTCGCTGGCGTTTCCGCTCGCAGGCGAGGTCGAGGAGCGGCTCGGCGAGGTGCAGCGGTTCACGCCGACGATCGAAGCGCTCGTCGTCCCCGACATCGACGCCTCGCTGGACGAGCAGCCCGCGAAGACGCGCTTCTGGCAGGCGTTCAAGACGGTCGGGGCATGGTGGGCCGAGCTGCCGCCCTACTAACGCCGCGCATGGTCAGAGGGCTGGTGCTCCTCGCGGGCCTGCTCGCGTACTACGCCGTCTTCCGCGCGCTGCCGAACCTCCCGACGCCCGCGGACGTGCTCTTCGTCGCGTTCGTCCTGATCCCGGCGGTCTTCGGGCTCATCTGGTTCGCGCTGCCGCTCCGGCGCTGGCGCGGCCTGCTCGGTGCGGGGATCGCGTTCGGGGTCCTCGCCGTGGCCGCGAGCCGCGCCGACCTCGACGTCGTCGCGAACTTCGCGAAGCTGGGAGCCGCGACGGCGATTGCGTGGTGGTTTCTCGGCTACTTCGAGAGCGCACTCTGGGTCGCGCTCGTCGCGCTGCTGATCCCGGTGGTCGACTCGTACTCGGTCTGGCGGGGCCCCACACGGCACATCATCAGCGAGCGGCCCGAGGTGTTCTCGGCACTCTCGTTCTCGTTTCCGCTGATGGGGGAGCGGCAGGCCTTCGTCGTCTGGCGGGAGCCGCTCGCCGGCAAGGCGTCGTTCGACGTCTACCGCACCCCCGGCGGCAAGCGGAACGACGAACCGCTGCGGGACGAGAACGACAACGGCCAGATCGGGTTCCTCGAGTCCTCGCTCGACGCCGACAGGGACTACCGCTACCGCGTCGTGGCGCGAGCGACCGGAGCCTCCGCGTCGATCGTCGCCGAGTCGGACGACGTCAACGACGGCGAGCAGCACGGCGCCGCTACGTCGAGCCGGTTCGCCCCCACCGACCTTCGGGTCGAGACCCTCGACTCGTCCGCAAAGCTCGGGCTGCCCGACCTGCTCTTCTTCGCGCTCTTCCTCGGCGCCGCCGACCGTTTCGAGCTCCGGCGGCGCGCAACCTGGCTCGCGATGACGGCCTCGTTCGGGCTCACGCTTTCCGGCACGTACTTCCTCGGCGTCGACGGCCTCCCCGCGCTGCCGCTCCTCGCCTTCGGCTTTCTGCTCGCCAACGCAGACCTGCTCTGGCGGAAATTCCGATCGCGTGGGGATGAAGGGCGGGCGCCCGCGGGGTCCGAAGCGCCCGCCCGTCGGGAGTCGGCAGGGCCAGACCTGCCTACGTAAGCTCTTACAGCGCGGACGGCTCGCCGGTTTGCTCGAGCAGCGCAACGCACTCGACGTGCGGCGTGTGCGGGAACATGTCGACAGGCCGGGCGCGCAGCAGTTCGTACCCCCACTCCGCCCGCAACGTCTTCACGTCCGACGCGAGCGTCGTCGGGTTGCACGAGACGTAGACGATGCGGCGCGCCCGGATCCGGCCGAGCCGGCGGAGCGCCTTGCCCGCGAGGCCCGCCCGCGGCGGGTCGACGACCACCACGTCCGGCGTGCCGGAGCGGTCGCGTAGCTCCTCGACGGCGAGCCCCACATTCCCCGCGAAGAAGGCGGTGTTCGCGATCCCGTTCAGATCGGCGTTCTCGATCGCGCGCGCGACGGACTCCTCCGAGACCTCGATTCCCCACACCGTCATCGCTTCGCGCGCGAGCGTGAGGCCGATCGTCCCGATCCCGCAGTAGAGGTCCCAGACGGTCTCGCTTCCGGTCAGGCCCGCGAACTCGCGGGCGATCCCGTACAGCTGCTCCGCCATCTCGGTGTTCGTCTGGAGGAATGCATTCGGGCTGACGCGCAGGCGCAGCCCGCAGATCTCCTCCTCGATCGAGTCCTCGCCCCAGAGCAGCTTCGTCGGGAGGTTGGTGACCTCGGCCGGCGTGTCGTTGATCGCCCAGTGGACGGATCGCACCTCCGGGAAACGGCGCAGCACCTCGACGAAGTAGCCCGTCTCGAACTTCTCGCCCGGCGCGGTCACGAGCTGGACGAGCACCTGCCCGGTGTTGCGGCCCTCGCGGTAGACGAGGTGGCGGAGATAGCCGCTCTGCGTCTCCTGGTTGTAGGCCTCGAGCCCTTCCTCCCTCGCCCAGCCGCGAACCGCGTTGCGGATCTCGTTCCCGAGCTCGGTCGTCAGCCAGCACTGCTCGATCTCGAGCACCTCGTCCCAGCGTCCCGCCCGGTGGAACCCGAGCGTCGGCCCGTCCTCGTGCTGCGCGAACGAGTACTCCATCTTGTTGCGGTAGTGGAAGGTGGACGCCGCCGGGACGATCGCTTCGAGCGGCGGCTCGGCGATGCCGCCGAGCCGCCGGAACGCGTCGGCGACCTGGTCCGCCTTCGCCTCGAGCTGCGCCTCGTAAGCGAGATCCTGGAACCGGCAGCCGCCGCAGGCCGGGTAGTGGGCGCACGGCGCCTCGACGCGCGCCTCGCTCGGGACGAGCACCTCGGTCGCGAGCGCTTCGGCGTGGTTTCGCTTCACCTTCGTCACGCGCGCGCGCACGGTGTCTCCCGGCAGCCCGCGCCGCACGAAGACGACGAAGCCGTTCAGCCGCGCGACCCCGTTCCCGCCGTAGGCGAGCGAGTCGACCGTGAGCTCGAGCTCCTGACCCTTCGCAACCGGCGCAGCCATGCGCCGAGCGTAGCCGTTGCGTCGTCGACGTTTCCGGGCAATGGTGAGGAGGCGTGCACCCCGCGGCCGCCTCGATCTTCGGGCTCATGCTCCTGACTCTGGGCGGGGCGTGGTCCGCCTCGGGCTGTCGGTCGGCCGCCTTCCACTACGACTACGAACCCTCCTGGGCACCCGAACCGCGAACGTGCGTCAGATCACTTCCCTGCGTGGTCGCCCGCGGGCCGGTGGATCGTCTTCGCGCGCCTCCACATGCGGGGCGGTGAGGAAGGGCGGCTCTACGGCAGCATCCACGTCGCACGGCGCGACGGCACCGGTCTACACCGGCTCACGTACTGATCTACGGGTCGCGCCGCGTCATCGAGATGGCGCCGATCACGGAGAGCAGCGCGAAGTACCCGAGCGCGAGCAACGCCGACCAGCCGCCGCGGAGCGTGAACTCGCTGCCCTGGCCGCCGACGATCCCGTTGAGCGCCGAGCCGGGCAGATACGGCGTGATCGGATCCGGATCTCCGACCTCTCCGAAGACCAGCCCGGACAGGACGGTGATGATCGACTCGACGACGAGGAACCAGACGAACACGGTGACGATCGCGCCGACCTGGTTCTGGAGGATCGCGCCGACCGCCGCTCCGATCCCCGCCGAGAGTGCAAACGCGAGCAGAAGCCTCCCGCTGGCCTCGAGCGCCTCCCCGTCGATCGGCAGATCGTCACCGCGCGCGGCCGCCCACGGGATCGCCACGGCGGCGCTGACCGCGAGCGCGGCGGCGCCGATGATCACGCCGCCGATCAGCGCGGTCGCGAGCTTCGCAGCCAGCACCCGGACGCGGCGCGGTTCGGCGAGGAACGTCGTCATGATCGTTCCGTGGCGGTACTCGTTCGTGACGAGCAGGATCCCCATGATCGTCGCGAGCGTCGTCGAGAAGCTCACGCCCTGTGTGATTGAGAATGCGGGATGGTTCTCGTCGAGCGAGCCGGAGCCGACGATCGCGGCGGTGATCGCCCCGCTCAGCAGCACGGCGATGCCGACCAGCACGTAGGTCACCCTCGTCGTGCGCAACTTCAGCAACTCGGCCGACAGGACCCTCACGACGGGGTGCTCCCGGCTTCGGTCAGCTGGAGGAAGACGTCCTCGAGCGTCCCCGACTCGGTCACGAGCTCGTGGAGCACGAGTCCCTCCCGCGCCGCGAGCTCGCCGACCTTCGCCGCGTCGGCCTCGACGATCAACGCGTCCTGCTCGAACGGGCGAGCGGTAAGGCCCTCGCGTTGGAGCGCCGCCACGAGCGCGTCCCGCTGCGGCGAGCGGACGCGCGTGCCGCGGCCCGCGCCCGCGAGCACGGCCTCGATCGACGACTGGGCGACCGAGCGCCCCTTCGCGATGATCACGACGTCGTCTGCCATCTGCGCGATCTCCGCGAGGACGTGGCTCGAGACGAGCACCGTCCTCCCCTGGTCGGCGTAGCCGCTGAGCAGGTCGCGCAGCCAGCGAATCCCCTGCGGGTCGAGGCCGTTCGCAGGTTCGTCGAGGACGAGGACCTCCGGGTCGCCGAGCAGCGCGCCGGCCAGCGCGAGGCGTTGCTTCATCCCCAGCGAGTACCCCTTGACCCGGCGACCGGCAGCGGCCGTCAGGTCGACCAGCTCCAGCGTCTCGTCGACGCGGCTCTCGGCGATGCCGGCCGCGCGCGCGAGCGTGCGGAGATGGTTCCGGCCCGAGCGCCCGGGGTGGAACGCGTTCGCCTCGAGAATCGCGCCGACCTTCCGCGCCGGCTCCTCGAGGTCGACGTAGCGACGGCCGAGGACCGTTGCAGTCCCGGACGTCGGGTGCAGCAGGCTGACGAGCGCGCGGAGCGTCGTCGTCTTCCCCGCGCCGTTCGGCCCGAGGAACCCCGTGACGCGCCCCGGCGCCGCGACGAACGAGAGGTTGTCCACCGCAAGCACGCGGCCGTACCGCTTCGTCAGTCCTTTCACCTCGATCATCGGAGGGTGGAGACGAAGACCTTGCGCTCGCGGGGTCCGTCAAATTCGCAGAAGAAGATTCCCTGCCACGTGCCGAGTGCGAGGCGGCCGTCGCTGACCGGGACGAGCACCTGCGGGCTCATCAGCGACGCTCGAATGTGCGAGGGAGCGTTCTCCTCTCCCTCCTCGATGTGCTCCCAGCCCCAGTCGTCGCCGACCATCTTCTCGAGCGCAGCCTCGAAGTCTCTGGCGACCGCGGGGTCGGCGTGCTCGTTGATCGTCACCCCGGCAGTCGTGTGCGGGACGAACACGAGCGCCGCCGACGCGGCTGTGTCGCCGTCCAGGGCGTCCTCGACCGCGGCGGTGATCTCGACGAGTTGCGTCCGCCGCTCGGTCCGGAGGCTGATCTCGCGCATCCGACTATCCTACGAGCCCGATGCCGGCCGTCGCTCCAGCCTCCGCCAAAGAGCTCGACGCGTACCGTGAGCGGGCCGACCGCTTCATCGCCGGCCTCGACGAGGAGTACTACCTCCACTTCGCCGGACACAAGGAGCGGCTCGAGCTCGAGCCGCTCTACCGTGAGTTCGAAGACCTGACGACGCTCGAGCAGGCGCGCTCGATCGGCGCCGCCGTTAACGGGAGCTCGAGGATCCGCGAGCTCTGGCGCTTCGCGTGCGAGGGCCATCTCGGCCAGCTGACGAAGGAGCTCGAAGAGCAGCTCGCCGACGCCGAGGCCGGTCTGAAGACCACGTTCGAAGGCGAGGAGATCCCGTTCCGGATGATCAAGCCGACGATCATGAACGAGCCCGACCGCGGCAAGCGGGAGCGGCTCGAGCGGTTGCGGAACGAGCTGGTCGACGAGCACCTCAACCCGCTCTACCTCGAGGCGCACGCACGAACACGCACTGCGGTGCGCGAGCTCGGCGCCGACAACTACTTCGAGCTCTACAAGCAGTTCGGCTTCGACCTCGAAGCGCTCGCGAGCCAGTGCCGCGCGTTCCTCGACTCGACCGAGCAGCTCCACACGACGCTCGTGGACAAGCTGTTCCGCGATCGGATCGGGATGCCGCTCGCCGAAGCGGAGCGCTGGGACAAGGATCGGATGATGCGCGCGACGACGTGGGACTCCGGCTTCCCCGGCGACCGAATGCTCCCTGCACTTCGCGCGACGCTCGGCGACCTCGGCGTCGACCTCGACTCACAGAAGAACGTTCACCTCGACGTCGAGAACCGGCCGCTCAAGGACCCGCGGGCGTTCTGCGTCCCGATCGAGGTGCCCGGCAAGGTGATGCTCGTGATCAAGCCGACGGGCGGCGCGGACGACTGGCGCGCGCTCTTCCACGAGGCCGGGCACGCCGAGCACTTTGCGCACACCTCGTCGGCGCTCTCGGTCGAGGACAAGCGCCTCGGTGACAACGCGGTCACCGAGGGCTGGGCGATGCTGCTCGAGGGTCTGACCGACGAGCCCGGCTGGCTGACCAAGATGCTGGACTTCCCTCGGCCGCTCGAGTATTCGGCCGAAGGTGCGGCGGTCCTCGTCTACTTCGTCAGGCGCTACTGCGCGAAGCTCCTGTACGAGATCGAGTTCCACCAGGCCGACGACCCGACGGTGCTGCGAGACCGCTACGTCGAGCTCCAGACCGACGCGCTCAAGATCACGCCCGCGCCTCAGGACTACCTCTGGGACATGGACGGCCGGTTCTACGTGCACGCCTACCTGCGCGCCTGGGCCCTCGAGGCGCAGTTGCGCGACTTCCTGCGCGAGAAGTTCGGACGCGACTGGTTCACGCAGCGCGCCGCGGGCTCGCTCGTCCGGGAGCTCTGGTCCGAGGGGCAGCGGATGAACGCGGACGAGCTCCTGCACGAGGTGACGGGCGCCTCGATCGAGCTGGAATCGGTGGCCGACCGAATCCGCGAGTCCGCCCACTAGCGAGCCGTGCTGGGCGCCGTCGGCGCGCCTGAATAGGGTGTATGCATGCATTCGACCCGGATCGTGATCGCGGGCGCGGCCGGCCGCGACTTCCACAACTTCAACGTCGTCTACCGCGGCCGCGACGACGTCGAGGTGGTCGCCTTCACCGCGACGCAGATTCCCAACATCGACGGGCGCGTCTATCCCCGCGAGCTCGCGGGCGAGGCCTATCCGGACGGGATCCCGATCGCCCCGGAGTCCGACCTCGTGCAGATCGTGCGCGAGCGCGACATCGACGAGGTCGTGTTCGCCTATTCGGACGTCACGCACGAGCACGTGATGCACGTCGGCTCGCGTGTGCTCGCCGCGGGCGCCGGCTTCGTGCTGCTCTCCCCGAGCGACACGATGCTGACGTCGTCGAAGCCGTGCGTCGCGATCTGCGCGGTGCGAACCGGATCGGGCAAGAGCCAGACGACGCGGCGCGTCGCCGCTCTCCTCCGCGGGTCCGGCAAGCGCGTCGCCGTCCTGCGCCACCCGATGCCCTACGGCGACCTCTCGAAGCAGGTCGTGCAGCGGTTCGAGCACTACGCGGACCTCGAGGCCGCGGACGTGACGATCGAGGAGCGCGAGGAGTACGAGCCGCACCTCGCCGAAGGCAACCTCGTCTTCGCGGGAGTCGACTACGCCGCGATCCTCGAGCGAGCGGAGCAGGAGGCCGACGTGATCCTCTGGGACGGCGGCAACAACGACACGCCGTTCGTGCGGCCGGACGTGCACATCGTCGTCGTCGACCCGCACCGGCCCGGCCACGAGCTTCGCTATCACCCGGGCGAGACGAACCTGCGCATGGCCGACGTCTGCGTCGTGAACAAGGTCGACACCGCGCCGCAGGCGGGGATCGACGCCGTGCTCGCCTCGATTCACGAGCACAACGCAGACGCGACGGTCGTGCTCGCCGCGTCGCCGTTCCACGTCGAGGGCGACGCGTCCCTGATCCGGGGCAAGCGGGTGCTCGCGATCGAGGACGGTCCGACGGTGACACACGGCGAGATGGCCTACGGCGCTGCGGTCCTCGCGGCCAAGCAGTACGGCGCTGCCGAGCTGGTCGACCCGCGGCCCTTTGCCGTCGGCTCGATCGCGAAGACGTTCGCGGACTATCCGAACGTCGGCGCGCTCCTGCCGGCGATGGGCTACGGGAACGGGCAGGTCGACGACCTCCGGCAGACGATCGAGCGATCGAATGCCGAGCTCGTCCTGATCGGCACGCCGATCGACCTGCGGAGGCTCATCGAGTTCGAGCGGCCGGCGCTCCGCGTGACGTACCGCCTGGAGGAGGTCGGCGAGCCGACCCTCGCGGACGTGCTCGCGGAGAAGGGCCTGCTCGAGCAGACCGCCCACGTGTGACCGCCACGGTCGTGGCGCTCCAGTTTCGTGCGCGAGGCGGGGGCGAGGACCTGATCACCTCCGCAGAGGACATCCGCCGCACGCTCGAGGGGAAATCCGGTACTCGTATCGCCGGCGAATGAGGAACATGCGGCTCTGGATCGGATTGGGCGCGGTTGTCGCGGTGGTCGTCCTGTTCTTCGTCTTCCGCCCCGGCGGCGACGACAACGAAGTCACGACGCCCCCACCGACGTCGCCCGGGACGATCGAGCCGGCCACGACGACCGGCGAGACGGAGACGCAGGTAACGACCGTCGAGCAGCCGGAGGTAGCAACGATCAACGTGATCGTCAGAGACGGCCGCCCGGCCGGCGGAATCGTCCGCACGGAGGCGAGGAAGAACCAGCAGGTGCTCCTCATCGTCCGCTCGGACGTCTCAGACGAGGTGCACGTCCACGGCTACGACCTGACGGCGGACGTCGCGCCGGGCGAACCGGTGCGCATGCAGTTCCGCGCGACGCTGACAGGCCGATTCGAGATCGAGCTCGAGGACCGAGCTCAGCAGATCGCGCAGCTGACGGTCATCCCCTGACCGTGCTCCCGCTCGCGCACGGCATCGGGAACGTCTCTGACCCTCCGATCCCGCAATGGCTCGTCTACTACGGGGCCACGGCCGTGCTGGTGCTCTCGTTCGCCGCGCTGGGCGCGCTCTGGCGAGTTCCGGTGCTGGAGCGCGAGCACTTGCGGCCGCTCTTCCATGTCTCGCGCGTCGTGCTGCGGGTTCTGGCCGGAGCGA
Source organism: uncultured Actinomycetes bacterium (assembly GCA_963700495.1). Taxonomy (GTDB): domain Bacteria; phylum Actinomycetota; class Thermoleophilia; order Gaiellales; family Gaiellaceae; genus JACCTU01. The sequence goes on along the minus strand of CAVOXT010000001.1, from coordinate 401,462 downwards.
TCGGACTCGGCCTGTTCATTCTCGTCTTCGCGGCGGCACTCTTCGGCGAACGCTCGGTCGGCACGAACATCGCGCCGACGTTCGTGTGGGTGATCTTCTGGCTCGGGCTCGTCCCATCAGCGTCGCTGTTCGGCAACGTCTGGGCGTGGATCAACCCGTGGCGCGCCGCAGCCGACGCGTTCGCGTGGACGTGGGACCGTGCGGGGCCTGACCTGGGAGCCGCCCTTCACGTACCCCGAGCGGCTGGGCCGGTGGCCGGCCGCGCTGCTCCTGTTCGCATTCGTCGGGATGGAGCTCGCCTACACCGACCCGTCGGACCCGCGGATGCTCGCACTCGCGATCGCGATCTACAGCTGGATCACGTGGGTCGGGATCGCAGCGTTCGGGCGCGAGCGGCCTGGCTCCCGAACGGCGAGGCGTTCACCGTCTACTTCGGTCTGCTCGCGCGGCTGGCCCCACTGGCGCTGCGGGAGGGGCGCGTCACGCTGCGCCGGCCTCTCGCGCGCGTCGCGCGCGACGAGGAACGCCGCGGGCACGGTCGTGTTCGTCGCGATGATGCTCGGCTCCGTCGCCTTCGACGGGTTCAGCCGCACGACGTTCTGGCAGGACCGGCTCTTCCGGATCGTGAACGAGGCCGAGGCGATCGCGTTCAACCTCTTCGGGCTCGCGCTCGGCGTGGGCATCGTCGCCGGCGCCTACGTTCTGGCGGCCGAGATCGCGCGGCGGATCTGCGCGCCCGCACGCGCGGCTCGAGCAGGCGTTCGTCGGCAGCCTGATTCCGATCGCACTCGCCTACGTCGTCGCGCACTACCTGACGCTGCTGCTGATCCAGGGTCAGCTCGCGATCCCGCTTGCGTCCGACCCGTTCGGCTACGGCTGGGATCTCTTCGGCACGATCGACTTTCGCGTGAACGTGCAGCCGTTGACGGCGAATCAGATCTGGTACGCGCAGGCGGGCGCGCTGATCACCGGCCACGTGCTCGGGCTGATGATCGCGCACGACAAGGCGCTCGCCCTCTTCGGGTCGACGAAGGTTGCGCTGCAGACCCAGTACGCGATGCTCGCGCTGATGGTGCCTTCACGGTCGGTGGGTTGTGGTTGCTCTCGCGCGGCTGATCGTCACGGCGGGCGGCTCCGTGCGCTCGCTCGGCCGACCTCTCGGTCTCCCAGACGTCCACTGCGCGAGCCGGGCCCGCTTGATCCTGCCATCTCTGTCGAGTACGGCTCTCGTAGGATCCCGGCCAGTGATCGCCGTCGCCGACGACCTGAAGGGCCGGGACTTCCCCGAGTCTCCGACTGGAGCGGCGACGAGCTCCTGACCGCGCACTCGACCTGGCCGACGAGCTCAAGCGGGCGCACAAGGACGGGCGAGGAGCACGCGCCTCCTGCCCGGGCGAACGCTCGGGATGATCTTCCAGAAGCCGTCGACGCGGACGCGCGTCTCGTTCGAGGTCGGCATCAGCGCAGCTCGGCGGGATCGGGGCTCTACCTGTCGGCCGCCGACCTCCAGCTCGGCCGCGGCGAGACCGTCAAGGACACCGCGCACGTGCTCTCGCGCTACCTCGACGCGATCATGATCCGCACGTTCTGCCCAGGCCGACGTCGACGAGCTGGCCCGGCCAACTCGACGATCCCGGTCATCAACGGCCTCACCGACAGCTCGCACCCCTGCCAGGCGCTCGCCGACGTGATGACGATCCGGGAGCGCCTCGGCCGGCTCGACGGCGTGCAGCGTGGCGTATCCTCGGCGACGGCAACAACGTCTGCGCCTCGCTCATGATGGTCGCCGCGACAGCTCGGCATGCACTTCGTGCGCCGCGTCCCGCCGGGCTACGAGCCCGACGACGGTCGCTGGCGTCGCGCGCACGCGGCCGAGGAGACCGGCGCAGCGGTGCGCATCGTGCACGACCCGCGGGAGGCGGCCGAGGGCGCGGACGTGCTCTACACCGACGTCTGGACGAGCATGGGCCAGGAGGACGAGCGCGAGCGCCGTCTGCGCGACCTCGACGGCTACGGGATCGACGCAGGCCTGCTCGGCTCTGGCCGCGGACGACGCGATCGTGCTCCACTGCCTCCCCGCCCACTACGGCGAGGAGATCGCCGAGGACGATCGCTCTACGGGCCGCAGTCGGCCGTCTGGGACGAGGCCGAGAACAGGCTGCACTCCCAGAAGGCGCTGCTCGCCCTGATCGTTCGGTGACGGACTTCGACGCGGACGTGCGAGCAGCGCTCGACTCGCTCCCGCCGCGCATCGCGCAGGCGCTCGACAACGTGGTCGTCGTGATCGAGGACGAGCACCTCGGGATCCGGACCTGTTCGGCCTGTACGAGGGCGGCGCGGCGAGCTACACTGCCCGACAGGATCACGATCTACCGGCTGCCGCTCGAGGAGGACTTCGCGGATCCCGCCGAGCTTCGAGAGGAGATCCGCATCACCGTCCTGCACGAGCTGGCGCACTACTTCGGGCATCGACGAGGACCGGCTCGAGGAGCTCGGCTACGACTGAGCGACGGCGTCCTTCTCGGCCTCGCGATCGCCGCCGGGCTCGTCGGTGCGTTCGTGGTCGCCTGGTACCTGTTCAGCCCCCGCCGCTAGGGAATGTCGGGGCGGTCTCGATCGTTTTACCGAGCATGATGCTGAACGAGATCCACACGGAGATCGAGCGCGCCAGCGAGCGCCGCACCGAGCTCTACCGCCTGCTGTCGCAGGGGCACGACCCCGAGACGGTGGCCGAGCTCAAGGCGCTGAACACGCGTCTCGAAGAGCTCTGGAACGAGCACCGCGCATTCCGCGCCCGCCTTCGCTTCGGTGACCCGGAGCACATCGTCAAGCGGGCCCGCCTCGAAGAGCGCCTGGAGCGCGCGGCCTAAGAAGCCCTGAACCGCCCCGGGCGGGGGCTACACTGACCTCGCTCGGGGCGTTAGCTCAGCTGGGAGAGCGCCGCCTTTGCAAGGCGGAGGTCGCCGGTTCGATCCCGGCACGCTCCATGAGAAAAAGGCCGCAAGCGCGGGCCTTTTGTTTGCGGTCTTGGAAACGAAACGCTACGAATCGCCGTCGTGGTCGGAATGTGGTCGGATTCCGAGGGGGCGTCGGTGATTGTGCGCCGTGGAGTCCCGTGCTAGGCGCACTTGCCACGACCTCACTACCCCGCATGGTTGCGTGCGTGGCGTGCACGCCTGTCTGCCCCAGGCCGACCCCAGCCCCGCGCCGGCGAACGGGCGAGCGGCGTCCCTTACTGGGGCTGATCCTGGCTTCCGCTCAAGGCGGTGGGAGGTCTAAGCTCATCACGTCTAGCAAGGGGAGGTGCCGCCATGGCGGACGAAGTAGAGACGGCGAAACCGATGGAACACCGCGCCGTGGCGAGACGCGCCGCTCTGCCGGCCACGGGCAGGCCGAAGGGCGCGGAAGTCTCGCTTCTCGACGTCTCGGCCGAGGGTTTGAGGGAACCGCGCTTGATCAGGCAGGGCGGGCGCCTGCGCGTGATGGCGAAGGTCGGGACCCGGCGGCCTATCTCCTCGCCGCCGTTACGAGCTCGTTCCGGTCACCCGAATGAAGGCCAAAGACATCGACCCGCGGTTCGTGACGCGTGGCATCGACGGGCATCGGCCGGCGGGCCAGCGCACGCTCTTCACGCCGAAGCGCGCGAAGCCGACGCACCAACTCGCGGCGAAGCGAGACGGAAAAGGACTCGACCTTGGCGGCACGATCTTCGGAACCGACAACCGCTACCTCTTCAAAGACCAATCCTTCCCGTGGCGCACGACGGGCAAGGTCAAGACAGTCGGCAAGTGGGGATCCGGGACGATGATCGGCCCGCGCCACGTGCTCACGGCGAGTCACGTCGTGAACTGGACCGGCGGCTCGGGCGGCGGCGTCGCGTGGCTGACCTTCACTCCGGCCTACTACGACGGCAGCGGCCCCTGGGGCGAGATCGCCGCGACGCAGGTCATTTACTGGGAGCAGGCGCCAGCAACGCTCACGGACCAGCAGACGGCGTTCGACTACGTCGTCCTCGTCATGGAGGAGCGGATCGGGGATGTCGTCGGCTACCCGGGCTATCGCACGTACAGCGACGACTGGAACGACGGCGCGTACTGGCAGTACGTCGGTTATCCCGGCGAGCTCGCGAGCGGCGAGCGTCCGGCGTTCCAGGGCGACGGGGTGATCGCGACCGTCGGAGACGAGAGCCTCAGCGGCCAGGACGGTTACGTGCTCGGCCACTTCAACGAGTTCACTCCCGGCCACGTCGGGCGGCTCCGTATGGGGCTGGTGGGCCGGCGAGCCCTGGCCACGCGTCGTCGGCGTTGGAAGCACGATCGGCAGCACCGCGTCGAGGCGCCGACCGGCTCACGAACGGCTCCATCGAGTATGGCGGGGGCCAGATTTCGCTGACCCGGAAGCTGCCGCCGGAACTGAAAGCGACGTGGTACTCGAGCCCGTCTGGTGGGAACTCGCCCGAAGCCTCAATGGCGGGCATCGTCGCGTCGTACTTCTCGTGCTGTCATGCCCGGCGCTCCGGTAAAGCGGACAAGGATGCTCATGCTGTTCCTCCGTGGTCGGGTGGCGCTCACCCTACTCCCGACCCGCAAGAGACTGGCGGAAGGTCGAGTGTGCCTCAAGATGGCACGGCCGTATCGTCCCCACCATGCGGTTGTGGTGTCAGGAGTGCGGTCGGCCGTCGAGCCCGGAGGCCAAGGGATGGCGGTTGTACCGCCTTGACGTTCCGGATGAAGATCCGGAGCCGGAGCTCGTGGCGTGCTGCCCGTACTGCGCGGTACGCGAGTTTGACCCCACCGTCGAGCGCTACGACGACGCCTAGCCGCGCCCCGCCGCGCCTTTCTCGAAGAGCTCCTCCATCTCATGTGGGTCGGGAGGACTGAGGATGATGTCGGCGAGCCCCGCGGCGTCCCAGTAGTCGCTTGCGCGGATCCGTTCGGCCGCCTGCTCGTAGTCGTAGTCCGTGCGACGTAGCTCGACGTCGGGCCCGAGCACGAGCCAGAACGCGCCGCGTCGCCCTTCGTAGGCGCTGCCGACGCTGCCCGCGTTGACGATCCTCGTCGAGTCGAGCGAGCGGTCGAACTGGACGTGTGTGTGACCGCAGACGACGAGACGCTGCTCGACTCCGGCGAGCATGCCGCGCAGAGGTTCGTCCGGCGTCAGGCTCGTCATGATCTCTTCGTCGCTCCTGGGCGAGCCGTGGCAGACGAGCACCTCCCCGAGTCCATCCACCGGCAGCACCACGTGGTCGGCGAAGCTCGGCAAGAAAGTCGCGATGAGCTCGAGTGAGTCGATTCGCGTTCCAGGCACCGGACTTTCTCGCCGGACTCTGCTCCTCGGGATCGTACGGCCGCCCCTCGTCGAACGCCTCCACAACGATACGGTCGACGTTCCCGCGCACGAACTGCGTCCGTTCGAGAGCCATCAGCCGATCGAGCGTCGCGGCGGGCTCGGGACCTCCGACGACGTCGCCGGCGACGATCAGGCTGTCCGGCGAATCGCGCTCGAGCTCCGCGAGCACGGCGTCGAGCGCAACCAGGTTCGCGTGAATGTCCGCGATGACCGCGACACGGGTCATCCTGAGACGCTACCCGCCCTCGTCGGCCGGATCACGTACGCTCGGGCCGGGCAGTGAGGGGAGCCGGATGAGCGAGCAGCGAGCGGACGGCGAGCAGTTCAGCAACGTGCTCGTCGTGATGGGCACGCGGCCGGAGGCGATCAAGATGTTCCCGGTCGTCCATGCTCTCCGGCGGAGCACGTTGGTTCGCGCCCGTGGTGATCACCACCGGGCAGCACCAGCGACCTCGTCGAGCCGATCCTCGAGCTCGCCGGGATCGAGCCCGACATCGACCTGGGGGTCGGCCATCCCGGCCTCACGCTCAACGACCTCGTCCGCGTCGTGGTCGAGCGCCTCGACACCTTCTGCCGCGAGCGCTTCGGTGCGACGGGCGCTGCCGTCGCCACGCGGGCCGAGATCCGCGGCGACGGGTTCCCGGTAGCGGCGCTCGTCCACGGCGACACGTCGTCGGCGCTCGCAGCCGCGCTGGCCGCCTTCAACCTCCGGATCCCCGTCGGCCACGTCGAGGCGGGGCTGCGCACCGGGTCGACGCTGACCCCGTTCCCCGAGGAGCTCAACCGGCAGCTGATCTCGCGGATCGCCGCCTTCCACCTGGCGCCGACCTCCATCAACCGGGAGAACCTCGTCCGCGAGGGCGTGCGCGACGAGCAGGTCTTCGTGACCGGCAACACCGGCATCGACGCGCTGCGGTTCGCGGCCGGGCTCGATCTGCCGTTCGAGGATCCAGCGGTCGCCGCAGCGGTCGACTCCGGCGAGCCGTACGTCGTCGTGACCGCCCATCGTCGGGAGAACTGGAACGGCGGCCTCGGCCGGATCGCCGAGGCGATCGGCCGCCTGGCGACCGACCGGCCCGGTGTCCGTTTCGTCGTCCCCCTGCACCCGAACCCGCTCGTCCGCAGCGAGCTCGGCGTGCCGCTCGCCGCCCACGCGAACGTCATCCGGACCGAGCCGCTCGCCTACGCGCAGTTCGCCCGTCTGATGGCGAACTCGACGGTGATCGTGACGGACTCCGGCGGGATCCAGGAGGAGGCGCCGGCCCTCGGCGTGCCGGTCCTCGTCGCCCGCGAGAGCACGGAGCGGAGCGAGGGCGTCGACGCGGGAACGCTGAAGCTCGTCGGGACCGACCCGGACACGATCGTGGCGGCCGACCGAGGCGGTGCTCGCCGACCCCGCGGCACACAGGGTGAACCCGACGGACAATCCCTACGGCGACGGTCGTGCGGCCGACCGGATCGTCGCCGCCCTCGAGTACCTGGCGGGGATAGCGCCCGCACCCGCCCGCTACGGGCCGGGCTTCTCGCGGAAGGTCGTGCTCGAGGCGGCGGGCTATCCCTACGGGCTGCTCAGCGCGCCCGCGAGTCGCGGGGAGCGCAGCCCGACCGTGACGAGGAGACACGATCGGTGGGTGGGCCACTGATCGCGCTGATCATGCCGTTCGAGGGCCTGCCGGTCTGGGCGCAGACGCTCTTCTACTTCGTCTTCGCGCTGATCGTCGCGGTACTCGCCTGGACCGTCGTCATCTTCGTGTCGTCCCGCAAGGCGATCCGGTCGGCGCCCGAACCGGACTCGGCTGGCGCCGACGCCTTCCTCTGGGTCTTCGTCGTGCCGGCTCTGAACGAGGAGGTGACGATCGTCGACAGCGTCGATCGGCTGCTCGCCGTCGAGGCCGCGAACAAGGCGATCCTCGTGATCGACGACGGGTCGACCGACCGGACCGCGGAAGTCCTCGACGGGCTCGACAGCCCGGAGCTCGAGGTGCTGACCCGCGTGCCGCCGGACGCGCGGACGGGCAAGGCGGCGGCGCTCAACGCGGCGTGGCGGCACCTCGACACGATGCTCTCGTCCGGCCGCTGGGCCGGCTGGCCGCGCGAGCAGGTGGTGATCGTGGTGATCGACGCGGACGGGCGGCTCGATCCCGCGCGCGCCCGAGTACGTCGCCGGACACTTCGCCGACCAACGCGTCGGCGGCCTGCAGGTGCTCGTCCGGATCTACAACCGCAACAGGCCGCTGACCTGGTGCCAGGACGTCGAGTTCTCGATCTACGGGTTCCTCTACCAGGCCGGACGCACGCCGTGGGGCACCGCCGGCATGGGTGGAAACGGTCAGTTCAACCGGCTGTCCGCGCTCGACTCGATCGCAGACGAGGACGCGGGCGGCCCGTGGCGCGACCGGCTGACCGAGGATCAGGATCTCGGACTGCGCCTGATCGAGGCGGGCTGGCGCTGCGGTTCGCGAGTCACGGACGAGCGTCGAACCAGCAAGGGCGTGCCGTCGCTGCGGGGCCTCCTCCGCCAGCGCACCCGCTGGGCTCAGGGGAACCTTCAGGCGATGGCCCATCTCGGCGCCGCCTGGCGGGCCGACCTGCCGTGGCTCGTCCGCCTCGACCTGGTCGCCTACCTCCTCCAGCCGGTCATGCAGGCGCTCGTCGGCGTGGCCTTCGCCGCGAGCATCTTCCTCGCGATCTTCAACGTCGCCAACTTCTGGGGCGACGACGGCTGGTGGCAGCTCGCCTTCTTCTTCCTGCTCGGGTTCGGCGGGATCATGCTCGGCTGCATCGCGAGAGGCGCGCAGAACGGCGCCGCCGGCATCGCCCGCAACCTGCTGATCGCCCCCGTCTACGCCGCCTACGCGTGGATCATCTGGCCGGTGCTGGCCCGCGCGACGGTACGCCAGCTCACGCGCCGAAGCGACTGGGCGAAGACGACCCGAGAGCCGATCCGCGAAGGCGGGTAGGTGCTCAGACCGCGGGCGCCGGGCCTGCGCGGAGCGCCAGCACGACTGACGCGGTGACGCCGACCACAGCGGCCGAGAGTGCGGCGAGCGTGAGCAGAAGCCCCGACGCGAGCGCGAAGTTGATCGCGATGTCCTTCGACACGCCGAGCGCGAACAGGATGCCGGCGGTGGCGCCGATGCTCGCGATCGCGCCGCCCGCGGTGATCGGCACGACCGAGGCCGCCGCGGCCAGGCAGAGGACGACGAGGGCGAGCAACGGGGAGAACCCGGCGCCGAGCGCCATCAGCAGGAACGCACTCCCGAGGGCGCGTGACGTCCAGCAGCCGAACAGGAACCCCCCTGCGACGAACGTCGACCGTGTGATGGTTGCGCTCTCGCCGACCCGCTGACAGATCATCGTCGAGCGCTTCCAACGGCGCAGCACCGGCAGGCGGACGAGCCGCGGTCCCGCGATGAGGATCCCGGTGCAGCCCAGGCACCAGAGGATGACCACGGCCAAAGGCGCAAAGAAGATGAGGCCCGAGGTCGCGATCGCAATGATCGCGAGCGGCATCATCGCGACCGCGTCGACCATGCCGAGCGCGACGATCGAGAGCACGATCGTGTCGAGCCCGAGCGTGATCCCACGAAGCCTGCGAAGCATCGAGATCTTGACGAGGTAGTCGAGGCGGAACGGGAGCACGGTGCCGCTCGCCGCGGACGCCCCACATGCGGCCAGGCAACGGGCAGCGTCGGGTCGCTGGCGGACGGGGAACACGCGCTGCCAGCCGAGCGCGCGAAAGCCGAAGCTCGCGAAATATGCGAGAGCGGCAGCCACGACGGGAGCTACCTCGGCCTGCTGAAGCGGCCAGCTTGCACTCGTCAGACGGCGCGCGAGCAGGAAGCAGGCAGCGACCGAGAGCACGGAGAACGCGATCCCGCCGCCGACCTTCTTCCACCCGTGGGGAACGGGCCGCCCGCCGAAGCGAGGCATACGGATGCCGAACGAGGCTTCTCCCCTGGAGAGTTCGATGGCGCTGCGTCGTACGAACAAAGAGCCTCCCTTACCGCTTGAACGGATAAGGAAGGCGCACGGACACGCCGTCGGTACTCGTCCTTTTTGAGCGGCACAGCCTAGCCTCGCGGGTCAACTCTCACGTCTTCGACAGCGGAAGCCCCTGATCAAAGGCCTGATCCAGGGATTGAGCCGCCTCCGCCCACCCGAGCCTCACTCGCGCTGGGCGACTCTCCGGAGAGCGCGGGCCAGCGCCACGACCGCCGGGTCGAGCGCGTCTTCGTGGATTCGTCCGTAGCCGATGACGAGCCCGCCGCGATCCGGCGGTGAGAGCTCGTAGGTCGAAAGCGGGATCACGCGTACCCCCTCGCGTTCTGCCTCCGCGGCGACCAGCCGGTCGTCGACACCCGGCGGTAGGCGAAGCAGCACGTGGATGCCCGCGGCGACGCCCTCGACGGGAAGAGCCGGCAGCCGGGCGTCGAGAGCGGCCAGGAGACGATCACGCCGCGCGCGATAGATCGCGCGTGCACGCCGGACCTGGCGGTCGTAGTCGCCGCGCACGATGAACCGCGCGAGCGCGAGCTGCGAGATCGGAGGTGAGCAGACGTCCATCAGGTGCTTGAGCCTCACGGCGTCGTCGGCGAGCTCCTGCGGAACCGCCAACCAGCCAAGGCGCAGCGCCGGCGCAAGGGACTTCGACGTCGTTCCGAGATAGGCGACGCGCTCGGGGTCGAGGCCCTGGAGCGCGCGCACCGGCCGCCGGTCGTAGCGAAACTCTGCGTCGTAGTCGTCCTCGATCACGAGCGCCCGCCGCTCGCCGGCCCACTCGAGGAGTGCGCGACGGCGTCCGCCGCTCAGGACCGCTCCCGTCGGAAACTGGTGTGCCGGCGTGACGAGGACCGCGTCGGCGTCGAGACCGCCGACCACGATGCCTTCCGAGTCGACCGGCTGCCCGACCACCGCCAACCCGTGTGCCCGGAAGCGCTGCGGCTGGCTGTCGAGCGAGGGATCCTCGACGGCGACCCGACGAGCGCCACGCGACGCGAATACTCGGGCTATGAGGTCGATTCCCTGCGCGGCGCCCTGGACGACGATGATCCGTGCGGGATCGGTGACGACGCCGCGTGTTCGCCCCAGGTGGTCGGCGAGCACCTCCCGCAACTCGCGCTCACCGGCCGGGTCGCCGTAGTCGAAGGCCGCGGCAGGCGCAGTTCGCGCGACCTCGACCAGCGCCGACGCCCATCGGCGGGTCGGGAAGAGCGTGACGTCCGGTGTGGTCGGGATGAAGTCGTAGCGCGGCGTCTTCGCGGCCGGCTCGACCTGTGCGGCCGACGGCCTCGGCAGGGCGACCCGCGCGACGCTCGGCGCGGCCTTCGTCTTCGCGACGAGAAACCCCTGCGCGACGAGCTGGCCGTACGCCTCGGTCGCGACGCCGCGCGAGACACCCAGCTCGGCTGCGAGCGCACGCGACGAGGGCAGCCGAACCCCGGGCCGCAGTGCCCCGTCGAGGATTGCCTCGCGCAACGTCCGCTCGAGCGCGGCGCGAAGAGTCTCGTGCGGGAGGGGCGTGAGCTGCAGCCAACTGGATTCATGTAGTTGCACTGTTCTGGATCTTTTCAGAAGTCCAGTTCGTCGCGACACTGTGTCCCTCGGCCGACAGGGAGGAGTCAGCGCATGATCGAGACAGAGACCGTGACCGACGGCCGCCGGGACTTCGACTTCTGGTTCGGACGGTGGCGGATCCACAACCGCCGGCTCGCCAGCGTTGCCGAGCCGGGCTGCACGGAGTGGGTCGAGTTCGAGGCGACCGGGGAAGCCCGGCCGATCCTCGACGGGCTCGGCAACATCGACAGCTTCTCGGCGGCAAAGGCGCTTCCCGACGGCGTGCCGTACGAGGGGATGTCGTTGCGCCTGTTCGACCCGGAGAACCGGCTCTGGCGGATCTGGTGGGCGTCGACCAGCCGGCCGGGCCGGCTCGACCCGCCCGTCGAGGGCCGCTTCGTGGACGGCCGCGGCAGCTTCCTCTGCGACGACGTCCTGCACGGGCGGCCGATCAAGGTCCAGTTCGACTGGAGCGACATCACCCCCACGTCGGCTCGCTGGGAGCAGGCCTTCTCCTACGACGGCGGCGAGAGCTGGGAGACGAACTGGATCATGACCACGACCCGCGAGGACTGACCGCCGTGTCGGTGATCGAGGTCCGGATCTACACCATTCACGAGGGCAAGCGCGACGAATTCGTCACGCTCTACGACGAGGTCCTGCTGCCGGCGCAGCGGGAGTACGGCCTCGACGTGCTCGGCCAGTTCGTCTCCCTCGACGACGACCAGACCTTCGTCTGGCTGCGGCGATTCGAGAACGAGGAGGAACGTCAGCGCAAGTGGGATGAGTTCTACGGCAGCGACCTCTGGAAGAACGAGCTCGGGCCGCGCGCCAATCCGCTGATGAAGGACTCGAGCAGAGTGATCGCCGTCGAGCCGACCCCGGGCTCGGCAATCCAGTGACCGTACGATGCGCCGATGGCGACGTTCCTGCCGGGGCGCGAGCTTGCACGCCTGTTCTACGAAGACGTCGTCAGCTCGCTTGCCGGCCGCGTGACGCACTCCGCCTCGCTGCTCGGCTCCGGGTCAGACGTGCTCGGCTTCGACACCGAGCGTTCGACGGATCACGGCTGGGGACCGCGGCTGCAGCTGTTCGTCGCCGACGGCGACGTCGCCGGGCTGCGCGAACAGGTCGAGCGCGGGCTGCCGGAGGAGTTCCACGGCCGGCCGACTCGGTTCGGCTGGGACGAGGTCCCGGTCTCGCACCACGTCGAGGTGACCACGCTCGGCGTGTGGGTCGAGCGCCAACTCGGGTTCGACCCGCGTGAAGGGCTCACGACACCCGACTGGTTGGCGACGCCGCAGCAGCTCCTGCTCGAGATCACCGGCGGCGAGGTGTTCCACGACGGGACCGGCGAGCTCGAGCCGCTCCGCCGGATGCTCGCCTGGTACCCCGACGACGTCTGGCGCTGGCTCGTGGGCTGCCAATGGTGGCGGATCGACCAGGAGGAGCCGTTCATCGGGCGAACCGCAGAGATCGGCGACGAGCTCGGCTCGCGGATCGTCGCCGCGCGGCTGGCGCGCGACGCGATGCGGCTCTGCTTCTTGCTCGAGCGGCACTACGCCCCGTACAGCAAGTGGCTGGGCGCCGCCTTCGCGCGTTTGGAGAACGCTGCCGCCGTCGGACCGGCGCTCGAGGGAATGCTGGAGGCCACGACGTTCGAGGCGCGGGAGGCCGCGTGGGCCGATGCGATCGAGGAGGTCGCCGTGCAGCACAACGCGCTCGGGTTGACGCCGTCACTCGACCCGACGGTGCGTCCGTTCCACTCGCGGCCTTTCCGTGTGATCGCCGCGGGTCGGTTTGCGAACGCGTGCATCGACACGGTCTCGGATCCCCGGCTGCGCTCGCTCCCGCGGGTCGGTGCGATCGACCAGCTCGCCGACTCGACCGATGCGCTCAGCCACGGGCGCGTCGCGCGCTCGCTCGCGGCGTTCTACGGATCGACCACGTAGACGTGAGCCTGCAGAGGTCCGAACGAGTCGGTGATCGCGCCGCCGCGCACCCGTACGCTGCGCCGTTCCCCGAACACACGCGCGGCTCCTCTGACGCCGGGCGCTGACACCGACGCGCGGACCCTCCGCCACGACGTGTTCACCGCGATCACGTACGTCGCGCCGTTGAGTCGACGCGCGCCGACGCGGACGGGGCCAGGCGAAGCCGTCGCGGGCACCTCACGCGTGAGCAGCGCGGGTGCGAGCGACGAGATCTCGGTGTTCAGCTGCTTCACGGCACGCGCGATGTCGGGCCGCCAGTGATCCGGGAAGTACCCGATGCCCCGCGCGCCGCCCGCGATCGCGAGCCACGTCTCCGCACGAACGGTCAGCGGCGTCGGGTCGAGCTCCGGGCGACCCTGGCAGAACTCCATCCTGCCGACCTCGATCCACTGGTACGTCGCGCGCGGGCCTGCGAGCTTCGCGAGCTCTCTTTGCGCGTCGTACACCGCAGGGAACGCGTCGCGACGGCACCAGACCTGGAGCGGGTAGAGGTCGAAGCCGATCATGTCGGCGCGTGCGACGAAGCCCGGATAGACGCCGCGGCCGTACGGAGGTCCCGCGGAGCCGCTGTAGACGTGGCCGCTGAGCGTCAGAAAGGTCACGCGCCGCGACTGCTGCCACGGCGGGTGGAACGGGAGCGCCTCGGGCCGGAGGTGGAGATCCGCCTCGTCCGGGTGGTACCAGCCGATCGCACCGCGGCCGTCGGCAACGTCCTTCCAGGCGGCGGGAATCGCGGACACGGCACGGGCACGCAACGCATCGAGCTGCACCCACGGAGTGCTGCAACCGCTGCCCATGTAGAGGTTCACCCCTGCGTCGAGGCTCTGCGCGTACGCCCAGTCGCACTGCCCGTAGACCATGCGCGGGAAGAACGGCTGGCCGTCGACGTACAGGGTGCTGTCGATCACGGCGCCGACCGTCCAATCCGGAAACGGGTTCGTCGTGAACGTGCCGGACACGCGGGCGACGCCACGGTCGTCGCGGGCCGTCACGCGATAGCGGTACGTCGTCGCGGGCTCGAGCGAGCCGAGGAGCGTTCGACCCGAGGTTCGCTCGTGAACCGGCGTGCGCAGCCAGATGCCGAGGTCATCCGTGCGGCCGAGCTCGACCGTGACGCGCGCGGGTGCGCTCGTCGTCCAGCGGAACGTCGCGGCATGCGAACCGGGCTCGACCGTCGCGGCAACGGAGAGCGGCGCCGCAACTGCGGCAGGCGCGAACGCGAGTGCAACCACTGCCGCGCCGACCCACCGGAGCATCTCGCCGAAGGTACCCTCGCGAGGTGAGGCCCGTGTTAATTCTGGCTGTGCTGCGCGGCGACTAACCCGTTGCGGTACGGCAGGCACGCGGCTCAGGTCGTCGACGTACGCTCCGTCGCGGGTGCCTGCGCCGTCGTCGTCGTCCTGCACGGCGGCTTCTGGCGCGACCGGTGGGGAAGCGAGCTGATGGACGCGCTGTGCGACGACCTCGTTGCACGCGGCTACTCCGCGTGGAACGTCGAGTACCGGCGGCTCGGCAACGGCGGCGGCTGGCCGGCGACGTTCGACGACGTCGAGGCCGCGACGCTCGCCGCGCACACCGTCGGGCTCCCCGTCGTGACCCTCGGCCACTCGGCCGGCGGGCAGCTCGCGCTGTGGGCGGCGGCGCGTTGCGGCGCTGCACTCGCGATCTCGCAGGCAGGGGTTCTCGACCTCGAGGACGCGTGGCACCGCGGGCTCAGCGCTCGCGTCGTCGGCGAGCTGATCGGCGGTTCGCCGACCGAGCTTCCAGATCGCTACGCCGAGGCCTCGCCGGCGCGGCTGCTCCCGCTCGGCGTCCCGCAGCTGCTGGTGCACGGGCGGCGCGACGATACGGTCCCGATCGAGATGAGCCGCGCATACGAGCAGCGGGCCCGCGAGGCCGGCGACGCCGTCGAGCTGGTCGAGACGGACGAGGGGCACTTCGAGTGTCTCGACCCGGCCTCCGAGAGCTGGGCCGTGATCGCCCGGCGGCTGCCGTGACCGGGCGGGCCGATGCGGAGGCGCTCGACCTCACCGACCCGCTCGCCCACTTTCGCGACCGCTTCGTGATCGAGGATCCCGAGCGGATCTACGCGGACGGAAACTCGCTCGGGCGGCTGCCGAACGAGACGGTCGAGCGGATGGGACAGCACGTCGGCGAGTGGGGCACACGGCTCGTCTCTGCCTGGCCGGACTGGATCGACCTGCCGCGTCGGGTCGGCGACGTCCTTGCCGAAGGAGTGCTCGGAGCGAACCCGGGCGAGGTCCTCGTATGCGACTCCACCACCGTCAACCTCTTCAAGCTCGCGTCGGCGGCGCGCGCGTGCAATGCCGGCGTGCTCGTCACCGACGTCGACAACTTCCCGACCGACCGCTACGTGCTCGAGGGGCTCGGCGACCTCGTCCTGTTCGAGACCGACCCCATCGAGGGGCCGACACCCGACGACGTGCAGCGCGCCTGCCGTGGGCACGAGGTCGGCCTGGTGTGCCTGTCGCAGGTCGCGTACCGCTCGGGCGCGCTCGCCGATGTCGACGCGATCACCGAGATCGGCCACGCTGCCGGGGCGCTCGTGCTCTGGGACCTGAGTCACTCGGCCGGGGCAGTCCCGGTCCGGCTCGAGGATGCGGGCGTCGACCTCGCGGTCGGCTGCACCTACAAGTACCTCAACGCCGGGCCCGGCGCGCCCGCGTTCCTCTATGTCCGCCGCGACCTGCAGGAGCGGCTTCGCTCGCCGATCTGGGGCTGGTTCGGCCAGCGAGAGCAGTTCGCGATGGGACCTGTATACGACCCCGTGCCGGGGATCGGGCGCTTCCTCGCCGGGACTCCGCCTGTCCTCGGCCTCGTTGCCGTCGAAGTCGGAGCGGAGCTCGTCGCCGAGGCGGGGATCGACGCGCTGCGCGCGAAGAGCGTCGCGCTGACCGAGCTCGTCGTCGCGCTGCACGACGAGCGGCTCGGATCTCTTGGGTTCGAGCTCGGCTCTCCACGCGATGCTGCGCGACGCGGCTCGCACGTCTCCGTTCGCCATCCGGACGGTTGGCGCATCTGCCGCGCGCTGATCGAGCGCGCAAACGTCGTCCCCGACTTCCGGAGCCCAGACTCGATCCGGCTCGGGCTGCCGCCGCTCTACACGCGCTTCGTCGACGTCTGGGACGCCGTCGACCGGCTCGCGCGTCTCGTCGAGTCGGGCGAGCACGAGCTCGTCGACGCGGCCCCGACTCGCGTCACCTAGTCGACGACGTACGCCTCGACGAGTGCGTGCAGATCCGCAGCCTTGTCGACGAGCTCGCGGCTCTCGAGACGCTGCACTTCCAGCAGGCGGACGAGCTGTGGGTAGAGGTCCGGCAGACCCAGGTTCTCGACCACCTGCTCGTGGATCCACTTGTCGTAGGCGATCGGGTAGATCCGGCGCGAGACGTGCAGGGCGCAGAGGAACGCGTCGATCGTCCGGTAGACGCGCGCGAACGCCTGGAAGTAGAGCTCGCGGTCGACATACCAGGGGACGACGTCGAGGTTCCCGTCGATGAACCGGCAGGCCCACGCGAGCCGCTCCGCGCGCAGCGCCTCGTCGTAGAACGGCAGCCAGCGAGCCCGTAGCTCCCCGAGCCGGTCGCCGCGCTCGAAGAGCGTCACCGAGTACGTGAGCGTGTTTCCAACCCTCAGCTCCAGTGGGTCGTGCTCGTCGTACGCGTGCGGGCGGACGAACTCCCCGTCGATCACGCTCAGATGGACGTCCGAGAACCTTCCTGCGCGCCGGAGCGCCGCGACAGCCTCGTGGCGCTCACGCTGCTCCCACCACCACGGCCGGATCGCGTCGCGCACGTCGGGCGGCACGAGAACGAACATGTCGAGGCAACTGTCGGGAGTCGCCTTCCCGCGCGCGCACGAGTTGATGAGCAGCACCGCCTGCGTCTCGGGCCGTGCGGCGAAGAGCGCCGTCAGCTCCTCCGCGGCGTGCCGATGCGCGTCGGTTGGATAGGCCGGACCCACGAGCGAGAACCGCCCCCGTCGGTGAACGAAGGGTGTCCGCCGAGCCTAAGGCAGCGGGACTAGTCGCCCCAGTCGAAGTCCCGCGAGCGGCTCCAGAGACCCTCCTCGGTCTCTTCGCCGAAGGCGGTCTCTTCACCGGGCCAGCCGAGCGAGCTTGCGACTGTGATGACCTCGGGAGCCTCGAGCCCATCCTGGGTCTCCTCGAGCCGCGCCTGCTCCTCGGTCTTGAACAACGGGTGGTTGTTGAACGGATCCTCGGACTTGTAGTGGTCGATCGGCATCCGGGTCTCGAGCTGCGAGTTCTTGTCGCGGAGCTCGAGATGCTCCTGGATCACCTGTGCGAACAACGACGGGGTCTCTACCTGCATTGGGTCCTCCGTGCTCGGGGGCGGGGCGCTGGGCGGCAGCTCAATTGTAAGGCCACGGTGAAGTCTGACGAAACCTGGGGCAGGAGGTTAGCGCAGATTACGGACGCCTACTAGCGTCCGGAGCCCGCTCCACACGGTTCTTGCCGCTCCGCTTGGCTTCGTAGAGCGCGGCATCGGCCGCCGCGACGAGTGTCGCAACGTCCCAGCCCTCCTCGAACTCGGCCACACCGAAGCTGGCCGTGATCCTGACGGGCACGCGCTCAGGGGTCACGAGCGTCGTGCCCTCGAGGTAGTCCCGGATCCGGTGGGCGAGTCGCGCGGCGCCGCTCGCGTCGGTTCCGGGCAGGACGAGCAGGAACTCCTCGCCTCCCCAGCGCGCAGCAACGTCGACCTCGCGGACAAGACCTTCGAGCACGCGTGCGAACTCGCGCAGGACGGTGTCGCCGACCGGGTGGCCGTGCTCGTCGTTGACGACCTTGAAGTCGTCGAGGTCGCCGATCACGACCGAGAGCGGTCCGCCGAATCGTGCCGCACGCGAGAGCTCCGCATGGAGCGCGTCCTCAGCCTGGCGGCGGTTCGAGAGCCCGGTCAGCCCGTCGATCATCGCCTGCCGCTCGACGATCCGGTGCAGCTTCGCGTTGTCGAGCGCGATCACCGATTGGCCGACGAGCCACACCGCGGTCGCGCGGGCCTCGTCGTCGAAGTTCCGGCCGAAGAGGAAGAGCGTCCCGAACGTGCTCGGGCCGGCGCGGAGCGGGTACTCGAGCTGGTCAGCGCCGGTGCCGAGAGCGCCGACCTCGACGATCTGACCGTCGGCGCCGACCAGCATCCCACCGGTCGCGGCGGTCGCCTCGACCGCCGTCTCGACGATTGCTCGCAGAAGCTGGTCGGTGTCGTGTGTCGCTGCGAGGGCGTCACCGAATCGCGAGATAGCCTCGCGCAGGCGGTGGCGCTCCGACTCGAGCTCCTCCAGCCGTAGCTGAAGCTGGTCGGCCATCTGGTTGAAAGCGTTGCCCAGCTTCGCGAGCTCGTCGCGGCCCTTGACGGGCACGCGCTCGTCGAGCTTGCCGCGGGCGATCGCGTTCGCCGCCCGGGCGATGTTCGAAACGTTGCGGACGATCGAGCGTCCTTCGAGGTAGGCCACCACGGCGATGAGCAACAGCGCCGCGAGCAGACCGACCAGCAGGCGACGCTGGATACCGGAGGTTGCGGCGTCGATCGAGTCTTGCGGGTACACGACGCCGAGCGACGGCTGCGACGCGTCGCCGCCGGTCGATGCCACGAGCACGCGAACGCGCTGCCCGTTGAGCGTGACTGTGGACGGCCGCTCCGCCGGGACAGCAAGCTTCGCCTGGGTCCAACCAACGCCGGCGACGAGCCGCCCGCGGACGACGACGACGAACTGCTCATGGGCGTCGAGCCCCGAGCGCTCTTTCACCTTGAGCAGCAGCTCCCGATCGAACGGCGCGGCGGCGATCACGTACCCGAGCAGGCCGTTCGGCCCGACGACCCGAACCCGGCGCTCGGCGGCGAGTGCGGGGCGACTGCCGATCTGGAACTCCGGCGTCTCGACGCGGACGTTCGGGGCGCCGTGAAGCAGCTTCTGGGCGGTGGCCTCGTCGCCGGCGGCGAGCGCTATTTGGAAGCTCAGATCGTTCGCGAGCGCCGTCGCCTGGCGCATTGCCTCGTCGAGGTCCTCGCTGTAGGCGGCAACGCCGGCACGGAGCCCGGACTGAAGACGCGCGTCGACGCGCCTGACCTCGCTCTGCTCGGCGACCGAGCTGAAGCCCCAGAAGGCAGCCGCGGCCGGCAGGAGCGAGAGCAGCACGAAGTAGGCGACGAGCTTGAACTTGAAGCTGCCCAGTTCCGGCCCCCTCAATCGTTCCGCCCCGGGTGCCGATACCTCATATGGGTGATTTCGGCGGATCCGGATGAAAACATGAGAGCAATTGTCGTTAGGGCTGCGTTGATCCTGACAGCGGCTGGAGGGCTATCAGCCGCCTTCCTCGTACCGTTGGGCCTCGACGACGCTAGCGGCGAGCCCGGCCGGACCCTCCAGATGCCCGTCGCGACGCTCGAGACGACCGTCTCCGTCTTCCCGGCGCCGGGCCGGCCGGAGTCGAGCCCCCTCCCCGCTCGGCGCCCTGCGGACAGCGTAGCGTCGCAGCTTTTGCGAGGATGGTCGCGTGCCACGCCTGAGGAAGCCGACCCCGGTCGGCCTCGCGCTCACAGCGTTCGAGGTCTGGCGCCGGCTCCCGGCGCAGCAACGCCGGCAGATCCTCGACGCGACCCGTAAGCAGGCGCCTCGCGCGGCCGCGCTGGCGCTCACGTACTGGCGCGGCCGCCTGCGCCCGCCGTCCCGCTAGCGCGCGAGCGCCTCCCGGACGATCCGGTCCTGCTCGTGCAGGTGGGCGGTCGGGTAGCCCTCGCTCGGGCTGGCGCGCCAGGGGCGTCCGACGTAGCGCACCGGCACGCCGGCGGCGCCCGCCGCCTCCTCGAGGCGGTGGCGGATCGCGCGCCAGGCGCCCATGTTCTGCGGCTCCTCCTGCGCCCAGACGATCTCCTCGAGCGCGTCGTAGCTCCGGACGAGGTCGGCCGCCTCAGCGACCGGAAACGGGTACAGCTGCTCGATCCGGGCGACCGCGACGTGGGTCGCCGCCGGTCGGGCCTCGTGCCCGACGATGTCGTAGTAGACCTTTCCGTTGCTGAGGACGAGCCGGCGGACGGCCGCGTGATCGGCCTGGGCGTCGTCGATCACGGGCCGGAACGCGCCCTCGCTGAGCTCCTCGAGCGGGCTGAGCGCCGCGCGGAGCCGCAGCAGGCCCTTCGGCGTCATCACGACGAGCGGCCGGGCCGCCGGGTCGAGAGCCTGACGCCTGAGCAGATGGAACGACTGCGCCGCCGTCGTCGGGTTCGCGATCCGGATGTTCTCCTGCGCAGCCAGCTGGAGGAAGCGCTCGAGCCTCGCGCTGGAGTGCTCCGGGCCGTTCCCCTCGTAGCCGTGCGGCAGCAACAGCGTCAGACGGGAGGTCTGGCCCCATTTCGAGAGCCCGGCCACGATGAACTGGTCGATCGCGATCTGGGCGCCGTTGACGAAGTCGCCGAACTGCGCCTCCCAGAGCACGAGCGACTCTGGGGCCGCGACCGAGTAGCCGTACTCGAAGCCGACCGCTGCGTACTCGGAGAGAGGGGAGTTGAAGACCTCGAACGAAGCCGCGGCGTCGCCGATGTGCTGGATCGGCGCGTATACGCCGCCGTTCTTCGCGTCGTGGAGGACGATGTGCCGGTGTGAGAACGTGCCGCGCTCGGTGTCCTGACCGGTGAGACGGATGGGAATCCCATCGACGAGCAGCGACGCGAACGCGAGCGCTTCGGCGTGGCCCCAGTCGATCCCGCCGGAGTGGAGCGCCTCCCCGCGCCGAAGCAGCTGCCTCATGAGCTTCGGGTGGACGGTGAAGTCGTCAGGGACCGTCAGGAGCTCGTTGTTCAGCTCCCTGAGGCGGTCGGCCGACACGGCAGTGATCACCGGGGCGCTGCCGGCGCGCGGGATGCGTCCGTCGCGATCCGCGGGCTTGCCGATCTGCTCGCGCAGGCGCTCGTGCGCCTCGCGCAGCTTGGCCTCGGCGCGCTGCACGAACTCCTGCGCTTCGCCTTCCGTGACGACCCCCTGTTGGACGAGTTGCCGCGCGTAGAGCTCGCGGACCGGCGGGTGCCGGTCGATCAGCTGCGCCATCAACGGCTGCGTGTAGGCGGACTCGTCCTGCTCGTTGTGCCCGTGCCGCCGGTAGCCCACGAGGTCGATCACGACGTCGTGGCAGAAGCGGCGGCGGAACGCCATCGCGAGCCGGACAGCCGCGAGCGCGGCCTCCGGGTCGTCGGCGTTGACGTGGATGATCGGAACGTCGAAGCCCTTCGCGAGGTCGCTCGAGTGCCGCGTCGAACGGGCATCTCCCGGGTCGGTCGTGAACCCGACCTGGTTGTTCGCGATCACGTGCAGCGTGCCGCCGGTCGAGTAGCCGCGCAGCGCCTGAAGGTTGAGCGTCTCGGCGACGACTCCCTGCGCGGGGAACGCGGCATCGCCGTGGATCAGGATGGGCATCGCGACACCCGGGTCGGAGAGGCCGTTTCGCGTGCCCCGGTCGGTCTGCTCGGCGCGGGTCATCCCCTCGACGACCGGGTCGACCGCTTCGAGGTGGCTCGGGTTCGATGCCAGCGTGACCTGGATGTCGCCGGCGCTCGTCATGCGCGTGGCCTCGGCTCCGAGGTGGTACTTGACGTCGCCGGTGCCGCCTTCGGGATCGGAGACGACCGCGTCGATCGTGCGTTCGCCCTCGAACTCGCGGAGCACGTACTCGTAGGGGCGCCCGAGGGTGTGCACGATCACGTTCAGCCGGCCGCGGTGCGCCATGCCGAGGACGACACGGTGCGTGCCGGTCTCGGCCGCAAGCTCCACCGCCTCGTCGAGGAGCGAAACGAGCGCGTCGAGGCCCTCGATCGAGAACTGCTTCTGGCCGAGGAACGCGCGCTGGAGGTACCGCTCGAAGACCTCGACCTCGGTCATCCGCTCGAGCAGACGGCGCTTTTCGTCGGCGGGGAGCGGCTGCCGGTAGCGGCTCGACTCGACCGCCTGCCGGAGCCAGACGCGCTCCTCGTGGTCGGAGATGTGCTCGATCTCGTAGGCCATCGTCCCGGTGTACGTGTCGCGAAGCGCGGGGAGCGCCTCGGCCAGCGTCTCGCCGGGGACGTACAGCCGGAGGTGCGACGCGGGAATTCGCTCCTGCAGCTCGGGCGTCAGGGGCGGCTCGAGCCGCTCGGGCTCGAGCGCGGGATCGCCGACGGGCTCGGAGCCGAGCGGGTCGAGTCGCGCGGCGAGGTGCCCGTGCACCCGATGCGCTCTCACGAGCGCCGTCGCCGCCGCAACGCCGCCGAGCAACAGGTCGTCCGGCGGCGCGGGCGCGGGAGCGCGAGCCGGCGCGACCGGGGCCGGCTCGACCGGGGCGGGCGCGACCGGGGCGGGAGCGGCCACAGCGGGCGCGGCGGCTTGCACACCGGAGCCGTTGCCGTCGGGACGAAGCGTCTCGAGCAGGCGGAGCAGACCCGGGTGCGTCGCGACGAGCTCGCTGCCGCCGCTTTCGAACAGCCGGCGCCACTCGTCTGGCACGGCCTCCGGATTTTCCAGGTACTCGTCGAGCAGGGCGCGTGCGTAGCCTGCGTTGAGGCCGTCGACGTCGAACGTGCTCACGGGTTCTTTGTACCAGCCGGGCGGAACCCGCTCAGTAGAGCGGCCGGCCGGTTACGACGGCGATCGTCATCCCGAGGACGAACGAGGCGGTCGCCGCTCCGACCGCAATCGCATTGAGGCGACCCCAGGGGCCGCCGATTGCGGTCGCGACGAGGCTGAGCACGATCGCCGCGAGCGACAACGGCAGCGGCCGCACGGCGACCGCCATCGCCGCGACAAAGATCGCGGCCGCCGACATGAAGCCGGCCAGCACTTCGGCAGGACCGAGCCGCTCGTACTCCGAGACGCTCATCGTTCGGCTCCCGCGACCATGACCCGGCTCCGGGGGCCGTGGGGGACCCGCGGCCGGCGGCGCGCGTGTGCACGCCAGGCGCAGGGAGCAGGCGGCCCGTCGGGGCCGGGCTCGGGCGTGCTCGGCACGAGCGCCGACGGCTCGAAGGGGTCGGGCTCCGCGCGGACGGCCCACACCACCACGCCGATCAGGTAGATGATCGGGATCTTCAGCACGAGCATCATGAAGATGAGCTCCCAGGCGCCGGTGCTCATGAAGCGGCCAGTGTACGCAATCGGCGCTCACGGCACACCTCGGGATCTCAGCCTCAGGAGCGCGGCACCTGCGGCGTTCAGCAGCCCGCCCAGCAAGGGCAACACGGCGAGGCCCGCGCCGAACGTCGTCTCGGTCCCGCGCGCGGAACGCTCGAAGACTACGAGCTCGAGGCCGCCGAGCCCGAGCCTGAGCACGCTGCGCCCCGACGCGTCCGCCAGGGCGGCGACGGAGAGCGCTACGACGAACGCAAGCGCCGCGGTCGCTGCAGCCCCGAGGGCGAACGCGATCAGAAGAGCCCGCAGAGTGTCCTCCCGTCCTTCGTCACGACGGTAAGGCCGATCGCCTGCAGCGAAAGGACGAGCGCGGCAAGCGACCCCGAGTCCCCTGGCCACGCGAGCAGGATCGCCGCGAGGGCGACACCGGCCGCTGGGCCGGCTCCCGCGACAGCCGCTTGCCGGCGGTACGAGACGGAGCGATGGACGACGGCGATCCGGAGCCCGCGGGTGACAACACACGCGGGAACCTCGCGCAGAACGAGCAGATGCCCGAGCTCGTGGACCGCGACGCCCGCACCGACCGCGGCTCCGACGGTCGCTGCTGTGGAGGCCGACAACGAGCCGAGCGCGGCGAGCATCACCAGCGTGGCCGCCGCCGCACACGCGAACGCGAGCAGTGCGAACGGAGACGTCGCTCGCAGTCCGGTGACGAACGTTCGCCACGAGGTCCTGGTGTCCACCCCGCGGCGCACCGACGGAACCCGCGGCAGGGCCCCCAGCGGCACCAGGAAGGGCAGGTGCACGAACCACCGAACGACGAAGGCGGTCGCACCGGCCCGCGGTGCGACGTTCAGCAGCAGCCTCGCATTCAGCTCCGCGCAGAAGTTCACAACGTCGGCAAGCGCGCGCCGTTCGTCGATCGCGAATCGCTCTCGGAGCGCCGACGCCGCTTCGGCCGGGGTGTGTGCCCCCAATACGACCCTGCCGGTCGCGTTCAACGGGAGCGTCACCCCGCGCACGCCGTCGTACAGGCCCTCGCCGCGCCGGACGACGCGCGCAGGGAGGGTGAGGGAGTCGTGCGCGCCGATCACCGTGCGATCGCCCCGGAGCCGACCAGGCCGAGCACGAGTGTCGCGTTGCCGACGGCCAGGCTGAATGCGCTGCCGTCGAGGCCGACGGCTGCCGCGGGATCCTCGAGCCGGCCCACCGCAGCCCACGCAACGATGACGACGGCGGCTGTAGCGCCGTATGACCCGAGTTGCTGCAGCAGGCGGTCCGGCCGCCACGGCACCGACGCGCCTCCGAGCGCCGCGCAGCCGAGGACGAACGCGACGACCCCCTCGAGCTCGAGGTACGCCGTCGGCGAGGCTCTCGCGACCGGGACGGCGAGCAGCGAGGTCGCGACGACCAGCGCCGCAGCCACGGCGACGCCCGCCGCGGCAACCGCCGTCGCGAGACCCGTCCGGGAGCGGGGTGCAGCGGCGAACAGCCAGGCCGCGTCCAGGCCCAGTCCCTGCGCTGCCGCCGGGATGAGGGCCGCCGCAGTCAGCGAGAGACCCGCTGCGAAGCCGAGCAGCGGCTCACCGCCGACCTCGAGCGCGAAGTGCAGCGCACCCGCCGCCGCGAGGGGCACGAAGACCGCGGCGAAGCCCTGCACCCGAAGCTCGGGCCTCCGGACGAGGCGTCTTGCGGTCGCGACGGACAACGCGGCACGCACACCGCCTGGTAGGCGCGTCATGCGCGCTTCTCGCAGCGCGTGGTGATCGGCTCGGGGCACGGCGCACGCGGCCAGCCACAGTGCGGCGCCGACCGCTGCGGCACCGACGAGCGTGCAGAGCGGACGAGCCGCCGACCCGCCGCCGAGCATCGGGACGAGAGCCGCCGCCGGGCCCTGCTCGGGACCGGCGCCCGAAAACAGCCCCCCGACCGCCCAGACGACACCGACCACCGCGGCGAAGGCCGCACCAACCGGCACACCGCGGCTACAGAGGCGAAGACCCTCGCCGAGCGCGGCGCCGAGCAAGACGGCCCCGGCCCCTGCCGCGACCAGCGCGAGTCCCCGCTCTCCGACGAGCGCGACCGCGAACAGCGCCGGCGGCGCCAGCAGGACGGCGCCTGCGGCGCAGGCGGGCGCGACGGTGAGCGACCACGCGGCGCTCACCCGGCCGATCGGCGCCCCCTCGAGCCTGCGGCCGAGCGATCCCGAGCCCGGAGCGAGCAGCGCGAACGCGGCTCCCGCGACGACCCCGGTCGCCCCGATCCCGAGCGCAAGTGAGCCGAGCGAGGCCGGATCGTCGCGGAGCACCTCGAACTGCTCCGCCAGCCGAGCGCCAGCGACAGCCGCGCCGAGCGGCACCGCGATGCACGCCGCCGCGCCGAGCAGCGCGAGCAACGGATACTCGACCACTGCCGGCCGGACCCGACGCCAGGCGCACTTCCACACCGAGCTAAAGAGCTTCCAGCGCATCCTTCAGCTCCATGAGCCGGCCGGCCGAGCCGAGCGCCGCGACGAAGACCTGCTCGAGTGACTCGGCCTTGAAGCGCGCGCGAAGCGCAGGCACCGTGCCCTCCGCCGCTGCGCGCCCGGCGCTCAGGAGCGTGACGCGGTCGCAGAGCTTCTCGGCGAAATGGAGATCCTGCGTCGCCACGAGCACGCCGGAGCCGCGCTCCGCCGCATGCCTGAGGACCACTCGCAGCGCCAGCACCGCCTCCGGGTCGAGCGCGGCCGTCGCCTCGTCGACGAGGAGCAGCGGGCGATCGAGCGCCACCGCGGCCACGACCGACGCCAGACGCCGCTGTCCGTGCGACAGGGACACGAGCTGCGAGCGGCGCCGAACGTCCAACCCGAAACCGGCGAGCAGCACGTCCGCTCGGCTCGTGAACCCGGGTCCGGCCCCCCAGAGGGAGCGCGTCAGCTGGAGCAGCTCGTCGACCGTCAACTCGTCCAACCCCGTGGGTTCGTCGGGGACGGCCGCCGTCCGTCTGCGGGCCTCGCGGCTCCCGGCGGGCAGACCGTCGACAGCGACGAAGCCCTCCGTCGGGGTGATCAATCCGAGCGCGCCCCGGAGCGTCGTGGTCTTGCCGCAGCCGTTCGGACCGACAAGCCCGACCACCGAGCCGGCCTCGACCGTCAAGTCGAGGCTGTTGACCGCGACGGCGCGCCCGAACTCGACACGGAGGCCGCGGACGACGAGCGGCACTACCGGGCGAACGTGCGGCGTCACCGCGGCGGGAGGTCCCCCGGCCTCCCGCCGGCCGGCGGTCACCTGTAGCAAGCGATCTTGATCCGGAACCATCCGATGTCGACTTCCGGGTCACCGCCCTGATGGATGCAGTACGCGGCCCACGAGAGCGCCGCACTGAGCGTGAACACCCAGACGGCGAAGACGAGCCACGGCTGCTCGGTCGCTACCTCCCCGTGCCAGACCAGCGCGGGGGGCTCGTAGGCAGCCGGAGAAACGGCCAGAGCGCTCATGCGCACCTCCTGTTCGACGACCCAACCGACGCTAGCCGGGCACCTGAAACGGGTGTGAGACGCCTCTGTGCCGAAACCGAAACAATCGGTCCACCGTTCTATGGGACGAGGGCGACCTCGTCTATTGACCTATCCGGACATGGGCGTTAGAGCAACGCGCGAGCGGGAAAGATGGAACTGATGACCACGGACCAGATCCAGGCATTCATCGGACGCGGCCAGGAGCAGGGTTGCCTCGACCTGTCGGCGTTCGCGGAGTTCGTGCAGGAGCACGAGCTCACGGACGAGGACGTCGAGTCGCTCCAGTCGGAGCTCGACGAGCGTGGAATCGAGATCACCGACGATTGCTCGAAACCGTCAGGAGACGACGCCGTGTACGTCAACGGCGATCTCGCGAGCGCGACGACCGACGCGCTCCAGCTGTTCCTGAACGAGGCAGGGCGCTACCCGCTGCTGACGGCCGCCGAGGAAGTCGAGCTGGCCAAGAAGATCGAGCGCGGCGACAAGGCGGCGAAGGACCTGATGGTCAACTCCAACCTGCGGTTAGTCGTCTCGATCGCGAAGAAGTACCAGGGTCACGGGCTCTCGCTGCTCGACCTGATCCAGGAAGGGATCATCGGACTCATCCGCGCGGTCGAGAAGTTCGACTGGCGCCGCGGCTTCAAGTTCTCGACCTACGCGACGTGGTGGATCCGGCAGGCCGTCCAGCGCGGCGTCGCGAACAAGTCCCGCACGATTCGGATCCCGGTGCACATCGTCGAGCGAGAGACAAAGATTGCGCGCGCCGAGCGCGAGCTGTGGGTGAAGCTCGGCCGGGCGCCGACCGAGGAGGAGGTCGCGAAGGCTGCGAAGCTCCCGCTCAAGCAGGTGCGCGAGGTGCGCAACGCGGCGCGTGCGGTGACCAGCCTCGACAAGCCGATCGGCACCGACGGCGACTCCGCGCTCGGCGATCTCTTCAAGGACGAGAACGCGGAGTTCGAAGAAGAGGTGCACGTCAGCCTCGCCGAGCAGGCGCTTCACCGCGCGATCGAGAAGCTCCCCGACCGCGAGCAGCTCGTCCTTCGCCTGCGGTACGGGATCGGCGGCGCGGAGGATCCTCAGTCGCTCGAGGAGATCGGGCGCCGGATGGACCTGACGCGCGAGCGCGTGCGTCAGATCGAGGCGCACGCACTCGAGCGGCTCGCTGTGAACCGCGAGCTCGAGGCGCTTCGCACCGCCGCCTGAGCGGCGCTCAGTGCTGGCGGCAGAGCTTGTCGCCCGCCATCAGCACGTCCTGGAAGGCGTTCATGTCGGCCTCGTACTTGGGGTCGAAGGCGCCGAGCCCCGCGTGCTCCCACGTCACGTCCGGCGACACGCCCGGGCCCATCGAGGTCGCGCGGTAGCGCTCGCCGTACCCCGGCGGGCGGGTCGAGCTGTCGTAGTAGCTCCGCCGCGGGAAGAAGCCGTAGCAGAAGGTGCCGAGCGGCTTGTGCGAGACGAACGCGTTCATGCGCGCCCAGCCTTTGCGGAAGCTCGAGTTGAGGACGTCGAGGTAGATGTTGCGCCCGTACGGGTCGAGCGGGACGCCGGTCGTCGTCGTCTTGTTGCCGTGCACCGGCTTGCCGAGGTACGTGTAGCGGCCGAAGAGGTGGTGGTACTTGCCGCCGTAGATCCAGTCGACGTACATCTCGAGCTGCGGGAGAGGGCCGCTCCAGTGTGAGAGATGGAGCTCCCACACACGCTGCTTTGCGGTCCACGGCTTGTAGCCCAGACCCGGGAGGACGCGCTGCCAGCTCTGGACCGCCCAGTACGTGCCGTCGGGGGCCTTGCAGGCAGCGACACGCCAGGCGAGCGGCGGGCCGTCGTATCGCGGGCACGAGGTGATCGAGCTCCACGCGCCTCTGCCGCCGGAGTAGTCGAGGTTGAAGCGGACCTGTGCGTTGACCGCGCCAGACGCGAGGACGTGGCGCGTCCGGCCGCCGGCGCGGTACGAGACGACGGCGCGGCCGTTGCGGTCGACGGTGAGGCGGACGCCGGTCGCGTTGCGATCGACGATCTGCGAGGCCGACGCCGCAGGCGCAAGGGCGAGGGCGAGGAGCAGCGCAAGCGCGGACATGCCTGTTCTCATCTTCACCGCCTCCCCGATTATGCCGCTTGCAAACAACAATACCGGCTTAAACGTGGACAGAACAGCGTCGCCGCCCTACGTCGGGACGGGTTCCGCGATGGAGCCAGCCGGGCTCGAACCGGCGACCTTCGCGCTGCCAGCGCGACGCTCTCCCAGCTGAGCTATGGCCCCGAAGGAGGCAAGTGTAGCGCTGAAAGCGAACTCGCTCGCCCACCTGATTCGTGCGCGCTGGTTGTTGCGGGCAGGGCTGAGCCGCAGGTGCAGGACACCACTCGGCGGAACCGCGTCGAACGGGATGAGGTAGCAGCGGTCGAGTGGCGCGCAGTAGGCGGCGAAGACGTCGAGCTCTTCCGGCGTGTAGTTCCGCCGAACCAGGCCCGCCGCGTCACGACGACAGCGATGGCACGACACCACCACTGCGTCTCCGCGCCGCTTGGCCCACTTGCATTGCACTCGCAAGAGGGCCTGGCCGATGTCGAAGATCATGTCGTAACGCTCGTTCGACATCGGCCGGTAGACGGCGATCCCGAGCCTCAATGCGGCGAGGGCGATCGCCGCTTCCGCGATCGCTCCTTTCTGATCCGTCGACAGCACGCGTCCAACGGTACCGCGGACGCCGGACGACCTGTTGTCTAAACAGACACCGCCGTTTCAGACAGCGGCGGCTTCGACCTCGACGTTCGGGACATCGTCCCACAGGTCCTCGAGCCTGTAGTACGCGCGTGCGTCGGGGCTGAAGACGTGGAGGACGACGTCGATGTAGTCCGCGACGATCCAGCTCGCCTCGCGCGTGCCGTCCGCCGAAAGCGGGATCGTGCGTTCGTCCTTCTTCATTCGCTCGCGCACCTCGTTGTAGATCGCGGCGACCTGCCGCGGGTTCTGCCCCGTGGCGATGACGAAGAAATCGGTGTAGGTACACACCGGCCGCATGTCGAGGATCACGACGTCCCGCGCGAGCTTGTCCTGGGCGATGCCGGCGATGCGGCGGGCTTGCTCGAGCGGGGTCAGTCGGTCAGTGCTCCTCGTCGGGTGACGGCATCAGTCTAGCCGCGCGGGTCGGTAAAGCCCCAGGCGCGAGATCTCGTCGGCGACCGTCGGCGGAACCAGGCCGTCGAGCGGCTCGCCGCGCCCCGCCCGCTCCCGGAGCTCACGGGAGGCGATTGGCGGCGAATCGATCTCGAAGAACCGGACGCGCCCTTCGTGGCCGGGAGCAACAGGCGGCCGCTCCACGCCCGCTCGAGTCGCCACGCCGAGCCGGACACGTTCGAGCACGGCGTCCGGTTCCTTCCACGTGCCGAAGTCGCGGTACTGGTCCGCGCCCATCAGGAAGATCGCGTCGTCCCCCGGCGGTGCCGCACGGAGGCGGTCGATCGTGTAGCGGTAGGGATCCGCGAACACGTCCGTTCGCGGCAGGTCTGCGAAAGCGAGCACCGCGAGCGCGACGCGGACGTCGACCGGGCACCCGACCTCCTTGTGCGCCGGATCGCCGCTCACGAGCACCTCGAGCCGGTCGAGGTCGAACTCGTCGATCGCGCGACGTGCGAGCTCGAGGTGTCCGTAGTGCGGCGGGTTGAAGGCGCCGCCGAAGAGTCCGATCACGGTCCGACTCTGACAGTTGCCGAATGCCAGGGCGGGCTCAAACTCCAGTTCGCGGCCGCAGCTCGAGCCCGCCCGGACACCGCGTATATCGGCCTGAAAGCCCGCCGCCTGAAGGCTTGCGTGTCAATCCCAGACCATCGTCTCCCCGCCGACCTCGACCTCTTGGCCCTTGCGCACGCCGGCAGCCTTCAGCGCAGCCTCCAGCGCCTCCCCGCCCGGGGGGGTGCCGGTGACCCGGAGACCGCGGTCGGTCCGAAGGATGCGGAACCCCCGCGAGGCGGCGGGCTGCGGACGGTAGACGAGGAACTCCGCGAGCTCCTCCGCACCCTCCTCGACGGCGAGGGCCGGCGGCTCGGGCGGGCATAGCTCGAAGAGTGCCCTCCGGAGCTCCTCGATTCCCGCTCCGGTCGCGCACGAGACGCGGAAGACACGCTGCACCCGTTCGTCTTGGACGGCGAGCTCGGGCGGTTCGGGCAGCAGGTCGATCTTGTTCAGCACGACGGCCTGCGGCCGCTCGTCGAGGCCCGCCCCGTACTGCGCGAGCTCACGGTCGACCGTCAGGAACGCGGCCTCGATGTCGCCGGAGGCGTCGATCACGTGCAACAGCAACCGGGCGCGCTCCAGGTGCGCGAGGAACTCGTGGCCGAGGCCGACTCCCTCGCTCGCACCCTCGATCAGCCCCGGGACGTCCGCGACGGTGAGCTGGCGGCCCTCGGACGAGTCGACCGTGCCGAGCACGGGCGCGAGCGTCGTGAACGGGTAGTCCGCCACCTTGGGCTTCGCGTTCGAGATGCGCCGGAGGAGCGACGACTTTCCCGCGTTCGGCAGGCCGACGAGCGCCGCGTCGGCGAGCAGCTTCAGGCGCAGCTCGATCGTCGCCTCCTCGCCGGGCGTGCCCGTCTCCGCGTACCTCGGCGCCTGCCTCGTTGGCGTGGCGAAGCGCTTGTTCCCTCGTCCGCCCTGACCGCCGCGAGCTGCCACGACACGCGCGCGGGGGCGCGCGAGGTCGGCGATCAACTGGCCGTCCTCGTCGAAGATCTGCGTGCCGACCGGGACGGAGAGCTCGACGTCGCCGCCGTTGGCGCCGTGGCGCTGCGAGCCGCCGCCGCCGCCGCCCCTGCCGCCTTTGAACCGCTGGTTGGGCCGGAAGCGTGAGAGGTCGCGCAGGTCGGGGTCCGCCACGAGCACGACGTCGCCGCCGTCACCGCCGTCACCCCCGTCGGGTCCGCCTTTCGGGACGAACTTCTCGCGCCGGAACGAGAGCGCACCGTCGCCGCCGCGCCCCGCAGCCACGTGGATGCGGGCCCGATCGTGGAACACGTTCGCCCTCTAGGAGACTTCGACGAAGCGGCGCTCGCCGCTGCGGCGGAACGAGACGACGCCGTCGCGGATCGCGAAGATCGTGTCGTCGCGCCCGAGGCCCACGCCCTCTCCCGGACGGAACCTCGTGCCACGCTGGCGCACGATGATCATCCCGGCCTTCACGACCTGGCCGTCGAAGATCTTCACGCCGAGCATCTTCGGCTTCGAGTCGCGACCGTTCCGCGACGAGCCGAGGCCTTTCTTGTGTGCCATCTAGTGCTCCTCCTTCGAGGCGAGCGCCGACTCGAGCGCGGCGACTGCACCCTTGCGCTTCGCGTGCGTCTGCTCGTAGGCGAGCGCCGCCTCCAGCATCGGGCGCCGCCAGCCGGACGCCGCTTCGCCGATCTGCGCGACAGTCATCTCCTCGTAGCCCTTCGGCATCCCGGCGACGCGCTCCTCTTTCGCGGGCTCCGCCGCCTCTGCTTTCGGCGCAGCGGCAGCGCGAGCTCCACCGATCTTCTCGATCTGGAGCTCCGTCAGCGAGGCGCGGAAGCCCGTGTGCCGCTTGTAGCCCGTGCGGCGGCGGTACTTGCCGATCCGGATCTTCTCGCCCTTGACGTGGCCCACCACTCGGGCGGTGACGGTCACGCCCTTCGGCGAGAGCTCGGTCTTCTTCTCGTCGCCGAAGAGAAGGACGGCCGGGGTGAGGGTCTTGCCCTCGTCGGTGGCGAGCCGGTCCACGACGAGCCGCTCGCCCTCCTGGACGCGGTACTGCTTCCCTCCGAGTGAGATGATCGCGTAGGCCATAGCGTGGAAAACGCGGGCACCGGCCCGCGAGGCCGGGCAATTGTAGCCAACGGGGGTCGGGCCCGCAGCCGGGCTACGCGGCGCTCTCGGTCGGCTCCGACGGCTCGGCGGCCGTCGACGAGCCTGCCGGCTTCCGCCGGCGCCGGCCGCCGCGAGACCCTCGCCGCGTCTTGCGTTTCTTCGGCTGCTCGGACGCAGCGCCGTCCGCGACCGCCTCGTTTCCATCCCGGCCTCTGCAACCTCTGCAACCGCTTCGGGCACGTCGGGCTCTTCGGTCGCCTCTTCGTCCAGCGAGCGGTCCGGCAGGTGGATGCGCGGCGCGTCCTCGTTCTCGATCGTTTCGTCTGCAGCCGTCGGGTCGGGTGCGCCGTTCGAGCCCGCCGCTGCTGCGCCTGCCGGCTTGCGTCGCCGGCGGCCGCCTCGCGACCCCCGGCGCGTTCGCTTCTTCGGAGCCGGTGCCGCACCGGCGTCCTCATCGCCAACCGCTTCCGCCGGCTCCTCGGCAACCGCCTCGACCGGCTCCTCGGCAGCCTCTTCGACGGGCTCGGCTTCGCCGGGTGCTTCCTCGGCCGTCGCCGGCTTCGGCTTCGCTGTCGCCGTCGCGGTCGCCTTCGCCGATGTCGGCGTCGGCGTCGGCGCCTTCGTCCGGGACGCGCGGGTCGGCTTCTCCGCTTCGCGTTCAGCCGTGATCGGGGTCTCGGGCGCAGCGTCCTGGACGAGCGTCGCGAACGCGACCCCGTCGAGCACGCGTGTGATCTGCGCCGGGACCTTCTTGCCGACGAGCTTCGCCGCGCCGGCCACGTGCACCGCGAGTCCATCGAGCTTCGCAACCGCCGCGGTCGGGTCGTAGAGGCCGACCTCCACGAGCTTCAGCTCGACGTCCGCCCCCTCCTGCACCGCCGCCTTGGGCTGGAGCCTCTCGATCGTGCCCTCGTCGAGGACTGCGAAGTGGTCGTTGTGGAGCCCGTCCTTCAGCTCGAGGAAGAAGCGGCGCTTCGTCGAGGCCTCGATCTCCTGGAGTCGGGACGCTCCCGGGCCGATCAGGATGCTCCCGGGCCTCGCGGCGACCTCCACGCGGAACGCCTTCGTGCGCGGCTTCGACGCTGCGAGCGCGCGCAGCTGGCGCTCGAGCTCGACCGCAGCCGTCGCCTCCGACACGACGATCCCGTCGCCGCCGCAGGTCGGGCACTTCTTCGTCAGGATCTCGCGCGGACCGTCGGTGACGTTCTGCCGGGTCATCTCGACGAGGCCGAGCGGAGAGATCTCGACGACGTATGTCTTCGTCCGGTCGCGCTCCAGCTCGGCGCGGAGCGCCTCCTCGACCGTCTGGCGGTTCGACGGGTTCGCCATGTCGATGAAGTCGATGACGATGATCCCGCCGATGTCGCGCAGCCGCAGCTGGCGCACGACCTCCTTGACCGCCTCGAGGTTGTTCTTCGTGATCGTGTCCTCGAGCCTGGCCCCGGACGTCCGCGAGCGCGAGCCGACGAAGCGGCCCGTGTTCACGTCGATGACCGTGAAGGCCTCGGCGTAGTCGAAGATCAGGTAGCCGCCGGACGGGAGGTCGACGCGGCGGTTCAGCGTCGAGCGGATCTCGGCGTCCACGCCGAAGGCCTCGAACAGCGGAATCTTCTCCTTGTAGCGGTGCACCTTCTCGACCATGTGCGGCGAGGTCTTCTTCAGATAGCCGACGATCCGCTTGTACGCGGTGTCGTCGTCGACGAGCGCGCGCTCGAAGTCGTCGGTGAAGAGGTCGCGCGTGACGCGGAGGGGCAGCTCGGACTCCTGGTAGACGAGCGACGGCGGCTTCGAGCTCTTCGCGCGCTCCTGGATCGACTTCCAGAGCTTCTGGAGGAAGACGAGGTCGCGCTCGACGTCCTCGGCGGACGCACCCTCGGCGGCGGTGCGGACGATCACGCCGCCCTCCTTCACCTGGAGCGCTTTCACGATCTCCTTCAGGCGATTGCGCTCGTCGTCCTCGAGCCGGCGGGAGACGCCGAGGCCCTCGCCGAACGGCACGTAGACGACGAAGCGGCCGGGCAGCGAGATCTCCGTCGTGAGCCGCGCGCCCTTCGACTTCATCGGGTCCTTGACCGCCTGGACGAGCACCTGCTCGCCGCGCTTGATCAGGTCCTGGATCCTCCGGCCCTGCCCCTTGCCCTCGAGCTCCGGCACGACGATCTCGTCGACGTAGAGGAAGCCGTTCTTCTCGAGGCCGATCTCGACAAAAGCGGCCTCCATCCCGGGGAGGACGTTGTCGACGGTGCCGAGGTAGATGTTCCCGGCGATCGAGCGGCGCTCGGGACGCTCGAGGTAGACCTCGGCGACGCGGTCGTCCTCGTTGATCGCGACGCGCTGCTCGCTCACGTCGACGCTGACGAGGAGCTCGCGCTTCGCCGGCGGGAGCTGCGGCCGCTTTTGCGGGACACGGCGGCGCGGCGCGTTCGCCCGGCGCTCGCGGCGCTGGGAGCGAACCTCTTCCTTCTTCTCCTTGCGCTCGGGCGGCTTTGGCTGCTGCTTCCGGTCGGTGGTCTTCGCCGCCGTTGTCTCGGCCGTTGCGGAGGCTGTCGAGCCGGCTGTTGCCGGCTTCTTACGGCCCTTGCCACCACGCGTTCCGCGCTTGCGCTTCGGGCGTGCTGGGTCGGTGGTTGATTCCCCGCCTGCCGCGGCGGGGGGCTTTGTTACGTCTGTCGGCGGAGGCGGGAGCGGCAGCCTCCGGAACAGATGTCTGCTCCGGCTCACTGCGCTTTCGTCGGAACCAGGAAAGTGGCAAACGGTGTCTCCTTGGTCGGCGCGCGGCCGAACGTCGGCCTCGGTGGGCCGGGGCGCGCGCTGCTTGGCTGGAAGCGAAAACTCGTGCATCGCATTCCGTAGGGTACCAGCGGTCTGGACGGCCTCCGTCCGGGGCGGGACCTACGCTTGCGGCCATGAGCTACGGCGAGGAGGCCACGATGAGCCCGACGGAGGAAGCTTTCGAGCTGCTTCTGATCGAGGAGGCGGACGCCTGGTTCGAGTATCTGGAGGCGACCAGGAGCCAGTCGGAGTTCCGGTACAAGGAAGTCGAGCCCTGGGCCTGGGCTCGCTTGAGCCAGCGGCTACGTGCGATCCGCGCCCGCCGCGCGCGACTTCGCACCGCCGCCGCGTAGCTCGAAGTAGCGGATCGCAGCCTCGCCGAGCACGTGCGTGCCGGTGTACGAAACCCCGCCCTGCACCGCCCAGCGTGCGAACGGGATCACGCCGGCCGTCCTCCTGGCGAACGCGCGGAGCCCGAGCCCGGATGCGATCACGCCGACCACCTCCGGGATGCGCGTCGCGTCGAGCTCCTGGCCGTAGACCGTGGCGAGCTTCAGCACGAGCCGCAGTTGGTTGAGCGTGATCACAGGGAAGTCGACGCCGGGAATGAAAACAGCCGCGGCGATCAACCCGTTCTGGCGTGCAACCTGTTCGACGAGCGCTTCGGCGACGCTGCGGCGGATCGCCGGGAGCCTCGCTGCGAGCGGCACCGCGGCGTCTCCGGCCTTGCGGGCGAGCAGCCGGCCGAGCTCGTCGAGCGGGAAGCCCTCGCCCGGCCGCAGGGGCAGCACGTCCGTCGCCAACACGTACGGGACGGGCGTGCGGGGGTCCGGGCCGAGCACGACGATCGGAACCCC
Organism: uncultured Actinomycetes bacterium; assembly: GCA_963700495.1. GTDB lineage: Bacteria > Actinomycetota > Thermoleophilia > Gaiellales > Gaiellaceae > JACCTU01. The sequence goes on along the minus strand of CAVOXT010000001.1, from coordinate 365,486 downwards.
GGCGAAGTCGGCCTCGCGCAGGGCGCGCTCATCCTCCTCGGTCAGCTCGCCGCCCATGACGTAGACGAGCGCCGCAGCGCCTTCGGGCGAGCCCTCTCGCACGGCGGCCGGATCCCCGTCGCGAACGAGCTCGCGGCGCAGCGCGTCGACGAGCAGGCGGGCTCCTCCGAGGGCGATCGGCTGGAGCCCGTTCGCCGACCGGCGGAGCTCTCGGACGACCTTGACGACCGCGGACGGATCGAGCGGGAGACTCTTCACCGGCGCCGTCCGCGGGCGTGGATCGACTGCAGGACGCCGACCGCGAGCAGGTTCGTCACGAGCGAGGAGCCGCCGACGCTCACGAACGGAAGCGGAATGCCGGTCACCGGTGCGATTCCCATCGTCATCCCGACGTTGACGAAGACCTGAACCAGGAGGGCGAACACGATCCCGCCGGCCACGATCGCCGAGTAGGGGTCGGAAGCGTACGTCACCACCCGAAGTCCGCGCCAGACGACGAGCAGGTAGAGCAGCAGCAGGACCGCGGCGCCCATGAACCCGCGCTGCTCGGCGAGCGACGCGAAGGCGAAGTCCGTCGCGTGCTCGGGCAGGTAGTCGAGGTTCGTCTGCGTCGCGTTGTCGACGCCGCGCCCTCGCAGTCCGCCGGCGCCGATCGCGAGGATCGACTGCTGGACGTTGTAGCTCGCCCCCTGCGGGTCGTGTCCGCGGTCGACGAACGCGGTCAGCCGGTCACGCTGGTACGGCTCCAGCACGTCGACGCCGACCGACGGGAGAAGCCACACCACGAGCGCGCCGCTGACCGCGACGATCGAGACGAGCACGCCGAGGTGGAGCCAGCGCGCGCCGGCGACGAAGAGCATCGCTGCGAGTGCGCCGCCGTAGACGAGCGACGTCCCGATGTCCGGCTGCACGAAGACGAGCACGGCCGGAACCACCGTCAGCCCGATCGTCGCAAGGACGGTGCGGACCTCGTCCAGGCGCCTCGCGCGCTCGGCCAGGAAACCCGCGACGGCGACGATGATCAGCAGCTTCCCGAGCTCGGACGGCTGGAACGTGAGCGAGCCGATGTTGATCCAGCGCTGCGAGCCGCGCGTCTCGGTCCCGAACGGGATGACGAGCAGCAGCAGCAGGATCGTGACGCCGTAGAGCTGCCGCCAATAGCGCCGATAGAGGTCGGGGTCGACGAGCGAGAGGACGACCATGCCGGCGGCGCCGATTCCCGCGTAGACGACCTGACGGGTCACGTAGTAGTCCGGGCTGCCCGGGATGTCGTCTCGAGTGATCCCTGAAACGAGATGAAGCCCGTACCCGACGAGCGCGAGAACCGAGCCGAAGAGGATCCAGTCGAAGCGACGAACGAACGCCCATGCCCCCGCTTCGATCCTGCGCACGCGCGCGCGGTCGCGGTCCCGCCTGAGCCTGCGTATTCGACAGCCATCAGTGGCTCCTCCGGCTCCGTTGCTGGATGCGCGGGTCGCGAGCACCAAGCGATGCAAGGACGCAGGGAGCGTTCGTGCTGGACAGCACGGACGCGACTGAGGACGCGGCAGCGCGCCGCGTGCTCGCGGCCGCCGCCGGGAGCCACTTAATCGGTCTCCGAGCTGCTGACGACGTTGACGTCGCCCGGCTTGACGTGGAAGTAGTTGGCGAAGACCTCGAGAGCGGCGGGCGCCGCCGACGTGCCTCCGTGGCCGCCGTTCTCGATCAGCGCGCAAACGACGAGCGCGGGGTCGTCGTTCGGACCGTAGCCGCACCACCAAGCCTGGTCGAAGTAGCGGTTGTACTCGCTCGACCACTTCTCCGCAGTGCCGGTCTTGCCGGCGATCTCGACCGGGAACGAGCCGAAGACACCGGTCGACGTGCCGTCGGGATCATGAGTTGCCCGGAAGAGACCTTCGCGCACGACCTGAAGTGCGTTCGACGAGACGTCGATCCGCTTCGGCGCCGGCTGGGTCGGGTGCGGAACGATCGAGACCCCGCTCGGCCCCACGACGTCCTTGAAGACGTGCGGGGTCACGAGCCGCCCGCCGTTCGCCACCATGGCGTAGAAGCGCGCGAGCTGAAGCGGCGTGACGGTCATCTCGCCCTGGCCGATCGTCAGCTCGATCGAGTCGCCCGGCTTCCAGAGCTTCTCGACCTCGTCCTTGAAGTACCGCCTGCGCCAGGCCGGCGTCGGGATCAGGCCCGATGCCTCCGGTCCCGAGCTCGATGCCCGTCGCCGCGCCGAAGCCGAACGTCTTCGCCCACTCCTGCAGCGGTGAGGTCCGCTTCTCGTAGAACTCGACTCCGAGCCGGTAGAAGTACGTGTCGCACGACCACGCGAGCGCGACGGGCATCGTGATCGCCGTGTTCACGAACGGGGTCCAGTTGTTGAACGTGTACGGAACGCCGTTGTCGCCGACGTAGACCAGGTTGGGCGTGCACGGGAGGGCCTCGTAGGGCGAGACGATGTGCTCCTCGAGCGCGGCGATCGCCGTCACGGGCTTGAAGGCCGACCCCGCGGGATAGACACCGGAGATCGCCCGGTCGAGACCCGGGTAGTTCTGCCGCTTCGCCGCGCCGGGAAGGAGGAGCGGCCGCAGCCGCCACGGGTTCGGCTTGCCGACGAAGACGCGCGGGTCGAACGTCGGATTGGACGCGAGCGCGAGCACCTCGCCGTTGCGAGCATCGAGTGCCACGATCGCGCCGCCGTTCGCGTTCCAGCAGCCGTAGCACTCCGAGTTGCGCGCGATCTGGATGCCGTGCTCGAGCGCACGCTCCGCAGCGAGCTGGAGACTCGCGTCGATCGTGAGCTGCACGTCGTTCCCGGGCGTCGCCGTCTTGAGCGGCGTGATGTCGCTCCGCGCCTGCCCGAGCGAGTCGACGCGAAGACGGTCGAGGCCGGGCGTGCCGCGCAGGTAGCGGTCGAACGCGGCCTCGACGCCGGCCTGCCCGACCTTGTCGCCCGGCTCGAGCCCGGCGTACGCCCGTTCGCCGAGCTGCTCTGCGGTGACCTCGCCGACGTGCCCCAGCAGGTGCGCGGCGAGGTTCCCGTACGGGTAGTCCCGCACGTTGCTCGGCACGAGGCGCATCCCCGGGAATTCCTCTTTTCGCTCGCTCAGGTAGAAGAGCTCGGCGCGCGTCACGTTCTCCTTGACGACCACCGGATTGAGCGGATCGTGCCGTCGCTTGTCGAGCTCGCGGGCGATCTCGATCGCCGGAACGCCGACCACCTTGCCGAGACGCTTGAGCATCTGGTAGCGGCCCTTGTCCGGGAGGTCGGCCGGCCAGAGCTTCACGGCCGTGCCCGCCACCGTGCCGACGAGGATGCGGCCCTTGCGGTCGCGGATCGTGCCGCGGCGCGCCTCCAGGCGGACCGTCCTCAGCTGGTTGTTCTGCGCCGCCCGCAGGTACTGGTCGCCCGAGAGCACCTGGAGCGCCCACAGGCGCAGGAAGAGGACGGCGAAGACGCCGACCGTGATCGCACCGAGGATCGCAAGCCGCAGTGCGAGCTTCGGCGTCAGCCGGTACGGCCCGACCACACGCGGGTCGGGCGGCAGGAACCGGCCCGACGAACGACCGTTGCCGCCGCTAGCCAAGGAGTCGCACCTCCTGCCGCGACCACTCGGGCCGCCCGAGGATCCTGCGCACGAGCGCGTAGACCGGGAACGTCAGGATCAGGTTGAGCACGACCCCCGGAATGAGTGCGGCACCGAGCACGGTGCTCGCGTCGACGCGGGTCGCCGAGCATGACGTGCAGCGCGAGCACGCCGACGGCGTACAGCACCGTGACGACGGCGACGGAGAGCAGCGGTGCGTGCGAGCGGTCGCGGCCGGTGGTCTCCCCGTAGCGCCCGATCCAGTAGCCCGCGACCGTGAGCAGCAGGGACGTCTCGCCGAGACGCGCGAGGGTCGCCGTGTCGAGCAGCAATCCGGCCGCGAACCCGGCCACCGCGCCCCAGATCGCGCCGCGCAGGAGCGCGATCGCCACGAGGGTGACGAGCAGCGAGATCGGGCGTCGCGCCCGCGATCTCGATCGACGTCACGATCGAAGACTGAAGCACGACGGCGACGAACACGAGCGCCGTCACCTTGAGGACATCGAGCGTCACCGGACGAGCACCGTGACGACGTCGAGGTTGGAGAGGTCGACCATCGGAGGCGAGCTGGATCCGCTTGAACGGCTCCGTGTCGGTCTGCGACGCGCTCGTGACCGTGGCGATCGGAATCCCGCGCGGGAACAACGACGGCAGGCGCTCGACGCCGGACCCGGCGGTGGCGACGAGGTCGCCGCGCGTGACGTCCTTGTCCTTGGGCAGGTTGTCGAGGACGAGCGAGCCGCCCTCGCCCGACTCGACGATCCCCGTCGCGCCCGTGCGGATCGTGAACGCGGTCACGGCACTCGACTCGTCGGTGAGGAGCGTCACGAGCGCGGTCCCGGGCGTGACTTCGGTGACCTCGCCGACGAGCGTGCCCGAGGCGAGGACCGGCGCGTGCTTCCGGATGCCGGAGTCCGACCCGGCGGCGATCAGCAGACGCTCGCCGGATTGCGGTGACAGCTGCGTGATCACGCGCGTGTTGATCCGGTGATAGTCAGCCAGCCTCGGCTGATCGATGTAGTCGAGCGCCTCGCGGAGATCGCGGTTCTCCTGCGCGGCCATCTCGTTCTCGATCGCGCGTTGGCGAAGCGTCTCGTTCTCCGAGCGCAGCTTCTCGTTCTCGGACTTCGCGTGCGAGTAGCCCGTCGAACCAGCCGTAGAGGTCGCGGAACGGCCGCGCGACGCGCTCGGCGCCGACCTGGAACGGCCGCAGCGCGGTCGCGCCGGCGTCCTGCGCGCTGTGCAGCGGGCCGTCGTCGGATTCGCGGAAATAGATCGAGAGCACGGCGAGTGAGAGCACGGCGAGGACCGCCCACCACCACGCGGCGCTTCGTCGCGCTGCGGGGTCGAGAGGGAAACGGCGCGGGCGAGCGCTGGACGGGACGACCCAGCACCGCCAGACGGGCGGTTCTATTGCGAGGCACGAGCTTCGGGAGAGGTTAGCGCGGCGGCGAGCTAGCGCCGGTGGTTGTTGCGACGGGCACGAGCCGAGCGGTGGATGACCTCGAACTCCTCGAGGCTCCGCCCGGACCCGACGGCCACGCAGGTGAGCGGGCTCTCGGCCAGGTGAACGGGCATCAGCGTCTCGTGGCGAAGCCGCTCGTCGAGCCCGCTCAGGAGGGCACCGCCTCCGGCGAGGACGATCCCGCGGTCCATGATGTCGGCGGCGAGCTCGGGCGGCGTCTTGTCGAGCGTCGACTTGATCGCGTCGATGATCTGGCTGACCGGATCGTCGAGCGCAGTCCGGATCTCCTCCGAGGTGAGAATCACGGTCTTCGGCAAGCCGGTCATCAGGTCGCGCCCGCGCACCTCCGCCTGCACCTCTTCCTTCATGCGGTACGCGGAGCCGATCTCGAGCTTGATCTCCTCGGCGGTCTGCTGGCCGATCAGGAGCTTGTACTCCTTCTTGATGTGGTTGACGATCGCCTCGTCCATCTCGTCGCCGCCGACCCGGAGCGACTGAGAGACGACGATGCCGCCGAGCGAGATGACGGCAACCTCGGTCGTGCCGCCGCCGATGTCGACGATCATGTTCCCGGTCGGTTCGGCGACGGGCAGGCCTGCTCCGATCGCGGCGGCCATCGGCTCCTCGATCAGGTACGCCTGACGAGCACCGGCACTGAGCGTTGCTTCCTCGACCGCGCGCTTCTCGACGCCCGTCACGCCCGAGGGGACGCACACGACGACGCGCGGGTGCGCGAAGCGGTGCTGATGCACCTTCTGGATGAAGTGGCGGAGCATCTGCTCCGTGACGTCGAAGTCGGCGATCACGCCGTCCTTGAGCGGTCGGATCGCGCTGATCGTCCCAGGCGTGCGGCCGAGCATCCGCTTCGCCTCGACGCCGACCGCGTGGACCTCTCCGGAGCGCTGGTCGATCGCGACGACGCTCGGCTCGGAGAGCACGATTCCGCGGCCGCGCACGTACACGAGCGTGTTCGCGGTGCCGAGGTCCACGGCCATATCGCGGCCCCCGAAGCCGGTCAGGGAGTTGAAGACACCCATAGGTTGTCTACCAGCCTACTAGCCAAAGCCGTAAATACCTGGAAAACGTGCGGCGAGGAGGCCGACGAGCAGGGCGGCCGGCAGGCCGACCACGTTCAGATAGTCACCCTCGAGCCCCTCGACGAGGTTCCCGCCGAGGCCCTGGATGGCGTACGCGCCCGCGCGGCCCTGCCACTCCCCGCTTCCCACGTAGAACGCGATGTCCCGCGGTGTGAGCGGTCGGAATGTGACCTTGGTCTGGACGTGGTCGAGGGCCTCCCACGCCGGCGTGAGCAGGCAGAGGCCCGAGACGACCGCGTGCGTCCTGCCGCCGAGGGCGTCGAGCATCTCGACCGCGTCGTCGGCCGTGTCCGGCTTCCCGTAGATCCGGCCGCCGAGCACGACGGCGGTGTCGACGCCGAGCACGGGCCGCCCGCCGGCTCCGGGGGCGACCGACCGCGCCTTCCCCTGCGCGTGCGCCCTGACGAGCTCGACCGCGTCGGCCCCGGGCGGATCGTGCTCGACGTAGGTCGGCGCTACGACGTCGTGCGGGACTGCGGAGCTGGCGCAGGATCGCCGTCCGCTGCGGCGACGTCGAGGCCAGCACCAGCGGCGGTGCGGGCGGAGCGCTCACCCGCGCTTGCGCGCCTTCCAGATCTCCTCCCACGGCCACTTCTTCGCCCACTCGGCGTTCGAGTGGTAGTAGCTGGCGTCCTTCGCGTCGTCGGGTGCGTAGATCTCGATCAGGCCGACCACGTCGAAGCCGGCTCCGTCCAGGAGACGAAAGAGGTCGCCGTGGCCGAGCTGGAACTCGGTCGTGTTCTCGTCCTCCCAGTCGATCCGGTGCAGGCCGCGTTGTGGGCGCTGAAGCGCCTCGTGCCAGCCGTCGAGGCTCGCACAGAGCACCGAGAGCGTCGAGTTGCGGAGAAAGACGAGCTCGCCGCCGGGACGCAGCAGCCGCGCGGCCTCGGGGATCCACTTGTACGGGTCGCACCAGATCGAGGCTCCGTACTCGGAGAGCGCGACGTCGAACGACTCGTCGGGAAGCGGCACCTCCTCGGCGTTCGCCTCGAGCAGCGGGAACTCGATCCCCGTCTCGCGCTGCATGAGCCGCGCCGTCTCGAGCTGCGCAGGGGTGACGTCGACGCCCACCGGCCGCGCGCCGCGGCGCGCGAGCCAGGCGGAGAAGTACGCGGTTCCACAGCCGAGCTCGATCACGTCCTTGCCGGCGACGTCAGGTAGCGCGTTCAGCTGGGACTCCGGCACGCCGAAGACGCCCCAGTCGATCTCGTCCTGCTTCCACGCGCGGATGCCCTGCTCGTGGGTGTACTCGAGATTCGACTTCGTCCAGCTCGCGCGGTTGCGGACCGCGTACTCGGGCAGCTCGGGGTCAGACGAGCTCATCGTCCGAGAACCAGAGCGCGATCTCGCGCTCGGCGGACTCCGGCGAGTCGGAACCGTGAACGAGGTTGTTCGGCATCGAGGTGGCGAGGTCGCCGCGGATCGATCCCGGCTCCGCGTCGGCGGGGTTCGTCGCCCCGATCGTCTTGCGCAGCGTCGCGATCGCGCCTTCGCCCTCGACGACGAGCGCCCACGTCGGTGCGGAGATGATGAACGTGACCAGCTCGCCGAAGAACGGCTTCTCGCTGTGCTCCGCGTAGTGGCGCTCGCCGAGCTCGCGGGAGACTCGCACGAGCTTCGCGCCGACGACGACGAAGCCGCGGCGCTCGATTCTCCCCAGGATCTCGCCCGCGAGCGACCGCTCGACGGCATCCGGCTTGATCAGGATCAGGGTGCGCTCGACGGCCACGGAGCGCGGGATCTTACTCGGCGCGTCTCTGCCTCGGCGTCTCCCAGGTGTCGCCGAAGTTGATCGTGGCGGGCGTCTGCACGCGCGTCTCGCAGTAAGGGCAGATCTGCCAGAGCGCCTCGAGCGGCTGCTTGCAGTTCGTGCACGCCTGCTTGAGCTTCGTCGTGCAGACGGGGCAGACGAGGAACGAGGGATCGACCTCGGCGCGGCAGACGGGGCAGTGGAGGTCCCGCAGCGCAAGCCGTTTCTCCATCGCCTTGATCTCGAGCTCGCGCTCCCGCACGTCCTCGAGGTACTCGGGCGGGCGGAAGAACATGTAGATGATCGGACCGAGGAACGGCGGGATCGCGCCGAGCACCGTCGCCATCGCGACCATCCAGGGATCCTCGATCCGACGCCTGGCGTCCTTGTAGACCCAGTACGCCGTCGCGACCCAGAACACCGCGAGGAAGAAGAACGCGAGGTTCCGGGCGATGATGAGGAAATCTTGGTCGAGGTTCACAGCACGAGTTTTCCCACCAGGTAGCCAACGCCGAACGCGGCGCCGACGATCGCGAGGATCACGAACGCGGCGAACACGACGACGGTCAGCTGTTCTCCCAGCTTCGTCACTCTACGCGCTGCTCCTCTCGCGCGGCCAAATCGGTCAGCAGGTAGAGCGATCCGGTCACCAGAACGGGCGGATCCTGCCTGGCCCGCGCGAGCGCTTCCTCCGGGTCGGAGGTCGCCTCCACCGTGGGAAACCATCGCCGCGCCCGGGCGGCGAGCTCGTCGGCGGGCAGCGCCCGAGGGTTCGAGGAGACGGTCGCGATCAGCCGGTCTCCGACCCCGGCAAGCCGCTCCAGCATCGCGTCGACGTCCTTGTCGCGGAGGATCGAGGCGACGATCGTGTAGCGGCCCGGCGGGAGCTGGGGCAGCGCCCAGTCGAGCCCGTGCGGGTTGTGGCCGCCGTCCCAGATCTCGGTCTCCGAGCGCCGCTCGAGCCTCCCCGGTAGCTCGACGTCGACCCTCCCGTCCGGCGCGGCGCCGAGAAAGGCTCCGGCCGCCTCGCGCGCCCCGCCGAACAAGACCTGGGCTCGTGGCACGAGATGTGCGAACTCGGCGTCGGGCAGGACGACCGTGGCGTTGTCGCCGACGACCGCGAGCTTCTCGCGCGCGATCGCCTCACGCGTGTCGCCGAGCACATCGGTGTGGTCGAGCGCGACGTTCGTCAGCAGGACGACCGGCGCCTCGATCACGTTCGTCGCGTCGTGGCGCCCGCCGAGCCCTGCCTCGACGGCCGCCACCTCGACCTCGGCCGCTGCGAACTCGGCGAACGCCGCGGCGGTCAGGACCTCGAACTGGGTCGCGCCGACCGCGACCGCGGCCGGCCGCACGCGCTCGATCGCACGCTCGAAGTCGGCCTCGCCGCCGGAGACGCGGATGCGCTCGCTCCAGCTCCGCACGTGTGGAGAGAGGTACGCGCCGACCGTCAGCCCCTCGCGCAGAAGGTGTTCCTCGATCGTTCGCGTCGCGGTCGACTTGCCGTTCGTTCCGACGACGTGGATCGAGGGGAAGCGTTGCTGCGGATCGCCGAGCACGTCGAGCAGCATCAGCATCCGGCCGAGCCCGAACTCCTCCGGCCACGGAGAAAGCGACTCGACGAACGCGCGGGCGTCAGGTGCCACGAGTACATCCTGGCCGATGCCGGACGGCTCGCACGACCTGCCGAGCTACCTGGTCGCGATCGGCCGATCAGCGGCCGACGGCATAGCCCTGCATGCCGCGCGGGTTCGCAGCCGCACGCAGGACACCTTCGCCGTCGCGCGATGCGGCGCTGAGCCGGCCGAGCGACCACTCGCCGGTGACCGCGACGTCGTGCCCGCGCCCGCGCAGCTCGCCCACCACGTCGTCGGCGAACCGGGACTCGAGCTCGAGATGGCGCGGCCTCGCCTCGCGCGGATAGAACGAGCTCGGGAAGTGATTCGAGTGAAACATCGGGAGTTCGATCGCCGCCTGCAGGTTCCGCTCGAAGAGCACGTGGTGCAGGAAGAAGACGAGCGACCACTGATCCTGCTGGTCGCCGCCCGGGGTCCCGAACGAGAGCAGCTCTCCGTCACGGCGTGCGAGCGAGGGCGAGAGCGTCGTGCGCGGCCGCTTGCGCGGTTCGAGCGAGTTCGGGAGGCCGTCCTCGAGCCAGAACATCTGAGCGCGGGTCCCGAGCGGGAAGCCGAGCTCGGGGACCACAGGTGAGCTCTGCAGCCATCCGCCGCTCGGCGTCGCGGAGACGACGTTTCCGAAGCGGTCGACGACGTCGAGGTGGCACGTGTCTCCGAGTGTCGGCTCGCCCACGCCTGCTGCAATGCCGCCGGCGACGGGTCCGGGCAGCCTTGCGCCCTCGAGGCCGGGCAGGAGGTCGGCGGACGCGGTCTCGCCTACGAGTTCGTGCCGCTCCTCCGCGTACTCGCGGCTGAGCAGCCGGTCGAGCGGGACGCTGGTGAACTCGGGATCGCCGTACCACGCCTCGCGGTCGGCGAAGGCGAGTTTCGAGCACTCGACGACCGTGTGGACGAAGTCGGCGCTCCCCGGACCCATCCGCCGAAGGTCGAACCCGTCGAGCAGCGCGAGCTGCTGGAGGAGGACCGGCCCCTGGCCCCAGGCTCCCGTCTTGTAGACCGTCCATCCCTCGTAGTCCAGGCTCACGGGAGCCTCGAAGGGCGCCTCGAACGCCGCAAGGTCGTCCGTGGTGAGCAGCCCCCGGTGACGACGCCCGGAGCTGTCGATCGCCTCGGTGCGCTCGCAGAACGCTCCCAGCGCCTCGGCGACGAAGCCGCGGTAGAACGCATCGCGGGCGGCCTGGATCTGGCCGTCGCGGTCCGCCGAGCTCGCTTCAGCCTGCGCGAGCACCCGGGTGTAGGTCTCGGCAAGGACCGGCCTGCGGAACAGCGACCACGGGTCGGGTACCGGGAGCCACGTCTCCGCCGAGGTCGGCCACTCAGTCCGGAAGAACTCCTCGAGCGCCGCGATGCTCTCTGCGACGCGGGGGAGCAACGGGTGGCCGTCGCGCGCGTAGCCGATCGCCGGCTCCAGGACGTCGCGGAGCGAGGCCGTTCCCAGCTCGAGGAGCATGCGCATCCACGCGTCGAACGCACCGGGCACACAGGCGGCGAGCAGGCCCGTGCCGGGGACGAGGTCGAGCTCGAGTTGCCGAAAGCGGTCGGTCGTCGCCGCGGCGGGCGCGGGGCCCTGACCGCAGACCACGATCACCTCGTCCCGCTCGACGCTGTAGAGCACGATCGGCAGGTCGCCGCCGGGGCCGTTCAGGTGCGGCTCGACCACTTGCAGAACGAGACCCGCCGTCACGGCCGCGTCAAACGCGTTCCCGCCGGCCTCGAGCGTTCGCATCCCGGCAGCCGACGCAAGCCAGTGAGTCGAGGCGACCATCCCGAAGGTGCCGTGGAGCTCGGGACGGGTCGTGAAGGCGCTTGCCACGCCGGGTCCTAGGGTTGCGCTACGCGGACTCTTCGGCGAGGAGCGGCTCGTCCACCAGCTCCTCCGCGCCGGCGCTCGTGACGAGCGTCGGCCGGATCCCGTTCGCGATCGTCTCCTTCGTGATCACGCACTTGGAGACGTCCTTCCGCGACGGCAGCTCGAACATGACGTCGAGCAGCGCAGCCTCGATGATCGAGCGCAGCCCACGCGCTCCCGTCTCGCGCACGAGCGCCTTGTCGGCGATCTCCCAGAGCGCGTCCTCGGTGAAGACAAGCTCGATGTTGTCGTAGCCGAAGAAGCGCTGGTACTGCTTGGTGAGCGCGTTCTTCGGCTCCATCAGGATCTTCACGAGGTCCTCGCGTTGGAGTTGGTGCACGGCCGAGACAACCGGAAGACGGCCGATGAACTCCGGGATCAGCCCGAACGCGAGCAAGTCCTCGGGCATCACCTGCGAGAGCAGCTCGCTGTTCTCGACGTCGTGCTTGGATCGGATGTCGGCACCGAACCCGACGGCGTTCTTCCCGATCCGCTTGCCGATGATCTTGTCGAGCCCGGCGAACGCGCCGCCGCAGATGAAGAGGACGTTCGTGGTGTCGATCGAGAGGAACTCCTGGTGCGGATGCTTGCGCCCGCCCTGCGGCGGCACCGACGCCACCGTCCCCTCGAGAATCTTCAGGAGCGCCTGCTGGACACCTTCGCCCGACACGTCGCGCGTGATCGACGGGTTGTCGGCCTTGCGCGCGATCTTGTCGACCTCGTCGATGTAGATGATCCCGGTCTCTGCCTTCTTGATGTCGAAGTCTGCCGCCTGGATCAGCTTCAGCAGGATGTTCTCGACGTCCTCGCCGACGTAGCCCGCCTCGGTCAGCGCGGTCGCGTCGGCAATCGCGAACGGGACGTTCAGGATCCGCGCCAGCGTCTGGGCGAGCAGCGTCTTGCCGCAACCCGTCGGTCCGAGCAGGAGGATGTTCGACTTCTGGAGCTCGACGTCGCCTTCCTCGGTCCCCATCTGGACGCGCTTGTAGTGGTTGTAGACCGCGACCGCCAGCGTCCGCTTCGCCTCCTCCTGCGAAACGACGTAGTCGTTCAGGACGGCGTAGATGTCGCGCGGCCGAGGCAGGTTGTCCAGGTCGAGCTGCGCCGGAGTCGTCAGCTCCTCGTCGATGATCTCGTTGCAGAGATCGATGCACTCGTCGCAGATGTAGACACCCGGGCCCGCGATCAGCTTCTTGACCTGCCGCTGCGACTTCCCGCAGAAGCTGCAGAGGAGCTGCTCGTTGCCTTCGCTCGCGCGCGCCATCAGGCCGACCCTAATACCCGGAATCGCTTCCGGCTCGTTTCCCTCGAACGAGTGATCTGGACTCCCCGCTGCACCGCTCTCTCCTTGTACCTCGAAATTGGCCTGGTGGCTAGACCTTGGTGCCGTCTCGGCTCATCACGACGGTGTCGATCACGCCGTAGTCCTTGGCCTCCTGCGCGGTCATGTAGTAGTCGCGATCCATGTCCTTTGCAACCTTCTCAATCGTCTGCCCGGTGTGCGCGGACATGATCTCCTCCATCAGCCGCTTGAGGCTGATCACCTCCCGCGCCTGGATCTCGATGTCCGTGGGCTGTCCGTGGAAGCCCGCGGAACCCTGGTGGATCAGGATCTTCGAGTGCGGCAGCGCCATGCGCTTGCCCGGGGCTCCCCCGGCCAGGATGACGGCGCCCATCGACATCGCCATGCCGACGCAGATCGTCTGCACGTCCGGCTTGATGAACTGCATCGTGTCGTAGATGGCCAGGCCGGCGTAGACGACTCCGCCGGGCGAGTTGATGTAGATGGAGATGTCCTTGTCCGGGTCCTCGGACTCGAGGTGGAGCAGCTGCGCGACGATCAGGTTCGCGATCTGGTCGTCGACGGGCGTGCCGAGGAAGACGATCCGCTCATTGAGCAGACGTGAGTAGATGTCGAACGCGCGTTCTCCGCGCGACGTCTGCTCGATGACCATGGGGACAAGAGGGCTCATGCGTTCTCCTTGCTACCAGGGGTCCACAACTTTGTCGGTGTCTCTGCCTTTTCCTTCTCGGGTGTCCAGATCGCCTCGCGCGCCTCCGCCAGCTCGACGGGAATCCGTTTGACCTCCGAGGCTACGCGGTCGAGCGCCGCGCGAAGACGGATGTCCTCGCGGAGATCCTCGAACGTTCCGGCATCGCGTAGCCGCTGGATCAGCTCGTCCGCGTCGTCTCCGGCCGCGTCCGCTTCCTCGCGGATCAGGGCCTCGACCTCCCCGTCCGAGACGACGATGTCCAGCTTGTCGGCGACGGCTTCGAGCACGAGCTCGCGGGCGACGGACTGCGCGGCCTCGCCGCGGATCTGCGCCGTGAGCTCCTCGGGCGAGGTGCCCGAGAGCGAGATGTACGTGTCGAGACTGATGCCGCGTGCCGCCAAGGAGCGCGCGAGGTTGTTCAGCAGCGTGCGTGCGCGCGCGTCCACGAGCGGGCCGGAAGCCTCGATACCGGTCGCCTTCACGAGCTCGTCGACGGCCGCGCCGCGGACGGCGCCCTCGATCTCGGCCTCGATCTGCTCGCGAAGGCGGGCCTCGATCTCCGAACGGAGCTCGTCGAGCGTCTCGAACTCGCTGGCCGCACGGGCGAGGTCGTCGTCGAGCGGCGGCAGCACCTTCTCCTTGATCTCCTTGAGCGTCAACTGCACGGCCGCGGTGGCGTCTTCGGAGCGCTGGAACTCCGCCTCGCGCGTCTCGCCCGCTGACATCCCGATCAACGCCTGCTCGAGCTCCGGCACGAGCCTGCCCGCTCCGAGCTCGACAACGTAGTCGCGCTGGGGCTCCTGCCCCTCGACCTCGAGATCGACGACGACCGTGTCGCCGGGTTGAGCCGGACGATCCTCGACGGGCGCGAGCTCGGCGACGGAGCTGCGCAGCACGTTCAACTCGTGCTCGATGAGGTCGTCAGGGACCTCGGCGTCCGGCGTGCCCACTTCGATCTGCGTCCAGTCCGCGGGCACGGGCTTCGGCTGCACGGAGACGGTCGCGGTGAAGCGCCAGTCGGTGTCCGGGTTCTCGGGAAGCTCGTACTCGTACTCCGGCTGCTCGACAGGACGGATCCGGGAGCGAGCCGCGGCGCTCATGAACCAGCTCCCGATGTGGCTCTCGACCGCCTCGCTGTGCAGTCGCTCCTTGCCGACGCGCGCGAGCAGCACCGGCATCGGCACCTTGCCCTTCCGGAAGCCCGGGATCTTGACGGTCTCCGCGAGGTCGGAGGCCGCGTGCTCGAAGGCATGCTCCATCTGAGCCTGGGGCACGTCCACCGTGAGGCGGACGCGGTTGTCCTCGAGCTCCTCGACCAGGGCCTCCACCCGGCCATTGTGCCGAACCTTCCCGGCACTGGGCCGGATGGTCGCGCACGCCGATGCACGCCGTAGACTTTGTGCCAATCGGGACAGGGGCTTTTGCGCGACCTCGTCGAGATCGTCCAGTTCGTCAATCTCGCGCTCTACACCGTCGTCGCGATCGCAGCCGTGGGGCTGTGGTGGCGGCACCGGGAGCGGGCAGGCCTTTGGGCTGCGCTGACGTTCGGCCTCCTCGCGGTCGTCGTCGATCTCGGGCGCCTGCTGCCCGACCCGCCGCACGGGGAGTTCGAGGAGCTCGTCGTGCGCGCCGTGATTGCCGGCCTGGTGCTCTTCCCGTTCCTGCTCTACCGGTTCGCGGTCAGCTTCCGGCCGCCGGGACGCGCGCTGTCGCTGCTGGTCGGGTCGATCACGCTCGCAGTGCTGACGTGGACGTTCGCGCTTCCGGAGATCCCGGCCCGGGGCGAATCCTGGCCGACTTCTTTCGCGCTGTTCGTCGCCGCGTTCACGCTGCACTGGACGGTGCTCACCGTCGTCGTCACGTGGAGGCTCTGGACAGCCGGACGGGGTGAGTCGAACGTCCCACGGCGCCGGATGCGCGTGTTCGCGTTCGCGTGCGCCACGATCACGCTCGCGCTCCTGATCGCGGTCACCACCCGGGACGAGTACGCGGTCGCGTCCCTCGTCTCGACCCTGCTCTTCACCGTCAGCGCCGTGTCGTTCCTGATCGGCCTCGCACCGCCGAGGCTCCTGAGGGCGGTCTGGCGGCGTCCCGAGACCGCGAGAGTGCAGTCGGCAACCGCCGAGCTGGTTGGGGCAACCACACGCGAAGAGGTGATCGAGCGGGTGCTGCCGCCGATGACCGAGGTGGTCGGAGCGCACGGGATCGAGATCCACGACCTCGACGGCAACGTGCTCGGCGCGTACGGCGACAGGTCGGAGGGGAACGGCCGGGTCGTGACCGTCGAGACGCCGTCCGGCCGCGTGAAGCTCTGGACGAGCATGTACACGCCGTTCTTCGGCGCGGAAGAGCTCGCGCTCGTGCGCACGCTCGCGGCGCTTACCGCGCTCGCGCTCGACCGTGCCCGCCTGTTCGCCGAGGAGCGGGAGACGCGGATCGCCTTGGAGCGTGCCGACGAGATCAAGACGACCTTCATCTCGCTCGCCGCGCACGAGCTGCGTACACCCGTCGCGACCATCCACGGGCTCGTCGAGACGATCCAGGGGCGCCGGGCGGAGTTGCGGCCGCAGCAGCTGGCCGAGCTCGAGGCGGTCCTGCGCGAGCAGACGTCGCGGATGAAGTCGCTCGTCGAGCAGCTGCTCGACCTCTCGCGCCTGGAGTCGGAGGCCGTTCCGATCCGGCCGGCGCCGCTCGCGGTCCGCCCGCGCGTCGAGGAGATCGTCGCCGCGTCAGCGGGCGCGGGCTCCGAGCAAATCGAGATCGACGTCGACCCCAGGCTCGTCGCCGAAGTCGACTCGGATGCGCTCGACCGGATCCTCTCGAACCTGATCGTGAACGCCCTCAGCTACGGCGCCGCGCCCGTGACGGTCTCCGCGCAGCAGAGCGACCACCACTTCCGTCTGACCGTCGAGGACTGCGGCGCCGGTGTCGCGCCCGAGTTCGTGCCGGATCTCTTCGAGCGCTTCACCCGCGGCAGCGGCGCCCGCGCACGGCCCGGAACGGGGCTCGGCCTCGCGATCGCCCGCTCCTACGCGGTCGCCCATCGCGGCGACCTGATCTACGAGCCGGCGAAACCGCACGGCGCCCGCTTTCAGCTCGTGCTGCCGGTCGAGCAGCGCTAGCTGAATGCGGGCGAGAGGACTCGAACCTCCAAGGGCTTTCGCCCAGCGGGTCCTAAACCCGCCGCGTCTACCAGTTCCGCCACACCCGCACGGCGTGCGGACACGTTAGCGCCGAAGCTCGACGGGGATGCGGACGACGTGGATCTCCGAGCCGTCCTCTGCAGAGTGCTCGTAGGCGACGAGCGTCCCTGGCCCGTCGCTCGGGACGTCGAAGTCGATCGTCTCGTCGAAGGTGCCGCGGGTCCCGGAGCCGGACGTCGCGGTCGCAAAGTGGTCGTAGAGCACCTTGCCGCTCGCATCGAGCACGCGAAGGTTCAGCGTCGCCTCGAACGTGTTCGCGGTCCCACGGACGCGAAGCGGACTCGAGACCTCCTCGCCCGGCGTCGGTGACTCGACCAGGATCGTCGGCGTCTGGTCCTCGAACGCAGCGCGACCAACGGGCGGATCGACGACGACGCCCTCGCCGCCGATCGCCTCGACCGGGCGTCCGTCGATCCGGAAGGCGACGCGCTTCACGGTCGGGAACTGCGTCAGCGTGTAGACGACCTGCGCCACCCGGAGCTGCATCGACGTGCTCCCGCCGCCGGACTCGAACGCTTTCGAGAGGTCGACCGTCGCCACGCCGTCGGCGATCGACAACCCGAGCAGCTCGGTCCCGGCGGGAATCTCGGAACTGAGACCGGCGGCACGTTCCTCGGCCGACGGCCCGGCGAAGAGCTCCCGGAGCGCCGCCGCCCCGACCGCCTGTGTGCCCTCGGATGTCCGCCCGGCCGCACCGATCAACTCGTCGCGAACGAAGTACACGCGCAGCGCCGTCGGGGACGCCTCGCCGGTGGTAGTCGGCGTCGTGTCCGCGGTCGTCGCCGTCGAAGTCGCCGAAGGCGTGACCTCGTCGCCGCCGCCGCCACAGCCGGCGAGGGCCAGGACGGCGAGGCACAGGAACAGGGCCCTCACGGCGCGGAGCGTAACGTCGCGATCTTGAGCGTCGGGTTAAGGCTCGCCCGCCGATCTCAACAGCGCCCGCCCGTCCGTCATGAGTTCCCCCAGAGCGGCCTGACCTCGATCGTCCCCATCCGGGCGACGGGGTGGCCGGCCGCGATCTCGACGGCCTCCTCCAGGCTGCCGCACTCGAGGATGTCGAACCCGCCGACCGCCTCCTTCGTCTCGACGAACGGACCGTCGGTGACGATCGCCTTCCCGTCGCGGACGCGTACCGAGCGGGCCCGACGCGGCGGAGCCAACTGGTCGCCGGTGACCCAGATGCCCCGTGCCTGGAGGTCGTCCAGCCAGGGGAAGCTCTCCGCGTCCGCGGTGTCGGTCGGGTCGGGCTCGGTCAGGGCGTCCATGTTCTCGGCGTCCCAGCAGACCAGCATCATGAATTTCATCGTCGCTCCCTCTCGTCGTTTCGGTGTCAGGCTTTCCTACGAACGACGGACGCGCCGGACCGAGATCGACAGTTGTTTGACCCCGATATCAAGCAGCGAGATGGCCCCGGGTGGAGTCGAACCACCGCTCGCAGATTCGAAGTCTGCCGCTCTATCCACTGAGCTACGGGGCCGTCATGACACGGTAGCCGAGCCGGGAACGAGGTTCGGCGGCGTGCGACCCTCGAGCACGGCTCGGATGTTGGCGACGAGCTCGGCCGTCGCGGCTTCCCGTGTTGCGCGCGTCGCGCTCCCCACGTGCGGGGACAACACGACGTTCGGAAGCTCGAGCAGCGCAGCCGGGACGTTGGGCTCGTGCGTGTAGACGTCGAGTCCCGCGCGAAGGCGGCCGGAGGTGAGCTCGCGGACCAGCGCCTCCTCGTCGACGATCGCCCCGCGCGCCGTGTTGACGAGACATGCGCCGTCGCGGAGCAGTGCGAGCCGCCGCGCGTCGAGCAGACCGCGCGTCTCGTCGTTGAGCGGGACGTGCACCGTGACGACATCCGACTCGCGCAGGAGATCGTCGAGCTCGCGGTAGCCGTCGTCGCGTTCGCCCGACCGGCGCGTGTACACCACGTGCATGCCGAAGGGACGCGCACGCTCCGCAACGGCGCGGCCGATGCGTCCGTAGCCGATGACGCCGAGCGTCGCTCCGAGGATCTCCTCTCCGAACAGCTCGCCGAGATGCCAGCCCGACGCGTACTTCCCGTCGCGCACGAACCGGTCGCCCTCGACGATCCGGCGACGGACCGCGAGCACGAGCGCCATCGCCAGGTCGGCGGTCGCGACACCGAGCGCCTCCGGGGTGTTCGTGACTGCGACGCCTCTCCGCGCGCAGGCATCGACGTCGACCAGGTCGTAGCCGACGCCGTAGTTCGCAACGAGCCGCAGGTCGGGCAAGAGGTCGAGCAGCGCGTCGTCAACGGTCTCCGCGACGATTGCCAGCACCTCGACGCCCGGGCGCGGGCCGTCGAGCGGCCAATCGGCCTTGACGTCTTCGAGCTGCTGCCAGGCCGGGCCCGGAAACCGCCGGGAGGAGAGGATCCGCACCGGGCGAGGCTATCCTGTGTCTCGCGAGGTGGCGGTAGCTCAGTTGGTAGAGCCCCGGGTTGTGGTCCCGGTGGTCGCGGGTTCGAGTCCCGTCCGCCACCTGGCCGCCGAAAATCGGCCTGCGGCCTCAATTTTCGGCGGCGACGGCTCGCCCGAGCGAGCGCAGTGAGCGGAGGCGGGCAAAGCCGCCTCCGCTGCCTTAAAGGCAGGAGCAGGAAGCGCCGATACCAGATCAAATGGCCCTGCTTGCGGCAGAGGCGCTCGCGCGTGAGACCACGGTTGCGGGCGTTCTGAAGACGACCTGCGTCCAGCTGACGAGCATGCTGGACGCGGACGCGTGCAACCTCTCCCGCGTGATCGGGCAGCTGCTCGTGGACCTCGTTGAGTACTCCCGCGACGGCCGGCGCGTCCAGCTCGGACGCGGCTACCTGCTGCCTGACTATCCCGTCACGCAGGAGGTGGTCGACCGGGGCGAGCCCCGCACCGTGTGGCTGTTCGACCCCTTGGTCGACCCGGGCGAGGCCGCGCTCCTCCGCGAGCTCGACTTCGACGCGCTCCTGATGCTGCCGCTGCAGCTCGACGGCCGCTGCTGGGGTCTCCTCGAGGTCTACCGGACCGGCTCGCGCACCTTCAGCCCAGAAGACGTGGCGGTCGGTGTCGAGCTCGCTGCCCGAGCGGGCGAGGCGATCGAGGCCGTGCAACGCCGCGCCGCAGCCGCCTGAGTGCGCCCGGGAGGATTCGAACCTCCGACCCGCGGCTTAGAAGGCCGCTGCTCTTCCACTGAGCTACGGGCGCTCGAACGAAGGGTAACGCGAGATTTCGTCCTCGTTTGACGCCGAAGTCCGCGTGTGCGCTCAAAGAGGAGCGTCGGTGACGGGCTCGCCTCGCTTCCTCGTCGCAAACCAGTCACGCAGGAGCACCTGGATCGTGCCCGCGATCGGGATCGCTCCGAGTGCGCCGATGACGCCGGCGAGCGACGCGCCGATCAGCACCGCGATCAGGATCACGAGCGGCGAGAGCGCGACCGTCCTGGAGTAGACGAGCGGGTAGAGCACGTGGTTCTCGATCTGCTGGTAGACGACGAACCAGGCGAGCACGATCAGCCCGACCGTCCAGCCCGAGTCGAGCACCGACACCGTCGTCACGACGACTGCGGCGATCGTCGCGCCGGCCAGCGGGATCAGGTCGAAGAACGCGACGAGCAGCGCGAGCGCGAACGCATAGCTGACGCCCAGCACCGACAGGAGGATCGCCGTTGTGATCCCCGCGACGAGCGCGATCGTCACCGCGCCTGCGACGAACCCGCCGACGGTCGCGTAGACGTCCTTGCCGATCGCGCGCCAGCGCGGTTGCGACTCCTCGGGGAGCTCGGCGAAGAAACGCTCGACCCAGCGCGGTCCTTCGAGCAGCATGAAGAACGTCATGACGACGATCGTGATCGTCGCGACGACGGCCGTGATCACACCCTTCGTCACCGCGACCGCGGTGCCGGAGACACCGAGGATCCGGCTGATGTCCGTGCCCGATGCCGCTTCCCGCGCCCGCTCGACGATCTGGTAGTCGGTCTCGAGGAACCCGAGGCGGCCGCGCCCCTGGGTCAGATCCTGGACGTAACCCGGAACCGCGTCGATCAAGTCGTTGATCTCGCCGACCAGCGTCGGGATGAACGTCGCGCCGAGCGCGAAGATGACGATCGCAAGCAGCAGGTAGGTCGCACCGATCGCCAGACCGCGCCTCTTGATCCCGAGCCGCATGAAGAGGTTGACGACCGGGTCGAGCGCGAGGGCGAGGAAGACCGCGATCACGACCCAGGTCAGCACCTCGTGGGCCAGCCAGAGCAGCTTGAGGATCGCCGCGACGGCGAGCGCGATTCCGAGCACGGCCAGGATCGTCCGCGCCCGGAAGCGGACGATCCGCTCCGGTGCCATCGCTGGGAGCTTGCCGGGGCCACCGGACGTTCGAGGCCGCCGGTCGGGATAGCATCCCGCGACATGAGCGCTGCCACACTCCACACGAATCACGGCGCGATCGACGTCGAGCTGTTCGACGACGATGCGCCGAAGACGGTCGAGAACTTCACCAAGCTCGCACGCGAGAGGTTCTACGACGGCGTCATCTTCCACCGCGTGATCCCGGACTTCATGGTCCAGGGCGGCGACCCGACGGGCACGGGACGAGGCGGCCCCGGCTACACGTTCGAGGACGAGTTCAACAAGAACAAGGTCGAGCGCGGCGCGCTCGCGATGGCGAACGCCGGCCCGAACACGAACGGCTCCCAGTTCTTCATCGTCACGGCCGAAGCGACGCCCTGGCTGGACGGAAAGCACACGGTCTTCGGGCGTGTGACGAGCGGCATGGACGTCGTCGACACGATCTCCGCCGTCGCCACCGACTCGAACGACAAGCCGCACGAGGACGTCACGATCGAACGCGTGGAGCTCGCCGGCTGATCAAGCGCCCGACCGGGATCGAACCGGTGACTAAAGCTTGGAAGGCTTTCGTGTTACCGCTACACCACGGGCGCGGACTCGCCTTAGGGTAGCCCGCGTGGAGTGGAGCCGCGGCCGCCTCGCAGCCTTCACGGGCGGGGCGCTCCTCGCCGTGGCGGCGCTCGTGGGCCCGCTGCACGACCTTCAGTTCGAGCTCCTGTCGGCGCACCTGCTCCAGAACGTCGTTCTCGCGGAGTGGGCGCCGGCGCTGCTCGTCTTCGGGCTGCCGCCGGAGCTCGGGAAGCGAATCGCGCGGCACGTTCCCGTCTGGGCGGCACTCCCCGCCTGGCTCGTCGTGTACTTCGTCTGGCACCTTCCGCCGCTGTACGACGCGGCCCTCGAGCATCCCGGCACCCTGCTCGAGCTCGAGCACGTCTTCTACCTTGCCGCCGGCTGCGTCTTCTGGCTCCCGGTCGCTCACGGGACGATCTCGAGCGGCGCGAAGGCCGGGTACGTCTTCGCCGCATTCGTGCTCGCAAGTCCGCTCGGGCTGATGCTCGCGCTGCTCCCCTCGCCTGCCTACGACTACTACGACGGGCACTGGGGCCTGACCGCGCTCGAGGACCAGCAGCTCGCCGGAATGACAATGGCGTCGGAGGAGGCGGTCGTGTTCTTCGCGGCGTTCGCTTACTACTTCGCGCGCTTCGCGCGGGAACAGCGCTGAGTCGGGGCGGCGAGATTCGAACTCGCGGCCTCTGCCTCCCAAAGGCAGCGCTCTAGCCAGGCTGAGCTACGCCCCGATCGTGCGGCGAGTGTAGCTTCGCCGGGTTCTACTCCTCCATCAGCGCGCGCAGATCCGCGAGCTTCTCGTGGCGCAGCTGGTCCCGCTCTCCTCGCTCGATCCGCTCGAGCAGGTCGCGAACGAGCGGTGCAAGCTCCAGCGGGTTGAACGGCTTCGTGATGTAGTCGACGCCGCCGATGTCGAGGCCCTTCGCGCGGTCGCGAAACTCCGCGCGCGCCGTCAGGAACACGATCGGGATCCCCTCCGTCGACGGATCGTCGATCAGCTGCTCGGCGACCCGCCAGCCGTCGAGGCCCGGCATCATCACGTCGAGCAGGATCACGTCCGGAGGCTCTGCATGGGCCTTTTCGAGACCGGAGGGACCGTCGGGCGCCTCGGTGACGGTCATTCCTTCTGCCTCGAGATTCACCCGGCAAAGGAGCCGGATCGGCGCCTCATCGTCGATTACGAGAACTCTGGTCATGGGGTGTCCGATCCGACCGCGTATACCCCGGCCGCCGGAAGCTCGAACGCAAACCGCGAGCCCCCACCTTCGGCCGACTCGACCCAGATCCTGCCACCCATCGCGTTGACGAGGCCACGCGCGAGGAACAAGCCCAACCCGGTCCCTCCAAGCTCGTCGTCCGCTCGATAGAACTTCCGGAAGATTCGCTCCAGCTCTGCCGCGGGAATTCCGACGCCCTCGTCGGCGACCTGGAACTCGACCGTGTCGCTCTTGCGACAGGCCCCGACCGTCACGATCCCGCCGTCCGGCGAGTACTTGACCGCGTTGTTCACGAGATGAGCGAGCACCTGGCGCAGCTTGTCAGCATCTGCCTCGGCAGAGAGCGGTTCCGTCGGCAGCTCGAGCACGAAGCGATGACCGTTGCTGCCGCCACCGGTCTCCTGGGCGCTCGAGACGACCTCGGTCACAACCGGCCGCACGTCGGTCGGAGTCAGGTTGACCTGGAGGTCACCGGCGTCGAGCCGCGCCACGCTGAGAAGCACGTCCACGATCGCCGTCAGCCTTTCCGACTCCGACGAGATGTAGCGGAGGAAGGTGCGCCGTTCCTCCTCGCCGAAGAGGACGTCCTCTCGGAGGAGCGTCTCCGCGAAGCCGTAGATCGACGTCAGCGGGCTGCGCAGCTCCTGGGACACCGTCGAGACGAACTCGGACTTCATCTCCTCCACGAAGCGGTCTGCGGAGATGTCGCGGAACGCGAAGATCCTGCCGGCGACCTGCCCGGCGGGATCGCGCATCACCGCCTCCGTCACCGACAGCCAGACCTCGCCGTCGCCGCGAACGATCGGTACGAGTGCTGAGCCCCAGAGCGCACGGCCGAGCATCTGCTCCGGCGGCCTCCCGAGTGCCTCTGTCGCCGGCACACCTGTGACCTCCTCCGCCGCCTTGTTCCAGAGGACGACGTGGCCCTCGCGATCGAGCGCGACGATCCCGTCGGCGATGTTCTCGAGGATCGCGGAGCTCCGCTCCTTCTCCATCGCCACCCGCTGGTAGAACTCGGCGTTCGTCAGGGCGACCGACGTGCTCGCGGCGAGCGCGAGCAATGCTTCGATCTCTTCGGTGCGCCATGCACGCGGCTCGCGGCCGTAGACCGCGAGCACACCGTGAAGAGCTCCCTCGGGGCCGACGAGCGGGACGCCCAGGTACGCCGTGTAGCCGTAGGGGACCATCGCGTCCGACGCAGAGAGCGCGGCATTCGCTCCGGCGTCCTCGACGGCAACCGGGCGCCGCGACTGCACGACCTCACCCGAGAGCCAGCCCATTGCGTCGCCGCGCGCGCCGAGTGCGGCCTCGGCGCCCGAACCCGCGACGGCCGTCACCAGCAGATCGTCGCCGTCCAGGATCCAGACGGCACACGCGTCCGCCGCGAGCAGGGCAGGCGCCTGCTCGACCACCTCGTCGAGGACGGCTGCGGGGTCGAGCTCCGTCGCGACCGCACTCCCGGTCCGGGCGAGCTGCTGTGCGAGCGAGCGGGACGTGCGCTCGGCTTCGAACTGCTCGCTTCGTTCGAGCGCGCCCCGTCCGGCTCCGGCGAGATGACGGGCGAGCTCGAAGTCGTCGTCGCGCAAGGTGCGCTCGTCTTCGAAGAAGACGAGCACGATGCCCGCCGCGCTGTCGTCGCCCGACGCCTCGAGCGGGATGACGAGTAGTGAGCCAAAGCCGCACTCGTCGCCGAGGTCGCGCCAGCGTCCCGGGAAGCTGTCGTCATCCGCGAGCTTCGGGGACGCGATGATGCGTCGCTCCGACGCCGCAACCTGCAGAGGCTCGCCGTCGGCGCCCAGACCCTCCTCGAGCGCGAGGCGCATCGGCGCCGGGAGGTTGTAGGCGCCCACAAGGCGGAGCGCACTGCCGCGCGGAACCACCACTGCCGCGAACGCGCTGCCGAACGCCTCCCCTGCGGCGTGCGCGAGCGCGTCCAGCGTCTCGGCGAGCGACAGCGGCTCCCCGAGCACCTTGGCGATCCCGTAGAAGCTCCGCTGGATCCGCTCCTGTCGCGATTGCTCCTCGAACGCCTCGGCGTTCCGGAGAGCCAGCGATGCGAGCGCGGCGAACGCCTCGAGCAGCTCGATGTCCTCGTCAGAGAATCGTCCGACCGTCCGCGAGCACACGCCGAGCACCCCGCGCACCTCGTCGAGCACGATGATCGGCGCCTGCATGACCTCTCCGAAGTCGCGGTAGCCCGACGACGGGTCCGGTTGCTCGACGCGCCCAAAGTGGCGGGTGAACACCGAGTGCCGGTCGGCGATCGCCGTGCTGAACGCCTGTGCGGGCGCGATCTCCCGGCCGACCTCGCTCTGGGGGAGGCCCCGGACGGCGCGACACTTGAGCGTCCGTCGCTGCTTGTCGAACAGCCAGCAGTCGGCCGCGTCGGCGGCGAGTAGGTCCACTACCTCGCTGACGAGGCGTCCGAGCACGCCTTCGAACTCGAGCTCGCTCGTCAGTGCCCGCGCCGCACGAAGCAGCGCCGTCTGCCGCTCGAGCCTCCGCTCGTTCGCGACGAGCAGGCGCGCCGTGTGCAGTCCCAGCCCGAGCTCGCGGGCGAGCGCCTCGACGAACGCGACGTCCGCGGCAGCCCAGCGGCCCGGTTTCGTGCGGTGTACGGCGAGAGTGCCGATCAGGCCGCCGAAGTTCACGATGGGAGTCGCGATTGCGGCATGTGAGCCGAGCTCGAGCAGACCCTGCCGTCCACCGGCGGCAGCGTCGTCGAGCTCCGGCGCCGTGGCGACGTCCGCGATCACGACCGTGCGGGACTCCCTCATCGCGAGGTCCGAGGCGGCGAGCTGTGAGAGGTTCGAGTCGTCTAGGGGCCGGAGCGTGGAGGCGTGCCACTGCGCCTTGACCGACATCGCGCCGGTGGAGTCGCCCAGGCGAACGAAGCAACGCTCGGCCCCGAGGGTGCGCGCAGCGTCCTCGATCGTTCCCGCGAGTACGGCGTCGAGGTCCGACTCGGTTCGGACCTGCTCCGCGAGCCGTGCAAGCACCGTGTCGCGGTCAGGGTCCGGCGCCGTCCGCAGGCGCTCGATCACGGGTGCCGCCTCCGTCGCCAGCTTCTGCAGCTGAGCGAGATCCTCGCTCGTGAAGGCGCGCTGCCGTCCGGTCGAGCCGACGGAGAGAACGCCGATCACCCGCTGGTCCGAGAACATCGGCACGAACGCCGTGCTCCTTGCGCCCGTTCGCTCGACGAGATGCTTACTGACCCGCGTTGAATGCAGGGCGTCGTAGACCGCAAAGGCGGCGGCATCGTGGTACGCGCTCGCGATGCCGGAGGACTCCTGCTGCAGATCGACCCGCACGTCCTGGAACCACGCGAGCTCCTCGCCGCCGTCGACCGCGACGATCCCGGCCGCCTCGAGCCCCGCCTCATCGACGAGCGCGAGTGCGGCCAACTCGACGCCCACGATGCCTGCGGCGCGGTCAACGACCTCGCGCGCGGCTTCGTGCACCGTCTCCGCATCGCGCAGGCGCACCCGCTCCTCGGCGACCCGCGCTCGGCTCGGTGCCGTCAGGAGCAACGTCCGGTCCCGGAACCGAACGAAGAACGCGAGTGCGGGAAAGAGGGCAACCGCGACCGCCAACAGGCCCGGCCAGCCGCTGCCTCCGACCGGCTCCCGGTCCCGCAGGACAAGCACGCCGAAGACGATCGCCGCCCCGCCGACGCAGGGGAAAACCAGCGCGAGCGTCAGCTCGAGCTCGTGAACTGCATCGCGCGCCCGAACGAGAGCCGGGAGCAGCGAGGCGGCCGCGGCGAGATACACCGCCCCGAGGACGAGCAGTGGGATTGCGTTCAGATAGATGGCCTGCTGCTCGGTTGTCACTGGGCCCGGGCGGATGATAAGAGGCGGAGTGCCGTTTCCGCCGTTTTCCAAGCTTCTAAGCCCATTCCTACGTTCAAAAGATGGGCCGAACGGCCCATTGTGGCGGGCCCGGGCGACAGCTAGCTTGACGTCACTGGGCGATGCGAGCCGCGGCCACCTGGCCTTGAGTCCGCGGTGAGCACTTGAAGAGGCCGGCTGCCCGACCCCCCCGAAGCAGCCGGCCTTTTCTTTTCCCGTAGCTACGATCGAAGAGGTGGTCAAGCGCGTCCTCCTCGCCTCACCCCGCGGCTACTGCGCCGGGGTCGAGCGCGCCGTCGAAACGGTCGAGCTCGCGCTCGAGCACTACGGGGCTCCGATCTACGTTCGCAAGCAGATCGTCCACAACGCCCACGTCGTCCGTGAGCTCGAGCAACGGGGAGCGATCTTCGTCGAGAGCGAAGACGAGGCGCCGGAGGGCTCGACGATCGTCTTCTCCGCCCACGGGGTCGCACCGTCCGTGCACACGAACGCGGCCGCGCGGACGTTGAAGACGATCGACGCGACCTGCCCGCTCGTCACGAAGGTGCACGTGCAGGCTCGCCGCTACGCGGCCGAGGGCTACACCGTGATCCTGATCGGGCACGCCGGCCACGAGGAGGTCGAGGGGACGATGGGCGAGGCGCCCGAGTCGACGGTCCTCATCGAGTCCGTCGCGGACGCCGAGGCGCTCGACTTCTCCTCCGACACGAAGCTCGCATACATCACGCAGACGACTCTGTCGGTCGACGAGACGGGCGAGATCATCAGCTTGCTGCGGCGCCGCTTCCCGCAGATCCATGCGCCGAAGCGCGAGGACATCTGCTACGCGACGTCCAATCGGCAATGGGCGGTGAAGGAGATGCTGGACGAGGTCCAGCTGCTGCTCGTGATCGGGTCGCGCAACTCGTCGAACTCGAACCGGCTCGTCGAGGTCGCGCGTTCGAAGGGCGTGGCGTCGTACTTGATCGACGACGAGACCGACATCCGCGAGGAGTGGCTCGAAGGCGTCGAGACCGCCGGCGTGACGTCGGGGGCGTCGGCGCCGGAGAAGCTCGTCACGCGCGTCTGCGATTGGTTCCGCGCCCGTGGTGTCGACGAAGTCTCGCCGTACAGGCTCGTGGAGGAGGACGTCGAGTTCCGCCTCCCGGTGGAGCTTCGCCGCGAGCTCGCACTCGCGGAGTCTCAGAGCTGAAGACCGCAGCGGCGATTCTCGGCGCGATCGCATTCGCGTTCTTCGCTGCTGCGGGTGGATACGTCCTGCGCGACTCGCAGGACCTCGATCCGCGCGGCTGGAGCCACTGCGTCGACACCTCAGCCGGCTACGACGTGCAGTATCCGGACGACTGGTACACGGCGAGCGGCGCGATCGCCTGCCGGTTCTTCGACCCGGAGCCCTTCACCGTGCCGAAGAACTCGGACTTCGGCGGGACCGCGATGCAGGTCGACGTCGTCCAGCAGTCGTTCGACGGCGCGCTCGCAGGGCTGATCGACCGCCGCTTCGCCGAGACCGTGCTACGCGAGCAGGTCACGATCAGCGGGAAGCGCGCGTTTCGCCTCGAGCTCGTCTCGACGGGGGAGGAAGGTCACGGCGACAGCGGCACGCGCACGTACGGCTACCTGATCCGGCGCGCCGGAGGTCCCCGATCTTGATCCGGACGACGGCCGCGCCGGGCGAGAGGATCGTGCACCGCGACGTGATCGACAACGCCGCGCGGACGCTGCGCACGTTCGAGCCGCAGGTCGAGGCCGTAAGCGGCCTGCCCGACGCCGTCGTCCAGAAACGGGCAGCGGTGCTCGCCGCCGCGCAGGCGAAGAACTACGACGCACTCGCGGCGCTCGCCGACCCGCAAGGATTCGAGTACACGTTCGGCGATCCCGTGCCGGGTGGCCCGGCCGCGTACTGGCGGAAGATCGAGGCCGACGAGCATCCCCTCGACGCCCTCGTACAGATCCTGCAGCTGCCGTACACACTCTCGCGCGGCTACTACGTCTGGCCGTTTGCGTATGACAAGACCGAGGACGAGCTGACCGACTACGAACGGCAGCTGCTCGCGTCGCTCGGCCGCGGCGGCGCGTTCGCCGACGGCTACCTCGGCTGGCGAGCCGGCTTCACTCCGGACGGGCGCTGGGCCTTCTTCGTCGCAGGAGACTGAACCTCGCGGTAGCGGAAGCAGTCGACCGTGTGGTCGTTGACCAGGCCGGCCGCCTGCATGAACGCGTAGCAGACGGTCGGGCCGACGAACCGGAAGCCACGGCGCTTCAGCTCCTTGCTCATCGCCTTCGACTCCGCGGTCTCGGCGGGGATCTCGCCGAGCGTCCGGAAGCGGTTGACCATCGGCTCGTCGTCGACGAACGACCAGAGCAGCTCCGACAAGGAGACGTCGAGCTCGAGGATCCGCTGCGCGTTGTTGACGGTCGACTCGACCTTGAGCCGGTTGCGCACGATGCCCGGGTCCGCGAGGAGCCGCTCGACGCGCTTGGGCGTGTAACGGGCGACCTTGGCGGCGTCGAAGCCGTCGAATGCGCGCCGGTACCCCTCGCGCTTGCGCAGGATCGTCAGCCACGAGAGGCCCGCCTGTGCGCCCTCGAGCGTGAGCAGCTCGAACAGGTGCCGGTCGTCGCGGATCGGCGCCCCCCACTCCTCGTCGTGGTACGCGACGTACTCCGGGATGCCGAGCGGCACCCACCCGCAGCGCTTCATGCCTTCTCGATCTGCGGCTTGTCCAGGTCGTCGACCTCGATGCTCACCGCGAGCACCTCGCGGGCGATCCAGTCCCGGTGCCGCTCGACGAGCTCGGCGAACGTGCGCGGCAGCCGAAGATTGATGCGATCGGTCAGCTCGAACCCCGCATCCTTGCGCATCGAGTTCAGCAGGTGGATCAGATCGAACACGCGGCCCTCGAGCTCGAGCTCTTCGTCGATGACAGTGTCGATCGCGACGCGAGTGCCGTCTTCGACAGCGAACGCCCACCGGTCGTCGACAGGGTCCAATCCTTCGAAAATCACCTCGTCGCCGCTGAGCTCGAACTCTCCGACGCGAAATTGACCATCACCAAGTTGTTCGACATCTTGAGTCCGAAGTGCTTCCTGCACATCGCGAAGCCGTTCTCCGAGCTTCGGCCCGAGCACGGGCAGGTTCGGCTTCAGTCGGATTCGAGCTGCGGGAAAGCCCGTGTGTGCCGTCTTGACCCGCAGCTCTTCAGCGATCTCGCTCAGGTGATCGGCTGCCAGCGGCTCCCCGTCGAAGTAGATGCGCCTGAGGGGCTGCCGGTGACGGATGCGCACCGAGTCCCGGGCACGCCGACCTAGCTCGACGACCCGGCGGACCGCCCCGACCTCCGCGAGCAGCTGCTCGTCGACGTCGTTCGGCTCCGGCCAAGGCGTCAGGAAGACCGACCGCGGAGCGTCCTCGCATGGACCGGCGACGAGGTTGCGCCATAGATGCTCGGCCAGGAACGGCAGAACCGGGGCGATGACGCGGCAGGACTGCGCGACCGCGTACCAGAGCGTGCGAAACGCCGCGTCGTCGTACGAGTAGAAGCGTCGCCGGGACCGGCGGATGTACCAGTTCGAGAGATCGTCGACGAAGGAGTCGAACGCGTGAGTGACGCCGGGCGTCCAGAAGCGCTCGTACTCCACCTCGGCGTCGCGCAGCAGCTGATGCGTGCGCGCGAGCAGCCAGCGGTCGAGCGGCTTCAGCTCCGCCTCGACGCCCTCGAGGTCACCGAAGCTCGGCTGGAACCCTTCGATGTTCGCGTACGTGACGAGGAACGAGACCGAGTTCCACAGCGTCAGCAGGCGCCGTTTGATCTCCTTCGCCGGGCCGTAGCCAAACTTCAGGTTCCGGTTCGGCACCTGCTCGCAGAACATCCAGCGCATGACGTCTGCGCCCATGTTCTCGAGCGCCTCTGCCGCGTCGATCGAATTGCCCCAGGACCGATGCATCTCGCGGCCGTTCTCGTCGCGGAGCTTCTCGTACGCCAGCACCGCCTTGTACGGCGAGCGGCCGGTGAGAGTGACCGACATGAACGACTGCGAGTAGAACCAGAGCCTGATCTGCTCGCGCATCTCCGAGACCCAATCCGCCGGGAACCACTGCTCCCAGTACGCGTGATCTGGGAGGTCGGCGCCGGAGAGGCCATGTGACGCGCCCGTCGCGTAGCCGCCCTCGACCCACTGCTCGTTCTGCCAGCCGAGTGTCGAGAACGGGACGATCCCCGCGTCGAGCCACGCGTCGCCGACCTCGGTGACCCTTCGCACGTCGCCGCCACAAGACTCGCAGCGAATCGTCACCTCGTCGATCCACGGCCTGTGCAGCTCCTTGAGCTGCTCGAGGCCGGCGGTCGCTCGCTCGCGCAGCTCGCTCAGGGAGCCGACGACGTTCAGGTGCGCGCACTCGCAGGGGTAGAAGGGCAGCGGCAGCCCGAAGTAGCGGCTGCGCGAGATGTTCCAGTCCCCCATGTTCCGGAGCCAGTCGTCCATCCGCTTGGAATAGAAGGCGGGCGTCCACTCGACCGTCGCGTTTGCGGCGATCATCTGCTCACGGATCTCGTCGCACGAGATCAGCCAGTCGTCGGCGATGCGGAAGACGAGCGGCGTGGCGCAGCGCCAGCACACGGGATACCTGTGCGTGATCGACCCGTGCTCGACCAGGCGGCCCCGACGCTCGAGCTCGACGACGATCGGTTTCTCGACCTCCTCGGTGCTCCGCCCCTCGAACTCTCCGTACTCGTGGTAGAAGCGTCCGGCCTCGTCGATCGGCGCCAGCACCTCGAGACCGTGGACCTTCGACAGCTCGAAGTCCTCTGCCCCGGCTCCGGGCGCGATGTGCACGATCCCCGTCCCCTCTTCGAGCGTGACGTCGTCCCAGGGAATGACGCGATGGACGATCCCTGCCTGCGCGGGAAGCTCGTCGAATGGGCCTTCGTACTCCAGTCCGACGAGCTCCTCGCCGCTCGTTCGGCGTAGGAAGTCCTCCTCCGGGTAGCGCGCGACGGCGACCCAATCGCCGCTTCGCCGCAGGCCGTACTCCGCGTCCGGCTTGACGGCCGCGGCGACGTTCGCGGGAAGCGTCCACGGCGTCGTCGTCCAGACGACGAGCGATTCGCGCTCACGGCCCTTGATCGGGAGGCGAACGAACAGCGACGGATGCGTGATCTCCTCGTACGAGTTGATCAGCTCGTGCTGCGAGAGCGACGTGCCGCAGCGCGGGCACCACTCGACCGAGCGGTGGCCGATGTAGAGCCAGCCTTTCTCGTGGACCGTCTTCAGAAAGCGCCAGATGTACTCGATGTTCGTGTCGGAGAAGGTGTAGTAGTCGTTGTCCCAGTCCATCCACATCCCGAGCCGCTTCGACTGCTCGGTGATGACCTCGCCGTAGTGGGCAACGCGCTCCTTGCAGCGCTCGGCGAACTCGGCGAGCCCGTACTCCTCGATCTCCTTCTTCGAGTTGAGGCCGAGGTCGCGCTCGACGCCGACCTCGACCCAGAGCCCCTGGCAGTCGAAGCCGTTCTGGTAGCGCTGGTCGAAGCCCCGCATCGCCTTGTAGCGCTGGAAGACGTCCTTGAGCGTCCGGCCCCAGCAGTGGTGCGCGCCCATCGGATTGTTCGCGGTGATCGGACCGTCGACGAAGCTCCAGCGGGCGCCGCCCCGGTTCCGCTCTCGGAGCTGGTCGAACGTTCCCTCGCGCTCCCAGTGGTCGAGGACGTCGAGCTCGAGCGCGTTGTCGGGCACCGGCGGCAGCGGCTGAAACGGAGGCACGATTCGATTGTAGGCGGGTGTTCGCGAAGTCCCGGCCGGGGAACAATCCTCTGTCCGACGTCGTTGCCTACTGAGAGCTTCAATCCAGAAAGGAATCAATGGACGCAGTGACCACCGAGACCTTCGAGCAGGAGGTCCTTCAGAGCGAACAGCCCGTGATCGTCGACTTCTGGGCGGAATGGTGCGGCCCGTGCCACGCCGTCGCCCCGGTGCTCGAGAAGATCGCGGACGAGCGGAAGGACGAGCTCAGGGTCGTCAAGGTGAACATCGACGAGGAGCAGGCGATCGCCCAGCAGTTCGGGATCATCTCGATCCCGACGATCATGATGTTCAAGGGGGGCGAGCCCGCCGCGATCGCGATCGGCGCGCAGCCCAAGGGCTCGCTCGAGCGCTCGCTCGGCCTCGTCGAGGTCGAGGCCTAGAGCCGAAGACGTGCGAGGCCGAGGGCGCTAGGCGCCCTCGGCCTCCTTTTCGGCAGGGGCCGGCATGGGCGCCGCAGCCTTGCCGGCGGGTTCGCTGATGAGGTTGAGCACGCGCATGCCGTGCACGAAGACGACGCTGCCTCCGAGCCAGCCGCCCAGCGTCAGCAGCCCAAAGCCGACGAGCGTGAGCAGGTACGGCCCCGACTCGACGTTGCCGCTGTCGAACGAGCCTTTCCCGGCGATGGCGGCCGCGAGGAACACCGCGCCCGCGAGCAACATCGCGATCATGTGCGCCGTCGCCGCGCGCCAGACCGGCGTGCCCGACTCGATCCGCAGCCAGTCGACGAAGCCTGTCGTTCCCGTCAGGAGCGTCGAGAGGAGCCCGAAGACGAGCGCGAGCCACCAGGCGTGCGTCGCCGCGTTCGTGCTGATGTCGAGCACGTCTGCCGTCGCGGCGACGAGCGCGAAGGTGTAGGCGCCGATCGTGACGCCGGTGAGCGGCGGGTGGATCGGGTGCCCGGGAAATCCGCGCCAGAAGTAGTCCAGCTCGAACCCCCCTCGCTGGTGCCGGTCGGTCACGAACGGGCTCCGGCGAAGCGTTCGACGCCGTCAAGGAGCTCCCAGTTGCCCCGAAGGGCGCGCTCCGCGGCGGCGACGACGGCATCCTCGTCCTCGTGGAGTGCCCGCTCGAGCACGCGGCGCGAGAGCTCGGCGTGCTCGTGGTCCCGCTCGGAGTGGAGCTCGAAGTAGCGCGTGCCCTTGCTGTTCGGCTCGAAGCCGTACCAGCGGACGAGGCCGTCGAGCTTCGTGCTCGAGATCCCGGGCTGCGCCGACTCGATCACGTAGAGCGCGGCGGCGCCTTCGAGGCCGATGCCGCTCCAGGCCTGCACGCAGGCGGCGGTCTCGGCGCGCGGCGCGCGTTCGAGGTCGGCGTCGAGTGCGTCGGCGAAGTCGTCCCAGAGCGAGACGTGTGCCGTCTCCTCGGCGGCATGGCCGGGGTCGGACGCGGAGGCGGCGAGCTCCGAGAGGGCGACGACTGCGTGGCGATATTCGCCGGCGTAGTACGAGAGCTCCTCGCGGGTCAGCTGCCCGCACTCCCAACGCCGATAGAAGGGGTGACGCAGGACGTTCCAGCGGTCGGCGACCGCTTCGAGGCGTTCGAACAGGTTCACGGCGGCTCCTTTCACGATCCGTTGCAGGATCGTACGGGGCACGCCGGTCGGGCGCTACGAGCTATCCGTTTTGCGTCTGCAGGAAGGCGAAAAAGGCAGCGTGCTTTGCCAGATACGCCTCGATCTCGGCGATCCCGGCACCGGCCCAGTCCTCGAGCCACGTGTCCGAAAGGTCGTCCGCGATTGCGTGAAGGCCGCGTTCACTCATAGTCAGATGATCGGCCCGGAAACGGAGACCGACATGGGCCGTTCGGCTCATTTTTTGGCCGGCGAGGCCTAGGTCGAGTGCACGTCTCCCGGCCGGATGGGGACAGATGTGTCCTCGTGCCGCCAGCGAGCGAGGATCTGCGCGTTGTTGCGAAAGGCGAGCTCGCTCGGTGCCGGCAGCTCGTCGCGGGCGAACCATCTGAGCTCGGAGACGTCGTCCGCAGGCGTCGGCTCGCCCTCGACCACGCGGCACAGTCCAGTAGAGGTTGAGCGTCCACTGCGCGTCGTCGTCCTCGCCGTAGCGGTCGAGCAGCACGTCGAAGAACTCGAGCGGCTCGACCCGGAGGCTCGTCTCCTCCTCGAGCTCGCGGCGGAGAGCGTCGCGGGGATCTTCTCCCTCGCTCACGAAGCCGCCGGGGAGATCCCACTTGCCGCGGTCGGGCTCGTGCGCCCGTCGCGCGATCAGGATGCGGCCGTCGTCGCCGACAACGAGACCGGAGGCGGTGGGCTTGGAGCTGGCGTAGTGGCGCAGCCCGCACTCGGAGCACTCGATCCGGGTGCCTCCGTCGAGGGGCTCGACCGCCGCGCCGCAGCGCGGACAGTGCTTCCACGACTCGAGTTCGGCCACGTTCGGCAGGATAGGCGCATGCACGCACACACTGACCGAGCCGCCGGCTCATGAGCCCCGTCGCGGCGAACGAGTTCTCGAGGATCGCGCTGCTCTCCTCCCTCCCTGGCGAGCGGCTCGGCGACCTCGCGTCGAAGATGGACCGCGAGGACGTGCAGCCGGGCAAGACCGTCGTGATCGAGGGTGAGCCCGGCCAGCGTTTCTACGTCGTCCTGAGCGGGATGCTCCAGGTCACCCAGGCCGGACGCGGCCAGCGGACGGTGCTGCGCCCGGGCGACTACTTCGGCGAGGTCTCGCTCGCGATGGACGTTCCGCGCACCGCCTCCGTGCGGGCTATCACCCCGGCGACGGTGGCCAGCTGCGACAAGGCGACGTTCGACGAGTTCGTGCGGCCGCTGTTCGCGGAAGACGGGCCCGAAGAAGCGTCTTGACAAGATTTGGGGTCTGACCCCAGATCTCGTCAACCGGCCGCTTCGGCCAGGACTGCGTCCGACAAGGCCGGCCAGGCTCGCTTTGCCTCGTCGATCCAGTCGTCGAAGTCCCGATCCGTGAGGCAGCCGAGCGCGAGACCGGCGTCGGGGTCGACCCAGAGGAAGGTTCCGCTCCCGCCGAAGTGGCCGAACGTTCGCGGCGAGTTCCGTG
This sequence comes from uncultured Actinomycetes bacterium, assembly GCA_963700495.1. Lineage (GTDB taxonomy): Bacteria > Actinomycetota > Thermoleophilia > Gaiellales > Gaiellaceae > JACCTU01. The sequence continues at coordinate 330,123 of CAVOXT010000001.1, read as the reverse complement.
TGCCCGTCCAGTGGGGCGACTTCTCGTCTCGCAGCTCGACCCCGAGCCCCCAATCGTTCGGCTCCATTCGGCCGAAGTCCGGCAGCACGCCTGTCAGCCCCGGAAAGGCAACGCTCGTCGCCTCGGCAAGCGTCTCCGGCGAGACGAGCGTCGGCCGCAGGAACTCCAGGGCCAGCTCGAGCAGGTCGAGGAGCGTCCCGTAGAGCCCCGACGCGGGCGAGCCGCGCAGCTCGCCCTGGAAGTCGAGCGGCTCGAGCACCGCCTCGGTCAGGTACTCGACGAACGGCATCTCCGCCCGCCGCTCGACATGCTGGGCGAGCACCTCGAACCCGGTGTTGGAGTAGATCCGCCGCTCGCCCGGCGGCGCGATCGGGACGGTGCCGTCGAAAGGGAGACCGGAAGCATGGGCGAGCAGATGCCGCACCGTCGACCCTGGGGGACCGGCATCCTCGTCGAGGTCGACGACTCCCTCCTCGGCGGCGACGAGCGACGCGAGGGCGACCACGGGCTTGGTCACCGACGCCCACCGGTACTCACGCGCCTCGTCACCGTGCCACGCTCGGATCCCGTCCGGCTCGACGACTCCGACCGCAACGTGCTCGGGCGACCAGTCGTCGACTTGCATCAGGGACTCCACGCGCGGCGATACTAGACGCGTGGCGCGCCGCCAAATCTCGTCTGGATCGCCGTACGAGCCGATCATGGGCTTCTCGCGAGCCGTTGTGGCCGGAGGCCACGTCTACGTCAGCGGGACGGCACCGGTGATGCCCGACGGCGCTCCGCCGCCGGCCGACGCCTACGGCCAGACCCGACGCTGCCTCGAGATCATCGTGGACGCGCTCGCCCAGGCCGGTGCGCGCGCCGAGGACGTCGTGCGCACCCGGATCTACGTGACGAGCGCCGACTCCTTCGAGGACGTCGCGCGCGCACACTCAGAGATCTTCCGCGACGTCCGGCCGGCGAACACGACCGTCGTGGCGCAGCTCCTCGACCCCCGCTGGAAGGTCGAGATCGAGGCCGAGGCGGTCCTCCCGTGAAGCAGATCTACCCTGCCTCGATCACCGGCAAGAGCTTCGCCTCGGGGGTCAGCGTCCTCGACCACAGGTTCGGCGAGAGCGATCCGTACACGCTGGGCGTCGAGGAGGAGTACATGCTGCTCGACGGCGAGACGAACGACCTCGTCCAGCACATCGACACGGTGCTCGCGGCGGTCTCCGGCCACGAGCTCGAGTCGCGAATCGCTCCGGAGCTGATGCAGTCCGTCATCGAGATCGCGACGCCGATCTGCCGCAACGTGTCCGACGTCGACCAGGCAGCTGCGAAAGCTGCGGGGCTACGTCGTCGACGTCGCGCATGAGACGGGCATGCGGGTCGGCTCGGCCGGGACGCACCCGTTCTCTCTGTTCGAGCGGCAGCGGATCACGGCACGCGACCGCTACCGCAACCTCGTCGACCAGCTCCAGTACGTCGCCCGGCGCGAGCTGATCTTCGGCATGCACGTCCACGTCGCAGTGGACGATCCCGAGAAGGCGATCCAGATCGTGAACGGCATGCTCGTGGAGCTGCCGTTGCTGCTCGCGCTCTCCGCGAGCTCGCCGTTCTGGCGCGGCGAGCCGACCGGGCTCTCGTCGTCGCGGCAGATGGTGTTCGCAGCCTTCCCCCGCTCGGGCCCGCCGCCGCGCTTCAAGGACTACGCGGACTACGCGGAGGTCGTCGGCCAGCTCGAGAAGACCGGCTGCATCGCCGACTACACGCACATCTGGTGGGACATCCGCCTCCATCCGAAGTGGGGGACGATCGAGATTCGGATCTGCGACGCGGTCACGCGAGTCGAGGACGCCGTCGCGATCACCGCGTACTGCCAGGCGCTCGTGAAGCACTACTCGGAGATCTACGACCGCCGCGAGCCGATCCCGACGTTCCACCGCATCCTGACGACGGAGAACAAGTGGCTCGCCGCGCGCTACGGGCTCGAGGCACCGGTGATGGACCTCGCCACCGGCCGCCGGAACCGGGTGCCGGTCGCGCAGTTGGTTCGCCGGCGGCTGCGCGACCTCGAACCGCACGCGCGCGAGCTCGGCTCCGAGCGTGAGCTGGAGGGAATCCGCGGCATTCTCGGCCGCGGCAACGGCGCCGACCGCCAGCTACGGGTCTTCAACGCGAACCGCGACATCGTCGAGGTCGTGCGCGAGATTGCGAACGCGACCGAGGTCTCGGCCGTTCACGCCTAACCGGGCCGGACCGTCTTGATCGCGCCGCTCGGGGCGAGCACGACGAGCTGCGGCGCAAACGCGAGCCCCGCCACCGCGCTGCCGGTGCGGTAGGGCCCCCGGGTGCGGCCCGCGGACACGTCGTATGTCCAGACGAGCCGATTGCCCGAGAACGCGATCGTGCGGCCGTCCGGCGACGCGGCCGCGTTCGGGCCGATCGGCGAACGTGAACGTCGTCGACCGGAGCGGAGAGCGGAACCGCGTCGTCCGGACGATGCGCGGGCGTCGCAGGTCGACCGTGCTCACCGTTCCGGCGAGTGGGTTCGCGACGTACAGCCTGCTCTCGTCGGGCGAGAGCACGAGCGCTGCGGCACTCGTCACGAGCGCCGAGCCCGTCGCAGACAGGTCAACGCAGTGCCCCACCCCGCGTCGCAGGTCGAGCGCGTGGATGAACCCGCCGTTCGGCTCGACGTAGAGGGTGAGCAGCCAGCGGCCGTCGCGCGTGGCGACGCCGCTCGAGGCTTGCCCGACCATCTTCTCGATCTTCCCGTCAGCCTCGAACGTCGGCGTAGGGCTCAGGCGGCGCCGTGCGAAGTCGTAGAACTGGAGCTCATAGCCGCCGTTCTCGTGCCAGTGGATCAGGAAGAGCCGGTTTCCGTCTGCCGAGAGCGTCTCGACCTCGTACACGCCGGGAAATCTGACGCGGCGCGAGACGCGTAGCCCCTCGAGGACTGCCAGCCTGGTCGCCCCGATCCCCTGCTGGAGAACGATCCTCCGCCCGTCGGCGGAAACCGCACGGAGCGTGTAGCGACCGCTCAGCCGCCTCGCCGCGACGACACGGCCGGACGGGAGCGCGTGCCGTACCACCGTCGTCCCGGTGGGGCCGCTCGTCGCGGTTACATAGGCGCGACCGTCTGCGGAGACGAGCCCGGGCGGCAGCGTCACGCCCTTCCTGCGGGTGACCACGTCGTAGACGACGAGCCGGCCCGTCCGCCCGCTCGGTCGGACGTAGAGGTAGCGGGAGCCGGGCTGCGCGGAGCTCGTCGTGCTGCACTCCGAGGTGAGGCAGCCGCTGCCGGAGGCCGGTGCGGGAAGAGCGAGCAAGGCTGCGAGCACGACGAGCCGCTTCACGCTGCTGATACACCCGTGACCTCGAAAAGGGTCCCGCTCCTCATCTAGGGTCAAGCCGTGATCGAAGTCGGCGAGACGTTCCCGGACGCAACCGTGTTCGCCTCTCCGCGCGAGCAGGTTGGCCTTCGCTCGGCCGCCGGAGGCGAGAAGGCACTGTTCGTCTTCTACCTCTTCGACTTCTCGGCGACCTGAACGAACGAGCTCGAGCTCCTGCGGGACAGGAGTGCGGAGTTCGAGGCTGCGGGCGTCCGGATCTTCGGCGTCTCGCGCGACTCGCCGTGGACGCACGTGGCCTGGTCGCAGGTGCTCGACCTGAAGTTCCCGCTGCTGTCGGACTGGAACGCGGAGGCGGTGCACGCGCTCGGGATCGCCTTCGAGTTCCGCGGGATGAAGGACGTCGCCGAGCGGTCGGCGTTCCTCGTCGACGAGGACGGTACGGTCCGCGGCGTATGGCGCTACGAGCCCGGAGACGCGCCCGACTTCGACGCCGAGCTCGCGGCCGCTCGGGCGCTGTAGCGCTCGCCTGCGCGCTCTACCTCGCCGCAGGCGCGCTCGCGCTCTCACCCGCACTTCGCCATGCGGACGACGAGCTGCTCGCCTACGGGAAGCCGCGCGCGGGCGTCGTCACGCCGGGGGACCACCTCCAGACGACGTACAACCTCTGGCTCCCAGGACACCAGCTGGCGCACGCCCGCGCCCCGTGGGTCGACCCGTACAGCTTCCAGCCCGAGGCGCACGAACGCACGAACTTCGCGGGCTGGCCGTTCGGACTCCTCTTCTGGCCGCTGCACGCGCTGTTCGGAACGGTCGGCGCGTGGAACGCGTTCGCGCTGCTCTCCTACGTCGGCGCTGGAGCCGCGGCCGCGCTCTGGCTCCGTTCGCTTCGGCTGCCACTCGGGGCTGCGCTGGTGGGCGGGCTCGTGTTCGCGCTCGCTCCGTACCGCTCCATCCAGACCTCCGGCGGCCACCTGCTCGGTCCCGATCGCGATGCTGCTCCCGCTCTCGCTCTGGGGGCTCGAGACGCGTCGCGCCTGGCTCGCGGCGGCCGCGATCGCGTCGATCCCGCTCTCCGGCCAGGTTCACCTCGCGCTGGGGGCGCTCCCGTTCTTTCTCGTCTACGCGATCGTTCGTCGACGCGCGGCGGCGGGGATCGCGGGCGCGGCCGCAGCGCTGCTCGCCGGATTGCTCGTCTACGCGATCGGGATTCGCGGCTCGACGGGGACGTCCGGACGGTCGTTCGAGGAGGTCGAGCGCTACTCGGCCGAGCTGCTCGACCTCGTCACGCGCCACTCGCGGCACGGGTTCGAGACGTTCGTCTTCCTCGGCTGGCTCGTGCCGCTGGCGGCGATCGCGGGCGCCGCGGTCCTGTGGCGCCGCGACCGCGGACTGACCGCCGTGCTCGGACTGGGCGTCCTCGTTCCGGTCGTCCTCGCACTGGGAGCGAACACGCCGCTCTACGAGCCGCTCTGGAACCACCTGCCCGGCCTCGGCGACACGCGCGTCCCGGGACGACTGCTCCCGATCGCGTGCCTCTGCCTCGCGGGCCTCGTCGCGTTCGCGGTCGCCCGCGTTCCGTGGCGATGGGCCGTGCTCGTCGCAATCCCACTTGTCGCGCTCGACCTGCGCGTAGACGTCTACCGGCCGATGGGCGCCGACGAGAACAACGCGGTCTACGCGGCGCTGCCGCCTGGACCGATGCTGGAGAAGCCCGTCTATTCGCCGGACCTGCTCGAGGGCAGCGTCTACCTCTACTACACGATCCAGGCACCGCGCGAACGCCCGATCAGCTACTCGACGACGGCCCCGAAGGAGGCCGACCGCGCCGCGCGGGAGCTTCAGCGCGGGCAGCTGGACCCGAGGGAGCTCGGGGTTCGATGGATCGTGCGTTTCCGCGACGGACGACCCGTCGCGGTGCTCTTGCCCTGATACCGCGCGGAGTCCGGCTAGCAGCAGCCCGCGCGTGCTGCGGCCGGCTGAAGGACCGGCAACTGTGATGTCGCCAGGTCCCGGCCGCGCTTGACGGCCTTGACAATCGCGCCGTGCAGGCCGTCGGCAGCTTCGTAGCTGAACTCGACGTTGATCTGTTCGAAGCCTGCAGCCTCGAGCCCCGCCTCGTACTCGCCTTTCGAGAGTGCACCGGCGATGCAGCCGACGTAGCTCCCGCGCTCGGCCCGCTCCGCGGGTGAGAGACGGTCCTCGGCGACGATGTCGCTGATCCCGACGCGCCCGCCGGGCTTGAGCACGCGCGCGATCTCGGTCATCACGGCAGCCTTGTCGACAGAGAGGTTGATGACGCAGTTCGAGATCACCACGTCGACCGACTCGGCGGGCAGCGGGACCTGCTCGATCACGCCCTTCAGGAAATGCACGTTCCGGACGCCCGCATCGGCCGCATTCTTCTGCGCCAGCGCGAGCATCTCGTCGGTCATGTCGAGGCCGTACGCGACTCCGGTCGGGCCGACGCGCTTCGCCGACAGGATCACGTCGATCCCGCCACCGGAGCCCAGGTCGAGCACGACCTCTCCGTCGCGGAGCTCCGCGACCGCCGTGGGATTACCACAGCCGAGGCTGGCGAGTTTCGCCGCTTCCGGCAGCTCACCGCGCTGCTCGGGGTCGTAGGCCGCCTCGACGAAAGGCTCGCCGCCGGAGGCGGTCTCGTCGCAGCAAGATCCGCTGCCGCAGCCGCAGCCGCTCGAGCCCTCCGCCACGGCACGCGCGGCCTCGGCGTAGCGCCGACGCACCTCCTCGCGGAGCTCATCAGCAGTCGTCGTCATCAGCAGCACACCCCTTGAGATCGGCGACGACCGCGAGCTTCTCGACGGCGTCGCGCTTCAACGCGAAATACGCCCACTTGCCGCGCTGTTCGCGCGTCACGAGCCCCGCATCGAGCAGCTTCTTCATGTGATGCGAGACGGTCGGCTGAGAGAGCCCGAGCGGCACGATCAGCTCGCAGATGCACACCGGCCCGCTGCTCGTGGCGAGCGTGTTCACGATCCGCACGCGTGCCGGGTCGGCGAGCGCCTTGAACAGATCGGCGGTCGCGTCCACCTCCTCGGCGGACAGCGCCGGTGCGGCCAGCGGCGCGCAGCAGACAACGGACTCGGTCATATTCACGATCGTCAATGTATCGAAGATTGTCACTGCGTGTCAAGGCGCTGCCGTGGGTGTCGCATGCTTCGGTCAGCCGGTCGCAATCAGAGCGTGCGACCGCAAGCCCGCGATCTCTTCCAGCCCATCGGCCGCCGCCGTCGGCCCACCGGCTGCGGCGAAGGCGGCGGCAATCCGCTCTGCTCCCGGCCGGAGCGTGATCGCGACGTCGACGGCCCGGCGAAGCGTCGGTCCGCCGAGCTTCCTCGCCGGGAGCCGGACGCCGGCGCGGGCGACCTCGACCCGACGGGCGACCTCAGGCTGGTCGCGTCCGAACGGTACGGCAACGACCGGGACGCCCTGGGCGAGTGCCTTCTGTGTGACTCCCATGCCGGCGTGGCACACGGCGCAGACAGCTCGCTCGAGCAGCGGCGCGTGCGGCAGGAAGCGCTCGATCCGCACGTTCGGGGGTGCGTGGAGCCCCGCCGGGTCGACGTCCCCGGTCGTGACCACGACGTCGAATGGTTCGCCGGCGAAGGCCGCGCAGGCTGCCTCGACCAGGCGGCGGTCGTTCTGAAACAGCGTCGAGCAGGTCACGAGCACGAGCGGCTGGGTCAGCTGGTCAAGCCAGACAGGCGGCTCGGCCGGCGGCTCCCACAGACCAGGGCCGACGAGTCTGACCTTGGCCGGCCAGTCGGAGCGCGGATACTCGAACGGCTCAGCCGTGTAGACGAGCACCTGCGAGGCGGCGAGGAAGATGTCGTCCAACGTCCGCACCGGCGGCAGGCCGAGTTCGGCACGGAGTGGGTTCATACGGGAGGCGATCATCCGCTCCAGCGCGCCGAGCGCGAAACGGCGTGCCAGCCGGTCGCGCGCGCGTCCAAGCCGGTCGTGCCGAGGCGCCAGGCCAAGCCCGAACGGCGGCGCGTCCCGCGAGGGCAGTGGCATCGGCGAGACGACCGAGAACGCCCAGGGCAGACCTGAGCGTTCCGCCACGGCAGCCGCGCCCCATGAGCCCTCGTCGATCAGCAGCACATCTGGAAGCTCGGCTTCGATCGCCCGCTCGAGGTCGGGGATCTGGAAGCGGGCTCGCTCGGCGAACTGGCGAAGCCCGGACGAGAGCGCGCCGAACCGGGTCCTTGCCCGCCAGTCGTCTGGTTCGAAGCGCTCGATCTCGCGTGCGAGCGGCTCAGCCGGGAGGCCGAGCGAGCTCAGCAGCTCGGCCTCCCCGGCGCCGCAGTGAACCCGAACGCGGTGGCCGCGCCGGGCAAGCTCCTCCAGCGTCGGCACGACCGGATACAGCCGGCCGGGCACCGCGTCGACATAGGCCAGGACGGCAGTCATCGTCAGTCGCTCCCGCCGTTGCGTTCCGCTTCGAGCAGCTCGAGGATCCGCTCGCTGTTCGCACGGATGGCGCTGATGTTCCGGAACATCCACTTAGGCGGTGCGTTCTCGGGCATCCGCTCGACAACTCTCTCGAAGTCGAAGCCGCCGCAGCTTCGGGCGACGCGCCGGGCGCACATCGCAGCGCCAAAGACGGCGGCTCCGACGACCACTGACCGCTTCATCTCAGACCACCGGGCGGCGAACCGGTGAGCGCCGGCTCCTGTGCTGGCACGAGGCTCGATTCGAACTCGTGACCGAGCCGGTACGCCTGCTGCAGGTAGCGGCGCCGGGTCGCATCGTCGACGGCGCCGACCGCGTAGAAGTAGACGTGCTCGACCGTCTCGATCCCCGGGTACCGGAACCCGAAGTCGTCGACCAATCGCTCGATCGCTGCGCCACAACCGGACTCGCGATAGTCGCTCTCCCGAAAGAAGGTGGGCGTCATGATCAGCGCCTTCCTGTGCTTCAGCAGCGGCATCCGGCCGCTGAGATCGCCGTGGAGCCAGCCGTCCTCCGTCATCGTGTAGACGAAGCCGTAGGTGAACACCCGCTCGACCCAGCCACGCAGGATGGCCGGGAAGTTCATCCAGAAGATCGGCGCGATGAACGCCAACCCGTCGGCGGCCGCGACCTTGTCCTGCTGCTCCAGCACGTCCTTCGGCCTCTGCTTCGCGATCAACTCGAGCAGCTCAGCCAAACGCTTGTCGCGGAGCCATCGCTTGGCGACACGCCTTCGGATCGGCCCGCCGCTCAGCGCGACCATGCTCTCTCTCAGCTCGCTCTCGTTCCACAGCTCGGGCGGGACCGACTCGTGCGCGAAGAAGGAGAAGTCGTCGCGACTGAAGACCGGGTTGAACTTGATCCCGTAGAGATCCACGACCTCGCTCGCATGCCCGGCATCCTCGAGCCCTCGTGTGAACTGCTCGAGAACCCCGTGGCAAAACGACGTTGGGTTCGGATGGGCATAAACCGTCAGAACCCGCATCGCCCTCACCGTCCTTCCAGTAGAGGCTTGCTGCGCTCCTTTCTCTAGACGCCTCCGCTACCCACGCGACTGCAGACGCCGGATCTCGCGCTCGATCTCCGCGTCGGTGGTCGGGCGATCGAAGTAGACCCGCAGCGCCTCGACTGCCACGACAAAGCCCCAGATGAGAGCGACGTAGAGAATCCACGGCTCCCAGTCCCCCGGCTGCCCGTTGTCGCTCAGCCGCTCGAAACCGCCCGCGGTCTTCCATTCGGAAAACGCCCAGACCGGCAAGAGCACCACCATCCCGAGCACGTACGCCACCACGTGGAGCCTGAGCCGGCGGACACGCTCGAGGTGGTTGCGCGCCCACCTGTGGAGCCCATCTTCCGGTGCGGTCGCGGTCAGGATCGGCTGCGACGACGCCGTCCGCTCGTTGTTCATAAGCATCTCGGCGGGCACAGTTCTCACCTCCTTCCGAGTCGCCACCATCATCGCGCCGCAGACACTCCGGACCCATCGGGGAGCCCCCCGATCCCGCCTGCGGGCGATTACGCAAGGTCGCCCCGCCGTGTGCGCGAGACGAAGAGTCAGCCCAGTTCCGGCGGAGCGCGGCGGCTCTACATGCCCATCGAGTGATAGCCCGAGTCGACGTAAAGGATCGTCCCGGTGACGTTCCTCGCATCGTCGGAAAGCAGGAACGCGGCAGCTGAGCCGGCGTCGTCTGCATCGATGTGCCTGTGGAGCGGCGAGCGCTCCTCGACTATCGCCTCCATCGTCGGGAAGCCCGCGATCGAGCGCGCCGCGAGCGTGCGCACCGGCCCCGCGGACACCGCGTTCACGCGCACGTTCTTCTCGCCCAGGTCCCAGGCGAGGTAGCGCATCGACGCGTCGAGCGTCGCCTTCGCGACGCCCATCACGTTGTAGTGAGGCACCGCGCGCTCGCCGCCGAGGTACGTCATGGTCACGATCGAACCGCCCCCGCGGGCGACCATCAGCGGCTCCGCCGCCCGCGCGCACGCGACGAGCGAATAGGCGCTGACATCGACCGCGAGCCAGAAGCGGTCGCGGGGCGTGTCGGTGAAGCGGCCCTCGAGGTCCTCCGCCGCGGCAAACGCGACCGAGTGGACGAGCAGGTCGAGGCCGCCGTCGAAAGTCTCCCCGACCTGAGAGAAGACGCGCTCGACGTCGGCGTCGGAGCGAACGTCGCATTCGGTCACGAGCGGGCTCGAGACGGTGTCCGCCAAATCCCGCACGTTCTTCTCGATTCGCTGGCCCTGGAAGGTGAACGCGAGCCGGGCGCCCTCGTCTGCGAGCCGCTTTGCGATCGCCCATGCGATCGACCGGCGATTCGCCACGCCGAGCACGAGACCGGTCTTCCCGTCGAAGCGTCCGGGGGACGTCACGGCGGAGGACTCTAGATGGTTGATGCCAACCATCTCGGCTAGTTTGTGCCTCTTGCGCCGTCAGATCGCTCTTCTCGTCCCCCTCGCGGCGCTCCTCTTCGCTTTGCCCGCTGCAGCCGGGTTCGAGCCGGTCCGCCGGTCGGTCAGCGAGGCCGGGCCCGCGCCTGTGCTCCGCGCCGGCACCCTCTACGTCCCGCCGGGCCATGAGCGCGGCCGCGTGAGCGTCGTCGTGCGCCTGCACGGCGCTCCTCTCGCCGCCTGGGCCGGTCGCTCGCTCCAGAGCCGGACGCGCGTGAAGCTGAACACGCGCTCGGCGACGTCGCAGGCGTACCTCGCGCGGTTGGCGTCGCAGCAGCGAACGGCCGCGGCGCAACTGACAAGCGCGATCCCCACGGCGAAGGTGCTCCAGCACTACCGCGTGCTGCTGAACGGCTTCACCGTGAGCCTGCCCGCACGCACGCTCCCGCGGCTGCTGAAGCTCGAGCTCGCCGAGCAGGTCTACCCGAACGTTCGCTACACGCTCGCGACGAACCGGAGCCCCGACGTGATCCGCGCCGCCGCGTTCTCGTCCCTGCGCGGATTGCACGGCGAGGGGATCAAGATCGGGATCGTCGACGACGGAATCGATCCGCGGAGCCCGTTCCTGCAAGGTGCCGGCTACGCGTACCCGGTCGGGTTCCCGCGGGGTGGCCGCGCGTGGGTGAACGAAAAGATCATCGTCGCACGCACGTTCCCCGGACCCAACTCCGGGCGCCAGGGACGCGAAGCGTTCGTGCCGCGGATCTCGTTCCACGGTACGCACGTCGCCGGAATCGCCGCCGGGAATGCGGGAACGTTCGCGCCGGCCGGCTCCGACCACCCCGCCACGGCCGGCCTCTCCGGCGTCGCCCCACGCGCGTGGCTCGGCAACTACCGCGTCTTCAACGCGCCGACCCCGATCGGCTACGTCGCGAACGCCGCCGAGATCATCGAGGCGTTCGAAGCAGCGGTGCAGGACGGGATGGACGTGGTCAACTTCTCGGGCGGCGGAGCGATGGGCGAGCCCACGACCGACCCGATCCTCGAGGCGGTCAAGAACCTCGCCCGCGCGGGCGTGATCCCGGTCATCTCGGCCGGCAACGACCGCGACGACTTCGGCTTCGGCACCGTCGGCTCGCCCGGCGTGGCCGACGAGGCGATCTCGGTCGCGGCGACGTCCAACGAGCACGTCTACGCGCCGCCGCTGCACGTGCTGGCGGCCGACGCGCCCGCGTCGCTGCGGTCGATCCCGCTGGCGGGCGCCCTCGGCGAGGCGGCAGCCGCGCCGAGGACGCTCGTCGACGTCACGTCGATCATGGGCACGAACGGCCGCGCCGTCGACGCGCGTCTCTGCGGACTCGGCGTGGACCCGAACGACGCGAGCTCGAATCCGCTTCCTGCCGGCTCGCTGAGCGGCGTCATCGTCCTCGCCTCGCGCGGGGTCTGCACGTTCCTCTCGAAGGCGCAGCGGGCCAGGGCGGCCGGTGCGGCCGGACTGGTCCTCGTCGACAACCGCTTCGGGGAAGCGAACGCGATCCACGAGGAGCTTCCGATCCCGTCGGCGATGATCGCCGACGTCGACGGTGCGGCCCTGCGCGGGTACCTCGCGCAGACGGGCGGCCGCACCCTCGTGCGGGCCGATCGCGCTCCTGCGGAGATCGTGACGGGCCGGAGCGGAGTGATCACGAGCTTCTCGTCGGCCGCGCCGACGAACTTCGGCCACGCGCTCAAGCCCGACGTCGCGGCACCGGGTGGCCAGATCCTCTCGTCCACGTCGCCGGAGTCGGCGGGCAACGGCACACCGTTCGCAGTCTTCGACGGGACGAGCATGGCGGCGCCCCACGTCACGGGTGCCGCGGCGCTCCTGCTGCAGGCGCACCCCGGCTGGACACCCGTGCAGATGCGCTCGGCGTTCGTCTCGACCGCCGGCCCCGCGTGGGGTGACACGGCGCGCACGCGGGAGGCGCCGGTCGTCCTGGAGGGAGGCGGCCTCATCGACGTCGTCCGCGCCGACGAGCCGCTGCTCTTCACAGACCCCGTCTCGCTCTCGTTCGGCGATCTGGACGTCAACCGCGGCCCACAGTCGCGAGCGCTCGCGGTCCAGCTCGACGACGCGGGCGGCGGCGCCGGCACCTGGTCGGTCGAGCTCCGGCCGCAGTCGGCCTCGGCCGGTGCGACGGTCGAGCCCGACCCGCAGAGCACGATCGCGCCAGGCGGCGGCGACCGGCTCGCCGTGACGGTCCGGGCCTCCGCAAACGCAGCGGTCGGCGACAACTTCGGCTTCGTCGTCCTCCGGCGCGGGGACGCGACGCGACGGATCCCGTACTACTTCGCAGTCACACGTCCCGGCCTCGAGCTCCGGCCGTCGCAACCGCTCCGCGAGTTCACCTCGGGAGACACCCGTGACGGCATCTCCTATGCGGGCACCTACCGCTTCCCCACCTGGCCGTTCGGCCCGCCCCCCGACTACCGCTCCGGCCCGGCGATGGTCCAGGACGGGGCCGAGGACCTGTACACGATCCTGATCGACGAGCCGGTCGTGAACTTCGGAGCCGCGGTCTGGGTCTCGAGCGCGAACGCGATCATCGATCCGTGGATCCTCGGCTCGGCCGACGAGAACGACGTCCAGGGACAGGGTGCAACGCCCGTCAACGTCAACAACTTCACGTCCGGCTACCAGTTCGACGTCGGCGCCGCGGCCGTCACGTTCGTCCGGCCGAAGCGCTACTGGGTCTCCGTGGACTCGGGGCGGAACCTCTTCACGGGCCTACCGCAGCACGGGCAATACGCGCTGAAGTCGTGGGTGAACGACGTCTATCCGCCGTTGATCCGGCTCGTCTCGACCCGCGTCACCGAAGGACACCCGCTGTTGATCGCCCGCGTCCTGGACTATCCCTCGCCCGGCTCCGACTCCGGAGTCGACCCGACGTCGCTGACGATCTCGTACCAACGCGCGCTGGTCGGAGCGAGCGCGTACGACCCGGTGACCGGCTACGCGCTCTTCGGCCTCCCCGCCGCCGCCCCGCGAATCCCGGTCGGCCGGACGAACGCGACGATTCTCGCGGCCGACTTCCAGGAGTCGAAGAACGGCTCGACTCCGGGCGGGAGCATCCTGCCGAACACGATGGTCACGGCTGTCAGGCTGCAGGGAGTCGCCGGCCCGACGATCACGTGGCTCACCCCCGAGCGGACCGAGTGCGTCGACCGGCGCAGCCAGCGGCTGCTCGTCGCGGCGGCGTCGGACAAGCGTGTCCGGTCGATCAGATTCTTCGACGGCAGCAAGCGCATCTCCCGAGTGGCGGGCAGCGCCTCGCCGCTCTACGGCTCCGCCTGGCCGACCGCCCGCGCCACGCGCGGCAGGCACACGCTGACCGCCGTGGTTCGCGACGCCGCCGGACGCGAGGCGCGCGCGACCCGGAGCGTCCGCGTCTGCCGCTAGCGGTCGTCACCGGAGCGTCGAGCGGCATCGGGGCCGCGCTCGCACGCCGGCTCGCACGCGACGGCTGGCACTGCGTGCTCCTCGCCCGGCGCGAGGACCGGCTCCGGGAGCTCGCCGCAGAGCTCGACGGCGAGTACGAGCTCTGCGACGTCACCGACCGCAGTCAGGTCGACAGCGTGGCGGCCGCGGTGCTCGAGCGCCACCCGCAGGTGAACCTGCTCGTGAACAACGCCGGGGTGCCCGGGCGCCGCGACTTCCTGAGCATCGACCCCGACACGATCGAGCGCGTCCTGCAGACGAACTACCTCGGCGGGGTCTGGTGCCTGCGCGCGTTCCTGCCCGGCCTCGAGGCAGCTGCGCCCGAGGCTCACGTCGTGAACGTCGTCTCGGTCGCCGGCACCGTCGCCTTTCCCCCTTCCGGCCCGTACTCCGCGTCGAAGCACGCTCAGCTGGCGTTCTCCCGCGCGACGGCGGCGCAGCTGCGCCGCCGCGGAATCCACGTGCTCACGGTCCTTCCGGGCTTCATCGAGACGGAGGGCTTCCCGCAGAAGACGGCACTGCGAAGCGCCTTCTTTCGACGGATGATCAGGACGCCCGAGGAGCTGGCCGACCGGGTCGTCCACGGGATCGAGCACCGCCGCAGCGAGTTGACGTTCCCGCGCTTCTACCGCACGTTCGCCCTCACGCAGGCGGTTGCTCCGTCACTCCTCGGCCGGTTCGCCGGACGCTCGAGCTCGGGGTACCGCTAGCGGCGGAGCAGGTACCAGCCGGTCTCGACCGGGTACGGGTCGGCCGGCGCAAGGTTGCGCGCGCGCTCGCGCGCCTCGCCCTCGCAGCCCGAGAGGTCGAGGTACGGGTCGAGCTCGCGGCCATGCACGTCCACGCGCGAGCGGATCAGCATGAGGCCGTTCGCCTCGAAGAGCGCCCGCAGGTCGCCGTCCGAGAGGAGCCGCGTGTGCGACGGGTCACGCGCCTGCTCGAAACGGTCGAGCTCGATCGCGTCGAGCGGATCGAACGGGGCGAGCTGGTCGATCACGAGCAGTTGGCCGCCGTGCCGCGTCACACGCGTCATCTCCGCGAGGACCAGCTCGGGCCGCGGAACGTGGTGGAGCACGGCGCGCTCCATGACGAGGTCGAACTCGCCGAGCTCGAACGGCAGGTGCGAGGCGTCGCCCTCGACCAGCTCGACGTTCGGGTACCGCTCCGCGGCGTAGGCGCGACCGCGCTCGAGCAGCTCGGGTACGAGATCGACGCCGACGACCTGCTTGACGTGCGGCGCCAGCGCGAACGCGAGGGGGCCGGTGCCCGTGCCGACGTCGAGCACCCGCTCGTCGCCCTTCGGCTGCACGAACTCGCCGAGCAGCGTCTCGAGCGCGGGCAGCCGTCGCATCGACGCCTCCGCGACACGGTCGGCGTTCGCCGCGAAGCGCGCACGGACGGCGTCGTCGTGATCGTCAGTCACGAGTCGACGACCACCCGGCGCGTACGGGACGGGCGCGTCTCGATCCCCGTCGCGAGCTCGTAGTTGATCGTCCCTGCGACGCGGGCGTGTTCCTCGAGCGGCACACCGTGGCCGACGATGACCACCGGCGTGCCGAGCGGCACCTCCCGGTCGAGCTCGACCGCGAAGGAGTCCATCGAGACGCTCCCGACGACGCGGCACGGCTCGCCGGCGACGCGAACGGTGGTACCCGTCAGCGCCCGCCGGAACCCGTCGCCGTAGCCGACCGGCACGAGCCCGATCCACGTCGGCCGCTCCGCGACGAAGCGCCGCCCGTAGCCGGTGCTCTCTCCCGGTTCCAGCTGCTTGACGTGCACGATGTGACTCTGCCAGTCCAGCGCGGGCACGAGGCCGTCGGAGGCGGCGTCTTCGCCGAACGGCGAGAGCCCGTACAGCGCAATTCCGCAGCGGGCGGCGTCGAAGCGCGACTCCGGAATCCGCAGTGCCGCCGCGCTGTTTGCGACGTGGCGAGTGAGGTGCGCGTACGGGTCGGTCGCGGCCCGGAAGCGCTCGATCTGCACCTTCGCGAAGTCGGGATCTGTGTCGGCGGTGGCGAGGTGCGTCATCAGACCGACCACCTCGACGGGGGCAGTGGGCAGCTCCGAGAGACCGTACCGGCCCATCCCGGTATCCAGCTTGAGGTGGACACGCACACGCTCGGGGATCTCGTCTGACGCCACGCAGAGCTCGAGCGCCGCCTCGCGCGCGACGGCGACGTCGCGACCTTCTGCGGGGCCGAGCACGATGATCTTCTCCGCGGGAAACTCGTGCCGAAGCTCGAGGCCCTCGGCAACCGTGCCGACGCAGAGGGCACTTGCGCCGGCCCCCAGCGCTGCGGCGGAGACGTCGACCGACCCGTGGCCGTAGCCGTTCGCCTTGACGACCGCCCAGAGGGCCGAACCGTCGAGCGCCTGCAGGAGGCGCCGCGTGTTTCGGCGAATCGCCCCGAGGTCGACCGTGACCTCAGAGCGATGCATCGAGCGTGCGGGGGAGCGCGTTGACGACGTCACCCGCGACGACGCCGGCCCGATGCCGGAGCGATGCGGCGGCGGTCTGTTGCGCGGCGGCTGCCGCTGCAGCCGCGAGCGACGGCTCGACCCCTTTTGCGAGGAAGGCGGCGACGATCCCGGTCAGAACGTCACCCGTTCCGGCGGTCGCGAGCGAGGGCGGCCCGAGCGAGACGACGAGCGTCCCCGCGGCGGGCGCGCCGACCAGCGTGTCGGCGCCCTTCAGCAGCACGACGCAGGCGAACTTCTCGACTGCGAGCCGGAGCGCTGCGAGCCGGTGCGCCGCAACCCAGCTCGACTCCTCGCCCAGCAGCCGCCCGAGCTCCCCCTCGTGCGGGGTCAGCACCGTCGGCGCGCTTCGCTCGAACGGCTCGAGGCCGCGCAGGCCGTCCGCGTCGACGACCGCCGGGAGGTTCGTCTCGGCGAGCAGGCGCAGGACGAGGTCCGCGCGGCCTTCTCCGAGCCCGGGCCCGATCGCGAGCGCACCGGCCCGCCCGGCAGCCTCGAAGACGTCTTCGAGCGGCCGCTTCACCGCCTCGAGCAGGCGCGTCTCGAGCACCGGGAGCGACTCGGCAGGTGCGGCGACCGCGACGTAGCCCGCATCTGCGCGGAACGCGGCCTCGGCGGCGAGACAGACCGCACCCGTGAGACCGCGAGCGCCGCCGACGACGAGCACCGAGCCGGCCGTGTACTTGTTGTCCCCCTCGCTGCGCCGCGGAACGAGCCTGAGCACCTGGCGGGTCACGAGGCGGTGCCCGGTCTCCCCGTGCGAGAGCCCGATGTCGGCGACGGCGACCTTGCCCGCGTGGAACCGCCCCGGCGCGACGACGAGGCCGACCTTGCGACCGTGGAACGTGACCGTGTGCGCGGCATGAACTGCTGCGCCCGAGACTTCCCCCGTCGACGCGTCGACGCCCGAGGGGACGTCGACCGCGACGACCGGCGCCCCGGCGGCGTTGATACGCCCGATCAGCCCGGCGGCCTCGGGGCGCGGCTCGCCTCGGAAGCCGGTGCCGAAGAGCGCGTCGATCACGACGTCCGCGCCTACTGGGTCGTCGGACTCCTCGGCCTCGCGGCCCGCCTCGCGCAGGCACCGCAGCGCGATCCGTCCATCGCCGCCGTTCGCGCCGCCACCGCACACGCCGACGATCCTGCGGGCCTCCGGATAGCGCGCGAGCACCTCGTCCGCGACGGCTCGGCCGGCGCGCTCCATCAGCTCGTCGACGTCGTGACCCCGTTCGGCGGCGCGCATCTCGTCCGCCGTGTACAGCGGCTCGAACATCTAGGCCAGGACGCAGATCGCCGCGGCGAGCTCCCGCGAGTGCGTCATCGAGAGGTCGATCTCGCCGGCACCGAGCCGCTCCCAAGCGGCCCGAGTCCGGCCCGACAGCCGCACGCCGGGCTTCGGACGCCCGACGATCTCGATCTCCTTCCAGGTGAAGCGGACGCCGACCCCGAGCGCCTTTCCCACTGCCTCCTTGCCCGCGAAGCGGCCGGCATAGCTCTCGGCTGGGTTCGGGCGCGAGTCGCAGTATTCGCGCTCGGCGTCCGTGAAGCAGCGCTCGCGGAAGCGGGGATACCGCTCGAGCGCCTGCTTGACTCTCGCGATCTCGATCAAGTCGACCCCGACCTTCACGTCGAGCGTTCGAGCCAGTCCGGCAGGTCGGCGATCGAGGAGAGGATCGCGTCCGGCATGATCCCCGACCGCTCGACCGCGTCGGGGCGGAACTTGCCGGTGCGGACGAGCGCGGTGTGCATCCCGTGGAGCTGCGCGCCCCGGATGTCGGCCTCGATGTCGTCTCCGACCACCCAGGTCATCTCCGGGTCGGCGTCGACGGCCTCGAGCGCGGCGAGGAAGTAGGTCGGGCTCGGCTTCCCGAGCACGATCGCCTCGACACCGGCCGCGTACTCGAGGCCTGCGACGAACGCGCCCGAGTCGAGGAGCGGGCCTCGCGACGTCTGCCACCACGGGTTCTTGTGCAGGCAGTACAGCTCGGCGCCGGCGTCGAGCTCGGCGAACGCACGTGCGAGGTTCATGTACGAGAAGACGGTGTTCGTCTCGGGCGTCTCGTCGGCGCCTCCGATCAGAACGACCTCCGCGGACTCGCCCACGAGCTGGACGCCCTCGAGGTCTTCGACGATCGCCGGCATCGTGAGGGCGAGCACCCTCTTGCCGGCGAGCGCCCGCGCAGCCGCGCGCGGTGTCGTCTGGAGCTCCTCGTCCTCGAGCTTGATCCCCATGGCCCTCATCTCCTCGGCCAGGGCTGCGCGGGAGCTGGTCGTGTTGTTGGAGACGAAGCGAAGGCGGTGTCCGTTCTCGCGGAGCCGCTGGACGGCAACGGCGGCGCCCGGGATCGGCTCGCCCGAGACGTGCAGCACCCCGTCCACGTCGAGCAAGATTGCGGCCATGGAGCGCGAGTCTATTCGGGTCACCCGCAGCGTTGTGCTCCCGCTGTCCGAGATCGAGCTTCGTTTTTCGCGCTCCAGCGGGCCTGGCGGCCAGCATGCCAACCGCTCAGAGACGCGCGTCGAGGCGATCTTCGACGTCGAGACCTCCGGCGCTCTCACCGATGTCCAGAAGCGCCGGGTGCTGAAGCGGGTCGGTCCGACGATCCGAGCCGTCGCCCAGGACGAGCGGAGTCAGTGGCGGAACCGGGAGCTGGCGGTCGAGCGGGTCGCCGGGAAGCTTCGAGACGCGCTTCGCGTGGAGCGCAAGCGAGTGCCGACGAAGCCGACCGCCGCCTCGCGCGAGCGCCGTCTCGACGACAAGCGCCGCCGGTCCAAGACGAAGCGGCTACGCCGCAGCGAGGGAGACTAGGAGGGTTTGGCGGAATGGGCCTCGTCGCCGGGGTGCGATGGGCGAGTGCGATGCAAGGACGCAGGGAGCGTTCGTATCCACTGGATACGGGCGCGACTGAGGACGCGGCAGCGCGCCGTCCAGCGCGGCCCGGCCGCACAGCGCCTATTTCGCCAAACCCTCCTAGGAGGAGAAGAGCTCCTCGAGCGGGACGGTCTCGTCTGCGAGTCGCTCCAGCTCGGCGACCGTCGCCTGCGTCGCGATCAGCTCCTTGAGCCCGGTCTCCGTCTCCTCGTCCTGCCCGACGATCAGGCACCCCACCAGCCGGTTGCCATGGACGTAGAACGCGATCGCCTTGCCGTCGTCGAGAGCGCCGCGGAAGACGATCTCGTCGACCTCGTCCACGTCGCCGAGGAGCCGGAACGTGAACCCGAAGACCTCGGAGAAGAAGGTCGAGACGATGTCGTAGCCGCCGTCGGCGCCCGCGATCAGCCGCCCGACCTCCGCGCCGGCGTAGTTCGCGTTCGACCAGTGCTCGATCCGGCGGTGCTTGTGGAAGACGGGGTCGTAGAAGCGCGCGACGTCACCGACGGCCCAGACGCCGTCGACGCCGGTCTCGAACCGCTCGTTGACGACCACGCCGTTGTCGAGCTTCAGCCCGCTTCCCTCGAGCCAGCCGGTCGCGGGCGCGACGCCGACCCCGACAACCGTCAGCTCCGCCTGCACAACGCGGCCGCGCTTCGTCTCGACCGAGTCGAGCCGCGAGCGGCCGTTGAACGATCGGACCTCGTCGGCGAGCACGAGCTCGACGCCGCGCTGCCCGTAGAGCTCCTGCAGGAACTCCGCCACCTGGCGCGCCCGCAGGATCTCGAACAGGCCCTTACCGCGGTGGACGAGCGTGACCTCGAGCCCGAGCTGCTTGAGCGAGGCGGCCACCTCCATGCCGATGAAGCCGGCTCCCACGACGACCGCCTGCCGCGCGCTCTCGGCCGCCTTCCGGATCGCGGTCGAGTTGTCGAGCGTGCGCAGCGAAAAGACGCCCGGGAGGTCGGCACCCGGCACGTCGAGCGTGTGCGGGAGGGCGCCGCTCGCAATCAGCAGCTGCTCGTACACTCGCCGAGTTCCGTCCTCGAGCTCGATCGCCCGCTCCGCCGTATCGAGCCCCGTCACGGTTGTCTCGAGCTCGAGGTCGACGCCGTTGTCGGCGTAGAAGGCGTCGGGCTCGACGTAGGTGTCTGCCTCCTCGGCCTCACCCCGGAGATAACGCTTCGACAGCGGCGGCCGGTGGTACGGGATCTTCGTGTCCCGCGAGAAGAGCGTGATCCGGCCGTCGGCGCCTGCCTCCCGATAGGCCTTGATCGCGCGCGCGCTCGCGAGCCCTCCACCCACGATCACGAGCCCCTCGCCGGCCATCGTGGCACCGTAGCGATCCGACCATCGCTTCGCGGCGAAGTACCTTTGCCGATGGCGAACGTGCAGGAGCAGCCCCTCGACGAATCCCGGACCGGGACCTGGCTCGGAATCGGCTCTCGCGAGCTGACGATCGGTGCGCTCACCACGAGTGCCGTGGTGCACGCCGCGCTCGTGCCGCAGCACACCGACCAGCCTCTGCTCGCCGCCTCGTTCGCGGCCGCGACGCTCGCCGCGGTGGCCGTGGCGGCGGCGCTCGGCAAGCCTTCGATCCGCTGGGCCCCCATGGTCGCCGTGGCGCTCTTCGCGAGCCTGCTCCTCGCCTACCCGGTCGTGCACTTCGTCAACGGCGGAGAGGTGCAGCGGCTCGACGTCGGCACGAAGGTGATCGAGGCGATCGGCCTACTCGCCGCACTGCAGGCGCGAGACGACGAGGAGGTCGGCTTCGCGCCGATCATGGTGATCTTCGGGGTCTTCCTCGGGCTCCTGCTGCTCTCGGTGAGCGGCGGGCACCACCACCACTAGCCCGCGTTACTCGACGGTGACGGTCTTGGCCAGGTTCCGCGGCTGGTCGACGTTCAGGCCGCGGAGCCGGGCGATCCGGTAGGCGAGCAGCTGGAGCGGGATGACCGCCAGCACGGCCTGCAGGAACGCGGGCGTCCTCGGGACATAGATCACGTCGTCCGCGTGGTGCTGGATGTCCTCGTTCCCGTCGGTCGCGATCGCGATCACGTGCGCACCGCGTGCGCGCGTCTCCTGGATGTTCGAGACGATCTTGTCGTAGACGTGGATCTTCGTTGCGACGACGACCACCGGCGTGCCTTCTTCGAGCAGCGCGATCGGCCCGTGCTTCATCTCGCCGGCGGAGTACGCCTCGGTCGGGATGTACGAGATCTCCTTCAGCTTCAGTGCGCCCTCGAGCGCAACGGGCAGCCCGATATGGCGGCCGAGGTAGAGGAAGAACGGCTTGTCGTAGTAGCGCTGCGCGATGTCCTCGATCGGATGGTCACCGTCGAGGAACTCCTTGATCTTCTCCGGAAGGTTGTAGACCGCATCGAGGATGAAGCCGTGGTCCTCCTCCGACAGGGTGCGCCGCACCTGTGCGAGCTTGAGCGCGACGAGGATGAGCAGTGCGACCTGCGAGGTGAACGTCTTCGAGGCGGCGACGCCGACCTCGAGCCCGCAGCGCGTGTAGAGCACGGAGTCCACCTCGCGCGTGATCTGCGAGCCCATCTGGTTCGTGATCGCGACCGTGTGCGCGCCCGCCTTCTTCGCGAGCCTCATCGCGGCGACGGTGTCGCGCGTCTCGCCCGACTGCGAGATCCCGATCACGAGCGTGTCCTTCGAGAGCACCGGGTTGCGGTAGATCCACTCGGAGGCGATGTCGGGCTCGACCGGGAGGCGCGCCCACTCCTCGATGATGTAGCGCCCGACGACACCTGCGTGGTACGCGGTGCCGCAGGCAAGGATCACGATGCGTCGCAAATTCTGGACCTGCTTCTCCGTGAGCCCGAGCCCTTCGAGCTCGAGGCGTGCGCCCGGGCGGATGCGGTCCCCGATCGTCTCGCGGACGGCGTCGGGCTGCTCGTAGATCTCCTTGAGCATGAACGTCTCGTAGCCGCCCTTCTCCGCCTGCTCGTCGTCCCACTCGACCGGCTCGATCTCCTTGTGCTCGACCGGGCCGTCCTTCGTGAAGAAGCGCGCGCCTTCGGGCGTGATCTCGACGACCTCGCCGTCCTCGACGAGCTGGATCCTGCGGGTGTGAGGCAAGAACGCCGACGTCGCCGAGGCGAAGAACATCTCGCCCTCGCCCACGCCGACGACGAGCGGGCACTGGTGCCTGGCGCCGATGAGCATGTTCGGGTGGTCGTGGTGGATCACGACGAACGCGAAGTGGCCCTCGAGCTCGGCGTAGGCCTCGCGGACGGCCTCGAGGAGGTCGCCCTTGTAGTGGCGCTCGACGAGATGCGCGACGACTTCGGCGTCGGTCTCCGAGTCGAACGTGTGCCCGCCCTTCGCCAGTGACGCACGCAGCTCGCGGTAGTTCTCGACGATCCCGTTCAGCACGATCGCGACCTCGCCGTCGGGGCAGCCGGTCAGCGGATGTGCGTTCTGCTCCGTGACGGCGCCGTGCGTCGCCCAGCGTGTGTGGCCGAGCCCGTGCTTCGAGACCGAGCCGTTCGGACCCGCGGCCTCGACGAGGTTCCCGAGGTTGCCGACGGCGCGCACGAAGTCGAGCGAGTCGTCCTCGCGCAGCGCGATGCCGGCTGAGTCGTAGCCCCTGTACTCGAGCCGCTTCAGACCCTGGAGGAGCAAAGGCTTCGCCTCACGGCTTCCGACGTATCCGATGATCCCGCACATGTGCTACCCCCGTTTTGAACCCTCTGGCTTCGATCCCCTCGAAACGCAAAATGCCCGGCTGCCCGATCCCGTTGTCGTCGTCGAAACCGGGGCTCAGCCGAGCTCTCGGGCTACAAGTGCAGCGATCGTACCACACAGATTCCCCGCATCTTGGGGGGTTTCTGCCTCCGCCAGCACCCGTACGACCGGCTCGGTTCCAGACGGCCGGACGAGCACGCGGCCCCCCTCTCCGGCGCTCAGACGCTCGATTTCGGCCCGCAATTCGGGTGGGATCGACTTGGTGCGAACGGGCACGTTCTCGAGTGCCTGCGGCAGCAGCTGGAGCACCGAGACAGCCTCCTCCAGCGTGCGTCCCTCGAGGGCTGCGCAGAGCAGCAGGGCAGCGACCAGGCCGTCGCCGGTGACGTGTCCGTCGAGCCAGATCACGTGGCCCGACTGCTCGCCGCCGAGGATGCCACCCTCGCGGCGGAGCGCCTCGAGCACGTAGCGGTCGCCGACGTCTGTGGTCACGACACGGATCCCGTTCTCGCCCATCAGCCGGTGGAAGCCGAGGTTCGTCATGATCGTCACGGCGACGAGGTCGACTCGTCGGTGGAGCGCGAGCACGGCGACGATCTGGTCGCCGTCGATCGCGTTGCCGCGCGCGTCGACTGCGAGCATCCTGTCGCCGTCGCCGTCGAACGCGACGCCGAGGTCGAACCCGAGGGTCGTCACGGCCTGCTGGAGCGCGGCGAGGTCGGTCGCTCCGCAGCCGACGTTGATGTTGTTCCCGTTCGGCTCGTCACCGATCGCGTGCACCTGGGCCCCCAGCCGCTCGAAGGCTTTCGGCGCGAGGCCCGCGTACGCGCCGTTCGCGCAGTCGACGACGATCTTCAGGCCGGAGAGATCCGATTCGAAGCGGTCGAGAACGTGCTCGAGATAGCTGTCGGTTGCGATCCCGACCTCGTCGATCGAGCCGCCGCCGCGCACGGGCGCATCGAGGAGCA
This sequence comes from uncultured Actinomycetes bacterium, assembly GCA_963700495.1. Lineage (GTDB taxonomy): Bacteria > Actinomycetota > Thermoleophilia > Gaiellales > Gaiellaceae > JACCTU01. The sequence continues at coordinate 306,420 of CAVOXT010000001.1, read as the reverse complement.
CCTCTATCTCCTCCTCCTGCACGTCGACGAGCTTCTGCCCGTCGCCGTCGAAGAACTTCACGCCGTTGTACTCCGGCGGGTTGTGCGACGCCGTGATCACGACGCCGAGGTCGAGCCGGAGCAGCGCGACGGCAGGCGTCGGCAGAACGCCGCTCAGCACGGCATGGCCGCCGGCCGACACGACGCCCCGCGCAAAGGCATCTTCGAGGGCGGGGCCGGACGCCCGCGTGTCGCGTCCGACGAAGACGCGCGCGTCGGCGCCGACCCAGAGCGTCGATGCCTTCCCCAGGCGCTCGACGAGCTCGTCGGTCAGGAACTCCCCGACGATCCCGCGAACCCCGTCTGTCCCGAAGTACTTCCGCACGGCTGGGAGACGCTAACGGTTTGCCGAGGAGGCGCCTACGAGCGCCGAAAACTGCGGCTCTAGCGCTTGGAGAACTGAGGAGCTTTGCGGGCCTTGTGCAGGCCGGCCTTCTTGCGCTCGACGATCCGAGCGTCCCGCGTCAGGAACCCCTCGCGCTTGAGCGGCACGCGGAGGCTCGGGTCTGCCTCGACGAGCGCGCGCGCGATGCCGTGCCGGACCGCGCCGGCCTGACCTGACGGACCGCCGCCCTGCACGCGGACGCGCAGGTCGTACGTTCCCTCGACGCCCGCCACCTTGAGCGGAGAGAGCACCATCTTGCGGTGCAGGTCGCGCGGGAAATAGTCCTCGAGCGTTCGGCCGTTGAACCACGTCGCGCCGTCGCCGGGGCGCAGGATCACGCGCGCGACGGACGTCTTGCGCTTACCGGTGCCCTGGTACTGAGCCGGAGTCGCCATTACTTGACCTCCAGCGGCTCGGGCGCCTGGGCGGTGTGCGGGTGCTCCGGGCCTGCGTAGATCTTCAGCTTCGTCAACTGCCTCGCCGCGAGCTTGTTCTTCGGGAGCATCCCCTTGACGGCGACGCGCAGCACCTCGGTCGGCCGGCGGTCGAGCTGCTCGCGCAGCGTCCGCTGCTTGAGCCCGCCGGGATAGCCGGAATGCCGGTAGTAGATCTTGTCGTCCAGCTTCTTCCCGGTGACCCCGATCTTCTCCGCGTTCACGACGACGACGAAGTCACCCGTGTCGACGTGCGGGGTGTACTGCGGCTTGCCCTTGCCGCGAAGCGTGTCGGCGATGCGCGTCGCGAGCCGGCCGAGAGTCTGTCCCTCGGCGTCGACGACGTACCAGCGGCGCTCGATCTCGCCTGGCTTGGCGGTGTAGGTCTTCATGGTCACAAAAGACGGCGGAGCTACGTCCGCCGGGCGGCGATTGTAGCAGGGCCGGTGTCGCGCCGAATGAGGCGGACCAGCGGCAGGAGCACGATCACGGTCATGCCGACGGCGAGCGCGGTCACGCCGAGGAACTCGAGCGTGAAGCCGCCGAGTAGCGCCAGTGCGGCCCCTGCGAACGCCGACAGCAGGTCGTTGAAGCCGAGCAGCTTCCCCCGCTCCGCCGCCGCCGCCCGGTCCGCCAGCTGAGCGGTCGCCGCGACGAACGAGACGTTCCACCCGAGCCCGAGGCTGAAGAGCAGGACGGCCGTGCCGAGCACGCTCTCGAACCAGGCCATGCCGATGCACGACGCGCCCATCAGGACGAGCCCGGTCCAGAGCGCGGCGCTCCGCCCGATCCGGTCGATCATCGGCCCGACGAAGAGCACGAGCGCGTACATCCCGAGCACGTGCGCGCCGATGATCGGGAAGACGTCCTCCTGCGCGTGGTCGTGCTTCTGAACGACGACGTAGCCCGTCAGGTTCATGACGGAGACCATCACGGCGAAGCTCGCGAGGGCCGTGATCATCGCCGGTATGACGCCGGGCCGCCTGAGGATCTCGCGGAGCGGCGCCGCGGCGACAGCGACCTCGCCGCGGCGCGATCCGATCTCTTCGGCGATGCGCTTCGGGTCGGGACGGATGAAGAGCGAGATCGTGAGTGCGATGAGTGCCGTCCCCGACGCGGCGACCCAGGGCAGCGTGAGCGAGTCGGCGTCGACGTCCTTGCCGGCGAAGAGCGGTCCGAAGACAGCCGGCCCGAGGATCGCCCCGAACACGGCGCCGAAGAGGACGTACGAGATGCCGCGTGCCCGGCGCTCGGGCGGGTACATGTCGCCGGCCGCAGTGCGTGCGAGCAGCGAGACCCCTCCCGCCGCGCCTGTCAGGACGGTGCCCGCAATCAGCGCGGGCGTCGAGTCGATGCGCGTCGCGAGCGCGATCAGCAGGCAGCCGAACGACGCGATCAGGAAGCCGGCCGCGATCACGGGCACGCGCCCGAACCGGTCCATCGCGCGCCCGGCGGGGAGCGCGGCAAGGCCCGACGAAGCGAGGAAGATCGCCGGCCCGAGGCCGAGCAGGCCCTCGATGCCGGTGATCGCGACGAACGTCAGCGAGTTCACCGCAGCGGCGAGCTGGAACAGGCACGAGTTCACCGCGAGCGCGGCCGCGAGCAGGATCGTGTTTCGCTTGACGTTCAGAGACATGCGGCCAGCGTCGCGCGAAATGCTGCGGCGCCCCCGTGCGACGGATGACGCACGTACGGCACGCCGAGCTCTCGCTCCGCGAGCCGGCCGACGGCGATCACGCGGCGCCCGACTGCGAGCTCGTCGACGAACGGGCGCGCCGCGGCGATCTCGACCCGCGTCGGCAGGCGATTCGACTGCGGCTCTCCCTGCCGGTGCGGGTGCGTCGGCACGAGGTTCCAGAGCAGCACGTCGCCGGCGATCCCGAGCTCGTCGAGCGTCCGGTGGACGATGGTGGCGCTGATCTCTGTCGGGCCTGCGCCGCTCAGCTGCCGCTCGGACGTGAACGCGATCCCCGACACGCGGGCACCCCGATACCCGGCGGCCTCGCCGACCAACAGGAGGCCGGCGTCGCGACGAGCCGTGAGGTACTCCGCGAGCCGGCCCCGCCGAAGCGCCGACTGCGCGTACTGGTTGTGCGTCTCGCCGATTCGCGCGGACGCGAGGCCCTCGACAAGCGCGAGAATCGAGCGGTGGCACCCACGAGAGCTCACGTCGTCGTGCACGGCCATGTTCACGGCGTCTTCTTCCGCGACAGCGTCCGGCGGCTCGCGGAACAGCACGGTGTCGCGGGCTGGGTGCGAAACACGTGGGACGGGACGGTCGAGGCTGTGTTCGAGGGCGAGCCGAGCGCGGTCGAGGCACTCGTCACCTTCTGCGAGCAGGGTCCCAGAGGAGCCGCCGTCGAGCGGGTCGACCTCCGCGACGAGGCGCCGGAAGGCCTGACCGGGTTCCGCGTCACCGCGTAGGGCGCTACTCCCACTCGATCGTCGCCGGGGGCTTGGACGAGATGTCGAGCGCGACACGGTTCACGCCCGGGATCTCGTTGATGATCCGCGACGAGATCGTCTCGAGCAGGTCGTAGGGCAGGCGCGCCCAGTCGGCGGTCATCGCGTCCTCCGACGTGACGGCGCGGATCACGATCGGGTACTCGTACGTCCTCTCGTCCCCCTGGACCCCGACCGAGCGGATCGCGGGAAGCACCGCGAAGCACTGCCAAAGCTCGCGGTAGAGGCCGGCGCGCCGGACCTCCTCGAGCAGGATCGCGTCCGCCTCGCGCAGGATCTCGAGCCGCTCGTTCGTGACCTCGCCGATGATGCGGATCGCGAGCCCCGGCCCCGGGAACGGGTGGCGCCAGACCATCCGCTCGGGCAGTCCGAGCTCCGCGCCGACGCGTCGCACCTCGTCCTTGAACAGCATGCGCAGCGGCTCGACGAGGTCCATCTCCATGTGCTCGGGGAGCCCGCCGACGTTGTGGTGCGACTTGATCTTCGCGGCGACGCCGTCGTTGCCGCCCGACTCGATCACGTCGGAGTAGAGCGTCCCCTGCACGAGGAACGGCACGCGCCCGAGGCGCCGGGCCTCCTCCTCGAACACGCGAATGAACTCCTCGCCGATCCTCGTGCGCTTCTCCTCGGGATCCTGGACGCCGGCGAGGCGCTCGGCGAACCGCTCCTCTGCCTGCACGTGGACGAGTGGGACCTGGAAGTGATTGCCGAACGTCTCGATCACCTGAAGCGCCTCGTCCTTGCGCAGGAAGCCGTGATCGACGAACACGCACGTGAGCTGATCGCCGATCGCCTTGTGCACGAGCAGCGCGGCGACGGCCGAGTCGACGCCGCCGGAGAGCGCGCAAAGTACGCGCTCGCGGCCGACCTGCGCTCGGATCCGCTCGACCTGCTCCTCGATCACCGCGGCGGGCGTCCACTCGGGCGGGGCCTTCGCGACCTCGTAGAGGAAGTTCTTCAGCAGCTCCTGCCCGTGCGGCGTGTGGACGACCTCGGGGTGAAATTGCACTCCGTAGAGCTGCCGGGCCGGGTCTTCGAACGCGGCGACCGGCGTCGCCGCCGAGCCGGCGACGACCGCCGCGCCCCGGGGCGGCGCGACGACCGCGTCGCGGTGGCTCATCCAGACGGTCTGCTCCTCGGGCAGGTCGCTGAACAGCGCGCCGGGCTCGGCTCGGAGCGCCGTCTTGCCGAACTCGGAAGCGCCGGTGCGCGCGACCTCCCCGCCCAGGTCGAGCGCCATCAGCTGCATCCCGTAGCAGATGCCGAGCGTTGGCACGCCGAGCTCGAAGATCGCGGGGTCCATGCGCGGGGCGTTGTCGGCGTAGACCGATGCCGGCCCGCCCGAGAGGATCAGCGCGTACGGGTTGCGCCGCCGGATCTCGTCGGGCGTCACGCGGTGGGAGACGAGCTCGGAGTACACGCGCGCCTCGCGCACGCGCCGCGCGATCAGCTGGGCGTACTGCCCGCCGAAGTCGATCACGAGAACAGGGCGTTCCTCCGGAGCCTGCGCCGGAACGGGCAGCCGTACGACCTCAGCGCCGATAGTTCGGCGCCTCCTTCGTGATCGTCACGTCGTGCGGGTGCGACTCGCGCAGGCCGGCGCCCGTGATGCGGACGAACTTTGCGTCCTTCAGCTCGGGAAGCGTCGGGGCGCCGCAGTACCCCATCGACTGCCGGAGCCCGCCGACGAGCTGGTAGAGGACGGCGCGCATCGGCCCCTTGTAGGGGACGCGCCCCTCGATCCCCTCGGGCACCATCCGGTCGACGTCCTCGACGTCGCCCTGGAAGTAGCGGTCCTTCGAGAACCCGCGGGCCTTCATCGCGCCGATCGAGCCCATGCCGCGGTACTCCTTGTAGCGCTCCCCCTGGCCCATCACGACGTCGCCGGGGCTCTCCTCGGTGCCGGCGAGCAGCGAGCCGAACATCGCACAGTCCGCGCCGGCGGCGATCGCCTTCGCGAGGTCGCCGGAGGACGTCATCCCGCCGTCGGCGATGAGCGGCACGTCGTGCCGCGAGCAGACCTGCGCGCAGTCGTAGATCGCCGTGATCTGCGGCACGCCGACACCCGCGACGACGCGCGTCGTGCAGATCGACCCGGGCCCGACTCCGACCTTGACGGCATCGGCACCGGCCGAGATCAACGCGTCCGCGGCATCCGCGGTCGCGATGTTGCCCGCGACGAGGTCGACGTCGAACGACTCCTTCAGACGGCGCGCCATCTCGATCACGGCGCGCGAGTGCCCGTGCGCGGTGTCGAGCACGAGCGCATCGGCGCCGGCGTCGACGAGCGCCGAGGCACGGTCGATCGCGTCGGCGCCCACTCCGACCGCTGCCGCGACACGCAGGCGACCCTGGGGATCTTTCGTTGCCAGCGGATAGTCGAGGCGCTTCTGGATGTCCTTGACCGTGATCAGCCCGGTCAGCCGGCCCTCGGCGTCGACGATCGGCAGCTTCTCGATCTTGTGCCGGTGCAGGATCGCCTCGGCCTCGCGAAGCGTCGTGCCGGACGGGCGCGGTGACCAGACCCTGTGCCGTCATCACGTCCGAGACGGGCAGGGACTCGTCGCGCACGAACCGGAGGTCGCGGTTCGTCAGGATCCCGACGAGCCTGCCGTCCTCGCCGGCGATCGGCACGCCCGAGATCCGGTAGCGGGCCATCAGCTCGAGCGCGTCCCGAACGAGCGCGTCAGGCGGCAGCGTGACGGGCTCGACGATCATCCCCGCCTCCGAGCGCTTGACCTTGTCGACCTCGGCCACCTGCTCTGCGATCGAGAGGTTGCGGTGCACGACGCCGATGCCGCCCTCCCGCGCGAGTGCGACCGCCATCGGCGCTTCGGTCACGGTGTCCATCGCAGCGGAGACGACCGGGATCTGCAGCGCGATCCCGCGCGTGAAGCGCGTCGCGGTCGAGACGTCGTTCGGGAGCACGGCCGACTCGGCCGGCACGAGCAGGACGTCGTCGAAGGTCAGGCCCTCTTTGGCGAACTTCGCCTCGAGCGACGCCAGCCGCTCCAGGTCGAGACGTCCGAGCTCCAGGCCTTCCAAGGAGTTGAGCCTACCAACCCCCTCTGACACTGGCCGTCTAGGTTTCGACCGGCTCGAGCTCGCTCAGCTCGACCTGCGCGGTGAGCCGGCCGGCCTCGCGGGGCTCGAACCGCCCGGCGCCGACCTCGAGGGTCGAGGCGGACGCCGTCGCGACCGCGTACCGAAGCGAGTCGTCGAAAGCGCGACCGTCGACGAGTGCGGCCAGGAACGCCGCGGTGAGCACGTCCCCGGCGCCGACGACGGACACCGGTTCGACGCGCGGCGCAGCCGCGTAGAAGCGGCGCACCGACCGCTCCTCGCGCGACAGTCCGTAACAGCCGGTCTCGAGCGTGATCAGCACGGCGCGGGCGCCGAGCTCCGCGATCGCGTCGAGCGCCATCGGGAAGTCGTCCTCGTCGAGCTCCTGGCCCACGAGCGCCTCCGCCTCGCGCTGGTTCGGCGCGACGAGCGCAGGCTCGGCCTCGAGCCCGCGCCGGAGCGGCTCGCCGTCGGCGTCGAGCACCGTCCGCACACCGCTGCGATTCAGCTCGCGGATCGCCTCCGCGTAGAACGAGTCGTCGACGCCGCGCGGCAGCGAGCCTGCAAAGACAACCGCCTCGGCGCCTCGCGCGAGGTAGCGAAGCTTGTCCCGAAGCATCTCGAGCTCCTCCGGCTCGACGTGCGGTCCCCACTCGTTGATCTCGGTGAACGTGCTGCCCATCGGGTCGACGACCGCCGTCGAAGTGCGCGACTCGTCTCCGATCCGCACGAAGTCGTTCAGGATCGCCTCGGCGGTCAGCTCCTCGACGATGCGCGTCCCGGTGCGACCGCCGGCGAGACCGGTCGCGACGACCGGCACGTCGAGTCGCTTGAGCGCACGCGCGACGTTGATCCCCTTGCCGCCCGCGAGCGTCAGCCCCTGGCTCGCGCGGTGCCGGTGGTTCGGCTGGAAGTTCGGGACCGTCAGCGTCCGGTCGAGCGCGGCGTTGAGTGTGACGGTGACGATCACGGCCAGAGCTTGGAGACGGCCTGCGCGGAGTACCAGGCCGCCCGGTCGAGGAGCCCCGGCCGCGAGATCGCACGCGCGGCGACGAGCGGCGAGCTCGCGACGAGCCGCTCTCCGTCGTAGACGCGAACCTCGCCGAGTCGCTGCCCCTTCCGCACCGGCAGCTCGACCGCGGTCGCCGCGACGACGCGCTCACGGAGCGGACGGTCGACGCGGACCGCACGGGCGACCGAGCGCGGCGCCATGAGCGCGACCGGGTCGCGGCCGTAGCCGACCTCCGCCAGCGCATACGAGCGCCTCGCGTCGACGACGGGGACGGTCGCGTAGCGCGACATGCCCCAGCGCAGCAGCGACGACAGGTCGGCGTTCCGCTGCGCGCGTGTCGGACTGCCGAGGATGGTCGCGTAGAGGACGAAGCCGTTGCCCCGCACGGCTGCGACCTGCGACCAGCCGGCGGCGTCGGTGTGACCCGTCTTGACCCCGACCATCCCGGGGAACGTCCCCAGCAGGTCGTTCCAGGTGTGGAGGCGCCTGCCGCCCGAGATCGTCGCGGTCCGATCGTCGACGATCGAGCGGATCGTCGGGTTGTGCATCGCGACGCGCGCGAGCAGCGTGATGTCTCGCGCCGTCGAGACGTGACCCGGCACGTCGAGCCCGTCGGGGCGCACGAAGTGGGTGTCCTTCAGCCCGATCGCCTGCGCCTTCGCGTTCATCAGCCGCACAAACGCGCCGACGTCGCCCTTGCCGACGTGCGTTGCGAGCGCCCAGGCCGCGTCGTTCGCGCTCTGGACGAGTGACGCCTCGACGAGGTCGCGGACGGAGATGCGCTCACCCGCGCGGAGGTTGATCGTCGACTCCCCGACCCCTGCCGCCGAGCGCGGGGCAACGACGACGTCGTCGAGCTGCGCCCGGTCGAGGGCGACCAGCACCGTCATCAGCTTCGTGATGCTGGCGAACGGCACGCGTTCGTTCGCGCTTCGCCCTGCGAGCACCTCGCCGGTCGCGCCGTTCTCGACGAGATACGCCTTCGCCGTGACCTGCGGGGGTCCCGCCGCCGCCGGCGAGGCGGCGATGAGAGCGGCGGCGACCGCGACGAGCGCGCGTCCCATTCGACCGCCCAGGCTATCTGACCCGTATCCGCTGGCCGATCCGGAGACCTGTCGGGTCGATGTCCGGGTTCAGCTCGAGCAGCTGGTCGACCGTCGTGTCGTTGTCGAGCGCGATCTGGGCGAGCGTGCCGCCAGCCTCGACCACGACGAACACGGGCGCCGCCCGGGTCTCGGTAGGAGTCTGCGTGCGTGCCGGCGTCGTCGCGATCGCCGTCGGCGCGGTGGTCGTCGCGGTCTCGTCGCTCAGCCCCGACCGTACGAGGACCACGGCAATCGTGATGCCGGCCAGGAAAGCCGCGGGCGCGGCGAACCGCGTCGCGATCCGGCGGTTCACCAGCCGGAGACTGCCCGGACGTCCGCTCTGAGCCTTGCGGCCTCCGCCCCGGCCGCAGCGCGCCAGTCCGCTCCGCCCGAGCGGTACGCGTAGATGACCGAGCGTGACGCCGAGACGAGCGCGCTGGCGGGACCGCTCGCGAAAGCGCGGGCGAGATCTGCGGGAGTGCCGCCCTGCTCGCCGACACCCGGCAGCAGCAGGATCGACCGCGGCATCAGCCGGCGCGCGTCGCCCACCTCGCGCGGGAAGGTCGCGCCGACGACGGCGCCGACGCTCGAGAGGCCGTTCTCTCCGACGAGCTCGGATCCCCAGTCGTCGACGAGCTCGGCCACCTGCATCCAGACGGTCCGTCCGTCGGAGAGCTTCAGGTCCTGCACGTCCGCGCTCCCCGCGTTCGAGGTCTTCACGAGGCAGAAGATTCCTGCGCCCTGCCTTCGGCAGGGCGCCAAGAACGGCTCGACCGAGTCGCGTCCCATGTACGGGTTGACGGTGAGAGCGTCACCGATGGGCGGCGCCCCGTCCCAACTCTCGAGGTAGGCCGTGGCGTAGCCGCGGCCCGTCGAGCCGATGTCGCCGCGCTTGCCGTCGACGATGACGAGGAGCTCGGCCGTGCGCGCGTACGCGCACGTCTCCTCGAACGCGCGCATGCCCTCGGCGCCGAGCGCCTCGAAGAACGCGAGCTGCGGCTTGACTGCGACCGCGTACGGCGCGACCGCGTCGATGATCCCGCAGCAGAAGCGGGCGACCGCATCGGCCGGCGCCTCTCCGCGGAGCTCGACGGGGAAGAGGTCGACCCGCGGGTCGAGGCCCACGCAGAGCTGGCTGCGCTTTCGCTCGACCGCGGCGGCGAGGCGGTCGGCGAAGGCAGTCGTCGCGGCTTGTGTCTCTGTGCGCAGGTCCTGCGCCATCGGCCGTTCAAGCGTATGCGCCGCACCCGACGGCTGCACCACCCCGGAAACGCCGGGGGCCGCCTCTCGGCGGCCCCCTCTGAACCGATGGGGCGCTTCCCTAGCGGCCGCGGACTGCGGTCTTCAGCGTGCTGCCCGCCGAGAACTTCGGGACGACCGACGCCGGAATCGTCACCTTCTCTGTGGGGTTCCGTGGGTTGACCCCCTGACGCTCGGCCCGGTGCTGCGTCGAGAACTTGCCGAACCCGGTGAAGACGATCTCGCCGCGGGCCTGGAGGGTCTCGGTGATGGTTTCGAGCATCGCGTCGACCGCGTTCGAAGCGTCCCGCCGCCCGAGATTCGCCTTCTCGGCGATCTTGTCCACGAACTCCTGCTTCGTCACGAACAGTCCTCCAATCGTTGTTCCCTCGGGGTACGGGGGATCAGCGTATCGAACCGATCGGACGAAAACGGCTCAACCATGCGGGTTTGTGGCATTTTCGCCCGTTTCCAGCACCTCTGTGGCCCGAAAGAGGGGCCAGAGGCGGACGGCGTGGCGCGCCAGGGCGTCGATTCCGCCCTCCTCCCGGTCGACCACGCAGACGGCCGTCGAGCACTCGAGGCCCGCCTCACGCAGCGCCTCGATCGCCGCCCAGGCAGCTCCGCCGGACGTGACGACGTCCTCCACGAGGCAGACGCGCTGGCCCTTCTCGTAGACGCCCTCGAGCCGGTTTGAGGTGCCGTAGTCCTTCGCTTCCTTGCGCACGATCAGGAACGGAAGGCCCGACTCGAGCGAGGCGGCCGCGGCGAGGGCGACCGCGCCGAGCTCCGGCCCCGCGATCAGATCGGCCTCGGGCTCGTGCTCCCTGATCGCCGCGGCGAGCCGCTCCCCCAGCGGGCGGAGCAGCTCTGGGCGCGTCTCGAAGCGGTACTTGTCGAGGTAGTAGCGCGAGCGGCGGCCCGAGCGGAGCACGAAGTCGCCCTCGAGGTAGGCGTGCTCGCGGAGGGCCGCGCGGAGCTCGGCGTCGTTCATCCGCCGCGGGCGGCGGAGAGTGCCGAGCGCGCGAGCGGGAGCAGGTGCGCCGCTTCGGTCGCGCTCTCCGAGACCGACTGCATCGAGCCGTCCTCGAAGTAGAGGTCGATGCGCTCGCGGCGCGTGCCGGTCGTTCGGCGGAACAACGCGACTCCGGCCGCCCAGACACCGAGGAGCGCGAGGAGGACGAGGAGCTTACGCCGCACCGCCGTCCTCCTCCGTCTGCTTCTTCGCCGCGCGTCGCCGTGCCGGCTTGGGCACCGTTACGGCAGCGGCCGCGCGCAAGGCGGTCTTCAGGTCGTAGAAGACGAGGGCGACGGTCGGCTCGGGGCCGGTCGTCGCGGCGATGTACGAGTCGCCGTCCCGCAGGACGAAGACGCTGCCGTCGGCCGTCGCCGCCTCGAGCTGGTTGAGCGACCCCTGGCGTGCCTCCGAAGCGGCGGCGACGAGATCCTGCACCGCGCGGACGAACGACTCCGGCTGTGCGAGCGTCGAGGCGGCAACGTTCCCCTTCTCGTCGAAGAGGGCTGCGGCTTCGACCTGCGACGAGATCTCGGTCAGGTCGGTCAGGGCCTGGGCTGCAGTCACGGCGCTCAACCATACTGGCCGCGGTGCGAAGGCGAAAAAGAAGGCTCGTCAAGAAGTTCTTCGCCGACCGGGGCACGCATCTCGCGGCGATGATCGCCTACTTCGCCCTGCTTGCCTTCGTGCCGCTCACGTTCCTCGCGCTCTCCCTCCTGGCGTTCACGGGACAGGCGACCGAGTCGAGCTTCCTCGTCCGCGAGATCAAGCAGGCGCTCCCGGAGACGCCGATCGAGGACATCGTGCGGCTCGTCCGGACGGTCCAGGACAACGCGGGCAAGCTCGGCCTCGTCGGCGCGGCGTTTCTCGTCTGGACGGCGCTCTCGCTCTTCAGCGTGCTCGAGTCCGCGTTCAACATCGTCTACGAGCGGCCGAACCGCCCCTTCCTGCTCGGGAAGGTCCTGGCGGTCGGGTTGCTCATCGGTTCGCTCGTCACGTTGTTCGTCGCGCTGATCGTCGGGTCGTTCGGCGTGGAGGCGCTGAAGGACTGGGCTCCCTGGTTCATCGACAACGACGTCGGTCGCGTACGGGCTCTCGGTCGCGGTCTCGGGTGCCGGTGTGTTCGCGTTCATCGTCTCCGTCTACTACGTGCTGACGAACGAGCCCCTGCGGATCCGCGACACACTCCTAGGCGCGATCTTCGCGACGGTGCTGCTCGAGGCGAGCTTTCAGGTGCTGCCCATCTTCCTGCGCTACGCGGAGATCAACCCGGTGCTGAAGGCGTTCGGCTCGCCCGCGATCCTGCTGGTCTGGCTCTACGTGATGGCGAACGTGCTCGTCTTCGGCGCGGAGTTGAACTGGTGGCGAAGCCATGGACGCGAGCCGGTCGAGGACGAGCCGACCGGCCTGGCCTGATCGAGCCCCGTTGGAGCCAAGTAACAGACTGTTACTTGCTCGGCCAACCGCGCGAGCCCGCCTCCGAAGGGGCCTCCGAGGGCCGATCGACCTTGTAACAGTCTGTTACTTGCGCTGGAGCGCCCCGGCAAGCGCCTTCGCCGCCCGCGCGCGGTGGGAGTGCTCTCGCTTCCAGGCGTTGCCCAGCTGGGCGACGGTACTCGTCTCTCCCAGTGGGACGAAGATCGGGTCGTAGCCGAAGCCCTCGCTGCCTCTCGGTGCCGCCGCGATCGTTCCCTCCAGCGTTCCGGTGCCGCGGCGCTCCTCGCCCTCCGGCGAAAGCCGCGACGAGCTCGCAGACGTAGCGCGCCCGCCGGTCCCCGACGCCCTCGAGCGCAGCGAGCAACGCTGCGACCCCGTCGCCCGCCCACCGAGCAGACTCGACGCCGGGCCGCCCGCCGAGCGCCGCGACCTCGATCCCCGAGTCCTCGCCGAGCACCCACGCGTCCGCGTGCGCCTGCCCGAAGAGCGCCTTCGCCCGCGCGTTCTCGTAGTACGTTGCGCCGTCCTCCGGCGGGTAGCCGTCCGCCTCCAGCAGCTCGAGCTCCCAGTCCGGCAGGGCGTGGCGGAGCTCGTGAAGCTTGTGCTCGTTCCTCGAGGCGAGCAGCGCCCTCAGTCGGCCCACCGCACGCCGGTCACGTGGTCGAGCTTGGAGAGACGGCTCGCGACGCGCGACGTCTCGACCCGCCGCGGGAACTCGACTGTGGCGACGAGCTCGCGGCCTCCGGGACTCTCGGAGAGCTGGAAGCGAGACCAAACGTCGAGCGCCGAGAGCTCAGGCAAACGCAGCCTCCTGCGCCTCGGCGATCTGCGCGATCCCGCTCGTCGCCAGCTCGAGCAGCTCGTCGAGCAGCTCGCGCGTGAACGGCTCGGCTTCGGCCGTCGCCTGGACCTCGACGAGCCGGCCGTCGCCGGTCATGACGACGTTCATGTCGGCGTCAGCGGTCGAGTCCTCGGTGTACTCGAGGTCGAGCCGCGGCTCGCCGCCGACGATCCCGACCGAGACCGCGGCAACCGACCCCGCGAGCGCGCGCGAGAGCCCGAAGCGATCGAGAGCACGCCGCGCGGCGACGTAGGCACCCGAGATCGCAGCGCACCGCGTGCCGCCGTCCGCCTGGAGCACGTCGCAGTCGAGCCAGACCGTCCGCTCGCCGAGCTTCTCGAAGTCCACGACACCGCGGAGCGCGCGTCCGATCAGCCGCTGGATCTCGATCGTCCTCCCGCCCTGCTTGCCCCGCGATGCCTCGCGCTGGACACGCTCGCCGGTCGACGCCGGCAGGAGCGAGTACTCGGCCGTCATCCAACCCTTCCCGCTGCCTTTGAGCCAGCGCGGGATCGACTCCTCGATCATCGCGGTGCAGAGCACCTTCGTCTTCCCCTGCGACCAGAGCACCGAGCCGTGAGGCTGCTCGAGGTAGTCGAGCTCGACCGTGAGCGGGCGCAGCTCGTCCGGGCGGCGGCCCTCTCTCACGCGACCGCCTCCAGCTCCGTGAGCTCGACGTGCTCCACCTCGGCGATCGGCAGCTGCAGGAACCGCGCGCCCGTCTCGCGGAAGACCACCGGATCGCCGGTCGTGACGAACCGGTAGCTCCCTTCGCGGGAGGTGTCGTTCTCGATCCCCTTGCGCGCAAGCGTCTCGGCCACCTCGCGTGCAGTCTCTACCGCCGAGAAGACGAGCGTGACGTCGCGGCCGAAGACGCGCTGGAGGATCGGACGGATGATCGGGTAGTGCGTGCAGCCGAGGATGACTGTGTCGACGTCCTCGTCCTTGAGCGGCGCCGCGTACTCGCGCACGGCGTCGGTGGTCGCCTCGCCGAACGGATCGTCGCTCTCGATCAGCGGCACGAGTCGCGGGCACGCGACTGGAATGACCGAGACACCGGCGTCGAGCGCGTGCACGAGCTCCGAGTAGCGCCCCGCGCTCACGGTCGCCTCGGTCGCGAGCAGGCCGACGCGGCGGTTCCGCGTCGCCTGGACCGCGGCGTGGGCCTCGGGCTCGATCACGCCGACGACCGGGACCTCCAGCGCCTGCTGCAGGTTCGGCAGAGCGGCCGAGGTGGCGGAGTTGCAGGCGACGACCACCAGCTTCACGCCCTGAGCCTCGAGGTAGGCGCCGATCTCGAGCGCGAAGCGCCGGATCTCGTCGAGCGGCCGCGGCCCGTAGGGCAGCCGGGCCCCGTCGCCGAGGTAGACGAAGTCCTCGTGCGGCGTCGTGACGAGGCACTCGTGGAGGACGGTGAGCCCGCCCATTCCCGAGTCGAACACGCCGATCGGCCTCCGGTCCATGCGGCGATTCTAGAAGCGGGCTACCCTGGGGCCCGTGAAGGCGCTGCTCGCCGCCGCATTTGCGGCGCTCGTCCTCGCGCCGGCCGCCCAGGCAAGCCACACCGCAGCCCTCTTCACGAAGACGGACGCGGTCGTGACGATGGACGACGGCGTCGGGATCGCAACGACGCTCTACCGGCCCGACGAGCCCACCGGGAGCTTCCCTGCGGTGATGCTCTTCCACGGCCTCGGCGGCAACCGCCAGTCGCTCGACCCGGTCGCGAGGATCTTCGCCCAGCACGGCTACGTGGTGCTGACGTTCGACTTCCGCGGACACGGGGAATCGGGCGGGCTGTTCACGGCTCTCGGCGCGCGCGAGCTGATCGACGTGGCTCGATTGCGCGAGTCGTGGCTGCCGGCGAACGCACCGATCGACGGCGACAAGGTCGGTGCGTGGGGGATCTCCCTCGGAGGCGGAGCCGCCCTGCGCACGGTCGGGGAAGGCACGCCGTTCAAGGCTCTCGAGGTCGTCGAGACGTGGACCGACCTCTACGAAGCGCTCACACCGCAGAACCTGCCCAAGACGGGCGCGGTCTTCCAGTTCCTCGGTCAGGTTCCGCGCGACCGCCAGGGACCCGAGCTGCTCGCGGTGAGCGACGCGGTCGCGAAGCTCGACCTGGCCGCTCTCCGCTCCTTCGCACAGGCGCGCTCGTCGCGGCCGCTGCTCGGACGCGGCTACCCGCCGACGCTCTTCTTCCAGGGCCGCCAGGACTTCGCGTTCGGGCTCGAGCAGGGGATCGCCGGCTACCGGAGCTTCGGCGGCGTGCGCAAGCTCTACATCGGCCCGTTCGGACACTCTCCGTCGAAGTTCCCCGGGCCCGACTTCGACCTCCTGATGGAGCGCGCGGTCGAGTGGTTCGACCACTACGTGGCCGGGATTTCGAACGGCGTCGAGAACAGGCCGGCGGTCGAGCTCGTGCCCGAAGCGGGTGGCACGCCGGTCGGCTTCGCAACCCTGCCGCGGACGACGACGCGGGTCTATCCGCTCCGCGGAAGCTCGACGATCGGCCCGGCGGGCAAGGTCGTGCGCGGTGCCCGCATCACCACGGCGCTCGAGACGTTCGGCGCACCGACCGTCGACGTCCGCTTGACGTCGACGACGGGGTGGTCGCATCTCGTCGCCGTGCTCGTCGCGCGAACCCCTGCGGGCCAGGAGATCGTCGTCAGCGAGGGAGGCGTCCCGACGAGCCTCGGCGCGAAGCCGAAGCTCTTCCGCATCCGGATGATCTCGCAGGCGAAGAAGATCCCGGCGGGGTCGCGCCTCGAGCTCACGCTCGCAGGAACGTCCACGGCGCAGAATCCCGGCAACCTCCTCTACTTGGTTCCGGTCCCGCTGCGTGCGAGGATCACGATCCGCAACGTGACGCTGGCGATTCCCGCTCTTCGCACCCCGGTCTCCAGATGAGGCGGCTCGCGCTCTTCGCTCTGCTCGCGACGCTCGTCGCGATCCCCGGCGCCTACGCGCGGCCATCCGCGACGCCGGGCGTCAGCAGCTCGACGATCCTGCTCGGCGGGACCGGCCCGCTGAGCGGACCCGAGGTCGCGTACGCGGGCACGATGATCGGCGCGAAGGCGTACTTCGACTACGTGAACGCGAACGGCGGCGTCTTCGGCCGGAAGATCGAGTACCGCTACGTCGACGACGGCTACGACCCGGCGCGAAGCGTGCAGGCCGTCCGAAAGCTCGTCCAGCAGGACGAGGTCTTCGCGATCTTCAACATGGTCGGCACCGAGCAGAACCTCGCTGTGCGCCCGTTCCTGAACGCGCTCAAGGTGCCGCAGCTCTTCGGCGGCACGGGGGCCCGCTCGATGGGCCGCGAGTACAAGAAGTACCCCTGGTCGATGGGGTACCTGCCGAGCTTCTTCGCCGAGGGACGGCTGTACGGCCGCCACCTGGTCTCGACCCGGAAGAACGCGAAGGTCGCCGTCCTGTACGAGTCGAGCGACTACGGGCGCGACCTGCTCGCCGGCCTGAAGGCGGGAATCGGCAGGAAGGCGAAGATCGTCGGGCAGCAGACGTACGAGGTGACCGACACCGACCTGTCGTCGCAGATCGCGCAGCTGCGGCGCTCGGGCGCGAACGTGCTGATGCTGTTCGCCCTCCCGAAGCAGACGATCGGCGGCTTCGTCGCGGCGAACCGCTTCGGCTGGAAGCCGCTGACATACGTGACCTCGGTCTCGGTCGACCCCGCGGTGATGAAGATCGTCCAGGCGACGACCGGCAACAAGGCGGGCGAGGGCGCGCTCACCGTCCAGTGGATGAAGGACTCGTCGAACCCGGCGAACGCGAAGGACCCGGCGGTTCGCCTCTACAAGACGATCATGCAGCGGTATGCACCGGGTCGAAACGTGGACGAGGTCGTCCACCTCTACGGGATGGCGGTCGCCTACTCGATGGTGCAGACGCTGAAGGCCGCGGGCCGGAACCCGACGCGCGAGAGCCTCCTGCGTGCGGCGACGCACCTGAATCACAAGGTGCCGTTCATGGTCAAGGGGATTGCGATCAAGACCTCGCCGCAGGACTACTTCCCGATCTCGGACGTGCGCTTCCTGAGGTACCAGCGGGGCTACTGGCGCCAGTTCGGCCGGGTCGTGAGCGCCGCAGATTGACCGTCGCCGCGCGCTTCGATGTTCGTGTGCGACAACTTGGGGGTACGACTCGTCGTCTAATGCAGCGTTGCAGCCTTCCGAGGGGCTCGCGAAACAACGTAAAAGGAGTGGTAATGACATCGAAAGTCCGCCTGCTGCTGCTCGCCTGCGCCGGCGCGTGTGCGCTCGTCGCATCGACCAGCGCGTTCGCCGCGTTCACACCTACGCTCGCGATCGGCCAGCAGCCACCGACACTGGGGTCAGCCGGCGCGACCTCGATCCGGGTCAACGTTCCGCGCGACGACGACGCGCTCTTCCGGACTCAGATCTACGTTCCCGCGGGGTACACGTCGAGCCTGACCCAGGCAGCGGGCACGCAGATCGGGACGGTCTCGGCCCAGGTGCTCGTCCGCGAGCCGATCGCCGGCGCCGTCCTTCCGATCACCGGAACCATTCTCGTCAGCGACGCCGCAACGTACGGGAGTCAGGGAGCGCAGTGCGCGCAGGCCCTCCTTCCGGCAGGGACCGCCTACTGGGTTCTCGTGCTGTCGGCGGCAGGGACCGAGCTTCGGGTGCCGGCGTGGGTCAGTCCTGCACCGGCGGCTATCAGCAGTCTCGTGTCTTCCGTGATCAACATCTGCCTGCCCAACCCGAACATCCCGGTGAGCGCCGGCGGTGCCACCTTCGGGGCCAAGCTGATCCTGGCACAGCTGAACCTGACGGGCGTGTTCACGGCTCCGTCGGCCCGCGGCGACAACCGCTGGAACACGATCACGACGCCGTGGCCGAACGGGCCGGGCCTGCCGAACGCGGCCGGAACCGTGGTTGCGCAGGGCACGGCGAAGCTGCCGGGCGCGGTGTCGATCGCCTCGACGTCCAGGAAGCGCGTCCTCACGATCACAGGCCGCGTGACCGAGGCAGGCACCGGAATCGCCGGCCGGACGGTCAACCTGCGCGTCGGAACCCGGGGCTTCAGCGTGCGGACGAACGCCTCCGGCACGTACCGGAAGACGGCGCTCATCGCGCGTGGCGCCCGGGTCACGATCCGGGCGACGGTGGCGGTTCCTGCTCGCACAACGGCGGGCTGCACGCTGCCGCCGTTCGCGCCGCCGGTGCTCCCGTGCGTGACCGACACGTCGCAGTTCTTCACCGTGACGCGATCGATCGTCGCGCGGGTCCGATAGCGAATCGAGGAACGGGAGGGGCCTCTTCCGGGGGCCCCTCCCACCTTTCTCTAGGATCGAGGCATGACCACTCCGATCCGCGTCGGCACGTGCAGCTGGGCCGACGAGTCGCTGTCGAAGCACTGGTACCCGCCGGGGCTCAAGCCGGCGGAACGGCTGCCGTATTACGCGGAGCGCTTCGACACGGTCGAGGTCGACTCGACGTACTACCACCTTCCTGTCGAGGAGATGGTCGCCCGCTGGGCGGAGCGCACCCCCGACGGCTTCGTCATGCACGTCAAGGCGTTCGGCGTGATGACGCGCCACCCCGTCAAGGTCGAGCAGCTGCCGCCCGACCTGCGAGACGACGCACCGCTGGACGAGCGCGGCCGCGTCGACCGCCCGCCGCGCGAGTTCCGCGCAGAGATCTTCAGGCGCTTCCACGCTGCTCTCGAACCGTTGCGTGCGGCCGGAAAGCTCGGCGGAATCCTCTTCCAGCTGCCGCCGTACGTCGTCTTCAAGAACACCTCGCTCGAGTACGTCGAGTGGGCGAGCGAGCAGGTCGGCGGCGACGAGTTGATGGTCGAGTTCAGACACGCGAGCTGGCTCGACGATGAGAACCGCGCGGAGACGCTCAGGTTCCTCGAGCGCCTCCGGGCGACGCACGTGATCGTCGACGCACCGCGGATCGAGGGAGC
Source organism: uncultured Actinomycetes bacterium (assembly GCA_963700495.1). Taxonomy (GTDB): domain Bacteria; phylum Actinomycetota; class Thermoleophilia; order Gaiellales; family Gaiellaceae; genus JACCTU01. The sequence goes on along the minus strand of CAVOXT010000001.1, from coordinate 287,455 downwards.
GAGGAACGTCGTGCCGACGGTGCTCTCGCTCACGTCGCCGACCCTGTACGTGCGTTTCCACGGGCGCAACGCGGGCACGTGGAACAAGCGTGGCGGCGGTGCTCAGGAGCGCTTCGACCATCTCTACTCGCAGGACGAATTCCGCGAGTGGGTGCAGCCGCTGCGCGAGCTCGCCGGCGAGGCCGAGCAGGCGTTCGCGCTGATGAACACGAACAAGTGGAACGAGGGGCCGGAGGGACGGATGATCCCGCAGGGTGCAGCGAACGCTCAGGCGCTGCGCGCGCTGCTCGAGGCGGAAGGCGTTCCCGTGACGTCACCGGCGACCGTGAACGCGTGAAAGTCCTCTCGATCGTGCACGGGACGGACGCGCGCGCCGAGCTCTTCTCGGGCGTAGTCGCCGACGCCGGCCACCTGCTCGAGGAATGGTCGCTCGGGTGGCGATCGCCCCCACCGCGGCCGATCGACGACTACGGAGCCGTGCTCGTGTTCGGGGGTGCGATGCACGCCGACCAGGACGAGCACCACCCGTGGCTCCGCGACGAGAACCTCCTGCTGCAGCGGCTGCTCGACCTCCACGTGCCGACGCTCGGCGTCTGCCTCGGCGCGCAGCTGATCGCGAAGGCCGCTCACGCGCCCGTGTACGCGACGAGCGAGCCGGAGATCGGCTGGTTCGAGATCGAGCTGACCGAGGCGGCCGCCGACGATCCGATCTTCTCGGAGCTGCCCGCACGCTTCGACGCCTTTGAGTGGCACTACTACACCCACGGCCTTCCGGCGGGTGCGGTCGAGCTCGCGCGCAGCCGTGTCTGCACGCAGGCGTTCCGGCTCGGCGAGCACGTGTGGGGCGTGCAGTTCCACCCGGAGGTGACCGAAGGGCAGGTTGGCACGTGGCTCTCGATGGACGGGTTCAACGAGGGCGTCGACATCGACCGGGTCGCGGCAGAGACCCGAGAGCGGATCGGGCTCTGGAACGATCTCGGCGTCCGGCTCTGCAGGGCGTTCCTCGCAGCGGCCGAGCGGGCCGCGCCGGTCCCCGCGGGCTAGCGCTCGATCAGGATCGCCCCGGGAATCTCGACCGCCGGGGGGTAACCGTGCTCGCCGCCCTCGATGCCCATCGCGGCCGCGAGCGCCGCGATCGTCTCGGCGGGGGGCGGCAGGTCGTCGGGCGTGAGTCCCTGCACGGCCGCCTCGCGGACGACGCGCCGGTCCGCGCCGGTCAGCCGCTCGACGAGGGTCGGGTTCGCCGCGAGCGCGACGACCTCGCCCGGCGGCAGCGGTCCGTAGTACTCCGGCACGGAGAGGTACTCGTCGAGCAGCCGCCCGCGGTCGTAGAGCTGGAACCGCGCGACGGCACCCTCCTCGACGCTGAACTGGATCACCACGACGCCCTGCGCATCCGAGATCTCGCGGGCGACGCGCGGCAGCGCGGATGGATCGCGGTCGCAGAGCTCGTCGTAGACCGCGATCCAGCCGTTTCGCGGGGGCACGATCACGGATCCGCGTGAGTGTCCCGGCAGCGTCGGTATGAACCGCCGCACGGTCCGCTCCACAGCGGGCAGGTCGTCGGTCTGGGCGTGCACCGAGCCGAACGAGGGGCCGCGTGGCTTCCGCTCGAGGTCGCGCTCGAGCACGTCGAGGTCGACCTCGAGGACGTGCGCTACCGGGCGGAACCCGAGCCGCAGGAACGTCGAGGCGCCCTGCTCGTCGGTCACGTCGACCTCGACCGTCAGGCGGGTCGCGCCGCGCTCGCGCAGCCCGCGGGCGAGCTCGCGCAGCGCCTCGGGCGAGAGGTCGTCCAGGCGGCCTGCGAATGCGTTGCCGTCGCGAATATCCATCAGCCGAGCCTACGTGGTGTAGAGCGTCGCGAGGAGGTAGTGCGCGCTGAGGTTCTCGAACGGAGCGAAACGCTCGCCGAACGCGCGGGCCTGGGCGATCGACGGTCGCGCCCCGTCGAAGTAGAAGGTGCCGAGCGCCTTCACGAGGCCGAGGTCGCCCGCGGGCCAGGCGCGGGGCCGTGCGAGGTGCCGCGCCAGGAACCAGTCCGCGCTCCACTCGCCGAGCCCGCGCAGCGACACCAGCCGCGCCTTGATCTCCTCGTCGGGCAACGTTGCGAGCTCGGCCCAGTCGACCTCCGCACGTGCGATCCCGACCGCGTACTCCGCTTTGCGCCGCGAGAACCCGACCGCGGTCAGCTCGTCCTCGCTCGCGCGGGCGATGCGGTCCTGCGCCGGAAACGCCCAGGCGTGCGTTGCCCGGACGCCGAAGCGCTCGATCAGCCGGTTGCGGACCGCGAACGCCGACTGGAGGGAGACCTGCTGCGCCGTGATCGAGGTCACGAGCGTCTCGTAGGGATCGGGGTTCATCGGCGGGCGGAGCCCACGCAGCGCCTTCGTGACCCGTGCGAGGATCGGATCCGTTTCCGCGAAGTCGTAGAAGCCCTCGAGATCGAACGGTCCGCCGAGGTAGTGCCGGACGACCGGCTCGGTTGAAGCGTCGAGCGGCTCGACGTCCGTGCCCCCGGGAGCCCGCTCGATTCGAACCTCCCTCCCGCCAAGCACGCGGTGCAACCCGCCCTCGTGCCAGAGGTTTGCGAGATCGGGCCCGAACGTGCGGTAGCGCGCCGTGGAGCGCTCGAAGTCGTACGGCCCGGGGAGCGCCAACGAGGCCATCTCCGCACGCTAGCCGGAGGGAGAGGCGGGAGGAAGCCTCCCGCCTCTCGTCGACTCTCAGTTACCGCAGGGTGCGACGTTGCGCCAGTTCAGCACCGTGTTGTCGATCGTCTGCGTCGGGAGTGGCCCGCCGGCGACCTGCGCTGCCCGGTTGGCGATCTCGCCGCACGCCGCGTCCTTCTCGACGTGATCCCAGTCGCCGAGCGTGTACTTGTACTCGATCGACGTTCCCTCCTGGAACGCGAGCGTGATGCGCCACTTGCCGTCGCCGCCCTTCGTGAGCACGACCGTGTGCGGCGGGTTGCAGAAGTTGCAGAGCTGCGGCTGGTTGCCGGCGATCGAGAGCGTCGCGGTCGCAGGCGTCGTCGCCGGAGGCGTGACCACGAACGTGACCTGGATCTCGCGGTTCAGCGGGACCGCGTTCGCCTCGTTGCTCGGCCCTGACTGGTTCGCCGACTCGTCGACCGCGCGGACGACGTAGTAGTAGCGCGTGCCCGTCACGAGCCCCTCGTCGACGAACGACGTCGCGTCCGGATCCGTCGAGTCGACGAGCTCGTACGGCCCGCCCGCGACCGTGCCGCGGTAGACGTCGTAGCGGAAGAGGTCGACAGCCGGCACCGCGTCCCACCCGAGCGTGACCGTCGTCGGCCCTGCGCCGTTCGCGTGCAGGTTCGCCGGCGCAGGCGGCGCCGTCGTGTCGGAGGGCGGGTGGACGGTCATCGTCCCCGGCTGGGCCGTCCCGGGGCCGTTCAGCGAGCCGTACGTCCAGCTCCCGCCGCCGTCCGTGCTGTAGCGGGTGAAGTAGGAGTACGTCCCCGGCACGGTCGGCTGGAGGACGCCCTTGTACTCGTCGTTGTTGCCGGCGTCGACGTTGAACGACATCGCCACCCACGTCGTCCACCCGGCCGGGTTGCTGCCCTGCGCGCCGTAGCCGAGCTCGGCACGGAGCCCCGGCGTCGGCCCGGGCCGGTTCGTCACGCCGTCGATCCAGACCTGGCCGTACACCGTGTCGGTCGTGGTCGCCGCGCTGACGGTGTAGTCGAGCGTCGGCGGCCATTGGAGGTTCGCCCAGCCGATCGTGTAGCTCGGGACGACGCGCGCCTCGTTCGAGTTGGCGCTCTCGTTGCCCGGCCCGTCGAGCGCCCGGACGACGTAGTAGTAGGCCTGTCCGCTGCGCAGCTGCGCGTCGGAGTCGGCGTAGGTCGTCGCCGTGGCCGTCCCGATGCGCTCGTAGCCGCCGCGCGTGACCGGGCTGCGGTAGACCGCGTAGCCGGCCGCTCCGCCGACCGCGCTCCACGAGAGCTGGACGGTCAGCCCCGACGAGCTCGCGCTGAGCCCTGCAGGTGCGGCCGGCGGCGTCAGGTCGGCGCCGCGATCGACGAGCGCCTTACCGTCGAGCGGACCGAGCGTGACGACGAGCTCGCCGTTCGCGACGGTTGCGTCGCCCATCTGCGTGCCGTTCGGCAGGTACCCGGCGACCGGGATGTGCAGCGTCCGCTCCTGTTTGCTCGAGTTGAGCGCGACGACGACCGCGTCGTTGCCGGACTTGCGGCCGTACGCGAGCGTCCCCGCTCCGTCGTCGGCGAGCAGGAACCGCACGTCGCCGTTCCGGAGTGACGGATGAAACGCGCGGAGCGCGGTCAGCCCTCGGTAGTACGCCAGCGTCGAGACGTCCGGGTTCGTCCACGGGTATGTGCGGCGGTCGTCCGGATCGTCGTCGCCCGTCAGCCCGACCTCGTCGCCGTAGTAGATCGTCGGCGCGCCGGGCTGCGTCAGCTGCACGAGCGCGGCGAGCCGTTGCCGCTTCTTGCCCTCGGCGACGTTCGCAGCGTTCTGCTCGCGCTCGGCGCGGTTCTCGGCACCGGGCGTGAGCGTCCACAGCAGCCGTTCGGTGTCGTGCGAGTCGAGCAGGTTCATCAGCGAGAAGTACGTGCGATCCGGGTAGTCCTCCCGGATCGACTCGAGCCGGTTGCGGAACGCCGTCGGCCCGATCGGCGAGCCGCTCCCTGGGAAGCCCTTCGCGTCGAAGGCTCCGGGCGCGAGCAGCCCGATCGTCGCGTCGCGCAGGCGATAGTTCATCGCGGTGTCCGCCGTGTCGCCGTTGATGAACGGCAGCACGTCGAACTTCTTCCAGAGCTCGCCGATGATGATCGTGTCCGGCTCGACCTGGTAGACGCGCTGGCGGAACCCGCGCCAGAAGTCCGTGCTCTTCTCCTGCATCACGTCGAGGCGCCAGCCTTCGGCTCCCTCTCGCAGCCAGTGGCGCGCGACCGAGTCGTTCGCGCCGTAGACGTAGTTCTTCACGGCGTCGGTCTCGGTGAACTGCGGGAGCGAGTCGAACCCCGCCCACGAGTCGTAGAAGCTCGGCCCCGTGAGCGGTGAACGGCGCGCACGCCGCCGGTTCGCTGCCCGCCGGAACGCGGAAGTCGTACCACGACCGCGTCGCCGCGCTCGTGCTCTCGCACGCGCCGGTCTGGCGGAAGTTGTGGTACCGGTCGAAGAGCGGGCTGTCCGACGACGTGTGGTTGAAGACGCCGTCGAGGATCACCTTCATCCCGAGCAGCTTCGCGGTCCGCACGAGCCGGTCCCAGTCCTTCTGGGAGCCGAGGTACGGGTCGATCGTCCGGTAGTCGCGCGTGTCGTAGCGGTGGTTCGAGGCCGCCGCGAAGATCGGGTTGAAGAAGATCACGGTCACGCCGAGCGCCCGCAGGTACGGCAGCCGCTCGGTCACGCCCTCGAGGTCGCCGCCGTAGTAGTCGCGGCCGAACGGGCCTTCGCGACCCGTGCCGGCCTGCCAGCGCTTCGGACAGTCGACGCCCGAGTAGTTGCGGCAGAAGCCCTCGGGCAGGAGATTCCACGGGAGCCGCAGGATGCGGTCGCGCGCGCGCTCCTCCGCGTTGCCGTTCGGGTACGCGTAGCGAGGGTCGTTGCTCCAGCGCGGCTCGTTCGGGTTCCCCTTCGCCGGGTCGTTCGACGTGTCGCCGTTCCGGAAGCGGTCGGGGAAGATCTGGTACACGACGCCGTTCTTCATCCAGCCGACCGGCGGGCCGAAGTGCGAGTCGTAGATCGTCAGCGCCCAGCCCCAATCGGGCGAGGAGTCGAACGGCCTGCCCCAGCCGCCGTCCCGCACGTCGCTGTCGTCCTCGTAGTAGACGGTCTTCGAGCCGTCGCGGACGATGAAGCGGTAGAACAGCGTCCCGAGGCGCGGCGTCTCGACCTCGGCCTGCCAGTAGTCGCAGCCGAACTCGAGGCCGCACGGCACGTCGGAGGCGACGCGCTGCATCGTGTAGAGCCGCTCGCCCTCGAGCCACGTGCGGACCGTCACGCCGGTGACGTCGTCGTGGAAGGTGCGGAAGCGGACGAGCACCTTCGTTCCCTGCGTGACGGCGCCGCCCGGAACGCGGTAGAGCGTGTCGCGGCTGTCGTGCGCGAGGCCGTCCCACAGGATGTTGTTGTCGTGCGACGGCGCGTTCGCCGTGACGGAGATCGTCAGGACGTGCGTCGTCGCGTCGTAGCGGAACGTGACCGTCGAGGCCGCGGTGACGCTGAACGCGATGTTCGCGCCGTTCTGCTCCCCGCCGGCGCCGTAGTTCACGTCCCAGCTCTCGCCGATCGCGACCTTCGCCTCGTAGCTTCCCGGGCGGAAGCGCCTTCGTCGAGAACGAGTAGATGCCGTCGCCGTCGGGGTCCTGGAGCCACGAGCGGAGGCAGCCGGGATCCCAGTCGGACGCGCAGCCGAGCTCCGACTGGAAGCTGCCGGGCACCGTCGCGATCACCGAGTTCCGGTTGTCGGTGACCCAGTGCGTCTCGTGGTCGTAGTAGAACCGCACGCTCCCGTCGGCCTGGAGCGCGATGTTGGAGCCGTCGCGGACCGCGTGAGCGCCGTAGTTCTCGTCCCACGCGTTGTTCAGCGCGGCCTTGTACTCGTAGGCGCCCGAGGGAAGGGACCACGTTCCCTGCCAGACGCCGTCGTTCGCGTCGTAGGAGAGATGCGTCGCAGCGCAGTCCGGCTGCCAGTCGCCGGGACACCCGAGCTCGCTCTGGAGCGAGCCGGCGATGGTGACCGAGGCCGGCGGCGGCGTGTCGGACGCCGTCGCGGCCTGGACGAGCGGTAGCGCGAAGAGGAGAAGCAGCAGCGGAACGAGGCGACGAGCGGCCATGCGGCGTCCTTTCTCAGCGGCGGGGTACGAACGAGCGGACTGCGGAGACGGCCGTGCGGCCGTCGAGGCCGCGCGCGATCGCGACGACGAAGACGCTCTCGCGGCGGCGGAACTTGGCGGGGTCGAGGAACGAGCGGTACGGCGGTGAGTCGTCCGCGGCGAGGCGAGTCCAGCGCGCCGCGCCGGCGCGGCGCACGGCGAACGCGACGCTGACGGGCTTCGAGCCGGCGCTCGCCGAGACGCGGACGAGGTCGCTGAGCGAGTCGCGCGCGACGGTCAGCTTGGGCTTCGCCGGACGCGCGCCGGGGATCTGCCGGGTTGCCTCCAGGAGCACGCTCGAGTAGGCGGCCACGGTGGTCGTGAGCGAGCCCGTGCGCGTGCTCGAGGCGGGCGTGCTCGTACCGAGCAGGCGAGTCCACTCCGCCTGCGGCGTCGCGGTCGCGATCGTGAGCCTCGCGGGGGAGCCGCCCGCGTTGAAGATCGCGAGGTACTCGCGGCGCGCGGCAGCGTCGATCCGGCTGACGGCCAGGACGTTGCGGGCCGCGCGGCGGACGACGGTCGCTCCAGTCGACAGCGCCGGCTTCTCGACCCGCAGCTCGTTGAGCCTGCGGATCCGCGTTGCGATCGGATTCTCCGGCTGGTCGAAGGACGACCCCGTGCCGATCGGCCCGCTGCCGACGCGCTCCTCGCTCCTCCACGCCGCCACCTGCGTCGCGAAGAGGTCGTGCCGCGCTTCCTTGTCGCCGCCGCGGCCGATGATCCCGAACTCGTCGCCGTAGTACACGACCGGCGCGCCTCGCAACAGGTACAGCAGGTCGTACGCGAGCAGGGTGCGCGCGAGCAGGGGGCCTCCCGCGCCGGCTCCCTTGTCGCGCACCTGCAGCGCGGCGCGTCCCATGTCGTGGTTGCCGATGAACGTCGGCGGCACGTGGGTCACGCCGTCCGGCGCAAGGAAGTAGTCGTCGTCGTTCAGGCGGTCAGCGATGCCCGTCCCGCCGGCGCTCCCGCCGGCGAACCGTGCGAGCGCGTCCTGCATCGGAAAGTCGAGCACGTTCGGGAGACCTCGATCGCGAACGTACGAGGAGAGCTCGACCGCGTTCGTGATGAACGCCTCGCCGAAGAGCTGGAAGTCCGACACGCCTGCGTCGCGCGCGGCGGCAAGGATCTTCGGCACCCAGTACGGGAAGAACGTCCGCTCGACGTGACGCGCAGTGTCGATCCGGAAGCCGTCGATCTTGTAGCGTCGGATCCAGTCGGAGAACACGTCGGCGAGGCCGTCGCGGACGTTCTGCTTCTCGGTCGCGATGTCGTCGAGGCCGAAGAAGTCGCCGAGCTCGAGACACGCGGTCGGGCACGAACTGAAGTCGATGTTGCCGCGGTTGTGGTAGTTCGCCGTGTCGTTCAGCCAGGCCGGACGCTTCGCGTCGCGGTCGGCCGGCGGCACGAACGGCGTCTTCGGAGCGCCGTACTCGTAGCTCGAGAGCTGGATCACGTCGGCCGTGTGGTTGACGACGACGTCGAGGATCACCTTCAGCCCGAGGCTGTGGGCGCAGGTGACGAACGCGCCGAACTCCGCGTCGGTGCCGAGGTGCGGGTCGACGGTCGTGAGGTCGAGCGCCCAGTAGCCGTGGTATGCGGCGCTGCCGTCCTGCACGTACTTCTGGCGGAACGGGGGCGTCACCCACACGGACGTGAAGCCGAGCTCCTTCAGCCGTGCAAGGCCACGGCGCGTGTCCGTGCAGTCGCCTGTCAGGCCAGCGTAGTCCCCGCCGTGGAAGTAGCCGGTGTCGGTGGGGTCGTAGCCGGTCACGTCCCGGCCGCCGCTCAGCCCGGCCGTGTCGTTGGCGGGGTTCCCGTTCGCGTAGCGGTCCGGCATGACGAAGTAGATCCGCTGCGAAGCGAGCGGCGGCCGCACGGGCGGGCGCGCGAGCGCCGCGAGCGCGGAGCCGCTCGGAGGGGCGGGAGCCGCTTGTAACAGTCTGTTACTTGCTCGATCGGGCCCGGCGAGCGGCCTCGCCTGGACCCCCGCCGCCACGGCGAGCGCGACGGCGAGGCCCGGGACGAGGGCGCTAGCGAAGCGGCTCGCCCGTCTCTGCATCGAAGAGATGGATGTGCTTCGTCTCGATCGCGACTGGCACGGGCTCGCCGGTGCGGAGCCCGACGGCCTCGTCGGCCGTCAGCGCAACGACGAGGTTCGGCCGCGCTGCGGTCACACCCCCCTCGCCCGCGTCCCCCTCCTCGATCAGGTCCGCGTCGACGCCGATCACCATCGCGTCCACACGGAAGTACGCGATCGACTGCGAGCCGAGAGCCTCGACGAGCTCGAGCCCGGCGTTGATCGAGGGCAAGTCCGGACGGTGGTCCGCACGGTGCAGGTCGTCCGCGCGCACGCCGAGGACGACCGAGCTCCCGTGGCGATCGCGCACGCCCGGGAACCGTCGCATCGCCTCGTCGGAGAGCGGGACCTCCTGCTCGCCGAGCGTGACCGTGACCGTGCCGTTCTGCGAGCCGACAGTCGCCGCGAGCAGGTTCATCGGGGGCGTGCCGATGAACCCAGCGACAAAGAGGTTCGCCGGTGCGTCGTACAGGCGCTGCGGCGTATCGACCTGCTGGAGACGGCCCTGGCTCATGACCGCAACGCGGTCGCCCATCGTCATTGCCTCGACCTGGTCGTGCGTGACGTAGAGCGTCGTCGTTCCCAGGTCGCGCTGCAGCTTCGAGATGTCGGCTCGCATCTGGACGCGCAGCTTGGCGTCGAGGTTGGAGAGCGGCTCGTCCATCAGGAACGCCTGCGGCTGGCGCACGATCGCCCGCCCCATCGCGACCCGCTGACGCTGACCGCCGGACAACTCTTTCGGGCGCCTCGCGAGATACGGGGTCAGGTCGAGAAGCTGCGCCGCCCACGCGACCCGCTCCTCGACCGTCTGCTTCGGCTCACGCCGGAGACGCAGCCCGAACGCGATGTTCTCGAAGACGGTCAGGTGCGGATAGAGCGCGTAGTTCTGGAACACCATCGCGACGTCGCGCTCCTTCGGCGTCAGCTCGTTCACGATCCGGCCGCCGATCGAAACCGTGCCGTCGGAGATGTCCTCCAGCCCCGCGACCATCCGCAGCGCCGTCGTCTTCCCGCACCCCGAAGGGCCGACGAGCACGAGGAACTCTCCGTCCTGTGCCTCGAGCGAGAGCTCGTCGACGGCTTTCACGCCGTTCGGAAAGACCTTGTCGACCTTGTCGAACACCACTTCAGCCACAGCGCACCTCCAACTCGATCAGCCGACTCGCCAGACGTGAAAGGCCGGGCCGTCGCCCGGAAGCTCGACGACGCCGTCGACGGCGCTCAGCGGATCGCTGTCCAGCAGCGGCTCCAGCTCGCGCGCATCGAGCGCGAGCCGGATCGGCTCGTGCGACGCGCGGGCCGCGAGGACGAGCAGCCGCTCGCTCGGAGACTCGCGCAGGAACGCGATCGCGTCGTCGCCGACGTGCGCGTAGCGGATCCCGCCGCGGGCGAGTGCGTCGCTCGAGCGCCGCAACGCGATCAGCCGCCGGTACTCGTCCAGCAGCGCGCCGTCCCAGCGATCGGGTGCGTCCCAGGGCATCGTCCGCCGCGCGTCCTCGCCCCACGCGCCCTCCAGCCCGAGCTCGTCGCCCGCGAACACCATCGGCACTCCGGGCGAGGTCATCTGCATGCCGACGCCGACGAGCATCGCGTCGCGCGAGCCGGTGACCGTGCGGAAGCGCGCGGTGTCGTGGCTGTCGAGGAGCGTCCACGAGTGCAACGCCGACTGCCACGGGATCCCCGCGCGAAACGCGCGCATCGCCCCGACGGTCGCCGTTCCGCCGGCTGGCGGGATGCCGACCGGCACCCCCCAGAACTGCTTCAGGAACTCGGCGGGCAACTCCTCCGCCCGGAGCCACGACCACATCGGACGGAGGAAGCCGGCGTAGTTCATCGCGCCGTGCCACCCGGTGCCGTCGAGGTCGCGGCGGAAGTCGTAGCCGTGCTCGGCGACGAGGAGCGCGTCCTCGGTCAGAGCGCCGCGGATCAGCTGGGCGACCTCGCGCGTCAGCTCGATCCCGCGATAGCGGCCCGTCATGTTCGCGACGTCGATCCGCCAGCCGTCAAGCCCGAGCTCGAGCCACTTCCGCGTGACGCCGACCATGCGGCGCCGGAGCTCGGCCGAGCGCCAGTCGAGCTTCGGCAGGTTCGGGATCCCGAGCCAGGACTCGTACCCCGCCGGCAGCGACGGGTCGAAGTAGAAGAAGTCGCGCTCGGGCGCGTCGGGATCTGCGAGAGCCGCGAGGAACCACTCGTGCCCGTTCCCGGTGTGGTTCGTCGTCAGGTCGCCGATGAGGTGCATCCCGCGCGCGTGGGCTGCGTCCACCAGTGAGCGGAGCGCCTCGTCGCCGCCGAGCAGCGGATCGACGCGGTCGAAGCTCGTCGAGTCATACCGGTGCGTGCTGTCGGCCGAGAAGATCGGCGTCAGGTAGATCGCGTTCGCACCGAGCGACTCGACGTGGTCGAGGTGCTGCTCGATCCCGCGCAGGTCGCCGCCGAACCACTCGCGAGGCGTGTTCGGACCGCGCCCGGTCGGCAGCTCGTCCCACTTTCGTCTGACCGCCCATTCCGGCGGCTCGACGCCGAGCCCGGAGGAGGCGAACCGGTCCGGGAAGATCTCGTAGAAGACGGACGAGAGATGCCAGGCTGGACCGTCGCCGAGCGAGAGCACGAAGTCGTCGGCGTCGGGCGACTCGTGTCCGCGGACGCCGTTGCCGTTCAGCCAGCTCCAGCCGCCCTCGGCGCCGACGAGCAGCCACCTGTAGGCGACCGTTGGGTTCGTCACGGGAAACGAGGCGCGCCACCACGTCTCGGTCTCCGTCTCGCGATCGACCTGCGCGCGCGCCCAGCGCGGCTCGCCGTCTCGGACGTATCGAAGGACGACGTCGTCGGCGGCGCCGCGGGGAACGCGAACGCGGATGACGGCCTCACCGCCGAGGTCGTCCGGGCGCTCGAGCACGTAGTCGCCCGACCCGTCGTGATGCGGCTGCGAGAGCAGCGACGTCCCCAGCTCGACCTCTGCGGTCGTCATCCCTTGACCGCGCCGCCGGTCAGGCCGGAGACGATGAACTTCTGCAGGAAGAGGAAGAGCAGCACGACCGGCGGCGCCGCGAGCACGACACCTGCGGCAAACGCACCCCAGTGCTCCGAGTACTGCTGGTCGATGAAGTTCCGCAAGCCGAGCGCGAGAGTGAACTGGTCCTGGTTCTGGAGGATGACGCTCGCGATCACGAACTCGTTGAGCACGCCGATGAACGCGAACAGCCCGATCACCGCGAGCACCGGTGCGGCGAGCGGGAGGATGACGCCCCAGAAGACCTGCGCCGGCGTCGCGCCGTCCACGCGCGCGGACTCGTCGAGCTCCGACGGGATCGTGTCGAAGAACCCCTTCATCAACCAGACGTTCACGCCCATCACCCCGCCGAGGTAGACGAGGATCAGCCCTGTCAACGTGTTCAGCCCGATGACGCCGAACACGTTGCCGGTGTGGAGGACGATCAGGTAGATGGCGACGACGAGCAGGAGCTGCGGGAACATCTGGATCAGCAGCAGCGCCAGAAGCCCCATCCGCCGTCCCTTGAAGCGGAAGCGGCTGAACGCGTACGCGGCGAGCGCCCCGAGCAGCACGGTGAGGATCGCCGTGCTGCCCGCGATGATCATCGTGTTCGCGTACCAGCGCAGGTAGTTGATCTGCGTGTCCGGACTGCCTTCCGAAAGGCTCTGCACCGTCCCGGTGAGAAGCTGGCGGAAGTTTTCGAAGGTGAAGTGGCGCGGGATCAGGCTCGCGCCTTGGAGTGTCTGGTCAGCGTTGAACGCCGCCGACAGGACGTATGCAACCGGAAAGATCGCCCACAGGATCGCGATGATCGCGATCAAGTGGCGCCACCACGTACCGCGGAAGCTCGGCCGCCTGCGGCGGATCGCCGTCCGAGGCTTCGTGCCGACGGTTGCGGCAGGCTCGACGTGCTCGACGGTCGTCATCGCATGTTCTCCAGCTGCTTCGTACGCCAGAAGGCGATCGACACGATGATCGCGGTGATCATGAAGATGATCATCGCGACGGCGCTCGCGAGCGCGTAGTCCTGGCCCTTGCCGGACGAGAACGCGAGCTTGTACGTGTAGCTGATCAGGATGTCGGTGTCTCCCGCGGTCGTCTGGTCGCTCGACTGCGGCCCCCCGCCGGTCAGGAAGTAGATGTTGCCGAAGTTGTTGAAGTTGAAAGCAAACGACGCGATCAGCAGCGGCGCCACGACGATCAGAAGCAGTGGCAGCGTGACCTTGCGGAATACCTGCCAGGGGCCTCCGCCGTCGACACGCGCCGCTTCGGTCAGCTCTGCGGGGATCGACTGGAGCGCGCCGAGCGAGACGAGGAAGAAGTACGGGAACGTGAGCCACACGCTGACGAGAATCACCGAGACCTTCGCCCAGTTGGAGTCGAACAGCCACGGGACGTCGATGTGCAGAAGCTTGTTGACGACGCCGAAGTCGTCGTTCAGCAGCCCTTGCCAGACGAGCAGCGAGAGGAACCCGGGGATGGCGTACGGCAGCACGAGCAGAACTCGGTAGGTCCGCTGCATGCTCATTCCGGGCCGGTCGAGCGTGATCGCGAGGAAGAGACCGAGGACGAACGAGATCAGCACGGCGAGGCAAGCGAACGCGAACGTCCAGACGAACACGCGCAGGAACGGATCGCGGACGAGCGGGTTGTGGATGATCTTGTCGAAGTTCGTGAAGCCGACCGTCGTCTTCCAGCCCGGCTCGAGCTCCTCACCGTTCTTCGCGACGAAAGAGCCTTTCCCGTTGTCCGAGAACACCATCCCGTTGGCGATGCGGACGAAGCGGTCGTTCGCGGCGTCGTACCGCAACGTCGGCGCGAGCTCGATGGCAGCGTCGAGCCCCTCCGGCCGGATCGCGGCGCCGGCGCTCGTCGGCACAGTGAAGCCGGTGAGCTGCCGGTCGATCCCGGCGAGGTCCTTGCCCTTGACGATCGTGTAGCCCTCAGCGCCTGCAATGCCGAGCTCGTCGATCTGCACCGAGCTCTTGTCGATCGGCGTGAGCGCCTCGGGCGTGCCGACGAAGGTTGCGCCCGTGTCCTCGTCTGCGAGTAGCAGGACGAGGTTCCCTTCGGCGTCGCGCGCCGGGGTCATCAGGTACGACTTGCCGTTCGCCGGCGGCGCGAGCGTGACTCCCTTGATGCCCTCGATCGCCTCGTCCTTCGTGAGGATGTGGCCGGTCGAGTAGTTCGTGAACGCGAGTTGGACCGTGTAGAGGATCGGCACGACCTGGAACGCGAGCAGCGTCAGCGTGCCGGGGATCAGGAACTTCAGCGGGAGCGCGCGCTGCGTGAGGTACGCGACGTCGATCAGGATCGTCGCCGCCGCGAGAACGGCGACAGCGACCCACTTGCGGTCTGCGACGAGGACCACGGCGGCCCAGACCGCCAGCGCGTTGACGATCGCCAGCAAGACGATCTTCAGCACGAGCCCGACGGGGCCGGAGAAGACCGCGACGATGCGCGACGGATACGCGAGGGCCGACTGCGCGAGCGACGGGCGAGGCAGCGGCTCAGCTCGGACTGCGGTCGTGCTCAAACGAGCTCCTCGTGAAAGGACTGCGGTGAGGGCGCCCGGCCGAGCCGTGCACCCTCACCGCAAATCGACGGAGATCAGCCGATCTTGTTCCTGATGTTGCGTGCAGCAGTCGTGAACGTCGGACGCGCATTCGTCGTCGTTCCGTTCGTCGACTTCAGCCATGCTCCGCCGAGCTCTTCCCAGACGCTCGACATCTGCGGGATGTTCGGCATCGGGACGCCGCCGGCGCCTGCCTTGCCGAACTGCTTGAGCACTGCGTCATTGACCTGGTTGCCCGCAACGGTGTTCGCGGGGAAGCGACCGTTGGCCGCCGCGAGCGCCCGCTGAGAAGCGGGAAGCATGATGTAGCTCGCAACGAGGTCCTTCGCGAGCGTTCCGACGCCGTGCGTGTTCGCGTAGCGCGTGACCATGAAGCCCTGCACTCCGAGGAACGGCACCGCGCGGTACTTGATCTTCGGCACCTGCACGATCCGGAAGCGCAACCCGCTCGACTTGAGCGTGTCCGCCTCCCACGGGCCGGTGACCCAGAACGCGGCCTGACCCTTCAGGAATGCGTTCTTCGCGGTGTCGTAGTTGACCTTCGAGTTGATCAGCCCGAGCCGGTCCCACCGGTCGATCATCGGTGCGTTCTTCAGGAAGATCGCGTTCGCAACCCCGATCCGATTCGGGTTGAGGTTGCCGGCCTTGTTCTTGCCGAAGACGAACCCGCCGAGACCCGAGAAGAACGGGTACATGTGGTACGCGTCACCGGCCGGGGCCTGCGGCACGGCGATCGCCAGGTTGTCTGCACTCTTGGCCTTGAACGCGAGCGCCTGCTTCTCGAGGTCCGCCCAGCTCTTCGGGACGGTCGCGAGTCGCGTGTTCACGACGAGGCCGACGTTCTCGAGCGCGACGGGCGCGCCGTAGAGCCGCTTGACCGCCGTTCCGTACGAGAACGCGTCGAGCGAGTACGCGGGGAACTGCCTCAGGGTCGCCTTCTTCGGCGACAACGGCAGCACCAGACCGTCCGCGGCCAGCTGGCCGGTCCAGTCATGCGCTCCGATGATCACGTCGGGAGCGGTGGCAGGCGCCACAGTCTTGAGCTGGTCGCGGATGTCGCCGAAGTTCTTCTCGACGACCTCGACGGTGACGCCACGCCGAGCACCCCAAGCCTCGGCGATGCGCTGGATGTCAGCTTTCCGGTCCTTGTCCGTCCAGATGCGGAGCGTGCCTGCCGTCGCTGCGCTGCCGCGGACCGCACCCGACGCGGGAACGGCCGTTGCGACCATGGCGAGCATCGCGATGGCAAACAACGCGCCGAACGCGGTTCTCCTACTCATACGTGCCTCCTCCAAGTCGAATCCGACTGCTGCGCTGTGGAACAACGTTTCATGCTGCTGAGACAGCCAGGCGACACTACGCGAGCCAGGCAGGCCGAGTCAAGGGTCCGATGCGTCCTTCCCGTTAAGGCTTTTGTCCTACTTGCAGGGGCATCGGGAGCGTCTTATGATCGACCGTCCAATGAAACACGTTCCAGCGAGGGTCCATGGCATCGCTGCGTGAGGTCGCCTCGCGCGCCGGCGTGAGCCTGGCGACCGCGTCCCGCGTCGCGAGCGGCACGGACGGCGTGCGGGCCGGGACTCGGGAGCGGGTCGAGGAGGCGATGCGCGACCTGCTGTACGTGCCTCCCGGGCGCAAGCCGGCGACCGGAGCGATCGGGCTGCTCGTCCCCGAGCTCTCGAATCCGATCTTCCCCGCGCTCGCCGAGGCGATGGAGACACGTGCGACCGAGGCAGGGCTGGCGACGATCCTTTGCAACACGACGTCCGCCGCCTTCCGGGAAGCGGACTACGTGCACATGCTCCTCGAGCGCCGGGTCGACGGGATGATCTTCATCTCCTGCGAGATGACCCATCTCGCCGGGGAGCACGACCACTACGAGCGCCTGGTAGAAGAGGGCGCACGGCTCGTGTTCGTGAACGGCGCGCTCGAGTCGTTCGACGTGCCATGCGTGTCGGTCGACGAGCGGCATGCAGGCTACGTCGCGACTCGGCATCTGATCTCGCTGGGGCACCGGCGTGTCGGCTTCGTGGCGGGTCCGGCGGATTACCTTCCGACGCGGGAGAAAGCCGCCGGCCGCGCGGAAGCGCTCCATGAGGCAGGGCTGCCGCTCGACGGCTGGCAGGTCCACGGCGACTTCACCCTGGAGGGCGGCCGCCTCGCGGCGCACGAGCTCCTCAGCCGCGCGGATCGTCCGACTGCCGTCATCTGCTCGAGCGACGTGATCGCGATCGGCGTGATCCAGGAGGCCCGGGAGATGGGGATCCTCGTGCCCGAAGACCTCTCGGTCGTCGGGTTCGACGGGATCGAGGCAGCATCGTGGATCGACCCGCCGCTGACGACCATGGAGCAGCCGATCGACGAGATCGCAGGCACGGCGATCGAGCTCCTCCAGACGGTGATCGCGGAGCCGCAGCGGCGCTCGCTGCCGCGCGTGCTCTACCAGCCGCGCCTGCGCCGCGGTCGCTCGACGGCGCCGCCGCGCACCTGAGAGCCGTCACGCGACGGGGACGACGGCGCCAGAGAACACGACCTGCCGCGCTTCCGCCGCCGTCGGGGCGTAGACCTCGATCTGGTACGGAAGCCCCCGAAAGGCGACGTAGATGTTCTGAGGCCGGTTCGGCTTCGTGACCGCGAGACCACCGCCGGGAAGTGTCGTCGCCGCCAGGTTCTGGTCCTGCGCTGTCTGAGACACACGCCTGTACGCGTCGGGCTGCGCGTAGGTCGCAACGACGACGTAGCCCGCGCCTGCGTCACCTGCCTCCGCGGAACCCGTCAGGTAGCGGACATACGTGCTCCCGTCGCCGGTCTGCGTGTACTCGATCCGGGAGTCGGGACGAACCCCCGCCCAGTAGATCGGCCGAGTGCTCGAGCCGGCAATCCGGCGAAGCTCGGGCACCGTGACGATCTCAGCGGCTGCGCCCGGGACCTCGACTCCGCCCTCGACGCCGCTCGGCGACCCGGAGCTCGGAGCCGCGGTCTCGTTGTCGTCCATCGAGTTGAACGCCCAGATCGCGACGGCGACCGCGACGAACACTGCTACGCCGGCGACGACGGCAATCACCACCCGCCGGCGCCCGAGCGAACTGGATTGAGACGGGCCTGCCGTGTCCTCCATCGCTACGGAGCGCAGAGCGCCCACGCCGTCACGGTCATCACGCCGACCAGCGGAATGACCGTGTATCCGGTGACTGCCCAGGACGCCGGGTTCACGGGCTTGGACGCGATCATCGCGGCATAGCGGTCGGCCTGCGGGTCGGTGTCCGTCACCTCTCCGCCGCCGCCGACTCGGGTCCCGGTAGAGCAGGTGGCGGTCGCGGTCACCGAGACATTTCGATCCGGGTTGGTCCCTGACTGCGCGGTCTGCGTCACGAGCGTTACCGTGATCGTTCCGGTCGGACCGGTCGGTCCCGTCGCCCCGGTCGCTCCCCGGGCGCCGGTGGGTCCGAGCAGACCCTGCGGTCCGGTTGGCCCCGCCGGTCCTGTCGCACCGGTCGCGCCTCTTGCGCCGGTCGCGCCGGTCGCGCCCGTCGCCCCGGTTGCCCCCCTTGCGCCGGTCGGGCCGATCGGCCCCTGCGGCCCCGTCGGTCCCGCCGGCCCGGTCGCACCCGTCGTGCCACGCGCACCCGTCGGTCCCAGCGGCCCCGTCGGCCCAGTCGCACCCGTCGCGCCACGCGCACCGGTCGCGCCGATCGGGCCCTGCGGGCCTGTCGGCCCCGCCGGTCCAGTCGCACCTGTCGCGCCCGTCGCGCCTCTTGCGCCGGTCGGGCCGATCGGGCCCTGCGGCCCTGTCGAGCCCTGTGCTCCCTGTGCACCGGTCGCGCCGGGAGCTCCCGCCGCTCCTGTCGCCCCGGTCGCTCCTGTCGCCCCGGCCGGTCCGATCGGCCCGGTCGACCCCGCCGCGCCGGTAGCACCCGCGGGGCCGGTCGCGCCCGTCGAGCCGTCAGCTCCGGTCGGTCCAACCGTGCCCGTCGCCCCGGTCGTACCCGCGGCGCCTGTCGCACCCGCCGGTCCCGTGGCGCCCGTCGCGCCGGCAGGGCCGAGCGGCCCTTGCGGTCCCGTCGGGCCTTGAATCCCATCCGCCCCTGTCGGACCCGTCGGTCCCCGTGCCCCCCGTCGCGCCAGTGGCACCCTCCGGCCCGGTTGCGCCCGTCGCCCCGGTCTCGCCTGCGGCCCCGGTCGCACCCTCGGGCCCCGTGGCACCCGTCGCGCCGGCCGGGCCCAGCGGCCCCTGAGGCCCCGTCGGCCCCTGGACTCCTTGCGCCCCGGTCGGCCCGATCGACCCCGCCTCGCCCGTCGCACCCGTCGCCCCCGTCGAGCCCGTGGCACCGGCCGCTCCAGTTGCACCGACCGCACCCGCCGGCCCGGGCGGGCCGCCGGGGCCGGGTCCGCCCGCAGGCCCTGCTGGTCCCGCAGACCCTGTCGGGCCGATCGGCCCTTGTGGTCCCGTCGGACCCGTCGACGCGCCCGTTCCGCCGCCGTCGAGGTCGACCTGGGCCCAGATCAGGCGAAACTCGGACCGCTTGCACACCGCCAACGGATCGACGAGCCGCGTGAGGTGTGCCTTCCGGCCGACGCAGGTGTGGACGTCGGTGAGCTCGCCCCCCTCCGCGAGCACGAGCCAGGACAGCTTCGACTGACCCCTCGGGCACGAGACGTCCCGTGAGTACGTCCGCAGCAGTTGATTCGCGGGGACGCAGGCGTAGACCCTTCTCTCGCCGCGCTCGTGCTCGTCCAGCCAGTTCGTCGCGACCTGCCCGACCCTGCACAGCCCGCTGGCGTTCCTGATCAGGAGGAGATGTGTCTTGACCGCGGCGCAGGCGTACAGAACTTCCGGCTGCCCCGACTGGGCTGCGGCGCGCGGCGCCGTGGCCGCTCCGGCCAGAAGAACTGCGATCACGGCGAGGATCGAAGCCTTCACCCCTTCACCCCTTCACCCAAGACCCGAGCGTACAACGATGAGGCGGGCAGGGCGGGTTATTCTCGCCCCGTGAGGCGCGGGGACCGTTCCGAGGCGCGCCGCGTGCTCGTCCGGGTGGAATGACGCTCCTCGTCTCGTGGCTCGTCTTCCCGCTGCTCCTCGGCGCCGTCTCGCTGGGTCTCGGCCTCCTGCTCGAGCAGCTCGCGGGGTCGAGGCTCCCCGACCCGCTGTTGCTGCCGGCCGGCCTCGCGGCACTGATCGTGGTCTCGTCGCTCGCGGTCAGCCTCCCGGCGACGGCGAGGTTCGCGACACCGCTCGTCGCCGCACTCGCCGTCGGCGGCTTCGTCGTCGGGCGACCCCGATTCGACCGCTGCGCGGTCGCTGCGGCCGTCGTCGTATTCCTCTTTTACGGCGCTCCCGTGCTGGCGTCAGGAGCTCCCACGATCGCCGGTTACATCAAGCTGGACGACACCGCCACCTTCCTCGCCCTCACCGACCGCGTGATGGAGCACGGGCGCAGCCTCGCCGGGCTGGCGCCGTCGAGCTACGAAGCCACGCTCGCCGTCAATCTCGCGCACGGCTACCCGTTGGGATCGCTGCTGCCGCTGGGGGTCGGGCACGAGCTCGTGCGCACCGACGTGGCGTGGCTGTTCCAGCCATGGCTCGCGTTCTGCGCGGCGATGCTCGCGCTTTGTCTCTACCAGCTCGCGGTCCCGCTGATCGAGCGGCGGTGGCTTCGTGCTCTGGCAGCTTGCGTCGCCGCCCAGCCGGCGCTGCTGTACGGCGTTGCGCTCTGGGGCGGTGTCAAGGAGCTCACCGCGGCGGCGCTGATCGCAACCGCCGCCGCGCTCACCGCAATGATCGGTACGCCTCGCAGCCTCGTGCCGTGGGCGGTGACATGCGCTGCCGTGCTCGACACGCTGAGCGCGGCCGGAATCCTCTGGCTCCTTCCGCTCGCGCTCCCACTGGTTCTGATGCTCCGCCGAAAGCCGGGCGCGGTCGTCGCCGGTCTCGCCCTGGCGGCAGCGCTGGCGGCGCCCGCCGTCGTCGCCGCCTGGGAGTTCCTGCGCGCCTCGAACCGAGCCGTCTTCGACAGCGCCGGGGAGCTCGGCAACCTGATCCGCCCACTCCGTCCGGTTCAGATCGTCGGGATCTGGCCAAGCGGCGACTTCCGCCTCGACCCCGATGCCCGACTCGTCGCGGTGGTGCTGATCGGGCTTGCGGTTGCAGCAGCGGTAGTGGGCGTGCTGTTCGCGCTCGAGCGACGCGCCGTCGGTTTGCTCCTGGCTCTCGCGAGCGTGCTCACGGGCGCGATCGTGTGCGTCGGATTCGGCGCACCCTGGATCGGCGGGAAGGCGCTCGCGCTCGGTTCTCCGTTCGTGCTGCTCACAGCGCTCGCGGGCTGCGTTGCGCTCGCGACGATGCTCAGACCGGCGCGGCTCGCGTTCGCGCTGGGCGGCCTCGCCGCGCTCGCACTGACCGTGGGCGTCGCCTGGTCGAACGCACTCGCCTACCGCGACGTGAACCTCGCGCCGTACTCGCAGCTGGCCGAGCTGGAGCAGATCGGTG
This sequence comes from uncultured Actinomycetes bacterium, assembly GCA_963700495.1. Taxonomy (GTDB): domain Bacteria; phylum Actinomycetota; class Thermoleophilia; order Gaiellales; family Gaiellaceae; genus JACCTU01. The sequence continues at coordinate 266,450 of CAVOXT010000001.1, read as the reverse complement.
AGCGCTTCGCCGGCGACGGTCCCGCGTTGATGACCGAGTACCAGCCCTACGGCGTCAGGCACTTCCTCCGGCGGCTGGACGCCGAGGGGGTGTCCGAGCTCCGTAGGCGAACGATCCCGTTGCGCGACGGCCGGCTCGCCGGAAAAGGAGAGTACGTCGACCTCGACCGGCTTCAGCTCGGAGGACTGCTCGCCTACCGGACCTTCGTTCTGCGGCGGTCGCCGACGGCGTCGCGTCCTCCGGCGCCGTATCGGCCCGTCTGGGCAGGTCGGTGGTACGAGGTCTGGCAGCGTGACGGGTCGGCCCTCCCTCTAGCGCACCTACCCCTCGGAGACGTGCTGGCCCCCGGAGCCACGCCGTCGTGCGGCGATGTCCGTCGGCTCGGCACGCTTGGACGGTTGACGGCGCCACGTCGAGCCCAGAGCCTGGTCTGGTCGCTCACCGACGCGACGCTGCCGGCCGGCTGGTCCGCGCTCGGAGGCGGCGCGGTCCTGCCGGGCGCGGGCGGCGCCGAGACGCTCCTCCTCGACGTGCCGCGCGCCGGTGACTACAGGGTGTGGGTCGGCGGCTCCGTGCGCGGCAAGTTGAGCGCCGAGGTCGACGGCACGCGGACGGGCGAGGTGTCGAGACAGCTTCAGAACGCCGGCCAGTGGCTCGACCTCGGGACGGCCCGGCTACCGGCCGGAACGTCACGCGTCGTCTTGAGCGTGTCGCTCCCGGCTCTCGAACCCGGAACGGGATCCGGTGGGTTTCCGCTCGGGCCGCTTCTGCTCGAGCCACTCGCACCCTCCCGTCTGCTCGAGCCTTCGAAGCCCGAGACGCTCTGCGGCGCAACGCTCGACTGGGTCGAGGCACGCGCCCGGTAGTCGTCCATACCGCTTGGTATGATACCGCGCGGTATGAACAGAGCCGAGCCCAGCAACCCCTTCCGCTACGGTGCGCTCGCGTTCGACGAGGCGTTCACCGATCGCGAGACGGAGCTCCGCGAGCTGAAGGCCGACATCCGGAACGGCCAAGACGTCGTCGTGTTCGCCCCACGGCGGTACGGCAAGTCGTCGCTCGTGCTCCGTGCGCTCGAGGAGAGTCGCCGCCGGGGCGTGCTCAGCGCCCAGGTCGACCTGATGACCGCGCCCACGAAGGAGAAGCTCGCGGAGAAGCTCGCGAAGGCAATCCACGAAGGGATCGCCTCGCCGCTCTACCGCGTCCGCGAGCGGGCGATCTCGGTGTTCCGCGGGCTGCGGATCACGCCGACGATCTCGATCGACCCCGAGGACGCTTCGGTCACGTTCGGCTTCGAGCCCGGCCGCGCCTCGGCCGACGTCGACGCGACGATCGAGCGGCTGCTCGCGCTCCCGGGAGAGCTTGCGGCGGAGAGGGGTCGCGTCGTCGCGCTCGTGCTCGACGAGTTCCAGGAGGTCGTCGAGATCGACCCGAACCTGCCGAAGCTGATGCGCGCCGTGTTCCAGGCGCAGCCGGCGGTCGCGCACGTGTATCTCGGCTCGAAGCGGCACCTGATGCGCTCGATCTTCAACGACGAGAACGAGCCGTTCTGGCGGAGCGCGAAACAGGTCGAGCTCGGCGTGATCCGGCCCGACCTGTTCGCGCCGTTCATCGCCGAACGCTTCCGGTCGAGCGGCAAGCGGATCGACGACGACGCGGTCGCCGCGGTGCTCGACGAGACCAAGGGACACCCCTACGCGACGCAGGAGCTCGGTTACTTCACCTGGGAGGCGACCGACCGCGGCGAGACCGCGACGCCGCTTCACGTCCGCGTCGGGCTCTCCGGCGTGCTGCGGTCGGAGCACGCGCACTTCTCGCTCGTCTGGGAGGGAGCGTCTGCCGTCCAGCGGCTGCTGCTCGCGGCGCTCGCCGCCGAGCCGGGCCACCCGTACAGCGAGGAGTACAGGCGCCGTCACCGGCTACCGCAGGCGACGAACGTGCAGAAGGCGATCGCCGCGCTCGTCCGCCGCGAGTTGATCGGCAAGACGGCCGACGGCTCATACGGGGTCGTCGAGCCGTTCTTCGGTGCCTGGATCGCGCGGACGCTCGAGCCGCCCGCGGCCGAGCGGGCGGGCTCAGCCTGACGTGGTCTCAGGCGAGCGCGCCTGCGAGCTGGAAGAAATCCTCGAACGGCTCGTACGCCTCGCCCCGCTCGTCGAGGTAGCGCGCGAGCCCGTCGCGGGCGAAGACGCGGTCGGCGGCGAGCGCCACGCAGCGGTCGGAGTAACCGTCGCCGACGAAGACGACCGGCGTTCCGTTCGGCAGCCCGCCGCGCTTGCACGCCTCGCCGCACTCGTCGCACTCCGCCTCGTCCCGCCAGAGCGCGCGCCAGCCGTCGGGACGCGCGTCGAGCCGGTTGGCCCGGACCTCCAGCCTCACGCCCTCGCGCTCGAGCACCGGCTCGATCAGCTCCGAGAACCCGCTCGAGAGGATCACCGGCCGGTGCGCCTCGGCGAACTGGCGGAATCCCGGGCGCACGGTGACGTGCTCGCGCATCCAGGCGACGGCGTCCCGCAACGGGATCGTCAGCGTCCCCATCTCCACGGCAATCACCTCGTGGAGGGACAGCTTCCGGCCGAGCGCGCTTTCCGTCAGCCGGTAGACCTCGCGGTCGCCGAACTCCTCGATGATCATGTGCAGCCCGTCGACCTCGGTGACGGTGCCGTCCCAGTCGAGAACGACGTTCAGAGGTGCGAGGTCACGCCGGCCGGGTTCTCGTCCGCGACGCCCGACTGATCGGGCTGCTCGTACCACGAGTAGGCGTACTTCCCGTCGTCGAGCTTCTTCGCCGTCTTCGTCAGCCTGAGCGGATGGAACGTGTCGCACATCACGGCGAGCTCGTGCGTCTCGGTCATCCCGATCGACTTCTCCGCGAGCCCCGGCTGCGGTCCGTGCGGCAACCCCGACGGGTGCAGCGTGATCGACCCGACCTCGATCGCCTTGCGCGACGAGAAGTTGCCGTCGACGTAATAGATCATCTCCTCGCTCTGCAGGTTCGAATGGTGGTACGGGATCGGGATAGCCATCGGGTCGAAGTCGAGCTTGCGCGGGCAGAACGAGCAGATCACGAAGTTCGGGCCCTGGAACGTCTGGTGCGAGGGCGGCGGCATGTGGATGCGCCCGGTGATCGGCTCGAAGTCGCGGATGTTGAACGTCCAGGGATAGAGGTAGCCGTCCCAGCCGACGACGTCGAACGGGTGGTAGTCGACGACGTAGTCCTGGTAGCCGTCGCGCACGCGCACCTTGACCAGGAACTCGCCCTGCTCTCGGATCGTCCTGAGCTCGGTCGGCGGGTGGATGTCGCGGTGGTAGTACGGCGCGTGCTCCATCAGCTGGCCGTAGTCGTTGCGGTAGCGCTTCGGGATCTCGATCAGGCCCGGCGTCTCGAACAGCAGGTGCCGCTCGGGAAGTGAGTCCGGCACGAAGCGATACGTGGTGCCTCGCGGAAGGACGACGTAGTCGCCCTGGTCGTACGGGAGGTCGCCGAAGGTCGTCTCGACCGTGCCCGATCCCTCGTGCACGAAGTACACGTCGTCTCCCTCGCCGTTCCGGAAGAAGTAGTCCATCCGCTCCTTTGGGCGCACGAGCGAGATCTCGACGTCGTTGTTCCACATCAGCAGCGTCCGGCCGCTGATCGGGTCGCCCTCCGGCTCGACCTCCCACGTCGTGAAGTGCCGGTGCGCGTGCGCGTCGGGGACCCACTCCTCCCGCTTGATCGGCTGGAAGCCGCCGAGCTTCTGCACGCGACACGGCGAGGTCAGGTGGTAGAGGATCGACTCGTTCCCCGAGAAGCCCTCGAGGCCCATGACCTCCTCGGTCAGCAGCGTCCCGTTGTCGCGGAACTGCACGTGGCGCTTGCGAGGGACGTCGCCGAGGCGCTGGTAGAACGGCACGGCGAGAGGTTACCCCGTCGCGAGCGCGGCCAGACGAGCCCCGACCGCAGGCGCGAACTTGAAGCCGTGCCCCGAGCACGCCGAGCCGACGACGATCCGGCCGTGACGCTCGAGGACGAAGCGCTGGTCGGGCGTGGACGTGTAGAGGCAGGTGTCAAGGGCGGCCGGCTCCGGGTCTGCTTCGGGAAACCGCTCGCGTACCCAGTCGACGGTCGCCTCGACAAGCGCGGGGTCCGCCGCGCCGGGCTCGTCCGGATCCACGGCGGCGCCGGCGATGTGGGCTCCCGCCTTCAGCCCGTGGACCGGGTCGCGCAGCGAGAACATCGCCTCGCCGGGCCCGCGCCCGTAGTCGATCACCGACGGCACCGAGCGGTTAAGGGTGAAGTAGACGACCGTCTCGCGGGTGACCGTCGCATCCAGCTCGATCCCTTCGGCCGCGAGCAGCTCCTTCGCCCATGCGCCTGCCGCAACCACGACCACGTCCGCATCGACCTCGGCGAGCGCGTCCACCTTCGACTCCTCGAGGATCGTCGCGCCGTTGCTGCGGGCGATGGTCGCGAACGCGTGCCGGGCGTTGTCGGCGAGAGAGATGCCGGCGTCCGGCTGCAGAAGCACGTGACCGTCTGCGCGAATTCCGAAGCGTTGCTCGACCTCGGTTGGTTCGAGCGCCTCCCACGCGACCCCGCAGGCGTCGAGCGCCTCTTCCGACGTCTCCCCCAACTCGAGCAGGCCCGTGTAGTCGATCAGCTGCTCGCCCGTCTCCTGCTCGAGTGCGCGCCAGCCGGCGTGCGCCTCCTGTGCGAGCCGCACCCACTCGGCGTCGGGATACGAGAGCCGGAAGATGCGGGAGCGTCCGTGACTCGAGCCACGGTCGTGGTCGAGCTCGAGCTGCTCGTGGACGACGACGTCGTTGCCGTCGCGCGCAAGTGTCGCCGCAGCCGCGAGCCCGTGAATCCCCGCTCCGACGACGGCGACCCGCACCCGCCGAGTATGTCGCTAGCGCAACGGCGTGGCAACGACGTTGCGGAGAATGCCGATTCCTTCGACCTCGAGCTCGACCACGTCGCCGCGCCGAAGCCAGCGGCCGTCGCCGTGCTCGAGGATGCAGCCGGTGCCGACGGTGCCCGAGCCGATCACGTCGCCGGGAAGCAGTCGCGTGTTCCGGGCCGCGTGCGCGAGCACCTGCTCCCACGACCAGTACATGTCGCCGAGGTTCCCGCGGGAGCGCTCCTCGCCGTTCACTCGCGCGACCATCTCCGCGCTCGACCCGTCGAACTCGTCCGGCGTGACGACGATCGGCCCTATGCTCGTCGCGAAGTCCTTACCCTTCGCGGGTCCGAGGCCGACCTTCATCTCGAGCCGCTGGAGGTCGCGCGCGGACCAGTCGTTCATCACCGTGAACCCGCCGATCTCACCGTCGGCGCCGACGATGGCGGCGACCTCGAGCTCGTAGTCGAGCTCCTGTGTCCCCTCCGGATACGGCACCTCGGCCTCCGGGCCGTAGATCGCGGCAGGGTTCGAGAAGTAGAAGACGGGCACCTCGTACCACTCGGGAGGAACCTCGAGCCCACGCTGCGCGCGCGCCGTCTTGACGTGCTGCTCGAACGCGTAGAAGTCGCGGACCGAGGGCGGGTGGAGCACCGGGGCGCGCAGGTCGACCTCGTCGAGGCGGAACTCCGCGTGCTCGCGGGTGCCTCCGCCCGTGAAGAACGACTGAAGCGTCTGCGCAGCGAGCTGGATCACGCGGTCGCCCTCGATCCTTCCCGGCCAGCCGCGCTGGAGCTGCTTGCCCTTCGGGCTGAACATGCACAGCTTCACCTGGCGTCCTTGACCGGCGGTGGCTTCACGGCTCGGTGTGGACGATGACGTCGTCGATTTCGGGCTGCTCGAGGCGGATCCGCTCCTCGATGCGGCTCGCCTGCGCGTGGGCGTCGGCCAGCGTCGTGGAGCCGTCGACCGCGAGCGTCAGGTACACCACCATCCCGTCGAGGCTCGCGAGGAACCGCAAGTCGCGCGGCGGACGGCCGGTCTCCTCGACCACGAGCCGCTCGATCGCTGCACGGTCCCGCTCGACCTCCGCTCCCGTCGTCGCTTCCGCGAGCGGCTCGATGTGCGTCTGCACGCGCGCGGCCGCCGGAACGGCCTCGTGGATCGAGCGCTCGACACGCTCGGCGAGCTCGTGCGCGTCCTCCAGCGGCAGCTCACCCGGCAGCTTCAGGTGCAGAGAGATGTGCAGCTCCGGGCCGACGTAGAGCACGATCACGTTGTGCACCTCGCGGACGCCGGCGACCCCGAGCGCCGCCGCGTGCGCCCGCTCGCGCACCTGCTGCTCGTCGCCCGGCTCGACGTGCACGACGACGTCGCTCTTCGGCAGCGCGCGCCGCACCGCCTCCTCGACCGCGTCGGCGGCCGCGTGTCCCTGCCCGACTGCCTCGCCGGCCGGGACGCGGATCACCACGTCGGCGAACTGGCCGCCACCCGCCTGTCGCATGCGCAGGCGGCGCAGCTCGACCTCGGGCTCGAGCTCCGCGATCGCGGCCCGTGCGACGGCTTCTGCCTCGTCGGGCATGCGATCCATGAGCACGTCGACGTTACCGCGGATCAGGCGCGCCGCCGCCAGTATCACGAGCACCGCGACGAAGAGCGCGGCGACGGCGTCGCCCTGCGGGTGGCCGGCACGCGCGAGCACCAGGCCGCCGAGCACGGCCGTCGAGCCCGCCAGGTCGCTCGCGAAGTGGAGTGCGCTCGACTGCGAGCGCCGCGCTCCCTTCCTCTCGGGCGACTCGGAACGACAGCGTCATCCGGGTCGCGTCGACCGCGATCACGACGAGCACGACCGCGAACGCCCACCACGCGATCTCGAGCTCCGGCGGATCGTGAAAGCGGCGAATCGCGGCACCCGCGACGACGAGGCTCAACAAGACGAGGATCGACGCCTCGCCGAGCGCAGCGAGGTTCTCCGCCTTCCCATGGCCGTACGCGTGGTGCCGGTCGGCCGGGCGGCCTGCGACTCCGACGGCAAAGAACGTCAGCAGCGCTGCGACAAGGTCGATGCCCGAGTGGAGCGCCTCGGAGAGCAGACCGAGGCTGCCCGTCGCCAGGCCGGTCATGAGCTTGAGCACGACGAGGCCGGCCGCCGCGAACACGGACACGAGCGCGGTCCGGCGTCGTCTGTTCACGGCGGAAGGCTAGGAGCACTTCAGAGATTGCCGCGGAGCGCCTGCTCGCGCTCGATCGCTTCGAACAGCGCCTTGAAGTTCCCGTCACCGAACCCGCGCGCGCCGTGACGCTCGATCACCTCGAAGAAGAGCGTCGGCCGATCCTGGGCCGTCTTCGTGAAGATCTGGAGCAGATAGCCGTCGTCGTCACGATCGGCGAGGATGCGCAGCCGACGCAGGTCCTCCCACGACTCGTCGATCTCACCGACACGGTCGCCGACGTCCTCGTAGTACGTGTCCGGCGTCACGAGGAAGACGACGCCGCGCTCCTTGAGCGCGTCGACCGTACCCACGATGTTCGACGACGCCATTGCGATGTGCTGCGAACCGGGGCCGTGGTTGAACTCGAGGTACTCGTCGATCTGGCTCTTGCGCTTGCCCTCGGCCGGCTCGTTGATCGGGAACTTGATCTTCCCCTCGCCGTCCGTCAGCACCTTCGACATCAGCGCCGAGTACTCGGTCGAGATGTCGTCGTCGCTGAAGTGGATCATCTCGGTCATCCCGAAGACCCGCTCGTAGAACTCGACCCAGTGGTTCATCCGGCCGAGCTCGACGTTGCCGACGATGTGGTCGACGTGCATCAGGCCGACGCCCGGGTCGCTCCCGTTCGTCGACTCGTGCGCGAGGTAGCCGGGCAGGTACGCACCCTCGTAACCGGCGCGGTTGACGAACGTGTGGACGACGTCGCCGTACGTCGCGATCGAAGAGAGCTCGACCTTGCCGAACTCGTCCTCGACCCAATGCGGCTCGGCTACACCCCGCGCGCCGCGCTGCACCGCTTCGCGGTAGGCGTGCGTCGCGTCGGGGACGCGCAGCGAGATGTCCTTGAGGCCGTCGCCGTGGAGGCACGCGAAGGAGCAGATCGGCGAGTCGCGACGCAGCCCGCTCGTAACCACGAGCCGGATCTCACCCTGGTCGAGCACGTACGAGGCGCGGTCCCGGACACCGGTCTCAGGGCCCGCATACGCCGTGCGGTGAAAGCCGAACGCCGTCTCGTAGTAGTGCGCAGCCTGTTTCGCGTTGCCGACCCAGAGCTCGACGTGGTCCCAGCCGTCGAGGGGCATGAAGTCGCTGCTCATCGGGCTGATCTTACTCGGAGGGCGGGAAGACTCCGCGGGCGGCAGACGGCGCAGGCGGAGGACGCTCGCGATAGCGTACGGAGCGTGTCTCGGCTGACCCGCGACGACATCGACGCGCTCGTCGGTCCCGCGACGCCGCACTTTGCGCTCCAGCTGCGTGCCCGCATCCGTGAGCTCGTGCAGGACCTTCCGGAAGACGACGACGTCAGGCGCTACGCCGAGGAGCAGACAGCGCGGCTCGAGCGGCTCGCATATGCGTCCTCGAAGGCAAGCGACCACAACCGGGAACCGCGGACGCGGCCGGGTTGGGAGACGATCCCGAGCTCCGCGCCCGAGTACGAGCCACTCCTCCCGCGGCAAGACTGATCGAGTCCGTCCTCGTCACCGGTGGCTCGCGCGGGATCGGCAAGGCGATCGCGCTACGGTTCGCCGCGCTCGGCGCGAAGCGCGTCGCGATCGGTTACCTCCGCAACGATCGCGCCGCCGAGGAGACGGCGGAGGAGCTGCGCGCCGCCGGCGCGGAGCCTGTCCTCGTCCGCGGCAACATCACGTCCGACCGCGTGCTTGACGAGGTCACCGCGCTCGGTCCGCTCGACGCGCTCGTTCACAACGCGGCCTCCGGCGTGATCAGGCCCGCCCTCGAGACCGAGCCGAGGCACTGGGAGTGGACGATGACCGCGAACGCTCGAGCCCTCCTCGACCTGGCGCAGGCCGCCGCGCCGCAGATGCCTGCCGGGTCGTCGATCGTCGGGATCTCGTCGCTCGGCGCGCAACGCGTGCTCGAGAACTACGCGCTCGTCGGAACGTCGAAGGCCGCGCTCGAGTCGCTCGTCCGCTACCTCGCGGTCGAGCTCGCGCCCCGGGGGATCCGCGTCAACGCCGTCTCGGGAGGCGTCATCGAGACGGACGCGCTGAAGCACTTCCCGAACCGCGAGGCGATGATCGAGCAGAGCCGGGCGCGCACGCCGGTCGGCCGCCTCGTCGAGCCGGAGGACATCGCAGACGCGGTCGTCTTCCTCTGCTCCCCGGACGCCTCGATGGTCTGCGGCCAAACGCTGATCGTCGACGGAGGCTTCTCCCTCCTGGCCTAGCCCGGTCTGGACCTGTCAGGTGCCTGGCACCGGACAGGTCCGTTTGGAGCAAAGCGCCTGCAAGGTGTTGTCAAGCCTGGCTGCGCCAGCCCTGTCCGGTGCCTGGCACCGGACAGGGCTGAAAGCGCGCTATCGTCGGCGCGTGGAACCCACCGACGAGAACCTGCGCGCCTGGGACCACGCGCACCAGCCCGTCGAGCGGGGCGAGGCGAAGCTGCCGCCGCAGGTCCGCGAGTCGCTCACCGATCTGCACGACAAGCGCGTCCTGCACCTCGGTGCCGGCTCCGGGGGCGCGACGCTCGAGTTCGTCGAGCTCGGCGCGAGCGTCACGGGCGTCGACCCATCCGACGGCGCGCTCCAGACCGCGCGCGCCCACGGCCCGTCGGTCCTCTGGATCCACGCGGAGCTGGATTCGCTGCCCGCCGAGCTCCAGCGTTCCCGTTTCGACCTCGTCTACGCCGGGCGCGAGACCGTCCAGTCCGCACGCGACCTCGACCGTCTCGCCTCGACACTCGCGAGCGCGCTCCGCCCCGGCGGCGACCTCCTGCTGTACGACGAGCACCCGGCCTCGCTCTGCGTCGACGGGCTGATGCACTGGCGCGAGGACTACTTCGGCCCGGGCTTCCACCGACTCGGCCAGCTCGTCGGAGCGCTCGCGCGACACAACCTCTCCGTCCGGGCGCTCGAGGAGTACCCCGCCGGCCCCGGCTCGTTCCACGACGGGCGCCTCCCGGAGACCTTCCTCCTGCACGCGCGCAAGCTTCGTTAGCGCTAGGAGCCGTTCCGTCCGGGGATCAACCGCCCGACCATGTCGGTCGCGACGTAGCCGGCGATGCGCGGGTTCTCCTGGAGCCGCCGAAGCGAGTACTCGTACCACTGCCGACCGAACGGGACGTAGAGCCGGAGCCGGTGCCCGTCATGCACGAGCTCGTCGCCGAGCGACTCCCGCACGCCGAGCAGCATCTGGAACTCGAAGGGATCATCCCGCGCGATGCGCTTGGCCTCCGAGATCAGGAACTCGTCGTGGGTCGCAACCCCCACGTACGAGGCCGTCCGGAACAGCGCCTCCAGGCAGCGCACGAAGCTCGCGCGGATCTCCTCGAAACCGGTGAATGCGATCCACTCTGGCTCCAGGTAGATACCCTTGCAGATCCGCACGTTCGGACGCAGGTCGGCGAGCCCGGCGATGTCGTCGAGCGTGCGGCGCAACCGAGCCTGGAACACCACGCCGACGTTGTCGAGGCCCCCTTCGCGCAGCTCACGGTAGAGCCGGAGTGCGTCGTCGGTCGTCGACGAGTCCTCCATGTCGATCCGCACGAAGTTGTCCATCTCTGCGGCGTGACGCACCACGGTCTCGAGATTCGTGCGGCAGAGCTCGTAGTCGAGCTTGAGCCCGAGCCCCGTCAGCTTCACGCTCACGTTGGCGTCGAGACCACGTTCTCGGATCGCCTCGAAGACGTTCTGGTACGCGCGCATGATCTCCTGCGCCTCCTCCGGCGTGCCGATCTCCTCGCCGAGTACGTCGATCGTCGCGGACTTGCCCTCTGCGTTCAGTCCCTCGACCGTCGCGACCGCGTCATCGACGTCTTCGCCTGCGATGTATCGGCTCGCGATCATCCGCACGACCGTCTTCGGCACGGCGGGGAGCAGACGGGCGATCGCGCGATCGATGATCACGGGCGCGCGGGATTGTAGAGGGCCGGCCGTCAGGGCTTGCGGGGCGGCAGGAAGATGAAGCCTCCGGCAAGCGTGTCGGCTTCTTTCTTCCGCACGGCCGCGCAGTTCACGGTCCGTGTTCGCACCTCGCGGATCACGCTCTTGAACGCCGCATATGCCGGCTTCTTCGTCCCGTCGGCCCAGAGCAGCCCGGACTGCCAGCCTGCGAGCCGTTTCTCGTCGGTGAGGAGGAAGTTGAAGAACGACGCGACGTACGGCTGGCAGTAGGCGAGCCTGACCGAGTCGACCATCTGCTCCGCGTGGAGCGCTTCCGACCCGACCGTGCGCGCACGCTCGACTCCGCTGTAGATCGAACGTTTCGTCGAGGCGACCGTCGTCTCGAAGCCGTCCTCGAGGTAGTAGATCCGCGCCCCGGTGCCGATTGTCGGCTGATCGGTTCCGGCGAACGCCTCGCCGTAAGCGGCGACGAGCTTGTCGTAGTCGCCCTCGCCGATCGACCCGGTGTTCGGGTGCCGGGCGAACGGGCTCTCGAGCGAGAAATCTCCGTAAGGGTGATGGCCGACGTTGTCGAAGATCGGTCGCGTTCGTCCGGTCGCGCGGTAGGCGTCGCCGAGCTTGCGCACGAACATGCCGGGCGAGTGACTCGCGTTCGACACCGCGAACGGGTTGTCGTTCCCGCGCGGCGAGGTGTCGGTCATCAGGTTGAGACGCGGCCGGAACTGCTTCAGCGTGTCGTAGCAGCGCGCGAGCAGGAGGCCGTACTCGCGCGGCGCGACGCTCGCGCCGTTTTCGAACTGCGGCTGCCAGAAGTCGTTGGAGTTGACCTCGTTCCAGATCGTGACGTCGTTGATCGCCGGGTAGCGCGCGAGTGCGTCGCGGACGTACGAGCAGTACTGGGCGCGGTCGGCATCGGTGCGCGGCGCCTCGCGTGCGGGCCCCGCAACGGTCAGGACGATCCTCATCGGGAACGTGGCGCCGACGATGTGGTTCATCTCCGCGATGTCACTCGCCTTCAGACGCACGGTCCCGCGACGCCACGTCAGCGGAACGCGGAGCGCGCCGAGTCCGAGATCGCGTAGCACCGCGGTCGTCGGCTTCGGGTGCGCCGTCCACTTCAACTGGTCGTCGACGACCCCGACCAGCAGGTCGGAGTCAGCGCGCGCCGAGGGGGCGACCACGAGCGCGAGCAGAAGCAGGACGAGGAGGCGCCGCACACCGCCTCTATCGGCAAATCAGCGCTCGCGCATGAACCCCTGGCGGGCGGCGCTCACGAGCGCGACCGCCTCGGGGAAGAGCACCCGCATGGCGTCACGGAGGGCCATCGCCTGCTCTTCAGGCTGGCCCGAGACGTTCAGCTGCGAGAGAGCGGCCCCCGTCAGCTCGACGGCAGTGTTGAGCGTCAGCGTCGCGAACTGCTCGCGCTGGGCCTCCTGCACGGACTCCGCCTGCTGCTCGGCGAACTCGCGCAGGCCGCGCAGGAGATCGTCCGGGTCGCCGCCGAAGGGGAAACCGAGGCCACCGCCTTCCATCCCCCTACTCTAGCGGTCGCTTGTAGCCCGCCTCGACCTCGCCGGCGAGCTCCTCCACGACCCATCGCGCCTGCTGCATCGCTGCCACGAAGGGCGACGAGGAGCTGTCGCCGAGCGCCCGCTCGAGTGTTCGTGCGGCGGCACCCACGGCATCGAGATGCGCCGGCGTGGCAAGCCTCGGAGGCGAGCCCACGACCGCTTCGAGCGCGAGCGCGGCGGCCTCCGCCTCGTCGATCCCCGGCGGGTTCTCGGTCAGCCGCAGCGCGACCAGCTGTGAGCGGAGCTCGGACAGGTCGCCGCCTCCGGCGCTCTCGTCGGCGAACTCGCACAGCGCCGCGATCGACACGGCCTCGCGGACTCGGTTCCGGCTCTCCAGCGGGACCCCCTCCGCGTCGAGGGCCAGCCAAGCACGCCCGACTCCCCGCTCGAAGGAGCACAGGTAGACGCGCAAGCCCGGTTCCGCCTCCGCCGGCAGGACGCCGCTCAGCTGCTCGCCGTCGTCGGCGTAGCCCGCGGCGATCTCCGCGATTCGCTCCAGCTCCTCCGCGAGGTCCATGGGCGAACGATAGAAGCGCCTACGATGGAGTCCGTGGCTGTCGGGTTCTCGATCGGGTTCGCGGTGGCGATCGTCGTCGTCGCCGCGTCCTTCGCCGCCGCGGCGGGCAATCGGCTCCCCATGCGAACGGCGTCCATCCTCGCGGGTGTCATCGGCTCGGCCGCCGTCGCTGCCTGGATCGCGCTGGCGTTCGACCCCGAGCTCGCCCTGGCAGTCGCCGCCGCAGGGCTGACCGTCTGCGCGTTCGCCGAGCTTGGAGCCTCTGCACTCTCACGGCTCGTAGGCCGCGGACGCGAGCTCGACGCTGACTTCGCACGCGCCGAGGCGCAGCTCCGCGCGCTGATCGAGCAGGAAGCGGCCGAACGGGCCGTCGAGCTCGAGCGCACGCTCGCCCGTGCGCGCGCGGACTCCGTGTCCGAGCTCACCGAGCAGGAGCGCCGAATTGCCGAGGAACGGCGCGTCGCGTTCATCGCCCGCGAGGCGGGCGCACGCGACGAGCTCGCGGCCGCGCTGAGCGCCGCGCAGCAGCAGGTCGAGCGCCGGTTCGCTGAATGGGCGCAGGATCTCGAACGCATCCAGGAGCAGCTGGCCGGCCAGATCTCACGCATCGGCGAGCGCCAGCGGGAAGTGATCGAAAAGGTCGAGTCGCGTCTCGACGCAGACGCCGAGCGCATCGCCGGCGGAGAGCGAAGAGCAGCGCGCGTCCGTCGCGCGCCTGCGCGAGGAGCTCGGCCGCTCACTCGAAGAGGTCGCGCAGACGGCGAACGCAGAGCTCGAGTCGCAGGCCGCCGACCGGCGCCGAGCGTTGCACGAAGTCGGCGGACCGGCTCCGACGCCGCGAGGAGGCGCTGCGCGAGCAGATCGAGCGCGAGGAAACGGACGCCTCGCAGCGGATCACGACCGGGTTCGGGGAGATCGAGCGAAAGCAGCTCGAGCAGCTCCAGCGTGTGATCGACCGAGCCACGTCGGGTTACTCGGAGATCGCCGCGCAGCAGTTCAACGAAGCGATCAAGCACGCGCGAGAGGATGCGGCTCGGCGGCTCGCACGCGAGCTCGAGCGCGCCGTCGCTTCCTTCGAGCGCGAGGCGACGGGAGTGCTCTCCGACCAGCTCGCACAGATCTCGGACTCCGGCACCGCGCGGCTCGAAAAGCGACTCGGCCAGATCGCAGCCGGTCTCGAACGGCAGCGTGACGACGCCGTCGCGGCTCTCGAGCGCAGGTTCGGCGAGATCGAGACCGAGATCGCCGCGCGCGTCCAGTCGCTGACCGCCGAGGTCGATGCGGAGCGCAGCGTGATCCAGGCCCGCCTGCAGGAGCTCGCCAGGCGGATCGACGAGGCGTACGCCCGGGCGGGTTGATCTCCAACAAACGAGGGCAGGGATCGTCTCAGGGATCACGAACGGAGGCGGTCCATGAGCGACACCGAGGTCATCGAGAGGCAGAGCGAGCGCGCGAAGGTCGAGAGCTGGCGCCTGCACGTGCTCATCGAGGCCGGTTTCCCGCTTCCCCTCGCCGAGCGCATCGCGGCGAGCGAGGCCGATCTGCACCAGGCCGTCGAGCTCGTCCGCTCGGGCTGCGAAGCGCAGACCGCCGCCGAGATCCTGCTCTAACTAGCATCGGCCTCGTGAAGGTCGAGGCCCTCCAGTACGGCGACCGGAAGGTGTACACGGTCTCGTCGTTCAACCGCGGCGTCGCCGAATGGATCTCGCGACTGCCGACGATCTGGATCGAGGGCGAGGTGACGGAGCTCCGCCGGCATCGCGGCTGGGCGAACGTCTTCTTCACGCTCAAGGACCCGACCGACGGCGCGTCGCTGCCCGTCTCGATTCCACGCGGGCAGTTCGACGCGCTCCGGCTCGAGCTCGACGACGGCGAGCGCGTGCACGTGTACGGCCGGCCGGAGCTGTTCGCGGCGAAGGGCGAGTTCAAGCTCCGCGCGCTCACGCTCGAGCGGTTCGGCGTGGGGGACCACCTCGCCGCGCTCGAGCGGCTGAAGAAGAAGCTCGCCGGCGAAGGACTGTTCGCCGAGGCGCGAAAGCGCAAGCTGCCGTTCCTCCCCCGAAAGATCGGCCTGGTGACGGGCAACGACGCGGCGGCCAAGCGCGACGTGATCACGGCGGCGACGACGCGCTTCCCGGCAGCGCACATCATCGTCGCCGAGACGTACGTGCAGGGGCCGCGTGCAGCGGCCGCGATGGTCGCTTCCCTGGAAGAGATCTGCGCCGAAGGAGTCGACGTCGTCGTGCTCGCGCGCGGCGGCGGCAGCTTCGACGACCTCCTCCCGTTCAGCGACGAGCGGCTCGTCCGCGCCGTCGCGACGTGCCCCGTTCCCGTCGTCACCGCCGTCGGGCACGAGCAGGACACTCCGCTCTGCGATCTCGCCGCGGACGTGCGTGCGTCGACGCCGACCGCCGCCGGAAGGCTCGTCGTGCCGGACCTCGCCGAGCTGATCGCGCGCCTCGACGCGGCGCGCTCGGCGCTCGAGCGCGGCGCCCGGCGCGCACTCGAGCGCGAGCACGATCGAACCGAGACGCTCCGTGCGCGCCTGAACCGCGCCCCGGCACTCGCGGTCGAGCGTGAGAACCGCCGCGTCGAGTCGCTGCACGAGCGCCTCCGCAGCGCCCCGCTCCTCCTGGTCGAGCGGAAGCGCGCCGCGCTGGAGAACGCGACCGCGCGGCTGCGTGTCCTCTCGCCCGAGCTCGACACTCTCGCGCGGCTACGCGATCGTCCGCGGCGAGGACGGGATCCTCCGGTCGTCGTCCGCGCTCGAGGCGGGCGCACACGTCGACGTCCAGCTGGCCGAAGGCGGCTTCGGCGCGCGCGTCGAGGAAACCCGATGAGCGACCCGCCGAACTTCGAGCAGGCGCAGAAGGAGCTCGAGCAGATCGTCGAGCGACTCGAGCACGGCCAGGCGCCGCTCGACGAGGCGCTCGCGCTCTGGGAGCGCGGCGAGGAGCTCTACCGGCTCTGTCGCGAGCGGCTCGACGCCGCGCAGGGCCGGATCGAGGAGCTCGCGAAGCGCGTGGAACAGAGTCGCCCAGCAGGATAGGATCGCGCCGTGGCGTCCGAGGCAACCGAGCTCCTGCAGAGTGTCCCGCTCTTCTCGGGGCTCGACCCGCGCGAGCTGGAGACGATCGCGCGCACCGTCCACGAGCGCACGTTCGCGCCCGGCGAGACCGTCGCCAAGGAGAACGAGGGCGGCGTCGGCTTCTTCATCATCCGCGACGGCGAGGCGAAGGTGACCGTCGGCGGCGAGGAGGTGCGCCGGCTCCACTCGGGTGACCACTTCGGCGAGATCGCGCTGATCACGGAGGGCGTGCGGACGGCCACGGTCACGGCCGAGTCCGAGCTCAAGTGCTACGGCCTCACCCCGTGGGAGTTCAGGCCGCTCGTTCAGACGAACGCGACGATCGCCTGGAAGATCCTCCGCGCGCTCGCGAAGCAAGTCGAGCAGCGGCACTAACCGCGTTCGCGCGCGAGCCGCCCGCCGAGCGCGAGCAAGTCCTCGTAGGCCCGACCAGGCTCGCCCGAGAGCGGCACGGCGTCGCCCCCGAGCACGCGACCGCCGAACAGAACGCAGGGAACCCCGACGGCCTCGCAGCGGGCCTGCACGGCTGCGGGCGCCTTCCCCTCCCAGGTCGTCTCGTCCACCGTCCCCTCGCCGGTGACCACGAGGTCGTATCCCTTCGGGTCGAACTCGATCAGGTCGAGGATGAGCTCCGCGCCCGGAACGAGCGCCGCTCCGAGCGATGCGAGCGCAGCGCCGAGGCCGCCGCCTGCGCCGGACCCGGGAAGCCCGCCGTACGGGTGATCGCGAAAGCGTGCCTCCAGCTCGCGAACGTCCTCCGGTGTCGCGCCCTTCTGCGGACCGTAGAGCCGCGGGGCGTCGACGAGCCTCGTCTGCACGTCGCACGCAACACGCGTCGGTGCGGGCAGCTCGTGCAGCACGTCGAGCAGCCCTTCGCCGGCATCCATGTTCGCCGTCCCGCCGAGCCCGACGATCAGCTCGTCTGCACCGACCTCGGCGATCAACTCGCCGAAACCGCGTGACGATGCCGCGCGCACGTCGAGGCGCTGAGGATCGAGCGGGACCACCGCGGCGGCCTCGACGACCGCGGTCTGACTCCTTCGGATCACACCAGGCGAGCCGCGGCCGCCCGAAGGCGTCGCTGACCTCCACCTTGCTGAGCTCCGTCGCCCAGCGAGACAGAGCATCGAGAGTCCCCTCACCGCCGTCGGCGACCGCCAGCTCGTCGCAGCGCCAGCCTGCCTGCCTGAACCCCTGCGCAAGCGCGGCAGCCGCCCGGCGGGCCCCGAGAACGCCCTTGAGGCTGCTAGGCGCTGCGAGCGCGCGCAGGCTCGTCCTCCGTCACCACGCGCAGCTGGGGTTCGACCTGCTTGGTCCGGCATGCGCGTGAGCATTGCGAACGAGACTCCCTCGCGCGCGAGGAAGATCAGCCCGACGCCGACGCCGACCGTCATCTCGAGCATCTGCAACCCGATTCCGTACGCGAACCCGGTCGTGTACGCGACGCCGTACGACACGAGGGGGAGCGCGATCGCTGCCTGGAGCAGTCCGACGTTGCCGGGCCAGAGCGGGAAGATCGTGGCGATGTTCATCAGCACCAGCACGAGCCCCGCCGCGGGCAGCGGCGCGTCGATGTTGAACGCGCGCATCGCGATCCAGACCGCGAGCAGCTGGAAGCAGCCACCCGAGGCACTGGAAGAAGATCGCAACCGCGACACCGGCCGGAGAGCGCAGCACGTCCAGCCCGACGCGCGCCATCGCCAGCAGGCGGCGCAACCGGCTCAGCTCCTCGACGACCGGCTTGCGCAGGCGCGACGTGACCAGCGCGACGCACGAGCAGGATCCCGCCGAGCGCAGCTGCGATCGCGAAGCTCGTCAGCGCCCAGTGCGGGATCTTCGCGGTCAGCAGGACGTAGACGACGAGCAGCATCGCCGGGATCACGTCGAACAGGCGATGTGTGAAGACCGTCCCGAGGAGCGTCGCCGTGTAGCCCTGCCCGCGCGGGTAGCCCCGCGTCAGCACGGCGACGCGCGCGAGCTCGCCCGTGCGCGCGGGGCAGCACCGCGTTGCCGAGCAGCCCGATCGAGAACGCGGAGAACAGCCGCCCGAACGGCGGCGGGTTCTTCGGCAGCGCCTGATGGACGACGGTCCGCCAGGCGAGCGCGCGCGCGACGACCGAGAGCAGGTTGAGCGCCGATCGCCGCGAAGATCCACGACCACTCGACGCGCCGGAAGGCGTCGGCGACGAGCCCCCACTCCGGCCCGCGCCACCAGACCATCACGATCGCGACGGCGGCCAACGCCAGCACGATCAGCCCGCGGACCCACGGGCTGCTGCGGGATCAGGTTCACGCCCGCACCTCTACCGGAGTGCGGCCGGCCACGAGCTCGTAGATGCTCGCGAGTCGCCGACCGACCCTCTCCCACGAGTACTCCGCCTCGGCCAGCTCACGGGCGGCGGCTCCCATCGCCCTCCGCCGTGGCTCGTCCTCGAGGACCGCCACGAGGGCTTGTGCGAGCGCGGTCGGATCGCCGGGCGGGACGCGTCAGGCTCGTGTCGTCGCGTCGTCACGTCGCGATAGCCGGAGATGTCGGAGGCGACGACCGGCAGCGCGCACGCGAACGCGCGCGTGAGGACCATCCCGAAGCTCTCGCCGCCGAGCGACGGCGCCGCGAGCGCCTTCGCCGTGAGCAGCTCGCTCGTCAGCTGCTCCTGGCTGAGGAAGCCGAGCACGTCGATCCCGTCTGACGGAACGCGCAGCCGCCGCTGGAGCAGCCCGACGGCGAGCGGATCGGCGCCGATCAACCGCAGCCGTGCGCCGGTCGCAGCTGTGAACGTCCGGCCATGCACGCAGCAGCACCTGCAGCCCCTTGCGGGGCTCGTGCCGGCCGACGAACGCGACGTGGTTCTCTCGGTCCGCCGGGTCAGCGTCCGGCGGAATCAGGACGCCGTTCGGGACGATGTCGTATGCGCCGGGCAGCCAGCGCGCGGCGGAGTCGCGCGCCTGCTCGGAGACCGCGATCCGATGGTCCAGCCGGTCCATCAGGAAGCCCCAGAAATGCACGGCCCCGCGCATCCAGCCGAGGTTGCCCGAGGCATGGAAGGTCGCGACCATCGGACAGCGCGCCAACGAGGCCACCACGACGCAGATCGCGGGCGTCATCGGCTCGTGCAGGTGGAGAACGTCAAAACGCTCGCGCTCGAGCACCCGCTTGATCCTGAACACGGTTCGCGGGCTCAGGGCGAGGTTCGGGAGCGAGCCGTTCGCCGGCACGATCACCGAGCGGCCGACCGGGATCACGTCCGGCGGAGGGTTACCGTGCCGGCCGAGACGGGGATGCAGCGCGCGCGTAAAGCTGCCGGGTGGGTCGTTGGCCATGATCGTGCGGACGTCGAACCCGAGCTCCCGAAGCGCCTGCGCCTGGAGCTCAGCATGCTCCACCACCGCGCCCCAGAACGACCAGGAGTACGGAACGACGATTCCGACCTTCACGTGGCCAGCATAGAGCGGCCGTCAGAGCCCGATGGAGCCATTCTGGAGAAAGGGCGGCGGCGCCCCAAGCGTCAGTCCCCCGAGGCGCCGCCACGCCGACCCCGATTGTCTCACCGGAGCACCTGGCCGTTCGCATGGTCTTTGCCCGCGTAGACTCGGGCTGTGTTCGACGGGGGACTCGCCGAGCTCCACACGCACCTCGGCGGCTCCGTGGCCTCGGACATCCTCTGGAGCCTCGCCCACGAGCAGGGGATCGCCCTGCCGGTCAAGGACTACTGGGAGTTCGAGCGGCTCGTGACCGTCAGCGACCCTCGCGGCGTGGCGAACCTCGACGCACTCGACCAGATCTACCACTGGACGGAGCTGATTCAGTCGTCGCCGTTCGCGGTCGAGCGCTCGGTGCACGCAGCCATCGGCGGCGCCTACCGCTCGCAGCAGATCACGACGCTCGAGCTGCGCTTCAACCCGATGAAGCGGAACCGTGGCGGCGAGCGCGATCTCGACCACATCATCCTCGCCGCGATCCGGGGCCTCGACCTCGCCTCGCTCGAGTACCCACAGGTGCGCGCCGGGCTGATCCTGATGATGGACCGGACGTTCGACGCGCGCCTGAACGAGATCGTCGTCGAGAAGGCGATCCGCTGGGCGCCGCGAGGGATCGTCGGGGTCGACATCGCCGGCCCTCGCCCGGGCGGCGGGCGCTACGACTACACGCAGTTGGCGCCGATGGTCGAGACGGCGCGCGACGCCGGGCTCGGCGTGACGATCCACGTCGGAGAGGAAGGCGGCGAGTTCGGACGCGAGGAGATCGCCGAGGTGGTCGAGGCGCTCCGACCGGACCGAATCGGCCACGGCATCCTCGCCGCCGGCGATCCCGAGCTGATGACTGCGCTCCGCGAGCGGGAGATCGTGCTCGAGATCTGCCCCACGTCGAACCTGCTCACGAAGGCCCTGCCCGACGAGGACGCGGTCCGCGAGACGTTCCGCCGCTTCGTCGAGAACGGGGTGGCGTTCACGATCGCCACCGACGGCCCGGAGATGATGCGCACACACCTTCGCGACGAGTTCGAGCTGCTGCTGCGCATCGGGGCGCTCGACGCCCGGGAAGCGCGGGAGGCCAACGCCCGCGGTCACGAGGCGGCCTTCGTGGGCCGCGCGCTCGCCCGGATCTGATTCGCCCGGGCGCGCCGTAGGCGTAAATCCAACGAAATACGCCCTTTGGACACAGCGCGTACATCAGAAACTTCCTGTTTGCAGGCTCTTCCGGCTTCAGCTCGCCATGAGATTCCGTGGTCGAACGGAGTGGGTCGGCGGTAGCCGCCGGCTTTGCTCTGTCGGGTCGCAAGAAACCCACCGATCAGAGGCGTGGGCACGAACTGCACGTTGAGCTCGTTGCCTAGCGCCGATCGATGGAGCTGATGAAGTAGGGCCGCGGCACGCGGTACACAACGCAGAGCCGTATTTGGAACATCGAACGCCTCGACAATCTGGCGTCCCCTAGTGATGGCGATCTTGCCATCTCAGGTCCAGAGAACCGGGGATCTGGCGGTGTGTGGAAAACCCGATCCGCGGGTCAGCGGTCTCGCGGATGCGCGCCTTAGCTTGCGGACGTCATGTTTCCGATTGAGGGAGGTGGTCGGCCATGACGATCACCAAGGTGTGGTCCGCATCGCGACTCTCGCTTGGGGCTTTGCTCCCGATTGTGCCAGCTGCCGCCGCGACGGCGACGGTGGTGCTTTGTCTCGCGAACTGGCCAGACGCGGGGAACCGTGGGCTCCAACTCGCGATTGGGCTCGGGCTGGGCTTGGTCGTGTGGATGATTGCAGCATTGCTCTTTGGCCCGGAGGTCACCGATGTCGAGAGCGCGAGTTCGGAAACGTACGAAGAGTTGCGGGCGCGCGTCGTCGCGCTCAAAGCACGGCTCGTCGACGTACAGGCAACCGACGAGGCAACGAGGACGCCGGGTAAGGAGGCGATCCACGAGGCGGACGAATTGCTAGGTACGTTGAATGAGGAACTCGGGATCCATCGCGGCGGCCGTTCCCGCTCCGGATATCGGTGGCTCGTCGGCCACGGCTACATAAACGCCTGGAGCACATTGCATCAGGCAGAGGACAAGCTCCTCGCGGTCGAGCCGGTCTCGGTCGTGTACGCGACCGCAGTGACCAATCTCGATCGGCTTGCAGGCACACGGTCGTCGGCCGAGGCCGCCGAGCTGACAACCCAACTCAAGGCGCTCCTCGGAATCGACGGCCGAGCCAACCGCAGCGGAGATCGAGAAGTCGAGCATCGAGAATTGCTGACCAGGTTGAACCACGACTGGGCACGGGCGCTCGTACGCGAGAGCGCCTTCCTGATCCACAGGGCGAAGAACGAAGCCTGGGACAAGATCGTCAAGAAGCGCAATCAGCTCTTCATGGCGCTGGTACTCGCAATCTCGCTCACCTATGCGATCCTCGCTCTGGCGGTTCTGGCAGATGTGACCGAGAAGACGCTCACGGCGGCCGTAACGTTCTTCCTTGTCGGGGCTGTCGTAGGCGTCTTCAACGCGCTGCACCTCGCCAGCACCACCCGAAACATCGGCGTGTTTGACTACGGCCTCGCTCAAATGCGGCTGCTCGTAACGCCGGTGGCGTCAGGGATCGCGGCTCTCGCCGGAGTCGTCTTGACGAACTACGCCGGCAGTTTCCTAATCGCCGGCAGCGTCGCAACGAACGGCGGGGCAGCGACTCCCGCATTCGACGAAATCTTCAACCTGGGTTCTAACCCGACCGGGCTCGTTGTCGCTGCGATCTTCGGCTTGACACCGCGACTGCTCCTTACCCGGCTCCGGGACCAGAGCGACTCGTATGAGCAGCAGATCGAAGAGCTCTCTCTGACCTCGAAGCAGCCCGCCGAAGCGAGCCAGCCGATCCCGGCGTCTTTGTAGCGACTTGGATCATACGCGGGGGAGTCTTAGCTCTCCCCGCGGCCCTGGCCGCCCACCCCGATTCGGCTGGCCCGGGCGAACATCGTATGAATGCCCTCGACGACGCCCCAGAGAGCCGAAGCACGGGATCCTGGTTAGCACGCGAGCGTCTTTGACAGTTGGTAGTTCCGAGCAATCGGGATCGGTGCGCACGCCGATGCCTCGACCGCGACGGCGTTTCACCGTGAACGTCATGATCCGACGCCGACGGGCTCTAGGTCGCAGCCGCGAGGTGGCGGCGTTGGCTGCCATGCTGCTTGCGGCCGGTGCGGCTTTCGGTGCTGGGGCCGGTTCGGCGGGCCAGCACGTTGGCGTCACTCTGCAAGCATCCCCGGGCCGGAACGGTGCGATCGCGTTTTACCACCGAAGCGTTCAAGCCGAGAGGAACGGCGAGTGGGGAGACGTGTACGTCGTCGGTGCTCGCGGGGGTTCGCTGCGGCGAATCGCTCGCCGCGCAGCCTCGCCGGCGTGGTCGCCCGACGGGCGCCAACTCGCCCTGAACACGGGGGAAGGGTTCAGGCGCCTGCCCGGCGCGCCGGTGCTCGTTCCGGTGCCTGTTTATGGCCCGTCGTGGGCTCCGGACGGGCAGCGGCTTGTGGGGATGACCGGTGAGGGGATTTGGGTTTCGATCTTTGATCTGCGAACCCGGCAGCAGGAAAGGATCTACGAGGACGAGGGTGCCGGAAGTCCGGGGATGTTCTCGCCGGACTGGTCGCCAAACGGAAGGCTCATCGCGATGGCGTACGAGTTCGGCGGGAACTTCGGCATCGCGCTGTTCAACGTCGCGGACCGCCGGTTCGCCCGGGACTGGTCGTCGATGAACGCTGTCGACAACCCCTCGTGGTCGCCCGGCGGGGGGTGGATCGCTTTCGACACGGATACCGGGGCGGGGAAACCGGAACGGTCGGCGATCTACGTGGCGCGAGCGAACGGAACAGGTCGGCGGCTCCTCGTCCGGAACGGGCACTCGCCAGCGTGGTCGCCAGACGGGAAGATGATCGCGTTCGTGCGTGCGGTCACACGGACGAATAGCGAGATCTTCGTCATCAACGTGAACGGGAGCGGGATCCTGCGGCTCACAAAGCTCCCGGGCCCTGAGGAAGCTCCGAGCTGGCAGCCACTCCCACGGCGGTAGGCGCAGCGTCGTCCAGGCCCGCCGGCGCGGCGCCCGCGTCAGTGAACCCTTGGAGACCAATGGAGGAGGTTCGATGCGGCCAACCTGCGGGCGCCACGTCCGAGCGCAGTACGGCGCGTAGCTGTGACTGGTCGGTGCCGAACTACCGCCTCCTAGATCGGCGACAGCAGACGCAATCACACGTCGTCCCCTTGCCTCGACACGGCGCTGCTACCGCTGGCATTCACCTTCCGGGTCTCTGCTCGAACGCACGCCGCTCAGGCGCGGCGGATCAATCTCAGTTCGCCATGGATCGTGGACCTCTGGCCGCCACGTGTCAGCGGCGGCGGAGGCTCGGGCACGGTGACGTGACTGATCTGCTGAGGCGGCGCAGGTCTACATGACGGACGCTGCAGCGCTCGCGATCTCGATCATCATCCTCGCCGCGATCCGTGGCCTCGACCTCGCGTCGCTCGAGTACCCACAGGTGCGCGCCGGGCTGATCCTGATGATGGACCGGACGTTCGACGCGCGCCTGAACGAGATCGTCGTCGAGAAGGCGATCCGTTGGGCCCCGCGAGGGATCGTCGGGGTCGACATCGCCGGCCCTCGCCCCGGCGGCGGGCGCTACGACTACACGCAGCTGGCGCCGATGGTCGAGACGGCGCGCGACGCCGGGCTCGGCGTGACGATCCACGTCGGGGAGGAAGGCGGCGAGTTCGGACGCGAGGAGATCGCCGAAGTGGTCGAGGCGCTCCGACCGGACCGAATCGGCCACGGCATCCTCGCCGCCGGCGATCCCGAGCTGATGACTGCGCTCCGCGAGCGGGAGATCGTGCTCGAGATCTGCCCCACGTCGAACCTGCTCACGAAGGCCCTGCCCGACGAGGACGCGGTCCGCGAGACGTTCCGCCGCTTCGTCGAGAACGGGGTGGCGTTCACGATCGCCACCGACGGCCCGGAGATGATGCGCACACACCTTCGCGACGAGTTCGAGCTGCTGCTGCGCATCGGGGCGCTCGACGCCCGGGAAGCGCGGGAGGCCAACGCCCGCGGTCACGAGGCGGCCTTCGTGGGCCGCGCGCTCGCCCGGATCTGATTCGCCCGGGCGCGCCGTAGGCGTAATCGACCGAAATACGCCCTTTGGACAATGGTCGCGCCGCCGGACAGGTGACACGCTCCGGCCATGTCGCCAGTCCTCAACGACCAGCCCATCGGCTTGACCGATCGCCAGCGACAAGTCGTCGCTCTGATCGCGGCGGGCTGCTCGAACGACGAGGTCGGCGCGCGGCTGGGCATCTCCCCTCGCACGGCGAAGGCGCACTGTGACGTCCTCCGACAGAAGCTCGGAGTACCGCGCCGGCGCCAAATCCCCGCCGCGTATCGCGCCCTAACGGGCGACGACCCGCTCGCAAAAGACCTCGGCGCCGACGTCAGCGCCGGGGGCTGACGGCACGGTGTCCGCGACCACGGCCGGGTCGCGGGCACCACCTAAATCGACAAGTGACAAACCGCGCGGCCACGCGCTAAGGTCGAGGTGGGAATCTCAACGGAGCCGACCGGCGATAGACGAGGGCGCAAGAAGTAAGGGTCAAAGCAAGCGTCGGCACGCGATCCGGCGTCCCCGCTTGGCGAGGCTAGTAGAAGATGCTGACGCGAGCATCGTGCTGCTGATCGCACCGGCTGGCTACGGGAAGACGATGTTCGCCGAAGAGTGGTCGGCCTCCAGGTTTGATCGCGTTGGCTGGTATCGATGCCGATCGGCGTCTACTGATCTCGCCGCCCTTTCGATCGAGATGGGTGCGATCGTGGAGCCGTTCCTGCCCGGCATCAGCGAGGAGATCACCAGGCGGTTGCCGCAGTCGACGCCTCAGCTTCTTGACGCCGAGGAATTGGCAGTTCCGTTTGCACGTCAGCGCCCCGATCGGAACGATGTCTGCCTAGTCATTGATGACTACCAGTTGATTCTCGGCACATTGGTAGCCGAGAAATTCGTCCAATCGATCGCAGACTCCGGAGCATTTCATGTTCTGATCGCCAGCCGCGCGCGGCCAACCTGGGTGACGGCAAGGAGGGTCCTCTACGGCGAAGTCGTCGAGCTTGGTCGGACGGTTCTGGCAATGGACTCCGACGAAGCCCGACAGGTCTTGGCAGCCGAGCGATCTCATGTGGTCCACGGTTTGGTCTCGATAGCCGAGGGGTGGCCAGCCGTAATAGGCCTGGCAGCGACTGCGTCGCGGCTCGCGCTGCCCGACGACGTCGTGACAAGCACGATCTATGACTTTGTTGCGACGGAGGTCTATCGCTCTCTTGGGACGGAGCACCAAGAGTTGCTCACCCGTCTCGCGCTCGCGCCTCGTATCGACCTTTCCGTCCTTCGCAACGTGTTCGGCCTCGACGCGCATGCGCACGCCCTCGAGCTCTCAAGGATGGGTTTGCTGACACAAACGTTCCAAGACGAGTTCGATGTTCACCCTCTACTTCGCCACTTTCTTCTCCAGAAGTTCCGCGAAGAGGACTCAGCTGGACTTAGCTTGCTCGCCGAGCAACTCGTCCATCAGTACTGGGCTCAGAGTGCGTGGGACGAGGCGTTTTCAGTAGCTGAAGGCCACAAGCTGAACAGCATGGTTCCTGAGATTCTCGAGGGTGCGCTCGAGTCGTTGCTGCGTGCCGGCCGGTGGGTGACGATCGAGAATTGGCTGGACAGCGTCCTGCCGTCTGATGAGGGCCTCCCCGTGATCCAACTAGCCCGGGCCGAGTGCAGCTTCCGGCGAGGCGACTTCGCTCTGGCGCGTCTGCATGCACTCCGAGCGCACGAGTCGGTTCCGTCCGACCAGCGAGTTTCGACTCGGGCCTTAATCATTGCCGCCCGCGCTTCGTACTTCACCAATGATCCGGAAGCGAGCGCGTTAGCGGCACGTGCACTCAGGTTCGCTCAGTCCGTTGCTGACCGGCGCAATGCACTGTGGGCCGAGTTCCTCGCAGTCTCGTCGCAGGACTTCGAGGCAGCCCGATCCCGCCTTGAGGACTTTGAGAGTGCAGCAGAAATGACGCTGGCGGATGAGGTTCGCCTCACCGCTGGCAGGCTCATTCTTGCCGGAAGGCTTGGCGGCATCCTCCAGGCCCTGGAAGACGCTCTCCCATTGGCCTCACTGGTCGATCAAGTCGCTGACCCCATGATCCGCTCCTCTTTCTACGCCTCACTCGCAGGAGCTCAGGGGTTCGCGGCCCGCCACGAGGAAGCTCTGAAGAGCCTCGCGCTCGCCGACCAGGAGGTCAGGCGCGCGAGCCTAGACTTCGCGGTCACGCAGCTCCGGATTTCTCGGGCAATATCCCTCATCGGGCTCGGGCACTTCGCAGCGGCGAAGCGGGAGTTATCGAAGATCCTGGAAGACAGCCCGCTGGACGCTCACGACGCCGCGAACCAAGCGATTCAATCGGCTCGTCTTCAGATCGTCTGCGGTCTCCCAGAAGCCGCGGACGAACTCTTGAATCGGATTCGGCAGACTCCAGACGGAGCGACCCAGGCAGAAATCTTCGCTTACCGCGCACTCGTCAGGGCCATCCAAGCGGACGAGACATCCGCGACGAATCTCTGTCAACGAGCGCGTGAGCTCACACCAACGATCGAGGCAGGGGTGGTATCCCAGTTCGCGGAGGCCGTGGTGGGCGCACGTCACGATCAGCTCGAACCAGTGATGCGCGCCGCACAGGCCGCTGAGACAACCGGCCTACGTGATGCGGCCTTGCTTGTGTTTCGAGCGCAGCCCGAACTCAAACGGCTTGTTGAAGAAACAGAGGATCCTTCCGTGAGGAAGCTCCTCGCCGCAATCGCAGTCGCAGAAGAGGAAGCGGCGACTCACCGGCAGCGATCGAAGCTATCGACCCGAGAGCAGGAAGTCTACGAACTCTTGCTCACAGGTCTGTCCAATCGTGAGATCGGCCGAGCGCTCTTTATCAGCGAGGTGACCGTCAAGGCTCATCTGCGACACATCTTTGTGAAACTCGGTGTGCGATCCCGCACACAAGCAATTCTCGCCGCGGACCGAACGGTCTAGGCAGCGACGGTTACGGCTGGGAGCTTTGTGTACGCCGTTCGAGCGACCAAACCGAACTCAGAACTCATAGCAGTTCGATACTCATTTTCCGCCGCGACGAGTACACCCTCGAAGGCCGCGACAACTGCTGTATCGAACTGCGTTTCGACCGCTTGGGCGAGTCGCAGGCGAGCAACGCGAGACGGCATTGCGTCACGATATGGGCGATCCGATGTCATCGCGTTGTACGCATCGGCAACTGTGATGATGCGCGAGATGAACGGGATCGCGTCCGATCGGAGCCTGTCGGGATATCCTTCCCGTCAGCCCGCTCATGATGGTGACGTACGATCTTGGCAATCTCAGCGTAGTCCTCGACCTTTCCGAGGATTCGTTCACCGATCGCGCTGTGCTACTCCATCTGTCGTCGCTCTTCCAGGGTCAGAGGCCCGGCCTTCTCAAGAAGTCCAGCAGGAAGACCAACCTTCCCAATGTCGTGGACGAGCCCGGCTAGATGCGCGCCTTGTTGTTCCCGATCGCTCAGACCCAGCCCCGCTGCGATGTCACGGGAGTACACAGCGACCGCCGCGGAGTGGCCCGCGGTGTACTGATCTCTCGCATCTAGCGTCGCGACCAAGGCCGTCGCGAACGAGAGGTTGGCGTTCTCAAGTCGAAGATTAGCCTCGGCGAGATCCTGGGTTGCCTCACGCTGCTGCTGATACAGATTGATAAGGCGCTGCAGCGCAAGCGCAGGAGCAGGAAGGTGAGTACGACCCAAAGCGCATAGTTTCGGTACGCAAAGACAAGCAAAGCCACAATCGGTACGTGGAGCGGCAACGAAACGAGTGTCATCGGACCGACCGTTCGAACGTAGGCGAGGACCGCGGCAGACCGCCTCGCGACCAGACAAGAGTGTTGATTAGCGCGTCGCTCCCCATATATGCGGCAGCTGCGAAGAGGCTCGCGACCAAGATCGCGCCGAAGCTCGACTCGCTCGCTGCGACGCGGAGGCGGCGATTCCCGCGATGCAGGCCGAGAGGGCGCGCGCCGGTGTGTAGATGGCCCACCGGAGGTAGGGGGGCCGTAAGTCAAGGAAATTCGCCGCTGCGCCGACGAGGCCCGCCGCAAGCGGACCGAATGCGACGGCCGCGAAGACGATCGGGAGGTACGAGATCGACATCTCGATGTTCTTGGTCACCCGGACGCCCTGGCGTTCGGCAACGCCGGCGACGATTGCCAGCGCACCGATTACCCACCACTGAGGAAGGCCCTTTCCGGCCGTCGCCGTCATCCACATTGCGGCAACCGCGCACGTGAGAAACGCCCCTCCGAGCCACAACACCGCGCTGTTAGTGGCAATTTCGCAAGAGCAAACGTGCGAGAAAACCCTCTTGTAACTACCGGAGGAGGGTTTACGATCGGCATGCCGTCAGTCCCCAATAGGAGGTCTTCCATGACCTTTCTCGTTTTCGTGCCATCACGCTGTTCAGCGCGCTCTCGGCGCTGGCTGCGGTGGCCGGTAGCGGTAAGTCCTGGTAGAGCAGTCTTAGTTTCTGTTTTCCACACCATGTGGGCATCACTCTGTTGAGGGATTTCCACATGGTGTGGAAAAGAGGGGGAGAACGCTTAATGTGTTCCCGGGGCGCCCTCAACCTAAGCCGGTGGTGGGCTACGAGTTTGCGAGGGCGCTAGACGATGATGCCGCGGCGGAAGCCGACGGCGACCGCGTGGGCGCGCGAGCGGGACTGAAGTTTCGCCAGCAAATGCCGGACGTGGCTCTTGACCGTCTCCTCGCTCAGGAAGAGGCGCTCGCCGATCTCGCGGTTCACGAGGCCGTCCGAGATCAGTTGAAGGACCTCGACCTCGCGCATCGTCGGCTCCTGCTCCAGCTCGCGGAGCGGTGCACTGAAGGTGATGACCTCGGCCTGCGAACCGTTCTTCCGCTTCGAGGCAAGCTCGTCGAAGCGGCGTGTGTGGTCCGCGTAGCGGGTCAGGATTTCCCTGCGCTCGGCAGCGTCCATTGCCTCACACGTATCGGCGGGCCTATGCCCGCGCTTTAGAGGGAACTAGCCAGATCGAGGGGTTTCGGCGGAGACCGGGTGGGAATCTCTCCCTGCCGGCTCGGTCGGTGTGGCGTCAGCCGGCGCGGACTCGGGCGACTCCTTGGCCACCCGGGCCCCGAGCGCCTCCGCCGCGGAGACGTTCAGCGGATGGTGGCACGCCGCGAGGTGCCCCCCGTAGTCCGCCAGCGGCGGCTCGATCTGCTGGCACACGTCGGTCATGTAGCGGCAGCGCGGGTGGAAGCGGCAGCCGGACGGCGGGTTGATCGGCGACGGGACGTCCCCGATGAGGACGATCCGCTCCCGGCGCTCGGCGAGGTCGGGATCGGGAATCGGCACGGCCGAGAGGAGCGCCTCGGTGTACGGCATGATCGGCCGGTCGTAGAGCTCCTCCCCAGGCGAGAGCTCCGCGATCTTCCCGAGGTACATGACTGCGATCCGGTCGGAGACGTGGCGCACGACTCCGAGGTCGTGTGCGATGAAGATGTAGGTCAGGTCGAACTCGGACTGGAGGTCCGTGAGCAGGTTGAGGATCTGCGACTGGATCGACACGTCGAGAGCCGAGACCGGTTCGTCCGCGATGATCAGCTTCGGCCGGAGCGCGAGCGAGCGGGCGACACCGATCCGCTGCCGCTGCCCGCCGGAGAACTCGTGCGGGAAGCGGTTGTAGTGCTCGGGCGAGAGCCCGACGATCTCGAGCAGCTCCTGGACGCGGCGTTTTCGCTCCGCCTTCGTGCCGATTCCGTGGATCTTGAGCGGGTCCCCGATGATCGAGCCGACACGCTTGCGCGGGTTCAAAGACGCGTAGGGATCCTGGAAGATCATCTGTATCTCGCGCCGGAGCGGCCGCATCTGCCGCGCCTTCAGGCTCGTGATGTCGCGGCCCTCGAAGAGGATCTGCCCGTCGGTCGGGTGGAGCAGGCGGATGATCGTGCGCCCGAGCGTCGACTTGCCGCAGCCCGACTCGCCGACGAGACCGAGCGTCTCGCCCTTGTGCACCGAGAACGAGACGTCGTCCACGGCGTGCACGCGCGCGACCTCGCGCTGGAGCATCCCCTTCTTGATCGGGAAGTACTTCTTCAGATGCCGCACCTCGACGAGAGGCGTCTCGCTCGTGCTCACGCCGCCTGCTCTCCGGTGATCGTCGCCTCGCGGATCGTCCGCTTGACCTCGACCGGCAGCCAGCACCGGTCGAGATGGCCCGGATCCTCGACGCGGTTCTCGAGCGCCGGCTCCTCCGAGCACTTCTCGAACGCATGCGGGCAGCGCGGCCGGAACTTGCAGCCTTGCGGCATGTTGATCAGCGACGGCGGCGCGCCCTCGATCGAGTGCAGCCGCTCGGACTTCGGGCGGTCGAGCCGCGGGATCGAACCGAGCAGACCCCATGCGTACGGATGCTGCGGGTCGTAGAAGATCTGCCGCTTCGTCCCGACCTCGACGACCCGGCCGGCGTACATGACCAGGATCACGTCGGCGATCTCTGCGACGACGCCGAGGTCGTGCGTGATCAGGATCACGGCGGAGTTGAACTCGTCCTTCAGCCGGTCGATCAGCTCGATGATCTGTGCCTGAATCGTCACGTCGAGCGCGGTGGTCGGCTCGTCGGCGATCAGGATGTCCGGGTTGTTCGCGAGCGACATCGCGATCATCGCGCGCTGGCGCATCCCGCCCGAGAACTGGTGCGGGTGGTCGTCGACACGCGATTCGGGGTTCGGGATCCCGACCGCGCGCAGGAGCTCGACCGAGCGCGCGCGCACAGTCGGCCTTGCTCATACCGGGGTTGTGCGCCTTGAGCCCCTCGCTGATCTGAGCTCCGATCCTGTAGACCGGGTTCATCGAGGTCATCGGGTCCTGGAAGATCATCGCGAGCTCGTTCCCGCGGATCGACTGGAGCTCGGCCTCGCTGAGCGTGAGCAGGTCGCGGCCCTTGTACAGCACCTCGCCTTCGAAGCGGGCGTTCACGCCTCGGGTCAGGCCGAGCATCGTCATCGCCGTGACGCTCTTGCCGGAGCCTGACTCGCCGACGATCCCGAGCACCTCTCCGCGATCGAGCGTGAAGTCCACTCCGTCGACGGCGTTGACGACACCGTCCTCTGTCGCGAACTGGACCTTGAGGCCCCGGACCTCGAGCAGCCGCTCGGCCACTAGGAGGGACGGATCCTTGGATCGAGGTACGCGTAGAGGAAGTCGACGATCGCGTTGAAGAGGACGATGAAGAACGCGCCCAGAAGAGTGACCGCCATGATCGGCGGCAGGTCGAGCGAGCGCACCGAACGCGCGGCGTACTGCCCCACGCCCTGGAGGTCGAAGACGGTCTCCGTCAGGATCGCTCCGCCGCCGATCACGCCCGCGAAGTCGAGCGCGAACAGCGTCACGATCGGGATCATCGAGTTCCGCAACACGTGCTTCATCATCACGCGGCGCGGGTTGAGGCCCTTCGCGCGTGCGGTGCGCACGTAGTCCTCGTTGATCGAGTCGAGGATGTTCGAGCGGAGCACGCGGCCGTAGAAGCCGATGAACAGCACTGCGAGCACGCACCACGGCAGGATCAGGTGGTAGAACCACTCGACCGGGCTCTCGGTCAGCGGCACGTACTGGCCGTCTGGGAAGATGCCGGCGTTCTCCGGCCCGAGGTAGTAGCGCGCGAGGATCCCGAGCCAGAAGACAGGCATCGAGATACCGATCAGCGCCAAAATCGTGATCCCTCTGTCCGACCACCTCCCCGCGGTTACCGCTGAGATCACCCCCACGAGGACGCCAAAGAAGAGCCAGATGATCGCGGCGCCGATCGCGAGCGAGAGTGTCGCGGGGAGGCCCCGCTTGATCTCGGTGATCACGTCCTGCTGCGTCGTGTACGAGATCAGGTCGCCCGTGAAGACCTTCTGCATCATCTTCCCGTACTGGACGTAGAACGGCTGGTCGAAACCCCACGTCTCGCGGATGTTCGCGATGTTCTCGTCGGTGGCGTTCTTGCCCGCCATCCGCGTCGCCGGATCTCCGCCGGGGATCACGATGAAGATGCAGAACGTGATGAAGCTGACGACGAAGAGAACGATGATCGCGCCGATTGCTCTGCGGACGATGAACGCGGCCATTAGTGCTCGATCCTCACTTTCGCGCGCGGGTCGAGTGCGTCACGCAAGCCGTCTCCGAAGATGTTGAGCGCGACGACCGTCATGACGATCGCGGCGCCGGGGACGATCGTCAGCCAGGGAGCGGTACGGATCCGCTCCTGTCCTTCGGAGATCAACGTCCCCCACGAAGGGTTCGGCGGCTGGACGCCTGCGCCCAGGAACGACAGCGCGGCCTCGACAAGGATGTTGTTCGCGATGATCAGGGTGAAGAAGACGAGGATTGACGACGCGATGTTGGGCAGGATCTCGCCCAGCATCACACGAAACGGGCCGGAACCCTGCGAGATCGACGCCTCGATGAACTCCTTCTCGCGCAGGGAGAGGATCTGCCCGCGCAGCGGCCGGCCGATGTAGGCGACGAGGATGACCGAGATGATCATCGTCGGGATCCAGAGACTGCCCGACTCGACGTTGATCGGACCATGGTGGAAGCCGTTGATCGAGAGCGCGGCGCCGAGCGCGATCCCGAGCAGGATCACGGGCAGGGCGGCGATCAGGTCGAAGACGCGGGTGATCCCCCAGTCCGACCACGCGCCGAAGTAGCCGGCGAGCAGTGCCAGCACGGTCGCGAGGAACGTGCAGATCAGCGCCGAGCCGATTCCGATCAGGAGCGAGTTGCGCCCGCCGTAGAGCACGCGCACGGCGACGTCACGGCCGAGCGTGTCGGCGCCGAGCACGTACTTGCCACCGGCGTGCCAGAACTGCGGGCCCATCACCGTGACCGGCACGATCACGAGCTCTCCGGTCACGGGGTCCGGCTCGGTGCCGCCCGGGGAGATCACGTCGACTTCCTCGCCGTCGACGAGAACCTTGTCGGTCAGGTGCGTGTTGTTCGGCCCGGTACCTGCGACGTTCTCGGCGTACCAGGGAGCAGCGATGCACGCCGCGACGATCATGAAGAAGAGGAGAAGCGCGCCGAGGGCGAAGTAGTTCCGCCGCAGCCGGCGCCAGGCGAGATACCACGGGCTCCTACCCTCGATCGGCCCGTGCTCGCGCTCCGCAAGCGCTGCGGCGGTGTCGAGGGTGAAGTCCGTGGCCTGTTGGGTCATCGACCTGGCTCGAGGGCGCCCCGGAGGGCGCCCTCGAGCCTATTCCCTTTTGCTCGGCTGCGTTAGCTCGTCTTCTTGCAGGCCGAGGTGTAGATGAACTGGTACAGCACGTGGTTCACGTAGCAGTTCTGCAGGTCCATCTGCGGCGTGAAGAAGTCCGTGAACTGCCTGTTGACGATCGGAGCCCACAGGGCGTTCTCCGCCACCATCTGATCGACCTCAGCCCACTGTGCGTTGACGTCGTCGTTGATCTCGGGCTCTTTCTTGAGCGCCTCGATCTTGTCGTTGATCGCCGCCACGTCGGCGTTGGAGTAGTTGTTGTTGTGCTCCTCGGTGATGCGGTTGCCGTTCAGGAGCACGTCGAACCAGTTCAGCGGGTGCGGGTAGTCCTGGAACCAGTTGGCGATACCAGCCTGCGCCTTCGTGCGCTGGTTCCCGATCGTCGTGAAGTACACCGACGGATCGATGATCTTCAGCTTCGCCTTGAAGCCGATCGAGTTGAGGACGTCCGCAAGATACGCCGCCGGCTTCTGGAGCGTCTCACGCGAGTTGCCCCAGACCGTGACGGCCATTCCGGCGTACCCGGACTGCTGCACGAGCTGCTTTGCCTTCGCCAGGTCGTGCGGGTACATGTCGATCTTCGTGTACTGCGGGTACGTCGGCGGAAGCACGTTCTGCGTCGGCGACGCCAGACCGCCGTAGAGCCGGACGACTGCTTCACGGTCGACCGCGTAGTTCACGGCCTGACGCACCTCGAGCTTGTCGAACGGCTTGAGCCGCGTGTTCATGAAGTAGTAGTACGTGTTCGCCGGCGTGAACAGCTTCAGCTGGTCGGCGTACTGACTCTGTACCTCACCAAGCCGGTCGACCGGGATCGGGTGGAAGTTGTAGTCGTTCTTACCGTCGATGACCGACTGCAGTGCGGCCGAGTCCTCCTCGACGACGTTGAAGACCATCTTGTCGGGGTTGCCGTCCGCGATGCCGTCGATGCCCTTCCACTCCGGGTTCCGAACGACAACGACTTCCCGGTTCGGCGTGTAGCTCTGGATCATGTACGGACCGTTTGCAGGGATCCCGGCCGTCGACTGGTCCTTGGCGGGCGTCGAGCTCGGGACGATCTGCGCGAAGCCCGTGGCGAGGATGTAGAGGAAGTCGCCCTGCGGCTTCGTCAGTTGGATCTCGATCGTGCGGGCGTCGTCATCGACCACGATGCCGCTGATGTCGCCCTTCTTCGTCGATCCGAACTGGTCTGCACCCTTGATGCCGGTGAAGAAACCGACGCCCGGCGAGTCGATCAGATACAGGCGCTTGATCGTGTTCTTGAAGTCAGTCGCCTTGATCGGCGAGCCGTCCGAGTACGTGAGCCCGTCGCGCAGAGTGAACTTGTACGTCAAGCCGTCCTGGGAGATCTCGGGCAGATCCTCGGCGAGTGCCGGAATGATCGTCGCGCCGTCAGGGCCGTTCACGAGCTTGTACGTCACCAGGCCGAGGTGCACGGGGAGCATGATCCCCCAGCCCTGCACCGTGTACGAGAGACCCGGGTCGAGGTAGTCGATGCCGTTGTCGAAGGCGATCTTGAACTCAGGGAACGTCTTCGAAGCCGTTCCTCCGCTCGCCCCTGTCGTGGCACCCCCGGATTCGTCGTCGCCGCCGCCGCATGCGGCAAGGGCGAACGTGAGGGCGGCCAGAAGAGCGAACGCTCCTATGAACCGCCTCCACTTACTCAACGTCATTCGAACCCCCATTCGTCGCTAACGCCGCCAGCGGGGTCGCGGGCGGCTCGATCCTAATAGACGACAGACTCGCCGATCGGTTGTTGCGATGGGGTTAATGACCTCGGAGGAAAGCGCCCGCTAGAGGGGAGGCGGCTCGAGAATCGGCTGGTTGAACACCGGTTCGAAGACCGTCTCGTGCTCCTGCGGCTGGATCAGCCCCGCCTCGATCTGCTCCGCATAGTGGCAGGCGACCGTATGACCCGGAGCGAGCCGCCGCAGCGGCGGCACGTCGTCACGGCAGCGGGTCGGCTGGACGTAGGGGCAACGGGTGTGGAACCGGCATGCCTGCGGGGGGTTCGCCGGGGACGGAATGTCGCCGGGAAGCAGAATCGCCTCGCGCCGGCGCTCGACCCTCGGGTCGGGGATCGGCACCGCCGAGAGGAGCGCGATCGTGTACGGATGCAGCGGCCGCCGGTAGAGCTCCCCGGCCGGCGAGACCTCGGCGATCATCCCGAGGTACATGACCGCGATCCGGTCGGAGATGTGCCGGACGACGGCCAGGTCGTGGGCGATGAAGAGATAGGTGAGGTCGAACTCGGCCTGCAGCGACTCGAGCAGGTTGAGGATCTGCGCCTGGATCGAGACGTCGAGGGCGGAGACCGGCTCGTCTGCGACGACGAGGTCAGGGTTCAGACCGAGCGCGCGGGCGACACCGATCCGCTGGCGCTGACCTCCGGAGAACTCGTGCGGGTAGCGCGCCGCCGCGTCGGCGGGCAGGCCCACGATCCCGAGCAGCTCCCGGACGCGCGTGTCGACGTCGCGACGGCCGGCCAGACCGTGTGTCTTCATCGGCTCGCCGATGATCCGCCCGACCGAGTGACGCGGGTTGAGCGAGGCGTACGGATCCTGGAAGACCATCTGCATCCGGCGCCGCAACGGCTGGAGCTCCTTCTCGCTCATGTGCGTGATGTCCTGACCGTCGAAGACGATCCGGCCCTCGACGGGCTCGTAGAGACGAAGGAGCGTGCGGCCGATCGTGGACTTGCCGCAGCCCGACTCGCCGACGAGGCCGAGCGTCTCGCCGCGGCGGATCTCGAGCGTGACGTCGTCGACCGCGCGGATGTCGCCGACGTGCCGGTCGAGGATGAGACCGCTCTTGATCGGGAAATAGACCTTGAGCCGATCGATCTCGACGAGCGGTCCGTCGCTCGCGCTCACACCGTCACCGCCCGCTCGCGCGCCCACTCGTCTGCCGGAACGGGGTTGAAGCAGGCGACGAAGTGTCCGGGCTCGATCTCCACGAGCGGGGGCACCGCGTTGCGCGACAGCTCGACCTCGAACC
The DNA here is from genome assembly GCA_963700495.1 of uncultured Actinomycetes bacterium. Taxonomy (GTDB): domain Bacteria; phylum Actinomycetota; class Thermoleophilia; order Gaiellales; family Gaiellaceae; genus JACCTU01. The sequence goes on along the minus strand of CAVOXT010000001.1, from coordinate 229,465 downwards.
GGCAGCGCGGCTGGAACGGGCACGCGGTCGGCGGGCTGAGCATGTCGCGCGGCGCGCCGGCGATCGGCTTCAGCTGGGCCTTGCGCGGCGCGTCGAGGCGCGGAATCGACTCGAGCAGCCCGAGCGTGTACGGGTGCCGCGGGGCGTCGAACAGCTGGTCGGCGCTGCCGGTCTCCATGAACATGCCGGCGTACATCACCTTGACCTGCTCGCACATGCCCGCGACGACGCCGAGGTCGTGCGTGATCAGGATCAGCGACGCACCCTCCTCGCGGACGAGCTGGCGCAGCAGGTCGAGGATCTGCGCCTGGATCGTCACGTCGAGCGCGGTTGTCGGCTCGTCGGCGATCAGCAGCTTCGGCTCGCACGCGAGCGCCATCGCGATCATCGCGCGCTGCCGCATCCCGCCGGAGAACTGGTGCGGGTAGTCGCGGGCTCGCTCCTTCGCGGCAGGGATCCCCACGCGTTCGAGCAGCTCGACCGCGCGATTCTCGGTCTCGCGCCTCGAGAGGTCGAAGTGGGTCTCCAGCGCCTCCCTGATCTGCCGGCCGACAGTCAGAACGGGATTCAGGGACGTCATCGGATCCTGGAAGACGATCCCGATCTCGCGTCCGCGCACCGACCGTAGCTCTCCGTCCGAGAGCTGCAGCAGGTCGCGCCCGCCGAACTCCGCGGTCCCGCCCACGACGCGACCGGCGCGCGGCAGGATGCCGAGCAGGGCGAGCGAGGTGACGCTCTTCCCGCATCCCGACTCGCCGACGATGCCGAGCGTCTCGCCGCGCCCGATGTCGAACGAGATGCCGTTGACCGCGTGGATCGTCCCGCGCCGCGTCCAGAACTGCACGCGCAGGTCGCGGACCGAGAGCAGCGGGTCAGGCCCTGCCACGCAGCTTCGGGTCGAGCGCTTCGCGGAGGCCGTCGCCGATCAGGTTGAACCCGAGCACCGAGATCACGATCGCGAGGCAGGGGATGATCGCCAGGTAGGGAGCGGCGGCGAGGTACTCGTTCGCGTCGGTCAGCATCGTCCCCCACTCCGGGCGTCGACGGGTCCTGCGGCCCGAGACCGAGAAAGCCGAGGCCGGCGACGTCGATGATCGCCGTCGCCATCGCGAGCGTCCCCGCGACGATCACCGGCGACATCGAGTTCGGGAGGATGTGCGAGAAGAGGATCTTTCTGCGCGGAACGCCGACTGAGCGCGCGGCGAACACGTACTCGTTCTCTCGCTGCGCGAGCACGGAGCCGCGCAGGAGGCGCGCGAAGATCGGGATGTTCACGACGCCGACCGCGATCATCACCTGCCAGAGGCCGGGGCCGAGCATCGCGACGATCGCGATCGCGAAGAGGAGGCCGGGGATGGCGAGCATGACGTCCATCATCCGCATGACGACCGAGTCGGGCCAGCGGCCGACGAAACCGGCGAAGGACCCGAGCAGAAGCCCGATCGAGAGACCGATGGCAACGGAGACGACGCCGATCAGCAGTGAGTAGCGCGCGCCGTAGACGATCCGGCTGAAGACGTCTCGCCCCTGGAGGTCGAGTCCGAGCAGGTGATCTCGGCTCGGAGGCTGCGGCTGGAGAATCCCGCCGACGAGGAACGTGTCGTTCGCGGGGTCGTGCGGCGCGATCACCGGCGCGCCGATGGCGCAGATGACGAAGACGCCGACGATGACCGCGCCGACGATTGCGCCTGAGTTGTGCGTCAGCCGATACCACGCCTCGTGCCAGAGCCCGCCGGTCGGCTGTTCGAGCTGGATCTCGACGGCTTCGAGCTCGGCGACCGTCATGAGTACCGGATCCTCGGGTTGAGGACTGCGTACATCACGTCGACGACGAGATTGACGAGCACGAAGACCATGGCGAGGAACAGGATCCCTCCCTGCAGCACGGGGTAGTCGCGGTTGAAGATCGCGTCACGCAGCCACGACCCGACACCCGGGTATGCGAAGACCGTCTCGGTCAGGATCGCGCCCGAGAGCAGCAGGCCGGTCTGGAGGCCGATCACCGTCGTCACGGGGAGGAGTGCGTTTCGAAGCACGTGCCGCCGGTCGACGAGCCGCGGCGCCACACCCTTCGCGCGAGCCGTCCGTATGTAGTCCTCGTTCTGCACGTCGAGGACCGACGCGCGCGTGATCCGGGCGATGATCGCGAGCGGGATCGACCCGAGCGCGATCGCCGGCAGGATCAGGTGCTTGCTCACGTCCCAGAATGTCGCCCAGTCCCGCGCGATGACCGCGTCGAGGAGGTAGAAGTTCGTCGGGTGCTTGGCGTCGAAGTTGAGCAGGTCGATCCGCCCGACGCTCGGAAGCCACGCGAGCCGGACCGCGAAGATGTACTTGAGCAGGATCGCGAGCACGAAGATCGGGACCGAGATCCCGATCAGGGAGAGAAACAGGCTGCCCTGGTCAACGGCCCCGCCGTACCGCTTGGCGGCGATGAACCCGAGTGGGATGCCGAAGCCGACGGCGAAGATCATCGCCGCGAGCGCGAGCTCGACCGTTGCCGGGAACCGCTGGCTGAGCTCGTCGGTGACCTGGCGATGCGTCGCGACGCTGACGCCGAGGTCGCGATCGCCGATCGTGGTCTTGAGATAGTCGAGGTACTGCCGCCAGACGGGCTGGTCGAGGCCGTAGCGTTCCTTGTACGCCGCGACGAGCTCGGGCGTCGCGCGTTCACCGAGAAGCGACTCGGCCGGGCTGCCCGGCAGCGCACGGACCCAGAAGAAGAGCAGCACCGAGACCCCGAGGAGAACCGGGATCATCAGAAGCAGCCGACGAACGACGTAGCGAAGCATGTCTAGTCGTTCGTCGGCTGCTAGCTCACGTTCTTACTGTCCTCCGCCCAGGAAGACGGTCTTGAACAGGTCGGTGCCGATCGGGCTCGTGTAGTAGCCCTGCACCCGCTTCTGGAAGCCGAGCGCCGGAACCGAGTGGGCGTACGGGACGCCCGGAACCTGCTGCGCGATCAGACGGTTCGCCTGCTTGTACAGGACCGCCCTCTTCGCCTGGTTCGTCTCCTGCTCAGCCCGGTCGAGCAGGCTGTCGAGCGCGGCGTTGCGCTCGCCGAACTGCGGGTTGAATCCCTGGAAGAACACGCCCAGGAAGTTGTCCGCGTCGGCATAGTCACCCGTCCAGCCGATCAGGAACAGATGGCCGGCGGTGCCGTCGTTCACGTTCTTCACGTAGTCAGGCCGCCACGGCATGCTCGTGGTGTCGACCTCGAAGCCGGACTGCTCGAGGCTCGCCTTGAACGCCTCGAAGTTCGCCTTCGGGTCCGGCATGTACGGACGCGAGACGCCGGTCGGGTACCAGAAGGAGATCTTGCAGGGCGGGCCACAACCCGCCTGGCGGAGCAGCTCCTTCGACCTCGTCGGGTTGAACGCGTACTTCGTCACGTTCGGTTCGTAGCCCGGCAGGCTCGACGGCATGAACTCGTGGGCAACCACTCCGCGGCCCGCGTAGAACGACCGCACGACGAGCTGCCGGTTGAGGCCGTATGCAACCGCCCTCCGGACGCGAACGTCGTTCATCGGAGGCTTCGCCGAGTTGATCCCGACGTAGGCAACGTTGAACGACGGCCGGTTCAGCACCTTCAGGTTCGAGTTGCTGCGCACCGTTGCGACGAGCTGCGGCGCGAGCAGGTCCATCCCGAAGATCTCACCGGTCTGGAGTGCCTGCACGCGTGCGGTGTTGTCGCTGATCGGCCGGATGACGATCCGCGCGAGCCTGGCCTTCTTGCCCCAGTACTTCGGGTTTCGGGTCAAGACGACCGACTCGCCGACCCGCCAGCTCGTGAGCACGTAGGGACCCGTGCCGGTCGGGTGACTGAACGCGTACGTCCCGGTCGGGTAGAACGCCCCGTTTCGGATCGTCCCGCCGTTCGCGCCCCAGCGGTTCATCGCGGCCGGGCTCTGGATCGCGAACGCCGACAGCACCAGCGAGGCGAGGAACGGACCGTTCCGGCGGGTCAGCTTGATGACCGCCTTGGACGGCGACGCCGCGCGGCAGCTCTGGTACAGCGGCTTGCCGAGCGTCGAGTTCTCGTTCTTCTTGAACCCGCTGAAGACCGTCTGGTAGTAGTAGGTCGCAGACGCGTCCTGGAACGGGCCGCTGAAGTTGTACCAGCGGTTGAAGTTCGCGCAGACGGCGGCCGCGTTGAACGCCGTGCCGTCGTGGAAGCGCACTCCGGTCTGCAGGTTGAACGTGTACGTCCGCCCGTCTTTCGCCACGGTCCAGCTCTTGGCGAGAGAGGGGACGATCTTCGTGGTCCCGGGAGCAAAGTCCACGAGACTCTCGAAGATCTGCTTCGTGACCCGGAACGACTCGCCGTCTGAGACGAGCGCCGGATCGAGATAGGTCGGGTCAGCCGCGCCGGCGTAGATCAGGGCCGTCGGAGTCGTCGCGCTCGGCGACGCCTCCGATCTGGATCCAGCCGTTGCGGCACCCGCGACGAGCAGACAGGCCACCACTGCGCCCGCCATGCTCACGAGCTTGACCATACCCCTCAACTGCCACCACCTCTCTTGTCGCTGCTTCCTCCGGATAAGGAGTATTCAGCAGCTAGGACGGGTGTGCAAACGAAAGGTTAAGGAGCAGAAAACGGCGAAAGGCGGCTTTCGCCGCCCTTCGGTGGAGGTGCGTTTGCCCGGCTCTAGGCCGCTGAGGCGACCGAGATGAGGTCGCGAAGCGCGCCGAGGCGCGCCAGGGCCTGTCCCTCGAGCTGGCGGACGCGCTCGCGGGTCAGATCGAGCTCGTGGCCGATCGCCTCGAGCGTCCACGGCTCGCCCTCGAAGCCGAAGCGCAGCTCGAGGATCCGCCGCTCACGTTCGGGGAGCGCGTCGAGCGCCTTTCTGACTCCCTGTCTCCGAAGCGATTCCTCGGCCTCGTCGAAGGGGTCCGGCGCCTCGCGATCGGCGAACAGGTCGCCGAGCTCGCCCTCGTCGTCCGCGCCGACCGTCTGGTTCAGCGAGACGGACGCCGAGGCGGCGCCGAGCGCTTCGTCGACGTGCTGGATCGGCAGGCCGGTGGCCTCGGCAAGCTCGTCCTTCGTCGCCTCGCGGCCGAGCTCGACCTCGAGCCGGCGCGCCGCGCGCGACAGCTTCTGCTGGCGCTCGACGACGTGGACGGGCACACGGATCGTGCGCGCGTGGTTCGCGACGGCGCGCTGGACGGACTGCCGGATCCACCAGGTCGCGTAGGTGGAGAACTTGAAGCCGCGGCGCCAGTCGAACTTCTCGACCGCTCGGTTCAGGCCCAGCGTTCCCTCCTGAATCAGGTCGAGAAACGGCACTCCCAGACCCCGGTAGCCCTTGGCGATCGAGACGACCAGCCGGAGGTTCGACTCGATCATGTGGCGCTTCGCGACCGGGTCGCCGCGCTCGATCCGCTTGGCGAGGGAAACCTCGTCCGCAGCGGTGAGCAGCTTGTGCTTGCCGACGTCGGCCAGGAAGAGCTGGAGGCTGTCCGCGGAGCCCGAAAGCGGCTGGTGCTCGAGGTTGAGGCGTGGGTTGACCTTCTCCGCCTCCTTCTCGTCCGCCGCGACCGCGCGGATCTCGAACCCGATCGACTCGAGCTCGTGGCGGAGCTGCTCGAGGTCCTCCTCGTTCAGCTCCTGCTCAGCCGCCATCGTCTCGAGCGAGGCGGACTCGATGTAGCCCTGTTCCTCCGAGGCCTCGACGAGCGCCTTGACGGGATCGGAATCCAGCAATTCCTGCAACTGATTCTGCGTCAAAGTAGCGATTTCTTCCTTTCGTGCTTGCCTTTGAGCCTGCGTCCGCATCCGCCCGGTTCGCACTCTAGGAGGTATCTCCTGTCCGTGCTAGAGGGTGGGGACGAATCACAACCGAATACCAACAAATTGCTCTGAATCGATGAAAACGAACCACCCTCCTTGCCCATTCCGGGCAAGCGAAAACCCAACCGTTGCTTATAGAGACGACGTCGGTCGGCGAAAGTTTTCCTATGCGCGGGTGCGTTTTCGGCCGCGGGGAGCGGGGCCGCGGGCCCGGCGGTCGGCGAGGAGCTCGATAGCACGATCGAACGAGAGCGACTCGACCTCATCGCCGGCCTTCAGGCTGGCGTTCGTCTCGCCGTCCGTGACGTAGGGCCCGAAGCGGCCGCTGCGGACGACGATCTTCTTTTCGGTCGTCGGGTCGACGCCGAGCTCGCGCAAAGGGCCCGCCGCGGTGCCGCGCCGGCGGCGCTCCTTCGGCTTCGAGAGCAGCTCGACGGCCTCTTCGAGCGTGACGGTGAAGAGCTGGTCTTCAGACTCGAGCGACCGCGACTCGGCCCCCTTCTTGACGTAGGGACCGAAGCGGCCGTTCAGCGCGACGACGTCCTCGCCGTCCGACGGATCGGGGCCGATCGTGCGCGGGAGCGACAGCAGCTTGACGGCGTCGTCGAGCGTGACCGTGTCGAGCGACATGGACTTGAACAGCGACGCGGTCTTCGGCTTCGCCTTGTCGTCCTCGGGGAGCACCTCGGTCACGTACGGACCGAAGCGGCCCGTGCGCGCGACGATCGTTCTCCCGGTCTCGGGGTGTGGGCCGAGCTCGCGCTCGCCCGACGGCTGCGCGAGCAGCTCCTTCGCCTTCTCGAGCGTCAGCTCGTCCGGCGCGAGGTCGGGCGGCACGCTGGTGCGCTCCTCGCCTCGCTCGAGATACGGGCCGTAGCGGCCGACACGCACGACGATGTCCTCGCCGATCGGGAACGTGTTCACGGCGCGCGCGTCGATATCGCCGAGATCGCTCACGAGCGCTTTGAGCCCGGCGCCGTTGGCGACCGCCTCGTCGCCGAAGTAGAAGCGATGGAGCCACTCGACGCGCCCCTCCTCACCCGCGGCGATCCGGTCGAGGTCGTCCTCCATGCGCGCGGTGAACTCGTAGTCGACGAGCCGCGCGAAGTGCTTCTCGAGCAGCTCGACGACGGAGAAGGCGAGGAACGCGGGGACGAGCGCAGTGCCGCGCTTGAAGACGTATCCCCGGTCGAGGATGGTGCCCATGATCGCGGCGTACGTCGACGGCCGGCCGATGCCGAGCTCCTCGAGCGCGCGAACGAGCGTGGCCTCGGTGTAGCGCGGCGGAGCCGAGGTCGAATGGCCCTGCGCGGTCAGCTCACGCGTGTCGAGCTCCTGCCCCTGCTCGAGGTTCGGCAGAGGCCGCTGATCGTCGCCGTCCTCGGTGTCGTCCTTGCCCACCTCGTACGCGGCCAGGAAGCCCGGGAACGTGATCACGGTTCCCGATGCGCCGAACTCGACGTCTTCGCCGGCCGAGGAGGTTGCGGCGACGCGGAGCGAGACGGTCTCACCGCGTGCGTCGGCCATCTGCGACGCGATCGTCCGCTTCCAGATCAGCTCGTAGAGCGCGAGCTCGTCACGGTTCAGCTCGCCGCGAACCTCGTTCGGAGTGCGAAACCGGTCGCCCGCGGGACGGATCGCCTCGTGCGCCTCCTGCGCGTTCTTGACCTTCCGCTCGTAGCTCCGCGGCTTTTCCGGCACGTACTCGGCGCCGTAGAGCTCGGTCACCTGCCTGCGCGGCTGCGGCGACCGCCGCCCCGGAGAGCGACGTCGAATCGGTCCGCATGTAGGTGATGTAGCCGTTCTCGTACAGACGCTGTGCGACGCGCATCGTCGTCTGCGAGGAGTAGCGGAGCTTGCGGCTCGCCTCCTGCTGAAGGGTGGCCGTGCGAAACGGTGCAGTCGGCTTGCGGGTGTAGGGCTTGACGTCCTTGCTGCGGACGGTGAATGCCGCGCCCTCGAGCCGGTCGAGCAACGCGCGCGCGGCCTCCTCTTCCAGGTGCGCGATCTCGTTGCTCTTGAGCTTTCCGTCGGAGCCGAAGTCGCCGCCTCTCGCGACGCGCTTGCCGTCGAGCGCGACGAGGCGGGCGGTGAACGAGCCCGGGTCGAAGATCCCCTCGAGGTCCCAGTACTCGACCTCCACGAACGCGATCCGCTCCCGCTCGCGCTCGACGACGAGGCGCGTCGCGACCGACTGCACGCGGCCGGCCGAGAGCCCCTGCGACACCTTCTTCCAGAGGACGGGCGAGACCTCGAAGCCGTACAGCCTGTCGAGGATTCGCCGGGTCTCCTGCGCGTCGACGAGGCGATCGTCGATCTCGCGCATGTGTTCGAGCGAACGCTGGATCGCGTCGCGCGTGATCTCGTGGAAGACCATCCGCCGCACCGGAACCGTCGGCTTGAGGACCTCCTTCAGGTGCCAGCGCGATCGCCTCGCCCTCCCGGTCCTCGTCCGTTGCGAGCAAGAGCTCGTCGGCCAGCTTGAGCTGCTTCTTCAGGTCGTCGACTGTCTTCTTCTTGTCCTTGTCGACGAGGTAGAGCGGCTCGAACTCGTCCTCGATCGCGACGCCCATCGTCCCGTACTTCGCGCGCTGCTCCTTCGGAATCTCGCTCGCGCGACTGGGCAGGTCGCGGATGTGGCCGACGCTGGAAGAGACCGTGAAGCCCTTGCCGAGGTAGCCGGAGATCGTCCGCGCCTTGGCGGGCGATTCGACGATGACCAGGCGATTTCCGCCGGTTTCTGCTTTATCGGCCACGCGGTCCACCTTAGCCTCCGTTGTCAAGACGGCAGAATTCGCCACCATGGCCCCGCGACCTTCGCCGTTCTACCTGGCGATCGGATACCTATCCCGGCCGCTGACGAAACTTCTGCTCCGCCCGAGAACGTTTGGGCTCGAGCACGTGCCGCGCGAGGGCGGCTTCGTGCTCGCCGCCAACCACCTCTCGAACTTCGACCCATGGGCGCTCGGGCTGCCGCTCTTGCCCTGGCGGTTCCTGCGCTTCATGGGCAAGTCCGAGCTCTTCTGGTGGCCGCTCGGGAAGATCATCGAGTCGGGCGGCGCGTTCAAGGTCCATCGCGGGCAGGCGGACGCCGAGGCGATCGAGACCGCCGTGCAGCTCGCGCGCGACGGGCACGTCGTGGTCATGTTCCCGGAGGGCACACGGCGCAAGAAGGGAATCGTGAAGAAGTACCAGCCGCGCGCGCACCTGGGCGCGGCGCGCATCGCACTTGCCGCCGGCGTGCCGCTGATCCCCGCGGCGATCAAGGGAACCGACACGCTGCGAAAGTTCGGGCCGCTGCTCGTACGATACGGCGCACCGGTCCCGCTCGACGATCTGCGCGACCACGATCCGCGTGAGGGTGCGCAGGAGGCGACCGACCGCCTGATGGCCGAGATCGGGCGACTGGAGGACACGCTGTGAGCACACCGTTGCTTGCGGTCGACGGCGACTCGCTCGCTCACCGCGCCTACCACGCGCTGCCGAAGCAGATGCGCCGCGCCGACGGACGTCCGGCGAACATGATCATCGGCTTCGCGAACATGCTCGTGGGCCTCTGGGATCAGGTGCAGCCGCGAAGCGTGCTCGTCGGGTTCGACTCGCTCGACGTCCCCACCTACCGGCACGAGGCGTTCCCGGCCTACCAGTCGGGGCGCGAGTTCCCGGACGATCTGATGGAGCAGCTCGATCTGCTGCCGCAGCTCGTCGACGCGCTCGGCTTCGCGCACGCGAAGGCGCCCGGATACGAAGCCGACGACTTCCTCGGTGCGGTTGTCGCCGCAGAGGAGAAGGAGCAGAGGAGCGTTGTGGTCGCGACCTCCGACCGCGATCTGTTCCAGCTCGTGAGCGAGTTGACGACGATCCTCCAGCCGATCCGCGGCGTCAGCGAACTTGCACGCATCGGCCCGGCCGAGGTGCGCGAGCGTTACGGCGTCGAGCCCGAGCAGGTGCCCGACTTCATCGCGCTCCGCGGCGATCCATCCGACCGACTGCCCGGCGCAAAGGGGGTCGGTCCGAAGACAGCGGCGTCCCTGCTCGAGCAGTACGGGTCGCTCGAGGCCGCCCTCGAGGACGGGCGCTTCGCCGCTCAGGCGGAGGAGTTGCGGCTGTTCCGACGAATCGCAACCGTGGACGCCTCTGCTCCTCTCCCTCCCCTCAGAGACCAGATGCCAACGTGGGCGGAGGCGTCCGCCACTGTCAAGCAGTGGGGCCTGACCCAGCTCGGCGACCGCCTCGCCGCGCGCGCGGCGTGAACGTCGTCTCACACGCCGACCTCGCGCGGCTCCACCCCACCTTGCATCACCCGGAGTCGCCGGAGCGGCTGCGCATCCTGCTCGAGCGCTTCGAGTGGACCGAAGGTGCGGCCCGCGCGCCGGGAGGACGTCCTCCGTTGCCACACCCTGGAGCACCTCGAGCGGCTCGAGCTCGTCGAGGACGAGACGTGGCTCGACGGAGATACGGTCGCCGGCGCCAGTTCGTACGAGGCGGCAATGCTCGCGGCAGGGTCCGCGATCGAGGCGGCCGCGCAGGGCTCGTTCGCTTTCGTCCGGCCGCCGGGGCACCATGCGCTCGCCGACCGCGCAATGGGCTTCTGTCTGTTCAACAACGTCGCGATCGCCGCGCGGTGGGCACAGGCCGAGCTCGGACTGTCACGGGTCGCGATCCTCGACTGGGACGTCCACCACGGCAACGGGACGCAGGCCATCTTCTGGGACGACCCGACCGTCTTCTTCGCGTCGATCCACCAGTGGCCGTTCTATCCCGGCACCGGCGGGCCCGACGAGCAGAGCGACACTGTTCTGAACATTCCGCTCGGCGGAGGCGCCGGCGACGTGGAGTACCTGCACGCGCTCGACCGGCTGATCGAGCCGGCGCTCGCACACTTCGACCCGGAGCTCCTGCTCGTCTCCGCCGGCTTCGACGCGCACGAGGACGATCCGCTCGCGTGGATGCGCGTGAGCGAGAACGGGTTCCGGGAGATGGCGCGCCGGTCGCTGAAGTACGCCCCGCGGGTCGCGGCCGTGCTCGAGGGGGGCTACAACCTCGCAACGCTGCCGGGGCTCGTCGGTGCTGCGCTCGAAGGCTTCTCGGAAAAAGCAACGGCCGGCGCGAACGCCGGCCGTAACTCGTAACTCAAGGATGCCACTCCAGGAAAGCCTGCTCTCAGTGTCGTCAGGCAAGACCGATGAGTCGCGACCCTCCGTGGGTGAAGCGCGTCCCCCACGGTGGGGGATCTCCGCCTAACGGCGGGCGACCGCGAGCACCTCGAGCGCGTTGCGGCGCGACGAGACGTTCAGCTTGTGAAGCAAGCTCTTCACGTGCGAGCGGACGGTGTGCTCGGAGATGAAGAGGCGCTTGGCGATGTCGTCCGTCCCAAGGTGCTCGTCGAGCAGAAGGAGCACTTCGACCTCGCGCGCGCTCAACGCTGCTGCGATGGAGTCCGGGATGCCGCCGCCTCGGTGGTTCCCGTTGCGCACCTGATCGACCAGACGGCGTGCAACCTCGCCTGAGAGCGCTGCTTCGCCGCGGACGACGCCGCGCAGGAACTCGACGATCCGGTCCGGCGGCTCGCTCTTGAGCAGGTAGCCCGCGGCGCCGGCCCGGATCGCGGCGAGCAGATTCGCCTCCGTTCCGGAGGCGGTCAGGACGATCACCTCGGCCTCCGGTGCCGCGTCGCGAAGCCTCGGCAGGGCCCCCAGGCCGTCGAGCCCGGGCATGGACAGATCCAGCAGGACGAGGTCCGGCCGGAGCTGACCTGCGAGCTCGATCGCCTCCTCGCCGTCGGCGGCCTGGCCGACGACCTCGAAGCCGTTCCCGGAGAGCAGCGTGGCGAGAGCCTCCCGTGTCAGCGGGTGGTCGTCGACGAGCAGGACACGCGGGTTCATCACAAGGCTCATCGGCAGGAGGTCGCCTGCCGATTAGAGGGAGATGCAACGCCAGGAATCCAATACCTACGAGGGCTGGCTCTCAGGAGAGATCCTGCTCTTCGGGCTCCTCGGGGCTGCGCTGGCGCTGTTCGTCGACTACGAGACGCTGAAGCACGCCTGGGAGGCGCCGGCGCTCGGGCTCGTGCTCGACACCGCGATCGCGCTCGCCGGCGGGATCGTCGCCGTCCTGGCCGGGATCCGCTTCGCGGTCGAGGGCCGGCGGTTCGACCTCCTGCTCTCCTGCGGGTTCTTCGTCGCCGCGGCCGCGACGCTGGTCTTCGAGATCGTGCCCGTGCTCGACGACCCGTTGCCTGCACGGGTCGAGGGCTGGGCGGCGATCTTCGGCGCGCTGCTGGCAACCGCTCTGATAGCGGCCGCGCCGTTCGCGCGGGGGACGATCGTCGCCAGGCAGCGCGCGCTCGGGAACTCGGTCGCGGTGCTGCTGACGTTGCTCGCGGGACTCTGGGTGACGCTCCGATGGCTCGGCCCACATCTGCCGGCGCTCACGGCCGGGCCGACCCAACCAGATGCGCCGGCACTTCTCGTCACGGCACTCTCGCTGGAGGCGTTGCTCAGCCTCGTTGCGCTGATCGGCTTCGGTCTCCGCTTCCGCAACGAGGGCGCCGATCTCGACCGCTGGCTCGCGTCGGCGGCAACGCTGACGCTCTTCTCGGCGCTCTACCGGGTCTTCACGCCGCTCCTGCCGAGCACGGCCGTCTCGATGGGCGACTTCCTGCGCATCATCGCGTCCGGGGTCCTGCTCGTCGGCGTCTGGAGGGCGATCAGCGCGGCGGAGTTCGGCCGTGCCGTCGCCGAGGAGCGAGCGCGCGTGGCGCGGGAAATCCATGACGGCCTCGCGCAGTACCTGTTTGCACTCGCGACCCATGCGAGCATGCTCGAACACGGCGAAGCGGGTCCGGAGGCGATCGCCCGGATCAAGGAGCTCGCGATCTCCGCCCAGCAGGAAGCGCGGTTCGCCGTCCTGGCCCTGTCGTCCGCGGGGGGCAGCGCGCCGTTCGACGCGGCGCTGCGCAGGTATGTCGAATTCCTCACGGCGGACGGCGCACTCGAGGTCGACATCGAGATCGACCCGCGCGTGGAACTCGCGCCCGATGAGCAGATCGAGGTGTTTCGCATTGTGCAGGAAGGACTCGCGAACGTCCGCAAGCACGCGAGTGCGCAGAGTGCCGACGTCCGGATCTGGTCCCGTGAGGGCCAGCGGCTCGTGACGGTCACCGACGACGGCACCGGCTTCGAGGAGGAGCAGCCAGAAGCCGGCCAGGGGCTGCGCAACATCCGCGAGCGCGCGGCGAGCATCGCGGGCGCGGCGTCCGTGCGCTCTCGTCCGGGCATCGGGACGACCGTCGAGGTCGCGCTTCGCGCCTAGGGGTTAGGCGAGCAGCTCGCGCAGGCCTGCGAGCGCGTCGGGCAGCACGCGGAAGTACGCCCAGCTGCCACGCTGCTCCCGCTCGACGAGGCCGACGTCGAGCAGCACCTTGAGATGGTGGCTGACAGTCGGCTGGGCCAGACCGAGCGGCTCGACGAGGTGGCACACGCACGCCTCGGCGCCCGGCTGCGCCTGGATCAGGCTCGGTCAGCAACTACGTTCCCGTGCTCGCGCACCAGCAGCGTAGGCGGAACACGGCGTGTTGCCGATCGCGTCGAGGATCGAATCCACGCGGCGATCATCGTCGCCGATGAATGTTCGAAGGGCGACGGGCGGCCGTCGAAATGTGGACGATCCGCGCCACGGTACGGAGCCTTGCAACAGTCGCGCCGATCGTCGAAATTCCGCGCACCGAGCGCCGGACAAGGCGCTCCCGGCGAAGGGAGAGATGAGATGAAGCGACGCGATCTGTTCGCAGCGGTTGCGGGGGCGCTGGCTGCGAGCGCGCTTGCGGGTGGTGTCGCCTGGGCGGCTATCCCGGACGGCGACGGTGTGATCTCCGGCTGCTACGGGAAGGTCGGCGGAGTCCTCCGCGTGATCGACACCAGCAGGAACGAGAGGTGCCTGAACGGTCTCGAGGTTCCGATCAACTGGAACCAGAAGGGACTGAGAGGCGATCCCGGAGCGAACGGCGCGAATGGCGTCAGCCCCACGGTGGCACAGCTGGACGCCGGCAACGCGAACTGTCCTGCCGGCGGGGCGGCGATCACCGACTCGAGTGGCTCGACCGCATATGTCTGCAGCGGAGCGAATGGGCAAGACGGCACGAACGGACAAGACGGCGCGGACGGGCAGTCGTTCACGGGCTCCTTCACGAGTCCCAACGGCCAGTTCTCGATCAGTGTCTCGGACACAGGGATCGTGCTCGGTCAGCCAGGTGGAACCTTCATTCAGATCACCGGGAGCGATCTCACCCAGCGAAGCACCGGCACAGCGTCGATCCACTCGAGCGGCGCGATGTCCATCCGCGGAAGCGTGGTCAGCATCAACTAGAGCCGACGCCCACGATCCGGCGCGCCGCCTGAGCCCCTGGCAGGCGCGCGCCGGATCGAGAGCGCTGCTCCGGTGAAAACGGCGGGCATAGAAAAGGCCCTGATTAGCCGGGCTTTTTCTGTAGCAGGCCTGTAAGCCGGATTCTTCGCCCCACGAGTCGTCCGGCCGGCGGATTTGGCTTAACCAGCCGGTTTCGCGTCGATCCGCGATCCCGCGGAAGGCCGCCAAACGCCGTGCTCGTGATGCACCGGTGATGCACGGCCTCTGTTGCCGTTGCCAGGAACGCCAACGGCACCCCCACCCCGACCTCGCAGCTTAGGGTGCCGGTTGAATCGCCAAAGTGGGCTGGCTCGGAAGTTCGCGCACGTATGGGTGGACGCGCTTCGGGAGAGCGGGCGCGAGTTCGACGCCGGCGCCGGACGATCGCGTGTCGTCCCTTGGGGGAGCGCTCGCGTGACGCGGGTGCGCTCCCGTTATCACGCGATAGCAGGCGTGACGGTTGCACCCATCGTGGTGCAGCGCCTGGATCGCCGTCATTCGGCGATTCGTACGCGATGAGGGCTGGCGAGGCGCGAGGCCACTGTGCGGCGCTCCTCCGCCAGGCGGCTGGCTGAGGCGAACGCGCTCCAGGTGAACCACTGCCCGAGCCCGCGTTGCAGCGTGCGCGGGCCGCTCATCGTCAGCTTGCCGGCTCGAATCGCGCCGCCGAGCTCGGCCCGTCCCAGGTAGACGCGGTAGAGCGTGGTGGTGTCGACGGTGACCTCGAGGTCGACGTCGAAGCCGGGATGCTGGAGGCAGACTGAGACCTCGGAGGGCTCAAGGACCATCCAGTAGCGCCGCTTGGGGTCGCGAAAGTCGAACTTAACCACGGTTCGGTTGGGTGGGAGCCGCTGGCGATCGACGTGGCGGGCCATCCAGACGATCAACAGGTCGGGATCGAGTTCCTCGGGGCGCGGCTCGGTGAACGACCAGGTCGCGCCCCACTCGCCGATCGCCTGCACGACCGGCTGGAGATCACGGCCGGCGGGCGTGAGGCGGTATTCGAGGGTGCGCCCCTTGGGGCCTGTCCTGCGCTCGATGACCTCGGCCCGCTCGAGCGCGCGCATGCGGTCGGTGAGGACCGAGCGCGAGATCCCTGGGAGGCCGCGTTGCAGCTCGTTGAAACCGCTCGCGCCGCCCAGCATCTCGCGCACGATCAGAAGCGTCCAGCGGTCGCCGAGGATCTCGGTAGCCTTCGCGACGGGACAGTACTGCGCGTAGCTGCGCATCGCGCCACCATGCTAGCCGCGGATCGGGCACAGGTCTGTTACTCGAACCGGTTGGTTCGAAAGTAGTACTAGTCAGCAGGAGCCGGCGAGCCTACGGTGCCGGCATGGCTACCCGGACGCCGATATCGGAGGCACCGACGATCAAAGTCGAGCGCCTGCGCGCGGGCGTTCGCGGCCCGGTGATCCTGCCCGCCGACCCGGGCTACGACGCCGCGCGCGCGATCTGGAACGGAGCGATCGACCGCCGCCCCGCCTGCATCGCCCGCTGCACGGGAGTCGCCGATGTCGTCGCCGCGGTTGCCTTCGCCCGCGAGCGAGACCTGCTGGTGGCGGTGCGCTCCGGCGGCCACGGCGTCGGCGGTCACGCGCTCTGCGAAGGCGGCCTCGTGATCGACCTCTCGCCGATGAAGGGGATCAGGGTTGATCCGGTAGCGCGGACGGCCAGGGCGGAGGCCGGCGTGCTGTGGGGGGAGCTCGACCGCGAGACGCAGCTTCACGGATTGGCGACAGTAGGCGGGATCGTCACGCACACCGGCATCGCGGGGCTCACCTTGGGCGGCGGTATCGGCTGGCTCATGCGAAAGCACGGGGCGACGGTAGACAACCTGGTCTCGGTCGACCTGGTGACAGCCGACGGCGAGGTTCTCACCGCCAGCGAGGATGAGAACCCGGACCTCTTTTGGGGCGTCCGTGGCGGCGGCGGCAACTTCGGCATCGTCACCTCGTTCGAGTACCGGCTGCACCCCGTGGGGCCGATCGTGCTAGCCGGACCGATCTTCCATCCGCTCGAGGATGCCCGCGAGGTGCTGCGCTTCTACCGGGAGTTCATCGCCGCGGCGCCCGATGAGCTGACAACGATCTTCAACCTGCGGGTTGCCCCGCCGCTCCCCTTCCTGCCCGAGGACGTGCACGGCAAGCCGATCGTGATGGTCGGGGCCTGCTACGCCGGCGCGGTCGAGGACGGGATCGAGGTGGTGCGACCGCTGAAGGAGTTCGGCACCCCGATCGTCGACCTGCTCGAGCCGAAGCCGTACACCGCGCTGCAGTCGATGTTCGATCCGTCCGTCCCGCACGGCTGGCACTACTACTGGAAGTCGGTCGAGCTGCCGCCGCTCACCGACACGGCGATCGACACTCTCGTCGCGCACGCCTCCGCGCTCACCTCGCCGAAGTCGTATTGCATCGTCTTCCAGCTCGGCGGCGCCCTCGCCCGCGTTGGAGAGGACGAGACCGCCTTCAGCCAGCGCGCCGCCGCCCACAACGTGAACATCAATGCGGTCTGGACCGAGGACGACCCCGAGGGCGAGCGGCACGTCGCCTGGGCGCGCGAATTCTTCTCGGCGCTGCAGCCCCAGGCTGGCGGGCACGTCTACCTCAACTTCCTGGGCGACGAGGGCGCGGACAGGGTGCGCCAAGCGTATGGCGAGCGGCAGTACGAGCGCCTAGCCGGGTTGAAGCGGACATACGACCCGACGAACTTCTTCCGGCTGAACCAGAACATCGAGCCGTAGGGACTGGGTTGGAAGACACGGCGCCGGGATTTGGGCTCAACCAAGCGCTTTGCCCGACGGCATTTTCCTCCGTGTCGGGCAATCCCGCAATGCGCGCTCCCGAAGGTCGTGATGCACCGGTGATGCACGCGGTCTCTTCCCCAGAATGGGAAAACCCTGCAAATCGCAGGGTTTTCCTTTAGCAGGCCTCTAAGCCGGATTTTGTCGAGGGTGATCATCCCTCTAGGCCGACGATCTCTCGCCGGCTCGAGCGGCGTACCCGGTCCCTCGGCGGGCCGCGTCAGCGGGACCTGTTTCGCCTTGCACCGAACGGGGTTTGGCGAGCCGCCGTGTCACCACGGCGCTGGTGGGCTCTTACCCCACCTTTTCACCCTTACCGCCGGCGTCTCCGGAGAGTCATGCGCCGGAGGCGGTCTCCTTTCTGTGCCACTTTCCGTCGGCTTTCGCCGCCTGGGGTTTCCCCAGCGTTCTGCCCTTTGGTGTCCGGACTTTCCTCGGACGCAAGCGCCCGCGATCACCCGGCCTGCGTGTCGAAGTGTAGCCCCGCTTCTGCCGAATCGGCGGACGCCCGCAGGTGCGAGCCGCACTCGGGACACGAGATCGTGCGCGCCGTCCGCAGCACGAACTCCCCGCAGACCAGGCACTCGAGGCTGACCCCGCGCGAAAGCGCCTGGAGCTCCTGCTCGAGCGTCTTGTAGAGCGGCGTTGCCATCAGAGACTCCGAAAGACCCCCACGACCTTGCCGAGGATCTGCACATACGGGGCGTAGATCGGCTCGAGCGCGTCGTTCTCGGGCTGGAGCCGGATCTTCTCGGCCTCACGGAAGAAGCGCTTGACGGTCGCCTCGTCCGCCGATTCGTCGTCGCCGACGAGCGCCGCAACGATCTCGCCGTTCCGGGCGTCCTGCGCGCGCCGCACCACGACGATGTCGCCGTCGAGGATCCCGGCGTTGATCATCGAGTCGCCCCGTATCCGGAGCAGGAACTCCTCGCCGCCCCGGGAGAGCGGCTCCGGGACCGCGAGGTACTCGTCGATGTTCTCCTCGGCGAGCAGCGGCGCGCCCGCCGCGATCGCGCCGAGCAGCGGCAGCTTGTGGGTCTCGGCGGGCTCGGCCCCCGGCGAGGATCGTCCGCGCAGCAGCTCGAGCGCGCGCGGCTTCGTCGGGTCGCGCCGGAGGTAGCCGGCCCGCTCGAGGTTGGCCAGGTGGGCGTGCACCGTCGAGGGCGAGGCGAGGCCGACGGCCTCTCCGATCTCGCGAACGGTCGGCGGGTAGCCGTGCAGGCCGACGTACTCGGTCAGGAACTGCCAGATCTCCTGCTGCCGTCCGGTGAGCATCCTGCCCTCCTGGGTCGGTAGGTCGAACGCGCGTTTCCGCGAACGTGTGTTCGCCAGAAGGGTAGAGACTCCTCCGGACGGAGTCAAACGGCCGCGAGAGCGGCCCGGCCCAGCGACGTCACCGTCACCTGACCGTCCACCACGCGAACCAGCCCGCCGGCGAGCGCATCGTCCCAAGCCGGGTGCCGCGGACAGTTGCTCGTCCACGCTTCCATCGCCTCGGCGTACGTTCGAGGCCGCCGCTCGACCCAGTCGAGCAGCTCGAGAACGGCAGGTGCGAGCGTGGAGGCCATGACACGAATCGTAGGGCGTCAGTCGCAGTCGACGTCCGGGGGGTCACCTGACGGTGGCGGAACGAACCCCGGCGGCCAGAGCGTCGAGTCGTCGTAGCTCGCGCCCTCAAGATCGGCGCGGCCGACATTCTTCGCGGCGATCAGCCGGGCACCCCTCAGGTCCGCCCCACTGAGATCCGTCCCGTTGAGATTCGCCTCGTCGAAGATCGCTTCGGCGAACGAGGCCCGCGGGAACTCGGCCTGCGTCAGGTCCGCACCCGTGAGGACGACGTTGCGCATGCATGAAGCCTCGCCCTGCGCGAACATCAACTTCGCTCCGACCAGGCGCGCTCGCGTCGCGTCGACGCGTACCATGATCGCGCCCCGAAGCTTCGTCTCTTCCAGGCTCGCGTCGCCGAGCTCGGCGTCGGCAAGCTGCGCCTCGACGAGGTTCGCGTCGTCGAGCACCGCCTCACGCAGGTCCGTTTCTCGAAGGTCTGCGAGCGTGAGGTTCTTACCGCGCAGGTAGAAACCGCGGAGGTCGAAACCACGCAGCCGAATTCCTTCGAGCTCGTCCTGGGTGACGAGCTGGAGTTGCAGGCTCTGCTGGCGAGACTGGCGCTCATTGCGCTCGTCGGTGGCACGTTGGCGGAACTCGAGGGACAGCTGGAAGGAGGTGATCAGGAGACCGGCGATCAAGCTGATCCAGGCGACGTTGGGCTTGTGCGTGCTCGCCGCCCGCGTCGACCACCAGAGGTATCCGACGAGTACGAGCGCGCACGTGATCGTGGCGAGAGTCGAGAGTGCGACACGCGAGTCCACGCTCGGGCCCTCGAGCGCTCAGGCCCGAGAGTGGGTCAGCACGGACGCCCGAACGCGCGCCGAACCGGGCACGGCAGCGGGGGTGAGTAGCCGAAACCGCCGTACGTGCGCCAGCCGCCGCGTGCCGGCCGCCGAAACGTTTGCACGTCCGGCCGATCACCCCCGACGCTGAAGAGCGCGTCGGCGTAGTACTGGCGGCCGTAGCGGAAGTAGGTGATGCACTTGCGACGCGAGCTCTCACGCAGCGCATCCGCGCATGACGCGCCCCAGAGCGGGCCGTCGACATCGTCGGCAGTCAGATGGCGGTTCGCATTGAGAAACGTCTCGTGCCACTTCTCGCGAAGCGTCTTCGTCGGGTTGAGGTGCACGATCTTCGGCTCCGCTCGAGGGCCGCCCGCCGCGGTTCCGACGCCGATGCAGCAAGTGAGCGCCAGCGCAAGCGCTAGCGCTGCGAGCGCCGTCAGCCATGCTTTCCGGCCCACACGAGGCACCAGACGGCCATCGTAAGCCGCTCCAGGTGCAGAACGGAACTCCCTCACCGGGTGGTCCACGAGACGTCGTAGAAGAGCGAGCCATCCTCGCTGTTCGTGACGATCAGGAAGAGCGAGTTACGCTCGGCCGCACTCGCAAAGGTGGCCTCGAACGCAACGGTGGCCGGATCAACGTCCGGCACCACGGCCACGTCCCGACCACCTGGGCCGCCGACGCGGAGGGCTGCCCAGAACCCCGCGCCGCTCCTCCAACGGACGGCGACCCTGACCCCCGACGTCGCCGCAGGCACGGAAATCGGTACCAAATGGATCGCGAAGCCGAAGAGCCGTGCTTGGGCCGTCGTGCCGGACGTCCCGGCCAACTCGAGCCGCGGCGAGGGCGCGAACGGGAAGCCGCCCGAGAGCATCCGTTGAACGCTGTCTGCGAACACGCGGCAGAGACAGTCGCCGGCCGCGCTGACAGCGGCTGCGAGGGCGGCTACGCCGGTCCCGACTCGGTCACTGCCGCCTAGCTGCGTAAAGAACTCGTGCAGGATGCTCGGCTGCTGCGTCGAGACAATGACCTCTAGCCACCAGGCACTTCCTCCGTAACAACGCGTGCAGTCGCCACCGGAGTCGAACATCGATGTCGACGGCTCCTTGAGCCACGAGTCGAGGTTCTGCAGGAACGTCTGGTCGGCGACGGCTTGCGCCGTGGCGGCCCCGCCCGTCCCGAAGTATCCGAGCGCGTTCGCGGTCCCTTCGGCGATCCAGCGTGGCATGCCGCGAGGCGTGTAGGCGAACTGGACGAGGTGGAACAGCTCGTGGGCGACGATCAGCCGGAGACTCGTCCGGGACAGCGTGGACGCGGTGCCGAGGTCGGGTGAGATGAGGACGAACGACCCCTCGGCTGCACGCACCGGCTCCAGGGCCAGCCCGAGCTGTCCGCGCTTGAGATAGATGTCCGCCCGGCGGTCAGGCTGGGTGTCGCAGACGATCTCGCGCAGAAAGAAGCCCGGCGTCTTGTAGCTCTCGATCGCTTTCTCCGCGGCCGCGGAGGCGAGCTCGACGTAGTCCGGCACGCGGTTGCGGTTCTCATCTCGGGCGGAGCCGCCACGCAGGGCATCGGGTCCGGCCCGGGTGTAGTGAACGACGACGTTGGCGCTCGCAAGACGCTGGACCCTGACGCCCTTGCGATACGCGTGCGGCCCACGGTGGCTCGTCGGCCGGGGCACCAGGCCTGCGCGCGGCGTGGTCACCTGCGGAGCCGACGAGCACGCACGCGCGTCCTGGCTCGCGAACGCAGACGCGGCGATAGCCAGCAAGGCCACCGCCGCCAACTGCAGCGGTCGCACCACCCGCCAAGTCTAGCGCCGGTAGTCGCGAATCAAAACCGCCCGGGCCCGCTGGAGCCGGGCGATTTTCGGGCGAGTCCAGTGCGCTGGAGAGGACTTGAACCTCCACGGCCGTTTAAGGCCACTAGGCCCTCAACCTAGCGCGTCTACCAATTCCGCCACCAGCGCTTGAGGGAACGACAGTCTAGCCGCGGTTAGGGTAGGCGAGTGCGCGACCTCTGCCACGCCGCCGTCGACGCAGCCGTCGGCGCAGGCGCCTCCTATGCGGACGCGCGCGCCGTCGTCGGCCGCTCGCAGGGCGTCTCGACGAAGAACGGGCGCGTCGAGAACGTGAGCGATCTCGAGACCGAGGGGATCGGAGTCCGCGTCCTCGTCAACGGCGCTTGGGGGTTCTCCTGCGATCGACGGCTGAACGCCGAGGGAGCCCGCAACGCCGCGCTTCGCGCATGCGCGTTCGCCCGCGCGGCGGTGGGTCGCGGCGAGAAGGCGCTCGCGCCGCTCGCGGCGACGAGCGGCACCTACCGGACATCGGTCGAGCAGGATCCGTTCAAGGTCTCGCTCACCGACAAGGTCGCGCTGTGCGTTCGTGCGGAGGAGGCCCTCCGGCACCCGGACGTGAAGGTGACCGAGGCGTTCGTCCGAGCACAGCGCGTGCACAAGGTCCTCGTCACCTCCGACGGCGCCGAGATCGAGCAGGACCACGTCGAGACGGGAGGCGGGATCGACGCACTCGCAGTCGGCGACGGTGTGTTCCAGATCCGCTCGTACCCGTCCGCGCACGGGGGCTCGTCGGCGCAGGCCGGTTGGGAGTACGTCGAGGGCCTCGGCTTGGAGCGGGAGGCACCGCGCATCGCAGAGCAGGCAGCCGCGCTCCTGCAGGCGGACGTCTGCCCCTCCGGCGAGACGACGATCGTGGTCGATGCCGAGCAGATGCTGCTCCAGGTGCACGAGTCGGTCGGGCACCCGATCGAGCTCGACCGCGTCTACGGAAGCGAGGCGTCGTACGCGGGAACGAGCTTCCTGAAGCCCGGTGACCTCGGATCGCTCCGCTACGGCTCGGAGAAGATGAACGTCACCGCCGACTCGACGACGACCGGCGGGCTCGGCACGTTCGGATTCGACGACGAGGGCGTCACGGCGCGACGGGAGCCCATCGTCGTCGAGGGGGTGCTGCGCAACTTCCTCACCTCGCGCGAGACCGCCGAGAGAATCGGCGCCGGCGAGGGCGGCTCGATGCGGGCCGACGGCTGGAACAGGATGCCGCTGATCCGCATGACGAACCTCCACCTCGAGCCGGGCGAGGGGACGTTCGAAGACCTGATCTCCGACGTCGACGACGGCATCTACCTCGAGACGAACAAGAGCTGGTCGATCGACGACAAGCGGCTGAACTTCCAGTTCGGCACGCAGATCGCCTGGGAGATCAAGAAGGGCAAGCTCGGGCGGATGCTCAGAGACGCGACCTACACCGGAATCACTCCGCTGTTCTGGGGGTCGCTCGACGCGGTCGCCGGCCCGGAGGCGTGGCACATGCAGGGGCTGACGAACTGCGGCAAGGGGCAGCCGGGGCAAGGCGCGCACGTCTCGCACGGCGCGTCGCCGTGCCGCTTCCGCGGCGTCCAGGTGGGCATCAAGGCGTGAGCGTGGAAACGCGCGAGGTCGCCGCAAGCGCGCTCAAGGCGACGGATGGAGACGACGCGTCGGTGCTCGTCCTCAGCGAGCGCTCCGGGCTGGCGCGGTTCGCGTCGTCGGAGGTTCACCAGCCGACGCTGATCGAGAACTGCGTCGTCACGCTGCAGATCGTCCGCGACGGGAAGGTGGGCACGGCCTCGACCAACCGGATCGACGACGAGTCCTTGCGGTCGCTCGCGCAGCGTGCCGGTGAGGCCGCCGACAGCGCCGTCGCGGAGGAGGGCTTCCCCGGCCTCGCGAGCCCACAGCCGCTGCCCGACGTCGAGGGCTGGGACGACGCGGTCGCCGCGATCGGCCCGGAGGAGCAGGCGCGGCTCGCATACGCGGCGATCGACGCCTCCCCGTCGATCGAGCTGTTCGGGTTCTTCACGAGCGGCGTGACCGAGCTCGCGATCGCCACCTCGACGGGTATCGAGGCGCACCAGCAGATGACCGACTCGGCCACGCTCGTCGTCGCGGCGGATCAGGGCGCATCCGGCTACGCCACCCAGGCGAGCTGGGCGGCCGAAGCAATCGACCCGGCCGCGACCGGACGCGAGGCGGCGGAGAAGGCCGAGCGCACACGCAACGCGAAGACGATCGAGCCCGCGCCGTACCGCGCCGTGCTCGAGCCGTACGCCTTCGCCGACCTGATCAACTACTTCAGCTACGACGCCTTCGGCGCCAACGGCCTGCTCGAGGGACGCTCGTACCTCGCGGACCGGCTCGGCCAGAAGATCATGGACGAGAAGGTCTCGCTCGCCGACGACGCGCTCGACCCTCGCGGCCTGCCGAAGCGGTTCGACTTCGAGGGCGTGCCGAAACAGCGCGTGCCGTTGATCGAGAACGGCGTCGCGAAGGGCGTCGTGTGGGACCGCGCAAGTGCTGCACGCGCGGGCGAGGGCCACGAGAGCACGGGCCACGCGCCGCCGCCGGTCTACCGTCAATACGGTCCGCTTGCCTTCGCGCTCTCGGTCGCGGGCGGCGACGTCGACTCGATCGACGAGCTGTGCGAACTGGTCGGCGACGGCATCTACGTCACCCGCCTGCATTACCTCGGGATCGTCGACCCGCGCGAGGGCGTGATCACGGGGATGACCCGCGACGGCACGTTCCGGATCCGCGACGGCAAGATCGCAGAGCCGCTCGTCAACCTTCGCTTCACGGTTTCCGTCCCGCAGATGCTCGAGGACGTACCCGGCCTGAGCCGCGAGACGACGCTCGTCAACATCAGCGACTTCTACGACGAGCGTTATCCGCTGGGCGTGCTCGTGCCGGCCCTCGCGACTGCGCGGTTCAACATCACCGGCGTCGGCTCGGAGCCGGGCCTCTAGGACAGCAGGTGCCAGAGGACGATCGTGTTCGTCGCGAACACGATCGAGACCGCGACCGTCAGGCGGGTCAGGTTCCGCTCGACGATGTGAGTGCCGCCCTGCGAGGCAGGGGTGAAGCCCATCCCGCCCATGCCCGCGTCGCGCCCGGAGTGCATCAGGATCAGCACGATCAGGGCGAATGAGATGAGGACATGCAGCGCTGCGAAGAATCCGACCATCGCGGCGGCATGGTACCTAGCGGGCCGCGACGTCGAGGATCGCCTCGATCAGCTCTGCGGCGATCCGTCCTTCGTGATGTAGCCCGCGGCGCCCGCCTGGCGTGCGCGGTCGACGTCGCCCCGCGCGTTCGAGCCGGTGAGCATCACGATGCAGGCGGCATCGTCGATCTCGCGGATCTCGCGCGTCGCCGCGAGCCCGTCGAGCACGGGCATCGCGATGTCCATCAGCGTGATGTCGGGGCGGTGCTCGCCCCACAACGCAATCGCCTCGCGACCGTCGCGGGCGTAACCGACGACGACGATCCGCTCGTCCGCGATGAGAATCGCCCCCAGAGCCTCGGCGAACAGCCGGTGGTCGTCGGCGATGAGAACGCGCACGGGGACGGCCATCCCGCCGAATCTTCACTGTTACCCTCGGGATGTGAAGTCCGAGGCGCGCGATCGGGTCCAGAAGCTCCTCGTCACGGGCGACAACCGGCTGAAACAGGGGGTCGACCCGGCCAAGGTTCGGCAGAGCTACGAGCAGGCGCTGGAAGTTGCGCGAGAGGCCGGTTTCGAAGAGTCGGTCCGGCCGCTCGTCGAGGTCAGGCTCGCCGACCTCGAGCGGCTCGCTCGAGAATCTCCTCCACCCGGCCCGCCTGGAGATTGACGTCGTGGGCCTCGGCCGCCCTACGCGCGGCCGGGTTCGGAACAGGGAGAGCGGCCGCCCGGCGCATTCCGTCCGCTATCGCCTCCTCGTCACGCGGGTCGACGAGGACGCCCGCCTCGTGCGGCACGAACTCCGGCGGCCCGCCGATGCGGGTCGCCACGACCGACCGCCCGCACGCCATCGCCTCGAGCAGTGACTGGCCGAGCGGCTCGACCAGGCTCGGCTGGCAGAGCACCGTCGCCTGCGCGAGATACGCCGGGATCTCGTCGTGCCTGACGCGGCCGACGAGCGACACGCGCTCGCGCCCTTCGAGACGATCGCGCAGGGGGCCGTCGCCGACGTACGTCAGTGTGCCGACCTCGAGACGCTCGAAGGCCTGTGCAAGACGGACGACGTTCTTGCGCTCGATCAGCGACCCGATGCACAGGAACGCGGGCGCCTGCTCAGGCGCCGGGAAAACCTGGAAGCGCTCGAGGTCGACTCCCGAGTCGACGACCTCGGTCTTGCCGCGCGCCTCGGGCACCTTGGCCTCGAGCTCTCGCCGGAGATAGTCCGAGACGGCGATCACCGACGCCGCCCGGCGAACGGCGAAACGCGTCGCCCAGGCAACGCCGCGAATCGTCCCGACGTTGCGGACGTCCTGGCCGTGCGCGGTGAGGACGAGCGGCGCGCGCTGGGCGAGCGCGGCGATCAGCCCGGTCGGAACGAGGAAGTGCGCGTAGACGACGTCAGGACGCTGCGCCCGGCGCGTCGCGCGCGCGAGCTCGAGGTAGCGGAGCTTGCCGCCGGCCCGCCGGTCGAGCACCGCTCGGTCGATCACGTGACCGCGGCGCTCCAGCGCGTGCTCCATCTGGGCGACGAAGACGCCGAGGTCCGGGTCGGCCGGACCCGGGTACATCTGCGAGACGAGGAGGATGCGCACCGGCCGGGACGCTAGCGTCCCCGCACGTGGCTGTCGTCCACGTGGACTTGCTCACGAAGACCTTCATCGTGCCGGAGCGCGAGCCCGGGCTCCGCGCGTCCATCCGAGCCCTGGTGCGCCGGAAGCATCGCGAGGTCCACGCGGTCGAGGCGATCTCGCTCGACATCGAGCAGGCCGAGGTCGTCGGCTTCCTCGGGCCGAACGGCGCCGGCAAGACGACGACGCTGAAGATGCTCTCCGGGCTGCTCTACCCGACGGCGGGCGAGGCGACGCGTGCTCGGCCACGTGCCCTCGAAGCGCGAGCGTGAGTTCCTGCGCCGGATCACGCTCGTGATGGGCAACCGCAACCAGCTTCAGTGGGACCTCCCCGCGCTCGACTCGTTCGAGCTCAACCGCGCGATCTATCGAATCCCGCGCAGCGACTTCACGCCGCACCGCGACGAGCTGATCGAGCTGCTCGACGTCGGCGACCTCGTGCGCAAGCCGGTGCGCAACCTCTCGCTCGGCGAACGGATGAAGGTCGAGATCGTCGGCTCGCTGCTCCACCGCCCGCAGGTGCTGTTCCTCGACGAGCCGACGATCGGGCTCGACGTGACGATGCAGAAGCGGATCCGGTCGTTCGTCGCGGAGTACAACCGGCGCCACGAGGCGACGGTGCTGCTGACGAGCCACTACATGGCGGACGTCGAGGCGCTCTGCAAGCGCGTGATCGTGATCCACCACGGCCGGATCCTCTTCGACGGCCAGCTCGCGCGGCTCGGCGATCGGTTCGCGGCCTGGAAGAAGATCGCGGTCGATCTCGAGAGCGGCGGCGCCGACCTCTCGGCATACGGCGAGGTCGTCGAGCACGCCGGCGACCGCGTCACGCTGCGCGTTCCACGGGCCGAGACGGCGCGCATCACCGCCCGGCTCCTCGCAGAGCAGGACGTCGCCGACCTCACCGTCGAGGATCCGCCGATCGAGGACGTGATCGAGATGGTCTTCGCGCGAGGAGCCGCGCGTGAACGGCGAGGCCGGACGCGTGCGGTCGATGTTCGACTACTACGTCACGCGCTGGGCGAACGGAGATCCAGAACCAGTTCCAGTACCGCGTCGCGAACTACCTCTACATGCTCGGGATGGTCGCCGAGCCCGTGATCTACCTCGTCGTCTGGACGACGATCGCGGACCAGCAGGGCGGCTCGGTGGAAGGGATCACCGCCGGTGAGTTCGCCGCGTACTACATCGTCTGGACGCTCGTCCGGAACATGAACATCGTCTTCACGCCGTACGGCTGGGAGTGGCGGATCCGCGAGGGGCAGCTCTCGGCGGCTCTGCTCCGCCCGCTGCACCCGCTGCACGACGACATCGCGGGGTTCGCGGGGTGGAAGGTCGTGGTGATCATCCTCTGGCTGCCGATCGCGGCGGTGCTCTGGATCGCGTTCGACCCCGTGCTTCACCCGCGGCCGCTCGAAGTCGGCGTCTTCGCCGTCGCGATCTGGGGCGCCTACCTGATCCGGACGATGTTCCTCTCGGTGCTGGGGATGATCACGTTCTGGACGACGCGCGTGAGCGCGATCTTCGAGCTCGCGATCGCCGTCGAGCTGCTGCTGTCCGGACGCCTCGTGCCGATGCCGCTGATGCCGGACTGGGCGCAGGACATCGCTGCGTTCCTGCCGTTCCAGTGGACGTTCTACTTCCCGATCGAGTCGCTCGTCGGCGATCTCTCGACGAATGAGCTGCTCCGCGGGCTCGGGATGCAGGTCTTCTGGATCGTGGCGCTCACGGCGTCTGACGCTCTTCGTCTGGCGGTTCGCGGTCAGGCGCTACTCGGCGGTCGGCAACTGATGCGGACACTGCGCCTGGCATGGCTCTTCTTCCGAGTCGGCTCGCTGAACGAGCTCCAGTACCGCGCGAACTTCTTCATCCAGCTGCTCCAGTCCGCGATCTCCGTCGCTGACGGCGCTGGCGGTGCTGGCGCTCGTCTACTCGCACACCGACGAGCTGAACGGATGGTCGCAGTCGGAGCTGCTCGTCGTGATGGCCATTCAGATCCTGCTCGGCGGCGTGATCCGGATGAGCATCCAGCCCAACATGGAACGCCTGATGGAGGAGGTGCGCGACGGCAAGCTCGACTACGCACTCACGAAGCCCGAGGACGCGCAGGTGCTCATCAGCGTGCGCGACGTGCGCATCTGGCGGTCCGTCGACATCATCTCGGGCGCGGTCGTGCTCTGGTACGGCATTTCGGGGCTCGACACGAGTGTCGGTCTCTCGGATGCGCTGCTCTTCGTCGCGATGCTTGCGGTGGGAGCGATGACGATCTACTGCTTCTGGCTCGTCATCTCCACCGGCGCATTCTGGGTCGTGAACATGTGGAGCATCGTCGAGCTCTTCGACGGCGTCTACGCCACGGGGCGCTGGCCGGTCTCGATCTATCCGGCCTGGCTGCGCTTCGGCGTGACGTTTCTCGTGCCGGTCGCGTTCGCGGTGACCGTGCCCGCGGAGGCCGTGACGTCCCGTCTCGACTGGTCGACCGTGGCGATTGCGCTCGGGTTCGGGATCGTGCTGTTCGGGTTCACGCGCTGGTTCTGGAGCTTCGGCCTCCGGCGCTACTCCGGCGCGTCCGCGTAGCTACGCCCGCTGGGCGTCGTACATCCCGAACGCGTCTCGCAGGACGCCGCAGATCTCGCCCACCGTGCAGCGGGCTCGAAGCGCCTCGCGCATCGGCACGAGGAGGTTGTCCGTGCCCTGCGCGGCGCGTCTGACCTCCGCAAGCGCCGCCTCCGCCGCACCGGCGTCCCGTTCGGCTCGTACGCGGGCGGTTCGCTCCAGCTGACGCCGCTCGGCCTCCGGGTCGAGACGGTAGAGCTCGATCGGCTCCGTGTCCTCCTCGACGTACGTGTTGACGCCCACGAGGACGCGCTCGTTGTGCTCGATCTCCTGCTGGTAGCGGAACGAAGCTTGCTCGATCTCGCCCTGGACGAATCCCTGCTCGACCGCGGCCACCGCTCCGCCCAGCTCGTCGACCCGGTCGATCAGCTCGCGTGCACGCTGCTCGAGCTCGTCCGTGAGCGCCTCGATGAAATACGCCCCGCCGAGCGGGTCGGCCGTGTCCGTCCCGCCCGCCTCGTTGGCGAGGATCTGCTGCGTCCGGAGCGCGATCTTCGCGGAGCGCTCGGTCGGGAGCGCGAGCGCCTCGTCGAAGCCGTTCGTATGGATCGACTGCGCACCGCCGGCGACCGCCGAGAGCGCCTGGATCGTGACGCGCACGACGTTGTTCTCGGGCTGCTGCGCCGTCAGCGTCGAGCCGCCCGTCTGCGCGTGGAAGCGAAGCGCGAGCGCCTTCGGGTTCGTCGCGCCGAAGCGGTCGCGCATGATCCCCGCCCACAGCCGCCGCGCAGCACGGAACTTCGCGACCTCCTGGAAGAAGTGGTTGTGCGCGTTGAAGAAGAAGGAGAGCCGCTCGCCGAAGTCGTCCGGCGAGAGTCCGGCGTCGACCGCCGCCTCGCAGTACGCGATCCCGTTCGCGAGCGTGAACGCGAGCTCCTGCGCTGCGGTCGAGCCTGCCTCACGGATGTGGTAACCGGAGATCGAGATCGTGTTCCAGCGCGGCAGCCGCTCGGCGCAGTACGCGAACAGATCGGTCGTGATCCGCATCGACGGCCGCGGCGGGAAGATGTAGTTCCCGCGCGCGATGTACTCCTTGAGGATGTCGTTCTGCACGGTTCCGCGAAGTTGCGCACCGTCGACGCCTTGCTGCTCGGCGACGAGCTCGTAGAGCAGTAGGAGCAGCGCGGCGGGCGCGTTGATCGTCATCGAAGTCGACACCTCGCCGAGCGGGATGCCCTCGAAGAGCAGCTCCATGTCGGCGAGCGAGTCGATCGCGACGCCCGTCCTCCCGACCTCGCCTTCCGAACGCGGGTCGTTCGAGTCGTAGCCGAGCTGGGTGGGCAGGTCGAACGCGACGCTGAGCCCCGTCTGGCCGCGATCGAGCAGGTAGCGGAAGCGCTCGTTTGTCTCCTCCGCCGACGCGAAACCGGCGTACTGGCGGATCGTCCACGGCCTGCCGCGGTACATGTCGGCGTACGGGCCGCGCGTGAACGGAAACTCGCCGGGCAGCTCGGGCTCGGTCTGCACGTCTTCGGCCGTGTAGACCGGCTTCACTTCGATCCCGGAGTCGGTCTCGCGCGAGTCGGTCGCCGCCACGCTCAGATCGTAGGTCTTCGCCAGTACGCTTGGGGCCGTGCGGGTGGTCGTGAAGCTGTTCGCCGCGCTCCGCGAGCTCGCCGGTACGGGGGAGCGGCAGCTCGAGCTCTCAGAAGGCGCGCGAGCGGCCGACGTCTGGCCCGAGCTCGGGCTCGGCGAGGAGCCGGCCGGCCTCCTCTACGCCGTCAACCGCGAGTACGCGCCGCCGGACCACCGGCTCGAGGATGGAGACGAGGTCGCGCTGATCCCACCCGTCTCCGGCGGCGGCTTCATGGTCACCGACGGTCCGCTCTCGCTCGAGGCGGTCGTCGACGAGGTCGCCGACGAACGGGCCGGGGCCGTGGCGACGTTCAGCGGCACGGTGCGGAGGGAGTCGCGCGGCCGCACCGTGCACCACCTCGAGTACGAGGCGTACTCCGAGATGGCCGAATCGGTGATGGCCGGTCTCGCGACCGTGCTCAAAGCACGCTACGACCTCAACGAGATCGCGATCCACCATCGCGTCGGCCGCGTCGAGATCGGCGAGGCATCGGTCGTGATCGCCGTGTCCGCGCCGCACCGCGCCGACGCCCTCCAAGCGTGCCATGACGCCATCGACGCGCTCAAGGAGACCGTCCCGCTCTGGAAGAAAGAGGTGTACGACAGCGGCGAGGAGTGGATCGGGCAGGGTTCGTAGATTCAGTTGCTACCCGGTTACGTCGAGCTGCCGGGCGAGGTAGACCTGCCAGGTCGGTAGGTCGTCGATGAAACACATGAGGGCGTACCTCCCGGCCGTTACGTCGGCCGGCAACACGCTGCTCTTGCCGGACGCGGCGCCGACCCGGACCACCTGCGTGTAGAACGGCGGCAGCTCGGGGAGCGTTCCGTTCTGCTTGAACTGCCGCCGCGCCTGTCCGAGGAACGGCTCGAGGTCCTCGATCGTGGAGCCCTCCGCGAGTGCGGCGAGCGCAAAGGCCCCGAAGTACGCGGTCTGGTTCTCGACGTCGACCGTGAACATCCCCGCCGCCGGCGTCTCGTCCCCTTCATAGGTGCAACCGTCGTCGGTGAGCGTGAGGCTCATTTCAGCGCCGGTGTCCGTAGCCTCAGCGGCGGGCTCCCCACCGCTGCAGCCAGCCAAGAGCACGGTTGTCACGAAGGCCGCTAGGGTCCGGGGACGGTTCATGGTGGTCGCTTTGCGCTATACCGAGTGAGTGACCGATTATCGCCCCGAACCTCGGCCCGAGCCGGTGGACTGGCCGGACAGCTCCTATGAGCCCGGACAAGACCCTCCTGACGAGCCGTACGACCTGACGCAGCTCCGAGGCTACGAGCCGATCCACCCGGAGCCCGCCTGGCGCTCGGTGGCCCGAAAGATCTGGGTGCCGATCGCGTTCCTCGGCGCGCTGTTCTGGAAGCTCAAGGCCGGCGCCCTCGTCGTCCTCAAGTTCAAGTTCGTCGGCACGGCGCTCTCCGGTCTCGTCTCGATCGGGGCGTACGCGCTGCTCTGGAGCTGGTGGTTCGCGGTCGGGCTCGTCGTCTTGCTCTTCATCCACGAGATGGGGCACGTGCTCGAGGCGAGGCGCCAGGGTCTTCCGACGAGCGCCCCGATGTTCATTCCGTTCCTCGGCGCATTGATCACGATGAAGCAGCTGCCCGACGACGTCTGGCGCGAGGCGCGTGTCGCGCTCGCAGGCCCGATCGTCGGAACACTGGGCGCGTGCGTGTTCTGGGCGATCGGAGCTGGGACCGACCGCGACTTCTTCACCGCGATGGCATACGTCGGCTTCTTCCTCAACCTCTTCAACCTGCTGCCGATCGTGCCGCTGGACGGCGGCCGCGCGGTCGCGGCGCTGCACCCGGCGTTCTGGCTGGTCGGACTCGCGGGTCTCGCCGCGCTGATGATCATCGCGCCGAACCCGATCCTGATCCTGATCCTGATCATCGGCGGGATGGAGCTCTGGAACCGCTGGCGCAACCGCGACAGCGTGGAGGGGCAGGCGTACTACAAGATCGAGCGCTGGCAGCGAGTCACCGTCGCGGTCGTCTACCTCGGCCTCTCCGCGTTCCTGGTCGTCGCCATGCACCTGACCCACATCGAGCGCCACTTCTAGAGCGAGTGGACGACCGAAGAATCCTCGAGAACGTCGACGGCGACCTGCACGCCAGCGTGCGCAAGATCGCGCGCGAGTTCGAGGTGGGGTTCGAGGCGGTTGCGCGGATCCCGCTCCCCGCCGTCACGTTGTTCGGGTCGGCGCGCGTGCACGAAGGCCACCCTGCCTACGAGGCAGCGCGAACGACCGGGCGGCTGTTCGCCGAAGCCGGCTGGTCCGTGATCACGGGCGGCGGACCCGGCGTGATGGAGGCCGCGAACCGCGGCGCGAAGGAAGGCGGCGGGTTCTCCGTCGGCCTCAACATCCACCTCCCTCACGAGCAGCACGCGAACCCGTACCTCGACGTCGACATCACCTTCGACCACTTCTACGTGCGCAAGGTCTGCTTCGTGAAGCCGGCAGAGGGATTCGTGATCCTCCCCGGAGGGTTCGGGACGCTCGACGAGCTGTTCGAGGCGCTGACGCTGATCCAGACCGAGAAGGTGTCCGACTTCCCGGTCGTCCTCTTCGACTCCGACTTCTGGGACGAGCTCCTCCACTTCATCCACGCCGAGCTGCTCCCGAAGAAGATGGTCTCGCCCGAGGACATCGAGCTCCTGCACGTCACCGACGACCCGGCCGAGGCCGTGCGGATCGTGCACGAGAGCTACGAGCGCCGCTGCGCGGGCCTCTCTAGTCGGGTGGAGGCAGGGTGAAGTCCACCCGCGGCGGGTTCGTCCCCGGGCCGTAGATCAGCGTCGGGCCGACCGGGATGTACCGGCTCGCGAAGGCGTCGCGGCGCACGACGTTGCCGCCCTCGAACACGGTGCGGCGGACCGTGACGTCGAAGCCGCTCTGGTTCGACCCCGAGGAGGTGCGAATCGAGCCCGCCGGCGCGTACGGGTCGTACGCGTAGCTCGTCCGCGGCGCTCGCCAGTTCGTCTGCGGGCCCGTCGTCGAGGCCACGCGGCGGCCGGTCGGGGCGCCGTAGAACGTGAACGTCAGCGTCGAGCTCGTGTACGACGACTTGATCAGGATCGCGTGCTCGAGGTCGTTCTTGAAGACGAGGTCGGGGCCGCCCCACGAGACGGTCGCGTCGCGGCCGAGCGGGTAGTGGCTGATGTAGAAGCTGTGGTTGTAGCGCCGGATGATCGGCAGGCCGAGCTCGAACGCGTTGTTGAAGAGGGTCGTCGCCGTCTGGCAGACACCGCCGCCGATCGACGGCAGCACGATCGAGCCGACGATCATCGAGCCCTCGCGGAAGCCCCGCTCGACGGTGCGCTCACCGACGACGCGGTTGAACGAGAACGTCTCGCCGGGCTTGATGATCGTGCCGTCGATGTAGTTCGCCATCAGCTGCACGTTCCAGATCCGGTTCGACGAGGAGACGCCCATGTCGGTCGTGAACGACGAGATCTTGCGCGTGATCCCGAGCGCGGTCAGCTGATCGGCCGTCACCGCGGCCGGCACCTCGCCCACCCGAACGTCGGCGATGCGGCGATCCGGGGAGTAGGCGGCCGCGGTCACCTCGTCACGGGCGGCGTCCACGACGAGGCCGATTCCCGGAGCATCCGGAAGGACGCGAACGTTGTTCCCGACGATCTGGAAGCGCGCGTTCACGGGGCGACGCTCGTGCGCGCCGATTGCCGGACCGAGAACGCGGGCGAGCCGCTCGTCGTCGAGCGTGACGAGGAAATCACCCGCGCGCCGCTCGAAGGTGACAAGGCGGGCGAGCTCCCAGGGCGCGAGCGTGCGCAGCGGGCGACCGTCGAAGAAGACGTAGACCGGTGCCGCGACCAGGCCGCGCGCGAGGTCGGCCGCACTCTCGGCGTCGGCTGTCGAGTAGCGCGGTAGCGCCGGCGAGAACGCCGCCGTGACCGTGCCGCCCTCGAATGCAGCGCGCCCGAGGTCGGCCGTCAGCGCGTCGGCGTCGAGGCGAAGGCCTTCTCGGCTCGGCGTGACCACGGGCTCCAGGCCGCGCAGTTCGACGGCGGACGCAACCGCGGAGCGTCCACCCGCGCGACGCACTCGTCTGAGGAGCGCTTCGACGGCTTGCGGCCGCAGCTGGAGGACGGGCGCGACGTCGACCGAACCGACGCCGGCAAGGGAGGTGACGCGTTCGAGCTCGTTGCGGCGCGATGCGGCGAGCGCGGCGTCGACCGTCGCAACGGCGTTCACCGTGAAGACGTCAGCAGGCCGGACGTCGAACGTCTCGCCGCCGGCCCGCACCTGCACCGGACGCGCGAGCGCGGGCGCGGCTGTTGCCTGGACTGCCGCGATCGCCTCAGCGCGGTCGAGGCCGGAAAGGTCGACCCCGGCGACGCGTGTGCCGGGGAGCACCTCACCGCGGAACTGCACCGCCCGCACGTACGGGACCGCGCACAACGCCACGACCGCGACGATGACGACGGTCGTGACCCGTGGCCACGTCCTCGGAACCAATCTCGCGGCGAGCTCGGTCACCCGTCGAAGGTAGCAGCGCTGCCTACACTCCGGACGTGCGGCTTCGAGACCTGCCGTCGGTGGACGAGCTGG
This sequence comes from uncultured Actinomycetes bacterium, assembly GCA_963700495.1. Taxonomy (GTDB): domain Bacteria; phylum Actinomycetota; class Thermoleophilia; order Gaiellales; family Gaiellaceae; genus JACCTU01. The sequence continues at coordinate 194,688 of CAVOXT010000001.1, read as the reverse complement.
CCCGCCATATGGGCGATCCGCTGGCCGTCGACGCCGCCCGCAGCGTGCTCGAGCGGGCGCGGGAAGATCTCCGAGCCGGACACGACCCCGGCGACCTCCGTGAGCGTCTCGCCGAGGAGCTCGCACGGGTGCGGAGGCCGTCGCTGCGACGCGTGCTCAACGCGACGGGTGTGATCGTGCACACGAACCTCGGCCGGGCACCGCTCGCAGAGGACGCGCTCGACCACGTGCGCAGAGTGACGAGCGGCTACTCGAACCTCGAGTACGACCTCGAAGCCGGGTCGCGCGGCTCGCGGCAGGATCACGTCGCCCGAATCCTGCGCCGGCTCACCGGTGCCGAGGCAGCGCTCGTCGTCAACAACAACGCCGCGGCGGTGCTGCTCGCGCTCGCGGCGCTCGCCGAAGGCCGCGAGGTGATCGTCTCGCGCGGCGAGCTGATCGAGATCGGCGACGGCTTCCGCATCCCGGACGTGCTCGCGCGCTCGGGCGCACGTCTCGTCGAGGTCGGCACGACGAACCGCACGCGCGCGGCCGACTACGAGCGCGCGATCGGCCCCGAGACCGCGGTCCTGCTTCGCGTGCACCAGTCCAACTTCCGCGTGGTCGGCTTCACGGAGCAACCGCGCGTCGAGGAGCTCGCAGCCGTCGCGCGGCAGCACGACCTTCCGCTCGTCGACGACCTCGGCTCGGGTGTGCTGACCGACCTCGCCGACGAGCCGTCTGCGCGCGACGCGCTCGCGGCCGGCGCCGACCTCGTCTGCTTCTGCGGCGACAAGCTGCTCGGCGGCCCGCAGGCGGGGATCGTCGTCGGCCGCGCCGATCTCGTCGAGCGGCTTCGCCGCCACCCGCTTCAGCGCGCGCTTCGCGCCGACAAGCTCACGCTCGCGGCGCTCGAGGGGACGCTGCTCGCGTACCTCGACGAGCCGTCGCGCATCCCCGTGCTGCGCATGGTCGGTGAGTCGGCCGACGTCGTGCGCGGACGTGCCGAGCGGCTTGCCTCGCTCGTCGACGGCACCGTCGAGGAGACCGTCGCGCGCGTCGGCGGCGGTGCGCTGCCGCTCGCCGAGCTGCCGAGCTTCGCGTGCGCGGTCGAGGAGGAGCTCGCTGCCCCGCTTGCGCACGGCGAGCCGCCGGTGGTCGGCATCGTGCGCGACGGCCGGCTGCTGCTCGACTGCCGCACGCTGCGCGACGACGAGCTCGACGAGGTCGCGGCGGCGATCGGCGCAGCGCGATGGGCCTGACGGTCGGGACCGCCGGGCACATCGACCACGGCAAGACGTGGCTCGTGCGCGCGCTGACCGGCAAGGACACGGACCGCCTGCCCGAGGAGCGGGCGCGCGGCATCTCGATCGACCTCGGCTACGCGCCGCTCGAGCTGCCGGACGGCCGCGTTCTCTCGCTCGTCGACGTCCCGGGCCACGAGCGCTTCGTGCGCACGATGGTCGCCGGTGCGACCGGGATCGACCTCTTTCTGCTCGTGATCGACGCGGGCGAGGGAGCGCGACCGCAGACGCACGAGCACCTCGCGATCCTGCGCCTGCTGGGCATCGAGCGCGGCGTCGTCGCGGTCACGAAGGCCGACGCGGTCGACGAGGAGACGCTCGAGCTCGCGGTCGCCGAGGCGGAGGAGCTCGTCCCGGAGGCAGAGGTGGTCGCGGTCAGCGCGAAGACCGGCGCCGGCCTCGACGAGCTGCGAGCGCGCACTCGCCCGCGCGGCCGACTCGTGGCTCAGAGCCACAGTCGACGGCCCGACGCGGCTCTACGTCGACCGCGTGTTCACGCTGCGCGGGATCGGCACGGTCGTCACCGGGACGCTCTGGTCCGGCTCGATCGCCGACGGCGACGGGCTGCGGGTCGAGCCCGCCGGCTTGCGACGTGCGCGTCCGCAGCGTCCAGGTGCACGACCAGGACGGTCGAGCGCGCCGAGGCCGGGCAGCGCGTCGCGCGTCAGCCTGCCGGGCGTCGAGCGCGCACCAGCTGCGTCGCGGCGACGCGCTCGTCGACCCCGGACGCGTTCCCGCTCGCTACCGGCTCGACGTCGGCTCGAGGAGCTCGGCGACGATCCCGCGCCGCGCGTCACGCTCCACCACGGCACGACCCGGATCCCGGCACGCGTCGTCCGCGCCGGCGAGCGCTACGCGCAGCTGCGGCTCGCCGAGCCGGTCGTCGCGGCGCGCGGCGACCGCGTCGTGCTGCGGCGCGACACGACCGTCGGCGGCGGCGTCGTGCTCGACCCGGCGCCGCCGCGGCGGCGTCGACGCCGAGCGGATGGCGCTGCTCGGCGGAGCCCGGCGACGATCGCGCGGCGCTCGTGCACGAGCCGGTGCGTCGGCGCGGGCGCTCGAGCGTGCGCGGTGCTCGCGACCGAGTCGCTCGACCGAGCGGACGGCTGGGTGTTCGCGCCGGAGTGGCTCGAAGATGCTCCGTCGAGGAGCTTCGCCGGCGGATTGCGGAGGCGATCCCGCTCGATCCCGGTGTGCCCGCGCCGCCCGAGCCGTGGGCCGACGCGATCGTGCCGCTGCTCGGCCTCGAGCGTCGCGGCGCGAAGCTCTACCTGCCCGGTGCGACCGCCGCGCTCGGCGAGGCGGCGACGCGCCGAGCTCGAGGCGCGAGCTCGCGTCGGCCGGGCTCGAGCCCGTGAAGCTCGACGACCGCGCGCTCGCGCGCTTCCTCGAGGGCGAGGGCCGGCTCGTGCCGCTCGGCGACGGCTACGCGATCGGCCGCGCGGCCTACGAGAGCGCGCGCGACGTGCTCGTCGAGGAGTGCGTGCGGCCGGACGATCACGCTCGCGCGCTTCCGCGACCTCCTCGGGCGTCCGGCGACCCGCGCAGCTCCTGCTCGAGCGCTTCGACGCGGACGGGCTCACGCGCCGCGTCGGCGACGCGCGTGTGCTCGCGGACAGAGCGCTAGACCCTGAGCTCGAACGCGGAGCAGCTCGGGCCGGTGGTAGTGGCCGGCGGGGTCGAAGCGCTGCCGCTCCTCGAACAGCCGGTCGGGTCGAGCTCCGCGTAGAGGATCCCCTCCTCGTCGTACAGCGGCCCGGCCAGGTAGGAGCCGTCGGGCGCGAGGATGGCGCTGCCGCCGCGGCCGATCACGTCGACGCCCTCGAGCGAGCTCGCGCAGCGGGAAGTCGTCCGGGTACGACGCCGCGCGCTGGAAGTGGCTGGGTGCGACGACGAACGCGCGCGACTCGCGCGCGATGTGCACGAGCGTCGCCTGCCACGCGTCGCCGTCGTCGGCGGTCGACGCGATGTAGATCTCGACGCCCGACTCGTAGAGCGAGAAGCGCGCGAGCGGCATGTAGTTCTCCCAGCAGATCAGCCCGCCGATGCGGCCGAGCGGCGTCTCGATCGCGTGCAGCCCGCGCCCGTCGCCCTGGCCCCAGACGAGCCGCTCGTGGTTCGTCGGCACGAGCTTGCGGTGGTGCAGCGCGAGCGAGCCGTCGGGCGAGTGGTAGAGGAGGCGTTGTAGATCGTCCCCGGCCTCGCGGGATCGACCTCGTTCACGCCGGTCACGAGCCAGACGCCGTGCTCGTCGCGCGATCTCGCCGAGCCGGCGTCGCCGGGGCCCGGCACCTCGAGCGACTCGCGCCGAAGCAGCGCGAACGCCGCCTTCGCGCGGGGGTCGGCCCAGCCCGCGAACGCCTTCGCCCAGCGCGACGACGGGTACGCCGGGACGAACGTCTCGGGGAAGACGACGAGCTGCGCGCCCTCCGCGGCGGCCTCGGCCGTGTAGCGTCGCGAGCTTGTCGAGCGTCGCGTCGCGGTCGAGGACGACCGGCTCGGCCTGGACGCACGCAACGCGGATCGACGCCTGCACGGCTAGACGGGAACGACCTCGTCGCCGACTGCGAGCTCGCCGTCGGTCAGGATGTCGGCGTTGAGCCCGGCGCGCTGCGACGATAGGCCTTGATCACGCCGGGGCGGGTCAGGCTCTCCGAGCGCCGTGCATGGTTCGCAGAGCTCGACTCCGACGCACTCGACGTCGCCGACGCGGAAGCGCATGCCGACGAGCGCGTTGAGGTCGATCCCGCGCGTCAGCACGTTCCGGCGGCTCTCGCCCGCGCCGAGCTCGACGCCCGTCTCGGCGGCGCCCGCCTCGAGCGCCTCGGCCGCGATCAGCGTCAGCGCCCGGCCCGGCGGCGCCTCGTCGTAGAAGTAGCGGTTGCCCTCGAGGCCGCGGCCCGCGACTGCGCGGACGTGCTCGACGGGCGTCGGCAGCTGCCGCTTCCCGCCGATGAAGATGGCCTCGACACGGCCTGCTCCCATGGGCGCAACCCTACCCGTCGCGGCCGTATCCGCCGCCGCCCGGCGTCTCGATCGTGACCGACATCCCCGGCAGCGAGGTCGACGGTCAGCCTTCGCCGGCAGCCTCTCGCCGTTCACGGCGTTGCGTCCCGGCGCGCCCGCCTCTCCGCCGCCGCCCGCCCCGCGAGGCGCGTGCCGCGCGTCGCTCCGTCGAGGAGCGAGAGCCGGCAGTCGGCTCGAGCACGCGCAGCTCGCGGACGACGCCGTCTCCGCCTCGGTGCCGCCCGTCTCCGCCCGAGCCGAGCCTGAGGCCGTAGCGCTCGACGCGCAGCGGGTACTGCAGCTCGAGCGCCTCGACCGGCGTCGAGAGCGTGTTCGACATCGCGACGTGAACGCCCGACGGCCCGTCGGCGTCCGGGCACGCGCCCTGCCCGCCGCCGATCGTCTCGTAGTACGTGAAGCGGTCGTTGCCGAGCGTGACGTTGTTCATCGTCCCCTGGCCCTGCGCCGGGACGTCGATCGCCTGCGCGAGTGCCGAGAACAGCGACGTCGACGATCCGGGACGACGTCTCGACGTTGCCGGCCGCGACCGCCGCGGGAGGACGCGCGTTGACGAGGCAGCCCTCCGGTGCGGCGACGGTCACCGGTGCGAACGCACCGCCGGACGCGGGCAGGTCGGGATCGGTCACGCAGCGAACGACGAAGTACGACGCCGAGCGGGCGACGGCGAGCGGACAGTTGAGATTCCCGTGTGCTGGGGACTCGTGCCGTCGAAGTCGATCCCGATCTCGTCGCCCGCGATCGTGACGGCCGCGCGGATCGTCAGCTCGCCCTCCGTCGGCTCGAGCACGTCCTCGGCCTCGTAGCGGCCGTCGGGTAGTCGCCGCGAGCGCGGCGCGCACGACTCGCTCCGAGTACGCGTACAGCTCGTCCATCGCCGCAGCGACGACCTCGCGGCCGCGCCGCGCGCAGAGCTCCTCGAGCCGCTGCTCCGCCAAACGGTGCGCGGCGAGCTGGGCGCGAAAGTCGCCGCGCCGCTCCTCGGGGTTTCGCATGCGCTCGACGATGTCGGCCAGCGTCGCCTCGTCGAAACGCGTCGGCGGGATCACGACGCCTTCCTCGTCGAGCGTCCGCGACTCCGCCGGCATCGAGCCGGGCTCGACCGCTCCGACGTCCGCGTGGTGCGCGCGGGAGACGGCGAAGCCGAGCGGCGTGCGCGAGACGATCGTCACGTCGGGCAGGTGCGTCCCGCCCGAGTACGGGTCGTTGAGGATCCAGACGTCTCCCGGCGCCGGGTCGTGCGCCGCGACCGCGGCGACCGCGTCCGGCATCGCGCCGAGGTGCACGGGGATGTGCTCCGCCTGCGCGATCATCCGGCCGCGCTCGTCGAAGAGCGCCGTCGAGCAGTCGCGGCGCTCCTTGATGTTGGCGGAGAACGCGGAGCGGATCAGCACGGCGCCCATCTCCTCCGCGACCGCGCGGAGGGACTCGCCGAGAACCTGGAGCTGAATGTTCACGGTCCCGTCACGCTCTCGTCACTCCCAGCGTGCTAGACCCATCCCTAACCCCCACCCACCCGGGGGGAATCCAGACGGTCGACCCGGGTTGCTCGAGGACCACCGGGCCCTCGACCCGCAGCGGCTCCGCAGTCGGGAGGTCGAACGAGGGGCCGGGCCGGATGTCCGCGGTGCGGATGGCCACGAGCTCGATCTCGCGGTCGCGGTCGGCGTACCCGTACCGCTCCTCGTGCGCGCGGTGGAACGCGTCCCGCAGATCAGGCTGCAGCGGAACGGTCAGCTCGAAAGACTGACCTGTGTATCGCAGGTCGGCCTCGCCTTCGCGCGGCAGCTCGCCCGCGGCGGCGAGCGGGACGAGGCGGCTCTCGACCCGGTCGCGCCGCTCGTCGCTCGCGACGAGCCCGAGCGCGGAGAGCACGCCGGCGGCCTCGGGGACGAGCACCGTCCGGATGCCGAGCTCCTCTGCGAGCGCGCACGCGTGCAGCGGCCCCGCGCCGCCGAACGCGACGAGGGCGAAATCCCGCGGGTCGTGGCCGCGCTCGACGGACACGACCCGCAACGCCCGGAGCATCTCGGCGTTCACGACGTCCACGACCGCAGCCGGGTCGAGCCCGCGCAGCGCGCGCTCGGCAGCCTTCCGGTCGAGCTCGACGCCGCCGGCGAGCTGTTGTGGCAGCCGGCCGAGCAGCAGATTCGCGTCGGTGACGGTCGGCTGGCCTCCGCCTTTCCCGTAGCACGCCGGCCCTGGGTCGGCTCCTGCGCTGGCGGGCCCAACTCGAAGCGCGCCTCCCGTGTCGAGACGCGCGATCGAACCGCCGCCCGCGCCCACCGTGTGCAGGTCGACGGTCGGCAGCCGGATCGGCAGCCCGGCCACGGTGCGCTCACTCGTGCGCTCCGCAACCCCGTTCGTGATCAGGCAGACGTCCGTCGACGTGCCGCCCATGTCGAACGCGATCGCGTTCGGGAATCCCGCCTCGACAGCGACGCGCGCCGCGCCGACTGCTCCGCCCGCGGGCCCGGAGACGAGTGCGAGCGCGGGGTGCTCGGCCGCCTCGGCGACGGTCGCGACGCCGCCCGAGGAGCGCATCACGAGCGGCTCGGGGAGCCCGGCGCCGGCCGCCGCCGACTCGAGCGCGCGGAGGTACCGCGCCGTCACCGGCCCGAGGTAGGCGTCGGCCGCGGCGGTCGACGCGCGCTCGTACTCGCGGAACTCCGGCGCCACCTCGTGGGACGCGACGACGTGCGCGCCGGGCAACCTCCGCCGCAGCTCGGCCGCAACCGCGCGCTCGTGTTCGGGGTACCGGTAGGAGTGCAGCAGGCAGACCGCGACCGCCTCCGCGTCGAGGTCCGGCAGGGAGTCGAGGTCGAGCGGCTCGAGCACGCCGTCGGGTCCGGTCCGCTCGCGGACACCGACGCAGCGCTCGAGCGGGACGAGCGGGTCCGGATGGGCGGCGCACAGCCGGTACAGATGCGCCCGCGTCTGCCGCCGCAGGTGCAGCAGATGCTCGAAGCCGGCCGTCGCGACGAACGCCGTGCGCGCGCCCGTTCGCTCGAGGAGCGCGTTTGTCGCGACCGTCGTGCCGTGCGTGAAGCGCTCCACGTCGTGCGCCCCGACCGCGCGTGCGGCCTCCACGACCGACTCCTCCTGACGACGCGCCGTCGGCACCTTCGCCGTGCGCAGCTCGCCGTCCGAAAGGAGGACGGCGTCGGTGAACGTGCCGCCGACGTCGACACCGAGGATCTGCACTACGTGAGCCGCGCCGCAAGCGCCGACGCGTTCATGTGCGCGACGGCTGCGATGGAGATCATCGGGTTCACGCCGGAGGCTGTCGGAAGCGTCGAGCCGTCGCAAACGGCGAGGCGCGACACCTCCCACGTCTCGCCGGTGGGATCGCAGGCCGAGCTGGCGGGCGAGCCGCCCATCCGCGCAGTGCCCATCACGTGCGCGGAGGCGTAGAGGACCCGGTTCGGCTCCCAACCGCGCGCGTCGGCGTCGGCGAGGAAACGGCCCGCACCGCCGCCGCGACCCGGTTCCCAGACGACGGGCTTCGCGTGCGTCGAGACGATCCGCTTCGCGCCGGCCGCCTCGAGGATGCGGGCGGCGCCGACGAAGCCCGCGCGCACGTGGCGAAGGTCGTAGCGGGAGAGGCGATACCGCGCCGCGGGCTCTCCGTCCCGGCCGACGACGACCTCCCCGCCGTCCCGGTCCCGAACCAGCGGGAACAGCGGCGCGACGTGCGAGTAGCGCTGCGCGAGGTCGAGGCTCTCGCGCGCGCCGTCCCACTGCAGTCCCGCGCAGAAGAGGCCCGGATGCGTGGGCGCCGTCTCGTAGCGCACGCCGTAGCCGCCGTCGAGGCGAGCGTGCTCCTCGGAGTAGCGTGCCTGCAGCGTCCCCTCCCACGGGCGGATCTCCTCCTCGAACTCTCCGGTGACGAGCGTGACCGGATGGAAGCGGAGGTTGAGGCCGATGCTGCCGTTGGCGAGGCCGGAGCGCTTCAGCAGAGCGGGCGTCTGGAACGCGCCGCACGCGGCGACCACGGCACGCGCGCGCACCCGCACCTCGCCTGCGTCGACCCCGACCGCGGCACCGCGCTCGACGAGCACGCGACGCGCGTACACGCCGACGAGAATGCGCGCGCCTGCCGCAGCCGCGTCGGCGAGCGACGTCTCGGCCGTGCCGCGCTTCGCGCCGAGTGCGCAGCCGAAGCCGCAGTACCCGCACACGCCGTTCTGATCGCAGCCGCGCACGTTTCTCGGCTGCGCGGCGACGTGCCAGCCGAGCGCCTCCGCTCCGCGCTCGAGCACGAGGTCTCGCCCGGAAGCCGCGCCGTGGTCACCGTTGACGTCCAACCGCTGCTCGACCGCGTCGAGGCTGCGCGTGAAGTCGTCCGAGGCGAATGCCGGAACGCCGTGCGCGGCCCACTCCGTGCGGACGTCGTCCGGCGTGCGCAGTGCGGTCGTCCAGTTGACGGTCGTCCCGCCGCCGAGGCACCATCCGGCGACGAAGTCGAGCGACTGGTCCTCCGTGGCGGAAGCTCCGGCCTCGAGGTACATCCGCTGAAGCGAGTCGATCTCCTCTCCGCTGAACGTCGGCACGTCGCCTGCCTCGAGCACGACGACCTCGAGCCCGGCGGCCGCGAGCACGCCCGCCGCGGTCCCACCGCCGGCACCCGAGCCGACGACGCAGACGTCGCAGTCGATCGTGGTACCCGGGATCGGCCGCTCTGGCTCGAACGGAAGCCCGGCGTCGGCGCGCTCCAGCCGCCCGGGATACCCCAGCGAGTCGCGCGCGGCTCCGGGAAGGCCGAAGTAGTGGTGGAGCGTCGCCTTCCGAAACACCTTGAACGCCATCCGCTTCGACTCGAGGCTCGAGTCGCGCCAAGCCCTCAGCACCCGCTCACGCTCGGCCTGGCCGAGCCGCGAGAACCGGCGGCCGGGCCGCGCCGCGAGCTCCCAGACCGACAGGAGTTGCAGGATCTGCTTCCGCTCCGCTTCGCGCGGGTGCTGCACGAACCTCGTCTCGACCGCGCTCGGGACATCCAGAGCGGTCGCAGAGGGAAGGCCGTCGAGCCCCGGGGCGAACGTGTCGCAGATCGCCGCGAGCGCGGCCCTCTGGCGGCGCGAAAGCTCCATCGGCGCCTACGCTAACGCGGTGGCGAAAGTGGAGCTCGAGCTGGTCGGCGCCGGCGGGGAGTCGGTCGACTTCTGGCGCACCGTCAACTCGCACGGGCTGAGCGATCTGCTGCCGAATCGGATCGACTCCGTCGGCCGGACGCTCGAGCTCACGCTCCAGCCGGGTCCGCAGACCGTCGTCGTCAGCCGTGGGACAGGCCTGACGATCGTCGTCGAGGGACGAGCCCCGCGGCAAGTCGCGAATTCCGTCCGCCACGTGCTGCGGCTCGACGAGGATCTCTCCCCCCTCTACACGCTGCTCGCAGACGATCCCGACCTCCTCTGGGCGGCACGTGGAGCGGGTCGCTGGATGCGGAGCCCGACCGTCTTCGAGGACGTCGTCAAGACGATCTGCACGACGAACTGCGCGTGGTCGGGCACCGTGCGAATGGTCACCGCGATCGTCGAGAAGCTCGGCGAGAAGTCCGACCGCGGCCGGCGCGCCTTCCCGTCAGCCGAGGCGATGGCCGAGGCGCCGGAAAGCTTCTACCGGGACGTCGCGCGTGCCGGCTACCGAGCGGCCTACCTGCGCTCGCTGGCGGCGTCGGTTGCCTCCGGGGAGCTCGACCTCGAGGCGCTCGCCGCCGACCGCGAGCTCCCGGACGACGAGGTCGCCGTCCGGCTGCTGGCGCTCCCGGGCGTCGGACCGTACGCGGCGGCGCACATCATGATGCTGATCGGCCGCTACTCACGGCTCGTGCTCGACTCGTGGACGCGGCCGACGTACGCGCGCTTGAACGGGCGCAAGGCGGCGGACCGGACGATCGAGCGGCGCTTCCGGCGGTACGGGCCCTACGCCGGCCTCGCGTTCTGGCTCTACCTCACCCGCGACTGGGTCGAGGATCACTGACGGGGATACGCTCCCGCGCGGAGCGGCATGGGCCCGGTGGCCCAGCTGGTCTTCAAAACCAGTGCGGTCGTGCAACCCACGGCTCGGTCGGTTCGACTCCGGCGCCGCTCCGTCGAAACCGAATAGCCTGCACAACGCACTTCTCGAAGGCCCGCTGCGTCACCGTGTCGATACCTTCTCCGGCGAGGACTCGGCATCTTGGTACCGGTTTTTGGTACTGGAACCACCCCACAAGCGACGTTCGAGCATGTTTGCCTCCTCGCGGAACTGTTCTCCAGCGAGATCGATGTAGCCCTGGGTCGTGTTGAAGTCGGAGTGGCCCGCACGCGCCATAAGCGCCGCTGGTGATGTCCCTGCGGCCGCCGCATTCGTGATCGACGAGTGCCTCAGGTCGTGGAACGGGCGCACGTAGTCCGTGATTTTCGCCCGCCTGAGCGCGAGCCGGAACGTCGCCGCGTACCGGGCCACGTCGAACGGCGTCCCCTTCGTCGGCGAGCAGAACACGCGCTCGTCGTCGCCCGCGTACGCAGTGCGGGCGCGATGCTCGAACAGCTTCGACGCGACCCGCTCGCCGAGGGCCACTGTCCGCTCACCTGCCTCCGACTTCGGTGTGTCCGTCGCCGCCTGCACCCACGTCTCCGCGACGCGCAGGAACGCCCCCTCCGGGTCGGCGAGGAACACGTTGGCCAGCGCAACCCAAGCACCTCGCCGCGGCGGAGGCCCGTGCCGAGAAGGAAGACGAAGATCGTCCGTGCCTGCTCGCACCAGCGCTGCTCCTCGCCGTCCGCCTGCTCCGCCAGCTCCACGAACCCCCGCTCGACTGCCGCGACCTCAGCGGGCGTCAGGATGCGCCAGCGACGGCGCGGCTCGCGCGGACGCTCGACGTGCGGCACCGCGTTCGCCCGGATAAGCGGCCGGCGAAGCGCCGTCGTCAGGATCGCATTCAGAAGGTTCAGGTGGCGGTTCAACGTCCGCGGCGCGAGGCCGGCCTGCCGCTTCGCCGCCACGTACTTCTCTAGCCGCTCCGCGTCGATCGCTTCCAGCCTCACGGTGCCGAGCGCGGGGATCAGGTGCCGCTCAACGATCAGCGCGTAGCCCGCCCGCGTCGACCGCTTCAATCCCTTCGCCTCCGGATACGTCTGGAGCCACGAGCGCGCGAACGTCGCGAAGGTCACCGGATCGATCTTGCGCATCCCGTCCCGCTGGACGGCCGTCAGGCGCGCCCGCAGCTCGGCTTCCGCCTTCCGCTTCGACCACCCCTCGTCGGCGCGTCCGAGGGTCTCCTTCACTTGCACACCCGCGGCATCGCGGTATTTGACTCGCCAGACGACGCCGCGTTTGCCGTCGTACTTGATGACTGCGGCCCCGTCAGGCATCGCTGTCCTCTCGGTCGAGGTCCTCGCCTGTTAACGGGTGCCGCATCTCGCCCGAGAACCGCTGCCACGCGGTCTGTTTCGTCACGCCAAGCGCCTCGCCGATCTCCGTCCAGCTATGACCGGCTTCGCGTGCCTTTTGGACGGTCTGCCACGTCGCCTTTGCCAGCGCTGTCTGTGCTCGACAGCACTCGTGCAACGCGTCGAGCGGATGCGAGTCCCAGTCCCCGAGCGGGTGCAGGCGCAGGCGATGGCCGCTTCCGGCGATCCGGACTTGCGGCGCATTGCGTACAACCATCGGTCACCTCTCTTTCGTCAGCAGAACCTGACGCATCCTAACAGCTATCGTCAGGACCATCTGACGAGTTCGACTCGGGACGCTCCCCAGCATTGGACGTAGGCACCGGTCTGAGCCGGTTGCATGGATGTCGGGCCGAACAGTTGTGCGGAGCCGATGCGGTTCCGGCAAGCAAGGCGACCCGCGGCGAGTTTGTACCGGCCGCCTGTACTGACTCAAGCGCGATCCGCGCTCTTCAGGTGTTGCGCCCGTCGTGCCGCACCGCTCTCCTCCTGCGCCTCGACCCATGCGAGGACGGCGTCCAGCCGGTAACGCCGGTACCGGCCAAGCCGCACACTCGGGATCCGGCCCGAGCGCGTGTGCTCGCGGACCCACCGCTCGGGCACCTGAAGGAAGCTGGCAACCTCCTTCGCGTTGAGGAGCCGCTCAAGCTCGCTCACGCGTGCCTCCCGGCGCTCCGGGAGAGCACTCCTTCCTCTTCGGACCGGCGGTACTCACAGGTTCGGAGGACCCGGCGCGAGCGCGGCGACCAGTTCCGGCGAGAGTGAAGAGGGCAGAGGTCGCCCCACGGCTGCGCCTCGACCAACTCAATGCAGCGGGCGCGCTTTTCGGTGGTGAACTCGCCCGCTGCGTGTACTGCTCGGAGCCGTCATCGGCATCGCCGTCGCAGCACAAGGGGGAAGCGAGACGGCCGAGCCGAGTGCGGTGCATAAGACGCCCTCGTCCACACCTACCCTGTCTGCATCCACGTCGGCGGAGCCGACACCGGCGACCAAAACGCCGCCAGCCGAGCCGAAGGTCACAGACATCAGCGTTGATGACCTCCTGGACAAGCTCAACGCAGGGGAGTCGAAGGCCGGTGACCTGTTCGGCGTCACTGGCGAGCTGTTCCATTCCGACTTGTGGATCACCGGAGCAACCGGCGACTACAGCGTGATGCTGAAAGCTCAGAGCGGGAAGCAAGACCTGTCGATCTTCGTGGACGAGTCTGAGGCCGAGAAGTGGACGGACGGCACGAAAGTCGAACTGATCTTGAAGAACGTCGAGAAGACGATCGAGGGTGAGACCAGTGACGGGTGGCTTGAAGTCCAGTCGGCGAAGATCCTGTCCGGCGGCACGACGAAGGAAGATAAGGAAGCTGCCTCACGTCAAGATCTGCTTGATGCCCTCACCGACTACGCGGACACCATCAACAGTAGCGCTGGGACGACGGTCATCGACAGCATCGGCTCGGGAAGCGCAGACCGCGTCTACTACGTCAACCTGAACCCCGGCTTCGCATCGTTGTCGAAGTTTGAGGCTCAATCAACGATCAAGACCATGAATGGCCAGATCGTCGACATCTTCGACGCAAAGGGATCAAGCATCCCCATGCTGAAGTACTTCCTCGCAGGTGATGTCGTTGCCGAAAACAAGGAAATCCTCGATCCCTGGGACGTGAAGTTCAAGGGGATGTTGGACGACTGAGGGTCTGATCCGATCCCAAGATCCTGGAGTCAAAGCAATGACTGAGAATCAAGATTCCGAAGAAGTCGACGTGCCGCTCGCGGACGTATCGGCCGAGTCGCTCCCGTTCCGCGCGAGGGCGGGCATTCACTGCGGCCGGGCGTGAGCGGCGGCATGAATCTAGAGGTCTGGTTCCCGCAGCAGAACGAGGTCTCCGTCTTCCTGGAATCCTCAATCACCGATCCGGAGGAAGAGTGCCCATCATCCCGAAGCCGTGTTGCTTCAGCTTGAAGACGCTCGGCGGGGCGAAGCTCGGCAGTAAAGCCCTTGCGGCCACCGCTGCCGCGCGGCGAGGGTGACGCGCACTTCGTCTAACACTTGCACTGATGCGAGTAGTTGCAGGTTCGGCCGGAGCGAGGGCTCGCACACGGAGGCATCTCCCGACATCTAGTTGCGGTGCAGTGTGTAGATCTCGGGGAGACGGTTGAGCATCATGATCCCAACCGGAATCAGGATGATCGCCAGGCAGAAGAAGTAGGCGACGATCATCCAGAGCAGAGCGGCCCACCAGCCGATCAGCACGAAGTAGATCGCCCTCAGCAGGAGCGAGCGCTGCTTTCGGTGCGCGTGGGAGATCGTTGTGACGTTGCCGCTCTCGCTGATCGTCGTGGTCTGCATCCGGGGCCGGAGCGTCAGGATGGTGCCGGTTCGATTGAAGACCCAGAAGGCAAGCGGGAGGCCGATGATCGTTAGTCCGGCGAGGTATCCGACGGCCAGGGAGATCCCTGTCAGCCACCAGCCGACCAGGAAATACCAGAGAACCCGCAGCAGGAAGTGCGGCCCGTGGCGCTCGGTTGTGACTATCGGTCTGGAGTCCGGTGCTATCGGTGTTAGCTGCTCGCTCATTGCGCTCCCTACTTGAGGATGATCTTCCACGGGCCGGTCGCCATTACGCGGACGCCGGGCCCTCCCGGAGGGAACCGCGTGCTCTCGTCGTTCCGGGAGGCGTGCCCCCGACCCTTACCGGATCAGAGTGGCGACGACGATCGCGGGATAGGCGATCGTCATCGTCGGCCTCTGAACAGTCGCCGCATCTCCGCCCCGACCCTGGGGATCGAGAAGTTGACGTAGATCGAGCGCGAGTCCGATCGGGACGGCGACCGTGAGGACGATCCAGTCCACGGTGTCCATCAGACCACCGCCTTCTTCAGCACCTGGGCCTGCAGCCCGCCGTCACGCTCGACGACACGCCACTCGTCCCGCCGGTGCCTCGTACAGCGGCCCCGCCTTCACGCTCAGCGGCTTCTTGGGGATTCTGACTTCGACATTGACCGCATCGTAGTCCGCGCCCCCGTGCGTTCAGCACGCTCGGGCGTGCGTCTCGGACACTGCTGACCTCCTGCCTGCTAGGCCGGGGGTCGTGGCCTGATCCCGCATGAACACACGGGAACGGGGATGCTTGGCTGCAGTGTGGCTGCGCCCGGCGAGCGGGTGCGCTAGCCGGGAACGTCGCCGTCAACGACGCCCAAGGACGGATCACGCCAATCCTAAGCAGGCTCCGATGGGGCGGCGAGTTCCAAGCGTCGCGCACGGCCTCGCGCGACAAGACTCTCCAACTCTTCCGTGGACAGCTGCTCGATCTCCTCCACGCTCGAAGGCAGACGATGCTCGACACGCTCCGTCGGCTTCCCGTACGCCTGGTCGATCCACGGGACGAGAGCCTTCGCCGCCGCAAGATCACCCGCAGCGCCAGCCTCCAGGAGATTCTCGACCGTCTTCGCGACCTTCTCCGCCTTCCGCACAAGCACCTCGGCCACGACCGCACGGGTGCCGAGTCTCTGTAGCTGGAGGACTTCTGCAGGGACCCGAAGAAGAAGGACTTTCCCGGACGGGTACCCCCGGCCGTCTACTCGGGCGACGTCCGACTCGGCCCCGGCACGGCCCGAACAACCCGGAGCCGCTGCTCACGGCCTTTGCGCGACAAGCCGCCTCACTGACCCCGGTTCACATGACCGGCGCTCACGGCCGAACTGGGACTCCACGCCGGGAGCATGAGAATGTGCGCTTTCAAGCGTGAAACGCGCCGCGCTTCAGTCGGCGCCGCAGGGCGGCACGTGCTCGTATCCGCCGGCGCGGACTAGGTCGCGGAGGGTGTCGACGGGGATCGCGAGTCCAAATCCTGTTGCGAGCTCGATTGCGTAGACGATGCCGCCGATGCGTCCGCGGCGATCGAAGACGGGACCGCCGGAGTTTCCGGGTTGAATCTGTGCGGTAATGCGCATGACGGTCCCAGGCACTCCGAAGCTTTGGCCGTCGACGCGGTCGACGACGGTGCCGGGTGAGAAGGTGAGTGGGCCTCCGAGCGGGTAGCCGACAGCGGTGATGATGTCGCCGGGTTTGGGTGCAGGCCCGTACGTCGCTGTGGCTGGGAGGTGTCCCTCCGTGACGACGAGTCCGAGGTCGCCGAGGACTCCGACGGCGGCGAAGGAGACTGGGAGGGTGCGGCCGTTGGCGGTGGAGATCTCGAGTCGGTCGGCGCCGGCGAGGACATGGCGGTTGGTGATGAGGATGTCGGGGGCGAGTGCGAAGCCGGAGCCGGTCGCGATGCCAGCGCAGCCTATGTTGCGGACGCGGACAGTAGCTTCGCGGGCATGGCGTTGGCCCGAGTCCAAGGCAAGTCGTGGGATGCGCGCGTGGATCGCTGCCGGGACCGACTCAGATACCGAAGTGATCTCCGGTGGAGTTTGCGGGGGTTGGGCGTGAGGTGGTTCGTCAGCGAGCCCCGCGCACCCCGCGCAGAGAGCGGCGAGTACGGCGATGAGTGTCGGCGTGCGCACCGTCGACCGAGCCTGTTCAGCCACTGTAGAGGCTGAGGTATTCGTTGAATGTTTCGTCGGCATACGCGCAGTTGGCGTCGACTTGGTCGACGTAGAAGTTCGCTGAGCTGTAGTCGCCTTGGACTACGTACCCGAGGAGGTCGATGAGACCGTCCTTGCATGTGGAGAATGCTGTCGCGGCCTGTTGCAGCTTGGCTTGGGCGTCTTCTATCTGCGCCTTTTCATTCGCGAGCTCGCGCTGACGGCGCGACAGTTGCGTAACGTCCGCCTCGGAGCGCGAGAGGGCGCGATTCGCTCGTGCGAACTTCTCGGCTATCTGGTTCAGTTGTTGCGTGCGAGTGTTCAGCTGTTCGCTGCGGTCGATTAGAACTTCGTTGAGCGCGGCGACGTTTCGTTCGAATCGTTCGGATCGTGTCTGCCAACGATCGGCGCGGTTGTAGTTCGTCCACGCGAGCAGCCCGAGTCCCGATACTCCCGCGAGCAGGATGAGGACGCCTCCGATCAGTGCGGCCACACGGAGTCGTCGATGTCTGCGTAGCTGGCTCTTCGCGGCGAGTCCGGGTTGAGCGAGCTGATCGCTCGGCCCTTGGGATCCAGCGGCAAGCTCTGAAGACGTGGGGTAGTCCTCTGTCACTTGACGAGGCGGTGAGGACGATGGCGCTCGAGCCAGCTGCGACTCTCGATGTACTGAATCAAGGGCTGCCATTCATCTGCCTCATGGACGTATCCGAGGAGCAAGATCGACAGCCAGGTGTTGAAGTCTGATCGGTCGACCTGATCGGAGCCAACGGCTTCGCGCATTGAATTCGTTGCAGCGTAAGAGGCCTCGATCAGTTCTTCGATCCGTTCAGGGTCCAGATCGCTCCAGTCTTCCGCGCGCGCGATCAGGAAAGCCGTGCGGAACGCTTCATCGATGCCCGTCTCCCATCGAGCGAAGTGCTCGGACACGCTTGTCTTCGCTGCGACATCGCGAAGATGGTTCAGAGCAGTATCACGAGCCAAGGTCGGCACATCGCCATGCTGTTGCAATACGAGCTCTGTTGCGACATCTGCGTACTCGCTGTGATCGGGGTCGCGCGCGTACAGCTCGGCGTTTAGCAGGTTCGGCTGGCCGTTCTCCGCAACCATTCGTCGGGATCTGCTCTCGTGTTTGACTTCCGGAAGGTGCATCATTCCCGGCCGCCTCGACATGTAACGCAAGGTCGAGCACTCCAGGTGCGGTCGCGGGCTGAGCGAACCCCACCTCGGCACGAGGGCCCGCGCGACCTGGCGGCTCGAGGGGGGGTGCCCCTCCGGCGCTCCTAGCCCGTCGGGGTGTTGCCCGATTCCGCGACCGGAGACGGTTCAGTCACAGCCTGCAAGCGCCTCTTGCGGCCCGCCGCGACGAGCGCTTCCAGCTGTGCGGTGTCCATTTGCTCCAGCTCCTCCAGCGAGCCCGGCGTGCGTTGTTCGACGCGCTCCATAGGCATGCCAAGCGCCTGGTTGATCCAAGGGATCAGAGCCTGCGCGCTCTTCAAGTCTCCGGCAGCTGCCGAGTCACAGAGGAGCTGTACGGCCTGGTGGACCTGCTCGGCCTTCTCCGCCAACGCAGTCGCGACGACGGAACGCGTGCCGCCTCGTACGGGACCCGGACGCTTCACGAAGTTTCAGGGGGTACCCGGTGACCCTAGGGCGTCAGGCTCGGGAGGCTCCACCTCGGTCGGGCCGGTCGGGATCGTGCACGCCGACGTGCACACCTCGGGCGTCAGGCGAGCTCGCGCGCGGGCGTTCTTGCTGTCGGTTCTTCCTCAGCTTCTTTCCAACGTGTCGGTTTGCACGCGATATGAGCCCTCTCCACGAACTCGTTGTGTGCGTTGTTGACCGCGTCGAGCAAATCGGCAATCTTGCGCTTCGTTGTCGCGTCCCATCCGGTCGGTCCGGTCGGGGTCTTAAGCACGACTTGCTTAAGGTTCCAAATCTCCTCGTCGAGCTGCGCGGCGGCCTCGCCGCACTTCGTGGTCTTCCCAAAGACAAGCATGACTTTGTCGATCGTTTGAGCACATTTCGTACCGAGGGGATCGATCTGCTCTCTTGCCTTCGCATCGAACGGAGGCGCCTCGTCGGATTCGATCGACCGTGCGCGAAGGAACGACCGGAATTCGTGCCATGCGTCGATATAAGCGCCGGTTGTCTCGACAAGCACCTTTCTCCATGGTTCGGTCTCCTCGTGGACCAGCTGGTCTGTCGCAGTGCGACGTTGAAGGTAAGCGCCTGTCAAGCCAGCCAGTGCGCCGATCGTGGCGACACCGAGGGCCAACACCACCGTCGCCCATGCAGACACCAGACGCACAGTATTTCGCCGATTCGGCACGGCCGGGCTGCGGTCCTCCTGTGGAGCCTCCGGCCTGCGGATCCTGCTGCACGCCTTGGAGAAGAGGATCGAACGCGATAGAACACGCCGATGGCGTATCCGAAGGTCGACGATCCGGACGCCGTGCGGCAGGCGATTGCCGAGTACGACGAGATTGGACCGGCCAGGTTCCACGCGAAATACGGCTTTGGAGAAGCGCTCGAGTACTTCCTGATTGTTGAAGACCGGGACGTATGCGGTAGTGGCCCGGCCTAGCAGCCGCGCACCGCCCTAATCTGCGTAGCTTCGCTGACCCAGAGCGTGGAGTTGGCCGCCGTGATCGGGCCGAGCGGGGCGCTGTTCGCCTGCACGTCGCTGATGAACTTCGTGATCGCCGCGCAGGCCGTCGACTGGGTGCTGCTCAGCGCGTTGTTGAGATCGCGGATCAAGGTCGACCTCACGAGCCGAGTGCTCGTGGAGGTGCCGAGCTCCGGAGCATTGTTGACCTGGGTCTTGAGCGCCGCGATCTGCTGGGCGGCACTCAGCACGGTGACCGTGAAGCGTCTCGTCGCTGTGTTCCCGGCGTGGTCGGTTGCAGTGCAGTTGACCGCTGTCGTGCCGATCGGGAACGTTGCCCCCGGCGCCGGCGTGCAGATCACCGGAACCGTGACGTCAACGATGTCCGTCGCCGTCGGGAGCGGGTAGTTGACGATCGCCCCGGACGGGCCGGTCGCGTTCGCCTTGACGTTGCTGGTCGGGCTGATCACCGGCTTCGTGGTGTCCCGCACCGTGATCGTGAACGACTTCGGAGCGGCGTTGTTGCCCGCCGGGTCGTGCGCGTTGCAGGTGATCGTCGTCGTGCCGACCGGGAAGATCGAGCCAGAGCTCAGCCCGCTGGTGGGTGACGAGGTGCAGATGATCGTGATCTGCGCCGGCGTGTTGGTCGGGTCGGTCGCGGTCACCGAATAGTTGATGAGCGCGCCCCCGGGACCGGTTGCCTGCCTGGTGATGCTTGCAGGCACGCGCAGCGTCGGAGGCCTGGTATCGCTCGATGCGAGCGTGACCGTCACCGTGAACGAGGCATTGGCCGCATTGCCGTGGGCGTCGGTCGCGGTGCAGTTGACCGTCGTCGTGGCGATCGGAAACGTCGAGCCCGAGGCCGGTGCGCAGATTGGCGTCATCGGGCCGTCGACGAGGTCGCTCGCGGTCGCAGCGTCGTAGCTGACCGTGGCGCCGGCCGGGTTGCTCGTCGAGACGCTGACGTTTGCCGGGACGGTGAGCGTTGGCTGGGTCGTGTCTCTCACCGTCACCGAGAAGGACGTGTGCGAGCTGTTGCCGGCGCTGTTGGTCGCCGTACAGTCGACCGTCGTCGTGGCGACCGCGAACGTCGCCCCTGAGGCGGGCACGCAGATCACCG
This sequence comes from uncultured Actinomycetes bacterium, assembly GCA_963700495.1. Taxonomy (GTDB): domain Bacteria; phylum Actinomycetota; class Thermoleophilia; order Gaiellales; family Gaiellaceae; genus JACCTU01. Next base: position 174,702 of record CAVOXT010000001.1, on the reverse strand, counting down.
GGACGGTCCCGTCGATCGCGTCGGTTGCCGTCGGATTCGGATAGCTGACCGCTGCACCAGAGGGCCCCGTCGCCTCGGCGGTGACGTCCGACGACGGCGTGATCACCGGCGTCGAGGCGGTATCCACCTCGTAGCGGGCGAGACAGAACATGGACCCGGACCCCCCGGCAGTGACGATCTTTCCGTCACTCTGGAGGGCGATACCCCACGCGACATCGCAAGCCGTCGCGGGAGGTGCAACGGTGCCGCCGTTACCGAAGGAGGCGTCGGGGCTGCCGTTGGCGTTGATGCGGGCGAGGCAAGTGCCGGGTTGGGAGGGGCACTGGCCTCCGACGACGACCTTCCCGTCGTGCTGAAGGGCCATTGACAGCGCACTGGGACCCGATTGATCGAAAAGTACCGCGCCGCCGTCGCCGAAAGTGGCGTCGGGGCTGCCGCCGGAATTGATCCGGACCAGGCAAGAGGCTCCGGCCGCGAGGATCTTTTCATCAGGCTGAACGGACACAGCCCAAGCCATTTGGCAGGGGGCAGTGGGCGTTACGACGCCGTTGAGACCGAACGGGATGTCGACGGCACCGCTGGCGGTGTAGCGGGCGACGCAGAATAGAGCGGGGTCGCCGGGCCGGCCGGTTCCGCAGAACCCGCCCGCGACGATCTTCCCGTCAGCCTGAACCGCGATGGCACCACCGAAACCGAAGCGGCCGAGATCATCGCTCACCTGGCCGCCACTGCCGAAGCTTGGGTCGGGGCTGCCGTTGCTGGTGTAACGGGCAAGGCAGATGCGGCCGATCAGGCCGACCGCGGGTACGCAGTCCCCGGCGGCGACGATCTTCCCGTCACCCTGGAGGGCGACAGCAAAAGCCTCGGCATAGCCGCCGCCGAAGTCTGTCGTCACCTTCCCGCCTGCGCCGAAGTCGGTGTCGAGGCTACCGTCGCCCTCGTAGCGGGCAAGGCAGAAGTCTCGCGACGTCCCGATGAAGCAAGAACCGGCGACGACGATCTTCCCGTCACTCTGAATCGCGAGGTCCCATGCCGGCTCCGCGTCGCCCACCTCGGTTCCCATCTTGGTGGTCACAGTGCCGCCGCTACCAAAGGTCGTGTCGAGGCTGCCGTCGCTGTTGTAGCGGGCGAGGCAGAAGATGACCTGCGCGCTGACCGAGCACTCCCCGGCCGCGACGATCTTCCCGTCACTCTGGAGGGCGACGCCCCGGGCTGTGTCGGCGCTGCCGATCGCGGTAAGCACAACCCCGTCGGTACCGAAGGTCAGGTCGAGGTCGCCGGGCGCCGCCTGCGCCGCGGGCGGTACTGCCGCAAAGAAGCAAAGGGCAACGCCGAGTACGAGCGCGGTGCGAAAGCGCATAGCTGTCATCTCGTCCTTCCCGTTCAAGTGGCGCTGAGTCCGGAAGGCGAGCGTCGCTCAAAGACGACAGGCTAAGGGAGACTCGCGTGCCGCAAACCGCAGGGGCGCCGCCATTGTCTCGCTTGTCACATCCCCGAGTCAACTGGACGATGGACCAGCGCCGGGGCAGCCCTCGCCCACCAGGAGATCCGCTGCGCCTGCTCGTCCCCGAGTCCTTCAGCTCCAGCGTCTCGGAACTCGTGCCGTTGTCGCGGAGACGCTTGTCGCCCAGGCGGAGAACGTGCAGAAGGCTGTGACGCTGCTCTGTGAGGCTGCGGGGAGCGGTGATCTCGCTGCGGCCAAGGCGCTGGTGCCGTACCTGGATCAGGCACTCGGGAAGCCGACGGAACGGCACGAGCATCGTCTGCCTTCAGGCATCGAGGAGATCGTCAGCGACAACGTCGCCGTCAACCGCGCCTAACGGCGGATCACGCCGACGCCAATCCTCAGCAGGCTCCGGCGCAGCCTGGAGCGCCAAACGTTTAGCGCGACCCTGCGCGACAAGACTCTCCAGCTCCTCCGTGGACAGCTGCTCGATCTCCTCGACGCTTGAAGGCACACGAATTTCGTGCCGCTCGGTCGTGCGCCCCAACCCCTGGTCGATCCAGGGCAGCAGCGCCTTCGCCGCAGCGAGATCACCGCTGCCCGCAGCCTCACAGAGCAGCGTCACCGCCTTCTGCACGTTCTCGGCCTGCGCGACAAGCGTCTCCGCCACCACGGCACGAGTGCCCAGTCTCTGGAGCTGCCAGTCTCTGGAGCTGGAAGATATTGGAGGGGAGTACGGCCCTACTGCCGCCCGATTCGATGTGCGGGATGATGGATCCCGCGATGGAGACGGCTCTCGCTGTAGTGGCGCTCGCGATAACGACGCTGCTGAGCGGCACGGGTCTCTACTTCGCACATGCACTACGCCGCCGCACAAGACAGCAGGTTGAGGAGCGGCGGCTCGATGCCTACTTGTCCCTATGGCCAGTGCTTCGAGTGGCGGCATCGACGCGCAGCGAAGGCGGATGGGCAGGCGGGCCGCTCACCAACCGCGAGCGCGAGGAGCTCTTCGACGCGACTACCGACTGGTACTACGGCAGGGACGACACCAAGCCGAACGGGCCGTTTCTCACTGGCCGAGCGCGCAGCGTCTACTTCAAGGCGAAGAGAAACCTCCTGTGCCCGGTCGACGAGATCCGACCCGAGTCGAACCGTGAGTACGTGAAGCGTTCTCTCGATGGCGAGGAGGCGGCGCGCGGGACGATGTCGATCCGCCAGTTCGCGCTCGTTCGTTGGGTAATGCGCTTCGACATTCAGCTACACACCGATCCGTACCTGCAGACGCTCAATGAACAAGACCTCGACTTCCTCGAGTCGTGCGGCATCGACTGGCGTGACAAGCCGTTTCGCGAGTGGGCTCGCATCGAGCGCTCAAAACCCGAGGGGAGCGAATAGGTGGCCGCTCTCCTGGCGACTGACCGGAAACTGGCTTGGCCGGCGTCGGCAGGCGCTGGCGAGCCGCGAGGCGGAGCGCCGCGAGGGGAGCGCCGTCTGTTGTCGTAAACGGCAACTAAGCGCGTGTCACGTCACTGGCTAACGGGTCAAGATGCGCGAACTCGGAACTCGCTCGTTTGTCGCGCGAGCTGCGCGCAGTTCGTGACCTCGCAGGACGCGAACGACCCAGGCGTTATGGGAGTTGCACTTCGCGCTCGTGGTCGAGCTGGAGGCGTCGGGCTCGCCTCTACGGGAAGTACACGGCCGCGTTGTTGCCGCCGGTGCAGACATGCGGCGAGCTGGCGGTGCAGTAGATGCTGTACGAGCGGCCGGTCGTCGGGCTGAATACCGACCGCCAGCCTGGGCCGTTTCGGTAGTACGACTCACGCACGTTGAGCGCGAACGCGCAGGAGGTATTTGGGCCGACGGTGACGCCCTCGCCGCAGCCGCTCACGCTGTAGGTGACGGCCGGGCCGCTCCAGAAGTACACGGAGGCGCCGTTCCCTCCGGTGCAGACGTGCGGGGAGCCGGCCGTGCAGTACATCCGGTAGGTCTGCCCGGTCACGGGGCTGTACACATCGAGAACGCCGCTGCCCGAGGCTTCGAACGAGGTGCGGACGTTCTCTGCGAACGGGCAGGACGTGCGCGCGCCCGCGGTCAACCCGTTCCCGCAGTTCGTGGCGCTCGCGAGCGGCGGCGCCCGTGTCACCTGAACTCCGCCGGACACTCTCGCCTTCGGAGGCTTCGGCTTCGCCACCGCAGCCGCACCCTTCCGGGTCACGACCACGGTCGCGGTCGCGGGTGCGACGCCGGGCGCGCTCGCGACCACGTCGATCGTGTTCTCCCCGGTGTGCAGCGCAACCGAGCCGGCGAAGACGCCGTTTCCGACCTGCGCGGTCTTGCCGAGGATCTGCACGGTCGCGTTCGGCGGCGCCACGGTGCCGCGCACGGTCACCCGGTCGGCGCGCGACGAGCTCCCGTCCTCGGGGGCGATGACCTGAACGCTGACTTCCTCGGGCGCGCCTTCGCCCTTGCCGCCGTCGCCGGAGTCGCTCCCGCCACAGCCGGACAGAGCGAGGCCGAAGCCGGTCACGAGGACGAGGATCAGCGCCTTGGAGGAGAAGGTGAGCCGCATCGGCCGAACTCAGCTAACAACCCTACGGCGGCGGTCAGACGGGTTGCGCCGTCCCTTTGGCTGGTCCGGCTTGGGGTAAACAGGAGGGGTCTGCCGGGCGGGTACCTATCAAGGTGTCGTGCCTGCTCCCGCTACCCTACGCCGCTTGCTCGGCCGGCCCGCAGTCGTCGCGCTCTGCGTGGTTCTCGCCTTGCTCACGGCTGGCGTGAGCACGAACTCGAAGGCCCAGGCGGCTGCTCAGGCGCACGCAGCCCGGCCGACGATCATCGCGAAGCCGATCCCATTCGCCGCAGCGCGGCGGCGGGACATGGCCGCGTACGCGAACCGACACTACGGGATCAACTCCTGGCGGCTCACACGACCGCATGTGATCGTCGAGCACTACACGGCATCGAGCACCTTCAACTCCGCCTTCTCGACGTTCGCCCGCAACGTTCCTGACGGTGAGCTGCACGAGCTGCCGGGCACCTGCGCGCACTTCGTGATCGACACGGACGGCCGGATCTACCAGCTCGTGCCGCTCTCGACCATGTGCCGGCATACCGTCGGGCTGAATTGGACGGCGATCGGAATCGAGCACGTCGGGACGAGCGCCGCCCAGGTGTTCGGGAACCAGCGGCAGCGTGCAGCGTCGCTCAAGCTGACGCTCTGGCTCGCCGACGCGTACAACATCGCACTTGCCGACGTGATCGGTCACAACGAGTCACTCGAGAGTCCTTATCGGCGCGAGCGCTATGCCGGCTGGCGCTGCCAGACGCACGGCGACTTCACTCGCGCAGAGATGATCCCCTACCGAAAGCAGCTCGCGCGGATGGCGGCGAGCGCCAGGATCACGCTTCGCGCTCGCTCACTTCCGGCTCGGCAAAGTGGCTGCCGCTGATGGGAACGCCTGCTGAGCAGGAGGGCGAGCGCTCAGAGGTTCGCAAGTAGCGGGAAAACGCCAGAGTTCGGGTTGAGGTCAGGCGCTCCCCCGTCCACGCAGTCCGCGCGGAAGTATTCACTGCCGGGCGTGTAGACCTTGTAATACCGGCTGTAGTACAAGCGTCTCCGCGATCACCGCCCGAGTTCCGAGACGCTGGCGTCCCGTCGAGGAGGATCGTGCGGTAGGTGAACATCCGGTCTCCCCTTCCGATTCGGTTGGGGGCCGGACGGCGCGAACGATCTTAGCGGTGGGCGCGCTGGGCGATCTGGGCGTCGGTCGGGCGGAGCATCGTGTAGACGAGCAGCCCGATGAACGGGACGACGAGCATCCCGACTGCCCACGCCGCCTTGGCAAGCGTCGAAAGGTCACCGCGGCGAACGACGTCAATGAGCGCGCGGACCCACATCACCAGGAACAGGACGACCGCGGCGGCGAGCACGATGCGGATGACCACGCGCTCAGACTAACGCGACGTACGCGGCCAACACCACGCGGACTGCGAGTCACGGGTCATAGCGCCTAATCACACCCGTCCCTGCACGGGACCCGCGCGCTCGCATCACTCCGGGAGGGGTACCCTCCGGCACTCCCTGGGTCCGTCAGCTGTCGGACGGCTGCGTCGCGGGGCCAACGTCGGTCAGGGGACGCCAGAACGTCCGCTCGTAACTAGGCTGACGCCGCATGGTCGCATTCGCCGAGCGCGCCCGTCTGCAGCGGCGCGGCGTCCTTCTCGAATGGTTCACCGTCACATGGAACGTCATCGAGGCTGCGGTCGCAATCACGGCCGGAGTCGCCGCAGGCAGCGTCGCGCTCATCGGGTTTGGCATCGACAGCGGGATCGAGGTTGTAGCGGCTTCGGCGCTGTTATGGCGATTTCGGAGAGCTGATGCCCACGCAACGGAGGAGGAGCATAGTGCAGCAGAGAGCCGCGCGCTCTACGTCGTCAGCGGGACGTTCTTCCTCCTCGCCGCCTACATCGCGTACGAGGCGGTCAGCGCACTCATCTCCACCGAGGAGCCCGACACGTCCACCGTCGGTGTCGTGCTCGCGCTCGTCTCTCTCGTCGTGATGCCCACACTTGCCTACGCGAAGCAGCAGACCGGCCGGGCGCTCGGAAGCCGTGCGCTTGAAGCGGACGCGATCGAGACCTGGGTGTGCGCCTACCTTTCGTTGGCTCTGCTCGTTGGCGTCGGAACCCACGCGGCGTTCGGCTGGTGGTGGGCCGATCCCATCGGGGCGCTTGCCATGCTTCCGGTGATTCTCTGGCAAGGATGGGAGACGTTCGAGGAAGCGCGAGACGACTAGGGAGAAGCAGGGTTGAGATGTGGGAGCCTCTCCGCGCCGTGCACTTTGACTCGGTCTTCGTTCGGCTGACCGGACTCGGGGATGTCCACTTCCTGCCGTGCGTCCCGACGTTCCGCACGCTCGGTGACCCCCTGCCTAACAGGCCGGGGGTCATGGCCTGAACCCGCATGAACACACGGGATCGCGGACGCTTGGCTGCAGTATGGCTGCGCCCGACGAGCGAGTGCGCTAGCCGACCACGTCGCTGTCTTCGTCGTCCTCGCGCTCGGACTCCATGCGCGCCAACCGCTTCGCACGACCCTCAGCGACGATCCGCGCCAGATCCTCGGTCGACATGAACTCCAGGTCCTCCAACCCGGTCGGAGTCCGGTACTCCACCCGCTCCGTCGGCTTCCCGAGCGCCTGATCCAGGTACGGCACCAGCGCCTTCGCGGCAGCGAGATCACCGCGTCCCGCAGCCTCACAGAGCAACGTGACCGCCTTCTGCACGTTCTCTGCTTGCGCGGCAAGCGTCTCCGCGATCACCGCTCTCGTACCGAGACGCTGCAGCTGGAGGACCGACACCCGCCTCGGAGTCCCGACTAAGCATGCGCGCCCGCGGGGGTACCCCGCGGTGTGCTCTCAGCTTTGCCTCGCGCGCTCGTTTTCAGATCTGACGCGTCTCGGCTCTTCTTGGTACCGAACTTGGTACCGACCTGAGCGCACCTCAGCGCATTTGGGCGTACGCGAGCGACGCCAAAACGCCGCTCGCGTAGCCAAACGCACCTATCCCCGCAGACCTTCAAAACCAGTGCGGTCGTGCAACCCACGGCTCGGTCGGTTCGACTCCGGCGCCGCTCCGTCCCGGACCAGGGTGCGATGCTGGGCGCGTGCGCCCGTTGTCGCCACAGTTCCAGGCTTACGGGTGGGCGATGTCGACGGCCGAGGCTGCGCGGATCGCCGGCGTGGAGCCCCGCGACGTGCTGCGTTTCGACGGCAACACGCCGCCCGTGCCGCCTGCTTACGCGCGGGCAGAGACGGTCGCAAGCGCGCTCGCCGAGATTCAGCGCTACCCGCACGGGGGCTTCCCGGCGCTGATCGACGCGATCGCGGAGTACTGCGGCGTCGAGGCGGCGCAGGTGGTGCTCGGGGCGGGCGCCGACGATCTCCTGCTGTTGTGCGCGCGGTCGTTCGCGGGGCCGGGCGACGTCGTCCGCGTGCTCGATGAGCCGACGTACCCGCTCTTCCGGATCGCCGCTTGGCTCGCAGGAGCCGAGGTCGGGGACGTGGGGGCAGTTGTCACCTTTTGCTGCCGGCCGCACAACCCGACCGGCGCGCTCGGCCCGGTTCCCACCGAGCGTCCGCTGATCGTCGACGAAGCGTACTTCGAGTACGAAGGCGACTCGGCCGTCGGGCTCGAGGGCGTCGTCGCGATCCGCACTTTCTCGAAGGCGTTCGGGCTCGCGGCGGCGCGGGTCGGCTACGCGGTCGCCGCCGCGGAGACCGCCGGACAGCTGCGCGTCCGCCAGGATCCGCTCCCGATCACGACGTTCTCGGCCGCTCTCGCCCTCGCGGCGCTGCGGGCGGGACCGCCCGACGTCGGAGAGACGATCGCAGAGCGCGAGCGGCTCGCCGCCGCGCTGCGGGAGCTAGGGCTCTCGCCGCTGCCGTCGCACGCCAACTTCGTCTACGTGCCGATGGACGACGCGCGGGAGGTGTACGAGCGGCTCCTCGAGCAGGGTCTCGTGGTGCGGCCGTTCGACGCCGCGATCCGGATCACCGTGCACGTCCCGGACGCGAACGACCGGCTACTGCACGCGCTCGAGCAGGCGAACCGGTAGCGCGGGATCGAGCACGCTGCGCCACTCGCCGGGCAGCTCGAGCTCCGGCGGATCCTGACCCCGCAACGGCACGACGACCGCGATGTCGTCGCCGCGCAGGTACCCGCACACGTCTGCGCCGAGCTCGAGCGGCTGGTACTCACCGAGCGCTCGCCGTCCGCGAAGCGCGAGCGCTTCGCGGATCACGTGGAGCTTCGGCGGCGGGCTCGCAAATGCGCGGCGGCGTGCATCCCAGTCGACCGGGCGGCGGTTGTCAGGGTCGACGAGGTTGAGCGACTCGAGCTCGTCGCCCTGGTAGAGGTCGGGGACGCCCGGAGCCGTCAGCTTGAGGAGCGTCATCCCGAGCGAGTGGCGTCGTCCGAGCTCGGCGACGCGGGAGGCGAACTCGTCGAACCCTCGAGGCGGCTCGGCGACGACGCGGCGCGCGGCGTCCTTCACCCGGCGCTCGTGTCCCTCGTCCGGCTCGGCCCAGCTCGAGTTTGTCCTCGCCTCGCGCATCGCCTTCTCCAGATAGCGCCTCGATGCGCTCGGACTCGATCGGCCAGGTGCCGACGAGCGTCTGCCAGAGGAGCTCGTCCTCGTTGGCGTCGTCGAGCGCACGCCAGCCGCGGCGGCACTCCGCCCACTCCTCGGCGAGCGCGGCGAGTGAGACGATCCGCGCCCGGACGTCGCCCGAGCGCTTCGTGTCGTGCGTCTGCGTTGTCAGCAGGTGGTTCGGAAACCGCTCCGCGCGGTCGGCGTTGGCGCGGTGGAACTCGTCGACCGGGAGCGAGAAGCGGCCCGGATCGCCGCCGACCTCGTTCAGCGCCGTGAGCCGGAGGTACCGGTAGAACGCGGTGTCCTCGACGCCCTTGGCCACAACGGGCCCGGTCGTCTGCTGGAAGCGCGTCACGAACTCGTCGTGGCCGCGCTCCTCGAGGAGCAGGATTCGCCGGAGCTCGTCGGGGAGGTGCGCCACCGCCGCCCGGTCAGACTCGTCGACCCGGCCCGACCAAGCCTCGACGTACGTGCGGTAGACGTCGAGCGAGGCGGCCGCGCGCTCCAGAAGGCCCCTGGATACCAATGGGGATGGGCCGCCGAGGATCGTTCGCAGCTTGCCGAACTCACGGTCGAAGTCCGAGCTCGCCAGCTCGAGCTTTGCCTCGGCGGCGACGTCCGCGAACGACCTGCGTTCACCGGTCAGGTCCCCGTACCAGCGCGTCAGCGGCTCCTCCCCGCGCGGGTCGACGAAGAGCGCGGTGACGTCGTTCGCGAACTCGTAGCCGGTCGTGCCTTCGACCGGCCACTCGCGGAGCCGCTCGCCCGGCTCGAGGATCTTCTCGACCCAGACGTGGCGGGCGCCCTCGCGGTGAAGGCGCTCGAGGTAGCCGCGCGGATCGGCCAGTCCGTCCGGGTGGTCGATCCGCAACCCCTCGACGAGCCCTTCGGCGACGAGCTCGAGCGTCTTGCGGTGCGTCACCTCGAAGACGTCGGGATCCTCGACGCGGACGCCGCCGAGCTCGTCGATCGTGAAGAAGCGCCGGTACCAGCCGGTCTCCGCGTCCCAGTCGAAGAACCTCGCGCGGAGCGCCCGATCCGACCAGAACGGGTTCTCCTCGCTCGCGGCCATGTGGTTCGGAACGACGTCGAGGACGATCCCGAGCTCGGCCGCGGCGAGCGCGCGGAAGTCTTCCTCCCCGCCGAGCTGCTCGGACACGCGTCTCGGGTCGATCACGTCGTAGCCGTGCGTCGACCCGCGGCGCGCCTCCATGATCGGCGAGAGATAGACGTGCGAGACGCCGAGCTCGGTCAGGTACGGCACGAGCTCGCGCGCCTCGCGGAAGCCGAAGCCGGGCCGCAGCTGCAGCCGGTACGTCGCGCGAAACTCGCTCACCAGCCGCGGCGCAGCACGAGGGTCGAGCGCGACTCGACCGGTACGCCCGCGCGCGCCGTGTACGAGCGCGAGCCGTCCGGTACCTCGGGCTCTGCCGTCGAGAGCGCAAATTGCCAGCGCGTCCCGAAGCGCTTCGTGGGCAGCTTGAACTCGATGGGCTCGTAATGGGCGTTGAACAGCAAGAGAAAGCTCTCGTCGACCACGGGCTCGCCTTGCGCCGTCCGCGTCGGGATCTCCTCGCCGTTCAGGAAGACGCCGATCGCGCGCGCATCGCCCCGGCGCCAGTCGCGCTGCGTCATCCGTCGCCCGTCCGGCCGCATCCACCAGACGTCGGGGAGGTCGGCCCCCTCCCTGCCGCGCCCCTCGAGGAACCCGGGCCGCCGGAACACGGGATGCTCGTTGCGCAGCTTGATCAGCCTGCGCGTGAACTCGAACAGCGCGCGCTGCTCGTCATCCCAGCCCCAGTGGAACCACGAGAGCTCGTTGTCCTGGCACCACGCGTTGTTGTTGCCGCGCTGGCTGCGCGCGAACTCGTCGCCGCCGAGCAGCATCGGCACGCCCTGCGAGAGAAACAAGGTCGTCAGGAAGTTCCGCTGCTGGCGCTTGCGAAGCGCGTTGATCCCCGGATCGTCGGTCGGGCCCTCGACGCCGTGGTTCCACGATCGGTTGTCGTTCGTCCCGTCGTTGTTGCCCTCGCCGTTCGCCTCGTTGTGCTTGTCGTTGTACGTGACGAGGTCGGCGAGGGTGAACCCGTCGTGCGCGGTGACGAAGTTGATCGACGCGAACGGGCGCCGGCCGTCGGACTGGTACAGGTCGGCGGACCCGGTGAAGCGCGTCACGAAGTCGGCGACGTTCTCCTGCCCGCGCCAGAAGTCGCGCATCGTGTCGCGGTAGAGACCGTTCCACTCGGTCCAGAGCACCGGGAAGTTGCCGACCTGGTAGCCGCCCGGGCCGACGTCCCAGGGCTCGGCGATCAGCTTCACCTGGCTGAGCACGGGATCCTGGTGGATCGTGTCGAAGAACGTCGAGAGGCGATCGACCTCGTAGAACTCGCGCGCGAGCGCCGACGCGAGGTCGAACCGGAAGCCGTCCACGCGGCACTCGATCACGAAGTAGCGCAGCGAGTCCATGATCAGGCGGAGCACCGAGGGATGCATCGGATTGAGCGAGTTGCCCGTCCCCGTGAAGTCCATGTAGTAGCGCGGGTCGTCGGGCATCAGCCGGTAGTAGCTCGAGTTGTCGACGCCTTTGAACGACAGCATCGGGCCGAGGTGATTGCCCTCGGCGGTGTGGTTGTAGACGACGTCCAGGATCACCTCGATGCCCGCCGCATGCAGCGCCTTGACCATGCCCTTGAACTCGCGCACCTGCTCGCCCCGCGTTCCCGTTGCGGCGTAGAGGGCGTGGGGCGCGAGGTACCCGATCGAGCTGTAGCCCCAGTAGTTCGACAGCCCGCGGCCGCGCAGGAAGCTCTCGTCGGCGATGTGGTGCACGGGCAAGAGCTCGACCGCCGTGATGCCGAGTGTCCGGAAGTGCTCGATCGCAGCATCGCTCGCGAACCCCGCGTACGTGCCGCGCAGGTCGTCGCGCACGCCGGGATGGAGCTTCGTGAAACCCTTCACGTGCGTCTCGTAGATCACCGTGTCCTCCCACGGCGTGCGCGGCCTGCGGTCGGCTTCCCAGTCGAAGCTCGGGTCGACGACCACGCACTTCGGAATCGCGTCCGCGTCGTCCGTATGGTCGCGCTGGAGGTCTGCGTCGTCGCCTCCGTCGGGCACGTATGGGAGCGTGTTCGCGCGCGCGTAGTCGATCGGGCCCTCGATCGCCTTCGCGTACGGGTCGATCAGCAGCTTGGCGGGGTTGAACCGGCGGCCCCGCTCGGGCTCGTACGGTCCGTGCACGCGAAAGGCGTACCGCGTGCCGGGACCCACGTCCGGGACGAAGCCGTGCCAGTTGAACGCCGTTCGCTCGGTGAGGTCGAGCCGCAGCTCCTCACCGTCGCCGCCGAAGAGGCAGAGCTCGACACTCTCGGCGTTCTCCGAGAAGAGGGAGAAGTTCGTGCCGTCTCCCTGCCACGTCGCGCCCAGGGGGAACGGCTCGCCCGGCCAGACCTTCACCGGCGGAGCTCCGCCGTCTTCGCGGCGAAGTCCGCGACGAGCTCGACGTCACCGCGCCGCGCGCGCAGGACCGATCCCTCGACCGCCACGTCGAGCTCACGCGGAAGCTCGCGCCGGAGCGCAAGCAGCTCCCGGTAGAAACGAGCGCAGCTCCTCGTCGGCCTTCGAGCGATCGAGCTTCGAGCGCTCGAACGTCTCGATTGCCTGCGGATCGGGCACATCCTCGGCCGCGAAACCCGCGAAGCCTGCGAACTCCCGCCGACGCCCCTGACGCGTCGCCTCGGCGACTCGTGGATCGATGTGATCGGTGAAGAACTGGAACGGGTTGCGCTCGCCGTATTCCTCGCCCATGAACAGGAGCGGGGTCTGCGGCGCGAACAAGAGGAGCGCGGCCCGCAGGGGCAACTCGTCCGTCGCCGGGCGGTCGCCGGCGGCGCGGTTGCCGACCTGGTCGTGGTTCTGCGAGCAGAAGACCAGCGGCTCGGGCGGCGTGTGCAGGAGCTGGCGCGCGAGCCCTTCGACGGTGCCGTACCCGGCGTAGTAGCCGTCCCGCTCGCCGGTAAGCAGGACGTGCAGCTCGTGGTGGAACTCGTCGGCCCACTGGGCGTCGTGTCCCCAGCGCTCGACCGGTGCGAGGTTGCCTGTCTCCATCTCCGACACGATGAGCGTCTCCGGGGCGATGGCGCGCACGCGTTCGGCGAGCTCGGCGAGGACGTGCCGGCGCCCGTCGTCGAACACCGCGTGAGCCGCGTCGATTCGCAGGCCGTCGACGCCGTAGTCGCGCACCCAGTGCTCGGCGTTCTGAATCGCCCACTCGCGGACGCCCCGCTTCGAGTAGTCGAGCGCGTCGCCCCAGAACGTCTCGTGACGGTCGGTGAAGTACGGACCGAACGCGTCCAGCGCGTCGTTCCCGGGCCCGACGTGGTTGTAGACGACGTCGAGCACGACGCCGAGTCCGACCGTGTGGGCTGCGTCGACGAATCGCGCAAACCCCGCCGGGCCGCCGTAGGACTCGTGCGGCGCCGACGTGTAGAGCCCGTCGTAGCCCCAGCCGCGCTTCCCCGGGAACGTTGCGATCGGCATCACCTCGACGGCCGTCACGCCGAGCTCGGCCGGCTCGGCCAGGTGCGGGATCGCACCGTCGAACGTCCCTTCCTTGCTGAACGTCCCGACGTGCAGCTCGTAGAGCACGAGGCTCTCCAGCGCGAGCCTCGGCTTCGGAACGCGCGGGACGACCGTCGACGTGTCGAGGACCCGCGAAGGCCCGAGAACGCCTTCAGGCTGCCACCGCGAAGCCGGATCGGGGAGCGGGGCCCCGTCGACGACGAAGACGTAGTCATCGCGGTGACGCGCGGGCGCGACACCGCGCCAGAGCCCCTCGCGGTCGGGTTCCAGTCGGGTGGTCCACGCCGTTCACGCGCACGGCGAGCGCCGACGCCCGCGGCGCCCACACCTCGAAGTCCACGACCTCGTCGTCGCGTGGGACGGCCCCGAGCACGGCGCGGACGTTACCGGCGAGCCGTCCGCCTGCACCGCGATCCTGGTCTGCATGAACCACCTGAAACAGTTCGCGTCGCGAAACCCGGGGCACCGTCACCGCGTTCTCCGCCGCAGGGTCGCGACGGTCCTCGTCATCGTGGTCGTCGCGGACGTCGTCGGCGCGGTGCTCATGTACCACTTCGAGAAGGGCGCCGACGGCGGGCAGATCCACGCGTTCACCGACGCCCTCTTCTTCGCCACCGTCCAGCTGCTGACGATCTCGTCGCAGATGCCGAACCCTGTCACCGGTGCGGGCCGCATCACCGATGTCGGGCTCGAGTTGTTCGGACTCTTCGTCGTCACGGCTCTGGCGGGCTCGTTCGCCTCGTTCTTCCTCCAGGTCGGGGAGCAGAAGATCGACTAGCGCTCGGGCACGAACCAGCAAACCGCGAGCGGCGGGAGTGTCAGCTCCGCCGAGAACGGCTGGTCGTGCCAGCCTCCTGCCTCCGCAAGAACGCCGCCGAGGTTGCCCACGTCACTGCCGCCGTAGTAGGTCGAGTCCGTGTTCAGCGCCTCCGTCCAGCGGCCGCCGGCGGGGAAGCCGACCCGGTAGCGCTCGCGGACCTCCGGCGAGAAGTTGCAAACGCAGACGAGCGGCTGGGTCGCTCCGAGCCCGTAGCGCGCGAACGCCAGCGCGTTCTGCGACGCGTCGTTTGGCTCGAGCCAGCGGAACCCGGCGGGCTCGTGGTCGATCTCCCAGAGCGCCGGCTGCTCGCGATAGACGCGGTTGAGCTCGCGGACGAGCTGCTGCATCCCCGCGTGCGCCGCTTCCTCGAGCAGGTGCCAGTCGAGCGAGCGGTCGTGCGACCACTCCTGCTCCTGCGCGAGCTCGCCGCCCATGAAGAGCAGCTTCTTGCCGGGGTGCGCCCACATGTACGCGTAGAGCGCACGCAGATTGGCGAGCTGCTGCCAGCGGTCGCCCGGCATCTTCGAGAGCAGCGAGCCCTTGCCGTGCACGACCTCGTCGTGAGAGAGCGGGAGGACGAAGCTCTCGCTGAACGCGTACATGAGCGAGAACGTCAACTGGTGGTGGTGGTAGCGGCGGTAGATCGGATTCCGGCGGAAGTAGTCGAGCGTGTCGTGCATCCAGCCCATGTTCCACTTGAAGCCGAAGCCGAGCCCGCCGACGTACGTCGGCCGCGACACGCCCGGCCAGGCTGTCGACTCCTCCGCGGCCGAGATCACACCCGGCTCGCGGGCGTGCACGACCTCGTTCAGCTCCTTCAGGAACGAGACGGCGTCGAGATCCTCGTTGCCGCCGAACGCGTTCGGGACCCACTCGCCCTCGCGGCGCGAGTAGTCGAGGTAGAGCATCGACGCGACCGCGTCCACGCGAATGCCGTCGACGTGGAACTCGCGCAGCCAGAAGAGCGCGGACGCGAGCAGGAAGTTGCGCACCTCGTGACGCGAGTAGTTGAAGACGAGCGTGCCCCAGTCGGGATGCGCGCCGCGGCGCGGGTCCGCGTGTTCGTAGAGCGCGGTCCCGTCGAAGAGGGCGAGCGCCCAGTCGTCGCGCGGGAAGTGCGCCGGAACCCAGTCGAGGATCACGCCGAGCCCGCGGCCGTGCAGGTGGTCGATGAACCAGCGGAAGTCGTCCGGCGAGCCGAAGCGCGACGTCGGCGCGAAGAAGCCGGTCACCTGGTAGCCCCACGAGCCCGAGAACGGGTGCTCGAGCACGGGCATGCAGCTCGACGTGCGTGAAGCCGAGATCGACCGCGTAGTCCGCGAGCTCCTCGGCGAGCTCGCGGTAGGTGAGCGAGCGGTTGTCCGCCAAGGGGTTCCGCCGCCACGAGGCGAGGTGGACCTCGTAGATCGACATCGGTCCGAGGCGCGGCTCCGACGCACGCCTGCCGGCCAGCCACTCCTCGTCCTTCCAGCGATGCTGCGACACGTGCACGACAGACGCCGTGTGCGGCGGCACCTCCGAGGCGAACGCGTACGGATCCGCCCTGAGCTTCACGGTCCCGTCGGCCTGGACGACCTGGAACTTGTAGCGATGGCCGGGCTCGGCGTTGTCGACGACCGCCTCCCAGATCCCGGAGTCGCCGAGGTTCTGCATCGCGGTCGGCTGCCAGTTGTTGAAGTCGCCGACGACGGCGAGTGCGCGCGCGTTCGGCGCCCACACGGCGAACGAGACGCCGCCGTCGCGCACGTGCGCGCCGAGGACGTCGTACAGCCGCTCGTGCCGGCCCTCCCCCGCCAGGTACAGGTCGATCTCGCCGAAGACGCTGCTCATACGGGAGCCCCTTCGAGCAGCCGCGCGATTCCCGCGACGGGGATCTGGACCCAGCTCGGCCGGTTGTCGAGCTCGTAGCGCAGCTCGTAGACGGCCTTCTCGAGCTCGAACACGGACAGCAGGCGCTCGAACGAGGGGCCCGACGGGATCAGCGCCGAGTCGATCTGCGACAGGTAGCCGAGCAGGAACGCGTCGCGCGCGCGACCCTCCCAGCCCTTGGGCAGTACGGCGCCGTGGTCGAGCTCGGCCGCGCTCGCGGCGTAGGCGAAGGAGCGGAGCATCCCGGCGACGTCGCGCAGCGGCGAGCGCTTGTTTCGGCGGTCGATGATCGGCCGGGCGGGCTCTCCCTCGAAGTCGAGGATTATCCACCCGCGGCCCGTCCACATCGCCTGGCCGAGGTGGTAGTCGCCGTGCGCGCGAATCACCTTGCCGACGTCGCCGGCGTGCGAGAGACCGCGCAGCTGCTCGCGGACCTCCTCGCCGCGGCCAGCGATCGGCTCGAGCTCCGGGAGGTCAGGGAGCGAGACGAACAGCGTCTCGATCTCCTCGTCGACGCTCGCCGTCAGCAGGCCGAGCGCCTCGCCGCTCGGCTCTTCGGGGTAGAAGCTCGGATCGGTGGAGTCCGAGGCGAGCACCGTGTGCATCGCGCCGGTCGCCTCGCCGAGCAGCCGTAGCCGCTCGACGAACTCGTCGCCGCGGCCGGTGCGGAGCGACTCGAGCGCGAGCTCCCAGCCGTCGCCGTCACCGGGGACGTAGTTCTGGGCGATCGCCAGCGTCGCGTCGAGCGGCGTGCCCAGGTACGCGGCCCAGCCCTCGAGCGACGCGATCGACGGGAAGCCGCGGTCGGTCAGGAAGCGCAGCAGCTCCAGCTCGGGGTTCACCCCGGCTTCGACCCGGCGGTAGACCTTGAGCACGAGCTCGTCGTCGAACACGACCGACGTATTCGACTGCTCGGCGCCCATCGGTCGCATCTGCGCGAGGTCGCCGACCTCGTCGCCGGTCGCTCGGAACTCGACGATCGCCTCGCCGCCGGCGACGTCGTCCTGCGCGTGCATGCGACGCACGAGATCGCGCGCGAGCTCCGGATCGTCCAGCGCGTCGTACGCCGTCCACCCCTCGACCTCCGCGATTCCCTCGCTCCACTCGCGCCGGAACCCGAGCGGCACGTGGTAGAGCTCGTGCGTTCCGGGCTGGAAGCGGATCTCGATCAGCGCGAGCGCGAGCAGCGGCTCGACGTTGCGAACGACCGGCGCGGCGACCACCTGGACGTGCGCGATCTCGCGGGACTTCGCTCCGAACCAGCGCTTGTCGAGCACGAAGTCGCTCAACGCCTGCTCCGGGATCGAGAGCGCGAGGTGATGCGGCGCAGTCACTCGACCTCCGCAGCCGGCCGGAGCCGGAACCAGAAGAAACCGCGCGGCGCCAGCGTCAGCAGGTACGGCAGGTCGCCGACCGGCGGAAACGGCGTCCGCCCGAACATCTCCTCCGGAACCATGCCGCGGAAGCGTGCCAGGTCGAGCTCCACGGCCTGGGCCGACCGCGCGACGTTGTGGACGCAGAGCACGGCGTCCTCCCCGTACTGCCGAACGTGCGCGAAGATTCGCTGATTCGACGTCTCGAGCGGCTCGTACGTCCCGAGACCGAACACCGGGTGCTGCTTGCGGAGCGAGATGAACCGCCTGATCCAGCGCAGCAGCGACGTCGGCGTCCGAAGCTGTGCCTCGACGTTGACCGCCTGGTAGCCGAAGACGGGATCCATCAACGTCGGCAGGTACAGCTGCGCGAAGTCGGCGCGCGAGAACCCGCCGTTCCGGTCGCCGGTCCACTGCATCGGCGTGCGCACGCCGTCGCGATCGCCGAGGAAGATGTTGTCGCCCATCCCGATCTCGTCCCCGTAGTAGAGGACGGGGGAACCCGGCAGCGAGAACATGATCGCGTGCAGGAGCTGGATCTCGTCCCGCCCGTTGTCGAGCAGCGGCGCCAGACGTCTGCGAATGCCCAGATTGAGCTTCATGCGCGGGTCCTTCGCGTACTCCCCGTACATGTAGTCGCGCTCGTCGTCCGTGACCATCTCGAGCGTCAACTCGTCGTGGTTTCGCAGGAAGAGGCCCCACTGGCAGTTCTCGGGGATCGCCGGCGTTCGCTCGAGGATCTCGTAGATCGGCGTCGCGTCCTCGCGACGCAGCGCCATGAACATGCGCGGCATGACGGGGAAGTGGAAGCACATGTGGCACTCGTCGCCGTCGCCGAAGTACTCGACGACGTCGGCCGGCCACTGGTTCGCCTCCGCGAGCAGCACCTTGTCCTGGTAGCTCGCGTCCACCTCCCTGCGCACGCGCCTCAGGTACTCGTGGGTCTCGGGCAGGTTCTCGCCGTTCGTGCCGTCGCGCTCGTACAGATACGGGATCGCGTCCATGCGGAAGCCGTCGATGCCGAGGTCGAGCCAGAAGCGCAGGACGTCGAGCATCGCCTTCTGCACCTCGGGGTTGTCGTAGTTCAGGTCGGGCTGGTGCGCGAAGAAGCGATGCCAGAAGTACTGGCCGCGCACGGGGTCCCACGTCCAGTTCGACGGCTCCGTGTCGAGGAAGATGATCCGCGCGTCCTGCCACGGCTCGTCGGTGTCCGACCAGACGTACCAGTCGCCGTACGGGCCGTCCGGGTCGGTGCGCGAGGACTGGAACCAGGGGTGGTCGGCCGACGTGTGGTTCATGACGAGGTCGGCGATCACACGGATCCCCCGCTGGTGCGCCGCCTCGATCAACAGGCGGAAGTCCTCGACCGTGCCGTAGTCCTCGTGGACGTTGTTGAAGTCGGCGATGTCGTAGCCGCCGTCTCGAAGCGGCGACGGATAGAGCGGCAGGATCCAGATGCAGTCGATCCCGAGCCACTGGAGGTAGTCGAGCTTGTCGGTGACTCCTCGCAGGTCGCCCGAGCCGTCGTCGTTGCCGTCGAAGAACGCGCGGGTGTGGATCTCGTAGAAGACCGCGTGCTTGAACCAGAGCGGATCCGACTCGAACCACTGGCCGGGCTCTGACACGACTCAGAGGCTCCGCTTCTTCGTCGTCGGCCCGCTCATCCGCCGATCCTCAGGACGTGCGACTGCCCGGGAGGAGGCTCACGTAGTTCCGCCCGGTCTGCCAGGTGAACGTCTCCTCGGTGAGCAGCTCCCGCGCGCGGAAAGACGGGCGGGTAGCCGAGCGAGGCGGGCAGGATCGCGACGCCCTCGTGCGACTCGAACGGGTCCGTGTTCACGACGACGACCACCGTCGTTCGCGCCACGGCGCTTCGCGTACGCGAACAGGTGGTCGCTCGCCGTCTCGAGCAGCTCGACGTTCGGGAAGCGCTGCAGCGCCGGGTTCTCTCGGCGGATCTCGTTCAGGCGCTTGACGAGCGGAAGCAGCTCGCCGTCGAGCGAGCGGTCCTTGAGCCTCGTACTTCTCGGAGTCGAGGTACTCCTCGCTCCCCGCGCGGACCGGCACGTTCTCGCAGCGCTCGAAGCCCGAGTAGATCCCGTACGAGCCGCCGAGGGTCGCCGCGAGCACGAGCCGCGCCTCGAACGCCGGGCGTCCACCCCGCTGGAGGTAGGCGTGGAGGATGTCGGGCGTGTTCGCGAACAGGTTCGGCCGGTAGAAGTCGCGCCAGGAGAGGAGCTGCTCGACGAACTCCTTCAGCTCCCAGCGGGTGTTCTTCCAGGTGAAGTAGGTGTACGACTGGCTGAAGCCGATCTTCGCCAGCGTCGTCATCATCGCGGGAACGGTGAACGCCTCGGACAGAAACAGCACGTCGGGATCCTCGCTCCGCACCTCCTCGATCAGCCACTCCCAGAAGGGCATGGGCTTGGTGTGCGGGTTGTCGACGCGGAACACCTTCACGCCTCGCGCGACCCAGAAGCGGACGACGTCGAGCAGCGCCTGCCAGAGGTCGCGCCAGCTCTCCGACGCGAAGTTGACGTTGTAGATGTCCTGGTACTTCTTGGGCGGATTCTCGGCGTACTTGAGCGTGCCGTCGGGGCGCCGGTGGAACCACTCCGGGTGCTCGCGGAGCCACGGGTGATCGGGCGAGCACTGGATCGCAAAGTCGAGCGCGACCTCGAGGCCGTGCTCCCGGGCCTGCTCGACGAGCCGCTCGAAGTCCTCGAGGGTGCCGAGGTCCGGGTGCACGCCGGTGTGGCCGCCCTCCGCGCCGCCGATCGCCCAGGGGCTGCCGACGTCGTCGGACCGGGGCGAGAGCGTGTTGTTTCGTCCCTTCCGGTTCGTGGTCCCGATCGGGTGGATGGGCGGGAGGTAGACGACGTCGAAGCCGAGCTCCGCGAGCTCCGGGAGCACACGCTCGACCCCGGCGAAGCCGCCCCACGACCTGGGGAAGAGCTCGTACCAGGATCCGAACGCGGCGCGCTCACGGTCGACGTCGACGCCGAGCGTCTGCGAGCGCGCCTTCTCGCTCCGGTCTCCCGGCTCGAGCGCGAGCGCCTCCTCGAGCGTGAGCGACAGGCGGCCGAGGAGCGCTTCACCCTCGGCGAGCTCGGAGGTCAGGTCGTCCTGGCCGGCGTCGTGCTTCCGCCGCACCTCCCGGCGGAAGGAGGCGACGCGGTCGACCCAGGCCTCGACCAGATACGACCAGCGGCCGGGTGTGTCGGCGGCGAAGCCGCCTTCGAAGCGGTCGTCGCCGACCGGCTCGAGCGGCGACTCCTGCCAGCGGGTGGCCCCGGGCCGCCTGAACCGGACGGCGGCCCCGAGGACCTCGTGCCCGTCGCGGATGATCGTCGCGGAGACGTCGATCCGGTCTCCCGCGACGGCCTTGACCGGGTGGCGGCCGCAGTCGACCTGCGGACGCACGTCGTGGATCAGGACTCGCGCGGGGCGGTGCGGAAGACTTGGGAAGGGGCATCGGCGTGTGAGGTCTCAGCGGTGAGGAAGATCTGAGCGAGTGAAGCTTCCCCGTTCGAGCGGAATCCTGCTACACCCGACCTCGCTCCCGGGCGGCCGGCTCGGCGGAGACGCCTACGCGTTCGTCGACTGGCTCGCCGCCGCGGGACAGTCCTGGTGGCAGCTGCTGCCGCTCGGGCCGCCCGACAAGGTCGGCTCGCCGTACAAGTCTCCGTCGGCGTTCGCCGGCTGGGCCGGGCTGCTTGCGGAGCCGGGGGCGCCGGTGTCGGCCGAGGAGGTCGAGGAGTTCGTGGCGCGCGAGTCCTACTGGATCGGTGACTGGGCGACGTTCGCCGGGGGGGACGCGATCGCCGACCAGGTGCGCTTCCAGCGAGACTGGGATGCGCTTCGGGCGTACGCGCGAGAGCGCGGCATCCGTTTGATCGGCGACCTGCCGATCTACGTCGCGCCGGGCAGCGCCGACCATGCCTCGCACCCCGAGCTCTTCCAGCGAGAGTTCGTCGCCGGCGTCCCGCCGGACGAGTTCACCGACGAGGGTCAGCTCTGGGGCAACCCGCTCTACGACTGGACGGCGCTCCGGGCAACCGGCTTTCGCTGGTGGCTCGAGCGTTTCCGGCGCACGTTCGAGCTCGTCGACCTGACGCGCGTCGACCACTTTCGCGGCTTTGTCGCGTACTGGGCCGTGCCGGCCGACGCGGACACGGCGAAAGCGGGCCAGTGGCGCCCCGGCCCCGGCCGGGAGCTGTTCGACGCCGTCCGCAAGGAGCTCGGCGATCTGCCGATGATCGCCGAGGATCTGGGCGTGATCACGCCGGCGGTCGAGCAGCTCCGTGACGAGCTCGGGTTGCCGGGGATGCACGTGCTGCAATGGGCGTTCACCGACGATCCCACGAGCCCGCATCGGCTCGAGAACCATCGCGAGAACGGCGTCGTCTACACCGGTACGCACGACAACGACACGAGCGCCGGCTGGTGGAGCTCGCTCACGAGAGCCGAGCAAGCCGCGACCGGTCTCGACCGCGGTGACCCCGTGTGGTCGCTGATCGAGCTCGCGTTCTCCTCGCCGGCCGCGCTCGCGATCGTCCCGCTGCAGGACGTGCTCGGCCTCGGCAACGACGCGCGGATGAACAGGCCCGGCAGCGACTCGGGCAACTGGAGCTGGCGACTGCGGCCGGGCCAGCCGGCGGCCGAGCTTGCCGCACGCCTGCGCGCCTCGACCCTCGCAGCGGGGCGCGCGTGATCCTCGAAGCGCTGGCCGCTGCCCTCGTCTGCATCGATCCGGGCCACGGCACCGCCGCTCGCGTCGGCGCGCAGCGCGAGCCGATCGGGCCCGGCTCTCCCACGCTCAAGATCAAGGATCCAGGCGGCGCGGCGGGTGAGGCCCCGGTCGCGCTCGCGATCGCCCGGCGGACACGAGCGCTGCTCCTCGCGCGCGGCTATCGGGTCGCGATGACGCGCGAGCGCGACGGCTACACCGGCGGCAACGTCGAGCGCGCGCGGTTCTGCAACGCGCAGGGCGCGGCGCTGATGATCCGGATCCACGCGGACGGCTCCTCCGATCGGTCGCAGAACGGCGCTCGAACGCTTTACCCCGCACTCAGGCGCGGCTGGACGGACGACGTCTACGGTCCGAGCCTCCGGGCCGCGCGGCTCGTCCAGCGAGAGCTCGTCCGCGCCACGGGCGCGCGCGACCTCGGGCTCCAGCGCCGCTCGGATCTCACCGGCTTCAACTGGGCCGATGTACCCGTCATTCTCGTCGAGACCGGGTTTCTCTCGAATCCGCGCGAGGCCCGGCTCCTGCGCTCAGCCCCCTACCAGAGCCAAGTTGCGAACGGGCTTGCCGCCGGCGTAGCAGCATTTCTCCCTATTCGGGCGAATCGGCGCTACGTTGAGAGTGTCTAACGGATCGAGGGGCAGCTGACATGAGAGCCGCAACACCTAGTACCGGTCTGCGGCCGGTGGGTTGATGATGTTCGCCGCCAGGGTTCGCCGCGCGGTCGATAGGTGGTTGGGCGGAGCCAGGACGACACTGCAAGCCGGTCGTCCTGCGACGATGCTCGCAGTGATCCGAGCCGCATTCGACTCGGTGTCCGATCGCACGTATCTCCGCTTCGGCTTCGCCGGCGCCGTTCTGGCGACGGCGCTCCTCGCGCTGTTGGCCCTACCGCATTCGTTCTTCGCCGAGAGCCCCGTGGTCGCACACGGCGTCACGGCCCCCCGAAGCGACGGTCCGCCGAGCGTCGTCATCGCGCAGCTCCCGGACGCGCAGGCCGAGCCGTCTGGACTCCGCGCAGCCGCGCTGCGCGCAGCGGCGCTGCGTGCAGCCGCGGAACGCGCCGCGCGCAACAACGCGATCCAGGATGGATCGGGTGCCCTGCTCATCAGCAGCCGCACGCCGGCGCCGCGGACCACCGCGCCGCCCGGCCGCCCGCGCCCTACTCCCACCCCTGCTCCCCCGACGACCCCCGCTCCCACTCCGACTCCCTCACCCGCACCCGCTCCGACTCCGGCGCCGGCTCCGGCGCCGACGCCCACCCCGACACCGGCCTCGGAGCCCGCTCAAACGACCCCGGCGGTCGGCGTGGTCGCCGCCATTCCGAGCTCGTCCACGCCGACCACTGCGGCGCCGCCTCCCGCGTCATCTGACCACGTCAGCAAACGCGACCGTGCGCGCGCTGAGCGCGAAAAGGCCCGCGAGGAGCGTGAACGTGCGCGTGAAGAGGCCAGGAAGCCCACGAAGCCGACACCGACTCCCACAGCGCCCGTGCCGACGCCGCCCCCGGTCGAGCCCACGCCGGCGCCTGAGGCTCCGAAGTCCGACGACCACGGCGACGACAACGCGTGCAACGGTCAGGACGCCGACAAGAGCCGGGACGGCGACCACGACCGGAACGGGGACGGCGACCGTGACCGGAACCGGCACGACGAAAAGCACAAGGGCCGCTAACGCCGCCCGGGCACCGGGCCGCCCAGCGCGCCGGGCGCTCTAGCCGGGGTCGGACTCGCCGCGCATGCGATCGAGCGTCGCCCGGCCGCGCGCGTGAACGCCCTTACGCCGCGCGTCGGGGTCCGCCTCGTCGAGCGGAGTTTCCGCCGCCTCGAGGGTCTCGCGCTCGTCCACCACGTCCCGCGCCTCGGCGATCCGCCGGCGCAGCTCCTCCGCGCGCCCGTCGGCCTCAGGCTCCGGGGTCGCAACAGGGGGGAACGCGGCGCCGCGCCGACGCAGGAATCGGTGGGCGACCGCGGCCGCAATCACGAATCCCGCGAGCAACCAGGCGGTCCGGCTCCGCATGCGGCCGATGCTACACTGGCCGCCGCTTCTCGCTCCGTCACGCGCCGTCCCTCTTCCCGAGCGGCGCCGGCAGGCGGAGCCGCATAAGACCAAGAGAAGAGGAGGTATCGGGGAGTGAGAACCGAGTACGAGATTCTGCTCATGCTGGATCCCGACGTTCCGGAGGAGCGGCAGAACGAGATCATCCAGCGCGCCCGCGACCTCGTCGAGCAGGGCGGTGGCAGCTGGGACAAGCACGAGCCCTGGGGCCGCCGCAAGCTCGCGTACGAGATCGGGCACAAGGGCGAGGGCGTCTACCACCTGTTCGAGCTGACCGCCGAGCCGGCGACCCTCGACGAGCTCTCCCGGATCCTGAGGATCACCGACGGCGTGATGCGCCACATGGCCGTCCGCCGCGTTCAGCCCGGTCCCGGCAGGCCGGTAGCGCGGACGCCGCGCGACGGGCAGGATGCTCCCGAGCCCGTCACCCAGTCGGCAGAGTCCTAGGAGGCGAGAGCATGGCGAACATCAACCGGGTCATCCTGGTCGGCAACCTCACGCGCGACCCCGAACTCCGGCACACCCCGAGCGGCACGTCGGTCTGCAAGCTGCGCCTCGCGGTGAACAGCCGCCAGAAGGACGCCTCGACCGGCGAGTGGGGAGAGAAGCCGAACTACTTCGACGTGACCGTCTGGGGGAATCAGGGCGAGAACTGCGCCAAGTTCCTCTCGAAGGGACGGCCCGTCGGCGTCGACGGACGCCTCGACTGGCGCGAGTGGGAGGCGCAGGACGGCTCCAAGCGCCAGGCGGTGGAGATCATCGCGGACACGGTTCAGTTTCTGGGCGGCCGCGAGGGCGCCGGCGGCGGCGACGGCGAGCGGCAGTTCGTGCCGGCCGGCGCGTCGGACGATTCCGATTTCGCGCCGACGGGCGCAGACGACGACATCCCGTTCTAGCGAGGTAGACGTGGCGAAGCAGCAGCAGGAACAACGAGGGCGCAAGCGCCCGCCCATGGGCGGCCCGCAGCGGAAGCGCAACTGCTTCTTCTGCAAGGACAAGGTCGACGAGGTCGACTACAAGAACATCGGCCAGCTCCGCCGGTACATCTCGGAGAAGGGCAAGATCCGGTCGCGCCGGATCACCGGCGCGTGCCGCCGCCACCAGAACCAGGTCTCGGTCGCGGTGAAGCGTGCACGCGAGATGGCGCTCCTCCCCTACGTCGGCGACCGCTAGATGGAGGTCATCCTCCGTTCGGACGTCGAAAAGGTCGGCCTACGCGGCGACGTGGTCAACGTTGCCCGCGGGTACGCGCGGAACTTCCTGCTCCCGCGCGGCCTCGCCGAGGCGGCGACCCCCGCGAAGGTCGCCGAGCTCCACAAGCGTGACGAGCAGCGGGCGCGGCACGAGGCGCAGACCGTCGATCAGGCCCGCGACATGGCGGGCGAGCTCGGCGATGCGGAGCTGCGGTTCGACGTCAAGGCGGGCCCGACGGGGTCGCTCTTCGGCTCTGTGACGCCGACGGACATCGTCGACGAGATCTGGCGGACGAAGAAGATCCGCGTCGACCGGCGCAAGGTCGGGATCGACAACATCAAGCGGATCGGCCGTTACACCGTGCCGATCGAGCTCTTCAACGGCGTCGAGGTCGAGGTACGGACGCTCGTCGTCCCCGAGGGCGGCGAGCTGCCGCCCGAGGAAGAGCTCGCCGCGATGGAGGCCGAGGAGCGCGCCGTGGAGGAGGCAGCCGCGGAGGTCGTGGCAGCTGCGGAGGAGCCGGCGGCAGAGGAGTTCATCGAGGAGCTCGCGGAGGAGCTCCTCGAGCCCGAGGCGACCGCGACCGCCGAGCCGGAACCCGAGTCCGCCGAGACCGAAACCGAGCCGAAAGGCTGACGACTCGTCCACAGGCTGCACGGAGGCCTGTGGATTCGCTCACGAACTTTCCGCACCGAGCGGATTTGTTTCCCACAGATCCGTCCGGTGCCGCTGGCAGCATGGCCTGACTTTTCCCTGCACAAGACGGGATTTGTCATGTCGAAAACTCCACTGTCTACAGGTACCAATGCGGCAACGGGCATGGTTGACTCGGGCTCTGTGGCCCAGGTCGCCCAGTTCTCGTCCTCCGCCCCGGTCCCACCGCAAAACCTCGACGCCGAAGAGTCCGTCCTCGGGGCCATGATGCTCTCCCCCGGTGCGATCGGGGCGGTCAGCGAGATCCTGGATGCGGGCGACTTCTACCGCGAGAGCCATGCCAAGGTCTACCGTGCGGCGCTCTCGCTGTACGCCCGCGGCGAGCCCGTCGACGCGATCACCCTCGTCGACGAGCTCGAGGAGAAGAGCGAGCTCGAGGATGCGGGTGGCCGCATCCGCATCCACGAGCTCGCCGCGCTGGTGCCGGCTGCGGCGAACGCCGGCCACTATGCGCGGATCGTCCGCGAGATGGCGACGCTCCGCGGCCTCATCCGGACCGGCCAGGAGATCGCACGGCTCGGCTGGGAGCGCCCGGGCGAGATCGACGAGCTGGTCGACCGCGCCGAGCAGATCCTCTTCGACCTCTCCCAGGATCGCGTCACCAGCGAGTTCGCGCACATCGACCAGCTGCTGAAGGAGAGCTTCGAGCGGATCACGCAGCTGTACGAGGCGGGCGCTGATGTCACCGGGACCGCGTCGGGCTTTCGCGAGCTCGACCGGCTCACCTCCGGATTCCAGCCCGGCAACCTGGTCATCGTCGCAGCGCGACCGTCGATGGGGAAGTCCGCGCTCGGGCTCTGCATGGCGGCGAACCTCGCGGTGCGCGAGGGCACGCCCGTCGGGATCTTCACGCTCGAGATGTCGAAGTCCGAGGTGACCCAGCGGCTGATGTGCAGCGAGGCGAAGGTCGAGTCCCAGCGGCTGCGCACGGGCAAGCTTGCCGTCGACGACTGGCCCCGCCTGACGGCCTCCTGCGACAAGCTGGCGAAGGCCCCGATCTACGTCGACGACAAGGGCTCGATCAACCTGATGGAGATTCGCTCGAAGGCGCGCCGGCTGAAGTCGCTCGAGCCGAACCTGGGGCTCCTGCTGATCGACTACCTCCAGCTGATGACGTCCGGGACGACGGCGGAGAACCGCGTCCAGGAGGTCTCCCAGATCTCGCGCTCGCTGAAGGTGCTCGCACGCGACCTCAACGTCCCGATCGTCGCGATGTCGCAGCTTTCGCGGGCCGTCGAGCAGCGGCACGACAAGCGGCCGATCCTCTCCGACCTCCGTGAGTCCGGGTCGATCGAGCAGGACGCCGACCTCGTCATGTTCATCTACCGCGACGAGTACTACAACGACGAGTCCGACCAGCAGGGCATCGCGGAGATCAACGTCGCGAAGCACCGTAACGGGCCTACCGACTCGATCAAGCTCTCGTTCCTCAAGCGCTACGCGAAGTTCTCCGACCTGGCGGCCGCCTGAGCGAGGTGACCTGAAGTGGGGTGATTGCGGAGCAGACGATCTGCATCCCGCCTCGGGCGACGAGCTTCCGGGCGGTGTGCGAGGCATGCGCGTCCTCACAGCTGCCGAGCCGCGGCTACGTCGGCGCGACAGTCGAGGGCAAGCTCCCGCTCGAGAAGGACCACGGGCACATCACGTGCGAGCGCGGGCACGACATCCGCGTCCTCCGCGCGCTACCGGCGAGCCTCGTCCACTAGCGCAGAGGTAGACCGCCGCCGGATCGGGCACACTCCCTCCGTGCCCGCCACCGTGATCGTCGGTGCGCAGTGGGGCGACGAGGGCAAGGGCAAGATCGTCGATCTGCTCGCGCAGCACGCGGACGTCGTCGTCCGCTACCAGGGCGGGCCGAACGCCGGCCACACGATCATCGTCGACGGCGAGACGTACAAGTTCCGCCAGATGCCGTCGGGCATCCTCTCGGGCAAGGAGTGTGTGATCGCCGCAGGCTGCGTCGTCGATCCGCAGGTGCTGGTCGACGAGCTGGACGATCTCGCCGCACGCGGGATCGAGACCGAAGGGCTCGTACGCCTCTCGGGGAACGCCCACCTGGTCATGCCGTGGCACGTCGCGCTCGACCAGGCGAGCGAGCGGCGGCTCGGGAAGCTCCAGATCGGCACGACGCGGCGCGGAATCGGTCCAACGTACGCCGACAAGGCTGCGCGGCTCGGGATCCGCGTGCAGGACCTGCTCAACCCGAAGATCCTGCGCCAGAAGATCGAAGTCGCGCTGGCAGAGAAGAACGTCTGGCTCGAGCGGGTCTACGGCGCCGAGCCGCTCGAGCTCGAGGAGGTCGCGTCGAGCCTCGAGCGGTTCGCGCAGCGGCTGCGGCCGTACATCGCGGATACGTCGCTGCTCGTCGACCGCGCGCTCGACGACGGCCGGTTCGTCATCTTCGAGGGCGCACAAGCGACCCTGCTCGACCTCGACCACGGCACGTATCCCTTCGTCACTTCGTCGAACCCGGTCGCCGGGTATGCCGCGGTCGGGACCGGCATCGGCCCGACCCGGATCGACGCGGTGATCGGGGTCGCGAAGGCGTACGTCACGCGCGTCGGCGAGGGCCCGTTCCCGACCGAGATCCAGGGCCCCGACCAGGAGCGCGTCCGCGAGCTCGGAAGGGAGTTCGGAACGGTCACCGGCCGGGAGCGCCGCTGCGGCTGGCTCGATCTCGTCGCGCTTCGCTATGCGGTCCGCGTGAACGGGATCACGTCGCTCGCCCTGACGAAGATCGACGTGCTCTCGACGTTCGACGAGCTGCCGGTGTGCGTGGCGTACAGGCTTCGCGACGGGAGCGAGTCGCGCGACTTCCCTGCGCATCAGAGCGACTTCCACCACGCCGAGCCGGTCTGGGAGACGCTCGCGGGGTGGTCGGAGCCGCTCGACGAGGTCGCGTCGATCGACGGGCTGCCGGACGCAGCGCGCGCCTATGTCGCGTTCGTCGAGCGCGAGCTCGACGTCGAGGTCTCACTGATCGGCACGGGCGCCGAGCGTGAGCGCGTGCTCTCGCCGCGAGGGCTGGAGGCCGTCGCGTGGCCGTAAACCCTCCGGCTACTCGAAGGTGACGAGGAGCCGGGCGATCTGGTTGCCGCGGGGCGTGATCACCATGCGTCCGGCCGGGCGGCCGCCGTCGGCGCGCCATGCGTAGCGGGCGACGATCTCGTGCTCGGCTTCCTCGACCGAGACGATGTCGATCTCGTCGTCGGGAGGGTTCGCCGCGTAGGCCTCTGCGATCGCCGGCTTTCCGGCGAACGGGCCGACCGGAACGCCCTCGAAGACGAGCTCGGCGTCGTCGGTGAACTGCACGAGCATCGCCGTGAAGTCACCGGTGCGGACGCCCTCGTTGAAGAGCTCGACGTGGTGCTCGAGCAGCGTCACGCCGGAGAGCGTAGAGGGTCGGCGTCTTCAATCCCGCCGCCGACGGCAATAGCATGGGCCACGTGAAGGTCCTGGTCGTGGGGTCGGGCGGGCGTGAGCACGCGCTTGCGTGGAAGCTCGCCCAGAGCCCCCGGCTGACCGAGCTGCATGCGGCGCCGGGCAATCCCGGAATCGCCCAGATCGGGCCGTGTCATCCGGTCCGGGACGACGACGTCGAGGGTCTGCTGGCACTGGCCCACTCCGTGAGCGTCGACCTGGTGGTCGTCGGGCCGGAGGCGCCCC
The DNA here is from genome assembly GCA_963700495.1 of uncultured Actinomycetes bacterium. Lineage (GTDB taxonomy): Bacteria > Actinomycetota > Thermoleophilia > Gaiellales > Gaiellaceae > JACCTU01. Next base: position 145,086 of record CAVOXT010000001.1, on the reverse strand, counting down.
TCGTCGCAGGCGTCGCGGACGCGTTGCGGCGCGCCGGCGTCGCCGTGTTCGGCCCGAGCGGAGCTGCGGCGCGGATCGAGGGCTCGAAGCGGTTCGCGAAGGAGGTCCTCCTGGCGGCGGGAGTCCCGACAGCCGAGTCGCTCGCGGTGGCGCGTCCCCCGTGCGTCGTGAAGGCCGACGGTCTGGCGGCGGGCAAGGGCGTCTTCGTCTGCCGCACGCAGGCGGAGCTCGACGCTGCGCTGCGAGCGGTTTCGACGCTCGGGGACGACTTCGTCGTCGAGGAGCTGCTCGACGGCGAGGAGCTCTCGGTGTTCGCGGTCTGCGACGGCTCGCGGGCACTCGGCCTCGCGCCGGCACGTGACTTCAAGCGCGCGTACGACGGTGACACGGGACCGAACACCGGCGGGATGGGTGCCTACTCGCCCGTGCCGCTTCAGGACCTCGACCTCCCCGCGCTCGTCGAGTCGATCCACACACCCGTCCTGCGTGAGCTGGCTCGCCGCGACGCGCCGTTCATCGGGCTGCTGTATGCAGGGCTGATGCTGACCGACGACGGACCGCGGGTGCTCGAGTTCAACTGCCGCTTCGGCGATCCCGAGACGCAGGCGATCCTGCCGCGGCTCGAGGGCGACCTGCTCGGCGCGCTCGCCGCCGCGGCTGCCGGGGATCTCGGCGAGACGTCGCTGCCGGACTCCGACCAGGCGGCGGTGACGGTGGTGATCGCGGCCCGCGACTATCCGGCACGGGGGGACTCGGGCTCACCGATCACCGGCCTGTCGGAGGCCGAGGCCGACGGCGCCGTCGTGTTTCACGCGGGGACCGCGCTCCGGGGTAGTCGACTCGTCACGAACGGCGGCAGGATCCTCGACGTCGCAGCGACGGGGTCGACTGTCTCCGAGGCCCGGACCCGCGCCTACTCGGCGGCCGAGCAGATCGTGTTCGAAGGCGCTCGCTTTCGCCGCGACGTCGCGCTCGAGGCTGCGAACGGGGCACCGGTTGCCTGACACGGCGATCGTCGGGATCCTCGTGGGCTCGGAGTCGGACCGCGAACGGATGGAGGGCGCGGTCGACGAGCTCGACAAGCGCGAGATCGCCTACGAGTTCGACGTTCGCTCCGCACACCGGAACCCGGACGAGGTCGCCGAGTACGCACGCACCGCCCGTGAGCGCGGGCTGCGGGTCCTGATCTGCGGCGCCGGGCTGTCCGCGGCGCTCCCGGGCGTCGTCGCGGCGCACACCGACCTGCCGGTCATCGGCGTGCCGCTGCGCTCGAGCCTGAGCGTGCTCGACGGACTCGACGCCCTCCTCGCGGTCTCGCAGATGCCGCCCGGGATCCCGGTGGCCACGGTGGGCGTCGACAACGCGAGGAACGCGGGCGTGCTTGCGGCACGGATTCTCGGGTCGGCCTGATCGTCCGCGCCGTGCGGAACCGATTGTCCGGCCTGCGTCGGCGCTAGTCTGGCCGGGTGATCTCGCGCTACTCCCGTCCGGCGATGGCCGGAGTCTGGTCGGAGCAGCGCAGGCTCGAACGCTGGCTCGAGGTGGAGCTCGCCGCCCTCGACGCGTGGGCCGAGATCGGCCGCGTGCCGCGCGAGGCCGCGGCGCAGATCCGCGCGACGGCGTCGACGCCCACGCCCGAACGGGTGCGGGAGATCGAGGAGCGAACACAGCACGACGTGGCGGCGTTCGTGGACGCGGTCGCCGAGGACCTCGGCGAGGACGGTCGGTGGTTCCACTACGGGCTCACCTCGTCCGACGTGCTGGACACGGCCCTCTCGCTGCAGGCGCAGGAGGCCGGACGGCTGATCCTCGAAGGAATCGACCACGCGTTCGCCGCGGTGTGCGCCCGAGCGGAGGAGCACCGCGAGACGATCACGATCGGAAGGACGCACGGCGTCCACGCCGAACCGACCACGTTCGGGCTGAAGCTCGCGGGATGGGCGTTCGAGCTCGAGCGGGAGCGCGTGCGCGTCGAGCGGGCGCTGGAGGGACTGCGCGTCGGGAAGCTGTCCGGTGCGGTCGGCACCTACTCCGCGACCGATCCCGAGGTCGAGCGGCTGGCGTGCGAGCGGCTCGGCCTGGAGCCCGCGCCGTCCTCGACGCAGATCCTGCAGCGAGACCGCCACGCCGAGCTGCTCTCTGCGCTCGCGCTCACGGCGGCCTCGCTCGAGAAGTTTGCGCTCGAGGTGCGGCACCTCGCGAGGACGGAGGTCCGCGAGGTCCAGGAGCCGTTCGGCCGGAACCAGAAGGGGTCGTCCGCGATGCCGCACAAGCGGAACCCCGTCGTCGCGGAGCGGATCTGCGGGCTCGCGCGTGTGGTGCGCGCGGCCGCGCTCGTCGGGCTCGAGAACGTGGCGCTCTGGCACGAGCGGGACATCACCCACTCCTCCGCCGAACGCGTCGTCTTGCCGGACGCATTTCTCGCGCTCGACTACATGCTGGAGCGCTTCACCTGGCTCGTCGAGGGCCTGCTTGTCTTCCCGGAGCGGATGCAGGTGAACGTCGAGGCGAGTCACTTCCTCTTCTTCAGCCAGCGCGTCCTGCTCGCGCTCGTCGAGAGCGGACTCAGCCGCGACGATGCGTACCGGCTCGTGCAGCGGAACGCGATGCGCGCCTGGGAGGAGGACCAGGACTTTCGCGAGCTCGTCCGTGCGGACGCCGAGATCGCCGGCCGGATCGACCTCGACGAGTCGTTCTCGCTCGAGCCGTACACCCGACACGTCGACACCGTCTTCGATCGTCTGCACGCCCTCGTGCGGGCCAAAGAGGAGGAACCCACCTATGCCTGAGGCCGCAGCCCACGTCGGAAGCGGGAAGGTCCGCGAGCTGTACGCGATCGACGACCAGCGACTGCTGCTCGTGGCGAGCGATCGGATCTCGACGTTCGACGTCGTCCTGCCAACCGAGATCCCCGACAAGGGACGCGTACTGACGGGCCTGTCCGCCTTCTGGTTCGACCGGACGCGCCACCTCGTTCCGAACCATCTGATCGCGCTGCGCCGGGACGGCCGCTCCACCGAGTGCCGGAGGCTCGACATGCTCCCCATCGAGTGCGTCGTCCGGGGCTACCTGTCCGGCTCGGGGTGGAAGGACTACGTCGCCACCGGCGCGACGTCCGGGCACGTGCTCCCGAAGGGCATGCGCGAGTCCGACCAGCTGCCGGAGCCGATCTTCACGCCGGCGACAAAGGCGCAGGAGGGCCACGACGAGAACATCGATGCGACGCAGGCGTCGGAGCTCGTCGGCGCCGACCTGTTCCGCGAGGTCGAGCGGGTCGCCCTCGCGCTCTACGAGTTTGCCGCCGCCTACGCGCGCGAGCGCGGGATCATCATCGCCGACACGAAGTTCGAGTTCGGCGTCGACGCCGAGGATCAGCTCGTCCTCGGCGACGAGGCGCTCACCCCCGACTCGTCGCGTTTCTGGCCGGTCGACGACTATCAGCCCGGCGGCGTCCAGCCCTCGTTCGACAAGCAGTTCGTCCGCGACTACTGCGAGTCGCTCGGCTGGGACAAGACGGCACCCGGGCCGGAGCTCCCCGACGACGTCGTCGTCGGGACGCGTGCCCGCTACGTCGAGGCCTTCGAGCGGATCACGGGCGTCCCGTTCGACGACTACCTCGCCGATCCCGAGGCGGCGCTCCGATGAGGGCGACCGTGCTCGTCCGGCCGAAGGAGGGCATTCTCGATCCGCAGGGACAGGCGGTCGAGAGCTCGCTGCGCCGGCTCGGATTCCCGGTCGGCGAGGCGCGCGTCGGACGGCTCGTCGACCTCGAGCTCGACGCGACCGACGCCGACGAGGCGCGCGCCGAGGTCGAACGGATGTGCGAGCAGCTGCTCGCGAATCCGTTGATCGAGAGCTTCGAGATCGAGCTGGTCGGAGAGTGAGCGAGCACCGGCCGAGAGTCGCCGTCGTCGTCTTCCCCGGCTCGAACGACGACCGGGACGCGGCGTGGGCGCTCCACGCGCTCGGCGGGATCCGGTGCTCGTCTGGCACCAGGAGCCGGAGCTTCCCGAGGTTGCAGGTGTCGTCCTCCCGGGAGGGTTCTCCTACGGCGACTACCTTCGCTGCGGTGCGATCGCCCGCTTCGCGCCGGCGATGGAGGCGGTCAACCGCTTCGCGGCGGAGGGCGGCCCGGTGCTCGGAATCTGCAACGGCTTCCAGATCCTGTGCGAGGCCGGGCTCCTGCCGGGCGTCCTGCGTGCCAACCAGTCGCTCGAGTTCATTTGTCGGGATGTTCGCGTGCGTGTCGAGCGTGCCGACACCAAGCTCACCTCTCGCTGCGCCGAGGGGCAGACGTTGACGATCCCCGTCAAGCACGGCGAAGGATGCTGGTACGCCGACGACGAGCTGTACGCGGAGCTCGTCGACCTCGACCAGATCGTCCTTCGCTACGAGGACAACCCGAACGGCGCGCTCCACGATGTCGCCGGCGTCTGCAACCGGGAAGGCAACGTGCTCGGGCTGATGCCCCACCCGGAGCACGCGGTCGACCCGCTGCTCGGGCCGTCCGACGGCGCGCTCATCCTCGCCTCGCTCGTCGACGCTGCACGCGAACGCGAACAGGCACTCGTCTAGGCATCGCCTCCCAGACCAAGCGTCTCGGCAAGCTCCGGGTGGCGCCGGAGCGCATCGTGCAGGCGCGCGAGGTCGCGGGCACGGAGCGTCACGGGACCACGGCGCGCGGAGCCTCCGGTCGCATACGCAAAGCGGACGAGGCGCTCGCCCTTGCCGTTCTCGAGCAGCTGCACGATCGACGAGAACCGGCGCTCGCCGGCGCGCTGCTGGATCTCGACCTCGTCGACGAGCGCGGCGTCGCCCCACGGCGTAGCGGCTTTGCGTACGGCCTTCGTGCTCATCGTTCGACGGTAGCGAGCGAGGTGTGACATGTGTGTGACGCCTCTGTGCCAAATCTGCAAGTTCGCAGGCAGCGGTGACCGCGCAGAGAGCGCCCACCGATGTCGGCGTGCGCCTCCGCCACAATCCCAGCACCGTGATCGTCGCGCACGTCGACCTGGACGCCTTCTTCGCCGCCGTCGAGGAGCTCGACGATCCGAGCCTGCGGGCGAAGCCGCTGATCGTGGGCGGCGACCCGCGCGGCCGCGGCGTCGTCGCGACCGCGAACTACACGGCGCGGCGCTACGGCATCCACTCCGCGATGAGCTGCGCCGAGGCGCTGCGGCGCTGTCCGACGGCGGTCTTCGTCCGGCCGCGGCACACGCGCTACCGCGACGTCTCGCGGAAGGTCTGGACGACGATCCGTGAGGTCGCTCCGGTCGTCCAGCAGACCGGGATCGACGAGGGTTACCTCGACCTGACAGAGCAGGCGCCCGACTTCCTCGCCGCGCGGGCACTCGGCGAGGCGATCCAGACCGCCGTGCGCGGGACGACGCAACTCACGTGCTCTCTCGGCATCGCGAGCTGCAAGGTCGTCGCGAAGATCGCGAGCGACCGGCGCAAGCCCGGCGGCGTCACCGTCGTGCCTGCCCGGAAGGAAGCCGCGTTCCTCGCGCCGCTCGACGTGCGCAAGCTTCCGGGCGTGGGCCCGCGCGCCGAGGCGCGCCTGCGGCCTGTCGGCATCGAGACGATCGGCCGTCTCGCAGCGCTGACGGACGACGAGCTCGGAGCCCTCCTCCCCGGCAAGGTCGGGCTCGAGCTCCGCGACCGCGCCCGCGGCATCGACCGTCGAACCGTCGAGCCGGTCTCGGAGCCGCCGGTGTCGATCAGCCACGAGGAGACGTTCGACCGCGACGTCGCCGAGCGCGCGCGCCTGCACGACGAGCTGCGCCGGATGTCCGACAGCCTCTCGCTCCGCCTTCGCGAACGAGGGCTGCTCGCGCGCACGGTCACGACAAAGCTCCGCTACGGCGACTTCACGACACGCACCCGCTCGAGCACGCTCCCGAGCGGCATCGACGACGCGGACCGGATCCACGCGCTCGCCTGCGAGCTGCTCGACCGCGCGCTCTCCCAGCGCCCGGGCGCGCTGCGGCTCGTGGGTGTCGGCGTCTCGGGCCTCCAGGGCGAAGCGCAGCTCGCGCTCGTCTAGTCGCAGCTCTCGCCACCTCCATTAGCCTGCGCGCGTGCGCGCGATCGGCATCCACGAGTTCGGCGGGCGCGACAAGCTCCAGCTGCTCGAGCTCCCCGAGCCGAAGGTGCCGCCCGACGCCGTCAAGATCCGGGTGCGCGCCGCGGGGGTGAACCCTGTCGACTGGAAGCTCCGCGAAGGGCGGCTCGAGGGGCGATTTCCGCACGTCTTCCCGGTCGTGCCGGGATGGGACGCCGCCGGCGTCGTCGAGGAGGTCGGCCCCGACGTCGTCGAATTCGCAACCGGCGACGAGGTGTTCGCGTACTGCCGCAAGCACTTCGTCGGCGAGGGGACGTATGCGGAGTACATCTCGGTGCCCGCGACGTTCGTCGCCCGCAAGCCCGAGCGGTTCTCGTACGAGCAGGCAGGCGCGACGCCGCTTGCGGGCCTCACCGCCTACCAGGCGCTCTTCCGCCGGGCGGGTCTCGTCGCGGGCGAGCGCGTGCTCGTGCCTGCCGCGGCGGGCGGCGTCGGCTCGTTCGCGGTCCAGCTTGCGACCGACGCGGGCGCGGAGGTGATCGGGATCGCCGAGCGAGCAGAACCGGCGGCGCGTGCTCGAGCTCGGCGCACACGAGGTGATCGACCGCTCGCAAGACGTGGTCGAGGCCGTCCGCGAGATCGCGCCGGAGGGAGTCGACGTCGCGTTCGAGATCTTTCCGGACGAGCGGCTCGGCGAGCGCAGTGCGCGACGGAGGCCGCCTCGTCTCGATCGTGCAGCCGCCTTCGTATCGCGAGCGAGGTGTCGTACCGTCGTATGTGTTCGTGCGCCCCGACGGAGACCTGCTCGAAGAGTTAGCTGGGCTGGTCGACGACGGCCGGCTCGTCGTCGACCTCCACGGAGTGCTCCCGCTCGAGGAGGCCGCACGTGCCCACGAACTCTCCGAGGCCGGGCACGTGCACGGCAAGCTCGTCCTGAAGGTCGACTAGGTGTCGGTTCCGTGGTGGCTGGTGGAAGCGCCTCCCGACGAGCCGGCGCCTGCGCTCACCCGCGACACGGACGCCGACGTCGCGGTCGTCGGCGGCGGCTACTGCGGGCTCTGGACCGCGCTCACGCTCCGGGAGCGAGCGCCCGGAGCTCCGCGTCGTGCTGGTCGAAGCCGAACGGTGCGGTCACGGGCCGAGCGGCCGCAACGGCGGCTTCCTGCACGGGTACTGGAGCATGCTCGGCTGGCTGCGCGAGGTGCTCGGCGACGAGCGCGCGCTCGAGCTCGCGCGCGCCGGCGACCGGATCCTCCCCGCGGTGCGCGCGCTCGACGAAGACGTCTGGCTGCGCGAGGCGGGCATGCTCGAGGTCGCGACCACCGACGAGCAGGAAGCCGCGCTGGGCGATGCAATCGAAACGGCACGTGAGCTCGGAGTCCCCGACGAGGCAACGCCGCTCACGCGGGACGAGGTCGCCGCGCGCTGCGGCTCACCGCGGTTCCGCAGCGGCATCCTCTTCCGCGAGTGTGCGACCGTGCAGCCGGCGCGACTCGTGCGCGCACTCCGCCGGCGGGCGCTCGCCGCGGGCGTCGAGCTCCACGAGCACACGCCCGCCGCACGCGTGCGCGACGGAGTCGTGGAGACGCCGCACGGGACGATCCGCGCCGGCGACGTCGTGCTCGCGACGAACTCGGCACTCGCCCGCTGGCGCCCGACCTCGCGCACGCTCGCGCAGTTCCGCTCCTACGTCGTCCTGACGGAGCCGGTACCCGACCTGCTCGAGGAGCTCGGCTGGACGGGCGGCGAGGCGATCGCCGACGGACGCATGTTCCTCCACTACTTCCGCACGACGAACGACGGGCGGGTGTTGATGGGCAGCGCGGGTGGGACGAGACGCCACGCCGAGCGAGGCCTGCGGCTGCTCCTCCCCTCGCTCGCGGACGCGCGCGATCACGCACCACTGGGGCGGGCCGATCGACGTCTCTGCCGACCGGCTCCCCATCGTCGGCTCACGCGGCCGGATCCACCACGCGGCGGGGTTCACCGGGAACGGCGTCGGCCCGACCTGGCTCGCCGCGCAGTCGCTCGCGTCGCTCGTGCTCGGCGCCGACGACGAGTGGTCGCGGCTGCCCTTCGTCGGCCGGCGCGTCCGTCTCCTCCCGCCCCGCCCGCTCAAGGAGCTCGGAGGCGAGATCGTCCGCCGCTCGGTCCTCGCACTCGAGGAAGCCTCCGAGGAGGGCAGACGCCTCCCGCTCGCCGCACGCGTCGGCGCCGCGCTGCCCCGTCTGACGGGAACGCGGCTCGGTCTGCGCTAGGCGGCGCGCGGGCCCCGCCGCGCCGCGAGCGCCTGGCTCGCCTTGACCGCCAGCCAGAGCTCCATGCGCTGCTCCGGCTCGTCCGGATGCCGGCCGGTCTGCTCGCGCAGGCGGTCCATCCGGTAGCGGAGCGTGTGGCGGTGGATGCCGAGCCGGTCGGCGGCCTCGCTCCAGCGGCAGCCCGACTCGAGCAGGGCGGCGAGCGAGTCGGCGAGCCTCGGATTCGACGCCGCCGGGCCCAGCACGCGGTCGACGAACGCCTCGAGCGCTGCGTCCGGAAGCGAGAGCAGGAGCTCGAGCGAGCCGAGGTCCCTGTACGAGGCGACGGGCGTCGAGGCCGTGTCGATCGCGGCGCGGGCCTCGACGAGCGAGCGGCCGAGCGCCCGGCCTTGACCCGGCCGGCCGACGCCGACGCGAGCCGACGGATCCGCGTCGACGAGCTTCTGGGCGAGCGCAAGCGCCTCCTCCTCGGTCTCGACCTCGACGAGGAAGCCCGCACGCTCGGGCCGCGCCGTCGAGAGGTACCGCACCGAGCGGCGGTCGAGGAGCTCGGCCAGCTCCCCGCGGACGCGCTCGCCGGAGGCGCCGTTCGTCGCCGGCACGGCGAGCAGCGCCGCGTGCAGCCGCGACGGGTCGAGCCCGAACGCCGCCATGCGGCGAGCTGCCTCTCGGTCGTCGAGCCGGTCGCCCTCGAGGTCCTCGAGCAGGTCGCCCGCGAGCCGCAGCTCGGCGGCGCTGACCGCGCGACGCCGTGAGAGCTCGAATCCGAGGGCGGTCTGGCCGTGATGCAGCACGAGCCGGTCGTACTCGCCGAACGGCTTCCCACCACGCGCAGCCTTGAGCACGGCGCCCCCCTCGAGCGGCAGCTCGAGCGCGTCGTCGAACGGGGAGTGGCCGCCGGTGTGGCGCTCTGCGACGACGCGGCCGCGCTCGTCGAGCAGGGCGAGGGAGCAGCGGAGGTGACCGCTGACGATCGCGAGCAGCGCCTGGACGCCGCGGCCTTCGAGCACCGCGTCGGCGAGTCGCTCGTTCACCTCGAGCGCCCGGGTCAGCCGCTCCAGCTGCTCGTTGGCGAGCCGGGTGCCCGCGGCCTTCGTGATCGCCACGAACGGGATCTCGTACGGGACGCAGACCGACCGGAAAGCCGAGCTTGTTCGCCTCGTCCACGAGCGCGGGCGGCACCTCGGCGAAGCCGAATCCGAGCCCGAACCCGAGGCCGGCGAGCCCGTGCTTCGCGAGCCGCCGCAGGTACGCGCGCTGAGTCGTCGCGAGCTCGCCGATCCCGAGTCCGGTCGTGAGCAGGAGCTCGCCGCCCTCGAGGAACTGGGTCGGATCGTCGAGCTCCGACACGTGGAGCCACGTCACCGGGTTGTCGAGGCCGTCCGTGCCCGCGGCCACCGACAGGCCGAGCCCGTCGAACTCGACGACGTCGCGGACGGTCAGCACTCCGACACCAGGGCCAAAACTAGGCTCGTCCACCAGGGATTGCAAGCCGCCCCTCGGCCAACTCTGCCCAGGGCGCCTCGACGGGACGTCCAAAACACCCGTTTCGATTCCTCCCCATCGGCACTTGCCCGCAGGCCCGGTTCATGGGATGGATTGCGCCGTGGCGTTGCAGGAGGTGCGGGCCAGCGAGCGGGTCATCGCCGCGCGCGAACGCTTCGTCGCGCGCGGGATCTCGACGCCGACGCTCGTCGTCGACCGCGCCGAGGGCGCACGGGTGTGGGACGTCGACGGGCGCGAGTACGTCGACTTCGCAGGGGGCATCGGCTGCCAGAACACGGGTCATGGCCTCCCGGCCGCGGTCGCGGCCATCCACGAGCAGGTCGACCGCTACCTCCACCAGTGCTTCATGGTCGGGATGTACGAGCCCTACGTCGAGGTCTGCCGGAAGCTCGCCGAGCTGTCGCCGTGCGCAGGTGACGAGCAGCGGTCGGTACTCGTCAACTCCGGCGCAGAGGCGATCGAGAACGCGGTCAAGATCGCGCGCGCTGCGACCGGCCGGCCCGCGGTGATCGTCTTCGACCGCGCGTTCCACGGGCGGACGCTGCTGACGATGACGATGACCTCGAAGGTCACGTACAAGCGCGGCTTCGGCCCGTTCGCGCCGGAGATCTACCGCGCGCCGGCGCCGTATCCGTACCGCGGGGTCGGCACCGACGAGGCGATCGCGGGTCTCGAGACGCTGTTCGCACAGGAGGTCGATCCGGCGAGCGTCGCGTGCGTCGTGCTCGAGCCCGTGCAGGGCGAGGGCGGCTTCGTCGTCATGCCCGACGACTTCCCGCCCGCGCTGAAGGAGGTCTGCGAACGGCACGGGATCCTCTACGTCGACGACGAGGTCCAGTCCGGCGTCGGGCGCACCGGGCCGGTCTGGGCGATCGAGCGCTACGGCGTCGAGCCGGACCTGATCGTCTCGGGGAAGTCGCTCGGCGGTGGGCTGCCGCTCGCAGGCGTGACCGGGCGCGCCGACGTGATGGACGCTCCTGCGCCTGGAGGGCTCGGCGGGACGTTCGGCGGAAACCCGGCCGCCTGCGCCGCCGCCTGCGCGGTGCTCGACGAGGTCGCGACTCCGGAGTTCCGGGCCCGCTCGGAGGAGCTCGGCGACACGCTGCGAGGGCGGCTCGAAGCGCTCGCCGAGCGCGTGCCGCAGATCGGCGAAGTGCGCGGGCTCGGCCCGATGCTTGCGCTCGAGCTGGTGCACGACCGCGAGTCGAAAGACCCGGCGCCCGAGCTTGCGAAGGCGACGACGGCCGGGGCGCTCGAACGCGGGTTGATCCTGCTCAGCTGCGGCCTTCACGGCAACGTCGTCCGCATCCTCGTCCCGCTCGTAGCATCCGACGAAGAACTGAACCGTGGCCTCGGGATCCTGGAGGAAGCGCTTGTCGGCGCTGCCGGCTGAGCGCACGAGCGAAGAGCCGCCGGCGGCGGAGCCGACCACCGTGCCCGACGTCCGGCTGCGCGACCTGCGCAAGCTCTACGGCGACGTCGTCGCGGTCAACGGGGTCGATCTCGACGTCGCGCGCGGCGAGTTCTTCACCATGCTCGGCCCCTCGGGCTCGGGCAAGACGACGACGCTGCGCTTGATCGCCGGGTTCGAGAGCCCCGACGGGGGGACGATCAGCCTGCGCGGCCGCGACGTCGGCAACGACCCGCCCTACGCGCGCAACGTCAACACCGTCTTCCAGGACTACGCGCTCTTCCCCCACATGACCGTGGGCGAGAACGTCGCGTACGGGCTCAAGATCAAGCGCGTACCGCGCTCGGAGCGGCGCACGCGAGTCGACGAGGCGCTCGAGACCGTCCGCCTCGGCGGCTACGGCGGGCGCCGGCCGGCGCAGCTCTCCGGCGGCCAGCGCCAGCGGGTCGCGCTCGCCCGCGCGCTCGTCAACCATCCGGAGGTCCTGCTGCTCGACGAGCCGCTCGGCGCGCTCGACCTCAAGCTCCGGCAGGAGATGCAGATCGAGCTCAAGCGCATCCAGCGCGAGGTCGGAATCACCTTCATCTACGTCACGCACGACCAGGACGAAGCCCTCACCATGAGCGACCGCCTCGCGGTCTTCAATCACGGGCGCATCGAGCAGGTCGGTCCGCCGGCAGAGGTCTACGAGCATCCGCAAACGGAGTTCGTGGCCGGGTTCGTCGGCGTCTCGAACGTGCTCGAACGGGACGAACACACGATCAGCGTCCGGCCGGAGAAGATCCGGATCCTCGCGGAGGGCGAGCAGCCGGAGGCCGGCACGCAGGTCGAGGCAGGGAGGATCCGAGAAGTCGTCTACGCGGGGATGGCAACCCGCTACATCGTCGACCTGGACCGGGGCGGCGAGCTGACGGTCGTCGTCCAGAACCTCGAGACGACCTCGGCGCAGGCGCTCGAAGCCCGCGGCCGCAACGTGCGGCTCCAGTGGCGACCCGAGCACACACTCACGCTCGAGACACGGGAGGAGCAGCGATGACACGAAGGCGGAGGACGGTTCTCTGGGCCTGCGTCGTCGCCGTAGCCGGGTTGCTGGCCACTCTGGCGGCGTGCGGCGGCGACGACAACGAGGCGGGCGGGACGGGCACACAGGCCTCGGGCCCGCAGGCGATGCAGAAGCTCGGCGCCGGCGAGGGCAGCGTCGACCTGATTGCTTGGGCCGGTTACGTCGAGGACGGCTCGACCGACAAGAGCGCGGACTGGGTGACGGACTTCGAGCAGGAGACCGGTTGCAAGGTCAACGTGAAGATCGGCGGCAGCTCCGACGAGATGGTCACGCTGATGCGGACAGGCAACTACGACGGCGTCTCCGCATCCGGCGACGCAACGCTGCGTCTGATCGCGGCCGGCGACGTCGCCCCCGTCAACACGGCACTGATCTCGAACTACGCCGACGTCTACGACGGGCTCAAGAACCAGAAGCACAACTCGGTCGACGGCGTGATGTACGGCGTCCCGCACGGGCGCGGCGCGAACCTGCTCATGTGGCGAACCGACATCGTGAAGCCGGCGCCCGACTCGTGGGGCGTCGTCTTCGACCCGAACTCGCCCTACAAGGGAAAGGTGACCGCGTACGACAGCCCGATCTACATCGCGGACGCGGCGCTCTACCTGATGAAGACCCAGCCCGACCTCGGGATCACGAACCCCTACGCGCTCGACGACGACCAGTTCGAGGCCGCGATCAACCTGCTCAAGGAGCAGCGGAAGATCATCGGCGAGTACTGGAGCGACGCGACGAAGGAGATCACCGCCTTCAAGAGCGGCGACACGGTCGTCGGCACGACGTGGCAGTACCAGGCGAACGTGCTCGCCGCGGACAAGGCACCGGTCCAGACGACGCTTCCGAAGGAAGGCGCGACCGGGTGGTCGGACACCTGGATGATCTCGTCCAAGGCCAAGCACCCGAACTGCATGTACCTCTGGATGAACCACATCATCTCGCCGGAGGCGAACGCGGCTGTGGCGGAGTGGTTCGGCGAGGCGCCGTCGAACAAGAAGTCGTGCGCGCTGACGGCGAACAAGGACCACTGCACGATCTTCCATGCCGACGACGAGGACTACTTCAAGCAGGTGTGGTACTGGACGACGCCCACGAAGGAGTGCCTCGACGGGCGTGGTCCCATCTGCAAGGACTACTCCGAGTGGGTACAGGCCTGGACTGAAGTGAAGGGGTAGTAGACGCGTGAACGCGTCCGCTCTCGAGACGACGCCCCGGCTGAGGCCGGGGCGTCGTCTTTCCACCTTCCTGTTCCGTAGGCCTCGGCTTCGCCTCTCGGCGCTCCTCGTGGCGCCCCTGGGGTGGCTGGTGATCGCGTACCTGGGCTCGCTGATCGTCCTGTTCGTCGCGTCGTTCTGGCGGCTGGACCCGTTCACGGCCGAGGTGATCCACGACTACAGCTTCACGAACTTCCAGACCCTCTGGCACACCGACGTCTACCGGACGATCGCGCTGCGCACGATCGGGATCGCCGGCGCCGTGACGCTGATCGACATCGTGCTCGCGTACCCGATCGCGTTCTACATGGCGAAGGTCGCCTCGCCGCGCGCCCGCAGCCTCCTCGTCGTCGCGATCCTGATGCCGCTCTGGGCGAGCTACCTGGTCAAGGTCTACGCCTGGCGGATCATCCTCCAGGGCGACGGGCCGCTGAACTGGTTCCTCAACCCGCTCGGGCTCTCGGGGCCGGGCTACGGGAACGTCGCGGGCGTGATCGTCTTCTCCTACCTCTGGCTGCCGTACATGATCCTGCCGCTCTACGCGGGGCTCGAACGGATCCCCGACTCGCTGCTCGAGGCCTCGTCGGATCTCGGCGGCAAGTCCGGGCGCACGTTTCGCCGCGTGATCTTCCCGCTCGCGTTCCCGGCGATGGTGGCGGGCTCGATCTTCACGTTCTCGCTGACGCTCGGCGACTACATCACGCCGCAGATCGTGATGGCCGGGAACCAGTTCATCGGCAACGTCGTGTACACGAACGTCGGCGTCGCCAACAACCTGCCGCTCGCCGCCGCGTTCGCGACGGTTCCCGTCGCCGTGATGATCATCTACCTCGCGCTCGCGCGGCGGGCAGGAGCGTTCTCCTCGCTGTGACGCTCGGGCCGGTCACCAAGTGGCTCCTGCGCGCGGCGACGGCGGTGACGCTCGTCTTCGTCTACGCGCCGCTCGTGATCATCGCCCTCTACGCGTTCAACTCGAGCCGGATCCAGACGTGGCCGATCGACGGCCTGACGCTGAACTGGTTCGCCAAGGCGCTCGACAATGCAGGCGCGCGTGACGCGCTCGTGGTCTCGCTGAAAGCCGCGCTCGGCGCAACCGCGCTCGCTCTCGTGCTCGGGACGCTCGCCTCGCTCGCGGTCGCGCGCTACCGGTTCTTCGGCCGGGAGACGATCTCGTTCCTCGTCATCCTCCCGATCGCGCTCCCTGGGATCGTGACCGGGATGGCGCTGAACGCGTCGTTCAACACCGTCGGCATCTCACTCGGACTGCTGACGGTCATCGTCGGACACGCGACCTTCTGCATCGTCGTCGTCTACAACAACACGGTCGCGCGGCTCCGCCGGGTCTCGGAGCACCTCGAGGAGGCGTCCGCCGACCTTGGCGCGGACAGCTGGCAGACGTTCCGCTACATCACGTTCCCGCAGCTCCGCTCGGCGCTCCTCGCGGGCGCGCTGCTCGCGTTCGCGCTCTCGTTCGACGAGGTGATCGTGACGACGTTCACCGCCGGCGCGAACCAGACGCTCCCGATCTGGATCCTCAACAACCTCTCGCGACCGAACCAGCTCCCGGTCGTCAACGTCGTCGCGGTGTTCCTGATCCTCCTCTCGACGATCCCGGTCTACCTCGCGACGCGACTGTCCCGGGACACCGGGGCGGTGTCGCCGACGGCGGGCGGCGCGCAGGCCGCGGGAGCGAGGTAGCGCGACTGGACACGATGGCTAAATGCATGAGCCCTCATCCGACCACGCAGCCCCTTGTCCGCTCCCGAGCGACCGGGGTAGGCTCGACACCGTGGAGTGAAAACCGGAGGTGACCTGAGCGCATGAGTGTGACCGTCCAGCAGCACAAGAACTTCATCGGAGGCGAGTGGCTCGAGTCCGAGGGCGGGACGATGGAGGTGTTCAACCCGGCGACCGGCGAGGTGATCGCCGAGGCGCAGCGCTCGACCGAGGCCGACGTCGACCGCGCCGTCGAGGCGGCGAAGAAGGCCCTCGTCGACTGGCTCGACAAGACCCCGAAGGACCGGATGGAGCTTCTGCTCAAGCTCGCAGACGTGATCGACGAGCACGCCGAGGAGCTGACGAAGCTCGAGTCGCTGAACGTCGGCAAGCCGATGTCGATCGCGGTCGACGAGATGCCGTTCTCGGCCGACAACCTCCGGTTCTTCGCAGGCGCCGCGCGTACGCTCGAGGGCAAGGCGGCGGCCGAGTACGTCGAGGGCTACACCTCGATCATCCGCCGTGAGCCGCTCGGGATCGTCGCCGGGATCACCCCCTGGAACTACCCGCTGATGATGGCGGTCTGGAAGCTCGGCCCGGCCCTGGCGGCCGGCAACGTCCAGATCCTCAAGCCCGCCGAGCAGACGCCGCTGACGACGCTCCGCCTCGTCGAGCTCGCGCAGGAAATCCTGCCGCCGGGCGTCCTCCAGGTCGTCACCGGCGACGGAATGCCCGTCGGTGACCGCATCGTCCGCCACCCGGACATCCGGCTCGTCTCGCTCACCGGCGACGTCGAGACCGGGAAGCTGATCGCGAGAAACGCGAGCGACACGCTCAAGCGCGTGCACCTCGAGCTCGGCGGCAAGGCGCCGATGGTCGTGCTCGACGACGCCGACCCCGAGCAGGTCGCCGAGGCGATCAAGATCGGCGGCTACTGGAACTCGGGCCAGGACTGCACGGCCTCCTCGCGAATCCTCGTGAGCGAGTCGATCTACGACGACGTGCTCAGCCGGACGAAGACCGTCGTCGAGGCGATGAAGGTCGGAGACCCCGCTGACGGCGACGACGTCGACATGGGCCCAGTGATCTCGAAGGACCAGCAGGAGCGCATCCTCGGTTTCCTCGAGCGGCTCGACGGGAAGGCGACCGTCGTGACCGGCGGTGCGGCTGTCGGGGAGCGCGGCTGGTTCGTCAAGCCGACGATCGTCGCGGACGTGACACAGGACTCGGAGATCGTCCAGCGCGAGGTGTTCGGCCCGGTCGTCTCCGTTCAGCGCTTCTCGAGCGACGACGAGGCCGTCGCAATGGCCAACGATGTTCGCTACGGCCTCGCCGCATCCGTCTTCTCACGCGACGTCGGCCGGGCGCTCAGCGCCGCCCGCAAGCTCGAGTTCGGCACGGTCTGGATCAACGAGCACCTCTTCCCGCTCGCCTCCGAGATGCCACACGGCGGCTTCAAGGAGTCGGGCTACGGCAAGGACATGTCGCTGTACTCGATGGAGGAGTACACGCGAGTGAAACACGTCGCCGTCAAGCTTTCGTGACGGCGATCGCCGAGACCGATTCGACGACGGACGTCCGGCCGACCCCTTCGGACGTCCGTCTCCTCGGCGTGAGCAAGAGGTTCGAAGACCACCTCGCGGTCGACGACCTCACCCTCGACATCCCCAAGGGGTCGTTCTTCGCACTGCTCGGCCCCTCGGGCTGTGGCAAGACGACGACGCTTCGCATGATCGGCGGCTTCGAGGAGCCGGACGAGGGTGTGATCGAGGTCGGCGGCAACCCCGTCACCGGCGTCCCGCCGTACAAGCGCGACGTCAACACGGTCTTCCAGAGCTACGCGCTCTTCCCACACCTCGACGTGTTCGAGAACGTCGCGTTCGGGCTGCGCAGGAAGAGGGTGCCGAAGGAGCAGCTCGACGGGCGCGTCCGGGAGATCCTCCGGATCGTCGGGCTCGAAGGGTTCGAGAAGCGCAAGCCGCGGCTGCTGTCGGGCGGGCAGCAGCAGCGCGTCGCGCTCGCGCGCGCGCTCGTGAACAGCCCGAACGTGCTCCTGCTCGACGAGCCGCTCGGCGCGCTCGACCTCAAGCTGCGCAAGCAGATGCAGCTCGAGCTGAAGCGAATCCAGCACGAGCTCGGCCTCACGTTCGTCCACGTCACGCACGACCAGGAGGAAGCGATGACGATGGCGGACACGATCGCGGTCATGAGCGGGGGGAAGATCGAGCAGCTCGGCTCGCCGAGCGAGCTCTACGAGCGCCCTCGCACCGCCTTCGTGGCCGGCTTCCTCGGCGTCTCCAACCTGCTCGAGGGCACGGTCACGACGGTCGGCTCGGTGCGCGTCGATGGTGCGGGAGAGGTGCGCATCGACGGTCAGCTCCCGATCGCAGGCACGCGCCTCCAGATCGGCGTGCGGCCCGAGAAGCTGCGGCTCGACGCGTCGGGCGTGAATTCGATCCCGGGAACTGTTGCCGAGCGCGCCTACACGGGCGTGGCGACGCAATACATCGTAAACACTGGCGCAGGCAAACTCACCGTCTTCGTCCAGTCGTCCGGATCTGCGGTCGAGGGCGATGCTGTCACCGTCAGCTGGGATCCCGACAGCACGTTCGCCGTCGAGGAGGAGGGCACATGAGCGAGTCGTACACCAGGATCGAGCTGCTGCGGCGCGGCGCCGCCGCCGGAGTCATCCTGACCATCCCCACGTCTCTCCTCGCCGCGTGCGGCGGCAGCGACGCGGAGTCGGCGGGCGCCACTACGGGCGGCCCGAAACAGCTTGCGAAGGAGCTCCGGTTCTCGAACTGGACGCTCTACATCGACATCGACGAGAAGACGAAGAAGCGGCCGACGCTCGAGCAGTTCCAGCAGCAGACCGGAACGAAGGTCGACTACTTCGAGGACATCAACGACAACGCGTCCTACTTCGGGAAGATCCAGCGGCCGCTCTCGCAGGGCCAGTCGATCGACCGGGACATCATCGTCCTGACCGACAACTCGCGCTTCCCCGGCCTGCTGATCGACAAGGGCTGGGCGGAGAAGCTCGACAAGAGCGCGATCCCGAACATCACCAACCTGCAGGACGCGCTGCGCAGCCCGAGCTTCGACCCGAAGCGCGAGTACTCGCTGCCGTGGCAGTCGGGCATGACAGGGATCGCGACGAACACGAAGCTGACCGGCGGCAAGCCCGTCAAGACGGTCGCCGCGCTGCTCGAGGACCCGGCGCTGAAGGGCAAGGTCACGCTCCTCACGGAGATGGCCGACACGATGAGCGTCGTGATGCTCGCGAACGGCGACGACCCGACCAACGTCGACGACACCTCGTTCCAGAAGGCACTCGACCGGGTCCAGAAGGCGGTCGATTCCGGCCAGATCCGACAGTTCACCGGCAACGACTACAGTGGCCCGCTCGCGAAGGGCGACCTGTCGGCGGCGCTCTCCTGGTCGGGCGACGTCGTCCAGCTCTCGGCCGACAACCCGAACCTCGTCTGGAACCTCGCCGACACCGGCGGGGACATCTGGACCGACAACATGCTGATCCCGAAGGGCGGCGACGCGTTCACCGCGTCGACGTTCATGAACTTCGTCTACGACCCGAAGATCGCAGCGGAGATCGCCGCGTACGTCAACTACGTGACGCCGGTCAAGGGCGCGAAGGAAGAGGCGGCGAAGACCGACCCCGAGCTCGCGAACAACCCGCTCATCTTCCCCGACGAGGAGACGCTCTCGAACGTCGTCATCTTCGACAGCAAGGCGCTCTCGCAACCAGGACTACCTCGAGAAATGGCAGGCGCTTGATCGGGGCGCTGATGGGCTTCCTCCACCGGCACAGAGGGCTCATTCCGTTCCTGCTCCTCGCGCCGGGGCTGATCTGGCTCGCGGTCTTCTTCCTGACTCCGCTCGGGTTCCTCGGCTACCAGTCGCTCCAGTCCGGGTCGTTCGACTTCGGCTACGAGTTCACCTGGGAGTTCTCGAACTACGTCGACGCGATCTCGACGTACCACGAGTTCCTGATCCGTTCGTTCGTCTACGCGGGGCTGGCGACGGTGCTCGCGCTCCTGATCAGCTACCCGCTCGTGTACTGGATCGCCTTCCGGGGCGGGCAGTGGAAGAACCTGCTCCTGCTTGCGATCATCGCGCCCTTCTTCGTCACGTACCTGATCAGGACGCTCGCGTGGCAGACGATCCTCGCCGACCAGGGATTCATCGTCCAGACGCTGCGGACGCTGCACATCCTCGGCGAGGACGGCCGCCTGCTTGCCACGTCGGTGGCGGTGGTCACCGGGCTCACCTACAACTTCCTCCCGTTCATGGCGCTGCCGCTCTACGTCGCGCTCGAGCAGATCGACCCGCGGCTGATCGAGGCGTCCAAGGACCTCTACTCGAGCAGCACGCAGGCGTTCCTGCGCGTGACGCTGCCGCTTTCGCTCCCAGGAGTGTTCGCGGGAACGCTGCTCACCTTCATTCCCGCAGCAGGTGACTTCATCAACGCGCAGCTGCTCGGGACGCCGCAGCAGCACATGATCGGCAACGTGATCCAGTCGAAGTTCCTCGAGCTGATCGACTATCCCGCCGCCGCCGCGCTCTCGTTCGTCCTGATGGCGACGATCCTGATCGGCGTGCTCCTGTACGCGAAGGTGCTCGGCTCGGAGAAGCTGACGGGATGACTGCCTACGCCGCACCGAGAGCCGCGGTCTGGACGCGCTCGTGGGGCGCCGTCAAGCGGCACGTGCTGACGGTCTACGCGATGCTCGCGTTCATCTACCTGCTGCTTCCGATCTCGGTCGTGATCGCCTTCTCGTTCAACGACCCGGCGGGGCGCTTCAACTACACGTGGCAGGGCTTCACGCTCGACAACTGGCGCAACTGGAACGGCGTGCCGGGCCTCGTCGACGCCATGAGCCTGTCCCTCCAGATCGCGCTGCTCTCGAGCTTGATCGCGACGACGCTCGGCACGCTGATCGCGCTCGCCCTGGTCCGCTACCGCTTCCACGGACGCAGCACGACCAACTTCATGATCTTCCTGCCGATGTCGACCCCGGAGATCGTGCTCGGCGCCTCGCTCCTGACGCTGTTCCTGACGATTCAGTTTGCGACAGGTTTCCTGACGATCCTGATCGCGCACATCATGTTCAACATCTCCTACGTCGTCGTGACCGTGAAGGCGCGGCTCGTTGGATTCGACCGGCACCTCGAGGAGGCTGCGATGGATCTCGGTGCGAACGGTTGGACGACGTTCCGAAAGGTCACGCTGCCGCTAATTGCACCCGCGATTCTCGCCGGGCTCCTGCTGACGTTCGCACTTTCCGTCGACGACTTCGTGATCACGTACTTCAACTCCGGCTCCGAGGTGACGTTCCCGCTCTTCGTGTGGGGCGCGGCACGCGTCGGCGCCCCACCGCAGGTGAACGTGATCGGGACAGCCATCTTCGGCGTCGCGCTCGCTCTGATGCTCGCCAATGTTCTGATGCAGCGGCGAAAGGGCACCGGATGAGCGCCCCCGTCACGGGCCTCTCGCACGACGAGCTCCAGCAGGGGGCGCGAGATCACCTCTGGATGCACTTCACGCGTATGTCCGCCTACCGGGACAGCGACATCCCGATCATCGTCCGCGGGGAGGGCTGCTACCTCGAGGACTCGACCGGACGCCGGTACCTCGACGCGCTCGCCGGCCTGTTCGCGGTCAACATCGGCTACTCGTACGGCGACGAGGTCGGGCAGGCCGCGCACGAGCAGATGCGCGAGCTGCCGTTCTACACGAACTGGTCGTACGCGCACCCGCGCGCGATCGAGCTCGCCGGCGTCGTCGCCGACCTCGCCCCGGGCGACCTCAACCGCGTGTTCTTCGTCTCGGGAGGATCCGAGGCCGTCGAGGCCGCGTGGAAGCTCGCGCGCCAGTACCACTCGCTCCGCGGCGAGCGACGTCACAAGGCGATCGCGCGCAACGTCGCGTACCACGGTACGACGATGGGGGCGCTCTCGATCAACGGGATCCCCGCACTCCGTGCGCCCTTCGAGCCCCTCGTCCCCGGCGCGTTCCACGTGAGGAATACGAATCGCTACCACCGGCCGATCGAGGAGACGGAGGAGCAGTTCACGAGCTTCCTCCTCGACGATCTCGAGGAGACGATCAGCGCGGAAGGGCCGGACACGATCGCGATGGTGATCATGGAGCCGGTGCAGAACGCGGGCGGTGCGTTCACGCCGCCCGCCGGCTACTTCCAGGGCGTCCGCGAGCTCTGCGACCGCTACGGGATCCTGCTCTGCGCCGACGAGGTGATCACCGGCTTCGGGCGCATCGGCTCGTGGTTCGGCTCGGAGCGCTACGACATCAAGCCCGACCTGGTGACCTGCGCGAAGGGGCTCTCCTCCGCGTACGCCGCGATCGGCGCGGTGATCGCGACCGACAGCGTGCTCGAGCCGTTCGTCCAGGAGACGCAGTCGTTCGCTCACGGGATGACGTTCGGCGGCCACCCCGTCATGTGCGCGATCGCGTTGAAGAACATCGAGATCATGAAGCGCGAGCGGATCGTCGAGCACGTGCACGAGAACGAGCAGCCCTTCCGCGAGACCCTCGCGCAGCTGCTCGAGCTTCCGATCTGCGGCGATCTCCGCGGCGCGGGGTTCTTCTACGCGATCGAGCTCGTCAAGAACAAGGAGACCCGCGAGACGTTCAGCGAGGAGGAGTGCGAATCGCTGCTGCGCGGCTTCCTCTCGAACCGCCTCTTCGAGAAGGGCCTGATCTGCCGCGCCGACGACCGCGGCGACCCGGTCCTGCAGATCTCACCGCCGCTCGTCGCGGGCCAGCCGGAGTTCGACGAGATCGTCGGCATCCTCGGCGACGTGCTCGCCGAAGCCGGAAAACAGCTCTAAGAAAGGCGGACGCCGGAGTACGGCCGCTCCGGCGTCCTCACCACCTCACCCAGTCGGAGTCAAGTGCCCCGGGCACTCTCATGCACCTAGCCGTTCGGGGGGAATGGGTCGAATAGCGCCGAATGGGGGACAACCTCACTGTGCTCCCAACCGACAACAGTCTCGTGATCCGCTATCGCATCGCAGCCCGGTTGGGCCTTGTGGAACCGCTTGTCAGGATGCAGAGGCGCGCCGACGCGGCCGCCCGTATCTCGGCCGTCTCGCCTCGTCATGAGGTTCGGCGTCCCGTAGCGTCGCTTCGCGGCGCCGACGCCTGACCTGCAGCTCCGTCAGGCCGCGCGCGCCCGCTTGAGCGCCCGCACGACCTCGTCTGCCGCACGCTCGCCGCTCTCCACGGCCCCGTTCAGGAACCCCTGGAAGTTGAGAGACGTGTGCTCGCCGGCGAAGTGGCAGTCGCCCTCCGGCTCGCTCTCGACTCCAGCGAAGCGCGTGTACTGCCCGACCCTCCAGTAGGAGTACGAGCCTTTCGACCACGGGTTGCCGGGCCAGAAGTCCCGGACGGCGCGGCCGTTCCAGTGACCCGAGACACCGGGCAGCACGGGCTCGAGCTGCTGGAGGAACTGCGAGGCGCGCTGCGCGGGCGTCCCGGTGCCGAAGCCCGCTCCGACGTCCCCGCCGGTGTAGTCGACGAGGATCCCCGAGCGGCCCGACTGTGCCCGTGACACCTCCCACGTGCTCTGGTAGCCGCGATCGGAGTACGTCTCGCCGGTGAACCCGAGGCGCTCCCACGGCCGGCTGTCGAACTGGACGTGGAGCTTCGAGTTCGTCCCCATCCGAAGCTCCTGGATCGCGGTCACCTTGCGCGGCTTGAAGCCGGCCCGTGAGAAGTCGACCGAGGAGCGGAGGATCGAGAACGGCAGCGCCAGCACGACCTTGTCCGCGGTGACCGTCTTCGTGCTGTGCCCCTCGTCGAACGACAGCTTCACGGCGCCGTTTCGCTTCTCGATCGCGACGAGCTCCGACCCGAGCGTGATCTGGTTGGAGAGCCGATCCGCCAGCTCGGTCGCGATCTGGTCGTTCCCGCCCCTGACGTGGAAGCGCTCGTCCGACTCGCCGAAGAGCGCGAGCGGATCCTGTTCCGTGAACGCGATCAGGTACAGGAAGTTGAGCGCGCTCTGCACGTTGGTCTCGGCGCCGTACTCGATGTTGTAGGCGACGTCGAGGAGCTGGCCGAGCTTCGAGCGAAGACCGCCGGGAATCGTCTCGTCGAGGTACTCGGCGACCGACATCTGGTCGAGCTCGAAGCCGCGCTCCGTGAAGCTGTCGAAGGTCGTCGGGTAGTCGGCCGCGTCGACGTCGTCAGCCCAGGTCAGCCACGGCTCCTGGATGTCCGCAGTCGCCTGAGCCTCCGAGTAGCGCTTGCCGTCGAAGTAGGTGGTGAGCTCGGTCCCGCGCGCCTCGGCCGCATTGACGTCGTCGAGACGAAGGCCGAGCTCCTTGACCAGCCCGCGGATCTCCTTGTGGCCCGTGTCGATGAACTCGCCGCCGCGCTCGCCGATCTGGCCGTCGGCAAACGCGCCGCGAAGCGTGAAGCAGCGTCCGCCGACCCGGTTGGACGCCTCGTGCAGCTCGGCCCGATAGCCGGCCTGCTTCAGCCTGTAGGTGCAGGTGAGCCCGGCGAGACCCGCGCCTACGACGACGATGCGAGGGCCGTCTGAGGCAGCGGCCGCCGGCACGAGCCGGCCGAGCGTCCCAGCGCCCGCGACCGCGACGCCCAGAGCACCCGCGTCGCGGAGGAATGTGCGGCGGTTCGTTCGCCGCACGGGGGCGGCCGCCGGCCGTGCCTCGCGGCTGATCTCCGAGACTGCCTGCTCGAACCAGTGCGCGAGCGGAGTCCGCGCCATTGCCCTCCTCTCCCCACGACGAGCATCTCGCGCTTCCCCCGCAAACGCAAGAGCCGCGCCGAACGCGCGACGCGATTTGGAGCCGTCTTTCCCTCGCTCTAGGCCTGCCCGTCCAAATACGCAGTGCTCAGAGCTTCCGGATCAGGTCTCCCTGCCGCACGCTGCCGGCTTCGACGACCATCGCGTACATCCCGCGCAGCCGAAGGGCCCTGCCCGGCTTCGAGTTCACGAACCGGATCGCGGCGGAGCCGAAGCGCTCCGTGAACTTCGCGCAGCCGGTGTGCAGCTGATCGGTCACCTCGATCACGGCTGAGCCGAGCGCAAGCCGCGTCCCTGCGGGCAGGTTCTCGAGGCTCAGATCGAGATCGACGAAGAGCTGGTCCCCGGCGAGCGCCCACCGCTCGCGCTCTCGTGCGACGAGGGCGACCGCGTGCGCGTTCATCAGCGTCAGCTGCCGGCCGAGGTGCGCCGCGCCGTCGTCGGTGCTGTTGCTTCCGCGCACTCCCCAGGAGTCTCCGACGAGACCCTGCTCAGCGTCGAGGACGGCCTCCTGGAGCACCTCCCGCTCGTTCTCGGCCGGTCGCGCCACGATCAGCTCGACCGTTCCGTCGGTCGCGGGCGAGAGCAGGATCTCGTCGAGACCCGCCTCGAGCTCTTCTGCTGTCGCGTGCACGCCGAGAGACTAATTCGACGGGGGACCGAGCCGGTGGGACAATTGACGGATGGCGCACGCAGTGGACTCCATCGAGACCGCGCGCAGCGCGGCGTCGAGTCACAACTGGCGCGAGGCGTACGAGGCGTACTCGAGCGTCGACGTCCGGGGCCTGCCGCCCGACGACTGCTGCGGCCCGTAGAGCGGCGTGCCCCTCTTTCACGGCGACGATCCTGCCTGAGCACGCGCTTTGTGCTGCCTCGATCCGCGGGGTACCCTTCGTGTTGCCTCGCGTGCACGTCCGGCGAGCGGCCAGGGGGTGCGAAGGAGGATCAACGGATACCGACGAGGCGATGAAGCGCATCCTGGCGGCGTACGAGACCGGGAATCTGATCACGACGTGCGCCTGGTGCAAGCGGGTCAGTATCGACGGCGAGTGGTTCCTGGCACCGCGCGCCGCGTTGACCGCGATCGACTCGCCGCGCTCCCTGTCACACTCGATCTGCCCGAGTTGCGCCGTCGCACAGCCGACCGCCGCGAGCCACCAACCCGAGCAGTTGTAGCCGCTAGGACCCCTTGGGTAGCAGCAGGTGCCCGTCGACGATCAGCTGCGCCGTGTCGACGAGCTTGTTCTGCGTCCGGCGCGAGTGGTCGCGGAGCATCTCGAACGCTTGCTCTTCGTCGACCGTGTGACGCTCCATCAGGATGCCCTTCGCGCGCTCGGTGATCGAGCGGCGCTTGAACGCGCCTTCCAGGTCACGGAACTCGGCGAAACGCCGCAGCACGATCTCGATCGAGTTCTGCCACTCCTGGGGCTCGCCGTCGGTGATGTAGGCGAAGACGCCGCGCTTCGCCGCCTCGAGCACGAAGTCGGGGTCGGGCGCGTGGAGGAGGGCGACGACCGGGCAGGCCGCCTCGTGGACGATCTGCTCGATCAGCTCGAGTGCGTGCGCCGAGCTCTCGCCGAGGCCGACGAATGCCACGTCCGGGTGCTCGCGCGCCGTGACCAACCCGACCTCGCTGACCTCGATCTGGGGGGCAATTACCTCATGCCCGAGCCCGGCTACGACGGCTGCCACATCGGCCAGACGATCCTGTCGCTCGTTGGCAACGAGCACGCGGAGCTTGTTCACGAGCTAAAACACCTCAGCTAGGCACGGCAAAGAGAAGGATACCTCCGCCCGGCGACGGACTACTTGACTTTTGTTATTGCAGTTCCTATTTGCCGCCGGCTACTTCCCGGAGCGGTCTATGAGCTCGATCCGGTAGCCGTCGGGGTCGCGGACGAAGCAGATCCTGGCGCCGCCCTCGCGCACGCGGTACGGCTCCTTCTCCGGCTCGATCCCCTGGCCCTTCAGCTGCGCGAGCGTCTCGTCGAGGTCGTCCACGGCGAGCGCGATGTGTCCGTAGCCCGTGCCGAGGTCGTACGTCCGACCGTCGTGGTTGAGCGTCAGCTCGAGCTCCTCTTCCTGCCCGGGAACCCCGAAGAAGTAGTTCGTGGCTTCGCGCTCGCCGTTCCGAACGATGTCCATGTCGCGGCGGAACTCCAACCCGAGCGCCTCGTAGAACGCCCTGCTCTTCTCCGGATCCGTGATGCGGTACATCGTGTGCAGGTAGCTGGTCATGCCCAGATCCTAGGCACCGGCGGACGCAGCCGCAGGACTCAGTACATCGTGGCAGCGCGGGTCAGCGCGTGCCCCGATGCCCGGCGAGCGACGGTGGCTCATGCTTTCGCGTGGCCCGCCGGGAGGATAAGGAGTGTCGGCAGACTCGCACGGTCAGGCGTTACGGCCCGACGCCTCGCCGATGACGCGCGGCGCAGGTCGGCGTTGGCGGGGCAGGCGTA
This sequence comes from uncultured Actinomycetes bacterium, assembly GCA_963700495.1. GTDB lineage: Bacteria > Actinomycetota > Thermoleophilia > Gaiellales > Gaiellaceae > JACCTU01. Next base: position 118,585 of record CAVOXT010000001.1, on the reverse strand, counting down.
TTGTCGTGGCAGTCGTGGCCGTCGCGGTGGTGGCAGGGGTCGCCGGAGCGTTCATCGGCCGGGAGACCAAGGTCGGCCGGGAAGCGGGTCCGTCGCCGTCCTGGCACCCTCTGCCCAAGGCTCCCATCGCGGGCCGGATCGGGGCCGCCGCCGTCTGGACCGGCAAGGAGATGATCGTGTGGGGCGGCTACTCACGCGGCGAGGAGGCCGGCGACGGAGCCGCGTACAACCCGGCGACACGCACCTGGCGCGCGATCGCGCGGGCGCCTGCGGGGGTGCAAGGTGGCGCGGGGGCCGGGGCGGCGTGGACCGGCGACGGGATGCTCGTCTGGGCGTCGAACTCACCCGACGGCCCGGTGGGCGCCGCGATCTACGAACCGGGCAGCGACACGTGGCGGCGCCTGCCTGCCGGCCCACTCGGCCGTCGGGAGCTCTATTCGTCGGTGTGGACCGGTAAGGAGCTGCTCGTGATCGGCGGCGCACTCGGCGACACGCAGGCCACCCCTGTCGCAGCGGCTCTCAACCCCCGAACCCGGACCTGGCGCCTGCTGCCGGCATTCGACGACCTCGTCTTCTTCGGCGGCCCCAACGGCGCTGTCTGGGACGGGCGCGAGGCCATCGTGGCCGGCATGCTCTCCCTCTGCCCGGAGCGGGGTTCCGCGTGCGCCGAGCGCCGGTCCGTCCTCGTCGCCTACAACCCCGCCACCGACACGGTCCGAGAGATCGCGCTACCGGCGCCGTCGGAGACGTTCGGCGCCGACACGGCGGCGTCGCTGAAGCCGATCGCCTGGACCGGCACCGAGGTGATCTTCACGGCGTCGGTGCCGGGGTCGGTCCAGATCGTCCGCTACAACCCCACGATCGACGGCTGGAAGGGGAAAGCGGATGCCGGCTGCCACATCGTGGACAACCCCGTCCAGGGTCGCGGCTGCCGCAACTGGCGCAAGGGGCCGTCCGCTCCGTGTAACGGAGCGCAGACGGCGTGGCTCGGAGACCGTTATGTCACTTCTTGCGGAGAGTTCGGCCTGCAGATCTTCAGCCTCGCCACGAACACCTGGGCCTTGCAGACGCTCACATCGGGACCGTCTCCGCTCAGCTCCCGCGAGGGCAGCGCGATCGTGTGGACGGGGACAGATCTGATCGTCTGGAGCGGCATGGTGGGGAAGCCGCACAACCCAACCCCCGCCGACGGTGCGTCGATCACCCTGTCGGACTGAAGTCGTCGAGATCTTCGCTGACCAGCCCGTACATCACGCCGTCGACCCACGCGCCGTGGCGCCAGTACGCCTTCCGCCTGACGCCCTCTCGGACGAAGCCCGACCGCTCCGCGTGGCGCATCGCGCGCTCGTTGAAGCCGTAGATCTCGAGCTCGAGCCGGTGGTAGCCGAGGTCGTGCATCAGGTGCTGCTGCAGGAGCCGGGCGGCCTCGTCCGAGACCTTGCCGCCGCGGAAGTCCGGGTGGATCGCGAGTCCGGCGAGCTTCGCGACCTGGCTGCGCTTGTTCGCGACGGCGAAGCCCATCACACCTGCGCGCACCCCGTCGACCTCGACGACGAAGCGGCCGTAGTCGTCGGGCTCGCGCTCCGAGCGCTCGATCTCCTCGAGCAGCTCGTCGCGCGTCGTCGCGCGCCGTGCCGACAGGAACGGATCGACGTCGTCGTGGGTCGTCAGCTCGACGAGAAAGTCGACGTCGCCGGGCTGCGCTCGCCGGATCGCGACTGTCACGGGCGGACGGGCGCAACCGCCTCGGGCGGGCGGGTCATGCGCAGCACGCCCGAGCCCAGGGCGACGCCGACGAGGATCAGCGCGAGACCCGCGACCATCCAGCCGGTGATCTGCTCATCGAGGAAGAACGCTCCGTAGAAGAGCGCGGTCACCGGCAGCAGGTAGGTCACGAGCCCGGCCCGGAACGAGCCGTACTCGCCGATGATCTTCATGAAGATCAGGATCCCGACGCCGGTACCCGCGAGGCCGAGCGCCACGACGGCCGCGATCGACTCCCAACCCGGCATCTGCGAGGGCGCCTGCGCGAGCCCGAACGGGAGCAGCACGGCGGTCGCACCGAGCATCGTCGCGGTGGAGAGGGTGAGCGTGTCGAGCCGCTCGGTCTGTCGCTGCAGGAAGATGCTCGCGATCGCGTAGAAGATCGAGGCGGCCACGACCGCAAGGGTTCCCGCCACCGCCCACGCGTTCACCTCGGGTTGGGCACCGGTCAGGACCGCGACGCCGGCGAGCCCGACCGCGATCCCGACCACGCGGACCCCGCTCGCGCGCTCGCTGTGCGCGAGCCAGATCGCGAACAACGCCACCCAGATCGGCACCGTCGCGTTCGCGATCGCCGCCACGCCTGAGTCGATGTGCTGCTGACCCCACGCGATCAGCGTGAACGGGATCGCGCTGTTGATGATCCCGAGCGCGAACGCCCGCCGCCCCGCGCGGCGGAGCCGGCCGATCGTCCCCCGGACGGCCATCAGGCCGCAGAGCGCGATCGAGGCGACGAGGAGCCTCCCGGCCATCAGCGTCGTCGGCTCGAAGTCCTCCAGCGCGATCTCGATGAACATGAACGAGGCGCCCCAGATCGCCGCGAGCGTGAGCAGCAGCGTCAGGTAGGCACGCACCCGTCCGAGGCTACCGAGGGTCGCCGGTGCCGCCGCTAGAGTGGACTCTCTGAGCGCGGTCACGGAACAACCGCTGCACCGGGCGCTCGGTCTTACCGACTGGGAGTTCGACCGAATCCGGGAGCTGCTCGGTCGCGACCCGAACCACTTCGAGCTGGCCGTCTTCTCGCTCCTCTGGTCCGAGCACTGCGGCTACAAGCACTCTGCGCCGCTGCTGAAACGGCTCCCGTCGAGCGGCGCCCGCGTGCTCCAGGGGCCGGGCGAGAACGCCGGCGTGATCGACCTCGGCGGCGGCGAAGCGGTCGCGTTCAAGGTCGAGAGCCACAACCACCCGAGCGCGGTCGAGCCGTTCCAGGGCGCGGCCACGGGCGTCGGCGGGATCCTGCGCGACATCGTCGCGATGGGGGCGCGGCCCGTGGCGCTGCTCGACGGGCTCTACTTCGGGTCGCCCGACCACATGTTCCGCAGAGCCGTGGCGGGAATCGGCCACTACGGCAACTCCGTGGGCGTCGCGACCGTCGGCGGCGAGACGCGCTTCGACGAGGCCTACCGCGACAACGTGCTCGTGAACGCGATGTGCGTCGGCCTCCTCCCGACGGAGCGCCTGACCCGCGCAAAGGCGCAGATTGCGGGCCGCGCGGTCGTCCTCTACGGCGCCACGACGGGACGGGACGGCATCGGCGGCGCCTCCGTCCTCGCAAGCCAGGAGCTCGGCGAGGAGTCGGCCGACAAGAGGCCTTCGGTGCAGATCGGCGACCCCTTCACGGGAAAGAAGCTGATCGAGGCCTCGGTCGAGCTGGTCGAGCGCGGGCTGATCGACTCGCTGCAGGACTGCGGCGCCGCCGGCCTGGCGTCGTCGCTCTCCGAGATGGCGAGCACGACCGGCATCGACGTGCACCTCGACCGTGTCCCCCTGCGCGAGCCGGATCTCGAGCCCTGGGAGATCATGATCTCCGAGAGCCAGGAGCGGATGGTCGCCGTCGTCCGGCACGACTTCCTCGGGCGGGTTGAGGAGGTCTGCACGCGCTGGGAGCTCGCGTTCGCCGTGATCGGCGAGGTCTCGGACACCGGCGAGCTGCGGGCGTTCTTCGAGGGCGAGGTCGTCGGCGCGATCCCGGCCCGGCTGCTCACCGACGAGTGTCCGCGCTACGAGGTCGAGCGCGAGGAGCGCACGATCGAGCCGGCGCCCGCGACCGCACGGTCGCTCTCCGACCCGAACCTCGCCAGCAAGGAGTGGATCTTCCGGCAGTACGACCAGCTCGTCGGGTCGCGGACGGTGCGACGGCCGGGCTTCGACGCGGCGGTGATCCGGCTGCGCCCGTCCATGCGCGGCGTGGCGGTCTCGCTGCAGGGACCGCGCCTCGGCGAGCGCGACCCGCGGGCAGCGGGCCTCCAGGCAGTCTTCGGCGCTGCGCTGAACGTCGCGTGCGCGGGCGGCGACCCGCTCGCGCTCACCGACTGCCTCAACTTCGGCAACCCGGAGAAGTGCGAGATCGGCTGGGAGCTCGAGCGCTCGATCGACGCGATCGCCGAGGCTGCCGAGGCGCTCGGCATTCCGGTCGTCTCGGGGAACGTGTCGCTCTACAACGAGACCGACGGCACCGCGATCCCGCCCACACCCGTGGTCGGCTGCGTCGGGCTCGTCCCGGATGTGCGACGCGTTCCGAGCGGCTGGAACGAGGGCGACGTGATCGTCGCGGCGAGCGCCGAGACCGTGCAGGCGCAGGCGGCGCTGATCGGGTTCGTCGCGCGCGTCGCGCCGCTCCTCTCGCTCGCGCACGACGTCGGCGAAGGCGGCGTCACGACCGCGCTCGCCGAGGCGGCGGTCTGGAGCGGCATCGGAGCCGAGGTCGACGTACCGGACGGCGCGCGTGTCGTTCTCGCCTGTCGACCCGACCGCGTCGGGAACCTCGGCGCGCAGTTCACGGAGATCGGCGTTGCAGGCGGAGAGATGCTGCTGGGGAAGCCGCTCGACGAACTGCGCGCCGCCCGGGAGGCGCTCGGCTAGATGTGCGGCGTCTTCGGCATACGCTCGCCGGAGCGTGACGTCGCACGCATCGCGTACTTCGGTCTGTTCGCGCTCCAGCACCGCGGTCAGGAGTCGGCCGGGATCGCGGTCTCCGACCGCGGGCGCCTGACCGCACTCCGCGAGATGGGCCTCGTCACGCAGGTGTTCTCCGAGGAGAAGCTTCGAGGCCTGCAGGGCGAGTTCGCGATCGGACACACCCGATACTCGACGACCGGATCGACGCATTGGTCGAACGCGCAGCCGATCGTCCACCACGGCCGCGTGCGGACGGTCGCGCTCGGCCACAACGGCAACCTCACGAACGCCGCCGAGTTGCGCGAGGAACTGGCGGAGCGCGGCGTTCGCGTCCACTCGACCTCGGACAGCGAGATGATCGCCGCGCTGATCGGGAACGAGGATGCGCCGCTCGACGAAGCCGTCGCCCGGACGATTGCAAAGCTCGACGGCGCATTCTCAGTCGTCGCGCTCGCCGAGGGCAAGCTGCTCGCGTTCCGCGACCCGCTCGGAATGCGTCCGCTCTGCCTGGGGCGCATCGCCTCGGACTGGGTCGTCGCCTCCGAGACGTGCGCCCTCGACCTCGTCGGCGCGGACTTCGAGCGTGAGGTCGACCGCGGGGAGCTCGTGCTCATCGGCGACGACGGGCTGCAGTCCGTGAGCGCCGTCGAGCCGCGCGGCGGCGGCGCTCTCTGCATCTTCGAGTTCTTCTACCTCGCTCGGCCGGACTCACGGCTGGCGGGTATCGAGGTCCACTCGGCCCGCGTCCGGATGGGCGAGCGCCTGGCCGAGGAGTCGCCCGTCGAGGCGGACCTCGTGCTGCCGATCCCCGACTCCGGCACGCCCGCCGCGATCGGGTTCTCGCGGGCCAGCGGGATCCCGTTCAGCCAGGGCCTGATCAAGAACCGTTACGTCGGCCGCACATTCATCGAGCCCGAGCAGGGACTGCGTGAGCAGGGGATCCGGCTGAAGTTCAACCCGCTCGCCGAGGTGGCCGGCCGGCGCGTCGTCGTGATCGACGACTCGATCGTCCGCGGCAACACGACGCGGCAGATCGTCCGGATGCTCTTCGACGCAGGGGCCTCCGAGGTCCACGTGCGCATCTCGTCACCGCCGGTGATCGGGCCCTGCTACTACGGGATCGACTTCGCGGACGAGGATCAGCTCGTCGCCGCCCGCCGCTCGGTCGAGGCCGTGCGCTCCTACATCGGCGCCTCGAGCCTCCACTACCTCTCGCTCGAGGGGCTGCAGGAGTCGACCCGACGGCCGGCGTCAGAGCTCTGCAGGGCGTGTCTGACGCGCGAGTATCCGACCGCGGTGCCCACAGAGGCGGCGAAGCGCCGCTTCGAACCCGTTCCCTGAGTGGCCGAGCGGAGGAGCGGCAGTCCCGCCCCTCCGCGACCGAACCCGGGTTACTGCTCGAGCACGCGACTCGCCTTCGCGACGCCGCGGCTGAGGATGTACGCGATCGTCGTCCACTGGAAGAAGCCGATCCACGTGCTCGAGTTCATCTGGTCGGAGATCCAGCACACGAGCATCGCAACGATCAGCGCGAGCAGGTAGACGGCGAACTCCGCGTTGCCCGGAATCGGCAGGCGCGCCATCTCGGGCATGTTCGACCACGGGTACGCCGCGCCCGGGGTCGAGGGAGGGGGCTGGTCGCCGGGAGGCGAGGTCGACATCGAAAAGCTCCTTTCGGGAACGGTGCGTCAGGCCACTCGGGCGGAGGTTCTCGCTGGACGGGTCGCTTTCCTCTAGGAGGGTTTGGCGGAATGGGCCTCGTCGCCGGGGTGCGATGGGCGCGTGCGATGCAAGGACGCAGGGAGCGTTCGTATCCAGTGGATACGGGCGCGACTGAGGACGCGGCAGCGCGCCGTCCAGCGCGGCCCGGCGGCACAGCGCCTATTTCGTCAAACCCTCCTAGGAGAGGCGGTCGGCGCGTCCGTAGCGCACGGCCCGCTCGACGGCGCGCGGGTCGGCGCCGCTCTCGAGCAGCTCCTGCTTCCGTTCGCCCTCCGCGAACAACCGCAGGAAGAGCCACGCGAAGGCGGCGAAGGTGACGATCGAGCCTTCGATCATCATGATCGCGCCTGCGGCCGCCTGGTCGGAGAGGCCGACGTTGGCGTACGGGTCGTAGAAGACCTCACCGGACCAGAAGAAGACGTTCGCGAGCAGCGTCCCCACAAGGCGCACGACGACGATGTACGCGAGCTTCGCGCCCGAGCCGAACCACGCCGGCGCCGGAAGCGTCTCGAGCACCGGCATCCACATCACGATCCCGGCGGCGAAGAACGAGAGATGCTCCAGCGCGTGCACGAAGCCGTTCTCGATCGCGGCGTCGTAGGCGAACGGCAGGTGCCAGAGGTAGAGGTTCGCGGCCCAGAGCGGCAACGCGACGAACGGGTGCGCGAGCACACGCAGCGCCTGCACCGGCGGCACCGCGAGGAGCGGCCGGAGGAGCGGGCCGGTCAGACCGGCGAGGAGCGCAAGCGGCGCGAGGTCGCCGAGCAGGAGGTGCTGGACCATGTGAAAGGAGAAGCGCTCCTCGCCCAGCTGTGCGACCGGGGACACGACCGCCGCGAGCAAGAGCACGAGCCCGAGCGCGAAGAGCGCGATCCGAAAGCGCGGCACAGGCGTGCCGCGACGGGCGAGCGTGCGGGCGCGCACGCCGTACGCACCGCCGATGAGCACGATCGGCGCGAGCTGGAACGGGTCGATGGTCCAGTCGCCCATCGCCCCCACTCTAGAATCCGCCCGCCCGGTGCATCTCTTTCACTACCACCTCGTCACGGCCAAGGTGCAGCAGGTCGAAGCCCGCTACCTCGGCAAGCTCGGCTTCAGCCTCGTCGCCCGCCACGGCCGGATCGCCGAGGATTTGACCTCCTTTCAGGCCGGTGTCTCGTGGGAGGAGCTCGACCGCCGTGGCTTCAAGTTGCGACTGACCGAGCTCGAGCGCGGCGGTGTCAACGTGGTCGTCCAGCCGGGGCAGTGGGAGCTGCCGCGCGTCGACCACCTCGGCCTCGCCCTGGACGACGACGAGTTCGAGGAGACGCTCCAGCGCGCCGAGGAGCTCGAGCTCCGAGTTCAGGACCACGGCGGGCGCAGGACGTTCATAACGACGAACGGCGGCTTTCGCCTCGAGGTGCACCCGCCGCGCGAGTGGCTGAACGACCTGCTCCAGGGCGAGGTGGAGTTCCGGCTCGGCGAGCTGCACCTGCTCGCCGACGACCCCGCTTTGAAGACCGCCGCGCTCGAGGAGGTGCTCGGCCTCGAGCCGGAAGGAGACACGGTCGTCGTCGATCGGCGGCACCACGGTCCGGTTCATCGCCGGTGGCCCGAACGGCCGCCCGCAGCTCGAGGCGGAGCTGTTTCTCTAGCGGGCGGGCTCTGCGTGATCCGCCGCAAGTCGCCGTAGACTCAATCCGTCAGGTGGAGGGGAAGACCTACCAGGCCTCCGGAGTCTCACTTGCGACGGCGGACGCCGTGGTGGGACGGTTGCGCGCGGCCGTGGAGTCGACCGGGGCCGAAGGCTTCGGCGCGTTCGCCGGGATCTACCCGCTCGACGACGCGCGGCTGCTCGTTGCCTCGACCGACGGCGTCGGCACCAAGCTGATCCTCGCCCGAGAGCGCGGGCGCCTGCGGGCATGCGGCGCCGACCTCGCCGCGCACTGCATCAACGACGTGCTCACGACCGGCGCCGACCCGCTCTTCCTCCTCGACTACGTCGCGGCAAACCGGATCGAGCTGAGCCAGGTCGCCGAGCTCGTCGAGGGGATGGCTGAGGTCTGCCGCACCGCAGGCTGCGCGCTCGTCGGCGGCGAGACCGCCGAGCTGCCCGGGATCTACCGCGACGACGAGCTCGACTTCGCCGGCACGTGCGTCGGGATCGTCGAGCGTGAGCGGCTGATCGACGGATCGCGGGTCGGGCGCGGCGACGCGATCATCGGCTTCCCCTCCGCAGGCGTGCACGCGAACGGCTTCACGCTCGTCCGGCGCGTGCTCGAGCTCGAGGACTACGACGGGCCCGACCTTCTCGCGCCGACGCGGCTGTACCTCGACGAGGTCCGACGCCTGCGCGACGGCGCTCACGCGTTCGCGCACGTCACCGGCGGCGGCATCGAGGGAAACCTCCGTCGCGTGATTCCCGACGGGCTGGAGGCTCACGTCGACTGGGGTGCGTGGGAGCGCCCGCCCGTCTTCGAGTGGCTGGCTCGGCACGTCGACGAAGACGAGCTGCGACGCGTGTTCAACCTCGGCATCGGCTACTGCGCCGTCGTTCCAGCCGGAACCGAGGGTCTCGTGATCGGACACGTCGCGTGATCGGCGTGCTCGTCTCCGGCGAGGGATCGAACCTTCAGGCGCTGATCGACGCAGGGCTGCCGATCGCCGCGGTCGCATCCAACAAACCAGCCGTCCGCGCGCTCGAACGCGCCGCCGCAGCAGCAGTCCCGACGGCGGTGTTCGATGCCGCCGACTACGAGAGCCGCGAGGCGAGAGACGTCGCGCTTGCCGAGTGGCTGCGGTCCCAGGGTGTCGAGCTCGTTGTCTGCGCCGGCTACATGCACCTCTTCCGCAAGCCGTTCTTCGACTACTACGGCGGTCGCATCGTCAACACGCACTCGGCTCCGCTGCCGGAGTTCCCCGGCGCGCATCCGATCGAGGACGTGCTCTCGGCGGGCGTCTCCGAGACGGCGGCCACGGTGCACTACGTCGACGAAGGGATCGACACCGGTCCGGTGATCACCGCCGAGAAGGTGCCGGTCTACCCCGGCGACACGGTCGAGTCGCTCCGCGAACGCGTCCAGTCGGTCGAGCACCAGCTGCTCCCGAAGGTGGTGAGAGAGCTCTGCGCGCGCTGATCTCCGTCTACGACAAGACGGGCCTCGAGGAGCTCGCACAAGGCCTCGCCGCGGCCGGCTGGGAGCTCGTCGCGAGCGGCGGGACCGCGGCGGCGCTCGAAGGGCTGGGGCTCGAGGTGCAGACGGTCGAGGAGGTGACCGAGGCGCCCGAGATGCTCGGCGGCCGCGTCAAGACGCTCCACCCGCGCATCCACGCCGGCATCCTCGCGCGGCGCGACGACGACGAGGACGTTGCCACGCTCGAGGAGCACGCGATCCGGCCGTTCGACCTCGTCTGCGTGAACCTCTACCCGTTCTCGCAGATCGCCGCGAAGCACGGCGCCGGCGACGAGGAGGCGGTCGAGATGATCGACATCGGCGGCCCGTCGATGCTCCGCGCCGCGGCGAAGAACTTCGCGCACGTGGCGCCGGTCTGCCGTCCGGACCAGTACCCGATCGTGTTGAGCGAGCTTCAGGAGCACGGCGAGATCACGCTCGAGACCCGTCGCTGGCTGGCCGGCGAGGCGTTCGCGACGAGCGCCGCGTACGAGGCGGCGATCTCGCGCTGGTTCCACGAGGTCGAGCCGTTCCCCGAGCGGTTGATCACGTCGTTCACGAAAGTGCTCGATCTCTCCTACGGCGAGAACCCACACCAGCGGGCCGCGTACTACTCGGAGGCGGGCGCGCGGGCGCACCTGCTATCCCGCGTCGAGCAGCTGCACGGGAAGGAGCTCTCGTTCAACAACCTCAACGACCTCTCCGCGGCACGGCTGCTGGTGCGCGAGTTCGCGCTGCCCGCCTGCGTGATCGTCAAGCATGCGAACCCCTGCGGCGTCGCGCTCGCGGCGACGATCGAGCAGGCGTACGAAAAGGCGCTCGCCGCCGACCCGACCTCGGCCTACGGCGGCGTCGTCGTGCGTCAACAGGCCGGTGGGCTCCGAGCTCGGCGCCGCGCTCGCCGAGCAGTTCGTCGAGGTTCTGTTCGCACCGGGCTACGACGACGGGGCGCTCGACGCGCTGCGGGTGAAGAAGGGAACGCGGATCCTGCTCGACTCCGAGCGGCGCCGTGTCGACCGCGGCGAGCAGGACTACAAGCGCGTCCTCGGCGGACTGCTCGTGCAGGACCGCGACCTCGACATCGAGGATCGCGAAGGGATGCGAGTCGTCTCCGGCGATCCCACCGAGGAGCAGTGGGGTGACCTGCTGTTCGCGTGGCGCGTGTCCAAGTACGTGACCTCGAACGCGATCGTGCTCGCGAAGGACCTCCAGACGGTCGGGATCGGCGCAGGGCAGCAGAGCCGCGTCGACGCCGTCCGGCTCGCGGTCGAGAAGGCGCGCGAGCACGGGCACGACCTGACCGGCGCCGCGCTCGCCTCAGACGCGTTCTTCCCCTTCGCCGACGGAGCTCAGCTCGCGCTCGACGCAGGTGTCACGACGGTGATCCAGCCCGGCGGCTCGAAGCGCGACGACGAGGTCGTCGAGGCGGTGGCGGCGGCCGGCGCGGCGATGGTCTTCACCGGCCGCCGCCACTTCCGCCACTAGGGCTTCGCGAAGCGGTAGAACACCGGTCCGCCGAGCGACTGCGAGACCGCGAAGAACGGCGCCAGGAAGTCCTCGAGCGCACGGGCGTGCTCCAGCCCGCCCGGCGTTGACGGGCTCGAAGCCGGCGTCTCGGATCAGCTGCTCGGCGACCTCGAGCGCCTCGTCCTCTGCGCAGTAGAGGTTGCCGGGCGGGCTCTCCTGCTTGGCGATCTCGTCATAGATCCGCGCGAAGTTGACGTTGAATGCCTTCGCAACGGTTCCGCCCGTGCGTGCCTTGACCTGGTGCGCAAGCGACTCGAACTCTTCCGAGCGACCCCGGAACGCGTTTGTCGCGTCGAGCACGACCTTTCCTTCCAGACCTGTGACCGACGCGAGCGCGTCGTCGATCGCTGCCGAGGGCACCGCGACGAGGACGGCATCCGCGTCCGAGGCGTCGCCGCCCTCTTTGCCGAGCTCGGTGACATCGTGCCCGGCTGCCCGCCAGAGGCGGGCGAGCCCGCCGCCGACGTTTCCCCTGCCGATCGTGGTGATCTTCATGCGTCTCCGAACGCCTACCGGGAGCCGCCGATTCCCGTGCCCACCGTCTAGGCTTCGGGCCGCGTGGCGCGGGAGTACCCCACCGTCCTCGAGCTCGTCGGAAACACGCCGATCGTCCGCCTCGACCGGATCTCGAAGGACGTGCCCGGCACGATCCTCGCGAAGCTCGAGTACCTGAACCCCGGCGGCTCGGTCAAGGACCGGATCGGCCTCGCGATGATCGAGGCCGCCGAGCGCGAGGGCAAGCTGAAGCCGGGCGGAACGATCGTCGAGCCCACGTCGGGCAACACAGGCGTCGGCCTCGCGATCGCGGCGGCGCTCAAGGGTTACCGCTGCATCTTCGTGATGCCGGACAAGATGAGCCAGGAGAAGATCTCGATGCTTCGCGCCTACGGCGCCGAGGTCGTGATCACGCCGACCGCGGTCGAGCACGACTCGCCGGAGTCGTACTACTCGGTCTCGTCGCGCCTCGCGGAGGAGATCCCGGGCGGGTTCAAGCCGGACCAGTACTCGAACATGGCGAACCCGGAGGCGCACTACACGGTGACCGCGCCCGAGATCTGGGAGCAGACCGACGGCGGCGACATCGAAGCGCTCGTGATCTCGGTCGGCACCGGCGGCACGATCTCCGGCGATCGGGCGCTACTTCAAGGAGCGCAAGCCCGACGTGCTGATCGTCGGCGCCGACCCCGAGGGCTCGATCTACACGGCGAAGGACGAGAGCGACCTGCACCCGTACTTCGTCGAGGGCATCGGCAAGGACACGTGGCCAACGACGATGGACCCCGACGTCGTCGACGAGTGGGTCGCGCGTCTCGGACCGCGACTCGTTCCTCACCGCGCGCCGTCTCGCGCGAGAGGAAGGGCTTCTCGTCGGAGGCTCCGCCGGCTCGACCGTGTGGGCCGCGATGCAGGTCGCGAAGCGGCTCGGCCCGGACGCACGCATCCTGACGATGATCCCCGACTCCGGCCGCTCCTACCTGTCGAAGTTCTACGACGACAACTGGATGCTCGAGCACGGCTTCCTCGAGCGCCAGGCACCGGTCCCGACGGTCGAGGAGCTGCTTCGCTCGAAGACGCTCGAGGAAGCCGAGGTGCCGCAGCTCGTCACGATCTCCGCGCACCAGAAGGTCGGCGAGGCGATCGACACGATGCAGCGCTACTCGATCTCGCAGATCGCGGTCGTTCGCGACGGCGACGTCGGCTCGCTCGCAGACGTGATCGGCTCGCTCCAGGATCGCGACCTGCTCGACCGCGTGTTCAAGAACCCCGACGCGCTGCACGACGACGTCGCGAACGCGATGCAGCCGCCGCTGCCGGCGGTCGAGGTCACCGACTCGCTGGACGAGGTCTTCGCGACGCTCTCAGGCCGGACGAACGCCGTCGTCGTGGCGCGCGGGGGCAAGCCGGTCGGCGTGCTGACGCGCTCGGACCTGCTCGAGTACCTCGCGCACAACCGCTAGATGTCGGCAACCGCGAGCGTGATGCCGGCCTCGGGCACCCGGCGCACGTCGGCACCCTCGGCGAACAGTCCTTCGCGCGAGAGCAGGAACAGCTCGGGAACGATCTCGGCGCGGATCTCGCCCTCCGCGTAGACGCGGACGATCGAGCTCTGCGAGACGACGACCGCCACGGCCCGCGTCGCCTTCGTGATCGACGCGGCCGCTGCGTGGCGCGTTCCGAGCCCGGGGAGAAACGTCGTGGCCGGGTCGACTGCGATGTATCGCGCCGCGGAGACGAAGGTCCCGTGCTTGTCGACGACGAACGCGCCGTCGAGCTGGGCGAGCTCCTTCACCGTCTCGCGGAACTCGGCGACGGCGCACGTCGAGCAACTCGTCCGCGTGCCCGTAGAGCGGGTCGAGCAGCAGCGGCTGCGATTGCTCGAGCACCGCCTCGACGTCGCCGATCACGAACAGCGTCCCGATCTTCCGCCCTTCGCGCCCCTCGCGCGCGATCTCGACGGCGAGCTGGACGATCTCCTCGCAGCGTGTCGCGCATCGCCTCGGAGCAGCGAGTGCTGTTCGCGACCACGCCGAAGATCTGCTCGAGGTCAGTCATAGCGTGTTGAAACGCAGGCACCCGCTTCGGCATTCCGACGAAGCGGAAGCCGAGCGCCTGGATCGCGCCCGCGGCGATCAGCGACTCCTCGAGCCCGGCGCTCGCGACGCCGTCCAGGTAGCGCCACAGGTAGGGAACGTCCTCGTAGAGCCGCTCGTCGAACCGGCTCCGGAACGCCGCCAGCAGCTCGCCGGAGTGGGTGACCGAGCGAGTGGTGTGTCTCCCACTCCTCCGCTCCAGGACGCTCGCTCGGGCGGCCGGCTGCGGCGAGGGCGCTCCGCTGGCGGTCGTACCAGTCGGCGGTCGCAGCATCGAGCCGGTCCGGCCCGAACTCGTCCGACGACGAACGGCCCGCCCCCGTCGAGCGCCCGCGCAACCCGCTCGAGGTTCGGCTCGAGGCTCTCGCCCATGTGGTGGAAGACCCCGTTCGCGACGACGGCGTCGAAGCGCGCGTCGTCCTCGAGCTCCTCGAGCTTGATCCGGCGGAAGATGGCGCCTTCGGGCGCGACCGGGTCGATCGCGGTGACGGCGTAGCCGGCGGCGTCCAGGGCCCGGGCGAGCCTCCCTTCCCCGCAGCCCACTTCGAGCACCTGCGCGGGGGGAGGCGGGAAATTGGCTAGAACGAAGTCGATGAACGAGATCACGCCGGTCGAGGTTACGCGTGACGGAGGCACGCCGCATCGCGGTCCGCGCGCAGCTGCTCGACGGATCCGCTCCCGGAGTGCTCGAGACGGTCAGGCGCCTCGGCTACCTCCAGCTCGACCCGATCTCGACCGTCGCGCCGCCGCAGCACCTCGTCCTCTGGAGCCGGCTGGGAAGCGACTACGACCGAGAGGAGCTCGACCGGCTGCTCTGGGAGGAGCGGCAGCTGTTCGAGTGGGCCGCGTTCTTCTGGCCGATCGAGTCGCTGCCGATCATCCGCGCGCGTTTTCGCCGGCAGACCGATCAGAGGTACTCGTGGGAGCGGCGAAGCGCTGCCTTCCTGAAGGACAACCCCGGCTTCCGTCGTTACGTCCTGCGCGAGCTCGGGCGTCGTGGACCGCTCCTCTCCCGCGAGCTCGAGGACCGGTCGGTTCGGGCCGTGGGAGTCGCACGGCTGGTGCGGGCAGCCGCAACGTGACGATGATGCTCGAGATCCTCCACGGCCGCGGCGAGGTCGCGATCGTCGGGCGCCGGGGCAAGCAGCGGCTCTGGGGTCTCGCCGCGGACTGGTACCCCGAGAGCGAGACGCTCCCGCGCGAGGAGGCCGACCGCCTGCTCGCCGAGCAGCGGTTCCGCGCCTACGGCGTCCGCTACGACAAGGGCCGCTGGCTCGCGCACCCCGACGCGACCGACGGGCCCGTTCCCGACCGCGCGACCGCTCCTCTCGCCGTTCGACCGCCTCATCCACGACCGCGACCGCGCCGAGGCGCTGTGGGACTTCCGCTACCGGCTCGAGATGTACGTCCCGAAGACGAAACGCGAGTACGGCTACTACGTGCTGCCCCTGCTCGTCGGCGACCAGATCGTCGGACGGGCCGAGCCGCGCTTCGACCCAAGACGAAGACGCTCGCACGTGCTCGGCGCCTGGGGCGACACGTCGCGGCTCGACGAGGCGCTCGAGGATCTCGCCGCGTGGCTGGGCGCAGCTAGCATCGTGCGGTGATGGACTTCGAGACCCGGGCGATCCACGAAGGCCAGGATCCGGACCCGACGACCGGAGCGGCGATCGTTCCGATCTACCAGACGTCGACGTTCGTCCAGGACGCGGTCGGCGAGAACAAGGGCTACGACTACTCGCGCGGCGCGAACCCGACCCGGACCGCGCTCCAGGTCGCGCTCGCTTCACTCGAGGGCGCAGAGCACGGCGATCGCGTTCTCGTCGGGCCTCGGCGCGACGACGACGCTCATGCACCTGCTCAATCCCGGCGACCGCACGGTCTTGATCGCCGACGTCTACGGCGGCGTCTACCGGATGACGTCTCAGGTCTACGAGCCGAAGGGCTACCTGTTCGACTACGTGCCGGCGGCGGACGTTCCCGAACCTGCGCGAGCACCTCGACGAGCGGACGCGGATGGTCTGGATCGAGACGCCGTCGAACCCGATGCTGAACGTCGTCGACATCGCAGCCGCGGCGGAAGCCGCGCACGACGTCGGCGCGATCCTCGTCGTCGACAACACGTTTGCCACGCCGTACCTGCAGCAGCCGCTGTCGCTCGGCGCGGACGTCGTCGCTGCACTCGACGACGAAGTACCTCGGCGGGCACTCCGACGTGATCGGCGGCTTCGCCGCGACGAACGACCCCACGATCGCCGAGCGGCTCCTGCTTCCTGCAGAAGTCGCTCGGCGCGGTCCCCGGCCCGTTCGACTGCTGGCTCGTGCTGCGCGGGATCAAGACGCTCGCGGTGCGGATGCGCAAGCACTGCGAGAACGCGAAGGGGATCGCCGCCTGGCTCGAGCGGCACCCGGGCGTCGAGCAGGTGCTCTACCCCGGACTGCCGCGGCACCCGGGCCACGAGATCGCAGCGCGCCAGATGCGCGACTTCGGCGGGATGATCTCGTTCCTCGTGTCCTCGGAGGAAGAGGCGGTCGAGCTCGTCGGGCGCACGAAGCTCTTCCTGCTCGCGGAGTCGCTCGGCGGCGTCGAGAGCCTGATCGAGCTGCCGGCGCGGATGACGCACGCATCGACTGCCGACGCGCCGTTCGCGGCGCCGAGGAACCTGATCCGCCTGAGCGTCGGGATCGAGTCGGTGGAAGACCTGATCGAGGATCTCGAGCTGGCGCTCGTTCCCTCGACCGCCGTGACCAAGTCAGCAGACTGTTACTCGGAGCCGATCGACCTCCACCACCAGCACGCCGACCGCGTCATCGGCTCGTACCTGCTCGAGACCCGCGGACGGCCTCGCGATCTTCGACTGCGGGCCGGCGTCGACGCTCGACAGCGCTGAAGGCAAGGCCTAGCGCGCGCGCGGTGTCGAGCTCGGCCGACGTGCGGCACCTGCTCCTCTCGCACATCCACCTCGACCACGCCGGCGCGGCCGGCACGATCGTGCGGGAGCACCCGCACGTGCAGGTGCACGTCTCGGCGATCGGCGCGCCGCACCTCGTCGACCCGTCCCGCCTCGAGTCGAGCGCGCGCCGGCTCTACGGCGACTCGTTCGAACCGCTCTGGGGCGAGCTCGTGCCCGTCCCCGAGGACGAACGTCCACGTCGTCGCCGACGAGGTCCTGGGACTCGCGTGCTTTCCGACGCCGGGGCACGCCTCGCACCACGTGTGCTTCCTCGACCGGGACGGCACGCTCTACGCGGGCGACGCGGCAGGCGTTCGGATCACGCCGAGCCGCATCGTGCTGCCGCCGACGCCTCCGCCCGACATCGACGTCGCGGCGTGGGACGAGACGATCGACGAGCTCGAGCGGCGTGCACCCGAGCGGCTCGCCCTCGTCCACTTCGGTGTCTTCGACGACGTCACGCGCCACCTGGGCGAGCTGCGTGAGCGGCTGCACAGGTGGGAGCACGTCGTCGACGGCGGCGCAAGCGAGGAGGAGTTCATCGCCGCCGCGAAGGCGGACCTCGGAGAGCTGACCGGCGACGACCGCGACGCGGTCCAGCGCGCGATGCCGCTCTGGCAGACGTACGCGGGGCTGAAGCGCTGGGTCGAGCGAGTCAAGCCCAGCCGGTCACCAGCCAGCGCCTCCGCGTGAAGCGCACGCCGAGCGTCGTCAGGCGCACGCAGATCAGCACCAGCAGCGCCGCCCACACGCCGACGATGCCCCAGTCGTAGGCGAGCGCGCCGAGCGCGACGACGACCGCGGCCGCCATCGCCGCCAGCATCGACCACATCAGGTAGCGCGCGTCGCCGGCGCCGATCAGGATCCCGTCGAGCGCGAACACCGCGCCGTTCAGCGGCTGCATGAGCGCGAAGATCGGCCAGACCTGCGTGCGCCTGTTCGATCACCTCGGCGATCGCTCGTGAAGACGCGCGGCAGCCACTCGCCCGCGATGCAGCATCACCGCCGCGAACAGCGGCGCCGAGATAGACGGTCATGCACGATCATGCGCACGCCCGCGCGCGTAGGCGCCGTCCGCGTCCCCCGCGCCGAGCATGCGCCCGACGATCACCTGCCCCGCGATCGCGATCGCGTCGAGCAGGAGCGCGAGGAAGAACCAGAGCTGGATCGCGACCTGGTGCGCGCCGATCGCGGCGTCGCCGAACCGCGCCGCCACCGCGCCCGCGACGAGGAACGAGCCGTAGAGCGCCGCCGTCCGGACGAACAGGTGCTTTCCGACGTCGCAGCAGGCGGCGCAGGAGGTCGAAGCGCAGCCCCAGGCGGCCGTGCGTCTTGTGCACCATCCAGGCGAAGAACGTGAGGCCCATGGCCGCCTGCGCGATCGCCGTTCCGCGCGGCCGAGCCCTGCGATCCCCCACCCGAAGACGTAGACGAAGACGCTACGAGGACGATGTTCAGCCCGTTCGCGATCACCTCGATGACGAGCGGCGTGCGGAGATCGGAGATCCCGCGGAAGTACCCCTGGCCCCCGAGGACGAGGAACGCGAACGGCAGCCCGATGACCGCGATCTGCAGGTACTGCACCGCGTACTCGGCGGCCTGGCCGTCGATCGCCCATCAGCTCGACGATCGGCTCCGCCGCGACGGCGACGACGACCGCGAGCGAGGTCCCGATCGCGAACGAGAGCCAGAACGCCTGCGCGCCGAGCCGGTCGGCCGTCTCGCGCTCGTCCCGCGCCGGCCGCCCGCGACACCTGCGACGTCGTTCCGTAGGCGAGGAAGTTGAAGATCGCGAAGGCACCGCCGAGGACGAGGCCGGCGATCCCGAGCGCAGCCAGCTGCGGCGTGCCGAGGTGGCCGACGATCGCGGTGTCGACGAGGACGAAGGTCGGCTGGGCGGCGAGCGCGCCGAGCGCGAGCACCGCGAGCCGCAGGATCTCGCGGTCGTGCGGCGAGCGCCGCAGGGCGCCCAGGGTCACGCCGGGATCGTCTTCTCGATCGACGGCGCGGTAGGCGCGCGACGTAGTCGGCGACCATCCGCTCGGGCGCGAAGCGCTCCTCGACGTAGCGGCGGCACTCGAGCGGCTCGATTCGCATCGGCCCGCTCGAGCGCGCGGCACCATCTGCCGGTAGTCGTCGACGATCAGCCCCGTGCGGCCGTCGTCGATCACCTCGGGGACGGCGCCCCAACGCGTCGCGATCACCGGCGTGCCGCACGCCATCGACTCGATCATCACGAGGCCGAACGGCTCCTCCCACTCGATCGGGAAGAGCGTCGCGCTCGCGTCCTGGAGGAGCTCGACCTTCTGCCCGTGGTTGACCTCGCCGAGGTACTCGATCCCGTGCGCCGGACCGAGGTGCGGCTCGACGAGCTCGGCGAAGTACTCGAGCTCCTTCGGCTCGCGGTACTTGCCGGCGATCTTGAGCGGCAGTCCCGCCTCCATCGCGACCGCGATCGCGCGGTGCGCACCCTTGTCCGGGCTCATGCGGCCGAGGAAGAGCAGGTAGTCGCCGCGGTGCGGCTGACACGGATAGACGGAGAGGTCGAGCGCGTTCGGGCAGTTCGCGACCCAGTGCAGGTCCGGCTTCGGCTTGCGCTGGTTCAGCGAGATCGAGATCAGACTGACGTCCGGCGACGACCTTCGCCGATCGACTCGTAGAGCTCGCCGGGCTCGCCGTCAGCGGGCCGTGCACGGTGTGGACGACGGGCGTCGGCACCGCCCGCCGATCGTCGCCGAGGGCGGGCCCGAGTGGTCGTTGATCACGTCGAACTCGCCGTAGCGCTCGTAGCAGGAGAGACGTGCCGCAGCTCCCAGTACGTGCGCCCGATCTGCTCGCTCGGCGCCGTCTCGAAGACGGCCGAGAGCTTCGCGCGCGTCGCTGCGAGTCGCCGGACGCGAACAGCGTCACGTCGTGGCCGGCGTCGACGAGCCCGTCGGCGAGCAGCGAGACGACCCACTCGATCCCGCCGTAGCCGGTCGGCGGCACCGCGAACCACGGCGGCGCGAGGACCGCGATCCGAAGTCGGTCGTTCATGCTCTCCTCGACCCGCACTCGGCCGTTCGTCGAGGCGAACGTCCCACTGGCGGTCGAACGCGCGCACGCCGGAGAGCCGGGCGCCCGCACCCAGGTCGGCAGCTCCGGCGGCGCGAGGTCTCGAGCGAGTGCCGCCGCACGGTCGGGCTGGAGGCCGAGCAGCAGCTGCAGCAGCAGCACCGGCGTCCCGGCCGCCCATGCCTGCGGACGCGCCGCGGTCGGGTAGGCGATCGGGAACGTCGTCTCGGAGCGCCGCAGGCCGGCGAAGACCTCGGGCAGCTGGTAGTCGAAGTGCCGTGCCGCCTCGAGCAGGCGCTGCGCGATCCGCTGCGCCTCCGGCCAGCGCCCGTAGCGCGCGAGCCCCCACGCGATCAGGGAGTTGTCGTGCGGCCAGACGGTGCCGTTGTGGTACGAGAGCGGGTTGTAGGCGGCGTCCTGCGTCCGACATCGTGCGCACGCCCCACCCCGACCAGAGCGCGTCGCCCATGAGCGCGTCGACGACCGCGTCGGCGCGGTCCGGCGGGACGATCCCGCTCCAGAGCAGATGGCCGATGTTGGAGCAGAGCGAGTCGACGCGCCGCTTGTCGCCGTCGAGCGCGAGCGCGTAGTAGCCGCCGCGCTCGTCGACCCAGAACGCCTCGTCGAAGCGGTCGCGCAGCTCGTCCGCCTCGCGGCTCGAGACGCTCCGCGAGCTCGCGGTCGCGCCACACCTCGCGCGCGAGCTCGGCGATGCGGCGCTTCGCGTCGTAGACGTAGCCCTGCACCTCGCACGGCGCGATCGGCGCTGCGAGCCGGCCGTCGGCGAAGCGCTGCGAGTCGCCGGAGTCCTTCCACGACTGGTTCTCGAGGCCGCGCTCGCGCGCCGCTCGTACTCGACGAAGCCGTCGCCGTCGCGGTCGCCGTAGCGGTCGATCCACTCGAGCGCGCGCATCGCGGGCTCCTTCAGGCTCGAGCACGAGCACGGCGTCGTCCGTCCACCGCCAGACCTCGGACAGCAGCACGAGGTAGAGCGGCGTCGCATCGACCGTGCCGTAGTACGCGCGGAACCAGTTCTTCGCGGCCTTGCCCGGCCGCACCTCGTGGACGATCTTGCCCGGCTCGGCGTCGATCGACGGGTCGTCCTCCGTCGCCTGGAGCTCGCGCCAGCACCTCGAGCGCCGTGCGCGCGAGCTCCGGGCCGAAGAGCAGCGTCTGCAGGCAGGTGATGATCGTGTCGCGGCCGAAGACGGTCATGAACCACGGCATCCCGGCCGCCGGCAGCGTCCGCGGCCCGGGTCGGCGCGCTCCGCATGCGCAGCGCGGCGAGGTCGGCGACCGACTGCCCGAACGAGTGCGCAGCTCGTCCCAGCCGACGCGGAGCTGCGGCACCCGCAGCTGCCAGGCGGCGAGCGAGTCGCGGACGTGCGCGAGCTCGTCGCCGAAGCGTCGCTCGACGAGCGCGGCGCGACCCGCCCCGTCGACACGGAACGACGTCGAGCTGGAGCTCCCAGCGCTCCCGCGGCTCGAGCTCGACCTGGTACCGATGCCGCTCCCGTTCCGACTCGCCGCGCTGCGAGAGGATCACCTGCGTCCGCGCCGGCTCCCCGGGGTCCGTGAGGACGAACTGGTTCTGCTCGTCGTCGTAGACCGGCTCGACGAGCGGCGGCAGCGGCTGCGCGTGCACCGGGTCGCCGAGCGCGAAGTCGTGCTCCTTGACGGACAGATGTCCGCGAAGTCGCAGCCGAGCTCGAGCGCGAGCGTGAACGAGACCGGCTCCATGCCCTCGTTCCGGACCACGATTCGCTCCTGCATGCCCTCGCCGACGAAGCGGCGCCGCACGATCGAGAGCGTGTCCTGCGGCAGCCCGCCCGCCAGCGGGTTGCGGAGGTAGAACGCGGCCGAGAAGTACTCGACCTTGTCCGACGAGAGCAGCAGCGGCCGCTTGCCGTTGACCGTCAGCCGCAGCACGAGAGGAAGCGCGTGTCGTCGGTGAAGAACCCGCTCGTCTCGTCGCCGACGTCGCCGCGCTCGTCGCAGATGCAGAAGGTCGAGCCTTCGAGGATGGTCAGCGCCACGGCGAGCTTCGCGGTGGATGCGGCCGCCGCTCGACTGGGCCAGGGCCTTGACGACGAGCTCGTCGATGTTCACGTGCGGCGGGCGCGTGAGCGCGAAGAGGATGCAGTCGGCGATCTCCTCCGGCGTCATCGGGTCGACGCCCTCGTAGACCGAGCCTGCGCCTTCTCCTCGTCGCCGCGGAAGCGGACGACGCGAGAACTCGGTCTCGACGAGGCCCGGGTCGACCGTCGTGATCCGGATCGGCCGGCCGAGCAGGTCCTCGCGCAGGGCGTACGTGAAGCCGCGCACGGCGAACTTCGACGTGATGTAGAGCGAGCCGTTCTGGTAGGCCTGGCGGCCGGCGATCGAGCCCATGTTGACGATGTGCCCGCCGTCGCGAAGGTGCGGGAGGCAGAGCCGGGTGATCCGGATCAGCCCGTTGACGTTCGTCTCGAGCACGGTGCGCTCGTCCTCCTCGGTGCTCTCCTCGAACGGCTCGCGCCCGAGCGCGAGGCCCGCGCCGTTCACGAGGATGTCGAGCCCGCCGAGCTCCTCGACCGCCTGCGGCGACGAAGCGCTCGCAGCTGTCGGGGTCGGTGACGTCGAGCTCGAGCGCGACGTCGGCCTCGATGCGGTCGCGCCGCCGCGCCCCGCCGGCGACCCGCATCCCCTCGCGGCGGAGCGCGTGACGGTCGCGGCGCCGATGCCGCTCGACGCGCCCGTGACGATCGCGGTCTTGCCTTCCAGATTCGGCACGCCCCGATCGTAAGGAATCGCTCCCGTGCCGGTTTCAGGGGCATGAACGATCACGACATCACCACAGTCGACGTCGACGACGTCTGGGTGCAGGAGTGGGCTGCCCTCCTGGTCACCGAACTCGAGCTGTCCCTTGAAAAGCACGCCGCATTCGACGAGTTTCTACGGCGAAGGGCAGATGGCAGCGACAACTGACACGGCGCTCGTCGAGCGCCTGCGTGAACGGGACCCCTCCGCCTGGGAGGAGGTCTACACCCTCTATTCCGATCGCCTGTACGGCTTCGCCTACCGGCTGGCCGGAAATCCTCACGACGCGGCCGACCTCGTCCAGGAGACCTTCGTCCGGGCGCTGCCGAGGCTCGACAAGCTCGAGCCCGCGAAGGTCGATCTCGCGGCCTACCTCTTCACGACCACCCGGAACGTGTTCCTCAAGGGCGTCGAGCGCTCGAAGCGGGCCGTCCCGGTGGAAGAGGTGCCGGAGCCCGCGGTCGAGGCGCCGATCGAGCTCGACCCCGACCGGAGCACCCAGCTCGAGCACCAGCAGCGCGAGGTCCGGCTCGCGAACGCAAAGCTGCCGCCGCGTCAGCGGCTCGTGCTCGCGCTCCGCGAGCTCGAGGACCGAAGCTACGCCGAGATCGGCGAGCTGGTCGGGCTGAAAGAGAACGCGGTCGCGCAGCTGATCTCGCGGGCACGTCAGAGCCTGCGGGAGGAGCTGCGGCTCCTCCAGGTCGACCCCGAGCGCCTGCCCGAGGCGTGCCGCAACATGCTGCCGCTGCTCTCCGCGTACCTCGACGGGCAGCTCAAGGGCGCGAAGCGGGACGAGACCATGGCTCACCTCGAGAGCTGCGAGCGCTGCCAGGCGGCTCTGGCGGACATGCGCGAGGCGCAGCGGCGCTACCGCTCGCTCGTCCCGCCGGCGCTGATGGCCTACGACCTCTTCCAGCGGTGCAGCGATGCGCTCGCGGGGACCGGCTATTGGCGAGGCCCGCGTCGCTGGGTGCGCCGCGCGACGGCCGGCGCCGCCGCGGTCGCGGCGTTCGCGCTCCTCGGGCTCGGTATCGGCGCGGCCTACGTCGTCGCCGAACCCGAGCCGGGGCCGTACTTCGCGGCACTGGCGGAGACCGACAGTCTTGCCGAGACGACCGCTCCCACGACAACCGTCGCCCCGCCCACGGCGCCGGGGCCCATCACGGCTTCGACGAAGCAGGCGTCGACGAAGACCGGGACCACGACCACCACTGCGACCACGACCACGACCACGATCACGACGACCACCGCGAAGACGAAGCCCCTGTCTCAGGTCCGGCCGAAGAAGCCGCGTCCCAGGCCTCGAGCCACGACCGTGGCGCCTGCACCGACGACAGCGGCGACGACCACGACCCCGCCGCCCGCGACCACTACCTCTCCGCCCCCCACGACGACCACGGTTCCAACACCTCCCCCGACAACGCAGCCGCCGCCTCCCCGGCCGCCCGATCTCCGTCATCTTCGCGACCCCGGGCGCCTTGATCGTCCGGAATGCCGGTGGATCGAGCGCCGGCGCGTCGTTCGTCAGCCTGAGCAGCTCCCGGGCGCTGTTCAGCGTCCCCGGGCTGGCCCCGGGAGCGTCGATCACGATCGCGATCCCGTGCTCCCGAGTGGCGCGGATCGCCACCGCCGACGCGACGGGTCTCGTGAAGGAGTCGAACGAGCAGAACAACTCGGCGACCGTGCCGCCGGCCAACTGCTGAGCGCTAGAGCGGCGTGTGCCGCGGGGATGCGCTCCCCAATTCGATCCGCTGAGGGCCGCTCTCCGCGTGGTCGACCTGAAGGGTCGTGTGGGTGAGCGCAAAACGCTCGTTCGAGGACCCGCTCCAGCTCGCGGCGCTTCCCGTGGCAGTCCGCATCCGGCGAGACGAGCACGTGGGCCGAGAGCGACGGAAAGCCCGAGGTGATCGTCCAGACGTGGAGGTCGTGCACCTCGCGGACGTCGTCGACGTCGATCATCGCGCGGCCGATCTCCTCTGCGTCCAGCCCGCGTGGCGCCGACTCGAGCAGGATCCCGACCGATTCGCGCAGGAGCGTCCACGAGCTCGCGAGCACGAGCAGCGCGATCGCCAGAGCGACCAGCGGGTCGGCGTAGCTCCAGCCTGTCGTGAGGACGATCGCGCCGGCCAGGATCACGCCGACCGAGCCGAGCGCGTCGGCCAGCACGTGCCTGAGCGCGCCCTGCACGTTCAGGCTCTCCGAGCCGCGCCGTTGGAGCATCCCGGCCGCGGCGAGGTTGAGCGCCAGCCCGGCGATGCCGACCACGAGCACCCAGCCTCCGAGCGGCTCCACCGGGTCGCGGAGCCGTTGCAGGGCCTCGACGATGATCCAGATCGCGATCGCGACGAGCGCCACCCCGTTCGCGAGCGCTGCGAGGATCTCCGCGCGCCGGTAGCCGAAGCTGCGGTCGGGAGTCGAGGGCCTCGAGCCGAGCCACGCCGCGAAGAGCGCGAGTCCGAGGCTGCCGGCGTCGCCGAGCATGTGGCCGGCGTCGGCCAGGAGCGCGAGCGAGTCGGCCGCGTAGCCGGCGACCACCTCGACCACCGCGAAGACCGCCACGAACGTGAGCGCACCCGCGAGCGCCCGCCGGTCGCCCTCGCAGGCGGTGGTCGTGGTGCGTGGTCGTGCACTACTCGTCGAGCCAGGCGCCGGGCACCAGGTCCGGGAACCCCTGCTCGTCCATGTACGAGATCGCGCGCGAGAGCAGCCAGACCACGGTGTCCTTGTCGGTCTCGCCCAGGATGAGCCTGACCTTGTCGTCACCGGCGTCGACGCTCGCCCCGCGCCGGCACCGCGCCCGCCGGAGCAGGCACAGCCTCGCGGTCGCGAGGTCGACCTCGACGCCGGGCTCGTCGTACCAGGACACGTCCTTTGCCTCCGCCAGCAGCGGGCCGACGCTCTCCTCGAGCCGGATCGCATCGGTTTGCGACAGATCCGTGACGCGCGGCTCTCGCTTGCCGAACGGATTGCTCATGTCTCGTCTGCTGAACTGATTGCTCATGCCGCCTCCTCTCCGAGTCCCTTCGTTCCGGGTAACCCGCCGGAGCGCCGTTCGACTCCGGAGGAATGCTCATGCATCATCTCCAAAACAATTGCCATGCTAGAGACGTCTAATTGAGTCAAGTGGCGACGGCCGCGACCCCGATTGAGCTGCGACCGAGCGATAGCGCGGCCCAGCTCGCGCGGCAGTGGCGGTCGCTGACGCGGGCGGCGACCTTCGTCGCGCTCCTGACCAGCCCCGCCGTCTACCTGTTCCTGCACCGAGGGCTCGGCTGGGACTGGCGGTGGTCGCTCGTCGGGGCGATCGTCGGCGTGGCCTCGTTCCGGGGGCTCATCGACGTCATGATGCGCCGCTTCATCCCGTGGCCGAGCCTGTTCGGAACGGACGAGAGGCGTCTCCGCGACGAGGACATCCTCGCCCGACGGCGCGCGTGGTTCTGGCGCCGCCTCGTCCGCCTGACGGCCTTCTTCCTCGTCGTCGTCACGGCCGCCTGGCTCGTGATCGGGATGTTCTCCGGGCTCGACGAGACGAGCTGGGTCGACGTCGTCCAGGGAGTCGTCCTCGGGCTGCCCGCGCTGATCGGGTCGTTCGGGCCGTACCTCCTGATCCTGCCGGTGCTGCTGCTCATGAACTTCGTGATCCTGTTCGGCCCGCTGCTGTTGATGGCCGTGTCGCAGATCCACTCGTTCGAGCCCGGCGACGCGGACTGGGGCGTCAAGCTCGAGGACGTCCGGGGGCAGGCCGAGGTGAAGGAAGAGGTCCGGCGCGTCGTCTCGCTCTGGCAGTCCGGCGAGGCGTTCGAGGCGGCGGGCGGCAAGCGCGAGCGCGGCCTGCTCTTCCTCGGCGCTCCGGGCACGGGCAAGACCATGCTCTCGAAGGCGATCGCGACCGGCTTC
The DNA here is from genome assembly GCA_963700495.1 of uncultured Actinomycetes bacterium. Taxonomy (GTDB): domain Bacteria; phylum Actinomycetota; class Thermoleophilia; order Gaiellales; family Gaiellaceae; genus JACCTU01. The sequence goes on along the minus strand of CAVOXT010000001.1, from coordinate 92,227 downwards.
AACGCGCCGTTCGTCTCGATCCCGGGCTCGGGCTTCGCGCAGACGTTCATCGGGATGGACGCCGTCACGGTGCGGTGGCTTGCGTGGAAGGCGAAGCGCCTCGCCCGCAAGTGGGGCGGTCAGTGCATCGTCTTCATCGACGAGATCGACGCTGTCGGCATGCGCCGCCACGCGCTCGGCACGCCCGGCGGCGGCACCGGGATGGGGACGCCGCGCTTCGAGGAGCTCTCGTTCTACGGGCCGTGGGGAGCGCTCACGTCGAGCGGCGATCTCATCCTCGAGAACCGAGCCTGGCGCGACCGGCTCTTTGCAGAGCGCGCCGCGCCGCAACCCGAGCACCGACTCAGAGGAATCGTCAACCAGGCTGTCGGGGGCATGTTCGGCGGCGGCGGACAGCTCGCCCTCAACCAGCTGCTCGTCGTGATGGACGGAATCGGCACCCCGCGCTTGATGCGGCGAGTCGGGACGCGGTTCGTCAACACGCTGCTCGACGCCACCTACGTAATCCCGCCGCGAATCAAGCGGATCCCGCTCCGCATCAAGCCGCCGCCCCCCTCTCCCGAGCAGATCTACTTCATCGGGGCCTGCAACGTCCCGATCGAGTCGCTCGACCCGGCACTGACCCGCGCAGGGCGCATGGGTCGCCACGTCTGGTTCCGGACGCCGACGAAGCAGGACCGGCTCGACGTGTTCGACCTCTACCTCGGCAGGGTCGACCACGAAGCCGAGCTCGACGACCCGAAGCGACGCGACGAGCTCGCGCGGATCACGATGGGCTACTCCCCCGCGATGATCGAGCAGATCTGCTCGATCGCTCTGACCTACGCGCACCACTCCACGCGTGAGCGCTTCGCCTGGGAGGACCTCGTCGAGGCAATGGCGACGGTCGAGTCGGGCACCGCGCAGAACATCGAGTACGTCGTCTCGGAGACTCGCGCGGTCGCGATCCACGAGGCGGGACACGCGGTCGCCGCGCACGTCTACATGCCGGGCGTCGAGTCGACGCGCATCTCGATCCGGCGGCGCGGAGAGGCGCTCGGGCACCACCAGGCCTTCGAGAAGGAGGAGCGCTTCTCGCGCTGGCGCCACGAGGAGATCGGCGCGCTGATCTGGACGCTCGGCGCGATGGCGGCCGAGCGCGTCTTCTACGGCGAGAACTCGAACGGCGTCGGTGGGGACGTCCAGAGTGCGACGGCCCGCGCGGCCTACATGGTCGGCGCGTCGGCGATGGGCCCGCTCCCGCTCGACGACGAGACGTCGGACGAGGCCCGCGAGCGGATCATGAAGCGCTTCGAGGAGATCGGCATCCAGATCATGGGCCGCACCTCCGGTGGGGGCCCGATGTCGGCCGATCCGATCGCCTCGGTGCTCTCGGACAAGGACAAGCGCACGTACGCGGCGCAGCTCCTCGGGCAGGCCTACGTGACCGCGCACAACCTGATGGAGGCGAACAAGGACAAGGTCGACACGATCGCGACCGAGATCGTCCGCCGCCGCGAGATCTACGGCGACGACCTGCTCGGACTCCTCGATCGCCAGCACCTCGTGGCGCCGACGATCGACTACGAGGCCGAGGCGACGTGGCCGAGGATCTGACGGTGGCGCGGCCCGTGGCCGCGCCTCGCCCCGAGCCGCAGCCGAAGCCCCGGCGCGTCCACCAGCGACGGTTCCTCGTCGCGTACGCGCTGCTCGTGATTGCCGTGTTCGCAGCGGGCGCGATGCTGTACGTGGCGCTCGGCGTCGACTCGGAGGAAGAGCAGGCCTGGTCCGACTGGAAGCCGAGCGGCGAAGGCGAGTCGCGCCTCGTGCAGATCGGCGACCACGTGGGCGCGGGCTACCGCGCCCCGAGCGGCGAGCTCGCGGCGCGCATCATCGCAGGCCCGCCGACGTTCACGACGACCGACGAGCAAGGCCGCACGCTCCAGCTTCCGCTCGAGGGCGTGCTCGTCAAGGGCCGAACGAGCGACCAGAGCGACGCACGCGCGGTGCTGCTGAGCCGAGACTCCGTCATGTACGTGCTCTGCGGCTCCGGGAGCGCCTGCCAGCCGAGCCAGTCGCTGCTCTCGGTGCGCGGTGTCGGGACGGCGTACGAGCGGGAGGCGCTCGAGCTCGCGCTCTACACCTTCAAGTACGTACCAGAGGCGAACAGCGTGATGGTGTTCCTCCCACCGTTCCCCGGAGCCGACCCCAGCGGGGCGCTGCGCACGATGGTCTACCTGCAGCGTCACCAACTCGAGTCGCAGCTGGGACGCCCGATCGGAGACACGCTTCGCGCAGGCTCGGGGATCGACTACTCGAATGCCGAGAAGAACGAGATCATCCGCCTGGTCCTGCCGCGCCTGTACACCTTCCAGCCGGAGCAGGCTCCGAACGGGGCCTGGATCCTCTCGCTCGAGCACTACGGCGGGTGAGTGGGCGCGGGCGCCGAAGCCCCCGCGCCCGCCGCGTTCAGGCCGTTCGCACCTGAACGAGCCGCGTCGCGGTGACGCCGTAGAGCAGGCGCTCGCCCGCCTTCCGCGCCTGGACGTAGAACTGGACGTTCACGCCTCGGCGCAGCGGGAAGACGAGACCCGCCTGCGGCGCGCGCGGACGCACGCGGAGCGTCGCGAAGCCGTCCTGCTCGGTCGCCGTCTCCGGCGGCGTCGACGTCAAGAGCGGCGTCGAGCGTAGATAGACGAGCGCGCCGCGCACGACGAACCCGCGCGTGTCCGCGACGTGCACGCGAATCGTGATCGTCGATCCGCGTGAGCGGACCGGGTTCGGCGAGAACGTCACCTCGTCGATCACGAGCCTCGTTGGCAACGCGACGCTCTCGATCGGGATCGAGATCTTGCCGTTCGCCAGCCGGATCTGGCCGGCCGGGCCGCCGGGCTGCGCGACGCCGGTCGGAGCCGAAGCGGCCGTACGGGCACCGCCCGCGTTCCTCGCTGTGACGAGCACGCGGACCGACCGGTTCACGTCGGCGCTCGCAACGGTGTACGTCCGCGCTGTCGCACCCGCCACGTTCCCGCAGTTGCCCCCGTTCGCGTCGCAGCGCTGCCACTGGTAGGTGAACGCGATCGGCTGCGTGCCCGTCCACACGCCGGGATTCGCGGTCAGCGTCTCACCCTCGCGGAGCGAGCCTTCGATCGTGGCGATCGCCGTGTTTTGCGGAGCGGTCGCGCGTGCCCGGATCACAGGAGTGTTCGCCTGCGCGTTCGTCGAACCGTCCGGGTTCCGAGCGGTCACGACGACGACGAGCCGGCGCCCGAGGTCGCCGTCGACGAGGCGGTAGGTCCGGGTGGTCACGTTCCTGTTCGAGCAGTTGGCGAGCGACGAGTTGCAGCGAACCCACTGGTACGTGAACGTGATCGGCTGCGTCCCGCTCCAGGTACCGGGATTCGCGGTGAGCGTCACCCCGACGTTCTTCGCGCCCGAGATCGTCGGCGCACGCTCGTTCTTCGGCGCGACCTGCGCCGAGCTCAGCCCGGCGAAGCTGCCGCCGGCGAGCGTCAGCACGGTGAGGACTGAGGCCGCGAGCGCGGTCCCGAGATCGCGCTTCAACAGGCTCTTCTTCATCGTTCCCCCCTTGTTGTCGGCACTCACTTGAACGCTTGCGCAGGGAAAGGAGTTGCGAAACGTTCTGTAAGGAATCCGGGAATCCCTCGAATTGCGCAGAACGTTCGTCTGGACCGGCTCAAGTGCAGCCCGCACGGGGCCGAGAGGAACTGTCATGGACGAGTTGAATCTGACTTTGGTGCACAGCCTGGTCTTGGCCTGTGTGGAGTGCCGCCTCGAGTCCGACGAGAGCGCTCGAGGCTGGCGGCTCTACAGCGCAGTGGACCCCGACGACTCCGAAGGCCGAACCGATGCTGGCCGTCTACTGCCCTGACTGCGCGAACCGCGAGTTCGGCGTGCTGAGGCGCGAGCAGGGCCCGCAGACCCGGGCCGCCTAGGCTTCGAACCGACCTCCTCGGTCGTGCGAATCTGCCGCGCTTGGCAACGAGCGGGCTCACTACAAGGCACTGGCGGGCGTGCTCAAGAGCGCGGCGCCCAAGGGTCTCACGTTCACCACTGCGAGCCTGGGGGCGGGCGCATGCCTGCCCCCGGCTGACGTGCTGACGTCCAATGGACGCGAGGTAACGTCTCGCCATGGTGTCGGTTGCGATCGCGGTCGTGGCCGCGCTGGGCGTATTGGTTGGAGCTGGGACGACGCGCGCGGAGCCTGTGGCGGTTCTGGTCGTCCCCGCGCACGAGGTGTGGTCGCAGGCGGACAGCGGTGCCGTCGGACTAGTCGTGCCCGGAGCGGGGGCGACCGTGACCCGCGAGCAGGCGCTGCGGTCGCTCACGACCGGCCGGAGTGTCTCCGGACTCGCCGGCAACGAGGACCGAGAGCCGCTGATCGGGATTGCTTCACGAGCCGGGCCGCTCACGATCTACGTCGCGCTGCCCTCTCCGGGCCGTCACCACAACGTCACTCGCTATCCGGTCGCGATCGTGGGTGGCGGCTTCCGGGGGATCCTCGACTCGCCTTCGACCCGACTGCCGGGACTCGTTTCGATCGCAGACATCGCGCCAACCGCCGTCGCCCTCGAGCGGGGCAGCAAGCCGGTGCTCGGCTCCCTGCCGGGGAACGCGGCCACGCTGCACGAGCTCGACCTGCGGCTGACCCGCGCACACGACTCCCGCGCCGCCGGAACCGTCGGCCTCGCCACGCTCCTCGTCTGCCTTACGGCCGCGGCACTCGCGACGAGGTCGGGCTGGCTGGCGCGCTCCGCGCTGCTCGCGGCCCCGGGGGCGATCGTGAGCGCGTTGCTGCTCTCCGCCGGAGGCATCCGCTCGCCGCTCGCGGTCGGCCTCGCCGTCGCGGCGGGAGGCGCTGCCATAGGCCTCTTGGCCGGCAGGCGGGACGCGCTCTTCGCCCCTCTGGTTGCGCTCTTCCTCGCGGTCTTCCTCGTCGTCCTCGCGGTGTTTCCGGAGACGAATGCGCTGGCCGCGATCGGGCCGCACCCCGACGGCGGTGTCCGCTTCTTCGGTGTCACCAATCAAGTGGAGACTCTCCTGCTTGCCCCGGTGCTGGCAGCCGGTTCGACCTCAACACGCTGGCTCGCGGCCGTCGGATTCCTCTCCCTCGTGGCGCTCGGATGGAGCCGCGCCGGTGCTGACGGCGGCGGCGTGCTCGTGCTGCTCGCCGGTCTGGCCACGCTCGTCGTGCAGGACCGGCCCCGGCGTCTCTCCGTTGTCCGCTTCGCCTTCGCGGCAGCTGCGATCCTTGGGCTCGCACTCCTTGTCGTCGCGCTCGATGCCGGCCTGGGCGGGTCGAGCCACGTGACAGACGCCGTGGGCGGCGGCCCGACTCGCCTGGCGAGTGACTTGGGGAGGCGCTTCGAGATCTCGTGGGCGGGCGCAACGGCGTCGTGGCACGCGGGCCTCGTCTGCTTGGTGGGGTTCGCCGCACTCGTAGCGATCGCTTTGAGTTCGCGGCACGACCGGTCGACGACCGCGTTCCTGGTCGCGCTCGCCGTGTCGCTCATCGTCAATGACTCGCCCGTGGACGAGCTCGCATGGGGAGCGGTCGGCGCCGCTGGGCTGCTCGCGTGGGAGAACGCCTCTAGCGCGCGCAGGTCCTGGTGGACCGTCCCGCAAACGTCGCCAGCGCCCTTCCGGCTCCAAGAGTGAAACGCATCGTCACTGTCCCGGGTCCGGGCGCATCCAGCATCGTCATCCCGGCCTGGTCGCGTTCGAGGCAGCCCAGGGACACCTTCCAGTAGGGCGACCAACTCGTCGCGATCCGGTAGCGGCCGGCTGCGGCCACCGTGAACGTGAGACGAGAGGCGTCGAACGTGAGGACGTCGGTTCTGCCTGGTCCTGTCACGAGCTTCCGGGGAGCGGGCACGGCGTAGACGGTCGTGTGAGCTGAACGGAACACCGGCCGGAGTCCGGTGTGGCCTCGTCGCAGCAGCGCTGCCTCAGCGGTCGCGCTGTAGTCGAGCGGGGCGTCCGGAAGCACGACGTAGCGAACAGCGACCTGGCGAAGCCAGCGGGTCCAGGTCCGCGCAGCCGACTCGTCGTCGTACAGCAGCTCGTTGCGAGGGAAGTCCTCCTGCCGGAACCAGCCACGCGTGATCGGGATCCCCGCTGCCGGCAGATAGGCCGCGGCCCAATGCCCCGTCGTGTCAACGGCCTCGACCCGGTACGAGGCGTCGAGGTGCGCCTTGAGGAAGCCGATCGCGGGCGCCCAGTAGGCCTCTTGGGCGGCCGGCTCGGACATCCCTTTCGCGTAGCTCGCCGCGAGCGGGGAGAGGTTCCATGAGAGCGCCAGCAGGAACGCGGTCGCTGCGAGCGGGAGAGGCCGCCAGCGGCGCAACGAGAGCGTCAGAATCGCAAGTGGGACGGCTGCGAACCGGAGCCGTGCGATGTTCTCTCCGAGACTCGAAGGGACGAGGAACGCGGTCACGCAGACGGGGAGGTAGAGCACGTACAGCCACCGAAGCACCCGCGCCTCCTGTACTCGCCAAGTGAAGACGATCCCGACGAGGCAGAAGAGGCACACCGCGGTCAGTTCCTCGATCGAGAAGGGGAAGCGGCCACCGGACGGGAAGAGTCGCCAGAGGACGAACCACACGGCCGACAGGACTCCCACCGTCACCGCAGGCAGCGCGAGCTCTGCCCGGGCCGGCAGCCTGGCGAGGCCGATCGCCGCCAGCAGCAGCGCGAGCAGCGCGAAAGCGAGCGGGCTGGCTGCGAAGCAAAGGACGGTCAACACCGCGAAGCGCAAGCGGGCGCGGGACTGGAGCGCCCACAGCGCCAGCAGCGCGAGGGTCGCCCCGAGCGCGAAGGGATAGGCGCCGGTCAGCACGACGCCCGCCCAGACCACGGCGAACGACCGGCTCGACCAGCGCGAGGCAGGACCCCAGCTCGCGACCGGCGATCACCGTGAAGGCAAGCGCGGCCGTCGCGAAGCTGAGTACCGCCAGCAGTTGGATCCCGAGCAGCGACGCGGCCGGATAGTAAAGGAGGCTGTAAGTGACGAAGCTGTAGCGGCCCTGGTACCAGAAGTTGTTCCAGAGCTCGAAACCGTGGTCGCGGAAGAGCCCACTCTGATAGACGTGCGCCGCGAGGTCGCTCCCGGGAGGGCCGAAGGCGACGAGCAGGGAAGCAACGAGCGCAGCGAGGCCGAAGGCGAGGAGCGCCTCTGCCGCGAGCGGAGTGTGGCGGAGAAGGGCGGCGCCTGGCCGACTTCCGGTCAGGGGATGCGTTGGCGGGTCGTAGCCATGCGCGGCTTCGAACCGCAGCTCGGGCAGGAGCGCTGTCCTCATGCTGGCATCCAATCGTTACATCGAGCTGCCTGTCGATGGGACGGTTCTAGTGAGCCTGACGTGTCGAGGTTCAGAGCAGTGGCGACAAGGTGGCGAAGAGCCCGGCCTTGGCCCGCTCCGTCGTCGTCGGTGAGTGGCTCGACCGGGTGACGACACGTCCTCTGCCGGCGCGCTGAACCGCTCGTCGAACTGCCTCGCGACTGCCTTCGAACGAACCTGAAGGTCGATCTCGAAGAAGCGCTTCAAGCTCCAGGCTTCGAGGTTGCACGTGCCGGCGAGCAACTCCTCGCCGTCGCGCACGAACGCTTTCGCGTGAAGCATCGTCGGGTAGTCGAGTATGCGAACGCCGGCATCCAGGAGCTTGGCGTGGTGGAACTGCTGCGCCGCGGCGCAGGCCCAGTTGTTCGCGTTCGCCGGCACGAAGAGGCGCACGCGTACGCCTCGGCGGGCGGCGCTCTCGATCCGTCGGATCATCCCGCGGTCGGTGACGTACGGGTTGACGACGTCGAGCGTGTCGACCGCGCTCTCGAGCAGTTGCGCGATCGCGGCGGTGATCGGCCGGTACCGTCCCGGCGCGTTGTGGAGGACGACGGCCGGAATGGGATTCGCTCCTGCGTCGAGCAGTGGGAAGAGCGTGTCGAGCTCGCCGGCCGGGACCGACCCGCCGAGCCAGCGGAAGCTGGCGAGAAAGACCAGTTGCAGTTGCGCGACGACAGGGCCGGTAACACGGACGAACAGGTCGTGGAAGCGGCCGTCCTGGAAGTGATCCTCGATTCCGGCGCCGCCGACCCAGCCGACGCGGCCGTCGACCACGGCGAGCTTGCGGTGGTCGATGTGCCCGAGACCGGCGAGGTTCCAACGCGTTGAGCCACCGCGTCCGAGCGGCGCGCGCGTCGCACGGAGCTTCGTTGCACGCACGACGCAGACCTCCACACCGGCTGCCGTCAGCCGGTCGTACAGTGCCAGCGACCCACGCTCGGGGTCGGAGCCTTGCCGGTCGACGACGAGCCTGACGGGCACGCCCTCCGCCGCCTTCTTGACCAGCGCTTCGGCGAACTCGTCGCCGACGACGCCGGGCCGGAAGCCGAACTGGTTGATGTGAATCGAAGAGGAGGCGGAGGCGATGTCCTCGAGCAGCCGTGGGTAGAACGTCGCGCCCTCCACGAGCACCTCCACTGAGGCGGCGCTGCTCTCCGAGAACTCCAACGCGAGGGCTGCCCGACTCACCGGGCCGGCGCCGAGGCGCTCGGCATGGCTCCGGAGTCCATCGTTCGGGACCACGACCGAGTGGCCGCTCAACTCTCAGCCTCGAGGACCGTTCTCTCTCTGGTGAGCATGAGCCTCTGCACGGTCGCGCCCATGGTTGTACTCGTTTCTGCGGCTCGTCGCCCGGGAGTACGTACTTCCCGGCAACCGTGATCAGCGTCGGACCCGATGGCAGCGGTTGCCCGACCGTCCACCGTTCAACTGGATCAAGAGGGAGGTGGACGAATGAGCACTACCGAGAGTGAGCGGGTTACGACCAACGGATCGCAGACCGCGAACCGCCCGTACGAGTATCCGGCGCAGCCGCCGTACGCGTCCGAGCGGGGCGTAGGCTGGCTGTTCTTCGCGGCCCTCATGCTCGGACTCGGCGGGACCCTCGGGCTGATCGACGGGATCGTGGCGGTCTCGAAGTCGTCGTTCTACGTCGCAGGGGCCCACTTCGTGTTCAGCGATCTGAACACGTGGGGCTGGATCATCATGGCCGTCGGCGCGGTTGCCATCCTCGCCGCATTCGGCGTGATGACGGGCTCCAATTGGGCGCGCTGGGCCGGGATCACCGTCGCCGGCCTGCAGGCGATCGCCCAGCTGATGATGATCCAGGCGTACCCCTTCTGGTCGCTCTGCGTCTTCGCGGTCGACCTGTTGGTGATCTACGCTCTCGCAACCTACGGAGGCTCGCGCACTCGCATCGAAGCGTGACCTCCTCGCGCGGGCGGCCGGGTCGCAAGCGACCCGCCGCCCGCGTGACATGACAACGGCGGAGCCCCAACATCGTCGCCGCTCTCGAGGTTCGGGAGCCGGAGGAGACCATCTTCAGGCGCTACACGATCGCGAATCGCCGGTTCGTGTACTTGATCGCCTCGGCGCTGACCCTCAGCTTCCTCGTTACAGGGCTGCACCCCTCCAACGGATCTTCGACACCGTCTCGCTGACGAGTAGCCAATAGGGTATGCCTGCTCGGAACCGAGCATCTACCTCGCGATCATCGAGCTCGGCAAGCTCGTCAGCCGTCACACGGGGCACCGCCGGGCGCCGAGCCCGTCGACGCGTTGGAGGCATAGATGGCCGAGAAAGCCGCAAAGAAGGAGAAGTGATGACGCCCGAGTCGAGCGGCGCTGGAGCCAAGCCTCCGATAGCCGCGATCGTTCCCCGCTGGGAATGGCGGACCTTCGGCGAGCGCTTCGGGGCGGCCGACACTCGCTTCGCCGCGCTTCCCGCGGAGAGCGTGCAGGAAAGCGACGAGCTGTACCTGCTCTCGCTGGAGAGCGACGCCCCGGTCAAGGTCCGCAACGAGCTGATGGACGTCAAGCATCTGGAGCACGTGAACGACGACGGACTCGAGCAGTGGTTGCCGGCGATGAAGGCTCAGTTCCCGCTACCCGCGGCAGATGTCAGCTTCGTGCTCGCAACGCTCGGTGTCGTAGGTCCGACACTGACGCGCAGCGAATACACGCTCGGCGAGCTCCTCGACGAGATCGTGCGCCCGAACGGCGAGCTGCTGGCAGTCGAGGTACACAAGCGGCGCGAGCGCCACCTGCTCGGTGGCTGCATGGCGGAGCTGACCGAGGTGCACACCGACGCGGGAGCGACGCGCACGATCGCCGTGGAGTCGGAAGATCCGGAGCGGGTGATCGCGACGGTGCGAGAGCTCGGGCTGGTCTCGCGCCGGAACGTGAACCTGCCGCGCGGGCTCAAGGCGCTCCTTGCGTTCGGTGCACGGCGGTACGCCGTCATCGACGTCGGCACGAACTCGGTCAAGTTCCATATCGGCGAGCTGCGCGCAGACGGTGAGTGGCGGACGATCGTCGACCGGGCCGAGCTCACCAGGCTCGGCGAAGGCCTCGAGGAGACCGGCCGGCTCAATTCCGAGGCCATCGACCGCACCGTCGAGGCGGTCGCCGTCATGGCCGACGAGGCGAACCGGAACGAGGCTGTCTCGATCGCGGCGGTGGGCACAGCCGGGCTGCGGATCGCCGCCAACAGCGCCGCATTCATCGACGCCGTCCGCGCGCGCTGCGGCGTCGAGGTCGAGATCATCACCGGTGAGGAGGAAGGCCGACTCGCATACCGCGCAGCGACGTCCGGGCTCGGTCTCGGCCGGGGCTCGCTCGTCGTGTTCGACACCGGCGGCGGCAGCTCGCAATTCACGTTCGGGGAAGGAGAGCGGGTCGACGAACGGTTCAGTGTGAACGTCGGCGCTGTGCGGTTCACCGAGCGATACGGCCTCGGCGACGCCGTTTCCGAGGACGTGCTGGCGAAGGCGCTCGACGCGATCGCGGCCGACCTCGTGCGACTGGACGGGCGACCCACGCCCGACGCGGTCGTGGCGATGGGCGGCGCCGTCACCAACCTCGCAGCTGTGAAGCACGAGCTTGCGACATACGAACCCGAGATCGTGCAGGGCACAGTGCTCGACCGCGCCGAGATCGATCGCCAGATCGAGCTCTATCGCACGCGCACGACCGAGGAACGCCGCCGCATCGTCGGCCTGCAGCCCAAACGGGCCGACGTGATACTCGCAGGCGCGTGCATCGTGCGCACGGTGCTCGCGAAGCTCGGCTGCGACTCGCTCACCGTGAGCGACCGCGGCCTGCGACACGGCCTCATCGTCGAGCGGTTCGGCGGCTGAACGGGTGCTATGGGCCGTGATGGACTCGAACCAACGGCCTTGGGATCAAAAGTGGATGCCGATCGTCTGGCGAAGTCTCGGGAGCGTTCGTAGATCGCGCGAGCCTCGTCCGCCGTAAAGCGCTTGCCGGTCTCAGGCACGTGTCTCCTTCCTCTCTTCGGTGGCGAGGCGTTCGGAGCGCCGCTTGATCCCGCGGAGCATCTTTCGTTCCATCACGAGCGAGGCCGGCTCCATCGGAACCATCCCGATCTTCGCGGTCAGGGTCGGTAGCCGGAAGCGGTTGCGGCTGATCAACCGGGTTCTTCCGTCCTGCTCGTCGAGGACGAAGGTCCAGACCCAGTTGCCGTCTTCCGATCGAGTCGCAAGCACGCGCTGCGGCTCGACGCGTTCAAAGCGCATGCGGTTCTTGCCGTAGCCGAGCGTCTCGCCGACCTGCGGGTGCTGGTACTCGGGCAGCACACGGTCGGCGCTGTGCATGTCGAGCCCGAGTAGGTTCTCGATCCAGTCGTAGGTGTACGCGCCGCCGCGCGGCGAGGGGCCCATCTGCGCGATCCAGGGCCAAACAGCGGATGCGGGTGCGGCGATCGTGATCGCTCGGGTTGCGACGCCGTCCGCTTCCTCCAGCAGCTCGTCGCCAGGCAGCCGCGCATTTGCTTCGGCGTCCGTAGCGCCCCAGTTCAGGACGGGTTGGCGTAGCAGCAGCCGGTAGAGCATCGCCGCGACAGCAATCGAACCAATCGCGACGCCGCGACGTTTGAGCAACGCTTGCGCGGTCATCACACGACTCTTCGGCAAGTTCTCAATTCGGGCGTCCACCTAGAGTCAGACGCCGACCGGCGTCCGCCGCTTCGGCGTTGGCGCCGTTGGCCGGCGCCTCGCGCGTGACGCGCGGCAGCCACTCCAGCCAGTGCGGCAGGTACCAGTTCCAGTCGCCCAGCAGCTTCATGGTGGCGGGCAGCAGCACGGCGCGCACGATCGTCGCGTCGAGCAGCACGGCGACGGCCAGGCCGACGCCCATCATCTTGAAGTCGATCATTCCCAGCGTGGCGAAGATCGCGAACACGCCGACCATCACGATCGCCGCGCTCGTGACGACGCTCGCCGTCGCCCGGATGCCGTGCGCGACGGCCCGCTCGGTCGGCATGCCGGCGTCGTAGGCCTCGCGCACGCGGCTCAGGATCAGCACGTGGTAGTCCATCGAGAGCCCGAACAGGACGACGAACAGGAACAGCGGCAGCCAGGACGTCACGCCGCCGATCGACTGGAAGCCGAGCAGCGACTCGAGCCGGCCGTCCTGGAACACGAGCACGAGCACGCCGTAGGAGGCGCCGACCGAGAGCAGGTTGAGGACGATCGCCTTGAGCGGGATCACGATCGAGCGGAACGTGACGAGCAGCAGCACGAACGCGAGCCCGAGGACGAACGCGAACACGAGCGGCGCGTGCGACTTCATCGAGTCGTTGAAGTCCCGCGACTCGGCGGTCAGCCCCGTGGTGTGCGCCTCCACGCCGGGCACGCGACCGATCGTGGACGGGATCACGGTCCCGCGCAGCACGTCGAGCGCGCGGTTGGACGCCGCGTCCGTGCCCTTGCCCGCGAGCGGGATCTGCACGCGGGCCGCTCGACGCGACGCGCTGACGTCGACGCTGATCGGCTCGCTCATCTGGCCGGTGGCCAGCGCGGCGCGCTTCAGTGCGGCGATTCCCGCCGTGACCTCCGGCGCGGTCACGTCCGGTGCGCTGACGACGACGATGCGCCGGAAGCGGCTCGCCCGGAAATGCCTTCTCGCGTGCGGTCGTAGACCTGCATCACCGGCAGGTCGCGCGGGAGTCCCTGCACGCCCGAGTTGACGGTGTGCAGGCGGAACGCCGGGATCGCCAGGACGACCAGGAGCGCCGCCGCGAGGCCGCCCCACAGCAGCGGCCGGCGCAGCACGCCGCCGACGATCGCAGGCCACAGGCGCGACTCGCCGTCGCGTCTGCCAGCGGCGGAGGAACGGGATGCGCCCGCGGTCGACGCGGTCGCCGAGCTTCGAGAGCACCGCCGGCAGCACCGTCAGCGAGCCGACGATCGAGATCGCGACGACCAGCACGGTGCCCACGCCGAAGGACTCGAACACGCGCGAGCCCATCAGGAACATGCCCGGCCATCGCGGTCATGACCGTCAGGCCGGAGACGAGCACCGCGCGGCCGGACGTGGCCGCCGCGACCTGCAGCGCGTCGGCGGGCGAGCGCCCGCGCGCACGCTCCTCGCGCTCACGGCGCAGGTAGAACAGCGAGTAGTCGACGCCGACAGCCAGGCCGATCAGCAGGATCACCGAGTTGATCGACTCGTCGACGTGCAGCAGGTGGCTGAAGCAGCGCGGTCAGCCCGAGCGCCGCCCCCACCGCGGTGATGCCGAGCAGCAGCGGGATGCCGGCGGCCACGAGCGCGCCGAAGGCGAGCACGAGGATCGCAAGCGTCACCGGCAGCGACGTGAACTCGGCCCGGCGGAAGTCGTCGGCGATGCGCTTGCTGATCGCCTTGTTGGCGCTGCCGTCGCCGAACTCCCCGATGAGCAGCGCCGGGTGAGCCCGCTGCACCGCGGCCGTCGCGGCGAGCGCGGGGTCGACGCGATCCTTGGCGGTGTCGGGGTCGCCGGTGATCTGGAAGGTCAGCAGCGCCGAGCGCCCGTCCTTCGAGATCTGGCCCGGGTTGGCGGCGTCCAGCGGCGACTTGATCGCCGCCACCGCGGGCACGCGCGAGAGACGCGCGACGAGGTCGCCGACCGCGGCGCTGAGCTCGGCGCGCTCGCAGCCGGCCGCTGCGGCTCTGGATCAGCACCTGCTCGACGCGCGCGCTCGTTCGGGAACTCCCGCGCCAGCACCCGGTCGGCCGCGCGCGAGTCGCCGATTGCCGTAGTCCTCCGACTTCATCGTCACGACGCCCGCAACGCGACCCGATCGCGAACGCGACGAGCACGAACGCGAGCCATCCCAGCACCGCCGTCCGGCGATGGGCGGCGCTCCAGCGGGCAGCTCGTGCGGTCAGGTTGTCGGCCGGCAAGGTCAGGCCGCCCGACCCAACTCATCGCGTGTGCAGCGGAGCAGCTCCTCGCGCGTGTACCGGTAGCCGAGGACGGGGATGAAGTCTGTGATCCGCGCTTCTGCCCGCCCCAGCGCGATATAGCGCGCGAGGTTGACGGCGCTCGGCAGGAACGCTCGTCGCCTGAGCACCGGCCGCCATTGCACCATCAGCTCGTCCCCTCGGTCACAACCTGCTCGCGGAGTTCTACGAGCTCCCGCAAGAGGAGGTCGGGCGCCTCCATCCTTGGCTCGGTGAGGACCGTCCCCATAGTCGGCTGCCATCGTCGCGGCCGCGCCCCTTGACTCCATCGGGACCGACTCGGAGTCGGCTGCGGGGAACTACGTAGGACGCGCCTCTGTTTACCAAATAGACACCAGCCGGTGGCCGCTTCGACGCATTGCGGCCCCGGCGGCGGCACCGCCACGTAGCCCGTACCTTGCCCCGCAGGTGCGAAACTTCGCGACGCCGGCGGGAGCTGTTCCTGTCAGAGTGGAGAACGAGTGAGCGAGGAGGTGTCCGTGGAAGCCCCGCCGACCAGTCCCGTCCGGATCGAAGGCAGGCTCGATCCAGAGCTGAGCCGTTGGCTCTGGCTCGTGAAGTGGCTGCTGGCGATCCCTCACTACGTCGTCCTCTTCTTCCTATGGGCGGCATTCGTTGTGCTCACGATCGTCGCCTTCTTCGCGATCCTGTTCACGGGGCGCTACCCGAGGGGGATCTTCGACTTCAACCTGGGCGTGCTGCGGTGGAGCTGGCGTGTGGCCTTCTACTCGTACGGGGCGCTCGGCACCGACCGTTACCCGCCCTTCACGCTCGGCGAGGAGCCCGACTATCCTGCGAGGCTGGACATCGCCTATACCGGCCAACTCTCACGCGGCCTGGTTCTCGTGAAGTGGTGGCTGCTCGCGATCCCCCACTATCTCGTGGTCGCCGTGCTCCTCGGCGGCGGCGACGCGTCATGGGACGGCGGAGCGCAAGGAGCGCCCGGCCTGATCGCGCTCCTCGTGCTCTTCGCGGGGGTTGCGCTCCTCTTCACGACGCGCTATCCGCGCGGTCTTTTCGACTTCGTGGTGGGTCTCGATCGCTGGGTTGCGCGCGTCGTCGCCTACGCAGGGCTCATGACCGATGCGTACCCGCCGTTCCGGCTCGACCAAGGCGGAGAGGAGGCAGGGGCCCGGTCGGCCGGTGAGGCGCTCGCGTCCGAATCGACGCCCGCCGCCGCGTCGGCCGAGACCGCCTCGCCCGGAGGCAAGGGCGCCGGCGGCATCGCGCTGATCGTCGTCGGGAGCATCGCGGCGCTGATCGCACTCGGGCTGCTGGCGGGAGGGTGCGCGAGCGTCGTGGTCGATCGCACGCAACGCGACGACGACGGCTACCTCATGTCGCCGACGGAGGATTTTGCGACCGCGACGTACGCCATCGCGTCCGAGCGTGCCGAGCTCGAGCTCGGCGGCGCGGAGCGAGCTCTCGACACCTTCCTGGGGACGGTCCGCATCAGCAGCAAGAGCGATCGCCCCGTGTTCGTGGGCATCGCCCGCGCCTCGGACCTCGCCGGCTACCTCAGCGGCGTCGAGCACGCGGTGGTCACCGACTTCGAGCGCAGGCCTCGGTACGAGCGGCGGAGCGGCGGCGCCCCCGCCTCGCCGCCGGGTGAGGAGACGTTCTGGGTCGCCTCCTCGAGCGGCGCCGGCGAGCAGACGCTCGAATGGGAGCCGGAGGAAGGTGAGTGGCGAGCCGTGCTCATGAACGCCGACGGGGCCAGAGGTGTGGCCGCCGAGCTCAGCATCGGCGCCGAGCTCGACCCGCTGCTCTGGATTGGGATCGGGCTCCTCTTCGCGGGCGGCCTCTTCGCGGCCGGCGCCGCGGTTGCGATCACCGCCGGCGCGCGTCTGTGACCGCTGGGGCTGCGACGAGGGAGGCGGCACGCCGGCCGAGCAGACGAAACGTACGGACAGACCTTCGCAGTAAGCGCGTCCGACCACGGTGAGCGGATGGGCTGCTACGTGTTGGGTTTCCAGGAGATTGACCAGACGCAGGTCGCGGTCGTTGGCGGCAAGGGCGCGCACCTGGGGGAGCTGTCGCGGATCGAAGGCATCCGGGTGCCTGCTGGCTTCTGCGTGACGACGGATGCGTTTCGGCGGATCATGGCGGGAGCGCCGGCGATCGACGATCGGCTCGATCGGCTGTCGCGCTTGAACCCGGACGACCGGGAGTCGATCCGCACGCTCAGCGCCGAGATCCGCCGCTCCCTCGAAGCAGTTGCCATCCCGGACGATGTGGCGGCGGCTATCACCCGCACGCTCGCCCGTCTCGGCGACCAGGCCGCCTACGCCGTCCGATCCAGCGCGACGGCGGAGGACTTGCCGACGGCGTCCTTCGCGGGCCAGCAGGACACGTACCTGAACATCGTGGGGCCGGCGGCGATCCTCCAGCACGTCAGCCGGTGCTGGGCGTCGCTGTTCACCGAGCGGGCCGTGACCTACCGCCTGCGGAACGGCTTCGGTCACCGGAACGTCCACATGGCCGTGGTCGTGCAGCAGATGGTCTTCCCGGACGCTGCCGGCATCCTGTTCACGGCTGACCCTGTCACGGGCAACCGGAAGGTCGTCTCCGTGGAGGCCAGCTTCGGCCTCGGCGAGGCCCTGGTCTCCGGCCTGGTGAACGCGGACGTCTACAAGGTGCGGGACGGCGAGGTCGTCGCCAAGGCGGTCGCCACCAAGCAGCTTGTCATCCACGCCTCGCCGGCAGGCGGGACGCAGGAACAGGCGATCGAGACGGAGCGGCAGGAACAGCCGGCGCTGACGGACGCGCAGGTCGTGCGACTCGCGCAGCTGGGCCGGCGGATCGAAGCGCACTTCGGCCGCCCCCAGGACATCGAATGGTGCCTGGTCGACGACGACTTCCAGATCGTCCAGAGCCGGCCGATCACCACGCTGTTCCCCATCCCGGCGGCCGGTGACGGAGAGAACCACGTCTACGTCTCCGTCGGTCATCAGCAGATGATGACCGACCCCATGAAGCCGCTGGGGATCTCCTTCTGGCAGCTGACCGCCGGCCCGCCGATGCACGAGGCCGGCGGGAGGCTGTTCGTCGACGTCACCCAGCACCTGGCGTCGCCCGCGCGCCGTGCAGGCCTCCTCGCCCTGGCGAAGTCCGATCCGCTGATCGGGGACGCGCTGCAGACCATCCTCGATCGCGGCGACTTCGTCCCGTCGCTCCCGGACGAAGGTCCCGGCTGGCCGCCGCCTGACGCCGCCGGCCCCGATCGAGACCGATCCGGCCATCGTCACCGAGCTGATCGCGCACAACCAGGCTTCCGTCGCCGCCTTGAAGCGCGACATCCAGACGAAGTCCGGATCGGCGCTGCTCGACTTCATCCTGGCGGACATCCAGGAGCTGAAGCGGATCCTGTTCGATCCGCGGAGCCATCAGGTGTTCATGGCGGCGATGGAGGCCTCGTGGTGGCTCAACGATCAGCTGCAGGCGTGGCTGGGCGAGAAGAACGCGGCCGACACGCTCACGCAGTCCGTCCCCGACAACGTCACGTCGGAGATGGGGCTGGCGCTCCTGGACGTCGCGGACGTGATCCGCCCGCATCCGGAGGTGGTGGCCTTTCTGCAGCACGTCGAGGACGAGGGCTTCCTGGACGAGCTGGCCAAGCTTGCAGGCGGGCGGGAAGCGCGAGACGCCATCCAGGCCTGGCTCGACAAGTACGGCATGCGCTGCGTCGGCGAGATCGACATCACGAGGCCGCGTTGGAGCGAACGGCCCACCACGCTCGTGCCCGTGATCCTCGGCAACATCAAGAACTTCGAGCCTGGCGCCGGCGAGCGGCTCTTCGAGCAAGGGCGGCAGGAGGCCTGGAAGAAGGAACAGGAGCTGCTGGAGCGCTTGCGGGCCTTGCCGGACGGGGAGCGGAAGGCCGAAGAGACCAAGCGGATGATCGACCGGGTCCGGACCTTCATCGGGTACCGGGAGTATCCGAAGTACGGCATGGTCAGCCGCTACTTCGTCTACAAGCAGGCCTTGCTGGAAGAGGCCGAGCGCCTCGTGCAGGCCCGACGTGCTCCGTGAGCAGGAAGACATCTTCTACCTCACGTTCCAGGAGCTCGTCGACGTCGTGCGCACGAACCAAGTGGATGACCAGCTCATCCGCCGGCGCAAGGACGCGTTCAGGTCGTATCAAGCGCTCACGCCGCCCCGGGTGCTCACGTCGGATGGCGAGGTCATCGCCGGGGCGTACCGACGCGACGATTTGCCGGCCGGCGCGCTGGTCGGCCTACCGGTTTCCGCCGGGACCATCGAGGGGCGGGCGCGCGTCATCCTGGACATGGCGGAGGCCGATCTCGAAGCGGGCGACATCCTGGTCACCGCCTACACCGACCCCAGCTGGACGCCCCTGTTCGTCGCGATCAAGGGCCTGGTGACGGAGGTGGGCGGCCTGATGACCCATGGCGCGGTGATCGCACGGGAGTACGGCTTGCCGGCCGTCGTGGGGGTGGAGCATGCTACCCGGCTGATCCGGGATGGGCAGCGGATCCGCGTGCATGGAACGGACGGGTACGTCGAGATCCTGCCCCAGTCGGGCCAGCCCGACAGGTAGCGGGCTGGGAACGCGCCGCCCATTGGAGGACGCTCAGTGAGACGACTGTTCCTACATAGCTCGGCCGGCCCGCGCGCGGGCGGCCTGGCGAACCAGGTGGTCGCGCTCGGCGACGTTCGTGGCCCGGCGGGCGGCCTCGGTGTACGCCGTGGCGGCGGCAGGGAGGTCGCCGCCCAGCTCGTGCAGGTGGCCGCGGACGGCGTGCCAGCGGTGCCGCTCGCCGAGCACCTCGCGCAGCCGGTCGGTCTCGCGCAGCCCGGCGGCGGCGCCGAGGAAGTGGCCGACCGCGACCGCGCGCCCCAGCACCGCGGCGGGGTCCTGGTGCACCGGGTCGTCGGTGAGGGCGACGAGGTCGTCGTACCAGGCGAGGATCTGCGGCCAGTCGGTCTCCTCGGCGCTTGCCGCGTCGTCGTGCAGGGCGGCGATGGCGGCCTCGACCTGGTAGCGGCCGGGGCGCTGAACGGCCAGCGCCGACTGCAGGACGCGCACGCCCTCGGCGATCTCTCGGGTGTCCCACAGGCCGCGGTCCTGTCGGTCGAGCGTGACGATGCGACCCTCTGAGTCGAGTCGCGCCGGGAGGCGGGCGTGGTTGAGGAGCATCAGCGCGAGCAGCCCGCGCGCCTCCGGTTCCTCGGTGGCGAGGGTGAGTTGGCGGGCGAGTCGGATCGCCTCACCGGCCAGGTCCACCCGGCCCGCGTGGCCGGCCGTGTAGACGAGGTAGAGCACGCGCAGCACGACGGCGAGGTCGCCGGGCTGGTCCAGGCGGCGCCCCTGCAGGGCGTGCTTGGCCCGGCTGATCCGCTGCGCCATCGTCGCCTCAGGCACGTAGAAGGCGTCGGCGATCTCCCGGGTGGTGAGGCCGCCGACGGCGCGCAGGGTCAGCGCCACCTGGGAGGCGGGCGCGAGGTCGGGGTGGCAGCAGCAGAAGAGCAGGAAGAGGGTGTCGTCGCCCTCCTCGGTGGCGGCGGGCCGCGGCTCGGCGTACGTCGCCTCCTCGCGGCGGTGACGGGCGGCCTCGCTGCGGCGGGCGTCGACGAGCCGCCGGGTCGCGACCGTCGCAAGCCACGCGCGCCGGTCGCGCGGCGGGTGCTCGGGCCACACCCGCAGCGCCTCCAGCAGCGCCTCCTGCAGCGCGTCCTCGGCGGCATCGAAGTCCTCGCCCCGCCGGACCAGGCCCGCGAGCACCCGAGGGACGAGGGCGCGCAGCGCGCCCTCGTCCAGCCGTCGCGTCGGCTCGTCGATCACGCCGGGTCAGTCGTCCGAGGGCGCCTCGGACATGACCTCCCGGACGTCGATCCACTCGTACAGCGGCTCCCCGCCCGGGCCGGGCTCGGAGGAGACGTAGGCCGCGAGCTCGACCGCGCGCTCGTGCGACTCGACGTCGATCATGTACCAGCCCGCCGCGAGATCGCTGGTCTCGGGCAGCGGGCCGTCGGTGGTGACTGGCGCGGCGTTCGGGCCGCCGTAGCGCACCCAGGTGCGCGCCGGCGTGAGCGCCTGCGCGTCGACGTACTCGCCGTTCTCCTCGAGCAGCTCGCTGACGTGCTTGAGGAAGGCCATGTGCGCCTCCACGTCCTCGGGGGCCCACTGGTCGATCGGGGGCACGGGACGGTGCGGCTCCGGGCCGCCGCGGTAGTGCTTGAGGAGCAGGTACTTCGGCATGGTGGTCTCCTGGTGTCGTGGGCCGCGCCTGTCGTGGCCCTTCACCTGGTGAGCGGAGCCGGTCAGAGCTTCTCGACATGAAATACTCATCTAGCTCCGAGCGCGTCGCGTAGAGGATCCTCAACCGGACACCTCGAGCAGCCCCGGAGCCGCTTGGGCTACCGGTGTCCCGCAAGTCGATCCGAGTGGAAGGGCGCCGTTTGTGGCGGCTTCTCGAAGCCCTCTGACGGACTCGAACCGTCGACCCCCTCTTTACCATGCGCTCCGATCGGCAACTGGTCGCAACCGGTGGCAACGGTTTTGGCTTGTTTCAGCCGTTTCGGGGCCTGCGCATTTGCCACCGGTTGCCACTGGTTGCGCCCGCTAGGCTCCATAAACGCTCCATACCCGTCACCGGATCCTTGCTGAGAAGGCCGATCGCCGGGCCGCGTCCTCGTGCTCTCGGCGTCCGGGATTCGGACGCTGATGCGGGACGTCCCATCGATCCAGGACAAGGTGCTCGCCGCGCTCACGGCACGGCTTTCGGACGACTAGACGCTACGACCGCGGGTGCGGGACACGCACCTCCGCGACATGCGCGAGGTAGGTCGGCGCCGCGAGTTCGAGGACGAGCTGCCGGCCCGGCGTATCCCCGCGTTCGAGCTCCTCGAACGAGTGGCCGCCGACGTCGCCGCCGAGGACGACCGGGCCTTCGTCGGTCTCCACGACGACGATCTGATGTCCGGCCGTGTGTCCCGGCGCCGGCAGGAGCCTGACGCCCGGCAGGATCTCCGCCTCGCCGTCGTGCTCGACGTACGTCGCGCCCGGAAAGTCGACCCACTCCCGCACCGTGTAGTCGTCCTTCGTCCGCGCGTCCGCGAGCTCGCGTCGCTGCACGTGGATCGGGATGCCCGGGAAGAGCCGGTTGCCGCCGCAGTGATCGAAGTGGAGGTGCGTGTTGACGACGACCGCGACGCGACTCACGAGCTCGTCCGGGAGCGGGTTCGGGTGCCACTCCTCGCCGTCCTCGTCGAGCGCCGGCGTCGTGTCGATCATCCCCGTGTCGACGAGGACGAGCCCGTCGGGATGCTCGATCGTGTCGGAGAACCCGGGCAAGCTGTCACCGGAGAAGACCATTTCGCTCGTCAGGTGCCGACCGATATCGTTACGGCTGAGCACGGCCTTGACTCCTTTCTCGGCGGCCTCCTCCGGCCGCACGTAGCTCTTCATCTGGGGGTTAGACCGCTCGGCGACCCGTAACTCATCGGTCTCTGCCCAGGCTGCGTCAGGGGACATTCCCGGACACTGGCCCAGGCTAGTGTCGTCTAGTTGCCGACGGTCGGGTCGGGCATGAACTCCCGGACCTCTTGAGCACAGCGGCAGGCGACGGCGGTCTTGGCAGCCCACTCCAGCGCCTCCCCGCGTGAGGGTACGTCGACGACGCAGAGTCCGCCGATGGCCTCCGGGTACGGGCCGTCGGTGACCGTTCCGTCGGTGGCCACGATGCTCGCCTTCTGGTTTTCCAGTCCGCCGCCGAAGACCCACACGCCAGCGTTGATGGCCTCCTGGACCACCGCGAGCGAGGCGTTGGTCACGGCGGGCATGTCCTCGTCGGGGATGTGGTCCATCGCGTGGGCATCGAACGAGATCAGGTACCGCGGCATCGCATGACTCCTCTCTCGGCGGCCTCCTCCGGCTGCACGTAGATGTTGCTCTCGAAGGTAGACCGCTCGGCGACCCTTAACTCATCGGCCTCTGCCCAGGCTGCGTCAGGGGACATTCCCGAACACTGGCCCACTCAGGCGGTAGTTGCCTTGAGAAGGCGCTCAATCGGCCGCTACGAGAGATCGATGCCCATGATGGCGACAACGCGACTCCAGACGCCCGGTTCGCTGTCTCGAAGATAGCGACCTCCCATCCTCTCGTAGAAGCCGACGGCGCGAGACGCTGATTCAGGACGGCCGCGAGCATCCGCTCGGTAGTCATTCGCACGACGTCGCCACGCGGAATGACTGTAGTCGGCGCTCACCATTGGGTCAGCAGCTCAAGCGACATTTCCGAACACTGGCCCATGCGAGTTCACCCCACGTACGATCCGCCGATTCCCCGCGCAGGGCTACTCCACGCGGTGGGCAGCAGCCGCCGCTGCGGTGTCGTGATAGCTCTGGAATCGGGCGAGCTTCCCATCCCGCAACGTCCATACGTGTGCCTCAGGATTGACAAACGCGCGGCCGGTGTCCCGAACCGTTGCCTCGGAGTACACCAGCGATACCACCTTGTCGTTCTGGGCGATGAACTCTCGTGGCTCGAACGTCGTGTAGTCGAGAGTCGATGCAACACCACCAAACCAGCCCAGGACTGCTTCCTTGCCTTTGAACGTTCCGGCGTTCGGGTCGTCGTCGGGATCGCCGGGATCCACCCACTCGATGTCGTCCGCCATCACCTCGGCAAGTGCCGCCATGTCGCCCCGACCGAAAGCCTCATACGCAGTCTGGACGAGGCGGGTGTTCTCTTCTGCTGACACCGGAACTCCTCTTCGCGGGTGAGCGAGGGAGTATCTCATCGTGGAGACTCAGTTCACCCAAGCGACGTGTTCGTGCGCGGCGCGTGCAGAGACCGGTCAGAGCTCCGTCAACCAGATGATCACGGCAGCAAAGATGATGCTGAGACCCCCTCTTTAGCACGAGGGGGGCCGACCTTTACCATGCGCTCCGACCGGCAACTGGTCGCAACCGGTGGCAACGGTTTTGGCTTGTTTGAGCCGCTTTCGGAGGCTCCGCATTTGCCACCGGTTGCCACTGATTGCGATCGCTAGGCTCCATAAACGCTCCATTCGAGGTCGGCCAGGTTCGCTCCCGGGCGCCTCGGTGACGAGGAGCACGAAGGAGTGGAGAGAGATGACCATCCCGACTGATGTTGACCGCAGTGCTCCTGTGGTTGTCGTGCACGAGATCGACATCGAGGCACCATTGGAGAAGGTTTGGCAACTCCATACCGACGTCAACTCATGGCCGACCTGGCAGACCCAGATCACCGCTGCGCACATCGACGGAGATCTCGAACCTGGCGTTTCGTTTGACTGGACAAGCTACGGCTTCAGTGTCACGTCGACTGTCTACGACCTGGCCGAGCGAGCCCGCGTGCTTTGGGGCGGAACGTCCGGCGGGATCACAGGCATCCACGAATGGCTGTTCAGCACAACGTTGGGCGGCGTGCATGTCACGACGAGCGAGTCCTTCGGCGGCGAGCCAGTCAAGGCTGACGCACAGGGAATGCGGACGGCTCTCGACGCGTCGCTGGTGGCCTGGCTCAACCATCTCAAGGTGGCCGCCGAGGCTTCGGCCTGACTAAGCATTTCACCGTGGCAACTCGGGCGTCATTCGCCGACGCTCGCACAAGCCAGTGCCAACCCGCTTAGCCTGGCGTAGTCGATGCTCGCGGCCACGGGCGCCTGTAACGAGGGTGGTGCAACGGTCTTCGGCTTCTCATGTAAGGGCGTAAACTGATGAAGCCACCAACGAGGGAGGTCGCGTCTGAAGCCGCCGCTGCCGCCACCCCCAAGCACCATCGAGGCTCGCTGATGCTGCATCAGCCTGGATCTCGTCGCGAAGCTGGCAGAACGTCGCCGAGCCAACCGCGCCACAGAGAGCCAACATCCCAACAGAAAGGAGCTCTTCATGAGCAATTCGGACACGCCCACCGTCGTCCTCGTCCACGGCGGTTTCGTGGACGGCTCTGGCTGGCAGGGTGTCTACGAGCACCTGAAGAAGGATGGCTACAGCGTCAGTGTCGTCCAGAATCCGACGCTCTCACTCGCCGATGACGTTGCCGTGACCAAGCGGGCGATCGACGCGGCGAGCGAGTCGGTCATCCTCGTCGGCCATTCCTATGGCGGGGTCGTGGTCACCGAGGCGGGCACGCATCCCAAGGTTGCGGCGCTCGTCTACATCGCGGCCTTCGCGCCGGACGAGGGCGAGTCGGTCAACACCCTCATCGCAGATCCACCGCCCGGCGCACCCGTGCCGCCAATCCTGCCGCCGCAGGACGGCTTTCTCTTCCTGGACCGCGAGAAGTTCCACGCGTCATTCGCGGGTGACCTGGGCGCCGAACAGGCCGCGTTCATGGCCGACTCGCAAGTCCCCTGGGGCGTGGACGCGCTTGGCGGCACGGTCAGCGAGCCCGCGTGGAAGAGCAAGCCGAGCTGGTATCTCGTGGCGACCGACGACCGGATGATCCCGCCTCCGGCCCAGCGCGCGATGTCTGAGCGGGCGGGTTCGACCGTGATCGAGGTAGCAGGCAGCCATTCGATTTACGTGTCGCAGCCTGCAGCCGTGGCTGACCTCATCAAGGCAGCGGTCAACGCAACGATCCCTGCCGCGGTCGGCACCTAGCGTCATCGAGGTGGAGAAGCACAGTTCGGCATAGCTCGCATCACTCTCTACGGCTTCGCCGCCCGTGAGGCGTTACGAAACCACGCAGCCGGGTCGGGGGCACGGCCGATATCTCCCGACCCGGCCTGGTCGAAGCGGGGCACCGAGCTGCTCTTCACGGCCGGTCGAATCGTCGTGTTGCGCCGAGACGGGTCCGGCCTGGCGTCGATTCCCGTTCATGTCCCGGGTGAGGCAGCCCTTGCCGACTGGACTCGCTGAGGGCGTGCGGAGCCGAGTCGGCTTCTCTCCTCATCGGCTAAGCACGGAGAGCGAGGCCCTCTGACGGACTGGAACTGTCGACCCCCTCTCTATGAAGAAGGGCCGTGCGTCAAGTTGTTGCGTTGGTGCATCGCCCAGTCAGGGCGGTGTTGGTGGCGGTTGTGGGTGGTGAGCGGTGCTCATCTCTCTATCGCCTCCTAGTAAGAGGACAAGGCTGATGGGAGTTCGCTCCGGTGGCGCATCTCCTTAAGGACCGTCAGGCGGCCAGGGGGTCGGTGGCGCCTTTGGGAGTGAATGCTTCGCCGCGGCTGAGCATGTGCCAGAGCTAACGGCCCCGCGGGCGAGTGTAGCCCCGAGTGCCGGGCTATCCTGCGCTCGGCCGCCCCCATCGACTAGCGGCCTAGGTCGCCACCCTTTCAAGGTGGTAGCGCGGGTTCGAATCCCGCTGGGGGCACTCCTCTCCGCTCAGCGGCCGTTCGTCACTCCCGCATCCCCCTCGGCCAGATTCCCTGCTTCCCCGGCGAGAGGATCCCGTTCGGGTCGAGTGCGTCCTTGATCGTCTCGTTGAAGCGCCGGTAGGCGTGGTCGTTGAAGCTGTACTGCTCGGCGGCAAGGTCCATGAAGTCGAGATGCGCGCGGTACTCGCCGTAGCCCTGCTTCGCCGCTTCACGCACGAGCAGCTTGCACGTCTCGTACGCGCGGCGCGCCTGCGCCTCGTTCTGCGTGTCGAAGATGACCAGCGTGACGTGGACGAAGCTGCGCCCGTTCGTGGGAATCAGAGCGGCCATGTAGTCGAGCCCGGCCTGCCGCTCGATCATCCCGCGCAGCAGATCGCGCAGCGCGAGCGCGTCGCGGCCCACGAGCGGAGCGACAGGTGAGAAGCCGATGTGGCCGCCCTGCTCGCCCCCGTACCAGCCCGTCATCTGGTTCAGGTCGAGGCTCGGAACGCCCGCCTGCACCCGCTCGATCGCGTTCTCGATCTGCGGGAACTGCTCCGGCTCGTACTTCGTCCCCCAGACCTCCGCATCGGGGATCCGCTCGAACGCCTCCTTGACCTTCTTGAAGCGGAGATCGACCACCGACTCGTCCCCGTAGAGGCCGAAGCGCATCATCCAGCGCCCGATCTCGAGCTCGCGGGCCATCTTGTCGATGGTCGCGTCCGGGATCGGGCCGTCCCCCTGGTGCCAGAGGTCGCGCTTCGTCATCACCGACGCGAGCAGAACCGTGCTCAGGAACTGCGGCACGTGGTCGATCGTCCGGTCGAGCATCAGCCGGCGCAGGGTGTCGACAGCAGGGCCGAGATCGTCGTCACGCCAGACCCGCAGCCACAGAGGCATGTAGCACTCGGGGTTCGGCATCAGCCAGATCCCCATCTTCGTGACGATGCCGAAGTTCGACTGCATGAAGAGCTGGTCGGGCGTCGGCCCGAGGCCGCGCTTGTAGAGGTTCCACGACCGGTTGCCCGGCATCGCACCCATGCCGGTGCGCATCACCTCGCCGTTCGCGAGCACGACCTCCATGCCGCACTGCGCGGCCATGTCCGTTCCGTACGGGAGGTAGGTGATGCCGTGGTCGAGCGTGTTGCCGACGACGCTGCCCCAGCCAAGGTCGGGGACCGAGAGCATCAGCTTGTGGCCGCCCGCCTGGATCGCCTCGTAGAGGTCGAACCAGCGCACGCCCGGCTCGACGAGGGCGTAACCGAGCTCCTCGTTGATCTCGAGCACGCGGTTCATCCGCCGCAGGCTGAGGATGACCGAGCCGCGAACCCGCGGCGCCGGGCCGCCGTAGCCGTTGTTGCGGCCGGTCCCGTGCGTCCAGAGCGGGATCTTGTGTTCGTTCGCGACCCGCACGATCTCCTGGATCTCCTCGACCGTGTCGGGCATGACGATCGCCGATGCGGTGTAGTCGTCCCAGGTCTCGTAGGCGAACGGGTCGCGGAACTCGCGCAGATCGGCCTCGGCGGTGAGCACGTGGTCGGCACCCACGGCGGCGGCGAACCCGTCGAGCGCGCGCGAGAGGTCGCTCGAGGAGACTCCGGTTGAGACGACGCTGGTCATGTGGCACCCCTCTGATAGGTCGCGGCGGTCATGGGCGCGAGAATACTCCGGCCGCTACACAAAGGCGATCGTCCGGTTCTCGTGCACGAGCACCCGATCTTCCAGGTGCCACTTGACCGCCCGCGAGAAGACCGTTCTCTCGATGTCGGCTCCGATGCGCGCGAGCTCGGCGGGCGTGTCCCGGTGCGTGACGCACTGAGTGTCCTGCTCGATGATCGGGCCCGCGTCCAGCTCGGCGGTCACATAGTGCGCGGTGGCGCCGATCAGCTTGACGCCGCGCTCATAGGCGCGTTCGTAGGGGTCCGCGCCGACGAATGCCGGCAGAAAGGAGTGGTGGATGTTGATCACCGGCACGCCCACGCGATCGAGGAACTCGTCCGACAGGATCTGCATGTAGCGAGCGAGGGCCACGACGTCGACTCGGCCTTCGAGCAGGCCGAGGATCTGGACTGCGGCCGCCGGCTTCGACGCACGCTCGACCGGGACATGGTGGAACGGCACCGCGAACCCGGCGACGGCCTCCGCGCAGTCCGGATGATTCGAGATCACGCAGGGGATCTCACAGTGCAGATCTCCTCGGCGCCAGCGCCAAAGGACGTCGAGCAGGCAGTGGTCGCTCCGGGAGACGAGTAGCGCCAGACGCTTCGGCACGGCCGGGTAACTGATGCGCCAGGCCATCGCGAACGGCGTCGCGATCTCCTCGTTGAACCGGCGCTCGAGCTCGTCGCGCGTTCCGTCGAGCCCGTCGAGATGGAACTCCATCCGGAGAAAGAAGCGTCCGCCTTCGGGATCCGTCGAGTGCTGATCGGACGCGACGATGTTCGCACCCAGCTCGCTGAGCAGCCCGGCGACCGCCGCGACGATGCCATGCCGGTCTGGACAGGAGACGAGGATTCGGGCGTGATTGGTCAGCCGCCGGTCCGCGTGATCGATCACGGCACTAGCGTACGCACCGTCTCCTTTTCGCCGGTGCGATACTCGGCCGTGGCCGCGATCGTTGTCGTCTCGCCGCACTTCGATGACGCAGTTCTGTCGTGCTGGAGCATCATCGACGGTGAACGCGAGGTGGTGGTTGTCACCGTCTTCACGGCGGCTCCAAGACCCGGCGTGATCACTGATTGGGATCGGGATACGGGGGTCGACTCCGCCACGCGCGTGGCTCAGCGAGTTGAGGAGAACCGGGCTGCGCTCGACACTGCGGGTCGGCAGGGCGTCAACCTCGGCCTGCTCGAACTGCAGTACGGGGGCGGACGGGTGTCGAAGTCTTTGCTCAGGGACCACCTTCGGGATGCCGACCTCGTCTACGTCCCGGCCGGTGCCGGCGTTGCGAACTTCAGCCTCGAGCACGAGCGGGTTCGAAAGGCATGCCTGAAGATTCGCCGAGACGCTCGTCTGTATGCGGATCAGCCGTACTGCCAGTTCAGGCCCGACTTCGAGCTCTCGCCGAAGGTGGCGGGCGGTCGGGTGCCTTTCGCGGTGACGCTCTCCGCAGAGCAGCGGGCCCGCAAGGAGCGGGCTCTCCGGTGCTACGCAGGCGAGATGCCGAAGCTCGAACGGCTCTACACGCCGTTCCTGAACGGCGACCGCCTCGCCTACGAACTGTTCTGGGACTTCCCTCCGCCGAGTGGCGTTGCGGCCGCTACCGTAGCCGGGGGCGGTTAGCTCAGCTGGGAGAGCGCCTGCCTTACAAGCAGGAGGTCGCTGGTTCGAGCCCGGCACCGCCCACTCGCGATAGGCGCTATCCGAAACATGTGGTTTCACGTCTCAGGGGCATAGCCGCGTTGCGACCATTCCTGGGCGCCGGCCTGTATCGCGTCCCAGGGGCTGCCGAGCGGTGGCGTGTAGGAGAGGTCGAGGTCGCTGATGGCGTCGACGGTCATGTCGTGGAAGATGGCGGTGGCGGCGATGTCGATTCGTTTGGCGATCTCGGCGTGGCGGTGTCCGAACAGCTGGACGCCGAGCAGTCGGCCGGTCGTGCGGTCGCCGGTGAAGCGCATGCGGATGCGGTGGCTTCCTGGGTAGTAGGCCTTGTGGTCGTCGGCCTCGGACTCGACGGTGAGCGGGTCGAAGCCGGCGGCGACGGCTTCGTGGTCGCGCAGGCCGGTGCGGGCGGCGACCTGGTCGAAGATCTTGACGACCTGGGTGCCGAGGCTGCCGGCGAACTCGCGTGCTGCCGCCGAGCGCGTTCTCGCCGGCGACGCGGCCCTGCTTGTGGGCGGTGGTGCCGAGCGGGAGGTAGGTCTCGCCGAGGAGCCGGTGGTGGGTGACGACGCAGTCGCCGGCGGCGTAGACGTCGGGCAGGTTCGTGCGCATCTGCCGGTCGACGGCGATCGCTCCTTTGGCGCCGAGCGTCGGCGCCGGCTGCGGCGGCGAGTTCGGTGTCCGGTCGTACGCCGACCACGACGAGGACCAGGTCGACGGATCGCGTGACGGTCGAACCGGCTGTGCGTCAGCGGCGTCGACGCGCAACCGTGCTTCAGCTCCGGCGATCGGTGCGGCTGATGGTGTGACGGTGGTGCCGGTGAGGACCTCGACGCCGTGGCTGACGAGTTCCGCGTGGACGAGCGCGCCGAGTTCGGGATCGACGGTCGGCAGCACCTCGGGCAGCTGTTCGATCTGGGTGACGGACAGTCCCCGCGTGGTGAGCGCGTCGGCCATCTCGAGGCCGATGTAGCCGGCGCCGACGATGAGCGCGCTCTGCCGGTGAGCGTTCCTCGAGCGTGCGCATGAGGGCGAACGTGTCGCCCATCGAGTGGAGCAGGTGCACGCCGTCGTCGGCGCCGAGCGGGTCGGGCCCGGCGAGCCCGTCGATCGGTGGCCGGACCGGGACGGCGCCGGTGCCGATCACGAGCTCGTCGTAGCCGATCACCTCCTCGGCGCCGTCGCTGTCGGTGACGAGCAGCCGTGTCCGGTCGACGTCGATCCGGCGGGCGATGGTGTCGAGGCGCAGCCGCATCCCGGTTGCTTCGAGGTCGGCGATGGTGCGGTGGGCGAGGTTGCGCCAGTCGGGGACCTCGCCGGAGACGTAGTAGGGGATGCCGCAGATGGAGAAGTTCGGGTAGGCGTCGGCGACCACCACGTCGACCTCGCTCGTCGGGGTCGAGCTCGCGGGCGCGCAGCGCGGCGCTGATGCCGGCGTCGCTGCCGCCGACGATGAGCAGCCGGGTCATCGCTGCTCGGAGCTGCGTCAGCCGAGGATGTCGCGCAGCACGCCGAGCGTTTCGGGCACGACTCGGTAGTAGGCCCAGCTGCCGCGGCGTTCGCGTTCGACGAGGCCCGCGTCGAGGAGCACCTTGAGGTGGTGGCTGACGGTCGGCTGCGTCGAGACCGAGCGGTTCGGTGAGGTGGCAGACGCAGGCCTCGCCGTCCGGCTGGGCCTGGATCAGGCTGAGCAGCCGTAGCCGCGCCGGGTCGGCGATCGTCTTCAGCGCCCGGGCGAGCTGTTCGGCTTCGTGCGGTTCGAGCGGACCCTGAAGGAGCGGCGGGCAAGAGGCGGGGATCGTCGCGACAGACTCCATGCCGCCCATATTCGCAGAAATCGATATTGACAGCAATCGATGATGCCTGCAATCATCCAGTCGCGAATCGATCCCCGTCGATGGCCGAGGAGGCGATCATGGAAGACAAGGGTCTCGAGAGTCTCGAGGTTCTCGATCCCGTCACACGCCTGCACGTCGAGCGGGCGGCCGAGGCGCTGCAGCACGAGTTCGCCGGCATCTTCTCGCCGGAGACGATCGCCCGCTACATCGCCGAGTCGACCGACCTGCTGGGCGGCGGCGAGCATCAACGTCTTCGTGCCGGTGCTGGCGCACCGCTTCGCCCGTGAGCGCCTGAAGGCGCTCGGGCAGGCCGAGGGCATGATCGCCAAGGAGCAGCCGGAAGTCCTGTTCGTCTGCGTGCACAACGCCGGCCGCAGCCAGATGGCGGCCGGTCTGGTCAAGCTCCGCTCGCAGGGTCGGATCCACGTCCGCTCGGCCGGCAGCGACCCGGGCGAGCAGATCAACCCGGCCGTCATCGAGGCCATGACCGAGCTCGGCGTCGACATGAGCGAGGAGTTCCCGAAGCCGCTCACCGATGAGGTCGTGCGCGCAGCCGACGTCGTGATCACGATGGGGTGCGGCGATGCCTGCCCGATCTACCCCGGCAAGAAGCTACGAGGACTGGGAGCTCGACGACCCGGCCGGCCAGGACATCGAGACCGTCCGCAGGATCCGCGACGAGCTCGACACGCGCGTGCTGACGCTGATCGGCGAACTACTGCCCTCCAACAATTGAGATCGCTCCCGCTGGCGCGGGCCCTGGTCGCGGAAGCGATCGGGACGTTCGCGCTCGTCTTCGCCGGCTGCGGCGCGATCATGGTCGATCGAGAAGACGAGCGCGCTCGGCCACGTCGGCGTGGCAATCACGTTCGGGCTCGTGATCATGGCCATGATCTACGCCGTCGGGCACGTCTCCGGTGCCCACTTCAACCCAGCCGTGACGCTCTCGTTCGCGCTCGCACGGCACTTCCCACGACGCCAGGTTCCGCTCTACTGGGTGGCCCAGCTCGCCGGCGCGCTGATCGCCGCCGCGATCCTGCGCGGCATCACTCGGCAACATCGCGCACGTCGGAGCGACCTTCCCGAGCGGCTCGGACGGACAGGCGTTCCTCTGGGAAGCAATCCTCTCGTTCTTCCTCATGTTCGTGATCATGGCCGTCGCTACCGACACACGGGCGGTCGGCGAGGCAGCCGCGATCGCCATCGGCGCCACCGTCGGGCTTGACGCGATGTTCGGCGGACCGATCACCGGCGCCTCGATGAACCCCGCCCGCTCACTCGGCCCAGGAATCGTCACCGGCGATCTGCACGCGATCTGGGTCTACCTGCTCGCCCCACTCCTCGGTGCCGCCCTCGCGGCCTTCGCGTACGCCTTCATCCGCAGCGAAACATGACCGTCGACGACAACGGCGAAAGCCCTGTCAATCCTCGCATCTGAGGCATAGGGTCAAGGTACGGGGTCCCCACGTGCGCGGGTGTCAGCTTCCACCCCTCGCAGGCACACGGGTGCGGGGAATTCCGGACCACAGGGGCAGGTTTGGCCTGAGTCCATACGGTGACTCAGGCCGAACTCCCTTTCTCAGCACGCTCACCGCAGGCGAAACGAATGCCGGCCCCGCGGGTCGAATCCTGTTTGCCTAGGCTCCTACGTCTCGCGCGCCGTGGGCGCGTCGGGAGATTGCGGGCTTTCGGCCGGGGTTCTGGCCGCGGGGCCAGTTGAGACACCCTAGCCCGCTTGGAGCGCGGCCGAGGTTAAGACTGCTTCCCGACCACCTAGCAACTTGGCAAGCTTCGCGACGTCTAATCCCGGGATGAAACGGCTGCTCCTCATCGGTCTCGTCCTTGTCGCGGGCTGCGGCAGCAACCCCGACGAGTGGGCCGGCTACACGGAGGGCGAGGCGAAGGAGATCATGGGCGACGAGACGTTCCGGCAAGGGCTGATCCAGATCGCTCCGGGCGATCCGGCCACGAACCCTGCGAGCGAGCTCCTGCCGACCCAGGAGGTGCTCGACGCCGAGCCGCTGCACAAGGTCACCGTCCAGGGCGAAGAGGCGTGGGAGTACAACAGCGGGACCGGCTTCTGCCTCGACGTCTGGAAGGACAAGGACACGAACGATCCGGCCGCCTACGTCGGCCCCTGCAACAGCGACTGAGGCGTGGCTATACTCGAACGTATAGTCGCTGCCTGACCTCACCGGACCGATGGAGCCCCTCTACAAGCCGGAGGGCGTCGAGGCGCGCTGGCAACAAACGTGGGAGGCCGAAGGCCTCTACAACGCCGACGTCGATCCGACGCGCAGGCCGTACACGATCGCGTTCCCGCCGCCGAACGTCACCGGCGAGCTGCACATGGGCCACGCGCTCAACGCGTCGATCCAGGACACGCTGACCCGCTGGCAACGGATGCGCGGCTTCAACGCGCTCTGGCAGCCCGGCTACGACCATGCGGGAATCGCGACGCAGAACGTCGTCGAGCGCGAGCTTGCGAAGGAGGGGCTGACGCGGCACGACCTCGGCCGCGAGTTGTTCCTCGAGCGCGTCTGGGCCTGGCTCGAGAAGTACGGCGGCGTGATCATGGGCCAGCTCCGCTCGATGGGTGCGTCACTGGACTACCGCCGCGAGCGGATGACCATGGACGAGCGCTACGTGCGCGCCGTCATGCGCTTCTTCGTCCATCTCTACGAGAAGAGCTGGATCTACCGCGCGAACCGGATCGTCAACTGGTGCCCCCGCTGCGCGTCGGCGATCTCCGACCTCGAGGTGAACCACGTCGACGTCGACGACACGCTCACCTGGATCCGCTACCCGCTGGCCGACGGCTCCGGACACGTCACGATCGCGACCGTACGCCCGGCGACGATGCTCGCCGACACCGGCGTCGCCGTCAATCCGAACGACGAGCGCTACAAGCACCTGA
Source organism: uncultured Actinomycetes bacterium (assembly GCA_963700495.1). GTDB lineage: Bacteria > Actinomycetota > Thermoleophilia > Gaiellales > Gaiellaceae > JACCTU01. The sequence goes on along the minus strand of CAVOXT010000001.1, from coordinate 58,564 downwards.
TCGGCGCGGACGCGATCGTGCCGATCGTCGAGCGCCGCGTGCCGATCGTCGGGGACGAGCGCGTGGAGACGCAGTTCGGCACAGGCGCGCTCAAGATCACGCCCGGCCACGACCCGCTGGACTTCGATATCGGCCGGGACCACGGGCTCGAGGAGCTCACCGTGATCGGGCTCGACGGCCGCATGAACGAGGACGCGGGCGAGTTCGCGGGGCGGTCGCAGGAAGAGGCAAACGAGCGCATCGTCGAGCGACTGCGCGAGCAGGGTCTCCTCGAGCAGCAGGAGCCGTACCGCCACGCGGTCGGACACTGCGACCGCTGCGGAACGCGGATCGAGCCGCTGATCACGCTCCAGTGGTGGGTCGAGATGAAGCCGATGGCTGAGTCCGCCGCGGCCGCGATCCGCTCCGGCCGCGTCCGGTTCGCGCCCGAGCAGCAGAACGAGGTCGCGCTCAACTGGCTGGACAACATCCGCCCGTGGTGCATCTCACGCCAGATCTGGTGGGGCCACCGGATCCCCGTCTGGTACTGCCCGGACGGACACATGACGGTGGCCGAGTCCGAGCCGGCCGCCTGCGCCGAGTGCGGCTCGAACGACCTGACGCAGGATGAGGACGTGCTCGACACGTGGTTCTCGTCGGCGCTCTGGCCGTTCGCGACGCTCGGCTGGCCGGAGAAGACGCCGGACCTCGAGTACTTCTACCCCAACGACGTCAACGCGACCGACCGCGGGATCATCTTCCTCTGGGAGACGCGCATGATCATGGCCGGGATCGAGCTGATGGGCGAGGTGCCGTTCGCCGACGTGCTCATCCACTCGACGATCCAGGCACCGGACGGGCGGCGGATGTCGAAGAGCCTCGGTACCGGGATCGATCCGCTCGACGTGATCGGGTCGCACGGCGCCGATGCCACGCGCTACGGCCTGCTGAAGATGTCGTCGACGCAGGACGTCCGCTTCAACGTGGGGATGATCGAGGAGGGCCGCAAGCTCGCGAACAAGCTCTGGAACGTGGCGCGGCTGATCCTCTCGAACACGGGCGACACGACGCCGGACGTGCGCCCCACGAGCGTCGAGGAACGCTGGATCCTGGCGCGGCTCGACGCTGCCCGCGGCCACGTGGACCGCGAGCTCGATGCGTTCGACTTCGCCGGCACCGTGAACACGCTCTACCGGGTCACGTTCGACGACTTCTGCGACTGGTACGCCGAGGCGATCAAGCCGCGTCTGTACGACGGAGACGAGGATGCCCGCGCGACCGCGCTCGCCGCGCTCGAGCGGCTGATCGAGCTCCTCCACCCGGTGATGCCGCACGTCACCGAGGAGATCTGGTCGAACCTCCCCGACCGCACCTCACGCCTGATCGCGGCCGAGTGGCCGGGCCCGGACCCGCGCTTCGCGGACGACGGAGGTGCGCTGGAGCGGGTTCAGGACGCGGCGGCGATCTTCCGGCGCAGCCAGGTCCAGGTCGACCTGGACGACGACGAGCGGCGCATCTTCGAGTCGGTCGTCCGGCCGGAGCGCGTGAAAGCGAACGGCAACGCGCAGATAGAGATCGAGCGGCTGCGCAAGGAGGTCGAGCGCTCTCAGCGGATGCTTGCGAACGAGCGCTTCGTCGAGAACGCCGCGCCGGATGTGGTCGACGCGGAGCGCGAGAAGCTCGCGCGCTACGAGCGGGAGTTGCGCGCGCTCGAGGGTTGAGGTGCTAGCCGACGGTTGCGAGCGTCCGCGCCGACGCCGCCGCCGCGTCTGCAGCGAGGCGCGTCGCGCGGTGCAGTCGCTCGTCGTTCTCGAGCACGCCGAGATTGATCTCGACGAGGTGCGCTGCAGCGCGGGTGGCTCCGAGGGCGAGCATCGCGGCGGCGGCTGCGTCGGCGCGGGAGGTCGGCGCGCCGTCCTCCGAGACGACCGCGGCGAGTTCCGCGACGTTCGACGCCGACTCCGCGATGGCGAGCGGGAACGCGGCCGCCCGCTCGAGCGACGACCCGATCAGCTCGTTCTTCGAGTCGCTGTCGACGGCGTTCGGAAGAGTGAGCGCCGCGAGCGCGTGCTCGTAGACCTCGTCGTTCAAGGGCGCGAGCTCCATGAGCCGCTCGCGGAGGATCCTCGCCTGAGCGATCGCCGCTCCCCGCAGCTCCCACTCCGGCGAGTTGCGCGCGGCCATCTCGACGAGGCCCGCCGCCATCGCGCCGGTGAGCGCCGCCAGAGCACCGCCTGCCGGAGTCGGGGCCTCGGATGCGATCTCGTCCAGAAGGTCCCGGACGCTGAGTTCGTGCAGGCGGGACATGCCCGCATTCTCTCAGTGTCCGAGACCGGCGACTAGGGGAGAGAGAGCCGCCTCCGGACGTTTTCCACGGCTGCAGGGCCTGGCTCGACGCCTTCTTGGGCGAAAGCAGCTTCGAGATCGGCGATCAGCAGCTCGCGGAAGCGCGCATCGGCCTCGGCCCGCGCCACGAGGCGGTCGAGGCCCTGCCTGGCGAGTGGAAGCTCCTGCGCCGCCTCGACCCAGCCGCGAGGGGCGGGCGGAAGCAGGCGGAGGAGCTCGGCCAGGCGTTCTTCAGGATGGAGATACATCAACCCTCCAGACGGGGCTCGGGCTCGTTTTCTTCCCCGAGCTGATCTCTCAGCCGGGCGAGGCAGCGGGAGATGCGGCTCGCGATCGTGCCGGACGGCAGATCGAGGGCTTCCGCGATCGTGCGGTAGCTCTCGTCCTGGGCGAAGAAGCGGTCGAGGATCTCGCGGCAGCGCTCGGGAAGCTCGGCGAGCGCGGCGTGAAGGTCGAACGCCATCGTCAGCTCCTCGAGTGAGTCCTCGCCGGGCTCCGCCTCGGGGTCCTCGAGCGGCTCCTCGCGCGCGTTGGCGCGGAGCTTGTCGATGCAAAGCCTCCTCGTCAGCGACGCGAGCCACGGCCGGAAAGCGTCGTCATCTCGTAGCGTGTGCAGCCGCTCGTACGCACGGGCGAAGGTCTCCTGAAAGACGTCCTCGGCGTCGGGCTCGGGCAGGCGGAACGCGTGCGTGATCGCATAGACGTAGCGCGCGTAGCGCTCGACGAGCTCGCGCCAGGCATCGGGGTCGCCCGCCTTACAGCGCGCGATCAGCTCCGCTTCGTTCACCACGGTGGACATCAAACAGGAGCCGGCCCGAGCGCCGCGAGCGCTGCCTCGACGTCGGACTCGTCGTTGTAGAAGTGGAAGGAGAAACGGACGCTGCGGTCACGCCACGACGTCACCACCCCGCGCTCCTGGAGCCGATCGACCGCCGCGGCGGGATCGTCGACCTCGACGCAGACGAGCGCTCCGTGGTCGGGCGGCGTGACGACGGCGCGACCCTGTGCTCGGACGCCTTCGGCGAACGCGGCGGTGAGCGCCGCGACGTGCGCGGCGGTTCGATCGACGCCTGCCTCCTCGACGAGGCGGAGCCCGGCAAGGCCTGCGTAGACGTTCGGAACGGGCGGAGTCCCCGACTGGAAGCGTGCGGCGGTCGGCGCTGGCGAGTAGTCGCGGTCGTCCATCGCGAACACGTCGGCGTCGGCGAACCAGCCGGTCGCAGTCGGGCGGATCCCTTCGACCAGATCTCGGCGCGCATAGAGGAACGCGAGGCCCGGCGAGCCGAGCAGGTACTTGACCGTGCCCGCGGCCAGGAAATCGACGTCGAGCACGTGCACGTCGAGCGGCAGCGCGCCCGCCGACTGGTAGGCGTCGAGCAGCACGAGCGCGCCGTGCTCGTGCGCCGCACGAGTGACCTCGTCGACCGGAAGCCGCTCGCCGGTGCGATAGCTCACGTGCGTGAGCGAGACGAGCAGCGTCTGGTCGTCGATCGCCGACTCGAAGTCGCTGGTGTGGACGACCTGAGCGCCGCGTTCCTCCTGTGCGTGCCAGATCTGGCCGACCGTCGGGAACTCGACCTCGGAGAGCACGACCTTCGAGCGTCCGCGGTCGAAGCGGAGCCCGCTTGCGAGCGCGCTCACCGCGGCCGAGAGCGAGGTCGTGACCGCGACGTCCCCCGGCTCGGCGCCGATGAGCCCCGCGAACGCGCCGCGCACCTCGTTCGTCTTCTCGTCCCAGAGCTCCCACGGCGACCCGAGCTCCTCCCAGTCGCGCAGATAGCTTCCGTACGCCTCGCGCACGTCGACGGAGAGCGCGCCCTGGGAGCAGCTGTTGAGGTAGGTCAGCCGCGACAGGATCGGGAACCGGTCACGCATTTCGGGGTCAGACCCCTGTCACAGACGTTCCACAGCCGGAAGTGCACAGCCGCCGCTCTGAAAGCAGCACCGACCGGCGACCACTGGAGAAAGCGTCGCGAAGTGTCCACACATCGGGGTCAGACCCCGGACCGCTCACGACGGCTGCACGACGTCGCCCACCCGGACGCGTCCTGGTTCGACAACCTCGCCAAAGACGCCGAAGTCGAGAGCCTTCGTGCCGCGTACCCCCGATACTCCTTGATCACGCGCAGCGTGTCGAGGTCGCGCTCGCCGGTGTCCGGGTTCTGCGTCGTGATCGCGCAGCGCGCCACCTGCTCGTGCACTCGGATGACGACCTCGCCGACATGGACGTCACGCCCGATCCACGTGTCCTCTTCGTGCGGCAATCCCCGCCTGCGACACCGATCAACATTCGAAACCGGCGCGCATCGGCCGAGTCGACCCCGGCGTTGCGTGCGAGCTCCTCGACCGACTCGTCGGAGACGATCGACACGGCTTCCGTCCGTGCGGTCGACCGCGCGTCCCGGCTCGTCGGTGCGCGCGAGCCGCAGCTCCCGTACCGCGTACTCGGAAAGAGCCTGCGCCCACGGCCCCTCGACGATCCTGCCCGGCTCGGCCCGGTTGTAGAACCACGTCGACACAGGCTCGCCGAGCTCGACCTCACCCTCGACGACCTCGCCGTCCGGAAACGCGAGCCGGAGCGTGTCGGCTGTCGGATCCCACTCCGGCACGACGGCGAAGAGCGAGCGCTCGAGCCGAGTCAACCCGTTGACGAACCTGCCGCGCTCGTCGAGCACATGGAAGCGCCGGTTCTCGAGCACGCCGAACGGCTCGAGTGTCAGCTCCTCGCGCCTCGTAAGCGCCAGCCCCTTGACCGGGGCGACCGAGAGCCACGATACGGCGGGCACGGCTGAACGTTACGTGCCGGCCGCGCCACCACTCTGGATGCCGGCGGCGGCCAGGTGGCGCGCGAGCGCCGCGCGTACGAGCTTCGGATCGAATTCGTCGAGTTGCGGGAGCTCCTCGAGCGCGTAGCGGGTGCAGTGGTACGTGGGCGGGTAGACGGCGTCGGTGACCCACGTCCGGTGCTCGTGCCACCAGTGCGCCTCCCCGTCCGAGCCGAGCGCGAAGCGCTGACCCGCCTCGAGGCTGAGCTCCATCAGCTCCCACCCGAATGCGCGCGGCGACGGGGCGTTGAACGAGAAGAACGGCGGCTCGATCCCCGCAGCGCTCATCGCCGCGACGAACTCGCGGGCGACGCTGATGTTCTCGTCTCGCCGCGTCACTCGACCTAGAAGTAGAACTGACGCCACGCCGTCCACCAGTCGTCGGCGCGAGACACGATCGTCCGCGGCTCGACGACCTCGACGCCGTGGCGGTAGCGGAGCTTCTGCACGTCGCGGGGCTGCGAGTACTGCACCTTGATCTCCGCCGGGCGGCCGGGTTCCCACGGCGCGACGGCGGACAGGTTCGTGAGCGCCCGCTTCGCGCCGTCCTCGATCAGCGCACGTGCCCGCACCGGCGGAAGGTTCCGCGCGCTGAAGCGGCCGAGCCCCTGCTTCACCTCGACCGTGACGAGCCCGCCGCCGAGCAGCTCCTGCGCCTCGGCGCAGACGGCCTGGTCGCCCGTGACCATCAGCACGGGGCAGCCGAAGTGGCCGCAGAGCGCGGCGTTGATCCCCGTCTCGCCGACGAGCACGCCGTTGAACCAGAGGTTCTGCCAGTTCGTGCCCGAGACCGTGTGGCTGAGCACGCCGAGCTCGGTGCCGGCGCGCGCGTGCATGCCGACGAAGAGCGCGGCGTCGCAGCCCTGCTCGAGGAACGCCGAGTACTCGGTCCACTCGTCCTGGACGACCCACTCGCAGTCGGGGTCGAGCGCGTCGGGGATCAGCGAGTTGAACGTCCACCCCTTGCCGGCGCCGTGGCAGTCCATCACGACGATCTCGGTCGCACCCGCCGCTTTCGCACCACGGACGGCGGCGTTGATCTCCTCGGTGTAGAGCTTCCGGCCTTCCTCGAAGAGCGACTCTCCGCCGGAGACCTGCTCCCACTTCACGATCCCGGAGACGCCCTCCATGTCGCTGATGATGTGGACGCGCATCGGTGGGTTTGTATCGCATCGCGAGCGTACGCTTTCGCCGATGGAGACGCAGCTCGCCGGAAAGCGCGTGCTCGTGACGGGCGGGTCCGGAGGAATCGGCTCGGTCTGCGCGCGAGCGTTCATGGCCGAGGGCGCTCGCGTGGCCGTTCACTACCACCGCGGCAAGGAGCGCGCCGAGGCCGTCGGCGCAGAGATCGTTCTCGGCGCCGACCTGACCGACGAGACACAGGTCGCCCGGCTCTTCGACGACGCGTGCGACGCGCTCGGCGGCGTCGACGTATGCGTCGACGTGGCAGGCGTCTGGCCGAGCGAGGACACTCCGGTCTGGGAGCTGTCGCTCGAGCGCTGGGAGCACACCCTGCGCGTGAACCTGACGGCGACCTTCCTGGTCGCCCGTGCGTTCCTCCGGGAGGTCGAACGAAACGGGCACGGGTCGCTCGTGCTGATCGCGTCCACAGCCGGTCTCTTCGGCGAGGCCGGCCACGCCGACTATGCGGCGGCGAAGTCCGCCGTCGCCCATGGGCTGCTCCTCTCGCTCAAGAACGAGGTCGTTCGGGTCGCCTCGAACGCGCGCGTGAACGTCGTTGCACCGGGCTGGACGGAGTCGCCGATGACCCGCGGTTTCGTGGACTCGGAGCAGGTCGAGCGGGTCTCCCGAACCATGGCCCTGCGCAAGGTCGCCCGGCCGGAGGACGTCGCGGCGGCAGTCGTCTACCTCGCGTCCGACGCCCTCTCCGGCCACGTGACCGGCCAAGTCATCAGCGTCGCGGGTGGGATGGAAGGGCGCACGATCCACCCGGAATAAAGAAAAGCGGCGCGTTACCGCGCCGCTTTCAGAGCTCACCCGGCCGCGGATGATTGCCGTCAGTCCCGACCAGAAGAGTCATCAGGCCAATCGGCAGCCCGTTCGAAACCCTTGAGGACCAAGAGAAAGCGGCCCGCCGCCCGGGCCGCTTTCTCAGGGTTCCAGAGGCCCCCGCCGCAACGGGGCCGCCGGTCGTTTTTGGGAGCGCCCCCCGCCGCATCGGGGGCGCGTCGCCGTGTTCTTGCTTGCCGAAGTATCGCCCAGGTGTTGCCGGTTGATCTATCACTCGTTCTCGGTTGACCGCCTCACTTCACTGGGGATCCCGGCCGGACTGGCCGGTAGACTCGGCTCCGGAGCCGGGTGCAGCACTCCCGCTCCGCATCGAGAGAGGCTGAGGGAACCGGCCCTGAGACGCCTCGGCAACCTGCCTGAGCGCAAGGTGCCAAGCCCGGCCGGGCGATCAGGCCCGGGAGGATGTCGAGCGAAGACGGAGGAGAAACCGAGTGCCCGCACCCAACCGATTCATCGAGCGACTGCGCACCGGGCCGCCCATCGTGGGCGACGGCGGCATGGGCGCTCTCGTCATGAGCGCGGTCCAGCGCCTCCGCACCCCGGAAGAGGCGAACCTCCGGGCACCCGAGGCGGTCGTCTCGCTGCACGTCAGCTTCATCCGCGCAGGCGCTGAGCTGATCGAGACCAACACCTTCGGGGCGAACCGCCGAAAGCTCGCCCGCCACGTCCTGGAGGACGAGTTCGAGCAGATCAACTCTGCCGCCGTCCGCCTGGCCCGTGAGGCCCGCGAGGTGACCGGCAGCAACGTCTTCGTCGCCGGGTCGATCGGGCCGCTCGGGGACATCGGCGACGTCTGGCCGGAGGAGCGCGGCGGCCTCTTCGCGGAGCAGGCCTCGATCCTCGAGGGACGCGGCGCCGATCTGTTCATGGTCGAGACCTTCTTCGACCTGGAGGAGCTCGTCGTCGCGATCGAGGCGGTCCGCGGCGTCTCGAGCCTCCCGATCGTCGCGCTGATGACGTTCGAGAACGAGGCAGAGACGCTTGCGGGCGTCTCAGCACGCGAGGCGGCCGAGAAGCTCCGCGAGCTCGGCGTGAACGCCCTCGGCGCAAACCACGGAGCCGGGCTCCAAGCGGCTCTGCGCGCACTCGAGCAGATGGGCGGCGACGGCGTTCCGCTGGCCGCAATCCCGAACATCGGCCTCGCGAGCATGGCCGGCGGCCGCGTGATCTACCCGCACGCCTCACCTGAGTACTTCGCCGAGTTCGCCGCGCATGCGCGGCGGCTCGGAGCCAAGATCATCGGCGGCTGCTGCGGCACGACGCCCGCCGAGATCGCGGCGATCCGCGGGGCGATCGACCAGGGCCGCGAGCCGCGCTCGGCGCTCGTCTTCAGGGAGCGCGAGATCCCGGCGCTCGTCGCCGAGACGCCGAAGGAGACGACGCTCGCCCGCATGCTCCGAGAGGGTGAGTGGGTCGTCTCCGTGCAGCTCGATCCACCGCTCGGCGGCTCGAACACGGGGATGCTCGAGGTGGCCCAGGCGATCAAGGACGCCGGAGCCGCGCAGTTCGTCGACATCAACGACAACCCGCGCGCCCGGGCGCGAATGAGCGGGATCATGACCGCCGTCGCGATCGAGCGCCTCGTCGGGCTCGAGACGATCCCGCACCAGACGCCGCGCGACTCGACGATCGCCGGCCTCGAGTCGCTGCTGCTCGGGTCGCACGCCGAAGGGGTCCGCAACATCCTCGCGGTGACCGGCGACCCGCCCGAGGAGGGCGACTACCCGGGCGCGGGCGGCGTCTACCACGTCGATGCGATCGGGCTCGCGCAGATCATCGAGCGCCTGAACCAGGGCGAGGACTTCCACGGCCGGGCGATCGACGCCCCGACGCACTTCTTCACCGGGGTCGCCGTCAACCCGACCGCCGACGACCTCGAGCTCGAGCTTCACCGCTTCGAGCAGAAGCTCGAGGCCGGCGCGAAGTTCGCGATGACGCAGATCCTGTTCGACCTCTCATACCTCGAGGCGTTCTTCCAGCGCTTCGGCGGGCCGTCGCCGATCCCGCTGCTGGTTGGGATCTGGCCCCTGCGGAGCCACCAGCTCGCGATCCGTCTGCACAACGAGGTGCCGGGGATCGTGGTGCCCGACCACGTTCAGCAGGCGCTGCTCGACGCGGGCGCGAACGCACCCGAGATCGGCACGCAGCTCGCGCACGACCTCGTTGCCCAGTCGCGCGAGCTCGCCGCGGGGATCTACGTCGTCGCGCCGTTCCGCCAGCCGCTCGGCGTGCTCGACTTCCTGGCTTAGCCGGCGCAGTTGCCGGTCGAGACCGGCTTGCTCGCACGCGAGAGGCCGCGGCGCACGACGGACGCCGGCACGCCGTACCCGACGTCGCCGCCCGGACGCGCGGCGAAGATCGTCGCCTGCACGCGTCCGCGTGCGTCCACGGCAGGCCCGCCCGAGTTCCCGTGGCGAACGACTCCCCGCAGGCTCGTGATCGTTCGCGTGACCGGGCCCGCGGCCGTAGCTGTCGCGAGCGAGCACGACCGCGGTGCGGCCGATCCTGCCTGCGGTCGCGGTGAAGGGGCCGCTCTGCGGGAAGCCCAGGATCGCGACCGCAGCTCCCGGCTGCGCGTCGACGAGCGGCAGCGGTGACGCGTCGAGCCCGCGAACGCGGAGCAGCGCGATGTCGTTCCTGTGGTCGACGTAGACGGCCCGCGCGCGCAGTCGCGGGACGCCGCCAACAGGCTCGACGGTCGTGTCGTCCTGGCCCGCGACGACGTGCGCGGCGGTGACCACGAGCTCCGGCGCGACGACCCAGCCGCTCCCGGAGACACCGAGACCGCACGCCGTTCCCAGCACACGAAGCACCGACGGCGACGCCTGGCGGACGCCCGGGTCGCCGAGCACGCGTGAATCGGGCGGAGCGACCGGCGCGGAGGGGCCCGTCACCGTCGGGAACGGATCGACCCGCGCGAGCGCCCGCATCAGCTTGGCGGGCGGGACGACGTCGTTCAGCTTCTGGAGGAAGACCGAGCGCTGGACGCTCTCGCGAAGTCCCGGCCGGCCGGGGAACTGAAGTGCGACCGAGCCGAGCACCCAGACGACGGCGATCCCGGCGGCCGCGCCGAGCAGCAGGCCGCCCGCCGAGTCGAACGCCCGCGCCGTCCCCATCCCGACCCGGCTCCGAACGACGCTCCCGACGACCGTTCCGAGCGTCTCGAAGAGCACCGCCCCAACAGCGGCGCCGGCGAGCCCGACGAGCGGCGTGTACGGCGACTCGGAGCCGTCTGCCAGCAGATGCGGCGCGAGCCTGGCGCCGAGCACGGCGCCGACGACGATCCCCGCGACCGAGAGCGCGCTCGAGATGAGCCCCTTCCTGTACCCGACGAACGCCGCGAGCACGACGAAGGCGAGCGCGATCCAGTCCACCCGGGTCACGCCCCCAGGGTAACCATCGTTCGTGACGGGGGCTTGCGGTGCGCGCCGGGCGTCCGCATACTCTCCGTCGGGCGCACTTGGCGCAGTCGAGCAGAAGGAGGCGATGCACAGATGAATGAGCTGACCCGCACCTCCTTCGGCTGCCGCTAGCCCGAGCGCTCGCACCTTCGAGTCAGGCAGGGCGGCGGCGGCCGCCGTCTGTTCCCGACCGACTCGGAGGCCACGCTTGTACGAACCCGAGACCGCGATCCAGATGCGGCTCGACACGATGGACGCCCTCGTCGACGACGCTTCGCTGCTCGTCGACTGCGACGGCGTGCGCGCAACGCTGTACGCGGCCGCGTCGGCAGGTGGAGCCCGCGTGATCGGCGAGGCGTTCCACGTCTTTCCGAACGGCGGGGTCACGGGCGTGCTGCTTCTCGCGCAGTCGCACCTCAGCGTCCACACGTGGCCAGAGTTGCGGACCGCGAACGTCGACCTGCTCTCGTACGGCGACGTCGACGGCGACAAGGTGCTGGACGTCGTCTACGAACGTCTTGGCGCGCGTTCGGCGCGGGTGTCGTCTCTCTCTCGGACGATCGGATGACGCGAGACGGAATCGTCGGCGACGTCGCCGAGGTCGTCGGCCTGGCAGAGGGTGAGGCCGGCGTTCGCGACGTCATCCGCGCGGTCGCGAGGCTCGAGCCCGTCGCGGTCAGGTCGGTCAGCCGCGCGACCGAGCTGCCGGTGCCGTTCGTGAGCGCGATCTGCAACGAGCTGCGCAAGCGCGGGATCGTCAGCGCACAGCGACCCGTACAGCTGACCGCGCGAGGGCGGAACCTGTTCGGCACGACGTCGCTCCGTCTTCCGCTCGAGGCGGCGTGCCCCACGTGCGCAAGACGGGAGATCGTCGTCCCGCCCACGCTCGGCTCGATCACGAGCGAGCTCGCGGTCCTCGCGGAGGCCGCTCCTCCGGTGCGCGTCGAGATCGACCAGACGCATTGCACGGTCGAGACGAAGGTCCGCCGCGTGCTCGCGCTGTACGAGGCGGGCGCGCTCGACGACAGGCGCATCCTGCTGCTCGGCGACGACGACCTGACGTCGCTCGCGATCAAGGTCGCGGTCGAGCAGCTCGGCGTCGGCGCGACGATCCGGAAGCTTGCGGTCGTGGATGTCGACCCGGGCGTCACGACGTTCCTTCGGAGCTCGCTGGCCGACGCGCCGTTCGACGTGGAAGTCGTTCAGCACGATCTGCGCGAGCCGCTGCCCGAACGGCTACACGGGTGGGCCGACACGGTCTTCACCGATCCGCCGTACACGAGCGCAGGAGCGTCGGTCTTTCTCTCGCGCGCAGCGGAAGCGACAACGGGACGCGCACGCGCGGACGTCTTCCTCGCCTTCGGGCCGAGACGCCCCGAGGAGACGCTCGCGCTCCAGCGTGCGATCGCGGAGATGGGCTTCACGGTCCGCTCGCTGATCCGGAACTTCAACGACTACGTCGGCGCGGGCTCGATCGGCGGCGCAAGCCACCTCTACCACCTCGCGACGACGAGCGAGCTGCGCCCACTCGTCGAGGGGCGATACGACGGCCCGCTCTACACCGGCGAGGCGCGCGACCCAAGCCGCAGCTACCGCTGCAAGGGCTGCGGCCTGTCGAAGCGCGTCGGGCCTGGACACCGATGGCCGACGATCCAGGAGCTGAAGCACGACGGCTGCCCGCGCTGCCGCGGCACCGCTTTTGTCCCGCTACCCCGGACGCAGCGCTAGGCGCGGCTACACTGTGGCCCGCTCGAGGGGGCGTAGCTCAGTTGGTTAGAGCGCCGGCCTGTCACGCCGGAGGTCGCGGGTTCGAGTCCCGTCGCTCCCGTCTTCGAACTGCCTGCAAACAGGTACTATTTGTTGTCCGGGCAGACGCTCCATCGCGCCTCGTGGCCCAATCCCGTGGCCCAAACGACTTGACTAAAAGACCTGCAAATTAGGCAGGCAGGAGCTAGGGCAAAGCACCTTGGGTGTCGCGGGCCGCGTCGGTTCGCTCGAGGCCACAGAACTCCCAGAGCCGCCCTCGATGGTGGGCGGTCGGTTCGAGGCCGTGCGAGCGCGCGACGGCGATCATCGCCGCCGGAGGGTGCACGTAGACGCGGAAGCTCTTGCGGCGCAGCCGTTCGATCAGGTTCGCGGCGGTGAGTCCGAGCCGCATCCACCATGACTCGCGTGGGAAGGTGAGCAGGAGCTGGCGCTTGGCGTGAACGGAAGCTGCTCCGACAAGCGCCTCGTAGTCCGGATAGCAGCAGACGACCTTGTGGAGGATGACAACGTCGGCATGCGGGACCCCGTCCCCCTGGCTGGCGAAGTCCAGCAGATGGCGCTCAACCCGACCTTCGAGCCCGGCCTCCACCAAAAGTTCGACGGCGTACGACTCGTAGGCGGGCGAGAGTTCGACGTTCTCGGCGCTGGCCGCACCCGCCTGCAGCAACTCGAGCTGAATCGCGCCGACGCCTCCGCCTACTTCGAGCACCGTGCTCCCCTCGACGCCGTGCCCGCGGACGAAGTCGACGACACGGCGCGCGTTGCCGTCGATGCCCGAGCGCCGGTAGCGGGCCGCGTCCCGGCGCGCGACGCGCTCGGTGAAGAACTCGTCACAACCCTTTGCCGAACAGCAATTCATTCGGTCGCCACAAGCCTCATCGTATTCGGCGTGGTGTCAGCGGACACGCAACCGGCCCAAGCGGCAGCGCTCGCGCACGACGAGCGGCTGCGCGATCGCCGCGACGACCGGGATGGCCTCGTCCGGGAACCGCCGCTTGGACGAACCACGTCCTCCACCAGATCGGCGCCGTCGGAGTAGTGCTTGCGCACGTCGTAGTCGTCGACTGCTCCTCCGCCAGATCGCCGGCTGCGATCCGCGCCTCGACCGCGGCGGCCGCCGCGTCCGCCCAGGCGAACAGCGGCTCCCCATCGATCCTCGCGATGACTTTCCCATCCAGCTCAACGAAGGGATCGGGGCGAATCACTTGCAGGTCGAGAATCAGTCCTCCTGGGCTGTTGCTTCGATCATCTGGCTCAGGGCGTTCACGACGCTCTCCGGTGGCACGCATCAGAGCGCCCACGAGAACACGACAAGATCGAACGAGCCGCGCTCGATCTCGATCTCCTCCGCCGAGGCAACGTGGAACGCGACCTGGTCTGCGAGCTCGGACGGGAAGGAAGCCTGGGCTTCGGCGATGGCGCGGGATCAGGATCGAAGGCCAGCAGCGAGGCAGCGTCGGTGGCGATGCCGCGCGTCAGGCGGCCTTCGCCGCAGCCCTCCAACACCCGCTGGCCGTCAAAGTCCGCAAGCCGCCGGAGCGCCGCGAGGTGTGCTCCCTCTGGATCGAGTGTGTGTCCCACCTGGCGACTGTCACTCGCAGCGATCCGCTATGCCACGTATCGCCCGGTGAAAAGCCGAAGCCTTGACGCACGCCTTCACGGGCTCGCCTGCGCTGGTACAACCACCACCGACCACACAGCTCACTCGGCGGCCGACCACCGATCAACCGCGTCTCACAGGTCTGTAGGTCCCACAACTAGCCGGGCAAGAGCGGCGGCAATACGACCTGCGCCTGCTCCCGCGCTACGCGCCGAATGGCACGTACTGAGACGACGCCATGCGCGACACGCTCCTCGTTTGCATGCAAGACAACAATCGCATCCCGCAGACATCCCGCAGGAGGTCGCGTCGGTGGATGAAGCGGAGCAGCTGCGATTCCTCGGCTCACCGACCGTGCGCGTGAACGGCCATGACGTCGAGCCGGGAGCCGACTCCCGCACCGACTTCACACTCGCCTGCCGCATCTACCGCACCGCGTCGGGACACGGCGGCACCCTGCCGAGGAGTGGCTGCGGGCGGCACTCCGCTGCGCCTGAACGCCAACGCTTACCTGAGACTGCTCCCGTTCCCAAGCGCGTCCACCAGCCACGAGAACACGAAAGCCGCCGAGCTCGCTTGGAAAACCGCGTCCCGCGCGGATCCCCGCTCTGTTAACTCGTGTCCGCGGATACCCGATCGTGGCCGCCCGTACCGCCCTGGACCTATGGTAAGGAGGGCGTCGACGGTTCGAGTCCGTCAGAGGGCTCTGCAAAATCGCCGCACGTCGGCGCTTTCACGTTCACGTCGACCTGCAGATTCGGCAGCGTGCGGTGGGTATGGAGCCGTTTATGGAGCTTTCAGGTCTTCGAGACCCGCCCGGGGCTCAGGAATGTTCGAGCGTGCTACCAAGTCAGCCTTTTCCCGGTGCTCTTCAGAGGTGAGCAGCCGCCCAGCGCCCGCGATCTTCACGAGGTGTGCCCCGAGCACGGCGACCCAAACCAGTGGTACGAGGATCAAGACTCGCTGGACATGGCCATTCCAACCAGCGAAGAGCTCGGCACCGAACACGACCAACAGAGCGAGCGTCAGCGCCCCACTCAAGAGCGAGTAGCGCCGGAGCTTGCTCCAGCGGCTATCCGACCGGAACGCCCGGGCCAACACGAGCGGTGCGACTGCCAAGACGAGGAAAACGGCGACGCCAAGAACGTCGTGCACGATGTGATGCCAGGAGACGTCGCCGGAGCTCACGTGCTCGTTACACGCCTGCAACTCCGAACTGCAGTCGTTGCGTGCCAGCCCAGCTCCCGTGAAACACACACCTGCCAGAACGAGCAGAATCGGCCCGACCGTTGCGCTGCGGCCGTCGTGAATCGCACCTAAGAGACCGAGGCCCAGCGCGGCAAGGCTGAGGCCGAGCGCGATGATGCCGGCGATCATGATCCACGCGTGCTGCGCGTCGATTGCGGCGAGCGCGCTGATGTCCTCACGTCGGGGGCTATAGACGTCCTGGACGCTCCACGCGACCAACCACGCCACCGTAAAGAGGATGGGTCCGGCGATCGCAAGGCCGCCGAGAACGCACCGGAGACCATTCGCCGACACGAGCGGATCTTCGCTCCGTCGGAACCCAACATGGGACTCCGACCGCTCCATCATTTTCGGCTCCCTTCTGGTGCGAGGTGCGCTGTGGGAGCCCCCGTAACGTGTGTCGTTACCGGGGTCGTGACGCGGCGCCACATCGAGACGCCGAGGGCGATCTGCGTGACCAGAAAGAGTGCGAACCCGGCAAGCACGAGGACGAAGGCCGGATCGAACGCAAGCTCGAGCAGGTCGCCCGACAGCAGGAAGCCCGCGCTCGCTGCCGCGCCCCAGCCGATCCAGCGCGCGTAGACGCGCCCGGTCAGGATCCCGACGGCGAGCGTCGCCAAGTAAAGACCGAGGGCGACGAGCGCGCACCAGACCAAGGCCTCGTTCGCCTTTCCCGCAGCATCGAAGGTCGCGAGGTGCGCGTTGGTTGCGTCCGGCCCGGCGTCGCCCCACGCGTTCGCCAGGTCCTTCATGATCGCCCGCACTGCGATTCCGCTTGCGGCGAGCGCCCCATCAGGACGAGGAGCGGCTGACCGACATGAGCCCACTCCCTCCCCGCACCTTCACCGAGACTTCGGCCGACGAGCGTGAGCGCGCCGACCGTGAGGAAGATACCGATGAGATGGAGCAGGTGATCGCCTGTCCAGAAGTCGTTGGCGGCGACCACACGAATAGCCTTGGCGGGGTCGTCACCCAACTCCGGCTCCAGCGCCCAGGCGACGAGTTGGGACGCGGCGCCGGCGACGGCCGCGACGGCACCGATTCTCAGGAGGTCGTTGTTCATGCCGTCCAACGTAGGACGTGTCCGGACCGGCCGCATCGATGAGATCCCCGGTCCGGGGGAAGTTGGGGATTTCCCCAATGCCCGGGACGGATCTAGCATGAGACGATCCGTACGTGTCGCAGACGGTGGTGATCGTGGACGACCACGCCGGCTTCCGCGGTTTCGCCCGCCGGCTGCTCGAGGCTGACGGGTTCACGGTCGTCGGCGAGGCAGAAAACGGCGCGTCGGCCGTGGCCGCGGTCGAGGAGCTCCGTCCAGAGCTCGTCCTGCTCGACATCGTTCTGCCGGACATGGACGGGTTCTCGGTGGCCGAGCGGCTCGTGGAGAACGGCGACGGACCGGTCGTCGTCCTCACGTCGAGCCGGGAAGCGGCGGACTTTGGCGAGCGGCTCGAGCTCAGCCCCGCGCGCGTCTACAACTTCGTCGGCATGAACAAGCAGCTCATCGTTGCTTCCGAGGACCTCCCCACCGGCGAGAACTTGATCCTCGGGGCCTCGTTCGACAAGACGGGCGAAGACCCACCGGGCGTCGCCAACGGGACGCTGACGCTCTACCACGCCGACAAGAAAGTCGGCGAGGCGCAGATCAAGACGCAGCCCGGCAAGTTCACGATCGGGGGTGAAGGGCTCTGTGTCGGCCGCGACGGCGGCTCGGGCGTGACGCTGGACTATCCCGGCGTCGAGCCATGGGCCTTCACCGGCGGGACGATCCTGCGCGTCGCCGTCGACGTCAGCGGCGAGCCCTACATCGACCTCGAGCGCGAGGCGGCAGCGATGTTGATGCGCGAATAGAGCGAGAGCAGACTCGTACTTCGGGGCTGAACGGAGAAGGAGAGGCGAGATGGCGGGCGGCAACGACGATCAAGCTGCAACCGCGCCGAAGGCGGCGTCGCACTTCACGCGGGCAGAGCGGGCCGCGCGGGGCAAGGCCGCGCGGGCGGATGTCCCGCGCTCGTCACAGGCTGAGATCGAATTCCCTGCGGGTCGTGATCCTGTCGCGTTGCTGGAGGAGCAGGCGCTCACCCGGGTACCCGAACTCGTACCGATCCGGTACGGCCGCATGCTGGCATCACCGTTCGCGTTCTATCGCGGCGGAGCGCTGCTCATGGCGGCGGATCTAGCGCGAACGCCGAACTCCGGCCTGCGCGCCCAGCTGTGCGGTGACACCCACCTGTCGAACTTCGGCGTGTTCGGCTCGCCTGAGCGGACGCTCGTGTTCGACATCAACGACTTCGACGAGACTGCACCCGGCCCCTGGGAGTGGGACGTGAAGCGTCTCGCAGCGAGCTTCTCGATCGCCGGACGCGAGATCGGCTTCTCCGAGAAGGAGCGGCGCGCCGTCGTGCTGGACACCGTCCGCGCCTACCGCGAGGCGATGGCCGCCTTCGCAGGGATGCGCAACCTCGAGCTCTGGTACTCCCACCTGTCGGTCGAGCGGGCGTTTGCGGAGTTCACCCGCGGCGTCGACCCAAAGCGCCTGAAGAAGGCGGAGGCAGACGTCGCGAAAGCGCGCACGAAGGACAGCATGCACGCGTTCGAAAAGCTCACGGAGGTCGTCGACGGCGAGCGTAGGATCGTCAGCGATCCGCCGCTCATCGTTCCGATCGACGACCTCACTCCCGACGGGATGGAGCGGGAAGCGATCGTGACCGAAATGAGGGACCTGATCCGCTCCTACCGGCGCACTCTCGAGACCGACCGGCGCCACTTGCTCGAGCAGTTCCGGTTCGTCGATCTCGCCCGCAAGGTGGTCGGGGTCGGAAGCGTCGGCACGCGTGCGTGGATCGCGCTCTTCCTCGGGATCGACGACGAAGACCCGCTGTTCCTGCAGATCAAGGAGGCGCAGCCGTCCGTGCTCGAGCGGTTCGTCGGCAAGAGCGAGTACTCGAACTGCGGCCAGCGCGTCGTCGCAGGGCAGCGGGTGATGCAGGCGACCACGGACATCTTCGTCGGCTGGAAGCACGTCAGCGCCGGTCTCGACGGACAGCCGCGGGACTTCTACATTCGCCAGCTCAACGACTGGAAAGGCTCTTTCGCGATCGAGGCCGCAATCCCCGCCGGCGCAGCTGCGTACGGACGTGCGTGTGGTTGGACGCTCGCCCGCGCTCATGCCCGTTCCGGCGACCGCGTCGCGATCGCCTCGTACCTCGGCAGCTCAGACACGTTCGATCGGGCCCTGGCAGCGTTCGCCGAGACCTATGCCGAGCAGAACGAACACGATTACCGAGCACTCAAGGACGCCGTCGACGCGGGTCAGGTTCAAGCCCAGATGGGTCTCTGACTCTCCCGCAGGCGGTCGACCGCCTACGTTGCGGGCGGTCGAGTCAACGAGACCGAGCAGAGAATGGCGCAAGCACGCCTTCCTTGAAGGGTTGGGAGCTGATCGCGAGGTCGCCGGAGAAGGGGAACTGGAGGGAGAGCAGAACGACGAGCGAGAAGCCGACGACGACGGCGATTGCTCCCGCGCCGATCGCGTGGAAAGCAGAGCTGCGCGAGCCGACGAGGGTCGCGTAGCCGAGGATCACCATCGCGCCGACGATGACGAGCGCAGCGATGAGCAGCAGGGAGATCGTTGCCGTCGCTTGCGCTGAGCCGATTGCTGCGGGCCTCCAGCACTGCGTTTGAGGTGTCGCCCTGAGTCGTCGTAGAACGCGGACTGCGATGCGGCGACAGGGCTGTATGCCTGCATCGCAGCGAACACCCGGTCGATCCCTTCCCAGGCGGCCTGGGCTCTCGTCGCCGTGCCGCATGAGGTGCCATTCCTCATCGGTCACGACCAGTACGTAGTTGCCAATCGCGGAGCGAATGTTGGTGCCGCCGGGCTCGTCGAACCCGTAGCTGTCCCGGACGATGGCCGCCAGGCCGTCGGCCTAGGTCTGAACGCTGTCGCTCGCATCGTTGAACGCCTGAAACTCGATGACGATGACGAACGCCAGCAGCAGGCCGAAGATCGTGGCGACGACGCCCAGGACCTGCGAAGAGACCTCGGCGTCGAAACCGTCCCGCGTTGCAGGAACCCAGCTGCGCACCGCCCAAACGCCGAACAGCACGATCGCCAACACCGAGCCGACGACCACGAGCACGAGCGCGAGCGCCGGTACGGATTCGACGATGGACCGCATGGCGCTATCTCCCGGCGGCCGGTTTCATCCCAGGTTGCTTCCTAGCATCGAGCCCGGTCATGCCTTGTCGGGGTGTGCGACCTGCGTGTCGTGGTCTCCCTGCGCTGCGGCGGAGCCGGAGCGCCCGCCGCCCGCACCGCGGAGCACCCAAGCCGCACCGACCGCGACTGCCGCACCGACGAGTGGACCTACGACGTAAACCCAGTAGCTCGTGAAGTCGGTGCCGACGAGGTCGGGGCCGAACGTGCGCGCCGGGTTCATCGAGGTACCCGAGATCGGGCTTCCCCACAATCCTGCGAGCGCGATGTAGGCGCCGACTCCTATCGCGCCGAAGATTCCGATGTTCTGGGCGCCCGACGCCGTACCGAGGATGACGCTGACCAGCCCGAAGGTCAGCACAGCCTCCATCCAGAATGCGTCACCCGCCGAGTAGCCGGCCGCCGGGTAGTTCGAGCCGTAGGTAGCGGAGACGTTGATCACCGCGTGGAGGAACAGACAGGCAAGCGTCGCCCCGATCAGCTGCACGACGACGTATCCAGGCACGCGACGCCATGGAAAGTCGCCACGAAGCGAGAAGGCGATGCTGACGGCGGGGTTGAGATGGGCGCCGGACACCTTGCCCATGAACATGATGATCGCCATCACCATCAACCCGGGCGCGACCACCGCTGCGGTGCGACTGATCGTGTCGGGGAACGCCTGACCCATCATCCCTCCACCCGCGGCGACGAGGACGAGGAAGAACGTCCCGAGCAGTTCCGAGACGAGCCGGCGCCACTCCTGGCTCGGATCCATGAATGCCTCGAGCGAAGCACCTATCTCGCGATCGAGATGCGCCAGTGCGCCCGATCCGTCGGCCTCTACTTGCGTCATGACGCCTCTCTACCAGTCATCCGTGCTTCAGTCACGATCGAGCGATCGATTGTCCTACGAACACACCTCAGTGTCGAGCCTGACTTCTCGGTGCAACCTGCTTCGCCAACTGCGGAAGAACCGGTGATCGGATCTAGCGCCAAAACGTCCGACGACGACAAGCGCGTCAAGTCCGCCGGCACTGCGGGCTGCGGTTGACACCATTCGCTCGCCGCGGATGACCCGGCCGCCGCGGAGATGATGACTGGGCTTCGGCCAAGACTATTTCATGCCCCACCCAATGAGGTCCCACCCAGCGAGTAGCGCACCGAGCGCAACCGCCGCGACCGCAAGGGCGGCGTACTGCAGCCTCACCGCGCTCGACCACCAGCGTCCAATCCAGCCCGACGCAACAAGAGCCACCGTGGAGGCGCCCAGGACGACGACGGCCAGCGGCAGGTGCACGGCCAGCCGCCAGCCAGAGACAGGTCGAGCCAGCCCAGGAATCCGACGTCGACGAGCCCGGGCATCCACACGAGAAGGGTCACGGTTGCGAGCATGAGCAGTGCGGTCGCACTTGCGACCGCCGCCGTGAGCCCGCGCCAACGGCGGGTCGCGGTTCGCTGACCCGCCAACGAGGAGCGCGAGCCGCGCGGAGCGCCGGACGATCCGCGCCAGCGCGGCGACCAGCCATGTGACGGCGACGAGCGCGGCTGCCCCGAGGATCGCCCACTGCCACTGGGAGGGACCGCCCGAGACGCGAACGAGCCGGAAGTTCCGCCAGGTCGGGACCTGTCCCCGAAGGTCCAGCGTCTCGCCGTTGTCGGCAAGGAACAGGCCGGGCTCGACTTCGGCGAGGCGGTGGCGAACGAGCGACTCCGTCTCGTCCTCGGCCTCGAAGTACGGGACGCCTGCGTCGACGACGAACCGGTCCGGCGGACCAGTCGGGTCGAGCACACCCCACGCGGGCGCTCGGTAGAGGCCGGAGTAGCCCGCCCAGCGGGTGGCCTCATCACCCGTCGCGACCATGGCGGCGTCGGCGACGAGGTTCGCCATCCCGGCCGGGGGCTCGAACGATCAGGTTCGGATCGTCGACCGGCGGCCGCGACGGCAGCGCAAGCAGCCGATCGCGATACACGCCAGTCTCACCGAGCGAGGTCCGCGAGGATCGACAGCGCGAGGTCGCCCTGGAGCTGATGGTCCTGGGAGTTGGTCAGGATGGCGATCCCGATCCCCAGCTGCGGCAGCCACCACAGGTCGGAGATGAACCCGAACCCTCCACCGCCATGGTCGAAGAGATCCGGTCGTTGTTCCCAGCGGTTCCAGCGGTGTCGGACCACGCCAAGCGCGTACCCCGCCGGCTCGCCGGCTCGCGGCGGCGGGACCGTCTGCATCTCGTCGAGCCACTTCGGGTCGAGCACGACCCGGCCGTCGATCGAGCCGCCGTTCAACTGGAAGTGGAGAAACCGGGCCAGATCCGCGGCGCTCGTGTAGAGGCCGCCGGCTGCCGTCATCGGCTCGTCGAGCGGCGGCTCGGGATAGGGGTCGACGTGTCCCACGGCGCGATTGCCGGCTCGACCGGATCGCGATCCGGTCGAAGGTGCTGCGCTCCATGCCGAGCGGCTCGAGCAGGGACTCGCGCATGACCTCCGAGAAGGGCATGCCCTCGACTCGCTCGAGGATGTAGCCGGCAAGGTCGATTCCGAGGTTCGAGTACGCGTACCCGCTGCCGACCGGAAAGCGCAACCACGTGTCGGAGATGCTGCGAACGTGGGCGTCGAAGTCGCCGGGGTCGAGCTCGTTGTTGTTCCCCACCGGTGCCTCGTGCGTGAAGCCCGCGGTGTGGCTCAGGAGCATCCGGAGCGTGATCTTCCGTTCGGGGTGCTCCTCGAATGCGCTGTGGACGGTGAACCCGGGGAGATAGGTGGTGATCGGCTCATCGAGGTCGAGCCGACCCGCCGCGACCGCCTGCATGACCGCTGTCGCCGTGAACAGCTTCGACATGGACTGGACGCTGAAGATCGTGTCGGCGTTCACGGGAGCGGAGCCCGCTCGATCGATATGGCCGAAACCCTCGACCCACAACGTCTGGTCCTTGTCGACGAGGGCGACGGCAAGTCCGGGTACGCCCTGCTCGGCCATCAGCTCCGGGATGCGTGCTCGGTACCTCGCGATGACCGTGGCAGCGTTAGCGTTGGGAGCGATCCGGTCCGGACCGGTCGCGAGCCCTTCGAGGATGCGCGGACGCTCGGGCCGCGCCGCCTCTTCTTCAAGCGAGAAGGCTGTTCGGTCGACGACGACGGCTCCGACAGCAGCAGCGACCAGAGCGGCGAGAAGCCAGGCGATCCAGCGGCGTGGCCGAAGGCGATGCGGAAGCGGCTGTGCCCCGGTCGACATGGCTCATCGACCTCCCGCCAGCGGTGGCTTCCGAGGATGCTCGAGTGCTCCGCGGTCGATGAGCCAGCGCAGCGCGATCAAGGCTGCGGCGCCGATCCCGATCGTCAGGGGCCAGTGCTCCTCCTTGGTCAGCATCTCGGTCGCCACACGTGATCACCCCCTTCGGAAGCCATCGCAAGCGTCGCGTCTCAGGTTCCGTGGGGCATCAGGACCTGCGCTGATTGCGGTTGGCGTTAAGCCGCAAGTCCGATTGGCCCGGGCAGCCGCGGAACTGGCGGCGACCGGCCACGAGGCCATCGAAGCCGTGGCGAACGAGCGGTGCCAACTCGTGCTCGGAAAGGTCCGCGTCGGCTTCCTCGCCCAGTTAGAGGCTTCGACATCCCGCGCACATCCGGCTGTTCTCAGCCGAGACAACTCTTGCATCCCGCGAGCATCCCGCGGGAGGTTGCCGGAAGCTCCCGCCGGTGCCCGGGAGTCCCGGCAAGGTCACGGCCCGAAGGGCCTGCTATCGCCGGGAACCCCCGCCTATCCCCACTTAGCCCGGGGCTAGCAAGACCGGCCTGTCACGCCGGAGGTCGCGGGTTCGAGTCCCGTCGCTCCCGTCTCGAAAACCCTGCTGACGCATTGGTTTGGACCCGTCCAACGCCGCTCGCTGGGCGATGTGTTGCGGGGACGTCGACTACCCTCCCGGGCCCTTCGAATGAAGGGGGCTCGAGCCGGGCTGGCTGCCCTGGTCGAGCGGATCAGACTGCAGCCGGAGGCCGGTAGCCGGACGCTCCCCGGCCGCACGCGTGAGGCGCTTGGCCGCGAGTGGCTCGAGCAGAAGGCCGTGCATCGTCCGTTGCAGCTCGCGTGACTGGAACGCGAGTGACGAGCGGCTCGGGTCCAGTCGGTCGTAGCGCGGACGCCGAGTCGAGTCCGGGAACGCGGCCAACGACGTGGAGATCGACTGCGCTCAGCTCCCGACCTTGCACCGGGCCGGCGAAGGTGCAGCTGGCCTCCAGGACGAGCCACTGTCTGCCTCGATGCGTGCCCTCCCCGCTGGAGGGGCTCTCGTGGAAGTCAGGGCACCGGCCGCTCTTGCGCTTGCTTCCTGGCCTTCCTCGAGAAGAGCTCCTTCGTTTGCCGGTAGCCGAACGCCCAGAGCATGACCGCCACGCCGAGCACGACATTCCAGATCGTGAGGATGGAGTCCTGTGTGATCGAGAACGCGGCGACGCTGTCGGTCGAGGTGTACCTGCTGAGCGTCGCGACGTCGAGCGCCTGTGTCTGCCCGACTCCGCCAGGCGTGATCGCGAAGAGGCCGGACAGCATGTGAGAGGAGGCGACCAGACAGGCGGTGAATGCGGTGACGGGGATGCCGAAGGCGGCCATGAACACGATGTTGACGCCGATGCGGCAGCCGTACGAGGCAGCCGACGGCAGCGCCACCTCCCTCCCGTAACGACGCCAGTCACGGAAGATCGCGGCGCCCTGCTTCGCCTTGCGCCACTCGGCGAGCAGTCGCGGCTTCAGGCGCGGCCAGAGGAAGTAGAGGACCACGACCACCGCGAGGATCGCGACCGGGATGGCGACCGGATGCGTCGCGAGGAAGTCGCCCGTCTCGTCCGAGGGGGATCCTTTCGAGACCGTGCGCGGGCGGAAGATGGCCACGCCGATCACCATGAGCACGCTCACAGCGGTGAAGAACAGCGTCTGGACGACGGCGGCCGAGGCCAAGCCCGCGACCGAGGATCCGGGAATTGCGGCTCGGAAGATGCCGACCATCGCGACCGTTCCTGCCTGCGCCGGCGCGATTGCGTTGATCGCCGTTCCTCCTTGCGAGGCGCCCCACGCGGTCTTGAAGGACAGGCCGCTGTTCGGATACGCCGCACGCAGGATGTTCCGCCAGGACAGCCCGATGAGCGCCGACTCGGCCGTCTTCAACGCCAGAGCGAGAACGAGCAAGTAGACCGAGACGTCTCCGATGCGCTCGAAGACGCTGGCGACCCAGTGCGAGATGTCACCGAGAGTGCTGGCGGAAACGAGAGCGGCCATTCTGGGGTCGCGGTTGTCCCGCGAGGCTCCGAGTGTCGCTCAGGCCGGAGCCCGCAGGGCGGCGCCGTAGTCCTGGGGCACGACGCGTCCCGCGCTCGTGACGTACATCGCCACCAGCACCCCGAAGACGAAGCCGCCGACGTGGGCGAAGAAGGCCACCCCGCCGCCGTTGGCAGAAGCGCTGAAGAGGCCGAAGTTGGCTTCCACGAACTGGTACAGGAACCAGAGGCCGAGAAAGTACCAGGCGGGGACCCTGATCGGGAAGATGAAGACGAGGGTGAGGATCCTCGATGTCGGATAGAGGACGAAGTACGCCCCCGTCACCGCGGCGATGGCACCGCTCGCGCCGAGGGTCGGCACGTGCGCGTCGGCGCTCGTTCCGAAGAGGAGCGTCATCGCCGTCTGCGTGGCGATCGCGGCGAAGCCGCCGGCGAAGTAGAAGCCGAGGTAGCGGAGCGACCCGAACGCGTCCTCGACGTTCTTGCCGAAGATCGCGAGGAAGAGCATGTTGCCGAGGATGTGATCCCAGCTGCCGTGCAGGAGCATGGCCGTGATCCAGCTGACGCCCCACGGCTCCGGGCCGTGGCAGGAGCCGTCCACGGTGCAGGGGTAGAAGGACGCGTGCACGATGGACGAGTTCAGGTGCGGCAGCTCGTAGAGGATCCAGACCGCGAAGTTCGCAGCGATCAGCGAGACGTTCACGATCGGGAAGCGCCGTGCCGAAAGGCAGTCCGAGAGCGGAATCATGGAACAGACCTTCGGCGCAACCACCGCACGCGGCATCGGCGAGATCGCTGAGGCGTTGCGGAAAGACGGCAGCAAGTGGGTGGAGTGACCGATGCGACCGCAGCGGCCGCGAGCGACAGTCGGGAGCACGCAGAAGCACAGTGCTACGCACCATGCCCGCTACGCCCTGCTGCTTGCGATCGCGGCCGTGTCGCTCTACGTGCTGCTGCCGAGCCTGCTGACCGTCTTCGGTTCCTGGCGCTCCCTCTCGCATCTGGACTGGCGCTTCGCCGTCCTCGTGCCCGCGTGCGAGGCCGCGAGCTACCTCTGCCTCTGGGAGCTCGACCGGATCGCGCTGCACACCCGCGCCTGGTTCCCCGTTGCGGCCGCGCAGCTGAGCGGGAACGTCGTCGGCAGGGTCCTCCCCGGGGGTGGCGCCACCGCGTCGGCGGTCACGGCCTCGATGCTGCGCAGGTCTGTCGGCATCGACACCGGAGAGGCCGTCGCAGCGCTCGGCGCCTCGACCGGGATTCAGCTCGCCACCACGCTCGCGCTCCCGGTGCTCGCCCTGCCGGCGATCGTGGGCGGGGCGCCCCTCAGCCACAGCTTGGCTACGGCCGCGTACCTCGGGATCATCGTGCTCGCGTTGCTGCTCGCGGCGGCCGCGGCGGCGTTCCTCAGCGACAAGCCGCTGGAGCTCAGCGGCCGTGCGATCCAGTGGCTCCTGAACGAGACGGTCCGCCGCGACCACCACGTGAGGGGCCTCCCGAAGGAGCTGCTGGCAGACCGCGACTTCATCCGCACCACGCTCGGCGACCGCTGGAAGCAGGCGCTGCTCGCGGCCGCGGGCAACACTGCCTTCGACTACCTCGCCCTGCTTGCGGCGCTGCTTGCGGTCGGTGCGAACCCGAACCCGTCGCTCGTCCTTCTCGCTTATACGTCGGCCGAGCTGCTTGCGCTGATCCCTCTCACCCCGGGTGGGCTCGGCTTCGTCGAGGCCGGCCTGGCCGGGACCCTCACGCTGGCGGGCGTGCCTGCCCACGACGCGCTCGCAGCGACCCTGCTCTACCGACTCGTCTCCTACTGGCTGCCGCTGCCCGCCGGAGGGATCGGCTTTGCCCTGTTCCGGCGGCGCTACGGCGACCTGCCTCGGTGAAAGCGACAGCCGGGTCGTCAAACGCCAGAAAGGGATGTCCCCATGGAGTCCACGATAGACCGGACTGCCAAGATGGCGGGCACGCAGCTGACGAAGATGAGGTGGGCGCTCGGCCTGAACGGCCTGCTCGCGGTCGTCCTCGGCGTCGTCATTCTCGTCTGGCCCGGCATCAGTCTCGACGCGCTCACGATCGTCTTCGGAGCGTACGCGTTCATCACCGGTGCCGTTTCGCTCGTCGCCCCGTTCAGCGCGTCTGCGAGGAACGAGCGCGGTTGGCTCATCGTCTCCGGCCTGCTCGGCATCGCCGACGGGGTGATGGTGCTTGTGTGGCCGAGCATCTCGGCCCTCGCGCTCCTCTACGTGATCGGCATCTACGCCCTCGCGCTCGGGATCCTTGCGATCTACAGTGCGTTCTGGCTGCCGATCGACGGCGGCGACACCGCGCTGATGATCCTCAGCTGTCTCGTCTCGATAGCGCGGCTCCGAGCCCTCCGCCTGCGCTCGCGCGTACGCGCGGACTGCGGACTTTCCGCACGAGCTCCGGTCCTGCACCGACGCGGCCACCGCCTGAATGCGAGATCCTCCTCGCGATGACAGAGACGTTCCTCTTTGCATCTCTCACGCGAACACGGGCCGCATGCTGCCGTCTGCGTCGTCGTAGCCGCCCGCTTCCCAGTGGCGGCCGGGAGCTGCCGTGAGCTCCGACGTCTTTCTCTTCCTGGGCACCTTCCTCGCGAGCGCGGTCGAAGCGGTCGAGGCCCTGACCATCGTGCTCGCGGTCGGCGTCGTCCGCGGCTGGCGTTCGACCCTCATCGGGGTTGCCGCCGCCTCGTTCGCGCTCGGGGTACTCGTCGTCGCGCTCGGTCCGGCGCTGCAGCACATCCCGATCGAGACGCTCCGGCTCGTCGTCGGCGCGCTGCTGCTCGCGTTCGGGTTGCAGTGGCTGCGCAAGGCGATCCTGCGTGCGGGCGGCTACAAGCCACTCCACGACGAAGCCGAGGCGTTCGCGCGCGAACGGCAGCAGGCCGGCGCGGCCGGCGCGGCCGGATCGGGGCGGATGGACTGGTACTCCTTCACCGTTGCCTTCAAGGGCGTGTTCCTCGAGGGACTCGAGGTCGCGTTCATCGTCGTCAGCTTCGGCGCGACCCGGGGGAAGCTGGGGCTGGCCGTAGCGGCCGCCGTCGCGGCGGGCATAGTCGTCGTGGTGGCAGGGCTGGTGGTGCGCGGGCCGCTCGAGCGCGTGCCCGAGAACGCGCTCAAGTTCGTCGTGGGTGTCCTGCTCACGAGCTTCGGGATCTTCTGGGGCGGCGAGGGCGCGGGCGTCACGTGGCCGGGCGAGGATTTCGCGATCCTCGGCGTGATCGGCTTCGTCGGCCTCGTCTCCTTGGCCCTCACACGCCTGCTCCGCCGCCGGCGGCCCGCACTTCAGACAGCGGCGGCGCCTGGATGAAGTACCTCGGCTCGTTCGTGCGATTCTGGTGGAACTTCATCGTCGGCGACGACTGGCGGGTCGCAGCCGGCCTCGGCGTCGCCCTGACGCTGACCTGGCTGCTCGAGCACGAGGGCGTCTCGGCGTGGTGGTTGCTCCCGGTGGCCGTCGCTCTCATCCTTGCCGAATCCGTGCGGCGCGAGGCGCGCGGCAGCGGCTGACGACGCTACCGCCCGTCAGCCCGCCTTGTCGGCCCACTCGCGCTCGGCCTCGCTCTCCATTCGCTCGAGCCGCTCGTAGTAGTCGGGGAACTCCTTCATGTGCGCCAGCGCGATCTTGCCGGTGAGGATCGGGTCGTCGTGGGTCACGTCCGTCTGCGGATCGTGGCTCCCGTGCTCGAGCTCGACGTCCATGCCCGTCCGAAACTGCTCGAGGTCGAATCGGGTCCAGTCGACCCCGATCGCATCGCCGACGCGCCGCGCCTCCTCGATGGATGTTCGGCGGCTCTCAGTCATGTCTCTCCCTTCTCGCGCTCGCGGGCCAGTCCGCGGCTCAGTCGCTGTGGTTCATCGTCCCGCCATGATCCCTCAGCGTCACTTCCACGCAGACATAGGCTCGCACGGCGCTCTGAACTGCGGGCCGCTCAACCGCCACGACGCGAGCTGCGACACAGGGCTCTTTACGGACGCGAACGAGGGCTCGTGCGAGCGAGTCACCGAGACCTTTCCACTGGGCAAGCCGCACAGATGCGTGCACGTCATTCCCGGTGAACAGCTGGAAGCATTGCTCGAGCGTCTCTCTGGGCTCGACATCTGGGTGCTCGAGGAGGAGTAGCAGGTCGTCGCGTTGCCGCGCGGCGCCGACTTGCCTCAGTTGACCGGTCGCGTATGCTCGCGGCCGGCTATTGGGCGGCGGCCATGATGTCCGCGTCCCTTCGCGCCAGCACGGCATCGAGCACTGCGTACTGAGCCTCCTCGATCGCGGCCGATGCGAAGTCGATGGCGTCGATCGCGTCTGACTCCGTCCACTCCGCTTCATGCTCGGCGACCTTGACGTCGTGCGCCGCCTTCTTGGCATCCATTCGCTCGCGCATCCGCTTGACGTGCCTGTCCCAATCGCTCTGCACCTCGTTCCATTGACGCTCGGCGTCCTCGGCAGCCCCCTTTGACTTGGCGCTCAGCTCCGCGGCGCGGCCGTCGGCTTTCTTACGCGCCTCGTCGACCATGGCCTTCAGCTCGGCCTGGTCCTTGGCGGCAGCGGCCCTGATGCTCTCGTCTGCCTTGTCGACCTTCTCCTTGAGCTTGCTGAAATCGTCTGAAAGCGACATCTTGTTCACGGCCTCCTTCGGATCGGTCGTTTCCTTCTTTCTCCGACTTCGCGTTCGATTCGACAATAGCGCGAACCCGATCGTCCGTCCTGGATCTCCCCGGTCCTCGAAGAACCCGTCCGGCGACGGTGACCTGTCGGCGCGCTACAACCAACGGCCGAGGGCGCGGGCAGTGGCCTGCGCGAGCGTCGTGCCGAGGAATGCTCCGGCGACGACATCGGCCGGATAGTGGACCCGGTGTGGACGCGCGAGTAGGCGACAGCCGCCGCGAGCGCACGGATCGGAACCGCATCGCAAGGCAGGACACTGCCGACTCCAGTGGCGAAAGCGAAAGCGGTCGCCGAGTGGCCGGACGGAAACGATGTGCTCGGGGGCATGCTGGCGTGACGGGCAGCGGGGACATCGCTCGTGTCCGGCCGCCGGCGACCAACGAGCGGCTTGAGCACGAGATTGGCAACGCCCGACGAGACGGCGACCGACGCGAGCCCCGTAAGTGCGGCGCGCCGGCCGCGAGCGCCGCGGGTCAAGGCAAGAATCGCGGCGGAGCCCAGCCACAGCCGCCAGTAGTCCGACGCGTGCGTAAGCCGGCTCATCCCCCGGTCGAGGCTGGGCGTGGGGGTCTGCGTGATCGCCGCGTAGACGCCGACGTCCACGCGTTCGGCGTCACGTAACCAGGCGGGGAGTCGGCGGCCTGGGCGAAGCAGGAGGGACCTGCCAGGCGAACGTGGTCATCATCGGCAATCCTAGGAGACCATGACGCGCCGAGGGCACTCCACGTACGTGCACTGGGGGGCCGCACGCCTGCAGGCGCTCGCGGCCCTTGCTCTGGGTGCGGCCACCCTGGCGCTCGCGGGAGTGGCGGTGTTGACCGAGTATCCGCGGGGCCTGATTCTCCTCGCCTGCGTGGCCTTGGCTCTCTTCGCCACGCTCTTCGGTCTCGTGCATCGTGGAGTGGTCCGGGTGCTGGGACTCGTCCTGGCCGTGGCGCTCGCGGGCGCTTCGGTCGGACTCCTGATCGGCCGTGGCGACCTTCTCGCGGTGCTCCTCGCCGTCAGCCTGCTGCTTGCGCTCGCTGCGGCGAGCGGCGCGTTCCACGCGCGTGTTGCCCTTCCGCTCGCGCCGCGCCCCCAGCGACCCGTGCTCTTCTACAACCCTCGTTCGGGGGGCGGAAAGGCCGAGCGCTTCGCCCTTGCCGCCGAGGCGAGGGCGCGAGGGATCGAGCCGCACGAGCTTGCGCCTGGCAAAGATCTGCAGGAGCTCGTCTGCGATGCCGTGTCGCATGGGGCCGACGCACTCGCCATGGCCGGCGGCGACGGGTGTCAGGCGATCGTGGCAGCAGTTGCCGCCGAGCACTCGCTGCCATACGCATGTGTGCCGGCGGGGACTCGCAACCATTTCGCGCTCGATCTCGGCGTCGACCGCGACGACGTCGTCGGCGCCCTCGATGCGCTCGTCGACGGTGCTGAGCGCATCGTCGACCTCGCCGACGTGAACGGCAGGCTGTTCGTCAACAACGTGTCGCTCGGGATCTACGGGGAGGCTGTGCAGCGATCCACGTACCGCAACGCCAAGCTGCGAACGCTGCTCGCCACGCTCCCCGACGCGGTCGCTCCCGGCAAACAGGGAGAACCGCTGCGCTGGACCGACCCGGAGGGCAAGCAGTTCGAGGGTCAGGAGGGTCACGTGCAAATCTTGGTCTCGAACAACCGCTACCGGCTGGGCAAGCTCGCAGGGTCGCGAATGCGGCCAGAGATGGACGGGGGCCTGCTCGGCGTCATCGTCGTCGGCGAGCGACCCCGTACACGTGCCGGCCACCCGCTGCCGCGGGGGCAAGGGCGTGAGTGGACAGCCCGGTCGTTTACGGTGGAGGCGGGCGAGCCCATCGCAGCGGGCATCGACGGCGAAGCTGCCCAACTGGAGCCGCCGCTGCACTTCGGCACCCGTCCACGCGCGTTGAAGGTGCGCATATCCCGGACACACCCCGGCGCCTCGCAGTCCGCAATCGCGCCCGCCGGCGCGTGGGACGGGCTCCGGGCGCTCGTGTCGATTGCTGTCGGCCGAGTGCCCAAGGCGAGCTCGCAGGCGTACGTCACGCCGCCGACGAGCACGCGGCCAGGGTCATCGTCACGACCTCCTGGTGGCGATTTGACAGGCTAACCCTCGCAGCGACTCCCCTTGCGCGAATCGGCGAGAGCGCCTAACCGGTGCGGAAACTCCGAATCTCGCTTCCGGCGCCGATCTGCAACGGCTCAAGAGTCGGCGCGCAGACACTCACCGGCGAGCTGCCGATCGCGCTCGTCTGTCTCTGTGCGCGTAGCATCGAGCGAGTGCTCGGCTACGCACGCCCATTTCCCGCTGCACGCCGGGTCTCAGATCGAGCGGCGGCGGCTCGTCGCCCGCAACGTGGCTATGGATCACGACTCACGTGAGGAGGATTGGGATGTCCGCCCACCTCGACCACCGTCATCGCAACACCCTCGAGAAAGTGTTCAGCCACTCGTCGAGCGGCAACATCGAGTGGCGTCAGGTGCTGTCGCTGCTCGAGGCGATCGGAGCAACGCAGAGAGAACACAACGGCAAGCTCAAGGTCCAGCTCGGAGGCGAGACCGAGGTCCTCGAGCCGCCTCGCGGCAAGGACATCGACGAGCAGATGCTCGTCGACCTCCGGCGGATGCTGACAAACGCAGGGTTCGCGCCGCCCCAAGGCTAGTGCATCCGACTCCGCAATAGGGTTCTCCGAGCTTCGATCACACAGCCACAGGATCAGCTCGGCGGGTCGGTGTCGCGCGTGGGTGCCGTGACGTCCGGTAAGGCGACGGCGATAGCGTGGACCTGCCTTGTCAGCTCGAGGATCTGGCGTGAGAGATTGAGCAGCTCCTCGTTCTGCTTGTCCTCGACCTGGACGGTCTTCCACTGCTGATCGGCGATGACTTGTCGCTTCGCGTCTGTTCGGTTCTGACTGATCAGCACAAACGTCGAGAGGAAGATCGCCTCGAGCGAGACGATCATCGTCAAAAGGGGGTACGGGTACTCCTCGACGCCGAACCCGATCCAGCAGCCGAACCAGAGGGCGGAGAGGTAGACGAAGGCCATCGAGCCGGCGAAGCCCGTGATCCGATCCGCGATCCGATTCTGGACGCGTTGGCGACGCTCGCGGGCATGCTCGATGAGTGCCGGGTTTGGTTCGAGCGGCAACCACTTCGCGTGCTCAAGCGGCTCAGGCTGGCTACCGGTCGTGGCCATTAGCTCTCGACGGACTTGGCTCTCGCACGTTTCCGAGCATGCCTCGAAATCTTTCGTTTCCTGCCGAGCCACACCTGCTTGCGCGAGTCGGCTGAGGGGATCACAGCCCCCTTCAAACGTGCGTGGTGCGAACCTGCCCTAGGACGCCTTCGTGGCCGCTTTCTTTCCGCCGGCGCATCGTCTGAGAGCGACGCTGAATGCTCATGCCGGACGTCGCCTGGTCAAGATCGATCAGGCGCCGCGGCGGGCGCTTCCGACGAGGAGCTGGCACGGCCCTTCGAATCCGTCGCGGCTTTCGAACTGTCGGAGCTCCTGCTCGATCTCGTGCCAAGCCTGGTCGCGTTCTGCCGGGGTGACGTTGACGAGCATGGCGTGGAGGGCGCCGAAAGACTCGCGTTCGAAGCGGACGCATTCGGTTGCGGTAGAGAAGTGGACGGGTGCGTCCAGCGCACGCACGTCGACATCCTCGAACCCGGCGTCCGTGTAAGCCGCTTCGAGCACGCCCGGGCTGCCGAGGCTGAACGGCCCGGGAAGTCCGGGCGAGGGCGCTGGCAGGCCGGCGATACGACGGATGATCGTGACCGGGATCGAGAAGAATGGGTTGCGCTCCGCAGTGGAGTAGACGATCGCGGAGAGACGGCCGCCGGGCCGCAGCACGCGATGGATCTCGCGCAGCGCGCGCTGCTGGTCGGGGAAGTAGATGAGCCCGACACGGGAGATGACCGCGTCGAAGGTGCCGTCTTCGAGTTCGAGCGCTTCGCCGTCCATCTCCCGAGTCTCGACGTTCGCGAGTCCGGTCGCCCGGGCCGCATCGGCGGCGTAGGCGAGGATCGCGGGGGAGATATCGGTCGCGAGCACGCTCCCGGACGGGCCCACGCGACGCGCCGCGGCGATCGCCTGGCCCCCGGCGCCGGCCGCCAGATCGAGTACCCGCGCTCCCGGGCCGACGTGGGCCTGGTCGAGCATGAGCTCCGTTGCCTGGCCGAGCCATTGCTCGAGCGTAGGCCCCCAGCGGTGCCAGGCCTCCGCTGCGTCCTGCCATTGATCCCGTGTCGTCTGCTTGTAGGCGACGGGGTCGAACACGGACGTTGCCATGCCTCAGTCCTCCTCGCTCGGGTCCTGTGTTCAGCTCTTGATCGCTCGGCCGCTGTACCCGAACGCTACGCCGCGTCTCCCGTCCTGCCATCGGGAGCCGCCCCTAGGTTGGCGTCTACGGCCCCCGTCCTTCGACGAGCCCCAGCGCGTGGGCCTGCGCCACGGCCGCGGCACGGCTCGTGACGCTGGAGCTTCGCCAAGCACCGCGCCCACGTGGTGTTCGACGGTCTTCGGGGTGAGGAAGAGCTGGCGGGCGATCTCGGCGTTCGTCGCGCCCGTACCGACGAGCGCGAGGATCTCGAGCTGCCGGCTCGTGAGCCCGACAGGGTTGGCGCGGGTGGACGGCCGCGGCCCTCGCGGGACGCTCATGCCGAGCCCCCGTAGGCGCCGGCGCAGCCGCGGCGCGAGGGCCTCGGCGCCGAGCTCCTCGGCGATCGCACAGAGCTTCGACGAGCGCATCCGGGTCGTCGCTCTCGCCGAGGCAGAGCGCGACCTGGTAGCGGTCGCCGATGGAGCGCCAGCACTCGGCCGCGGCCAGCGCCTCGCCCGTGATCAGTAGCCGGTGGGGCTCGGCGCAGGCGGGTGCGTCATGCATGAGCCCGGCGCGCCAGCGCCAGCTTGCGAGCTCCCCGACGTCCCAGGCGTGCCCGACCTCGAGTGCGAGCGCGTAGGGCGCGCCCGTGACCTCGTCGATCGCCTCGGTGTCGCCCCGCAGCCAGGCCAGCTCGGCGAGCGCGCAGGCGACGGGTCGCAGGCGCTGGAGCTCGCCGGTCACCCGGGCCAGGCCGGCTGCCTCCGCGAGCAGGCTCTCTGCGCGCGCCTGTCCGCGACGGCCCTCGACGATCGCGAGGCAGGTGAGCGCGGGTATCCGCGCGACGGCCGGGCCCTCGGTCTGCGCCAGCACCTCGTCGGCATCGGCGACGGCGGCGTCCCACCGCCCGCGCGCGACGTGGAGTCGTGCGCGAGTCGCGAGCGCGTAGAGGCGGAACGCTCGTTGCTCGCGCGCGTCGGCGAGGGCGAGCGCGGTCGCACAGTCTGCCTCGGCCCGGTCGAGGCGCTGCTCGTCGAGGGCCGACCAGGCGACGTTGACCGCCGCACGGCAGACCTGCTCGTCGGCGCCGATCGCTACGCCGAGCCTGATC
This sequence comes from uncultured Actinomycetes bacterium, assembly GCA_963700495.1. Taxonomy (GTDB): domain Bacteria; phylum Actinomycetota; class Thermoleophilia; order Gaiellales; family Gaiellaceae; genus JACCTU01. The sequence goes on along the minus strand of CAVOXT010000001.1, from coordinate 23,779 downwards.
GCGTCCGCAAGCAGCGCCTGGCCGGCGTCGACACCGCGCTCATACGCCAGCGCGGATCCTACGGTCGTCTGTGCGTGCACCAGCACCGCGTCGTCGCCCTAGCTCGCGGGCCAGCGCGATCGCGCGCTCGCCGACCGTCACCGCCTCCTCGCAACGCTGCGCCAGCATGAGCAGCTGGGCGCGGTTGGCGTAGGCGAGCGCCAGGCCGACGCCCGCGCCGAGAGGCTCGAGGATCTCGACCGCCTCGTCACCGGCCTGCGCCGCCGCCGCGCCGTCGCCGCTCCCCCACCAGAGCAGCCGCGACAACACGCGCAAGTCGTCCGCCAGCCGGTTCGCATCGCCCGCCGCCCGCCGCAGGGCGACAGCCTCGCGGCAGGCTGCCAGCGCGGGATCGGCACGGCCGGCCTGATAGCTCTCGATTGCGAACGCCTCCAGCACCTCAGCCCGCGCGTCCCCGTCGAGCAGCTCGGAATGGTCGAGCACCCGCGCGTAGTGCGCGGCGGCCTCGGCGTGTGCGCGGGATTCCGCCGCGGCGTGAGCGGCGCGCAGCGAAAGCTCGACGGTGCTCGCCGGGTCCCCAGCCTCGACGGCGTGGTGCACGAGCCGCGCGGGGTCGACGTCCCAGCGTAGGAGCGCGTCGAGGACGCGACGGTGCAGCTCGGCGCGCTGCCCACCAGGGAGCGACCCCTCGATCACGCGGCGGGCGAGCTCGTGCCGATAGCGGACAACGCCTCCCTCGACGACCAGCAGCCCGCGCTCCTCGCACCCGGCGAGCCCGTCTGCCGCGCCGGCCTCGCGCACGAGCCAGAGGTCGGCTGCACCCGGCACGACCGAGACGAGCTCGAGGGACATACGCGCGTCCGCGGCGAGCCTGCCCGCACGCGCGAGCACCGTGTCCCGCACCGACGGCGGCGGCAGCTCGCCGCCGGCGGCGATCGCTTCGGTGACGAAGAACGCGTTGCCGCCGGTGGCGGCGTACAGCTCGTCGGCGGGCATTCCCGCCAGGGCCGCGACCGCCTCGCGCGAAAGCGGCGGCACGTGCACCCGCCGCACCGCCGCGGGAGCAAACGCGCCGAGCACACGCTGCAGCGAATGGTTAGCCGCCAGCTCGTCGTCACGGAACGTGAGCACGATCAACGCGACGAGGTCCTCGATCCGACGCCCCAGGAACGCCAACACGTCGAGGGACGCACCGTCCGCCCAGTGGACGTCCTCGACGATCCACACCGTCCCCGGCACCCGCGCCAGCTCCGCCCGGATCGCCTCGAACAGCTCGGCACGCCGGCCCGCATGCAGCGCCTCTGCGAGCGCGGGCGCGCGGCCTGAAGGGCGAGGTCGTGCACCGCGCCGAGCGGCCGCGGCACGACGAGGTCGTCGCACCGGCTCCAGACGACTCGCGTATGGCGTGGAGCGCGCTCGGCGAACGCTCGCACGAGCGCCGTCTTGCCGATGCCGGCCTCGCCGGCGACTAGCACCATGGAACCGGCGGACGCAGTCGCCGCGAGCGCGGCATCGAGCGCCTCCAGCTGCGGTTCGCGCTCCACGAGCGCCACCAGCGCACGGTACCCTCAGCGCCTTCACGTTGCGGAGCGTCTGGCCACGTCGTGCGCCTCCCAGCTCCGTGGCCCACAGACGGGTCGCTGACACCGTCGCATCACCGAGTGACGACGGCGCGTAACTGTGCTTTCGTGACGTCGTGGAGTTCCGGATTCTGGGGCCGGTCGAGATCGTCGACGGCGAACGCGTCCTGCCGCTCGGCGGCCTGAAGCGCCGCGCGGTCGCCGCGGTGCTGCTTCTCCAGCCGAACCGAGTCGTCGCATCCGAGCAGCTCATCGACCTGGTCTGGGGCGACGATCCACCGGCCACGGCGCTCAGCTCGCTGCAGAACCACGTCCTCCGCCTTCGGCGCGAGCTCGGCGACCGCCTCGTCACCCGGCCGCCCGGCTATCTGCTCCGCGTCGAGCCTGGCGAGCTCGACCTCGACCGTTTCCGCAGACTCGTCGAAGAGGCGCGGCGTCAGCGAGGCGGCGCGAGTCCGCCGCGCTGCTCCGGGAGGCGCTCGCGCTGTGGCGAGGAGATCCGCTCGCCGACCTGGCGGGCGAACCGGCAGGCGCCGCGGCGGCGCACCTCGCCGAGCTTCGCCTCGAGGCGCTCGAGAGCCGCATCGACGCGGACCTGGCGCTTGGGCGCCACGCGACCCTCGTTCCGGAGCTCGACGCTCTGGTAAGTGAGCAACCGTTCCGCGAGCGGCTCCGCGGGCAGCTCATGCTCGCGCTCTACCGCTCGGGCCGGCAAGCGGACGCGCTCGAGGCGTACACCGCCGCACGCACCGCGCTGGTCGAGGAGCTCGGCGCGGAGCCAGGCGCCCAGCTTCAGGAGCTACAGCGGGCGATCCTGCGCCAGGACGCGGAGATCGCGGGACCTGCGGCGGTGCCGCCGGGAGAACCCGCCGCTCGAGTCGCCGAGGCGCGCAAGACGGTCACCGTCCTGCTCGCCGACCTGTCCGCCGACTCCGGGTCGGATGCGGAGCTGCGGCGTGACCAGCTCCGCCGGCGCAGCGACGAGGCGGTCGCCGCCCTCGCTGCCCACGGAGGCACAGCAGGCCGCACGGCGGACACGCGCGTGCTCGGGATCTTCGGCGTTCCGGTGGCGCGCGAGGACGACGCGCTTCGCGCCGTTCGCGCCGCACGTGCGCTCGTCGCCGCCGGGCTCGTGACTCGTGCAGGCGTTGCCACCGGGGACGTCGTCACGGGCGACCGCGCCCTCGGCCGGCCGCTCATATCAGGCCCGCCGCTCGAGGAGGCCGACCGGCTCTGCGCCGCCGCCGGCCAGGCGGATGTCCTCGTCGGCGAGCGAGCGTGGCGCCTCGTTCGTCACGCTGTTACCGGCGAACGTCGGAACGGTGAGCACATCGTGCGAGACGTGCAGGACGACGCCGAACCCGTCGTCCGCCGTCTCGAGACCCCACTCGTCGGACGCGAGGACGAGCTCGACGAGATCGTGGCGACCTTCCGGCGCGCAACCCGCGACGCCAGACCGCGCCTCGTCACGGTGTTCGGTTCCCCCGGCGTGGGCAAGACGCGTCTCGCCCACGAGGCGGTCGACCGCCTTTCGGGCGCTGCGACCTGTGTGGTCGGCCGCACACCCGCCCACGGCCAGGCCACCACCTACGCGTCGCTCCGCGACGCCTTCTCTACGCTTGCGGGCGGGAGCGTCGCAGCCTGGGCGACCGGCGTCCTCGACGGCGAGCGGGACGCCGAGCTCGTCGCGGCGAGGATCGCTGAGGCGGCGGGTGAAGCACCGTCGACAGGCCCCGTCGAGGAGACGGCCTGGGCCGCTCGGCGGCTGCTCGAGACACTCGCGCGGGAGCGGCCGCTCGTCCTCGTGCTCGAGGACCTGCACTGGGCGGCCCCGGTGTTCCTCGACCTCGTGGAGCACGTTGCCGAGCTCGCCCGAGCACCGATCCTCCTGCTCGGCCTGGCGCGACCGGAGCTCCTCGACACCCGTCCCCAGTGGGCCGGGGGCCGGCTGAACGCGTCGTCGATCCTCCTGGACGCGCTCCCGCCGGATCAGGCTCGCGCGTTGCTCGATCGCCTCGCCGGCGACACTGCGCTCGACGACGAGAACCGTGCGGCGATTCTCGCCGGGGCTGCCGGGAACCCGCTCTTCCTCGAGCAGCTGCTCGCGTCGGCGCTGGAAGGCGAGACCAGCATCCCGGACTCGATCCACGCGTTGCTCTCGGCACGGCTCGACCGGCTTCCGGAAGCCGAGCGCCAGGTCGCCCAGGCTGCCGCGGCGTACGGACAGACCTTCCCAACCGGGGTGGTGCAGTCTCTCGTCGACGTCGACGTGCGCCCGGCACTCACGACGCTCGCGCGCCGGGACTTCGTCGGGCCGGAAGCGCCCGACGACTTCGGCGACGAGGCGTGGGGGTTCCGTCACGCGCTCGTCCGCGACGAGGCCTACGCCGGCATCCCGAAGCGTCGGCGAGCCGCCCTGCATCAGAAGATCGCGGCCATCGTCGCCGACCGCGCGGGGAGGTGGGGCGTCGAAGCAGACGAGCTCATCGGCTACCACCTGGAGTCCGCATACCGCGCGCAGTTCGAGGTCGACCCGCGTGCGCCCGAGCTCGCGCGGCTTGCAGCCGACGCGGCGCGACACCTGACCGCGGCCGGCCGCCGATCGTACGACGGGCGCGATCCGGCAACGACTGCGCGACTGCTGCAACGGGCGGCTGCGTTGCTCCCAGCCGGCGCGCCCGAGCGCCTCGAGCTCGCCCCCGCCCTGGCCGACGCGCTCGGGTGGAACGGCGAGCGCGACGCCGCCGAGCGCGTGGTCGACGAAGCCGCGGCCGCCGCGCGCCCAGGGGACGAGCGCACGCACGCTCGGCTCGAGGTCGCGCGCCTCAACCTCGCGCTCTGGAGTCCCGCGAACGTCGATCCGGAGAGCATGTTCGAGGACTTGCGCAAGGCGATCGCCGTCCTCGAAGCGGCCGGCGACGACGAAGCACTCGCGTACGCGCACATCGTCGCGCACCACGTCTCGTACCGCCGCTCGGCCCGTACCGGAGCGCCGCCGCTCGACGCCGAAGAGCAGCTCGAGCTGGCAGCGAAGCACGCACGCGCTGCCGGCTCGCACTTCATCGAAGGCGTCGCCACGAGCTGGCTATGCGTGCTGCTCCGGCGCGGCTGGCAGCCGGTCGAAGAAGCGAGACGGCGGATCCAGACGATCCTCGAGGACCCGCCTGATCGCTACACGCGTGCGTCGGCGCTCGGCGGGCTCGGGACCCTGCGCGCAATGGAGGGCGCGTTCGACGAGGGGCGCGCCCTGATGGCGGAGAGTCACGCGCTCATCGAGGACCTCGGGCTCCGGCAGACCGCGGCGGCGGATTCGATCGCCCTTGCGGACGTCGAGATCATGGCCGGCGACCTCGACAGGGCGGAGCGCTTCCTCCGCGGCGGACTCGCCGACCTCGACGCGGTCGGGGACCGGTTCAGCGCCGCGAACGCGGCCTGGCGCCTGGGGCTGGTCCTCACGCGACGCGGCGACGACAGCGAGGCTGAGCGCTACCTCCAGCGGGCAGGCGAGCTCGAGACCGGTGAGTGGGTCGAGGTCTGGCGCCTCCTCCTCGGAGCGACGCTCGCCGCACGACGCGGCCGGAGCGAGAACGCCGAAGAGCTGCTTCGCGAGTCGGAGTCGCTCATGCAGCGCCTGTTCGAGAGCGGCATGCACGCCGACGCGCTGGTCCAGGCCGCCGAGGCGAGCGAGCTGATCGGCCGGACTGCGGATGCCGTCGACCGCCTCCGCCGCGCCTCCGAGATCGCGCGGCGGCTCGGCTACGTCGTGGCCGAACGCACTGCCCGCGAGCGGCTTGCCGCCATCGAGGACTAGCGCGTCGCGACGGTGTACGTGACCCGCCGCGCCGGGTTCCCGTTCGCGATGACGAGCGTCGGCGCCTCGAAGCGGTTGCTGCGTCGAAGCGGCGCGGGAATCCCGTACGTCAGCTCGCGACCGCCGTTCACGAGCCGCGGGCGGAGCCGGCGGGTCGCGTCCGGGTCGCCGGGGCGATCGCTGACGAGCCGGTAGGTGAGAGCCGCCTCACCGCTGCTGCGCGTGAAGCGCAGCGACACCGATCGCGTCGAGCGCGACAGCCGGAGGTAGTGGATCGCCAGCGGCGCGACGGAGCCGGGGGCCCGTCCGCTGGGCCTGAGTCGGCGCAGCGGCGTGAGCCGGTCGCCGTACCAGTCTGCCGTCCACACCGCGAATCGACCGAACGCCTGGGCGAACGGCTCGTGTGCGACCCGCTCGTACGTCGAGACGAGGCTTGCCCCGCGGGCATCGCCGCGCGCCCGCACGCTTCGCTCGAGGTACGCGGGCAGCAGTCGCGGCCGGCGCTCGTCGAGGAAGCGCCAGAGCAGCTGCGACCCGTAGGTCTGGCTCGTCACGCTCCGCTGCGGCGCCGCGAACCAGCGCCGGAGCTGCAGGGACGAGACGATGTCGTCCAGGTCGGGGTAGACGCGGCTCTCCATTGCCGCCGCCATCCCCTCGAGCGCCCAGCCCGCGAGCTCGGGATCGGCCGTGGACGGGAAGTACGAGAACTGAACGAGGTGGAAGAGCTCGTGCGCGACGGTGCCGTAGACGCTCCCGAGGCTCGACGCCGGGCTTGGATCGAGCGCGTTCGAGACGGCCACGAACGCGCCGCCCTCCGCGTCGGCGGCCGGGAACGCGACGCCGAAAGACCCGGGCGCGAAGCGCGAGATGTAGACGTCCGGGCGCCCATCGGGGCCTCCGGCGTCCACGGGGATGCGTGCGAAGCCGCGCCGCTCGTAGTACGCGATGGACGTGTCCGCGGCCTCGGCGACGCGCTCGACGTAGTCAGGGACGCCGTCGGCGTCGTCGTCGTTCAACGGCGGCGCGTCGATCCCACGGACGACGTAGTGGACGACGGTGCGCCGGGACGCATAGAAGCGCGGCGGCGTTGCGTAGTCGTTGAACACCTGGAACGCGTTCGGAGCGACTTCGCTGAGCACCTGCGCGGGCGGAACCTCGGTCGGCCGCGGCCGCTTCGCCGTTGCAGGTGGGGCACTCGCTGCCAGAAGCGCCGCCGCCGCTATCGCCATGTTCCCGACCCGTTTCATCGGTTCGAGGATCCCGCCGGCTGCTCACAACTGCATCACAGTGCGCTAACAGCGGTGGACGCTGCCACCCGGGACAGTTGACACGACCAAGACGTGTGAGACGGTAAGAATCATGGCGACAAGAACGCGGGAGGCGAACGTGCCACGCGGGACGAAGCGAGCAAGCTCAACCGATTGAGAGCAGTCGTCCACGACCGGTACGGGCCTCCGGAGGTGCTGCGCGTCGTGGACGTCGAGCGGCCCGTGCCGAAGGAGGACGAGGTGCTCGTCAGGGTCCACGCCTCGACGGTCACCCGCAGCGACACGGGCCTGCGCGGCCTCGAGTACCCGTTCAGCCGTGTGTTCACCGGCATTCGCCGCCCGAAGCGGACGATCGCAGGCATGGAGTTCGCGGGACGCGTCGAGGACGTCGGGGCGGCCGTGACCGAGTTTCGGGCCGGCGACGACGTGTTCGGCATCAAGGGCGGCGCGAACGCGGAGTACGTGGCCGCGCGTGAGAGCGGCGTGATCGCACAGAAGCCGACGGGGCTGACGTACGAGGAGGCGGCCGCCGTCCCCGACGGCTCGCTGCTCGCGCTGACCTGCCTGCGACCGGCGTATCCGCTGCGGGGGAAGAGCGTCCTCGTCTACGGCGCCGCGGGCTCCATCGGAACGGCCGCCGTGCAGCTACTCGCACACCACTTCGAGGCCGAGGTGACCGCGGTGTGCGACACGAAAGACGTCGAGGTCGTGCGGCCGCTGGGAGCGGGGGATGTCCTCGATCGCTTTCGCGAGGACTTCACGAAGAACGGCAAGACGTACGACGTGATCTTCGACGCGGTCGGCAAGCACTCGTTCCGCCGTTGCCGCCGCTCCCTGAAACCCGGCGGGATCTACATCACCGCCGACCTCGGATTCATGTACCACGTGCCGCTCGTCGCACTCATCACACGGTTCGTCGGGAGCAGGCGTGCGAAGCTGGCCATCGGCCGCTATAGCAAGGAAGACCTCCTCCTCATCAAGGAGCTCGTCGACGCGGGCAAGTACCGGCCTGTGATCGACCGGAGGTACGCGCTCGACGAGGTCGTCGAGGCCAACCGCTACGTCGAGACCGGCCAGAAGACCGGCAACGTCGTGCTCCGCGTCAGCGAGGCTTCGCCCGGCGAGCAGCCTGAGCCCGCCGCGAAGCGCGAGGAGGAAGTGCCGGCGTAAGGGCTAGCGCAGCGCGTCACCTAGTCATGGTTCGCCGGCGTCGTGAGCGCCTCGAGCCGCTCGAGGCTGGCGGCGGGCCACAACTTCTTCGTGTCGTAGTAGACCTCGAACGCCGGCACCGTGTCGGGGAGCGCGACCCAAGGCAGCTTCGACCGCGTGAAGATGTGCACGTCGGGAGCGACCGCAGCCGGATCGTCGAGCGTACCGCCGCGAACGAATCGCACCTTGCGGCTGGTGTACTGGCTAAAGACCGCCACCTGGCAGGTCGGACAGCGCCAGATCTTCTGCTTCTTGCCGCCTTCGCGAGGCACGGCGACCGCCTGGGGGTCCCCGGCGAGGAGCTCCACTCGATCGGCTTCGATCAACAGGTTGATCACGAACGCGCTTCCGGTCTGTCGCTGGCAGTTCAGGCAATGACAGCAGTGGACGAAGAGCGGATCCGACGCCAGGCGATAGCGAACCGTGCCGCACGCGCAGCCACCCTCAGATGTGATGGTCATGATCTCCTCCTCGAGGAGGGAGCAATTGAGTCCGGACCCTATAGCCACGCGCTGAGGATCCAACGTGCTAGACAACCAGCGCGTCGTAGCCGGTTCACACCACGAGGTACCTGGTTCAGGCGGCAAGCCCGGTCGCAGCGGGCGGTACCGATCGAGCCCGTACCGCCCTATCGAAGCGCTAGACCGTTCGCAAGCGCGCCAGCGTCTGACGGTTGTACCAGTACACGAATCGTGACGAGCCTCCCTGGGCAGGGTCTTTCGGCTTCAGGTACCTGGTCGCCTCCGCGACTGACATCCAACGAATCCCCTTCTGCTCGTTCTTGTCTTTGTCGGGCATGACTTCCTCCTGTGGGTGTGCATGACTCCTGTTCCTCGAATCTAGGTCGCGACCGCACCGCCCTCTAGCGGGAAAGCCCTAGACGCGACCCCTACAGTTCCGTCCGCGCCCTTCTCCTGATGCATCCAGGCGGCCCGTTGGTTCGATGCGGCCAGTGAACGGGGCGGAGCGCGGTCGCGCCCTTGGCGCTCAGCCGCGCGGCCCGGCGGGGACGGGTTGTGCGGAATCTCGATCCCGAAACAGACTGTCTCTTGCCGTAACTGGTTTGGCGGCGTCGAGTTCAGATCAGGAATCCAGTACGTACGGCAACGGGTGAGCCTGATCGAGAACGGATCCCAGTCCGCCGTCTGCTTTCCGAGCTTCGGCTTCAGTTGAGCACCGAACCGCGCTGATCGAGTCCGGCTTCAGCCAATTCCGAACCTTGTTGATCTCCGACCTGTTCTCCTGGCTGAGCAGCTCGTTACGGAGGTCGTCCCGAGTAGCCGCGGAAAGAATCAACCCAGCGGAGCGCTCGAGCCCGGGTGGCAGCGCGGGTAGATGGCCCGAGCTTGCAAGACGGCCGGGATCGCGCACTACCACCCGCGCGACCTTCGGCACGGTAACGCGAACGTCCAAATCGGCCGCGGTGTGCCGGTCACACGGTGGCAGCGCAACTCGGACACTCGCCGAAGTCGCTAACGCTCGACACGTGTGCGCACATCGCGTTCGACGAGTAGACCCGACCAAGATCCGCTCGACCGCAAGACCCGACTCTTGCACGACGACCATGCACGCGGTACAAGCTAAGTGACCGAACCAGAAGGGTGTGGCTACTGGTGAGTGACCGTGTCCCGGAGGAGAAGACCAAAGGGCTTCGCGCGGCGCTGACAGACAATCCTGTAGTCCCCGTGTTACTAGGTTCAGTCACGGCCCTAGCAGCTCTGCTTGCAACGTTCGGAGGGGCTGATGGCGCTCGGCGCAACCACCAGACGATCCTTCTCATCTCGGTAATTGTTGTCGGCGTTGCATTGTTGCTGGGCGGATTCGCAGCGCTCCCCAACCTGCTGAGTCTGGCGGGCGCCGGCATGGTTGTGCTGGTCGCGGGTCTTCTTGTCGCGGCTTATGCCGCACTTGATCACCATGCAGGTCGACCACAGATCAGCGCATCTCTGATCAGCTCCCCGACTGAGCACATCGAGGCGAGGATCGTACGAGACGGGCTGGGAGCGACGGACCAGATGGAGGCCTCCGTCGAGGGCTACTCAACCATGGACGGAAACGATCACCCCACAGATACGAAACATGACCCGATAGCAACTCTCTACCGCGCAAGCTTCGGTCCTGACGAAAGCGGACAGGCGGCTCTCAGCTTCCAGCTTCCAGTGCCGACGAACGAAGAGATCAAGTCGATCCTGCTTAGAACATGGGTTACATCAGGTACGGCACCGGTCGACCTCTCATGCAGCAAGCCTGGCGAGAACACCTCAGCCGACATTAAGCATTGGGCGGCGTGTGTCCTGATCGTGCTCCCGTGAGGCAGCGCTGATGCGTCGCGCGTACCGGTGTTCTCCCTGTGTTGTCACAAGCGCACCAGTCACATCACAATCGAGCTGCTTTTCGACCTCGTCTTCCCTGCGGCTCACCTCGTGAAGCGGGCCGCCTCGTCGGAGCCGCCGGTGGCATCTCCGGCGCTGTAGGAGTGAGCGCCGGTGCCGGCCAGCTTGCCGGCATCCACGATCAGGTACTCCTCCCGGATCGGCCGCCCGTCCAGCCAGCACTCGAGGATCTCCCGCGTCCCGGCCGCATAACGAGCCTGCGCGGAGAGACTTGTGCCCGAGGTGTGCGGGGTCATGCCGTGATGCGGCATCGTCCGCCACGGGTGGTCCTTCGGTGCGGGTTGTGGGAACCAGACATCACCGGCGTACCCGGCGAGCTGCCCACTCTCGAGCGCACGCACGACCGCGTCGCGGTCACAGATCTTGCCGCGCGCCGTGTTCACGAGATAGGCGCCCCGCTTCATCATCCCGATCAGCCGGTCGTCGAACATGTGCTCGGTCTCCGGGTGCAGCGGCGCATTGATCGTCACCACGTCACACACGCCAACGAGCGACTCGACCGTCTCGTGGAAGGTGACACCAAGCTCCTGCTCCACCTCGGCCGGAAGCCGGTGCCGATCGGTGTAGTGCAAGCCGACCTCGAACGGCTTCAAGCGGCGCAGCACGGCCGAGCCGATCCGGCCCGCGGCCACCGTCCCCACCTGCATCCCTTCCAGGTCATAGGAGCGGGAGACGCAGTCGGCGATGTTCCAACCGCCCTTCACCACCCACTGGTAGGACGGGATGTAGTTACGGACGAGCGCCAGGATCATCATCACCACATGCTCGGAGACGCTGATGCTGTTCGAGTAGGTCACCTCGGCAACCGTGATCTCTCGCTCGATCGCCGCCTGCAGGTCGACATGATCGGAGCCGATCCCCGCCGTGATCGCCAGCTTGAGCTTCGGCGCCTTGGCAATCCGCTCAGCGGTCAGATAGGCAGGCCAGAACGGCTGGGAGATCACCACCTCAGCCTCCGGAAGCTCACGCTCGAACACCGAGTCGGAACCATCCTTGTCCGCGGTCACCACCAACCGGTGACCCCGCTCCTCCAGGAACCCACGCAGCCCCAACTCGCCGGAGACGCTGCCCAACAACTCACCCGGCGTGAAATCGACGGCCTGCGGCGTCGGCGTTGTCTGCCCGTCGAAATAACGCTCGATCACAGGGATTCCGTCGCGCGCATAGGAAGACGGGTAGCCGTCGACCGGATCGTCGTAGAGCACACACAAGACAGTCGCCATCACGAACACATCCTTTCCCTGACCCCTGGAACACCGGAAGTCAGTTTCGGCCGGGGTTCGAAACGCCATCGTGCACTCGAACACCATGCGAGTCCAGTCTTCGCGCAGCGAGGCGGTGCCTTTGTCAGCCGTCTCGACCGGCAACTTCCGCGTCGGCTGCTCGCGGCTTGCGCCACCGCTGACTTGCCGCGGGCACGCTTTCCATCGGCGGCAGCTGCTCGCGGGGGTGGGACGCGTACCAGCTCACGTAGCGGTTCGTCAGCGGCTGCGCAGTCAGCCCGTGCGCGAACACCGAGATGCCGATCGTCGCCACGACGGCGAGCAGCATGGTGCGCTCGTGGGGGAGCGACGACTCGTCGATCAGGATCACGGCGAAGACGATTGAGGCGAGGCCGCGCGGGCCGAACCAGCCCACAAAGGCGAGCGTCGGGCGGCGTGCGCCGCTCCCGAGCAGCGAGAGCGCGACCGGGAGCATCCGCACGACGGTCAAGCTCAGCACTGCGTAGGCGAGGACTTCCCAGCCGAGGTCGTCGAGCACGGGGCCGAGGATCACGGCACCGAAGACGATGAACGTGACGGCGTTGAGCACCTCGCCGCCCTCGTCGACGAGGTACGACGCCTCGCGACCACTCTCACGGTTGACAACGCCGAACACGAACCCGCCGGTGAAGGCGGCGATGAAGATGCTGCCTCCGAGACCGGTCGCTATCCCTGCCGCGAGAATCGCGGTGGCCGCCGTCAGGATCTGCAGCCAGTGCGGCTCCACGAGTGAACGGCGCACCGCGACCCGTAGAGCGAGCGCACCGAGGACGCCGGCCGCAACGCCTGCGACGAGGCCGTATCCGATCTCCTCGAATACGAGCTGCGCGGCCGCGTGTGCCGTCATTGCGGTCTCGTCCGCCTCGGCCAGGGCGAGCGCGATGAAGAAGAGCGGGACGCAGATTCCGTCGTTGAGGCCGCTTTCGACGTTGAGGCCTTGCCGGATCCGCGAAGGGATCCGTTCGTCGGTTACCACCGCCTGGCCGAGCGCGGCGTCGGTGCAGGCGAGCATGATCGAGAGGACCAGCGCCTCGACCAGGCTGACGCCGGGCAGCACGCCGATGCCGAGAAGAGTCCCGGCCACGATCGTGAGCGGCAGGCCGATCCCAAGTAGGCGCGCAGGCACGGTGTACTCGCTGCGCAGGGCCGGGAACGAGATCCGCGACGCATCGGCGAACAGGACCAGCGTCAGCGTCGCCTCCGCCAGCAGCTTCACGGACTCGCCGCGGACTTGCAGGTCGATGAGGCCGAGCGCCGGGCCTGCCAGCAGGCCCGCCGACGTGAAGAAGATCGCCGCCGTGACGACCGAGTGCTCGAGCCGCCGTGAGACGGCCGAGAACGCGAGCAACACGAACGCGATCGTCGCGAGTTCCCAGGCTCCCAGCTCCTCACCTCCTCGACGCGTGCTCTTCAGGATTTCGGTCGGGATTCTCTCCGGAGAGGTAGCGTGGATGTGGACGGAGGCGACCGGTCTGTGAAGGGAGGCGTTCGTCACGGCAAAAAAGGAATCCGAGCGGGCGCCGGACGCGCGGGGATCATCGCCTGGCAAGCCTGAGACGCCGCGGCGTTTTCGCGCCAGCTGGCGGTGGGTCGCGTTCGCGCTCGCGTTGCTCGCGATCAACATCTGGGCCGGCTCGAGAGTGACGCACGAGCCGGCTCGTGTGCGGGTTCCGTACAGCCCGTTCTTCCTCCAGCAAGTGTCGGACGGCGACGTCGCCTCGATCACCTCGAAAGGAACGGCGATTCAAGGAACGTTCAAGGACGAGGAGTCGTACGGGGATTCGAAGCCGACGACCAAGTTCAAGACGGAGATTCCGGCGTTCGCCGACACGGATTCGCTCGCGCAACTCCTCCAGCGGAAGGGCGTGGTGGTCAACGCCGAGCCGCTCGATACCGGGCCGCCCTTGTGGCAGAGCTTGATCCTCAGCTTCCTGCCGACGGTCCTCTTCATCGGGCTGCTGTTCTGGTTGCTACGGCGTTCGGGAAGCGTGCAGAACATGCTCGGATCGTTCGGCCGGTCCCGCGCCCGCCGCTACCAGCCGTCCGGCGAACAGATCACGTTCGACGAGGTCGCCGGTATCGACGAGGCGAAGGCGGAGCTCTCGGAAGTGGTCGACTTCCTGCGCGACCCCGGCAAGTACAGCAGGCTCGGAGCACGCATTCCCCACGGTGTGCTTCTCTCCGGCCCGCCCGGTACCGGCAAGACCTTGTTGGCGCGGGCCGTCGCCGGGGAGGCCAATGTGCCGTTCTTCTCGATGTCGGCATCCGAGTTCGTCGAGGCGATCGTCGGCATAGGCGCCTCGCGTGTTCGGGACCTCTTTGCGCAGGCCAAGGAGGCCGCGCCCGCGATCATCTTCATCGACGAGTTGGACGCGATCGGCCGTTCCCGTACGTCGGGAATCGCCGGCTTCAGCGGAGGCAACGACGAGCGCGAGCAGACACTGAACCAGATCCTCACCGAGATGGACGGGTTCGACTCGTCGACGAACGTGATCGTGATCGGTGCGACCAACCGGCAGGACGTGCTCGACTCGGCGCTGCTTCGTCCTGGACGGTTCGACCGGCGAATTGCCGTCCAACCGCCGGACCGGACGGGACGGCAGAGGATCCTCGAGGTGCACGCACGCGGCATGCCGCTGGCCGACGACGTCGACCTCGGACGGATCGCGGCCGGGACACCGGGCATGGTGGGTGCGGATCTCGCCAATCTCGTCAACGAGGCCGCGCTTCTCGCAGCGCGCCTAGGCCACGAGAAGGTGACCGAAGCCGACTTCAGCGATGCACTCGAACGGATCGTGCTCGGCGCCGAGCGAATGGTGATGTTGAGCCCCGCCGATCGGCGGCGCACCGCCTACCACGAGGGCGGACACGCGATCGTGGGCATGCTCACCGAGGGCGCCGACCCCGTCAGGAAGATCTCGATCATCCCGCGCGGCCTCTCTCTGGGAGTCACCTTCTCCGCTCCCGAGGCCGACCGCTTCAGCTACCAGCGGCCGGAGCTGCTCGCGAAGGTGAAGGTCGCTCTCGGCGGCCGCGCAGCGGAGGAGATCGTCTTCGGCGAGATCTCGACCGGCGCCGAGTCCGACATCCAGCAGCTGACGCAGATCGCCCGCCAGATGGTCGGACGCTGGGGCATGAGCTCGACCATCGGACCACTCGCAGTCCTTCCCACCGACGGTGCCGGACCGTTCCTTCCCGGTGTGGCCGAGGTCTCGGAGCGCACACGCGAGCTGATCGACGCAGAGACCAGCCGCATCGTCGAGGAAGCGCACCAGGAAGTGACCGAGCTCATCCTTCAGAACCGCGACAAGCTCGATTCGCTTGCCGAAGCGCTGCTCCAGAACGAGACGCTCGACGAGGACGAGGCCTACGCCGCGGCCGGCGTCGAGCACGCCGCGTCAGGCGCCAAGCAACTCGTTCCCCCGCCCGCGCTGCCGGTCTGAGGCGAGACGCGCCTGCGGTCGCTCGGCCTGGCGGAGCGAGCCGACCACGTCACGCTCGATCGCCTCTGCGAAGCCCTCGGTCGCGAGCCGGCTCTCGAGCTCGCCGAGTTCGACGACGAGGACGACCGACCGCTCACGCGCGGCTGCGGCCGCGGTGGCCTCCCCGCCCGCGATCAAGCCGGCGTAGCCGAAACCGCGGCCCGGCCCGGCCAGGGCGACGCGGATCGCACCGCCGTCGCGGCGGATCACCTCCTCGACAGCGCCGTTCAGCGTCACGAAGAGCGCGCGCGGGCGTTCGCCCTCGGCGACGAGCACTGCGCCGGGCGCAACCCGTTCGACGGACGCGCGCGCCAGCAGCTCCTCGAGCTCGTCGGCCCCGAAGTCGCGGAAGAACGGCAGTCGGAGCAGGTACGCACGATCGGGAGTCTGCGCGGTCTCGCCGCGCACGGCAGTCGCCGGTCGCAATGCTCCCGGAAGCGTGGCCGCAAGCGTGCGATGGCGCTCCCGGAGACGCGCGCAGGCGAGGTCGGTCAGCCTCCGGCGCAGCATCCGTGCGCAGGGGTCGCGGCTGAGCACGAGCGCTCGAAACTCCGCGCGGCCGAGTCGGAGCAAGCGCGTCGGCTCGAGCGCGCGCACGCCCGCGGTGCGAACGCCGCCGTCGAGCAGGGCAAGCTCCCCGAGCACCTCACGCGAGCCGAGCGTCGCGATCGTGACCTCGCGCTCGCCCGGCAGACGAGCCGCCACCGCCACGCTGCCTCTCTCGACGACGTAGAGCGCCTCGGCCTGCTGCCCCTGGCGCCAGAGCTCTTCGCCGGCCTCGAGGTCGATCGTCCCCACCAAGTCGGCCAGCTCTGCGAGCTCGAGCCCGGCGAACAGCGGCACCTCTTGCAGCAGCCCGTCAGGCGTCGAGGTCACGGAGCTCCATTCGCAGCTCGTCACCCTTGAGCGAGGCTGCGAGGAGGGAGTACTCGGGCATCTCGAGCCAGGTCGAGGAATCGGCGGTGAGCGGCTCCGACGCGAGCAGCAACGAGCGATCGGGCCCGTCGCCCGCCATCATCCACTCACCCTCGTTCAACGCGTACCGGCCGCCGAGCGTGTACCAGAGGCTGACGAACGGCAGGTCGACCTCGAGGAGCGTGTCTGCATCCGGGTACCAGCCGTAGTCGTAGCTGAACCGCGTGGCGACGACCGAGCTCCCCGTCGTGACGAAGAGGTTCGTCGGTGACGAGGTCTCGATGCCGTGCCGGGCGCGGACGTCGCGCACGATTTCGAGCGTCCTCACCGTCGCGTCGGCGAGCTCGTCCACGTCGGGTACGCCGAACGGATCGTCGAGCTGCGAGAGGAGAACGGAGTACAGCCACGCCGAGTCGCTCATTCCCTCGATCCTGGACCCGTTGCGGGGATTATGGGTTTCCTATTTGTTTGGACTGCTCCGCCGTTTGCCTCTCGATTTACAGAACCCCGCATTGCCGCTGATCTCTACCGCCAACAATCCGTCCGTGGGTCGTTTCATGGACATGTTACCGTACCTCGCGACGATATTCATCCTGATCCTCGGTTCACGTGAAGCCATGCGTAAGCGCCTCGGTGCACCGGCTGCTTTGGGTATTCCCTATATTCGAGGTGAAAGAGGCTTATAGTTCTACCCGCATTGAAAATGCTTTGGTTCGGTGGTCGTTGCAGGTGGCTGAAGCCTGCCTGCAGCGGCGTCGGGGCGGAAAAATGTCGAAAAGTGCCGCCGATATTCCAATTATCAGGTATGAACCGGATTGTGTCGACCCTATGGATCTTTGGCAGCACTATTTCCATCCAGATAATGTAATTGAAGCCTTGCAGGCTCTTTCAACTGCTCCGGGCCCGGCTTGTGTGATTGCGGGTGGAACCGATCTCATGCTGGATTTGCAGCAGGGGCGTCATCCACCTGTTCATACCCTGGTGGATATTACCTCAATTCCCGAGCTGACGGCCTTGGAAATCCGCCAGGGGGAATTGTTTATTGGAGCGGCCGTTCCGCTTGGCCGTATCGCCTCCTCGACCCTTGTTCTGGAGCATGCCCATTCCCTGGTCGAAGCCTGTGACTTGATTGGCGGACCACAAGTCCGGAATATGGCCACCTTGGGTGGAAATGTTGTTCGTGCTTTACCGGCCGCGGATGGCACAATTGCCCTGATGTCTCTGGACGCGCATGTCGAAATGGCAGATTTGGAAAAACGCCGGCGTGTGCCGCTTTCCAATCTTTTCGCAGGACCCGGCGAAACCACAGTGAAGGACGGACAGGAACTCCTCGTGGGGTTTTATATTTCCCTCAGGGCTCCTCATCAATCTTCGGCTTTCAAACGCATCATGCGGGCGCAGGGGATTGCCCTGCCCATCTTGAACCTGTCCGTTTGGATGGAGCGCCAGGCCGACCTGATTTCCTCCGTGCGATGTCGCCGTGGGCCCTTCCGGCCCGACACCCCGGCGGATCACACCGGTGGAAGATTCACTACGCGGCCGGACTATCAACCCCGCCTCTTGTTCCCGCGCCCTAGACGTGCTCCTGGAAAATGTCCATTTTCGAACCAGCCCATACCGCGCCAGCACAGAGTACCGCCAGCACCTGGTGGAAGGCTTGCTGCAGGATACGTTGGAAAGCGCCTGGCAACGCGCAGGTTCATGATAGGTATTACCCATGGATGACATGATTTCCCTTACCGTTAACGCAAAGAAATACGACCTTCCAGCCATACCCGGTGAAACATTGGCCGATTTGTTGCGCAATCGCCTGCGCCTGACCGGTACCAAAATTGGCTGTAATGAAGCCGAATGCGGCGCCTGTACGGTCCTGGTGGAAGGCGATCCGGTATTGTCATGCATCTACCCTGCCGAGACGGGCGCATGGAAAAACTGTCCTGACCATTGAGGGATTGGCGGCGACCCAATCCGGCGAGGTCAAGCTACACGCGCTTCAGGAAGCCTTTGTCGCCTATGGCGCGGTGCAATGTGGTTTCTGTATCCCCGGGCAGATCATGGTCGCCTATGCCTTGTTGCAGCGCAACCCAACGCCCACTTCAGACGATATCCGCTATGCGCTCAAGGACACACTTTGTCGTTGCGCCGGCTACCCCTCCATCGAAGCAGCCATTCAGGCTGCGGCACATGCCTTGAGAACCGGCGAGCCCATCCCCATCCTGAGAGTACAAGAATCACAAGCCCGCACAAACAGTTGTCGGACGATACCCACATCCGCCCGGATGCCGTGGACAAGGTCACCGGGAATGCCATTTTCACGGATGACCTTGCATTTGACGGCATGTTGTTTGCCAGCGTCAGACGGGCCGGCCTTCCGCACGGAATCTTGCGGCGGTTGGATGTCCGAAAAGCCCGTCTCTTGCCGGGAGTCAGGGCTGTCCTGACGGCGGACGATCTACCTGCCGAAAAGAATCATGGACTGGTCATTTACGACTGGCCCATACTGGTCGGCGTGGGTGAGCGGATTCGTTATGTGGGGGATGCCCTCGCCATTGTGGCTGCCGAGACCCAGAAAATCGCCACTGAAGCGATGAACTTGATCGAAGCGGATTTTGAAAAACTGCCGGTTATCAGCGATCCGGTCCAGGCCCGCCAGCCCGGGACGCCGTCATTGCATGAAAAAGGGAATTTGCTCAAGCACATCAAGGTGCGCAAAGGGGATATGGAACGGGGTTTTGCCGAGGCGGATGTGATCCTGGAACATACGTTTCACACGCCGATCATGGATCATGCCTTTCTTGAGCCGGAATGCAGCATTGCCGTGCCGACGGCTGATGGGCGCATGGAAATCTACGTCGGCTCGCAAATCCCTTATGCGGACCGTGAACAGGTTGCCAGGGCGTTGGGATGGCCGGAAGAACGAGTGCGGGTGATCGGCCAGTTGATGGGCGGCGGCTTCGGCGGCAAGGAAGATATCGCCGGGCAAATCCACGCGGCCCTGCTGGCAAACGTGACCGGCAGACCGGTCAAATTGCTTTTCGACCGCCAGGAAAGCCTGCTGGTGCATCCCAAGCGCCATGCCACCCAGATCAGGGTCAAGATTGGCGCGAAGAAGGACGGCAGCCTGACGGCCGTCGAAACGGAATTGTACGGTGATACCGGCGCATATGCCTCCCTGGGCGAGAAGGTGATGACACGTGCCACCACGCATTCATCCGGTCCGTATGAAGTGCCGAATGTCCGCGCCGATTGTTATGCCATGTACACGAACAATCCCCCCGCCGGGGCATTCCGGGGATTTGGCGTCACCCAGTCGGCCTTTGCGGTCGAAAGCATGATGGATATGCTGGCTTGGAACTGGGTATGGACCGGGTGGAACTCCGCCGGATGAATGCCCTGCGGGTTGGCAGCATCACCAATACCGGGCAGGAATTGCGCGAGAGCGTCGGGCTGGTGGAATGCATCGATAAAGCCGAAGCGGAAATGTGCCGCCTGGCACAATTGGAAGGCTGGGACCAGATCGCCTTTTGCCTCACGTCCTGTGCCGGGTGCGCCGCATTTGAAGCGCGCCTGGGGTTTCGCGGTCGCTTACAAAAACACCGGCCTGGGCGGCGGCGCGCCGGATAAATCCGGTGCAGAAGTCCAGTTATATCCGGATGGGACCTTTGAAGTGCGCACTTCCGCGGCGGAACTGGGCCAGGGGCTGGTGACTGTCTTGCAGATGATCGTTGCCGAGGAATTTGCAGTCTCTCCGGCGCGTGTGCGTGTCCTGGTCATGGATACCGACCTGACCCCGGATGGCGGGCCGACCACCGCCTCCCGCCAGACCTATGTTACCGGCAACGCTGCCCGCCTGGCGGCGCAGGCGCTTGCGCCAGGCCATCGTCTCCACGCTGGCCGAAAAATACGACCTGTCTCCCGACCAGATCGCTTTCAGCGAAGAGGCAGTGCAGGTTGCAGATCATTCGATCTCGTATGCAGATGTGATTTCCGAAATGAAGGCTGCCGGGCAGGAGCCGCGCGCCCTTTATGAGTATTGGGCTCCGGCTACCCTGCCCCTCGGGGAAGGCGGCGATATGCACTTTGCCTTCTCCTTTGCCGCCCAGGCTGCTGAGGTGGAAGTGAATTCGCTGACCGGCGAGGTGCGTGTCCTGCGGGTGATCTCCGCCAATGATGTGGGCCGGGCGATCAATCCCCTGGGGCTGCAGGCACAGGTGGAAGGCGGCGTGATGATGGGGCTGGGCAATGCCCTGACCGAACATTTTATCGTCGAGGATGGCTACGTGATCACCGATCGCCTGGCGCGTTACCGCATTCCATCCATCGTGCATACGCCAGAGATCATTTCCATTGTGGTTGAAGCACCCACCAAGGATGGACCTACGGCGCCAAAGGGCGTCGGTGAAATCGTGAGCATCCCCACCATCCCGGCGATCACCAATGCCATCTACAATGCTGTCGGCGTCCGGATTGATTCCCTGCCGGTGGACCAGGAGCAGATTGCGCAGGCGCTCAGAGTGTCTGACAAAATAAATATGCTTCGTCCCGCAGGTTTTTTTAACTCAGCTGGTTTGATCAATCCGAACCTGCGGGACGTTTTGTCAGAAGGTGGGATAATAATAAGATGATAAAATCCACCTGGTTGAATGCTCTGAAACTCCACCAGCGGACTGAATATCCCTGGTCCGTGATCCTGGCATCAAGAATTTCAACTGCACGAGAAGGCAATCCCATGGATAAATTCATTGGTTACCGCTGTTCGCTCTGCAATGCTGAATATCTCCCCGGTCAGGTGACCTATACCTGCCCGAAGGATGGGGGCAACCTGGATGTGGTCCTGGATTACGATGCCATCCGCCAGAAATTCCAGCCCGAAGACCTGACCTATCGCTCCGAGGACTCGCTCTGGCGCTATCTGCCGCTTCTGCCGGTGCCGGATCCGGGTGGTGAAGGCGACTCCCATCCGGTGCGCCGGCTGGACACCGGTCTATCGACTGGAGCGCCTGGCGCAGGAACTGGGTCTGGAGCATCTCTGGCTCAAGGATGAAAGCCGCAACCCGACCGCCTCCTTCAAGGACCGCGCCAGCGCGGTGGTGGTGGCACGTGCCCGCGAGATCGGTGCCGAGATCGATCGTCACCGCCTCCACCGGCAACGCCGGGGCGGCCCTGGCGGGAATGTCTGCGGCGGTCGGGCAGAAGGCGGTCATCTTTGCGCCCAAGTCTGCGCCTCCGGCCAAAGTGGCCCAACTGCTGGTCTTTGGTGCCAAAGTCATCCTGGTGGATGGCACCTACGATGATGCCTTTGACCTGACCGTCCAGGCTGCCGAGGAATTCGGCTGGTACTGCCGCAACACAGGCTACAATCCCTTCACCGCCGAAGGGAAGAAGACGGCCGCCCTGGAAATCTGGGAATGGTGGGGCGAGGAACACCGCACCTGGCATGACGCCGGGAAGTCCGCTCGATCACCATGCGCCGCTGACCGTTTTTGTCTCGGTTGGGGATGGGAATATCATCTCCGGCATCCACAAGGGTTTCAAGGATTTGCAGGCCCTGGGCTGGCTGGAACGGATTCCCGCGCATCATCGGCGTGCAGGCCGAAGGGTCGGCGGCGATTGCGAATGCCTTCCATGCCGGGACGGAAGCAGATCATCCCCATCTCTGCCAAAACCATTGCCGACAGCATCTCGGTGGACCTGCCGCGCGACGGTGTGCGTGCGGTGCGTGCAGCCCGTGAAACCGGCGGCACGTATATCCTGGTAAGCGATGACGAAATCCTGCAGGCCATCGCCACCCTTGGCCCGCAGGGCATCTTCGCCGAACCTGCCGGGGCAGCATGCTTATGCCGGTCTGGTCAAGGCAGTTGCACAGGGCGATGATCCAGCCCGGCGACCCGGTGCTGGTATTGAACACCGGTTCCGGGTTGAAGGATGTGCGCGCCGCCATGCAGGCGGTCAAAGAAGCCCCGGTGATCGAACCAACCTTGGAGGCGGTTAAACGATTATTATGAACAATGACAATCAGTGGAGCCTATCTCTTCGCTTACCTGGTCTTCGGTTTGGTGCTCTGCTGTTTGCTGTATCTGCTGTGGTACATCCGCAGCATCCTTGAGCCGTTGATCATTGCGGCCTTTATTGCCTATCTGATCAACCCGGCCATTAATTTTCTCGTCGCCCGCAGGCGCATGTCGCGCAAGGTCTCCGTCAACCTGGTGCTATTTCATCACCCTGGCGCTGCTCATCGGCACCCCGGCCACGCTGACATCGCTCCTTTTTGATGAATTTACACAGGTGGTTACAGATATGCTCAACCAGTTTGATTATCTGATCGCCCTGTTGGAAAAACCGTTTGTCCATCCCGGCATTCCCATCAATTTTGGGCAATTGGCCAATCAGTTGACCCAATTCCGCTCCACGTTTCTCACCTCTCTGCCCGATCAGGCCCTCAAGTTGCTTGGGAAAACCTCCCTGGGTGCCCTGTGGGTGATTGTCATCCTGGTGACCGTCTATTATTTTCTGGCTGAATGGCCGCGTCTGCGCGATGGTTTCATCGATTCTTTTCCCGAGAAATATGAACCGGAGCTCGAGCGAACTTTACCAGCGGGTGCGCAGCATATGGATGAACTATCTGCGAGGCCAACTCCTGTTGATGCTGATGGTCGGTGTGGCATTTACGCATCGCCTGGACGATCATCGGCATTCCCGGGGCGCTGGTGCTGGGCATCATCGCCGGTTTCCTGACCTTATCCCGGATGTTGGCCCGTTTCTTGGCGGCCATGCTGGCGATCGGCGTGGCACTGCTCGAAGGTTCGAACTGGATCTGGATGCCATCCTCCCATTTCGTCGTGGGATTGATTGCCCTGGCAGTCTATCTTCTCCTGATCGCCGTCAAGAATTTCTGGGTACGCCCGCTTATCATGGGCCGCAGCGTCCACATGCACGAGGCGCTGGTCCTGATCTCCATTCTCCTGGCGACGGTGCTTGTGGGGCATCCTGGGCGCGCTGCTCATTGTGCCCGGTGCTGGCATCGCTGGTGGTGATCTTCGATTACCTGCGCCGGCGCATCTTTGGGCATGCCGCCATTCCCTCCGGTGAACCGTTCGTCTCGCAGGAAACTCCGCCTTCCGGGTCCGAAAAGATTGCCGCTTTAAAGTCCAGGATTTCCAGAAAGAAAGAAGGGCTAATATGCCTGTCACATTTTCGATTGTCGCTCCGATCTTTAACGAACTGGAGAACATCCCGGAACTGTACCGGCGTGTGCGGGAGGTGATGGCCGCCACGCACGCGACCTGGGAACTGGTCCTGGTGGACGACGGTTCCTCAGACGGCTCGACCGAGGCCATCCGCACCCTGGCACAGCAGGACAAGCACGTCCGCCCGGTGATCTTCGCCCGCAATTTCGGCCACCAGGTGGCCGTTACCGCCGGCTGGGACTATCCGCCGCGGCGAGGCAGTCGATCATCATGGACGCCGACCTGCAGGACCCGCCCGAGATCATCCCGAGATGATCGCCAAATGGCGCGAAGGATACGAAGTGGTCTATGCGCGAGCGGAAACGCGAAGGCGAGACCTGGTTCAAGAAGATCACCGCCAGCGTTGTTCTACCGGATCTGTCCACCGCATCACCGACGTAAACATCCCGGTGGATAGCGGCGATTTCCGCCTGATGGACCGCAAAGTGGTGGATGTGCTCAAGACCATGCACGAGAACTACCGCTTCCCGCGCGGCATGTCGGCCTGGGTGGGTTTCCGGCAGATCGGTGTGCCCTACAAGCGGGCCATGCGCTTCTCCGGTATCACCAAGTATCCACTCAAAAAGATGTTCAAGCTGGCCTTGAACGCCATCACCGGTTTTTCGTACTTTC